>NZ_CP120150.1:0-2573546 GCF_034042775.1 Staphylococcus pseudintermedius | reverse complement strand
TTTAACTCCATCTTCCTAAGTAAAAATTTTTGTTATACACAATATCCCCACCTGTGAATGACGTTAATCACAGGGTGTTAATAATTATCCACAATTTAATCACAAGCTGTGGATGAGTATCATTTGATTGTGAGTTATTCACAATATATTTGCGTACATTACATAGTATTCAACCTATGCAGAATAAGGGATTACACCACTTATCCACACAATTATACTTTTTCACAAGGGGTGATGTCAAACGGCTGTGAATATGTTGTTATCATCTTAAGTAACTTGTGCACATGAAAATGTTATCCACAATTTGAGTGACGAGGGATGTGAATAAGTGGACAACTTTTCAACAACGATTATCGATAATTATGAAAAAACCCACTTGATTTACAGAGATGATTTTGTTATATTGTAGTAGTTGCTTGAAATGTAGACGTTTCATTTTAGTAGAGAAATATCTATTTTGAACTTATTAAAAATGAAATTAACTTAATTTATCTATAATGACGTATTTAGATAATTGAATGAATGAAGATGGAGGTGTTTTGCATGGTAAAACGTACTTATCAACCAAATAAGCGTAAACATAGTAAAGTTCATGGTTTCAGAAAACGCATGAGCACTAAAAACGGCCGTAAAGTATTAGCTCGTCGTCGTCGTAAAGGTCGTAAAGTTTTATCAGCATAAGATCACTGACTCATTCAGTGGTCTTTTTTTTGAGTTAACGGCTATTGGATGAGACATGATTGAGCAATTGTGACGAATTAGAGAGGGCTAATGAAAAACGATGAAATTTGAGTGGTTGTCCTAATCACTATCCCGCTATTTTGGGCATTTTGAAGAAAGACGAGTGATGTACAATGGAAAAAGCATACCGAATCAAAAAAAATGCTGACTTTCAATTGATTTATCGCAAAGGTAAATCTGTAGCCAATCGCCAATTTGTCGTCTATACTTATGAAACTCAGACGTTAACACATTTTAGACTAGGCATCAGCGTCTCAAAAAAGTTAGGTAATGCTGTGACTCGAAATCGAATTAAAAGAAGCATAAGAGAGTGCTTTAAAGTGCACAAAGAAGACATCTTGCCGAAAGATATTATTGTGATTGCAAGATTTCCTGCGAAGACGATGTCGACAGCTGAAATTCAAAAGAGTTTAGAACATGTTTTAAAAATTGCGAAGGTCTTTAACAAACGAATAAAGTAGGGGAGATTTAGACTTCGGTTTGTGTGACTTCAGACAAACCGAAGTCTAACTTCTAATAATGAATAAAGCAAACTTTCATTAAATACCGCAAATAAAAAACATGTGATTCGCAATAGATTGAGAAACATTTTAGAATATGAAAAGGAATATTGTGTTAAAGGGAGGTACGTCAATCGTGGAACAACTGGATACGATAACGAGTATATCAACACCAATGGGGGAAGGGGCAATCGGTATTGTCCGTTTATCAGGTCATGATGCGGTCGAGATTGCAGATAAGCTATATAAAGGCAAGCATCTGTTAAAGGATGTCCCGACGCATACGATTAATTATGGTCATATTATTGATCCAGAAACTGAAGAAGTCGTTGAAGAGGTGATGGTGTCAGTATTACGCGCACCACGTACGTTTACACGAGAAGATATCGTGGAGATTAACTGTCATGGTGGTATTCTGACAATCAACCGCGTACTTGAATTAACGATGACATATGGCGCAAGAATGGCTGAACCCGGTGAATATACGAAGCGTGCTTTCTTAAATGGTCGTATCGATTTATCACAGGCGGAAGCGGTCATGGACTTTATTCGTTCTAAAACTGACCGGGCGTCTAAAGTAGCAATGAATCAAATTGAAGGGCGTTTAAGTGACTTAATTAAGCGTCAACGTCAATCGATTTTGGAGATTTTGGCACAAGTCGAAGTGAATATCGATTACCCTGAATATGATGATGTAGAAGACGCGACAACTGAGTTTTTATTAGAACGTTCACAAGAGATTAAACTAGAAATTCAAAAGTTACTCGACACAGGTGTACAAGGTAAAATTATGCGTGAAGGTTTATCTACAGTCATCGTCGGTAAGCCAAACGTCGGGAAGTCTTCGATGTTGAACAATCTGATTCAAGATAACAAAGCGATTGTGACGGAAGTTGCTGGGACAACGCGTGACGTGCTCGAGGAATATGTCAATGTCCGCGGTGTACCGTTAAGATTAGTTGATACAGCCGGGATTCGTGAGACAGAAGATATTGTCGAACGTATCGGTGTGGAACGTTCGCGTAAAGCTTTAAGTGAAGCGGACTTAATTTTATTCGTTTTAAACTATAACGAACCATTAACAGAAGATGATCGTAAATTATATGAAGTGATTAAAAACGAAGATGCGATTGTCATTATTAATAAAACTGATTTAGAACAACGCTTAGACCTTGCAGAAGTGGAAAAAATGGTAGGAGACATGCCAATCATTCAAACTTCGATGCTCCAACAACAAGGGATAGACGAGTTAGAAATACAAATACGTGATTTATTCTTTGGTGGAGAGGTACAAAGCCAAGATATGACGTACGTGTCTAATTCACGCCACATTTCATTATTAAAGCAAGCTAAAAATGCAATACAAGATGCGATTGATGCTGCAGAAATGGGTGTCCCAATGGATATGGTACAAATCGATTTAACGCGCACATGGGAAATTTTAGGTGAAATTATAGGTGAATCCGCAAGTGAAGAATTGATTGATCAACTGTTTAGTCAATTCTGTCTCGGAAAATAATTTTTGGAGGTTAACGAAATGGTAAAATCATTCGACGTGATTGTAGTAGGCGCTGGACATTCTGGTATTGAAGCTGGACTCGCATCAGCGCGACGTGGCGCACATACGCTCATGCTGACAATCAATTTAGATAATATCGCATTTATGCCATGTAACCCATCAGTAGGGGGACCTGCGAAAGGGATTGTCGTGCGAGAAATCGATGCGCTCGGTGGACAAATGGCGAAAACAATCGATAAAACACATATTCAAATGCGTATGTTGAACACAGGTAAAGGGCCAGCTGTTCGTGCATTACGTGCCCAAGCAGACAAAGTGCTATATCAACAAGAAATGAAACGTATTTTAGAAGATGAAGATAACTTAGAAGTCATGCAAGGAATGGTAGACGAACTGATTATCGAAGACGGAGAAGTGAAAGGTGTCCGTACGAATATCGGTACAGAATATCGCGCAAAAGCGGTTATTTTAACGACAGGTACATTTTTACGTGGTGAAATTATTCTCGGTAATTTGAAATATTCAAGTGGTCCAAACCATCAATTGCCATCGATTACACTTGCAGATCATTTACGCGAACTTGGATTTGAAGTCGTGCGTTTCAAAACAGGAACACCACCACGTGTGAACGCCAAAACAATTGATTATAGTAAAACAGAAATTCAACCTGGTGATGATGTCGGTCGTGCATTCAGTTATGATACGACAGAATATATTTTAGATCAGCTCCCATGTTGGTTGACGTATACGAATGGCGAAACACACCAAGTGATTGATGATAACTTGCATTTATCCGCGATGTACTCAGGTATGATTAAAGGAACAGGACCGCGTTATTGCCCATCCATTGAAGATAAGTTTGTGCGTTTTAATGATAAGCCAAGACATCAACTTTTCCTTGAACCAGAAGGCCGTAATACAAATGAAGTTTACGTCCAAGGATTGTCAACAAGCTTACCTGAAGAAGTGCAACGTCAAATGTTAGCGACGATTCCAGGTTTAGAAAAAGCAGACATGATGCGTGCAGGTTACGCGATTGAATATGACGCACTCGTACCAACACAATTATGGCCAACGCTTGAAACGAAAATGATCAAAAATCTTTATACAGCAGGTCAAATTAACGGAACATCAGGCTATGAAGAAGCGGCAGGTCAAGGTTTAATGGCCGGAATTAATGCAGCAGCGCGTGTGTTAGGTAAAGAGGAAACGATTTTACGCCGTTCAGATGCGTACATCGGTGTGTTAATTGATGACCTTGTGACAAAAGGAACGAATGAACCGTATCGTTTATTGACATCTCGTGCCGAATATCGTTTGCTATTACGTCATGACAATGCAGATTTACGTTTAACAGACTTAGGTCACGAGTTAGGTTTAATTTCTGATGAACGTTACGAAAGATTTAATACGAAGCGTCAACAAATTACTGATGAAATGGCACGTTTAGAACAAATTCGTGTTAAACCGAGCGAACGTGTACAACAAATCATTGAAGAAAAGGGCGGTTCTCGTCTTAAAGATGGTATTTTGGCGAAAGAATTGCTACGTCGTCCAGAAATGACTTATGAAACGATTATTGAGATTTTAGAGGAAGAGCGTCAATTGCCGGCAGATGTTGAAGAACAAGTTGAAATTCAAACGAAATATGAAGGTTACATCACGAAGTCATTGCAACAAGTAGATAAAGTGAAACGTATGGAACAAAAGAAAATTCCGGAAGACTTGGATTACAGTCAAATCGACAGTCTCGCAACGGAAGCGCGTGAAAAGTTAGCTGAAGTGAAACCGTTAAACATCGCACAAGCGTCACGTATTTCTGGTGTCAATCCAGCCGATATTTCGATCTTATTAGTCTACTTAGAACAAGGCAAAATTCAAAGGGTGAAATAAATGAGCGTAGAATGGTTAGCGACACAATTAAGTGAGCACGGAATCACTTTATCCGAGCATCAAAAGCAACAATTTGAAAAATATTATGAAATGCTTGTAGAATGGAATGGGAAAATTAATTTAACAAGTATTACTGAAAAGCATGAAGTGTATTTGAAACATTTTTATGATTCCATCACGCCGAGCTTTTATCATGATTTCAATCAGCCACTCAACTTGTGTGACGTGGGTGCAGGTGCAGGGTTTCCAAGTATTCCATTGAAAATTATCTTTCCAGAAATTCATGTAACCATTGTTGATGCATTGAACAAACGCATTCAGTTTTTAAATCAATTGGCAGAAGTGTTAGAATTGGAAGGTGTCCGATTTGTGCATGATCGTGCAGAAACATTTGCGAAGAATGAAGACTACCGGGCGTCTTTCGATGTTGTCACAGCAAGGGCTGTCGCACGTATGACAGTGTTGAGTGAACTCTGCATTCCATTAGTGAAAAAGCATGGTGTCTTTTTGGCATTGAAATCTTCAAAAGGTCAAGAAGAGTTGGAAGAAGCACGCTTTGCAGTAGGTGTATTAGGAGGACGCATTGAGCGAGTCGATACTTTTGATTTACCGGAAGATGCAGGTGAACGTCAAATTGTAACGATAGAAAAACGTAGTCAAACGCCTAAAAAATATCCGCGTAAACCGGGAACGCCAAACAAATCACCACTTGTTGAATAAAGCATGGATTATGGAATATTAAAGGGAGAGAATAAACATGAAGAAACCCTTTTCTAAGTTATTTGGTTTAAAAAATAAAGACGACCTATTAACCGTGACAGATGAAGACAAAAAGGGCATGCAATCGATCAATATTGAAAAAATCGTACCTAATCGATACCAGCCGCGTCAAAAGTTTGATACAGCACGTATTGAAGAACTGGCCGAGTCGATTCGCGCACACGGTTTACTCCAGCCGATTGTTGTACGTCCGATTGAAGAAAATATGTATGAAATCATTGCAGGTGAACGCCGTTTTCGTGCCTTGCAAATGAATCAAATGACAGATGCGGAAGTACTCGTGCGTCATTTAGATGATGAGGAAACAGCTGTTGTTGCACTGATTGAAAATATACAACGTGAAAACTTATCAGCTGTAGAAGAAGCAGAAGCCTACAAAAAATTACTAGCGTTTGAAGGCATTACACAGGCCGAACTCGCTAAAAGTGTTGGAAAGAGTCAAAGTTTCATCGCGAATAAGTTACGTTTGTTGAAGTTAACGCCTGTCGTATTGGAAGCGGTCCGTGAACATCAAATTACAGAGCGTCATGCCCGTGCACTCGTTGGCCAAACGCCTGAATTTCAAGAAGAGATGCTCGGTGTAATTTTGAAAGAGCAATTGAATGTGAAACAAACCGAGGAGCGTTTGAAGGCAACAACCGTTAAAGACGATGTGGTGGAAGAGAAAGTCGTGGCGCGTCCTCCTGAATTTGCACAAGATGTCTCTGAAGCCCGTGACATTATTGCGGATAGTTTGATGGAAATCCGTGCGAATGGAATTCGGTATGAACAGAAAGAAAAAGAGCATGAAGATTATGTGGAGATTCAGATCCGATTGTATCGTAAGTGATTGTTATTGAGGTGTGAGCAAAGACTGCTTGCACCTTTTCTTTTTGGCTCTCAGAAGTCTTACACGGTTCTCGTAATGTAGGCGTTGATGCATATTCTAATAATTGAATATCAAACAGTTTGTAAATAAACGTATGTTTAGGGGAGTCTCACGTACGTCTAATTTTATTAATAGAAAAACAGCACACAAGAAAAAAATGGTATTTCTGTTTGCTTAGATTCACTTATGTCTGTAATTAGAGTAATATTGCAATTATGTGAGGAGGCGTCTTTATTTTATTACTATTTATTATAATGACAATACTATTAAGTGTATTTGTTACAAATGAAGTGCAGAATAGCCAAATTAGTAAATTAGGATTTTTATCGATTATCATGCTGATTATTTCAGTGTTGTATCTAGTTGTATATTTGATGAAAATTTTATAAAGGAAGTATAATATTTATTTTGTTAGTACGTCTCTGAGTGTAAAAAATACTAATTCAGAATCTAGTATATAAAACGAACTGATAAAAAAGCATTGTTTACCAGTTTCCTACTTTTCTAGCTGTATGAATATTTCAGTCTCAGGGGCTATGACATTTATTACCAACTCGGATATAGTAGTATTATCTTGTTTGACTAAAGGAGTTACAACGATGACGCGCAAAAAAGTTACACTGATTGCGATAGCGGTATTATTGGTGACTATGGTGGTCTATATTTCAATAAGTTTAATCAATTTGAATCAAAAAGAAGATTATTATGGTCAAGTGACGCATAAACATGACAGTATCGCTTTGTATTCCGAAAATGATAAGCATACGGTATATTTAGATAAAGATATTGAACAAATGAAAGAGGGCGACTGGATTAAAGTGACGATGACCGATCAAAAAGGCGTTATTTTGAATGTCGAACCTATAGCTGAAAATGATGTTCCGAATAAAGTATTAACAACAATAAAAGGTTAGTTCTATATCTATGCGTAGGATCAAGTGAACGATGGATGCTTGGTCATACGCATTTTTTTATTGTATGTGTCATTTATATTTGACATCCTCCTAAAAATCTCTTAATATAAAAGTACAATATATATGACATTCCAAAAGGGGCATACATGATGAATCGATTGGTGGAATATAGGAAAAAATGTGGGATTTCCCAATTAGAATTGTCTCGAAAAGTAGGCGTCTCAAGACAAACGATTAATTTGATTGAAAATAATAAGTACAACCCGTCCCTGAAGTTATGCATTAGCATTTGTTTAACATTAGGTGTTACGTTGAATGATATTTTTTGGGAGGACTGAGATGACATGATGGATAACAAAAAGCGCTTCATGAATCGCATGTTAGGTTTCGTGCAAGGTCGAGATGAGAGAGAAGAACAATTGATTAATGAAAAAATGAAGTACTTATTTTTGAGCTCTTTTTGGATACTTTTATTATTCCTTTTTATTAGTCTTGCTGTTGATGCATATCAAAATACATTGAGCGTTGGAACTATTTTAATACTCGTTCTAGCATTGTTTAACGCTGTATCTGTTTTAATTACTTTGAAGAAGTCTGATGTATATAAAGAAGTGGTTTATAGCGAAGAAGCATATCACGCTGTGTTGAAAAAAATAAGATTTCAATCCATTTTTGCGAGTGTGTTGTTCCTTGTAATGTCGTTGTTAATCAATATATTGTTTGCATTTCTTTCACACCAACGACTTAATTTTGCAGAGGTTAACTTTTTAGGCTGGTTGACTGGAAGTGTGCTATTTGGTATTACTTCCTACTATTATGCTAAAAGTAAAATTACTATAGAAAAATAACCATTTCAAAATTAGCATCAAAAAAAGAGCCTAGGCGATAAGCACCTAAGCTCTTTTTCGTACTTATAATGTTTCTTTCGCTGCTAAAACTGTACCTTGTGTCAATTCGTGGCTGTTGACCCAGTACTCAGTCACATCAGCACCGCGGTCTTTGAAAATAGCGCGGACATGTTCGCTCTCTGAAACAGGGACGATTGGGTCGTTTTTACCCATAGAGAGATAGACAGATTTACCTGATAAGTCAAGATTTTCTGGTACTTCTAATGGATAAAGTGGTGCGAATAATAAGCCTTTTTTGTATGGCATATTTTCTTCTAACATTAAGCTAATCGCAATGTTGGAGCCGTTTGAGAAGCCAACTAAAACGACTTTATCTAAGTCGAAGTTATATTGGTTTGCTGCACTTTCAAGGAATTCGTGCAATTCAGTTGTTCTAAATTTCAAGTCTTCTACATCGTATTGGCCTTCACCGTGACGTTTGAAGAAGCGGTTCATGCCGTTTTCTGATACGTTTCCACGTACGCCTAACACGTTGTATGATGGGTCTAGCATTTCTGCAACGGGTAATAAATCGTGTTCGTCTCCACCTGTACCGTGTAATAAGACAAATGTAGGCTGTGATGGTTCACCTTGTTTAAAAATATGTTCCATAATATTTCACCTCTTTTATAATTATCGGGGTCTTTTAATTGTAAATGTTTCGCCGAGACGCGCATAATTGTCGCCAGCAAGTCGGCTCACAGGTTGAACGTTTTCTACATCTACATACCCTTTTTCTAGATCAAATAAATCTTCATCTATATAAACCTTTTGAATTTCAAGTAATAACAAATCGTTCGTGTTTTCATTGCGATCATTTTTAATTTCAACGTGCTGATAGAGCTTGACTTCAAATCGGATACTGCTTTCATTCAAGCTAGGCACGTTGACCATTTCCGAATCTGTCGTTGTAAATGTCGTATGATCCAATTCGCTTTCATCAGGAGGTAGCAGGGCAGCCGTTTGATTCGCATTCGCAACGTTAGCTTCAGTGACGACATGTACGACTGCTTCTTTCGTCGTTAAGATATTGCGCGCAGTGTCTTTCATCGCGCCTTCTTTACGATTGACTGCTACCGACAATAGTGCCGGTTCTGAAGAGACAATATTGAAAAAGCTGAACGGTGCAATATTGAGAAGACCTTCCTCAGACTGACTCGTAATTAATGCGATAGGTCGAGGCACAACAGAACCGATTAAAAATTTATACATTTGTTGCTTTGATAATTCAGATGCGTAAAAAGCGTACATGATCGCCCTCCATTCTCATATCACTTTTGCATATGACTGTGTCTCTTATTTTGTACTACGCGTTGTGTCAAATGGGCGTACTTCAGATTCGATGTACTCTCTTTGATCTTCTAAGAATGGTGGTAATGATAAAGTTTCCCCTAAAGTTTCGTATGGTTCGTCACCCATGAATCCAGGACCGTCAGTTGAAAGCTCGATTAAGATATGACCCACGCGAGTGTAAAGTGCTTTGAAGTAGAAACGGTCTACAATACCAGAGCTTCTTACACCTAATTCATTGTATCTTTCGAACCATTCTTCAATTGCTTCGTCATTTTCTACACGGAATGATACGTGATGCACTTGACCGTAACCTGGACGGCTTTCTGTTGTTTCGTCTTTACGTAAGATAACTTGACCGCCGTTACCGCCCTTACCTACTTCTAAAAGTGTTACATTTTCTTCTTCTTTGATAGGTTTCATACCATAAAGGTCCATTAATGCTTGTTTGAACTCATCATAGTAGCTAACTGTAATTTCGATTGGGCCTAAACCGTAAATGGCTTTGTCTTGAGGCACAGGACCATTTTTCCATGCGACACCTGGTTCAACACCTGTATTATTTTCATCTGAGAAGAGTTGATATCTTTGACCGTCTTCTTCTTCAAAACGTAATACTTTAGTACCGAATACTGTGTCGATGTCGTCGTGTTTAACACCAAACTCGTCGAAACGCGCTTTGTAGTATTCTAAAGCTGCATCGTTTGGTACACGGAAACCAGTACGACTGATTGAGTTTGTACCTGGTGCGCCTTTAGGGTTGTTTGGGAAATCAAAGAATGTCATATCTGTACCAGCGTGACCTTCATCATCAGCGAAGAAAGTGTGGTACGTATAAATGTCATCTTGGTTTACTGTTTTTTTAACAAGTCTCATACCGAGCACATCAGTAAAGAAGTGATAGTTACGTTCTGCATCATCTGTCATTGCTGTTACGTGGTGGATACCTTTTAATGGATATTGTTTCATTTTTAAAAACTCCCTTTTAAATTAATAGTCTCTAATGCAATTACCATATTGCATGAAATACGTGGACACTGCTCAGTTCATACTATGGCTGTGTACTTAATGTTTTTAAAACTTGTTGTAAAGTGTTTAATTCTTCATCTGTCAGGACTGAAAATACAGTCTCAATAGCTTGTGCATGTTCTGGGAAGATTTTTTCCATGAGCTGCTGGCCTTTGTCAGTCAAAGCTACATAACTTACGCGTTTATCTTTATGACATTGTCGTCGTTTTAAATAGCCCTTTTGTTCTAAAGAATTAACAACATAAGTAGTGCTGCTACTGGCAATCAAAATGCGTTCTTGAATTCGTTGTATACTTTGTTCACCTTTATTGTACAAAAGTTCAAGTACAGCGAACGCAGTGACACTAAGGCCGTACGATTTGACATCATTGCGAATCGTCTTATCAATCATGTCATTGGTTCGTTTGATGCCGATTAATGTTTTGAGTGCGGTTTCTGTTCTCTGCAAATGCCAACACCTCCTTTTATTTCGAATTCGAGGCAATTATAACGTGGAAAGAAAACTTTGTAAAGCAATAAGTTTAATTTTTATACCAGAGAGCCAAATGCTTTGATATGTACATTGAAAAGTTTATAATGGGCGGTGAACGATAACTATTTGAGGAGGCATAATGATGGCAGAAGTTAAAAAAGGGCATAATAAGTATTATGTAGGTGATTCAGAGAGTAATCCTGAAGCAATCATGACTTATGTACCAGGGGGAACTCAAATTATCATCGACCATACAGTAGTTGGGGATTCACTAAGAGGTCAAGGTGTAGGCAAACAACTTGTAGAAGCTGCAGTAAAGGATGCGCGTGAAAACAATTTCAAAATTCATGCTACATGTCCTTTCGCAAAAAGCGTATTAGAGAGAACACCTGAATACCATGATGTATATGGTGGATAATAAAATATTAGAATGAATAAGGCGAGGGTCTCATCAAGAAATATGAGATTCTCGCCTTTTTATAAGATTGCATTTACTTAATGTGCATATGGCATTTTTTGAATTTGATTTTCATTCATTTTTAATGGAACATGATAGTGGTGACAGTTTTCCCAAGATAAATGAGACTTGAATATCTCAAAACCTTGATTGAAGAATGTTGACAGTGTCTCCAAGGTTTCTGGTGTCATGGCATTCATTTCGTAAATCAATTCAGTGAGTTGTTTGTCAAAGTAGGCTTCTGAAATCAATGGTTGATCGAATGTAAATGATTTGTCTACGAAAGGATAAGGTAAGATAAAGAATGTAGGACCTTCGAATCGATCATCCCCAAACCAGAAACCAAACTCGATAAAGTGTTCATCAAAAGCAGCATATTCAATGACTTGGTTCGGCTCGAACATTTCGTGGAAAGAGTTGTAATGGACTAAACAAGAGATGTCAAAAGTCCCCCAGAAAAGTCCTGGTTTAATTTTGCGTGCACGATAAGGTGCGATGAAATACTGAAGCGCTCGCGTTGCAAATGACATTAACTTCAATACTTCTTTACTGATTGCTTCATTGTAATGGTGGCGTTTTGTATCTTGAGAGAATAAAGTTGTATCTGCCACTTCTTGAGGGCGTTCATTAATAGTGACCTCTATCCCATGACGATGTAAGGCGTCTTGAATTTGTTCATAATAACTTTGAATTGTAACACCATCTTTTAATGGAATGGTCTCTTCACCGTTATTTGTTTCAATCAAAATTAGATGTTTAACAAGGTTGACACTTACACTATATGTGGAGGATTGATAAAATAATAATCCAGTAGAAAATCCTGTTGTTGTAATATCTAAAATGACATGCCCCCATTGTGGTTCTTGAAAGGCACTCGCGAGTTTATGTTTACCTAGAATTTGTGCTAAACGATGAAGTGTTTCTTTTTCATCCTTCCATTCTGCAAGCTTTAACATGATGCATACCTCCAATTTCATTATTGTTTAGTTGTGTATCGTATGAAATAACGATAACTCAAATTTTTCTTCAATTAAAAATTGATAATTCTAATTATACCTATTATACAATTAGATATGATTTTATAACAATAAAAGTGGCTAAGCGAGTAATAGGAGGAAAATTAAGAGCAGAGTCACATTTGTATAGTAGGATCTTTGTTAATGTTTACATCTTTATTGATTTTTGGTGAAACATTCTCATTATCATACTATTGTGTGGCCAATATATTGTTTTAGTGTAATGAAGTTATTATTACAATGGTACTTCCTATAATATAGCTCATTTTTTATAAGTAAGTGCATATGTAATTATTCAAACCAGTAGTGATACGTGTGAGTGTACTTTTCATCAATACTATATCTGAGTTGCATCACTTTATCTCAAAAGTAAAAAGGGGTGCTTTTTTATGAGGGGAGAACGATATAAGTGGGATATAATAATGAAGGTTCTGTTGGTCAATTGCTTACGTTTCAATACTGAAATATGATAAAGTATTAAGTAACTAAACATCGAACTTTGTTTTTTCATGGCGAGTATAGAGCGATATGTTATCATTGAATAATATTTGGTCGTTGATAGTACTTCTAGGTAAATTACTAAATGAGACACATTGACGCACTATCTAGTTTGCTAGAAATGTACACGTCATGAAAGAGGCATTCATTGGTGTGATTTATCGCTATTCAAGGAGATGACAGAGATATGATAGTAGAAGAAATTCAAGGTAACATCGCCAATTTATCTCAAGAGGACAAAAACATACACATTGAAAAAGTATACTTAGAAAACTCAGATTTAGTGAAGCGTATTCAGCGTGTCACGTCAGATCATGGAACTGAAATTGGGATTCGTCTGAGTCAACCGATCGACTTACAATATGGAGACATTTTATATCGTGATGATAAAAATATGATTATTATTGATGTGAATTCCGAAGATATTATTGCGATTAAACCACGTACGATGAAAGAGATGGGGGATATCGCACATCAACTTGGTAACCGTCACTTGCCAGCGCAGTTTACAGATGATAATGAAATGTTGGTACAGTATGATTACTTAGTTGAAGATTTATTGAAAGGACTCGGTATTCCTTATCAGCGTGAAGATAGAAAGGTCAACCAAGCCTTTAAACATATAGGACATTCTCATGATTAATCAAGCCTATTTAAAGCTTTTTCAATTTTGTGATTCTCAATTTCCGACAGGTGCGTTCAGTCATTCTTTCGGGTTAGAGACGTATATTCAACGTGGAGATGTTCATGACGGGGCTTCATTTCAAGCCTGGTTAGAGGTATTTTTGAAAGAGCAACTTACATATACAGATGGTTTGGCGATGCGTCTCGTGTATGAAGCAATCGAAGCGAATGATACGGCAGCGATTGAGCGACTAGATCAGTTGCTGTTTGTGCAAAATATTCCGCGAGAAACGAGAAATGGGACGAAACAAATGGGGAAACGGATGATTCAGCTTGCGCGTATGATTTACCATGAAAATCAATGGTTGGACTGGTACGGTGAAAAGGCCGCAGCATATGAGTTGCATACCCATCCGGCAGTCGTGTTTACGTTGTTAGGCTATCACTTAGGGATTGAAATTGAAAAAATTATTGATTATTACTACTACCAAAATGTTTCAAGCTTAACACAAAATGCTGTGCGTGCGATACCGTTAGGGCAAACAGAAGGACAAACAATCGTAGCTGACATGATTCCATTTATTACGACAACACGTGAGGGCGTGATGCAATTGGATGAAGCGGATTTTGGTTTGACAGCACCTGGTATCGAGATGAATCAGTTGGAACATGAAAATGTAGATGTACGTATTTTTATTTCATAGGAGGAATGGAGCATGAAACCGATTAAAATTGGTGTAGGTGGACCTGTTGGCGCGGGGAAAACACAACTTATCGAAAAACTTGTAAAACGTCTATCTGAGGAGAAAAGCATTGGCGTTATTACGAATGATATTTATACAAAAGAAGACCAAAAAATCTTAGTTAACTCAGGCGTGTTGCCAGAAGACCGTATTATCGGTGTGGAAACAGGGGGTTGCCCGCATACAGCGATTCGTGAAGATGCTTCCATGAACTTCGCGGCGATTGATGAACTCATGGAGCGTCATTCAGATATTGAACTGATTTTTATTGAGTCTGGTGGTGACAACTTAGCAGCAACATTCAGTCCAGAACTGGTTGATTTTTCAATTTATATTATTGACGTCGCGCAAGGTGAAAAGATTCCGCGTAAAGGTGGTCAAGGCATGATTAAATCTGACTACTTTGTGATTAATAAAACAGATTTAGCGCAATATGTAGGGGCTTCATTAGAACGTATGGCTGAAGATACAGAGAAATTCCGTAAAAATCGTCCGTTCGCATTTACAAACTTAAAAACGGATGAAGGTTTAGATGATGTGTTAAATTGGATTAAAAAGGACATCTTTTTTGAAGGGTTAGCGTAATGGCAATTTCTAAATGGACAGGTGAGTTAGATTTAACCTTTAAACATGACGGTAGACGTACTGTAAATGGGAAAACGTATTTCCAAGGTGGGCTTAAAGTCATTCGGCCCACTTATTTAAATGGAAGTCCTCATCCGACGATGTTTTTGATTAACTTAGGCGGAGGATTCGTGGACGGTGACCGATACCGCATGACTGTCCACTTTGAGCCACGTACGCATGCGATTTTAACGACTCAAGGTGCGACAATTGTTTTTAAAACATTGGAAGATAAAGTCGAGCAGTACCAAACGTTTCAACTCGATGACGAATCATTTATGGAATTTATTAGTGATCCGATTATTGGTTATTCAGAGGCGAAATTCTATCAAGCCAATCAATTCCATTTGAGTCCGACTGCTTCGATGTTTTATACCGATATTTTAACACCAGGTTATGATAAAGAAGGGCGCCAATTTAATTATCATTACTTACACCTCAAAAACGAAATTTATGTGGACGAAAAACTGGTCGTATTTGATAATTTGAAGTTAGATACGCAGAAAAATAAAGTGACGCATATGGGCTATATGGAAGGGTTCACACATATGGCTTCTTGTTTTTATATTAGCCCAGCTGTCAATCAGAAAGTCGTTGAAGCGGTACAAGAAGTGGTGACACCTTATATCGATGAACATTGTCGTGTCGGTGTGACATTGCTTCCGACTCATGGTTTAACATTTCGTATTTTAGCCTATTCTACAGACGTCATTCAACGTGTCATTCATGCTGTACATCAATATGTTATGGAAACGTACCATGAAGAAGACGCAC
Organism: Staphylococcus pseudintermedius; assembly: GCF_034042775.1. Taxonomy (NCBI): domain Bacteria; kingdom Bacillati; phylum Bacillota; class Bacilli; order Caryophanales; family Staphylococcaceae; genus Staphylococcus; species Staphylococcus pseudintermedius. Next base: position 2,557,917 of record NZ_CP120150.1, on the reverse strand, counting down.
AATTTTTAAGAAAATATTAAAGTAATGGAATACATTATATAAAAAGCTTCTTTCCTCAATTGAAATGGGAAGAGAAGCTTTTTGTGTTGTATGGAAGTCTCGAGGGGGTCTTAAAACAACCATTTTTCTATATTTGTCCTCTTTGATATGAATGATGCCTTTTGCGATTGCCTCTATGGATTCGCGTTCCCAGGGGACTTGCCTCAACTAAATTTGGCTTTTTAAATTGTACATTTGATGGAAGTCAAATTGGATTTTGGGAGCAGTACAGAAATCGCATGTGTCACAAAGATTTCGTCGTACTGCCCCCGCAAGGATGACTAGACTTCTCAAAAGTATATGCATTGAGAAGTCAGACAGCTACTGCGTTAAACAGTAGCCACTATCAAAGTTAAATGACGTTATTTTGTTTTCAACTTCATCCCTCGGGAGTCTCATCCACTTTGGCAATCTTGCATTTAAATCGTGAATCAATGAAGACAAGTTTTTGTAATTAAGCAAATCCAAACATCATATGACAAATTAAGCTGAATTGATGGATTATTTTAATACAACTTATACACATAAAAGAATAGGAAAGGTTGAGAAACAAATGTCTCAACGTCTGTCCTATTTTTTATTGAAGATGATTGTGTTCTCAATGGCGAGTATAATCGAAAGACTTCAATCTCATTGCTCTCTGGCTTTGAAAGCGTGTCCTTACTATTAATTCGCCTCGACAGCTTCTTGACGTAATTTGCGTGCGCTATTCACCAACACTGTCAATGCGGCTTTCACTTCATCTTCTTTACGTGTTTTGAGACCACAGTCTGGATTGACCCAGAATAATGAACGGTCGATTTGTTGTAAACCACGTTCAATTGCTGTCGTAATTTCTTCTTCTGTCGGAATACGTGGGCTATGAATGTCATAAACGCCTAGACCGATACCTAAATCATAATCGATGTCTTCAAAGTCTTTAATGAGGTCACCATGGCTACGAGAGGTTTCGATTGAAATGACGTCTGCATCTAAGTCGTGAATCGCATGGATGATTTGTCCAAATTGCGAATAGCACATATGTGTATGAATTTGTGTTTCATCCGTCACAGAAGATGTCGCAAGTTTGAAGCTATGCACGGCTTTTACTAAGTAATCTTCGTGGTATTCTTTCCGCAATGGTAAGCCTTCACGCAATGCTGGTTCGTCGACTTGAATCACTTGGATGCCTGCTTTTTCTAACGCTAACACTTCTTCATTAATCGCAAGCGCAATTTGATCTTGAACGGTTGAGCGAGGGATGTCCACGCGTTCGAACGACCAGTTTAAGATGGTTACAGGGCCTGTCAGCATCCCTTTCACTGGCTTGTCCGTTAAGCTTTGTGCGTATACGGTTTCATCAATTGTTAATGGTGCTGTCCATTTTACATCTCCGTAAATGATTGGAGGTTTTACCGCACGTGAGCCGTATGATTGTACCCAGCCAAATTTCGTTACGAGGAAGCCGTCTAACTTTTCACCAAAAAATTCAACCATGTCATTACGTTCAAATTCACCGTGAACAAGGACGTCTAAACCGATATCTTCTTGAATTTCAATCCAACGTTTAATTTCATCTTGTACGAATTGACGGTACGCTTCATCAGTAATACGGTTATTTTTCCAATCTGCACGCTGTTTACGCACTTCTGGTGATTGTGGGAATGAGCCAATCGTCGTTGTCGGTAAATCTGGCAAGTTTAAGCGTTGCTGTTGCACGACTTTACGCTCAGAGAAAGCTGAAGCACGTTTCGCACGAACACTCTCAAAGTCATACTCAAGGTTTTTGAAGGCTTGGCTTTGGAAACGTATATATTGCGCATGTAATCGGTCATATGCTTCAGTATCGTTGCCATTCACAGCACGTTTCAATGCATCCAACGTTTCTAATTTTTCTGTCGCAAAGCTTAAACCGTCACGGATGTCATCTTCCAACACTTCATCTTCTAATGAAACAGGGACGTGTAATAATGAAGAAGATGGATTGATATATAAGTCGTCGGAATATTGGGATAATTTTTCGATTAAAGCTTTCTTCGCTTCAACATCTGCAGCCCATACATTTCTACCGTCGATGATACCCGCAAATAATGTTTTTGAACGGTCGAAGTCGCCATTTTCGATTTGTTGTAAATTGTAGCCGCGATCATGTACAAAGTCTAATCCAAGACCTTTGACTGGTAATGCACTTAAAAACTTCACATTTGCACGCTCGAAATATGTTTGAATGACTAACGATTTTGCGACGTCAGCTTCCGCAAATGCCTCGTAAGCTTCACGTGTAATGGCTTCTAATTCAGCCGCTTTATCTGTCACTAAAATCGGTTCGTCAATTTGAATGAGTTCTGCCCCTGCATCGATAAGTGATTGTAATACTTCAACGTAAAGTGGTAATAACGTACGTACTTTGTCTTCAAATGATTGATCGCCACCTTTAGAAAGTGCTACGAATGTCACAGGACCAACGATGACAGGGTGTGCATTAATATTGAGCGCTTTTGCTTCATTAAAACGTTCTAATAAACGGTTACGGTTCACGCGAGGTGTCACATTGTCCCATTCAGGTACGATATAGTGATAGTTTGTGTTAAACCATTTTACGAGTGCGCTTGCGACGTGGGATTTGTTACCGCGTGCGATGTCGAAAAGGAGATCGTCATCTACGTCACGGTCTTGGAAACGTGTCGGGATAATATTAAACAATAAGGATGTATCCAAAATGTGATCATATAATGAAAAATCGCCTACTGGTACGCTATCCAGATTGTAGTTTTGTTGTAGTACTAAGTTCGAACGGTGCAATTGTTGTAACGTGTCGTCTAATTCAGCTTTTGTGATTTTGTTGTTCCAGTAGCTTTCAATAGCTTTTTTCCATTCACGTTTGTGTCCAAGTCTTGGGAATCCTAAGTTTGTTGTTTTAATTGTCATAATATCGCCTCCTGATGGGATGTTGTAATAGATTTTGAATAAGCTGCAAGTTCTAATGAGTAATCAATACGTTCAAATGGTGTAATTAAATAAAGACCATTGAAATACGTATGGACGGTGTCGATAAGTGATTTGCAAAGGGACAGGCTCAGTTCATACGTTGCTTGTCTATCATTCGCAACAGCTTCAAACTGTGCGAGTACATCGTCTGACATTTTGATACCAGGGACTTCATGATGTAAAAACAATGCATTTTTGTAACTCGTAATCGGCATAATCCCAATGAAAATAGGGACATCGAGATGCTTTGTCGCTTCGTAAATCTCGACAATTTTTTCTTTTGTGAAGACTGGCTGTGTAATAAAGTAATGCATGCCACTTTTAATCTTTGTTTCCATTTTACGTACAGCAGCTTTGATGTTGCTTACATGTGGATCAAAACCACCCGCAATGTTGAACTGTGTGGCGACTTTTAATGTATCGCCGTCTGTATTCACCCCTTTATTAAATCTAAGTGCAAGTTCGGTTAATCCTTTTGAATTTACGTCGTACACATTTGTTGCGCCGGGGAGATGACCGACTTTCGAAGGGTCTCCAGTAATCGCTAAAATTTCATTTACCCCGATTAACGATAAACCGAGGAGGTGAGATTGGAGTCCAATTAAGTTTCGATCTCGGCACGTAATGTGGACGAGTGGCTCGATGTTGAATTGTTGTTTGATTAAACTCGCGGCTGCAATATTCGATACGCGAACCGTGGCTAAAGAATTGTCCGCTAGCGTTACAGCGTCAATTTGTGCGTCATCTAGAGCTTTGACGTTTTGGAAAAATTTCGTCGTATCGAGATGTTTTGGTGTATCAAGTTCGACGATGATAGTCGGTCGTTCTCGTACACGCATTGCCAAATTTTGACGTGTTGGCTTCGGTGCTTCTGACGTTGGTTTTTGATGGATCGGAATCACTTTTTTCTCTTTGATTGGCTTTAACCCTTGCACTGCTGCTTTAATTTTACGAATATGCTCAGGGGTTGTACCACAACAGCCACCGATAAGCTGGACCCCTTCTTGAATGAGTTGCTCCGCGGTCTCACCAAAGTATTGCGCGTTGTCACTATATTTAAAGGTTTGCTGATCGATATCGAGTAAGCTCGCATTCGGATAGCACGACAAGTAAGCGTTGTCTGGCAATTCGATATGACCAAAAGTACGTTTCATATGATGTGGGCCGTGGTGACAATTCAACCCGACAATGTCTGCACCTGCTTCGACCAATTGTTGTAATGCGCTGTTGATTTCCTTACCATTCACTAAATAATGTGTGTTGGAAGCGGTCAGTTGTGCAATAATCGGAATGTCATACTTTTGTCGTGTTTGCTTAATCGCATTCAGTAATTCTTCATCATCGTAATATGTTTCGAATAACAGGCCATCGACACCTTCAGCCACGAGTGTATCGACTTGAATGTCAGTATGATATTGAATAGCTGACAGTGACAGTTCGCCTTGTTTTGTACTTCTAAAGCCACCAACCGTTCCTAAGATGAATGTGTCAGGTCCTGCAGCGCGTTTAGCAATGGCTACAGCAGCTTGATGAATCGCTTTAACTTGATGTTCCAATCCGAACTGTTGTAACTTTTCAAAGTTGGCACCGTATGTATTCGTTTGAATGACATCTGCGCCGGCTTGAATATACGACCGATGAATGCTTTCAACTTTGTCAGGATGCGTCAAATTGTAAGCTTCAGGACAAGTGTCTAAGCCTTCTGAGTATAAAATCGTCCCCATCGCACCATCAGCGACGAGAATATTGTTTTTCAGTGCGTTCAGTAGTCGACTCATAGGATCCCTCCTTTAATGCTTGATCGAGGTCGGCGATTAATTCGTCAGCATCTTCCAACCCAACACTCAATCGAAATAGTCCGAACGTAATGCCACGCGCTTCTCGAATCTCTTGAGGGATGGCGGCATGTGACATCGTATAAGGGTGTGAAAGAATCGTTTCTACACCGCCGAGACTGACTGAGACGAGTGGTAAAGTGAGCTGATCGACAAATCGTTGCGCATAAGTTTCATCTCTTAAACGGAAGCCAATGACAGCACCTCCGTGTTTTGCTTGGCTGAGGTGTACGCTATTGTCTCCTGGATAGTACACTTGCGCAATCGCCGGATGTGCTTCTAAAAAATGATAAATCTGTTGTGCACTTTTGACAGATTGTTCATAACGGACGACAAATGTTTTTAGGTGTTGTGTCAATGTCCAACTATCATATACGGACAAAGCGGTTCCCGTGCCGTTTTGTATTAAATACAGTGCTTCAGCGAGTGTGTCATCATTTGTAATAACTGCCCCTGCAATGAGATCGCTATGGCCGCCTAAAAACTTCGTCGCGCTATGAATGACGATATTTGCACCGAGCGCCAGTGGATTTTGGCAAAGTGGCGTCATAAACGTATTGTCCACCGCTACTAAAATGTCGTGTGCTTGGGCTATATGAACGACTTTTCGAATATCTGTAATTTTGAACAGCGGGTTCGACGGTGTTTCTACATAGATGAGCCGTGTATTGGGGCGAATCGCTGCACGAATTTCTGCCACATTTTCAGCATTCACTGTTGTAAATGTCAGGCCAAAGCGCGATAAAATTTGCTCTGTAAGTCGAAACGTCCCACCATACACATCATCCGGTAAAATGACGTGGTCGCCTGCTTTTAAAGTTAAAAATACAGCCGTAATCGCGGCGATACCAGAGTTGAATGCGAACGCACGCTTTCCGCCTTCCAGTTGTGCGAGTTTCGTTTCGAGTAATTCGCGGTTAGGATTGCCACTCCGCGCATAATCATAAGGAACAGCCTCGCCTAATCGTTGTTGGTGATACGTCGATGCATAATATAGCGGTTGATTGGCGCATTGATACGCGACACCACGTTGTGTATCATGAATCAGTTCAGTTTGTTTAGAACGTGTCATCTGTGCTCACCTCTTTTGATTTTTCGAGTGCTTGAATGAAATCTTGTTCAATATCTTCGTAAGCTTCAATACCAATCGAAAGTCGAATTAAGTGTTGGTCAATGCCACGACGCTCCTTTTCCTCATCTGGCATATCGATGTGCGTTTGTGTATAAGGGAAAGTGACAAAAGTTTCTGTGCCACCCAAACTTTCTGCAAAACGCAATACTTTCAGCTGTCGCAACAATTGATCGACGCTATAACCAGGCTCGAGACGTAAACTTAACATGCCTGTTCGTCCGCAATAGAGCACGTCTTGGATGCCTGTCAAATCTTCACATGTAGCTGCAAATCGTTGCGCATTTTGTTGTGACCGTTCGACGCGAAGATGCAATGTCTTTAATCCACGTAACAATAAGTAACTGTCAATCGGTGAAAGTGTCGCACCAATCATGTTGTGAAATTGGCCTAACTTTTCTGCAAGGTCTGCGTCTTTCACAGTGACGACGCCAGCAAGGACATCATTGTGCCCACCGATATATTTCGTCGCTGAGTGTAACACGATATCTGCACCATCGAGTAAAGGTGTCGACAAATAAGGTGTGAGAAATGTATTGTCGACAATCGTTAATAACGCGTGCTCTGCTGCTATGTCATAATAAGGTGTCAAATCAATTTCAATCATCAACGGATTCGAAATCGGTTCAATAAATAAGGCTTTCGTTTTCGGTGTGATGGCAGCCTTTACAGCGTCTGTATTTTCAAAATCGATGTAGTGAAAGTGAATACCATATTGTGTTTCGTAAAATTCAAATAGTCGAAATGTGCCGCCGTATAAGTCAAACGAGACAAGTATTTCATCACCGGGCTTGAAAAGGTTACAGACCAATTGGATGCTCGCCATGCCACTTGCCGTCGCAAATGATGCGATACCGCCTTCAAGTCGCGCAAATGCATCTTCAAAAGCTTGTCGCGTCGGGTTTTTAGTTCGTGTGTAGTCAAATCCCGTTGATAGTCCGAGTCCTTCATGTTGGTATGCCGTAGAGAGATAAATTGGATTTGCGATAGCACCAGTGTTATCTTGAGTCAACGCAATTTGTGCCAGTGTTGTTGCTTTCATCAGTTCAACCTCCTCTTCAAAAATAAAAAAGCTTCCGTCCTTTAGATCCAATAAGATATTAGATATAAAGGACGAAAGCTTGTTCGTGGTACCACCTTTGTTCGTGACATGATTGCTCAAATCACCTCTTCCAGTACGCGAAATTGTGTGCACAGTAAAGCGTATGATAGATACGGAATGTGAGGGATATCTTTGGAATACTTTACCGTGCCACAAAATGTGAATACTGAGTCGCTATAACGGGCGAACCCGGTGATACCTCATATCGGTACCAACACTCCAAGGCCATTTTCAAACGTGCTTTCAATACCTTCTCTCAGCGAACGAAGGCTCTCTGTAAATGCAGGGGACATTTTACTTTCCTTTTTATAGTGTTTAGTCGTATGACGTTGTACTTTGATAAAACACACTTTACACGAAGTCAAAAAGGTTGTCAATATGTTTTCTGAAAATTTAGAAGAGAAAGAAATTGTACATCTGTCAAAATCATGGAGAAAAGCTTGTGTCTCAATGGTGCAAACAGTAAAATGGAATGGTAAAAAAATTGAAAGGTTGGTGAGAAGGATGACTGAAAAATGGCAAAGTCAACAAAATGATTCCGAGCAAGTTCAACGACTGGCATTGACGGAAATTAGACCGAATCCGTACCAACCTCGCAAAACGTTTGATGCTGAAAAGTTAACAGAACTTGCGCAATCGATTGCACAGCATGGCGTGTTGCAGCCCATTATCGTAACGCAAGCGATCAAAGGGTATCATATCGTAGCGGGTGAACGCCGTTACCGGGCAAGTCTTGAGGCAGGCTTAACGGACATCCCAGCTATTGTTAAACCATTTTCAGATGGTGAGATGCGCGAACTGGCGATTATCGAAAACTTACAGCGTGAAGATTTAAATGCATTAGAAGAGGCAGAAAGTTATCAACAGCTGATGCAACATTTGACTCTGACACAACAAGAGATCGCGGCACGGTTAGGCAAATCAAGACCGTATATAGCGAATATGTTGAGACTACTTAAGTTACCTGTTAAGATTAGGACTTTAATAAGAGAAGGCCAACTTTCAGGCGGACACGGGCGCACACTACTCGCACTCAAAACACCGGAAACGATGGTACACTACGCAAAGTTAGCCATCCGGGAGTCTTGGAGCGTGAGATATTTGGAACAACGCGTCGCTGAACATACAGGCAGCACGCAACAAGCGACCACGCGTCAACAGTATACGACGAAAAAGCCTGCACTGATTCGCCAACATGAACAACAATTAAAAGAACAATATGGTACAAGTGTAGAAATTACGACGAAGAAAAACGTAGGCGAGATTACTTTTACATTCCACTCTGAAAGTGACTATCGCAGACTGATTCAATTGCTTAAAAACATGTAATGGCGAAAAGGGCACAGGCATCAACATACATCACTCAAGATGATGCATAGAGAAGGGAGTTACTTATGAATCAATTAGAAGCGATATTAAAAAGTATGGTTCAACCGTTATTAGATCCAGAAACATATTCCAACCTTTTAACGAAATTGATTATCGTTTTAATATATGTGTTGGCGGCTTTTATCGTTGTTCGTATTTTAAACAAAGTCATCGCACAATTTTTTAAAGTCAACAATCGTTCAGGTAAATCAACGCGTGCGAAAAGGTCAAAAACATTAATTACACTTGTTCAAAATGTCGTTGGCTATATCGTATGGTTTATTACTTTGACAACAGTATTGAGCAAATTTGGCATTAGTGTTGAAAGTATTTTAGCAGGGGCCGGCGTTGTAGGTTTAGCAATTGGTTTTGGTGCACAAACCCTCGTGAAAGACGTCATTACAGGATTTTTTATTATATTTGAAAATCAGTTCGATGTCGGGGACTATGTGAGCATTAAAAACAACAGTGCACCGATTGCGGAAGGAACGGTCAAATCGATTGGTCTACGTTCGACACGCATTTTATCGTTTACAGGTGAGCTTTCGATTATTCCAAACGGGACGATGAGCGAGGTGACCAACTTCTCAGTAACGAATGGTGTCTCCATTATTGATATTCCAGTGTCAATTCATGAGAAAATTGACGATGTAGAGAAGAAAATGAATCTCTTCTTAAAAACGATTCCTAAAAAGTATGATATTTTTATCGAACCCCCTGAAGTATTAGGTGTCGATAAATTCAACAGCTATGAAGTGATGATTCGTGTGGCGGGTGAAACGTTGCCGGGTGAAAGCTTTGGTGGCTCACGTATTTTACGCCGCGAGTTAAAAGAATTTCTACAATCTGAAGGTATTGAAGCACCAATGCCAACACTTGTCCAGTTATATCAAGGACAACAAAACAAGGAAGCATAGAGGTGAAATTGAGTGGCTTCAAATTATGAATTAAATGATATAGTAGAGATGAAGAAGCAACACGCATGTGGAACAAATCGCTTTAAAATCATTCGTATGGGTGCGGACATCCGTATCAAATGTGAAAATTGTCAGCGCAGTATTATGTTACCACGTCAAACTTTCAACAAAAAAATAAAAAAAGTACTCGAAAAAGCGAGTTCAAATGAGAAGGAGAATGAAACATGGCTTTAACAGCTGGTATTGTCGGCTTACCTAACGTCGGAAAATCAACTTTATTTAACGCAATTACAAAAGCAGGTGCACTTGCTGCCAACTATCCTTTCGCAACGATTGATCCAAACGTCGGCATCGTTGAGGTACCTGATACACGTTTAACACAATTAGAAGCAATCGTAAATCCGAAAAGAACGGTACCCACAACGTTTGAATTTACAGATATTGCCGGTATCGTGAAAGGCGCTTCAAAAGGAGAGGGGCTTGGAAACAAATTTTTATCACATATTCGCGAAGTTGACGCCATTTGCCAAGTTGTGCGTGCATTCGATGATGAAAATGTGACACACGTTGCAGGACGCGTGAACCCGATTGAAGATATTGAAGTGATTAACATGGAGTTAGTATTAGCGGATTTAGAATCTGTTGAAAAACGTTTGCCACGTCTAGAGAAAATGGCGAAACAAAAAGACAAAACAGCCGTGAATGAAGTGCGTATTTTAACAAGAATTAAAGAAACACTTGAAAATGGGCAACCTGTCCGTAGTTTAGAATTTAATGATGAAGATCAAAAGTATGTGAATCAAGCGCAATTGTTAACATCAAAATCGATGTTATATATCGCAAACGTTGGTGAAGATGAAATTAATGACGTAGAAAATGATAAAGTGAAAGCGATTCGTGAGTATGCGGCACAAGAAGATTCAGAAGTGATCGTCATCAGTGCCAAAATCGAGGAAGAGATTGCGACATTAGACGAGGAAGATAAAGCGATGTTCTTGGAAGAATTAGGGATTGAAGAGCCTGGTTTGAATCGTTTAATCCGTAAAACATATGATTTATTAGGATTGGCGACGTACTTTACAGCAGGTGTGCAAGAAGTGCGTGCATGGACGTTTAAGGAAGGGATGACGGCGCCACAATGTGCGGGTATCATTCATACAGACTTTGAACGTGGTTTCATTCGTGCTGAAGTGACGAGCTACGAAGACTTCGTTGCACATAATGGTGAACAAGGTGCAAAAGAAGCGGGGAAAATGCGCTTAGAGGGTAAAGACTATATCATGCAAGATGGCGATGTCGTGCATTTCCGTTTTAATGTGTAGGTGTGTCTCATAAGAGCTAAAATGTTGAGTTACTCAGCATTTTAGCTCTTATTTTTTGGATGTTGGGAATGATGTCTTCTGTTGAGTGTGTAGAACATGATTACTATTACTTAGAGTAGATAGGAAAGTGTGATTTATATGATAAGCAAGTTATTTTTAAAAAATATCAAGTGGTTAGAATGATTTTATATAAAAATGATGAATTTTAATGTATTTTGTGAAAAAAGTGATAAAATTTATGTGATTCGTGTTGTGAAAAGTAAACAACGATGAGAGAGGTGAGGATAATGTTAGTCCGTGTGAACCAACTACATAAGACGTTAAATGGTAAAGAAGTGATTAATGATATTTCTTTTACTTTGAAACCGGGAACGATTAATGCGATTTTAGGGCCGAACGGTGTAGGGAAAACAACGACAGTTCGGTTACTGACAGGTTTATTGCAACCGACGCATGGTGAAATTGAAGTATTTGGTGTAAAGACGACAGATCCCCATTTTGAGCGTGTACGTCAACAAATGGGTGTGCAAAATGATGGGAATCTGTATGAAAACCTAACAGTGTATGAAAACTTAAAAATATGGGCGCGTTTTTACGATATGCCAAAAGCAGCAGTTGAAGACAGGATTGAAGCGCTGTTAACTTATTTTGAGTTAACGGAACGCAAAAATAGCAAAGTAGCGACGTTGAGTAAAGGGTTGAAGCAAAAAGTGGCGATTATGCGTGCGCTTATTCACCAACCGAAACTATTGATTTTAGACGAACCAACATCTGGCTTGGATCCATCAGCAGCTGAATCACTCAACACTTATTTACAAAAGCAAGTGCGTGAGAGGGAAATGACAGTATTTATGTGTACACACCATTTACAAGGGTTAGAACAAATTGCAGATTATATTTTTATGATGGATCAAGGTCGTTTTATTGCTTCAGGCAGAGCGGAAGATTTGTTGCGTGAAACTTGGCCACAAGTGGAATTCGATATTCATGTGCGTGATGTGACACGTGCATGGGCTTTATTGGAAAATGAACATGCAGTGGTCGCCAAAGAACATAGTGACAAAGAAGGGTATCTCCGTGTGAAAATGGAGGCTTATGAGGATATTTCCCAGGTCATTAAACTGCTTACTGAACATCAACTAGATGTCTATACGATCACTGAAGTGCAACATACGATTAAAGAATTATATTTCAAGAAGATGGATGTGATGCCGCATGATTAATATGAAACACGTCTTCACAATTGTTTATAAGGACGCATTGGATATTAAAAGTGATCGTGGGGTTTTAGTATCAGTATTTATTATCCCATTTATTTTTAGTTTAGTGTTACCGTTAGCGTTAGTGATTGGTGATATTCATTTTAGTGTCGTTGATTATATTGGCGGTGCAAGAATGTTCATTGACCAGTTGCCCGAACAAGTCATACCGAAATCTATCGATCCTCATCACGGCATGGTTTATGCAATTTTGATGTATTTCTTTATTCCGTTTTTTATCCTTATACCGGTATTTGTTTCTAGTATGTTAGCTACAACAAGCTTTACGGGTGAGAAGGAACATAAAACGATTGAAGGGCTGCTCTATACGCCTATTACAAATAAAGAATTGATGCTCGGAAAGATTTTAGTTTCAGGAATCCCATCGATTTTGCTCACTTGGATTGCAGTATTCATTTATGGTATTATCGCTAATGTTTATGGCGTCAATGTGTTAGGTGAGATGATTTTTCCGAACTTTAGTTGGATAATGGTTACTTTCTTTATTGCGCCGTTGATTACGTTTTTGTCTATTTCACTCGTTGTGGCTGTGTCGCAAAGAGTGAACACAAGCAAATCCGCCCAGTCCGTGTCAATGATATTGGTATTACCTATTATTGGTTTTATCATTTCACAAGCGAACGGAGTATTTTTGTTTGGACCGATGATTTCAATAATAATCGTTGTCGTGTTAATTGTAGTCGATATTATCGTTTATTTAGCCGTTTCGAAAAGGTTTGACTCGGATAAATTGTTAACAAAATAGCATGAATTAAAATAGACATCGAACATGAGAATTGTCCGATGTCTATTTTTACTTTATTTGAAGATAGATAGCAAACTGCTAAATACATTTTTTACTGTGTTCGCCGTTTCAATTGCAGTGAAAGCAGATTTAACTACAGCAGGGTTTTGGTATAACGTGTATAATACTTTTCCTGTGTTAATGCTTTCTGTAGCAAAATTTCTTGTTTTTGCATAAGCTTTGTAAAATACGTTTGAACTTTCATCAATTGTTAATGGAGCTATATGTGCGCTAGTACCATTATTATTAAATAAAGCAAGTACGGATTTATCTATTGTTGATTTGTACTTTGAATACATTTTAGTATAGTATTTCGCGTCATTGTATTTTCCAGTGATATAGTCGTATTGACCTTTTAAATATTGAAGTCCACTTGTAATACTATTTTTCACATAAGCATAACCTTTATTGACACTATCTTTGAAAGCATTCCAGTAGCTTCCAAGTGTTGAAGTTGTTGCTTCTCCTGTTTCAGGTAATACAGGTGCAGATGGAGCTACAGCGTTATTGTTTCCATTGTTTTCTGTACTTGGTGCAGGTTGCATTTCTTTTTTAGTGTCAGCACCTTTGTTGTTTTCAGTCGCTTTCTCAGCTTGTTCTTTACTTTCTACTTTAGGCGCTTTCTCACTTTGTGTATTTTTTTCTGTTTTAGAACTTTTATCTACTTCAGGTTTCTTTTCAGCATCAGCTTTATTTGTATCTTTTTCTTTTGCTTCTTCAGTTTTTTCTGTTTTTGTATCTTTTTCAGGAGTTGATACATTTGGCTTCTGTTCCTCTTGTGTTTCGTTTGGTTTTGGAGATGGTGCAACTTCAGTAGTAGGTGCATCTTCAATTTGTGGTGCGCTTACTTCAGGTGCTTGTTTTTTTGCTTCAGCGTCAGCTTTAATTTTAGCGTCGCGTGGGGCATTGATTTGATCTAATTCTTTTTGGAATGCGTTCGCGCTATCTGGCGTCAATTTGTTGACAGCACGTTGAGCCGCACGTCTATTCTGAATGCTGTCTTCTTGTTGTAACGCTTTAAGTGCTTCATTTGCTTCCATTAAATTTTTGTTTTGTAATTCAATGAGGCGATCTTCATGTGATTCTGCTTTTGGTGCCACATTTAAAGACTCAACAAATACTTCTTGGCTTTGATCTGGATCTTCTTTAATTCTACCAATGTATGCATCACGTTGCTCTTCGGATAAGTCATCGTTGTGTAATACGCTGTAAAACGCATTTTGTTGCGCAACACGACGTTCCGGGTGGATGGCATCTTTAATTGATTCTGAAAAAACATTTTGTGCGCTACTTGGGTCTTCGTGCAATTGTTTCAAATATTGTTCACGTTGGTCTTCTGAAATGCCTTCCATATGTAATACTTGATAGAATGTTTTTTGGTCTGGCGTTACATTGATTGAATCAAAGTTGACAGGTTGTGCCGGTGCGAGTCCTGTAGTTTGTTCGCTCGCATGTGCGTTCCCTTGTGAAATAAATGTTGCTAAAGATATTGTTGCTGCCCCAATTAATAATTTTGCTGTGTATTTAGTTTTCATTGTTTATTCCCTTCTGTTTCTTCGTTGATTTTTTGTTAACACAAAAGAATATAACACTTTTTAATCTCAATAAAAATTAACTATTTCTTAATTAAAGATAAAAAGCCATTAATATTGAACAGTTAGTGAAGGACTGAGAATATGCTGAGTTTTCGTATGTACAGATGACATAGTAAAGATGACAATAAATTAAATTGTATTGATCAATCTGTGAAACATGTTGTAATTTGTAAAGGGCTATGATACAATCTTTGAATGTGAGTAATGAAAATTATTCCTTGCTTATCATTTGAATTTTGATAAGCCGCATAGACCATAAGGAGGTGCCAATATACAATGAGAACATATGAAGTAATGTACATCGTGCGTCCAAATATTGAAGAAGATGCACGCAAAGCAGTAGTTGAACGTTTTAACGGAATTTTAGCTTCTGAAGGTTCTGAGGTATTAGAAACGAAGGACTGGGGTAAACGTCGCTTAGCTTATGAAATTGAAGACTTCAAAGATGGTTACTACAACATCGTACGTATCCAGTCTGAAAACAACAAAGCTACTGACGAATTCCAACGTTTAGCTAAAATCAATGACGATATCATTCGTTACATCGTTGTCCGTGAAGACGAAAACAAGTAATAGAATAATTGGGGGCGTGTAAATGCTTAATAGAGTCGTATTAGTAGGTCGCTTAACTAAAGATCCAGAATACAGAACGACACCCTCAGGCGTAAGTGTAGCGACATTTACCTTAGCGGTTAATCGTACATTTACGAATGCGCAAGGGGAACGTGAAGCAGACTTCATTAACTGCGTTGTTTTCCGTAAACAAGCAGAAAATGTAAACAACTTTTTGTTTAAAGGAAGTCTCGCTGGCGTTGACGGTCGCTTACAATCACGCAGTTACGAAAACCAAGAAGGCCGACGTGTATTCGTCACTGAAGTGGTATGTGATAGTGTTCAATTCCTTGAGCCAAAATCACAAAACCAACGTCACGCGAATCAAAACCAAGGCAATCAATTCGACAGCTACGGTCAAGGATTCGGTGGACAACAACAAGGCCAAAATTCGTCTTATCAAAACAATCATCAGCAACCAGCTAACGATAACCCATTTGCGAATGCGAACGGTCCTATCGATATTAGCGATGATGATTTACCATTCTAATGACAATCTGAAACGTATAGAAAACCATTTTTAAAGTAAGGGAGGCACAAAACATGGCAGGTGGACCAAGAAGAGGCGGTCGTCGTCGTAAAAAAGTTTGTTATTTCACAGCAAACGGTATTACACATATCGACTACAAAGACACTGAATTATTAAAACGTTTTATCTCAGAACGCGGTAAAATTTTACCACGTCGTGTCACAGGGACTTCAGCTAAATATCAACGTATGTTGACTACAGCGATCAAACGTGCACGTCATATGGCATTATTACCATTCGTTAAAGACGAAGCGTAAGCCAATATATAAAAACCCCGTACATCTATTGAGGTGTATGGGGTTTTTAAATTGAAAGTATTTGGAATCAATAAAAAGCATTGATTTTTAAAATTAAGAGTGGTATTTTATGAGTATTAGAAGCCAACTAACGCCTCTTAACAATGCGAAACAGAGTTGGCCTTTTTTTGTCTAAAATGGAGGGGTTAAGATGGTTGAAAAAACTTTGAGTGAATTAGAAAAGGCTATGTTGAAAGAAGAACATATTGATGTTTCAACGGACTTAACGCTATCTATAAAGCTCGATATTTTGAATCAAGATTATAAGATAGAACCTCCCCAACCTTTTACCACAGAGCAAATGATAAATAAATTGAAAGAAAATAAATTATTTTTTCCAGAAAGTAGTTCTATGAAAAAATGTGTGGATTTGTTGAATACACTTGGTTATTATAATTTGAAATATTTTATAATTAAAAACGAATTTGAAAAAACGAAGAGAAAAATTTTGATTCTGTATATACGTTGTATGAGTTTGATCGATACTTATCAAAGCAACTATACAGTTTATTGAATATTTTAGAAGTTCATTTGAGAAATTTAATTTTAGAAGTTTATTTAATAGAAATAGAAGACAGAGAATTACCCCCGCTTTATTTTATCTAGATAAAAAGATTTATTTTCAAAAAGAAGGCGAGTCTTATAAAATAACTAGTAAAAAAAGACAAAACTTTAATAGATTACAAGCTAAGTTTTCAAATTCAGTTAATCAAAAAAAGAATGATGAAAATATAAAGCACAACTTAGATAAATATGGAAGTATTCCAGCATGGGTTTTGTTTCAGAAACTTAGTTTTGGAGAAATAGCAATGTTTTATACAAACACTCAAACGAAGAATAAAAAACTAGTTTGTAAAAAAATTGAAAGCTTGATTTCAGAAAATATTGGAAAAGAAATAAAAGTACCTAAAGAGATATTTGAATGTTGGTTCAATAATATCAGGTATCTGAGAAATAAAATTGCACACACGGATGTTATATATGGTGTGAATTTTACTAAATCATGTTCTGGACACGCAAGTGATAAAGAATATTTAAATAGGCTTCAAAAATTTCATTATCAACAAAGATTGATTACATTTTTGTTAGCTATGCAAAAGTTATTTATGAGTATGCCTGAATATTGCCGTGATATATGGAATAGTACAATAGAAGATATTCAAGTGAAAGCAAATGAAAATAGCATTATAAAGCTAGCGAGAATAGGCGTGCTAGATAATGATATGAGTTACTTGAAAATCTAAAGAGTTTGAATTCTATTGATGTGGAAGAAGGAAATGGATGAATTTGCAATAAACGCAAAAAATGAATCTGTTCTATATCCATAAATTATGAGTGTTTAAAATAACATAAAAAATAAAAGATAACTATTGGTAAAAGTCAGAAAATGTAGGCAAGTAATCATAAAACCCCGTCCCTTATCATTTTTAGGGTACGGGGTCGATTTCTGTACGATTTTAGCGGTCCCAATATCTCACTCTATCAAATGCTTTTACAATCGTATCGGGTTCATCAGATGTGAAAACACCGGGCGCGTTGAGTTTGATTTTTGAACGACCGAGTTGATTTGCGGCTTTTTTATTGACCACTAATGGCTTTTTATGTTTATACGTCATTTCCGCAAATTCTTCTGCTTCTGGCAATAGGTCTGAGCCGTCTGATAATACAATTGCACTGTCGAATAGTGTAGGGTGTGCGGTGTCGTATGTTTCAGTAATGCCGAAATCCTCGTCAATGGCACGTGGTTGTTTACCAACGAATGCATAATTCAGTTTGTTCTCTGCAAATACTTTCGCATAAGATTTTAGTGTCTCTTCGCTAATCTCCCCACTTACTAATACAGCTACGGAATGTCCTGGTAATGGAATATCGAATTTTTCCATTGTGAGTTGACTGTCTTTCGCTGTAGATTGTACTTCTTCATTCTCTTCTGGGACAGAAACGCCAACATTTGCCGCAACTGCTTCAGCTAATTGACGATCCACTTTATTTAATTGATTAACGGCGTTTTGTTTGACCATCACAGACTTGCACATGCCAATTTCAAATGAGAAACCTGCTACCATATGATCATATTCAGCGGGTGTTAAGCTGTTTAAATATAATTTCGCTTGGCTATAATAATCTTCAAAACTTGAGCTGCGTTTTCTAATTTTATGACCTTCTACTTTTTCTTGATAATGTTCAAACCCGCCTTCCTCTCTCGGTGTTGTGTGAGGGTCGTTATTGTTTAATGCATTTTTATGGTAAGCTGTTTGCCCTTGATGCACATTCATTTGATGCATGGCGTCACGTTGGTTGTTGTGTACTTCATTGACAGGACGGTTGATTGGGATTTGGTTAAAATTAGGTCCGCCCAATCTTGAAATTTGCGTGTCTGTATATGAAAATAAGCGACCTTGTAATAAAGGGTCATTTGAGAAGTCAATGCCAGGAACGATATGACCCGGGTGGAACGCTGCTTGTTCTGTTTCGTCAAACACGTTAGACACATTGCGATTGAGCGTCATTTTACCTACAATTTCGACTGGGACTTGGTCTTCTGGCCAAATTTTTGTTGGGTCTAAAATATCAAAATCAAAGTCGAATTCTTGTTCTGGACGAATAATTTGAAGTCCTAACTCCCATTCCGGATAGTCACCTTTTTCGATAGATTCATATAAATCTTTACGGTGGAAGTCGATATCTTTACCAGATAAAATTTGTGCTTCGTCCCAAACCAATGATTCTAAACCGTGTAATGGCTTCCAATGAAATTTCACAAAGTAAGACTGACCTTCGCGGTTAACGAGGCGGAAGGTATGAACACCGAATCCTTCCATTTGTCTAAAGTTTTTCGGAATACCGCGGTCACTCATTGCCCAGAATGCTGTATGTGTTGATTCAGGATTTTGCGCAAAGAAATCCCAAAAAGTATCGTGGGCACTTCCACCTTGTGGCATTTCATTATGTGGCTCAGGTTTAACCGCATGAATTAAATCAGGGAACTTAATCGCATCTTGAATGAAGAATACTGGAATGTCATTACCTACGAGGTCGAAAATTCCCTCATCAGTATAGAATTTTGTCGCAAAACCACGTACATCTCTCACTGTATCTGGTGACCCTTTAGAACCTTGTACAGTCGAAAATCTTACAAATACAGGGGTTGTTTTTTCTGGATGAGTTAAAAAGTCTGCAGAGGTGTAGGCTGATAAATCTTTATAAACTTGGAATTCACCATGAGCACCAAATCCCCGCGCATGAACAATTCTTTCAGGGATACGTTCATGGTCAAAGTGCATGATTTTTTCTCTAAAATGGAAATCTTCGAGCAAGCTTGGACCACGTTCGCCGACAGTTAAGGTATTTTCATCCTCACTCACTTTGACACCATTATTCGTCGTCATTGCTTTACCATCATTGTTTTTTTGGTCTTTTTTCAATTGTTCTAGCTTTTTATTATCCATTTCCAACGCTCCTTTAGTAATGTAGTCTGTAACAATATACTTATTACCTTTTCGAAAAAAACAGAAACATTTTGCACTAAAGTATTATTAATATACTCATTAATAAATATATTGAATGAGAGTGTTGTTACGTTCGGTAAAGGCCATCACATGTTATAGGTAGTTACAATGATTTCGAGGTTGAATAAAGATGATATTAAAGAGATTGATGCTTATGAACCATCTTATGGGAAATGTTGGATGAATGCTTAGAAAACACTGACATTAGACATTGAAATTCACGTCAGCAATAGTGGATGAATTAGACAATCATGACATTTTAAAAAATGTATTGACAATCAATATAATCACAGTAAAATTAGAAATTAAAAAGATATTGAAAAGAGGATATTATGAATGCGGAATTAAAAGGGATACCTAAGCTTGAATTGCATTGTCATTTGGATGGCTCGGTTAGCTTGGAATACCTTGAAAAGCAAAGCCAACAGCAAGGTATACCTATTCAGATGGACAAAGTGACAGTGGATCAACATTGTCAAAGTTTAGCGGAATATCTACAGTCATTTGACGAAATTTTAAAAGTGATGCAGACACGTATAAGTTTGATTGACGCTGTCGTTGATGTTGCAGAACAAGCAGTACATGATGGTGTAAAATATATTGAAATTCGATTTGCACCCGCATTTCATCAAGGACAAGGATTGGGAATTGACGAAATTTTAACAGCTGTGTGCAAAGGTGCGTCTTTGGCTGAACAAACTTTTGGCATTAAAGTAAGAATGCTAATATGTGGGATGAAACATCATTCGGACGAAATGAACCGAGCGATTTTCGACAGTTTTCGCGGTGATGAAACTTTAGAAGCGTATATTGTAGGCGTGGATTTAGCTGGTGATGAAGCGGCATCTCCGACCACGGAACATGAAGCATTGATTCAATATGCGCAACAACAAGGATTGAACATTACGTTACATGCTGGAGAATGTGGTTGTGCTAAAAATGTGTATGATGCAGTACGATTTGGTGCACAACGTATTGGTCATGGTGTAGCGGCTCTACAAGATGAGGATGTACTGGCAACTGTGAAAGCCAAAGACGTCTTACTCGAATTTTGCCCGAAAAGTAACTTACAAACGAAAGCTATTAAATCATTAGATAGCTTAGACCTACAACGTCTATTAAAAGAAAACATCGCCTTTTTAATCAATACAGATAATCGTACCGTAACACAAACGAATTTATTAGATGAATATGCGCTGTTGTTAGAGCACAAATTGTTAAACTGGGAAGATATTGTACGCATTAATTTTAAGGCGATTGATTACACTTTTGCTAATAGTTCAACTAAACAATGGTTAAAGCAACAATTTGAAGTAGAAGCACATTAGTAGATTAATGACAGCTTTTTAAGGTGGAAAAGTAACATTATTTGTTTTGAGAGACTTAAAATACTCATTACTTGGTCGTCATTGATTCACTGCCTTTGATATTCAATTACTCAAATGGCTGAGACTTCTGAGGGATTAGTTGACCCAGTCAATCCAAATCGATAGCAATCTAGTGTTTACACTTCAATTAAGCCGAATTAGATGGAGGGTCAACTCCTGGGAAATCTGAGTCCATGATGGCAACTATGATAATTTAAAAGGCTGTTAATGAGGGGGATTGGTAAAAAAGATATCAAGTCAAACAATCAAGTTTTTTGTCCCATCTCCGGTTTCTAAGTCATCTATTTTGTGAATGTCACAAAAGTGTTTTATGCCTCTTGAATAAATATATGTTGATTCAAAGAGTACAAATAGGAAATGAAGAGGGTTTATATAGTTTTTAAGATAATGATAGCCATTTTGATTATTTTGAATGACCATTTCTTTAACCAAAACTTCATCCTTATAATGTGCGATCACACTTTCTGACTTACTTATATCAATACCTAAACAATTGATAAAAATCATACTTTTCTCTATTGAATTGAGAAGATTTTAACTTTACTTGGCCTTTTTCATTTATTTTCCTATACACGGTTTCTAGAATCAAACATACTTCAATCGAATTTCAAAAGTAGAGTAAAGCTAATCAGTTTATATTACGGATTCAAAGATTCATGGGTATGCTCGAGCTATTTCTTTCTACAATTATAAAAAATAGCTGTGAAGAAATTTATGACGATAGATTTCTTCACAGCTAATCGTAGTATGTTTGATTATTCCTCTCTAGGTTCTTGAATTATATACGCTTTGTTTAAAGCTGATATCACAAGTGCCTTAGTCATACGAGGTGCCATCGCCCAACCAATGATTCTACGGGAAAATAAGTCCATGACTATGGCTGAATAGAGCCATCATTCTTTCGCGTAGACATACGTAATGTCAGGCACCCAAACACTGCCAGGTTGCGATACTTTAAACTGTTGGTTCAAAAAGTTGCTTAAAGTCACTTTCTTCTACATATAAACATAATAATCATAATATTCTATAACAATTCTGATATGAGTGTTTCCAAAGATTCATACATAGCAAAGACAAGAATATTGTCACGAACACCTTTTATCATGCCATGATAATATTTATCGCCAAAAATAACGTCATTTGTATCTTTAAAAAGAATTGAACTATACGTTTTATATATCTTTACTAAATCAGCGACTGTAAATGATTGACGTTCTTTTAATCTAAATCGTCCCGTAACATTAACTGAAGATGACGGTGATAATCGATGCTCTTCAATAAAAGTTGAAACGTACTTCCGACGTTCCATTTCGTTTGAAAATAGCTCATAAGCCAATTGATAAATTAAACTAGGGTGTGGCTTTTTAATCATAGCCATTATCAAATCAGTTAGTTCTATTTCTTTGCCTGTAAAATAAATTTCATTATTTGTTGGCCACTTTTTCAAAAATATTTTTCTATTTACCATCCTCTTTTTTTGACTATAAATATAATAAATAAGCGGTGTGATACCTTCTATAGATATTGGGGTATTTACATATGCATTATTTTCAACTTTACCGTTTTGATTTAAATAAGCATATGTCTTTTCTATGGGAAAGTGATGAATATATTGTTTTTCTTTTAATTCAATATATTCATTTTGCAGATGTTCAAATAATCTTGTAGCAATTTTAGGTAATTCAGTACCTGTTACCGATGATTTTAATAGTGTTAAACCGTCTTCATTCACTAAATATAATAAGTCATGTAATAACAATTCCGAATCATTATACCAAGTAATGCTTTTATATTTTACTCTGTTAACAACTTTCCTCATCTCAGGATCCATACATAGTATATAATCAGCATTGGACTGTTCTAACTTTCCAACTAATTGTAAATGTAATTTCTCCGATTCACTACCTAAATCACTGATTTTTCCTAATACGATAATTTTGTTTCCAGTATAAAATTGAGATTGCTTGTTAAAAGCCTCAATCGCATTAACCATTGCTGGTAAAGAGGCATTGTGAGTATCATCTAATAAAGTTGTTGTTAATGTTGGTGTAATCACTTTCTTTATTTCCAATACTTTTTGAAAAGGTTTAAATTGTGACAAGTGATTCAAACAAGATTTTAAATCAACATTAAGTAATTGTAATAAATGAACTGTCGCAAGGGCATTGGATACCATACCATCACTTATTGTAGGGATTGTAAATTGAATATTTTCTTGATTCATGTAAATACGAATTGTAGTAGAACCTTTATTGACAGTAATTTTTACTTTATTACGATTATAGCGACTATAAGTAATTACACGATTCACATATTTTTTTGCTTCCTTTTCCAATAAGTCTGTATGTTTAGTGTCAGCATTAACAATTGCAATACCATTTTTACTTTGACCGGCAAATATTCGTGACTTAAATTGAGCAATATCTTCAGTGCTACGAATTGTAGATAAATGTGCTTCTCCAATTCCTGTCACTATTGTATAATGAGGATTAACAATGAGTGATAAATTACCTTTGTTATTAATTGCATTGATAGACATTTCAAAAACAGCAAAGTCAGGATTTTTAATTAATTTACAAAGATTGAGTAATGTGGGAACACGTGTATTGGCATTTCCTCGATTTTGTAAAACCTGATATTCTCTAAGCGACTCGCCTATCATCATTCTAGTAGAACTTTTCCCCATTGATCCTGTTACTGCGATGACAGTATTATGAAATTGAGATCGAAAATATATTCCTAGTACTTGCATAGCTTCAATTGCATCTTCTACAAGTATTTGTGGGATTGACGGTTCTAAATCAGCAATAAAATCATCAGTAATAATCAAACTTGGCCTAAGGTAATTTTGTTTAAGTTGATCATTGCCTGATGAAATCTTAGGTGGCTTTCCTAACCAATGAGTCCATGTTGCTTTAGAGATACTGATAAAAGCAGTATTTACGTGGTTAATAAGGCGATACTGAAATTCAAAATCACTTATGACGGCATCGTTTAAATTTTCTGTTTTAATAACTAACTCTTTTAAAATATGAGCAATATCTTTAACTGTATACATTGAAAATAACCTCTTTAACTAAAAATATTTGTGTTGAAACGTTAAACGCCTTAAAATTCTATTTAAATAGGAGGCAACTTATGAAGAACAAAGAATTAGAAGAACTTAATAAACAAATTGAAGAAGAATTATTAAATGATAATCAGATTCATAAGAATGAACCAAACTCATCTAATATGAATAAGCCTAGAGCTATCTTTCTATGCATTGTTTTATTAATGTGCTTTATTTCTTTTATCAAAATGTTTATGTAACGGTATAGGTTTACTAATCCAATTTGTCTTTATTATTCAAACAAGTAATGGTAAATTAAAACCTACATCATCCACTTGAAAACTTTTTGATATTGCACATAACCTGATAAATAATGTTCAACGTCATCAATTCTTACGCGATAACCATGATGTTTAATGAAGAAACTCCCCAATGTACGGCGCGGGTTTTTAAAATACATCGCAACTTCAGGATAAAAATAGCCTGTCCTTTGATAATCTGCTCTTTTGTGGATTGTTTTTATGAATTTTTCTTCATCAATCATATCTTCTACTAACTTTTCAAAACCATTTGCTTTGGCAGCCTCTATTAAGTGATAAGTCGCCATAAGTAATTCTAAAAATGTTGGAAATGTCGTTTCCCTCTGATAAATATAGTCTAAATGACCTACAACATTTTTAATTCCAAACTTAAAATATTCTTCTTTTGGTACGATTTTAACAAGCTCATTTGTACAATAACCGAGCCAATGATCGTGGTATTTCCAATAATTTTTACTTATAAATTTTTCGAAAAGCATTTCAACAGTATTTAACCAATTTGAATTTTGATCTAATTGATATAATCTTAGTAATGCTAGTGAAGCTTCCCCATCATAATACACAATTCTAAAACGCTCTTTGATAGATAAATCGGGATAATTTAGGACATGAATCGTTTCCATATTGTTCATATTAATCATGGATAAAATTCCTCGAGCAACTTTTTGTGCATATTTTAAATAGATATCATCATTCGGATTAACTCTCAAATATTCACATACAGCAAAAATAAAAGAAGCATTCTGACCTAATTTAATTTCATTCACTGAATTCGTATCATCAAAAATAAACGCCTCATCTCCTTTTTCATAAAAATGATTTTCGATAATGTAATTTAAAGCTTTTTTAATGACATTTATATCTTGATTTAAATATGCTAAACTTTCTGTCAGTGCATATGTTGTTGATGAATGTCTCAATACATTGTAGTAGTTAATCTCTCTATCAAAATGAGGGAAATAACCATAAGTAAATTTCCCATTGGGTTGAATTTCATTTTGTAAATATTGAGTACTTGTTTCGATAAGTTTATCGATTTCTTTAGTTAAATTTCTTATCTTACGAATCCCTTTCATATATCCTTCTGCATGTAGCTCAATAATTTCTTTATTCTCGATAAAATAACCTGTTGTTTGAAAAGTGGTAACTATTTTGTTTTGATACGCTTCGATTTTGAAAGTTTTATTTAAATGCTTATATTTCTTTAAATAATGTGTAATGTTGTTTTCGGCGATTTCTTTTGAATTTTTATACTGCTTCGAAGGACGAACAAAAGCGTTAGCATTTATTTCTTCAGGTAAAAATACGACTTGCCAACTTTCATCTAAAACTATGCCAAAATCTACATAATTTCTTCGAGTTTCAATTAGTTTCTGTTCAACATCATTAAAATTAACTTTTTGCTCGTTTGTTACCACGTCAATTTTAATCCATTCCGGGTACTTAGCGCTATTTCTTTTATACTTCTCAATTTGTTTCATGATCTGAGATTTCAGATTATTTGTATTTTTGATTGGTTTTACATATGCTTTAATATTTGGGTTGCCTAAGCTTATGATTATTTTACTGCTTTGTGGATGATTTTTGTCAATTTTTTGAATTAAAGCTGCAATATTTTTCTCCAAAATAGTTCCTCCTCTTATATGGTACCTATAAAGTTACAACGATTAAGAAATAATGGTTAACAGAATTTTTCGAACAAGATAGAAATAAATCATTAATAGTATGTTTTTATTTGACATTTACTTTAATTAGACGATTTTAAAGAAAATGATTTTTGATATAACTAGAGCATCAATTTGTTAAACACAATTTAAAAATCATCTAAATAAGGTATGATATAACAAGTTTGTTAAATGATACCATATAATTTTATAAAGATAAATATTGATTTTTAAGATATTATTTTTAGAGATTTTTCATTGTTTTAGTTACACAAATACAATGAAATTTATTTATGACATCTAACTGACTAAAATAAATCCCTACTTAACATTTAATATTGAAATGATTTTGTTATGAAATAATGGTGTGCGAGGTTAATTTATAGTCTTGTCTTTTAGATTAATAATACAAAGTAGTTAATTTTAAAAAACTTACAAAACTACAGAGTTTTTGAAATATATTTATTGCTAACAAAGTTGTTTGTGTTGATATTATGAATTGAAAAATCTTGTGAATGAAAAATATATATTGCTCAATACCCTTATTAGTGCTAGTATTAGTTGTATAAAATGTTCATTTTTACAATTTTAATTTTCTATAAAGGTGCCTTTTATAAAATTGTTTTAGAAATCTAATAATACTTTTGGAAGGATATATGCTGAATGAAAAAGAATAGAAAATCAAAACGCCTTGATTTTTTACCTAACAAACTTAACAAGTACTCAATCAGAAAATTTACAGTAGGTACTGCTTCAATTTTGATTGGGTCGTTAATGTATTTGGGTGTTCAAAATGACGCTGAAGCAGCAGAGAAAAATGGGGAACTAAAAGAGGGAGAACAAAATGTAACAGTTAATGTTACCGATTCTCAGGATAGTAAAGTGTCCGAAACTAGTGAAATAAATACAACTTCATCTGTTGATTCAACAGATGAAGGAAGTATGTTGAAAGGTAGCACGGTGGAAAACAATAGCTCAGTGGAAAATTATACAAAAGAAACACCAATGAATTCCGAAGAGCAAACGAATGAGGCAGAAGATAGTCTTACAAGTGAAAAAGAGACACCAAACCAAGTAGAAGCGCCCACTAGAGAAGAAGGCTCAGACAACTTGCAAGAAGAGAGATCATCTGATAAATCTGTAAAATCTGAAAAGCAAAATAAAGAGTTAACAACAACTAGTAAGAACGACAGCAAGAGTAGTGAGACAGAAATCTCTTCTCAGGAAAAAGAAAATGTTAAAGAATTAAATGCGAGTAAAGAAATTAGTAACGAGGCAGCGAAAGAAAGTGAAGATGTTGTTCAATCAGAAAAGTCATCCACAAAAGAGAAGATTAATACAACGAATGAACAGTCTAAAAAAGTAGCTGACTTTGAAATTAGAGAAAATGAACCACAAATTTTAGACAAACAATCTAAAAAATTAATTGATTCAGAAGTTCGTAAAAATTTACCGAGTAATTTTAGCGAACTGTCAGAAGAAAAAGCTAATGCAGCTATAGAATATGCTAAGTTAAAAGCATTTTCTGATAAAATTGATAACAACGAACCCAAAGCTTTAGTAACTAATAATAATTTAAATAACAGAAGTTCATTTTTTAAATCTGCTTTTAGAGCAGTAGATAATACAACTATACAAATGAGAAGAATGGTAGGAACAGGTCATTTTAATAGTTATGGAGATGTTACTTATCAGACTTTTCCACAAGAGTTTCCTAATGATGGTGTATTAACTGCAATTAATCAACATACCAATACAAATACTGGAACTAAAGGAGCTTTACAGTTTGATACGCAAATAGGTTTTGATAAAGACTTTAAAATTAAAATACCTGTTGCAAATAACAACCAACCTAACACTACAGATGCAGATGGATGGGGATTTATTTTTACTAAAGGAAATGGTCAAGATTTTTTAAGCCAAGGTGGTATTTTAAGAGATTCTGGGATACCTAATTCAGCTGGTTTTAAAATTGATACTTCTTATAATAATGTTTCAGGGAAAACTGATCCATTAGATGCAGACAAAATCAATAACCTTAAAGAAATTGGTGGTAGAAAAATTGGATATGGTACTTTTGTTAGAAATAATAAAAATGGCTCAACAGAACAAGTAGGTCAGAACGCGATAGGGTCAAAAGATAACCCTGTAAATAAAATTGAATATGCGGATAATGCAACAAATTTCAATGATGGGAAGTTTCATGGACAAAGGTTAAATGATGTTGTTTTGAGTTATAGTGCAGCAACAAGTACTTTAACAGCCACATATGCAGGTAAAACATGGACCGCTACTGTTGATCAATTAGGATTAAACAAAAATGAGAAGTATAACTTTTTAATCACTTCGAGTCAAATGTCTAACCGTTATAGTTATGGTATTATGAGAACTAAACTTTCAGGCATAGAAATAGATGTACCTGCTGATAATCCACAAGCAGAAGAGCATAACCCAGGTTACGAAGAAGGGCACACAAAACCGAATGTACCTGTAGAAATTCCACAGACAGGAGATAAAGATTTACCACCGAACACGAAGTTTGAGATTCCACCAAGTGGAGATATTCCAGAAGGATGGACAGCAGAAGTAGATCCAAATACAGGTGTAGTAACAGTAACGCCACCGGCGGATGCAAACCCAGGGACATCAGTAGATATTCCAGTAAAAGTAACATATCCAGATGGATCAAGTGAAGAAACACCAGTGAAGGTAACGGTAGATACACCAGACAGTGGGAACCATAATCCAGGTTATGAAGAAGGGCACACAAAACCGAATGTACCTGTAGAAATTCCACAGACAGGAGATAAAGATTTACCACCGAACACGAAGTTTGAGATTCCACCAAGTGGAGATATTCCAGAAGGATGGACAGCAGAAGTAGATCCAAATACAGGTGTAGTAACAGTAACGCCACCGGCGGATGCAAATCCAGGGACATC
This sequence comes from Staphylococcus pseudintermedius, assembly GCF_034042775.1. Lineage (NCBI taxonomy): Bacteria > Bacillati > Bacillota > Bacilli > Caryophanales > Staphylococcaceae > Staphylococcus > Staphylococcus pseudintermedius. The sequence goes on along the minus strand of NZ_CP120150.1, from coordinate 2,529,267 downwards.
AGTAGATATTCCAGTAAAAGTAACATATCCAGATGGATCAAGTGAAGAAACACCAGTGAAGGTAACGGTAGATACACCAGACAGTGGGAACCATAATCCAGGTTATGAAGAAGGGCACACAAAACCGAATGTACCTGTAGAAATTCCACAGACAGGAGATAAAAATTTACCACCGAACACGAAGTTTGAGATTCCACCAAGTGGAGATATTCCAGAAGGATGGACAGCAGAAGTAGATCCAAATACAGGTGTAGTAACAGTAACGCCACCGGCGGATGCAAATCCAGGGACATCAGTAGATATTCCAGTAAAAGTAACATATCCAGATGGATCAAGTGAAGAAACACCAGTGAAGGTAACGGTAGATACACCAGACAGTGGGAACCATAATCCAGGTTACGAAGAAGGGCACACAAAACCGAATGTACCTGTAGAAATTCCACAGACAGGAGATAAAGATTTACCACCGAACACGAAGTTTGAGATTCCACCAAGTGGAGATATTCCAGAAGGATGGACAGCAGAAGTAGATCCAAATACAGGTGTAGTAACAGTAACGCCACCGGCGGATGCAAATCCAGGGACATCAGTAGATATTCCAGTAAAAGTAACATATCCAGATGGATCAAGTGAAGAAACACCAGTGAAGGTAACGGTAGATACACCAGACAGTGGGAACCATAATCCAGGTTACGAAGAAGGGCACACAAAACCGAATGTACCTGTAGAAATTCCACAGACAGGAGATAAAGATTTACCACCGAACACGAAGTTTGAGATTCCACCAAGTGGAGATATTCCAGAAGGATGGACAGCAGAAGTAGATCCAAATACAGGTGTAGTAACAGTAACGCCACCGGCGGATGCAAACCCAGGGACATCAGTAGATATTCCAGTAAAAGTAACATATCCAGATGGATCAAGTGAAGAAACACCAGTGAAGGTAACGGTAGATACACCAGACAGTGGGAACCATAATCCAGGTTACGAAGAAGGGCACACAAAACCGAATGTACCTGTAGAAATTCCACAGACAGGAGATAAAGATTTACCACCGAACACGAAGTTTGAGATTCCACCAAGTGGAGATATTCCAGAAGGATGGACAGCAGAAGTAGATCCAAATACAGGTGTAGTAACAGTAACGCCACCGGCGGATGCAAACCCAGGGACATCAGTAGATATTCCAGTAAAAGTAACATATCCAGATGGATCAAGTGAAGAAACACCAGTGAAGGTAACGGTAGATACACCAGACAGTGGGAACCATAATCCAGGTTATGAAGAAGGGCACACAAAACCGAATGTACCTGTAGAAATTCCACAGACAGGAGATAAAGATTTACCACCGAACACGAAGTTTGAGATTCCACCAAGTGGAGATATTCCAGAAGGATGGACAGCAGAAGTAGATCCAAATACAGGTGTAGTAACAGTAACGCCACCGGCGGATGCAAATCCAGGGACATCAGTAGATATTCCAGTAAAAGTAACATATCCAGATGGATCAAGTGAAGAAACACCAGTGAAGGTAACGGTAGATACACCAGACAGTGGGAACCATAATCCAGGTTACGAAGAAGGGCACACAAAACCGAATGTACCTGTAGAAATTCCACAGACAGGAGATAAAGATTTACCACCGAACACGAAGTTTGAGATTCCACCAAGTGGAGATATTCCAGAAGGATGGACAGCAGAAGTAGATCCAAATACAGGTGTAGTAACAGTAACGCCACCGGCGGATGCAAACCCAGGGACATCAGTAGATATTCCAGTAAAAGTAACATATCCAGATGGATCAAGTGAAGAAACACCAGTGAAGGTAACGGTAGATACACCAGACAGTGGGAACCATAATCCAGGTTACGAAGAAGGGCACACAAAACCGAATGTACCTGTAGAAATTCCACAGACAGGAGATAAAGATTTACCACCGAACACGAAGTTTGAGATTCCACCAAGTGGAGATATTCCAGAAGGATGGACAGCAGAAGTAGATCCAAATACAGGTGTAGTAACAGTAACGCCACCGGCGGATGCAAATCCAGGGACATCAGTAGATATTCCAGTAAAAGTAACATATCCAGATGGATCAAGTGAAGTAGTTTCAGTAAAAGTGATTGTGGAAGAAGACGATGCGGATGCCGACGCGGACGCGGACGCTGATGCTGATGCAGACGCTGATGCGGATGCAGATGCAGATGCGGATGCCGACGCTGACGCCGACGCCGATGCGGATGCAGATGCTGATGCAGACGCTGATGCCGACGCGGACGCCGATGCGGATGCAGACGCTGATGCGGATGCCGATGCGGATGCGGATGCAGATGCTGACGCTGATGCTGACGCTGATGCTGATGCGGATGCCGACGCTGATGCAGATGCAGATGCAGATGCTGATGCAGACGCCGATGCTGACGCTGATGCAGATGCGGACGCCGACGCTGATGCTGATGCAGATGCGGATGCAGATGCGGATGCCGACGCTGATGCAGATGCGGATGCCGACGCTGATGCAGATGCGGATGCCGACGCTGATGCAGATGCGGATGCGGATGCCGACGCTGATGCCGATGCGGATGCCGATGCGGATGCCGACGCTGACGCTGACGCCGACGCCGATGCGGATGCGGATGCCGATGCAGATGCAGATGCGGATGCCGATGCGGATGCAGATGCTGACGCTGATGCAGATGCGGACGCCGACGCTGATGCGGACGCCGATGCGGATGCCGACGCTGATGCAGATGCCGATGCGGATGCCGACGCCGATGCAGATGCGGATGCCGACGCTGATGCGGATGCCGACGCTGATGCCGATGCAGATGCAGATGCGGATGCCGACGCTGATGCCGATGCGGATGCAGATGCGGATGCCGACGCTGATGCCGACGCGGACGCAGATGCGGATGCCGACGCTGATGCGGATGCCGATGCGGACGCTGATGCTGACGCTGATGCAGATGCGGATGCCGACGCAGATGCCGATGCGGATGCGGATGCGGATGCTGATGCAGATGCGGATGCCGACGCAGATGCTGATGCGGATGCCGATGCGGATGCCGACGCTGATGCTGATGCAGATGCAGATGCGGATGCAGATGCTGACGCTGATGCTGATGCGGACGCCGACGCTGATGCTGATGCAGATGCTGATGCAGATGCGGATGCCGACGCTGATGCAGATGCAGATGCGGATGCCGACGCAGATGCTGATGCTGATGCGGATGCAGATGCGGATGCCGATGCCGATGCGGACGCTGATGCGGATGCGGATGCAGATGCTGACGCTGATGCTGACGCTGATGCAGATGCGGACGCCGACGCTGATGCTGATGCAGATGCGGATGCAGATGCGGATGCCGACGCTGATGCAGATGCGGATGCCGACGCTGATGCCGATGCGGATGCGGATGCCGACGCGGACGCCGATGCGGATGCCGACGCTGATGCGGATGCCGATGCGGATGCAGATGCTGACGCTGATGCTGACGCTGACGCTGATGCTGATGCGGATGCCGACGCTGATGCAGATGCGGATGCGGATGCCGACGCTGATGCCGATGCGGATGCCGATGCGGATGCCGACGCTGACGCTGACGCCGACGCCGATGCGGATGCGGATGCCGATGCAGATGCAGATGCGGATGCCGATGCGGATGCAGATGCTGACGCTGATGCAGATGCGGACGCCGACGCTGATGCTGATGCGGACGCCGATGCGGATGCCGACGCTGATGCAGATGCAGATGCCGACGCGGACGCCGATGCTGATGCTGATGCAGATGCGGATGCGGATGCGGATGCGGATGCCGACGCTGATGCCGATGCGGATGCCGACGCTGACGCTGACGCCGACGCCGATGCGGATGCAGATGCAGATGCGGATGCCGACGCTGACGCCGATGCGGATGCCGATGCCGATGCGGATGCAGATGCTGACGCTGATGCTGATGCGGATGCCGATGCGGATGCCGACGCCGATGCCGATGCGGATGCCGACGCCGATGCCGATGCGGATGCCGACGCTGATGCCGATGCAGATGCAGATGCGGATGCCGACGCTGATGCCGATGCGGATGCAGATGCGGATGCCGACGCTGATGCCGACGCGGACGCAGATGCGGATGCCGACGCTGATGCGGATGCCGATGCGGATGCAGATGCGGACGCTGATGCTGACGCTGATGCCGATGCAGATGCAGATGCGGATGCAGATGCGGATGCCGACGCTGATGCCGATGCGGATGCCGATGCTGACGCTGATGCGGATGCAGATGCTGACGCTGATGCTGACGCTGATGCAGATGCGGACGCCGACGCTGATGCTGATGCAGATGCGGATGCCGATGCGGATGCCGACGCTGATGCAGATGCGGATGCCGACGCTGATGCCGATGCGGATGCGGATGCCGACGCTGATGCTGACGCCGACGCCGATGCGGATGCAGATGCGGATGCCGACGCGGACGCCGATGCGGATGCGGATGCCGATGCGGATGCAGATGCTGACGCTGATGCTGATGCGGATGCCGATGCGGATGCCGACGCCGATGCCGATGCGGATGCCGACGCTGATGCGGATGCCGACGCTGATGCCGATGCAGATGCAGATGCGGATGCCGACGCTGATGCCGATGCGGATGCCGATGCGGATGCCGACGCTGACGCTGATGCAGATGCGGACGCCGACGCTGATGCCGATGCAGATGCAGATGCGGACGCGGACGCTGATTCTAATCCAAAAGAATTACCTGATACAGGTAGTAACTCAAATAATAATGGAGGACTATTTGGAGCATTATTTGCAGCAGCAGGTTCATTAATATTATTTAGAAACCGTAAAAAAGATAGCAAAGAAAAATAATTGAAATTATTTATAAGGGTTAGGAATAGAGCTTCAGCCCCTTCAAGAAAAAGCCGTTAAAATTCATTTTTTTAGAATTTAACGGCTTTTTTCTTATGAAAGAATGAAAACTAGCACTTATTTTGGCCAGTTTTCGTATATTTACTGCCATAGTGCGATGCCAAGTTCACACTGACCTTTTAATTGGATGGGAACCGATAATCTTTGGAAACCCAAATTAGCTTTCAGATTTCCAAAAGTTGGTTCAACATCTATCCTTCTCTTTTGATAAATGTGTTTTGTCTTTGAATATGAAAGCTGCTTATTTGTGGTGCTTTAGAATAGCCCTAAGTTAGAACTTTAAATAAGCGTTAATCGATTAATGATTGCCATCTGTAGTTTATAACCGGGTTACAACTGACCGTTTCTCATATGGTCATCTTTTATTCTCATGAAGGTAGCATCATGATCAGTAGTAGAATAGTTTCTTCTGTCACCATATATTTTCACTTGTTTGCCGTATTTTATTTTGAGATCTTTAAAATCTCGGATTGCTTTTTACTTTTTATCATTTTACTTCATTCTTTTCTTGTGTCTATATCTTTGTCAATAGCGGTTTGAAAAAGTCGTTTATTTGCGGTTTAAGAATGATGTATGTTTATACTTTTTCACTTATATAGTCTTTAAGTCGTTATGAATCCACTGTAATTTTAAATATTTTTAAATGATGAATGAGTCTATCAATAATGGCTGCTGACGCTACTTTGTTACTAAATGAATCTCCCCAACTAGAAAAGAGGATATTCGTCGTTATGATTGTGGATTTCATTTCATATCTTAGTGACATCAATTGATAGAAGAGATCTGCTTGTTCTTTTGAGATAGAATTTCAAAAGGAGAGTAAAGCTGATCAGTTTATTTTACGGATTCAAAGATCCACGGGACTGCGCGATCTACTTCTCTCTACAACTATAAAAAATAGCTGTGAAGAAATCTATCGTCATAAATTTCTTCACAGCTAATCTTAGTATGTTTTGTTTAACATAAGTTATTTCAAACTATCTTCAATGGCTTTAATTTCGTCTTGTTTTAAATCGATAATTAACTCACCATCTTTTGTATCTTCTTTTAATGCTGCTTTTGCTTCTTCAGAATGGTACAGTTCAGCAATACGTTTGTACACTTTATTGTCTTTATCTTTCGAGTTGACTGCGATGATGTTGATATAAGGTTTAACTGCATCAGAGTCAGAAGCCTCTAAATAAATCGGATCTTTTTTCGCGTCTAAGCCTGCTTTTGTTGCGACACCATTGTTAATCACTGAAATGTCAACGTCAGACAATGCTCTTGCTGTTTGTTGGGCATCGACTGCTTTAATATCTAAGTTTTTAGGGTTGTTTTTAATATCTTTAATAGAACTTGATAAACCGAAATCTTTGTTTAATTCGAGAAGCCCTGCTTTTTCAAGTAATTTTAATGCACGTGCTTGGTTAGACACGTCGTTTGGAATGACCACTTTGGCGCCATCTTTCACATCTTTAATGTCTTTGATTTTTTCTGAGTAAATGCCTAAAGGTGCCAATACAGTTGTACGAATTGGTGTAATTTCAGTGCCCTTGTTTGCTTTTTTAAACGCTTCTAAAAATGCGAAATGTTGGAAAGCGTTCATATCGATATCGCCATCATTGAGTGCTGTGTTAGGAACGTTATAATCCGAAAATTGCTTGATTTCTAAGTCAATATCTTCTTTTTTAGCGAGTTCTTTTACTTTTTCCCAAGCTTTTGTGTCATTTGAAGCAACGCCAAGTGTGACTTTTTCTGATTTGTTATTGCCGCAAGCGCTTAATACGAATACAGCTAATACTAAAAAGGTAATCAGTTTTTTCATAAATATATCCTCCAGTTAATGTCGTCGAACTTTTTTAGCGAGTGCATTCCCAATAGATTGAATGCATTGCACGATAATCACTAAAACGACAACAGTAATTATAATCACAAGTGTATCGAAACGTTGGTAACCATAAACAAGTGCCATATCCCCAATGCCGCCACCACCGACAGCACCAGCCATTGCAGTTGCGCCGATGAGCCCAATAATCGCCGTAGTGAGGGATAAAATAAGTGAACCGAGTGCTTCAGGTAATAGAAAGTAACGAATGATCTGTATCGGTGTGGCACCCATCGCATGTGCGGCTTCTATAATGCCCTCGTCTACCTCTAAAAGTGAGTTTTCAACAAGTCTAGCAATATAAGGGGCTACATAAACAGTCAATGGTACAATAGCTGCCGTTGTGCCAATAGATGTCCCTACAATCAATTTAGTAAATGGAATGATTGCGATAAGTAAAATAATGAATGGCACAGAGCGCAAAATGTTAATCACTGGGTTTAAAATGTGATGAATCCAAGCGTTTGGCCATATACCATTTTGACGGGTCGCCACTAATACAATGCCAAGTGGAACGCCAATTAAAGCACCAAAAATGAGTGAAATGGTCACCATGTATAATGTTTGATACAGTGCTTCTAGTAATTGTGCACTATCAATAGATGAACCTAGCATGTCGGCACCCCTTTCTCATATTGGATTTGATGATGTTCGAAATAAGACGTGACCTGTTGTTGTTGCGCCGCGTCTCCCTTGATAAGTAACCATAAATAGCCTACTGTCTCCTCTTGAATGTCAGCCATCGTTGCATGTACGATATTCACATTTACTGCCGTTTTTTGAATCAAGTCGTTAATGAGTGTTTGTGTAATTTGAGTCGATTCGATAAATAGGCGATAGATTTGGTGTCGTTCATCAATTTGAAGGTTGTCCATCACTTGTTGAGAAGGTGAGGTATTAATGACAGTGGATACGAAACGTTGAGCAGTTGTAGTTTTAGGATGACTGAACACTTGTTTCACCGTATCCAACTCAATGACGACACCATTTTCCATAATGGCGACACGGTTACAAATGCTTTGAATCACACTCATTTCATGTGTAATGACAATAATCGTGACACCCAAAGTTTCGTTCGTCTTCTTTAATAATTGAAGAATCGAATCTGTCGTCGCTGGATCGAGTGCACTGGTTGCTTCGTCACAGAGCAAAATTTTAGGACGTGTCACGAGTGCGCGTGCAATTGCCACACGTTGTTTTTGACCGCCAGACAGTTCATTAGGAAAGTTGTTCGCTTTACCAGATAATCCTACAAAATGAAGCATTTCTTCGACGCGAGACTTAATTTCATCCATGGGTACTTTACGTAATATGAGAGGCATGGCGACATTTTTAAAGACAGTTTTAGAATCCAATAGATTGAATTGTTGGAAAATCATCCCGATATCTTTTTTGACAGCTCTTAACTGTGCAGGAGCATATGTATTTAAATGATGGCCATCGACATAAACGTCACCAGAAGTTTGTTGTTCTAATTGATTGATCAGGCGAACGAGTGTACTTTTGCCCGCACCACTATAACCAATGACACCAAAAACATCACCAGCTTGAATGGAGAAAGAAATGTCTTTAAGGGCGTGAACCGAATGTCTCCCTTGCTTAAATATTTTATTCACATTTTTAAACTCAATCATACAGACCTCCTAGAATTCCGACTTCACAACTAAGCGATATGTTATGTATTGTAGAAGAACTTCATATTCAAGTCAACATAATTTTGGGTATTTTCAGAAAAATCGCAATTATTTGTTATTAAAGGCGTATTGCAGCATATGTATATATGGAAAATGGATGTTTTTTAAGGGGTTGAGTGAGAAATGGAAAGGATGGGGCAAGGGCGCGCATAACAAAATTAAAGGGCATGGTGGTAGGGCGAAGGTGCTGTCTGACTCCTCAACATTGAGTATTTTTGAGAAGCCGAGTCACCTTTATGGTAAGCGGCAAAGAAACTACTGTCTCCAGAAGAAGCGTGAGTCTTTTTTATCATGAATATTAAAATCAATGATATCATATAGCAACGTATAATTGACTTCATCTGTCCACTTGATCTTCATAAACATTTTAGTCATTTGATAACCCGTTTTTTCGATCTCTTTCGCAAAAGTATCTAATGTATGTTTTTCTGGTGCGACAGCAAAGTGGGGTTTCGCTTTACTGAATCCTAAAATAAAAGTGCCATTTTTTTTGTACAATAACATCGGTTGATTCCATTTGATTTCCAAAGTAAGTTCAGGATAACGATCGAGTATGGTTTGTATCACTGTTGCTAGTTTCTCACGATGCTCTGGTTTGTCGATGGTTTCCAAAAATTCATCTAATGTATCCATTTTGTTGCCTCCATATCTGTTTTTAGACTGCGGTCTGTCTTAAATCTGATGCTTCTAACTTTATTATAAGCGACATTTTAATTTAATGTGACAACTTCAATATACCCTAATTTGGGTCAACATGAACCGCTATATAGATTGTAAACTTTATTATAAAAATGGTTACAATTGTGATATACTGACTTCTATATGAGGAGGAATGACTATGAAAATAGCGAAACAAATATTAGAAGGTCGTGCATTGACTCCAGATGAAGCATTAGATTTGTTGGTAAATCCGTCCTATGACACGATGGATCTTGTTCATGAAGCGTACCAACTTCGTAAACATTATTATGGACATAAAGTGAAGTTAAATATGATTTTAAATGCGAAAAGTGGTATTTGTCCTGAAGATTGTGGCTATTGTGGTCAATCACGTGAAATGAAGCAAAAGCAACGTTACGCGTTAATCTCAGAGGATGAAATTACAGAAGGTGCACGCGTCGCAGTTGAGAATGAAATTGGAACGTATTGTATTGTGATGAGCGGTCGCGGTCCGAGTGATAAGGAAATTGACCATATTACGTCGTCTGTTGAACGTATCAAAGCGGCACATCCACAGTTGAAAGTATGTGCATGCCTAGGTTTGACGAATGAGACGCAAGCAGAGAAATTAAAAGCAGCAGGGGTCGATCGTTATAATCACAATTTGAATACGAGTGAAAATTATCATCATGAAGTGGTCTCAACACATACATATGAAGACCGTGTGAATACTATTGAGATGATGAAGCGAAACAATATTTCACCATGCTCGGGAGTCATTTGTGGTATGGGTGAGTCAAATCAAGACATTGTGGACATGGCTTTTGCATTGAAAGAAATCGATGCGGACAGTATTCCAGTGAACTTTTTACATCCGATTAAAGGTACGAAATTTGGTGAGATGGATCAACTGACACCGACCCGTTGTTTACGCATTTTGGCGCTTTTTCGCTTAATCAATCCGACAAAAGAAATTCGTATTGCAGGGGGAAGAGAAGTTAATTTACGTTCACTACAAGCGACAGCGTTAATGGTCGCGAATTCAATTTTTGTAGGCGATTATTTAATTACAGGTGGACAGCCGAATCAATTAGACTATGACATGATTCAAGATATGGGATACGACATTGATTATGGCACTTCTCATGAATCAGAATTGTTCGTTTAGCCACATCTTTCTTAGCGCGCATGGTACTTTTACGCTTAGGTCCGAGGAATGATAGTATTGTTGAACATTCATGGTAAAATAGAGAAAATAGCGTAGCACTAGGAGGAAGTGACGAAAATGTATAAAAAGCTATTCATCAGTGGCGTGGTCACATCGATGTTAATGGTAGGCGTTGCTCAAGCCGCAAATGAATTTAAGCCAAAAGAAGAAATATTTATCCAAGGTGCCGATTTGAATAACAACCAACTTGTTGAGACGAAAGAAAAGTTGGGAGTCGGCAACAATGTGACGACGTATAAAGTAACAAATACGGATATCATTGAATATACAGGGACAGAATACGACTTTATCCATTCTAGTGCTTTGATTAAACCGAAACGCTTTACGAGTGGTGTCGATGTAGAAATTGAAACCCCTGAAAATATTACACGTATTACACGAGAACAGTATATGAATGCAGCGATTACATCAGGTATTCAAGATGCGACGATTAAAATTGCTTCTGTCGATCAAGTGACTGGCGAAGGTGCATTGACAGGCATTTATAAAGCCTATGCCACACAAGGTCATCGTTTAAATGCGCAAGATATTCAAAATGCGAACCAAGAAATGAATCATTTAGCACGAATTAGTGAAAATCATCAAAATAAAGATGGCTATTCTGATGAAGCGTTGAATGAAGCAGTTGCAGAAATGAAAGCTCAAATCGCTGAAGCAAAAGCGTCACATCAACAACTGAACAGTACAACAATCAATCAAATTGTCAACCAAACATTAACAGAGCGCGGACTGTATCAGATTTTAAGTGATCACGAAATTGCGGTCATTCAAAATATCATGGTGAACGTCGCGGAATCCAATGTAGTCAACCAAGATCCGGATGCGTTTAAAAAACAGGCGACTGAGTTAAAAGAAATGATTCAAAGCCAAGCCGGCGACAAACTGAAGAAGTTGAAGGATTTAGATAATGAGGAAACGCGTAATTTCTTGCAAAAATTGTGGGATGCCATTGTCAGCATTTTTACTAAAATTTGGAACTGGTTGATTTCGTTTTTGTAGGATTGCAATTCATTCAGATTACAAGCATAATATTTCATTTTTAAGGTGTTTGTCCTTTTTGATTGCACTCAAAGGGCTCCCTTTCCTAGGGGCTAAACCTTTAACTAACTAACGCTTGATTGAACTGTTACATTGGTGGAAGCGTTAGTGGATTTGCCGGTTCAGCTGATCCCTCAGGAGTCTCGCCCAGATTTGCAATCAATAAGGACTTGATTTTTATAAGTACGCACCGTTCTAGCAATCTTACGCTTGTCTCTAAACTTCAAATGGGTGTCGTGTTTTAAGAAAGTGGAATGCCAATTACAGTATTTCAAAACAATCAACCTTTCACTTGAGGATGGGGATAAACTCAATTTTTGTGTCCCATCTTATCTTTTGTTTACTGAATTAGCCTAGGTCGATTGTAGTGATTGCACTCAAAAGGCTCTCGCTTGCTTACTTCGATGGATGAAAAAGCTGTGTTGCCTTTACGTGCATAAAATAGAAAATCGGACTGATGAAAAGACAACCCTTTCTCACCAGTCCGATTAATGATATGAATCCTATTTAGTTACGAATCAAGTAGTCGAATGCAGATAATGCTGCTGTTGCGCCTGACCCCATAGAAATAATGATTTGTTTATAGCGTTGGTCTGTACAGTCGCCTGCCGCAAAGACACCAGGAATGTTCGTGTTTCCTAAACGGTCGACTTCAATTTCACCCATGCGGTTACGTTGAACAGTATCGCCTAACCATTCAGTATTAGGAGAAAGACCGATTTGAACGAAGACACCATTTAAATCAACATGTTTTTCTTGATTTGTTTCGTTACAAGTGTATGCAATACCACTCACGCGGTCGTCACCTTTGATTTCTTGTGTTGCTGCATGTGTGATGACTGTTGTATTCGGTAATGAATTTAAACGCTCTTGTAATACAGAGTCTGCTTTTAATGACTCACTATATTCAAGGACTGTCACACTTTTACAAATACCTGCTAAGTCAATCGCGGCTTCAACACCAGAGTTACCGCCACCGATAACAGCGACGTCTTTACCTTCAAATAGAGGTCCGTCACAGTGCGGGCAGTATGCGACACCTTTGTTTGCGAATGTGTCTTCACCCGGTACACCGATTTTCTTCCAACGTGCACCTGTTGCGATAATGAGTGAGCGCGTTTTAAGCACTGCGCCATTATCTAAAGTCAAATGAACGATATCATCTGTTTTTTCTAATCCTTCTGCACGTACGCCGGTCATAATATCCACATTGTAGTCTTTAATGTGTTCTTCAAGACTTGTCGCAAGTGATGGACCTGTCGTTTTCTTCACGCCAATTAAGTTTTCAATATCAGCTGTGTCATTAACTTGACCACCAATTCTGTCTGCTACGATACCTGTTTTTAAACCTTTACGCGCAGCATAGATGGCAGAGCTTGCACTTGCAGGACCGCCGCCGACTACGAGGACGTCAAATGTTTCTTTATTTTCAAATTCAGAAGCGTCAGGACCTTGACCTAACTCACTAAGAATGTCTGTCACTGTCATACGGCCGTTACCGAATTGTTCACCATTTAAGAAAATTGCAGGTACCGCCATAATGTCTTCTGCTTCTTTTTTGAAAATTGCACCATCAATCATTGTATGTGTTATATTCGGATTGATGACACTCATTAAGTTTAATGCTTGAACGACATCAGGACATTTTTGACATGTTAAGCTAATGAATGTTTCAAAGTGAAGGGGTTCATCAATAGACTTGATTTGATCAATTACAGATTGCTCTTCTTTTGGTGCACGACCACTCACTTGTAAGAGTGCAAGGACAAAAGAATTGAACTCATGACCAAGAGGGACACCAGCAAATGTAATGCCAGTGTCCTCGTTTGGTCTGTTGATACTAAAGCTAGGCGTACGCTTTAATTCAGCTTTTTCTACTGTAATTCGAGATGACATGTCTGAAACTTCATTAACGAGATCGTTCATTTTTTGAGAATGATCGTCATCGCCAGTGCTCACTTTCAGAACAACGTCACCTTCCATCAAATCAAGAAGTTGTGAAAGTTGTTGCTTTAATTCTTGATTTAACATTCAGTATAGCCTCCTTAAATTTTACCTACTAAATCTAATCCTGGAGTTAAAGTTTCGCTACCTTCTTCCCATTTCGCTGGGCAAACTTCACCTGGATTTTGACGAACATATTGTGCTGCTTTAATTTTGTGTACGAGTGTGCTTGCGTCACGGCCGATACCGTCTGCATTGATTTCTGCTGCTTGAACAACACCGTCTGGGTCAATAATGAAAGTACCACGTTGTGCAAGACCTGACGTTTCATCTAATACATCGAATTGACGTGTAATCGCTTGAGAAGGATCACCAATCATTGTATATTGTAATTTGCTGATGGCATCTGAATGATCGTGCCATGCTTTATGTACAAAGTGAGTATCTGTAGAAACAGAGAATACGTTTGTACCTAACTCTTGTAATTTTTCGTAATGATTTTGTACATCTTCTAATTCAGTTGGACATACGAATGAGAAATCTGCAGGGTAGAATACGACAACATTCCAGTTACCTTTTAAATCTTCGTGTGTAACTTCAATAAATTCATCTGTTTTTGCATTGTATGCTTGTGCTGAAAATTCCTCAATTTGTTTACCGATTAATGACATAATCAAAATCCTCCTATTTATATGAATCATTATTATTTGGATTAGAACCAAGTTTTACTTTGTGATAATTCCTTATTAATAATAATTCTAATCTCAAGTAGTATTATGACATGGAACAATCATTACGTCAAATAAATACAAAAGATTTTTATCCACTTTGAAGTCAAACGCTTTCATCATTAATAGCGGTTTTGATGTTATAGGTGCAATAAAGCATAAATACAGTAAAAAAGCCACTTTTTGATCACAATTCGGTCACATTTGGTGATTGATACGCATTATTTTCTCATTGTAGTAAAGTTAATAAAGCAGACGATGTATTGGAAATAAAAATGGAAATAAGTTAATTGATAAAAGATTTGAATATCATTTATATGCTTTCATTCTCAATTAAAGGGTAAATATAGAAAGCACTTTGTTGATGTTGTCATAACAGATGTGATTTTCGCTAATTTAATAAAGTACGAGTATGATAGCTAGGAAGCATGCACGAATCATGCGTTTTAGTAGGGCAAATGTTACGATAGAGAAAAGGATGTTAGGAGTGTTTTTATGTCAGAATATGTGTATGATTTGGCCAAGCGACATCATTCAGTGAGAAAGTTCAAACAAACACCTATCGAACGAGCAACAATTGAAAAATTAATAGAAGCAGGACAAATGGCATCGACATCGAGTTTTTTACAAACGACATCATTTATTGGGGTAGAATCTATTGAAAAGAAAGAGGCACTTAGAGAAGTCTCAGGTCAGCCTTATGTCGTTGAAAATGGGTACTTGCTCGTTTATGTGATTGATTACCATCGCCACCAGTTGGTTAATGAAAAATCGAAAGCAGACATGGCAGCGAGCTTTGAATCGGCTGAAGGGTTATTAGTCGGTACAGTTGACGCGGCATTAGCGGCGCAAAATATTGCATTAACGGCTGAAGATATGGGTTACGGCATTGTATATCTCGGTTCATTACGTAACGATGTGCAACGGGTACGCGAAATTTTAAATTTACCTGAACACGTCTTCCCATTATTCGGTATGGCTATTGGAGAGCCGGCAGATGACGAAAATGGTTCACCTAAACCACGTCTCCCGTTATCACATGTCTTTCATGTGGATACGTACAATCAAGATGACGCTGAATTGTCTGAACAAATTGAAGCGTATGACCAAACGGTTTCTCAATATTATCAAGAACGTACACAAGGTAAACGTGATGAAACTTGGTCTGAACAAATTGCTGGCTTTATGAGTAGCAAGCAACGATTAGAAATGAATGATTGGTTGCAAATGTCAGGATTTAATAAGAAATAATAATAATTAAAACAGAGGTTGGGACAGGTTACTCGGCCTCTTTTTATTTTGAGTTGCAATCTCACTTCATGAAAAAGGATAATATTTGAATCTTTATATCCACTTTTCCTCACTTGTTTTATCCATGAAACTTTTTGTCGTATAGAGATGGAAATGAGTTGTTTTTTAAATTTAATTTCATTATGATAAAAGTGTAGGGCAACAATGAAGTGTTTTTATGTTGTGACTACGAGTAAGTGACTTTTTGGAGGTGAGCAATGAAGTGGATGAAACACTTATTAGATGTGGTCACGCTCACACTAATAAGCTTATTTTTAATTCTTGTACTGTACGAAGAGGATAGTGAAATACTTACTGGAAGTCGTGTGATGCTTGAAGTTGAAAGTTGGGACTACCAACATTCAAAAGCAGAAGTTTTTGAGAAGTTTGAGAAGGTTGCGAAAGACGCAGATATTGCGATTTTTAAAGTCGTTATCGAGCATAAAGAACATCAAATCGATAAAGCGATTTATGCGTTTAATGAGAAAGCCAATCATCATACGATCGCGCCGATGAATACGACATATAGTTACCATCATTTAACGCATGATCAACTGATGCAGCGAGATGTACGTGGTGATTATTTCATATTAGATAATATTGCTAATAAGGAACAATTGAAAACAGCTTTAGAAAGTGTCGGTCTAAAGGTGAGTATGGGATCTGTACAATCATGGATGATCTATGGGGATGTGCTCATTAATCGAGGCGTACTGCTTCCATTTGTGACATTACTTATTATCTATTTGTTGTACCATTTGCATTATCGGAGTCGAAATTTTAAAACGTATGCGACGATGCGTTTACATGGTTATCGCTTTTTTAATATATTTTTCTGAATATTAAAAAAACTACTATCAGATGGTTGGTATTAGCTATAAGCGTCGGACTCTTTTCGATAGGATTGTTGAAATGGCTAGGATTGGACGGTCAACTCGAATATTTTGTAAGTCGTCTCATCGTAGCGGATATTTTATTTTGGATGATTTTGTCTATCAGTTCGTTACTGTCTTGTATCTTACTTATCCGGATAGATATTCCATTGATGATAAAAGGACTCAAACCCTATCGTCTGTTACGTGCAATGAATCATATCTCCAAGTTGAGTATGTTAGTATTACTCACACTCCTCATTTTGCCGAATCTTAATCAAATGAAAAAGTTAGCACAAATTCAAGAGACAGAAGCATGGTGGGGGAAATTAGACGATTATTACACAATTGAATTAAAACCCATACACCTAAGTGAAAATGAAGAAAGAGAATTGGCGAAACGATATCATCAATTGATTGTATACAGTGAGAAATATGAACAAGCATTATTGATGAATCAAAATGTATTGTATGAACCAAGTCAAACAAATTATACGCCAGAAGAAGGAAATGTACTGTTTGTCAATCAAAACTTTGTTGATTTTTTTAAGTTTCAATTGCGAGATTTACCGAATTTAGAAGACCGACCTGGGCAAATAGAGTTGTATTTACCTCCTCAAGCTAAAAATGAAACCTCAGCTATACGTGCAGATTTTCAGGATTGGGTGAACTATCAACTTCCAAATCCAGAATCAAAGACAAAGGTGCAAGTGACGCAGTTGAAAAAGCCTTACGACATTTACGCCTTTGATGTACATACGGGATTGTCGACAACCTATATGAAGTCGCCTGCGATTTTAATGTTAAATGCCAAAGACTTAACGGATGATTTTTATTATGCCACATTATCACAAGGTGAATTGATTTTTAAAAATTATGAAAATATTGTCCGTAATATCGACCGCTTTAATTTGAAGGATGACGTGCAAGGCGTAACCAATTATAAAGACAGCGTTATGAAAAAGTATCGAGAAGCACAAACGAAATGGATGGTGTATAGCTTTTCTAGTGCAATCGCCATGGCAGTTTTGTGTATCGTGACGCTATTAGATGTATTGCATTACTTTGAGCAGCATCGTCAATGGTTACTTATGCGAAAAATGTTTGGCTTCAGACGTTGGCAAAACTATCGCAACTACATCATATTAAATGGTTTATTTACTGCTCTTATTGGCGCGTTCTTATTTGAAAAGACACAAAATGGCAATGTGCTATGGATATTTGGTGTGATTTTGCTGTTTCAAATCGTTATTCAATGGGCTTACATCCATTATTTAGAAAAACAATTCAATGCATTGATTAGGGAGGCTTAAATATTGAAGAAAAATATGCTGATTTCGATTGCAGTTATCGTAATCGCGTGTGTTCTATTTTTATCTTTTGTACGTCTGACGTATGTTGATTACTTTAATCCATTTTTAAAGAAGGAGACGTCTTATGCGGTGGTACCATTGGGAACACAAACGTATGTGGATATTCAAGCGTATGACGAATCGGGGGAACCACTCAAATATCGTTTGAATTTCGGTGGATATGATGCCCGGTCTGATCATGTAAAAGTGATTCACAAAGGTAAATACGTCTTTCAAATAGAGTATATTCATGACCTTTCAAAATGGCCTAAAGAGGTGAAGAAGAAGGAATGATTGAATTAAAAAATGTAACGATTCAAAAAGGGAAACGCACGATTTTTGACAATGTGAATTTGACATTTGAACCGGGGAAGTCTTATGCGTTGATTGGTCATAGTGGATCAGGGAACTCCACTTTACTGAACGCGATTGCAGGATTTGAAACGTTAAAAAAAGGTGAAGTGCGATTCGATCATCGTCCATTAAAGAATGATTATCGCTTTTATCGAGATGTACTCGGCTATGTTTTTCAAAACTATGGGCTCGTTGAATCTATGACGATTCATCAAAATCTCGATATGGCACTCGCTTTCAAGAAAGTATCCAAATCAGAACGCCAACAATTGAAAACGCAATGTTTACAAAAGGTTGGGATTGATATGAATCATAAGCGTAAAGTCGCGACATTAAGTGGAGGCGAACAGCAGCGTGTCGCCCTTGCCCGTTTGATATTGAAACAACCAAGACTCATTTTAGCGGATGAGCCCACGGGTTCTTTAGATGAAGGAAATGGGCAAAAAGTGATGGAACTGTTATTTGATATGGTCGACGATACGCGCACACTCATTATCGCGACGCATGATTTAACGCTCGCGCAACAATGTGACGAAATCATTCAAGTCGATTTACTTAAAAAAGAGGCGCAAAACGTATAAAGACATCCATCAAATAATAAGAAAACGGCAAACCTCATGGAAGGATACCCCCTTTAATGACGTTTGCCGTTTTTTGTATTGACATACAATCGCTTAATGTTGTGCTGTTAATTCGTCCATATGATTGGAATTGAAAACATCTTCATCGAGTTGTTTTGTCAGTTTAGCAGTGCCTGTACCCGCTAAGATAGAGTCATTCACGTTAAGTGCTGTACGACCCATATCAATCAATGGTTCGACTGAAATGAGGACACCCGCAAGACCGACCGGCAAGTTCAATGCAGATAAAACCAGGATTGAAGCGAATGTTGCACCGCCCCCTACACCTGCTACACCGAATGAACTTAACACGACAACGATGATGACTGTCACGATAAATTGTAGATTCACTTCAACACCCGCGACAGGTGCGACCATAATCGCGAGCATGGCAGGGTAGATTCCCGCACAGCCATTTTGTCCGATAGATAGTCCAAATGAGCCCGAGAAGTTTGCGATAGCTTGAGGCACACCTAGACGATTCGTTTGCGCTTGTACGTTGAGTGGCAATGTACCGGCACTTGAGCGTGAAGTGAATGCGAATAAAATCACTTCGGCTGTTTTCTTCACATACTGTACTGGATTGACACCAATAACGGCCAAAATGATTAAGTGAATGATGTACATTGTAATGAGTGCTGCATAGGACGCAATCACGAACTTACCGAGAGTCCATATCGCAGCAAAATCACTCGTCGCAATCGTGTTAATCATAATCGCTAAAATCCCATAAGGCGTTAGGCGTAAAACAAATGTTACGATAGCCATGACAAGTGCGTAAATGGCATCAATACCGCGTTTTAAAGTTTGACCATTTTCAGGTTGTTTATGTGCGACACGTAAAAATGCAAAGCCTACAAATGCGGCAAAGATCACGACTGCAATAGTAGAAGTTGCACGTGCACCAGTGAAATCTAAAAATGGATTTGACGGTAACAATTCTAAAATTTGTGTTGGTAATGTTGTCGCAGTCAGCCCTTTTGCTTTATCAGCAATTTCGGCGCTACGAGCGTTTTCTGCCTGCCCTAAGTCAATACTTGAAGCATCTAAATTGAATGCGAGTGCATAGATAATACCGATCATCGCTGCAATTGTTACGGTACCAATCAAAAACATGAAGATGAAGCTGCCGACTTTAGCAAACTTTTCTCCAATTTCAATTTTCGTAAATGCCGCGACGATAGAAACAAAAATAAGTGGAATGACAATCATTTGTAGCAATGCAATATACCCATTCCCAATTAAGCCGACCCAATCCGTTGTTTGAGATGTGACTGTGCCTTCAACACCATAAACAAGGTGGAGTAGGAGGCCTAATACGATACCTAAACCAAGTGCAAAGAACACGCGTTTAGGGAATTTGACATGTTTTTTCGCCATCACCCACAGGCTTAATAAGGCGAGAAGAAAAATAATTAAATTAATAATCACTAAAAAAATAGACATAAATACGCTTCCTTTTTAATTCCGACTTCTATAATAGGATAATAGTAAGGAAACATAAAATCAAGATATATTTTTTATATTTGTTTTATTTTAGGTCTAAATGGAGCAAGCTGATGTCGGGCTTCGCTATCTTCATCAACGAGTTGCGCCATCAGTTGACCAGCAATGGGTGACAGTAAAATTCCGTTACGATAATGCCCTGTCGTCACGAAAAGTTGAGGTGCAATTTCGCCCATAATAGGGATTTCATCTTCCGTAATAGGGCGAATCCCTGTCCAAGTTTTAATGACATGGTGTGATCGTAATGCAGGAATCATGTTCACACTTTCGTGATCAAGCCAAGCAAGGTTGTCGTCATTGTTTTCAGTGTCCCAACAATCATAATCGGATGTTGCACCAATTAAGAAGCGATTCGGCAATTTTGGGACGATGTAACAACCGTTCATATTAAAAATCGTTTCTTTTAAACCGGCGTAATCAGACGCAATCAATTTAACGTCACCTTTAACAGGATGTGTCGGTAATTCGAAACCTAACTGTTGAAGTAATGCGCCACTCCATGCACCAGCTGCAATAATGAGTTCGTCAGCCTCAAATGTGCCTTTTGACGTCTCAACACGGTAACAGTAATGGAGGCGCTGTAATGAGTAAACCTCCGTATGCGTCATTAATTCGATATGGGAACGTTGCATGGCCGAAGCAATAAGCGCCTGTGTATAAAGGTTTGCATTAATTTGGCCGTCGTCTTGAATTTTGAACGCGGCACTTTGTGATGGATCGAGATGGGGAAACCGTTGCGTTAATTGTTCCGTCGACAGTTGAGTGACAGTGTGATCGTGATGGTGTAAAAATTCATACTGTTGATGGACGGCTTGGACATCTTGAGGTTGAGAAGCGACTTTGATGAGTCCGTGCTGTTGATATTCGATATGAACCCCCGTTTCGCGCTCCAAGGCTTGGGCTAATTCAGGCATCATCGCACGACTTTTCATTGCAAGTCGATAAAGTGGGGTATCTTCAAAAAATTCATTTTGTGCACCTAACATACCACCCGCAGCATAAGACGCGTTCATTCGTGGGGTGGAGCGATCAATGATACGGATATGACGATGTTTGGAATTGAGTTGGCGTGCAATAGATAATCCCATAACACCTGCACCAATAATCAGCGTTTGTTTCATAAAAAAAGACCTCCTGCATAAAAGGATGCAAGAGGAAAGCATATATGATTAGAATAATGTGACTACTCGCCATTTATCTTGAGACGATTTCGTCATCATATTGCGCTTCCCTTCGTTGGTTCTAACCACGTCAGGTTCAAAGAGTTAAGATACCATCTTTCTCAGCTCACCTCGAGCACCCCTAGCTTATGTTTTTTTTATTAATGATTCATTAGTATTACTCAAACGGACGTTAAATCCAAATTTTACATTTTTAGCTTGTTATCAATGTTGCTTAACCACCAAATAAACGTTGGAAGAAACCTTTTTTCTCGTTGCGGTGAATCGTTTCCGCAAGCTCTTGATGTTCTTTCGTTTGGGTTTCAATGGTTTCTTGCGTTTTTGACAGTTGCTCTGTTTGTTGTTGTTGTGCAGTAGTTAAAGCTTCAAGAGACTTGTTGCTCGTCTCCAACTGTGTATGTAACTGTTGATGTAATGCTTTAAGCTCTTCTTGTTGTTGATGCACTTGTGAGACCATTTGACCTAACATTTGACGTTCTTCACGCATTTGATTAATTTCGTGGCGCAACTCTTGAATCAATTGTGGCACTTGTTGGTCAGCAGGTAGTTGTTGATCGTTTTCCTTAACGATGACCTGTAAAAAGTCTTTTTCTTTTTCGAGCGCTTCGAAAGCAAGATCGTAACTATTCGTTTGTGCGACACGTTCAGCAATTTCTTGGAAGAGTTCGATATCTTCTTCTTTAAAGTCTGTCGCTTCACGTCCACGATATTCAGTCTTGTTTAAATGATAGCCGCGTTCTTCAAGATGTTGGACAATTTTACGGACTTGTTTTTCACTAAGCTCAGATCGTTGAGCAAATTCTTTTGTTAGCATATGCCATTAGGTCCTTTCTCTCATGTTTTTAGACTGTCGGTAGTGTGCGTTCAGTGAACCGTCAGTCTTACCTCTCTATCATTGTAACGGCTTTAACGGTTGATTTCAAGGGCCTAGGCATAAGGTTCTTTACGCAAATCCATTTTAACGAGTAAGGGATAAATCACATGTCTTGGAATACGGTTCGCAAAAACATATTTAATGATATAGGCAGATTTAATACTCGTGCCGTAAATATCTTTCGTTAGAGGAATATTCGCTTTAATATACAACTCCATCGGTACCGGCTTTCCATTGCGATTTAGTGAAGGTTGTAAATAAGTAATATCACTTTGTTTTTCATAACCGTGTTGCACTAAAAAGCGACGACGGAATGCAATTTTATCAGCTGTCTCAGTATCCACGTCGGGTGATTCAAATGTCGACTCAAACATGAAGAAATTCACATCTCGGCCGTGGAGTTGATTAGAAATTTGATTCACATCTTTTTCTATTTGTTCAAGTGTCGCTTTAAGGTACTGTTCACAATTGTCACCGTGCTCACTCACGAGATAGACTAAAAAGCCTACATTTGTTGTCGCTTCATAATGCGCTGTCGCAAAACTGACAACTTCATCGTTTTCGATACCTACGAGAAATACGAAATCGTATTGTGTTTTTTCAGTTTTTAAGGATTGTTCAAATACAGACTCGTCTTCTGTTACGAGGGGGTCTAGTTTATCCATGTAAAACGCTAATGCCGGGACATACCATGGATCTTGGGTTGATTGAATATGTACAAAATGCATGTCACTTCACCTCTCTTAATGGCTTTAGTATAGCATATATATAGAGAGAAATAGCACAATTAATAGGGGAGACAAAACTCAATTTCCAGAAATAAATACTTCACCCAAGACTTAATCCTTTCGATACAATGAGGTGTACGAAAGTTAAATTAAATCTTGGATGAAGTTGTAAGAGCTATCGATAAGCGTGAATGATTACTCAATATCGCCTTGATGTTCAGATGGGGCATGTTTATCTTGCAGTTTTTGGTTCGCAACATTATGGTTTTCGTATTCCTCTTGACCATATTTCAGTTCTTGAACCATCACCACAATTTTGTCATTTAAAATGTCTTGTTTCAGATCTTCTTTTTGTTCGTCAGAGAAACCAAATTTTGTTAACGCAGCTTCTTCACCATCTTCACCAATGAAAAAGCGCATGAATTTCTCACTAATCGTACCCGTTGTTGTTTTATGTTGAATTTGAGAATCGTGAAAGCGATCTGTGTTAAGTTTATCTTTGCTTAATACAACGATTTGATTTTCTTTAACGCCTTCTTTTAGTAATTGATCTACATATTGAACTGCTTCATCTTCAGTTCGTTTCACTTCGCATTTTGAGATGTTATAAAGTGTCATGCTATGAACCTCCCGCTCATGTTTTATATTTATCTACCCGTATTCTTTACGTGTTAAACGGTTACATTCTTATTATGGCGTTTACAGCATGAATAAGCAAGAATTTACATAAATTTCTGAAAACACTTGATTTAGTACGATAGTATTGCGTAAGTACTTTAAATTTGCTATCATCATGTAATAATTTATCACGCTCATATAATCTGAAGAATATGGCTTTAGAAGTTTCTACCATGTTGCCTTAAACGACATGACTATGAGTAATGGGACATCTATGTAATATGTAACGCGCTGTATCAATGCCTGCGTATGTACGGTATCCATATTCCGCGCATCACTACGATAGGTCTTTAGACGTGACATAGTGCCACTTTACAATTGTATGACTCTTACTCGTATACCTGAAACGCTATTCTTTAGTTTTGGGTTTTTTTGATATCTTTTTCGAGGAGGAATTGGAGTGGACGCATTGAGAAGAAAGGTCATTGAAGATGGCGTCGTGATTGATGAAAAGATTCTTAAAGTTGACGGATTTTTAAACCACCAAATTGATGCAGCTTTGATGTACGATATTGGTCAAACCTTTTACGAACAGTTTGTGGATCAAGGTGTGACAAAAATTCTGACTATTGAGGCATCGGGTATTGCACCCGCAATCATGGTGGCTTATCGTTTTGATGTACCTTGTCTATTTGCTAAAAAAGCGAAACCGAGCACGTTGAATTCAGGTTATTACCAAACAGATGTGCACTCGTTTACTAAAAACAAAACGAACACCGTCATCGTTTCGGAAGAGTTTTTGTCTGCAGATGATAAAGTATTAATTATTGATGACTTTTTAGCAAATGGTGAAGCAGCAATAGGGTTACATCGCTTAGTTGAACAGGCTGGCGCAACAACAGTCGGCGTAGGTATTTTAGTAGAGAAAAGTTTCCAACAAGGTCGCTCCCGTTTAGAAGAGGCAGGCTTAACAGTGTCATCGTTATGCCAAGTTGCTTCATTAACAGGCAACAAAGTGACATTAGTGGGAGATACAGAATCATGAAGCGATTTTTATTAAGTTTACAACATTTACTTGCGATGTATGCAGGCGCCATTCTCGTCCCTATAATAGTAGGAACAAGTTTGAACTTTACACCTGAACAAATTGCGTACTTAGTGACAGTGGATATTTTCATGTGTGGTGTGGCGACCTTTCTTCAAGTTTATCGCGGCATCGGTATTGGTTTGCCGGTCGTTTTAGGATGTACCTTTACAGCAGTTGCCCCTATGATTTTAATCGGCCAAACGAAAGGCATCGATGTGTTATACGGTTCACTCTTTTTATCAGGGCTTTTGGTCATTGCCATCGCACCGTTTTTCGCATCATTAGTTAAACTGTTTCCGCCAGTCGTTACCGGAAGTGTCGTGACAATCATTGGAATTACATTAATGCCCGTTGCAATGAATTATATGGCAGGGGGACAGGGCACTAAAGACTACGGTGATCCGAAACATATTTTACTCGGTTTTGCGACACTTGTGATGATTTTAGTGTTACAACGTTTTGCAAAAGGGTTTTTAAAGTCGATTGCGATTTTACTTGGCTTAGTGTTCGGTACGATTTTGGCGAGTGTGTTTGGTTTCGTTGATGTTGCACAAGTCGGTCAAGCGAACTGGTTTGAATTACCGAAGCCATTCAGATTCACAGGTTTTTCCTTTGATGTTGGTGCTACGATTGTCTTTTTCATCGTCGCATTAGTCAGCTTAATTGAATCTACAGGTGTTTATCACGCCTTGAGTAAGATTACAGGGAAGCAACTCGAGCGTAAAGATTTCAGAAAAGGTTATATGGCTGAAGGGATTGCGATTACATTAGGTTCAATTTTTAACGCCTTTCCTTATACGGCTTATTCTCAAAATGTCGGTTTAGTGTCATTATCTGGTGTTAAAAAGAACGACGTCATTTACGGCATGGTCATTTTACTGGTAATTTGTGGCTGTATTCCGAAACTTGGCGCACTCGCGAACATTATTCCATTATCTGTACTCGGTGGCGCTATGCTTGCAATGTTTGGTATGGTGATGGCTTATGGTGTACGTATTTTGATTGATATTAACTTTAAAAACCAAAACAACTTATTGATTATCGCGATTTCAGTTGGTTTAGGTGCAGGGATTACAGCAGTTCCAGAAGCATTCAAAGGGCTTGGCGATCAGTTCGCATGGTTTACACAAAACGGTATCGTGTTAGGTACGGTTTCAGCAATTATCTTGAATTTAT
The DNA here is from genome assembly GCF_034042775.1 of Staphylococcus pseudintermedius. Classification (NCBI taxonomy): domain Bacteria; kingdom Bacillati; phylum Bacillota; class Bacilli; order Caryophanales; family Staphylococcaceae; genus Staphylococcus; species Staphylococcus pseudintermedius. The sequence continues at coordinate 2,503,520 of NZ_CP120150.1, read as the reverse complement.
TTTTTAATGGTATAAACTATCAACAAAACAAAGAAAATGTGAAATAATAATAGGTAGAAAATTGAATGGAGGCTGTCAATAATGATGTGGGAAAACAAGTTTGTAAAAGAAGCACTCACTTTTGATGATGTACTTTTAATCCCAGCAGAATCAAATGTATTACCGAAAGAAGTCGACTTAAGTGTAGAGTTATCAGACAAAATCAAGTTAAACATCCCTGTGATTTCAGCGGGAATGGACACAGTTACAGAGTCTAAAATGGCGATTGCAATGGCAAGACAAGGTGGTTTAGGTGTCATTCACAAAAATATGAGCATCGAACGCCAAGCAGACGAAGTACAAAAAGTTAAACGTTCAGAAAATGGTGTGATCACAGATCCGTTCTTCCTTACACCAGAAGAAAGTGTTTATGAAGCAGAAGCATTAATGGGCAAATACCGTATTTCAGGTGTGCCTATCGTCGACGATAAAACATCACGTAAACTTGTTGGTATCCTGACAAACCGTGACTTGAGATTTATTGAAGACTTTTCAATTAAAATTTCTGATGTCATGACACAAGAAGATTTAGTTACAGCTCCAGTTGGGACAACATTACAAGAAGCGGAAGAAATTTTACAAGCACACAAAATTGAAAAATTACCGCTTGTTGAAGACGGTGTATTACAAGGATTAATCACAATTAAAGACATTGAAAAAGTACACGAATACCCATACTCAGCAAAAGATGCGCATGGTCGTTTACTTGTAGCTGCAGCGATTGGTATTGCAAAAGACACTGACATCCGTGCACAAAAATTAGTAGAAGCGGGCGTGGATGCATTAGTCATCGATACAGCACACGGTCATTCACAAGGTGTCATTAATCAAGTGAAAGCGATTAAAGAAAAATACCCTGAAATTACAGTTGTTGCAGGTAACGTAGCGACAGCAGCAGGTACAAAAGCATTGTTTGAAGCAGGTGCTGACGTTGTTAAAGTAGGTATCGGACCAGGTTCAATCTGTACAACACGTGTCGTTGCAGGTGTAGGTGTGCCTCAAATTACAGCGATTTATGATTGTGCGACAGAAGCACGTAATCACGGTAAAACGATCATTGCAGACGGTGGTATTAAATTTTCAGGCGACATCGTGAAAGCATTAGCAGCAGGTGGCCATGCAGTCATGTTAGGTAGCTTACTTGCTGGTACTGAAGAAAGCCCAGGTATGGTTGAAATGTTCCAAGGACGTCAATATAAAGTCTACCGTGGTATGGGATCATTAGGTGCGATGGAAAGTGGTTCAAACGATCGTTATTTCCAAGAAGACAAAACACCTAAAAAATACGTGCCAGAAGGTGTAGAAGGCCGTATCGACTACAAAGGACCATTAGCTGATACAATTTATCAACTTATCGGTGGTGTGAAGAGTGGTATGGGTTATACAGGCTCAGCGAACTTGAAAGCATTACGCGATGAAGCACAATTTACAAAAATGAGTGCAGCAGGTTTAGCAGAAAGTCACCCACATGATGTTCAAATTACTAAAGAGTCACCGAACTACTCATTCTAATTGATAAAGGAGTACACAGAGTATGGAAATGGCAAAAGAACAAGAGCTGATTCTTGTCCTCGATTTTGGTAGTCAATACAACCAATTAATTACACGTCGTATTCGTGAAATGGGCGTATACAGCGAATTACATGACCACGAGATTTCAATTGAAGAAATTAAAAAGATGAATCCAAAAGGTATCATTTTATCAGGTGGTCCAAACTCAGTATATGAAGATGATGCGTTTACGATTGACCCTGAAATATATCATTTAGGCGTACCTGTATTAGGTATTTGTTATGGTATGCAGCTTACAACTAAAATATTAGGCGGTAGAGTGGAACGTGCGAACCAACGCGAATATGGTAAAGCGATGATCAAAGCCAAATCAGATGAACTGTTCTTCGGTTTACCAGAAGAGCAAACTGTTTGGATGAGTCATTCAGATAAAGTCATCGAAATTCCAGAAGGGTTCGAAGTGATTGCTGATAGTCCTAGTACGCAATACGCTGCCATTGAAGATAAAAAGCGTCGCATCTATGGTGTGCAATTCCACCCAGAAGTCCGTCATACTGAGTATGGTAATGACATTTTACGTAACTTCGTGCGCCGTGTTTGCGAATGTACAGGCGAATGGACAATGGAAAACTTTATCGATATCGAAATCGAAAAAATCCGAGAAAAAGTTGGCGATCGTCGCGTCCTTTGTGCAATGAGCGGTGGTGTCGATTCATCAGTCGTAGCCGTATTATTACACAAGGCAATTGGTGATCAGTTGACATGTATCTTTGTAGACCATGGTTTATTACGTAAAGGTGAAGGAGACATGGTCATGGAACAGTTTGCGGAAGGTTTCAACATGAATATCATCCGTGTGAACGCAAAAGACCGTTTTATGTCTAAACTAAAAGGCGTGTCTGATCCAGAGCAGAAACGCAAAATTATCGGTAACGAGTTTGTTTATGTATTCGATGACGAAGCCTCTAAACTCAAAGGTGTGGATTTCTTAGCACAAGGTACACTTTACACAGATGTCATTGAATCAGGTACAAAAACAGCACAAACGATCAAATCACACCATAATGTAGGTGGTTTGCCTGAAGATATGGAATTCGAATTAATCGAACCAATCAACACATTATTTAAAGATGAGGTCCGTGCATTAGGTATTGAACTTGGTATTCCAGAACATTTAGTATGGAGACAGCCTTTCCCAGGACCAGGTTTAGGTATCCGTGTCTTAGGTGAAATTACAGAAGACAAATTGGAAATTGTACGTGAATCAGATGCCATCTTACGTGAAGTGATTCGTGAAGAAGGTTTAGAACGTGAAATTTGGCAATACTTCACTGTGTTACCAGACATCCGCTCAGTAGGTGTGATGGGGGACTACCGTACGTATGATTACACAGTCGGTATCCGAGCAGTGACATCTATCGACGGTATGACAAGTGACTTTGCCCGTATCGATTGGGAAGTCTTACAAAAAATCTCAACACGTATCGTGAATGAAGTCGATCATGTAAACAGAATTGTGTATGACATCACATCAAAACCCCCAAGTACCATCGAGTGGGAGTAGTTGTAGGAGAGCCAGAAATCCTTGTTTATCAAGGGTTTCTGGCTCTTCTTATTTTTTTACTGCACTTTTATTGCACTTTTTTCATTTCTTTGTTTCGCAAGTAGTCTACAGTAAATTGATTCTTTGGTGAAGTATCATAATTTTGTTTTGCTTCTTTAAAGGAAATGGCTCCATTTAATTTGTTAGCTACCTCAAAATTACTGTTAGGATAAAGATGTCCATACGTTCCTAAAGTCGTCTCAATATCTTCATGTCCTAAACGGTCTTTAATGATGAGTGGGTTTTCTCCCATACTGATTAACAAGGAAGCATGCGAATGCCGTAAACCATGAATTCTGATTCGATGAATACTAGCCAGCTTAGCATAGCGTTCAATAGCATGTGCTAGCGTATGTTTTTGGGTAGGAATACCGTTATAGCTCATTACAAAGTCTGTCTGAATTAGATTTTGTTGTGCTTTCTTCCATTCGGATAGATAATTTAGAGTACATTCATCTAATACAATATGACGAACACTCGCCTTTGTTTTTGGTTCAACAAATCTATAATCCGATTGATTCTTGTAATAAAGTGTTTTGTTGATGGTTAGTACTCCAGAGTCAAAATCAATATCTTCCCATTGAATGGCAGTAGCTTCACCAATTCGCATTCCAGTCATAAATAAAAACCACAGAGAGATAAATAAAAAGTGTTGATAGTAATCTTCTTTATAAATTAGAGAGATTACTTTTTCAAATTCTTCTTTTGTCCAAAATTCAATTTTAGACTTTTGCTTTTTCACATTGCCAATAATCTTAGATGGATTTGTGGTGGTTATCCCAAGGACAATTGCTCGATCCATAGCAACTGAAAATAGTCCTTGAACAGCTCTCACATAAGAAGACTTACATTTCTTTGATAATTTTAGTTGCCAATTTTGCACATCAATAGGCTCAATATCGGAAACAGCCATTTTATCAAAATAAGAGAAATGTTTCTTAATAGTTGGTAAGCGATTTTCATATGTTCTGAGCTTTACCTGTGTCTTATACCATGGAAGAAAAATTTCAAAGATATAATGATTAAACGTCATTTTATCCTTATTCTCACTTAATTCTTCTGGTTTCATCAGTAGTAGTTTTGAATATTCTTCTCTTGCTTCTTTTTTAGTAGTGAATCCACTACGATATTTTTGAATTTTTTTTCCTTTAGAATCATAACCTAGATTTGCACGAAAATAATAGGTTCCATTCTTTGCTTTTTTTATTGGGTCTTTAACCATAGTTTTTACTCCTTACTGTGCAAAAACTACTCAGACCTGTTTTCATTTGAAAACCGAATTCCTAGAATTTCTTCAACAGCTTCACGAGGGACTCTATCTAACTTTCGAGATTGATAGTAGGTATGCCCTTTTGTAATCATCAATTCTTTTGCTTTTTTTATGATGTCTGCTGAAAAAGAAGTTCCATATCCTAGCTCAACTAAATCTTTTTTTGTGACCGTTATCATTATTACTCCTTTCCCATTATAGGCTAGGAAAACTCCAATATTCACCTATAATTATATCAAATATTTTTATGATAATACATTGACAAGAGAAGAATATCCCAGCAATCGAACAGCTCTAGCAAAGCTCACGGGCATTTCACCCCTGCATGATTTTCATGTAGCCGTACCCATTGTCTGCGACGCTACTAACGCTCGGACTGTGGCTATACGGGAGTATCATTATCACGATAAGAAAGTCATGGCAACAATCCTGCTAAAGATTGTTTACGAAGTTTTAACATGAATCGCTCGCTATCTTCATAGATCATGGCGTGTTAGTTCGTTGGCTCTTTTCTTATCGAAACGTATTCGATTGGCTTTATTCAATTGTCAAAGAACGTTTGGCTTGTTAGCCTATCAAAACATACTGAACATACAGTAGGCTTTGATGGAATAACAAACCTCCCAAATCGGGAAGCGTGGAACGGTTCAACACGCTTCCACGAAAAAATGAGATTATTTAATTTCGAACGCTAAAATCTTGGTGATGAGTTTTGTTTCCATTCTGCCACGTAGGGTTTCATCAATAACCATATGAGAATTGCCATATTCGTCTGTCATGCGACGCAAAGAACGTTTTGAGGTATACCCTCGATAATGTTTAACAATCTGATTAATTGCTTCCACGTCGCCATCTGTCGCCTTTACAATGAGGGGGAAGGGAACCCTTGGATAGGCTGTTTTCATTCTTTACACTCCTTCATGAATTCTTTAATCATGGCTAGTCCACTTATTCGATGACGATAAACTGTTGAACGATTTACATTTAGTAATTCTGCAATTTCCACATCACTCATATCCATAAAATAATGAAGTAAAATGATGTTCCGCTTGTTCTCTGGAAGGTGGCGTAAGGCTTCGCTTAACAAATCACTTTCAACATTGATTCTTAATCCATACAATGTGAATAGTTGAAAATCAGTGACATACGTATCAACCGTAGAAAAAGAGGTGACAAGGTAGTTATCTATTTCAGAAAATGAAACTTCTTTTTTGGACAGTCTGCTTAGATGTTTGAAATAATCTTTCCGTTCATCTTCAATGGCTTGTTTGCAGATATAGTCAAACTGATTTTCTATGGTTTCTTGAAAAGAAGATGGTTTCATGCTTTTCACCCCCTTTCTGTCGTGAAAGGGAGTGGCATGTGCTTCTTTATCTCCCTTCATACTAAGCCCCGACACGAAAGGGGGATTTGTTGCATAAATGAAGAGAAATCCTAAAAGATATTTATTAAGTGACCAAAAAAGCACATAAACAGATTGTTTTCTCTGTTCATATGCTTTGATTTTTCTATCTATGTAATCTGCAAAACCACATTGATGGTCATATCTATCCAGTACAGGTGGATAAGTTTTTTTGATAAGAACTTAATTAAGAGAACTAGATGACAGATTATCTTTCTCATGGCGACTTTTCCCTCCATTAAGTCGCCAATTTTATCTACTTTCTAGGAGTATGACTAAATTTTATAAAGTTGTATAGGTAAATAAAATCAGCGACCTTTCTATTTGAAATTGGATTCATCGCATTAATAAATTCCACAGTGTTCTATAGGAACTCATAAACTATATAACATGTTTTTCTATACCTGTTTATGGTTATATAGGAACAGTAAAATGTATAGAGGTGATTTAGTATGCGTAAAAAAGAAGATAAATACGATTTTAGAGCCGTTGGTTTAGCGATTAAAGAGGCTCGAATGAAACGGGGTCTCACTCGTGAACAAGTGGGAACAATGATTGAAATTGACCCACGTTATTTAACAAATATAGAAAACAAAGGACAACACCCAAGTACACAAGTGCTGTATGATCTTGTATCATTACTCCATGTATCTATTGATGAATTTTTCTTACCTACAGATAATTTGATTAAAAGCACTCGAAGGTTACAGGTAGAAAAATACATGGATAGCTTTACAGACAAAGAACTATCCTTAATGGAAGCACTAGCAAAAGGTATCAATGAAGCAAGAAATATTGAAGGCTAGTCAGTAAAATTCAGATAAACAAAAAGAGCCGATAAGATGAGAGTTTCATTTCTCAAATTATCGGCTCTGCGTCTTGGCGTCTGGCTCTTTGATTGTTATTATATTCATTTTTTGAACATTAATTAAAGTTTCGTTCTTACATTTGGGGCAGTATAAAGGGAAATTTTTAAGTATAGTATCCACTCGTATTCGTAGTCTTGTTTTATTTCCACAAATAGGACACAATATCCACTTGTAGTTTATAATAACAATCTCCTCCTTTCCACTTTAATTCAAATCTATATTAAAGAATATTTCATCTTATTTAATAAGAAACCATATTTATATAACAACATAAAACGCACTAAGTTATTTTATTGAACATATATCTTACTTTATCTATCCGACTATTTAGACGACGGGTCTGGCAAACAGGTTCGCCAGTGGTAACCTGATATCCTTTTAGCTCTGCTAAACAAACACTAAGCCCATTTGTAAAAAAAGTTAAATCATTGCGATAATCTTGAATACATCGAGCAGGAATTTCTCCAATAATAATGACCTCATTATTTTTCAGTTGAGTATTTACGATATTTGCACAATATTTGGGAGCATCGTTATATGCCCGTGAAAGATATTCCTGTGGTGCATAAACTTTAAAACTAAGATATGGCTCTAACAATTCTGTTCCAGCTTTTCTAAAGGCTTGCTCCAGTACAATAGGAGTAAGCATCCGAAAATCTGCTGGAGTACTAACAGGGCTATAGTATAAACCGTACTTAAAACAGATTTTACAATCCGTCACATTCCAACCATATAATCCTTGTTCGCAACCATAGCGTATCCCTTCCATAACTGCATTTTGAAATGATTGATTTAAGTATCCAAGAGAAACCGAGCTCTCATACTGCATTCCACTTCCCAACGGAAGCGGTGATACAGATAAACCAATGGAAGCCCAGAAAGGATTTGGCGGCACTTCGATGTGAATGGTATATTCTGCATTTTTTAACGGTCTCTCCATATAAATGACTGTAGGCTCTTTTAGTTCTATCTCCACATGATACTTTTCTTGCAACAGTGCACTAATCACTTCCATTTGTACTTTCCCTAAGAAAGAAAGTATAATTTCATGTGTCGTAGAATCCACGTAATATCGTAGAAGCGGATCACTATCTGAGATTTCCAAAAGGGCATCAAGCAACATTTCTCTCTGTTCAGGTTTACTCGGTTCAACAGTTGTTTGTAGTAGAGGGTGCGGATTTTCAATCTTTTTTCTCTGTGGCAATAGTTTTGTATCTCCAAGAACACTATTTAACTTCAAAAACTCATTTTGCAAAATAACAATTTCTCCAGAATAAGCTCTATCAATCTTACATAATTCACCATTTATTGAAGTATACATTTCTGTAACTTTTATTTTTTCTTTTTCTGATACTCTAACCGAATCTCGTAAATGTAGTACTCCACTATAAAGGCGTATATATGCAAGACGTTGTCTTTTTTTTGTATATTCAATTTTGAAAACATTTCCGCAAAGTTCAGACGGACCTCGATGTGTTGATGAATAAAATTTATTAGTAATAACTTCTATAAGGTTATCAATCCCTATATTACTTTTTGCACTTCCATGATAAAGAGGGAACAGAGAACAATTCTGAAATCTTATGCTTTCCTCTTGTTCGAGTTCCAATGCTTCTAATGATTTACCGGACATATATTTCTCTAAAAGGTCATCGTTTCCCTCTATTACCGTATCCCATTGTTCAGATTCGGTAAAGTTCGTCACACACATATTAGGATACAGTTCTACCTTCTGTTTGATTACAATTTCGGCAGAAAGTTTCTCTTTAATATCCTGATAAACCGTTGATAAATCAATTCCATTTTGGTCAATCTTATTGATAAAAAAGATTGTGGGAATCCCCATTTTCCTAAGTGCATGAAATAATATACGAGTTTGTGCTTGTACGCCATCTTTTGCAGAAATCAGTAGAATTGCCCCATCTAAAACTGATAATGAACGATATACTTCTGCTAAGAAATCCATATGTCCTGGCGTGTCTATGATGTTCACCTTCGTATTTTCCCACTGAAAAGAGGTTATTCCTGTCTGAATTGTAATTCCTCTCTGACGTTCTAAAAGCGTATTATCCGTCCTCGTTGTACCTTTGTCCACGCTTCCTAATTCTGTAATCGCTCCACTGTTATATAATAAGCTTTCTGTTAAGGTAGTTTTTCCTGCATCAACATGAGCTAAAACTCCAATATTAATAATTTTCATGTGATTTTCCTCCATTCAAAAACCCAAAAGGGCATAAAAATCCCAGTGATAAATACTTTTATCACTGGGATTTTTATGCATAACCATAGGTATACAAAGCATACAGATATTCTCTGGATACTTTAGAATCACATGATAAAGGTATTCTTAAACTGGGTACAAAAAACTAAGCCCTCCTAAAAAAGGACATCTAATTATTTGTTCCCGCTATCAAATTGACAGTTTATTTAAGAATACCTTGCCGCATATTTATTAACTCCTTTTAAATAGTCACTTAAATAATAGCACGTAAGAGCATATTTGTAAAGGAATCTCCAATTTTTTATCAAAAAGAGTACATGATTACAAAGTATCTGTAATCATGTACCAATATTTGTTATTTTACAATCTTCCAATTATCTTGTTTTTCTAATATCAACTCAAATTGCGAGATTTGGGTTGCCTTTGTTTCTTGATCTAAATATTTCACAGCGACATTCACGATTACTTGGTTATCTTTTCTGGTAAAGATAGGATTCACCAATTCCTCGAAAACATATTCCTTGTTAATCATAGGTAACACATGATTACTTACATAGTAAGTCAATTCTTTTTCTGTGGCGGTAGGATAGAGCTGGAAGAACGTTTCTAAAAAGCTAATGATTTCGTCCATCGTTTCTGTATCTACTGTATGGTCACTTTCTAGCTGTTTGGGTTGGTAGTCCGATTTTTGAGGTTTCTTACTCATTGTCGGATTTTTGATAATAACCATATTATCTGATTCATCTATATGGACAACCACATGAAAGCTAGACGATATAGTTTCCTTGTCTTTGTCTTCGGTAATAACTTGTTCAACAGAAAACAGTACCTCAAAGGTGTTCTCATTCACTTGAGAAACCTGCCACACCTGTATATCGTTCACACTAGAACTAGTAGGAATATCCTTACGAATCATTTCTTCATTTAATACCTGCAATTCTTCCGTCAAATAATGGGTCAATTTCTCATTTCGTTTATCAATGGCTTCTTGGGATTGTTGCCACGAAAAGTAGTCTTTCGCAAAGGATTTCACAAAACTTTCTACTTGGTTGGTATCGACAATCTGCTGTTTAATGATTTCTGTTTCACGGACAGTATGAGTGTCAATGGCAGTAAAATTTTTATAGATTCCAAATCCGACACTACCAATCAATAAAACCCATAAAACAAAGGTTAATTTCTTATGCGTGCCAACTTTAATCATCGGAACTTTTCTTTGCTTGCTCGGTTTTTTAGATTTCTTTGGTTTCTCCTTCTTTTCTTTTCGCTCGATTTTTATAATCATTTGATTCATTCCTTTCTTAGTTATGAATAACACGTCTAGCCCCAATCAGATGGTCTTGCCAATAACGACTGCTTAAGTCGCCATAACCGATTGGGTCGCCTGCATGATAAAAGCGATTTCCCTCTAAATATATCGCCACATGAGTCACATATGTGCCTGCATTATAGGTTGAATGAAAGAAGATAAGGTCGCCTGCTTGGGCTTCTTCCATAGAGATTTCTTGCGTAGCGTCATACTGATCTTGGGCGACACGAGGGAGAGAAATGCCAGCTTTGTCATACACCCATTGTATTAAGCCACTACAATCAAAAGAGGTGGTAGGCGACGCCCCTCCAAAGACATAGGGAAACCCTTCGTATTTCAAGGCTTCGTCCATAATGACTTGCACGGTTTCATCATCAAATTCTGTTGGGGAAGTGTCGGTTAGGTATTGTGAAACCAACTGAACATAAAACTGATTTCCATAGTTATATCGCCAACCACCATTCACAGGTATGGCTATGGGATTGGGATAGTCTGCTTTTTGACCACCCGACTTCTCTTTAGAAAACTGTTCGGCTAATTCATAGGTATATTTTTTCCCATGACTCCTCACATAATTTAAAAAGCCACCGCCATAATTATAAGATTGGATAACAGAATCTATATCCACTCCTTGTTGTTCTGCACTGGTTAATAATTCACTGAAATATTTAACCCCTTGTTTGATGGACTCTTCGGTACTCAAACTGTTGGGCGGTAAACCCAAAGATTCGGAACTTTGCATAACATCTTCTGCTGTACCGCCCGATTCCACTTGCATAATGGCTAAGATATAAGAAACATAGTCTTCAATCCCATATTCCTTACCATATTTTTCAATCAACGGACGGTGTGCCAACACTTCTGGTGAAACGGTCACACCGCCTTCTGGAATAGAAGAATCCTTGTTGTTTTCGCCACTGTCCGTATCATCTGCAAAGAAAATGACTAGGAATAATAAGAGAAAAAAGAAGAGAGAGAAGACCACACTACAAATCACTGTTATTTTTAGCTTCATGTTTGTTGTCCTCGCTTATCCGTTCTTTTATTTAGCTTCCTCTGATTGAATTGCTTCGGTGGTGTCTTTTGTTTTTGCTCTTTTTTCAATGGTCGCTGATGATTTTCACGTTTAGTGTTTTGTGACAAAACAGGCGTGACGGTTTGCTGACGCTTGCGAACATGCTGCTGGTTATTCTGAACAGGAGATGATGGGTTTTCTTTTCGTCTTTTTTCTTTTGCTTTATCCAGCTCCAAACGCTTTTGAGCAATGTTCTTTCGTTTTTGCTCCTGCTGGTTCATACGCTGTTGTTTGCGTTGAGCTTTGGTATCTGCCATAGATTGTTTAAAGTCTGTTACATTATGAGTGACATTCTCTTTTCCTTGATGAAGGGCATATTTGACATGGGTTGGTGTCGCCTGTATCTGTTGTTTTGCCTGCTTTCTTTTATTGACTAGACGATTTTTCGTGTCCAATACATGGGCTGTCTTTTCACCTAATCGTTGCCCGATACCGCCTTGTTGCTTTTTCACATTGGAAAGTGCTGTTTCTTTCTTTGGTGTAGTCCGTTCATTTTGACGAGTATGGTTAGCTTTATTGGTTTGATTCTGCTTTGTTGTCATTGTCTTTTGCTTCGTTGACCCTGCTTTTCCACGAAAAATCTTACTCATACTGCGTTGAAATCTTCTGGTTTGTCGATTCATCATTTGACGAGGTCTGCGAAACACTTGTCTGCCCATGTTTTGAGAGTCGTTGCTTTGTAAAGAGAATAGGCTCATTAAATCGCCCAGTTTAAAATAAATCCCTGCAAAGGTCACAATTTGTAAAAACATAATCATGAAAAAGGGAGAACTTGCTGACAGCGAATAAAGCATAGTGGAAATACTAAAGGCAACGGTAATAATCAAGGTAATACCAGCCCTTGTCATAATCACATTAAATAACTTGGTAATGGCATGCCTGCCCATGCCATCAAAACTCGGCAACATACTTAATAGGAAACTGATTGGCAAAAACATAGCGAAAATAATAAATAGCACTTGCGAAAAAATCATGATTCCTGTTAGAAGGAAAACAAAAATCGAGATACCAATATTGAATACAAACAAAAAGAAGACTGTTCCTAATCTGGAAATCGTCTTCGGTAGGGTTAAATAGGTATTGTCATGATCTTCAATTTCTTCAATCACTACATTTTCTCTATCTTCACCATTGTTTGTATCTGGACTGGTAGACAATAAACTTTCCACACGTTCTTCCCCTAACGCTTCTACATCAGTGGAGCCATATTGAAGCAATAGCCATGGTTGCTTTACTTGAACAGAGAATAAGCTGTCACGTATCATGTCCACACTGTCTTTCCCTTGACTATCCGTGTTAGGAAGAACAATTTTTGTCCCAATATTCAGACTGGCGGTACTGACATCTTTGGAAAAATCATTGATTTTCGCAATATAATCGGGTGCATACGCAATAAAGGAAGCCGATAGAATAAACACCACGACAAAGTTTAAAACAGCTCGTATCACTTTCGTCGTTTCTCGCTTAACCAATCCTGTATAGGCAACATAGATTCCAACAATGAGAATAAAAAGAAGGAGGAAACCGACATAAAAACCCGAACTGGAAAAGCCATTCGGTGTAATCCCTGCAATGGTCTGCATGTTTTCGCCAATTGCTTGGGATGTTTGACTAATGAAATCTAAGGCATAGGCTTCTTTCACCAAATAACCTGTGGCGTTCGATAGATAAAGAGAAATTGTCCAAATAAAATTAGTAATGGCATACAATCCATACATCACCGATTGTCCTATGCCATCACTCCAATTCCATGGAAGCCAGCCCCAGCTATTGTCCACATAATAATCAAGCTGATATTGATTCAAACCATACTTGGAGTATTCATTGCTTGTATCAATGGTTTCATCAACTAAGCCTGTCGCTTGTACTGCATTGCCCAGCGTGCCTAATAAAAGTAAAATAACGCCCACACAAAGGAGCGTTATCCAACTATAGTGAAGAAATTTCTTTTGTTTTTGTGTCATTCTTCCACCTCATTTCGCACAGGCGGTCTGGTATCAAAGGCATGAAGCAACTCTTCAAAAATCGGGTGAAACTGCATAACCCCTACACGACCATAGATGTCTGAAACTAAACATTGTCCATTTTCTAATTCACGTAAGCGTTTCTGATTGTTTTCATCTTCCTTGTCCACACCAAAAAATTCTAAGGTCTTTTTGATTTCCACTAGGTCAGTGGAACGAAAGGCAAATTTCAAGCCAATATTATTCTTCATCTTTTCATCTAGTAAATCGTCCGCGTTTTGAGTAACGAAATAGACCCCTGCATTCATGGCACGTCCTGCTCGAACCAATCGCATAGATAGAGCTTTTCCTTGTGCCACTTGTAAAAAACTCCAAGCCTCATCAAGGTCAACAATTTTAAAAATGGAACGGTCAGAGTGGATAAAGTCTAAAGCAAAGGTACTAATGACAATCAGCATTGCCACACTTAATAATTCCATGGTAGTGTATTCTTCAAAAGAGCTATTGGAATCGGGTAAGACCAAATCTGCCACTTGAATAATATTGAGTTGTTTTTCCAAGCTAATGGATTGGGTGACACTGCCATCACTGAATAACAGATGGGCAAAATCATAATCGACAAAGCTTTCGATATGGTCAGCAATACTATTGCTGATGGGCGTATCTTCTTTTCGCAATTCATCAATCACCAATAACAACCCTCGTTGTTTGCTTTGAGTTACACTCCGAATAGCTTTACGCAGGACAGGAAACTTCTCGCTATCTCGGCTGGAAATACCTGTTAAGAACGTGAGAATATCAATGGCAAGGCTTTCTGAATCTTTCGGGAGTTTTAAAATCACATAAGGGTCAAGTAACCCTTTATTGTCGTTCTCACTCGTGAGATTAACAATATTGATTTCATGGGCAATATCAGGTAAGGTTTCTTTCCATTCACCACGTTCAGCTTTTGGGTCAACAATGGTTGCCTGTCCGCCAAAGAGTACTGAATAATAGACCAGCATATTGTTAGAGAATGATTTTCCGCCACCTAATGAACCAATAAAAGCGGACGCTAATGCATTTGTTACAGAGCCTTTAATTCCTTGACTTGCAAGGCTAGGTTGGAGATAAATATTTCTGCCTGTATCGAGATTGTAACCGACGTAAATACCAGAATTTTCACCAATCATTTGTGTAGCACCGAAACCAAGACCAGCCAAAAAATCCGACGTGACATATTGAATATAGTCATTGATATATCGCTTGCTTGAGGGAATAAATTCATTATGCAAGCCTAGCATATCGCCAAAAGGTCGTACTAATTTGATAGACAGATCATCATAAAAATCTTTTACTTCATCACAACGTTGTTTCAGCTCGTCCAAATTCTTTGCCGATACCCGTACCACATAGCTTAGTTTGTACATAGATTCTTTGGTTTGGTCTAAATTACTTTCTAATTCATCGACAGATTCTAAAGCGTCCACCACATTAGTACTGGTTTCGTTGTCGCTTTCCCATGCGTGGCTATCTAAATCTTTCAGTTCTTTCTTTTTATTGCGAACGGTAGATAAGGCTTTTTTATTGGCGACAATTTCAACATTCATACTGGTATCAACGGGGAAAGTAAACTGCTGTTGCTGGTAATAAAAAATTTCACTATTAGGGAAATCCAATTCACCAACAATACTATTAATTGTAAAATACGCCACATAAGTAGTGGTATCTTCCTGTTCAATCCGTAAATAGCGTTGATTTTCTTCGATTAAACAGCGAGTGGGTTTGAGAATATCGTATTTCTTTACCAACACTTTTTTATCTTCGTATCTTTTCGGTAAATGGTAGTCGTAGTCATCAAAAGGGACACCTGTTTGCCCGTAAAGATGTTCAATAATATAACCAAAATCATCTTTCTCCAATTTACGAATCTGAAAGCGTCTGGATAATTTACTTTCTAACAACTGTTCCATCTTAGAAAAGCGTTCGATTTCCGCCATAGGCATAGAAACAAAATCGCCCATTAATTTGTGATTCACACCATGAAAGAATTCCGCAAATGCTTTTTGAATTTCTTTCCCAACATTTTTTACGGATACTTCCTGTTCATTGAGGTAGAGTTTAAAACCAATAAAAAAGCGATAGTCTACTTGATTGTCACCAATCATAGAAATTAACGCTTCGGTCTGTTCATCTATTTTTTCGTAAGCTATCTCTTTTAATCGTCCAGTGATTTCTTTTTTCGATTGTTCCTGTGTGGCTCGAATACTTGATTCGGTTGCTAGTTGCAGAGCATGAATCTTGCCATCACGATTTTGGGCAATCAATTGACAGAAATTATCATGAACTTGAATTTTTTCATCGGAACTTAAAAAACTGTAATTATAGGGAATTAATTCATAATAAGCGAATACTTCGCCATCATGATTAAATACGAGATTATCTTCCATATATTTAATCGGATATGCCATCTAGTTGTTCACTCCTTACAATCGTAATCGATTCATTCATTGTTTCTTTTTTTAATCGTATTTGTTTGCCAGCGTAGGTTACTTTAGGGCGTAGAGCATAGGTAATGATAGACTTTAGAAATCCATAGGGTTTCTTTCCGTCAAAGGTCTTTTGGCACATGAACCCAGTGAGAACAATGGGAATCCCTAAGTATTTGAGTAGTGCTCCGTCAATCAGAGAAAGTGGTGGTAAACTGCCAAAGAGTATGACGACAAACAAAGAAACGATAAACCATGTCATTTGCGTAAAGGTAATTGGGAAAGGGAGTTGTAAATCATTAATCGCATAAATCACTTTTTCTACTGACCAAATACTGGTGTAACTTCTTATTTTTTTCATGTCTTCACGTCCTTTCCGTAAAAATAGAAAAAGAACAATCAAAATAGGTGATTGCTCTTTCAATGCTTTAACTATTCAATTTTATTTTTTGTCCATTTTGCAATAATACCTTCATCAGTTTCTTCATCATCTGGATTCATTGAATATCTGAAACTTAAATTGGTATCTGACCCTAATCGTTCATATAAGCTGGGTCTATACAATCTCGTTTTATTGTCATTAAAAGGACTTCGTTTTCCCAGCTCACCATTTCCCTTTAAAGGATTTCTTCTAACTGAAAAACAATATTTTTTTCTGGGATCTTCTGAATCACTTTGACTTAATGAGAAACACATGGCTTCTTTTTGGTCTTCATTTTTCTTCTCACTAACTTCTGTCGGAATAAATCGAGCAAGAGTTTGGCTAAATTGAAATAAAACATCTCCCAAGTTACTACTGTATTCGATACCAAAATATTCTCTTATTGTTTTCGTGTCTGTATATAATTTTACCGAATTAGCATAGACAGCTAGCATATCTGAAAAATCGTTTTCCTTTAAAAATTCTAGTTTTAACAGAGCATATTCTGGAACTTTTTCCTCTTTTTCAAATAGCTTAACAAGTACAATATAATTTTGCTGTTTGTAACGAAAGTAAAAGGAATCTATCACCCAGCCTTTATCTTTCATGTCTAGTTTTAATAGTTTAAGATTTTCAAATACATTTACCATAATTTATACCTCTCCGTGCTATTTATTAATTTAATTATAACACGGATTGTTAAACTTACTGACAATATTCAAATACCCCATGAGAGGTAACTAGGTAATTACCCTCTATTTCCATATCACGTCCCAAAGATTGGTAGTCAATATAATTTTGTAAATTGGAAGGGACTTCACCAAGCTGTCCTGTTTCTTCCACGTAATAACGGGCGACATCTTCCATCGAATCACAATCACTATAACAATGAATATCCTCTTTGTTTTCCAGTAATTCTTCCAAGCTACTAAACCACATGCCTTGAATTTCTTTGAGTTCATTATAAATAGGTGTACCTTCGATTTCTTGAATGGCTTCACATAGACGGTTGATTTCACTAATCGGCGTGTATTCGTCCACATCAAAAGGAAGCTCAAAATCATGTATTGCATATTCTTCGTAGTCCTCATTTAAACCGATTCTTTCTGCCATTTCTTCCTCATCAATTGGTGGAGTAAACCATGCTCCGACTAATTCACCTTCATTATACCGTCCTAAATTTGCCACATAGACTTTCATTTCCAATTCTTATCACATCCTTTTTATAAAAATAGTCATAAAAAAAGTAGCAATCAGTTAATGACGCTACTTATCAAGGTATCCGCTAATATAATCTGTAACTGTACTTGAAATACCTATTATTAGTTTTGCTTCTCTCTTTCCAATAATATTTGTATTAGGGTGTGCAAGTGAATGCCTATTTCTTGCTTCATTAAGAGAGCTAATCATTCCATTTGATGACCTTATCGTTGTCTTCACTATATCAGCAAGTTCAGTAGGTTGAATTTCTTTTTCAATTAATTGTTGTATCCTACTATATAATTTAGATAGATTTTCGTCTCTAGGAACTGTAATTTCATATTTTTTTAGTATTTCAATTAAATATCCATGAAAAGCAGTGTGAACTCTGTCAAAGGCACGTTGATATTCACCATTACTCATAAAAGACTCAGCGTCTTCAATAGCTTGTGAAACCACATCACTAATTTTCAACTGACTAAAGTTAATTACTTCGTAATTCTCTGGAAGTGGTACTAAAATAGTATCCACTAATACATTATCACCTTGTTTATCATATATGGAGCTTGCTGTCTGGGTAATCAAATCTTTATGACTTTCAAAAAAGTCTAAATCATCAAAAGGAACTCTTATTTTAAGATATGTGCAAAGCGTATTCCAGCCCTTTTTATATCCTTTATAATAAGTAAAATCGTCAGTCTCATCTAAAGTTACCTCTGATATTTTCATTTTAGAAACAATCTCGTTACCTCCTTCATAATAATTTGAAGAGCTCTTTCTTTCTAATGTTTTAATTAAAAGAGATTTAAATTGATCATTTGTAAACATATTCATAAATCCTTTCATAACAAAATATATACTTCCTATTTTATCATGAAAAATATCTGTTAAGCACCAATGATTCGGTTAAATAAGTTTAATAACACATCTTTCACGCCAGCTGCATTGAACACAAGTCCGACGGCGATTAGAGCAATAATCAAGAAGCCAATGAGTTTTGAAAATTCTCGTTTAAAACCTAAAAACAGTCCAATGACAACAATCGCTAACAATACCAATGACTGTGCATTATCCAAGAACCAGTTGTACAAATTCTGCCCAAAATTCATGTGATTGTCCTCCTTTCCTTAAGATATTTTTCTCGATAATAGATATAGCTTTTTACACGCCTTAATAATTGAAAAGGGGTTAAATGCTCTCCATAGACGGTTACTCGATTGGTATAATTATTATAAAATCTCACCTTGTAAAAATCATAGGTATAGATGGTATCACCAGCTTGCCGTTTTCCCTCAATAATGAGAGACGTATATTTCCCTGTATTTTGTATATACGCTTGAAACTCAATGCCACACTGAAACCCTAACTTCTTTAATTCTTTTGTTAAAAGGCTCATGTAATCAAATCCTCCATGGCTAGATGTTGTTGTTCAATTAATTTCTCATGTTTTTCTGTCAGTTTGGCTTCCTGAATCATGGTGGAGATAATGGTTGTACCGTTGAGAACATCTAAAATGCTTGCGATTTTTAATGTAGGGGCGACTTGATGATGTAACCAGTTCAATGTTCGTTCAAAAGAATAAGGCTCTGGCTGTGTGGTTAGGCGTAATGCTCCACGATTTTTACCGATAAACCATTCCCAACGTTCATTAGTTTTCCAATCACTCCGACGTTTAGTGTCGTCTTTATCTGCAAAGCGGATATAGCGATTGATAATTTCAAAGGCTGTTTTTTCCGCCTGTTGATGTGCCAATAAATCTTTCATGGCTTGGGTGGCTCGGTCATTTTTTAACCGAATTTCAAACCGATTCTTTACTTCTGCGTCTTCTAAGGGAACATCATTTTTCACGTATTGCTCATAATCTTTCTCATATATACAGAAATAGACTTCACTTTTTAATGAGCCAATATAAAGTGTGTTTCCCATGTATGGTTTTTCATCACGGTGAACCAATTCACCACTGCGATAATTTTTAAAGCTTCGAAAGACGGAAATGCATTCTTCCTGTTTACATTTCTTTGCCAAATCTGGAATATTCAAAATCCCTGTTTTATCGTTGATAGCTAAATCCAAGCGTTTGAAAATACCTTTATGTTCCATGCAATCTTGAAAGAAATCATACCAGCTCCGATGTTGAGCCAATAGAAAGTTTTCAAATTGCCGACAGCCTTTTCCTTTCAGTTCTAATAAAACACCTTTACTTACATCATGAGAGACTAGGACAACAATATCACCGAAACGATAGTGTTCGGGATAAGAATAATAGCCAAAGTCTTCGTGTAGCATATAATCCATATTCAAACGTAAAACCTCACCGATAATTTGAGCCACATCATTGGTAGGGAATCGAATCCGTACATAGTCGAATAACATCTCCAATGGGTTATCGGGATTGAAGCGTTCCAAAGCGTTCAGTAAATCTTCTTTCACCTGTTGAGTAGGGACTGCCTTGCCTGTTTCAATATCCGATAGGTAAGGTCTGGTAATATGAGAAGCAACCGCCAGTTTATTTTGAGAAACGCCATAAGCCAGTCGCTTTTCTTTCAATTCCTTAATCCAAATTTTTTCGTTTTCCATTCGCAAACCTCCAATCTAAAAAAGATGTAAACTATGACCCTTGAGTTTACACCTTTCATATTTTCCGCAATCCTTTGTACCATCAACATTGGTTGATGAGAATTGCCTGTTTTCAGTTGTATTTGTGCCCCCCTGTTAGATAGAGGGGGCTAAAGGATTGGCGTGGCTAACGCCACACCAATCAAAGCAAGTCTGAACCTGTACCTTTCACTTCGTGCGGTACAGGCTCAGATTGCTTTTTTTGAATGACTTTTCCTATTTCTCCTAAGAAATCGTACCTTTTTGGTACAAGGGGTGTATAAAACTCACTAATCACACTTTTTCCTGTATCCACGTAACCTCTTCCCTTGATGGGTTTTAAGAAAAATTGTTTTTGTGTATCGCTTCCGAACATCATACCAAAGCCCATTTCAGACATACGACCCAAAGCCACACGGAAGTTAAAGTTGTCCCGAATCCCATCACTAAAATATTTTGCGTCTGGACGTTGACAGGCAAGAATTAAAAAGAAGCCTGCTTGTCGTCCTAACATTACAATTTGTTTGAGTTTATGAATAACGGTGGTACTTTCACGACCTAGCATATCCATCATTGCCACATATTCATCAAAAATAAGAAAATTGGCAGACAAACCAAGATAAGCATAATTTTCTCCTGTTTTATAGTTAGGGTGTTGTTTCATGGTTTCACTGCGATCAATCATATCTTCGTAAAATTGATTGATACATGCCAACATATCTTCTTTACGGTAATAGACATTATTCATGACCGCCCCTAAGTCTGCCAAATCAGCATTTTTAGGGTCAAGAATATAAAGCTTTGCATTTGTATGCAGGAGAGATTCAATCAATGTGAGAATAAAATAGGATTTTCCACTACCAGTGCCCCCAGCAATTAACATGTGAGGGAGAGAATCGAACTCCCAATAGACCGATTCCATCAATTTGACACGTCCATCTTGAGCTACCACGTCTTCAATGCCAATTCGATTGCCAATAGTATCATAAAGTAGGACATACTCTACATAAGAATCTTTCAACGTTTTTTCCACTAATTCACAATACAATCCTGTTTCTAGTTTGTTTTCTAGGTGCAAAAGCTGATCTTGATATTTCCCTAAGGTGATTTCTACATGAATATGGATTAGTCCATCTTTCATTCGATAATATATTTTAGGAAAATGGCGGATTCGTTGTTTGGTTTTCTTGCTGGGTAAATCTTTAAAGAATCCCTCTGATTGAGTTTCTTCGGCTTCATACCAATGATTTTCTAAAATCATACGAGCTAACTTTTGACGGTGCTCTAACTGTTTTATAGAATCTATACGATAGTGATAATAAAGCCAGCTGATAAGTCCGCATACAAAAAGAGCAGTGAGAATACTGCTCCAAAAGTATGGCGTATGAAGTTGATAGAAAAATGTATCTAACTGAACTGCTTGCCAGTTCACCGATTGTAACGCTCTCCAATGAAAAGGGAGTAGGACGACTAGAAAAACTACCAGCAATGAAATTAGTACAAAATGATAGACCAAGTGCTTATCGTTGGCTTTGATTCGCTCTCCTCTGTCATGAAGCAATGGCATAAAAATCCTCCTTTCCACCTATCAAAATAATTGTGTATTGTAGATACGAGCCTGTTTATCAAAAGTTGGTTGAGAAATGGCTTCATATTTCTGATAAGCGATTCGCTTTTCAAAGCGTAAATTTTTTTCTTTCGGATAATAATGACGTCGATAGAGAGTGTGTCCTAACAGTTTTTTCGCTTCTTTTGTCAACGGATAGAGATAGCGAAACATGCGTCCATTGATTTTCTCAATCCCTTTGTATTCGCAAAATGCCTGGGAAAGCCAATGCTTTTTCTCTACCTGTTCAAAGCGAGCATTTTCCTCTAATAAAAGGCGAGCACTTCGAGGGTGTATCTTTTCCCATGACTGCTTATCACGATAGACACTTGTCTTGAAATACCCGCAGTAAAAGAAGTTGGACGCTTGATAGACATAGCCACATTTTCCCTCAATTCCATCTGCCAGTGTATATAAAAAATGACAGTCCGTATGTTCTTTCAACCACTTAATTAGAGCTGAAAGAGCTTGACTGCCAAAATAATTGGTTTGATTCATTTCTGGAAGAAAACACATCTTTCCAATTTCTAAATAATCTGTGGTTTGAAGGGAACTGTCGGGAAAGAGTTTGCGTATGGTTTGTAGGGGTTGCGTACCCCAGCCTAATTCCACAACGCCTAATAATTTTTCTTCTGAAAAAATCCCTAGAAAGTATTTACACAATCTAGGGAGTATCTTTGAATAATGGTATTGCCGAATAAAAGAAATGGCTTCATCCTTCGGAATTTCTTTCAAAATCAATGGTGTGTTTGTCATAAGCAACACCTATTTTTCACTTTCGGACGCTTCTTTTTTATATTTCTGATGAGGTTTTGTCTGTCCTTTTAATACAAGATCGTCTGCTTTCACGTACCAATCAACGTCTGCCCCTCGAAAAGTAGCCGTCGCTACGGTATCTGCCACAGGATTGATTAATTCCACTTCTGCGTTGTAGTCAAATTCTTTCAAAGGAACAGAAGCGGGGATACTGACTTGTATCATGCGTCCTTGTCCTTTTGATTTTAAGTCATAGGTACGTTCTTTAATTTCTTCGGAAACCGTACCATCTTCATTCTGGATACGAACCTCACGACGCAAGGCGGAAAATTTCAATGTGCCAAATGTCTGGTCTTTTTCAATCACAATACCTTCTGCTAATCTCATATTTTTTCACCTTTCCTTTCTTATGCTTTCACCATGTCGTCTGCGTGCATAATGTAATTGGTAAATCCTCGATTGCCAATTTTATAACCTTCTGCGGTAATATGTGGGTTGATGAGTTTGACTTTTTCGTCGGATTCAAAATGTTTCTCGCCAGCTTCGGAGGGAAGAATGACAACAATATCATCTGCTCGTTGAATCGTTGAGTATAAATTGTAACTACGAGAGAGAATGGTTGGTCTGCCATTTATTCGACGTTGTTCAATGTTCCCTTCACCAGCATATTCTAATTGTCCAAATGTTTTTTCCATATTGGGAATGACATATTTAAGTTCCATATTTTTACCTATCCTTTCTGTTTTTATGTTTGAATGAATCTTATTTGTGTGATGGTTTTAAAGGGGGGAGAGCGACCTTTTGATTCTTGATTTTTTATTTTCATAAGTTCACTTCCTTTCAAAATTGGGTAAAAAAATAGACGCTCCGTACTGAGCGTCCGATTCCTACTATATTTAAAACAACGACTACCTAGGTATTTTAAATATTATAATCAAATTCTATTTTATCTAATAATTGAGTGGGATAAAGCAAGTCTCCTTTACTCGTAAAATAACCCACCTCTGAGAAAAGAAATAAATTATTTTTTGCTCTTGAACAAATTACGTATAGTAGTTTTCTCGCTGAACTAATTCCTTTATCAGAAACATTAAAAATTTCATTCCAATGAGGAATTTTCCCGTTTAGAAGATTAATAGCGATAACAGTATCATACTCATTTCCTTTAACTTTATGTGCTGTAGTAAGTGTGATACCATCTCGAGATTTAAACATCTTCTTAAAACTAGATACACTACTAGATAATGAATTATTTTTTATCCGATCTTCTACTTCGTTAATAAAAAATAGATAGTGCTTAAAAATAGACGGGTAATTTTTCTCGTCAATATTAAGATTAACAAATATATGTTTGGTAACAAATTTGTATAAATCAACACCGTTGTCGTCTCCACTATACATTCTTTTCACACTGTTTATTAGCTGTAATAAATCTAAGTCAATAAAATAATCTTTAACTTCTATTCCAAATTCATTTTTTAATATAATTAAAATATCGTTTGCAATTAGCTTTCTTCTTCGAACCTTTTCACCTGATTCAGTAAAGTACAAAATTGCTAACTTGAAAAATAAACTATGATTATTTACCTTAATTGGTGATATATTTATAGCATCAAAATTGCAATACGGTAATTCTTTCTTTAAATACTCACCCAGTGAAAACAGAGGATAGTGTTGAGGAGCAAGTACACAAATATCTTTTTCATGAATGCCGCTTTCAATCTTTTCCTTTATTATATTTTTTATTATGTTGGGTAAATCCTCCTTAGTAACTTTGCAATCATAACTTATAAAACCACGGTCGTTTTTATTATTCCCTCTGCTTTCAATCTCGTAAGGACAACTCTGAAAATTAGAGTAGAAGTCTACTAATCTCTGATTAGACCTGTAACAGCCATGTAGCGTCTTTGATTGAAAAGTGTGACTAGTTAGCATTTCTAGTTCTTCAACTGATTTAGCTATACCATCTAATGATCCATAAATTGCTTGGTCAATATCTCCAACAAACATTGACTGAATTTGAGGGTTGTTTTGAAGTAATTTAGCTATTACATTGTATTGTAATTCTCTAGTATCTTGAAATTCATCCACATAAATCGCCCTTATATTACTAGCAATATTACGTGCAACGTTACTGTTTACAGTTAAAATTTTATACGCTACTAGTAAAATCATATCAAAATCAATTTCTTTATTTTTTTCCAACATAGTGTGATACATTTCAGAAACTTGAGTATACTGAACTTCATTAATTTTAAAATCATGAGAAAGTGACAAATCAATTTTGTTCAGTTCATACGTTTTGAGATTTAAATTCAGCATATTATTAATTTGGCTGACGTAAGCTCTTTGAGTATAATCATCAATAATTGTAAATCCTTTTGATACTCTTGAGAGATTCATTTTAAAAGGATAAATAATAAATTCAAGACAAAACTGATGTATTGTCCCCACCCAAATATTAATATCATCATCTATACTAAGTAAACTTAGGCGTTCCTTAATTTCTTCAGCAGCTCTATTAGTGTATGTGATAGCAATTATTCTTTTTAGTGATCCATCGTGTTTAATTGCTTGGTAAGCAATTTTCCTTGTAAGTACCCTTGTTTTCCCACTCCCAGGACATGCATTTACATAAAGGTTATCTTCACTTTCCACAACATCTTTTTGTTCTAAATTTAAATCATTTACGATTTTTTCGAAGATATTTGTCATTTTGAAACCTCAGCATAAAGTATTTTTGTGTAATTTTCTATCTGATTGATTAGATACACAACATCCTCATCTTTACCAAAGTACTCTAATAAAGAAATTATTGCTATATTCAAATCAGCTGTATCACTTGTTTTTAAACTAGCTGATAAAGCTGACAATTCTGTAGTTTCCTCGTACAAGTCGATTGTATGGAGTAGAATTTTTTTATAAATTGAGAGATCTACTATTTCCTGACATGCAAAAGCAATAGCATTAAGAATATACTTAGGAATTTTGATTAAAAAGTCAATTTTTTCACCTAACTCAATTGCAAACCACCCCTTACCAACATGATTGGCTAGTTTTAACATCGCTAAATTTCTTTCTAAATATTGTTCACTTTGTATTTCTTCTTTATAAGCAGTTATTGTTTTTTTATCTTTGAATGCGTCATCTATAATTGGACTGACATAAGTTAGAATATTTTCTTTATTCACATCTAAAAACTCAATTTCAAATGTTGTATTAGCATAAAAACAATTAACCCAATTGTTTTCATTAAAAAGGGAGGATAA
The DNA here is from genome assembly GCF_034042775.1 of Staphylococcus pseudintermedius. Taxonomy (NCBI): domain Bacteria; kingdom Bacillati; phylum Bacillota; class Bacilli; order Caryophanales; family Staphylococcaceae; genus Staphylococcus; species Staphylococcus pseudintermedius. The sequence continues at coordinate 2,477,941 of NZ_CP120150.1, read as the reverse complement.
TTTTTCTTTTCTTGCTTGACCTTTCTCTTGTGCAGTGCTTTTATACAATCGATGTTCTGATGGGATTGCCTGTTCATCTAAATCAGTTACAATAGCACACTTTCTCTGTATTCTATCATCGTCAAACAAGCTAGCGATATATTCAAACGAAGTACTACCAACATTAATCAAACCTATTCCAAGTTCGTCTAAGTTTATACCAAATAATTTTTTTACTATTTGAGGAATAAGTATTTCTTCAGCATCTCCTTCAACTAAGATAACACCTTTAGAAAAAAGCAATCCATTTCTTTTAACATCTAAATATCTCTCTACTGCGTTTATTAGATTTAGATTGTTCTTTTTTAACTTTTCTTTAGCAAATGAGTTCAGATTATTTGCTGGATTCATAACGATAGATTTGCCATTAAACGATTTTAATACATTCATCCGAGATATTTCAGACACTTCAGCTAAATGTACAGAATGTGTGGTCATGAGAATCTGAGTATAGTTTTTTTGAAGATTTAATCCTTCGAACAGAGTTTTTTGAATATGATGATGAATATGAGCTTCTGGTTCTTCAATCAACATAATATTAAGTAGTTCTCTTGAACGACACGCTTCAAATTCGACTATTTTCAAAGCTAAATAAATCATATTTAGATGTCCTAACCCTAGTAAGTCTAAGTCGATATTTTGTTCTGGCTTCATTGAAAGAAATTTTGCTAAAGAACCCATATCATCTGACATAGTTGAGGAAAGAAGAAGATTAGGAGAATACACTGAACCAATTATGCTATTTAGTTGCCGATTAATATTTTCGCCAATTTTCCTAATTTCAGGAACACTGGTAATAGTCTCATTTAATTGCTGTATAATTGTTTTTAATGACTCAACATTATCTGATGATATTTTTGATTCAATTGTTTCCATGATTCTTTTGACTGGGTTTCGATTGTTTTTCATTTCTCTAAGAACATCTCGAAGAGCGTCAACATAAACAACCGAAATATGCTTGAAAATATCTGACATGTCAATTCTTGAGCCCAACAGAGCTTCATCGTCTTCTTCAGGATTACTAGCTATATTGTCATTGAGTCTTCCTACCAATTTATCATAATTTTCATTGATACAGAAATTTAGATTTGATTTAGATGTGTAGTAAAATTCATAGTCGGATAGACGAATAGAATTTCTAAATTCGTTAAATTGATGAGAGTCTAATTCAGTGGAAATATCAAATAATTGCTTTCTAATAGCTTTGTTAGGTCTAATAAATAGAGAAATACTACCTACACCTTTATCTGCATTTGAAATCAATTCTTCTAAGATTGTTTGACTTTCAGAATTTAAAGAAATGGAAGCACAAATCTCATTGTCAAATTCTTCTTCGCTGATTCCTTCAAATGTCGCAGAGATAATAATCCAATGCCCTTGCCACCCATTTTGAATTCCATGAAAAAAATCTGATTCTTTTAGTGTTTTACTACTATAGTAATAACTATCATCTAATAAGATTCTCAATGCAGTAAGAGCATTGGTTTTCCCTGAATCATTCTCACCTATAATAGTATTTGTCTCATTATCGAATCGAAAGATTTCGGATTCATAATTTCTAAAATTTCGAATTTGAAGAGTAGATATAAACATAAGCAGATCTCCTAACTATTTAATTAATATGATTATATAGTAAGTTTATCATAAATTATGTTAGTAAAAGTTCTCATTATAAGGGAGCGTCAATAATTTTGTGTAAATGATTCTTCCCTACTGCAGATTGTTTCTAATTCTCAATCAGTTGGCTTAGCATTTGTTCGAGCTCGCCTTCGGCCTGTTGGAAACCTTTATGACTGCGACCTAGGAATTTTTGGTTGTAAGTATCAAAAGACGAGACTAAGAAACGTTCCATCGACTCTTCATTTTGGAACTGTTCCTTGCGGTGGCTGTATTTCTTGATTTGTTTATTAAAGGATTCAATCAAGTTCGTAGAATAAATACTCTTGCGTATGGCCAAGGGGAAATCATAGAAAGTGAGCAAGTGATCGTTCGAAAGAATCGATTCAACCACTTTTGGATAGCTGGTTTTCCATTTTTCCGCAAAAGTACCACGTGCTTCCAACGCCACCTCTTTAGATGAGGCTTGATACACCATTTTAAAATCATCACAGACTTCCTTACGATCATCGACACGCACTTTATGACTGATATTACGGGAAACGTGTACACAACAATGTTGAAAACGAGCTTTGGGATAGAACCGACTAATCGCTCCTACCATCCCCTTTAAGCCATCCGTGATGAACAGGAGGACATTTTTCAAACCGCGCTCTTGAAGGTCCAATAAAATTTCCTCCCAAATCGTGATGGATTCAGTCGGTGCAATCGCATAGCTCAATACTTCCTTTGATCCGTCCGGGCGAATGCCAACTGCGATATGAATAGCTTCCTTGGCGACGGTTTTCCGCTTTAACGGAATATACGTTGCGTCCATATAAATAGCAGCATAACGGTCATGAAGCTCCCGCCCATTAAACGCCGTTACCTCTTCTGTAAATGATTTTGTTATATTGGACATGGTTTGGGGCGTGTAGTAATGCCCATACATTTTCTCAATCAAGTCTGCGATTTCCGACATGGTAATACCTTTTCGGAAGAGGTGAATGACGGTCTCCTCTAACGTGTCATTCGTCCGTCTATAAGCAGGAACAGTCTGTTGCTTGAACTCACCATTGCGGTCGCGCGGAATCTGGAGATGAAGTTCCCCATACTCGGTCTTGACCGTACGGTCATAGGAGCCGTTACGAGAATTACCCGTGTTAAAACCAATGCGATCATACTTTTCGTAATCTAGGAAAGCCGTTAACTCCGTTTTGAGAAGCGTATTGACTGCTTTCTCCAAATGGACACGGAATAATTCATTCAAATCGCCTTTGTTCGCTAGAGTCTTTAGAATTTCTGTAGTAAAATCGTTCATAGGGAAGTCCTCTCTTCTGTGAATGTGTTGTGGTAACTCTATTCTACAGAAGGGACTTCCTTTTTTCTATTTACACAAAATATTTTACACTCTCCATTATAACAATTGGGTTAAAAAGAAAATAGATAGTATTCTACCTCATATTTATTTGAAAGTAATATATAAAAGACGTTCAAATTCGAACGCCTCTCGTTAACCAAATATTGGATTCAGAATCTAGTTTTCATATATAAACAGAGTATGATTAGGTGCAAAAATTGCACTTTTATTGCACTTTTATTTTTATTTATAGTGTTTTACTGTTCTGTATATTGTTTTAACTCCCTTGATAGTATCGCATTCTGTTTTATACACTTTACGTTGAAAACAGAGTGGGAATAATGATATAATACAATTAACAGGCTAGAAATACCGTTGTGATGCGGTTTCTAGCCTTTTTTATTTGGCGTTGAATACGTTAATGCTAAAAATTGATATCATTTGCGAACTTTTCAGCCACTTGGTCACGCTGTTTTTCAGTGACGTGAGCATAAATATCCATATTGGTTTTGATGTCGCCGTGTCCTAATCTATCTTGTACTTCTTGGATAGATAACCCCGCTTCAAATAAAAGTGAACAATGAGTATGTCTAAAATCATGTACTTTAATACGTTTGAAATGATGCTTATCACACATTAAGTCTAATGCTTTATTGCAATGCTCGGGATATAGTGGTTTATTATCACGTACAGTAGTAAAAACATATTGATGTTTGTCAGAGGTATTGTGACCATATTTAAGGGACTCCACTCTTTGATGAGTGCGCCATGATTTCAATACATTTGCAGTTTTATCATCAATACTTATTGTTCTATGGGATGATTTAGTTTTAGGCTCTTGTATTACCAGTTTATAATTTGCACCTCTTGCGCAAGTTTTATTAATAGATATGGTTTGTTTAGTAAAGTCAATATCGTTCCATGTTAAAGCCATTAATTCCCCACGTCTAAAGCCAGTAAAAGCTAATGTTCGAAAAATAGCATAATATAATGGGTCATCTTCAACAAAAGTTAAAAACTGTTTCAATTCATCACTTGAATAATACTTCATAGACGCGTCTTGTTGCGTTTCTTTTTTTCTAGGTGCTTTTGTATGTGTAAATGGATTATCAGCGATTATCTTAAGGCTTACGGCATATTTAAACACATTAGATGTGTATATTCGTATAGCTTTAATATCAGAGTACTTTTTGTTCCATTTATTAATAACTTTTTGGCAGTATGGCACGGTTATTTTCTTAATAGGTATATCATTAAAATGTTCTAATATAGCTGTATCAAATAAAGTTAAAACACGTTGATATGTGCTTTCTCTTACAGTATTTTCGTACTGTTCAAGCCATAGTTTATAAACTTCTTCAAACGGTTGTTATATCGTTGTTTAAAAAGCCGTTTTGACTCACCTCTGTTTGAAGTCTTGCCTCAGCAATCTTTGCCTCTCCTTCAGTCTTGAAGCCCCGTCTCGTTGTCCGCTTCTGTTTACCCGTAATAGGGTCGGTACCTAAATAAGCCACGAACATATAGGCTGTTGTACCGTCTTTCTTTTTGTATTTCTTAATCATGTAGATCAATCCTTTCATCATGCCCGCATGCGTGAGATTGGATTGACACGCCTACTACGGAATGGTTACCGTTTGGCGTGATGATTAATTATTTTCTTGTCCAAGAATGAATTTTCTGTGTTCTTCTAATCTATCTTGATATTTATATAAGTATATTTTATACATTGGCTCACCATCAATTGCATCATAATGATAGTTAGGAACTAGGCGTGAACTAGGCGTAATTTTTCTCCTATATTTAAAGCCTCTTCTTTTAGTTATTCAATTTCTTCTAACGCTTTTTTCTATTATCATGAGTCTCCAAGTTTTCAAACATTAAAGCAATATATTTTTCGTGAAATTCAGCTATTTCTTCAATTGTCACCTTACTTAGGTTGTCATTTAATTTTCGTTTTTTGGCTAAAGTTTCATAATTTGTTTTTGACTTGTTAAATGAATTTGACAAAATTTGTTTATACAAATCTAGTACGTATTCATAACTTATTTCGTTAATATCAATTTTTGCCTCATTTAATAATTCTAATATTTTTATTGTTTCATCATATAAATCGTAGGACGAAAAGTATATATCACTTTCGTTATAGTAGGCTTTTTGACATAGCTATACATTTTATCGGATATAGAGAAATCGTTTAAAGTTGGACTGTAACCTTTTCCTTTAATCTCGTCTGAAATTCTATGTACAACATAACTAGGTACACCCAATGCTTTGCTATAGGTTTCAATTTCATTAACACCTATATTTCTTTTTCCATTCTCATGATTTGATATAGTGTTCTGACTAAAGCCGGTTTTTTTTGCTCAACTTACTTTGGGTTATATTGAAGTATTTTCTTAAAGCCTTAATAATCTTGCCGTAATGTGTAGGTAATTCTGACATTTAAACCAATGTATTTAATGAGTAGAACTGCAATAGGAGAAGAAACTGAAACGAGAGAAGTTGTCGTTAAACGTGGTGAGTATGTCCGTAACCCAGATACAAATAGAATGAACGTAATTTATAACGAGCATGTAGAAACGATGATGTACCAGCTAAAATAAGTGATCGTAACAAAGCGCGTGAAATGTTAGCGAAGTATCATAGCTTATTTACAGATAAATTAGATGTGAGTCTTGTGACACCAGAATTTGTTGATGATATTCAGTAGATGATTAATGCAGAACCACTGCCTTTTATTAGGTGGCGGTTTTTTATGGAAAATTGAATACAGTGTTAAATGTTAAAAATTTATTCGGGGATACTCAAGAAAGAACTAGAGAAAAAAAGAATTGGAAGAGCTTGCTGGCGTTATTAACAACAGTGATTAGCAGAGTCCAAGTTTGGACTTTGTTAATTCAAATGATAGTATATTATCTAATGAAACTTATCCAGTTAAGGAGGTTTATTATGAGCGGAAAAGATCATAACATGCCTAAATCGCAACAAACGTTATTAGCTATAATAACTTTTGTGTTTTTACTTGAAATCATACTGACAGCTTTTTTCATTTCATTTAGTTCGCCTTTTTTCAAAGGATTAACGATTATACATGGAATATTAATTGTTGTATTTCTTACTAGGCAGATCAAAAGAAAAGGTTTTTGATATATTAATAGAATTATTTTTAGTATGTGAACACCCTTATTATTTAGGGTGGTTTTTAATAAAGGTTTTTGTGTTAAATATGATGTGAATTTGCTAAAGCGGACTATGTAATTAAGAATTAGTGTTTAGATATCAATAATACAGTTGAAAGAAAACTATGATATGATACGTTAAATATAGGGATGTTTATTAAGGGGTTGTTTAAATTCTGAATAAAGGGGTTTTTACAATGTACAAAAACTTAAGAAAAATTGCCACTGCTAGTATTGCGACCTCTCTTTTGATTGGGCCTGTTTATTTTACGGTAGAATCAGGTAAAGCTAATGCTGAAACTGTTAAAGCAGTTGATGAGGAAATGAAACAAAGAGAAAAAATTGGAAATGCTTTATTAGAAGAAATAGATAATAGTAAACAAGACTTTAAAGAACCGAGTGTGGCTGAAAAATTAAAAGGACAAGTTAGAGATTATAAAAATGGGGTAGCAGAGAGAGGTAAAGCTACTGTAACGGCGAAAGCTGGAGCTAAAGCTATAAGAGCTACTGTTAATAAAATTGGAGAGAAAGCTTGGAATAAATTAGTTGCTAAAATAGAAAATACTACTGGTACAAAGTTAGTCATGTTCCATTATCAAAGTATTAATAAGTTTTGTGACATTTTAACGGGGTTTGAAGGTAATTTAGCTGATGGTATAGCTACAGGATTAACTAATAATTTTGGTTTCAATAAACAATTTGCTTATATTGTAGCTAGAGCATTCATTGCTATTGTATTGTAGGTGTACTTGTGATGAGCACTAATAAAAAAATCTATTTGGCGTTTTTAGTAATAACTTTTATTATTTATATATCTTTACCTGTTATTATTGGGGAGAATACATTTGATGCTCGCTTGTTTGTTATTTTCCCTTTACTGTTTTTTGGAGCATTCTTGTTTTCATCTAATAACAAAAAGAAATGAATGAACACCCATAATTTAAGATGGGTGTTTTGTCCTTTGAAATAAACACAACTCATGCTGGGTTATATTTACTGATATCGAAGTCGTAATTTAATATGGCTCTTTATTTATGTTTTAGAAATCAGTGAATGGGTAAAATTAAGTATCTTGTGACTAACCACTTATAAAATTCTCCCACACGTTGCAGGCAGTGAATACGTAATTGAATACGTTAATTATGAAGTGATGTTAATTGATGAGAAGTATTAAGTTATAAAAACACTGCAACATCAATTGTTATAAGATAATATAAACTAACGAAAAACACTCATTTCATCGAGTGGGAATAATATATAAGCATAATAAAAGAGTTAGAAACGTTGCTATAATGCACTTTCTAGCCTTTTTTATTTGGCGTTGAATACGTTAATGCTAAAAATTGATATCATTTGCGAACTTTTCAGCCACTTGGTCACGTTGTTTTTCAGTGACGTGAGCATAAATATCCATATTGGTTTTGATGTCGCCGTGTCCTAATCTGTCTTGTACTTCTTGGATAGATAACCCCGCTTCAAAATAGTGTATTCTAAGCCACCAATTCTCAACATAATGGGAAAAGCTCAGCGTAGTAGTTTTCACTAAGGTTTTGACAAGGTGGGGAAGTCGTAAATCACAACGTCATGTGTAGGCTACTACACCAACCATATGGCTATCATAGCAATGTGGATATGAATAAAGGGGAATTTCTAAAAAGAAGCGTATGCGTCGTTCTATCCGGGTATTCATCTGACGCCCGTCATTTTGTGCGGGGTCTGTGAGTTACCTACCACACTTGGACAAGTAGACAAAAGTGTCTTGTCGTGATTGTTAAGATATGCGATATATTCACAAGTAAAACCCTAGCAAAAGATAACATAAAATATGACTTTACGATTTGAAGGTTAAAGAACGTGATGCCAATAGTGGAAATAAGAAAGTGGATAAAAACATTAAAATTACCTAGCACTATCTTGTAGTTTTTAATGTATAATATGTGTAATATCCTAAAAAAGGTAAGGTTGTACAATGTCGTTATCATTCAAATCTCTTATAATTTATATGAAGTTTAAAGGTGTAAAATTTATCTATATTAATGAAATAGAAGCCATGAGAATATTAGAATTTAAAAATTATTATTACAAGCTCAATAGTTATGTTGATAACTACCCAAAACAAATAGTAAGACATCAAAGTCAGTTAGTTGAAAGATATCAAGAAGTGGATTTTAAAAATTTAGTGGATTTAGCAAGTTTAGATATGAGATTGCGTTATATTATAATAAAATTTTGTTTGGACATTGAGCACTCTATCAAGTTAAATATTATGAGGTCAATTACATATTTAGAAAACGAAGATGGCTATAAGGCTGTACAACGCTTTTTTGGCTATGTGAGACAGACGTCAAAAATAAAAAATCCATATAAAAAAATGATGGAATATTTGAGTTATGATACATATAGAAAGTTAGATTATGATAAGTATGAACAAAACACGCCTATATGGTTTTTAATTGAGCATATACAGTTTGGCAACTTGTGTTGGTTCATTGAATTTTATTATAATACGTATAAAATTGATGAGTTTAAAGAATTGAGCAAAACGGTGCGATTTGTAAAAAACATCAGAAATAAAGCTGCACATAATACCCCTATATTAAATAATATTGTTTTGAAAAACCAAATTAATGGCAATAATAAAAGCGTGTTAATAACACAATATGCGAAAAGTTTAGGTATTCGTAAACAAACTTTAGATAAAAGGCTTAGTAATTACAATATTCATGATATTTTAGCAATGCTTTATGTTTACGATAAAATAGTTGTGAACAAAAATATGAGAGCACGTAGAATTGATGAACTCAATGCCTTCATGGAGTATGCTCGAAAGAATAAACATATATACGACGAACGCTTTAAGTCAGTATATAATTTTTTTAGTGAAGCACTTGCTAATTACTAATCTTTACTCTATTATTGTTATTAAGGAAATAAACTATATGTTTGTAGGCCCTGCGTCGTAAGATGTAGGGCTGAGTTTTTGTGTATGTATTAATTTATCTTTAAAATACATTTCTTGGTGAAAGTAACAGATTATAACCTCACGCATGCAGGCAGTGAATACTTATTTGAATACGTTATTTAGTAAGTAATGTAAATTGACAGGAAGTACTCACATATCAAAACACTGATATATCAATCTTTATAGGCTATTACAAATTAATGAAAACTTACCCTTTCATTGAGTGGGAATAATATATAAGCATAATAAAAGAGTTAGAAACGTTGCTATAATGCACTTTCTAGCCTTTTTTATTTGGCGTTGAATACGTTGATACTATAAACATATGCTTCCCAAGTGCCCTATTTTTAGGCTTGTTTTAAAAAGAAATGCATGTAACCGAAAAGCACCCTAAACACAATTAAGGTAGCTAATAACATTTCAAAAAGTAACAGCCATTCCCAGATTTCAGGAAATGCCAATACTGACATACTGTTTTTTAAAGCAGTTGCTGAGATGACTAACGGAAATGTAAAAGCTGAAAACACTGGTGAAAAAGGTGCTTTTAATAATTGTGGTAACTGTAAAACGATATAAAAATAAAAAAATTGAGACAATACTAAAAAAATAATGATGATGTAACTATTCGCATTAGGAAAGGTAAGCACATAGGCCGCTGCCACTAAAGAAAACGGTGCACAAATGGTAGAAGTATTGGGTTTGATAGATCGTTGCAATGGATATGCTTTTAACCGCTTAAATACAATAGGCAAAACAATACAAGTGGCTAGAAAACCATAGATAACGCTAGCTTTACCAATGATATAATAGCCGCTCACTGGTGCAGTCAATCCAGCAATTGCAATACCAATATAAAGGACAGTCCATGATGGATAAACATTCTCGAGAGTAAAACGTTTTAAATACTTCATTGAAAAAATAGTCATATGTAGTAGCATTCCAATAAGGCACACAACCCATAAAGGGATAATGAACTGATTGATGACAGTGACATTGCTAAAAAACGTATTTAAATAAGTAGTGACTAAAAATCCTGACATGAAAAATGTGGTGAACACAGATGCGACCAGAGGGTTATTCAATTGATCTTTAACATGATTAAAGTTATGAAACATACTGTATAACAAGTGAAGCCAAATTAAAATAGCTAAGATGCCACAAATGGCGTTTAAAATAAGAGAAATGTCTTTCAAGAGATTCCCTAGTCCCAACAAACCTAAAATCAATCCTGATGTTGCTAAAGGCGCTTTTTGAAGTTTCATCATTGACAACCTTTCTTTTTGTGATTTTCTTCACTAATTATACCATGATATTAAGAAACGATTAATAAGAAAAATTATTTTTTTGTAATTCGAGATGAGGTTGTCCTGACAATGGTCTATTGTTTTTGATTAATTGAATAATTTGATTTTGCAAAATGAGGGATGTGTATGTTAATCAAAATGTTTTCTCATATTTGTAGGTATGAAATCAACTGTTGAAAGCGTGGAGGAATAGGGAGAAATATCCATTTGTTAATGATGGGACGACAATCTTTATCAATTCATATACATTCGTGCAACACATCGATGACACTAACCAGAAAAAGCAGGCTAGAATAACTGTTGTGGGACAGCTTCTAGCCTGTTATTTATACATTTTGGAAATTCATATGTGCGCACTTGCTAAATATTAGTGGGTTTCACAAGCATGCCCATCGTGATTTCTATCTAAGCGACGTTGATAGGCTGGATGACCGAGTGGGACCCCACCAGGATAAACTTTATTAAGCTCAGTACAGTTTTTAAACCATGTTTGCTGAGGTGCAACATTTTGATTTGGCGTCGATTGTTGAGGCGCTGTGTAAGCTGTGTTAACTGAAGCGGTATCTTGTGCAACAGTATCAGTTTGCTCAGACCATATGCCTAATCTTTCTTGTTTTGCTAAGGCTTCAGCTGCTTGCAAACGCTCTAAATATTTAGTGTTAGGTGGGTAAACATAAGCGACTTTTGCTAATCCTTCTCTGACTAAGATTTCATTGACTAATTTGCCGTCAACAAATACATAGGCTAAGTCTCTACCATACTTATCTGTTTTAGGACCAACATCATATTCAATTTCAATTTTTGTTGCGCTACTCAACAGTGATTTTGTTCGATTGGAGGCTTCTTTACCAAAAGGTTGAACACCTAAACGCGGATGTTTTGTTTCGGGCGTATCTATCAATAAATAACGCACGGTTTTAATTTTGCCATCAATATTGAATTTTGAGGTATCACCATCAATATGTTTAACGAATAGAGCGGCAATTAAGTTATCTGACGTACTTTGCTTGTTTTCGTGATTCGACTGATGTTCAGATTGTGATTCTTTTTCGCTTGATGTTGAATTTGATCCATCATCTTTTTTGCCTTTTTTATCTCTATCTTTATCTTTTTCTTCATTCTTTTGTTTTTTATCTTTTTCTTCCTGGTGGGTTTGACTCGTATGTTTTGCACTTTTGTTTTTATCAGTGTCCGTCATTCCCCCAACTATAACAAATAGAATGATAAGAGGGATGAAACTCATTCCATATTTTTTTAAGGTAGGCTTTACGGGTCGTTTCCTAATTAATGTGAAAATCACTTTAAGAAACAGATAAACATTGTAGAGCCAAACAAAGAATAATAACATTGTAAAAATGAGATATAACATAATTTCTCACATCCTTCACCGATTTCTTTTTATTATGAAGGTGAATTAAGTTTATGTAAACAAAATTTGATATAAAACTATATATTTAACACAGAAAAGTAAAAATTGAGTTAATAAGACGTTGGGGATCAAACCATAATACATATAAGAGATGACTGAGGAATTGACGTCATATTCTAAAACAAGTGATGAGCAATGCAATCAAGATGTCTATTGGGGGAGGAAATAAAAACGGTTTATTTTAACACAATATTTTTATAGCTGTAGACAAAAAGACATCTAGAGACTCTGACATGTTAAAGTCAAAATTTCTAGATGATTATGATTAGGTTTAATGATGATGGGCATATGAGTTTATATACGTTGAGAATGAAAACAACAATGATAGATATGAGATGAAATAAATAATAAAGTATAGTACAAGAAATATATTGAAAATAATGTGTATAACTTGGCATTTAAGATACGGCACCTTTTGATATGTTTATAAATAATACGTTTTCCTATATGATGTTCGTCATAAAAAAGCTTACTAACGAAATGTGTCATCATAATGAGCAGAATAGTAAACTGTGATTGTGCGATAACGATGCCATAATAATGCCAATCCTTTGTGAGTACCCCTATTTGTATAAAATGAGTGAGTTGGAAGAGGGTGTGTGAGGTTCACTTTAGGAGGCATCTATATTATTAATATGTACAAATAAACAAGCGAAAAAACTAAAACCCCTGAACGTTAGATGCCGTACTTTTAATTAATAGTTAATAATCAGTTAATAACATTTATTTCATTAATATATTAAAGTATATAAAGAATGAATAAGTAGAAGAGCGAGGATAACAATGTTAAGAACAAATTATAAACTAAGAAAGCTTAAAGTAGGTTTAGTATCGACAGGTGTGGCGTTGACTTTTGTGATGGCAAGTGGGAATGCAGAGGCGTCGGAGAACGAGCAGACTGAAGTAAAAGGGGAGGCGCAAGTTGCTTCTGTGAATGAAAAAGAGAGTGAAGCAGAATTACCTGTAGCGCAACAAGAAGGATCTATTCAACTAGATAAAGTACAACCAGGCGATGCACAGCTTTCAGGCTATACACAGCCAAACAAAGCGATTTCTGTAAAGATCGACAATAAAGATATTGTGTCTGTAGATGATGGCTATGAAGAGGTATTATCGGATGATACAGGTAAATTTGTATATGATTTGAAAGGGCGTCAAATTGTTTACAATCAAAAAGTTGATGTTGAAGCGATGACGCCATTTAATTTTGAAGATTTTGATGAATCAGCACTTGAGAGCGAAGAGGCCCTAGAGGCGTTAGGTCAATTGGAAGACGAAGAAACAGCGACAGCTTCTGTGACGACGCCTAGATATGAAGGTGCGTATACAGTTCCTGAAGAACGCTTGACACCCATTCAAGGCCAACAGCAAGTATTCATCGAACCTATTTTAGAAGGGGCAAGTAAAATCAAAGGACATACATCTGTACAAGGTAAAGTCGCGTTAGCAATCAATCAAGAACATGTGCACCTAGGTGATACGTTAGAAGAACAAGCAGCACTCACTGATCAAGAGTGGCAAGGTCGTTATGACGGGATTTGGCGCCATATTGATGATCAAGGGTTTTTCGAGTTTGACTTGAACCGTCTTTACAATAAATCTTACCCATTGAAGTCTGGCGATTTAGTGACTTTATCTTTTAAATCTAATGACGAAGTAGGCCCATTATTCAATGTGAACGTTGAGCCTTTCGAACGTGTGGCACAAGCTAAAACAAAGTATGAGCAGAATGACAGTCCAGTAGTCAACAAATTGGATGATACTAAAAGTGACTTGGAGGTTCAACCTATCTATGGAGACCTTACACAAGCAGCAGTACATGGCGAGTCGAAAGTGTTGATACCGGGGACGTCAAAAGTTGAAGGACGTACGAATTATGCACATGCATGGATAGAGATGGCATCTAATTTAGGGGAATATCGTAGTTTCCCTACATTACAAGCTGATGCGACAGGTGCGTTTATATTTGATTTAAAAGCGGCAGACATACAATTGTTAAACGGAGAACGTTTGACATTCAGAGCCGTTGACCCACATACAAAACAACAGTTAGCTGAAACTACATCAGAAGTACGCCCAGTAGATATGCAAGATGAAGAGTCAGAGGTTGTGCAGACTTCAAGCACTGAGAAATCAGCACTTGCGGATGAAATTCTTCGTTCTATGACAATTGACAAATCATTTAATCCTGAAGTTACCGAGATACCGGGTCATGTATATCCTAAGAAAACAGAGGATAAAGGTGCTGAAAATACAGAACAAGCCTCAGAGAATTCTGAGAAGCCATCTCAGACTACAGAATCTCAAAATGATGCCGTACAAGATGTAGAGAAATCCTCTGTTAATGAGGAGGTTACGCCACCTTCAACAGAATCTGCTCAAGTTGAAAAGGGGCAAAATACAGAAGGGGCTTTGCTTCCAAAAAATGTAGAACAACATGTAGAGAGTATACCATACCAAAAACGTAAAGCGTTGATAGGACTGACAAAACATCAAGGATCAGGGCACATGCCGCCATTTTCTTTAAGCTTTAATAATAAAGAAGATGACGTATCCACAAAGGTTAACGAAGCAAACGAGCATGAACGTAAGCAGGGTACAGTTTATCCAGAGCAAATAGAACAATTACCTCAAACAGGTTTAACTGAAAAATCGCCATTCTGGGCATTGTTATTTGTTGTATCAGGCACAGGTTTATTATTATTCAAACGTTCTAGACGACAACGCCAATCTTAATAGTTGAAAATAATGTTATCATACTGGATGTGTTAGCATATGGATTGTATTCAATGACTCTACTGTGAAAGTAGCCATGCACCATCATCAGAAAACAGTATAGTGTAACAAAAATCTATAGAACAATTATCAAGCGAAAACAATACGAGGTTTTCGCTTGTTTCATTTTATGAAGTGTATACTTTTGCGGTTGGTGGGGCATCTACTGACCGCATTTTATTTTGATATAAAAAACACAAAACCGCTATCATTGTAATTTTCAAACCAATAAAGAAGATATTGCGCTTATGTACAATATGTAATGGTATTGAAGAAAGACAGAGAATTAAAGTTAAAAACTACTTAAAAATTGGGGTAACATGCACATCAAAACGTAATGGCCTATGATGCAAAGATTAAGATAAGCGCATGTTTGACAACTATAAAAATGGATAGTTAAATCCAATTGATGATTGAGACAACTAAGGGAAGCAATAAAACATAGCACCTAAAATATAGACTAAAATCTTTAACCCTTTATCAGATATTCTGTAAATCAATAAATTTTAAATATAATTTTATGATACTATATATATTTATAACTAATGTGATATATTATCATTACAGTTGTTTAAGGGGGATTTAATTAAGGGGAGTTAATCTTATTAGAGGTGATATCATGAATCAATACAATCAAAAAAGTATTTATTGTATCAGAAAGTATACAGTAGGTGTGGTTTCAGTCTTGGCGACGATGACCTTCTTAATCGGTGGGCATGACGCTATGGCAAGTGAGCAGCATACTACTCAAGCATCTAGTGAATTAGCGAGAACAGAAGTGACTGTAAGCAATCAGTCGCTAAGTGAAGACACTCATACACAGTCGTTACCTCAAAAAGAAGGACAACATTCTCATTCAGGTGACTCTAAAAATCCTAAAACATCGCTATTCGCTAACGCTTCATCTCAAGAGCAATTGCCTACTACACCGGAGCAAGGTGTTTCATCGGATAATCCTAACACGTCTGATCCCACTCATATCAATGAAAATACAAATGTCCCTTCTTTAGTTGACATACAACAAGAGAAGGGGGAAAAATTAAGTGATGTTCCAAACAGCGAGAAAGTGAAGACGCAATCAGGTAGTCAGATTGAGGAATCTCCTCATTCAAACAACCGTAAAGCCGGGCGTATTGCAGAAAACCAGGATTTAACATCTCAGCAAAGTGATGTGGCATTAAAAGACCAATCAGATGTTGAAGTGAGCAAACGTGTGAACCATCGATCTTCTGAAGCTATGCGGGCCCGAAATGTAGAAAAAGCACAGACAGATGAAATCGATCAAATGACATCACAGAATCTTAAACCAGTCGTTAAGGATAAAACTGATCAAGGTAAAGAGCAAGCTATAGCAGAACACAAAGATCAAACTAAAAAAGGCGCTTCAGAAGAGGGAATGACGCAAAAGGAAACAACACAAGAACAGCAATCCCAAACGCGTGTAGCGAATTCTAAAGAGGTGTTAGAAAAATCATCCACTCAAGCTCAGCAAAAGCAATCTACCAATAAATATCCTATCGTGTTAGTACATGGATTTTTAGGGTTAGTAGGTGAAAATGCACCAGCACTCTATCCGAATTATTGGGGAGGCAATAAATTTAAAGTTATTGAAGCGTTGAGGAAGAAAGGCTACGATATACACCAAGCAAGTGTTGGTGCATTTAGTAGCAATTATGCACGTGCAGTGGATTTATATTATTTTATCAAAGGCGGTCGTGTTGATTATGGTGCAGCACATGCAGCTCAATATGGTCACGAACGCTTTGGTAAGATTTATAAAGGAATTATGCCTGACTGGAGACCAGGTAAAAAAGTTCATTTAATTGGGCATAGTATGGGAGGACAGACGGTTCGTTTAATGGAAGAACTTTTAAGGAATGGTAGCAAAGATGAAATTGCGTATCACCAAAAACATGGTGGTACAATTTCGCCACTTTTTAAAGGAGGGCTCACTGATATGGTTTCATCAATAACGACACTCGGGACCCCTCATAATGGCTCACAAGCTGCAGATCAAGTGGCAAATAAAGAATTTGTACGCCATATCATGTACGCACTGAGTCGGGTGGCAGGTAGCGAATATTCAGACTTTGACTTAGGTTTAAGGCATTGGGGCTTTAAGCAAAGACCTGGTGAAAGTTACTTTGATTATATGAAGCGTGTGAGTGAAAGCCCAATTTGGCAAACGAAAGATAACGCGGCCTATGATTTAACATTAGAAGGATCGGCAATTTTAAATCAGAAAACAAGCCTAAACCCTAATATTACATACACGACTTATACTGCTGAAGCATCGCATAAAGGGGCTTCGGGGAAAGAGGTTCCTAATGTGGGCGTGTTTCCGTTAATGGATTTAACGAGTCGCATTATTGGCAGTGATGCTAGGTTAGAGTGGCGTAAAAATGATGGGGTTGTTGCAGTTATTTCATCACTATTTCCATTAAACCAACCTTTTGTTAAGGTCTCATCTGATGCTTTAGCGACCCGTAGAGGGATTTGGCAGGTCAGACCTGTTTTAAAAAATTGGGACCATGTTGATTTTATTGGTATTGATATTTTCGATTTAAAGCGAACAGGTGGAGAACTAGCGAAATTTTATATGAGTATCATGGATAATTTATTGCATATTGAAGCGTTAGATATGGCCGCTCATATAAAAAAATCTGCATCTTAATCCATTGTATTAGGTTTGAGTAACCGAATATCGTCACATATCGCGTTCACTTTAAAAGTTTTAATGGAGTAAACAAAAACATCTGCATCGATTAAATGACGAATAAGTCACTACTGCTTGATGAAGCGGAATGACAGTTAGAGACGTGCGCTTGTGATGTATAGCATGAGAAGGAGTGGTACGTTAAAGCGATAATTAATGAAGTTTTTTCGTCCCACTCCTTATATTTTTCAATCGTCCATTTTAGGTCATCTTACGTGGTATTTGAGTCGACTCTTTTTTACTTAGAGGTGTCAAACGATAAAGTATTATTGGGAAAATGACGTAACTCAAAACTAATGAGGCAACACCCAAATAGTTAAAAGATGTTACAGCGTCGTTTGTAATAAGAAACTGCCCTTTCCAATTGAATTTTATAAGTAAAACGAGTGTCAATACAAAAGAAAATATAGGTAACAATACATCCGTAAAGAAATTTTTACGAATATGATTTAGTGTAGGTGCACTCGTTTTGCCGTAGTAAAATAAAATAACACAGATTGGAACGATTAAATATTGAATGAACCTAGAAATTGAACTTAAAAGAATGATACTTGTCAAGTTATATTGAAAAGCCAAAGGTATAGCAATAGCGATTAAGAATGTCAGCATAAATGCAGGAAGCGGAAAATCATAGACAGTACGTTTTTTAAACCATTTCGGGATTTGGCCTTCATGGGCGATAGCTTCAATAATTCTTGGCGTTGAAAAAGAAGCAGCGACATTAATACCAAACATGGATATTAAGCTTCCATACAAAATGATACGATGGATAACAGGTGTATCAAATACGGCCACCAATGAGACAACTTCTTTGGTTTGAATGAGCGCCACTGGATTGATAGTCATAGTGATGGAAATAACCCCAATATAAATGAATGCAATCATGAAAATAGCAAGCGGAATGGCTCTGGGTAAGTTTTTTTCTGGAGATTTCATATCTTGTGCGCCCGTAGCAATACTTTCAAATCCTGTAAAAGCATAGAAAGCGGCTATGATGGCCATAACAAATGCTTGTGAATCGATTTGAGAAGTGTCGACAAGTGTACTGATACGACTAAACTGGGTATCACCTGTTTGAATAACTAAATAGAGACCTGATATGATAACGGTAAGTAAAGCAGCTATTTTTCCAATCGTGGAGAGGTTGCTGACCCAGACTAAAAGGTGTTTGCCGAGTACATTAATGAGTAACAAAATTCCCATTAGCAAAATAAAGCCCAACGTGATAAGACGTGCATCCGTATGATCCCCACCAAAAATAGTGATGACAGTTTTAACGACAGCTGTCGCCATGACTCCCCATGCAATACTCCCAGCAATAAAACGCGTAATCCCTACATAAAATCCGATATGAGGACCTAAAGCCACCATTGTATAAGAATAGGCAGCGCCACTTTTATTTACATATTTTGAAGCAGATGCAAAAGTGAGCGCTAAAATACTAGCAAATATAGCAGCCATGACATATATCAGTGGCGTATAGATCCCTGATATTCGAATGACTGATCCGGGAGTTAAAAAGATACCAGAACCGATAATTGAATTGATAGATAATAATACGATAGACCAGAAGCCTAATTTTTTCATACATATCACTTACTTTCACATATTTTAATAAAATCTGAAAACAGTCGATCCATCAAACTTTCTCTCCAAAACATTTCAGGGTGCCATTGAATACCGATTAAATAAGGATAGTTTGTAGCTTCAATAGCTTCAATAACCCCATCAGTTGCATGGGCAATGGCCTTAAATTCGGGGGCGAGTGTTTGAATAGTTTGATGATGAAATGAGTTAACCATGATCTGAGAAGTTTCAAATGCATCAGCGAGTCGAGAATTGGGTTCGATATGGATGGTATGCGTCGTTTCAGTAGGGATGTGTTTTTGATGATGGCGTAACGTATGTGCTTCACGATAGGATAAATCTTGATATAAGCTTCCTCCATGGTAAACATTAATGATTTGTGCACCACGACAAATACCTAAAATTGGCATACCTTTACGCTTAGCAACTTCAAGCAACTTAAAGTCAAATAAATCACGTGTTAAAAGCGTTCTGCCAAGCTTCTCATAAGGATCTTGTTGGTATAGAGATGGGCTAATATCATCACCACCAGTTAAGATTAAACCATCTATATGTGCAATCTGTTGTGAAATCATTTCTTGTGAAGTGTGAATCGGTAAAACTAAGGGTATGGCATGATGCTTAACAATGGTATGAATATAATCTTGATTGACGTAGCAACGTTCATATCCGGGAAACATTCCTCCCGTATCGTATGAAATGTTAGCTGATATACCTACTGTGACCAATTTTAATGCACCCACTATCTATAATAATATTTTTAAGTATCATATAAAACATAATAAATGTCAATATTAAACAGGAGTTATCTTTAAAAGTGTCATGTTATTATATGAGTGACTTAAACCGCATATTTAATCAATGTTCCGTTAAAGGGCGTATGATTAAAAAGGACATCTATTAAAAAATTGAATGAGTGATGTAAACAGCTAATGCCATTAAAGTTTTACTAAAGTGTTTTGCTATAAAATATGTATATTTACTACATATATTTTTCTATAAGTCTATGGACCTATTGTGTATAGAAAAATATTTGATATATTTATAAGTAGATAGTAAAAAATGTACTTAAATGAGGTGTTGAATATGAAAAGATTAGCTTTTGCGCTCTTTGCTTTTTTACTTTTATTAGCTGGTTGTGGGGATAAAGATTCAAAAAAAGAAGAACAATCATCGACACAAAATGATAAGACAGAAAAAACGGCAAAACAACAAGAAAAAACGTTAGAGAATAATAAGAAAGAAGTGGCAGACACAACCAATGAGTCACAGCAAACAGAAAATAAAGGAATCGATAAAGATACTAAAAACAATCAGCAAGAGACAAAACAGAAGAATGTACAAAATCAAAGCACTGATAAACAAGCTAATGTGAGTCATTCACCTTCTCATGAGACAAAGAAAGATTTGAACGAAGCATCTAGAATTGCACTCGTATTTTTTGGCAATGATATCCAACACTATACAATAACGAAGTCAGAAATTCTAAAAGGTCAATATGAATATCAAGGTGCTGGGATGACCACTACAAAGAATGTTAATCAATTAACATTAATCCATCAAAGAGACATACCTAACGCGCCATCAGGTATGAAGTTTTATACTTTAGA
The DNA here is from genome assembly GCF_034042775.1 of Staphylococcus pseudintermedius. Lineage (NCBI taxonomy): Bacteria > Bacillati > Bacillota > Bacilli > Caryophanales > Staphylococcaceae > Staphylococcus > Staphylococcus pseudintermedius. The sequence continues at coordinate 2,457,384 of NZ_CP120150.1, read as the reverse complement.
TCCTCCAAAAGGAAATTTTGCGACAATTATTGGTGTAAATCAAAACAAAGTATTTGTAGGTGGGACACAAGGTGCGTTGGTAGATTACCAAGAGTTGCTCACTACAGGTAAAGAAATGAATTTACAAAGTTTGTACGAAGCATATAAAAATGATCCAGCATATACGAGTATTCTAAATAAGATTAAAATAGTAAATTAATAGTATGTATATATTAAAACGGGCTGTGAAAATATCCATCACAAAAGATGATTTCACAGCTCGTTTTAATGTGTTTTTACATGTTCAAACACAGCTTCTGTTAATGTTTCGCAACGATTTTAAAAATGTATCTTAAATTATGATGATTCAGCGGTCTTTGTACGATGACATCATTACAATGGCTGACTATTAATAGGAATTTTTAGAAGTAGATATTTAGAGATGAAAATGGATAATAAAAAGTAAAGTTTTGATAATGATTATCATTGTTGACATTTCAAAAATTTGAGAGTAGGATATTTTTAAATCGTTATGATTACGATTTGTAATTAATGATATTTATTTTAAAAGGAGATGGAATAAAATTGGAAATTGTTCATTTTTCAAAATTCAATCCATCTGGAAATATGACTGTTTTAGTGGATTCACAACATGACCCTAGCCAATATAGGCACATCGCCCAGCAACTTATGAAAAGTTCACATGTGGGTTGTGAACAAGTCGGGTTTATTGTAGATGATGAAGGTGAGCTACCACATCAACTTGTGATGAGTGGCCAAGAATTTTGCGGGAATGGGACTTTGTCATTTATTCGTTATTTGAAGGATAGAAATTTACTAACGACGTCCTCTTTTAAATTGAAGGTATCCGGAATGGACACGCCTGTTCATTGTGCGATACATGAAACACCTCAACAATTTGAAACGACGCTCCCACAACCAAAAAAAATATTAGAAAGACAATATAAGATTGATGATGTCTTGTTTGAAGGGTTGGAAATTCAATATGATACATATCAACACTTTGTATTCCCAATTACAGTGTGGTCAGAAAAGCTAGCCTCCTCTATCGAATCATTTGTTAGAGCCGAAGAATGGCCAGAACATCTGACGGCTGTTGGGTTGATGTTATATGATACACTGCATCAGCGCTTGTATCCCCTCATCTATGTGCCACAGATAGATAGCATCATATGGGAGCAAAGTTGTGGGTCAGGAACGGGTTCGGTAGGTGTCTATGAAGCGTATCAAAACCAGTTAGAACATTTAGAAAAAGAAATTGTACAACCTGGAGGTGCGTTGACTGCCATTGTTGATCACAATGATGAGGGCTATCAAGTTGCAATCAAAGGAAATGTTTCAACGGTTGCCACAGGTTTAGCATACATAGAATAGGAGTACGTGATGAATAAAATACAACAGAACACACATGAAATTGAAGCGCAATTAAAACATTACCAACAGCAATTCGAACACCTTTATCATAACATTCAACAAGGCGAACGTGCACTTAATGATTTGGAACGCTTAATTGATGAATATAGCAGTTATATATTGGATGAACAGCCCAAGCAACAGTATGAGCATTGGCGGAGTCAGACTACAGAACAGCAGCATCTTATTAAACCACTAGCAGATATTACTGCAAAATGCGTTAAATTGATGGAGTCCTCTCGAGCACGCCGTTTGATTCATGGTGAGCATGGGACGACAGGATATTTTGACAATATTGAACATTGCATTTCGGAAGAATTTGGACAGTTTGAAATTACATGTGAAGATACAGTGCTATTAGTAGGATCAGGTGCGTACCCTATGACTTTAGTTCAAATTGCAAAAGAAACAGGCGCACGTGTCATTGGAATTGATATTGATGAAGAAGCGGTGCGCTATGGACAACAAGTCATTCGCATTTTAGCCCCAGATGCGCCAATAGAAATACATCAAGCAACAGTATCCGAACTAGAAGGAATTCAAAATGTCACACATGTCATCTTCAGCTCAACGGTCGAAATGAAATACGACATTTTAGAAGAACTTTATCACCTTACCGGTCATGACATTGTGGTGTCTATGCGTTATGGTGATGGCTTGAAATCTATATTTAATTATCCTAAACAAGAGACACATCCGCAGCAGTGGACTTTTGTAGATGACATTACACGTCCGGATCAAATCTTTGATATTGCACTCTACCAAAAAAAATCAGAAGGGCGTGCATAATAATGAAAAAATCTGTCTTAATTGCAGGGACAGGTCCGGTCGCCGTGCAGCTTGCAGTGTTATTCAAGACCTATACAACACATCATGTAGATATGGTGGGGCGAAGTGACGTTTCAGCAAAGGCACAACAGTTTTGGCAAGCATACCAAAATGCACAGCAACTTGAAGTACAAGTTCAAAATGACTTGCATATGGCGTTAGCAGGTACTGCAACACTTGGACGATTGTATGAGCGTTATGAAGCAGTCGAGCCACATTATGATGTGCTCGTGCTTGCATGTACTGCCGATGCATACAGTCAGGTTATACAACAGTTGTCTCCAGCTGTACGTCAACAACTCAAACATGTCGTGCTTGTTTCTCCTACGTTTGGTTCTCATATGGTCGTCCAACAGCAGTTTAGTGCAGAACAGCCGAATATTGAAGTGATTTCATTTTCTACATATTTAGGTGATACGACTGTATCGCATCCTGAAACACCACATCGTGTACTGACAAAAGGAATAAAAAAACATTTGTATATCGGTACAATATATGAACAATCTGACTTTTCCCAGGAAATAATAGATTTGTTATCTGAAGTTCAAATTCCAGTGACGCAAGTTGCCCATCCACTCATGGCAGAGTCGCGAAACAGCTCACTTTATGTGCATCCAGCGTTATTTATGAATAAACATGCTTTGAAAGCAGTGTTTGAAGGAATGACCGTACCATTTTATGTATACAAATTATTTCCAGAAGGTCCTATTACGATGCAGTTAATCGCTGAAATGCGACAAATGTGGCAAGAAGTTATGGCGATATTGAAACATTTAAATATCGATACGTTAAATCTATTGAAATTTATGGTGAAAGAAAATTACCCCCTTCGCCCTGAAACGATGGATGATGATCGGATTGAAGCGTTTGAAACACTTTCAGCCATCGAGCAAGAATATTTATTATACGTACGTTATACCGGTATTTTAATTGATCCGTTTTCAGAGCCAGATGAAAATGGTAAGTATTTTGATTTTTCAGCAGTTCCTTTTAAAGAAGTTTTTCGAAATGAGGAAGGTGTTTGGCAAATTCCTCGCATGCCGAACGAAGACTATTACCGTACACAAATGATGCGAGGTATAGCACAAGCATTGAACATCTCCACGCCAATGATGGATACATTGATTCAACGCTATGAAGCACAACTGACGGCATTTCAAAAAGCACATCCTAATGATCGTGTATCCACGCAATTTCAAATACAGTCGTTCGAGGAAGATATCAACAGTATCGCTAAATTATTGAACTCTGAAGGATAAAGGGAATGTGTTAAGTTCATTGATTGGATGAAACTCCATTTTGAGAACCAGTAAAATGACTGTGAAACAAAATTCAACTATGAAGTGACTGGATTGATAAAAGTGTTCAAGGTGGGTCATCATGAGTACCCATTGACACTGATATTTATACGCTAAAGAAAATCAAGCAAATTTAACAATGTGTACTAAAAATGCTAGCACTACTGAAAGAAATGAGATAAAGAGAGGATATGAATGATGATGAAAAATTTAAAGTGGATTGCCGTAAGTATAGTAATGTTACTTGTACTTGCAGCCTGTGGTAACTCTAAAGCATTAGAGCAGAAAAAAGAAGATAAAAATCTTACATATGCCACATCGAAAGATATTGGGGATATGAACCCGCATGTATACGGTGGGTCAATGTCAGCACAAGGTATGGTCTATGAATCATTAGTTGATCATACACAAAAAGGGATTGAACCGTTATTAGCTGAATCTTGGGACGTATCGGAAGATGGAAAAACCTACACATTTCACTTAAGAAAAGGTGTAAAATTCCAAGATGGGACACCGTTTAATGCAGACGCCGTGAAAAAGAACTTTGATGCTATTCAAGCAAATCAAAAATTACATTCTTGGATTAAATTATCAACATTAATCGACCGTACAGAAGCAAAAGATGATCATACCTTTGTGATGACTTTGAAGGAGCCATACAACGCAACGTTGGAAGAACTAGCCATGACACGACCTTACGTTTTTGTCTCACCAAAATCATTTAAAGCAGAGGGTACAAAAGATGGTTTGAAATCTTATGTTGGTACAGGTCCATATCAATTAAAGTCACATGATAAAGATGAGCAAGCGACATTTGAACGTAATGAAGATTATTGGGGTGGCAAACCACATTTGAAAACGATAGTCGCTAAAGTATTACCAGCAGGTGAAACATCATTTTTAGCGTTACAAAAAGGTGAAGTGAACTTTGCGTTTACGGATGACCGTGGTACAGATAACATCGACAATGAAGCAATGAAAAAATTAACAGACAATGGCGATTTCCAATTGAAGCGCAGTCAACCGATGAATACGAAAATGATTGTTGCAAACTCTGGTAAAAAAGACAGCCCTGCACAAGATAAAGCGGTGCGTGAAGCATTGTGGTATAGCGTCGATCAAAAGCGTATTGCGGACAAAATTTTAGAGGGTACTGAAAAGCCTGCGTCACAATTATTCTCGAAAAACGTGCCGCATGCGAACATTGATTTACCAAAACGTGATTTTGATTTGAAAAAAGCAGCGGCGCTATTAGACGAAGCGGGATGGAAGCAAAATGACAAAGGTGAAGTGCGTGAAAAAGACGGTCAAAAGCTTGAGATGACGTTATATTACGACAACCATTCAAGCTCGCAAAAACAAGAAGCTGAATTTATTCAAGCGAAAGCGAAAGAAATTGGTATGGCATTGAAAATTGTAGGAGAAACATCTGATAAAGTGGCAGAGCGCCGTACATCAGGTGATTATGACTTACTGTTTAACCAAACATGGGGTCTTCAGTATGATCCACAAAGCACGATTTCTGGCTTTAAAGCAGATACAGGTTATAAAGCAGCCGTTTCAGGTATCAAAGAAAAAGACCAACTGTTTGATGACATTGATACAGCTTTAAAAACACAAGATGCAAAAGAGCAAGACCAAAAGTATAAAGACATTTTAACAACAGTACATGATGAAGCAATCTTTATTCCGATTTCTCACGGAGGTATGACAGTTGTCGCTCCGAAAGATTTAGAACATATTTCATTTAAACAATCACAATACGAATTGCCATTTGAACAAATGGATTACAAATAAGGTGGTCCATCAATGGCATATAGTGCGATGAAACGTTTGTTACTGATGATACCGTTGTTGATTGTCATTAGCTTTTTGACTTTTGCATTAACGCATTTATCTAGTGAAGATCCAGCCGTCGTCATTCTACATGCACAAGAAGTACCAGATATTACGCAAAGTTTAATTGAACAAACACGTGCCAAGTACTATTTAGATGCGCCGTTCCTCGTACAATACTGGGAATGGCTGCAATCCGCGGTACAGCTACAATTTGGACATAGTTTCGTAACTGGCGAAGATGTCGGTTTGAGACTATGGCCTGCATTTTTTAATACATTGAAGTTAACATTGATTTCAAGTGTGGCGATTATTGTGTTGTCGCTGTTGTTTGGTATTTTGACAGCATTGTTGCGTGGGACATGGTTTGATCGTATGACACGGACGACAGCTTTCGTATTAACCGCGATTCCATCTTATTGGCTAGCGGCGATATTGATTATTTTTCTATCAGTTAAATTGAATGCATTACCGACGTCGGGATTAACAGGTCCTGAAAGCTATATTTTACCTGTTGCGGTGATCACGCTTGGTTATACCGGCATTTATTTTAGAAATGTCAGAAGTGCGGTCATTCAGCAACTTGATCAAGATTATGTGCTCTATATGCGAGCGATGGGTGTGCCGATGTCGCAACTGCTCGTTTATGTGGCACGTAATGCAATGCAAGTCGTCGTTTCTATTTTTTGTATGTCGATTCCTATTATTTTAGGCGGTTCTGTCGTCATCGAAAATGTATTTGCGTGGCCGGGTATGGGTCAACTGAGTGTCAAAGCCGTGTTGGAACAAGATTTTCCAATGATTCAAGCATATGTTCTTATCGTTTCGGTACTATTTATCTTATTTAATACATTGGCAGACGTCATTAATATGTGGCTGAACCCGAAATTAAGGGAGGAGCATTAAGATGATTGTTTTCCAAAGATTATTAAATGATAATGGCGCAAAATGGGCGTTGGCAATCATTGCTGTTTATATTTTACTCGGGGTATTCGCGCCGATTGTAACGCCTTATGACCCCAATACAGTGAATATCGATGACAAATTTGCCGGCATGTCATTTGCACATTGGCTTGGTACGGACCATTTAGGTCGAGATATTTTAACACGCTTGATTTTTGCGATACGTCCGAGCTTTTTGCTTATCTTGTTTGCGTTAGCGTGTTCGGTGTTGATAGGGACGCTACTCGGCTTCATCTCAGGCTACTTTGGGCGCTGGGTGGATGCACTCGTGATGCGTATTTGCGATGTGATGTTATCGTTTCCTACATATGTTATGACGCTCGCTTTGATCGGTGTACTCGGCATTGGGTTAAAAAGTATTATCGTTGCACTGATCATTACGCGCTGGGCATGGTTTTGCCGAATTATCCGCACAAGTGTGATGCAATATCGCAATTCAGATGATGTGAAATTTGCACGTACGATTGGTCTGTCACACGCTCGGATTATTATGACACACATTTTGCCGCGAACTTTAGCAGATATTGCGATCATTTCAACGAGTTCGATGGTGTCGATGATCTTACAAATTTCAGGATTTTCATTTTTAGGACTCGGCGTTAAAGCACCGACAGCAGAATGGGGGATGATGATGAATGAAGCACGTAAAGTGATGTTCAGTCACCCTGAGTTGATGTTTGCGCCAGGTATTGCGATTATCGTCATTGTGTTAGCGGTGAACTTTTTATCCGATGCGCTCCAAATTGCGATTGATCCAAAATTGTCACAACAACAAATGAAGCAACGCATTAAGAAAGGGTGGATATAATGGTAGAACAATTGATGCGTGTAGAAGATTTAACACTCATTGATGGTCATACGAACCATGTCCTCGTCCACCACTTTAATTTGACGTTACATCGTGGTGAGGTCATTGCGATTATCGGTGAAAGTGGCAGTGGTAAATCGATGACGTGTAAAGCATTACTGGGATTGAACGACCGTAATATTCGAATGAGCGGTGAAATTTGGTTCCAAGAAGAGGCGCTTCATAATGCGTCTGAAGCGGACTTTCGAAAAATCAGAGGCCGACGTATTGCAATGATTATGCAACAAGGTGCGACAGCGTTTAACCCTTCTTTTACAGTTGGTGCACAGTTGACGATGATGTTGAAACAGCACCGTCCTATGTCGACACAACAACAGAAGGCGACGTTACAACATTACTTCGACATGCTTGGTTTACGAGATTTTGAGCGTATTTTAAAATCATATCCGCATCAATTGTCAGGAGGCATGTTGCAACGGTTAATGATTATATTAGCACTCGCACTCCAACCGGACATCATTATTGCGGATGAGCCGACTACAGCACTCGATGCCATTACACAGTATGAAGTCATTGAAGAATTACGTGAGGTCAAAGAAAAAATCGGTTGTGCCATGATTTTTGTCTCTCATGACTTAGCAGTTGTAAAGTCGATTGCAGATCAGGTTATTGTGATGCGTAATGGTGATGTCGTTGAAGCAGGACCAGCACATCAATTATTCACAGCACCGCAACATGCGTACACTCAATTTTTGATTGCAGCACGAGATCGTGTGACACGTTATTACAAATCATTGCGAGGTGATGCGTCATGTTAGAAGTTCAAAACGTCACGAAATCTTATCGTAGTGGTGTGAAGAGGCAAAAACGACAAATCGTGAAACAAGTCAGTTTTCAATGCAGTAAAGGACAAAGTATAGCGATTATTGGAGAAAGTGGTAGTGGTAAATCCACATTGGCGCGTATGATATTAGGTATTGAAAAGCCAGATACAGGAACTGTGATGTTGGATGGACAACCGGTCTGTCAACGTCATACCCGTCTTGGGAAAATGAGCGTCGTGTTTCAAGATTACAAGTCTTCACTGCATCCCTATTTCAATGTTCGTCAAATTTTAAACGAGGCACTTAGTCAATGCGATACACCGGTTGACGATAAAGAAGCGCATATGACTGCTTTGCTCGAACGTGTCGGGTTAAGTGCAGCCTTTTTAAATAAATATCCTCAGATGATGTCAGGAGGAGAAGCGCAACGTGTCGCTATTGCAAGAGCGGTCATTACGAATCCAGACTACATTGTGTTAGATGAAGCGATTAGTGCGCTCGACATGTCGATTCAGTCGCAAATTCTAGATTTATTAACGACACTGAGAGATAAATATCAGCTCAGTTTGATTTTCATTACACATGATATTCAAGCGGCGGTCTATTTATGTGAAGATTTGATCATTTTTAATGACGGTCAAATTCAAGAGCGACTCAATAGACACCAGTTGAAAACGCTTCAAAATGATTATACGCGTGAACTTTTTGAAAAACAATTTATGAATTAGGAGGCTTTGATATGAAAGGTGCACTCGCTTGGCCTTTTTTGAGATTGTATATTCTCGCGCTATTTTTCTTTAGTGCGAATGCTATTTTAAATGTCATGATCCCGTTACGCGGACATGATTTAGGTGCAACCAATGCGACCATTGGTATTGTCATGGGGGCATACATGTTGACTGCCATGCTTTTTCGTCCATGGGCAGGGCAAGTTATCGCCAAAGTCGGTCCCATTAAAATATTAAGATGGATATTAATTATTAATGGTTTTGCACTGATCTTATATGGATTTACAGGTTTAGAAGGTTACTTTATTGCACGTGTGATGCAAGGTGTATGTACAGCCTTTTTCTCTATGTCATTACAAATCGGGATTATCGATGCGTTACCTGAAGAGGATCGTTCACAAGGTATTTCCTTATACTCACTCTTTTCTTACATACCAGGCATTATCGGACCAATGATTGCAGTGGGGATTTGGCAATTGGATAACTTGAGTTATTTCGCATTGACGATGATCATTATCGCGATTACGACAGGTGTGGTCGGTTTCAGTGCGACGCTTCATGGACATGATGATGCAGACACGACTCCTGCGCAACAAGAAAAGATGCCATATGGTGCGATGACAGTGTTCTTGCAGTTATTTAAAAATCCGTTTTTATTAAAAGCTGGGACGATTATGCTTGTTGCCTCAATTGGATTTGGTGCAGTGGCAACGTTTATCGTGTTGTATGTCAATAAGTATCAAGTCGGTCACGCGAGTTTATTTTTAGCTGTACAAGCCATTACGGTTGTATTTGCACGTTTCTTTTTACGTCAATACATTCCTTCAGATGGACGCTGGCACGTTCGGTTTATGTTAGGTGTCCTCGGATTATTAACTGTCGCGCTGTTATTCATTGCAATCGGTCCTTATGTCGGCGGATGGATACTTTATATCAGTGCTGTTATGATTGGTTTGACGCAAGCGATGGTGTATCCGACATTAACTTCATTTTTAAGCTTTAAATTACCGAAAGTTGGACGAAATATGTTACTCGGTCTCTTTATCGCAACAGCTGACTTAGGTGTTTCACTCGGGGCTGCATTAATGGGGCCTATAGCAGATATGGTTGGCTATGCAAATATGTATCTCATTTGTGGTATTTTAATGGCATTCATTACACTGATGAGTATTGAGAGAAGACCGCAGTTTATAGAAAAATAACGTAGAAAATGAACAGGCTAGGGTGCATTTCAAAGTTTCCTAGCCTGTTTTCAATTGAAAAAATAAATTTTAAAGGTAAAGAAATATCTTAATAAAACAGTATTAGTGACAAAGCCTTGAGTTTCGAAATATATTTTAATAACAGAAAATATACACAAGTGGTTATTGTTACTTTACTTGATATATGAGAATGATTTTACCTAGTAAATGAGAAAAGCAATGTCCTATATTAAAGTACATTGCTTTTTCTATTAACGAATACCTATGACTAAACTATCTCTAGCTGTTTCTACAACTTCTGTACTGATTTTATCTAAGCCATTTATATCCATAATTCTATCTATCTGTGCAAATAAACGATGAATCAGCCTAAAATTCCCTTTTGTAATTTTAATAATCGTCGTTATTGCCTCATAATCAGTAAAATCTTCGAGTTTTAGATCAAATCCTAAATCTTGCCACTTATATTCTAATATATGATGCGTCTCGTCTTTACTTAGATTATCAAATTCATGTGCAAAACCTATACGCGAATATAGTTGAGGATAACGAGATAGTTTTTTCTCTATACCTGGCATACCAATAAATATCATTGCTAAATTATGTTCATCATAAATAGCTCTTAATTGCTCTAAATGTTGCACTTTAAGGCGATCAATCTCATCTACTATAATTAAATCAATATATTTAAACATATCACTATAATGTTTACTATGATCATGACCATACTTATTTACGATGTGTAATTTTTGACCCAAATCAATACTTGCACTAATACTATATAGATCATTACTTAATCTTGTTTGTTTTTCAGCCGGTGCAGTATAAAATATCTTATTCACCGATAATATATCATCAGTCGTTTTACTAGCTAGATCTTCCCACCCTCTATGATTAACTTGCTTTTCAATAGTATTCCAATTTGTGTAATACCTAGAAGATAAAGTTTTTCCGACACCAGGTTGACCATAGCAGATCCCAATATATTGATATTTGATACAAGCATCGCAAAATTCAGCAAATCGTTTATACTCTTTCGTTTCAATGAAATTCTGATTTTTAGTCATTACGATACCTCTTTAATTTTTTGACGTTTTTGGTCGTTTCTTGAGGTGAGTAACCATAACTTTTTTCTTCCTTAATTAAATCAGTGGTGCTTGGACTAGCAATGTTTTGTTTTAAGTGTTTTCTTCTCTGACTACGTGCGTGTTGTATCTCTTTTATATCAATTGAATAATCAGCTAAATCAGGGGATATTGCTGTACAAAGAAATTCATCTCTATAAAAAACGCGTATTTCAGCCATATCATTGGGATTGTAACGAATTAATACATACTCACCTACATAAGCAGTTAGGTTTGTATTACTGTATCTAAAGCCTTGAAAATGAATACCATCTGAATGAATTTTTCTAGATTTAGGTATTTCTAATAATAATAAATCAAGTTGTTCTAAACTGCTTGGCATATTAGGAAAAAAATGATTACTGTTCCACCGATTGATAGGAGTGCTCTGGATAGCACTGTGCTCTTTTTGATTATAATCTTCAATTAAAAAGTATCGTAATTTTTCTTCGAAATTTTGAAAATCTATTAAATCGCTAGAAGTATCATTATTGTTTATATATCCAGGAAGTTGTTCTAAGAAAGTTTGGTTAACTGTCTGAAAAAACCGTTCTATTTTCCCGCGACCACGAGGGACACCAACTTTTGAAAACATCAAGTTAATTTTCAAATCAATAGCGACTTGTTCCATGTGGTGCGAGGTAAAGTCACTCCCGTGATCTGTGTAGAATTTTTCGGGTATACCACATACTGGCCAATTGGTATTATTCTTATTCCATATTGCTTGGTGTAGTGTTAATGCTGTGTTTTGAGCATTAGGAGCATCAAAACTTATAAAGTAGCCTGCAATTGCACGACTATAGTCATCCATAATAATGGTTAGCCATGGTCTATTGATATTACCTTTTTGATCTAATATATAAATATCTAGCAAAGTATGGTCGGCTTGCCATATTTCATTGGGTCTTGAGGATTCTCTTATTTGTATTAAATCGTACTTATTTTGATAGTATTTTTCACCTTGGTGAGAGAAATCAATAACAGACTTAGGCATTGCTTTAATAATACTATAAACTTGTTTATAACTTGGTTTATAAAAATTATTCTCTATACAATAATTAGCGATTTTCCTATGAATCGTAGCAATACTATTTCTTTTATTCTTGAGTGCAAGGCGTTTAATCTCGTCTATTATGTTTTGTTTTAATTTATGCTCACCTTTATCAACTCTTGTATTATGAATTAGACCAGTAAGACCTTGTTCCTTATATAATTTATTCCACCTATAAAGTGTACTTAACGCAATACCTTTGCTTTTAGAAATGCTTGATAAAGATTGCTTGCCCAAGATAAAAGGTTTTATAATATTGTACTTTTGAGTAGCTTCTTTACGTTTGGCTTCAGAAAAATTAGTTAGATACTTCTCCTTGTTTTTCATCTTCCTTTTCCTCCAATTTATTGAGGTAACGATAAATCGTTGTACGTGAAACTTGCCACTGCTCTGCAATTGTCTTAATTGGCGTGCCATTATCATAAAGTGTCTTAAGTAAGTTTAAATCTTTTTGATTTAATTTTTCGGGTCTACCTCCATAGCGTCCTCTAGCACGTGCTGCAATTCGGCCAGCTGAAGAACGTTCTAAAATTAAATTTCGTTCAAATTCTGCAAACGCTGCGAATAAATGAAATAATAATTGTCCTGTAGAACTTGATTTATCCATCGTTATATTTTCTTCTAAACTATGGAAACTTACACCTCGTTCGTTAAGCTCATTAACTAATGTGATTAAATCCTCCATATTACGTCCTAGTCTGTCGAGTCTCCAAACAACAATCGTATCTCCTGATCTCGCAAATTCAATTGCTTTATCTAATCCAGGTCTTTTACTTTTTGAACCACTAATATGGTCGCTAAATATCTTTTCACAACCATATGCGTTTAATCGGTCCTCCTGTAAATTCAGATTTTGTAATCCAGTTGAAACTCTTGCATAACCTATTTTCAAAATACAAACCTCCTATATACATATACAGTGTACCATAACTTAATTTCAAGGTCTTTTGTGAACATAGATTTTTTGTTGGGTTTTTGAACACGAAAATATATGTATTACTCACTTATTTCGGCATAAAAAGAGAGTGTACAGAAAATGGTTATTTTCTGTACACTCTCATCTTTAATAATATATTTTAAATGTTATTAACAAAACTAATTTAATAAGAGTCAAGCATAGTTTACATATGTATTATGTTTGAAACATATCTCTAATTACTTTTTACTAATATCATTTAAAATGTCTCGCAATTCTTCAATTTCTTTGTTATTTAATTCTTCATTTTTCGCAAAATTCAGCACTAAACTTTTCATGTCCCCTCCATACAGTTTATTAAGAAAGGTTTTAGCAGTTTTCATTTTAATATCGTCTTCTTTAATATTTGATGAGTAAAAATAAATATTCTCTGATTTGTATCGTTTTATAATCTCTTTTTTATATAGTCTTGTGATTAATGTTCTAATCGTTTTATCGCTAACTTCTTTATATTTTTGAATTTCAACTACAATTTCATTAGCTGATACTGATTTTTTACCCCATATTATATTCATAACATCCCATTCAGCCATAGATATTTCAACTTGCTTATTGGCCATTTAAAACACCCATTTCTTTTAATATTTTTTCACTGATTAATTCAGCATTTTTCCCAGATGGCTTTCCATCTGATAAATGTGTAGCAAAATAATACTTATCATGATTTGTAATTACGTAACCTACAAACCACCCATTATTATACTTCCCGTTTACTATACCTGTACCTGTTTTCCCATACAGTTCATACTTTTCATTTTTCTTAATCAATAATGAAGAAGATAATTGATTCTTTGCTTTTTTACTAAAATGGTTATTTTGTTCCATCATATTTTTAAAAACTATTACTTGTTCAAGATTAGATATTTTCAAACTATCTTCCATCCAATAGCTTTTATAACTTCCCAAATTTTTATTACCATAATTTAATTGCTTGAGTTGAGTCGCAGTATAGTTCTTTGGTATTTGATCGCTAATACGTTCGAAGTACCAATTAACTGAATTTTGCATTGCTGTATTTAAATCTTGTTCCTTATTCCAAGCATCAAAAGGGTAATGCTTATGATTCCATGACATACGTGAATTTTCATCATTTATAATATGTCGGTCAAGTCCAAACATAGCTAAATAAATTTTATAAGTTGAATTAGGAGAATACCTTTTTCTACTTTCTTTTTCGTTATAAATATAGTATTTGTCTTTCTTCATGCTGTACATGACGAAAGATCCACTATTTGAACCAAAAATTTTACTTTTATCTAAAATTTGGTAATCGTTGTGTAAGGGCTTTTTATAATTATAATCAGTTAAGGATTGCCCCATCAAAAATTGGCTTTGAATTACCATGAGAAAAAAAGTAAAAATACAAATGAAAATTAGAATTAATTTTGATTGTTTTTTCAGATTGGCGTCCTTTATATTCATTAATCTTCTTTTGAGTAATGATTTTTTACCATTAAATGAGTGGCTTAGTATATTTTTATTAAAAACTGAGATTTTTAATACGGAATCCATAATAGCTTCCGCATAAGTTTTAAATTCATTTTTGTTAATATTATTAAGGACAAATCTATCGGCTTCTACTTCATTGTCATGAATTATCTTTCTTTTTACAATATGTACTAATGGATTGTAACTCATAATAATAGAGAAGATATTAAAGATAATTAAATGTAAAGTATCTCTATTTTTAGCATGAGCATATTCATGCAATATTATATATTTTAGTCTTTTGTCAATTACACTTTTAAAATATGAACTAGGAATCAAAATAATATATTTCCCATACCAAAAAGTTATTGGAGATTGAATAGCCTCTGCTTTTCGAATCACAATATTTTTTTTATATTGATGGTTGAAAAGTATCGTATCTATTTTATTTTTTTCATTTTCGTTTAGATAGAGTGACTGTTTCTTTAAATATTTAAGATATAATAAGGCTTTCAAAAATTTAAAACTTAAAATAATAACTAAAACTATCCAAATAACTGTGCAGATATTATCAATTGAATCCCAATTAAACTTATGGATATCTGTTGTGAACTCTTGAATAGGTTTGGTGGTATTTATGTTATGGTTCAATTCGTGTGACTTACTTTCAACTGTGGGCGCTTGATTATTCACATTATTAAATTTAAAAAGAGAGAATTTAATAGGAATGAAAGGAATTAATCCTGCAAGAAGAGTTAGATACCAAACTTTATAATTTAACATATAATTAAAATAGCGTTTTAATATGTACCTAAAAAATAATAACAATAGAAATATAAAACAAAAGCTTACTATGCTCATTATTAATAACTTAGCCATTTCAACACCTTCTTTCAAATATTTATAATAAACTATTGACGCCAATATTACAATTGTAATATTATTGATTCATAGAAATTACAAATGTAATATTGGAGGGTATATTTTGAAAAAGTTAATATTTTTAATTGTAATTGCTTTAGTTTTAAGTGCATGTAATTCAAACAGTTCACATGCCAAAGAGTTAAATGATTTAGAAAAAAAATATAATGCTCATATTGGTGTTTATGCTTTAGATACTAAAAGTGGTAAGGAAGTAAAATTTAATTCAGATAAGAGATTTGCCTATGCTTCGACTTCAAAAGCGATAAATAGTGCTATTTTGTTAGAACAAGTACCTTATAATAAGTTAAATAAAAAAGTACATATTAACAAAGATGATATAGTTGCTTATTCTCCTATTTTAGAAAAATATGTAGGAAAAGATATCACTTTAAAAGCACTTATTGAGGCTTCAATGACATATAGTGATAATACAGCAAACAATAAAATTATAAAAGAAATCGGTGGAATCAAAAAAGTTAAACAACGTCTAAAAGAACTAGGAGATAAAGTAACAAATCCAGTTAGATATGAGATAGAATTAAATTACTATTCACCAAAGAGCAAAAAAGATACTTCAACACCTGCTGCTTTCGGTAAGACTTTAAATAAACTTATCGCAAATGGAAAATTAAGCAAAGAAAACAAAAAATTCTTACTTGATTTAATGTTAAATAATAAAAGCGGAGATACTTTAATTAAAGACGGTGTTCCAAAAGACTATAAGGTTGCTGATAAAAGTGGTCAAGCAATAACATATGCTTCTAGAAATGATGTTGCTTTTGTTTATCCTAAGGGCCAATCTGAACCTATTGTTTTAGTCATTTTTACGAATAAAGACAATAAAAGTGATAAGCCAAATGATAAGTTGATAAGTGAAACCGCCAAGAGTGTAATGAAGGAATTTTAATATTCTAAATGCATAATAAATACTGATAACATCTTATATTTTGTATTATATTTTGTATTATCGTTGACATGTATAATTTTGATATCAAAAACTGATTTTCCCTCTATTATTTTCGAGATTTATTTTCTTAATTCTCTTTAACAAACTAGAAATATTGTATATACAAAAAATTATAAATAATAGATGAATAGTTTAATTATAGGTGTTCATCAATCGAAAAAGCAACGTATCTTATTTAAAGTGCGTTGCTTTTTTCTCATTTATAAGGTTAAATAATTCTCATATATCAAGCAAAGTGACAGGTTATTAAAATTTTGAAAAATCGCTATACACATCATTGTGCATCAAATTTAATATAATATGACAAATCGGAATTCACAATCTCTTCATCTAATGCGCCATTCCATTGATGATGGTAATTCAATGGTTGCTCAGAAGCTTGCCACACTTCAAAACTTTTACGGTCATCCCATAATGAAATCACAACATAATGATTTTGTGGGTCCCAGGGTCTCAAAACACGTAGCGATATGAAGCCATGTACATCATTCAAATCTGCTGTGCGACTTAGAAAGCGTTCCTCAAATGTTTCACTTTGATTCAGATCTACTTTAATATAATTTAAGACACAAAAATGATGCGGTGTGAGCTCGCCTGTCGCTTCTATAGCAGTATATGTTTTGGTATCATTATTTTTATATATGGTCACTGTTGTCCCATCTTCTTCAATTTGATAAAGAAAATCTTTATGAGAGAGTATCATGCTTTATACCTCCTTATACTTATTAACAAATACCCGTTATTTCACATTTTAATTGCACAAATTAAATTTATCGCAAATTATATATTAAATTTTCTAAATTCAATGTAAAATTTAAAAACGAATATTAAATTAAAAACCGCCACATATCTTTATGTAGCGGTGAATCAGCAGCATAATGAAACATATAGAGAGGGCAACATAGTATTAAAAAATTTTTAAATGTCACATTTTATAAATTAAACTTTAATTCGAATGTGTATTGACCTGTTCTTTTTGTTCGACAGCAATACTCCATAATAAAAAGACGAGTCCAATTAATGTGAGTAATGGCGCGATTAAACTTAGACTAGCGATGGGGAGTGTGCTGACAACAAGACCGCCGATAAAAGCACCTAATGCATTTCCGATATTAAAGGCGGATTGATTGAGTGTACTGGAAAGTGTCGGCGCTTCTTGGGAAATGAGCGTACTTTTGTATTGAAGTGAAGGGCTCATGCTAAAGCCAATAAAACCGAAAAGAAAGACGCCGATCACCATGATTATCGGGTGGAACTGAATGAAGTAGAGCAGTCCAAAGTAAAGCACAAAAATAATAAAAATGCTCATTAATGCTTTGTTTAAATTCCAATCTGCAAGCTTGCCACCTACAATATTACCGAGTGTCACGCCAACACCGAATACAATCAGAATAGATGAAATGAATTGTTCAGGAATGTGGGTCACATCGATGAGTACAGATGAAATATAAGTAAAGTAGGCGAACACACTACTAAAACCGAACAATGTCATCCCGAGAGTTAACCACAGTCTTTTTTCTTTTAAAATGCGTAATTCATCTTTGATAGAAGCGGTACGCATTTCTTTTGGCATCGGGACAAACATCATAATGCCGATGAGTGCAATGACGCCAATGACAGCAATAATTAAAAACGTCATGTGCCAACCGAGTTTTTGTCCAATTAATGTACCGAATGGTACGCCGAGAATGTTGCTCAGGCTGAGACCCATAAACATTAATGCCATTGCACTTGCACGATATTGGCTTGCGACCATACTTGCAGCTAAAATAGAGCCAATGCCGAAAAATGAGCCATGTGCAAGTGATGTGACGATACGACTGAGCATCAATGTCGTGTAATTCGGACTGAGACCACCGAGAATGTTACCGAGAATAAAAATGCCCATCAGCAACATTAACAGCGCTTTACGGTTAAGTCGGAAAGTGAGCATGACGATGATAGGGCCTCCAATCGCGACACCTAAAGCGTAACCAGTAATCAATTGTCCTGCCTGGCTCACAGACACATTTAAATCATTCGCCACGTTAGGAAGTAAGCCCATGATGACGAATTCAGTCATTCCAATCGCAAATGCCCCAATCGCTAACATCCATATTGCAATAGGATACTTCTTCATAATGGATACCTCCTGATTTATCTTTTTAACAGAGTTATCGTACATATCTTATAGTTATAATTCAATATGTGGGTCTTTACCAGAAAATCAAAGTAAGCTCTTGTTCGTATAGTTTTGTTGATATTTAGTTACCTTATGAACTAGGTTTGATTTGTATGGTTGGAAGAGCTGATTTCATTAAAGTACGACGGCTTAGAAAATCAAATTCAGTATAGAGACGATGATAAGGAGAGCAACCAACACTTTTTGGACGTACTCAGGCATTTGGCGTCCTATTTTTAAGCCAAGTGGCGCAAATAACATACTTCCAACAACTAAGAATAATGCATCACCAAGTGGAATATACCCTTGAAAAAGTTTAAACATAAAGGCCCCTATAGAAGAAATAAAAGCAATCACAACACTATTTGCCACGACAGTATGCATCGGTATTTTGAAAAAAACTAATAATACTGGAATAATTATAAAGGCGCCTCCAGCCCCAATCACACCAGAAATTGCACCAATGACTAAACCTGTCAATAGCAGTACAACTTTACTGAATTTTAAGTTTGCTTCTGTTTGTGGTTTGATTTTAATCATTATTAAGACGAGTGCCAATATAGCAATGACAACATATACGCTATTTACGAATCTCTCTGTTAATACTTCTGCAATTGTAGCTCCTAACGCACTACCGATGAGCATGCTACTTCCCATCCAAAGAATGAGTTTAAGAGAAAAATCCGGTGTTTGACGCGCACGTATTGAACTGCTTAAAGTACTAAAAAATACTTGCGCAGATGTAAGTCCTGAAGCGATATAAGCATTGTAAGAAGGGAGGCCAAGCATAGGGGGAATAATGAGTAGTGCGGGATAAATAATAATCGCACCGCCTATACCTACCATACCCGAGAGAATACCACCAATAATACCGAGGAGCGAGAGAAAAATATAAAGCATTATTTACTTTTCACCAATAAGTTCACAGCTTCGTCAATGATTTGTTGTCTATTTTCTTCGTTTTCTTCTGCTGCCTTAATACACTCTACTAAATTCTCACTAATAATAATACTAATGAGACGTTGTAACGAACCTTTAGAAGCACTTAATTGTGTCACAATATCCTTGCAGTGCTGTTCTTCTTCCATCATTTTAATGACGCCATTTAATTGACCTTGAACTCTTTTAATTCGGTTAATCATTTTTTTATCGTATTCCATACCTTATGTCCTCCTAAAGTAATATATGAGGTTTATCATATAAAAAAGCAAGAAATTTGTCAAATACCCCCGTAGGTATTTGACAAGAGATTCAGCATCCATTATTATACCCCTATAGGTATTTGGAGGAGGTCTAATATTGAATTTTAGTGAACTTGAGATAAAAAGTTTAAAGAAAGATGAACTTGAGCGATTAGGAGAACTAGGGCAATTGATAGATGTTCGTACGGATGAAGAATATCAAGAAGGACACATCCGAGGGGCAAAATCTTGGCCGTTGGATCAAATTGAATTATTTAAAGGTGATAAAAATCAAACGTATTATCTTTATTGCAGAAGTGGAAAGAGAAGTGCACAAGCGAGTTCTGCTTTAGCTAAAAGAGGATATAATGTTGTTTCATTAGATGGGGGATTTGTCGCATACAGTGAAGAGGTGGAGGCTCATCGTACGGAAGATATCATTATTAATGAGTCTGTGCCTTTAAAAGAAGAACGTCAAAAAATAGATTTATCAGGTTTACAATGCCCAGGACCTATTTTAAATGTGAGTAAAGCAATGCAGAATATGTCGGAAGGTGAACAGATAGAAGTTAATGTTTCAGATTTTGGTTTTTACAGTGATGTTCAAAGTTGGGTGAAGCAGACAGGGCACCAGTTAATACGCCTAAATCAAGATAACCAAGGTGTTCATGCAGTATTACAAAAAAGTAACGCACCTGCAAACACGCAAAGTAAAAAAGGCAATGGCACGACAATCGTGTTGTTTAGCGGTGATTTAGATAAAGCTATTGCGGCAATGATTATTGCTAATGGGGCAAAAGCAGCTGGACGAGATGTCTCTGTCTTTTTTACTTTTTGGGGATTAAATGCATTGAAAAAAACTATACAACAAGAGACTCAAGTGAACAAAAAAGGTATAGCCAAAATGTTTGATTGGATGTTACCGAAGCAACCAGAAAAGATGCCAATTTCTAAATTTAATATGTTTGGTTTAGGTAACTTTATGATGCGTTATGTCATGAGACAAAAAAATATTGATACACTACCACAGTTAATAAATCAAGCGATTGAACAAGACATTAAATTGATCGCATGTACGATGAGTATGGATGTGATGGGGATTACGAAAGAGGAGTTAAGAGATGAAGTCACGTTTGGCGGTGTAGGAACTTATATTGGTGACACTGAAAACGCACGCCACAATTTATTTATATAATGTTAAGGAGAGATTGATATGTATTTCAAACAATTTTACAATGAACATTTGTCACAAGCCTCTTATTTAATTGGATGTCAACGTACAGGAGAGGCGATGATTATCGATCCAGTCAGAGACCTGTCAGAATATATTAAAACGGCAGAAAAAGAAGGGTTGCGTATTGATTATGCCACTGAAACACATATTCATGCTGACTTTGCTTCTGGTATACGCGATGCAGCGGAAAAATTAAATGCGACCATCTTTATTTCAGGTGAAGGAAATGAATCTTTAGGATACCGTAATATTCCTGAACAGGCAAAGTTCGTTAAAGATGGCGATGTCATTCAAGTGGGTTACATTAAAATCGAGGTATTACACACGCCTGGACATACCCCTGAGAGCATTAGCTTTTTATTGACAGATGAAGGTGCAGGTGCAACACAACCGATGGGACTATTTACAGGAGACTTTATTTTTGTGGGAGACATCGGTAGACCTGATTTATTAGAAAAAGCGGTACAAATCGAAGGGTCTACAGCAGTGGGTGCCAAGCAAATGTATCAATCTATAGCTCGTGTACGTAAATTGCCAGACTTTATTCAAATCTGGCCAGGACATGGTGCAGGCAGTCCATGCGGTAAATCGTTAGGTGCAATTCCTATGACAACATTAGGTTATGAAAAACAAAATAACTGGGCATTTAATCAACCAGATGAAGATACATTTATTACAACTTTAACAACAAATCAACCCGAACCCCCTAAACATTTTGCACAAATGAAACAAATGAATCAATATGGAGGTGCACGCTATGAGCCTTATCTTGTGAGCCCTTCTTATAGTGAAGACCGAATGATGATTGATTTACGTAGTGCGCATGCATTTCATGGTGGTCATGTGGTAGGTGCGATTAATATTCCGTATAATCAAAACTTTATTAATCAAATAGGATGGTATCTAGATTATGATGCATCGATTGATTTAATTGGTGATAAACAAGTGGTTGATCGTGCAACGAAAACATTGCAATTGATTGGCTATGATAATGTAGCAGGCTATAAGCAACCTCAAGGCAGTATCGTAACACAACATGTGCATAGTAAAGATTTTATAGGAGACGAAGAACACGTTTTAGATGTTCGAACAGACCAAGAGTGGCATAATGGACATTTACCACAAGCAGTGCATGTGCCACATGGTCAACTAAAGGATGCAACTTTACCTTTCAATAAAGAAGATGAAATTTATGTCCATTGCCAATCAGGTGTGAGAAGTTCTATTGCTGTAGGTCTACTAGAGGCAAAAGGTTATCAAAATGTAATCAATATTCGTGAAGGCTACATTGCTTTTTCGGATGAAACGAAAAATAAAATGGTGAAGTAGATAGAATCACTACAACATAGTAGGATAATGCCCTCCGTACGCGCTTGGTAATAGTTGATATCCTCAGTTTAAAACGGTCTTTAACGTGGAATAAGTTTAAAATAAAATTGATTTATTAGAGGTGTATCGAGATGATTAATATCATTTCTGCGATAGGTTCGATTGGTACGTTTATTATGGCATTATTCTATTTTATCTCTGTATCAATACAGTTGTACCAAATGAAAATGAGTTTTTTACCCGCACTCGGATTTAACCAAATTTTGATGACGCGTGATGGAGAAAAGTTAAAATTAAGAAATACATCAGCACATCAAACAGAAGATGCTCAATGGGGCGAGGATTATTTGAAATTATTTAACCTTGGTGCGGGTGCGGCTAAACAAATCAAGATAGAAGTGTACTTGGATGAAGAAAACGTGTTACAGAGCAAGTATGTCAGTATTTTACCGAGCAAAGAAAGTTATCTTCTACCGATTAACAAGGACGTATTTGACGAATTAGATCGTACTATTGAAAATAATGGCTATGAATCGAACCTCCAAATTAAAATTCAATATCAACATAACGTCAGTCGAAAAGTACAAACGCTCTACTTACAAGGGCATATTGATAGCTTCAATCGTTACGATGAAAGCTCTGTCTATGAATTACAATTTATACAACCAGAAAATCAAAACACAAAAGCATAGTTTGATATGTGCAAGGGTAGTGCGTCCACTGTGGTGGCATACCCTTGTTTTTTAATGGATTCAAACAGCACCAACATTGTTAAATCACAAACGACAGCATAGATTTAGCTACTGCAGTATTTAAATTAATGTGGTTGCTTTAACTTCCAAGTGCTATATTTTCTCAAAATCATATCAAAGGCGAGATGGAAAGTGACGAAACTAGAGTTGTCAACTTGATTGAACAAACGGAAAGGTGTGCTATGAACATAGATGTTAAACGTTGCATGTTGCGCTAACGAATTGTCTTGAAGTGTCGTCACACTAATATAGGAAAGTTCTCGTGCTTTAATAGATTTGATGACTTCTTCAAAACGTGTAGTATCACCGGAAAGCGAAATAATAATGAGCAATTCACATGGCGACATCATATCGAGCGCATGTAAAAGTTCTAATTCATTTTTCAAGACGACAGATTTTTTGTGCAATGCGAGAATTTGACGTTGTACATCTTGTGCGACGGATTGTTGTGCTGTGCCTGTCCCATAAATATAAATAAAAGGCGCTTCATCAATACGTTGGTTAAGGCTCGAAAAGTCGATGTGATTGAGATGCTTCATCGTTTGTTGAATATCGTGTTCAAGTAATGCAATAGTATCTTGTGGTAATGCTTCCTTTTGATAGTTGAGTTTAATATACGTTTTTAATTCGCTATAGCCATCAAACCCTAATTTACGGCAAAGACGATGAATGGACGAAATGGAAGTGTGTGCGACTAAAGCTAAGTCTTGAATTTTCATCTTCTTCATAGCATCAATATGGTCATGAACGGTTTTGATAATATGTAAATCATTGTCGTTCAACTGGTCATAGTTTGCATTTACAAATCGATCTAATAGCACCTTCAACGCCTCCTGAAAATATTTTCATCAATTGTAAATATAACCCAATCGTACTATGTGCTTCCAAAAAGTGTCAAATGCATTCCAAAATGTAAGCGCTTCAATTATATTGAGGCTAGATGAAATGCATCGTTTGTCGACACAGTTCATCAAATGAAAAAGATTAGAATGATTAAAAGTAATTCAGAGTAGTCACGCGTGTTTAATCATAACAGCGCGATATCGGTTCGCACAGAAATCTTCTAATCTGATGGAGGGGTTTTTGCTCATGAATGCAATCAAACGTTTTGGGAGTGCGATGATTGTTCCTGTTATTCTATTTGCGTTTTTCGGTATTGTTGTTGGGTTAGCGACACTATTTAAAAACGAAAATATTATGGGGAGCATTGCAGCAAAAGGAACAACGTGGTTTAACATTTGGAGTGTGGTTGAGAGTGGGGGTTGGACCATCTTCACCCACATGGAGTTAGCTTTTGTGATTGGTTTGCCTATCTCATTAGCGAAAAAAGCACAAGGGCGTGCAACTTTAGCAGCATTGATGATTTATCTCGTATTTAATAATTTCATCAATGCATTACTGACGATTTGGCCGGATGTGTTTGGGGTTGATTTAAGTAAAGGGGTCGAAAATGTTACGGGTGTTAAAACGATTGCAGGTATCCCGACATTAGATACAAGTATTATCGGTGCCATTTTGATCTCAGCGATTGCGATTTGGATACATAACCGTTTTTATGATCAAAAGTTGCCTGAGATGTTAGGGATTTTCCAAGGGCTTACATTTGTTGTCATGATTGGTTTCTTTTTGATGATTCCAGTTGCAATTGTCACAGCATTTGTATGGCCATACGTCCAAGTAGGGATTAAATCATTACAAGGTGTGATGTTACATTCAGGGCTCATCGGTGTATGGTTATTCCACTTTTTAGAGCGTATTTTAATACCAACTGGGTTACATCATTTCATTTATACCCCATTTGAGTTTGGGCCAACTGCGGTAGATGGTGGTTTGAGACCTTATTGGATTCATCATCTTAATGAATTTTCTAACTCAACGAAAGCATTAAAAGAACTCTATCCATATGGTTTCTTATTACAAGGAAATATCAAAATGTTTGGATTGCTTGGTGTCGCTTTAGCAATGGTGTTCTCAACACCAAAAGCGAATAGAAAGAAAGTCATCGCATTGGTTGTACCAGCTTCATTAACTGCAATATTTGCTGGCATTACAGAGCCATTAGAGTTCACATTCTTATTCATTGCACCATATTTATTCGCGATTCATGCAGTATTAGGCGCAACAATGGTGACATTAATGAATGCGTTCGGTGTCGTTGGTCTGATGGGTGGTGGCTTGATTGAAATTGCTGCGACGAACTGGATTCCATTATTCGGTAATCATGCGAGTGTATATATCGCACAATTCATTATCGGCTTTATTTTCACAGGTATTTATTTTGTGACTTTCAAATATTTAATTGAAAAGTTTGATATTCCAATTCCAGGACGTAAAGGTGATGAAGGTGCTAAGTTGTTTACGAAAAAAGATTATCAACAAAAGCAAAGTGCGTCCAAAAAAGCATTAGTTGAAAATGAATATGACCAAAAAGCGATTTATTATTTAGAAGGTCTCGGTGGCAAAGACAACATTGTTGATGTGACGAACTGTGCAACACGTTTACGTTTAACTGTTAAAGATCCAAATTTAGTGAGAGAAAGTGACTACTTTACACATGAACAAATGGCCCATGGATTAGTGAAGAGTGGGCGTAGTATTCAAGTGATTGTTGGCATGAGTGTGCCACAAGTCAGGGATTACTTTGAAGAAAAGTTGGAAAAAGAGGAGGAAGTATAAATGAAGAAGTTTAATATTACAATTGCAGGTGGCGGAAGTACGTTTACACCGGGGATTATTATGATGTTATTGGATTATTTAGACGAGTTTCCAATTGATACCATCAAACTTTATGATAATGATGAAGCCCGTCAAAAAACGATTGCAGACGCATGTGAAATCATTTTGAAAGAGCGTGCACCAGAAATGAAACTGATTGCCAGTGTGGATCCAGAAGAAGCATTTACGAATGTAGATTTTGTGATGGCACACATTCGAGTAGGTAAATATGCGATGCGTGAATTGGATGAAAAGATTCCATTACGCCATGGTGTCGTCGGTCAAGAAACTTGCGGACCTGGTGGTATTGCATACGGGATGCGTTCTATTCCAGGTGTGCTTGAATTGGTTGACTTTATGGAAAAGTATTCTCCAGATGCGTGGATGCTCAATTACTCAAACCCTGCAGCCATTGTAGCTGAGGCAACACGTAAATTACGTCCGAATTCTAAAATATTGAACATTTGCGATATGCCGATTGGAATTGAAGAACTGATTGCGAAAAATTTAGGACTTGAATCTCGTAAAGAGTTTGAAGTGAATTATTACGGTTTAAACCACTTTGGATGGTGGACAGATATTCGCGATAAAAAAGGTAATTCTTTAATGCCTGAAGTAATTCGTCATGTCAGTGAGCATGGTTATGCGACAGATGGTAGTTCTGAATTAGAAAAGCAAGAGAGCTGGAACAATACACTTAAAAAAGCGCGTGACGTTCAAGCGTTAGATCCGCAAACAATCCCGAATACGTATTTGAAATATTACTTCTTCCCAACGCAAGAAGTAGAACATTCGAATCCAGAATATACACGTGCGAATGAAGTCATGGATGGGCGTGAAAAGTTTATCTTTACGCAATGTCAAAATATCATCGACAAAGGCACAGCGAAAGACACGGAATTAACGGTTGATGAGCACGCGTCATACATTGTAGACCTTGCAAAAGCAATCGCATACAATACGAAAGAGCGTATGTTGATGATCGTTGAAAACCAAGGCGCAATTATTAACTTTGATCCAACAGCCATGGTAGAAGTGCCTTGTATTGTAGGTAGCAATGGTCCAGAAAAGTTAGTCGTTGGCGAAATTCCACGCTTCCAAAAAGCATTAATGGAACAACAAGTCGGTGTGGAAAAACTTGTTGTAGAAGCATATGAAGAAGCATCATATCAAAAACTATGGCAAGCGATAACTTTATCAAAAACAGTACCGAATGCAGCAGTAGCAAAAGCGATTTTAGATGATTTAATTGAAGCGAACAAAGCGTACTGGCCAGAGTTGAAATAAGCATAAAGAAGGAAGTCCGGGGAGCGTGAATTTTCTCAGACTTCCTTATTCAAATTTTCCAATCCAAGTATTGTAACTACTTACTTTTCACTATAACCTACTTTGATTTTGATAGGCGAGCAAGGTGTAAATGGTCTCCAAATGTGGTGTGTCCAATTGATGGGCTTTAGCTCGTCGATAAATGTAGCCTTGTATCGCTTCTACTTCTAAAGGATGTTGATTCATCGTATCGTAATACATGCTCGTCCCCATTTCATCAGGATAACCTGCATAAATATTCATGATTGATGTGACGAAATCCATATCGAAATGTATCCCTTCTGCACGTGCCACTTGTTCGCCTTCTATTAACAATTGATGGCAAAGTTCAGCCATCCGTTCATCTTTAAGGACACGGGCAGTATCGCGTCCGAGTGCAGTGACAGTATTAATGCCAAGATTGACAATTAATTTATACCAAATCGCTTGTTGAATATAAGGCTCCAACACGAGTTCTAACTTTGTTGCTGAGAATGCTTGTGCGAGTTGTTCTGTGACGGCATCAGATTGGAGATGTAATTTATAGTCTCTGAAGTGCGTCACATGGCTGTCTTTTTTCTGACCACTGATATAAACAACCGCTTGATAGGCGCGATAATCTTTCAATTGTGCAAGCATACCATAGCCATTTTGTGCAAGAATGAGGGTGGTTTTGTCGTGTGTGAGTTCGGGTAGTTTGGCAATCACATTCGCCAATTGATGTGTTTTCACGGCGATAAAAATTAAATCAAACGGTTCTGTCGCTTCTTGGAGTGCATTCACGGAAAGTGTACGAGTTGTCTGATCTACATAATCTTCAAATGTTAAAGTTTGAGCACGACGTCCGACCAGTGTGACTTCGTATTCATCGGATAGGGCGACTGCAATAGATGTTCCTACTGCACCTGGACCAATAACAGCAATTCGAGTCATTGGAGATCACCTTTCTTCTAATTAATTTAAGTATTTTTGTTCCACATATGAATATGCTTTAATTTATTATGTTTTGGAAAAGTTGTAAAGTGTAGATAAACGATAAATGAGAAGTATATGTGATTAATAGAAGTGAATGTTCAAATACTTTTCATAATTAAAGGAAGCGTTCTGCAAAAATAAAAAAATCAATGGAAAATTCAAGTGACTTGATTTACTATTGATATAATAAAAATTAAAGGGTGAAAGAATTGAAAACTTTAAATCATATTCAGCAAATGAAGCGTGACGGTGAAAAAATTTCAATGGTGACCGCTTATGATTACCCAAGTGCGAAACAAGTTGAAGCGGCTAATATCGATATGATTCTAGTGGGTGATTCACTAGGTATGACGGTATTAGGCTATGACAGCACAGTCGATGTGACACTTGAAGATATGTTGCATCATAGCCGTGCTGTTCGTCGTGGTGCCCCAGACACGTTTGTGGTTGTCGATATGCCATTT
Organism: Staphylococcus pseudintermedius; assembly: GCF_034042775.1. Lineage (NCBI taxonomy): Bacteria > Bacillati > Bacillota > Bacilli > Caryophanales > Staphylococcaceae > Staphylococcus > Staphylococcus pseudintermedius. Next base: position 2,428,898 of record NZ_CP120150.1, on the reverse strand, counting down.
GGTTCAGTAGGTATCGATGCTAAAACAGATATTGAAAATGCGATTCGTCTTTATAGAGAAAGTCGTGGAAATGCTTTAAAAGTAGAAGGTGCACATTTGACTGACTTTATGACACAAGCAACACAAATGGGGATTCCGATTGTTGCACATCTCGGTTTGACACCTCAAAGTGTTGGCGTATTGGGTTATAAGATGCAAGGTACAACGAAAGAAGCGGCACAACAACTGATTGAAGATGCTCAGGCAGTTGAACGTGCAGGTGCGATTGCATTAGTGCTTGAAGCGATTCCGAGTGATCTCGCCCAAGTCATTTCAGAAAAATTAACAATTCCAGTGATTGGTATCGGCGCAGGTAAAGGAACAGATGGCCAAGTGTTGGTTTATCACGATATGCTCAATTATGGCGTGGATCGTCATGCGAAATTCGTTAAACAGTACTGTGACCTCTCAATCGGTATCGCTGCGTTAGAAAAATATAATGAAGAAGTGAAAACAGGTGTATTTCCATCTGAAGCATACACTTATAAAAAGCAAATTATGGATGAGGTAGACGCATGACACAACGTATAACATCAATTCAAGAAATGCAACAACTCGCAAGACAATTTCATCGTGAAGGCAAGTCAATCGGTTTTGTACCGACAATGGGAGCGTTACATGATGGTCATTTAACGATGATGCGTCAATCAACAGAGGACAATGACATCACCGTCATCAGTGTCTTTGTTAACCCATTACAATTCGGTCCAAATGAAGATTTTGATGCCTATCCTCGTCAAATTGATGAAGATGAGGCGATGGTCAGTCAAATCGATGTGGATTACGTCTTTTATCCCTCAGTAGAAGAAATGTACCCAGGTGAAATCGGCACTCATGTAACAGTGGGGCGTTTAGCAAAAGTATTAGAAGGTGCGCTACGTCCAGGCCATTTTGATGGTGTTGTGACAGTAGTCAATAAGTTGTTTAACATTGTTCAACCTGATGTCGCATACTTCGGTAAAAAAGACGCCCAACAACTCGCAATTGTCGAACAAATGGTCCGCGATTTTAACCACCCCGTTAAAATTGTCGGTATCGATATTGTGCGTGAAGCGGATGGATTAGCGAAAAGTTCAAGAAATGTTTATTTAACAGCGGAAGAACGACAAGAAGCTGTCCATTTACGTCAAAGTTTAGCACTCGCACAGTCGTTGTATGATGCGGGTGAGCGCGAAAGTAGCGTCATTATTAATAAAGTGACAAAATATTTACAGACCCACACAAGTGGTCAAGTTCAAGAGGTTGCCGTATACAGTTACCCCGAATTAAGAGAGCAAGCACACATAGAAGGACGTATTTTTATATCATTAGCCGTGAAGTTTACCCAAGCACGGTTAATCGATAACATTATTATTGGAGATGAAACAGAAAAATGATAAGAACTATGATGAACGCAAAAATTCATCGTGCACGTGTCACAGAAGCCAATTTGAACTATGTCGGTAGTATTACAATCGATCAAGACATTTTAGAGGCAGTTGATATTTTGCCAAACGAAAAAGTCGCGATCGTCAACAATAATAACGGTGCACGTTTAGAAACATACGTCATTGCCGGTGAACGCGGCAGTGGTAAAATTTGTTTAAACGGTGCAGCCGCGCGTCTCGTACAAGTAGGCGATGTGGTCATTATTATGACATATGCGCAGTTAGATGAGACGGAGTTACATTCACATTCCCCTAAAGTAGCAGTCATGAATGAACATAATGAAATTGTGGAAATGATTCAAGAAAAAGAAGATACGGTGATTCTTTAAATATACAGTAAGGTAGGCTAGGATAATGTTATTCCTAGCCTGTTTTTATGAATGATACTACAAAAAAAGAGGCAACCATTTAGGGCTACCTCTTTTATCTATATCAAATAGAACTTTTTACAGATCTATCGTAATTTGTTGGATTTTATTGACATCCACCGTGTCGCTCATACGGTGTTCTTGTAACTTTTTATTTAACTCTAAAGTCATGATGTCTTTATCATTATCCCCAATTTTGATGACAATTTTTCCATTACTTGAACCGTTTTGGTATAAACCATATTCATTAATCAGTTTTTGACGAAGTTTAAAGTCTAATTCTTTTAAAGACACTTCTTCTTTGTTAATCGAAAAGTCATTTGTGCTCATGCTTGAAGTTAGCTCACCATACTTTTTATTTATGATGATATTAGGTTTTTTCACGTAATCGTAGTATGAACGTTGATTCGTTTTTGTAATGCCCCCAATAGATTTCGTTTCGGCACTTCTATCTGTTCCTTCAGGTACAACGAAGAGATCTAAACCGTCATACGCTTTTTCTTTATCCGTATATGTAGATGCGTCTTTTCCTAATAATGATATTGATACTAAAGTTTCCTGAGGTGTTACGACACTTAACTTGTTATTATCTTCTACATAACCAGTCACGTCGTTGTATTCAAAATAAGTTTTAGAGTAATAATCTTTAAGTTGTTGCGCTTCAGAGTGAACATTTTGAGCATGTGCTTCGCTAGCGAATGCGGCTGCCTGACTGTGTATCCCCACACCTGTTGTTAAAATACCTACTGCTAAACTTACTTTTAGAATAGTTGATTGCTTCATGATGATTTTTCTCCTTAATATGTTGTCATCTATTGTTTGTCATTGAAGACTTTTTAATTATATAGAGATACTAGGGATTTTAATATTAACTAATTTTTAAATGATTATTAATTAATGTCATGGAAATTTAATAAGTAAAACCCTTATTTTGAGTTACAACTTAAAATAAGGGTTTTCTTGATTATTTGATATTTTATTGACCGTTGTAAGCTTTATTAATCATTTTGTTAAAGCGTTTTTGGTGTGCTTTGCTTAATGTCTTGACTTTTTGTTGAGCCGCCATTCGGTCTTGGTAACGATGTGTCTCAACGTACTGGTTTACTAATGCTTCTGCCTCTCTCACATGGTTACGTCGAATGGCGCGCTTTTCTCTTTCTGTGTAGCCAGATGTATCACTTTCGCTTACACCATACAAATAGCCTGACTTTTGGAAAGTAGTAGATTCATCAATATCAACGACGTGATTTTCTGTGATTGTTTCAGTTTCTTCTGCTACTGGCTGAGGTGTCTCTGATTGTTGTGCCATTGAATGTGTTTGTTGTACTCCAGGTGTCGCGACTTGTTCAGATTGTACTTGTCCATTTGCCTTTGGTACGTCGACTGTTTCAGTTGCTTGTTCACTGTTAGCAGTAGCTGATGTTTGAGTGTTACGCCCTTGAGGTACTTCGAATGTAGCCTCATGCTTCGTTTGTGGTACAGCAGTCATTGGTGTGTGTACGATTGTTTCAGTATGCACAGGTTGTTGTGGTGTTGCAGTTTGTGGTGCTTTGATTTCGATGCTATTAACTGATGGTTGCGCAACTTCTTGGTCACTCGGTTGAGATGGTGCGTCAATACTTTGTTGTTTTAAAGCTCTTGGATGTCTTAATTTTTCGTCTGTTTTAGCTTTATTAGCATCTTCTCTAAGTTTATTTTTTACTTTATTATCATTTTCATTTTCTCTTGTCAAAACAGGGATTTCTTTAGGACGTGCTAAATCCGCTTCTTCAAAAAATTCATCAATGATCGTTTCCAAGTCTTCTATTTTTCGGTCTAACATCCTTTTGTTAATCGGTTTCTTTTCTTCACGTTCATAGTCTAAGTTACCAATGCTCATATCGAGTTTATGATATAAGTTAGCTCTTGCATCTGTTTTCCTAGTAAATGTTTGACCTAACATTAACACTTGATTTTCTAGATTATTTAATTTTTGATCTGCTTCACTTTGTTGTTGATGATTAAAAGTTTTTAACTCAGGATGTTTGTCATTCAGTTCAGCGATTTCTCTTTCAAAGTCGTTTTTATTTTTTTTCAATTCTTCAAAAACTGATTTATATCTTTCATACGTTAATCCGATAACATGTTCTGGAATATCTTCGTTCTTTTGTCTTTTTCTTTCTTTAACTTTTTCGCCTTGCAAAAATTGGTTCATCGCTTCCATCTCAGCCATAAAACGTTGTTGATATTTCTTTACGGCTGCCTCATATTCTGGCTCATCATATCTTTCATGATTATAAATACTTAATGCATAAATCAAATCTTCTAAGCTTTTTTTGTATCGACTCGTTGTATCTGATGATGTATTACTTTTCTCAGTGATTGATAAAGATTTAGATGTATAAGGGTTTTTCTCCCCCGAAACAATGGCAGACGCTTCTCCTCCAACTAAAAAGTGTGAAGCAAGCACAGCACTTGCGGATAAAACAAGCAATTTCTTTTTCATTAATTCTTCTCCCTTAATATGAATATGTTTATAGTTACAAATTACTTTTAATCTCCCAATTAATTAATTTGTAAGCATTGATTATATATCACTTTTAAAATAAGAGAAATTAACTCGGAATTAATTGAAATTAAACAATTCTTAAAGCATTTAATAAACGGTTAAGAAATAATGTGTAAAACTTTATTTGTAATAAGCTAATTACTCAGTGGATTCACTTTGGTTTGCAACTAAATTTTTGGCAATTAGCTTTCGTAATATATAGGACATGGTTGCTAGTGTACGGATAAATATGGCTCGCTTTTTGAAGTTGCTCCTTCTTAAATCTATATCAATCGCTAGCGTTATCTGGTTTTTAAATGACTGTTATCACCTTATCTTTGCCGGCACTATATTTCCGAATTTAAAGTAGTGCGCGTGTGAACATCAAAAAGCATTTTGAAATCATGGTTTCATCATTCATTTTCTCTTAAGCATGTCATATTGAACAAAATTAAACAGAGACTTCAATAAATTCAAATAAAAAACGAAAAGCACCATTTGAAGTATGCTTTCCGTTACGGTTATTTATTCGTTTACATTCATACCATCGCGCCAAGTTGAATATAACAATGTGCCATCTTGTGCTTTGTATTTTCGATTGTCCGCGCCACGTTCGAATGATTGCGCTTTGAAAAATTTAATATGAGAAGAAACGTTCAGTTGTTCGGCATACCAAGTAGCCCATGTTTCGCCATCAATCGGCTCGTCATCTGTCACGTTATAAATACCTGGTTCGAAATCGAGCGCTTTGATTGCTGCTTCAACGGTGTCATCAATATGGACGTAAGATGTGATACCCTTTGATAATTGGACAGGGCCTTCTTTATGACAAATTATTGACAGTAAATAAAAAAATTAATGAATACAGCTATTTTTGATTGTCAATTTCGGATTAATATGACATACTTTTATTTAATTAGTATGGCATATTAAAAAGATAGAGGTGCTCAGTATGAAAAAATATGTTTATGCATTTGATGAAGGTCAGAAAAATATGAAAGATTTACTCGGTGGCAAAGGGGCCAATTTATCAGAAATGAAGCGTTTAGGTTTACCAGTTCCTGATGGCTTCACGATAACGACAGCCGCATGTATTGAATATTTAGAGCGTGGTGACCAGTTGTCAGATGAAGTGAAAACACAGTTACAAGAACAATTGGAGGCGTTTTCAGGGCGTACGAATAAAGCATTTTCTTCAGATGAAAACCTGTTACTTGTTTCAGTTCGTAGTGGGGCTAAAATTTCGATGCCAGGCATGATGGATACGATTTTAAATTTAGGCTTGAATGATGAAAATGTTGAAAAACTCGCACGTAAAACGAATGATGCACGTTTTGCTTATGATTGTTATCGTCGTCTCTTACAAATGTTTGGGGAAGTCGTGTACGGGATTCCGATGACTGCATTTGATACATACTTCGATAATTACAAAGCAACGCACGGTTATCAAAATGATGCGGATATTCCGGCTGAAGGGTTACAAGAAATTTGTGAACACTTTAAAACGGTTTATATTGAAGAAGTGTACAAACCATTCCCACAAAACCCACTTGATCAGTTGTTAGAAGCAATTGAGGCAGTCTTCAAATCTTGGGATAATGACCGTGCACGTGTGTATCGTGACCTGAATGACATTCCACATCATATTGGAACAGCTGTGAATGTACAAGAAATGGTGTTCGGTAATAGTGGACCGCAAAGTGGAACGGGAGTTGCTTTTACGCGCAATCCTGTCACAGGTGAAGCGAAACTATTTGGTGAATATTTGTTGAACGCACAAGGGGAAGATGTGGTCGCAGGGATTCGTACGCCCCAAGATATTGCGACATTACACGACCAAATGCCACACGTCCATGAACAATTTGTGGCTGTGGCGGACCAACTCGAACAACATTATCAAGATATGCAAGATATTGAATTTACGATTGAAAATGAAAAGCTTTATATTCTGCAAACGCGTAATGGTAAACGTACAGCGAAAGCGGCGATGCAAATTGCGGTTGATTTAGTCGAAGAGGGTGTCATTTCGAAAAAAGATGCGATGACTAAAGTGGACGTGAAATCCATTGATACGTTATTACATCCAACATTTGAAGCACAAGCGTTAGAAGCGGCGACAATCATTTCGAAGGCAGGTTTACCAGCGAGTCCAGGTGCGGCGACGGGTAAAATTGTGTTTTCAGCAGAAGAAGCGAAACGTCAAGCTGAGGCGGGCGAAAAAGTCATTTTAATGCGTCCAGAAACGTCACCGGAAGATATTGAAGGGATGATTGCGAGTGAAGCCATCGTAACGACACACGGTGGAATGACGTCGCATGCGGCTGTAGTCGCGCGTGGCATGGGGAAATGTTGTGTGACAGGCTGTGCGGACCTTGAAATTAATACACGTGAGAAAACAGTGACTTATGCGAATGGTCAGTTATTTGAAGGTGATGAAATTTCTGTCGACGGCGCACAAGGTGACATTTATGCTGGTATCGTGGAAACGACAAGTGCAGAACATAGCGAGGCGTTCGAACAATTTATGCAATGGACGGAAGAGATTGCGCGTCTAGGTGTTCGTATGAATGCGGAAACGACGCCTGATATTGAAGCGGGTTATCAGTTCAATGCGCAAGGTATTGGCCTTGTCCGTACAGAACATATGTTTTTCGGTGCAGAACGATTAGTAGAAATGCGTCGATTCATTTTATCTTCAGACGATGAGACGCGAACACAAGCTTTAAACCGTATTCGCACATATCAAACAGAAGATTTTGAACAAATTTTCCGTTTATCAGGCGAACGTCCAACGATTGTGCGTTTACTCGATCCACCGCTTCATGAATTTTTACCGAAATCTGACGAAGAAGTTGACAGTGTCGCAAAGCAGTTAAACATTTCAGCGGCACAGTTGAAACAACGCATAGCAGAATTGCATGAAACGAACCCTATGTTAGGCCACCGTGGTTGTCGTCTCGCGATCACATATCCAGAATTGTATGTTATGCAAGTCGAAGCGATGATGAAGAGTGTGGCACAATTGAAAGAAGAGGGTATCACATGTCATCCAGAAATTATGGTGCCGCTCGTTTCTACTGTGGCAGAGTTTAAAGTATTAAAAGCACAAATTCTGGATGCGATTCAGCAAATTGAGACAGACACGAACCAATCACTCCATTATTTAGTAGGGACGATGATTGAAACACCGCGCGCTTGTGTGATTGCGGGTGACCTTGCGAAAGAGTGCGACTTCTTCAGCTTTGGTACGAACGATTTAACACAACTGACTTTCGGCTTTTCTCGTGATGATGCCGGAAAATTTATTAATGACTATTTGAACCAACATATTTTAGCAGCTGATCCATTCCAAACTTTAGATGTGGATGGCGTGGGTGAACTCGTTCGTAATGCGTCAGAACAAGCAAAAGCCGCAAATCCTAATATTAAAATCGGTGTCTGTGGTGAGCTCGGCGGGGACCCGAAATCCATCCACCACTTTAACCGTATGGCGATTGATTATGTGTCATGTTCGCCATTCCGTGTACCAGGTGCCAAGTTAGCGGCAGCACAAAGTGTCGTTGAAAGTGAGGGATAATATGACAACAACACCGCAATTGACCATTTTTATCATATCAGATTCATTAGGTGAGACCGCACAACGTATGGTGCATGCGGTGATGAGTCAATTTCCGAAGCTGACACAGATAGAAATGAAGAAATTTTCATTGATTGAAAGTGAGGAAGCGCTCCTTAACGTACTAAAACTCGCCAAAGAACGGCAAGCCATCGTCGTGACAACTTTAGTGACGGATCATTTCAATGCATTGGGGCAAGCGTACGCTTTGGAACATGAAATTCCATACATTGATTACATGTCACCATTCATGCAGCATGTTCAAGCCGCAACGGGTCATGTGCCTGTGAAGGAAAAAGGAAAAATACGTGAGTTAGATGAAGACTATTTCAAACGGATTGACGCAATAGAATATGCAGTCAAATATGATGATGGCAAACATTTTACAGATATTGAAGAAGCGGACGTCCTTATTGTCGGTGTTTCTAGAACATCTAAAACACCTTTAAGTATGTATTTAGCGAACAAAGGATACAGGGTCGCTAATATTCCGTTAGTGCCTGAAATCGGCATCCCTTATGACATCGTAAAAGACAAAAAATTGAAAGTCATCGGTCTCACCGCAAGCCCTGAATATATTATGAGCATTCGAACAGAGCGTGTGAAAGTGCTCGGTATAAAAGGGAAACAAGCGTATTACAATGATTTACAGCGCATTAAAGCAGAACTCGCCTATGCGGAAGAGGTTTTTAAACAGCTCAATGCGACAGTCATTAATACAGAATATCGTTCAATTGAAGAATCTGCATTTTATATTGAAAAGATTTTACAAAAATAGCGGTTTGATGATGTGAATAAGGACAAAATTTCGATATGAAGTCAATCAAGCACATCGAATTATTGGTGTCTCATGAACAGCAATGCAATGTAACCAAAAAGGCTGGGATCATATCTCAGTCTTTTTGGTTTTGGGCAAGAGATTCTTTAATATTTAATTTTAACACCAAATATTTTGTTATATGATATACGTTATGTATTGACAAAATAGTTTTTTGTATTACTTTACTATAAAATGAAAAAAGGGCATTAAAATTATGGAAAATATTAACTTGAAAAAATTTTTTATATTATTAATGAGTATGATTTTGATAATAAGTTTTATCTCTTTGCCAGTTAGTGCTCAAACATCAAATATTTCCGAACAACAAAAAGTTGATAAGGTAGCAGCAATGCTAAAATTTATTTATGAAGAAGCTTCGACAAAAGATAAAAATGGTAACATTATTGATATGGATGTGAACAAAATATCTGAAAAATATGGGGATGCACAAGAATTAAAGCAGTTAAAAAAAGAAATCATGGTGGACCAAAAACCCACATCATATAGAAGTTTTAATAGTGGGAAATTCAAAAGTTGTATAACAAGTGCTGTCGCTGATCAATTTGGAGTTGGTGTAGTAACGGCAATTATGGAAGGTGGATTTTACGCATACATGAAAAAGAAAGCATACAAAGAAGCGGCAAAATTACTCTTAAAATTTGCTATTGGCTCTAACTTGGTAGGTCTATCAGCATTTACAGCATATTACGGTGGTAAATGTGCTGCCTATGCAAATAGCTAGAAAAATTTTTGAAGGAGTTGCTTATGAACTTACCTAAATTACTATTTAACCTCGTTTATATCATGACACCATTAACTTACATAATTGTGTATAGTGTATTTACTTTAATCAGGGGAAACGATGTATTCACAGCAATTCATCAAATGTTACCTATGATTGCAATCTATTATTTCATCGCGAGTATCGTTATAGCAATACTATTCGAAAAGATTGTTAAAGAGATAAAAAAAGTAAAGGCAGAGGAACAATAAAAAGGGTAGTTAATCGAATTCAATTCATTTCCGACTAAAACTTTTGATTGTCATAAGTATTGCTGAATTTGTCTTCTTTGATATAGATTCTATATTTCTATGATTGCCAAAATGTGTTTATGGCATGGGAAAGTAAATCCAGTTAGGCAATCTAACATCAAATGAGAGGACGAGGACAAGCTTTCGATATGAAGTCAATCAAGCACATTGAATTATTGGTGTCTCATGAACAGCAATGCATTGTAATCATAAAGGCTGGGATCATATCTCAGTCTTTTTGCTTTTCGCCAAGATCAAGTGAGTATAATGAAGAGATAAATCGTTTTGAAAGAGGGGTTTTATGTATTAATTTAAAAGATATATTTTGAAAACTATCATTACTATACTCGTCTCACCCAAAAAAAGAGGAGCATCAATTATGAAAACGTTAATCATTAACGCACATCCGAGGTTCAACAACAAGGACAGCTTTGCCAATCAAATGCAAGCCATGTTTCTAAAAAAATACAACGATGAATTCCCAAATGATACACCGGATATTCTAAATTTAATATGATATTGAATTACCCCCGTATTGAAATGGCGCAGTTGCTTAATGTTTGGGATAAGCAATCTTCAGGTGAAACAATGACAGCAGAAGAACAACGCCTCGCTCAGATTAATGCAGCCTTGCTTTCACAATTCAAATCACATCACCGCATTGTCATCATTTCGCCACTGCACAATTTTAATGTTACATCACGTTTAAAAGATTATATTGATAACATTTTGATAGTGCGTCAAACTTTCAAATATACGTCTGACGGTTCAGTAGGGTTAATGACTGATAATTATAAAGCGCTATATATCCAGGCGATCGGTTCCATTTATACTAACGAAGATCGCTATCAACCTTTAGATTTTGCGCCTCAATATTTAAAAGCGATGTTTAAAGAAATGATAGCATTTGATGACTATTACATTGTTCGCGCTCAAGGTACAGCTAAATTAAGTAAAGAAGCGGTATTACAACAGGCACAACACGATTTAGAGGAAGTTTTTGAAGCGTCCTATAGCTAAATATAAAAAGTTGTGAAGCAATCTAGTGTCACAGATTCCTCCACAACTTATCTCATTGTTTCTCCGACGGTATGTGAACGAGATGTTTCGTTTGTATCTACGCAACCACCTAAAAACTAATGACCTGACATGCGATCTAAGGCAAGATTTAATGCTAACACATTGACATCATCATCATACAAAGTACCTTGATGGGCTTGGTTCGAAATGAGTTGATTGATTTGTTCTGTTGACAGGTTTCTGCGTTCTGCGATGCGCGCGACTTGTTGTTTCGCGTTGTTTACAGTAATATCCGGGTCTAAACCTGAACCTGACTCTGTAACGGCATCAATAGGTGTATGGCCGTTTGTTTGTTTTAAAGCTGCCACTCTCTGTTGAAGTTCAGGATGCCCATTAGAATAGTTATGACTACCAGAAGCGACCCCGTTTCCTTTGATCATGGCGGCATCCATATTATATTTTACAGCGCTTACACGGCCATGAAAGTATTGAGGTTCATCCCATTGTTGACCGATCAACTCGGAGCCGACAATTTGATGGTTCTGTGTCACAAGGCTACCGTTCGCTTGATGATGAAACAATGTCTGCCCAACTGCAGTAACAGCCAGTGGAAAGATGAGACCGCATAAAATCATTGTCATTACAACGAGTCCTATACTACTTCTTATCGTTTTCATATGCATCCTCCTATAGCCACCATTGAATTAAAAGATCGATTAATTTAATGCCAATAAAAGGGACAATCATCCCGCCGAGTCCATAGACCAACATATTTTTCATCAATATCGTTTCAGTCGACGCCCCTTTAATGCGCACCCCTTTCATCGCAATAGGAATCAGCAATGCAATAATGAGTGCATTAAAGATGAGTGCTGAAATAATGGCAGATTCAGGGGAATGTAACTGCATAATATTTAAGCGACTCATTTCAGGTATCGTGACCATCATCATAGCAGGTAAAATGGCAAAATATTTGGCAATATCATTCGCAATACTAAATGTTGTCAATGCGCCCCTCGTCATGAGCAACTGTTTACCGATTTTGACGACTTCCATTAATTTCGTTGGATTGGAATCTAAATCAATTAAGTTTGCGGCTTCTTTTGCGCTTAATGTCCCTGAATTCATCGCTAGGCCGACATTCGCTTGGGCAAGAGCAGGGGCGTCATTCGTTCCATCACCTGTCATCGCAACAATGTGGCCTTTTTCTTGTTCTTCTTTAATGACTTTGATTTTATCTTCCGGTTTACATTCGGCGATAAAACGGTCGACACTGGCTTCTTTTGCAATTGTAGCGGCAGTCAATTCGTTGTCACCGGTACACATCACCGTTTCGATGCCCATTTGACGCAACTCTTGGAAACGTTCCACCAAGCCTTCTTTAATGACATCTTTTAAATAGATCACGCCTAAGATCGTTTGGTTTTCAACGACAATTAACGGTGTGCCGCCTTTACTAGAGACTTCAGTAACGAGTGCTTCGATATTGGAAGGAATCACCCCACCTTGTTGTTTCACATATTTCAACATACTATTAGGTGCCCCTTTAAAGACTGAACGTTCGCCGATAATGATACCACTCATACGTGTTTCTGCTTTGAATGGTCGATAATCTCCTTTGACCTCCTCTGGCAACTGTACGGATGAACGTTTGGCTAAAGTGACGATACTTTTGCCTTCAGGTGTATCATCTTCAACGGAACTTTCATACGCTGCGACGAGTAATCTGTCATACCATTCCTCCCGAACAGGCAGTAAGGATTCCGCTAAACGATTACCGTACGTGATTGTGCCTGTTTTATCTAAAATTAAGACATCGACATCGCCACACGTTTCAATCGCGCGTCCACTTTTCGCCAAAATATTAAATTGTGTAACACGGTCCATACCGGCAATCCCAATGGCAGAAAGTAATCCCCCGATCGTTGTTGGAATTAAACAAACTGTCAATGCAATCAATGATGTGATAGGGACATTCAGATTTAAATATTGGGCAATGGGATACAACGTTAAAATGACAACGAGAAAAATAATCGTTAATGTCATTAGCAATGTAAACAGCGCAATTTCGTTTGGTGTTTTTTTACGTTGGGCCCCTTCAACTAGGGCAATCATTTTATCTAAAAATGTCGCACCTTCTTCACTGTCTACTTCAATAATGAGCCAGTCCGACGTCACAGTTGTTCCACCAATGACACCCGAAAAATCGCCACCTGATTCTTTTATGACAGGGGCAGACTCTCCGGTAATAGCAGATTCATCAACTGTGGCAATCCCTTTAATAATGGTTCCGTCTAACGGAATCATTTCACCTGATTTTACGAGAATACGGTCACCTCGTTTTAAAGCTGACGCGTCAACCGTTTCGTATACTTCAGCGTTGACTATGCGACGTGCAATCATATGAGACTTTGTTTCTCGAAGACTGTTGGCCTGTGCTTTACCGCGACCTTCTGCAATCGCTTCTGAAAAGTTAGAAAAGAGCACGGTAAAGAATAAAATGATGAAAATCGTAAATAAATAAAGTCGTGACATCGCGCCATCTGTAAAAATTTGTGGCACGATTGTCATGATTAACGTTAAAACCATCCCCACCTCTACGACAAACATAATTGGATTTTTAATGAGAGATACAGGGTTTAATTTAATAAAACTTTCTTTGATGGCTTGTCTGACAATCGCGCGATTCAACACATGAGATGATTGTTTCATTCAACACAGTCTCCTTTATTTTAATGATAAAAATTCGCCAATCGGTCCAAGTAATAACACAGGTAAAAATGTCAAACCACTCAACAAAATTATAAAAATCGTGAGTGATACCCCGAAGAAAGGTTTGTCGATCGCAATCGTTTGATCACTTTTTTGATAGGCTTTTTTATTCACCAAACTTGAAGCAATCATCACTTGTAAAATGATAGGGGTATAGCGTGCAAGCAACATGACGATACCTGTCGAGATGTTCCAAAATGCTGTATTATCGCTTAAACCTTCAAAGCCAGAACCATTATTCGCTGCAGATGAGCTCATTTCGTAAAGTACTTGTGAAATACCGTGAAATGAAGGGTTGGTGATTGCTGCACTCGCACCAGGAACGATAAAAGCCAAGGCTGTTGCGATTAAAATTAATACCGGATGAATTAAAAAGGTCAACGCAATCAGCTTCATTTCGCGACCTTCTATTTTCATCCCTAAATAATGCGGTGTTTTGCCGACCATCAAACTACAAATAAAGACAGTCAATAAAACGTAAATGAGCATATTCATTAACCCGACACCTTCACCACCGAAAATGGCATTCAGCATCATGAGCACGATAGGTACGAGACCACCAATTGGGGTGAGTGTGTCATGCATATTATTGACTGTACCGGTCGTAAATGCTGTCGTGATCGCTGTAAATAATGCTGACAGACCTGGACCAAATCGGACTTCTTTCCCTTCCATGTTCGGGCCAATAACACCTAAATGAGCCAACACGACATTGCCTTTGTACTCTGCAATCAATGCGATGACAAAGCACACTAAGAAAAAGAGCAGCATAGTTCCGAAGATGACATAAGCATGCGCATGAATGTGTTTGCCGTTTTTGGTCAACATTCGTCCGAATAGAAAGACGAGTGCACCCGGAATTAACATCATACTCAACATTTCGATATAGTTAGACCATACAGTCGGATTTTCAAAAGGTGTGGCAGAGTTCGCACCTAAAAAACCACCACCATTTGTACCGATATGCTTAATGGACTCTAAAGATGCCATAGGACCATATGCGATATGTTGAACTTTTCCTGTAATCGTATGCAATGTTAAGTTCCCTTTTAAAGTTTGCGGTGTCCCTTGACTGATTAACAGGAGACTTACAATGAATGACAAAGGTATGGAAACACGGACTAAAAAGCGCACCATATCTTGATAAAAGTTGCCGATGATATCTGTCATTCCTGTTAAACGGCGTAACATTGCAATACAAACCGCGTAACCTGAAGCGCTAGACGTAAACATCAAATAAGTGATGACCATCATTTGTGTCAAATAGGTTAGACCGGATTCACCAGCGTAATGTTGCAAGTTCGTATTCGTTAAGAACGACACGGCTGTGTTAAATGCTAATGACACAGATTGATTTAAATTATGGTTAGGATTTAAAAAGAGCCATTGTTGAATGAGTAGCAGTACGAACGTCAACGCGCCCATTAGTCCATTAAACAATAGAAAATGTTTGAGGTAAGTCTTACCCGACATATGCTCTAGTTGCGTCCCTAAAACTTTATAAATGCCTTTTTCAACACCTGAAAATACTTTGTCTGCGGGTGTAGGTGTTAATAACGCCACGCTGTATAAATAACGACTTAATAAAAATGCGCATAGAAAAAAAGTGATTAAAAAGATAACGATTTCCATGTTTTCCCTCCATCAATAGCTGAATTTAAAACTTTTCACTGTAAATTAAGGCATAAACTAAATAGCCGATTAATACGATGACGATCAAACCTAATATGCTAATCATCTGTGGACCTCCTCCTTATTGCCGAAATCATTATATAAAAATTTCTATAAGGGGATTATTAATATTTGCATTGTTTTATTAAGAAGTTATTAAGATAAATAAAAGCGTATTTTTTTATAGAAAATGTAAGATTTGAAGTTTATGATGAGTGAGAAGAGGTGAAGAATATGGAGCGTCATCTAACGATAAAAAGAGGAGCATTAACGATATATTTGGGTTATTCTCCGGGTGTAGGTAAAACTTATGAAATGTTATCCAATGCGATCGATGCTTATCACGAAGGTGCGGATATTAAAATTGGTTATATCGAGCCACATCAACGTAAAGAAACTCAAGCCCTTGCTGAACAATTGCCAGTTATTCAAACAAAATCTAAAAATCACGGCAGCCATACATTCCACTATTTAGATGTTGATCAAATTATTGAAGACGACCCAGATGTGGTCCTCATCGATGAATTAGCGCATACCAACATTTCAAAAGAGCGACATGAAAAAAGGTATATGGATATTGAAGAAATACTTTCCCACGGCATTGATGTTCATACAACATTAAATATTCAGCACATCGAAAGTTTGAGTGAACAAGTGGCGTTACTGACGGGGGTCAAAATTAAAGAGCGTGTGCCTGACCAATTCATTATGTCGAGTGATGCAATAGAGGTCATTGATATTTCACCAAAGCAACTCATCAACCGACTTAAAGCAGGAAAAGTGTATAAAAAGGAACGACTCGACACAGCATTTTCGCATTTTTTTACATATGAGAACCTTACTGAATTACGAGAATTAACATTGAGAACAGCCGCTGATATGATGAGTCAAAAAGAGCATCTTTATAAGAAAAATACAGATATTACCCCGCATGTCGCAGTTGCTATCAGTGGAAGTATCAGCAATGAAACCGTCATTCGAGAGGCGCGTCGCATTGCGAACCGTGAGCATGCTCAATTTACAGCGGTGTATATTGACGTGTTTGATCATGAAGGCAAACAGTATGCAAATAATAGTCAAGTGCACCAAAATTTAATGCTGGCGCAGTCGTTAGGGGCATCCGTCAAAGTGATATATGATAATCAAATTGCATCGGGTCTCGATGATTGGTGTAAATCCCAAAAAGTGACGAAACTCGTTATCGGTCAACATATGAATGATAAATGGCATACACGGTTGAAGCGGCCTTTAATTGACCAATTACTTGATTTAAAACATCATTATAAAATTGAAATTGTGCCGATTAAACATATTCAAATGAAAGCAAAGCCTGAGCGACAACATCAACATATGCAACAAAAGCGTTGGACTGTCGATATTTTTAAAATGATTGCGATTCAAGCGATTTGCGTACTGTTAGGCTTGTGGATTTATAGCACAGGCAAAGGAGAACAAGATACAATCATTCTACTGTTATTTTTATTAGGTATTGTCGTTTTAAGTATGTGGACGCAATCGTATTTAATCGGTTTTTTCGCTGCGATTTTAAACGTGTTGGTGTTTAATTTCTTTTTTACTGTGCCAAGATTTACGTTTGAGGTTTATCGCTTTGACTATCCTATCACTTTCACGATCAGTATTATCGTGAGTATCGTCACGAGTGGCTTATTAAAACAAATTAAGCATCAGTACATCGTCACGAAACATCAATTGTACCGGACCGATATTTTGTTGCAGTTTAATGATTCAATTAAACAAACGTACACGATTCCTGATTTATTAGTGAATGCAAGACATCAAATTCAACATCTGTTAAAGCAAGAAGTTACGATTTATTTAGTGGAAGATGAAAAAATTTCAAAAACGATACCGGTTGAAGGGCCACAGACTAATGATTCTCGCCACCAACAAGCGCTAAGTTGGATCATTAAAAACCAAAAGCGTGCAGGAGCAACAACGGATACATTTCCAGGTATTCACTATTTGCTCATACCGATTGGCACAAAACCTGTTAAAGCAATCGTTTCCATACACTTTTCTGAAGCGCAAATTATTGATTCCTATGACAATTCTATTTTAGAGTCCATGTTGAATGAAATGTCGCTTGCTGTAGAGAACTTGAGCTTACTTCGTCAAACACGAGAGTCGATGTTACGAGCTGAGCGGGAGGTGGCACGTGCCCACTTTTTACGCTCCATTTCTCATGATATTCGCACACCACTAACTTCTATCATCGGTAATTTGGACGTCTTATTACTCAATGGGAAAGAAATGCCTCGCGCAGAACAACAGCAGTTAGTTTCCCGGTCGTTTGACGAAGCCCAGTATTTACACATGCTCGTTTCCAATATTTTGTCACTTACCAGACTCGAGCATTCGAATATGAAGCTCAACCGCCAACTGTATCTCATTGAAGAATTAGTTGAAGAAATCGAATCCGTGCTTGAACGTAGACGGCTCAACAAGCAAGTGAAAGTGTCGGCATTACATGAGATATGCTTCGTCGATATTGATAGTCAGCTCATTTTACAAGCGGTTTTTAATTTGATTGAAAACGCGTTAAAACATACGCCACCTGAAACACCTATTACGTTAAGAATCAATAAAAATGAACCCCACATATTATTTGAGGTAATCGATAGGGGACCGGGATTGTCGGATGAAGAACAACAAACGATTTTCCAACCTTTTGAGAAACATCAACTTTTCAAAGATAACAAGAAAGATAGTATGGGACTCGGACTTTATCTCGTGCAGGCGATTCTACAAAAGCATGACAGTCAATTAAAATATCGACAAAATGAGCCGCATGGGAGTATATTTTATTTCAACTTACCTTTTGAAAAAAATACAAATTGAGGAGTGAAGTGCCGTGAACACAAAAATATTAGTGGTAGAAGATGATGCGGCAATTACCCATTTGCTCGATGTCTCATTAACCCTTGATTATTATGAAGTCATCACTGCGACAAATGGAAAGGATGCTGATTTTCAAATACGTTCTAAAGCACCAGACATCATTTTATTAGATTTAGGGTTACCCGATATCGACGGTTTAGAATTGATTAAAAGGATACGGCAAACTTTCGATATTCCTATTATTGTGATCAGTGCACGATTGGATGAACAAACAATTGTTGAGGCATTGGATAACGGTGCAAATGATTACATGACCAAACCATTCAATGTGGATGAATTACGCGCACGTATTAGAGTGGTGCAACGGTTGGAGAATATGCAGAATCAAAAAGAAATTGTCTTTGAAAATGGCCCTTTAGTCGTATCGTATCAAGCTAAAACGGCCCAAATTGATAATCAATTGCTCAATTTGACGCCGCACGAATTTGCTTTATTAGAATTATTGTGCCGTCACGTAGGTAAAGTGCTTACGTATGATACGATACTTAAAGCAATTTATGGTTATGTGAATCAATCAGAAATGCCGAGCTTGCGCGTACATATGACGTCGTTGCGCAATAAACTGACACAAGCCCATCCCGAGTCGAAACAACTCATTATTACGCGGCCTCGCATCGGTTATCAAATGCAATATTGGCAATAAAGTTATGTTGAAAAGCGTTTTGAAGATTTTACTTCAAAATCATGATACAGTGACGGCAAGAATTTAAATGAGATAGAAGTTGACTACGTAAGCCTGATTAAAAAACCTCCACATTTATAAAGTCACAGAAAGAGAGGGATAGATACGGTATTCAAAGAGATTTTAAATATATCAATTCAATTTGTATATAAGTATATGTCAATATGTATATTCTCAGAACTAATAGTTTTATTGTCTTGATATATTCTTAATATCGTGTCTGCACCTTTTCCTTCAGCAGCATATAAATCATAACTAGCCGAATGTTTCCTTGAGGTTTCAAATACTATAAGGCCTCTTTGTATCTTTCCTCCAAAGGCGTCTGGGTTATACAAATTATATTTTTCGTGCAAATAATGTCTTGCTTTGAGATCTAGTTCCTGAATGGTTACTTCTTTCTTATACGTTCTGACTGTGTCTAGAGGTACTGAAGTTTGCTTCCCATCTAACCATAAGTTAACTGGTATTTTTTTCTCTTCGTCTAGTTTGTTGTTATCGTGTAACGTTACACCTCCATA
The DNA here is from genome assembly GCF_034042775.1 of Staphylococcus pseudintermedius. Taxonomy (NCBI): domain Bacteria; kingdom Bacillati; phylum Bacillota; class Bacilli; order Caryophanales; family Staphylococcaceae; genus Staphylococcus; species Staphylococcus pseudintermedius. The sequence continues at coordinate 2,409,487 of NZ_CP120150.1, read as the reverse complement.
CATACATGCTGTTTTGTGTGGTTTACCACCAAAACATGAATAACCATAATGAGAACCATACAAGTCTATCTTTTTCCCTTTATATTTACTTGCGTCCTCCTTTGAAATAAACTGTACCAATAAATCATTATACCAAGGATGGTCTATAAAAAAATCGTTAAACAGTAAAGTATAATCTAAAAATTGGTCTTCGGTAGATTTGTTTTCAGAATTAATTTTTTCATTATAAAAGTAGATTTGTCTAAGATTGTTTAAAGTAACACCAGGTAAATCTGATTTTTTGTGTAAATTTCCTTCTTTAGTAATTTCACTTTTCTCAGCTCCATTCACACAAGGCGTAATTATAAATATTACGATAAAAGATAAAATGAGAATTAATGGTATTTTTCTTTTTTTCATTATCTTCACCCCTAATGTATATTTTGTGTTTTTTCTTTTTAAATATTAAAAATGACTATCATTATTTGTTTGGTATCTAAATATTAAATCCCGTTAGAACTATTTGTTTTAATTATAATAACATTATACATTAATAGTATAAATGGATAATTTGTGACATTTTTTAAATTTGTAACGAAACAATAATTGTTCAAAATAAGTGTGCTAAAGTACCTGTAATAGCAATAAGGAATAAAAGACAAAGCGGCATGTTATCAAAACATAGAAGAAATCTCTAGCCAGCAAGTGTATTTTTCTATTATTCATAAGATAAGTAAATATAAAAAAGCCATTAAACTCTAGAAAGTGAATTTAATGGCTTTTTCTTAAAGTGATTGAAGGTGTAGATTCTAGCTTTACTGTCTGTTTAAAAAATAAAGATACTGAAAATGAACCTATTATGGTACGTAAATATCGATGTGTTGGGCTTGTCTCATCCCCCATTTTGCTACCTTAATTTGCGATTCTGTTGTTTATTAGGCACGACAAAATAAAGAATCGCAAAGACGATAATGGAGATAAACGTAACGGTTGCTGTGATTGTTGGACTTAAACCAAACAGCACAGACGACAAGACACATAGCGTACTCACAATGATGGCAATTAAATAAATACGTTCTTTTAATTTTTGCGACATGACTTCTCACCTCTTTTACAACTTAATCATAACAAAATACAACATCGTTTCAATACTAAACTTTTGATGAAATACTATAAAAAAGTGTTCTTTCATTGTCGATAACTGATGAATGTGTTATATTGCAAGATGACTTAAACGATTCAACGTATTAAAGCGTAGAAAAAGAGAGGATGAACGGTTTTGTCGCAACGGTCACAATGGAAATCGTCAACCGGCTTTATTTTAGCGAGTGCCGGTTCTGCGATTGGTCTAGGTGCACTATGGAAATTTCCTTATATGGCGGGGATGTTCGGTGGTGGCGCATTTTTATTTATGTTTTTAGCCTTTACGATTTTAGTAGGTCTACCGTTACTGATTATGGAGTTTGCAGTCGGTCAACTTGGTCGCACGTATACAACAGAATTATTTGGTCAGTTAACAGGGCGCAAATGGTTAAATGGCATCGCATGGATTGGTAATTTAGCGGTGTTTGTGTTGTTTAGTTTTTACAGTGTGATCGGCGGTTGGATTATTGTCTATTTCGGCTTTGTCCTTGCGCAACTGTTCCACATTGTGCCGACACATCTTCACGATTTGCAATTTCAAGCTATTATTAGTCAACCGCTCTATGTTGTTACGGGGCAGGCGATTTTTATTGCATTAACATGTGGTATTGTCATGCGTGGCGTGCAACAAGGGTTGGAAAAAGCGTCGAAATTAATGATGCCCTTATTATTAGTCTTTTTAATCATCATCGTAGTGAAAACATTATCGCTTGATGGGGCTATGGATGGGGTACGTTTCTTATTCCAACCGCGTGTCTCTGAAATCAATATGGAGTCTATGCTATTCGCTTTAGGACAGTCCTTTTTTGCGCTATCACTCGGGACGACAGGGATGATGACATATGCGAGTTACGCTTCAACAGATATGCCGATTAAAACGTCAGCATTGACGATTTTAATCATGAATATTGCCATTGCGATCTTAGCGGGCTTAGCGATTTTCCCGGCATTAGAAACGTTCGGCTACCAAGCGAAAGAAGGACCTGGCTTATTGTTTATCATATTGCCACTCGTTTTTGAAAAAATACAGTTCGGCACATTATTTTATGCGATTTTCTTAGTGCTCTTTTTATTTGCAGCGCTCACATCTTCTATTTCACTACTAGAACTGAACGTGTCGAACTTCACACGTAATAATAACCGCAAACGTCCAACGATGGCATTGATCATCAGTTTAGCCGTATTCATCGTTGGTGTACCTGCTACATTATCATTTGGGCCACTCAGCCACATCCAATTTGGTGCCGGTTCAATTTTTGATAATATGGATTTTGTTTTTTCGAATATTTTATTACCTATCGGCGCCTTAGCTTCAACGCTAGCGATTGGTTATGCGATGGAAAAGGTGCGTTTAAAAACAGGTTTTGGTAACGACCCTCTGAAATTGTTTGCGATCTGGTACATTTTCATTCGATACATTTTACCGGTTGTCATTTTATTGGTTTTCATTTTGCAATTAGTATAACAAGCATTTCATTCATGTTGAATCGACACAGTGATACGTATGTTTGATGGCTTCCAAAGGTTGATTACTGCACATAAAAATAAAGAGGAAGTGACTGGGAAAACGTCAATTGTTTCCGAGTCGCTTCCTTATTTATTTGGGGCGTCACATTATTCATAAAAGCGATTGCCATCTAATGTACTATGTTGGGCGAAATGGCACAAATCATGAATCATCCGTTTGCGTAGTTCGGTCTCTCGTGCAGTTACTTCCAAACCGTGTGCTGCTAAAATGTCGAGACGGCCCATCCAAAAAATCATATCTAAAATGTGATACGCCGAGGCATAGTCTGGATGATCGCCACGAGACCAATTGAAAGTCGCCTGCCAAGTCGGTGTCACTGCTGATAATGCTTGATACAGTTGTTGAAACGGTGCTTTGAAATGCCAATTCGTAATCAGGTCACGCTGTTGTTGAGCAGTTTCGATGTCCTCTAGCGGTGGCACGGGCCCTTCTAAACGTTGAATGACACGTTGGAATTGTTGCGGGGCTAATTTTTTTTGTTCATTTTTAATATAAATGTCACCCTCAGCTGTCGTATGGCCTAATAATACGGGAACATTGACATGGCGATAGTCTAGTTCGATATCATCTGTGGCAACCGGTTGATACAACAATTCTAAACCTTTCGATGGGCCATACTGCATTTGGTGTCTCGCCATTAATGCCAATATCCCTTGTGCATCAAGTTCATGCCAAGGTGTGGAAGCATAGTGTTGTGCCTTTAATGCTGCAAAGGCGTCTGCTTTATCGGATGCGACTTGAGGAGATTCCAAATGCAAAGTCCCGCTTAACATGACGGCATTTTTAATCCAAGGCCGTACTGTTGGCATACGCAACATGGCCGCAACACTCATCGCACCCGCAGATTGACCCATCAAGGTGAGGTGCTCTGGGTCCCCACCAAAATGTGCGATGTTTTCACGTATCCATTGTAGTGCACAAATTTGATCTGACAAGCCATTATTCGCATCCCACTCCGGATTGATTGTAGACCAGTCTAAGAAACCCAGTGCACCTAAACGGTAATTCAACGTAACGACGATGACGGATTCGCGGTTGACGATTTCATGAGGGTGATACAACGCTTGTGCACTATGACCATTCACAAAACTGCCACCATATATGAACACGATGACAGGCAATGGTTGGTGAGCGGGTGTTGCAGGACGCCAAATATTTAAAGTGAGACAGTCTTCACTCTGCGGGTAGTCTTGCACGTGTGTATCAAAAAAGGACTCTAATGAATTCGGTGGCTGAATTGGGACAGGTCCAAATGAAGTCGCTTGAAAATCTTCCGGCCACGTTAACAGCAGTTGCGCATGTTTAAAACGTAATGCCCCAACAGGTGGTTGCGCATAAGGAATACCTTTAAATACTTCATAACCAGTATGACGTTCACCGTGAATCGTGCCTTTAGGTGTATGCAGTTCCATCAATCTCTCTCCTTTGTACTCTGAAATGTAGTGTGTGATTGCTTTCATTATAGCGTAAGCATGGCTTTCTTGTATGGGATTGCAATGTGTAAGGGTAAAGTGAAAACGTTATTAATGAGCACCTCAAAATTTAATCGCTCATTTGCAATTGTATCGTACCATATCGATTGCTTTTGAGATAATTTGTATTTTTATAGCGATTAACATTGAAACCGACACATATTTATCTTATAATTCATATGTATTAACTAAGAATTAGACGGTTGAAATGAGGGGACAGTGTTGAGAAATTTTGACTTGATTGGCCGGACACCGCTTGTACAACTCGAGCATTATAGTACAGACCGGGTGAGAATCTTCGCCAAACTGGAGATGCACAATCCAGGGGGCAGTGTGAAAGATCGATTGGCCAAGTATTTAATCGAGCGTGCGATGGAAGAAGGTCGGCTCCACCCCGGTGATCAAATTGTGGAAGCAACAGCAGGCAATACAGGTATCGGGCTAGCGATTGTTGCGAATCATTATGACATTAAATGTGTCATTTTTGCGCCAGAAGGTTTTTCAGAAGAGAAGATTTCGATTATGCGGGCACTTGGCGCTGAGATTCATCGTACACCACAAGCAGAAGGGATGCTCGGTGCACGACAATGGGCCGAAAGCTATGCTGATGAGACAGGTGCTTTTTATACGAATCAGTTTGAAACGTGCAATAATCCAGCAGCGTACCGTGATACATTAGCAGTTGAACTCATTGAGGCACTTCCGGATTTAGACTACTTTGTTGCGGGTGCAGGTTCGGGTGGCACATTTGCAGGTGTGGCAGAAGCACTCCAACCCCATGATGTGAAATCAATTGTCGTTGAGCCACCGGGTTCTATTCTAAGTGGTCAAGAAAAAGGGCGCCATGATACAGAAGGCATTGGCGTAGAGGTGTGGCCACAATTTTTAAAACGTGAATGGATCGAAGCGGTCGAAGTGGTACCGGATGAGGTCGCATTTCAACACGTGAAAGACTTGGCACGTTACGAAGGCATATTAGCGGGTAGTTCTTCAGGTGCTGCATTGGAAGGCGCGATTCGAGCAGCGTCCCGTTTAGAACAAGGAACAGTCGTAGCCATTTTTCCTGATGGCAGTGATCGTTATATGTCGAAAAAGATATTTCAATACGGAGGAGATTTAAATGAATAAAAAAACATTATTAATTCATTGCGGTAATACTACAGATGATTATACAGGTGCAGTGACGACGCCGATTTATCAAACGAGTACGTATGAACAAGATGCGATTGGGGAGTTAAGACAAGGGTTTGAATACTCACGTACAGCGAACCCCACACGTTCATCGCTCGAGTCTGTCATTGCTGATTTAGAGCATGGGAACTACGGTTTCGCATTCGGTTCAGGCATGGCGGCCATCAGCGCAGTTATCATGTTATTAGACCAAGGTGACCACATTATTGTTGGCTCGGATGTGTATGGCGGCTCTTATCGTGCAATGACACGCGTCTTCACACGTTTTGGTATTGAATTTGACTTTGTTAACACGACAGATGTTCAAAATATTGAAGATAAGATTAAAAATAATACGAAAATGTTATTTATCGAAACACCATCTAATCCATTGCTACGCATTACAGATATCCAAGCGGTGAGTGAAATCGGCAAGCAGCACGAACTCATGACTGTCGTGGATAACACATTTATGACGCCATATTATCAAACACCGTTGTCTCTTGGCGCAGATATTGTTGTACATTCAGCGACGAAATATTTAGGTGGGCATAGTGACGTTGTAGCCGGACTTGTCGCAGTTAAAGACGAAACACTCGCAGAGCGCATTGCTTTCATCCAAAACTCAACAGGGGGCGTATTAGGGCCTCAAGATAGCTACTTGCTTATTCGCGGGATGAAAACATTAGCTTTACGTATGGAACAAATCGAACGTAACGCATTAGCGGTCGTCGAAATGTTGAATCAACATGACAAAGTGACGAAAGTGTATCACCCAAGCCAACCGTCACATTTAAACTACGACGTGCATCAAGCGCAAGCAGATGGCACAACAGGCATCATCTCATTTGAAGTAGCAGATGTAGAAAAAGCGAAATTCCTAGTAAGACAAACAAAATATTTCACACTCGCAGAAAGTTTAGGTGCAGTCGAAAGTTTAATTTCTGTACCAAGCTTAATGACACATGCATCGATTCCGGCTGATATTCGTGCAAAAGAAGGCATTGCAGATGGTTTAATCAGATTATCATTGGGTATTGAAGATACAGATGATCTTGTAGAAGATTTAAAACAAGCACTTGATCAATTGTAAGTGACATGGGGTTGAGGGAGTCGTACAGAAACCTCTTGTGCAACAAAAATTTCGTCGTAAATGCCTGCGCAAGGCTGACTCGGCTTCTCACAAGTACAAGCATTGAGAAGTCAGACAGCTACTGCGTTAAACAGTAGCTAGTACCAAAGTTAAAGTCTTCCTCAAATCCTTATGAATTTCGTTTATAAAATCAATCACATTCGACAGCGTCATGCCATGTTTCGTTTTGAACATGGCATGACTTTTTTGATATACGCAACAAATGAAAATGGCCCTCGTGGACACTGGATTTAGTTAAGACAAGTCCTGGAAGCGTACAAGTTAAACCAATGCGGTATCAGTAGCGCCAAAAAGTTTTATGTCCTATCTTCATGCACGCACTTTTTTATAAGTATGAAACTAATATATATAATCACAATCATATGAAAATGTTATAATTTTGATAAGTTACAGAATTGTTTCCTAGGTTTATAGTATGATGAAAAACCATATTAAGGACTTACAACAGGAGTCGTGATAAATGAATAGGATCAGAGTCGTGCATATCGTGAATGTTTTGAATTACTTATTTTTAATAGTAGGTGGACTGATTTGTGTGCAATTGATGTTAGCGTTTGGTGATTTATTTACTATATTTTGAGGCAACGTCATTAGCTGCGGGCATATTTTCATTGTGGCACCTAAACGCAGACGATGCGAAGTTACAAAAAGTAGGCTTAATTTGGTTTATCATCAATTTACTTAATATATTTGTTTTGACACCTTTAATCATCTTGGTATTATTTTTTGGCATAAGTTTTTAACGACCGAAATCGCACCTTGTAATGTTAAAAAGGTCGTATCAAGCTTTATCGTGATGCATAAGTTTACTTCCATAAACAATGATGAAGTGGTCAAATATTTTGCAATTACGAAAGATAAATAAAAGAAATATCCGAGAAAAATGTCTTTCTGAATAATATGATAGCTATTATTTTAATTCTCAAGTAAGCATGTGTAAATATATTTACTTTCTGAAGACCGTCATGATGGTTTTTGTAATCATAATGTTATATAACAGACATATTTCTACATGATAATCGGTGTATAATATAAAACTGTATAAGAATAATATCTTCTATTTTATAAGGAGGGAAACGAATGCGTAAAAAGTTTATCGCAGCCGTAATAGGAACAACAGCAGCTGCCACAGCATTATCAGCACATGCAGACGCTTCAACAACGTATCGTGTACAACCTGGTGATTCACTTTGGGCTATTGCAACAAAGTATAACATCACAATAGCACAACTTAAACAATATAATGGATTAAACTCTAACTTAATCTTTCCGAATCAAGTGTTGAAGGTTTCTGGTGGTAGCAGTACATCACGCACAACAACTCATCATTCAAGCCATAGCACTACGTCATCAACAGTCTATACGGTACGTTACGGAGACACTTTATCAGGCATTGCAGCGCGATATGGAACAACGTACCAAAACATTATGAAATGGAACGGTTTGAACAACTTCTTGATTTTACCAGGTCAAAAGTTAAATGTAAGTGGTCCGTCTACAACACCAAGTCGTTCCACAGCGAAGAAGCCGGCACCTAAAACGTCTTCAAGAAATGCGAGTTATTATACAGTACAACCAGGTGATTCACTGTCATTGATTGCGTCTAAATATGGTACAACATATCAACATATTATGGAGTTAAATGGATTAACATCCTTCTTAATTTTCCCAGGTCAACAATTAAAAGTGAGTGGATCGGCACCGTCACGTCAAACAACACCGACACCAAGTCCAAGTTATCAATCTCCTACATTCAACCATCAAAACTTATACGATTGGGGTCAATGCACATGGTACGTATTTAATAAGCGTAAAGAGATGGGGCGCCCAATCAGTACATACTGGTGGAATGCAAATGCTTGGGATGATAACGCTGCACGTGATGGTTATACAATTAATAACCAACCCGCAGTGGGATCAATCTTACAATCTGACTTAGGTTACTATGGTCATGTTTCGTATGTAGAGCGAATTAATGCTGATGGTAGTATACTCGTATCAGAAATGAATTTCACTGCAGCACCAGGCATTCTCACTTACCGTACTGTACCAGCGCATCGTGTAAGTGCCTTCAAATATATCCATTAATCAAAAAACGTGAGTATACCTTTTACATGGTGCTCACGTTTTTATTTTTTAAGACATGGGTCGAATGAGAAAATTTTCGTCATTTGAAAAAATCCCAAAAAGTTTGAAATGCATGTCATATTCTATTAACAAAATGGTAACAAACATCTTGTCGATGATTCTTAGGTAAGGATAAAGCCGTTGAGTCAATCCATTTCACCTTAAAAGGGTATCTTCATATTCACAGAAACGGATGCTTTAATGATTAGCTTTAAAAACTTGGATGAAGCGAAGATACAACGACTTGAGCATCTGGGCAATGACTACTACATAAAAAAGGCGTGAACAGAAATCATAATGTTTCATGTTCACGCCTATATTTAATGATTTGAAGATGAATCAAGTCGTTACCCTACCCATGTGTGCGAATCGCTTGGATTTTTTGGATACCACTCCATACTTGGCGACTTGCTGAGAAGAAAGACCATGCTTTTGTGAATTTGCTTTTTGCACCAAGTGATAAATAGAAGCTTAATACGACATCTACTAAGCCAAGCCCAACTGAAATATAGCTTAGCTTGCGATTTTTTGAGCGATAAATGTAAGAATTGTAAATGTCTACAACTAATGTTGCGCCTGTTAAAGCAGTTGAAAGCACACTTAATGATTTTTTAGATTTTTTAGCCATTATACTTCCCCCAATGAATATAGTATGATGTCATTCATTATAACATTACTGATAGGTCAAAACCCAACATATGCACTTTCCTTAAATGATTGTTAACACGTCTTTTAGATACAGCGTTGTAGAAAAATTTCAGTCCAATGACCGAAAAACTTTTGGATGAAAATGTTATCTTAATTTGTTATCATTCGAGTAAGGAACAATTTGATATATAAGTTATTATAAATTGGAAATTTAATTCGACAATTACAAATAACATAAATTCCTAATTTTTAGAACAGTATCGAGAGAAAGAGGAGTGGTACACATGAATCAAGTTACAAAAATTGCAATCGCAACAACTTTATCATTAGGCACATTATTAGGGGCAACAGCTGGGGCAAGTGGAATCCATGCAGATGCAAATGCCGCAACGGAACAGCAAACACCTTATTACACATATAACGGCTTATTTAACTTCAAAGGGAATAAAGCTTTAGAGGACAAAAACTTTTACCGCGCATTACAACACGATAACTTTAAATATGAAGGTTTAAAAGTCGGCCAGTCTACATTCGCTGACGTTAAAAAAGCGGTAGGGAACGACGTGAAAAAATATTATGAAGAAAAAGGTGTCACTTACTACGAGAAAAATGATGTCATTTTCGGTATTGATAGCGAAGGTAAATTGGTCAACATGACATTATTAATTGAAAAAATTAATCACAGTGATAAATCTGTGCGTGATCATGTGAAACAAGGCGAAATTTATGATGCCAAAACAACACATGTCGCATTTTACTCAGGTAACTCAATTGTGATTAAAGCAAAAGAGAGTCGTTAAGATTGAGGCGTACTTTGCCCATACAACGTCATAGTTAAAAAAACTCCGAGACTTTTCGTGAATAGTAGACGATAAGTCTCGGAGTTTTTGAGTTGATGAGAGCTTGTTTAAGTATTTCAATTTAATGCAATCGTGTGGCTTTGTTCAGCTTCTGCAATAGACTTGGCGAGACGCTGTGTATTTGCAGGCGATTGTAAGAAATACAGTGTTTCTATATTAATAATCAAAACAATTGTGCAACACCCCCCCTATAAAGGGAGTTTTTACAAGGATTATCTTATTAAAGTTTAATGAAAATCGCTATTTATAAATGATGAGTAAGGATTTTAGGGACAACTATAACGTCTGTAAGATTCAGTTTAAATGTATTTGTAAAATTATTAACAGTATCATTGTAACGTTGCCTACAGTCAATGTAATTAGTTTTACTGAAAAGTTATATACAGAGTAGTTCTTTGTAATTATCTTTTAATAATTTTTAAAAACATATTATAAAGATAAAAAACAATAATCTCTATTACTATAAATATCACAATCTCTTCTTTCACATATGATAGAATAACGCAAGAAAAGGTGATTGACATTAAAAAAATCAGGATTTTATGATTTATTCTTTGTTTACAAAATCTATACACTAAAAAATAAGTAGAAATCATAAAAATAATACCGATAGGAATAAATGCAACGAGAGGTGTGTTTAATTTAAATCCTGAGAGGATACTAATAAAGACATCATACGTTATTACATTTATTAGGAGAATTAAAAACACTTGTTTCTTGGTAGGTAATTTTATTTTTTTACTAATTTCTATTACTTCCTCGGTCATCTTAAACTTATTTTTTATATATACACTATTAACTATTTGCATTTTATTATTAAAACTATAAAAAACACCCTGAATTGGGGTTAAAATAATTGAAAAAAGCAGTGTAATAAAAAGAAAACTAGACCAAGAATACGGATTTAATAATTGGGACTTTATCAATAATTTCACTAAATGACTTTTAAGGGGAGATAATTCTAATACTATCGCGAAAGTGAATAATAATACAATAGGTGTTTTTTTCACATGAATGCCTCATTTAATAATATAGATAACTTTTCTTGATCTTCAAGTAAATTACCGATTTTTGTAAAATCTCCCCTTGTGAATTTCCAGTTTTCCAAAAACTCAATTAACAAATCAGAATCTTCATAAACATTTACTATATAAGAAATTATATAACTTCTAAAATCATCTAACTGCATATCATGAATTTTTTTGGTATAATATAATTTATTGAAATTAACCACAAGGCTTTTGTTCTGGAAATAATAATTTATGAATTTATTTATATGGAAATAAAGGGTTTTCAAAAACAATTCAGTATTATCATAATCATGTATAATAAGATCGCTGTTTACTACTAGCTCTATCTTTTCCATGCTTATTTCTCTGCTTTTATGGATATATTCAGAAAAATCACCTATTAAATAATAGTGAATATTTCTTTTTTGATAGCATATTGAAGATAGGTTTTCTAGATATCTCTTAGAAATGTCATTAATTTGATTTTCATCGCCTATTATCTTTTTTACATATTCTAATTTTTCATTTTCATCCACTAAAATTGAATGGTATCCTTTAACCTCATTTAATATTATTTTCTTCTCTTTATTAAATTCTTCAATAGTGTAGCTGTGATTTAATAAGTATGATGTAAAATTAGTCAAAGTAGAAACCGTATTTTCCTTACTACAGTACAGTAAAAAATTAGTTTCATATTCTGTAGTATTTGCGTTCATTATAGTGCCAAAGTAATTCATTAAATCATATAAGTTATTGTTTTCTTTCCAAAATTTTAGGTGCTCTATAAAATGAGCAGCTCCGGTTTGATATTGATATCCCCCGATATTTACGACTGCTTTAATTTGATTTATATATGAGTCACTCTTATTAAAGTATGTTACTTTTATTTCGTTTTGAAATAGATTGTAAAGATTTTGATCTAAATCTGCATAAAATAGTTTTGTAACTTTCATTTTCATCCCTCATATACAATATTTATCATTTTTTTATTATCTAGAAATTTGATGAAATCTTGAATTTTTATATCTTGGATAGCTTTAAATATATTATTTGATTGTAAAAATTTATTTCCTAAACTAAGAATGTGATTCAATTCTCCAAATGATTTATCGAATTTAAATCTGTATTCATTTGATAGGAAGATTTTCATAGTCTGGAACTCTTCTTTATTAATATTTAAATCCATAACTTCAGATATAATTAAATTCCAAACTTTTATTTTCCAATTTTCATCCACTATGTATTGGATGAATAGGATATTAGTTTCTTGATCAAAATGAGCTTCAAAATGATATAATTGAAATTTTTCTATCCTTAGCTTTTTAAACAATATTGAATGGCCATATTGCGTCAAGTAGCCTTGTAACATAGGACCATAAATTGTTTTTGAATATTCATCATTACTTTCAAAATAATAACAAATTGTGTTAATACTTTGTCCATTTATTAATGGTGGAACTTTTTGGCTTACTATATGTGGTATAAAAAAAGGAGATGCATATTTAATATTCTGTAATTTATGTATATTTAGCTCTCCTTTAATTTTTGAGATGCATAAATTATATGCATATATAGATTCGGGTATTCTTTGTAGTACTAACTCTTGACTTATTTGATTCATATTTAATGTTTCAATAGTCCCTAAACGTTTACTTCCTAATAATGAATTTGGGTAAAGTTTGTCTTTTACTAATAATTTATTGATATTCATTGGATTTAACTGATATTTTTTAATTTTATTAATAAGTTTTTCCAAGGCTAAGTAACACTCATTGTCAGACATTTGAAAATTATTATAAAAACTATTGAGCCAATAGTTATAATCTAGGTCTACATACCGGTTTCTTAAAGTTTTTAGATAAAAAATATTATAAAAGTCTTTTCCCAAAACACTTGTTGTAGTATAAGGAATAATTGAATAATCATTTAATGCTTTGAATTTCTCATTTAATATTTCAGAAATCAATTGATTAATAGTGAAATTTTCAACGCCACTTATTTTATTGATATAGACGTGATAGTTATAAATATTTATAGCGTTATTTATATCCAAAAAAATCTTCCTTTCCATAAAGTTGACTATATAGTTCTAATACTAAACAACCTGATAATATAATAACTAGAGAAATATAAAAATTTAGTGCTACAGCTACAAAAAGGGGAGGGATCACTATCATCAATGATAAGTATTTTTTCGGATTTCTCCACAATTCCATTTTATCTTCATAATCTAAAATGGGCTTTATCATATCAAGTTTTAATCTCAAAAAAGTTAAAAAAAACAACAAAATAGATACTTTGAAGTATAGTAAGCCTAACTTTTCTTGGAATAGCATTTCGTTTATGAACACTACAATAGAAAGAAAAAACTGTGATATTAATGTTGAAACTAAAATTTTAGCCATAAAGATACTTCGCTTTTTAACAGGCATATAAGTAGCAATTTTTCTTAATTCTTTATCAGATGAAAGCATTAAATTTAATGGACTTATTGAAGAAATAATTAGTAATATCAAAAAATACTTTAGTCCAAACTCTACCGTCATTCCATCTATACTTTCAATATTGTAGTTTAAAATATTGAGGAAAAGGAACATACTTATTATTCCAATGACATTTGTTTTTTCTATGAAAAACTTTTTAAACTCCCATTTTAAAATCGATATTTCGTTTACTGTAGCTTTTGTAGGTTTTTTTCTCTTTTTTACATTAAATTTTATAAAATTAGTAAAGATGGATACACCTAATAATACAAGAATTAAAACCACCAAACTTATAAATTTATTAAAAAATGGGCTTAAAAAAAGTGCTAGAAGTAATGAAATTGTCACATGTCTCTTTTCACATTCATGCAAAAGAATGCAAATAAGTTGAGAAGATACAATCAGTAGTATGAATAATGAAAATGTCAAAATGCTCCCGTAAATACTGAATTTGCCGATTAGCAAAACATAAAATGGTAGTACAAGTAAAAAAACAAGTCTTCTCCCGGTTATCTCAACGAAAATATATACATTTAGAATTATTAAAACCTTTACATTATTAATAGGTATGTACCCTAAGAGTCTATATAACTCGCTTTCGCGGAAAGAGTTCCAGTAAATATTAGTCAATATAATTGAGGAGAATATGATAGATAATCTTAGATAATTGGAATATAACAAATTGACATTATCCAAATGACTTTCAATCAATTTGTATTCAAATATTAAAAGAATTGCTATTCCTAGTGAATTTCTAATTATGGCTCTTAGATTAAGTTTATTGTAGTAATAGCAATAGAGTAGAATTAAATATCCATTATTCTTTATCATAATCAGATAGAACCTTTCTTATATCGCTTTCATCGTTAAGCGTGAATTGAAAACAATGTTTATTATTAATATATATAATATTAGGTGTCAGCTTTTTTACAATATCTAATAAATGAGAAGATAGGATGACGCATTTATCTTCTTTTGTCATTTTGAAAAGATCTTGAACAAACAAATCTATTGACTCTATATCTAATCCATTTAATGGTTCGTCGAATATTTTGATAGGTACATCTAATAAGATTGAACAAATTAAAGCAGCCTTTTTTTTATTTCCAAAAGAGAGCTCATTCATTCTTATATCTAAATACCTTTCAAAATTATATTTTTTAGAAATTCTCAATAAATGCTCCTGGCTTAAAGTTTGTTGATACATATTTAAAACAAAACTTATATATTGTTTACTTGTCATTTGAGAAATAACAGGGGGACTATCTGGTACATAAAATCTTTCTAACCTAGCTTGATAATTAAATTTTGATATATTCAAATTGTTAATGATTATATCTCCTGAAAAACTTGGTATAACCCCGCATATAGTATTTATTAGCGTTGTTTTACCAGATCCATTCTTTCCAAGCAATCCATAAATTTTTCCTTTTTGTAAGTATAGATTTGCATTTTTAATTATTAAATTTTCTGGCTCATACCAAATACATAAGTTATTTAGATGAATGCTCATCATTAGATTTACCTCTTTTAAATGTTTTTAATATATAGATAATCCCTATCAATATGAAGATTACTGCGAAAACCCATTCTTGCTTAATGGCGAATATTACACTAGATATTAAAAAAATTATAGCAATGGTTATTGTAATTAAGTCTCTTTTCATGTTTTATCTCCTTTTATATTTGTTCTACTAAGTTTTCTAATTTTTGGTTTTTAACCCAACCGCAGTAATTCGTCCGATGGTTTTTGTTACTATTAAGACCTTTTAAGTAACAGCCAGCGCAGTAGTCTTTGAAGCTGCATTCATCACTGCAAAATTTACTTTTTTGTGGAGACTGCAGAGAGTATAATCGATTTACTATTTCTGAGGAGAAAACGTCTTTATATGACTGTTCTTTTAAGTTACCGATTACAAATTCTTTTGGAAATAGTGCACACGGCCGAATATTTCCATTAGGATCCATGACTATTGAACGCCAGCCAGCCCCACAATTATTGGCTTTGTTTTTAGTTAGAGGAACTAATGGTATAATGTCCCTATTATTTTTAACAACGTCCACTTCAAATTCAGCAAAAGACAAGTTGTTTAGTTTATTCAATTTCAACTGATTCATTTTTTTACCTCTACCAAAGTCATCTATCCAGTTATAAGAAAAGGCTGAAGCTCCTAGTTTTCTTACTAAATTCGCCATATCATTGATTTCCCACATATTATCCTCATAAATAGACATTCCGACCCTTACAAAAAGCCCATTTTCAGAAAGTTTTTTAATGGTTTTACAAGTCTGATTAAATGAATTTTTTTTGCCACGAAAATTATCGTGCTTTTCAGGGTTAACACTATCTAATGAAATCCCTATAACAATTTTTTTCTTATATTTAATTAATAAATCGAGAATATCTGGTTTTAACAGTGTTCCGTTTGTTAAGATACCGACTTTTTTGAACTTTTTGAGTGCAAATTCTAATATTTCTTTTGCGTTTGGATGTACAAACACTTCTCCACCAGTGATCTCACATGTTAGAATTCCATTTTCATACATATTATTTGCAATCATTATAAATTCATCTAATGAAAGCGTATCTTGAACTTGAGGTGAAGACTCTAGATAACAATGTGCGCATTTTAAATTACATTTATGTGTAATTTCAAACACCGCATGTAGTGGTGTAATATATTCAGTTGATCCGCTAATATTAAGGTTTTTTTTAACAGGATTACTAACGAGATTAATAAGATTTTTCTTATACAAATCGTTAACTAGATTTGTATACCATTCTATGTGATCGTTAATATCACATTTATATTTTTGGCACATATCTTTTAAAATATCTATTATTGTCATGGAACCATCAAAATACGTACATGCCTCGAAAGCAGAAGAATTTAAATCTAAATATTCAAAGTCGAACACTTCATCTTTAAACATGCCATTTTTCACCTCAATTACTCCACCATGAGGTAATTGATGCAACCTAGCATTGTCATTAAAAAATATATATTGATTCATTTCTATCCCCCCCTTAATAAAAAGTACGCCGACAAACTATGATAAATCCTATCATTTTGCCGGCATACAAACAGTGCTAAGAAGTTAGTCCAAAAATTCCAGTAATTCCCATGACTTCGAAGTCAGGTAATGGCCCATCAATAAGACAAGCAGCTCCAATTGAACAAGTCGAACAACCCTTGTTACTTACCATAATGCCTTTTTCCATTTTGGTATCCCCCTTTATTTTATTTAACTACAAACACATTTTAATATAAATTATTCAAAAGTTTTGTAACGCATGTTACTAAAAGTAATTTAAATGGTATAATTTTTTATAAAGGGGGGATTGTTATGGTAGAGTTGCTAGGGATTAAAGAGATTATCAAAGAAAAAGGGATAAATAATAAGTTGTGTAAGGGGGAGTATTTTCAAGAGACTTTTGAAAAATATATATCTAGTAGATAAGGGTATATTATATGTACATCAAGATAACATAGATGGTACTACTTTGATTTATAAAATCATAGGGCCAGATAGTTTGTTCATTTGTGATAATAGTAAATACTTTTGTGGGAAAACAGAAGTTGTATTTTATAAAATGCTTATAAGCAGCATAATAAATGATGAGAAAACTTGTAGAGAATACATAAAATTACTCATAAATGAAAATGTGAAAAAAGATATGTTTATTAGAGATATGTTAACTAAAGACAAAGTGTGTAGATTACTATCTATTCTAGTTAGATTAGCTAATACATTTGGAGAAGAAGAAGGGAGAATGATTGTGATAAAAATTAAAATCACTCAAGAAGAATTAGCTCAATATTGTGGAACTACGAGAGAGAATATCGCTAGAATTATGAAGCAATTAAAAGATAGAAAAATTGTAGATACGTCTTCTCGCTTTATAAAAATATTATCTTTAGAAGAGATAAAACAAATGATCCCATGTGAAGGATGTAATAGCTTCGTTTGCAAAACTTTTTGATTCTTTTTTGATAAACTATAGCCTGAAAGGAAGAATTTAAAAGCTAAAGTTGTGAGATGTGAATAATAAATTATTTAAGGAAGAGGTTAATAATTGAAGTGTAATAATATTCGGTTTAAGAGCACAGTTATTAGAAGAACAACTCATTACAGAGGATGTCATTTATATTGATGGCACAAAAATAGAAGCCAATGCGAATAAGTATACATTTCAGTGGCTGGCTAATACGAAGCGTTTTAGTCAGTCTGTCATTGAAAAATCAACGGCATTATATGAACAACTCGTTTCTGAAGAGATTATTCCTGAAATCAAGCGTGAATCTGGACATGAATTAACAAGTGAAGAACTGAATCAAATAGAGACGCATTTAGGTCATAAAAATGATGCGCTCACGTCTGAAATTGAAACAACTCAAGATGTAGAGACAAGAAAAAACCTTAGAAAAGAAAGAAGTAACGTGAGACAAAGTAAGAAGGCTATCCAAGATTTTAAGGACCGTAAATTAAAATATGACAAGCAAATGGAATTTTATGGCGACAGAAAAAGTTATTCTAAGACTGATCATGATGCGACTTTCATGAGAATGAAAGATGACCATATGAGAAACGGTGAGTTGAAACCGGGTTACAATCTACAGATAGCTACCAATAATCAATTCGTTTTAGCTTTTGGTGTTTATAGTTATCCAGGTGATACAAGAACGCTCAAACCATTTTTAAAATCAATTCACAAATTATATGGTGACATTCCAGAGTATATCGTGGCAGATGCAGGTTACGGAAGTGAATACAACTATACCGTGATACTCGATGAATTTGAGAAAACACCTTTAATCACTTATAGTATGTACCTCAAAGAGAAGCAGCGTAAATATAAAAACAATCCATTTATTACTGCAAACTGGGAATACAACGTGATAGAAGATTATTACATATGTCCGAATAAGAAGACATTACATTTCCAGAGTTACAGAAAGAGAAGAGATGGATACGGTATTCAAAGAGATTTTAAATTATATGCATGTGAAGCGTGTGTGGGCTGTCCATTACGAAGTTAATGTATGAAGCAAAGTACAAAGTCTAACACAAATAAAAGTTTATTTAAAAATCTAACTTGGGATTATTTTAAAGCCTTCATAAATAAGAAGCTTTCAGATCCAAAAACGAAGCACATTTATCAAAAGAGAAAGATAGATGTGGAATCAACTTTTGTAAATCTGAAAGCTAATTTGGGTTTCCAAAGATTATCGGTTCGCACCCAATCAAAAGTTGAGTGTGAACTTGGCATCGCACTCATGGCAGTAAATATACGAAAACTGGCCAAAATCAGTGCTCGTTTTCGTTCGCTCATAAGAAAAAAGCCATCAAATTCTAAAAATTGAATTTTGACGTTTTTTTTCTTAAAGGAGCTGAAGGTCTATGTCCTAGCCCCATACTCAATGTACCACTTATTCCGATAAACTACCAAATAAATGGGGAGCGGTGCGAGATTCGGCGACGTTTTTTAGGCCTGCAGGTGGTCCACTATAAAGAATGCGTCCCCCTTGATTTCCCGCACCAGGTCCAACGTCAATGAGCCAGTCTGCTCGTGTCATCATCGTGATATTGTGTTCAATTAAGATGACGGTATGGCCTTCTTCAATAAGTTGATCGAAGCGTGCCTGTAAAATTGGGATATCATCTTCATGTAAACCTGTTGTCGGTTCATCGAAAATAAATATTTTTTCTGTAACAGGCTCAATCATGTAGCGTGTCAGTTTGAGCCGTTGAACCTCCCCGCCAGATAAGGTGTCGAGTGATTGGCCGAGTGTCATATAGCCGAGTCCTGTCGATTGCAAGGCGCTTAACGTTTGAGCAATGGCGTCATGTGTTTGGAAAAGTGACAAGCCTTCTTCAACGGTGAGTGCTAACACGTCCGCGATAGAATAACCGTCGACTTTCGTTTCCAACACTTCTGGACGATAGCGGGTCCCTCCGCACACCTCGCATACTTGCGAGAAGTCTGGCATGAAGGCGAGTTCGGTTTTGAGCACGCCTTTCCCGTTACAATTTGGACACGCGCCATCTGAGTTATAACTGAACATACTTTTTTTCAATCCTGTTGCTTTACTGAAAAACTCACGAATATCATCGAAAATACCCGTGTACGTTAATAAATTCGATCGGTTGGAAGTGTGTACGCCTTTTTGATCAATGAGTATCGCATCTTCATGTTTCGCAAAACCGCCTTTAATTAAGGAGCTCTTTCCTGAACCAGCGACACCTGTTACAACCGTTTGCGCATTTTTCGGGATCGCAACAGACACATCTTGTAAGTTGTTGTGTTGCAAATGTTCTAAGTGTAACCATGCTTGGTTGTCACGAATCGCTGACTGTTTCAAGTGATGTTGACGTGTCAATGCGCGCGCTGTATCGGTATCGGACTGTTTAAGTTGTGCATAACTGCCTTCAAATGTAATCTGGCCGCCATGTTTCCCTGCGCCAGGTCCGATGTCAATCACGTGATCCGCAATTTTGATGACGTCGGGATCGTGTTCAACGATGATGACGGTATTACCTTTGTCACGGATATTGAGCATGATTTCGTTGATTTTTTCAATATCTGCTGGATGTAAACCGACACTCGGTTCGTCGATAATGTACACGAGATCGGTTAACGGACTGTTCAAATGACGAATAAGCTTAATCCGTTGTGACTCTCCGCCAGAAAGGGTCGTTGTTTCACGTGCGAGCGTTAAATAGTTCAGCCCAATATCATTCAAAGCTTGGAGTTGGGCTTTCAATGGTTCGATAATATAAGTCGCTTTGTCGCTGTCGATTTGCTCTAAAAATGGGAGCGTTTCTTCAATCGTCAGTGCTGTAAAATCGGCAATGTTCAGTCCATGAATTTTGCAGCTGAGCACTTTTTGATTTAAGCGTTGTCCGTGACAGACAGGACATGTTTGCTTGGTGACTACGCGTTCAACGTCCTTTAAAAAGCGTTTCTTTTCAAAGTTATCATTAATTAAAAATGAGCGTCGGAAACGGTGGATTAACCCTTCAAATTTTGCAGTTTTAGGCCATTCTGAGGGTGGATTTTTCAAGCGTGTTGGCTCGGTATAAAGAAACGTATCGAGCTCTTCTTTTGTATAGTCTTTGAGCTTTTTATCATTATCAAACAAACCCGAATAGCGATAACGTTTCCCGCGCCAACTATCCGGCTTAAATGACGGAAAGCGAATCGCACCTTCATTTAAAGATTTGTCGAAATCGAGCAGTTCATTCAAGTCGATATCTTCAACATAACCAAGCCCTTGACAATGTTCACACATTCCATTCGGATTATTGAACGAAAAGACGTCTGAATAACCGACGAAAGGTGTGCCAATACGCGACCACAATAGCCGGACGGACGCATAAATGTCTGAAATGGTACCGACCGTTGAGCGCGAATTGCCACCGAGTCTTTTTTGATTGATGACCATCGCGACGGGCAAGTTTTCAATATGGTCAACATCCGGTTTTTCATATTGCGTTAATTGGTGCTGAATATAACTCGAATAGGTTTCGTTCAATAGTCGTTCGGATTCAGCGGCAATCGTATTAAAAACGAGGGAAGACTTGCCAGATCCTGAACGCCCAGTCACGACCGTTAACTGATGTTTCGGAATGGAGACGTCAATATTTTTTAAGTTGTTTTGACGTGCGCCATGAATATGAATCGCTGTCATATAAATTCACCTCGTTCACATTGTACCCGTTTTCACTCGTCTTGAAGCTCAGTCTAGATGAAAAGGAAGTTGATGGCGATGTTTCACAAGCCAAGCAGTTATCATAGCCGTAATCGGAATACAGACTGCAATGGCGACCCCTCCTAAAGCAATTGTAATGACTTCTTGTGTAAATAATTTGGCATTGAGCATATGGCCGAAACTGTAATGCAAGTTGAAAAACCAAAAAACAATTGTCATTGAACCTCCAATCAATGCGAGGTAAATCGTGTTCGCAGACGTCGCTAAAATTTCTCGGCCGACGCGCATGCCTGAATGAAACAGTTCGCGTTCGGATAATGAGGGGTTCGTCTCGTGTAACTCAAATACAGGTGAGCTAATCGTAATCGCCAAGTCAATCACTGCTGCAATGACAGCAAGTAGCACAGTAAAAATCATAAACTGTTCCATATCAATCCCAATATTTAAGGAGAAGATATACGTTTCGTCTTGTTCTTCTTGGGTGAAACCTTGTAGATGACCCCAATGTACGGACAAGTAAACGGCGACAATCATTAATAATGTCGTGACCGTACTCGCGATAAATGCAGCTAAAGTTTTTGTATTAAAGCGGTTGAGTAAAAACAAGTTAACCATCGAGACAATAATACAAAAAATGAAAGTAACGACATAAATAGGCGCGCCAAAAACGATGGCGAGTACAGTAATGAATAAAATGATAAAGTTTAAAAATAGCGTTAAAAATGAAACGAGTCCTGTTTTACCGCCAAATATGAGCATGAGTATGAAAAGAATCAAACCTAAGATGACAATGGCATTCATCGTGTTGCACCTCCTCGTAGGCTTAACCATATACGCATGAGAAAAATGGTCAATGGGATAGTTAAGACGATGCCAATCCCGCCTGTAATTGCCCGGGAAATTTCTAAGGACCAATTCATGCTAATGCTGTAAGTGAGCGTGTTGCCATTTTTTAAATAAAGTAAGAGCATCGGTAAACTTCCTGCAAGATATGAGAATAATAAAATGTTCGTCATCGTTCCCATAATGTCACGACCGATGTTACGACCTGCGAGCACCCACCGTTGCATTGAAATGTGTGGCGACCGCTGTAGCACTTCATACATCCCGCTTGAAATCGTAATGGCGACATCCATCACTGCCCCAAGCGTTCCAACCATGACGGAAGTAAGGAAGACGGTTCTAGGTTGAATCGTGAGAAAGCTCATCGTTTCATATTTAATCCCTTGCCCGTGTGTTAAACCGATGACACTCCATGCGATAAAAATACAAATGAACGTGCCGAGTAAAGTGCTGACAATGGTCACAATCGTACGCATTGACCAACCAATGACGAGCCAAAGTGTTAAAATCGTCGCAATCATGACTGCGAGACTCATTAATAAAAAGAGATTCAGTTGCGGATACGCGTGATACAAACTAATGGCTAACAAAATGGCAAACGCGTTAATAACGAGTGATAGGATGGATTGAATTCCGATCCGTTGCCCGACAATGAGTAATGCAATAAAGAACGCGCTGATGACTGTCACGAGTACGGTATCGCGTTTTTTCTCAATAATATATGTATCTTTTTGATTTTTTCCTTTGTGCAGTAGCACTTTATCACCCGGTTGATACGCTTGTTCTTCAGTTTTCGAGGCGTTATACCGGTGTTCGACGTGAAGGGTGTCGCCTTGTTGTTTTGTATTTAACAATTTGACTTGTAACACGTCTTTATATTTCACATCTTGATTATGTTGTTCATCTACTGACTTTTCTTGGTGATGACTTTCAATTTTCGTCACTTCACCGAGCGGGATATGATAAAACGAACTATTCAAACGTGTGAATACTATCGCACAAATCGCTACGATGATACTCACCACGATGACAATGGTGTTTATTTTTTTCGAAAGTTGCTTCATAAATCATTCTCCTTAATGATAAACCGAACGTTGTTGTATATGTGTCATGATGATTTGGATGACTTCATCACGTAAAGGTTTTTGTAAATCGCGTCGATAAATGAGGCGTAACGTTTTTTTGAAATCTGTATGTGACAATGAAATCTTTTTCCATTGTTGATTTTGACTATATAAGTTGACGTACGTTGGTGCAAGTACGAAGCCTTTTTGATTGCGTAAAATAAAGCGTGCGAATTGTTCTTGATTCAAGACACGGACGGGTTTGTCGGCATGTGTTATCAAATACGTTTTGAAGTCTGTAGGAATCGGTTCAAGCAAGTATAACGGTTGTTTCAATATGTGTGATAACGGTGGATTTGGTACGTTCATCATTGGTGCGTGTAAATCCCCATATAAGACGTACGTTTCTTCTACTAATGGCACTATTTCAAATGTTGGATCCGTCGTTGTGACAGTTGTCAGTGCAAAATCAATTTCTTGTGCTCGCAACGCTTGTAATGTCTCTTGTTCATCTAACAATGTAGGAATGAGTGACAAGGACAGCTCGTTTTCAATTGTCTGTAACACTTGCGGTAAAATTTGGCCGATTGAGCCGTCCACATAACCGATTGTGAAGACGCTTTGCTGTTGTTGTACTTGCGTTTGAAACTGCGACAAAGTGAGATCGACTTGCTCAAGAATTTGTTGCGCATATTCAAGCAACTGTTTGCCTTCTGCGGTTAAAAATACGTTACGCCCGCGACGATAAAACAATGATGTTTCGAGTTCATTTTCTAAATTATGAATATGACGGCTAATTGCTGATTGTGCGACGTTCAATTCGAGTGCTGCTTCAGAAATATGTTCACGTTTTGCGACTTCGACAAAGTATTTGAGTTGTTTCAATTCCATACCATTCCACCTCTTACAATTTATATTATCTCAAAATTAGATAGATTTCATCTCAAGTATATATTGATGTGATAAATCGCTTTGCTATATAGTTGAAATATTACTAAAGGGAGGTGTCAGAAATGTCTAACAATTATTTAAATTCCAAAATCGGACTTTATGACAGTCGTGAAGAACATGACGCTTGTGGGATTGGCTTTTATGCGAATATGAATAATGAACGTTCTCATGAGATTGTCGAAAAGTCTTTAGAAATGTTACGCCGTCTCGATCACCGTGGAGGTATCGGTGCAGATGGTATTACAGGTGATGGGGCAGGCATTATGACAGAAGTACCTTATCAATATTTCTCAGAAGTCACTGATTTTGATTTGCCGACTGAAGGTGACTATGCGGTAGGTATGTTGTTTGCCAACGTCATGATTTCTGACACAAAACATGCAGCGGTAATGGCATCAATTTTTGAAGGAGAAGGGTTGCGTATCATCGGTGATCGTCAAGTACCGGTCGACGTGACGTGTCTCGCGCCGCATGTAGCAGAAACGATGCCTGTCATTCAACAAGTCTTCGTCGTAAATGAGAGTGCTCAAGACTTTAAGCGTGCATTGTACCTTGCGCGTAAGCAAATCGAAAAATATGGTGAAAGTGCACAGTTAGATTTATATTTTACGAGTTTATCGACACGTACCATTGTTTATAAAGGATGGTTGCGTTCAGACCAAATTAAATCATTATATGTCGATTTACAGCAGCCGTCATACGTATCGAAATTTGGTTCGGTACACTCGCGTTTTAGTACGAATACATTTCCGAGTTGGGAGCGTGCACATCCAAATCGCTTGCTCATGCATAACGGTGAGATTAATACGATTCAAGGTAATGTGAACTGGATGCGTGCCCGTCAACGTCGCTTAATTGAAACGATTTTCGGCGAGGCGCAACATAAAGTCCATCAAATATTGGATGAATCGGGCAGTGACTCGGCTATTGTGGATAACGCACTAGAGTTTTTAAGTTTAGCGATGTCGCCTGAACAAGCAGCGATGTTACTCATTCCAGAACCGTGGTTGTATAACGAAAGTAACGATCCGAAAGTACGCGCATTTTACGAATTTTATAGCTATTTAATGGAGCCGTGGGATGGACCGACCATGATTTCATTCTGTGATGGTGACAAGTTAGGGGCTTTAACCGATCGGAATGGCTTGAGACCAGGCCGTTATACAATTACGAAACAAAATGAAATCGTCTTTTCATCAGAAGTCGGCGTCGTGGATGTAGACGAAGCAGATGTTGTATTTAAAGGGCAACTGAATCCAGGTAAGCTATTGCTTGTCGATTTTAATCAACATAAGGTTATCGAAAACCATGAATTAAAAACCGCGATTGCAGAGCAGCAACCCTATTTGGAATGGTTGGAAACGTATCAACACAAGCTCGATTTAGAAGCGGTCTCATATGCGGGTGGACCTGTCGCTGTAGACTATGTTCTTAAAATGCAACAACGCTTTGGCTATACGAAAGAAGAGTTGGACAAGTATTTAACTGAACTCGTGACAGGTGGCAAAGATCCTATTGGGGCAATGGGTTACGACGCACCACTTGCCGTACTCAGCGAACGACCTGAATCACTGTTTAATTATTTCAAACAACTCTTTGCACAAGTAACGAACCCACCGATTGATGCATATCGTGAAAAAATTGTAACGAGTGAATTGAGTTATTTAGGTAAAGAAGGCAACTTGCTGGAACCAGGGCCGGATGTCCTCAAGCGGGTACAACTGAAACATCCCGTGTTGACACCAACACAATTAGACGTCATCGGACAAGAAGGCTTTACGGTAGCAGAGTTTTCGACAGGTTACATAGGTGGATTAAAAGAAGCGCTAGACAACTTAGGGGAAGTGGTCATCAAAGCGGTACGTCAAGGGGCAGAAATCATCGTGTTGAATGATAGTGACGTCACCGAAGTAGACCAGTATGCGATGCCGATTTTATTAGCGGTGAGTCATATTCATCAATTATTAATTCGTGAAAATTTACGGATGCAAACGAGCATTGTCGCAAGTTCTGGTGAAACACGTGAAGTGCATCACCTTGCTTGTTTAGTCGGTTACGGTGCGAATGCAGTCGTTCCGTATCTTGCACAACAAACGATTGCGCAATTGACAGAGCACGGTAGATTAGACGGTGTAGTAGCCGATAACGTCGCGCGTTACAACGCCATTTTATCAGAGGGTCTGATTAAAGTAATGGCGAAAATGGGTATCTCTACGGTTCAAAGTTATCAAGGGGCGCAAATCTTTGAAGCGGTAGGGTTATCAGAAGCAGTGATTAACGATTATTTTACGGGCACAACTTCTAAATTATCGGGCATCTCCATTGAAACATTAGACGCTGAAAACAAGGCGCGCCAAACGATTAAAGGTGACACGTTAGACCCAGGAAGCACATTCCAATGGCGTCAACAAGGTCAACATCATACATTCAATCCAACAACGATACGATTACTTCAACATGCGTGTCGCGACAATGATTATGCGCAGTTTAAAGCATTTTCTAAAGTGGCGAACGATCAAACGAGCAGCCATATTCGAGACTTATTTGCTTTCAAATCACAACAGGCCATCGATATTGCACAAGTCGAACCGGTTGAGGAAATTGTGAAACGCTTTAAAACGGGAGCGATGAGTTATGGGTCAATTTCACAAGAAGCGCATCAAACATTAGCGGAAGCGATGAACCAACTCGGTGGTAAAAGTAATAGTGGTGAAGGCGGAGAAGCTTTATCACGCTATGAACCGCAAGCAGATGGGCGCGACTTCAAAAGTGCGATTAAACAAGTGGCTTCAGGTCGTTTTGGTGTAACGAGTCATTATCTACAACATGCGAAAGAGATTCAAATCAAGGTTGCTCAAGGCGCTAAACCAGGGGAAGGCGGACAGTTGCCAGGCAGTAAAGTGTATCCATGGATTGCGGAGGTGCGTGGTTCAACACCAGGTATTGGCTTGATTTCACCACCCCCACATCATGATATTTATTCGATTGAAGACTTAGCCCAATTGATTCATGATTTAAAAAATGTTAATCGCGATGCAGACATTACTGTGAAACTCGTTTCTAAATCAGGTGTGGGCACGATTGCGGCAGGGGTTGCGAAAGCATTTGCAGATAAAATCGTCATTAGTGGTTACGATGGTGGAACAGGTGCGTCACCGAAAACGAGTATTCAGCATGCGGGATTGCCATGGGAGCTTGGTCTTGCAGAAACACATCAAACGCTCATGATGAATGATTTACGTTCACGTGTTCGTTTAGAAACAGATGGTAAATTACTGACAGGTAAAGACGTCGCCTATGCATGTATGTTAGGTGCAGAAGAGTTTGGCTTTGCGACAGCACCGTTAGTCGTCTTGGGCTGTATTATGATGCGTGTCTGTCATAAAGATACGTGTCCAGTGGGTATCGCGACACAAAACGGTGACTTGCGTAAACTCTACACAGGTAAAGCGCAACATGTGGTGAATTATATGCATTTTGTAGCAGAGGAATTGCGTGAAATTATGGCAGAACTCGGCATTCGTACTGTCGATGAGCTTGTCGGTCGTACAGACTTATTGAAACGTTCAGCTGTTGCCTATCATCATCCAAAAGCACGTGAAATGAAGTTAGAAAACTTGTTGTATCAACATGACGGTCCACGTACAAAAGAGATTGAACAACGTCATGGTCTCGAACATGGTTTTGACTTGACGACGTTATTACCCGCATCGCAAGCGCATATTCAAGCGGGCAGTCGCTTTAAAGGTCAGTTCGAAGTCGGCAATGAACAGCGTAACATCGGTGTCATTACAGGTAGTGAAATTACGCGCGCCCACGGTTTGAATGGCTTGCCAACAGATACGATTGTAGTTGAAACGCACGGGCATGCAGGACAAAGTTTAGGTGCGTGGATACCACAAGGGCTGACCCTTCATCATACGGGTGATGCGAATGACTATGTCGGTAAAGGATTATCTGGCGGTAAAATTGTCGTCAATGCACCGAATGTCGCACGTGAAGCCGAAATCATTGTCGGTAATGTTTGTTTCTATGGTGCGACGAAAGGTGAAGCGTATATTAATGGGCGTGCGGGTGAGCGTTTCTGTATCCGTAATAGTGGCGTACACGTTGTCGTAGAAGGTGTCGGTGATCATGGCCTAGAATATATGACAGGCGGGCGGGTCGTCATTTTAGGTGATGTCGGCAAAAACTTTGGCCAAGGTATGAGTGGGGGTGTGTGTTACGCGTTCCCTTCAGATGTTGAACAATTTAAAACACACAATCAACTGGCAACATTAGATTTTGATGTGGTCGAGGACGAAGCGGAAAAAGCGATGTTAAAAGGCATGTTGGAACGTCATCTCGCTTATACAGAAAGTCAAAAAGCAGCAGTAATTTTAGCTGATTTTGAGGCGCAGTTACAGCAATGTGTCAAAGTCATTCCGAAAGATTATAAGCAAATGGTTCAAAAAATTCATTATCATCAGCAACAACATGCATCACAAGACGACGCATTATTAGCTGCATTTAATGATGATCAAAATATAGATGAAGTGGCACAAGCGGAACCAATTGCTGTGTACTAAAGGAGGCTAACTATGGGTGAATTTAAAGGTTTTATGAAATATGATAAGCAAAAGCTCGCAGAAATGCCTCTAGAGACACGCATTCAACACTATGAGGCATATCAGTCACGTTTCTCACAAGAAGATGCGCAACAACAAGGGGCACGCTGTATGGATTGTGGGACCCCATTTTGCCAAGTGGGTGAAATGGTGGAACGTGAAACAGTGGGCTGTCCGCTCGGTAACTACATCCCAGAATGGAACGATTTAGTGTATCGCGGTGACTTTAAAACCGCATACGAACGTTTAGCAGAGACGAACAATTTTCCGGACTTTACAGGGTATGTGTGTCCAGCTCCGTGTGAAGCATCCTGTGTCATGAAGATTAATCGTGAATCTGTAGCGATTAAAGGGATTGAAAGAACGATTATTGACGAAGCGTTTGAACAAGGATGGGTGAAGCCGAAAACCCCTTCAGTACGTCGCAATGAAAAAGTAGCGATTATCGGAAGTGGCCCAGCAGGATTAGCCGCAGCAGAAGAGTTGAATGCATTAGGATATCAAGTCGTGGTGTATGAGAAAAATGCCCAACCAGGTGGCTTGTTGACTTATGGTATTCCGAATATGAAGCTCGATAAAGAAGTTGTGTTTCGACGTATTCGTTTATTAGAAGAAGCAGGTATTACTTTTCACTGTAATGTAGAAATCGGTAAAGATGTGAGTAAAAACGAACTGGATGAAACGTATGATGCCGTCGTCGTTTGTACGGGTGCAGAAAAACCACGTGACTTGCCGTTAGAAGGTCGTATGGGCCGCGGTATTCATTTTGCGATGGATTATCTGACTGAACAAACGCAATTGTTATTGAATGAAACGGACACGCAAACAATTTCTGCTCAAGGTAAAAAAGTCGTGGTCATTGGTGACGGTGATACGGGGGCTGACTGTGTTGCGACAGCATTACGCGATGGTTGCGAATCCATTATCCAATTCAACCGTAAAGCGCGTAAACCTGAACGTTTTGAAATTAACTATAGTTGGCCGCTCGCACAACCTGTATTGAAGAAAGACTATGCGCACCAAGAATATGAAGCGAAATATGGTCAAGAACCCCGTGCATATGGTATTCAAACGATGCGCTTTGATGTCGATGAGTTGGGCGATGTCCGTGGTATTTATGCGCAAGTTCAACGTGATCATGCTGACGGTACAATTGTAGGGGATGATCGAGAAATTTTTATTCCAGCTGACCTCGTTTTGCTCGCGATTGGCTTTGAAGGTGTCAAATCACCATTGGCACACGCATTGCAGTTAAAAGTAGAGCGTCAAAAAATTGTGGCGGACACAAAAGATTATCGTACGAATCAGTCGAAATATTTTGTAGCAGGGGACGCACGACGTGGTCAAAGTCTTGTTGTTTGGGCGATTAAAGAAGGCCGTGAAGTCGCGCAATCAGTGCACCGCTACATAGCCAGAAAAGTTTTTATATAAATTTTGTAAAATTCTTGTTGACAATGTGAACGAGCTGTAATAATATATGTTATGTGCTCGTCACACGGAGGAATACCCAAGTCTGGCTGAAGGGATCGGTCTTGAAAACCGACAGGGGCTTAACGGCTCGCGGGGGTTCGAATCCCTCTTCCTCCGCCATTATAAGTAAAATCCAAGACTAATAGATATAAAAGCCAAACATTCAAGTAATTGAATGCTTGGCTTTTTTGATCTTTTTAAACTTAATCGGATTTCGACGATAAGAGACTGGGAAGGGAATTTCTCGGTCTTTTTATTTTCGAAATGTTAAAACATGTTGCCTCCCACCTTGCTATTGTTGGCAAGCGGAAGCCCAATGGTTATCTCGAGTATGTGTTACATAACATGCAAGAAAAAATAAAATGTAAGCCTTTGCAAAACTTGTATGTACAAGTTATAATTTGTCTATACAAGTTTCTGGATAAGGAGTGACAGTGATGGCAGTGAAAAAGAAAGATGTCCGTGATATTATCGAAGCAATTGGTGGAGAAGAAAATATTCAATCTGCAACACATTGTGTGACGCGTTTGAGATTAGTGTTAAAAGATGACAATCAAGTGGACAAAGAGAAGTTAAGCGAGAATCCACTTGTTAAAGGGCAATTTAAAGCGGATCAACAATATCAAATTGTAATTGGTCCTGGAACGGTAGACGAAGCATACAAGGTGTTGATGGAAGAAACGAATACGCAAGCTGTATCGAAAGAGGAAGCGAAAGCACAAGCGGCTAAAAAGGGAAATCCGTTACAACGTTTAATTAAGTTGCTTGGTGATATTTTCATTCCGATTTTACCTGCTATCGTAACGGCTGGTTTGTTATTAGGGGTTAACAATGTGTTGACGATGAAAGGTCTAGGTAACGCGCCGTCCATTATTGAAAGATTTCCGCAAATTGCTGATTTCGCCAATATTATTAATGTCATTGCGACAACGGCATTTATTTTCTTGCCAGCATTAGTCGGATGGAGTGCAATGCGTGTGTTTGGCGGCAATCCGGTATTAGGAATTGTGCTCGGGCTCGTATTGATGCATCCACAGTTGTTATCACAATATGACATTGGTAAAGTTGATGAAATTCCAGCGTGGCACATTTTCGGTTTGAAGATCGAACAACTGAACTATCAAGGGCAAGTACTACCTGTCCTCCTCGCAGCATACGTGTTAGCGCAAATTGAAAAAGGGTTAAATAAGGTCGTCCATGATTCGATAAAACTCCTTGTTGTCGGCCCAGTCGCTTTGTTAGTAACTGGATTTTTAGCCTTTTTATTTATCGGACCTCTCGCGTTATGGATGGGTACAGGTATTACATCAGCCGTTCAATTTTTATTTGGCAATGCGGGTTGGTTTGGCGGCGCAGTGTATGGCTTATTGTATGCGCCACTGGTCATTACAGGTTTGCATCACATGTTTTTAGCAGTCGACTTCCAACTCATGGGAAGTGAACTCGGTGGTACGTACTTATGGCCCATTTTAGCGTTGTCTAACATAGCACAAGGTTCAGCCGCATTTGGCGCATGGTTCGTTTATCAACGTCGTCAAATGAATAAAGAACAAGGTTTAGCGATGACATCTGGTATTTCAGGCTTTTTAGGTGTTACAGAACCGGCAATGTTTGGTGTCAACTTGCCATTGAAATACCCATTTTTCGCAGCCATTTTAACGACGATGGTCACTGGGGCGATTGTAGGTGGCTCTGGCGTATTAGGTTCAGTCGGTGTAGGTGGTTTACCTGCGATTATTTCGATTAAATCACAATTCTGGGGTGTTTTCGGTATTGCGACGTTGATTTCGATGGTCGTACCAGCAGTGTTAACGATCATTTTCGCAAAATTAAGTCGTGAAAAAACGAAAATAATGGTCAATGACGAACAGTAAGTTTTAACATGTTGCACAGCACAAAGAAAAAAGGTGGGTTTCACATGGTAAGGCAAGATTGGAAAAAATCAGTCGTGTATCAGATTTATCCAAAGTCTTTTAACGATACGACAGGTAATGGGGAAGGCGATTTAAAAGGGATTATTGAGAAACTGGATTATTTACAATTTTTAGGGGTCGATTATTTATGGCTCACACCGATTTACGATTCGCCGATGAATGATAACGGATATGACATTCGTGATTACTATCAAGTGAATGCACAATTTGGGGATAAAGATGACTTACGTACATTGATTGATGAAGCGCATGCACGAGGATTGAAAATGATGCTCGATATTGTTATCAATCATACATCTACGGAACACGAATGGTTTCAACAAGCGCAGCAGTCGGTAGACAATCCGTATCGAGATTATTACTTTTTCAGACGTTCAGAAGACGGGCCGCCGACGAATTGGTTATCGAAGTTTGGTGGGAATGCATGGCAATACGATGAGCAAACGGATGCTTATTATTTGCATTTATTTGATGTTACGCAAGCGGATTTGAACTGGGATAATCCCGAAGTGCGTCACGCATTGTACGAAATGATTAATTATTGGATTGATTTCGGTGTAGATGGTTTTCGATTTGACGTAATTAACTTGATTTCTAAAGATACGTTTGAAGACTCAAATGAGATTGGTAAAGAGTATTACACTGATGGGCCACGTGTTCATGACTATATCCATGAAATGAATCGTCATACGTTTGGTGATCGAGATATGATGACAGTTGGGGAAATGTCGTCTACATCCATTGACCATTGTATTCAATATACGAATCCAGAGCGCCAAGAGTTGAGCAGCGTGTTTAACTTTCATCATTTAAAAGTCGACTATCGTGATGGACAAAAGTGGACGAACCAAAAATTTGATTTGTTGCAATTGAAGCAGATTTTGATGGAATGGCAAACGAAAATGTATGCTGGTAATGGTTGGAATGCGATTTTTTGGTGTAATCATGACCAACCACGTGTCGTTTCAAGGTTTGGTAGTGATGCGACTGAAGCGTTACGTCAACAAAGTGCCAAAACGCTAGCCATTGCTTTACATTTATTACAAGGGACACCCTATATTTACCAAGGTGAAGAAATTGGTATGACAGATCCACATTTTCAATCGATTCAACAATATCGTGATGTAGAGTCGTTGAATGCGTATCGTGAAATGCGTGAAGCCGGGATAGATGAAGCGGAAATTTTAACGATACTCGGACAAAAATCACGGGATAATTCACGTACGCCGATGCAATGGAATGATGAAGCACATGCTGGTTTTACAACTGGAACGCCGTGGATTGAAGTGGCAAATAATTACAACACGGTGAATGTTGAAGCGGCCATGGCAGACCCGGAATCCATTTTATACACGTACAAAAAGTTAATTCAGTTACGTCATGAACACGATATAGTGACGTACGGAGAAGTTGTACCGCGTTATCTCGATCATCCGCAACTGTTTGTGTATGAACGACGCTATCAAGGGGACACTTGGTTGATTATTGCGAACATGACATCAGAAAAAGTGACATTGCCAGAAGATTTGGATCGCTCTGGTTCGGTCGTCCTTCAAAATGGTATAATTGAAGGGAATGAGCTCGAAGCATACGCAACAATCGTTGTAGCGAGATAATGAAAATGAGAGGCAAGTCGGATGAAAAACCAAAATAAATTTCAATATATTTATGAACGTTTACGTATAGCAATTTTGGAAGGGGAATATGAATACGGCGAACAATTGCTTTCTGAACATCAGTTGGTGAAAAAATACAACGTGTCACGTGAAACAGTGCGGAAAAGTTTGAACATGCTCGTCTTGGATGGCATGATTCAAAAGATTCGTGGTAAAGGTTCAGTCGTCATTTATCAAGGCGTGACAGAGTTTCCGTTTGCTGATTTGAAAAGTTTTAAAGAGGTTCAAACGCAACTCGGACTTCATTACGAAACAGTCGTCGTCCGTTTTGAAAAGATCAAAGCGGCGGACGTGCCTCAAGTGAAAAAGGCGTTGGAAATGACAACTGATGAGGAGCTATGGCATTTCATTCGTTATCGTCAAATTGAAGGTATAACGAAAATTGTTGATGAAGATTATGTGCGTGCGAATCTGTTTCCAGAGTTATCTGAAGCGGTCGTTCAAAACTCTTTATACGATTATATTGAAAAAGTGAAAGGGTATGAGATTAGTTTTTCGAGCAAATCGATTACGTTCGAACCGTTTGGAGAATTGGAGCGGGCAGCATTTGGCGATGTGACGCCGCAATATTCGGCCACTGTACGAGGCATCGTCCATTTGAAAGATACAACGAAATTTCAGTATAATGTATCTAAACATATTGCCACTGAATTTAAGTTTATCGATTTTTCTAGACGACATTCACATTTATCATGATGAGTGAAACATTACATTATTTTCATTGCTTACAATCTTGATTATGCTTGCAATTTTAATCTGAGGTATAGTATTATTAGATGTACCGTGCTAAGCGGGGAGGTAGCGGTTCCCTTAACTCGAAATCCGCTTTACGCGAGGCTGAATTCCTTTGTGAAGGGTGTGTATTTGTGAAGTCTGCCCAGAGCACGAGGTGTTTGAAGATTTCGGTCCTATGCAATATGAACCCATGAACCATGTCAGGTCCTGACGGAAGCAGCATTAAGTGGATCCTCGTATGTGCCGTAGGGTAGCCGAGATTTAGCTGTCGACTCTGGTAACGTTTGTGATGCACATTCGACACAGAGGTGCACGGTTTTTAATTTTAAATGTAATGTATTGTCAAATAGATGTCAGAGTGGCTATTAAGAGTCGCTCTTTTTTTATACTTTATTTTAAAGCTGAGGGGTTGAAGTAATGTCCATATTTTTAAGTACACCCACCGAAAATGACTATGAGGCGACATATGAGATGTTGGCGAATGCTTTTGAAGATGTCCCTGAGTCTGATCATCAAGAACATCATCTCGTCAAACGTCTGCGCTTGTCACCGAATTATCGTTATGAATTAGAAGTCGTTGCGAAAACAGATGAAGGCGACATCATCGGCCACGGCATGTGTTCTGAAGTGACGATTCAAAATGATGACACGACGTATACTGCACTTGCATTAGCTCCGTTAGCTGTCGTGGCGGAATATCGTAATAAAGGAATTGGTCGAGCGCTCGTTCAGGCCTTAGAGGAGCGTGCGTTTGCTGAGAACTATACAACAATCGTCGTGTTAGGCCATGCGGATTACTATCAAAAGTTAGGTTACGAGGAAGCAATACGGCATCATATTTTGGCGCCATTTGATGTACCGTCTGAAAACTATCGCGTCAAATTTTTGTGGGATACACTCGAGGACCCACCTAACGGTAAAGTGATCTATCCGGAAGCGTTTTTTGAATAGGATGTCGCCATACAAATCAGTCGTAACGTGCTATAATGAAATCATTGTTAATTCGGAGGTGCCAAATTGGATTACCAAGCATTATATCGTATGTTTCGCCCCCAAAGCTTTGAAGATGTTGTAGGGCAGGAGCATGTGACCAAAACACTTAAAAATGCTATTGCTAAAGGTAAACAGTCGCATGCTTATATTTTTAGTGGGCCACGTGGTACTGGGAAAACGAGTATCGCTAAAATATTTGCCAAAGCGATTAACTGTGAAGTACGCGATGATGGCGAACCGTGTAATGAATGTGCAAGTTGTAAAGGAATCACACAAGGGTACAATTCTGATGTGATTGAAATTGACGCAGCAAGCAACAATGGTGTCGACGAAATTCGTAATATTCGTGATAAGGTGAAATATGCCCCGAGTGAATCGAAATATAAAGTGTACATTATCGATGAGGTGCACATGTTGACGACAGGGGCATTCAATGCGTTGTTGAAAACGTTAGAAGAGCCGCCTGCACACGCCATTTTTATTCTTGCGACGACTGAACCACATAAAATACCGCCGACGATTATTTCGCGTGCACAACGCTTTGACTTCAAGGCGATTAATGCCAACCGTATTGTGGACCGTTTGAGCTATGTGGCACACCAACAACAAATTGAGTTTGATGAGGCTGCTTTGACGTTTATTGCTAAAGTGTCTGAAGGTGGGATGCGTGATGCGCTCAGTATTATGGACCAAGCGATTGCATTTGGTGATGAACGTTTGACATTAAAGGATGCTTTAGATGTGACAGGAAGTTTAGATGAGTCTGATCTCAACGCTCTTTTCCAAGACGTTGTTCAAGGTCACGTCCATGAAGCCTTTGAACGTTATCATCAATTTGTGAGCGAAGGGAAAGAAGTGAATCGTCTCATTAATGACATGATTTATTTTGTAAGAGATACGATTATGGCAAAAACAACGCAATTAGAAACAGAATACGATGCGCTTATGCCATTCAATTTAGAAGTCTTATACAAAATGATAGATGTCATTAACGATACACTCGTATCCATTCGATTTAGTGTGAATCAAAACGTCCATTTAGAAGTCTTGCTCGTGAAGTTATCTGAAATGGTGAAAGAAGTGAACTGTACAGGTGAAGTCGTAGTCAATCATGCGCCAACCGAACAACATGACGCGATGATGAGACGAATGGAAGCGTTGGAGTCTGAGTTACAAACATTAAAATCTCAAGGCTTCTCAACCGCGACCGCACAACCTAAGCCACCAGCAGCAGCTAAACGTAGGGGAAGCGGTTCGACGTATTCTATTGAACAAATTGCGAAAGTATTGGATAAAGCGAATAAAGAAGACATTGCGCTTATTAAAGAACGTTGGGCGGATGTCATTCAATATGCGAAAGATCGCAATCAAAAATCGCTCGTCAGCCTACTTCAAAATTCAGAACCTGTCGCAGCAAGTGAAGATAAAGTGTTAATCAAATTTGACGAAGAAATTCATTGCGAAATCTTGAAAAAAGATGAAGAGAAAAAGCGAAGTATTGAAAATGTCGTGAAAGATATGATTAACAAATCTGTAGAAGTGGTCGGTGTCCCAGCTGATAAATGGATGCAGGTCCGCAGTGATTACATTTCAAATCGTAAACGAGGAAATACTCAGAGCAACGCATCAGAAGCGAAAAAACCAGCTGAACAACAAAATGACGTCGTACAAACTGCAAAAGATTTGTTTGGTGAAGAGATGGTGCATCTGATGGACGAAGAAACATGACAAGCGATTGAAAGGTATGTATAATTGAAATCGAATCTAAGAGAGACAAGCTCTTATTATCATAGAGTTGAAAATTAAGGAGGATTTATTTATGCGCGGTGGCGGAAATATGCAACAAATGATGAAACAAATGCAAAAAATGCAAAAGAAAATGGCAGAAGAGCAAGAAAAATTAAAAGAAGAACACGTTGAAGGAACAGCTGGCGGTGGCATGGTCAAAGTCGTTGTTTCTGGACATAAAGAAGTGGTCGATGTCATCATTAATGAAGAAGTGGTAGACCCTGAAGACGTAGAAATGTTACAAGACCTAGTATTAGCAGCAACAAACGAAGCGATGAATAAAGCAGATGCATTAACTGCAGAGCGTTTAGGTAAACATACTAAAGGTCTTAACATCCCAGGAATGATGTAAGATGCATTATCCTCAACCGATATCGAAACTGATTGATAGTTTCATGAAATTGCCAGGCATTGGTCCTAAGACGGCTCAACGTCTGGCATTTCACGTACTAGATATGAAAGAAGATGACGTCGTACAATTTGCTAAAGCACTCGTAGATGTTAAACGAGAACTCACCTACTGTAGTGTATGTGGTCATATTACCGAACAAGACCCTTGTTATATTTGTGAAGATAAACAGCGTGATCGTTCAATGATTTGTGTCGTTGAAGATGATAAAGATGTGATTGCGATGGAGAAAATGAAAGAATATAAAGGGTTATATCATGTGCTACACGGGACGATTTCACCTATGGATGGTATCGGACCTGAAGACATCAACATTCCAAGTTTAGTAGAACGCTTAAAAGATGAAGGGGTCAAAGAGTTAATTTTAGCTATGAACCCGAATTTAGAAGGTGAATCTACAGCGATGTACATCTCACGCCTTGTTAAACCTTTGGGTATTCGTGTGACGCGATTGGCACAAGGTTTGTCGGTAGGTGGCGATTTGGAATATGCGGATGAAGTGACACTGTCGAGAGCGATTTCTGGCCGTACGGAAATGTAATGGTTTAAACTTATATGAAGAAAAGCGACATGGGTGGTTGCATACGCATGTTGCTTTTCTTTTTTTGTTGTTATGGGTTCGGGGGGATTATGTATAAAAAAGATGCGATTTTAAAACGTTTGATGTGGCGTGCTATATGAAGTATGCAGCAAATGATTAGGTTGGCCGTAGTTGAGATAGAATGTTTGATTACATTTTTTTCAATTCATCGTAAAAATAAAAAACAACAATGTGCGCTTTATATAACAAAGTGATTGAAATGGTGTAATTTTTATGATTGTTAAACTGTTTAAAAGGCTGTATAGTTATATCTTGTTGAGCGGCACAATAAGTTGCCACAACGAAGATGAAAAATTAATTAAAAAAAGTTGTTGACTTTGTTGAATGACTTGTGTATAATTAATTCTTGTCGAGTCAAAAAAAGAAATGACATGAACATTGAAAACTGAATGACAATATGTCAACGTTAATTCCAATAATTTGAGTACTTCAAAAGTACTTTCGAGAGTGATTGACTTAAACAATCAACGAGCTATATCAAGCTTACTTCTTTTATGGAGAGTTTGATCCTGGCTCAGGATGAACGCTGGCGGCGTGCCTAATACATGCAAGTCGAGCGAACAGATAAGGAGCTTGCTCCTTTGACGTTAGCGGCGGACGGGTGAGTAACACGTGGGTAACCTACCTATAAGACTGGAATAACTCCGGGAAACCGGGGCTAATGCCGGATAACATGTTGAACCGCATGGTTCTACAGTGAAAGACGGTCTTGCTGTCACTTATAGATGGACCCGCGCCGTATTAGCTAGTTGGTGGGGTAACGGCCTACCAAGGCGACGATACGTAGCCGACCTGAGAGGGTGATCGGCCACACTGGAACTGAGACACGGTCCAGACTCCTACGGGAGGCAGCAGTAGGGAATCTTCCGCAATGGGCGAAAGCCTGACGGAGCAACGCCGCGTGAGTGATGAAGGTCTTCGGATCGTAAAGCTCTGTTGTTAGGGAAGAACAAATGTGTAAGTAACTGTGCACATCTTGACGGTACCTAACCAGAAAGCCACGGCTAACTACGTGCCAGCAGCCGCGGTAATACGTAGGTGGCAAGCGTTATCCGGAATTATTGGGCGTAAAGCGCGCGTAGGCGGTTTTTTAAGTCTGATGTGAAAGCCCACGGCTCAACCGTGGAGGGTCATTGGAAACTGGAAAACTTGAGTGCAGAAGAGGAAAGTGGAATTCCATGTGTAGCGGTGAAATGCGCAGAGATATGGAGGAACACCAGTGGCGAAGGCGGCTTTCTGGTCTGCAACTGACGCTGATGTGCGAAAGCGTGGGGATCAAACAGGATTAGATACCCTGGTAGTCCACGCCGTAAACGATGAGTGCTAAGTGTTAGGGGGTTTCCGCCCCTTAGTGCTGCAGCTAACGCATTAAGCACTCCGCCTGGGGAGTACGGTCGCAAGACTGAAACTCAAAGGAATTGACGGGGACCCGCACAAGCGGTGGAGCATGTGGTTTAATTCGAAGCAACGCGAAGAACCTTACCAAATCTTGACATCCTTTGACCGCTCTAGAGATAGAGTTTTCCTCTTCGGAGGACAAAGTGACAGGTGGTGCATGGTTGTCGTCAGCTCGTGTCGTGAGATGTTGGGTTAAGTCCCGCAACGAGCGCAACCCTTGAACTTAGTTGCCATCATTCAGTTGGGCACTCTAAGTTGACTGCCGGTGACAAACCGGAGGAAGGTGGGGATGACGTCAAATCATCATGCCCCTTATGATTTGGGCTACACACGTGCTACAATGGACAATACAAAGGGCAGCGAAACCGCGAGGTCAAGCAAATCCCATAAAGTTGTTCTCAGTTCGGATTGTAGTCTGCAACTCGACTACATGAAGCTGGAATCGCTAGTAATCGTAGATCAGCATGCTACGGTGAATACGTTCCCGGGTCTTGTACACACCGCCCGTCACACCACGAGAGTTTGTAACACCCGAAGCCGGTGGAGTAACCATTTTGGAGCTAGCCGTCGAAGGTGGGACAAATGATTGGGGTGAAGTCGTAACAAG
This sequence comes from Staphylococcus pseudintermedius, assembly GCF_034042775.1. NCBI lineage: Bacteria > Bacillati > Bacillota > Bacilli > Caryophanales > Staphylococcaceae > Staphylococcus > Staphylococcus pseudintermedius. The sequence goes on along the minus strand of NZ_CP120150.1, from coordinate 2,369,123 downwards.
GTAGCCGTATCGGAAGGTGCGGCTGGATCACCTCCTTTCTAAGGATAATATACGGAATATCACTATTAGGTGATAAGCGAATTAACGTGACATATTGTATTCAGTTTTGAATGCTCATTCATTTGAGGGTTCAGAATGATTTGTACATTGAAAACTAGATAAGTAAGTATAGATTTTACCAAGCAAAACCGAGTGACAAGCGTTTAAAAGCTTGAAACAAAAAATTATCGCTAGTCGTCAAATGACGACTCACATAATTAATAACTGGTGATTTTGGAAAAGATTGTATTTCGGTAGACGACATGATGTTTTGAAAACGTTTGTCAGTCTATGAATCACAAGCATGAGCGAAGGCGCTTACTGCGCGTAAGTAACTGAGTGAATGTGAAGTGATGAAGCCGAATGCGAACGTTTGCCAAAATATCATATAGATTAAGTTATTAAGGGCGCACGGTGGATGCCTTGGCACTAGAAGCCGATGAAGGACGTTACTAACGACGATATGCTTTGGGGAGCTGTAAGTAAGCTTTGATCCAGAGATTTCCGAATGGGGAAACCCAGCACGAGTTATGTCGTGTTATCTGCATGTGAATACATAGCATGCAAGAAGGCAGACCCGGAGAACTGAAACATCTTAGTACCCGGAGGAAGAGAAAGAAAAATCGATTCCCTGAGTAGCGGCGAGCGAAACGGGAAGAGCCCAAACCAATAAGCTTGCTTATTGGGGTTGTAGGACACTCTGTACGGAGTTACAAAAGAATTTGTTAGACGAATAACCTGGAAAGGTTAATCATAGAAGGTAATAATCCTGTAGTCGAAAACGAATTCTCTCTTGAGTGGATCCTGAGTACGACGGAGCACGTGAAATTCCGTCGGAATCTGGGAGGACCATCTCCTAAGGCTAAATACTCTCTAGTGACCGATAGTGAACCAGTACCGTGAGGGAAAGGTGAAAAGTACCCCGGAAGGGGAGTGAAAGAGAACTTGAAACCGTGTGCTTACAAGTAGTCAGAGCCCGTTAATGGGTGATGGCGTGCCTTTTGTAGAATGAACCGGCGAGTTACGATCTGATGCAAGGTTAAGCAGAAAATGTGGAGCCGTAGCGAAAGCGAGTCTGAATAGGGCGAATGAGTATTTGGTCGTAGACCCGAAACCAGGTGATCTACCCTTGGTCAGGTTGAAGTTCAGGTAACACTGAATGGAGGACCGAACCGACTTACGTTGAAAAGTGAGCGGATGAACTGAGGGTAGCGGAGAAATTCCAATCGAACTTGGAGATAGCTGGTTCTCTCCGAAATAGCTTTAGGGCTAGCCTCAAGTGATGATTATTGGAGGTAGAGCACTGTTTGGACGAGGGGCCCCTCTCGGGTTACCGAATTCAGACAAACTCCGAATGCCAAATAATTTAACTTGGGAGTCAGAATGTGGGTGATAAGGTCCATATTCGAAAGGGAAACAGCCCAGACCACCAGCTAAGGTCCCAAAATATATGTTAAGTGGAAAAGGATGTGGCGTTGCCCAGACAACTAGGATGTTGGCTTAGAAGCAGCCATCATTTAAAGAGTGCGTAATAGCTCACTAGTCGAGTGACACTGCGCCGAAAATGTACCGGGGCTAAACATATTACCGAAGCTGTGGATTGTCCTTTGGACAATGGTAGGAGAGCGTTCTAAGGGCGTTGAAGCATGATCGCAAGGACATGTGGAGCGCTTAGAAGTGAGAATGCCGGTGTGAGTAGCGAAAGACGGGTGAGAATCCCGTCCACCGATTGACTAAGGTTTCCAGAGGAAGGCTCGTCCGCTCTGGGTTAGTCGGGTCCTAAGCTGAGGCCGACAGGCGTAGGCGATGGATAACAGGTTGATATTCCTGTACCACCATTATTCGTTTTAAGCGATGGGGGGACGCAGTAGGATAGGCGAAGCGTGCTGTTGGAGTGCACGTCCAAGCAGTGAGATTGAGTGTTAGGCAAATCCGGCACTCTTAAGATTGAGCTGTGATGGGGAGAGGAACTTGTTCCTCGAGTCGTTGATTTCACACTGCCGAGAAAAGCCTCTAGCTAGAATAACGGTGCCCGTACCGCAAACCGACACAGGTAGTCAAGATGAGAATTCTAAGGTGAGCGAGCGAACTCTCGTTAAGGAACTCGGCAAAATGACCCCGTAACTTCGGGAGAAGGGGTGCTCTTTGAGGTTCACGCTTCGAAGAGCCGCAGTGAATAGGCCCAAGCGACTGTTTATCAAAAACACAGGTCTCTGCTAAACCGTAAGGTGACGTATAGGGGCTGACGCCTGCCCGGTGCTGGAAGGTTAAGAGGAGTGGTTAGCGCAAGCGAAGCTACGAATCGAAGCCCCAGTAAACGGCGGCCGTAACTATAACGGTCCTAAGGTAGCGAAATTCCTTGTCGGGTAAGTTCCGACCCGCACGAAAGGCGTAACGATTTGGGCACTGTCTCAACGAGAGACTCGGTGAAATCATAGTACCGGTGAAGATGCCGGTTACCCGCGACAGGACGGAAAGACCCCGTGGAGCTTTACTGTAGCCTGATATTGAAATTCGGTACAGTTTGTACAGGATAGGTAGGAGCCTTAGAAGCGTGAGCGCTAGCTTACGTGGAGGCATTGGTGGGATACTACCCTAATTGTATTGGATTTCTAACCCGCAGCACTTATCGTGCTGGGAGACAGTGTCAGGCGGGCAGTTTGACTGGGGCGGTCGCCTCCTAAAGAGTAACGGAGGCGCTCAAAGGTTCCCTCAGAATGGTTGGAAATCATTCATAGAGTGTAAAGGCATAAGGGAGCTTGACTGCGAGACCTACAAGTCGAGCAGGGTCGAAAGACGGACTTAGTGATCCGGTGGTTCCGCATGGAAGGGCCATCGCTCAACGGATAAAAGCTACCCCGGGGATAACAGGCTTATCTCCCCCAAGAGTTCACATCGACGGGGAGGTTTGGCACCTCGATGTCGGCTCATCGCATCCTGGGGCTGTAGTCGGTCCCAAGGGTTGGGCTGTTCGCCCATTAAAGCGGTACGCGAGCTGGGTTCAGAACGTCGTGAGACAGTTCGGTCCCTATCCGTCGTGGGCGTAGGAAATTTGAGAGGAGCTGTCCTTAGTACGAGAGGACCGGGATGGACATACCTCTGGTGTACCAGTTGTCGTGCCAACGGCATAGCTGGGTAGCTATGTATGGACGGGATAAGTGCTGAAAGCATCTAAGCATGAAGCCCCCCTCGAGATGAGATTTCCCAACTTCGGTTATAAGATCCCTCAAAGATGATGAGGTGAATAGGTTCGAGGTGGAAGCGTAGCGATACGTGGAGCTGACGAATACTAATCGATCGAAGACTTAATCAACATAATTGTTCATAAGGTAATGCTTGTGATAAATATACTTACTATCTAGTTTTGAATGTATGACATTCAAAAACTTAATCTGGTGCCAATGGCAAAGAGGTCACACCTGTTCCCATGCCGAACACAGAAGTTAAGCTCTTTAGCGCCGATGGTAGTCGGACTTACGTTCCGCGAGAGTAGGACGGTGCCAGGTTATTTCAAAAGCTTCGAAGCAATCATTATTGTTTCGAGGCTTTTTTTGTATATTCTCTCTTTTTCGCAATGAGACGCTTTGTCAAATAGGACTGATACGCAAAACAAAGAGGTTAAGCAAAATAGTGTTGCTTAACCTCTTTGTTTTAGAAGTGGTGCGAAAGGGTTTTGTACATAAAATCATATGACTGCGTAAATGATCAAATTCATATATCGCTCATACCTATCAATAGAAATTGTTTTGCTATCTAATTAGAGCTTTTTAGCGCATTAGCTAGGAATTACGTCTCAACTGGTTTTTGGTGTATCCACTAGGTATAACAATATGACAGTGAAAGATTGTTACAGACTGGCAGTGGAATAAATTAAACTATTATAAGAGAAAATATGCAATTTGATAACTTCAAATTCCTATGTAATAGAGGTTGTGGTGATATCATCAAAGTCTTTGAAACGTATCAGTCAATGAATATTAGACTGCGACTCCAAAGTTGACACGTACGTTTTCATAAAAAATCATGATAAAATAAACGGAAATATGGACAATTTATAAAAAATTTTTATAAGTTGATAATTTTAGTTGATTTTATTTATCTTTTATTGTAAAATTTAAACACATCTAGATGTATTGTATTTTTTAGTTTTATTATTTTTGGTTAAAATAAAATTAGAACGGAGTGTATAAGTATGAATTTTAGTTTATTTAGTAAATTAGCTATTGCAGGTGCTGTATTAACAGGTTTAGCTAGTACTGTCACGTTATACCAAGACTCTGGAGTTAATTATGAAGCAAAAGCACAAGAGGAAAACCCGAATAGTCAACACTTTAAGAAAAATGTAGATGATAAGGAACTCGATTTTACAGATATCCTTAGCAAAGATAAAATTACAGCTAAAGAGTTATCCGATAAGATTGCAAAAGAATTAAATGAGAAGGGCTTGGACCCAAAAGAATATAGTTTTACACTTAAAGTAACTACCGAAGATGGTGGAACAATTCAAGGTGGCGGAAAAGTCGGAGATGTTCCAAATAATCAATCAAAGGAATTCAACCCTAATAAAGATAAAATTACAGAATTTGAAATCACTAAAAGTTAATAATAAAACTTACCATTTTTAATTTTAAGGCGATAAGAACACTAAGGGCCGTGAGCACCTGGATTTATTCAGGTGTTAGCGGTCCTCAATTTATGTTAATCAGTAGTCTGAGATGAATGAAAAATCTTTCTAAAAAGCAAAATTTTTACATAGAGTTAGTACTTGGAAAATGGAAAGGGACTTATTTTACATTTTTCTCTTTTAGATGTGTTAAAGATATTATAGATAGAGTCATTTGTAGTAATATAGTTTGTAACATTGATATAGTGAATATGTTAAAATCATGATGTTACGAAAAGGTTTAATTGCATAAAAGAAAGGGGGGCTATGGATGCAGCAACCATTAAGAGCGAAAATGTTGGAATGGCGAAAAAGTCAACCGATTTCGATGCATGTCCCAGGTCATAAAAATGGGACAATCGGTAATCTTTCAATGACACAGGTTCCATATGATATGACAGAGATTACAGGTTTTGATAATCTTCATCATGCTGAAGAGGTCTTGTATGAAAGTATGATGCAATTCAATAAATATCCGGGTTATCGGGGTTACTTTTTAGTGAATGGGACGACAAGTGGTATACTCGCAGTCATTCATGCGCTTGCGTCGATTCCGGGGGATGTTGCTATTGCACGAAATGTTCATAAATCAATATTTCACGCATTAGAATTAGGACAACAAAGCGCGCAAATTTTGGCGACGTCCGTGAGCGAGAAAACAGGACAATATTGGCAACCTGACGTTGGGCGAACTGATTTAGAACGTACGAAATTAGGTGTTGTGACTTATCCGAATTATTATGGTGAAACGTTTGATGTGGCACATGTCGTTGAACAATTTCATCAACTCAATATTCCTGTTCTCGTTGACGAGGCGCATGGTGCTCATTTTGATTTGCCTGGCTTTCCAGAGTCAAGTATGCGAGCGGGGGCGGACTATGTTGTGCAATCTTATCATAAAACATTGCCGAGTTTGACGATGAGCTCGGTGTTATGGATACATCAAGATGCCCCTTATCGTGAATGGATTGAGTATGGTTTACAAGTATTTCAATCTTCTAGCCCGTCTTACTTGCTTATGGAAAGTCTAGAAGCTGCTCAAGCATTTTATGCATCGTATGACAGTACGTTATTTTTTGAAAAAAGAAAGCAACTCATTGCAACACTTGAAAATAAAGGTTTAACAGTGATTACACCACAAGATCCGTTGAAATTATTAATTCGATATAAAGGTATGACGGGCTCATCGTTACAAGCTCAAATGGAAGCACAGGCGATTGATGTCGAACTGTCGGATGAAAATGCGGTGTTATGGGTTTTACCGTTATGGCATCATCAAGATCGATTTCCTTTTGAAGAACTGCTCGAAAGGATTGACCGGATGACTTTAAGGCCAGAAGCACAATCAGTTCATGACAAGCCACCACATTTATTTACACAACCGAGTACATATCGAGCAATTGGCATGCATCCGTCGCGGTCTATCCCTTATCAAAAAGCTGAAGGACGTATATTATCCCGACATTTAACACCGTATCCACCCGGTATTCCGTCACTGTTAAAAGGAGAAATAGTGACCACAGATATGATAAAATTAATAGAATATTGGCAGTCTAGAGGCTTTTGTGTGGAAGGTCTTATGGATGATAAAATTACAGTGAAGGATGAGTGAAGATGTCTCTGTTTATCACAATTGAAGGTCCAGAAGGTTCTGGCAAAACGACTGTTGTTCAAGCAGTTTCAGAACAATTAGCGCAACACTATGACGTGATGACGACACGTGAGCCGGGGGGCGTACAAACAGCAGAAGCGATTCGTCAAATTTTATTAGATGGAGAAACGATGGATGCGCGAACAGAGGCCTTATTGTTTGCGGCTTCGAGAAGGGAGCATCTTGTTGCAAAAGTCCTCCCAGCGTTATCGCAAGGACGACTTGTCATTTGTGACCGCTTTATTGACAGTTCTTTAGCATACCAAGGTTATGCTCGAAAAATTGGGGTAAAAGAAGTACAAGCTATTAATGATTTTGCGATTGAAGGACGATATCCCGATTTAACGATTTATTTGGATATTCCAGCTGAAGTTGGTCGAACGCGTATTGAAAGTAATCGCCGCGCACAAAATCGTTTAGATAAGGAAAGCGTGGCATTTCATGAACGTGTGGTTGAAGGATATCAGCAACTCATCTCACAAGATCCCAAGCGTTTTGCGGTCATTAATGCGAATCAATCGATTGAACAAGTTGTAACTGCGGCATTACAAGTGATTTTACAAAAAATAGATGCGCAGTAATGTGATTTGAAACCATGTGAAGCCATGTACTCAGATATGTTATACTAAACTTCAAGAGGTGTTAGAAAAATGAAAATGATTATAGCAATTGTTCAAGACCAAGATAGTCAAGAACTTGCAGACAAACTCGTTGAAAACAATTTTCGTGCGACAAAATTGGCAACAACGGGTGGCTTCTTGCGCGCGGGTAATACAACATTTTTAAGCGGTGTGGAAGATGAGCGTGTGGAGGAAATACTTGAACTCATTGGCGGCTCATGTGGCAATAGAGAACAACTTGTATCGCCTATTACGCCAATGGGAGGTAGCGCAGATTCTTATATCCCATATCCTGTTGAAGTAGAAGTCGGCGGTGCAACAGTCTTTGTCATGCCAGTTGAATCGTTCCATCAATTTTAAAATAGTAAGGAAGGTTGTGACAGTATGACGCCAATAAGTCATATGTATAGTCGCAACCTTTTTTATTGAATAGATGCGTATGTAGTTATCTCAACAAAAGTCTGATGAATCTCTAAATAAATATCAATACAATGAAGATGTTGACGAATGAAATAAAGTCATAGTCTATCCACACATATTGCGGTAAAATGGAGTAGTATCTCATACATATCCATCAATATCTTTACAAAAGGAGCGCAAGGTTAATGGAAGTAATCGAACAACTCACCAAAGCCTATCACAATCAAAAACTGTCACATGCGTATTTATTCGAAGGTGATGACGCCGAAGCAATGAAGACGACCGCGATAGCCTTTGCGCAACTCATTTTATGTCAAGATGAAGAACGATGTCGCTTGAAAGTTGAAGGGCAGAACCATCCTGACTTTCAATATGTGATGACAGATGAGACGACACTCAAAAAGGAACAAGTCGAAAACTTAGTACATCATATGAACCAATTGCCTATTGAAGGGGACTATAAAGTTTACATTATCCAAGACTTTGAAAAATTAACGGTTCAAGGTGAAAATAGTATTCTTAAGTTTTTAGAAGAACCGCCGAAAAATACCATTGCGATGATTATGACAACCAAACCCGAACAAATTTTAGATACGATTCATTCTCGTTGTCAGCATGTGTATTTTAAACCAATGTCACGTGCTACATTTGTGTCGCGATTAACGGAACAAGATGACACGTTAACTGTACCGATTGCAGAGTTGTTAAGTACGTATACGACACAACTTGAGGTGGCGCTACAACTTCATGAAAGTGTTGAATTAGCTCCGATGCGTAAGATGCTTTTACAATGGTGTGATAAGTTGTTAAACCAACGCGAAATGGCATTAATTGGTGTTGTGGAATTGATGAAACATGCAAAAACGAGACAGTTACAATTGTTGGCGTTATCTGGTATGAATGCGTTTTTCCAAGATTTAATGTACGTCAAAGTGGGCATGGTGGAGCGGATTACATTTTCAGAGTTGCAGTCAGAATATGAGACGTTGGTGACACGGTTGAGTTATCACCATTTAACCTATATTATAGAGCAAATAACAGAAGCACATAAAAAGCTCAATCAAAACGTGAACGCTACGCTAGTATTTGAGCAAATTGCAATTAAAGTGAAAGGGTGACGCTGATGTATGCTGTTGTAGGGATTTACTTTGAAAAGGCCAATACATTAGAATATTATGCGCCAAATACTACTTCACTCACCATAGGGCAGTATGTCGTAGTGGAATCTAAGCGTGGCCACGAATTAGGTGTTGTGAGGCATGCGCCGAGAGAGGTATCAGAGCAAGACGTCACACTGCCATTAAAGCCTGTTTTACGTATCGCAACGGAAGCGGATTTAATCCAATATGAAAAAAACGAAGTGGATGCAGCGCGTGCGGCGGATATGTGTAAAGGATTTGTCGAACAATTAGGTTTGGAGATGTGCGTCGTGAATTGCGAATACATTTTAGACCGTTCTAAAATCATTTTTAATTTTACAGCGGATGAACGTATCGATTTCCGAAAATTAGTGCGTATGCTGGCGCAGCGCTTAAAAACACGTATCGAATTGCGTCAAATCGGCGTGCGTGATGAAGCGAAATTACTCGGTGGGATTGGTCCGTGTGGGCGTTCGCTATGTTGCGCGACGTTTTTAGGAGATTTCGAACCGGTCTCAATCAAAATGGCAAAAGACCAAAATTTATCGTTAAATCCGACTAAAATTTCGGGTGCATGTGGCCGTTTAATGTGTTGTTTGAAATTTGAAAATGATTTTTATGAATCAGCACGTGAACAGTTACCAGATATCGGGACACGTATTCAAACACCAGAAGGACATGGTGAAGTCGTCAGTCTGAATATTATTGATGTATCAATGCAAGTGCGATTAGATGGCATGGAACAATTGATGGAATACCATATTGAAGAGTTAGAAACATTAAAATAGGAGGTACATCTGTTGGATCGAAACGAATTATTCGCTCGCTTAATGCAGTTAGAACAACACGTTGCGCGTTTGAATGAAAGCATGCAGGAGTTAAAAGCACTGACTGTAGAGCTAGTGGAAGAAAATGTAGCATTACAACTAGAAAATGATAACTTTAAAACATTGATGCAACAAGAACGAGATAATGTGGAAGCAACGCAAGTTCAAGAAGCAGAAGTAGCGCCTCAAAAACCCGTGAAAAAGCAGCGTCAAAGTCGTGAATATTTTGCGAAACTGTATCATGAAGGTTTCCATATTTGTCATGATGTATTCGGTAAACATCGTCATGGCGAGGACTGTATGTTTTGTCTCAATGTGCTAAATGAGAAGCAAGAATAGAGGTGCTGTGATGTTACAACCTGGTGAAAGACTGGATTATTTAATACGAGAAGACTTACGCATTATTCAAAATGATGCGGTCTTTTCTTTTTCTACAGATGCACTGCTATTAGGTCATTTTACAGAAGTGAGGAAACGAGATCGCATTTTAGATATGTGTGCAGGTAATGGCGTGATTCCATTATTGTTGTCGGACAAAGGAAATAATGTGATTACAGGTGTGGAAATTCAGCCACAGCTTGTTAATATGGCAGTTCGCAGTGTTCAATACAATCATTTAGAAGACCGTATTACAATGGTTGAAATGGATATTAATGCGCTCATTCAAGCGTATTCCCCAGCGCAGTTTGATTTAATCACCTGCAATCCCCCTTATTTTAAAGCAAATCAAACGAATCAACATCAACTTGAAGCCCACAAAATTGCGCGTCATGAAATTTATTGTACGTTGGATGATTGTTTGCGTGTTAGCAACCATTTGTTAAAAGAAGGGGGGCGGGTTGTGATGGTGCATCGAGCAGAACGAATGCTGGATTTGTTTGAATCTATGCGTCATTATCGTATTGAACCGAAACGTTTGCATATGATTTTTAGTAAGCCTGGAAAAGCTGCACAGACGATTGTCGTTGAAGGCCGTAAAGGGGGACGTCAAGGTCTCGATATTGCACCCCCTTTTTATATTTATGATGAACAAGGGGATTATACGCCAGAAATGAAGGAGATTTATTATGGCTAAACATTATACGTATATCGTACAATGTAATGATGCAACATTTTATACGGGGTATACAAATGATTTGGAAGCGCGCATCGTCAAACATAATGAAGGTAAAGGTGCGAAGTATACAAAAACGAGACGACCGGTCACATTGTGTTATCATGAAATTTTCGAGACGAAATCAGAAGCATTAAAGCGAGAACATGCGATTAAAAAATTGACGCGACAACAAAAAATACATTTAATTGAGGAGCGATAACATGGGAGAGCTCTATTTAGTCGGTACGCCCATCGGAAATTTAGAAGACATGACATTCCGAGCGATTTATACGTTACAACATGTGGATCTCATCGCATGTGAAGATACACGTGTGACGAAAAAATTGTGTCATCATTTTGAGATTACAACCCCTTTAAAGTCTTATCATGACCATAATAAAGAACAGGAAACTGAAACTTTGATCGACATGCTAGTAGCAGGAAAAACTATCGCTTTGGTCTCTGATGCGGGCTTACCATTGATTTCGGATCCGGGGTATGAATTGGTAGTTCGTGCACGTGAACAAGGTGTTACAGTCGTGCCAATTCCTGGGCCGAATGCAGGCTTGACGGCATTGATGGCGAGTGGTTTACCTTCATTTACATATACGTTTTTAGGATTTTTACCTCGCAAATCGCGTGATAAAACGGCGTTACTAGAGACGAGAATGTATCAAGACAGTACATTGTTATTGTATGAATCACCGCACCGTGTGAAAGATACACTCGAAGTGATTGCTCAAATCGATGCTGAACGGACAGTGACGCTTGGACGAGAGTTGACGAAGAAGTTTGAGCAAATTACGACCGCACCTGTCACATCATTGCTCGAACAATTAGAAACAGACATTCCATTACGTGGAGAATTTGTCATTATTATCGAAGGTGCCGCACCAATTGAAGGGACGGCATGGTTTGAAACGCTGTCCGTTGAAGACCACGTGACACATTACATTGATGAAGGTATGAAACCGAAAGCGGCGATTAAAAAAGTCGCACAAGAACGCGAAATGTCGAGCAAGACCGTCTACAACATTTTTCATGATATTCATTAGTGATACACCGTAAGACAAATAGGTTGTAACATTGAAAAACAACTAAATTTTAGATATATTAGATAAGATAAGAAATGAGGAGGAGCGCTGATGGTGAAAGATACTTTTTATATTACAACACCGATTTACTATCCGAGTGGGAATTTACACATTGGACACGCGTATTCAACAGTAGCAGGCGATGTCATTGCGCGTTATAAACGTTTGCAAGGCTTTGATGTACGCTATTTAACTGGGACTGATGAGCACGGTCAAAAAATTCAAGAAAAAGCTCAAAATGCAGGAATGTCAGAGCTAGATTATTTAGACGGTATGATTAAAGATATTAAAGCATTATGGGAAAAGTTAGATATTTCTAATGATGACTTTATTCGTACTACAGAGCGTCGTCATACAGAAGTCGTTGAAAAAATCTTTGAAAAATTATTATCAAAAGGCGACATCTATTTAGGTGAATATGAAGGTTGGTATTCAGTACCGGATGAAACATTCTACACTGAAACGCAGCTGGTAGACCCCGTGTATGAAGACGGTAAAATTGTGGGTGGTAAAAGTCCAGACTCAGGTCATGAAGTGGAATTGGTGAAAGAGGAGAGTTACTTCTTCAAATTATCCAACTATACTGACCGTTTATTAGCTTTTTATGATGCGCACCCAGAGTTCATTCAGCCCCCTTCACGTAAAAATGAAATGATCAATAATTTTATTAAACCTGGCTTAGAAGACTTAGCTGTATCACGAACGTCTTTTAACTGGGGTGTCAAAGTGCCTTCTAACCCGAAACACGTCGTTTATGTATGGTTAGATGCGCTTGTGAACTACGTTTCAGCGCTCGGTTACTTAACGGATGACGACCATTTATTCCGTCAATATTGGCCGGCAGACATTCATTTAATGGCGAAAGAGATTGTGCGTTTCCATTCTATTATATGGCCGATTATTTTAATGGCATTAGATTTACCATTACCTAAAAAAGTGTTTGCCCACGGTTGGGTATTGATGAAAGATGGTAAAATGAGTAAGTCTAAAGGGAATGTGATGGATCCGAATGTATTGATTGATCGTTATGGTTTAGATGCGACACGTTACTATTTAATGCGTGAATTACCATTCGGTTCGGACGGTGTATTTACACCTGAAGCTTTCGTGGATCGTACGAATTTTGATTTAGCGAATGATTTAGGTAACTTAGTCAATCGTACAATTTCGATGATTAATAAGTATTTTGATGGCGAGCTTCCTGCATATCAAGGTCCAACGCATGAACTGGATGAAGAAATGGAACAAATGGCGTTGGATACGGTACAAGCTTATCATGAAAGTATGGATAAGTTGCAGTTTTCTGTCGCATTATCAACAGTTTGGAAGTTGATCAGTCGTACGAATAAATATATTGACGAAACAACACCTTGGATTTTAGCAAAAGATGAATCTCAAAAAGTAGCGTTAGGCAATGTGATGGCGCATCTCGTTGAAAACATTCGCTTTGCGGCAGTGTTATTACGTCCGTTCTTAACACATGCCCCTTATCAAATATTTGAACAACTGCATATTCATAACGAAGCATTACACGGCTTTGAAGGTTTGGCAACTTACGGTCAATTGACAGAACCGATTATGGTGACAGAAAAGCCACAACCGATTTTCCCACGTCTCGATGTGGAAGCGGAAGTGAGCTATATTAAGGCATCAATGCAACCGCCAAAAGAAGAAAGCGTTGAAGAAGAAGTGCCTGACAAAGCACAAATTGATATTAAAGATTTTGATAAAGTGGAAATAAAGGCAGCGACAATTATTGATGCTGAGAAAGTTAAAAAGTCTAATAAGTTATTGAAAATACAAGTAGATCTTGGTTATGAAAAACGTCAAATCATTTCAGGCATTGCGCAATTTTATGCACCAGAGGATATTATTGGTAAAAAAGTTGCAGTTGTGACGAATTTGAAGCCTGCGAAATTGATGGGGCAAAAATCTGAAGGGATGATTTTGTCTGCGGAGAAAGATGATGTGTTGACGTTGATTAGTTTACCGAATGCGGTGCAGAATGGTGCTGTGATTAAGTAGGTGTTTGAGGAGAGTGAGACGGTGATGTTGATGTGTCTCACTCTTTTATTTCATGCTGAACATTTTGGGGTAGTGACGGATTGCGGATTGCTGAAACGCGCTACGCTTTCCAAGGCGCTGAAGTCTCAACTAAATTTGGCTTGATGGAAGTGGGCATTTAGTGGAAGCCAAATTGGATTTTCGACTTCAGCAGATGCCTTAGGAGTCTTGCACGATTCTTGCAATCTGGGTGAGTGCCGCAAGCTGGTAATAAGTAATAGTACTTTACTTGAAACAAATTTTACATGACAAGATTAGCCACATCACAGCACTCTTCAGTTTTAGAGGTGAGAGAGTAGATGTGCCAGGCGTTTTGTTGATGTGTGGTATGGTATGAATCGTGGTAATAGTGAAGCAATACGTCAATGGAAGTGTGCGATTTTGATAGATGGAGGAGGATTTTTATGTTAATAGACACTCATGTGCATTTGAATGCAGATCAATACGACAAAGACCTAGAAGATGTGATTCAACGTGCGCTTGATGCTGGCGTGGATCGCATGTTTGTGGTGGGTTTTGATACGAAGACGATTGAGCGCGCGATGCAATTGATAGAGGATTATGATTTTATTTATGCCATTATTGGTTGGCACCCGGTTGATGCGATTGACTTTACAGATGAACGTTTAGCGTGGATTGAAAAGTTAGCGGAACATCCTAAAGTGATTGGTATTGGTGAGATGGGTTTAGATTATCATTGGGACAAATCACCGAAAGATATTCAAAAAGAAGTATTCCGTAAACAAATTGCGTTAGCGAAACGTGTGAAGTTGCCAATCGTCATCCACAATCGAGAAGCGACACAAGATTGTATTGACATCTTGATGGAAGAACATGCTGAAGAAGTGGGTGGCATTATGCACAGTTTTAGCGGTTCTCCAGAAATTGCCGATGTGGTCATTAATAAGTTAAACTTTCACATTTCTTTAGGTGGGCCAGTAACATTTAAAAATGCGAAACAACCGAAAGAAGTGGCAAAACATGTACCATTGGAGCGTCTCCTTGTCGAAACGGATGCGCCTTATTTAACACCGCACCCATACCGCGGTAAACGTAATGAACCTGCACGTGTCACTTTAGTTGCTGAAGAAATTGCGCAGTTACGTGGCATTTCATATGAAGAGGTCGCACGTCAAACTACGGAAAATGCAGAAAAATTATTTGGGTTATAATGAAACAAACATGATGACAAATATAAAGAAGGTGCAAAGGTGAAAGTCAATGAATTTATTGTAGTAGAAGGTCGGGATGATACGGAGCGTGTTCAACGTGCTGTCACATGTGATACGATTGAAACAAATGGAAGTGCGATTGACCAAGATATTTTAGATGTCATACGTCAAGCACAAGAGACACGTGGTGTGATTGTATTAACGGACCCTGATTTCCCGGGTGATAAAATTAGAACGACGATTCGTGAAGCAGTGCCGGGTGTGAAACATGCCTTTATTGACCGTGAACGTGCTAAAAATAAACGTGGGAAAATTGGTGTCGAACATGCGAGTTTAGAAGACATTCGTGAAGCATTGATGCACGTGTCAACGCCGTTATCTGAAGCACATGAAACGATTAGTAAAGATGTGCTCATTGACCTAGGCTTAATCATTGGTCCTGCCGCAAGACACCGTCGAAATCTTCTAGGCAAACGTTTGCACATTGGTCATTCTAACGGGAAGCAATTATTAAAAAAGCTTAATGCATTCGGCTATACGGAAGCGGATGTACGTCGAGCATTAGAAGAAGAGGAGTAAAGATATGCATGATAAAGATATTGCCACGCCATCAAGAACACGTGCACTATTAAATCAATATGGCTTTAACTTTAAAAAAAGCTTAGGTCAAAACTTTTTAATCGATGTGAATATTATTAATCGTATTATTGATGCAAGTGGGATTGATCACATGACAGGTGTCATTGAAATTGGTCCTGGGATGGGGTCGCTTACAGAACAACTTGCTAAAAATGCACAACATGTTTTAGCGTTCGAAATCGATCAACGGCTTATTCCTGTGCTTGACGATACATTATCGCCTTATAACAATGTGACTGTAATCAACGAAGATATTTTAAAGGCAAATGTTGCTGAGGCGATTCAACAGCATTTGTCCCACTGTGAGAAAATTATGGTGGTTGCGAATTTGCCTTATTATATTACGACACCAATTTTATTAACATTGCTTGAGCAAGATTTAAATATTGATGGGTATGTTGTGATGATGCAAAAAGAAGTCGGTGAACGTTTAAATGCGCAAGTCGGCACTAAGGCGTACGGCTCTTTATCCATTGTGGCACAATATTATACGGAGACTTCAAGGGTGCTCACAGTGCCGAAAACGGTCTTTATGCCACCTCCTAATGTCGATTCTATCGTTGTGAAATTGATGAAGCGCGAGTCGCCCATTGTGGATGTTGACAACCCGAATGCATTTTTCAAAATGACGAAAGGCGCATTTAGCCAAAGACGTAAAACCATTTACAACAACTATCAAAACTTATTTGAAAATGGTAAAGAACAAAAAGAGACCATTATGCAATGGCTTGAACGAGCGGATATTGATCCAAAACGTCGCGGTGAAACGTTATCGATACAAGAATATGCACGTTTGTATGCGGAATTGGAAAATTTCCCGAATTTGTCCTTATAAATTGATTGACAACAGCTTTCCACCTTGCTAAAATTAAAATTTTATTTGACGAAACACTTCTAGGTGTGTTATAATACACTTGTAGCGAGGTGGAGCAATATGCCAAAATCTATTGGAGACATCAAAAACTCTCTTGATTGTCAATTAGGAAATCGTATTGTACTTAAAGCTAATGGAGGTCGCAAAAAAACAATTGAACGTTGCGGAGTACTCACTGAGACTTATCCGTCAGTGTTCGTTGTAGAATTGGACCCAGAGAAACATAATTTTGAACGTGTATCTTATACTTATGCAGATGTATTGACTGAAAATGTCAAAGTATCATTTGTAGAAGATGAGTTACAACAAGAAGTAATCGCACACTAAATATACAGAGACTATCTACATAATAACCATTCTACTGATGTGAGTAGAGTGGTTTTTTATTATGCAGGGATGTCTTTCAACACACAGTCTTATTGGGCAAAGTGACAACATTTCCCGCCAAATCCCTTTTCACTTATATCGATGAGGACGAAAATAACTTGCATCAAACTTTTTAATTTGAAGCATTGTTGTTAAACTAAGGCGATGAAAACTTTTGTGATACGTTATTCTTGTACACGTGAAGGTGCGTTGAACACCGGTGATACGATGATTTGCTTTTTATAGAGCCTTATCACTTGTTGGGGTTGGGAATTTTAATCTGTATGAGCGCACTTTGAAACGGTTATGTGTTAAAATCACAGTAATACCATTTGGAAAGAGGAAATTGGAATGATTTATGAAACAGCGCCTGCTAAAATCAATTTGACATTAGATACTTTGTACAAAAGAGATGACGGTTATCATGAAGTTGAAATGATTATGACAACAATCGATTTGAGCGATCGGTTATCATTTGAGAAAAGAAATGATTCACGTATCGTTTTAAAGGTTGATGAAACGTTTATTCCCTCTGATGATCGTAATTTAGCTTATCGAGCAGCACTTTTGATGAAAGAAACTTACCAAATTAAGCAAGGTGTAACGATTACATTAGAAAAGAACATTCCTGTCGCAGCAGGGCTTGCAGGAGGCTCAAGTGATGCAGCAGCAACCATGCGTGGTATGAATCGTTTGTTTGAATTAAATCGCTCACTTGATGAATTGAGCGAGCTTTCTGCGGCGATTGGTTCGGATGTGCCATTTTGTGTGTACGGCACTACGGCACTTTGTAAAGGACGTGGTGAAATTCTCGAGATTTTACCGAAAACGCCTTCAGCTTGGGTCATTGTTGCTAAACCACAAGCCGGCTTATCGACACCAGAGATTTATGGTGGTTTAGATTTGAGTCAACCTTTCCCAGTTCATACAGAGCAATGTTTAAAAGCTATTGAAGAGAATGACTATGATGCGCTATGCAAAAGTTTGTCTAACCGCTTAGAGCCTGTTTCTATGCAACTCCAACCGGAAATTGCTAAAATTAAAACAAATATGCTCAATAACGGTGCGGATGGTGCATTGATGAGTGGTAGCGGCCCGACAGTATACGGTTTTGCACAACGCGAACGACAAGCCCGCCATATTTTTAATGCAGTGAGCGGTTGTTGTAATGATGTCTATCTCGTAAGGACACTGGGGTAAAAAAGAGAAAGGGTGACAGCAATGCGATACAAAAGAAGCGAACGTATTGTTTATATGACTCAGTACTTAATCAATAATCCGAACAAGCTTGTACCACTGACATATTTTGTAACCAAATTTGAACAAGCGAAATCATCAATTAGTGAAGACGTTCAAATTATTAAGGAAACATTGGTTAAAGAAGGATTGGGTACAGTGGAAACCATATCTGGCGCAAGTGGGGGTGTGAAATATCGCCCGCAAATGCAAAAGGATGAGGCGCAAGCAGTGATTGAAGAAGTGATAGCACTCTTGCAAGAAAAAGAGCGCTTATTACCAGGAGGGTATTTATTTCTTTCTGATCTTATGGGGAATCCTGCATTGTTAAAACGTGTGGGCCGACTCATTGCGACGATTTACATGCAAGAAGAGTTGGATGCGATTGTGACGATTGCTACAAAAGGGATTTCATTGGCGAATGCAGTTGCGAGTGTGCTCAATTTACCAGTTGTTGTCATTCGTAAAGACAATAAGGTTACAGAAGGTTCAACAGTTTCAATCAATTATGTTTCAGGATCGACAAGGAAAATCGAAACAATGGTATTATCTAAACGTACGTTAAAGGAACACTCAAACGTGTTAGTTGTGGATGACTTTATGCGTGCTGGTGGTTCAATTAATGGGGTTATGAATTTAATGAATGAGTTTAAAGCCCACGTAAAAGGGGTATCAGTACTTGTAGAATCCAAAGAAGTCAAACAACGACTGATTGAAGATTATACTTCCTTAGTACGTCTCTCTGATGTCGATGAATACAATCAAGAATTTAAAGTAGAGTCAGGGAACAGTCTATCTAAATTTTAAAGGGTAAAAGGAGCGTTCAATTATTTGAAAATCATTAATACGAACAATGCACCTAAAGCAGTTGGACCTTACTCACATGCTTCAATCGTCAACGGACTCGTTTACACTTCTGGTCAAATACCATTGAATCTGGAGGGGGAAATTGTAAGCGATGATGTAGAAAAGCAAACTGAGCAAGTGTTGGAGAATCTAAAAGCGGTATTGGATGCTGCGGGGTCAGATTTGAATCACGTTGTTAAAGTTTTAATCTTCTTATCGGATATGGAAAACTTTCAAAAAGTGAATGAAGTGTATACAAAATACTTTGACACACACCGTCCTGCGAGAAGTGCAGTGGAAGTCGCACGTTTACCGAAAGATGTAAAAATAGAGATTGAAATGGTTGCTGAGGTTAAAGAGATATAATCAAAAAAGTTAAGATTATGACTTCTTAAAAAACATACTATATAAAGTATACTTAAATTACTATAGGGGGCTCACTACATGAAAGTGACAGACGTTAGACTTAGAAAAATACAAACAGATGGCAGAATGAAAGCTTTAGTGTCAATTACCTTAGATGAATCATTCGTTATTCACGATTTGAGAGTGATTGAAGGTAATTCAGGCTTATTCGTAGCTATGCCAAGTAAACGCACACCAGATGGTGAATTCCGTGATATCGCTCATCCAATCAACTCTGAAATGAGACAAGAGATTCAAGATGCGGTAATGAAAGTATATGATGAAACTGATGAGGTTTTACCTGCTCAAAAACCAACATCAGATGCGTCAGAAGATACAGAAGAAGTTGAATAGTTTTTTCTTTTTATGAGGTTTTGTCATTGTGGTCATGGCAAAGCCTTTTTTATTACGAAGAAGTTGTCTAGTAATCATTTTTTATTGGGTGGCATCAAATTTTTATCTAAGTGGAAGTGAAAGTGGTATCGACAAAATCGTTTCACGGCGCATGGTGAACAACGGATAGCTAGAATGTCTAAGGTGTTGAAAGGGCTTTTATAGGTTTACGCCTTGAAAGTGTGTGCACGGTTAAATTATAATTGTATAGAAGTGTATAAGATAATGGAGGGTTCATTGCCATGCAAAAACATGCAATCGTTTTAGCAGCGGGTAAAGGCACAAGGATGAAATCGAAGCAAGCTAAAGTGCTGCATCAAGTTGCCGGGAAGCCGATGATTGGTCATGTCATTGATCAAGTGCGTGCTTCTGGTGTCGATCAAGTTGTCACTATTGTCGGTCACGGCGCGGAAAGTGTAAAAGAGAAGTTAGGGGATACTTCTTTATATAGCTTTCAACAAGAACAACTTGGTACGGCACACGCTGTAAAGACAGCAGCTGAGCATTTATCAGCAAAAGAAGGGATTACACTTGTCGTTTGTGGTGACACACCGTTAATTACAAGTGCAACATTGTCTCGTTTGGTGGCACATCACGAACAAGAAGGCGCACAAGCTACTGTATTGTCAGCGACAGCGTCTCAACCGTTTGGCTATGGTCGTATTGTCCGTGATGTACAAGGTCAATTGATGGAAATTGTTGAAGAAAAGGATGCCAATGACAGTCAGAAAGCGATCACTGAAATCAGTTCGGGTATTTTCGCTTTTGATAATCAGACGCTATTTGAGATGTTAGAACGTGTGGATAACAACAATGCGCAAGGTGAATACTACTTGCCGCAAGTTTTAACGTTAATTCTTCAAAATAAGGGTAAAGTCGCAGTTTATCATACGGATGATTTCGAGGAGATTATGGGTGTCAATGATCGTGTGGCGTTAAGTCGAGCTGAAAAAGCTTTTCGCCAACGTATCAATACGTACCACATGCAAAATGGCGTAACCTTGATTGATCCTGATTCAACTTATATTGGTGCTGAAGTTGAAATCGGTGCAGATACCATTATCGAGCAAGGTGTTCAATTGTCGGGACATACCGTTGTCGGTGAAGGTGTCACAGTAGGTCAATATTCTCAAGTACACAATAGTCACATTTATGACGCTGTGACGATTAAGCATTCGGTGATTACTGATGCAGTCGTTGGTGCCAAGTCTACAGTAGGGCCATTCGCACAATTACGTCCAGGCGCAGATTTGGGCAAAGAAACGAAAGTCGGCAACTTTGTTGAAATTAAAAAAGCGCGCTTAGACGACGAAGCAAAAGTATCACATCTCAGTTATATTGGCGATGCAGAAATTGGGGCAAGAACGAATGTCGGTTGCGGTTCCATCACTGTGAACTATGATGGTGTCAATAAGTTTAAAACGATTGTAGGTAAAGATGCGTTTATCGGCTGTAATACGAATCTCATCGCACCAGTGACTGTAGGAGACGGATCGCTTATTGCGGCAGGTTCTACAATTACAGACGATATCCCTGAAAATAGCTTAGCACTCGCGCGCTCAAAACAAGTGACAAAACCGGGATACATGACTCAAAAAGAGCAATAGTTTCACATGAAAGACTAAAAACGGTCTGTTGTAAATAAAAAGAGTGACCAAAACAAAATTGGAGGATTCATAATAATGTTAAACACCGAATATAAAAATTCGTCTTTGAAAATTTTCTCGTTGAAAGGTAACGAACCACTTGCACAAGAAGTCGCAGATCATGTAGGTGTTGAATTAGGTAAATGTACAGTTAAACGTTTTAGTGATGGTGAAATTCAAATTAATATTGAAGAAAGTATTCGTGGTTGTGATGTGTTCATTATCCAACCGACTTCTAACCCTGTAAATGTACATTTGATGGAACTTCTTATTATGATTGATGCATGTAAACGTGCTTCAGCAGCAAACATTACTATTGTTGTGCCATACTACGGTTATGCACGCCAAGACCGTAAAGCCCGCAGCCGTGAGCCAATTACAGCGAAGTTAGTTGCTGATTTATTCGAAACAGCTGGCGCGGATCGTATGATTGCATTAGATTTACATGCACCTCAAATTCAAGGATTCTTTGATATTCCGATTGATCACTTAATGGGTGTACCAATCTTAGCGGACTATTTCTTGAAAAATAAAGAAATCGATCCAGAAAAAAGTGTTGTTGTATCACCAGACCATGGCGGTGTGACACGCGCACGTAAATTAGCAGATATTCTGAAAACACCTATCGCAATTATTGATAAACGTCGTCCAAAACCGAATGTGGCAGAAGTGATGAATATCGTGGGTGAAATTGAAGGACGTACAGCGATTATTATTGATGACATTATTGATACGGCGGGTACGATTACTTTAGCGGCGCAAGCGTTAAAAGATAAAGGTGCCACAGAAGTATTCGCATGTTGTACACACCCAGTATTATCAGGTCCAGCGAAAGAGCGTATTGAAAATTCAGCCATTAAAGAATTAGTCGTAACGAACTCAATCCAATTAAACGACGAACAAAAGCCAAACAATATTACAGAACTTTCTGTAGCAGAATTGTTAGCACAAGCGATTGTACGTGTGTATGAACGCGAATCTGTGAGTGTATTATTTGACTAATGCATGTTGACTTATTATCAGCCCTCGTGTAAAATGGGTCTGTTCGTGTCAATACGGACAAATACACACTTGCAAGCAACATAGGTTGATGGGCAAGTGCAGCACAACAGTGTGCAATGGAAAGGTGGAAAATGAATATGGCTTCATTAAAGTCTATTATTCGTCAAGGTAAACAAACTCGCGGTGACTTACGTAAGATCCGTGAAGCAGGTAAAGTACCAGCAGTTGTTTATGGTTACGGTACTAAAAACGTATCAGTTAAAGTAGATGAAGTAGAATTCATCAAATTGATTCGTGAAGTTGGACGTAACGGTGTGATTGAACTTGGTGTAGGTTCAAAACAAATCAAAGTAATGGTATCAGATTATCAATACGACTCACTTAAAAACCAAATTACACATATTGACTTCTTAGCAATCAATATGACTGAAGAGCGTACTGTAGAAGTACCTGTTCACTTAATTGGTGAAGCACCTGGTGCTAAAGAAGGTGGCGTAGTTGAACAACCATTATTCAACTTAGAAATTACTGCTACACCAGACAGCATTCCTGAATATATCGAAGTGGATATTAGCGAATTAAACATCAACGACAGCTTATCAGTAGCTGACGTTAAAGTTTCTGGTGACTTCACTATCGAAAACGAAGCTGAAGATACAATCGTTTCAGTTGTTGCACCTACTGAAGAGCCAACTGAAGAAGAAATCGAAGCAATGGAAGGCGCATCTACTCAAGAAGAGCCAGAAGTTGTGGGTGAATCTTCAGAAGAGGAAGCAAAAGAAGAATAAAAATGATATCAATATCATTGCAAGAAGAGCTGAGCCTTATGGGTGTCAGCTCTTTTTAGCGTTGTCGTTAACTTTTGGTTCAAGGCGACACGATGGAGACAAATGTTAAAAAAGGGGCGTACCAAGCGATGGCCCTTTTTTGAAATGGCCAATGAAAAAGAATGCCTGCTGAAAAGTAGTTCAATATGAGAAACGTGAAAAAAGCATTCGTGATTTGTGCCGTTGCATAATGTGAAAAGACATGATTAATGGTGTTAAACGTGGCATGAACGCCTATTCGGATTTGAATGTCATCGTATCGCGATTTCGAATTTTCGATAAGTTGTGAGTGTTTCGAATAGAAGTTCTATAATAGGAATAGGACGATTCACCAAGTTCAAGGTCAAATGTGTTAATATAGGGATATTAAACGCAAATGATGAATAGAGCGTAGGAGAAAGACAAACATGGAGGTCAATGATGAAGTGTATTGTAGGCTTAGGTAATATAGGGAAGAAATATGAATATACGAGACATAATATCGGTTTTGAAGTCATCGATCATCTACTTGATAGACATCAAATCAAACTTGACAAGCAAAAGTTTCGTGGTGCATATACGATAGAGCGCATCAATGGTGAAAAAGTGATGCTCATCGAACCATTGACTTTGATGAATTTGTCAGGTGAAGCAGTGGCCCCTCTGATGGATTACTATGATGTTGAGGTTGATGATTTGCTCGTATTGTACGATGATTTAGATTTAGCACAAGGTCATGTACGTTTGCGTCAAAAAGGCAGCGCTGGTGGTCATAACGGCATGAAATCAATCATCCAAATGTTAGGCACGAGCGACTTTAAACGGATTCGTATTGGTATCGATCGTCCTTCGAATGGGATGGCGGTCAAGGATTATGTATTACAGCGCTTTTCAACCAATGAAATGAAAGTGATGGATACAGTCATTCAACATGTGGCAGATGCAGTGGAAGCATTTAT
Organism: Staphylococcus pseudintermedius; assembly: GCF_034042775.1. Classification (NCBI taxonomy): domain Bacteria; kingdom Bacillati; phylum Bacillota; class Bacilli; order Caryophanales; family Staphylococcaceae; genus Staphylococcus; species Staphylococcus pseudintermedius. Next base: position 2,345,166 of record NZ_CP120150.1, on the reverse strand, counting down.
AGGAAACGAAAAATTCGAAAATGTAATGAATCGATATAATGGTGAGGCTAAGTGAAATCAATAATCAATGAAATTATAAATAGAGACTCGAGATTTAAAGATTTAGCAGAGCAAGTCGGTCAATCCAATGTGCTCGTGACAGGATTAACCCCTGCCGCGAAAGCATCTATCATTGCGGAACTTTATCAATCGGACCACCGCCAAGTTGTTTTGGTTACAAATAATTTATATCAGGCGGACAAGATTGAAGCAGATTTATTACAGTTTGTTCCGGATGATGAAGTGTATAAATATCCTGTTCAAGATATGATGACAGAAGAATTTTCAACGCAAAGCCCAGAATTGATGAGTGAACGCGTACGAACGTTAACAGCACTCGCGAATGATCGTCGCGGGTTATTTATCGTCCCCTTAAATGGCTTGAAAAAGTTGCTCACACCTAAAGAAATGTGGCGTGACCATCAAATGACTTTTGAAGTGGGCGACGATATTGAGGTTGACGCGCTTTTGGAAAAATTAGTGAGCATGGGATACCGACGTGAATCGGTCGTGTCCAATATTGGTGAATTTTCGGTGCGTGGAGGCATTATTGATGTGTATCCGTTACTAGGTGAACCGATTCGAATTGAACTGTTCGATACGGAAGTGGATTCGATTCGTCAATTCGATGTAGAAACGCAACGTTCATCAGAAAATATCGACAGCGCGGAAATTACGACAGCGCATGATTATATTATGACAGAGGCCGTCCGACAACAGATGATGACAACGTTGAAGTCTGCTTACGAAACGACGAGACCTAAAATTGACAAGTCAGTACGCCAAGATTTGAAAGAGACGTATGATAGTTTTCAAATGGTTGAGGATACGCATTTTGATCCCCAGATATTGCGTCGTTTAGTTGCATTTATGTATGAGAAGCCTACAACCATTTTAGATTACCTTAAAGATAATGCGATCATTTTAGTTGATGAATACAATCGTGTTCGCGAAACTGAGGAATCTTTGTCGGTTGAAACTGAAGACTTTTTACAAAATTTGATTGAAAGTGGTAAAGGCTTTATCGGACAGCGTTTTATGGATGATGAGGCATTTGATCGAATGTTACGCCAGTTCAAAATTACGTTTTTCACGTTATTTACTGCCTCAATGCAAATGAAGTTAGACGACATGATTAAGTTTTCATGTAAACCGGTCCAACAATTTTACGGGCAATACGACATCATGACTTCTGAATTTCAACGCTATATGCGACAAGAAGACCGTGTCGTCGTCATGGTAGAAACGGCAACGAAAAAAGAACGTATTCAGGCGATGTTAAGCGAAATGCATATCCCTACACTGTTAGAGCCTGACGTTGACACAATGGCGGCGGGACATGCGGCAATCATTGAGGGCAGCTTGTCAGAAGGCTTCGAACTCCCTTACATGTCGCTCGTTGTGGTGACAGAACGTGAATTGTTTAAGTCTAAGCAGAAAAAGAGCACGAAAAAGCGTCGTAAAACATTAAGTAATGCGGAAAAAATTAAATCATACCAAGAATTGAATGTCGGCGATTATGTCGTGCACGTGCATCATGGTGTAGGTCGCTACCTCGGCGTGGAAACACTAGCGGTAGGTGATGTACACCGCGACTATATTAAAATTCAATATCAAGGCACAGACCAACTCTTTGTACCTGTTGATCAAATGGAGCAAGTGCAAAAATATGTAGGTTCGGAAGATAAATCGCCAAAGCTGTGTAAGTTAGGCGGTAGTGAATGGAAGAAAACGAAAGCGAAAGTTCAGCGCAGTGTAGAAGACATTGCGGACGAACTGATAGCTTTATATAAAGAACGCGAACAATCTGTCGGTTATCAATTTGGGCCAGATACAGCAGAACAATATGCGTTTGAAATGGACTTCCCATATGATTTAACGGATGACCAAGCGAAATCGATTATCGAAATTAAAAATGACATGGAAAGCCAAAGACCTATGGACCGTCTGTTATGCGGTGACGTAGGTTACGGTAAAACTGAAGTGGCTGTCAGAGCGGCGTTCAAAGCAGTTATGTCAGGGAAACAGGTCGCATTTTTAGTACCGACAACCATTTTAGCACAACAACATTATGAAACGTTGATTGAGCGGATGCGTGATTTCCCTGTCGAAATTCATTTAATGAGCCGCTTCCGTACTCCTAAAGAAGTGCGCGAGACAAAAGAAGGTTTGAAATCAGGCTTTGTGGACATCGTTGTAGGGACACATAAGTTACTCGGTAAAACAGTTGAGTATAAAGATTTAGGTTTACTCATTGTCGATGAAGAACAGCGATTTGGTGTGCGTCACAAAGAAAAAATTAAGCAGTTAAAAGCAAATGTCGATGTACTGACATTAACTGCGACACCGATTCCGCGTACGTTGCATATGAGTATGTTGGGCGTGCGTGACCTGTCGATTATTGAAACACCACCAGAAAACCGTTTCCCAGTCCAAACGTACGTCCTAGAGCAAAACACTAACTTTATTAAAGAAGCTTTAGAACGGGAACTTTCTCGAGATGGCCAAGTGTTTTATCTCTACAACCGTGTCAGTTCCATATATGAAAAACGTGAACAGCTTCAAATGTTGATGCCAGACGCTTCAATTGGTGTCGCGCACGGTCAATTGCCAGAACGTGACTTGGAAGAAACGATGCTCGACTTTATTAATGGAGAGTACGACATTTTAGTGACGACGACGATTATCGAAACAGGTGTCGATGTACCGAATGCAAATACACTCATTATTGAAGATGCCGATCGTTTTGGCTTGAGCCAGCTGTACCAATTACGTGGACGTGTCGGTCGTTCGAGCCGTATCGGGTATGCGTATTTCCTTCACGCAACGAACCGTGTATTGAATGAAGTTGCTGAAGAACGTCTCCAAGCAATTAAAGAATTTACCGAACTTGGCAGTGGCTTTAAAATTGCGATGCGTGACTTGAACATTCGGGGTGCAGGTAACTTACTCGGTAAACAACAGCACGGTTTCATTGATTCGGTCGGCTTTGACTTGTACTCACAAATGTTAGAAGAAGCGGTGAACGAAAAACGTGGCATTAAAGAAGAAACGCCGGTTCCTGAGCTTGAGTTAGATTTGAAACTCGATGCATATTTACCAGCTGAATACATTCGTAATGAACAAGCGAAAATTGAAATTTACAAGAAGTTGAGAGCGACTGAAAGTATGGAGCAATTGATGGATATTAAAGATGAATTGCTTGATCGTTTCAATGCGTATCCAACAGAGGTTGAGCAATTGTTAGATTCTGTAGAGATTAAAGTCCATCTCCTTCACGTCGGTGTGCAGTCCGTGAAAGATACAGGCAAAACGATTGAAATTTTATTGACCCCAAAAGGTACAAATGATATTGACGGTGAAGCGTTATTTAAAAATACAATCGCGCTCGGTCGTGCAATGAAAGTCGGCGTACAAGATGGCTGTATGAAAGTGACGTTGACAAAAGGAAAACAATGGCTCGAATCACTGAAATTTTTAGCGAAGACGTTGGAAGAAAGTTTGAGACTCCCGCATGAAATCTAACACAGCATTTAATGGTGTCGTCGTCCTGACGTTAGGATTGATTGTCGTCAAAGTATTGAGTGCTTTGTATCGGGTACCTTATCAAAATGTACTCGGTGATGAAGGATTGTATGCGTATCAACAAATTTATCCTATTGTCGCATTAGGTGTGGTCTTGTCGAGCAATGCGTTGCCGAGTGCGTATACTCAAATGTTAGGGCATCAGCGTGTATCAAAACCATTCTTCATTCGGTTATGTCGAATATTGACAAGTGTAGGTATAGTCATTTGCGCGCTGATGTTCATCGGTGCGAAAGTGGTCGCGTTGTTAATGGGTGATCCGCAATTAACGCCGATGATTCGAGCGGCAAGTTTCAGTTTTGTTTCTGTTGGGGCACTCGGTTTGTTGCGTGGTTATTTTCAATCCAAATACGAAATGCACATGCCTGCGTATTCACAAGTGTTGGAACAATTGGTTCGCGTCGGTTTAATCGGTGTTGTGATTGGATTGTTTGTCTTTCAGGACTTGTCGATTTATCAGGCGGGAACATGGGCCATTGTCGCGTCAACTGCAGGTTTTGTAGTAGCGACGGTGTTTTTAGCTTTCAAAAGTCATCTTTCTACTACGTCTATTGATCAAGAAAACTTGCAGTGGCGTCGTTTTTTCATTGCGACAGTCGTCTTTGCAATCAGTCATTTAATCGTTATTTTATGGCAAGTGGTCGATAGCTTTACCATTGTGAATATGTTGCGTTACGGTACTGGACTCACGTTTGATGAAGCGATTACGCAAAAAGGGATTTTCGATCGTGGTGCGTCCTTTATTCAAATGGGACTTATCGTCACAACGACCTTCTGTTTCGTGTTAATTCCACTATTGACAGATACGAAGAAAAACGGGCAGCGCCAACAAATGTATAGTTATGCGAATGCCTCACTGAAGATTACGATTGTAATCAGCAGTGCGAGCGGTATTGGGCTGATTAATTTAATACCGTTACTTAACCGTGTCTTTTTTGAACGCGCAGAATTGACAGGCACATTGTCGCTATATATGTTGACTGTCATATGCGTGTCACTCATTATGATGTACATCGCGTTGCTAGAAGTGCATGAAGAATTTCGTATGATTATGAAAGCGCTCGTCATCGGAATCGTTACAAAAGGTGTGCTCAACATCATCGTGATTCCGTTGTTTGGTATTTTGGGTGCAAGTGTAGCGACGGTGAGTTCTTTAGTCGTGTTTGTTGTGGTCTTACATCATCGTGTCGTACAGCTCTATCGTCTTCACGCTTTGCGAAAGTTTTATGTGAAACTGGTTTTAGCTTTATTGGTCATGACAACTGTTGTACAATTATGTCATTATCTTATTCCTACTGAGACACGTTTCGGAGGTTTGATTGAACTTCTTATTGTAGCGATGGTCGGCGTGGGTACCATCGTCTTCATGCTCTTGTACCTCAATATTTTAAGTGAAGAAGAGTGGATTCATTTACCGTTTGGCGACAAAGTCATTTCGTGGGAGAAAGGAAGAAAGTCATGACACACCAACTGACAATTATAGGATTAGGGAACTACGGTTTAGACGAATTACCCGTTAGTATTTACAAATTAATTCAACAACAAGCTAAAATTTATGTGCGTACGAAAAATCATCCCGTAATCGCACAATTAGAAGGCATCGCGATCGAAAGTTTTGACGATGTATACGAAGCGCATGAAACGTTCGAACCAGTGTATCAAGCGATAACAGAGCGATTGTTCGAATATGCGCAACATGAAGACATTGTGTATGCTGTGCCGGGTCATCCGCGCGTGGCTGAGACAACGACACAGTTATTGTTGCAAAATGCACTCAAACACAATGTGGCAGTTAAAGTGTTAGGTGGACGTAGCTTTATTGATGATGTATTTGAAGCGGTCGATGTCGACCCGAACGATGGCTTTACGATGTTAGATGCAACAGCGTTAACGGTGGACATGCTCAATCCGCGGACAGCAACAGTCATTACGCAAGTTTATAGTGACATGGTTGCCGGTAACTTAAAGTTATCCTTGATGGAACGTTACCCGGATGACTTTGAAGTGATGGTCGTTGACGGGGCACATCAAGGTGGGGCACAAGTGATGCGTTGTCCAATATATGCATTAGATCATGATGTGACGTATACGAATTTAACGAGCGTCTTTGTGCCGAAAGTGACTGATGAGACAGCCTTGTATGGTGACTTTGATTATGCGGATCAAGTGATTGCGCGTTTAGTTGACGATGAACATGGTTGCCCTTGGGATAAAGTCCAAACGCACCAAACGTTAAAGCGCTATTTGCTTGAAGAAACGTACGAGTTATTTGAAGCGATCGATAACGAAGATGATTGGCATATGATTGAAGAGCTCGGCGACATCTTGTTACAAGTGTTGTTGCATACGAATATCGGTCGTAAAGAAGGGTACATGGATACGCGTGAAGTCGTAGTAAGTTTGACTGAAAAGATGATTCGTCGTCATCCGCACATTTTTGGTGATGAAAGTGCGCAAAATGTCGACGATGTGAAATCGATTTGGCAAACTGAAAAGCAAGCAGAAGGTAAAAAAGAACGCGTTAAATTTGAGAAAGTATTTGCGACCTATTTCTTAAAATTGTATGATGAAGTCAAAAATAAAGACTTTACGGAAGAAGAACTTAAAGCTTATATAGAACAGGGGGGCAATTATGAGACTTGATAAGTATTTAAAAGTGTCACGATTAATTAAACGTCGTACACTCGCTAAAGAACTGAGCGATCAAGGTCGTGTTGCGGTGAATGGGCACACTGCCAAAGCGGGGACAGACGTGAAAATAGATGATGAGTTAGTGATTCAATTTGGTCAAAAAATCGTTACGGTTAAAGTCACAGGATTAAATGAGCATGCGACAAAAGAAAATGCTAAAGGGATGTTCGAACTCGTTAAAGAAGCGCGCATTCAATAAAGGGTAAATAAAGAAAGGTGACGCCCCATGGCCCAAAAAATTCAAAATATCGGCAACCAGTATACAAGCCAAAAAAATGCTAAAAAGCAACGACATGAACGCCGGAAAAAAGTTGTAAAAAAACGCATCTCTGTTTTCGGAGGGATATTGCTTGCCATCATTATTGTGCTGTTAATTATGTTGATGGTACAAGTGAAAGGGAACCACGAAGCATCAGTAGAACGTCAAAAGAAAGAAGCACAATATCAAAAGTTACAAGATCAAGAAATTGAATTAAAAGAACAACTGAACAATCTGAATGATGAAGCGTATGTCGAAAAAATCGCGAGAGATGAGTACTATTTAAGTAATGATGGTGAAATTATTTTTAAATTACCAGAGGACGCCAAGAACGATAAGCAGTCCGGGAAAAAGTAGCAAACTTTTAGACTTGGATTGTCAACAAGTAAAAAACGTAAAGAAAAAAGGCGATGTTCAATTTGCCATTGTGAAAACAGTTAAACAAACGTATAATAGAACTATATATCGAACTAAAGCGGGAGGATGCATTATAACAATGTCAATCGAAGTAGGAAGTAAGTTAAAAGGTAAAGTCACTGGTATCAAAAAATTTGGTGCATTCGTGGAGTTGCCTGAAGGAAAAAGTGGGCTAGTTCATATTAGTGAAGTAGCAGACAACTATGTCGAAAATGTAGAAGACCATTTAACAGTCGGTGATGAAGTAGAAGTAAAAGTATTATCTATTGCAGATGATGGTAAAATTAGTTTATCTATTAAAAAAGCAAAAGAGCGCCCGCGTAAGCAAAAACCGGCGCAAAAACCAGAAGACTTTGAGAAAAAGCTATCTAACTTTTTAAAGGATAGTGAAGACAGACTTACTTCTATTAAGCGTCAAACAGAATCAAGACGTGGCGGCAGAGGTTCACGTCGTTAAGTATTGATAATCACTTAGAGGTTGAGAAACGAAGGATAACTTTGACTCTCAGCCTCTATTTTAATGTAGGAGTGGCATCGATATGCAACAAAACTGGAAGGCTACAGACCATATCGTCGTTGCGGTTTCGACAGGAATTGATAGTATGGTACTGCTGCATCAATTGCTATATGATGAGACATTAACGTATCGCCAATTGACTTGTTTACACGTACATCATGGCTTGAGAGAGGCGTCAGAGCAAGAGGCAACATTCATTCAACATTACTGTGAACAGCATGACATTCCGTTCTATATGAAGCGACTGGACTTGTCGGATGTGGTGGCAGAAGGACGAAGTATTCAAAATGATGCAAGGGAGATGCGTTATCAATGGTTTGATACGATGATGCACCAATTGGACGCGGACGGTTTGCTCACTGCGCACCACGAGGATGATCAAGTGGAAACGATTTTTTACCGGTTGTTTACTGGGAAAAGTACACGCAGTTCGCTCGGCATGTCAACCATTGAAGCGCGTAACGGATATCGTTTGTACAGACCGTTGTTAAATACATCGAAACATGTCATTCGAGCGTATCAACAGCAACATGATGTCCCTTATTTTGAAGATACGTCGAATGCAAGCAATACCTATGTCCGCAATGATATTCGCAATCGAATCTTGCCACAAATTGACGAGAATGCGCAGTTAAAGTCGCAACAATTGCTAAAACTTAAAGCGTGGTATGATGAAGCGTTCATGTTGATGCAACGTGAAGTAGACAACTTTATCGAGCGATTTGTGACAACAAACGCACATTCTTTTACTGTATCAAGAAACGCTTTCAACGCCTTGACGTACCATGTTAAAATATTAACCTTGGATACATTGTTGCATCAATTTGAGGATACCGTTACGATAAGTGAGCGTGCGTATGCTGATTGGTTACAAAAATTAGCTGGTCCGGTCGCACAAACACAATTGATGCACACAAACCAATGGCATGCTGATATCGTGTATGATAAATTAGTAATAATGGCGCCAATGCAAAAAAGCTTAGATACATATACTATACAGGTGACTGAAGCGGGAACGTATCGCTTTGGTTGTTATGACGTTCAGATTACTGACATGACTGATTTGCCTGGCTCAAAATTGTGCATTCGTTCTCGTCAACCCGGCGACCGTATTGCACGACATGATGGGCATCATAAAAAAGTATCACGGCTGATGATTGATGCAAAAGTTCCTGCATATTTGAGAGCACAAATACCGATCATCGAAACGACGCATGGAGACATTTTAGCTGTAGGCACGTTGTATATTCAGCAACACTATCAAGGTGTAATTAAGATTCAATTTATGGGAGATGACATACATGAAAAATGATGTAAAAGAAGTGTTATTAACGGAGGAGGACATTCAACAGATTTGTCGTACATTAGGTGAAACAATCACAGCAGATTATCAGGGGAAAGATCTGTTTTGTGTCGGTATTTTAAAAGGGTCAGTCTTATTCATGACAGACTTAATTAAACATATCGACTTGCCACTTGCGATTGATTTTATGGATGTATCAAGTTATCACGGTGGTACAGAATCAACAGGTGAAGTACAAATTTTAAAAGATTTAAGTTCATCAATCGAAAATAAAGATGTGTTAATCGTTGAAGATATTCTTGAAACGGGTACGACATTAAAATCTATCACAGAATTATTACAATCTCGCCGTGTGAACTCATTAGAAATTGTGACATTACTCGATAAACCAAACCGTCGTAAAGCGGATATTGAAGCGAAATATGTTGGTAAAAAAATTCCCGATGAGTTTGTGATTGGCTATGGTTTGGACTATCAAGAAAAGTATCGTAACTTACCTTATATTGGTACGCTAAAATCTGAAGTGTACGCAAAATAATCGCGTTGAATGGGGCATGTCCCTAGCGTTGATAAAAGTCAATTACTAGCCATTTGTGTAACAATTATGGTAAAATTTTTATTAGTTTTATATTTGAAGTAGGAGGAAACGACGCATGCAGAAAGCTTTTCGTAATGTGCTGTTTATAGCCATTGTCGGCGTTGTTATCTTTGGGCTATTTTCATGGATTAACGGCAATGGAAATGTACCTAAAGAGTTAACTTACACGCAATTTATTCAAAAGTTGGATAATGGAGAACTGAAATCTTTAGAAATTCAACCAGAAAATAATGTTTATAAAGTGAGCGGTAAGTTAAAAAATAATGACGATTATGCCTCAACAATTTTGTTTAATAATGATCAAGAATTGAATAAAGTTACTGAAACAGCCAAAGACCAAAAAGGATTAGATTTTACTGTTAAAGAAGAAGAAGGACAGAGTGTATTTGTAAGTATTATTTCTACATTAATTCCTGTTTTAGTGATTGCTCTACTCTTTATTTTCTTCCTTAGCCAAGCACAAGGCGGCGGTGGTGGCGGTCGTATGATGAACTTTGGTAAGTCCAAAGCGAAAATGTACGATAGTCAAAAAGGCCGTGTACGCTTCACAGATGTTGCGGGAGCAGATGAAGAGAAACAAGAACTCATTGAAATTGTTGACTTTTTGAAAGATAACAAGAAATTCAAACAAATGGGTTCACGTATCCCGAAAGGTGTCTTATTAGTAGGGCCACCAGGTACAGGTAAAACATTGCTTGCACGTGCAGTAGCGGGTGAAGCAGGTGTGCCGTTCTTCTCAATTAGTGGTTCGGACTTTGTTGAGATGTTTGTCGGTGTTGGTGCGAGCCGTGTCCGTGATTTATTCGAAAATGCGAAGAAAAATGCGCCGTGTATCATTTTTATAGATGAGATCGATGCAGTGGGTCGTCAACGTGGAGCAGGTGTTGGCGGTGGGCATGATGAACGTGAACAAACATTAAACCAACTTCTTGTAGAGATGGATGGTTTTGGTGAAAATGAAGGTATCATCATGATTGCGGCGACAAACCGTCCTGACATCTTAGACCCTGCGTTATTACGTCCAGGCCGTTTTGACCGTCAAATTCAAGTCGGACGTCCAGATGTGACAGGCCGTGAAGCCATTTTACATGTTCATGCTAAAAACAAGCCTTTAGACGAAACAGTAGACCTTAAAGCGATTGCACAACGTACACCGGGCTTCTCTGGTGCGGATTTAGAAAACTTACTCAACGAAGCGTCTTTAATTGCGGCGCGTAGTGGTAAGAAAAAAATCGATATGCGTGATATTGAAGAGGCGACAGACCGCGTTATTGCAGGTCCAGCTAAAAAATCGCGTGTCATTTCTGAAAAAGAACGTAATATCGTTGCCCATCATGAAGCAGGACATACTATCATCGGTATGGTGCTTGACGAAGCTGAAGTGGTGCACAAAGTAACTATCGTACCACGTGGTCAAGCGGGTGGTTACGCAATGATGTTACCTAAACAAGACCGTTTCTTAATGACTGAACCAGAATTACTCGATAAGATTTGTGGTTTACTCGGTGGACGTGTCGCTGAAGATATTATCTTTAACGAAGTCTCAACAGGTGCGTCAAATGACTTTGAACGTGCTACACAAATCGCACGTGAAATGGTGACGAAATACGGTATGAGTAAAAAACTAGGTACTGTACAATTCTCACATGGCGGCGGACAAGTCTTCTTAGGTAAAGACATGTCGGGTGAACCTGAATATTCAGGTCAAATCGCCTTTGAAATTGACAAAGAAGTACAACGCATCATTAAAGAACAATATGAACGTTGTAAACAAATCTTGTTAGACCACGAATCCCAATTAAAATTAATCGCTAAAACGTTATTAACTGAAGAAACATTGGTTGCAGAACAAATTCAATCATTATTCCATGAAGGGCATTTACCAGAAGTGAATTATGATGATGCAAAAGTCGTTAACCATTCTGAAAATAAAGCGTTTGACGAAGGGAAATATGGTAAGTCTTATGATGACATTCGTCGAGAACAACAAGAATTGACAGGACGCGCAAACCGTGATCAATCAGAACGACGCAATGAAGACGAAACAACCAATGAGACTGAGCCAAAAGACAGTGAAGACACACAACAAAATGACAATGGCGATACAACGGGTTATGAACAAGAGCCAAACATTGATCGTCCAGGTAATGATCAACCGCCACGTCAATAAGCGATAAGCATCAGGGCTTTTCTTGAAAGCAGAACACTTTTAAGAAAAGCCCTTTTTATAATTGGTGAACACTGATGGTGAAGTGGTGCCCCTTTTCAAAAGCATGATGGTATAAGTGGGGATAAAATTTGATAAAAGCACTTGCAAAAAAGTAAGAAAGCGAAGTCATGAGGGCAATCAAAGCCAAAAATCATTATGGGCAAGTTAAATAAAATACCGCATCAATCGCATCCCAAATTTTATGGCCTCTCCACTTTCGCTAATTTGAATGTAAAAGTTATATTTACCTCTATACATGATAAAGTTGTAGGAAGCATTTTAGTTGAGTCGTACGAGACTTCCGCGTATGATAATGCAAAGTAGTGACCCTCCAATTAAAATAGCGACGGACATAGATGACCATTAATCAATAACACAGAATAAACTGCACAAATTTAAGGAGTGATATAGCAAAATGACACATGACTATTTAGTAAAAGCGTTGGCCTTTAACGGAGAAATTCGTGCATATAGTGTAAACGCAACGGAAACGATTCAAGAAGCACAAAAGCGTCATTATACGTGGCCCACTGCATCTGCAGCTTTAGGTCGAACAATGACAGCAAGTTTAATGATGGGTGCTATGTTAAAAGGTGACCAAAAATTAACAGTAACGGTAGACGGCGATGGCCCAATCGGTAAAATTATTGCTGATGCAGATGCGAAAGGGAAAGTGAGAGGTTATGTGACGAATCCTCAAACGCACTTTCCGCTCAATGAACAAGGCAAATTAGATGTGCGTCGTGCAGTCGGAACAACGGGCGCAATCAATGTCGTAAAAGATGTGGGCATGCGTGATTATTATACAGGGAGTAGCCCTATCATTTCAGGTGAACTCGGTGAAGACTTCACATATTATTTTGCGAACAGTGAACAAGTCCCTTCATCAGTGGGGGTTGGTGTACTTGTTAACCCAGATAACTCTATCAAAGCAGCAGGAGGATTTATCCTTCAAGTCATGCCGGGTGCCAAAGATGAAACCATCGATCGTTTAGAAGCAGCGATTAGCACGATGAAACCTGTATCGACATTAATTGATGAAGGTTTAACACCAGAAGAAATGTTAGAAACGATTTTAGGTAAAGACAATGTGACAATTTTAGAAAGCATGCCGACTGAATTCGAATGTAACTGTAGCCACGATAAATTTTTAAATGCGATCAAAGGTTTAGGTCAAGCCGAAATTGAAGATATGATTGCAAAAGATCACGGTGCAGAAGCGGAATGTCATTTCTGTCGCTCACGTTATTCATTTTCCGAAGATGAATTGAAGGCGTTACTTGCTGAAATGCCATCTTAAACACATGTAACAAGCTGGAATAAAAATTTTGATGATATTTAATTTAATATTTTCCTTAACTTGCCCTCATGAACACGCATTCTTTAAGGTTGCCGGTATGGATTCGCTTTTCCAGAGACTTGTCTTAACTCGCCAACACTTCATGATCTTGTTATATTAGAAGTAGCATTGGCGGTTTTTCAATCCCCCTACATTTTGGCAATTTTACATTGATAACTTTAGCACATGAGGGCAAGTTTTGAGTTTGATGAACAATTTCAAAATCGTTATCGTCTCACATGAATTGATGGCTAATTAAGTCACTTTTAAACGACTTCATTTCTTCTCGGTCTTCAATGATATAGAATGGAGTATGCGAGCCTTTTAAACGATATAGGCGTTAACATCGGTCGATATCTTGATAAAAAACAGTTGCGACTTAGAATGTGCTTTTGCTCGCGTACATTTAGTGGTACACTATAGATATCCGATATAATAGCTATGTTTTAACGAGAAAATTAATTGAAAAGTGAGGTTGTTGAGGATGGTCAGAAAACCAGTGGATAATATTACAGACATTATTGGTCAAACACCTGTTGTTAAGTTACGTCATCAAGCAGGTGAAGATGCTGCAGACATTTATGTGAAATTAGAATATCAGAATCCAGGCGGCTCTGTGAAAGACCGTATTGCCTTAGCGATGATTGAACAAGCAGAAAAAGAAGGCAAAATTAAGCCAGGCGATACAATTGTCGAACCTACTTCAGGAAATACAGGTATCGGTTTAGCATTTGTATGTGCGGCAAAAGGTTATAAAGCTGTTTTCACAATGCCTGAAACAATGAGTATGGAACGTCGTAACTTATTAAAAGCTTACGGTGCAGAACTCGTATTGACACCGGGTGCAGAAGCGATGAAAGGTGCAATTAAAAAAGCGAAAGAACTTAAAGAGACACATGGCTATTTTGAACCACAACAATTCGAAAACCCAGCTAACCCCAAAGTGCATGAATTAACAACAGGTCCAGAACTTGTAGAACAATTTGAAGGCCGTACCATCGACGCCTTTTTAGCAGGTGTAGGTACGGGTGGTACTTTGTCAGGTGCTGGTAAAGTGTTAAAAGAAAAATATCCAGACATTCAAATCGTTGCCATCGAACCTGAAGACTCACCAGTATTAAGTGGTGGCGAACCAGGACCTCATAAATTACAAGGTTTAGGTGCGGGCTTTATACCAGGTACGTTAAACACAGAAATTTATGATGAAATTATTAAAGTCGGCAATGAAGTAGCGATGGAAACATCTCGTCGTGTTGCTAAAGAAGAAGGTATCTTAGGCGGTATTTCTTCAGGTGCGGCAATTTATGCGGCGATTCAAAAAGCGAAAGAACTAGGTAAAGGTAAGACAGTTGTAACGGTATTGCCAAGTAATGGTGAGCGTTACCTTTCTACACCACTTTATAATTTTGAATAAGAGACAACAGTAGGGCTGTGCACATACAGTCCTGCTTTTTTATTGCATTTTAGTGATACGGCTATAGAAAATGATGTGTCTCACTTAGACATCAAGTATGCTTATCATTCCGCTTTGAAGACGATGGCTGACATTGTATGAAAGCTTCAGAAATTTGTTATAATATACCTATTCTAAGGTGGATGTGAATGGTTGAATGAGGCGGAAAGGAAGATTGTAACATGCCACAAACACAAATTATGGGTATTTTAAATGTCACACCGGATTCGTTTTCAGATGGTGGGCGCTTTAATGAAGTTGATCGCGCGGTTGAACATGGGACTAAGATGGTTGAACAAGGCGCACATATCATTGATGTAGGAGGCGTATCCACACGTCCAGGTCACGAGGAAGTCACAGAGGAAGTCACAGTGGAGGAAGAACTTGCACGTGTCATCCCGGTCGTTAAAGCTTTACAACATTTGGACGTCACTATTTCAGTCGATACATTTCGAAGCGAAGTTGCAGAAGCTGCACTTGAAGCGGGTGCTACAATGATTAATGATCAGTGGGCAGGGCTTTATGATTCACGCATGTTTCAAGTGGTTGCGAAATACGACGCAGAAGTCATTTTAATGCATAATGGTGATGGCGAGCGGAACGTACCGGTGATGGACGAAATGCTTGTCATGTTATTAAAGCAAGCGAATAAAGCGGTGCTCGCCGGGATTGATCGTGAACGTATTTGGCTTGATCCGGGTATTGGATTTGCGACAACGCGTGAAGAAGAACAAGAAGTGATGTCACGGTTAGATGAACTTGTTGCAACAGGTTATAAAGTTTTGTTAGCGACGAGTCGAAAGCGTTTGATTAAATTTTTACTCGGTGGCGACAATCAAGTTGATGAGCGCGATGAAGCGACGGCAGCCACAACAGCTTACGGTATTATGAAAGGTGTACATGGTGTTCGTGTACATAATGTTTTAATGAATGCACGATTGGCCAAAACAATGGATGCGTTGAAAGGATATGAAGATGGAAGATAAAATATTTTTAAAAGGACTTGAATTTTATGCGTATCATGGCGCGCTCCCTGCAGAAAATGAAATCGGTCAAATTTTTACCGTTGATGTTGAAATGAAAGTGGATTTAAGTGTAGCAGGTACGTCTGATCGCGTGGAAGATACTGTACATTACGGTGAAGTATATGAAGATATCAAAGCCATTATGCATGGTTCTGCTGTGCAATTAATTGAACATCTTGCGGAACGTATTGCATTACGTATAAATTCACACTATAATCGTGTAATGGAAACGAAAGTTAGAATCACTAAAAAAAATCCACCTATACCTGGTTATTATCAAGGGGTCGGTGTAGAAATTGTGAGGGCGAATCACCATGATTGATGTGTATTTAGGTTTAGGCAGTAACATGGGTGACCGAGAAGCACAGTTAAAAGCAGCGATTGATTTATTAGATGCTCATGACAAGATTAATGTTGTTGCGATTTCACCTATTTATGAAACGAAGCCGGTCGGATATACAGAACAACCTGATTTTTTGAATTTATGCTTACACATTCAAACACAACTTTCTGCACAAGACTTGTTAAAGGTCGCTTTAGAAACTGAGGCAGAGTTACATCGTGTACGTAAAGTGCGATGGGGCCCACGTACAATGGATATTGACATTTTATTGTACGGCGATGAAATCATTGAAGAGGATGATTTAACGGTGCCGCACCCGCGTATGACTGAACGTGCTTTTGTGATGGTACCATTAAATGATATTGCTGCCAATGTTACCGAACCGCATTCGGGCCAAAAAATTCAACAGATCGTACCTCATGATGATACAGTAGTAAAATATAAAGCAATATTGTGATGGATTTTGGTGATTGACTTTGAATATATTGGAGGAAATTTGAAATGTGGAAAATTGGCGACGTTGAAATTGAAAACAGAGTCGTGCTTGCGCCTATGGCAGGTGTGTGTAACTCAGCATTTCGACTTACTGTAAAAGAGTTCGGTGCCGGGCTAGTGTGCGCAGAAATGGTGAGCGATAAAGCGATTTTGTTTAACAACCCAAAAACGATGAAAATGTTATACATCGATGAAAATGAACGTCCATTATCGTTACAAATTTTTGGTGGTGAAAAAGAAACATTAGTCGAAGCTGCCGAATATGTAGATAAAAATACAACAGCTGACATTATTGATATTAATATGGGCTGTCCAGTATCAAAAATCATTAAATGTGAAGCGGGTGCACGTTGGTTATTAGATCCGAACAAAATTTATGAAATGGTGTCGGCGGTAACAGAACGTGTGAGCAAGCCTGTGACATGTAAAATGCGTATCGGCTGGGATGAGGACCATATCTTCGCCGTTGAAAATGCAAAAGCTGCTGAACGTGCTGGTGCTGCGGCGATTTCGCTACATGGTCGCACACGTGTTCAAATGTACGAAGGTAAGGCAGATTGGGATATTATTCGTCAAGTGAAAGAAGCAGTTAACATTCCTGTCATCGGTAATGGTGACGTTACGAGTCCAGAACTTGCTGAAAAGATGCTTAAAGAGACAGGTGTGGATGCAGTCATGATTGGACGTGAAGCATTAGGCAATCCATGGATGATTTATCGTACGGTGCATTATTTAGAAACAGGCGAGTTAATTGATGAGCCTCAAATCGACGAAAAAATTGAGATTGCTTTATTACACTTGAATCGTCTCGTAGATTTAAAAGGTGAAAAAGTGGGCGTTATGGAAATGCGCAAACACGCGTCATGGTACCTTAAAGGTGTCAGAGGCAATGGTAAAGCGCGTAAAGCATTAAACCAGGCAGAAACCTTAGCCGAAATGACTGAGATTTTAACAGAATTCCGTGATGAACAAATGGAAAAACAAAAAATAGAGGCATAAGAAGCGAAAAGGAGAGGTAAGCATGACAGAAGAATTGAATGACCAAATGCAGGTCCGTCGACAAAAATTACAAGAATTAAGAGACTTAGGGATTGATCCATTCGGTGAGAAGTTTGAGCGTACTGGAACTGCGGAAACGTTAAAAGCTCAATGGGATCAATACGCAAAAGAAGAACTTGCTGAAAAAGAAACGGAAAGTCATACGGTAATTGCAGGTCGTATTATGACAAAACGTGGTAAAGGTAAAGCAGGATTTGCGCACGTTCAAGATTTATCGGGTCAAATTCAAATTTATGTACGTAAAGACCAAGTGGGTGACGCACAATTTGGTATTTGGAATACTGCAGACTTAGGTGATATTGTCGGCGTTGAAGGTATTATGTTTAAAACAAATACTGGAGAATTATCAGTAAAAGCGAAGTCATTCAAACTTTTATCTAAAGCGTTACGTCCATTACCGGACAAACATCACGGTTTACAAGATATTGAACAACGCTACCGTCAACGTTATCTTGACTTAATTACCAACGAAGAAAGCACGCAAACATTTATTAATCGTAGCCGTATTCTTCAAGAAATGCGTAATTACCTTAATGAAAAAGGGTTTTTAGAAGTGGAAACACCAATGATGCATCAAATCGCAGGGGGTGCTGCAGCGAAGCCATTCGTGACACACCACAACGCATTGGATGCAACACTTTACATGCGTATTGCCATCGAACTACACCTTAAACGTTTAATCGTAGGTGGTTTGGAGAAAGTATATGAAATCGGACGTGTATTCCGTAACGAAGGTGTTTCTACACGTCATAACCCAGAATTTACGATGATTGAATTGTATGAAGCGTATGCAGATTACAAAGATATTATGTCATTAACTGAAGAATTAGTTGCACACATCGCTCGTCGCGTATTAGGTACAACTTCAGTTCAGTACGGTGATGAAACAATTAATTTAGAACCACAATGGCGTAGATTACACATGGTCGATGCCGTTAAAGAAGCGACAGGTGTAGACTTTTATGAAGTGAAATCAGACAAAGAAGCACACGAATTAGCGAAAGCACATGGTATTGAAGTAGATGATAATATGAAGTATGGTCACATTCTAAATGAATTTTTCGAACAAAAAGTAGAAGAAACTTTAATTCAACCGACATTCATTTATGGTCATCCAATTGAAATCTCTCCTTTAGCTAAGAAGAACCCTGAAGATCCACGTTTCACTGATCGCTTTGAGTTGTTTATTGTAGGTCGCGAACATGCGAATGCGTTCACAGAATTAAATGACCCAATCGATCAACGTCAACGCTTTGAAGCACAATTAGTAGAAAAAGAGCAAGGTAACGACGAAGCACATGAAATGGATGAGGATTTCATTGAGGCATTAGAATACGGTATGCCGCCAACAGGTGGATTAGGTATCGGTATTGACCGCCTCGTGATGTTATTAACGAATTCTCCATCTATTCGTGACGTGTTATTATTCCCATATATGCGCCAAAAATAAGATGTATTATTAATCGCTTGTACATTGTCTATTCAGTGTACAGGCGTTTTTTAGCTTTAGTAAAGGAGAAAAGGATGAACACGAGGGACACTTCATATTGCGATGTGTAGAGGAGAGAATACTATGATGCATGGTGAATGGATATGGCGAGACTAGGTTGGTTTCACATGTGGTGGGCACAGAAATGGTCATGCAAATCGGTTTGAATTTATTTTAAAAAAAGGTGTTAAAAAGTGTTGACTTTGAAAAGATAATTGAGTATTATATAAAAGTCGTCAAATTGAACGGCAAAACAAATTTAAAATGTTTGTAAAAAACTTAAACAAAGTGTAAAATTAACTATTGAAAAGTATTTGCAAAACATGTATTATAAAAAGGTAGCCGATAAGCTACTTAATAAAATAATTATTGTCTGGTGACAATGGCAAAGAGGTCACACCTGTTCCCATGCCGAACACAGAAGTTAAGCTCTTTAGCGCCGATGGTAGTCGGACTTACGTTCCGCGAGAGTAGGACGTTGCCAGGCATTACATATGGAGAATTAGCTCAGCTGGGAGAGCATCTGCCTTACAAGCAGAGGGTCGGCGGTTCGATCCCGTCATTCTCCACCATTGCCGGCCTAGCTCAATTGGTAGAGCAACTGACTTGTAATCAGTAGGTTGGGGGTTCAAGTCCTCTGGCCGGCACCATTTTATGAGCCATTAGCTCAGTTGGTAGAGCATCTGACTTTTAATCAGAGGGTCAGAGGTTCGAATCCTCTATGGCTCACCATTCGAATACTATTGAGCAGAAGTAGTTCAGCGGTAGAATACGACCTTGCCAAGGTCGGGGTCGCGGGTTCGAATCCCGTCTTCTGCTCCATTATTTTTGCCGGGGTGGCGGAACTGGCAGACGCACAGGACTTAAAATCCTGCGGTGAGAGATCACCGTACCGGTTCGATTCCGGTCCTCGGCACCATCTTTAATTATGCGCCCGTAGCTCAATTGGATAGAGCGTTTGACTACGGATCAAAAGGTTATGGGTTCGACTCCTATCGGGCGCGCCATCTTAATAACGGGAAGTAGCTCAGCTTGGTAGAGCACTTGGTTTGGGACCAAGGGGTCGCAGGTTCAAATCCTGTCTTCCCGACTTCTGTAAAATAACATGGGGGCTTAGCTCAGCTGGGAGAGCGCCTGCTTTGCACGCAGGAGGTCAGCGGTTCGATCCCGCTAGTCTCCACCATTATATATTTGAAATGAACATTGAAAACTGAATGACAATATGTCAACGTTAATTCCAATAATTTGAGTACTTCAAAAGTACTTTCGAGAGTGATTGACTTAAACAATCAACGAGCTATATCAAGCTTACTTCTTTTATGGAGAGTTTGATCCTGGCTCAGGATGAACGCTGGCGGCGTGCCTAATACATGCAAGTCGAGCGAACAGATAAGGAGCTTGCTCCTTTGACGTTAGCGGCGGACGGGTGAGTAACACGTGGGTAACCTACCTATAAGACTGGAATAACTCCGGGAAACCGGGGCTAATGCCGGATAACATGTTGAACCGCATGGTTCTACAGTGAAAGACGGTCTTGCTGTCACTTATAGATGGACCCGCGCCGTATTAGCTAGTTGGTGGGGTAACGGCCTACCAAGGCGACGATACGTAGCCGACCTGAGAGGGTGATCGGCCACACTGGAACTGAGACACGGTCCAGACTCCTACGGGAGGCAGCAGTAGGGAATCTTCCGCAATGGGCGAAAGCCTGACGGAGCAACGCCGCGTGAGTGATGAAGGTCTTCGGATCGTAAAGCTCTGTTGTTAGGGAAGAACAAATGTGTAAGTAACTGTGCACATCTTGACGGTACCTAACCAGAAAGCCACGGCTAACTACGTGCCAGCAGCCGCGGTAATACGTAGGTGGCAAGCGTTATCCGGAATTATTGGGCGTAAAGCGCGCGTAGGCGGTTTTTTAAGTCTGATGTGAAAGCCCACGGCTCAACCGTGGAGGGTCATTGGAAACTGGAAAACTTGAGTGCAGAAGAGGAAAGTGGAATTCCATGTGTAGCGGTGAAATGCGCAGAGATATGGAGGAACACCAGTGGCGAAGGCGGCTTTCTGGTCTGCAACTGACGCTGATGTGCGAAAGCGTGGGGATCAAACAGGATTAGATACCCTGGTAGTCCACGCCGTAAACGATGAGTGCTAAGTGTTAGGGGGTTTCCGCCCCTTAGTGCTGCAGCTAACGCATTAAGCACTCCGCCTGGGGAGTACGGTCGCAAGACTGAAACTCAAAGGAATTGACGGGGACCCGCACAAGCGGTGGAGCATGTGGTTTAATTCGAAGCAACGCGAAGAACCTTACCAAATCTTGACATCCTTTGACCGCTCTAGAGATAGAGTTTTCCTCTTCGGAGGACAAAGTGACAGGTGGTGCATGGTTGTCGTCAGCTCGTGTCGTGAGATGTTGGGTTAAGTCCCGCAACGAGCGCAACCCTTGAACTTAGTTGCCATCATTCAGTTGGGCACTCTAAGTTGACTGCCGGTGACAAACCGGAGGAAGGTGGGGATGACGTCAAATCATCATGCCCCTTATGATTTGGGCTACACACGTGCTACAATGGACAATACAAAGGGCAGCGAAACCGCGAGGTCAAGCAAATCCCATAAAGTTGTTCTCAGTTCGGATTGTAGTCTGCAACTCGACTACATGAAGCTGGAATCGCTAGTAATCGTAGATCAGCATGCTACGGTGAATACGTTCCCGGGTCTTGTACACACCGCCCGTCACACCACGAGAGTTTGTAACACCCGAAGCCGGTGGAGTAACCATTTTGGAGCTAGCCGTCGAAGGTGGGACAAATGATTGGGGTGAAGTCGTAACAAGGTAGCCGTATCGGAAGGTGCGGCTGGATCACCTCCTTTCTAAGGATAATATACGGAATATCACCATCAGGTGATAAGCGAATTAACGTGACATATTGTATTCAGTTTTGAATGCTCATTCATTTGAGGGTTCAGAATGATTTGTACATTGAAAACTAGATAAGTAAGTATAGATTTTACCAAGCAAAACCGAGTGACAAGCGTTTAAAAGCTTGAAACAAAAAATTATCGCTAGTCGTCAAATGACGACTCACATAATTAATAACTGGTGATTTTGGAAAAAATTGTATTTCGGTAGACGACATGATGTTTTGAAAACGTTTGTCAGTCTATGAATCACAAGCATGAGCGAAGGCGCTTACTGCGCGTAAGTAACTGAGTGAATGTGAAGTGATGAAGCCGAATGCGAACGTTTGCCAAAATATCATATAGATTAAGTTATTAAGGGCGCACGGTGGATGCCTTGGCACTAGAAGCCGACGAAGGACGTTACTAACGACGATATGCTTTGGGGAGCTGTAAGTAAGCTTTGATCCAGAGATTTCTGAATGGGGAAACCCAGCACGAGTTATGTCGTGTTATCTGCATGTGAATACATAGCATGCAAGAAGGCAGACCCGGAGAACTGAAACATCTTAGTACCCGGAGGAAGAGAAAGAAAAATCGATTCCCTGAGTAGCGGCGAGCGAAACGGGAAGAGCCCAAACCAATAAGCTTGCTTATTGGGGTTGTAGGACACTCTGTACGGAGTTACAAAAGAATTTGTTAGACGAATAACCTGGAAAGGTTAATCATAGAAGGTAATAATCCTGTAGTCGAAAACGAATTCTCTCTTGAGTGGATCCTGAGTACGACGGAGCACGTGAAATTCCGTCGGAATCTGGGAGGACCATCTCCTAAGGCTAAATACTCTCTAGTGACCGATAGTGAACCAGTACCGTGAGGGAAAGGTGAAAAGTACCCCGGAAGGGGAGTGAAAGAGAACTTGAAACCGTGTGCTTACAAGTAGTCAGAGCCCGTTAATGGGTGATGGCGTGCCTTTTGTAGAATGAACCGGCGAGTTACGATCTGATGCAAGGTTAAGCAGAAAATGTGGAGCCGTAGCGAAAGCGAGTCTGAATAGGGCGAATGAGTATTTGGTCGTAGACCCGAAACCAGGTGATCTACCCTTGGTCAGGTTGAAGTTCAGGTAACACTGAATGGAGGACCGAACCGACTTACGTTGAAAAGTGAGCGGATGAACTGAGGGTAGCGGAGAAATTCCAATCGAACTTGGAGATAGCTGGTTCTCTCCGAAATAGCTTTAGGGCTAGCCTCAAGTGATGATTATTGGAGGTAGAGCACTGTTTGGACGAGGGGCCCCTCTCGGGTTACCGAATTCAGACAAACTCCGAATGCCAAATAATTTAACTTGGGAGTCAGAATGTGGGTGATAAGGTCCATATTCGAAAGGGAAACAGCCCAGACCACCAGCTAAGGTCCCAAAATATATGTTAAGTGGAAAAGGATGTGGCGTTGCCCAGACAACTAGGATGTTGGCTTAGAAGCAGCCATCATTTAAAGAGTGCGTAATAGCTCACTAGTCGAGTGACACTGCGCCGAAAATGTACCGGGGCTAAACATATTACCGAAGCTGTGGATTGTCCATTGGACAATGGTAGGAGAGCGTTCTAAGGGCGTTGAAGCATGATCGCAAGGACATGTGGAGCGCTTAGAAGTGAGAATGCCGGTGTGAGTAGCGAAAGACGGGTGAGAATCCCGTCCACCGATTGACTAAGGTTTCCAGAGGAAGGCTCGTCCGCTCTGGGTTAGTCGGGTCCTAAGCTGAGGCCGACAGGCGTAGGCGATGGATAACAGGTTGATATTCCTGTACCACCATTATTCGTTTTAAGCGATGGGGGGACGCAGTAGGATAGGCGAAGCGTGCTGTTGGAGTGCACGTCCAAGCAGTGAGATTGAGTGTTAGGCAAATCCGGCACTCTTAAGATTGAGCTGTGATGGGGAGAGGAACTTGTTCCTCGAGTCGTTGATTTCACACTGCCGAGAAAAGCCTCTAGCTAGAATAACGGTGCCCGTACCGCAAACCGACACAGGTAGTCAAGATGAGAATTCTAAGGTGAGCGAGCGAACTCTCGTTAAGGAACTCGGCAAAATGACCCCGTAACTTCGGGAGAAGGGGTGCTCTTTGAGGTTCACGCTTCGAAGAGCCGCAGTGAATAGGCCCAAGCGACTGTTTATCAAAAACACAGGTCTCTGCTAAACCGTAAGGTGACGTATAGGGGCTGACGCCTGCCCGGTGCTGGAAGGTTAAGAGGAGTGGTTAGCGCAAGCGAAGCTACGAATCGAAGCCCCAGTAAACGGCGGCCGTAACTATAACGGTCCTAAGGTAGCGAAATTCCTTGTCGGGTAAGTTCCGACCCGCACGAAAGGCGTAACGATTTGGGCACTGTCTCAACGAGAGACTCGGTGAAATCATAGTACCGGTGAAGATGCCGGTTACCCGCGACAGGACGGAAAGACCCCGTGGAGCTTTACTGTAGCCTGATATTGAAATTCGGTACAGTTTGTACAGGATAGGTAGGAGCCTTAGAAGCGTGAGCGCTAGCTTACGTGGAGGCATTGGTGGGATACTACCCTAATTGTATTGGATTTCTAACCCGCAGCACTTATCGTGCTGGGAGACAGTGTCAGGCGGGCAGTTTGACTGGGGCGGTCGCCTCCTAAAGAGTAACGGAGGCGCTCAAAGGTTCCCTCAGAATGGTTGGAAATCATTCATAGAGTGTAAAGGCATAAGGGAGCTTGACTGCGAGACCTACAAGTCGAGCAGGGTCGAAAGACGGACTTAGTGATCCGGTGGTTCCGCATGGAAGGGCCATCGCTCAACGGATAAAAGCTACCCCGGGGATAACAGGCTTATCTCCCCCAAGAGTTCACATCGACGGGGAGGTTTGGCACCTCGATGTCGGCTCATCGCATCCTGGGGCTGTAGTCGGTCCCAAGGGTTGGGCTGTTCGCCCATTAAAGCGGTACGCGAGCTGGGTTCAGAACGTCGTGAGACAGTTCGGTCCCTATCCGTCGTGGGCGTAGGAAATTTGAGAGGAGCTGTCCTTAGTACGAGAGGACCGGGATGGACATACCTCTGGTGTACCAGTTGTCGTGCCAACGGCATAGCTGGGTAGCTATGTATGGACGGGATAAGTGCTGAAAGCATCTAAGCATGAAGCCCCCCTCGAGATGAGATTTCCCAACTTCGGTTATAAGATCCCTCAAAGATGATGAGGTGAATAGGTTCGAGGTGGAAGCGTAGCGATACGTGGAGCTGACGAATACTAATCGATCGAAGACTTAATCAATATAATTGTTCATAAGGTAATGCTTGTGATAAATATACTTACTATCTAGTTTTGAATGTATAACATTCAATCATATTTTTGTTTGGTGACTATGGCAAAGAGGTCACACCTGTTCCCATGCCGAACACAGAAGTTAAGCTCTTTAGCGCCGATGGTAGTCGGACTTACGTTCCGCGAGAGTAGGACGTTGCCAAGCAAAACTTTTATCATGACCAAGCGGTCATTTTTTCTTGGGAAAATTAGAAAAAATAATAAAAGTTGTTGACTTTTTAACAAGAACTATGTATAATTAATTCTTGTCGAGTCGAAAAAGAAATGACATGAACATTGAAAACTGAATGACAATATGTCAACGTTAATTCCAATAATTTGAGTACTTCAAAAGTACTTTCGAGAGTGATTGACTTAAACAATCAACGAGCTATATCAAGCTTACTTCTTTTATGGAGAGTTTGATCCTGGCTCAGGATGAACGCTGGCGGCGTGCCTAATACATGCAAGTCGAGCGAACAGATAAGGAGCTTGCTCCTTTGACGTTAGCGGCGGACGGGTGAGTAACACGTGGGTAACCTACCTATAAGACTGGAATAACTCCGGGAAACCGGGGCTAATGCCGGATAACATGTTGAACCGCATGGTTCTACAGTGAAAGACGGTCTTGCTGTCACTTATAGATGGACCCGCGCCGTATTAGCTAGTTGGTGGGGTAACGGCCTACCAAGGCGACGATACGTAGCCGACCTGAGAGGGTGATCGGCCACACTGGAACTGAGACACGGTCCAGACTCCTACGGGAGGCAGCAGTAGGGAATCTTCCGCAATGGGCGAAAGCCTGACGGAGCAACGCCGCGTGAGTGATGAAGGTCTTCGGATCGTAAAGCTCTGTTGTTAGGGAAGAACAAATGTGTAAGTAACTGTGCACATCTTGACGGTACCTAACCAGAAAGCCACGGCTAACTACGTGCCAGCAGCCGCGGTAATACGTAGGTGGCAAGCGTTATCCGGAATTATTGGGCGTAAAGCGCGCGTAGGCGGTTTTTTAAGTCTGATGTGAAAGCCCACGGCTCAACCGTGGAGGGTCATTGGAAACTGGAAAACTTGAGTGCAGAAGAGGAAAGTGGAATTCCATGTGTAGCGGTGAAATGCGCAGAGATATGGAGGAACACCAGTGGCGAAGGCGGCTTTCTGGTCTGCAACTGACGCTGATGTGCGAAAGCGTGGGGATCAAACAGGATTAGATACCCTGGTAGTCCACGCCGTAAACGATGAGTGCTAAGTGTTAGGGGGTTTCCGCCCCTTAGTGCTGCAGCTAACGCATTAAGCACTCCGCCTGGGGAGTACGGTCGCAAGACTGAAACTCAAAGGAATTGACGGGGACCCGCACAAGCGGTGGAGCATGTGGTTTAATTCGAAGCAACGCGAAGAACCTTACCAAATCTTGACATCCTTTGACCGCTCTAGAGATAGAGTTTTCCTCTTCGGAGGACAAAGTGACAGGTGGTGCATGGTTGTCGTCAGCTCGTGTCGTGAGATGTTGGGTTAAGTCCCGCAACGAGCGCAACCCTTGAACTTAGTTGCCATCATTCAGTTGGGCACTCTAAGTTGACTGCCGGTGACAAACCGGAGGAAGGTGGGGATGACGTCAAATCATCATGCCCCTTATGATTTGGGCTACACACGTGCTACAATGGACAATACAAAGGGCAGCGAAACCGCGAGGTCAAGCAAATCCCATAAAGTTGTTCTCAGTTCGGATTGTAGTCTGCAACTCGACTACATGAAGCTGGAATCGCTAGTAATCGTAGATCAGCATGCTACGGTGAATACGTTCCCGGGTCTTGTACACACCGCCCGTCACACCACGAGAGTTTGTAACACCCGAAGCCGGTGGAGTAACCATTTTGGAGCTAGCCGTCGAAGGTGGGACAAATGATTGGGGTGAAGTCGTAACAAGGTAGCCGTATCGGAAGGTGCGGCTGGATCACCTCCTTTCTAAGGATAATATACGGAATATCACTATTAGGTGATAAGCGAATTAACGTGACATATTGTATTCAGTTTTGAATGCTCATTCATTGAGAATTCAAAATTCAAATGGGCCTATAGCTCAGCTGGTTAGAGCGCACGCCTGATAAGCGTGAGGTCGGTGGTTCGAGTCCACTTAGGCCCACCATTTGAAATTGTACATTGAAAACTAGATAAGTAAGTATAGATTTTACCAAGCAAAACCGAGTGACAAGCGTTTAAAAGCTTGAAACAAAAAATTATCGCTAGTCGTCAAATGACGACTCACATAATTAATAACTGGTGATGGTAAACATCGTATTTTTGATTGTACAAACGTTTATGAAAACGCTTGTCAGTCAACGCATTTCTTGATGAGCGCAGTGAAGTTTACTTCTCGTAAATGAACAAGCGAAGAAAGAAATAAGATAGAATGCGAGCGTTTATCATAACGTTTAGATTAAGTTATTAAGGGCGCACGGTGGATGCCTTGGCACTAGAAGCCGATGAAGGACGTTACTAACGACGATATGCTTTGGGGAGCTGTAAGTAAGCTTTGATCCAGAGATTTCCGAATGGGGAAACCCAGCACGAGTTATGTCGTGTTATCTGCATGTGAATACATAGCATGCAAGAAGGCAGACCCGGAGAACTGAAACATCTTAGTACCCGGAGGAAGAGAAAGAAAAATCGATTCCCTGAGTAGCGGCGAGCGAAACGGGAAGAGCCCAAACCAATAAGCTTGCTTATTGGGGTTGTAGGACACTCTGTACGGAGTTACAAAAGAATTTGTTAGACGAATAACCTGGAAAGGTTAATCAGAGAAGGTAATAATCCTGTAGTCGAAAGCGAATTCTCTCTTGAGTGGATCCTGAGTACGACGGAGCACGTGAAATTCCGTCGGAATCTGGGAGGACCATCTCCTAAGGCTAAATACTCTCTAGTGACCGATAGTGAACCAGTACCGTGAGGGAAAGGTGAAAAGTACCCCGGAAGGGGAGTGAAAGAGAACTTGAAACCGTGTGCTTACAAGTAGTCAGAGCCCGTTAATGGGTGATGGCGTGCCTTTTGTAGAATGAACCGGCGAGTTACGATCTGATGCAAGGTTAAGCAGAAAATGTGGAGCCGTAGCGAAAGCGAGTCTGAATAGGGCGAATGAGTATTTGGTCGTAGACCCGAAACCAGGTGATCTACCCTTGGTCAGGTTGAAGTTCAGGTAACACTGAATGGAGGACCGAACCGACTTACGTTGAAAAGTGAGCGGATGAACTGAGGGTAGCGGAGAAATTCCAATCGAACTTGGAGATAGCTGGTTCTCTCCGAAATAGCTTTAGGGCTAGCCTCAAGTGATGATTATTGGAGGTAGAGCACTGTTTGGACGAGGGGCCCCTCTCGGGTTACCGAATTCAGACAAACTCCGAATGCCAAATAATTTAACTTGGGAGTCAGAATGTGGGTGATAAGGTCCATATTCGAAAGGGAAACAGCCCAGACCACCAGCTAAGGTCCCAAAATATATGTTAAGTGGAAAAGGATGTGGCGTTGCCCAGACAACTAGGATGTTGGCTTAGAAGCAGCCATCATTTAAAGAGTGCGTAATAGCTCACTAGTCGAGTGACACTGCGCCGAAAATGTACCGGGGCTAAACATATTACCGAAGCTGTGGATTGTCCATTGGACAATGGTAGGAGAGCGTTCTAAGGGCGTTGAAGCATGATCGCAAGGACATGTGGAGCGCTTAGAAGTGAGAATGCCGGTGTGAGTAGCGAAAGACGGGTGAGAATCCCGTCCACCGATTGACTAAGGTTTCCAGAGGAAGGCTCGTCCGCTCTGGGTTAGTCGGGTCCTAAGCTGAGGCCGACAGGCGTAGGCGATGGATAACAGGTTGATATTCCTGTACCACCATTATTCGTTTTAAGCGATGGGGGGACGCAGTAGGATAGGCGAAGCGTGCTGTTGGAGTGCACGTCCAAGCAGTGAGATTGAGTGTTAGGCAAATCCGGCACTCTTAAGATTGAGCTGTGATGGGGAGAGGAACTTGTTCCTCGAGTCGTTGATTTCACACTGCCGAGAAAAGCCTCTAGCTAGAATAACGGTGCCCGTACCGCAAACCGACACAGGTAGTCAAGATGAGAATTCTAAGGTGAGCGAGCGAACTCTCGTTAAGGAACTCGGCAAAATGACCCCGTAACTTCGGGAGAAGGGGTGCTCTTTGAGGTTCACGCTTCGAAGAGCCGCAGTGAATAGGCCCAAGCGACTGTTTATCAAAAACACAGGTCTCTGCTAAACCGTAAGGTGACGTATAGGGGCTGACGCCTGCCCGGTGCTGGAAGGTTAAGAGGAGTGGTTAGCGCAAGCGAAGCTACGAATCGAAGCCCCAGTAAACGGCGGCCGTAACTATAACGGTCCTAAGGTAGCGAAATTCCTTGTCGGGTAAGTTCCGACCCGCACGAAAGGCGTAACGATTTGGGCACTGTCTCAACGAGAGACTCGGTGAAATCATAGTACCGGTGAAGATGCCGGTTACCCGCGACAGGACGGAAAGACCCCGTGGAGCTTTACTGTAGCCTGATATTGAAATTCGGTACAGTTTGTACAGGATAGGTAGGAGCCTTAGAAGCGTGAGCGCTAGCTTACGTGGAGGCATTGGTGGGATACTACCCTAATTGTATTGGATTTCTAACCCGCAGCACTTATCGTGCTGGGAGACAGTGTCAGGCGGGCAGTTTGACTGGGGCGGTCGCCTCCTAAAGAGTAACGGAGGCGCTCAAAGGTTCCCTCAGAATGGTTGGAAATCATTCATAGAGTGTAAAGGCATAAGGGAGCTTGACTGCGAGACCTACAAGTCGAGCAGGGTCGAAAGACGGACTTAGTGATCCGGTGGTTCCGCATGGAAGGGCCATCGCTCAACGGATAAAAGCTACCCCGGGGATAACAGGCTTATCTCCCCCAAGAGTTCACATCGACGGGGAGGTTTGGCACCTCGATGTCGGCTCATCGCATCCTGGGGCTGTAGTCGGTCCCAAGGGTTGGGCTGTTCGCCCATTAAAGCGGTACGCGAGCTGGGTTCAGAACGTCGTGAGACAGT
The DNA here is from genome assembly GCF_034042775.1 of Staphylococcus pseudintermedius. Taxonomy (NCBI): domain Bacteria; kingdom Bacillati; phylum Bacillota; class Bacilli; order Caryophanales; family Staphylococcaceae; genus Staphylococcus; species Staphylococcus pseudintermedius. Next base: position 2,315,071 of record NZ_CP120150.1, on the reverse strand, counting down.
TCGGTCCCTATCCGTCGTGGGCGTAGGAAATTTGAGAGGAGCTGTCCTTAGTACGAGAGGACCGGGATGGACATACCTCTGGTGTACCAGTTGTCGTGCCAACGGCATAGCTGGGTAGCTATGTATGGACGGGATAAGTGCTGAAAGCATCTAAGCATGAAGCCCCCCTCGAGATGAGATTTCCCAACTTCGGTTATAAGATCCCTCAAAGATGATGAGGTGAATAGGTTCGAGGTGGAAGCGTAGCGATACGTGGAGCTGACGAATACTAATCGATCGAAGACTTAATCAATATAATTGTTCATAAGGTAATGCTTGTGATAAATATACTTACTATCTAGTTTTGAATGTATAACATTCAATCATATTTTTGTTTGGTGACTATGGCAAAGAGGTCACACCTGTTCCCATGCCGAACACAGAAGTTAAGCTCTTTAGCGCCGATGGTAGTCGGACTTACGTTCCGCGAGAGTAGGACGTTGCCAAGCAGAAATAAAACGCATAGGATGCGATGAGCCGAATTGAGACCCTTTAGTAGGTCTCTTTTTTTTATTTAAACAAAGGTGGTGTCTGTCATGTTGACTTATTTCAAAAATGTCGCACATATCGATGTTGATAAAATCGATTTACAACGTGGTTTACGTCAAGGGTTATTAATGTTTTTACCTTTACTCTATGGCTTGATGTTTCATGATTTTTCAAGTGCCTTATTAGCAACGATTGGCACTTTTGCAAGTATTTATGTTTTCAAAGGAACATTTAATTCGCGCTTGCGTTCAGTCACTTTCGCAGCCATTGGTTTAGTTGTAACGATGATGATCGGGACATTAACCGCAAGTACGCCTTTGCTTTTTGGCATCTTTTTGTTAATTGTTGCTGTTGTGCCGTTTTATGTTTTTAATACTTTAAATATCCCTGGTCCTTCTTCTACGTTTTTTATTATTGCCTATAGTTTGGCAAGCGTTATGCCCCCTGATCCGCATGCATTTTTATGGAGAGGGGCTATTGTAGGTATCGGTGGTCTTCTTGCGCTTATATTTGTGCTCATCGAAATTAAGATAGGTCATGAGCAACCTGAATTTAGTGCGGTGTCTAAAGAGTTCAAGGAGATTCAAGCATTGATTCACCATTTTAATGAGCAAGTGACGTTTAATGCCTTGACCAAAACGACCGTGCAAACCTTGATTTCAACTTCTGAAATTCTTCAAACTTCAAGATCGGTATTGAAGAGAAAGTCTGTAGAAGTACAGCGGTTGTCATTGCTACATCGTACTGCTGAAGGGGTATATTCAGAACTACTTGAATTGAATGCAAAAGGTCATCGTCCCATCCCCCCTATTATAAATGAAATGATGACAGACGTTGTGCACCGTATTACGCAAAGGCAAACGTCAAAAAATGTTTGGAGAAAAGAAGTTAATGTACCTACTGCATTTGAAGAACTAGTAGGTTTAATTTTTAAGGTGGATGAAATGATTGATGCGCCTGATGAACAAGTTAAAAAACATGTGACACGACAATCTCCACAATATATAAGAAGGTTACGTTATCACTTAACACCGGAGTCGATGCATTTTATTTCAGCTGCGAAATATTCAGTCATCATCGGTATCGCCATTTTTGTGGCACTGATATTTAACTTTGAACGTGCTTACTGGATTCCGTTAAGTGCGCATACGGTTCTTCTTGGTGGTACGACGATTGCAAGTATTGAACGTGCTGGTGCAAGATGGATTGGGACGCTTATTGGTATTGGCATTGTGATTGGCTTTTTACTTCTAGAACCCAATAGTTTAATGGTGGTCATTGTGCTTAGTTTAAGTGGTGCGATTACTGAAATTTTAGTCGGTGCCAATTATGCGCTTGCGATGTTGGCAATTACGGTTCAAGTCATTTTATTAGGTGGTTTGGCTCAAGGGAGCTTGACGTTTGCTATTGCGATTCCACGTTTATTAGATACAACAGTGGGGGTAGGGCTTGCGATTATTGGTGTGATGATTATTGGGAGAAGACTTGCTTCTAAACGTTTACCGGAATTTATGGCAGATGTGACACGCATTGAAGCCCGAATTTTCCATACGTTATTTTCGAATGTACATTACAATGTCGAATATTTTCGTCAAAGGGAAAAACTGAGACTGAAAATTAATATTGAGAATATGCAAGTGATGTATCGTTATGCGTATGGTGAGTTGTTATCGAACAAGAAAAGAACGCAATATTTTTATCCTGCGATGTTTATTCTTGAACAAATGAGCTTTAAGTTAATGCAAGTGATGGAGATCCAGAAGCGCATGTTGATTAGTGAAGAGGCTATGGGGCAGTATTTGGTTGTATTTGAGAATATCGCTAAATTATTAGAGCAAGGTCAGCGTCCAGAGAAGGTTGTGACGCTACCTGAAATGAATCATTACGCACAACTGAGACGTTCACTGATGCAATTGCAAGAAATTGAGTTGTACGACTATCAGAATGTGAGAAACCCACACTTATTGAAAGATTAAACGTAAAAAAGACATGCTCGGCTGAATGAAATGTTCAGTCGAGCATGTCTTTTTTATATGCAATATTCTTCTTTAAAACAAGTGATGAGTCTTTCTATATGCGTTTCTAAATTTTCTATTGGTATCCCACCAAAGCCTACTACAAAACGAGGGGCGGTCTCTTGTTGATGGTAGACGTATTGGGAAAGGGGCTTCATATCGATATCAAATCGTTGTAATTGCTCAAGACACTGTTGTTCTGACCAGCCATTTTTAATCGTAATAATTAAATGCATACCTGTTTTTTCACCAGAAACTTCAAAAATGGATGGATACTTTTGTAGTTGTTGTAAAATAATGTCTCGCTTTTGACGATAAATTTTTCTCATGCGATTTAAATGGCGTTCAAATTGATTCGTCTCCATAAAGGTGGTCACCATAAATTGCGTATGGCGTGGTACGGTGCCACCCTCAATGTTTTCGGCTTGCTGATAATGATGTAACAACGCTTCTGGCAACACGGCGTAAGCAATCCGAATTGTTGGAGAGATGGACTTTGAAAATGTACTCACATAAATAACGCTACCTGTTTGATCTAAACTTTGTAGGGCTGGAATAGGTTTACCTTCATACCGAAATTCTGAGTCATAATCATCTTCAATAATATAGCGATGTGGGTCTTCACTGGCCCATTTCAGAAGACGCATCCGCTTTTTGAGGCTCATCGTCACACCTGTTGGAAATTGATGACTTGGTGTAATGTAAACGATATGATGTGACGCATTTTCAACCGTATTCATCGCGATGCCATCGTTTTCCACGGGCACAAACTGATAAGGAATATGTTTACGGGTTAAAAGCTGATGGACTTGAGGGTAAATCGGGTCCTCTAACATCATTCCTTTAGGTCCTGGCAGTAAATCTGTAATGATAGACAGCAACTGCTCTGTAGACGAAGCGACAATGACTTGCTCGGGTGTGGATTGAACCCCACGACTATGAAATAAATAGCGACTAATTTGTGCACGTAAAGTGTAATCGCCTTGTTTATGTCCAGGTTCAACGAGATAAAACTGTAATTCTTCAAATGCTTCCTTCGCATATTTCCGAAATTGTTCGAAAGGGAAGTGCGCTTGATCAATCATTCCTAAGTTAAATGCATAAGCTTGTTCAGTCGTCGGGCTTTGATATGTAGGCAATGTTGGGCGTGATGTCTTTTTAGTGAACGGCAATGTTTCGATGTCACTGACGAAAAAGCCTGATTTCGGTTGACTATAAATATAACCTTCATCGACAAGTTGCGCATAGGCATTTTCCACGGTCGTTTGACTGACTGACAAATATTGACTCAGTTGACGTTTAGAAGGTAACTTTTCGCCTTCATGCATACGTCCATTCATAATACTTTGTTTAATGTTTTCGTATAATTGAATATAAATCGGCTGCCCTTCTCGTTTATTAATATGAAACATCAACATTTCCATCATCGCACCTCAATCTGACCCTTTAATATTTTGCGTTTCTGACACTTTAAGCGGTTCAGATAATAGTATAAGCTACATGTGTAAATAATAAAAGGGGGTTTCATCACCTATGTCTAAACAAGTCGGATCAGAACGTGTTAAACGAGGAATGGCAGAAATGCAAAAAGGCGGCGTAATTATGGACGTCGTGAATGCAGAACAAGCGAAAATTGCGGAAGAAGCAGGTGCGGTTGCAGTGATGGCACTTGAACGTGTCCCATCAGATATTCGTGCAGCAGGTGGCGTTGCGCGTGCATGTAATCCATCTATTGTAGAAGAAGTTATGAATGCTGTATCTATTCCGGTAATGGCGAAATGTCGTATCGGTCATATTACAGAAGCAAGAGTATTAGAAGCAATGGGTGTAGACTACATTGATGAGTCAGAAGTGTTAACACCTGCAGATGAAGTGTTCCATTTGAAAAAAGATGAATATACAGTGCCATTCGTTTGTGGCTGCCGTAACTTAGGTGAAGCAGCGCGTCGTATCGGTGAAGGTGCTGCGATGTTACGTACGAAAGGTGAACCAGGTACAGGGAATATCGTAGAAGCGGTACGTCATATGCGCCAAGTGAATCAAGAAGTGAAACGTATCACAGTAATGAGTGATGACGAATTGATGACTGAAGCGAAAAACTTAGGCGCGCCATATGAAATCTTAAAAGACATTAAAAAGCATGGTCGTTTACCAGTCGTGAACTTTGCGGCAGGTGGCGTGGCAACACCTCAAGATGCGGCATTAATGATGGAATTAGGTGCTGACGGTGTATTCGTAGGTTCAGGTATTTTTAAATCTGAAGACCCAGAAACATTTGCTAAAGCGATTGTACAAGCGACGACACATTACCAAGATTATAAATTAATTGGTGAGTTAGCGAAAAAACTAGGTACAGCAATGAAAGGTATCGATATTAATCAACTTTCATTAGAAGAACGTATGCAAGAGCGTGGTTGGTAAAATGAAAATCGGTGTATTAGCTTTGCAAGGTGCGGTACGTGAACATATCCGTCATATTGAACTTGCGGGTCATGAAGGTGTCGCAATTAAAAAAGTTGAACAATTAGAAGAAATCGATGGCTTAATTATCCCTGGTGGCGAATCGACAACTTTACGCCGTCTCATGAATCTTTATGGTTTTAAAGAGGCGTTACGTGCATCACAATTACCTATGTTTGGTACGTGTGCAGGCTTAATTGTCCTTGCGAAAGATATCGTAGGCGAAGAAGGCTATCTGCAAAAGTTAGATATTACAGTAGAGCGTAATTCATTTGGGCGCCAAGTCGATAGTTTCGAGTCTGAACTACACATTAAAGGTATTGATCAACCGATTGAAGGTGTTTTTATTCGTGCACCCCATATTCAATCAACAGAAGCAGCCGTTGATGTATTAGGGACGATTGATGACAAAATTATCGCTGTACAACAAGGTCGTTATTTAGGCGTATCGTTCCACCCAGAATTAACAGATGATTATCGCATGACACAATATTTTATAGAACATGTGATGCAGCAGTAGGAATAGATAAAAGTAGGCTAGGACTTTCAAATGGTCCTAGCCTTTACTGTTGTAAAACGATATGGTGTGTATAAAGAATTGGGTAAATCCCCCAATTACGTTTTCATACAAACATGGTGAGGTGTCACTTTAGATTACGGATTTATTGAACAGGATTTTCTAAAATATCTTTTTTACCTTTGTACCATCGAGCGATATCTTTCGTTATGGGTTCCAAGATTGCATTTTTATCGTCATCTCCTCCTTTGACCAATATGCCAACCAATTGGTCATTATCTTCTAAAAATACAGAGGAGCCAGATTGGCCACCGTATGCAGGTAAGTTTGTTTTAATAAAATCACTATTCGCGAAAGTGATTTCTCCTGTGAATCTATATTGTTTATGAGCGTGGTAGTTATATGGATATCCATATGAATATACTTTTTTTCCAACCATTTTTTTTAATTCGTCATCTGTGAAACCTTGAAGTTTTATTTCAGTTTGTGCGAAATCTCTTTGATAATGAATATAGTCCTTACTTTTCCCGCTATCTTGACCATATATAAAGGCGATATCTTTGTCGTTATAAGGATTAAATAAAGATATGGACATTGATCCAAAAGGTGTTGATAGTCCTGATTGAGCAGGGTATACCGTACCGACCGATCCTTCTAGAAAGCCGTCGCCACAATGTGCGGCAGTGAGTCCAAAGTTAGAAGTCAACATTGTAGTAGTACACGGCAGACCTTTTGGACCTTGGAAGATTGCTGTTCTCTTTGCGAGCGGATCATTTTGAATATCTTCCACGAGGATTTTCGTTCCTTCTTCTGCGCCCCAAACATTCGCAGCGTTAGTGCCCGTCATGCCGATAGTTGTTAAAAGTAAAAATGTTGAACTGAATTTTAAAAATGATTTTTTCATTGTTGTCTTCCTTTTCTATGATTTATTTGTATTAAACTAGTCCGTTAATTCTGTATGTATTGATGATGCCTTTTAAATAAAGTTGAAGTCCTCATTTGTTGCATATTTGATAAAAATATTTTCCTAATGATTTATTAAAAAATAAAAATACACAATCACATGTTTAAATTATATAATGATTATCTGATTTAATCCACTTAAATTTAAAAAAGTATTTATGTTATTTGATAATAGAGAAAAATTGTACTATATTTTAGCGTACTATGGACATTTCTTTAACAATCAAAATAATACTGCCTAAATGTTTCACTAAAAATCCGAGATGTTCATAATAAAAAATGAAAATGCTTCTTTAACAATTGAATCTGTCGCCCAACTAAAATGGTTTGAAAATGCACAACAAAAAAGAGACTCAGCCATCATGACTCAGTCTCTTAATATGTGTTATATTTGTTTATCTTTTCCCATACTTTAGATGCAGCTTACAAGAAAAAGCCTGCGATTGCTGCGGATACGAATGATACGAGTGTTGCACCGAATAATAATTTTAATCCGAAACGTGCTACCATGTCGCCTTTTTCGTCATTTAATGATTTGATAGCACCTGAGATGATACCGATTGAGCTGAAGTTAGCAAACGATACTAAGAATACCGACACGATACCTAATGAACGTTCTGATAAACCAGATGCTTTGCCGAGTTCAGTCATCGCTACGAACTCATTAGATAATAGTTTTGTTGCCATGATCGAGCCAGCTTCTACTGCATCACTCCATGGAATACCTGTTAAGAAAGCAAGTGGTGCAAAGATAAAGCCGATTAATGTTTGGAAGTTCCAATCTAATGCGCCGCCAGAAATGAGGCTAATGAGACCACCAACAAGTCCATTCAATAATGAGATGAGGGCGATATAACCGATTAACATCGCGCCGACGATTACAGCGACTTTAAATCCATCTAAAATGTATTCCCCTAACATTTCAAAGAAGGATTGCTTTTTCTTTTCTTCTTCAAGCAATAACTTATCTTCTTCTTCATCCACTTTATAAGGGTTAATAATGGAAGCAATGATAAACCCACCTAATAAGTTAAGGACGACCGCAGTTACCACATATTTAGGTTGTACTAATGTGAAGTACGCACCAATAATCGATGCAGACACAGTGGACATCGCCGAAGCTGTTAATGTATACAAACGTTGCTTCGTAATGTAAGGTAATTGTTTTTTAAGTGAAATAAATACCTCTGATTGTCCAAGGATGGCTGCAGCAACAGCGTTGTATGATTCTAAACGTCCCATGCCATTAATTTTTGAGATTAAGAAACCTAAAATATTAATAATTAAAGGCAATATTTTTGTATATTGTAAAATACCAATTAAGGCAGAAATGAAAACGATAGGTAATAAAACGCTTAAGAAAAATGACATTTGACCGTTATTGACAAGACCACCGAAAACAAAATCAATACCGACACCGGCTTGTTTGAGTAAGTAACCGAATCCTGTTGCGATACCACCTACAATGGTAATCCCAATTTTTGTTTTCAGTAAAGCATATGCTAAGATGAGCTGAATAACAAACATAATACCAATGTATTTCCAACGTATGCCCTTTTTATCAGAACTTCCAATAAAAGCGAGGGCTAAGAAAACACCAATCCCGATGACCCCAATTAAAATATGCATGTGTGTTCCACCTCTATTTTTTCTAAATAATTTTTACTAAGACTATCATACAACAAAAATGTAAGCAGTAACATAACTATTTATCAAATTTAAAATCAAATTGGTTGAAAAAGGTCAAAGTGGGTTCTATAATATAGTCAAAGATGGTCAAAAGGGGTGATACCATGCATAATATGTCTGACATCATAGAACAGTACATTAAGCAATTATTTGAAGAGGCACAAGATGATGTAGTTGAAATTCAACGTGCCAATATTGCACAACGTTTTGATTGTGTACCATCTCAGTTGAATTATGTTATTAAGACGCGCTTTACTAACGAACACGGTTATGAAATTGAAAGTAAACGCGGCGGCGGTGGTTATATTCGGATCACAAAAGTTGAAACGAAAGATCAAAACAATTACATTAAACGTTTAATGGAGTTGATTGGTCCGGCCCTTTCTCAACAACAAGCTTTGTATATTATTGATGGCTTGCGTGAAAATCAATTAATTACGGACCGAGAAGCAAAAATGATTGCGGCGGTGGTGGATCGGGAAACATTAAAAATGGATGTCGCGTCGAGAGATATTATCCGTGCAAATATTTTAAAACGGTTACTTCCCGTAATTAATTATTATTAGAAGGTGATGTGCAATGAAAATCGATAAGCGTGAACTTGATAAACATCAAAACAAACACCTTGAATTTCATCCTATTCAAGCGTACGATCAATCAGGTTATGATCAATCTGACGAACAATGGCATGAAGGTGATGACGTTGAAGGCACATTCGTCATTCAACAAATTTTGCAACATTTGGCAGCAAAACATGGTCTGAATGTGGATCAAGTTGTTTATCGAGAGCAAAAACGCTGTCCGAACTGTCAAATGACGTTGAAGGACATTGCACATGTCGGCAAATTCGGCTGCGCGCAATGTTACGAAACATTTAAAGAAGACGTGTATGACATTGTGAGACGTGTCCAAGGCGGTCATATCGAACATTCAGGGAAATGTCCGAAGTCATCACAGCATAAACGTGCGCTGAAAAAGCAACTAGAAGAAAAACGTGCACGCCTTGAATTATTAGTCGCGCAACAAGCCTTTGAAGAAGCGGCGATTGTGCGTGATGAGATTCAAGCACTTGAGCAACAAAGCGAGGTGTCCCAACAAGATGATGCATAATTTAGACCAACATATGAGTGATTGGATGAAAAAGGTGAATGCGCAACCGGTCATTATGTCCTCGCGTATTCGTTTAGCACGTAACCTTGAAAATTATGTGCACCCACTCATGTTTCCATCTGAAGCTGAGGGACATCGCGTCATTAATGAGGTGCAAGATGTATTAACAGACTTAAATGTACTCCGCTTAGATGAGCTCGACCAGTTGAGTAAATATAAGCTAGTAGCCAAACACTTAATCAGTCCTGAGTTGACGAAACAACCGGCATCTGCAGTACTGTTGAATGAAGATGAGTCGGTAAGTGTGATGGTGAATGAAGAGGATCATATTCGTATACAAGCAATGGGCAATGATTTGTCATTAAATGAACTTTATCAAAAAGCATCTGCTATAGATGATATATTAGATCGTACGTTACAAATCAGTTATGACGAGCAACTCGGTTATTTAACAACGTGTCCAACGAATGTCGGTACAGGGATGCGTGCGAGTGTCATGTTGCATTTGCCTGGTTTATCCATTATGAAACGGATGAACCGCATTGCGCAGACGATTAACCGTTTTGGCTTTACGATTCGAGGGATTTATGGTGAAGGCTCACAAGTTTATGGCCATATTTATCAAGTTTCAAATCAGCTGACGTTGGGAAAAAGTGAGCAAGAGATTATTGATGCTTTAACAGAATTAGTTGATCAAATTATTCACGAAGAACTGGCTTTACGTGAGCGATTAAATGAACACAATCATACCGAGACATTAGATAGAATATATCGTTCTTTGGGTATATTGAAGTATAGTCGTTTAATTTCGGTGGAAGAAGCGTCCCACCGTTTAAGTGATATTAAGTTGGGCGTCGATTTAGGCATTTTAGATATGGAAGATTTTCGATTTAATGAATTAATGGTCGCGATACAGTCACCATTTTTGATAGATGAGACAGATGAACAATCTATTGAAGCAAAACGAGCAGAGATTTTAAGAACATATATATAAATAGGAGGTTGGCATATGTTATTTGGAAGATTAACAGAACGTGCGCAACGTGTACTCGCGCATGCACAAGAAGAAGCAATTCGTTTAAACCATTCGAATATTGGGACGGAACATTTATTACTCGGGTTAATGAAAGAACCTGAAGGCATTGCTGCAAAAGTATTAGAAAGCTTTGACATTACAGAAGATAAAGTGATTGAAGAGGTTGAAAAACTCATTGGCCATGGTCAAGAGCAAATGGGTGCTTTACACTATACACCACGTGCCAAAAAAGTAATCGAACTTTCTATGGACGAAGCACGTAAGTTACAACACAACTTCGTCGGTACTGAACACATCTTGTTAGGTTTAATCCGCGAAAATGAAGGTGTTGCCGCACGTGTATTTGCAAACCTAGACCTCAATATTACAAAAGCACGTGCACAAGTGGTGAAAGCGTTAGGTAGCCCAGAAATGTCTAATAAAAATGCACAATCTGCAAAATCAAATAACACACCGACATTAGATGGCCTAGCGCGTGATTTAACAGTGATTGCTAGAGATGGTACTTTAGATCCAGTTGTAGGTCGTAATTCAGAAATTACACGTGTGATTGAAGTGTTGAGTCGTCGCACAAAAAATAATCCTGTGTTGATTGGTGAACCTGGTGTTGGTAAAACAGCGATTGCTGAAGGTTTGGCGCAAGCAATTGTCAACAACGAAGTACCAGAAACGTTGAAAGGTAAACGTGTCATGTCATTAGATATGGGGACTGTTGTGGCTGGTACAAAATATCGTGGTGAATTTGAAGAACGTTTGAAAAAAGTTATGGAAGAAATTCATCATGCGGGCAATGTGATTCTGTTCATTGACGAAATGCATACGCTCATTGGTGCAGGTGGTGCAGAAGGTGCGATTGATGCGTCTAATATTTTAAAACCAGCGCTTGCACGTGGTGAATTACAATGTATCGGTGCGACAACTTTAGATGAATACCGTAAGCATATTGAAAAAGATGCTGCACTTGAGCGTCGTTTCCAACCTGTTCAAGTCAATGAACCAAGCGTGGCAGATACAATTGCAATCTTAAAAGGTTTACGAGATCGTTACGAAGCGCACCATAGAATTAATATTTCAGATGAAGCGGTGGAAGCGGCAGCAAAATTAAGTGATCGATACGTACAAGACCGTTTCTTACCAGATAAAGCGATTGACTTGATTGATGAAGCTAGTTCAAAAGTGCGCTTGAAAAGCCATACAACACCAACGAACTTAAAAGAAATTGAACAACAAATCGAGCAAGTGAAAAAAGAAAAAGATGCAGCAGTGCACGCACAAGAATTCGAAAATGCTGCAAACTTACGTGACAAACAAACAAAACTTGAAAAACAATATGAAGAAGCAAAAAACGAATGGCAAAATCATCAAGGGGGCCAACATACAACACTAGTTGCTGAAGATATTGCTGAAGTGATCGCAGGTTGGACAGGTATCCCATTAACACGCTTGAATGAAACGGAGTCAGAACGTTTACTGAATTTAGAAGATACATTGCATGAGCGAGTAATCGGACAAAATGATGCGGTAATCGCTATTTCTAAAGCAGTACGCCGTGCGCGTGCAGGCTTGAAAGATCCGAAACGTCCAATCGGAAGCTTCATCTTCTTAGGGCCAACAGGTGTCGGTAAAACAGAACTTGCACGTGCTTTAGCTGAAGCGATGTTTGGTGAAGAAGATGCGATGATTCGTGTTGATATGAGTGAGTTCATGGAGAAACATGCGGTGAGTCGTCTTGTTGGGGCGCCTCCTGGATATGTTGGTCACGATGATGGTGGTCAATTGACTGAAAAAGTACGTCGCAAACCATATTCTGTTATCTTGTTTGATGAGATTGAAAAAGCACACCCAGATGTCTTTAACATTCTTTTACAAGTATTAGATGATGGACATTTGACTGATACAAAAGGCCGTCGTGTGGATTTTAGAAATACAGTGATTATTATGACATCCAATGTCGGGGCGCAAGAACTTCAAGACCAACGTTTTGCAGGTTTCGGTGGTAGTTCAGAAGGTCAAGACTATGAAACAATTCGCAAAACGATGATGAAGGAACTGAAAAGTGCATTCCGTCCTGAGTTCTTGAACCGTGTGGATGACACGATTGTTTTCCATAAATTAAATAAAGACGAATTGAAAGAAATCGTTACAATGATGGTCGGCAAATTGACGAGTCGTCTTTCTGAACAAAACATTAATGTACGTGTGACAGAAGCGGCGAAAGACAAGATTGCTGAAGAAGGCTACGACCCAGAGTATGGTGCACGTCCATTGATTCGTGCGATCCAAAAAACGGTTGAAGATAACTTGAGTGAATTGATTTTAGAAGGTAAAGAGTTAGAAGGTAAAAATGTGACTGTAGACTATGATGGAGAAACATTCCAATATGATATTCATGAACGTGAAACGAATGAAGATAAGGAAGTCACAGAATCATAAGTTACTCGATTAAAGCAGTGAAGGCATTCTCTTTTTTGAGATGTCTCCGCTGCTTTTTTTGTGTGAAATTTGCAATGTTGCAAAGTCGACTGTGTTCTTAATAAGAGTCAGTTGATGATGTTTGGCGTGAGGTGTGAATTAATCGAAACCTTATTGATTTTTAACAGATAAAAGTAATATTAATAAAAGGAATAAAATCAATATCTAATGCTGTCTTTACGTTGAACAGTCGAGAGATGTCTTTTTTCTAAACAAAGTAAATTACTTATTACACAATTCTTAATTAATGATTAATATTCTAATATAAGGGTTATAATACATTGCCTTTAGAATGGAGTGGTAGTATTATAAAAATGTAAAGATAATGAAACGAGGCGTTATAATATGTTTTTTAAAGAGAATAAAAAACTATTTATTGTTTTAGGCGCTTTGATTATTGGATTGTTATACAGTTTCCTTTTTGTTTTTTAAAATTTGAAAAGGGGTGGTTACAATGTTAGCCAACGAATTACAAATCAAAAAATTGAACACTGAAGACTTTTTATCAAGCGAACAAATGAACTGGACAATAACACTTTGTTGTTGCCCTTGCTGCTGTTGTTGTTAAAGTATATGTTTTAAAGGAATTGAAGTTAACCATAGCTTCAATTCCTTTTTTGAAAATGAGAGGAGAGCACATCATGAAAACAAACATCGATTACGTTTTTAAAGATAAAAGTATATACATAAAAAGTGACGAGCAGATTTTTGAATTAAGTGGTATCTCTCAAGAGTCTTTTATTAAAATATGGAATGAAATCCAAGAAGGTCATTTGCATTGTGAGGAACAAGATGTGGTGAAGAAAAAAATAATTGAATTCCTCAAAACAATTCATGCATTTGAAGATGTCGCCAATACAGCATCCTTTTTGCAGATGATTGGATTGAAAATGGAGCATAAAGCGTTTGAAAATCATGTCATAGGTATATGTGGAGACGATGATTTAGTCGAACTGTATATTCGAAAATCACCTTCTCAAAATGTAGTGAATTTAAATGAAGAAGTAACGGATGATTATGATATCGGATTAATCATACTGAGAAAATTTAATAGAAAAAGAATTACAAAATGTAATGAAATGATGTTTAACAATGGCGTACCATATAATAGTGTCATTTTTGATAATGTTTCTTTCGAGGTCACTTATACGATACCCAAAGAAACGAGTTGTTTGAATTGTAAGCGGTTACGAGAAACTGAAAATAATGTATATGGCGAAGTTTTTTCGCTATTCAATGATTCATCTCACGAAAGTAAAGAATACGTACCAGAAGAAATCATTCAACTGGCATTGAGTTTTGTGGCAGTACAAATGTTAAAAGAAGCAATGCAAATGAATGACTTGAGTGTTGAAAATGAACTGATCCAAACAGTGTACGCTTATTCTTTATTAAATGAAGGATGGCGCACGCACAATTTATTCAAACACCCCAACTGTGAATTGTGCTTCCCAGAATCAGTGAATACACAAGTTTTTGAGGTGAGATTATGACAGTGAAATTAAAGGCCCAAAACTTTGTGGACGAAAAATACGGTATTATTAAAAATATATATGATTTGCCGACATATTATGGACTACCTAAAGTTTATGTGAAAATGGCCTTTGGGGGTCAGTATAATACTGCAGGATTTAATGCGAGTGGTGCCGGTATTACAGAAGCACAGGCTGTAAATTCGGCTGTAGGAGAGTACATCGAACGCTATTCTTGTTTGCACCCTCATCGTGTCATGAAAGTAAGTAAAGGGGTAGTAAAAATCAATCCACAAACAATTAACCCGTCTGCAAGTGCGAACCTTGATGATTACCAGTGTATTCATGGTTATGACTTGATTCAAAAAAGAACCGTCGCACTCCCTGTAGATGCAGTGTATCTCACTTATAGAAGTAATAAGAAGCAAAGTTGGATGACGACAGCAACTGGCGCTGCGTGTGGACCGAATCTCAAAGCATGTTTTTGGAAAGGTATTGCAGAAATATTTGAAAGAGATGCTTTCCAGTATATTTGGAGAAGACAAATTGCTTGTGAACAAATTCGTATCAATGATAACAGAGAATTAAGAAGTTATTTTAATCGTTATATCAAATCTGAAAATATTCAATTTAAGTTATATAAAATGGATATGGATTGGGATGTACCCGCTGTTTTTGGAGTGGCTATTCTTCCCAACAAAGGATGTGTTGTCGCCGCGAGTGTGAGACCTACATGGATTGAGGCGTGTAAAAAAACTTTACTGGAATTAGCACAAAGTATTGTTGGGTATGCGGCAATTATTTTTAAAGTTGACGAAAATATTGAGGTTCATAGTTATGATGAAGTGAAAGAATATCAGGACCATTCT
This sequence comes from Staphylococcus pseudintermedius, assembly GCF_034042775.1. NCBI lineage: Bacteria > Bacillati > Bacillota > Bacilli > Caryophanales > Staphylococcaceae > Staphylococcus > Staphylococcus pseudintermedius. Next base: position 2,299,940 of record NZ_CP120150.1, on the reverse strand, counting down.
CTTTTATATTTCAATGATCATATGTCGCAACATTTGTCGTTTCTTGATGGCCATCAGCACATTTTTCGGATTCCTGAAAACGAGATACAACTAGATGACGATGAGGCAGTGACTTTATTTATAGAAAAAATAAAGTCTATTGATAAGCAGGTGTATTTTGTAGATGTGACTTCTGAAGAGATAAAACATACGGATTGGAAAGTAGGGAAAACGATTATCCCTGGAATGCTTGATATAGAGCCACATTTTATTAAACATCTAGAAAGTAGCCGCCTTAATGAAGTCGATAGGAATCTAATTAAAATGAAGAAAAGGCAGCCTAATGAGTTAAAAAATAGTCAACCGATTGTCCCACATCCTTTCCCATAATATTTTAAAGGAGTATGCCATGGAACATTTCAAATCTATAATGATCAGTAATGATTATGCGACTCGATTAAGTTCAAAATGTGTATTGAGTCAAACATATCATCAAAATACGAAGCATAGCAAAAGATATTTAATGAGCAATATGTATCAATCTAGAGTTTTATTAAATAGTCCGAATTTTCTTAAAGCGACACAAAGTCCGGAACGCTATTTTCCAACACAACAAAATTTCAAATTGAATGCACATTCATCTGGTTTGCTAACAGAATACCTAGATAAGAGAAGATCTCAAGTTCATAGTCCGGATAAAGATGCTTTTATCGATTTAAATGTCCTTTCAGATTTGTTTTGGGCAGCTTATGGAAAGAATAGTCAAAATAAACGGGTTGTCCCTTCAGCGGGCGCTTTATATCCGTTAGAAATATATGGCATTGTTTTTAATGATTACGAAAATTTTAAAAAAGGACTCTACCATTACAATCCTTCGACGCATGCTCTCAGTCTGTTAGATAATGGCGCGCATGTTTTTGATATCTCCCAATATATTATGAGATATCAAAACATGGAACATCCTTCTATTATATTTTTTATTACAGCTGTTTTTTCAAGGGCTACTTTTAAGTATGACGACAGGGCATACAGATATATTTTGCTAGAAGCAGGCGCTGTGGCTCAAAATATTTCACTTATGGCAACCCATTACAATTTAGTGAGTACCTCTATAGGGGGGACTGACGACTTTAAAGTAGAAGAAATGTTAAAAATTGATGGTAATCATGAAAGTATCGTTGACTGTGTATTTATAACTAAAGATAGAGAGGCGGTTTTATGATGAAGGAAATGATATATTTTAAAAGAGAAACGCCATTACAAGAAATTTCATTATTCCTTAGACCCTATGAAAAAATGAACAGTGACTTTGCACATGTACTCGAGCACATTTTAACGGCAAGAGTAAAGGATGACGGTTTTCATATTTTAGGTGCACATGCGACAGAAGATTACATCAAAATCACTTTGAAAGATGACTTTGATATTGAGCTTTTTAAACCCGCTCCATATTTATATGAATTTAATCAGCAAGAATTCAACAGAGCTTTGAGTGAAATTAAACAAGAGCGTGCACTTGAAAACAAGGAAATCAAAAATATTATGAACAAGATGAGAGGTCTGAAACAAGATGCAATAGTGAATCAAGATTTGGAATATTATAACGGACTACTTCAAAACACGCTGGATACTTTCTCGTTCATCTTCATCAATAATGACATATGTAATGAAGTGGCTCATCATGTTTTTTTTAAAGATGAAGTGATAGAAAAGGTGACACAACCGATGACAGCGAAAAGTGGAACGCTATCACACAACAAAGTCGAGTTTTTCTTCAAGTATATTAATATCCCAGTTCATTCTATCCAAGAAGCATCAACTATTTTTTACATTCAAAAATTAATCGGATTCATCAATAAGAAAATGGCGAACTTAAGAAGCGAAGGGATATATTATAGTATTGCATTTCCTATGTATAGTAGAAAGCAGATTGAATTGTTTCTACTTATTTCCTTTACAGAAGACGTGAAACGGGATTTTAATTTAGACATTGAAAAAATGTTAGATGCATACGATATTCATGAATCAATAGATATCAATAACGGAGAACAGGCTTATACGTATAAAGAAAATCTTTCAGTGATATATCTTTCCCCTAAATTTTTAATGAATTCTATCCCTCCAGTTAATGAAGAAGCTATTCGGATTACGCAACAAATGATTCAAAAGATAATCCGTTAAGGAGTTTGAATAATATGGGCAATATATTTGAAATTAATGATGTGAGTAAAACTTTTGGTAAAAACAAAGTGCTGGATGCTGTTGACTTGTCGGTCAATCAAGGTGAAATTGTAGGTCTTTTAGGGTTGAATGGCCAGGGAAAATCCACACTGATTAAAATAGTGCTAGGTCTACTCAAACAAAATTCAGGTAAGGTGATAAAAAATATCGATTTCAAACAACAATGTGGTGTTGTGTTACAAGAAGTGGCAATGCCTGAAAAAATGAAAGTGAAAGAATGGTTAGAGCTTTTAAAAAGTTACTCAGAGCATCAACAAGATACAGATGACATATTAAAAGAAGTCGATTTAGTGAAGGAAAAAAATCAATATTGCACGCGCTTATCAGGGGGACAAAAAAGAAGACTACAATATGCAGCAGCTCTAGTGAATTGCCCTCAGTTTTTAGTGCTTGATGAACCAACGACAGGCATGGACGTTGCTTCTAAAGAGTTATTTTGGGAACACGTTCGCTCGAAAGTCGAAGAAGAAAAGATGAGTGTGTTGTTGATTAGTCACGATTTAGAAGAAATAGCCGCCTTCGCTACAAGAATCGTGATTCTCCATAAAGGTAAAATAGTGTTGAATGAGCAGGTAGAAGTTTTATTCAATACCTTTGACCATAAAGGTGACAAGTTGAAGAAAATTTTTAAGGAGAAAGTTTTATATGAAAAAGGCTAAATCATTTCTATACTTAACTCAACTCAATACGCGAAGAATATTTAGGGATTTTAAGTATGTTTTATTAATTATCGCATTGCCAATGTTTTTCTATGTTATATATTCTGAGATTTTTCCACAAAATGCAGCAGTCAATGGTATCAGTTGGAAGGAATACTCACTCATTTCTCTGATCTGCTTTGGTATAATGGGAAACGCGATTAATTTACTTGGAACAAAGGTAGCAAATGAAAAAAATGATAACTGGTATGCATATCTTAAAGTGTCTGTCATTAATCCGAATGCCTATATGATGAGTTACTTATTCTCATACTTTCTTATATCTTTCATCTTTTCCGTCGCAATGATTTTGTTAGGTTATTTTTATAATGACATTCATATCGCCTTCTATAAACTGGTAGAAATCGTGATATTGTTGAATGTTTTCAGTTTTGCATTTTTATTTTTAGCTTTAATCATTGGCCAACTCGGTTCAGCCGCGCAGCCGATAGGTACCATTGTTTATTTGCTTTTGTCTTTTTTAGGGGGGCTATGGATTCCTGTCGATGCGATGCCGAAACATATGCAAGCTTTTGCTGAGACATTACCTTCATATCGTTACGGGCATATTGGATGGAGCATTTTAAGTGAAGGGCGTATCCATATTGAGGACGTTTTATATTTAATAGGTTATGCGATACTTTTCTTCATCATCTTTTTAGTGCTATCGAAGGTGAATGGCAAAAATAAATAAACTATTTTATTCAATGGCACAAGTCATGCGATTGACTGCAATGGACCTACGCTGTATTTAAAATAGAAACAAAAAAGGGACGGTTACAAATGGGGTATAGCCTTTGCTATGTCAGTTGTAATCGTCTTTTGTCTTTGGCTTTAGTGCGTCAAGTGGGTTGTAGTTTATTTTACTGATGATAGAGCTGGTTATTTGAGCTTTCTATTTCCTGTTTTGTGTTGTACAGGCTACATTTTTAAGTATTTGCTGTATATTATTTATAATTGGATAGTGTGTTTCGATGAGAACGGATATTTAAAGCGTTTAAATGATAAAGGGCAACATTTGTCAGAAACATTTTTCAAGTATAAAATAGATATGTTATATGACGAGATGGAGGTGTCTGAGTGGCAAAAACAAAAACAATTTTTGAATGTACGGCCTGTGGTTATCAATCGCCTAAATGGATGGGGAAATGTCCAAATTGTGGTGCTTGGAATTCAATGGAGGAATCTTTTGAACAAAAAACTGCGAGTCCTAAACACGGTGTACGGGCGCAAAAAACAAGTTCAGCAAAAATACAAAAGCTCGATGACATTAAACAAGAGCTTGCGCCACGTATCCAAACGAATAGTGGTGAATTAAACCGTGTGCTCGGTGGCGGTATTGTAGAAGGGTCACTCGTGCTGATTGGTGGCGATCCAGGAATAGGGAAGTCCACATTGTTACTTCAAATGTGCGCGGCTTTATCTAAAGAGAAAAGGGTGCTCTATATTACTGGTGAGGAATCACTCAATCAAACTAAAATTAGAGCGGATCGTTTGGATGAAGATGCGAGTCAACTTAACGTGTTTGCGGAAACGGACTTAATGGTTATTCATGAAGCGGTGAAAAAGGTCGAACCTGATTTAATTGTAGTGGACTCTATTCAGACGATCTACCATCCCGAAATCAGTTCGGCGCCTGGCTCTGTATCTCAAGTTCGTGAAAGTACACAAAGCTTGATGCACATCGCAAAACAAATGAATGTTGCGACGTTTATTGTAGGCCATGTGACTAAAGAAGGCCAAATCGCGGGGCCGCGTTTACTTGAACATATGGTGGATACGGTGCTTTATTTTGAAGGTGATGAACATCATGCGTATCGTATTTTAAGAGCGGTGAAAAACCGTTTTGGCTCTACGAATGAAATGGGTATTTTTGAAATGAAACAGTCAGGTTTAAAAAGCGTGCTTAACCCGTCAGAAATGTTTTTAGAAGAACGGACGACCAATGTTGCAGGTTCGACAATTGTCGCAACGATGGAAGGGACACGACCATTGTTAATTGAAGTACAAGCGCTTGTCACACCGACGACGTTCAATAATCCGAGACGTATGGCGACAGGTATTGACCATAATCGCCTCAGTTTGTTAATGGCGGTGTTAGAGAAAAAAGAAGGTTATTTATTACAACAACAAGACGCTTACATTAAGGTAGCAGGGGGCGTCAAACTCTCTGAACCTGCTGTCGACTTAGGTATCGTCATTGCGACAGCTTCTAGTTTTAAAGACCAAGCAGTAGACGGCCTCGATTGTTATATTGGCGAGGTTGGATTGACTGGTGAGGTCCGCCGTGTTTCGCGCATTGAGCAACGTGTGCAAGAAGCAGCAAAATTGGGCTTTAAACGTGTGATTATCCCTAAAAACAATATTGGCGGATGGCACTTCCCAGAAGGTATTGAAGTGATTGGCGTGACTTCTGTCAATGAAGCATTGAAATACGCATTAAAAAATTAGAAAGGAGGGATGATAGAGGTGGATTTTATTAAATTATTAGTGATTGTGTCTTATATTATTATTGGTAGTGTGTTAGGCATACTCTTAATCCCTGCTGTCATGATTGATTTTAATGTCAGTCATCCTCCAATGATGGAGAATAGTTATGTGACGTCGATCATGGGTGTTGCTATCATGTTTTTATTGTTTGGTTGGTTTATCCCCCGTATTGCGTATGCGATGAAAGATTTAGAGCAATTTGTGTTGGGGTATAGTGCTATTGAAATTATCTTCGCAACGATTGGTTTGTTTATGGGGCTACTCATATCTGTCATGATTTCCTTTATTCTTGAGTTTATTGGAACGGATTTGATTAACCGTATCGTCCCTATCCTACTTACATTAAGTTTAAGTTATCTCGGTTTTCAATTTGGTCTAAAAAAACGTGATGAAATGCTGTTGTTTTTACCAGAAAATATGGCGCGTTCGATGGCGATTAATGCCCGCAATGCTGTGCCGAAAATTATTGATACGAGTGCGATTATTGATGGTCGTATTTTAAAAATTATGGAAGCGGGATTTATTGATGGCGAAATTCTCATTCCTCAAGGTGTCATTAATGAGTTGCAAGTCGTCGCGGATGCGAATGATAGTATTAAGCGTGATAAAGGGCGCCGTGGTTTAGAAATTTTAAGTGCGATTCATCTGTCGAAACACCCGACACGTATTATTCACCCGCAACGTACACACCAAGACATTGACGACTTAATTGTAAGGTTAGCGCAACATTATCGCGCGCACGTGATTACAACGGATTATAACTTGAACAAAGTATGCAGCATCCAAGGAATCAAAGTGTTAAATGTCAATGACCTATCTGATGCGATTCGACCTGAGGTGCATCAAGGCGATCGTTTTGACTTGATGATTACAAAAGTTGGGAAAGAGCCTGGCCAAGGTGTCGGTTATTTAGATGACGGCACAATGGTGGTCGTGGATGATGCAAAGCAATACGTGAATGAAACCATTACACTTGAAGTAATCAGTATATTACAAACTGCATCAGGGCGAATTATTTTTGCGAAGAAGGTGGAAGCATAAATGTCAAATTATCACGTCATTATACCAGCAGCAGGCAAAGGCAGTCGTATGGGACGTCCGTATAATAAACTGTTCATTGAAGTTGCGGGGCGCCGTGTGTTAGAGCATACGCTTTCCGTTTTTCAATCCGATGTACAGTGTGAAGGCATTCATTTGGCGATACACGAGAGAGATCGGGATCAACTTGAGGTATTAACAGGACCATTTTCAAAAGTAAAAAGTTTAGTCGTTGGCGGTGAGACACGTCAAGATAGTATTCATCAAGTGCTGCAAAACGTTGAGTTCACGAATGATGACATTGTCCTTGTGCATGATGGGGCACGCCCGTTTGTCACGCATGACACGATTCATGAGGTAACGGCTGCCATTCGAACATATGGGGCGGCGATTGTCGGTGTGAAGGCAAAAGATACGATTAAACGCGTGTCCGACCAATTTGTGACGGAAACATTGGATCGTGCGACTTTATGGCAAGTGCAGACGCCTCAAGGTGCGACATTTGAACTGCTTGCTTCAGCCTATGACCATGCAAAAACGCAACAAATGATGGGGACGGACGACGCCTCGTTAATTGAAGCTTACGGTCAACGCATTTATATGGTTGAAGGGGATTATGATAATATTAAATTAACGACTGAAGAAGATTTAACATATGCAGAAGCAATTTTAGAAAAAAGGAGTCGACATCATCATGTTTAGAGTTGGATTAGGATACGATGTGCACGCATTTGATGCGACACGCCCTTTAATTATTGGCGGGATTGAAGTGCCACATACGCATGGTTTGAAAGGGCATAGTGATGCAGATGTCTTGTTACATGCGATTACAGATGCGATGTTAGGGGCATGTGCATTAGGTGATATAGGTAAGCTATTTCCAGATACGGATCCACAATTTAAAGATGCAGATTCGAAAAAATTATTAACAGAAGCGTACGCAGAAGTTCAAAAAGAAGGTTATGTCATTAATAATATTGATGCAACGATTATTGCGGAAAAACCGAAATTCCGACCTTATATCGATGAGATGCGCGCAATCATTGCAGGTCTTTTTGCTGTCGATATTAAGCGTGTGAATGTGAAAGCGACGACGAGCGAAAAGTTAGGTTTTACAGGGCGTCAAGAAGGGATTGCCGCTCAAGCGATTGTGTCATTAACGGCAACAACTTAACCTAAGCTGTGATATGCATAAATGGGGATGACATGCTATAATATAACAATTGAACAATGAAACAGGAGTGAACGAAATGAGTAACCGAGTGAGAGTAAGATATGCACCAAGTCCAACAGGCTATTTGCATATTGGGAACGCACGTACGGCATTATTTAACTATTTATTCGCGAAACATTACGATGGTGATTTTGTCATTCGTATTGAAGATACAGATTCTAAACGTAACTTAGCGGACGGTGAATCATCACAGTTCGATAATTTGAAGTGGCTAGGTTTGGATTGGGACGAATCTGTAGACAAAGATAAAGGCTATGGACCTTATCGCCAATCAGAACGTGGTGAAATTTACCAACCTTTAGTCGAGCAGTTATTAGCAGAAGATAAAGCGTATAAATGTTATATGACTGAAGAAGAATTAGAGGCAGAACGTCAAGAACAAATCGCACGTGGTGAAATGCCGCGTTACGGTGGGAAACATGCACACTTGACTGAAGAAGAACGTCAGCAGTTTGAAGCAGAAGGACGCAAGCCAGCAATCCGTTTCCGTGTGCCGCAAAATAAAACATATACGTTTGATGATATGGTGAAAGGGCCTGTCACATTTGAATCTGACAACTTCGGCGACTGGGTCATCGTGAAAAAAGACGGTGTACCAACATATAACTTTGCAGTAGCCGTGGACGATCACTACATGGAAATTTCTGACGTCATTCGTGGTGACGACCACATTTCTAACACACCTAAACAATTAATGATTTACGAAACATTTGGTTGGGAACCACCACGCTTTGCGCATATGACTTTAATCGTTAATGAACAACGTAAAAAATTAAGTAAACGTGACGGTCAAATTTTACAATTTATCGAGCAATATCGCGATTTAGGCTATTTACCAGAAGCGTTATTTAACTTTATCGCATTGTTAGGGTGGTCTCCAGAAGGTGAAGAAGAGATTTTCTCTAAAGACGAATTCATCAAAATCTTCACTGAAAAGCGTTTATCAAAATCACCAGCATTTTTCGATAAACAAAAATTAGAGTGGATTAACAACCAATATATGAAAGAAAAAGATGCGGAAACAGTATTTGAAATGACATTGCCGCATATGATCAAAGCAGGCTTATTACCAGAGTCACCATCAGAAGCGGAGTTAGATTGGGGTCGCAAGTTAGTTGCGCTTTATCAAGAACAAATGAGCTATGCGGGTGAAATTGTACCGTTATCTGAGTTGTTCTTCCGCGATGAAAAAGAGTTGGACGAAGCATCGCAAGAAGTATTGAACGGTGAACAAGTGCCACAATTGATGATAGCATTATACGGTAAGTTAGAAGCTTTAGAAAACTTTGAAGCGGCTGAGATTAAAAAAATCATCAAAGAAGTCCAAAAAGAAACAGGCATTAAAGGAAAGCAATTATTTATGCCAATCCGTGTTGCAGTAACAGGCCAAATGCATGGACCTGAATTACCGAACACAATGGAAGTATTAGGACAAGATAAAGTGCTTCGTCGTATTCAAAGTTTATTATAAAAAAGGGTATGTTCGATTTTCGTACTTGATATCACTTTGAAAATCGACTACTATTAAAGTGGATTTGAATAGAATAAAGGACAAGTAAGCAAACAGCGTGTGAATCAGAGAGTGTACGGTTGGTGAGAGTGCACCACAAAGTTTGTTGAATGCACCTTTAGGATGAGAGTTGAATAACCAATTGAGTGAGTATATGGATGCAAAGTTTAAGCTTTGAACATGTACTAATTAAGAGTGGAACCGTGCACATATCGCACCTCTGACATATGACATGTTAGAGGTGTTTTTTTCAATTCTGATCACACTTTTTAAGGAGGACAATGAAGCCAAGGAGTGGGTTGTCCGTGAAAGTCGTTTTTCAGTTAGTTTACAAGAATAAGTATTGTCATGCTGTTTGAAGGAGGGGTTAAAGTGTTCCGACGTATGATGGATGATGTCAAAATGGTATTTGAACAAGATCCAGCAGCACGCTCAACGATAGAAGTGATTACAACTTATGCGGGTTTACATGCGGTTTGGAGTCATTTGATTGCACACCGCTTATATCAAAAGAAACGTTATGTACTTGCAAGAGCGATTTCTCAAGCTTCACGATTTTTTACAGGTATTGAAATTCATCCAGGTGCTAAAATTGGGCGCCGTTTATTTATTGACCATGGTATGGGGGTGGTCATCGGCGAAACATGTACTATTGGTGACAATGTGACGATATATCAAGGTGTGACATTAGGTGGAACTGGTAAAGAAAAAGGGAAGCGTCATCCCGACATTGGTGATAATGTCCTTATCGCAGCAGGTTCTAAAGTGTTAGGTAATATTAAGGTGCATTCAAATGTTAATATCGGTGCTAATTCGGTCGTGCTTCAAGATGTTCCAAGTTATTCTACGGTGGTAGGTATTCCAGGACGTATTGTGAAGCAAGATGGTAGACGTATCGGTAAGACATTCGATCATCTTAACTTGCCAGATCCAATTTATGAGCAACTCAAACAACTAGAACGACAACTTGAACAAACTAAAAATGGAGAGATTAAAGATGATTACATTATATAATACATTAACACGTCAAAAAGAAGTGTTTCAGCCTATCGAACCAGGAAAAGTGAAAATGTATGTGTGTGGCCCAACTGTGTACAATTACATCCATATTGGGAACGCACGTCCAGCGATTAACTATGACGTGGTCCGTCGTTATTTTGAATATAAAGGTTATGAAGTGAATTACGTCTCAAACTTTACTGACGTTGATGATAAATTGATTAAACGTTCACAAGAGTTGGGCGAAACAGTTCCAGAGATTGCGGAACGTTACATTCAAGCCTTTTATGAAGATACAGAGGCCCTGAATGTTAAAAAAGCGACGTCGAATCCGCGCGTGATGGATCATATGGATGACATTATTAAATTTATTAAAAAGTTAGTTGATGAAGGTTATGCATATGAAAGTGGTGGCGACGTTTATTTCAGAACGCGTCAATTTGAAGATTATGGTAAGTTGAGCCATCAGTCGATTGATGATTTGAAAGTCGGTGCACGTATCGAGCAAGGCGAAAACAAAGAAGATGCACTCGACTTCACACTATGGAAAAAAGCGAAACCAGGTGAAATTAGTTGGGAGAGTCCATTCGGTGAAGGCCGTCCGGGGTGGCATATTGAATGTTCAGTAATGGCCTTTGAAAAGCTCGGCCCTACGATTGATATTCATGCTGGGGGAAGCGATTTGCAATTCCCACATCACGAAAACGAGATTGCACAGTCAGAAGCGCATAACCATGAGACGTTTGCGAACTACTGGATGCACAACGGTTTTATTAATATTGATAATGAAAAAATGAGTAAGTCTTTAGGAAACTTCATTTTAGTCCATGACATTATTAAAGAAGTGGACCCAGATGTATTACGCTTTTTCATGATTAGTGTTCATTATCGAAGTCCAATCAACTACAATTTAGAACTTGTTGAAGCAGCGAGAAGTGGTTTGGAACGTATTCGCAATAGTTATCAAGCATTGACGGAACGTGAAACTGTGGCGACGGACTTAACAAATGACGCAACGATGTTAACACAAATTGATGCGATTTTGACGCAGTTTGAGACAGTGATGGACGATGACTTCAACACAGCAAATGCGATTACAGCTTGGTACGATTTAGTGAAGCTCGCGAATAAATATTTATTAGAAGACAATACTTCAACACAAGTGATTCAACGTTTTAAAGAAGTGTTCGCGATCTTTAGTGATGTGCTAGGTGTGCCGTTAACTTCAAACCATGTAGAAGGATTACTCGACGAAGAGATTGAACGGCTGATTGAAGAACGTAACGCTGCACGTCAAGCAAAAGATTATGCACGTGCTGACGAAATACGTGATCAATTGAAAGCCCAAAACATCATTTTAGAAGATACGCCACAAGGTGTGAGATATAAACGTGGATAAGCCGACAAATGCCAAACTACTCAACCCACTGTCGCTCGCTTATGTCGGGGATGCGGTGCTTGATCAATATGTCCGTACGTATATTATTTTAAAGCTTCAAAGTAAACCGAATCGTCTGCATCAAGAGGCTAAACGATTTGTATCAGCTAAAAGCCAGGCAGTGACGCTAGAACATTTAATCGCGCAAGATTGGTTCAATGAAGAGGAGCTTGCGGTTGTGAAGCGTGGACGAAATGCGAAAAGTTATACGAAAGCGAAGAACACAGATGTCCAGACCTATCGAAAAAGTTCTGGTTTAGAAGCGATCATTGGCTTTTTATATTTAGAGCATCAAGAAGAACGATTAGAAGCATTGTTAAAAGTGATTGTTGAAAATGTTGAAGAAAGGCGTTGAAATCCATGGACTCGGAAATTATTGTGGGGCGTCATGCAGTGAGAGAAGCAGTCATATCAGGACATACGATTAATAAAATCTTAATTCAAGAAGGGATTAAGAAGCAACAAATTGAAGAAATTTTAAAAGTTGCGAAATCATCAAAACTCGTTGTCCAAACGGTCCCAAAATCAAAATTAGATCAACTTGCGAATGCACCCCATCAAGGTGTTGCGGCATTCGTTGCACCATATGAATATGCAGACTTGAATCAATTTTTAGCAGAACAAGCGCAAAAAGAAGGCTTGTCCACCGTGTTGATTTTAGATGGGTTAGAAGATCCACACAACTTAGGTTCTATTTTACGAACGGCTGATGCGACAGGTGTGGATGGGATTATTATTCCTAAACGTCGTTCGGTTAGCTTGACGCAAACAGTAGCGAAAGCGTCAACAGGTGCAATTCAGCATGTGCCTGTGATTCGTGTGACAAACTTGTCGCAAACGATGGATGTGTTGAAAGACAAAGGGTATTGGATTGCAGGTGCAGAAGCGAGCAATGCGACAGATTATCGTCAAATGCAAGCCGATATGCCTTTAGCGATTGTCATCGGCAGTGAAGGTCAAGGGATGAGTCGTCGTGTGAAAGAGAAATGTGACTTTTACATTAAAATTCCAATGGTTGGCCATGTGAACAGTTTAAATGCATCGGTCGCAGCGAGTTTGATGATGTATGAAGTGTTTCGTAAACGTCAACCTATCGGCGGTGACAAGTAAATGATGAAGGACTATTACGTAATCATAGATGGTTATAACATGATTGGTCAGTCCCAAAAATTGAGTCGTGTCGCTAAAGAAAGTTTAGAAGAAGCGAGAGAACAATTGCTCATCGAAATTTCCAACTATAGTGCAGTGACAAAAGGTAAAATTGTGTGTGTGTTTGATGCTTATGATCGTGGCACACCACAGTCTGAATATGAGTATCACGGGGTGCATGTCGTATTTACAAAAGAGCACGAAACAGCAGATAGTTTTATCGAACGCTATGTCTATAATATTTATAATAAGCATACGACCCATATTACGGTAGTGACGAGTGATATGAGTGAACAACATGCCATTTTTGGAACAGGTGCTTATCGTTTATCCTCAAGAGAAATGTGGCGCCATTTAAAAGAGAACAAAGAGAGTGTGACCAAATCGATGGACGAATTTGGTGAAATGAAGCCGCGTACACGTATTCAGCTATCAGAAGAGTTGTTATCTGAATTTGAAAAAATAAGACGGGGCAAGTCTCGAGATTAATCGTTTTGCAAGTTGTAGAGAGACACCTTTGACAGATATGATAAGACATCATTGGTCGAAGGTGAGGAAAAGTTTCATGGCACAAATCCCTAATCCAAACGATATTGTTTCAGAAACCATACAACGTGCGCAACAGCAACAACCCGAAGCAATTGAAAAGTTGGTTCACCATATTGAGCGTATCGCGCGAAAAAGTTTTGGTGATTTTAGTGTAGCCCAAGCAGATTGTGATGATTTAGTACAAGACGTTGTTCTCGCAATTTATCAAAAAATACAAAGCGAGCAGTTTTATTTTGGTGTTCCATTCGAACATTACATTAAGCGGACCATTTATCGGCGTAAACTTGACTATCGACGTAAGAAACTGACCCATCAGCGCATTTTTGAAGATTACGTCGATGGCTATGCAATCAGTTATCGAACACAGTTGGCCGAGCAGCAACGCCATAGTCACGAATATCTTCATTATATTCAAGACACGTTACAACAGACACTTCAACAGTTGAGTGCATTTGAAATGCGCGTGCTAGATTACCTTATTGCAGAATGGCGGCCTGCAGAAATTGCACGTGAACTGAATGTTTCAGATAAGAAAGTTTATAATGCGCTGTATCGAATTCGTCAAAAATTGAAAAGTCTCCTCACATAAGAAAGTGGTTTGACAATTGAATGTAAACTTATGTATAGTAAACTGGTATTATAGAAGCAAGGTGAGAAATGTTGAAAAAAGTGCCGTTAAATTGCGAGAAATGTGGCAACCGAAACTATCACGTACCGAAATCACCGAACGTGACGGAGCGATTAATACTGAAAAAGTTTTGTGTGAAATGTAATACGCATACACTTCATAAAGAATCCAAATAATTGGAGGGGAATTAATTATGCCGAAAAAAGAAAGTTTCTTCCAAGGCGTTAAATCCGAAATGGAAAAAACAAGTTGGCCAACAGGGCCCGAGCTTGTTAAGTATACAACAATTGTAGTTATGACTGTATTGTTCTTCTTGTTGTTTTTCTGGGGTTTAGATATCGGAATTGGTCAGTTAATTGAAATGATAAAATAGGAACGAGGAGTTGTCAGCATGTCTGAAGAGCTAGGTGCAAAACGTTGGTATGCAGTACATACCTACTCTGGTTACGAAAACAAAGTTAAAAAGAATTTAGAAAAACGTGTCGAATCAATGAATATGACAGAGCAAATCTTTAGAGTCGTCATTCCAGAAGAGGAAGAAACACAAGTTAAAGATGGTAAAGCGAAAAAACAAATGAAGAAAACATTTCCGGGTTATGTTTTAGTTGAACTTGTGATGACTGACGAATCTTGGTACGTCGTTAGAAATACACCTGGTGTGACAGGTTTCGTAGGATCAGCAGGTGCAGGGTCAAAACCGAATCCATTGTTACCAGATGAAGTCCGTTTCATCCTGAAACAAATGGGAATGAACGAAAAATCTATCGATGTCGAAGTTGAGTTAGGTGAACAAGTGCGCATTACTTCTGGACCGTTCGCAAGTCAAGTCGGTGAAATACACGAAATTGAAGCGGACAAGTTTAAATTGACGGTTCTCGTAGACATGTTCGGAAGAGAGACACCTGTAGAAGTTGAATTCGATCAAATCGAAAAACTTTAATTGTAGTATAATATGTTACAAAAAATGTGTTGTATTAAGTTAACGCAAATGTTATAATAACGAGGTCGCGCATTCATAGCGCTACATTTCGTCACGAAATGTTAAGAGTGGGAGGGCAAAAATGAGCCCTGTGACCACATCACGATATCAAGGAGGTGCACATCGTGGCTAAAAAAGTAGAAAAAGTAGTTAAGTTACAAATTCCAGCAGGTAAAGCAAACCCAGCACCACCAGTTGGTCCTGCATTAGGTCAAGCCGGTGTGAACATTATGGCTTTCACAAAGGAATTTAACGCACGTACACAAGAACAAGTGGGTTTAATTATTCCAGTTGAAATTTATGTATATGAAGACCGTTCATTTACATTCATTACAAAAACACCACCTGCAGCAGTTTTACTTAAAAAAGCAGCAGGTATTGAAAAAGGTTCTGGTGAACCAAACAAAAACAAAGTTGCAACTGTAACTAAAGATCAAGTACGTGAAATTGCTAACACTAAAATGCCTGACTTAAACGCTGCTGACGAAGAAGCAGCTATGCGTATCGTTGAAGGTACTGCACGTAGTATGGGTATTGTTGTTGAGTAATAATCAACATATTGACAATTAACAAAATGATACGATAAATTTTCGAAAACGAACGCAGGTAGGCCTATGATTAATGACATATTTCATCATTCTGTGCGTATTGACGCAAAGGGCTATCTGCGCTCAACTTGCTATTAAGGCAAGTTAACGTGGGAGGACATTCCGATAAAACCACTAAAGGAGGACAAAAAATGGCTAAAAAAGGTAAAAAGTATCAAGAAGCTTTAAATAAAGTTGATCGCCAAGCACTTTACACTGTAGAAGAAGCAATTCGTTTAGCTCAAGAAACGTCTATCGCTAACTTCGATGCATCAGTAGAAGTTGCATTCCGTTTAGGTATCGATACACGTAAAAACGATCAACAAATCCGTGGTGCAGTAGTATTACCACACGGAACTGGTAAATCACAACGTGTATTAGTATTCGCTAAAGGTGATAAAATTGCTGAAGCAGAAGCAGCAGGTGCTGACTATGTAGGCGATGCTGAATACGTAAACAAAATCCAACAAGGTTGGTTCGACTTTGATGTTGTTGTTGCAACACCAGACATGATGGGTGAAGTTGGTAAATTAGGTCGTGTATTAGGACCTAAAGGTTTAATGCCAAACCCTAAAACTGGTACAGTAACAATGGACGTTAAAAAAGCTGTTGAAGAAATCAAAGCTGGTAAAGTTGAATACCGTGCTGAAAAAGCAGGTATCGTTCACGCTTCTATCGGTAAAGTTTCATTTGAAACTGAAAAATTAGTTGAAAACTTCAAAACTTTACAAGATGTGTTAACAAAAGCAAAACCATCTTCAGCTAAAGGTACTTACTTCAAATCTGTTGCAGTGACAACTACAATGGGTCCTGGTATCAAAGTAGATACTGCAACTTTCAAACTATAATTCAATGCGCACTTAATGATTGACACTTAGTTTAATCATTAAGTGCATCATAAAATATAAAAAAGGTTGACGAATGACGCGAAAACCTTTATATTAAATTCTGTTGAATATTTTACCTAAGACAGTAGGAGTTCATAAAGAACTTAAAACAACATCCTACCGAGGCTAAAATGGACTTGAACGTTAACGCATTCAAGCACTTTTTGCCGTGGGTAAAAAGTGTTTTTTTAATTTAAGTGTCCACTTAATTATAAAAGCACCCAAAACTTATCTATGGAGGTGTCAAAATGTCTGGAATCATTGAAGCGAAAAAACAACAAGTTGATGTGATTGCTGATCAACTTAAAGGTTCTGTTTCTACAGTAGTTGTTGACTACCGTGGTTTAACAGTAGCAGAAGTAACAGAATTACGTAAGCAATTACGTGAAGCAAATGTTCAGTACAAAGTGTACAAAAACACAATGTTACGTCGTGCAGCTGAAAAAGCTGGTATTGAAGGCTTAGACGAGTTCTTAACTGGTCCTACAGCAGTCGCATTCACAACTGAAGATGTGGTTGCACCAGCTAAAGTTATCGCTGGATTCGCTAAAGAACACGAAGCTTTAGAAATCAAATCAGGTATCATGGAAGGTAGTGTCATCACTGCTGACGAAGTGAAAACTGTTGGTTCATTACCATCACACGAAGGTCTTGTATCTATGCTTCTTTCTGTATTACAAGCACCAATGCGCAACTTCGCTTATGCGGTTAAAGCTGTTGGAGAAAGCAAAGAAGAGAACGCAGAATAATTAATCAATTAAAAAATTAATCAATTGGAGGAAAATAAACATGGCTAATCAAGAGCAAATCATTGAAGCAATTAAAGAAATGTCAGTTTTAGAATTAAACGACTTAGTAAAAGCAATTGAAGAAGAATTTGGTGTAACTGCAGCAGCACCAGTTGCAGTAGCAGGTGCAGCAGGCGGAGACGCAGCAGCAGAAAAAACTGAATTCGACGTTGAATTAACTTCAGCTGGATCATCAAAAATCAAAGTTGTTAAAGCAGTTAAAGAAGCAACTGGTTTAGGCTTAAAAGACGCTAAAGAATTAGTTGACGGTGCTCCAAGCATCATCAAAGAAGCTATGCCTAAAGAAGAAGCTGAAAAACTTAAAGCTCAATTAGAAGAAGTTGGCGCTTCAGTAGAATTAAAATAATTCATTGATAAGTGAAAAACCCGCTATTACGTAATAGCGGGTTTTTGAATATTAAACAATAAAGAGGTGCAACGCCTATGAGTCATTACTATGATGCGCATCCCGATGCAGCAACAGACGAAAAAGAAATTACATACGCATATCAACAACATCAACTCCATCTCACTACAGATGCAGGCGTTTTTTCTCGAGATCAAGTCGACTTTGGCTCTGATCTGCTCGTTCACACATTTTTGAATGCACATCCTCCAGGTCAAAAGAAGACGATAGTGGATGTAGGGTGTGGTTATGGACCTATCGGATTAATGCTCGCTAAAGTCGCGCCACACGATCATATTACCATGTTAGACGTCAATCATCGTGCATTAGGTTTGGCAGAGAAAAATGCACAGCGCAACCAACTATCGAATGTGACAATCCAAGAAAGTGATGGCTTATCACAGGTTGCTAACGAGACACAGCATTATGTTGTCACAAACCCGCCTATTCGTGCAGGGAAGCAAGTGGTCCATCAAATTTTCGTTGATGCGCATCGTGTTCTTGAAGCAAATGGTGAATTGTACGTCGTGATTCAAAAGAAACAAGGCATGCCATCCGCGAAGAAAAAAATGGAAGTTGTTTTTGGCAATGTCGAATCAATTAAAAATAGTAAGGGCTATCATATTTTAAAAAGCGTTAAATCTTGATTTTAATGCTTGTTTATGGTATAGTCGTAAGATGAAATAATTATGTTCAATAAGTGTGTACTTTTACGGTTAAAGTTTCATTGTAACATTTCAAAATAAGACTTATAGAATAGAAAATGGTGTCATCGTTTTATGTGCTACCGTTTTCTTTTTGTCTTGTTACATGATGAGGGCTGAAAAGTGTTCGCACAATTTTTGAGGGGTGAATCTGTTTGGCAGGTCAATTTGTCCAATATGGAAGACATCGTAAACGTAGAAACTACGCAAGAATTTCGGAAGTTTTAGAGTTACCAAACTTAATTGAAATTCAAACAAAATCGTATGATTGGTTCTTAAAAGAAGGTTTATTAGAAATGTTCCGTGATATTTCTCCTATTGAAGACTTCACGGGTAATCTTTCATTAGAATTTGTTGATTATAGATTAGGTGAACCGAAGTATGATTTAGAAGAATCAAAAAACCGTGATGCTACTTATGCGGCGCCATTACGTGTGAAAGTTCGTTTAATCATTAAAGAAACAGGCGAAGTGAAAGATCAAGAAGTATTTATGGGTGATTTCCCATTGATGACAGAAACGGGTACTTTTGTGATTAACGGGGCAGAACGTGTTATCGTATCACAATTAGTTCGTTCACCATCTGTATACTTCAATGAAAAGTTAGATAAAAATGGACGCGTGAATTATGATGCGACAGTGATTCCTAACCGTGGTGCTTGGTTGGAATACGAAACAGATGCAAAAGATGTCGTTTATGTGCGTATCGACAGAACGAGAAAGTTACCATTAACAGTATTATTACGTGCGTTAGGTTATTCAACAGACCAAGAAATCATTGAATTAATTGGGGATAACGAATATTTACGTAATACATTAGAAAAAGATAGCACAGAAAATACAGAACAAGCGTTACTTGAAATTTATGAACGTTTACGTCCGGGTGAACCACCAACTGTAGAAAACGCAAAAAGCTTATTATATTCACGTTTCTTTGACCCTAAACGTTATGATTTAGCAAGCGTTGGACGTTATAAAGCAAACAAAAAATTACATTTAAAACACCGCCTATTCAATCAAAAATTAGCTGAACCTATCGTTAATACAGAAACAGGTGAAATTGTTGCCGAAGAGGGCACTGTTTTAGATCGTCGTAAATTAGATGAAATTATGGACGTTCTTGAAACAAACGCGAATGCACAAGTCTATGAGCTTCTAAATAGTATCATTGATGAGCCTGTAGAAATTCAGTCTATTAAAGTTTATGTACCAAATGATGATGAAGAACGTACAACAACAGTTATCGGTAATGCATTCCCAGATTCAGAAGTAAAATGTATTACACCGGCTGATATTGTGGCATCTATGTCATACTTCTTCAACTTATTACATGGTATTGGTTACACAGACGATATCGACCACCTTGGTAACCGTCGTCTACGTTCAGTAGGTGAGTTGTTACAAAACCAATTCCGTATCGGTTTATCAAGAATGGAACGTGTGGTACGTGAAAGAATGTCAATCCAAGATACAGATTCTATCACACCGCAACAATTAATTAATATTCGCCCAGTAATTGCGTCAATTAAAGAGTTCTTTGGTAGCTCTCAATTATCTCAATTCATGGACCAAGCGAACCCACTTGCTGAGTTGACACACAAACGTCGTCTATCAGCATTAGGACCTGGTGGTTTGACGCGTGAACGTGCACAAATGGAAGTACGTGACGTCCACTACTCTCACTATGGTCGTATGT
Source organism: Staphylococcus pseudintermedius (assembly GCF_034042775.1). Lineage (NCBI taxonomy): Bacteria > Bacillati > Bacillota > Bacilli > Caryophanales > Staphylococcaceae > Staphylococcus > Staphylococcus pseudintermedius. The sequence goes on along the minus strand of NZ_CP120150.1, from coordinate 2,279,941 downwards.
GTCCAATCGAAACACCTGAGGGTCCAAACATTGGTTTAATCAACTCATTATCAAGTTATGCACGTGTGAACGAATTTGGCTTTATCGAAACACCATATCGTAAAGTCGATATCGAAACAAACACGATCACTGACCAAATCGACTACTTAACTGCTGATGAAGAAGACAGTTACGTTGTCGCACAAGCGAACTCACGTCTTGATGAAAACGGTCGCTTTATTGATGATGAAATTGTGTGTCGCTTCCGTGGTAACAACACAACAATGGCTAAAGAAAAAATGGACTACATGGACGTATCACCGAAGCAAGTTGTATCTGCTGCGACAGCGTGTATCCCATTCTTAGAAAACGATGACTCTAACCGTGCGTTAATGGGTGCGAACATGCAACGTCAAGCGGTACCATTGTTAAACCCTGAATCTCCATTTGTAGGAACAGGTATGGAACACGTTGCTGCACGTGACTCAGGCGCTGCTGTGATTTCTAAATATCGCGGTCGTGTTGAACATGTGCAATCAAGCGAAATTTTAGTACGTCGTTTAGTTGAAGAAAACGGTCAAGAAGTCGATGGTACGTTAGATCGTTATCCATTAGCGAAATTCAAACGTTCAAACTCTGGTACATGTTATAACCAACGTCCAATCATTGCAAAAGGTGACATTGTAGAAAAAGGTGAAATCCTTGCTGATGGTCCTTCAATGGAACTTGGTGAAATGGCATTAGGTCGTAACGTTGTCGTTGGTTTCATGACTTGGGACGGTTACAACTACGAGGATGCCGTTATCATGAGCGAACGTTTAGTTAAAGACGATGTGTATACGTCTATTCATATTGAAGAGTATGAATCTGAAGCACGTGACACTAAACTTGGACCTGAAGAAATTACGCGTGATATTCCAAACGTATCTGAAAATGCACTGAAAAACTTAGATGATCGAGGTATCGTTTACGTTGGTGCAGAAGTTAAAGACGGCGACATTTTAGTAGGTAAAGTAACGCCTAAAGGTGTAACGGAATTAACTGCTGAAGAACGTTTATTACATGCCATCTTTGGTGAAAAAGCACGTGAAGTTCGTGATACATCATTACGTGTACCTCATGGCGCTGGCGGTATTGTACTTGATGTTAAAGTGTTCAATCGTGAAGAAGGCGATGATTCACTTTCACCAGGTGTCAACCAACTCGTACGTGTGTACATTGTTCAAAAACGTAAAATTCATGTAGGGGACAAAATGTGTGGTCGTCACGGTAACAAAGGTGTCATCTCTAAAATTGTTCCTGAAGAAGACATGCCGTACTTACCAGACGGTCGTCCAATCGATATCATGTTGAACCCACTCGGTGTACCATCTCGTATGAACATCGGACAAGTTTTAGAGCTTCACTTAGGTATGGCGGCTAAAAACTTAGGAATCCATGTTGCATCACCAGTATTCGATGGTGCGAACGATGATGACGTATGGTCTACAATTGAAGAAGCAGGTATGGCACGTGATGGTAAAACTGTTCTTTACGATGGACGTACAGGTGAACCATTCGACAACCGTATCTCTGTAGGTGTGATGTACATGTTGAAACTTGCACACATGGTTGATGACAAGCTTCACGCACGTTCTACAGGACCTTACTCACTTGTTACACAACAACCGCTTGGTGGTAAAGCACAATTCGGTGGACAAAGATTCGGTGAGATGGAGGTATGGGCACTTGAAGCATACGGTGCGGCATACACATTACAAGAAATTCTCACATACAAATCAGACGACACAGTAGGCCGTGTGAAAACTTACGAAGCTATCGTTAAAGGTGAAAACATCTCAAGACCAAGTGTTCCAGAATCATTCCGTGTATTGATGAAAGAATTACAAAGTTTAGGTCTTGACGTTAAAGTGATGGACGAACAAGATAACGAAATTGAAATGCGTGACTTAGACGATGATGATATTCCAGATCGCAAAGTCAACATGCAACCGTCAAGTGTTCCAGAATCACAAAAAGAATTTAACGAACAATGATGAATTGTAGATAGATTAAGCGGAATAGAAACGCTTGATGAAGCTTGCGTTTGTATTCAAACATCACACTTTGAATGCAACAAGTGTGATGTGCGATTAATCGTTTCGGCAATGTGCTCGGAATCCAACGAGAGGGGTTGGGTTTCGATGCATGCCCGATACTGCAACATTTTTAAGATAAATTGTAAATCAATCAACTAGCACAGTTAATTTAAACTAAAGGAGGTAGGCTCCTTGATTGATGTAAATAAATTCCATTACATGAAAATAGGACTCGCTTCACCTGAAAAAATTCGTTCTTGGTCATATGGTGAGGTCAAAAAGCCAGAAACAATTAACTACCGTACGTTAAAACCAGAAAAAGATGGTCTTTTCTGTGAAAGAATTTTCGGACCAACAAAAGACTGGGAATGTAGTTGTGGGAAATATAAACGTGTACGCTATAAAGGTATGATTTGTGACCGTTGTGGTGTTGAAGTTACAAAATCAAAAGTACGTCGTGAACGTATGGGACACATTGAGTTAGCAGCACCTGTGTCTCACATTTGGTACTTCAAAGGGATCCCAAGCCGTATGGGTCTCTTATTAGACATGTCACCACGTGCATTAGAAGAAGTGATTTACTTTGCTTCATACGTTGTGGTTGATCCAGGCCCAACAGGTTTAGAGAAGAAAACATTACTTTCAGAAGCAGAATTCCGTGATTACTATGACAAATTCCCTGGTCAATTTACTGCCAAAATGGGTGCAGAAGGGATTAAAGACTTATTAGAAGAAATCAACTTAGATGAAGAGTTGAAAATGCTTCGTGATGAGTTAGAATCTGCGACTGGTCAACGTTTAACACGTGCCATTAAACGTTTAGAAGTTGTGGAATCATTCCGTAACTCTGGCAACAACCCAGCGTGGATGATTTTAGATGTACTACCAATTATTCCACCTGAGATCCGTCCAATGGTACAACTTGATGGTGGCCGTTTTGCGACAAGTGACTTAAATGATTTATATCGTCGTGTCATCAACCGTAACAATCGTTTAAAACGTTTATTAGATTTGGGTGCGCCTGGCATCATCGTACAAAACGAAAAACGTATGTTACAAGAAGCTGTTGACGCATTAATCGATAACGGTCGTCGTGGTCGTCCGGTAACAGGTCCGGGTAACCGTCCGCTTAAATCACTTTCACACATGTTGAAAGGTAAACAAGGTCGTTTCCGTCAAAACTTACTTGGTAAACGTGTAGACTATTCTGGTCGTTCAGTTATCGCGGTAGGACCAAACTTGAAAATGTATCAATGTGGTCTACCAAAAGAAATGGCATTAGAATTGTTCAAGCCGTTTGTCATGAAAGAACTTGTACAACGTGAAATTGCGACAAACATCAAAAACGCGAAAAGTAAAATTGAGCGTACAGAAGATGAAGTTTGGGATGTATTAGAAGATGTGATTATCGAACACCCAGTATTACTTAACCGTGCACCAACATTACACAGATTGGGTATCCAAGCGTTCGAGCCGACTTTAGTTGAAGGCCGTGCGATCCGATTACACCCACTTGTAACTACAGCTTATAACGCCGACTTTGATGGTGACCAAATGGCGGTTCACGTACCTTTATCAAAAGAAGCACAAGCTGAAGCACGTATGTTAATGCTTGCCGCTCAAAACATCTTGAACCCTAAAGATGGTAAACCAGTTGTTACACCGTCTCAGGACATGGTTTTAGGTAACTACTACTTAACATTAGAGCGTAAAGATGCAGTCAATACGGGTATGATGTTCAATGATACAAATGAAGTGATTAAAGCTTATGCGAATGGGCACGTTCACTTGCATACGCGTATCGGTGTTCAAGCGTCATCATTCAACAACCCAACATTTACCGAAGAGCAAAATCGCAAAATCTTAACAACTTCTGTAGGTAAAGTGATCTTTAACGAAATTATTCCAGATTCATTTGCATACATTAACGAACCAACAGCGACGAACTTAGAAAAGAGTACACCTGATAAATATTTCGTTGATGCATCTGAACTTGGAGAAGGTGGCTTAGCTGAGTACTTTGAAAACACTGAACTTGTGCCACCATTCAACAAAAAATTCTTAGGAAACATTATCGCAGAAGTGTTCAATCGCTTCAGCATTACAGATACGTCTATGATGCTTGACTTAATGAAAGACTTAGGTTTCAAATATTCTTCAAAAGCAGGTATTACAGTTGGTGTGGCTGACATCGTGGTATTACCTGATAAACAAGAGATTTTAGACGAGTCTGAGAAATTAGTTGAACGCGTCCAAAAACAATTTAACCGTGGTTTATTAACAGAAGAAGAACGTTACAATGCGGTTATTGAAATTTGGACAAATGCGAAAGATAGAATCCAAGCGAAATTGATGAAGTCTCTTGATAAGACGAACCCAATCTTCATGATGAGTGACTCTGGTGCCCGTGGTAACGCCTCTAACTTTACGCAACTTGCTGGTATGCGTGGTTTAATGGCCGCGCCATCAGGTAAAATTATCGAACTTCCAATCACATCATCATTCCGTGAAGGTTTAACGGTATTAGAGTACTTTATCTCTACTCACGGTGCGCGTAAAGGTCTTGCCGATACAGCACTTAAGACTGCCGACTCAGGTTACTTAACACGTCGTCTCGTTGACGTTGCTCAAGACGTTATCGTACGTGAAGAAGACTGTGGTACGGATCGTGGTTTACTCGTTTCAGATATCAAAGAAGGTACAGAAATGATCGAACCATTTATCGAACGTATTGAAGGTCGTTATTCTAAAGAAACAGTACGTCATCCAGAGACAGACGAAATCATCATTCGTCCGGATGAATTGATTACACCTGAAATTGCGAAAGAGATTACGGATGCAGGTATTGAAGAAATGTACATCCGCTCTGCATTTACATGTAACACACGTCACGGTGTATGTGAAAAATGTTACGGTAAAAACTTAGCAACTGGTGAAAAAGTAGAAGTCGGTGAAGCAGTCGGAACTATCGCTGCACAATCAATCGGTGAACCAGGTACACAGTTAACAATGCGTACGTTCCATACAGGTGGGGTAGCCGGAAGCGATATCACGCAAGGTTTACCTCGTATCCAAGAGATTTTCGAAGCACGTAACCCTAAAGGTCAAGCAGTGATTACTGAAATTGAAGGTGTCATTGATAACATCACAGTAGGTAAAGATAGACAACAAGAAATCGTTGTTAAAGGTGCTAACGAAACACGTTCTTACCTTGCATCAGGAACATCACGTCTGAAAGTCGAAATCGGTCAATCAGTTGCACGTGGTGAAGTCTTAACGGAAGGTTCAATCGAGCCGAAAAACTTCCTGTCTATCGCTGGTTTAACAGCAACAGAAGAGTACTTACTTAAAGAGGTACAAAAAGTTTACCGTATGCAAGGTGTAGAAATCGACGACAAACACGTTGAGGTTATGGTACGTCAAATGTTACGTAAAGTGCGTATCATTGAAGCTGGTGACACGAAATTATTACCAGGTTCACTTGTTGACATCCACAACTTCACAGATGCAAACCGTGAAGCGTTTAAAGAGCGTAAACGTCCAGCAACTGCCAAACCAGTATTGCTTGGTATTACAAAAGCGTCTCTTGAAACAGAAAGCTTCTTATCTGCAGCATCATTCCAAGAAACAACACGTGTCTTAACTGACGCAGCGATTAAAGGTAAACGTGATGATCTTCTCGGTCTTAAAGAGAACGTTATTATCGGTAAGTTAATCCCTGCAGGTACAGGTATGAAACGTTACAGTAAAGTTGATATTGAAAAGGATGAAGTGACACAGCCAGGTCTTGAAAATCAAGTAACTGTGGAATAACTTTTCATTTCCAGTGAGTTGAACAGAAGTCATCAATATCGGTGACTTCTTGTTCGAACTGACTGTGAAAATCTTCAACAAAATCACAGAATATTTTCGAATAACTGTTGACGAACGATTTGCTAAAATGATAATATAGTAAAGGTTGATGCAAGCAGTACTTTGGAGGATATGTAAATGTCTAATGAAAAAGTCACACGCTTTGACAAACAAGCCTACGTGGTTGGTCTTAAGGAGACGTTAAAAGCGCTTCGTAATCAACGCGTAAACAAACTGATTATCGGCGAAGATGTGAATGTGCATTTGCTCGCGCGCGTGTTAAGCTTTGCCAATCAAAATATGATACCTATCGAATTCTTCTCAAGTCGACAAGCACTTGGAGAATATGTTGGTATAAATGTAAAGGCGACAGTCGTTGCTTTGCTCAAGTGAGATTAGTAAGTATGATGCTTACTAAATTTTATTTAACCCAAAAATGAACCACCTGGATGTGTGGGATTAAGAAATGAAGAGAGGAGGAAACTTGAATGCCTACTATTAACCAATTAGTACGTAAACCAAGACAAAGCAAAACTAAAAAATCTGATTCACCAGCTTTAAATAGAGGTTTTAACAGTCAAAAGAAACAATTCACTAAATTGAATTCTCCACAAAAACGTGGCGTATGTACACGTGTGGGTACAATGACTCCTAAAAAACCAAACTCAGCGTTACGTAAATATGCGCGTGTGCGTTTATCAAACAACATCGAAATCAACGCATACATCCCTGGTATCGGACACAACTTACAAGAACACAGTGTTGTACTTGTACGTGGTGGACGTGTAAAAGACTTACCTGGTGTGCGTTACCATATCGTTCGTGGTGCATTAGATACGTCAGGTGTTGACGGTCGTATGCAAAGCCGTTCATTATACGGTACTAAAAAACCTAAAAAATAAGATTAAAAGATTGTAAAAATCTCATTTAATCATGATGAAAGAAATCAAATATACTATAATAGGAAGGGAGGACTTGTATTATGCCTCGTAAAGGATCAGTACCTAAAAGAGATGTGTTACCAGATCCAATTCACAACTCTAAGTTAGTAACAAAATTAATCAACAAGATTATGTTAGATGGTAAGCGTGGAACTGCTCAACGTATTCTTTACTCAGCATTCGACTTAGTTCAAGAACGTTCTGGTCGTGATGCAATGGAAGTTTTCGATGAAGCAATCAACAATATTATGCCAGTACTTGAAGTTAAAGCTCGCCGTGTAGGTGGTTCAAACTACCAAGTACCTGTAGAAGTTCGTCCAGAGCGTCGTACTACTTTAGGTTTACGTTGGTTAGTAAACTATGCGCGTCTTCGTGGTGAAAAAACTATGGAAGAGCGTTTAGCTAACGAAATCTTAGACGCAGCTAACAACACTGGTGGTGCAGTTAAGAAACGTGAGGACACTCACAAAATGGCTGAAGCGAACAAAGCATTCGCTCACTACCGCTGGTAAGATATTTGCGAATTCCCTGAGCAATTTCTGTATAGTGCCATCAACCTGCTTTTTAGCCGTTGATTGAACAGTTCTATACATGCTTAGGGTAAAGCTATATCTAATCATATAATCCTATATTCTGGAAGGAGAAAGAATACCCATGGGAAGAGATTTTTCTTTAAAGAACACTCGTAATATCGGTATCATGGCGCACATCGATGCTGGTAAAACGACGACGACTGAACGTATTCTTTATTACACTGGACGTATCCACAAAATTGGTGAAACACATGAGGGTGCTTCACAAATGGACTGGATGGAACAAGAGCAAGACCGTGGTATTACGATCACTTCAGCGGCTACAACTGCTGAATGGAAAAATCACCGTGTAAACATCATCGACACACCTGGGCACGTAGACTTCACTGTAGAAGTTGAACGTTCATTGCGTGTACTTGATGGTGCGGTAACAGTTCTTGACGCGCAATCAGGTGTAGAACCTCAAACTGAAACAGTTTGGCGTCAAGCAACAACTTACGGTGTACCTCGTATCGTATTTGTAAACAAAATGGACAAAATCGGTGCTAACTTCGATTACGCTGTAAGCACTTTACATGACCGTTTACAAGCCAATGCTGCACCAATTCAATTACCAATCGGTGCTGAAGATGAATTCTCAGCTATCATTGACTTAGTAACAATGAAATGTTTCAAATACACGAACGATTTAGGAACTGAAATTGAAGAAACTGAAATTCCTGAAGACTATCGTGAGCGCGCTGAAGAAGCACGTGAAGCATTGATTGAAGCTGTTGCTGAAACAAATGAAAGCTTAATGGAAAAAATCTTTGAAGAACAAGAAATCACTGTTGATGAGCTTAAAGACGCAATCCGTCAAGCAACAACAGATGTTGAGTTCTACCCAGTACTTTGTGGTACAGCATTCAAAAACAAAGGTGTTCAATTAATGTTAGACGCAGTAATTGACTACCTTCCATCACCTTTAGACGTTAAACCAATCGTTGGTCATCGTGCGGATGATCCTGATGAAGAAGTTATCGCTAAAGCGGACGACGATGCAGAATTCGCTGCATTAGCATTTAAGGTTATGACTGACCCTTACGTTGGTAAATTAACTTTCTTCCGTGTTTACTCTGGTACTTTAACTTCAGGTTCATACGTTAAAAACTCAACTAAAGGTAAACGTGAACGTGTAGGTCGTATTTTACAAATGCACGCCAACTCACGTGAAGAAATCAGCACTGTATATTCTGGTGATATCGCAGCAGCTGTAGGTCTTAAAGACACTGGTACAGGTGATACACTTTGTGGAGAGAAAAATGACATCATCCTTGAGTCAATGGAATTCCCAGAGCCAGTTATTCACTTATCAGTTGAACCTAAATCAAAAGCAGACCAAGATAAAATGACTCAAGCGCTTGTGAAACTTCAAGAAGAAGACCCTACTTTCAAAGCGCACACAGATGAAGAAACTGGTCAAGTTATCATTGGTGGTATGGGTGAACTTCACCTTGACATCATTGTTGACCGTATGAAGAAAGAATTTAATGTAGAAGCAAACGTGGGTGCCCCAATGGTATCTTACCGTGAAACATTCAAATCTTCTGCAGCCGTTCAAGGTAAATTCTCTCGTCAATCTGGTGGTCGTGGTCAATATGGTGACGTTCACATTGAATTCACACCAAATGAAACAGGCGCAGGTTTCGAATTCGAAAACGCTATCGTTGGTGGTGTTGTTCCTCGTGAATACATCCCATCAGTTGAACAAGGTCTTAAAGACGCAATGGAAAATGGTGTATTAGCTGGTTATCCATTAATCGATGTTAAAGCTAAATTATTTGATGGTTCATACCATGATGTCGATTCATCTGAAATGGCCTTCAAAATTGCTGCATCTTTAGCACTTAAAGAAGCTGCTAAAAAATGTGATCCAGTTATCTTAGAACCGATGATGAAAGTCACTATCGAAATGCCTGAAGAATACATGGGTGACATCATGGGTGACGTTACTGCTCGTCGTGGACGTGTAGATGGTATGGAACCACGTGGTAACGCACAAGTTGTTAACGCTTATGTACCACTTTCAGAAATGTTCGGTTACGCAACTTCATTACGTTCTAACACGCAAGGTCGTGGTACTTACACTATGTACTTCGATCACTATGCAGAAGTACCTAAATCAATTTCTGAAGAGATCATTAAAAAGAACAAAGGTGAATAATTCATCATCTTAGTTTGACACGTCGCCCTTGAGGGTAACTCAAATAGCGACTGGTTTTTAAATTGATTTTTTCCAAGAAATGATTTATAAAGGAAATAACATTATCTATCTCATGTTGGTGAGTAACTTTCATGAGAGATATTAAAATAATAATTCTTAATCAAAGAGGAGAGATTTCATAATGGCAAAAGAAAAATTCGATCGCTCAAAAGAACATGCCAATATTGGTACTATCGGTCACGTTGACCATGGTAAAACAACTTTAACAGCTGCAATCGCAACTGTATTAGCAAAACATGGTGACTCAGTTGCACAATCATACGACATGATTGACAACGCTCCAGAAGAAAAAGAACGTGGTATCACAATCAATACTTCACACATCGAGTACCAAACTGACAAACGTCACTATGCACACGTTGACTGCCCAGGACACGCTGACTATGTTAAAAACATGATCACTGGTGCTGCTCAAATGGACGGTGGTATCTTAGTAGTATCTGCTGCTGATGGTCCAATGCCACAAACTCGTGAGCACATTCTTTTATCACGTAACGTTGGTGTACCAGCATTAGTTGTATTCTTAAACAAAGTTGACATGGTAGACGACGAAGAATTATTAGAATTAGTAGAAATGGAAGTACGTGACTTATTATCTGAATACGACTTCCCAGGTGATGACGTACCTGTAATCGCTGGTTCAGCATTAAAAGCTTTAGAAGGCGATGCACAATACGAAGAAAAAATCTTAGAATTAATGGAAGCTGTAGACACTTACATTCCAACTCCAGACCGTGACTCAGACAAACCATTCATGATGCCTGTTGAGGACGTATTCTCAATCACAGGTCGTGGTACAGTTGCTACTGGTCGTGTTGAACGTGGTCAAATCAAAGTTGGTGACGAAGTAGAAATCATCGGTTTAACTGAAGAATCTTCTAAAACAACTGTTACTGGTGTAGAAATGTTCCGTAAGTTATTAGACTACGCTGAAGCTGGTGACAACATTGGTGCTTTATTACGTGGTGTTGCACGTGAAGACATCAACCGTGGTCAAGTATTAGCTGCTCCTGGTTCAATCACACCACACACAAAATTTAAAGCGGAAGTTTACGTATTATCAAAAGACGAAGGTGGTCGTCATACACCATTCTTCTCTAACTACCGCCCACAATTCTATTTCCGTACTACTGACGTAACTGGTGTTGTAAACTTACCAGAAGGTACTGAAATGGTAATGCCTGGCGATAACGTTGAAATGGAAGTTGAATTAATTTCTCCAATCGCTATCGAAGACGGTACTCGTTTCTCAATTCGTGAAGGTGGACGTACTGTAGGATCAGGCGTTGTAACTAACATCGAACAATAATCTATCACAAATATAGATAAAAAAGAGTTGGCCTCGGCCAGCTCTTTTTTTATAGCCTGTAAAGTTGAAAAGGGGGATATTTGCGTCCATTTTTAGACACTGCTTTAAAACTTTACTCAACTTCTCTAATTTCTTCATTAATATCCTCATAATCAATTTCAGCCTCTGTGAAAGAACGATAATTGACTGGAAAATGTTGTGTCAGCGTCTCAAAATCTTGAATTTCGACGTTAGCTGCTTCAATGTGAAAATCTAATACATGTCCACCGAATGTTCGTGCATCATCGGCAAAGTGAATATGAAAGCCACCAGCGCCAATGCCATGAAACAGTTCGGGTGTATAAAAGCCAATGAGTGTGCCTGAAATATTGGATCGTGTATACTCGGGTTGTTGCTGAGCGGATTCAATTAAGCGACGGTATGGAGGGGTCTGTCCCGGCATCATTCTCACATGCATATGTTGAAATGTTCCAGTGATTTTGACTGCTGAAAAGGCATTTTGACTACGCATTTTGGTGCGGACCTGTGATAATGCATGTTGTGCGGATTGATTGGTCGTTTTAAACGTATGATGTGCTCGGAATCGTGTGATCGTCGCGAAAGGCGTCAGTTCTTCTCCAGTGAGTTGCGTGAATTCGTTTTGCGCATTGGCGTGAAATGCTTGGCCGTCTATAAAAATGACTTCACCATCCGATCCAGCTAACGTGCCTAAACCCGCATCACCTTGTTTGAGGATGTCTTGAATTGTTGCAGTGCCTTCTAATAATCCTGCCATGAGTGTACCCAGTGTCCCATGTTGATAGAGTATATCTCCCATCGTAACATTCCTTTCAGTGTGAAATTTTATAGAGAAAAGGAAACGGAGCTGGGACATCAAGTTTTCCCAGCCCCATTTCAACGAATTATAGATTGATTATTTATTAATGATTTTAAAACTGTTGGAAAATGAGTGCGAATGGGATACAAAATTGATACTATGGCTTTCTTGATTTGATAAACTTGGGCTCAGTTTCGCTGTATTTGATATCAAACTGCCCAGTACACTAAGACTCCTGAGGGAATGCATGCAAACTGCTGACAGTTATCTCCTCTCTTTAATAGTGGTTACTGTTTATCGCAGTAGCTGTATGACTTCTCAATGTCTACACTTTTAAGAAGTCGAATCAGCCATGCGGAGGCAGTGCGACGAAATATTTGATGTAAATGAGATTTCTGTACTGCTCCCAAAATCCAATAACACCTCAACCCATATAACAGTTTAATCAAGCGTTAGTGCGTTGAAGGACCAACCCCTCGGAACGCGAAGCCATGAAGGCAATCAAAAATATAAATCATAGAGAGAGGGAAAGTTAAACGAAATGATTGCAGCAATAGCATCAAAACTTTTTGTATCCTATCTTCGTCATGTTCTTTTCAGTTCATCTTTGAATATCCCTTCAAGTTCTAAAATCTTCATAAATGTGCTCACGGCGTATTTCATCGCATCTTCGTCAATATCAAAATGCGGACTGTGATGTGGCCAATCCGTGCCTTTTTGAGCGCTACCACAACCAGTTAAGAAAAATGCGCCAGGTCTTGCTTTTAAATAAAATGAAAAGTCTTCACCAACCATCATTAAATCGGACTCTTGGTATCGGAAGTTCAACGCATGAGCAGCATTTTTAACGATTTCTGCTGATGCTTCGTGGTTGTAAACAGGTAAATAGCCTTTAATGTAGTCAAATGTATAAGTGATGTCGTTAGCGAGCGCGAGTCCTTGGAGTAACAAATCCATCTTGTGATAAATATGGGCTTGGACATCTGTTTCGAAAGTGCGCACGGTGCCACGACAAGTCGCTGTATCAGGAATCACATTATCTGCTTCACCGGCTTCAATTTTACCGAAAGAAATTACGGCTTGTTTGACAGGATCTAATGTACGAGAAACGATTTTTTGTGCGCTTAAAATAAACTCTGCAAGGATGACAATCGGATCAATCGTTTCGTGTGGTTTAGCCCCGTGACCGCCTTTACCGTGAATAGTGATGTTAAATTCGTCAGGTTGTGCCATCATCGGACCTGGTCGTGTGTGAATCGTCCCAGTCGGATAACCGCTCCATAAATGATTGCCATATATTTTATCGACACCCATCAAGGCGTTATCTGCAATCATTTCTTGCGCACCGCCAGGCATCACTTCTTCACCATATTGAAAAATTAAGACGACTGTTCCTTTTAATTGAGTTTGATGCGCATGTAGTAATTCAGCGACGGTCAATAAAATCGTCGTATGGCCGTCATGACCACACGCATGCATGACACCTGGAACTTGAGAACGATAAGGCACCTCTTTTAAATCTTCAATCGGGAGTGCATCAAAATCCGCACGTAATGCAATTGTTGAACCTGATTCATCCCCTGTGATTCGTGCAATAATACCGTTGCGTCCTACTTTTTCCTCAATTTCAAAATTTAATTGTTGAAGTCGTTGCAAAATATAGGCATGTGTTTTTGTTTCTTGAAATGACAATTCAGGATTTTGATGCAGATAGCGCCGTGTTTGAACCATCTCCTGTTCTTTGTCATAAGCCAATTGGAACCAATCCGTCACGCTTGTTCTCTCCTTCAATTTGATTATGGCATTTATTATACACCTGCTTTTAAGTTTGTTCAAAATGCGTTATGATTAAGGAGATTTAAAAGTGAAAGGGGAAATTCAGGTGGTACAACAATTAAACGACTTTCTTGATGAAAATTTGAATCATTTAAAAGAAAATGGACTGTATAATGAAATTGATACAGTTGAAGGTGCAAATGGGCCAGAAATTCAAATTAACGGCAAGAAATATATCAATTTGTCATCAAACAACTATTTAGGCTTAGCGACAAATGAAGATTTAAAAACTGCTGCTAAAAACGCGATTGATTCACATGGTGTCGGTGCTGGTGCGGTACGTTCAATCAACGGGACATTAGACTTACATGATGAGTTAGAATCAACGTTAGCGGAGTTCAAAGGGACAGAAGCAGCTGTCGCATATCAATCAGGCTTTAACTGTAACATGGCAGCTATTTCAGCCGTGATGAATAAAAATGATGCGATCTTATCTGATGAATTGAACCATGCATCAATTATTGATGGGTGTCGTTTATCAAAAGCGAAAATTATTCGTGTGAACCATTCAGATATGGATGATTTACGTCAAAAAGCGAAAGAAGCTGTTGAATCGGGACAATACAACAAAGTGATGTACATTACTGACGGTGTCTTCAGTATGGACGGCGACGTTGCAAAATTACCTGAAATCGTCGAAATTTGTGAACAATATGGCATTATGGTGTATGTAGACGATGCACACGGTTCAGGTGTGATGGGTAAAGGTGCAGGAACGGTGAAACATTTTGGCTTGCAAGATAAAGTCGACTTCCAAATCGGTACATTATCAAAAGCGATTGGTGTTGTTGGCGGTTATGTTGCGGGTTCACAAAAATTGATTGATTGGTTAAAAGCGCAATCACGTCCATTCTTATTCTCAACTTCATTAGCGCCTGGAGATACAAAGGCGATTACTGAAGCAGTTAAAAAGTTAATGGCTTCAACAGAATTGCATGACCGTTTATGGGAAAATGCGAATTACTTAAAAGAGGGCTTATCACGCCTAGGCTTTGATACAGGTCAATCTGAAACACCGATTACACCTGTGATTATTGGGGATGAAAAGAAAACACAACAATTCAGTAAACGTTTGATGGAAGAAGGCATTTACGTGAAATCGATTGTGTTCCCAACAGTTCCGCGTGGTACGGGTCGTGTACGTAACATGCCAACTGCTGCACATACAACAGAAATGTTAGATCAAGCATTAGAAGTGTATGCGCGTGTCGGTAAAGAACTCGGCATTATCGAATAGCATAAGTAAGTAGAGGGAGTGCATCTGAGGGTGGGCTGCCTCTTTTTATTTTTATTTGAAGTTTTACGGGTTCTACTGTATTTTAATGTATATGATACGTGTACAAGAAAGCGCTTAAGTGATATAATCTGAGTGTATATGACATGGAATGATTGTACATAGAATACATATGTCCACATGAGAGAAACAGATTGGAGATGGAAGATGATGAAAAGAATTATGATTACCGGTGCGTTAGGGCAAATTGGAACGGAATTGGTTGCGAGATGTCGTGAAATCTACGGCAATGAAAATGTGTTAGCGACAGATATTCGTGAACCGGAAGCGAATTCTATTGTGGCAGCGGGACCATTTGAAATTCTTGATGTCACAGATGCAGACAAAATGGTTCAATTAGTGGAATCATTTAAACCAGACACGTTGATGCACATGGCGGCATTGTTATCAGCGACGTGTGAGCAAAACCCGTTACTCGCATGGAACTTAAACATGGGTGGTTTAGTGAACGCATTAGAAGCAGCACGTGAATACAACTTACAATTTTTTACACCAAGTTCAATCGGTGCGTTTGGACCAGACACACCTAAGAAAAATACAGCACAAGTGACCATTCAACGTCCAAATACAATGTACGGCGTCAACAAAGTATCAGGAGAATTGTTATGTGACTATTACTTTACTAAGTTTGGTGTGGATACTCGTAGCGTGCGATTCCCAGGGCTCATTTCATACGTTAAAGAGCCGGGTGGTGGCACGACGGATTATGCGGTTGATATTTATTTCCAAGCCGTGAGAGAAGGTAAATATACGAGCTATATTCAAAAAGACACGTATATGGATATGATGTTTATGGATGATGCGATTGATGCGATTATTCAATTAATGGAAGCAGATGGTGGCAAACTCATCCATCGCAATGCCTATAACTTGAGTGCGATGAGTCTTGAACCTGAAATGATTAAGGAAGCGATTCAAGCACATATTCCAGACTTTAAATTAACGTATGATGTTGATCCAGTCCGTCAAGATATCGCGGAAAGTTGGCCAGATAGTATCGATACGAGTTGTGCACGTGGCGAATGGGGCTTTAATCCACAGTATGACTTGGAGAAAATGACAGTCCGTATGCTTGAAGGTATTCGTGAAAAAGAAAGTCATAAAGCATAAACGAAGAGACGTAGATAAAGAATAAGTTGATAGGGTTCAGCTTTGATAAAAGGTTTTCAACACCATACAAGATAGATACGGGTAAGGATATAAAGAGAGGCGCAGATTTTTTCTCATTCCAATAAAAAGTTGTTGAAAATGAAAAACTAGGACATGATGCACTTCGCTGTTGTTCTAGTTTTTGTTAATAACAGAATTGTAAGTATCACATAGTTTTTGCACTTAAATATAGAAGACAAATAATATATGGGAAATTAAAAAGAGATATAGGTTTAATTCTGAGACAACTATGTGAAAGAAAAGGTGTAGAAATAATAGAAGCTGAAGCATGTAAAGATCATATACACATGCTGGTGAGTATCCCACCAAAACTAAGTGTTTCTCAATTAGTAGGATATTTAAAAGGTAAAAGTAGTTTAATGATTTTTGATAGACATGTACATTTGAAATATAGATATGGGGATAGAAAATTTTAGTGCAAAGGATTTTATGTAGATACGGTTGTAAGAAATAAAAAGGTAATAGAAGAACACATTCGAAATCAATTACAAGAGGATATCGTAGCAGAAAAACGCACAATGATGGAATATATAGATTCATTTACAGGGGAAGAGAACAAAAGGTTGAGAAAAAAATAGAACCCTTTTAAGGGGTGCTGAGAAAGTAGTACAGTTGGCTGCTCTTCTCAGTGCCCTTACAAGGGATGGTCAGTAACAGAGGATTTCAGCCGAAGAACAAACCACCCGTTCACACAGAGGGTTTGATTCAGCCAGAAGAATTGTAAACATTGTAGAAAGCAATATCTTCTGATGGTCATAAAAAGTTACTCTATGGACTCAACTTTATTTTGAGAAGGGGTTTGAAGTTTAAAGTTCCCATATATTGAAAGATAGATGAAAAAAGCACCGATACTTAGAAAAATAAACATATAGATGCCCATGCCTATAGAGGAGAGGTAAACACCTAAAATAATCCCTAATCGTGCAATGAGTTCTGACAAATTAAAACCCAATGCATTAAAAGCAGAATATGTGCCTCTTTTATTTTCTGGAATGATTTTGAAGCGCTGCTCATCTAAAATTGGGGAATAAATGATTTCTCCAATGGTAGCTATGAACATCAATAAAATGAGTGAATAAAACTCGTTTAAATAGGTTATACTCGCATAGCCGATGACGTAAAATATGAGACCAAGTATTAATGATTTTTTGACTGAGAGTTTTAAAATAATTTTTGTCACGAAATATGTACATGTAATCACAACAATTGTATTCACAATCATAAGAAGAGAATACAATTTAACGCCGTCTATATTAAAAAAAGCAACCGAAATAGTATTAAATTCTGCTTTTAAACGAATAGCAATATACGAAGACGCAGATAGTTCGCCCATCATCATAATGCTAGACCCTAAGGTCATCACCATAAAACGCCGATCTTTGAATACCTGTTCATAACTTTTTAAAACATTGAAAGGGTGCATTGAAAGTGATCGTTTTTCAGTCACATGGGTCTCTTTTGGGAGCCATCTTAATAAAGAAAGAAATACAAGTATAAAAATCAAAAATGCAATAAAGAAAAGTGTCGATTTGTTATTATGATAAAGTATCCCCCCCATTAAAGCACCAAATGCTAATGCAAGATTCGTCAACCAATAATCAATTTTATAAATGTACCTTTCAACATCAGGTGTGATTGCATCCATAATAATGGTATCCATTGCGGGATATTGAACTCCCCACACAATATTATAAATCGCATAACAAATGCTAAAAAATATAATATATGAAGAGCCATTTAATATCATTATGCCCATCAAAAGCAGCATGATGGCCATGACGAATTGATAGATTAAGACAGCTTTCTTTTTAGGAAAAGTCTCTATCAAATAGCCGCCAATCAGAGACACTGGAAAATTGGCAACCACAAGTAATGTGAGAAAGATGCCAGCAAATTTGGGATTCGCCATATCACTTAAATATAGAGCGATAAAAGGTAAAAAAGCACTCGTGATGAGTTCTTGAAAAAAGTTACTTATCAATCTTACTTTTAAAGTTACACTTAAATTTCTCCAAATCATAATTCTCACCTTATAGATTGTTTATAGTCTTCTATGAAATAGTATCACACCTTAAAAAGACTGACAATTTCCAATTGTAAGAATTAAGAGAACACTTTATAGTGTGTTTAGAAAATCAATGGAGGGGTTTTAAGAGAAAAACATGAATATATTAAATGCATCTAATGTCTTTAAAAGTTATTTGGATGAGCTTCTATTCGATAATATAAAATTAACAATTAACACAGGTGATATTACAGTATTGATTGATCCCAATGGAGAAGGACAAACAACATTATTAAAAATTTTATCAGGTATAGAAAGTCCTACAACAGGTGATGTTAGTTGGAAGAAAGGGTTAGAAATTAGCTATTTAGAACAATCGCCTCATTATGAAGATAACAAAACGATTTATCAGTGTTTAAAGTCGGTTTTTACTGAGTTAAATGCCATATCAGATAAATTAAGAAAGTTAGAGTTAAAAATGAGTGAACCTACAGAAGATATTGATATTGTAATTTCCTATTATGGAGAATTACAATATTACTTTGAGGAAAGAGGTGGTGATGAAATAGATTCTCAAATCAGAAAAGTTGTACACGGATGAAATATAGAATATTTACTTGAAATGAATTGGGGTGACTTATCAGGGGGTGAACGTACAAAAATTGGCATCGCTCAATCATTGATTAAACCAACTGGACTGCTACTTTTAGATGAACCTACTAATCACTTAGATATAGAATCAAAGAAACGATAGAAGATGCGTTATTAGATTTTGAA
The DNA here is from genome assembly GCF_034042775.1 of Staphylococcus pseudintermedius. Taxonomy (NCBI): domain Bacteria; kingdom Bacillati; phylum Bacillota; class Bacilli; order Caryophanales; family Staphylococcaceae; genus Staphylococcus; species Staphylococcus pseudintermedius. The sequence goes on along the minus strand of NZ_CP120150.1, from coordinate 2,261,087 downwards.
GGGACCATTATTGCTGTCTCACATGATGTACATTTTATAAACAAGTTATTTAATGTAACATGTTTATTGAAAAATAAGAAATTAAAAAAGATTTGAAGGGAATTATACTTATATCAATAAAAAAGGAGAATTATAAGTGTCATTGTATAAAAAGAATTAAAATCCACATTAATTGTTTTAATTTTCGGAATACTCATTGAATTATAGGTCAGTCATTGCTATAATGGTTAATATTATATTTTACATATGGGAGGAATAATCATGTCAGAAAAAATCGAATTAAAAGTGAGCCAAACATTAAAAGAAAAGCCTGATTTGAATCAACTCACTTTTGGTGAAGTCTTTACCGATTACATGTTAAGTTTTGAATACTCAACAGCAGAAGGATGGCACGATTTAAAGATTATTCCTTATGGTCCAATTGAACTGTCACCAGCTGCACAAAGTCTCCATTACGGACAAGCTGTTTTTGAAGGATTAAAAGCATATAAGCATGATGGCGAAGTTGTCTTGTTTAGACCTGAGGAAAACTTTAAACGAATTAATCAATCATTAGAACGCTTAAAAATGCCGGAAATTGATGAGGCGTTATTATTAGAAGGATTAAAACAACTCGTCGATATCGATCGTGATTGGGTGCCGAGTGGAGAAGGTCAATCGCTCTATATTCGACCATTTGTTTTCGCTACACAAGGCGCTCTTGGGGTGCATCCTTCACATGAGTATCGCTTATTAATCATTTTATCGCCATCTGGTTCATATTATGGCGGAGATTCATTACGTCCAACGAAAATTTACGTAGAAGATGAGTATGTACGTGCAGTACGTGGCGGTGTCGGATTTGCAAAAGTAGCTGGCAACTATGCAGCAAGCTTACTCGCACAAGCCAACGCAAATCAACTCGGCTTTGACCAAGTGTTATGGTTAGATGGTGTGGAGCAAAAATATGTGGAAGAAGTGGGAAGCATGAACATCTTCTTCGTCATTGATGGGAAAGTGGTTACACCGTCATTAAATGGTAGTATTTTACCTGGTATTACGCGTAAAACAGTATTAGAATTAGCTGCATCATTAGGCTATGAAACTGAAGAACGCCGTATTTCTATTGATGAATTGTATGAATTACATCAAAGCGGTGCCTTGACAGAAGTATTTGGTACAGGTACGGCCGCTGTTATCTCGCCAGTGGGTACGTTGCAATATAGAGAAGAAGAAATCGTGATTAATAACAATGAAACAGGTCCAATTACGCAAAAACTATATGATCATTATACAGGCATTCAAAGTGGACAATTAGAGGATCCACACGGTTGGCGCGTTGTGGTTCCGCATTATGAAAGATAATAACAAGGAAAAGCTAGGAATCCTGATATGACGGGGTTTCTAGCTTTTTAAGCATTTTATCAATGCAGTTCATGACTGTTTTACCCGAGTCCAATTCAGAACTCGACTTAAAACCTAAACGCTATTAAAATGATTGAAGATGGTTTGCGCATTGATATGTGGTGCTTTCTGCAATCATAAAAATCATCTTAACATCAATGTTCTATACACGTTTGAAATCATCCGTTATTAAGTTTTAAGGATAATCATTGGATGAAAGTAAAATAAAAATACAGCTACTTTGTATTTCTGTTCTTCAACCTTCTCTTTATAAGTGATAAAACTCTAGTGAAATCGACATAATGTGAGCTATACGCGCATGATTTTCTTAATTACGAGTAGTGGAGGAAAGCATTGCGCTCTTTTTATATTCAAAACAGGACACATGATTCCCCGTCTGACTGAAATAGGAAAGAGCCTAAATTTTTTAAAGGTGATTTTAGTGTATTTAAATAGTAAGCATACCTTTATCTATGCCATTCAATGACATTTTCTAAATACTTTTAAGCAATATAAAGCCGAGATGCTTCGTGATGGATGGCGAAACATCTCGGTTATATACGGGTATGTTATTTATTCTTGTTTTGTTACTAGTAAAGGTATTGTGAGTATATTTATGGGTTAATCCTATAACCACAGTCTATGAGAGTCAATACGACTATTAAACTTTCTATGACTTACTATACGCTTTTACTGGATAGTGATCAGAGTAGTCATTGTAGACATAAAGGTATGGGAATTTATAAACATCCCAAGTTGGTGATTTTTCAGCTACAGCTTCATTAATGAGTTGGCCTGGTTGGCGATGGTCTTTATCTACAAAAATATAGTCTAAATACTCTGGCGCACTATTAGGATAATTGTATTTGGCAATTGAGTTAGATTGAGGATCCCATGTGCTTGAATGACCTGTATAAGTTACATCGCTGACATTTAAGTTTTTCAACATATCTTGGAATTCACCATTTCCAGCATTTTTATTTACATTCATATCACCACCGATGTAAACTACTTCATCTTTAGGGATATTTTTACTTTTTACAAAATTGCTAATTTCTTTCATTTGTTCAGCTCTAATTGCTCTATCTTGACCTACTGAGCAGCGTGTATCCTCAGATTGTGTGTGTGTACCGATAACGTGAACGAATTTTCCATTTTTTTCAATTTTAGTATAGACAAAGCCTTTATTACTATCATTATCAAAGCCGCATCCGTGCTGGAAGATATGTTGAATTCGCTCTCTAATAGGGTATTTACTTACGATAGCAACACCACCATTTTCAAAAGTCGTACTTGAATAATGACCTTCAGTGCGGTCCCATCCTGAAGTGGAACGGCCAAGTACCGCAGTTTGATAAGGATAAGAAGATTTTAGATTATTGAACAGTTGATTTGCTGAAGCAGGATAGAATGCTTCATTGAAAATTACGACATCATTATCTTGTATATATTTAGATTTTGAAATTAAATCTGCACGCTTACTTTGCCCCCAGTTAGGATAAAGGAAACCAGAAAGCATATAAACATTGTGCGTCGCTAATTTTAATTCCGCTTGATTTTCGTCTGAAGCAGCATGGCTAACGCCAGTATTCATGATACCTAAAAGCATTGTAGTGGCTAATAATAGTGATGTTAATCGTTTTTTTTGTTTTAATTTTTTCATGTTCATCACTCCTTCTATTTTATTTTACATCATATATAAAATAAAAAAATTAAATGATTCTTAACTGTTTATGAAAAATTGAATAAATGTTGAGATGTTATTTGCATTAATAGATAGATTTTGTAACATAAGAAATAGTAGAATGTGATGGAATGATTCAAGAGAGTCTTTTTGGAAAGTCAATGCGTTATTTTTTCACTTTTAGTTTGATACAAAGACATAAATGGAGGCAAAAAAATGATTTCACCGAAGTGGATTTTATTTGATAAAGATGGAACGCTGATACATTTTGATGATAGTTGGACAAAAATAGGGATACAATTAGTTAATGATATCTGTGACCATTTTAAGCTTGAAGATCGTCTAGCAGTATATCAGGCAATCGGGATTAAAGATGAACGGTTCGAAGTGAATAGTGTCATGAATGGGGGGACGTTGAAAGATTTAATTGCAGTTCTTCAACAGTTTACGAATGAAAATATTGCTGATTGGGTCGCACAACGTAGTCAAACTTTAATCAGTCAACGTGTACCTGAAATCAACCTTTATGAAGGTGTAGCATCGTTAATGCAACGTTTAAAGGCACAAGGTTACGCGTTAGGCATCGTAACTAGTGATAATCATACAGGCGTGACGCAATTTTTGGAAGAAACGCAATTAACGGATGTATTTGATATGGTCATCTCAACGAATGATGGACAGTATGAAAAGCCGGATATTCGTTTACTTCAGCCATTATGGAATCGCGGTGTGCGTGGAGAAGATGTAATAATGGTGGGCGACACAGATAATGACATGTTGACCGGTAAAAATATGAAAAGTGCGCTGAATGTAGGCGTCCGTACAGGATTAGGACAAGAGGCGAAGTTTGAAGCGGCAGATGTCGTCATTGACCACGTTGGTTTATTGGAAAACGTTTTGCCCAAAGCAAAATAAATCAAGCCAATAAAATTGCGTGTTGCTTTCATTTCGTAAGTAGTGAGGTGGACATTCAAAACAGATTCATAAAGAAAACAGGCTGGAAAATCTTCCAGCCTGTTCATTTTACAATCTGAGTGTTTGAATAAATAAAAGAAAGACGATATCTTCAAAAGTTATTTCATCCTTCTTACATATTTGATTTAGAAATGTTTAAAATGATAAAGGGACAAGCATTAATAAAGAGCTGTGGGATAGCGACTACAAAGCGAGGTGAGATTCCTGAGGGCCAAAACAAAGGCTTAACGCGATTTCTGATGTTTAATAGTGACTGCTGTTTAACGCAGTAGCTGTCTAATCTCTCAATCACTTTGCATTTGAGAAGTCTAGTTCGCCTTGCGGGGGCAGTACAGCGAAATTTTTATTACACATGAGGTTTTTGTACTGCCCTAAAACCCAATTCGGCCTCCATCTCATGTACGCTTCAATTAAGTCGATTTTAGTTGAAGTGAACCAACTAGGAACGCGAGCCGCAATATGTCGGCCACAAAGACCCGTTGATTAAAACATTTATGAACGTTGATCGACTTGTCTATAGGTATGGATTACATGACCGATTTTTTTCAATACCACATCGACCGATTCAGGGTGACTCAATAAATCATATTCATTAATATTTACACGAACAACAGGACAAGCATTAAATTGGTTAATCCAATTCTCATAACGTTGGAACAGCATTTCCCAATATTCAGGATTTGTTTCGATTTCCATTTGACGCCCACGTGCTTGGATGCGTTCAAGAACTGCTTCATAATCTGACTCGAGGTAAATGAGGACGTCAGGTTTAGGGAAATAGGGTGTTAACACCATTGCTTCAAAAAGGTTGGAGTATGTTTTGAAATCTTCAGGCGTCATCGTACCTTGTTCTACATGCATCTTTGCAAAGATATCGACATCTTCATAAATTGAACGGTCTTGAACAAAGCCACCCCCATACTCAAACATACGTTTTTGCTCTTTAAAGCGTTCTGCTAAAAAGTACATCTGTAAATGAAAGCTCCAACGTTTGAAATCATGATAAAATTTATCTAAATAGGGATTATGTTCTACATTTTCATAAGATGTTCTAAAATTAAGTTTTTCTGCTATTGCGCGGGTTAAAGATGATTTGCCAACACCGACAGTACCGGCAATGGTAATAATCGCGTTTGAGGGTATATTATATTGATTCATGATTATGGCCTCCAATGAGTTCATTAATTTGGTTAAATACATATGTATAATCTGCTTCATTTTGGACAAAGTCAAGGTCGGTCGTATCCACCCATAACACTGCATGTCCTTCGCTTTTTAAAGAATGATAGTAATTTGCATAATCTTCTTTTAATTTCAATAGATAACTATCTTGAATATTGGCTTCAAAACTACGATCACGTTTAGCGATACGTTGTTTGAGTACACTTAAATCTGCATCTAAAATGACCGTAAAATCTGGTGAGATGAGATCTTCTGTTAAAATATCGTAAATTCTTGAAAATTTATCGTATTCTGCATCATTTAACGTATTACGTGCAAAGATTTTATTTTTATAAATATGATAGTCACTGACTATACCATCTGTGTGTTCTGCAAGGTCTTGATAATCTTTGTAACGGTGGCATAAAAAGAACATCTCAGTTTGAAAACTCCATTTCGAAATATCACTATAAAAATCTGACAAATAGGGGTTTTCACCGACAATTTCTTTCGCTTCATAAAAGTGATAAGATTGACTCAACTGGTGTGCTAATGAAGATTTGCCAACGCCTATAGGACCTTCAATTGCGATAAACGGTTTTTTCATATATTTCGCTCCAGTATTATTTTATTTATTCAGTATTATAAATTTTAACATAAGTGAGGCTATTTCTGTATGACAAGTCATCAATATTATATGTCAATTGCGCTAGAAGAGGCGAGAAAAGCTGCTAAAAAAGGGGAAGTGCCAATTGGTGCTGTCGTTGTTAAAAATGGAAAAATTATAGCACGTGCTCACAATTTACGAGAAACTGATCAAAGCCCAACCGCCCACGCGGAACATCTGGCTATGGAGCGAGCAGCCGCACAACTAGGGACGTGGCGTTTAGAAGGGTGCACGTTGTATGTCACATTAGAGCCGTGTGTGATGTGTGCGGGCACGATTGTAATGAGTCGTGTCGATACAGTTGTTTTTGGGGCGATGGATCCAAAAGGGGGATGTGTGGGGAGTTTGATGAATCTCGTTCAAGATAGTCGAATGAATCACCGTGCGTCTGTTGTGTCAGGAGTGTTGGCTTATTCATGTGGAGAAATATTACGCCAATTTTTTAGAGCATTACGCTTGTATAAAAAACGACAAAAGAATTAAGTCATTGTTTTACCATTTCAAAGTGTGATTTCTCTATATGAGCGAATGGTAAGAAGCGTGATAGGAATTCATTTTACGGTACTTCCTTATGTAACTTTGTTAAAATGAGATTATATTTAAAACGAGTAAAGGAAGAACGAAAAGTAGAGAGAGGGATAAAGATGGTGAAACTGATAGCAACAGATATGGATGGGACATTGTTGAATGCAGCTCATGAAGTATCAAAAGAAAATGTTGAGGCGATTCAATATGCGCAGTCTCAAGGAGTGACAGTGGTCATTGCGACTGGACGTGCATTTTATGAAGCAAACGATCCAATTATTCCGACAGGGTTAAAAGTACCATATATTTGTTTGAACGGTGCAGAAGTGCGAGATGAAAGTTTTGACATTGTACATACGTCCAGTTTGAATCACGGTTTGTACCAACGCATTCGACAAACATTAAACAATGAGAATATGTACTATCAAGTGTATACGAACTTTGGTATTTATACAGAAGACCCCGAAAAAGATTTAGCCATATATTTAGATATTGCGAAACACTCAGGTCAAAAAGGCGATGTAGAGAAAATCAGAAAGCATATTCAACATCGCATCGATCTTGGAACATTAAAAGTCGTTGATAATTATGACAAAATCGAATCTGTACCTGGTGAACTTATCATGAAAGTTTTGGCGTACGACAAAGATTTAGCTAAAATTGAGCGTGTGAAAAAACAATTATCAGAAAGTAGCAACTTAGCAGTTTCCTCATCGTCACTCGGTAACATTGAAATTACACATATTGATGCACAAAAAGGGCTAGCCTTACAAGCCATTGCTGAACAACTCGGTATCGATATGGCGGATACGATGGCAGTTGGCGATAACTTAAATGATAAATCGATGTTAGAACGTGCTGGCGTTGCCGTCGCAATGGAAAATGCCTTGCCAGAATTGAAAGATATCGCAACATTTGTGACAGATTCGAATGAAAACAGCGGTGTTGCCAAAGCCATCTATCGTGCATTAGGGAAAGAAGAGTAAAGTTTTAAAAATAAGTAAATACGATTTATGAAGCCATTAAAATTCATTTTCTGTGAATAATTAATGGCTTTTATGTGTTTGACAAAGGTATACGACTATAAAGTTGCTTGAATCCTAATATTATTTTAAACTAAATAAAATAATTATTTAGTTTAGTGGATAATGTAGTATAATGTCAATGTAAGCGCTTATTAATTCTGTTTTAAGAGGTAGAAAATATGAAATTAAAAAGTCCAACATTTCATGGTGTCAAAATACATTGGGAGTATGGAAGAACGTTTTTTACTTACAGTTATTCTATAGTTCAAACAGGTAGATTTACACACTCGGCAACGGCTAATTCAACTTTTTCTGGTTGGAAAAGACCAGGTGTTAAAGCAGTGGCAAAACAATATGTTGGATGGAGATCGGCTGTAGCTTATTGGAATTGTAGATAAGCACAATAGGTGAGAATAAATGAAAAATATACAATTAGTAGGAAAGATACGGTATCTCATCTTTGCATTAGTTGCTATACAAGCCATCATTATTCTGATGATGACAACTTTTCGTTTGGGTGAATGGTATGATGAAAAATGGGACGAGGTACAAAATTCGGCTAATCAGCATCAGTTTTATTTAAACCGTATCACCATCGAGCAAAAAGAAGATGTCATGGATGTATTAAAACAGTTTCCTGAACTATTGATTTTGACATCGACGGTTGATGAAGAGACAAATCATGAATTGATTGGTTTAACAGGTAAAGCGGAACAATTTCCAGAAATTCAACTGTATGATCATACAATCATGTCACAACAGGATATAGTAAAATTATTAAATAGTAAAAATGAAAAAGCAACGATTGGAGATTTTAATGGTTCTATTCATAACATTAAAGAATTCAATACGCCATATTTTGCTAAAAGGCATTCTATTGTCGATTTGCAGTCTTATATTCATACGACAAAAAGTATCAATGGCTCATACACAGTTTATGGTTCAGAACAACAATTCAAACAGTTGATCAAAGCTTTGTCTGTAGTGACGCATCAATCTGAAACGGCTTTGACCACGATTAATGGCGGCGTTGCTAAAATGGACAATACAGTCACTGTTGTATTGTCATGTTTATTAATCATGACGATGTTAGCAGTGTTTATATTATTTATTGCTGTTACAGTTGCGAACCTTAAAAATTTAGGGCATTTAACGCTTTTAGGGTGGTCAAAATGGGCAGTTGCGAATAAAGTGTTGCGTCAATTTGTGGTGTTTTCAATCCTGATTATTCCTGTTTTTGCAGTTATTTTATGGTATGTGAGTGGCTGGCAGTCGATAACATTAAAAGTTTTGTCTTATTTCTTTTTAGGTGGCGTCATCAATTTAACACTCACACTCTTCATGACTGGCATAGCGGTGTTGACTGTGTTCTCAATGAAACCGGTAGATGCAATTAAAGGGAAAGTGCCTCACCGTACACTCTATGGCATGGGCGCATTAGGTTATGTGCTTCTAAGTATTTTACTCGTATTCGGTAGTGTCCGTTTAGATGAACCAATCAAAGAGGTCGTACAAAATTTTCGGATTGCGAAACAATGGGAAAATGTTTCTAATTACTATACATTAAAAGATATGCAAACAGGGGAAGATCTTTCGACCATAGCTGGAAAATCTAATGCGCTAGATCGCGACATTTATCATTGGTATCAATCTATCGTGAAAGATGCTAACGTATTCATTGCGCATTCTGAATATTTTGATAAAGACTTGCTTGAATATTATCGAGAGCAAGCGATTTATGAAAATGTGCCAGAAAAAGCATTTTGGTATATGACATTTTCACCTAATTATTTAAAGAATATTCACCTCAATGTAGCACAGCAATATATCGATAATGCTGAGAGTGGTACAAAAGTGTTTTTAATTCCTGATAGTTATACGAAACAGCAGAAAGAAAAATTTGAACAATGGATTAAAGAAAGTGAGTCAACTGAACGAAATGAAAATGATATTCCGACTGCATATAATCAGGAAAATCGTTTTAAATTTATAACTTACCATTTTCAACAAAAAATATTTAGTTGGAACAATACCCCGAATGACGAAGTGATGGTAAAAGATCCGATTATTTATATCATTACACCAGAAAATATGAATTACTTGCAATCAGAAAGTTTGAGAAGTAATGATTTGAATAGTTATATCAAGTTTAAGGATCGAAAGACAGCAGAAAACTATACTACGAAAAGCTACTTGGAACAATATCATTTGGCAGACAATGAACTGAAATTTGTCCCTATTCAAGTCTTTATTGATGGACTTCAAAAAGACTTAGCAGAAACCATCGTTTGGTTTGGTAGTTTTATCGTTGGTGCATTATTGCTATCCATTCTTTTACTCATATCATTGGCTTATGTGTATCGATTAACACATTATGAACGTCTTTATATTTCAAAATTTTTAGGCTTCAGTTTCTTTAAAATGTACAGCCTTCCGATGATTTTGATTTTAAGTATTTGGGCGATTGATATGCTTGTCGTTTTATTCTGGCCGTCAAAATCAGGGATTGTTTCTATTACAATTTACGGTGCGATTCAGTTACTCATTTTTTACCTATATATGTCGCGTAATGATATTAAACAATTACTTCTTACAATTAAGGAGAAATCATAATGAAAGCAATTGAAATCAATCATATAACGAAGAAATTTGGAAGTAGAACAATTATCCGTGATTTTTCACTTGATATACATCAAGGAGAATTTGTTGCAATTGTTGGGAAATCAGGTTGTGGGAAGTCGACATTGCTCAATATGATAGGGCTTCTAGAGACGATAGAAACGGGTGAAGTCAAAATTTACAACCAGGCGATTCCTAAGATTAACTCAGCTACAGCGACAAAATTGAGAAGACATACGATTAACTATTTATTTCAATCCTATGCGCTCATTTCTGATATGACTGTAAAAGACAACTTATTACTTGCGTTGGAGTATGTCAAAATCAGCAAGAAAGAGAAGCTAGACAAAATTCAGCAAGTGTTACAGAAACTTGAAATTGATACATTATTGAATGACAAAATCAATACTTTACCGGGTGGCGAGCAACAACGTGTAGCGGTAGCAAGAACAATTTTAAAACCAGGTGACATCATTTTAGCAGATGAGCCGACTGGTGCGCTTGATCCAAAACTCGCTGACATCGCTTTTGAGTTCATACGAGAGTTGCGAGATACTGATAATAAGACCATTGTACTTGTCACACATAATATTGAGCAGGCTAAACAAGCTGACCGTTTAATAGATCTTAATGAATTGAATGAGAAAGTGAGTTAGTCGTGAATAAACTTACTTTCCGTATTCAACAATAGAAGCAAGTTTATTGTACTGATTCAAAAAGGAAAAGACTGGGACATTAGCTTTCCCAGTCTTTATCATGGTTTTATGGTTCATTAATGACTAAAAAATAATTAAATTTTTTTAGTCCATCCCGTTATTTTCGATATTTCAATTTCGCAAATGCATCATGTTGATGAATTGATTCTTCATTACGACATTCAATATCAAAGCCTTCTAACCAAGAGACTTCGACTAAATCTGCCGCAATTAAACGAATTAAATCTTCCACAAAACGCGGATTCTCATAAGCACGTTCTGTCACGCGCTTTTCATCCGGACGTTTTAAAATTGGATACAACATAGAGCTTGCATTGGCTTCCATTGCATCTAAAATAACTTCCTTATAATCTTCTGGAAGTGTTGCCGTTTTATCGAGATACACTTTCACTGTAATGATGCCACGTTGGTTATGTGCAGAATACTCACTGATTTCCTTTGAACAAGGGCATAGCGTGGTAACAGCTGCTTCAATGGTGATTTCTTTACGAGACACTACATCATTTTCTAGCGCGAAACCATAAGTCACATCAGCGTGACCTACTGCTTTTATTTGTGTAACCGGGCTATAGCGATTAAAGAACCACTTACCACTAACATCCACACCGGCACTATGTTGCTTCATGCGACTTTTCAACTGATTTAATAATTGTGTTAATGCGTCAAATTCCAGACGAATCCCGTTGTCATATTCTGCTTCTACAGATTCTAAAATCCGGCTCATATTAATGCCTTTTTCGTCTTTATTCAAGCTTGTTGAAAAGCTAAAGTTCCCAGCGGTTTGATATTGATCAATCCATACAGGGTACACGAGATTTTTAATTCCTACTTCTTCTATTTCAAACAAAAAATTCTTATGTGTACTTTGAAGGTCGGTCATTTCATCTTTTGTTGTTGGTTTTGTTCCTTTGACAGGATCTACTGAACCAAAATGTTTCCAACGACCTTCACGTGTCGATAAATCGAATTCAGTCATGTATCTTCCTCCACTAAAATGTCACATGCATGTGCAATACGTTATTTATTTAAATGAATAAGTCCAAAATGTTTCGGTTGTTAAAAAGTTTGCAGCATCTTTTGGCGCACCAGAAACGTCACCTTGTGGGTTGGCAAGTTGCTCCAAGAAAGGTCCCGTTTGTGAACGATGTGCTTCGAATGCGGCATATTTACGGTCTTGATAAGCTGAAATGTCATTGACGATATCAGGTTCGCCCAACTGTTCAACGGCATCATTACTAAATGCGACTAATTGAAGTTTTGGACGACGCGCAACATCCATACGACCAACAGTTCTCACGACCGCTTCTGCTGTTGCTTCATGATCAGGATGGACGGCATAACCGGGATAAAATGAAATGATCGTGGAAGGTTGTGTTTCATCGATAAGTGATTGCACCATCGCATCCATTTCTTCCGCGGGTTCAAATTCCACAGTTTTATCACGTAAGCCCATTTTACGTAAATCTGTAATACCGATTGCTTTCATGGCGTCGTCGAGTTCACGTTCGCGAATGTCTGGCAGTGATTCACGTGTAGCGAAAGGCGGGTTCCCAAGATTACGTCCCATTTGTCCGAGTGTCAGACATGCATAAGTTACGGGCACACCTTCATCGATATAACGTGCAAGCGTACCTGCTGAAGAAAATGTCTCATCGTCCGGGTGTGGGAAGATGACAAGGATATGGTGTTCAGTTGTCATAATCATCAATACTCCTTTCTATGCTTTAAAAGGCTTGTGGCTCATTTCAAGTGCTGCCGCAAGTTGTCCTTCATAATTGAATCCTGCCAATAAAAACATCCCATCTTCAGTCACTTCATAATGCGTTAAACCTTGAACATATACCCAGCTATGTTCGCCAAGCTTCAGTCCTACACGGTAAGGATCTTTATGTCCCCCTTTAAGTTGTGCATGTTGGTAAGTGACTTGGATATTTCTTAAAAAAGTACCTGCGTTGAACACACGTTGATCAAAGTGATTGGCATAAGCGCCATTTGTCGTTTCAACGTGCAGATAGACAGGTTGATTTGCGTATTCGTCGAGTAGTGCTTGTACGGCTTCTTCTGTAATCGGTTGCAAAAGATTCACTGCCTTCCTGATTATGATTATCTATCTATTTTACTAAAAATAACTCAAAATTAATATAGCTCTGCTCAGTTTAATCTTATAGACGGCGAAAATCATGCGTCGAATAAGTCGTGTGTGTTCTTTTCGCTGACAGTTGTTCATAACTCGACGTAAAATGGGCTAAGCGTTCTTCATTTTGTAGTAAATGATAACTCAATAAATCAATAATAAAGTGATTGGCGAGTTGAGAATTAATAAAGTAAGCATCATGTGTTTGATTGCGATCGGCGGTCATAATGATGCGATGGCAATGTTGTTCCAGTGCAGGTGTCCGAAAATGAGAAATGGCTATCACAGTCGCCCCGTTTTCACGACCATGACTTAAACTATCCATAATTTCCTTCGTTGCGCCACTATTCGTAAAAGCGACGATCGTAGTATTGCCATGACACATGTGCCCAATGACTGTCATTAAATGCGCATCCGTAATAGCGAGCGTGTTGAAGCCCATTCTCGACGTGCGAAAGTACAATTCTTGCGCGCTTAATCCAGAACTACCAATACCGATAAAAATGATTTTATCACTCTGTTCAATCGTGTTGACGAGGTACATCAAATCATCTTCAATGAGAAATTCACCCGTGTGATCCATGATGGCGCGATAATGTTGATGCAAAATTTGAATGGAAGGACTATTGTGAATCGGTTCCGTTTGCAGTTCGTGTTGGATGGCGAAACGAAACGATTGGAAGCTATCATAATTTAATTTATGTGCAAAGCGTGTAATACTAGAAGGTGACACACCAATCGCATCCGCTAACTGATTAATTGCACCTAAGTCCGTATGATCATCTACCGACAAAATGAATTGAGCGATTTGCTGGTCAACTTTTGTGAAATGATGTTGATTTTGTTGAATACGATTTTCAATTTTCATCGTCATCCTCCTTTTAAACTCAGTATATTTGAAAATAATTTCCAAAACAACGTATTTTGTTGACGGAAATTTTCTTAGTGATATATTGAGAGTGAACAGGGAAGAAGAGGGGGACAAGATTGAATACATTATTTGATAAAGCGCAGCAATTTGGGAAGTCCTTTATGTTACCAATTGCGATTTTACCGGCAGCAGGATTATTACTCGGTATTGGAGGCGCACTGAGTAATCCGAACACTATCGAAGCGTATCCATTTTTAAATATTCCATTGTTGCAACATTTGTTTATATTAATGCGGATGGCTGGCAGTATTGTGTTTCAAAACTTGTCAGTATTGTTTGCGATAGGTGTTGTAGTCGGTTTGGCACGAGCAGATAAGGGTACTGCTGGGTTAGCTGCGATGTTGGGCTTTTTAATTATGAACGCAACGATGAGCGGCCTTTTAACAATTACAGAACAGGTGGCGGCACCTGACCAACTCGCTAAGGCTGGGCAAGGGATGGTTTTAGGTATTCAAACTGTAGAGACAGGCGTGTTTGGGGGGATCATTGTGGGTATCATAACGGCAATGCTCCATAATCAATACTACAAAATCACATTACCGCAGTTTTTAGGCTTCTTTGGGGGCTCACGCTTTATTCCAATTGTGACAGCTTTTGCATCTATTGTATTAGGTTTAGTGATGTTCTTTATTTGGCCGTTATTTCAACATGCGATTATGGGAGCAGGTCAAATTGTGAAGCAAACAGGCGTCATTGGTACGTTCCTATATGGTTTCATATTGAGAATGCTAGGGCCTTTCGGATTGCATCACATTTTTTATCTTCCATTTTGGCAAACCGCGCTCGGAGGTTCACTCGAATTGAATGGCAAACTGATTCAAGGGACGCAAAATATCTTTTTTGCACAATTAGGTGACCCTGCAACGGCACATTATTATGAAGGCGTTTCGCGTTATATGTCAGGGCGTTTTATTACAATGATGTTTGGACTGCTAGGTGCGGCACTCGCGATATATCATACAGCAAAACCTGAGCGCAAAAAAGTGGTCGGTGGTTTAATGTTATCTGCAGCTTTAACGTCTTTTTTAACAGGTATTACGGAGCCGTTAGAGTTTAGCTTTTTATTTGTTGCCCCATTACTTTACGTTGTTCATGCATTATTAGATGGTTTAGCGTTTATGATGGCAGATATTTTTAACATTACGGTTGGGCAGACGTTTAGCGGTGGTTTTATAGATTTTATCTTGTTTGGTGTTTTACAAGGCCAAGCGAAAACGAATTATTTATGGATTATTCCAATCGGTCTCGTCTGGTTCGCACTTTACTATGTGATTTTTAGAATGTTAATTCAAATGTTTAACTTTAAAACACCGGGGCGTGAAGATGAGACAACGCAACAAAGCGTACAAACAAATGAACGTGCGACAACCATTATTCAAGGTTTAGGTGGACATGAAAATATCGAAATAGTCGATTGCTGTGCGACACGCCTGAGAGTCACGTTAAAAGATACACAAAAAGTAAATGAAAGCTTGATTCAAGGTACTGAACCTAAAGGAATCATTACGAAAGGAAACGGCGTCCAAATTGTCTATGGACCTCACGTTTCAACCATTAAAAATGAAGTAGAAGAACAATTAGAAGGGAGTCATTAGATGAATTTAACACAAGGATTAATCGTATCTTGCCAAGCGTTACCAGATGAGCCACTCCATTCATCATTCATTATGGGGAAAATGGCGTTAGCTGCAAAACAAGGAGGCGCTGTTGGGATTAGGGCGAATACGAAAGCAGATATTTTAGCGATTAAAGAAGAGGTGGATTTGCCAGTCATCGGTATTGTGAAGCGAGACTATGACAACTCTTCCGTATTTATTACTGCGACACAAAAAGAAGTAGATGAACTTATTGAAAGCGGATGTGAAGTGATTGCGATGGATGCGACATTACGTGAACGTCCTGCTGAAGATTTAGAAACTTTAGTACAATATATCCGTAAAGCAGCGCCGGATGTTCAAATTATGGCAGACATTGCGACGGTAGAAGAAGCGCAAAATGCAGAACGTCTCGGCTTTGACTATATTGGTACGACGTTACATGGCTATACAGAGCAAACGACAGGTCAAGTGTTATACGCCAATGATTTTGCGTTTTTAAAAGACGTGCTAGCGAATGTATCGCAAAAAGTTATCGCTGAAGGGAATGTGATCACGCCTGAAATGTTAAAAACAGTCATGGATTTAGGTGTGTATGCTGCAGTTGTTGGTGGTGCCATTACGAGACCACGTGATATTACGAAACGTTTTGTGAAAATGATTGAGGAGGAATAAGCATAATGAAGATCATTAATTTAGGTCATGAAGCGAATGCATCATTTTACGTTGCGAGCGAATTATTTAAACAAATGTTATATCAAAAAGACAGTCGTTTAGGATTAGCAACGGGTGGCACAATGGTTAAAGTGTATGACTATTTAGTGGAATTACTTCAAAAAAACCAACTCGACGTGTCTCAAGTGGAAACATTTAATCTAGATGAGTACGTCGGCTTAGCGTCAGATCATGAGGAAAGCTATTGCCAATATATGAAACATGTTTTATTTGGCGCGTATCCTCATTTTACTACTGAAAATATTCACGTGCCAAATGGTGAAGCATCAGATATTGAAGCGGAATCTCAACGTTATGAAACGCTATTAGAAGAAGGCGGTCCGTTAGATATTCAAATTTTAGGCATCGGTCAAAACGGTCATATTGGTTTTAATGAACCAGGGACACCGTTTGAAAGTTTAACGCATTGTGTCGATTTAACTGAAAGCACAATCAAAGCGAATAGTCGTTATTTTGATTCGATTGATGATGTACCAAAACAAGCCATTTCAATGGGATTAAGTTCTATTATGAAAGCGAAACGTATCATTTTGTTAGCGTTTGGTGAGCAAAAACGTGAAGCGATTCGTCATTTAATGAGCCAAGAAGTGACTACGGATGTGCCAGCGACGATTTTACATCGTCATCCCCATGTAGAAGTGTATGTAGATGATGCAGCAATGCCTGAAATTGACAATTAAGTCGCGTTGAACTTATAAATCCGACATGTTTAATCTCTTTTCTAAAGGGTATAGCACGAGTTGTAAGAGACAAAACATGACGGAGGATTGATGAAATCATGGAATTACAATTAGCCATTGATTTATTAAATAAAGAAGATGCAGCAGAACTTGCGAAAAAAGTAACGGACTATGTCGATATTGTTGAAATCGGAACACCTATCGTCATTAATGAAGGCTTACCAGCTGTGCAACATTTAAAAGAGAACGTGAAAGATGAAGATGTCAAAGTATTAGCTGACTTAAAAATTATGGACGCGGCAGACTATGAAGTGAGCCAAGCAGTGAAATTTGGCGCGGATGTTGTCACAATTTTAGGTGTAGCTGAAGATGCATCCATCAAAAATGCGGTGGAAGAAGCGCACAAACATGGTAAAGAATTACTTGTCGACTTAATTGCTGTTCAAGATTTAGAAAAACGTGCGAAAGAAATTGACGCATTAGGTGCAGACTATATCGCCGTGCATATCGGTTATGACTTACAAGCTGAAGGGCAATCACCTTTAGAAAGCTTAAGAAAAGTAAAGTCGGTCATCAAAAATGCAAAAATTGCTGTCGCTGGTGGAATTAAACCAGAAACAGTTAAAGAAGTTGCGGATGAAGGCCCCGATTTAATTATCGTCGGTGGCGGTATCGCAAATGCTGACGATCCACGTGAAGCGGCTAAACAAATCCGAGAAGCGATTGAAGGTAAATAACATGGCCATTCAACAACAGCTTGAACGGATTCGCCGTGAGATTGCACAGACGTTATCACAAGTGGATGACCAAGCGATAGCGGAATTCGAACAAGTTGTATCTGATGCAGAAGCGGTATTCGTGACAGGTAAAGGCCGTTCAGGATTCGTCGCGAATGGTTTTGCGATGCGTTTGAATCAACTTGGTAAAAAGGCGCACGTCGTTGGAGAAGCGACGACACCGTCCATTCAAAAAGGGGATGTGCTCATTGTCATTTCGGGCTCAGGTTCGACAACACATTTAAAACTGTTAGCCGATAAAGCGCATGAAGTCGGCGCGACGATTGCATTGGTTACGACAGCAACGGATTCTAAAATCGCAGAATTGGCAAACGTGACACTCATCCTACCAGCTGGCACGAAATATCAGGCTGAAGGTTCTGAACAACCACTCGGCAGCTTGTTTGAACAAAGTGCACAGTTGATGTTAGATGGTGTCGTGTTAGACTTCATGACCGCATGGGATGTCGATGAGACAACGATGCAAAATAATCATGCGAATTTAGAATAGTACAATTGTAAAAATCGTATGATATGTAAAAAAGAGCTAGTTTCTACAATACGGTTGTAGGAACTAGCTTTTTTAACAGCTCATCTTAGTATGTTTCTTTAAAATTTTTGAACTTAAAAAATCGTTATAACTAGGATTTTTCTTTCTTTTTCTTAAAATAAAAGTACATATTAACCAAAACCAATGGGAGTAAACAAAGTGTAAGGATAATCACATGCATATCAATTCCTCCTTTTTTTCATAGTACCTAAAAAAATAAAAAAGTAAATTAAATATACTGAATTGTTTATACTTAATCGGACAACTGCTTTGAGGGGAGTATTGTTAAATAAAGAAAGCAGATAATTTTATTATGTATAGAACAAGAGAAGTATTTATCCTGTTATTTAAAATTCAAATAGTATGTTTACTTGAAATAGAAGTGGAGATAGGGAACAGTTCTGTTCAACGTACATCAGATTCTGTTAATAGAACTGCCTAATAATTAAATAGAAAACATGTATTAGCAACGGATGACACCATTTGTTAGATTAAAGTAAAGGCAATGATGAAGGAGGTAATAGGATGGAGTATTCACCAAAACAAGGGGTTAGAAGTCACGGTTTGCCACACGATCCATTTAAGAGTAGTACAGTCCCGCGTCCGATTGGTTGGATTTCAACGGTTTCAAAAGATGGCAAAGATAATTTGGCACCTTATAGTCAGTATCAAAACTTAACTTGGGATCCACCCATGGTCATGTTTGCAGCGAATCAATCAGTACTCGGCAAGCATGAACGTAAAGATACAGTAAAGAATGCAGAAGAGACAGGTTGGTTTGTTTGGAATATGGCCACGTATGATTTGCGAGAAGCGGTGAACTTGTCGTCTAAGGCATTACCACCTGAAGAAGACGAGTTTGAGTTTGCAGGTGTCACGAAAGAAGCATGTATTGAAGCACCCGGATATCGTGTTAAAGAATCACCGGTCCATTTTGAATGCGAGTACGTACAAACCATTCGTATTCCAACGGGAGATCCTGTGTCTACAGTGGACATTGTTATCGGTCGTGTCGCGCAAGTTCACATCGATGACAAAGTGATTATGGAGAATGGGAAGTTAGATATTAAGTCTATTCGCCCGATTGCACGTCTCGGTTATTATGATTACACAGTAGTGGATCAAATTTTTGAAATGAAAGCGCCAGCCGCAACAAAAGAAGAACTTGCAGGACTTGAAGGACGTAATTTCGATAATACAACTGAATAAGTGTGCCTCCGATACCATTAAGTGATGTCGCTGCATGCTTACAGGTATATTTAAACAAAATAATGAAAAATCTTAGGAATGTTTAAGTTTTATTCTAAATTTTCATAGCAGCACATCAATGTTTTGAGTTGAATTGAAATGTAGTCATTGTAACAAAAAAGTTAACAAAAGATGATGAAATTATGATTAAAACCAAAGTATCTGAACTTCAAGGTGTATCTTAGGCGACATTTTAACAGATATAGTGTAATCGTTGTTATCACTTGAAAGAAAGTGTGTAGCATAAAATTGTGCTATTCAGTTTCTGTGGTGAAAAAAGCATTAAAATTTTTACATTGAAGGAAGACTGGGAAAACGTATCATGTCCCGGTCTTTATTGCATTTAAATATACAATCAACTCGCTTTACTTATAAATAAAAAAAGAATATATTGAGTTATGTATAAAAGCATGAGAAATGCATTGAGACTTTGAGGTTGAAAGGATGATAGAGATGAAAATAGCCATCATTGGACCCGGTGCGGTAGGAACAGCGATCGCTTCGGCATTGGATACGCTAGATGTAACATTGTTAGGGAGACAAGATAAAGTCATGACATTTGAAGAGCGTGACACAGGAGAACGCAAAAGTATCCCTGTCAAAGCATTGTCATCTGTAACGACGACGTTCGATGTCGTGTTTATTGCGGTGAAGACCCATCAAATTGATACGATTTTACCACAACTGAAGACAATCACGCACGCGCAATCGAAAGTGATTTTAGCACAAAATGGTAGCGGCTTACTTCCCAAATTAGAGGGCTATGATGCGTATCAAGCGGTCGTATATATTAGCGGTGAAAAGCAAGAGGATAAAGTGAGACATGACAAAGATTACCGCATTCAGTTGAAGCAAGATGCGTTTACTGAACAATTGAAAGCGGTCATTTCAACGACAGCGCTCACGTTAGAACTTGAAGACAATATTGAGAAGGCGATTTGGTTTAAATTGATTTTCAACCTCGGCATGAACACTTTAACTGCATTGAGTAGAGACACAGCACGTCTGTTAAAAGACGATAGTATGCTGGAATTATGTAAAAACTTGCTTAAAGAAGGTTTGCAAGTCGCTAACGCAGAAGGGATTACATACGAAGATTCATTTGTAGATGATGTCATTGCGGCGTATCGTATTTTCTCTGATGAAAGTGCGACGAGCATGTATTATGATACGATGAATGAGCGTGTGACAGAAGTTGAAGCAATTCAAGGTTATATTTATAGACAAGGTCAAAAGCATCAACTTCATATTCCGTACATTGAAACGACCTATACTTTGCTAGCGCATCAAAATGAAGTCAGACAGCGATAGAGTGACACAGGAAAATGTAGTAGTAGCAGGGAGCAAATGACTTAATATATTCAAATTTTATCATGTTGGAATCATGAAAAAGCATAAAAAACTTGTTATAATCAATTTATAAAATAAAGTAAGCGCATTTGTTGGTACAATATGAGTACGTGAACGTCTTTTTTGATCAACAAATGTTGCGACACTGGCGTTCACGATATAGAAAGAAGGTAAAACATGCCAAAACTTATTTTATGTAGACACGGACAAAGCGTCTGGAATGCTGAAAACTTATTTACAGGATGGGCAGACGTCGATTTATCCGAACAAGGTCACAACGAAGCCATCACATCAGGAAAAAAATTGAAAGAACAAGACATTCAGATTGATATTGCATTTACCTCGTTATTAAAGCGTGCGATTAAGACCACGTTTCATTTATTAAATGAGTCTGATCAACTCTACGTACCCGTTGTTAAATCGTGGCGTTTAAATGAACGTCATTACGGTGGTTTACAAGGATTAAATAAAGATGAAGCACGTCAGCAATTTGGTGAAGAACAAGTCCATATTTGGAGACGTTCTTACGATACACCTCCGCCAGCACAAGATGAAGCACAACGCGAGCGCTATTTAAAAGATCGCAAATACGAATTATTAGATAGACGCGTGATGCCTGAATCTGAAAGTTTGAAAGATACTTTGGTGCGTGTCATCCCATATTGGAACGACCAAATTTCTCAAGAATTATTAGCTGATAAAACAGTACTTGTAGCGGCCCATGGAAACTCATTACGTGCTTTGATTAAATATTTAGAAGGCGTATCAGATGAAGATATCGTCGGCTATGAAATTAAAACAGGTGCGCCACTGATTTACGAATTGACAGATGATTTAAAAGTTATTGACAAATATTATTTATAACAACTGCATTATTTTAAGGCTGGGCATTTCACGATGACCCGGCCTTTTCACATGGAAATGCATCAATATGGATGAGTTGGCATCACATTAAATTTTGCATGATGACCACATATGAAAGATGGAGGGACAAAATGAAATCCACATATGTGGAAAGTGCACGCTATGTTAAAATAAAGAAAAATTGTAAAAGTAGTGTGATGAAGTTTGGAATTGTTAAAGCGACTTGAAACATATGCCGTAGAAAGACCGGAACATATTGCGATTAGGATGGACGATGTGACGCTCACCTATGAAACGTTGTGGCGAGATGTGCAAAAGGAAAGTGAAGCATTGCCCACGAATATATCGCATCAAAATGTAATGTTGACGCATACCCAAACGTTGGACTTTATCGTAGCTTATTTAGCGGCCCTCGTACGTCAAGGTGTGCCGTGTGTGCTCGGACCGCAATGGTCAACGGAACAACGGGATGCGCTCATTAAGTTACACCGTATGCCTTATGTATGGGGAGATGAAGGATTGACATCTACTTCACACGAACCCGCACATAAAGCGCCAATGATTCCGCAATGCTTACATATTGGGTTTACGTCAGGTACGACAGGTTTACCGAAAGGGTTTATGAGGGATTTACCGTCATGGATTGCTTCATTTGAAGTGAATGATACGTTGCTCGATGCCTCTACACAGACGTATATGGCACTCGGTCCGTATGCTCATTCGTTAACATTGTATGTGCTGATTTATGCGTTATGGAATGGCAAAACGTTTATCGGGCAAGATCGCTATGATATGGCAAAAAGTTTGGTATATGTTGCAGAACTTCAACAAACGTGTGCATTGTTTATCGTACCTACAATGGTGTACGATGGGATACATTTAGGAGAACAGTCACAGTGGGTACGTCACATTTTTATTTCTGGAGACAAATTGCCCGCCAGTCGTCACACACAACTCAAAAAGATATTTCCTGAAAGCGCGATTGATGAGTTTTTCGGCACGTCGGAAGCGAGCTTTATTAGTGTCAATCGTAATCAAACTGCACCACTCGATTCTGTGGGGCGTCTATTTCCAAATGTGACAGTGACATTACGTGAACGAGATGATGCCGGAATAGGACAATTGTTTGTGAAAAGCCCGATGACATTTTCAGGTTATCTCGGTGAGGCCTCCTTTAATGAATGGATAGCGACAGGTGATTACGCCCGTATCGAGAATGATGTGCTGTATTTAAAAGGGCGTGTACAAGACCGCTTGATTATTGGTGGGAAGAATGTGTATCCTGCTGTGATTGAACAACACCTCAAGCAAAGGCCCGAAATTGTAGATGTGGTCATTGTACGACTTCCACATGATAAGCTAGGTGAGTTAGCGATTGCCCTTTATACGGGTCCGGAACAGTTGGACATTCAAGCGGTACGGCACTGGTTGTCATCACGTGTATCGAGATATGAAATACCGTCAAAATTTATTTACGTCGCAACATTACCATATACTGAGAGTGGGAAAGTTTCGAGAAAAATGGCACAAACTTGCTATGAAAGGGGTGATTATCAATGACGAAAGCAGTCATTGTTGCAGCAAAACGGACACCAATTGGCGTGTATGGCGGTCAACTTCAAAAATGGGAGCCGGAGCATCTACTGAAACCGTTATTCGAACATTTTGAAGCGACATTATCTTGTTCACTCAATGATTTAGATGACGTCATTCTCGGTAATATTGTCGGTAAAGGGGGCAATATTGCGCGAAAAAGTTTGCTCGAGGCAGGGATAGATGTGTCTGTTCCAGGTCTCACGGTTGATCGTCAATGCGGTTCGGGCCTTGAAGCAATTCATTTGGCGAGTCGACTCGTTGAAAGCGGTGCAGGAGACTTTTATATTGCAGGGGGTGTCGAAAGTACGAGTCGTGCACCTTGGAAAATGGAAAAGCCGACATCACTGTATCCAACGACACCTCCGACATTTTATGAGCGTGCGCCATTTGCGCCAGTAGGTCAAGATCCGACTATGATTGAAGCGGCAGACAACGTGGCAAAACAGTATGATGTGTCACGTGAAGACCAAGATCGTTTTGCGGTTCAAAGCCATCATCGTGCAAGTAAAGCGATTGCGACAGGTGCGATGTCAGCTGAAATATTGCCACTAATAGTGAAAGGTCAGCAAATGATACAAGATGAAAGTGTTAAGCCGCATCTTCAGTATGAGCGGATTGCACGGTTAAAGCCATTACGTGAAGGTGGGACAGTGACAGTCGGTAATTGTTGTCTCAAACACGACGGCGCCTGTCTAGTTGTCGTCATGTCTGAACAAAAAGCACGCGAACTCGGTATGTCGGAAGGTCTGATGTTTATGGATTATGCGGTTGAAGGGGTGGATCCACATGTATTAGGCATCGGTCCTGTACCCGCAGTGCAGCGCATTTTAGAACGACAACAACGGACGATAGACCAAATTGATGCCGTAGAATTGAATGAAGCTTTTAGCGCGCAAGTGTTAGCGTCTGCACGTGCGTTGAACATTCAAGAGGCGCAATTGAATCGTTACGGTGGTGCGATTGCGATCGGTCATCCGTATAGTGCGAGTGGTGCGATTTTAGTGACCCGTCTGTTTTACATGAAAGATGCACAAAGTACCATTGCGACAATGGGCATTGGAGGGGGCATGGGCAATGCAGCACTTTTTGAACGTTGGCGACCGTGAAGTTAAAGCTTACTGTTTCGACAAAAGTGCAGTCCAGCGTTATCAACAATTTTTTAATATGCCACAGACGACCACCGTCCCTTTATTAATGACTGCACGCGTATGGCCACTTTTTTCGCTATTTCGACCATTTAAAGAAACAGCAATTCGACTCGTAGCTACAGAAATTGAAACACATTACCCATTAAAAGTAGGCGAGCATTATCAAGTGACAATGGCCGTATTAAAAGTCCAACAAATCAAGTCATTTCAACGTTATCAAATGGCATTATCATTCGATCAAGGTGATACATGCCATTGTCGAATCATACAAACTTTTGTCAGTCGGAGGGTGTCATGATGTGTTTTTCAACAGAAGACGTGCAGCACTATTTAGCACTGGTGAATGACACGAATCCGATACATACGGATATTGTCCCAGGCCAACTCGTCGTCCAATATGTATGTGTCGAGGCTGGAGTTGAACCGATAGCGGTACGTTATAAAAATCCTATTGCGGTTGATGAACAGATCACTTGGCAGCGTGACAACATGCAAATTCAAGTGTCGGGAATAGATGAACAACTGAAAATCGTGATAGAAGTAAAAGCGTCCTAGGAGAGCAAGGGAATTGCCCAATCTCGAAAAAATAACCTTGATGTATCATAATGTGAACGAGATAACGGTGCTCAACAGTATAATACATCAAGGTTTTAGCCATGTTTATTTAAATACGGAGTTTGAATCTGAGTGAGAAGGAAATTAAATTTCAGTCACTTCAACTTCAATTTGTTCAACACGATTTGATGCACCGTGATCGACAGGGCCAACATAATCGTTCATTTTCCAACCGTTTTTAATGGCAGAAGCTACGAACGCTTTCGCATTAATCACGGCTTCTTTTGGTGTTTGACCATTCGCTAAGTTGGCTGTTGTCGCTGCCGCAAATGTACAGCCTGCCCCGTGGTTGTAACTTTGTTGGAACATGTCCGTTGTTAACTGGTAGAACTTGTTGCCATCATAGTATAAGTCGTATGATTTATCTTGATCTAACGCTTTACCACCTTTAATCACCACGTGTTGTGCCCCTTGCTCGTGGATGATTTTTGCTGCTTTTTTCATATCTTCAATAGATTTCAACGTGCCTAAACCAGATAATTGACCTGCTTCAAAAAGGTTCGGTGTCGCAACAGTTGCTTTCGGTAATAAATATTTAATCATCGCTTCAGTATTTCCCGGGTTAAGGACTTCATTTTCACCTTTACATACCATAACAGGGTCTACTACGAAATTTTTTGCGCCTGATTCTGTGTATGCTTCTCCAGCACGTTGGATGATTTCTTCGCTACCGAGCATACCTGTTTTGACTGCATCAGGTCCTACGCTAATGACTGTTTCAAGTTGCTTGTTGAAAACATCAAATGGGATAGGGCTCACATCATGTGACCAAGTTTCTTTATCCATTGTCACAATCGCTGCAAGTGCAACCATACCGTACGTGTCTAACTCTTGGAAAGTTTTTAAGTCGGCTTGCATCCCCGCACCTGCACTTGTGTCTGATCCTGCAATCGTTAATACTTTTTTCAAAGCCATCGTTCATTCACTCCTTCAATTGTACATCTATTACATCATACCATAATGAGTATGGTAACTGCTGTACGCTACAATATGCTTATGTTCCCCATTTTAGCATGCACATTGAACAGCTGCTATAAAAATGTTTATTGAATCATAGCGGTGAGCGAGGCGAAATTATGTTAAAATGTGGCTGAGGTGAAGAAGATGGATTGGTCAACAATATTTCATGAAATTAAAGAAAAGCATGATTTTAAAGCGATGCATGACTTTTTAGAAAAAGAATATACGACGCAAATTGTTTACCCCGAGCGTGAAAATATTTATCAAGCTTTTGACCTCACGCCATTCGAAAATGTCAAAGTGGTGATATTAGGACAAGATCCCTATCATGGTCCGAATCAAGCACACGGTTTAGCTTTTTCAGTGCAACCAGGTGCGAAATTTCCACCTTCATTGCGCAATATGTATCAGGAACTCGCTGACGATATTGGCTGTCAACGGACGTCGCCACATTTACAAGATTGGGCGAGGGAAGGTGTACTGCTATTGAATACGGTGCTAACAGTGCGTCAAGGCCAAGCACATTCACATAAAGATATTGGCTGGGAAACATTTACGAATGAAATTATCCAAGCGATATCTGATCATAAAAAAGGTGTCGTCTTTGTATTGTGGGGCAGACCGGCACAACAAAAAGAAAGATTGATTGATACATCACGGCACTATGTCATTAAATCACCACACCCGAGTCCATTATCGGCACATAGAGGCTTTTTTGGTTCCAAACCGTATTCCAAAACGAATGCCTATCTTGAAGCACAAGGTTTAGCGCCAATCCATTGGTGTGAACAAAAGGAGGAAGCGTATGAATAAAGACAAACTGATTCAACTGTTGGAACATGAATTGGTTCAAGCAGATGCCGCGACGACTGATGCTGCGTTTGAAAAACATATCTATGCCATTCATGCTTTAACGGCGCTGTATACGGGGCAAGAGACAAGCGCACCATCACGTTCATCTTCAACCGTCACACCGAAAAGACAAGTGTCGACACAAGTGACAGATGAAGAGATTCGGATGATGGGCGGTAAAGTATCATCTTCTAGCGCAACCGCACAAACGACATCTGATCAACGTATGGTCACGGATGATGAAATAGGAAATGGTGCTTCAATTTTTGATTTTTAATGATCACTTTGATGAGGAGGGAATATTGTGAAGGTATTTATTATTTTAGGTGCACTGAACGCTTTAATGGCAGTGGGTACAGGGGCTTTCGGTGCACATGCATTGGACGGAAAGTTATCAGAGCATTATATGTCGGTATGGGAAAAAGCGACAACATATCAAATGTATCATGGGTTAGGTCTTGTGCTTATTGGTATTATTGGTGGTGCACTTAACCTTAACGTCGGCTGGGCAGGTTGGCTCATGTTTTTAGGTATCGTGTTCTTTAGTGGTTCACTGTATATCTTATCTTTAACACAAGTGAGCGTGCTTGGTGCAATTACGCCAATTGGTGGCATTTTGTTTGTCATTAGCTGGCTCATGCTTGCCATCGCAGCATTTAAATTATAAGTTCATTCGAATCCAGTTTGAAAAGGCAGGCAAACGTCTGTCTTTTTTGTTGTATTTGACGTAACTTGCTCTCTAATATGAAGAATCATTTTTACGATTGGCATCAAGAATTCGCTTTCCTAGAGACTTGTCTCAACTCAATTTAGCTTGATTAAAGTGTACATTTGATGGAAGCCAAATGGACTTTGTAGTACTGCCACGAAAGATTGACTAGACTTCTCGAAAGTAAAGGCATTGTGAAGTCAGACAGCTACTGGTATTAAACAGTAATCACTATAAAGAAAAGAAGTAACTATCAGCAGTATGCACACGTAACCTCGTGAATCTCAACCGCAACGGAAGGTTATATTAAATATAAATTTAGAATTGCTTCTGATTACTATACTAACAATCAGAAGAATTAAGTATTATGGGGAGTGAGTTTGTTTATTCATTCACAAGATTGAAATCCAAGATTAAGAAAGCGCTTGCATTTTTTGGAGTGTAATATATAATTAATATTGTAGTTTCGCATTAATTGAAAAGGGGGATTTTAAGATGAAAGAGGAAACAAAAGTAAAATATAAAAAGCCTGAAGTTAAATCTGGAAAAGCACTTAGTCACCAATGTAATTAATTTATAAGGTTATAGTTGACCGTGGTCAATTATAACCTTTGTTCAATGTGTGGGGGGATAAGGAAATGATTGAAAATATGCGGCTTAGAAAAGATTTAAAAATTTTATTTAATCCTAAAAATAGTCAAATGCATCGATTGGACGATATAGGAGTATTATTTGCAGAAGAACTACAAAAGAATCCATTTGATACTGCTGTTAGCAACTTGTCATATCAATTCAATGTGCCCAAAAAAGAAATTTATAATGATCTTTTAGAGTTTAAAAAACAAGTTTCAAATGATATATATCCAGTAGATTTTGAAATTGAAAAAAGACATAAACAGTCATTAGAGTTTCCTCTTAGATTAGAAATTGAAGTAACCTCTTTATGTAATTGGAATTGCGGTTTTTGTTATAACGTTTGGAAAATCGACCCCTCTTTATCTGATAAAGAAGTCAAAGAACAAATCAAACTTTTACCTCAAAAACATTTGCCTAAAGAGACTATTTTTAAAATATTACGAGAAGTGAGTGAAAATGGATGTTTGATCGTTAGGTATAGTGGTGGAGAAACACTTTTACATCCTGATATAAAAGAGATATTAGATTACGGAGGGAAATTAGGCTTATATCAAATTGTTTTTACAAATGGCCATTTTATTAATGATTCAATAATAAAAAATTTCAAAAAAAACAATGTAGGTACAGTTTTAATTTCTTTACATGGTGATAAAACTACTCATAATTTTTTAACCGGTCATAAATTAGCTTATGATAGGGCAATTAATGCCATAGAAAAGTTATCAGCTTCAGGAATTGATGTTGTAACAGAATTGACTTTAGTAAAAGGTAATATTCAAAATTTGAAAAAGGTAGTATTAGACGCATATGAACATGGTAGTAAATATTTCAGTGTTATGCGCTATGTTCCTACCGGCAAAAATGATGAGAAATATGCAGTTAAATATAACGAATTATCTGAATTAATAGAAAATCTCGATAATTTTATTAATAAAAAAGGTGATATTAATATTGCATGGCCATGTGGACAAAAAATGTGTTTATCAGAAAAAGATAATCCCGTTACTTTTAAGTCTTCAATTTTTGAAAAACTAGATAAGCAATTTACTGGTAGTTGTGAGTCTGGAATTACTTGGGCAAGTATATCTTTTGATGGTAAATTAAGAAATTGTCCTCATAGTAATGTTTATTTTGGAGATGTATCACAAAATGATATTACAAGTTTATGGAAAAAAATGACAAAAAAAGTTCATGAAGCATTACAGCCTAGAAGTAGCTGTTCAGGTTGCCAGTTTTTAAGTAAATGTCAAGGTGGTTGTCATTTAGAACATTTTTTTGATAGTAACGCTATTAAAACAAATTCTTTTTGTTAAAGGAGAACATCAAATGATAAAATTATATGGTGGAGATAAACAATTTTCTTCATGGTCTATGAGAGCTTATATATTACTTGAAGAATCTAAAATTGATTATAGCTATAAAATGATTGGCTTAGATTGGCCTGTAAAATATCATGAAAATGGGGACATTGAAATAATAACTGGAGAAAATGATTATGAAATTCCAAAAGAGCCAGCGTCTGGTTGTGGCTGTCAGCTTACTCAAATATTAAAAAATGATTCTACTGCATTAATACAAAATAGTTTTACTAAATTCTTACCACGTGTACCAATCTTAGTCGATACTACAAATGAAGTTGTTATTTCAGATATTTTAGTAATGGAACAATATTTAAGAGATTTTTATAATGTTAATTTATTGACTAAGAGTACAAAAACCAAGTACGAAATCTTAACTTTTTGTAGTCACATACACGCAGATTTACTTCCTTTAATGAGTGAAATGTCATTTTCAAATTCTTTCAGATCTCCAAATAAAAAAGATATTGGTGAAATTGGAATAACTCAATTAAACGAAACGCTAACTTTATTAGATAATATTTTAGATAACTATCGAAAAAATTATTTATTTGATGATTGCTTAACTTTTGCTGATGTAATGTTTGCTCCTATAGCCAAACAAATTGAAGGTTGGAATATTGAAATAAATAATCCTAAAATTGAAAAATATATAAAAAGAGTACTAAACCATGATTCTATTAGGAAATATATATCTGATGCAAAACAATTTTATGATAATATTTCTAAATCAGAAGTGAATTCTCCTAAATGGATAGTGTCTCATTACAGATACCACCCTCAACTTAAAATGTTAAATAATCCTAAATATGATGTTTATCATATTTTAAATAACCCAACATCAGAATTATTTTACTCTTTAGCCTTAGAAAACAATTCTAAAGCTGATATTGTTAATATTATAAGTAAGAAATTCAATGTTGATGAAAATGTTATTAAGAAAGATGTTGATGAATTTTTCGCACAAATTCATCCTAATACGTTATATAAGGACACATTAAAAAATGCGCAATAAATTTATTTACTCTGAATTTAATAGATTACTAATTAATGATATGCTCATATATCTAATTCCAATAGTTGGAATAACGCTATATCACTTTTCTGATTCAAAAGTAGTATTCCTTACTTCCACTTACTCAATTGGTTTTATTATATTTAGCAAAGTAGCTGGATATATTATCGATAAATTCAGAAGCATAAGAGTGCCCATCTGGTTCTATTTTGCTTTTATAATAATGAATTTAATTTTTATGCTTATAATCATTGGGGGGAATAATAATTTTACAACACTGTTTATTATTATAGTATTAATGAGTTTAGTCTCTACAATTTTAGAAATTAATACTAGTGTTTTCATCCCTGATTATTTCAGCCAAGACTTAACTTCCATAAATAGTCTAGTTCAATTAATAAGATCTATAGTAAATTTTATTTCTCCTATTTTTTCTTTTATATTTACGAATAATATTATTATAGCCTTATTAGTTATGGTGATATTACAATTTTTAAATTTTATTATTTACGTAAGTATAAAATATCAAATTAACGGCTCTTTTTCTAAAAATAAAGAAAAAAATCACTATAAAAATAAAAGTACTAATAGGAATTCCTTCTTATTTTTAATCAATAATAAGCAACTATTATTAATCGTAATAATAACTATGGGTATCAATTTTTCTATGACTATTTTAACGAATACTATTGTTTTATATATGATGAGATATCTTAATTTACAAAGTTATATAGCTGGGGGAATTATAAGTATCTTATCTTTCGGGGCGATAATTGGATCTATACTTCCCCAAATATTAATAAACAAAATAGGGTTCCAAAAAGCTATAGGCCTTGTGAACTTACTTTTAAGCATTCCTTTTATACTACTGATTTCTAAATCTTATTTATTTTTCATAGGCGTGTTTTTAGGATATCTTTCTCGAAGTTTCGGAAGTGTTTTGAGAACCACGCTTCAATATAAAATTGTACCAGAGAATGTAAGAGGACATATAAATTCTACTATATATTTATTTACTTGGGGAACTATACCGATTGCTGGATATACAGCCTCTTTACTATTAGAACTATTATCTCTTCGCGAAATATATATATTAATTTCATTAATATATATAATATCTAACAGTTTGTTTATGATTAATTTCCGTTCAGAAAAATTATCACATTAATTGTTAGGGGATGGGGTGTAAATGGCGGAATGAAAATGCTGTTTTTTCTACATTTTTTATTTTCTAAAATATATAATCATGTCTTAACTTAATCTTTGATCGGAGGTTGTTTGATTGAGACATGATATATACGAAGGCGTGTCATTTTACATCACAAAAGGAATGAAACCAAATTACGCTGAGTTGGGCAAACAGTAACATTGTGACCCAAGGACAGTTAAAAATAGGGTATATCTATAGTGGTGGGTGATGCTAGTTTATTACTAAATGAACGTCTTTAATTTGAAGTTGGTATTATATCATTCCTAAGCTCTTCTCTGGAAAGCCCAACTGATGTGAAATATAGTCAATTAGAACGATGATGAAAGCTGGAGTCTTAAAAGCAAGACAAACAATGACTTATGATGAAGTTATGAAGCAAGACGACCATATTTGGGTAAGCTACACTGAATACTGGGAGAAGCGTTTACCTGACAGTAAGTGCTTGGGATAGATTAACAGGAAAATTCGGTGCTTTATGGGGAACAATAAAATAATAAAAGTTTTTCTATTAAACAAATAAAACAGTGATGAGGAATTCAATTATCAAAAGAAAAACTCGTCACTGTTTTTTAAAATACTATCATACATCAAAAACTTAAGGTACAGCAAGAGCGTAAATTTATTAAGAACAATCGTGAAAAAGCTAGATTTAAGACAAACATACTTTTTCGTTCTAGCATATCTTCTAACATTTCAAAACTGCTTATTCCTCTATCATTTTTTCAACATCACGTTTTCTCGTATCCAAAATCAATTGTGTCAACTCATCTTTATCCATACGACGTAATTTAGGTAAACGAATAAAGAAGAACACCAATCCGAGAATCGTCCAACCACCTAACGCAATATAGGATGGCATAGATAACGACGCCGGTGAAAATGGCAACAATAGTAACAGTAAAAAGATAAAGGCAAAAATTGAGCCAATAATCGCAAACACTTTATAAACCGGTCCGTAAGTTTGACTGTTTTGATTAAAGCTAAACAATTTCGCTGCTGCAAGGCATGTTACAAGGTAAGCGATAGATACCCCTGTAGATGACATATCGACAATCCATGTTAACGCGGTACGCCCTAACCATGGTGCTATCAATGTAATCGCAACTAAAAACATGATTGCAACGTAAGGCGTTTTATATTTTGTGTGTAATTGACTAAATAATGACGGCATAATGCCTGAGCGGCCCATTGAGAATAACAAGCGGCTTGAGCTTAACAAGAAACCGTTTAAGCCGGTGAAAATCCCCATAATAATCGCGATGCTTAATACCGCTAGACCAATCGTACCGAATGCTTCACGCGTTACCGAACCCGTCAACCATAAGTCGCTATTACCACCTGATAGCCAGCCTGTATATAAAATCATTAAAATATAGGTCAAACTCGCTGCAAGTAAACTATAAACGATTAATTTAAATGTTTTATTCGGTGAGAAATCAAATTCTTCTGCGGTTTGTGGGATATTATCGAAACCGACGTAGGCCCACGGTGCGACTGCGACAATCATAATAATCGCTTGGAACCATCCATAATGTGTACCATTATAAGGTTTTAAATGATCTAATGAATAGTTAGAACCAAAGAACGATCCGATAAAGAGTAATACGACGACAACGACCATTGCAACACAGAAATAATATTGCAATGAACCTGAAACGCTTGCCCCTTTAATCGCAATCAACATAAAAACGAGTAAAAGGATAGATGCAATTAAAATTTCAGTAATGTAGACATCCCAACCTGCAATCGTATAAAGTTTGCCAAATTCAATTACATCTGGCAGTAAAAATTTGATTAATAAACTGAACGCTGTCGCATTTAACGCGACGACACATATGTATCCAAACGTTAAAAACCATGCTGAGAAAAAGCTAACATAACGTCCAAACCCTAAAAAACTAAATGCAAAGCCACCACCTGACACTGGAAAGCGTTCGACTAATGCACCGTAACTTACCGCGATAACGATCATTAATAAGGCACCGATAAAAATACCGATTGATGCGGCAATAGGCCCGGATGATTGAATCCAGTCACCTGGTAAGATGAACGAACCCCAACCGATACATGAACCATAAGCAATGGCCCACACAAATTTTTCTGAAAGGTTTTGTTGGAGGTCACCACGATCAGGCTTTTGATTCTTTTTTTTCATTATTTTTCACCCCTGAATATTCTTATACCCCTGTTTTATTTTTTTATAACAACGAATTTCGACAGTTGGAAAATAAATGATAACCTAAAAATTGAAAAATTGCATTAAAAAAATGCGTTTTATAGATTGCGATTGACGCAAGTGCTTGTAAAATTCAGTTTGAAGACAAATTGTTTTAATTGTTGTATTTGTGTATAATAATCTGAAAACTAAAGGTAAGGGGTGAGTGGGGTGCAACATTTTAGACTCGCAGTGAATGACGACATTGATTTTGTTTACCCAACACTTAAGTATGCACCAGCGCTTTATAAAGTTATAAATCAAAATCGAGATCATCTCAAAACTTTTTTACCATGGGCAGAAACGATGACCTCTGTGGAAAAAGAAGCGGCATTTATGCAACAAACTTTAAGCTTAGTAGCAGAGGGGAAAGCGCTATTTTTCTTGATTTATAAACAAGATCAACTCATTGGGACAATTGATTTGCATGCTTGGAATGAAAAAACACGTAAGGCAGAAGTCGGTTACTGGCTTGCGAAAAGTGAAAATGGTCAAGGGATAACGACAGCTGCAGTACGCAAATTATGCGAAATTGCATTTACGGATTATCACCTCAATAAATTAGAATTGCGTGCGAATGTACGTAATATTGGTAGTAATCGTGTTGCAGAAAAAGTGGGATTTCGTTTCGTTGGGGTCAAACATGAAGATGACATTGAGGAAGGGCAATATGTGAGTGTGAATCATTATGAATGTTTGAAACGCGATTTTAATCATGTGGGATATGATACTTAATATATGTAAATATTACATCTTTTGTGAGACAATTCATAAAAAAACAATAAATTTCTAATATTTGTATCCCAAAATGATGCAAAACATGATACAGTAAGGGTAAGCAAAAGATATGACAGTAAACATATCATTTTGTGTTTTTCATTTTCAAAAAGTTCTCCAATAAAAGGGCCTGTTCACATTGATAGCGTAGCGACTATGAATGATTGAACAGGCCTGTTTAACGTGTGCGCTTATTTTGATGACATCGTTTTGACGCCGAAATATGTAACTTTTCGCCACACCCATTCGATGGGACCTTGTGTGAATTGACGTTGGTAGACATAACAAATCACAACTTGTACGAGGAAGAGGGCGAGCGCAAATAGATAAGTTTGATAAAGCGGTAATTGATTATAAAATCCAAGACCAAAACCTGCAAAAAAGAACATACAGACAAGCGTTTGAGATAGGTACACGGACAAACTCATTTTTCCAAGATAGCGGAACGGGTCGAGGAACTTTTGTGCTGTGTGATATTGCATCATATGGAAAAAGAGAAGCACGATACCGACAGATAATAACGGACCGCCCACTGTAAAACTGAACATCATATAGCCAGGGTTCGTGATAGCATATGCACCTAAGAATTTGATGAGCACCCCGATAATGATAAAAAGGCTGCCCCACTTTATCGCACGTGTCGGGTGTTCCTTGACCCAGGTGACGAAATGCCCTTTCATCGCTGCCATGCCTAACAATAAATAAGGGAAAATATCGAGCCAATCAAGCGTCAGTGTTGCTGCAATGTTGCTGAAATTATCTTGTGCATTATAAAGGAAGAAATCAATATAATGCACACTCGTTTGAGCTTGTAACACGTTGTTCAATTCTGCCTGAGACCCGCCACTGAACGGTAATTTCGCTTTTGTCATCCATCCCATGATAAGAAAGGGCAGACCCCAAATGACGACTTTGATTGCAAACAAAATGATCGCTGCATTTTTTAATCTTTTGACAGAGGATTTTGTGCACCACATCGCGCCAAAGCCCATCACCGCATATGTAAATAGAATATCTCCTGAATAAAAGAAAAACCCGTGGATTAACCCAAGTAACGCCAAAAAAATAAGCCGTCGTATCATCACGGGCTTAAATGCGATACCGCGTTGTTGTGTGCTGTTATATATGAGCATCAAACTGAATCCGAATAAGAATGAAAAAATCGGATAAAATGAACCAATAACAAGTAATGACACCACTCGAAACAAAAAGCCATTGACGCCTTGGAGTGCAACGTCTAAGCGGACATGCTCATAAGGAAAACTAAACACTAAAATATTCATGAGTAAAATACTAAACAAACTCATCCCACGCAACGCATCTAACTCAATGATACGTTGCTTTTTGGGGGTGGAAGCCATGATGCATAACCTCACTTTTCTTCTTTATTAAAAATTCGACAAAGCTTTGTATCATGTAGGTCAGTTGGATTGTATCACATGTGTGTCATGTCCGACAGTGAAACTATCTGCCCGTTTTAATAATGTTAGCATACAAAATTTGCGCCATATCGTCAGGAGATTCTTGACAACCTTGCATGAGCCAACTGTAAATAAGCGCAAGTTCACCGCCAATCGTATAGTTGATAAAATATTTGGATTGTTGCAATTGAGGCAGTTGATTTAATAACTTTTCATAAGCGTCACGCGTAAATTTTAAATATTGATGAATAGCTTTTAATTGCGGTTGTGTCACGATAATAGTCGTGAAAAAGGTTTGGTGGCGTTTCATATATTTAAACAGTAGACGAAATGTTTGGATGACACGCGCTTTTGCCTCTTCTAACGGGTAAGACTCAAACACTTTTGATGTATACAAAATAAGCTTTTCATACTTTGCCATATGATATGTCGTCAAAACATCAAACAATTGATATTTATCTTCAAATTGAGCGTAAAACGTTGAACGATGTACACCGCTCTCTGCACAAATCTGTTTAATGGTAATCTCATCAAAGGATTCCGTCTTTAATAATTCAATCATTGCCTTCACAATGCGCCGTCTTGCTTTTGATTTTGTTTTTCCCATATTATCACCATCATTATTATATTATAAATTTCAATCCGACACATTTGTCAAGATTGTCTGTATTTTTCAAAAGTGAATTATCTTATAATACAGAAGTTAAATTGATTGAGAAAAGGAGTAGTAAACATGAAGAAATTAATCATGATAAATATTGTTACGATTATCGTGTTAATTATCGGGGGGATTGTAGGATTTTATTTCTACAATCAATCCGTGAACTATATTAAAACAGATAACGCACAAGTGGACGGGGACCAAATTAAAATTGCCAGCCCAGTGTCAGGAAAAATGAGTAGCTTAGATGTTCGTGAAGGCGACACATTGAAAAAAGGGGATACTGTCGCGAAAGTACAAGGTGCAAGTCAAGGTGAAGCGCCACAAACGATGACGATTACGATGCCTAAAGCTGGGACAATCGCAAAATTAGATGGTCAAGAAGACGGTATCGCGCAAGCAGGTCAACCGATTGCTTATGCTTATGACCTTGACGACTTATATATCACAGCAAACATTGACGAAACAGAAGTAAAAGACGTTCAAAATGGTCAAGATGTGGATGTGACGATTGACGGTCAAGACGCAAAAGTAAAAGGTAAAGTTGATCAAATCGGTCATGCAACTGCCTCAAGTTTTTCATTAATGCCATCATCGAATAGTGACGGTAACTATACAAAGGTGACACAAGTGGTGCCTGTTAAAATCAAATTAAACAGCCAACCTTCTAACGGTGTTGTTCCAGGCATGAATGCTGAAGTAAGTATTCACAAAAATTAAGAGAGGGGGTCATCACATGTTTATGATGATTTACACCATAGTTGCTCTTATTGTGATTATCATACTGAACTGGACAATCATTCGAGGAAGAAAGAGACGATCACTTTCTCAACAACATCGTGACGTCACACCAGACACCACGCAACCTGAACGTGATGCACATCCGACGACACATACTTTTCGTTTAGATGAAGATCATCAGCATTCAGTAGCTTCGACACGTCAAAATCAAAGTGAAGAGGACGCGTTTCATACGACATCTGCTGAAAATGATGACACAAGTCTACATGCGACAGCGAATCAAAATAAAACTGCACCTCGGCCGGTCAATGAACAAGTAGCAGATGCGACACAAAATTATGTTTTTAAAAAAGGGGCCACACGTGGAAAAATTTTAACTGCGATGATTTTTGGGATGTTCATTTCTATTTTGAACCAAACCTTGTTAAACACAGCACTACCTCGAATCAACACAGATTTTAATATTTCTGCTTCAACAGGACAATGGTTGATGACAGGCTTTATGTTAGTGAACGGGATTTTGATTCCAATTAGTGCATTCTTATTTAACAAATATTCATATCGTCGCTTATTCTTAACTGCGATGTTGATATTTACGATAGGCTCACTCGTCTGTGGTTTCGCTTGGAGCTTTTCGATTATGATGGTCGGGCGTGTGCTTCAAGCGATGGGTGCAGGGGTGCTCATGCCATTAGGGACGAATGTATTTATGACAATCTTCCCACCTGAAAAACGTGGTATGGCCATGGGAACAATGGGGATTGCGATGATTTTAGCACCAGCCATTGGACCTACACTGTCAGGTTATATTATTGAAAACTATGACTGGCATACGATGTTCTTCGGTATGTTTATTGTCGGTATTATTTCACTCGCGCTCGCATTTGTTTGGTTCGGCATTTATCAAAAAACGACGAATCCAAAAGCAGATATTCCGGGTATCATTTTTAGTACAATTGGTTTCGGGGCATTGTTATACGGCTTTAGTGAAGCAGGTAACGATGGCTGGACGTCCACAAAAATTATCATTATGTTTATGATCGGAATCAGCTTTACGGTGGCGTTTGTCGTTCGCGAAATGACAATGAAAGCGCCAATGTTGAGTTTTGAAGTACTTAAATATTCAGGATTTACATTAACTGCAGTGATTAATATGATTCTCACAATGAGTCTTTTCGGTGGTATGATTTTACTACCACTTTATTTACAAAGTTTAAGAGGTTTCTCAGCGCTAGACTCTGGGTTATTACTGTTACCAGGTGCATTAATTATGGGTGTGATGGGACCTATAGCTGGTAAATTACTTGATACAATAGGGATTAAGCCGATTACGATTATCGGTTTAGCCATTACAACATATGGCACGTGGGAACTGACACAATTAACGATGGATACACCTTATCGTAGTATTTTAATGATTTATATTATCCGTTCGTTCGGTATGAGTTTTGTAATGATGCCGATTATGACAGCAGGAATGAACGCATTGCCGTCACGTTTAATCTCCCATGGTAATGCCTTAGTCAATACGATGAGACAATTAGCCGGCTCAATTGGTACGGCAATCTTAGTGACAGTGATGACGCAACAAACCGAATCACATTTGGCAACATTCCAACAAGATTTAGACCGTACAGATCCAACGATTCAAGATAGTTTGCAAGCCTTGGCCCAACAACTCGGTGGCCAAGAGCAAGCGATGGGGGCTATAATTAAATTCGTCAATCAGCTTGCTTCTGTTGATGGGGTCAACAGTGCTTTCTGGGTCGCGACGGCTTTAAGTGGTTTAGCACTCATTTTAAGTTTCTTCTTAAAGGGCAAATCACATTACATTTCAAACGAGTAGTCAATCAATACGTTTAAGAGATGGGTGTAAAAATTTTGATGTTATTGATGCAGTATTTTGTTAAACTTGCCCTCTCCGTACGATTTGTATTTTTGATTGCCTTCATGGCTTCTCTTTCCTAGGGGATGAAGGGAGGTTGTGACAAAAGCGCTTAGGATTTGAGCAGAACCGAGCGATGAGCAAAATTGCTTTCT
This sequence comes from Staphylococcus pseudintermedius, assembly GCF_034042775.1. Classification (NCBI taxonomy): domain Bacteria; kingdom Bacillati; phylum Bacillota; class Bacilli; order Caryophanales; family Staphylococcaceae; genus Staphylococcus; species Staphylococcus pseudintermedius. The sequence continues at coordinate 2,221,515 of NZ_CP120150.1, read as the reverse complement.
AAATTTTGCCGAAATCGCGGGGATTCTGTCGAAAATCCTGCTTTTGGAACACCGTTTATTGATTCCCAGCGCACCCATTCATTGTAGATTTTGGGAGCAGTATAGAAATCTCATGTGTAACAAAGATTTCGTTGTACTGTACCCCGCAAGGCTGACTCGACTTCTCAAAAGCATGCGCCTTGAGAAGTCAGACAGCTACTGCTTTAAACGGTAGCCAATTTTAAAGTAAAGAAGTGACTGCTAGCAGTATGCACGCCTCCCCTCAGGAGTGTCAGCCTTCTGGGCAATCTTACACTTAATATAGCGAAACTGAGGGCAAGTTTTTGAAATCTGGCAAAACAATAGCATCTATTTTTATGACTTATTCACCTTCGATTTTTGACTATTATAAAATGTAAATGAATGATCATTTTATGCAGAGATAAATTGTTGAAAATTTATGTCTCATTCCTACTTGTATATGAAGTACGAGGGAGTGGGCGACAGAGGCATTGACGTCGGGTATATGAAACGAGGACTGGTGAGATTGAACTCAAATCTTGTCGGTCCTCTTTTTGTATGTCATAGCTAATAGCTGGCTGATGGCACAAACATAATCGAAAGGGACATGATTCAAAATGTTGGGTGAATGAGTAGCACCAATTATTAAGTCGTATTTTTTAAGCTTAAAAAAACCTACATAGACAAATGTCTATATAGATGTTAAACTATTTGAAGTTTAGGAGGTATATAGATGTCATATCAAGCACTTTCCAAAATATTAAAAATTTTAGCTGATCCGAGTCGGTTAGAAATACTCGATATTCTTTCTTGTGGGGAATTGTGTGCTTGCGATTTGTTGGCACACTTTGATTTTTCGCAACCTACGCTCAGTTATCATATGAAGGCTTTAGTCGATAACGAGTTGGTTTTTACAAGAAAAAGCGGTAATAAACGCCTGTATCGACTGAATCGCGCATTGTTAGAAGCGGTTAATGCAAACATCAACTTCATTCACACTGCTCACGAACGCTGTATATGTCACGATATCATATCGGGTGAATGTGGCGCATGACATTTTTAGCAATTGTTATTTTCCTGTTCACTTTAGTTTTTGTGATTTGGCAACCTAAAAATTTAGATATCGGTGTGACTGCATTAATCGGTGCATTTTTGGCGTTGGTTTCAGGTGTTGTCAGCTTTTCTGACGTAGTTGAAGTTACTGGAATTGTATGGAATGCGACGATGACATTTATCGCTATTATTTTGATTTCGCTCATATTAGATGAAATTGGATTTTTTGAATGGTCTGCAATACATATGGCCAAGGCAGCAAACGGTAATGGCTTGAAAATGTTTGTTTTTGTGATGTTATTGGGTGCAGTAGTGGCAGCATTTTTTGCGAATGATGGTGCGGCCCTTATATTGACACCGATTGTTTTAGCGATGGTCCGCCATTTAGGTTTTAATCAAAAGGCGGTTTTCCCGTTTGTGATTGCAAGTGGGTTTATTGCTGATACGACATCGCTCCCGTTCATAGTAAGTAATTTAGTCAATATTGTTTCCGCGGATTACTTTGATATCGGCTTTATTCAATATTTGAGTCGTATGTTTATTCCTAATCTCTTCTCGTTAATGGCGAGCATTTTCATTTTATGGCTATATTTCAAAAAATCAATACCTCGAACATTCGACACTCAAAATTTAACATTACCCAAAGAGGCGATTAAAGACCACAAATTATTTAATGTGTCGTGGACTGTTTTAGCATTACTACTCGTGGGTTATTTAGTGAGTGAATTTGTAAAAATCCCTGTATCTTTCATTGTGTCAAGTATTGCATTGATATTCATTTTGTTCGCACGCCAATCCAAAGTTATACGAATCAAACAGGTGATTAAAGGTGCACCATGGCATATCGTTCTTTTTTCTATTGGGATGTATTTGGTGGTTTTTGGTTTGAAAAATGCAGGGATTACAACGATTTTAGCGGATATATTGACGCATATTTCGAGTTATGGTTTATTCAGTAGCGTGATGGGTATGGGATTTATTGCAGCATTTCTGTCTTCTATGATGAACAATATGCCGACTGTTTTAATAGGCGCTATTGCGATTGGCCAAGCTGATGTGGTAGGTGCAATTAAAGAAGGCATGATTTATGCGAATGTCATTGGTTCTGACTTAGGACCTAAAATGACGCCAATGGGTTCTTTAGCAACATTATTATGGTTACATGTATTAACTCAAAAAGGCGTCAAGATTTCATGGGGGACATACTTTAAAATCGGTATCATCACGACGATACCCGTATTATTTATTACACTTCTAGGTTTATACCTGACATTCATTCTATTTTAAGGAAGAGGGTTGAAGATGCATAAGAAAACCATTTATTTTATATGTACTGGAAACGCATGTCGCAGTCAAATGGCTGAGGGATGGGGCAAACACATATTAGGTGATGATTGGGATGTTTATTCTGCTGGGATTGAAACACATGGCGTGAATCCACAAGCAATCAAAGCAATGGAAGAGGTCGGTATCGATATCTCGTCTCATACTTCAGACTTGATTGATCCTCAAATCATCCAACAATCAGATTTAGTGGTCACGCTATGTAGTGATGCAGACCAAAATTGTCCGACGATACCATCACACGTTAAAAAAGAACATTGGGGCTTTGATGATCCAGCGGGAAAAGATTGGTCAGAATTTCAACGTGTGCGAGATGAAATTGGCGAGAAAATTAAGGTGTTTCATGCACATACAGAAAGCTAGAATCATGTTAACGTGATGCCTTTGAGGCCAATAGACAGGGCATAACATAACTATGAAGTGATATGAAGGCGCAATCAATAGATGACAAGAAAAGCAGGCGGGGGATGTTCCCGAACCTGCTTTTTCTATAGTTGAATAAAAGTATACGATGCGCTATGCATAGGGTTCCGGAAAGGTTCTACCGTTGTATTAAAACAGGCACCTCAACATGCTAGAATAATATTTGGTCAGCTCCATAGGGCTTTTTCGACAGTCTAATACGATACTACAAATTGCATAGTGTTTTCATGATATATGAATTAAAAATTAAACTTAGTATTTAACATTTTAATCAATTCTTCAGAAGCGCTAATTACATCAATAGTATCAACACCAATTTTTAATAAAGATGTATCATCATAAAAAATGATAAAAGGTTGAATCTGACTATTCTTGATATACATGCAATAATTTAACACTTCTGTAATATCTATATCATATATACTAGAAATGATATATTTTTCATAATCGCAATGAATATTTTCATGCCAATTCTTTATATTAATATACCATCCAAGCCGAGTCACTTCTCTTTTACAATAAGGTGAGATAATTTTTGATAGGAATGAACTATTAATTTTTGACTTAAATGATAATCTCATTATTTCTGCAAGGTCTCTCTTTTGAATCGAGTTAATATCCCATCTTATTTTGTAATTATCTTCAACTTGAAAATAAGGACTTTCACTGTTTAAGTCGAATTGAATTACTAGATTTTTTAGTTTAATATCCATTATTAATCTCCAATTCTCTTCAAATTAGCATCATATGTGCCACTACGCGTTTTTTATTGCCCAATTTCTTAATACTACTAGCTCCTTTCCAAGCTCCACCACTATGGTTATCGGTGTCGGGAGTTATATACATTGGGTTACCTCGTTTATTTCTTTTAAACACTTTTTTACCGTGGGAATAAGATTTTGTTGGCGAATAACCTAACTTTTTAGCAGCTTCAACAGCAACCTTTGGGCTTGTACGAATCATAGATGTTACAACATTTTTACCATACTTTTTTATACTATGCTTAGCTAAATACCCAACTAAAACACCAACAACTGGCCAAACAGAAGCATTGACTTTATGTGTATCATATACAATCTTATCACCTGTGGTTTTGTCAATAAATTCAGCAGAGAAATTATTTTCGTTAACTAATCTAGTAAATTTGATATCAAAAGTTTTGTCAATATCATTGCCGTATTTATCTTTCAAACTGGCATCGGCCGTAATAGTATCAGTGCCTTCATTATGTTCTAGCCTACTTTCAATTGTTAAATCTTTAGAATTGTAATTATTTTCAACTATATTAGAGTCGGATGTTGAGTACGAATTAACATGAACATGATTATCTTTTATTTGTATGTTTTCATTCTCTATATTCTTCTTAGTTAATACTTCTGCTGCATCAACGATACCTCCGTATATAAATGTTACAACAAATGCTAATATGCTAGCTAAAATTTTAAATTTCATGTTTAATTCTCCTTATACTTTAATGGGTATTTTTTAATTATATCTATAAAATTTTTAGCGGAATCAGTATTGGCAATTAAATAAGATGTAAAATAAGCAGCAGAAAAAGAAGATCCACTGTCTTTAACAATTTTATCTTCTCCATTTAAAGTATATACATCCGCACCAGGGGTTCTAAAATCAACATTTTTATTTGGAGAATAAAGGAAATTTTGTTTGTCCTTATCAATTGCTGCAATAGAATACACTTCTTTAAAACGAGCTGGAAAATCACTTTTGCTATTTAAATTATTCCCAGCTGCACTAACTAATATGATACCTTTGTCATTTGCCTCTTTAATGACTCTGTGTAAATCAGAAATGTAAAAATCAATGTGCTATTTTGTGTATTTGCTCTATTTTATTCAAAATGTTAATAAAAATAATAAAATACATTAAAGCAAGTTTTGCTAGCGCGCTTTTCTCTCATATATTATTATTACAAACTAATTAATTCTATTATTAATACGATAGAACTAATTAGTCGTAAAATCATGAGAATATGCAGTGCTGTGTCAGGTATCATAAGAAATAAGTGTAGATTCAATGTGTTTAATGTTTTTGATAAACATGCACATTTGAAACATAGGTATGGGAATAGAAAATTTTGGTGCATAGGTTTTTATGTAGATACGGTTGGAAGAAATAAAAAGGTAATAGAAGAATGTATTCGAAATCAACTACAAGAGGATATCGTAGTAGAACAGCTCACAATTATGGAATACATAGAACCATTTACAATTTACAGGGGATGAGAATAAAAAGTTGAGGAAAAATAGAATACTTTTAAGGATCGCTGAGAAAGTAGTAAAGTTGGCTGATTTTCTCAGAGCCCTTAAAAGTGATGGCCAGTAACAGATGCTTTTGGACTCAAATCAATACCACCCGTTCACACGGGTGGTTTTGATTTAATCCAATTTTGCATTCATTTTCGCGTTACGATCGAGCATGCGTTCATAATAATGTTCATACCGTTCCCATTCGTGTGGGTTCATTGGATCCATATTTAAACTGCCACCTAAATCCTTAATCGCATAGAGTAGTTTAAACATGACATCTTGCACGGTGATTGGACGGCCAAGTAATTCTTCTAATGACGCCATACTAGATGGATGAATGTCTGGATAAGTAAACTTCGTCTTTTCACCTTTCAATGCGCGTTCATAAAAGGCACGCATCAGTTCTGCACGCTCACTTCCTGAACCTTCGACGCACAAGTAAATTTGAACGGCGATGCCACCACGAACACGGCGTTGTGAAATACCGGCAAATTTTTGATTGTTGATACTTAAATCAAACTTGCCTGGGCAATACGAATGCGTAATTTCATGTGTCGCTATCTCCGTAAAATCATCTTCAAACATTTGACTCATCAACAAATACATGACTGTAAATGCCTCATCAATAGTCACTTCAGTCTTCCCTTTGAACATTAAGGAAATATTTAAAATGCCTTGATCTAAGACGACACCGAGACCGCCTGAGTTACGCACAATCGCATTATAGCCACGTTCATCTGTTAAATATTGAATACCATCTTTCAAATAAGGCAAACGTGAATCGTGAATGCCTAAAATAATCGTATGTTGATGTACCCATGTCCGCACAACACTAGGAGATAAGTCCGCGCCGACACTTTCTGAAAAGGTGTCGTCAAAAGCGAAAGACTGCATGGGCTCTAAACCAGAAGAATGGTCCACATAGCGCCATGTGTGACCATTAAAATATTTATGTGCTAAATCCATTATTGTAAACTTTGAGCTGCTGTAATAATAGATAAGTTGTAAACGTCTTCTGTAGAGCTACCGCGTGATAAGTCATTCACAGGTGAGTTTAAACCTTGTAGGACAGGACCAATGGCATCATAACCGCCTAAACGTTGCGCAATTTTGTAACCAATGTTACCTGCTTCAAGACTTGGGAAAATAAATACGTTTGCGTCGCCTTGGATTTTTGCATCAGGTGCTTTTTTCTTAGCCACTTCTGGTACGATTGCAGCATCAAATTGGAATTCACCATCAATAATGACGTCTGATAAGTTTTCAGCGTCGATTTTTTCTTGTGCCAATTTTACAGCTTCAGCGACTTTTTCAGTGTCGTCTGATTTTGCAGAACCTTTTGTTGAGAAGCTTAACATCGCTACACGTGGGTCCATGCCGAAGCTTTGTGCAGTTTTCGCGCTTTCAACCGCAATTTCAGCTAAGTCTGATGCGGCTAATTCAGGGTTAATCGCACAGTCACCGAAAATAAATTGTTGATCTTCTTTAATCATGAAGAAAATACCTGATGTCTTAGAAACACCTGGTTTTGTTTTGATAATTTGAAGCGCTGGACGAACAGTGTCTGCTGTTGAGTGGGCTGCACCGCTCACTAAACCGTCAGCATGACCTGCATAAACAAGCATTGTACCGAAGTAGTTCACATCATTTAATAACGATTGTGCTTGTTCTTCAGTCGCTTTCCCTTTACGACGTTCTACAAATTGTTCAACGAGTGTTGCTTTTAGGTCGCTCGTATCAGGTTGGATGATATTTAAACCTTCAATATTTAAAGATTTTTCTGCAGCAAGTGCTTTAATTTTGTCAACATTCCCTAATACGATCGGCGCAACATAGTCAGAAGCTTGTAAATCAACAGCGGCTGTTAATACACGCTCATCTTCTCCTTCTGGTAATACGATACGCACATTTTTACCTGAAAGTTTGTCTTTAAGTACATCTAATAAACTAGACATAATGGTCCTCCTCTGCTTTCCTTCATCGATTTTCCACCTATTATTATACGGCATTTATAGTGAGATTTCCATGACACTAATTTGTAATCATTTAAATCGTTGTGTCTGAATTATTTATGATAAAATTTAGTTTGTACAGATAATATTAATTCTAAGGAGTGTTCTGAATGAGTCATGCAGCGGAGACTTTAGATGGTTGGTATAGTTTACATTTATTTTATGCGATAGATTGGGCATCTTGGCGTTTAGTGCCACAAGAAGATAGAGCAGACATGATTGCTGAGTTTCATCGTTTAATGGATCGGTTGAAACAGGCGCAATCAGAGGGACAAGGTGACCAAGTGTTATATAACGTAACAGGTCAAAAAGCAGACTTACTGTTATGGGTGTTACGTCCAGAAATGAAAGATTTAACTGAAATTGAAAACGAAATGAATAAGTTAGCTATTTCAGACCATTTCATTCCGACGTATTCATACGTATCTGTTGTAGAATTAAGTAACTATCTTGCAGGGGATTCCAATGAAGATCCATACGAAAACCCACATGTGAAAGCAAGATTGTACCCAGAACTACCAGAAAAAGAATACATCTGTTTCTATCCGATGAATAAACGTCGTAATGAGACATATAACTGGTACATGTTATCTATGGAAGAACGTAAAAAATTAATGTACGATCACGGGATGATTGGTCGTAAATATGCAGGTAAAATTAAGCAGTTCATTACTGGTTCAGTAGGTTTCGATGATTTCGAATGGGGCGTGACGCTATTTGCAGATGACGTGCTCCAATTCAAAAAAATCGTTTATGAAATGCGCTTTGATGAAACGACTGCACGTTACGGTGAATTTGGCAGCTTCTTCGTTGGTCACCGTTTAGATACAGCACGTTTTGATGCGTTAATGACAATTGAACATTAATGAAGGGAGGCAGTGTACGTCGATATAAGGGCGACACTGTCTTTTTTGATATGGAAGAAAAATCGATCATTTTCGCTGGATTAAATGGTCTTGTGAATTAATCGTTGCTTGGAATTTCCATTAGACTTAAGTATTATCAAAGCAATCATGACGTTTGATTGTTTAATCCTTTCTATTACTATATTTTTTAAAAATTTCTATCACATTTTAGTAGTTTGGATTTAAATATGTTTGTATTGCTTTTAAAACTTTATTTTTTAGATTGTCTTGTAATGCATCTTTATAGTGATGTTGGCGAGCGTTTAAGTCTAAAGCACGTATTTGAATCGTATCTATCACGCCAGATACCAGTCCTTTTTTGGTTTTAAGTTCTATATCGGTTGGATAACGCAACTCACGATTTATGATAGGTACAACCCATACAAATTCAGTGCCGTCAATCATCATTTGGTTATTGATCACTAAACAAGGTCTTATGTTTTGTTTTTCACGACCGCGAGTTGGATTTAAATCAATGTAAATGATGTCAAATTGTTTAATACTCATATTTCACGACCCACACTTTCGCCGAACTCTACTTCTGATTCTTGATACTTACCACCATTTTGGAAGAAGTTTTTGATACTATATAGATACTTCTTTTTTAGTAATGAACAGCCCGCCATTTATTTTTTGTACTTCAACTGTATCGCCAATCTCAAAATCAACGGATTGAATCGTTTTTTTACTTTAACTCATAGCTTGACTATTTCCGTTTTTAAGAATGCGTTCGGTCGATTTACTTACATCGTTAAATGTTTGAGTCATTTTTATCATCTCCATAAACATATTACAATAAAAGTACTTACTTATGTAAATACAAAAAGTGAAAGGTTTGAGGAAATGATTATGCTATAAGCGATACATCTATTTTGATAGGGGTGAGTGGCGTTATCATCTATCATAGCAATCTCAACGCAAATCGGTTATAATTTTTAAACTAAGTGGCAGAGTATGGGCCTTTCCAATTTGGATGCAGATAGAAATACATAAAAGTAGGTGACGGAGATGACGCGATACATACCCACAGATCGAGAGGTTACGAATCTGGTGACATTGGCAGGGCGTATTTTATTAGAATGTGGTGCTGAGGCGACGCGTGTGGAAGATACGATGACGCGAATTGCACAAAGTTACGGATATGAAGAGACACAAGGTTATGCGCTCAATATTTTTATTAATTTTTCATTATCCCCGGACCACGAAACACGTATGGTAAGGATTAAAAAGAACGACACGAATTTAAGGAATATTTATTTAGTGAATCACGTTTCGCGTCAAATTGCACGGCAGGCGATTGATTTTAAAGAAGCTTATGCAATGTTGAAACAATTAGAACATAAGCAGCAACGGTATGCATTGGGGCACAAAATGTTGTTTGCGGGACTGATCTCGATGGGCTTTTTATATTTACAAGGTGCCACATGGGTTGACCTACTTCCTGCAGTGCTTGCCGGCGCAATGGGCTATTTCGTGACAGAATGGATGAAAAGTAAAGAACTCACATTATTTATTCCCGATTTTTTAGGCGCCATTGTGATTGGGTTAATTGCGATACCGTTAAATCATTGGTTGGGTAGTCCTAATATCGGTGCCACCATTACTGCAGCGGTGATGCCGATTGTGCCGGGCGTCTTAATTACGACAGCCATTCAAGATTTATTCGGACGTCACATGCTGATGTTTACCGCCAAATTTTTAGAAGCGATTGTCACATCATTTGCGATTGGTGCAGGTGTAACGACAGCGTTTCTCATCTTGTAGGAGGTGGCAACCATGACGATAGTATTTATTTTCATATGTAGCTTTTTAACCTCTTTTTGTTTTGCATTTGTATATGATGCGCCGAAACGGTTGTTTTTACCGGCTGGTTTATGCGGCGGTTTCGGCTATTTAACATTTCATATCGCTTTTGAAATATTCAGCATCGATAGCATATACGCGAGTCTGTATGGTAGTTTCGTTCTCGGCATCATTTCGCATGTCATGGCGCGTCAATATAAATCGCCCGTGATTCTATTCATGGTGCCCGGTATTATTCCGCTAGTGCCAGGAAGTATATTTTTTAAAGCGACCCAACAATTATTGACATTGAACTTTAATGAAGCGAGTGACATCTTCGTTCGTGCTACATTGATTGCTGGCGCGATTGCGGTCGGATTGTTAATTTCGGATCAAGTGGCGAAGTCATTTATTCGTAAACCGATTGCGATATTGAAGTTGCCTGCTAAAAAATAGTGTAAAGATTTCAGGTTAGTGGCTGTATATCACTAGAAAAACGCCAGTATAGATGGAGGGAATGAAACTTCAACCTATGCTGGCGTTAGTAATGTGTTAACTTTTGGGCTTCTCGATTAAAAATAAAGAAATAAATACAGTTAAAAGGGCAACGACCAAAGAAAACACTACGGTCTCAAGAAAATAATCATACGTGGGCCTAAAATAGCGCGCTGTGCAATAGACTAAAAAATAGACTACCCCTATTTTAAGTGCATAAATGAGTTTCTCCATCCCATCACCTTCTTTATCACGCTGTCCAGTGGCACTGAGTACACATGAACTTGTGTGTTTTTTTCAATCAAACTTTGCTATCGTTGTTCTCTTTATCACAATACCCTATTTTTTAAATGATGGTCCATTTTTGAGTGAATATTTTCTGTATTGGATTGAATCATATTTAAATGGGGTGTTCAATAGAAATATGCCATCAAAGAAAGCGCTTAACTTACTCTAGATACACAATCGTCAAATATGCTATACTATTTAAAAAATTAATACAATTTGGGGTGTTCTATTGAAAACAAAGGGGGATGCATCATGAACAATCCAAACGAATCAAGATTGTTAACTTTTTTTACGGACAAAAAGAAGGATCCATCGTACACATTGGCTCAATCAATCGGACTCGTCCTCGGACCATTATTGTTTGCATTGATTTTACTTTTTGTTCGACCAGATGATTTAGCTTTCAAAGGGGTTTACGTCCTTGCGATTACAGCTTGGATTGCGATTTGGTGGATTACAGAAGCCATTCCAATTCCAGCGACAAGTTTATTGCCACTCGTGCTATTGCCGTTAGGACATGTCATGAACAGTGCAACCGTGTCCGCGCAATACGGGAATGATATCATTTATCTCTTCTTAGGTGGTTTTATACTAGCCATTGCGATGGAACGTTGGGACTTACATACACGTATTGCCCTCACGATTATTAGCAGTATTGGTACAAGTACAGGGCGCATTTTACTCGGTTTCATGGTCGCAACGGGTGGTTTATCGATGTTTGTATCGAACACAGCTGCGGTAATGATTATGATTCCGATTGGTTTGGCGATTATTAAAGAAGCCAATGCATTGAAAACAGAAGCGGATAGTGATGAAAGTATTCAAAAGTTTGAACGCTCACTTGTGCTCGGTATCGGTTATGCCGGCACTATTGGGGGCTTGGGTACGCTTATTGGAACGCCGCCTTTAATCATTTTAAAAGGGCAATACGCGACAAACTTTGGTGGCGAACTGAGCTTTGCGAAATGGATGATTGTCGGTATACCAACAGTCATTTTACTGTTATTTTTAGCATGGCTGTACTTCAAATTTATCGCGTTCCGTCACGATATGAAGACATTGCCAGGCGGTCAAAAGGTCATCAAAGACAAATTGGACGCGTTAGGTAAAATCAAATATGAAGAAAAAGTCGTATTTCTCGTCTTTTTATTAGCGAGTTTTTTATGGATTTCACGTGAATTTTTATTATCTAAATGGGCTTTCACAGAACTCGTGGCAGATGGTACGATTGCGATGTTCGTGTCCATTTTACTATTTTTAATTCCAGCGAAACACCAACATCAACGCATTTTAGATTGGTCTGTCGCTAAAGAATTACCGTGGGGCGTACTCATTCTATTTGGTGGCGGTTTAGCCTTAGCTAAAGGGATTCAACAAAGTGGACTCGCGGCTTGGCTCGGTGAACAGTTGACATTGTTAAAAGGGGTCAGCCCGCTTATTATCGTCGTTGTCATTACCGTGTTCATCTTGTTCTTAACGGAAATCACATCTAATACAGCGACAGCTACGATGATTTTACCAATATTAGCGACACTTTCTGTAGCGATTGACGTGCACCCATTACTGTTAATGGCGCCTGCAGCGATGGCCGCTAACTGTGCATACATGTTGCCCGTAGGGACACCACCGAACGCAATTGTCTTTGGTACAGGTAAAATTCAAATTAAAGAAATGGCAGTCAAAGGTTTTATCATGAACTTAATTAGTATTGTCGTGATTATCGTCGTCGTGTACTTTATCATGCCGCTCGTGTTAGGTATTGATATTACTCATAGCATTCCAGTGAAAAAATAATACAAATGCATATATCCATAGGCGTTGAACCATTGTCTGAGTTCATTGACAGATGACAGTGTTCAATGCCTATTTTTTTCTGGTTGACAATTATACAGTCGAACTATACAATTAAACTATACAGTTAAACTATATAATGTGTGGTGAAATAAATGAAAAAAAGACCTCAACTTGTACCGTTATCCGAAACAATGCATTACATTTTATTAGCATTACGACAACCCTTGCATGGTTATAGTGTGATGACTTATGTCCAAGAGTTAAGTTTAGGACAAGTACAAATCGCTGCTGGCACATTGTACGGGGCATTAGAAAATTTAAGTAAACATGGCTATATTCAAATGATTAGCGATCCGAAAGAACGACGCAAAGTGTACCAAATCACAGCACGAGGCGAAGAAATTTTGAAACTTGAAACAGAACGCTTGCAACATTTAGTGTCACTTTATCAACAAGGAGGGTCTTCAGATGAAAGTACGTTATAAAAAGTGGAAATGTTTTTTTGATCCCCTCAAAGAAGAACGATGGCTTAATGATCAACTTCAACAAGGCTATCGTTTAACCAGAGTGTCATTTTTTGGCAATTATTATTTCGAAAAGACCAATGAATCGCATATCGTACGCTTAGATTATCAAGAAATTTATAGCCGCCAAAAAATGAATGATTATCTTGCTTTATACGAATCATTTGGTTGGGAGCACGTACATGGGTACCGCGGCGGTTGTACGAATCAATATTGGATGAAGGCAGGGGACGAGACAGAAGTGTTGTTTTCTGATCGAGAGTCTTTAAGCAATTATTACAAACGCTGGCTGAAATTTTTGGATGCTTTGCTTTTAGTATATTTCGCATTATTCGTGACGAACTTGACGCAAAATCATTACAGTAGAGACATTTTTTTAACGCCGGGTTTGTGGGACATGGAAGGTGCACAGTTTTGGCTTGCATACTTGTTTGAGTTCCCATTTGCGGTAATGCGCTTTTTAGGATACTACCTTTATTTCATTTTATTGATACCGCTATTTGTCGTGTATCATCGATTCAAAAAGAAATTGAAAGAACTTATTGTATAAGGAAAACATTCATCTTTTCTATGTGTAAAATAGTAGGGCACATTGTTTTAATTTACAGTTGACCCCATAACGAAGAGGCTGATTGTGATGCATCAGCCTCTTTTTTGCCATGAGTATTAAGGGACAAGTGAAACGGTGAAGTCCTAATTTGCGTTTTTGTTAACCCAATCTGCAATTTCTTGGTTGAAAGGAAGGACGTTCCCTTCGTAGTCTTGTGTTCTTGTGATGATAATTCCTACAAATCGACCATCTTTTAAGAAAGCACCCGATCCTGATTGCCCTTCATGAGTGGGTAATGTTGTACGAAGGATAGGCTCGTTCTTTTGATAAAAACTTATTTCACCATCACTGCGATATTGCTTATAACCGCTAAATTTATACGGGTAACCATAAGAGTATGTTTCAAGGCCGACGAAACTGTCAAGCGTGTCATCTGTGAAACCTGTAACAGCTGTCTTGAATGGTTTAATATAGTAATGATAGTCTTTACTTTGGTCTTTCTCAGTCCCTTTCAATATGGCGATATCATATTTCGAGTTTGGAATGTAAGTGCTAATATTCATATAACCAAAAGGTGTTTTTAATCCTGACTCGCCTGGATAAATCGTCCCATTGTATGTTGTAGGATGATTCCCGCCACAATGTTTAGCGGTTAATGCAACAGTTGATGAAATCAGTATGGCAGTACAATGCGAGTGATCTGCAGACTCGTATTTGGCGGTATATTTACTGTGAGGATCTGCGACTGTATCAGGGACGATGACTTGTGTTCCTTTTTTGGCAAAAGCAGCGTCAACAGGGGAAAGGATAAAGCAAGCTAAGGACAATAAAAGTAGCAATTGTAATTTTTTCATATGAGCACTCCTCTAATTGTTTTTATGGAATAATTATTCAGGAAGATATGAAATTATAAGGGCAAAGTTGTAACGAAATATAACAAGTTGAATTGTGTTGCACAGCACTCACCACTTTCGATATTGAAGTCATCACACCCGTCCAAGGGCGCTATTCATAGATGAGACGCTGAGACTTGAAGCTTAACGTTGAGAAATCATCCATCTACGATACAGGCCCGTTACTGTTTGTGTTAACCCAGTCTGCAACTTCTTGAGTGAAAGGAAGAAAGTTTCCTTCATAGTCTTGTGTTCTTGTAATGAGAAGTCCAACAAATTGACCATCTTTTTTGAAAACGCCGGATCCAGATTGTCCTTCAAAAGTAGGTAGTGATGTCAGAAAAAGTTTGTTATTTTTTTCGTAAAAATTCATTTTGCCATCGCTACGGTATTGTTTGTATCCGCCATATTTGGATGGATAACCATAGGAATAAACATCTTGGCCAATGAAGGAACTTAGTGTTTCATCTGAGAATGCTGTCACTGGCGTTTTGAACGGTTTAATATAGTATTTATAAGCATTAGTTTTGTCTTGTTCAGTCCCTTTTAATATTGCAATGTCATAGTCTGGGTTTGGAATGTAGGTACTAATATTCATATAGCCAAAAGGTGTGCTCAACCCTGATTCACCTGGATAAATCGTCCCGTTATATGTCGTGGGGTGATCTCCGCCGCAATGTTTAGCAGTTAATGCGACACTGGAAGAAATGAGAATGGCGGTACATTGTTTATGCGTGCCAGATTCGTATCTTGCAGTATATTTACTGTGAGGATCAGCAACTGTATCTGGTACAAGGACTTGTGTTCCTTTAGCGTAAGTAGCATCAATAGGGAAGAAGAAAAAGCATACTAGTGACATTAATAGTATCGAGCATGATTTTTTCATGTTATCACTCCTTTAATATTTGATTATTTAATATATTAAAAGAATCACCTTAAAATTTTATGAAATAACAATCCTGTGGAGCTATAAAATGAAAAGCGTGCGATGGTGAATGACGCAATTTTTTTACATTTAAGTTATAACAAAAGTAAGAGGATAGGGTGATGTACCAGTCTCTTTGGCATGAATGATAAAGAATAGGAAGATTACACGATTACAGCAACCTTAATTTGCGTTTTTGTTAACCCATTCTGCAATTTCTTGAGTAAAAGGGAGTACATTTGCTTCGCCATCACTCCTTCTTCCAATGATAATGCCGACAAATTGTCCATCTTTCTTGAAAACGCCCGACCCCGATTGTCCTCCAAGAGCAGGCATATCCGTAACAAGAAGAGGAGGTTTAACATAAAATTTAATAATGCCATCACTTCGATATTGCTTAAAAAAGCCATCTCTGTAAGGGTAGCCATAAGAATATACTTCTTGACCAACAAAACCTCTTAATGCGTCATCAGAATAACCAGTAACTTGTGTAGTGAATGGTCTAATATAGTATTGATAGGCTTTACTTTGATCTCTTGAAATTCCTTTGATTACTGCAATATCTTGCGTTGGATGTGGAATGTAGTTCCTAATATTCATATAACCAAAAGGCATAAGTGGTCCTGATGCGCCTGGATATATCGTGCCAGCGGGTGACAAGCGTTGAGTTCCTCCACAATGTTTAGCAGTCACTGCGGCAGTTGAAGAAATGAGAATGGCTGTACAAACACGACGAGTACCAGACTCGTATTTGGCGGTATATTTACTGTGAGGATCTGCAACTGTATCAGAGACGACTTCTTGTGTACCTTTTTTAGCAAAAGCAGTATCGACAGGTAAAAGGACAAAGCAAGCTAAGGACAATAAAAGTATCAATTGTAATTTTTTCATGTTGTGACTCCTTTAATGATATCTTTTTATGAAATTGTTATTCTCGTGAAGTGATGAAATAAAAGGACAAAGTTACAGCTGTGTGCAAATATGTTAAATCGTAATGTACGGTAAGTATTAAATGTTTTATTAAAGTCGTGACATCATTCAATAGTTGAAAATTAAGTGTGAGCCTCTTTGATGTGAAAATAAAGGCAGTGAACTTGTCTACAGTAAAGCTTAATTTGCGTTTTTGTTAACCCATTCTGCAATTTCTTTTGTAAAAGGGAGGATATTTCCTTCGTAGTTTTGTGTTCTAGTGATAAGAATTCCGGTTAATTCACCATTTTTTAAAAACACACCTGATCCCGATTGTCCCTCATGAGTATGCAAAGTCGTACGAAGAAGAGCGGGATTTTTTTGATGAAAAGTAACTTGACCGTCGCTACGGTATTGCTTATAACCGCTGAATTTGTAAGGATACCCATAAGAGTATGCCTCTCGGTTTACGAAACCATCGAATTCGGCATCTGTGAAACCGCTAACTTTTGTACTGAAATTTTTAATATAGTATTGGTAAGCTCGACTTTGGTCTTGTTTAGTCCCTTTCAATATTGCGATATCATAGTCTGGGTTAGGAATATAGGTACTGATATTCATATAGCCGAATGGCGTACTTAATCCAGACTCTCCTGGATAAATTGTCCCATTAAAAGATTTGCGATTATTTCCACCACAATGTTTAGCAGTTAATGCGACAGTTGACGAAATGAGTATAGCAGTACAATGTTGGTGTGTATCAGATTCATATTTTGCAGTATATCTACTGTGGGGGTCTTTGACTGTATCTGAGACAACGACTTGTGTTCCTTTCTGGGCAAAAGCAGTATTGACAGGCAAAAAGATAAAGCATACGAGAGACAGTAATGTTATTAATCGTAATTTCTTCATATTATCACTCCTTTAATTAGATATGATTGAATATATAAATAATCTTATGAAGTTATGAAATAAAAAGAGTGGTGTTAGGATGAATAACCCGAACTTTTTATTGTAGTTAAGTCATAACAAAAATAAGAGGTTGGAAATCATGCACGAGCTTTTATTTTTTAGTATGCGTAATCAAAGAGATAGAGAAATTGATGAAGAAGCAAGTTCTTAATTCGCGTTTGCGTTAATCCAATCTGCAATTTCTTGAGTAAAAGGGAGTACAATCCCTTTGCGGTCAGTAGTACTTTCAATAACTATTCCAATAAATTCACCATTTTTTGTGAAAACCCCAGACCCAGATTGACCTACAACAGTTGGTGAATCTGTTTGAATAGATTTAAAGCGCTCAACATATCTCGTAATTGAACCGTCACTCCGGTATTGATAAAAATCGCTTCCTTTGTAAGGATAGCCAAAAGGCGTTTTTGTTCCCGAAGCGCCAGGATATATTGTGCCGACATATTTTTGACGTTCAGTCCCTGCACAATGTCTCGCGGTTAATGCAGCTGTGGATGAAATTAAAATCGCTGTACAAACGTGTCCATCCTTCATTTTGAATTTTGCAGTATATTTACTATGAGAGTCTTTAACCGTATCTGGAACCATGTCTTGGTGGGGCTTAGAAACTGCATCTGAGTTCATTCCAGTTTCTTTGCCATAAACAGCATCTACAGGCGTAATAAGGTAGGCTAAAGGCAATGAGAGAAGTAACTGTAACTTTTTCATTTTATACACCTATTTTATATTATATTAAAGATATTAACGCGAATAAATATTATGTTTATTTTATGTTATATCATTTTTCTTCAAGACTTAATTTAAAAACACAAAATCACAGGTGGATGATAATGTACGTAATGCTGAGCGTGATATTCAAAAATAGTCTGAAAGATAAGTTTAGGCATTTGAATAATTGTTTTCCGGAAAAATTGAGCGGGGAGACGTCTGAATAAAAAGTATTCATAAAATGATGACGGGATATCACCAAATGCACATTAAACTTATCCACTACATAATTAAGAGGCTGGACATCGAGTTCCAACCTCTTCGTGCTGAGAGTACCAGCAACTTAAAGAAAAAACAGTGTGTTATTTCGCATTTTTATTAATCCAATTTGCAATATCTTCGGTAAAAGGGAGTGTATTGGCTTTGTTATCCTTTGTTCTTGTGATGATAATGCCTATAAAACTGCCATCTTTTTTGAAGACGCCCGACCCAGATTGCCCGTCATAAGCAGGCATGTCCGTAAGAAGGTAAGGTTTTGGACTTTTTAAATGTTTATAAACTTGTCCATCGCTACGGTATTGTACTTTTATGGGAGCGGGCTTCTTGTTAGGGTAACCATAGGAATATACTTCATCACCAACGAAACCGCTCAACTCATCATCGGTATAACCTCGAACTGTCGTTGTGAATTTTTTAATGTAGTATTTGTAGAATCTATCTTGATCTCTTTCGGTCCCTTTTATTATTGCAATATCATACTTTGGATTTGGATGTGGCGTGTAGGTGCTAATATTCATATAACCAAATGGCCTTTTGTTTCCATTAAGCCCTGGATATATTCTACCGCTTCTTTTGGGAGGTTTAGCCCCTACACAATGTTTGGCGGTGAGTGCGGCAGTTGATGAAATTAGGATGGCTGAACAAAAGCGGGTTGAAGTCACTTGGTAATATGCACTATATTTACTGTGAGAATCTGCCACAGTATCTGGCACGATGTCTTGGTGTGGGTTTGCAACCGTATTTGGGGTTAATTCATTTCCATTGGCATAAGTAACATCGACAGGGTAAAGGAGAAAGTATATTAAAGTTGATAAGTATAGTAATGGTGAATTTTTCACATTATCACACCTTTCGTTATATTGTCATGGCAATATTTTTGTGTATTGAGAAACATATAAAATCTTATACTGATTGAACAACAGCGTAACGAATGGCCTCGAAAAATAGTGGACTTTGATAAGGAGATGCTCACTACGAGTTATGCTGGCACTTGATATTAATGCATTGAAAGATTGTGGTGGCATGGTGAAAATTAAAAAGGCCTATACATAAGTGTAAAATCAAAGTGTTGGAAGATAATCCTGCTAAGTTTATGTGGGCGTTTAACCATCTTATCGGTAAGAGACGGAAATCAATTGCCGATCAATTTTGGCATGAATAATAAAGATAGAAAAAATATATAATGAAGCAGGACATCATTTGGCGTTGTTGTTAATCCATGTCGCGATTTCTTTACTGAAGGGAAGTACTTCTGCTTCGTTACCTCGGGCTCTTGAAACAATAATTCCAACAAAGGGGCCATCTTTTTTAAAGACACCAGATCCCGACTGTCCTTCAAATGCAGGTATATCCGTACTAAGAAGAGGAAGGTATTTACTGTAATTATTCACTTTACCATCACTTCGATATTGCTTAAAAACACCATTTCTGTAAGGGTAGCCATATGAATATACTTCTTGATCAACGAATTTACTTAGTTCCTCATCTGAGTAACCTCGAACTGTTGTAGTGAATGGTTTAATATAATATTGATAGAATTTATCTTGGTCTCTTTTTATACCTTTAATGACCGCTACGTCGTATTTAGGGTGTGGAATATAGTATCTAATATTCATATAACCAAAAGGTGTGCTTACTCCTGACGCGCCGGGGTATATCGTGCCAGCAGGGGATTGATGTTGAGTCCCTCCGCAATGCTTAGCGGTAATTGCAGCAGTTGATGAGATAAGTATCGCTGTGCAAGTGTGCCCGATTCCAGATTTGTATTTTGCAGTATATTTACTGTGCGTGTCTTTGACTGTATCTGGAACGAGTACTTGTGTTCCTTTGGCATGAGCAACATTAATAGGTATTAGAAGAAAGCATGCTAAAGAAAATAAGAGCAACAATTGTAATCTTTTCATGTCATCACACCTTTAATATATTATATTTAACATATTAACATAATAGTAAATAGTATGATTATTTTATATTATGTTGTTTTTCTTCGGATTTAAGTTGAAAAATACAAAATTGCAGATGGATGACAACGTGCGTAACGTTGACGAATGACATTCCAAAATAGTCTAAATGATAAAGTTGAGTCATTTGAATAATTGTTTTTTTGGAAAGCATGGATAGGGTTGTTCTTATTCAAAAAGTGATATGAGGAAAGTACCTTGCTAAATTCACATCACACAAAAAAGAGGCTAGCAACTAAGTGCCGTCTTCTTTTGGCTCGAGTTTAAAATACTATAGTCTATTATTTCGCATTTTCGTTAATCCATTTTGCAATGCTTTCAGTAAATGGGAGTATGTTTGCAGTGTTCTTCTTTGTTCTTGTGACCATAATTCCAAGAAATTTACCATCTTTTTTGAAAACGCCCGACCCCGATTGCCCAGAAAAGGCAGGCATATCTGTAAGAAGGTAAGGTATTGGTTTTGTTTTATAACTTGTAATTTTACCGTCGCTACGATATTGCACATTATTACGAAATTGCTTCCCGTGAGGATAACCATAAGCGTATGCATCTTGACCCATAAACGCCCTGAATTCTTCATCTGTGTAACCTTTAACTGTAGTCGAGAATTTTCTAATATAGTATTTGTAGAATTCATCTTGATCTCTTTCAGTTCCTTTTAATATAGCAATGTCATACTTTGGATTTGGATGTGGTGTGTAGGTCCTAATATTCATATAACCAAAAGGTGTTTTATTTTCATTTGCCCCTGGATAGATTGTGCCACTTCTTTTAGCAGGTTGAAGTCCTCCACAATGTTTTGCAGTTAAGGCGGCAGTTGATGAAATCAGGATGGCTGTGCAAAAGCGCCCGTTAGCAGTTTTGTATAATGCAGAATATATACTGTGACGGTCTGCCACTGTATCTGTAATAGGCGTTTGTTTTCCCTTGGCAAAAGTAGTATTAGAAAGGGGAAATGGAATTAATGAAAAAGTCATTAAGAGCATTAAACATAATTTCTTCATATGATCACACCTTTATTTTATTATTTTATAAATCTATACAATCATAAAAAATACGTATCATTTGTTCAATGGTAATTTCCTACCGAGTTCAGTCAAAAAGCCTAATTGCAAATGAATGATAACGTACTAAACGATAATGTATGACATGCTTTGACGATCTAAAGGGAAGATTTGTTGTAATTGACTCATGGGTTTGTACGGAATCAATTTTGAAAGGAGATGGCTATAGACTCCTTTACAGCTAAAACGCAATATAAGTTAAGAGGCTAGCAACCAAATGACCAGCCTCTTGTTTTGTGTGCGTCTAAAATACTACAAGGAACTAGCTCGCATTTTTATTAATCCATTTTGCAATGTCTTTTGTGAAAGGGAGCACATTCGCAGTTTTACTCTTTGTACTTGTGATGATAATTCCAATAAATTGACCATCTTTTTTGAAAACCCCCGACCCCGATTGACCGCCATAGCCAGCAGGCATGTCTGTGAGAAGGTAAGGTTTTGGAGTTGTTCTATGTTTATAAATTTGACCATCGCTACGGTATTGTAATCCTTCAGGCACTGACTTCCTGTTAGGATAACCATAGGAGTATACATCATTTCGAACGAAACGACTTAACTCTTCGTCTGTGTATCCTCGAACTGTCGTCGTGAAAGGTTTAATATAGTATTTGTAGAATCTATCTTGGTCTTTTTCAATGCCTTTGAGTAACGCGATATCATAATTTGGATTTGGATTTGGAATGTAGGTCCTAATATTCATATAACCAAAAGGTCTTTTGTCACCATTTCGCCCAGGATATATTGTACCCACTCTTTCTGCAGGTTCACGTCCTACACAATGTCTAGCGGTGAGTGCGGCAGTTGATGATATTAGGATGGCTGTACAATAGCGGCCTGAATTCGTTTGAAAGTATGCAGTATACTTACTGTGAGAATCTGCAACTGTATCTAGCACGGGTTCTTGTTTCCCCTTGGCGTGAGTCGTTTCTAAAGGCATCAGCAGAAAATGTGAGAGGAATAATAAGAGTAACAAACATAGCTTTTTCATATAATCACACCTTTGATATAAGATATTTAACATATTAAATCATAATAATTAGAATTTTATGAAATGTTCTCTCTTTGAAGTTTTGAGATGAAAGTACAAAATGAGAAAGGGGCCGAACATTGAGTTCCAACCTCTTTTGGGTGAAAGTTAAAGGTAATACAAAGCACTATTCCGCATTTTCGTTAATCCATTTGGCGATATCTGTAGTAAAAGCAAGTACATTTGCGGTGTTCTTGTCTGTTTTTGTGCTGATAATTCCAATAAATTGACCATCTTTTTTGAAAACGCCAGACCCTGATTGTCCGCTATAACCAGGCATATACGTTGAAAGGCTAGGTGCTGGTGATTTTAGATACTTATAAATTTGACCATCGCTGCGGTATTGTACTTTCTTAGGAGCTGGCTTCCTGTTAGGGTAACCATAGGAGTAAACATCTTGACGAACAAAACCTTTTAGTTCTTGATCAGTGTAACCTCGAACTGTCGTCGTGAAAGGTCTAATATAGTATTTATAAAATTTATCTTGATCTCTTAAAGTGCCTTTGATGATCGCAATATCATACTTTGGATGTGGTGTGTAGGTGCTAATATTCATATAACCAAATGGACTTTTATCTAAATTTTGTCCTGGATAAATTGTGCCGCTTCTTTTTGCAGGTTCACGTCCTACACAATGTCTAGCGGTGAGTGCGGCAGTTGACGAAATAAGGATGGCTGAACAACTACGAGTGAGGCTCACTTGATAATATGCACTATATTTACTGTGCGGATCTGCAACAGTATCTGGCACCGGCTTTTGTTCCCCTTTGGCGTAAGCTGTGTTAAAAGGTATAAGAAGAAAACATGGGAGGAAAAATAAGAATAACCAACATAACTTTTTCATATGATCACACCTTTGATATAAGATATTTAATATATTAAAGTATAATAATTAAAATTTTATGAAATAATACGTATGCGGAATTTTGGAATGAGCATACAAAGTGAGAAAGGGGCTGAACATTGAGTTCCAACCTCTTTTGAAGTGCAAGAAAATAGTAAGGTGCTATTTCACATTTTTATTAATCCATGCTGCAATGTCTTAGGTAAATGCGAGTACATTAGTTACATAATTGTGGTTTCTTGAAACGATAATTCCGATAAATGGGTTATCTTTTTGAAGACGCTAAATCCCGATTGTCCATCAAAAATAGATATATCTGCAAGAATGCGCAGTATATTTACTGTGAGCGTCTACCGCTGTGTTTGGAGCAAGCGTTTGTTTACCTTTAGTAATGCATCAAAAAGCGTACAATGACAGATAGATGAGAACGTATTGAACATCGATGTGTGGCAAGCACGACCTACTTGAAGCATAAATTTATGGCAATTGACTAATGAGGTTTGTGGAAAAAGGGTGTGTATTTTAACAAATCGTAGTGCTATTTGAATATTTCTACCTTGAAAAATTGAGAAAAAAGAGTAAAATGAATAGAGTTAAAAAATTGAGAGGTGGGACGTCGAGGTGAAAAATAAATTTTTGGTTTGCGATGATTGCCAAGCAGTGAATCTCAAAACGTTGACGCAAAAACTAAAAAAGCTAGACCCAGACGCTGAGATTGAAGTAGGTTGCCAATCATATTGTGGACCAGGTCGACGTAAAACATTTGCGTTTGTTAATAACCGGCCACTTGCTGCAACGACTGAAGAAGAGTTGATGGAAAAAGTTCAGAAGCAGCTTCAAAAGCCACGCGATCCTGAAGAAGAAGAGCGTTTGAGAAAGCGTAATGAAGAGCGAAAGCGTCGGAAAGAAGAGCAAGACCGTAAATTAAAAGAGAAATTGGCAAATCGTAAAGCATAAGCCCAATTACTTATTCAATATATTCATAGGCAAAGAGACGCCCCTTTAATTTTGAAAAGGCACGTCTCTTTTTTTATGCGTAAGGCTCGTTTAATCATCAAAAAATGAACAAACTGGATATAAAATTGGAGCTAAGGGAAAAAGAATCTATAATGAAGAAATTGAAAAAAATTCAAATTGAGGTAAAAAGCGCATGAAATATCCACAATCATTAATAATGAAAAGCAAAATGCAATGAAAAGTAAAGTAGCGACAATTTTCTATACAGGTGTTGTGGAACTATGTATCAACATTCAATGCTACACGACTTGAAAGCACTTGCAATCTGAAGCATTTTACGCGCTGTTTAGGACTTGATTTATGATATAATAAAAAGTATTCTAGCAAGCAATAAGGAGCGAAATGTGGAATGTATGAAGTAAGAATTGCTACACCAGATGATGTAATAGGTATCCGCGATGTTGCGACAAAAGCGTGGTACAATACGTACTTAAATATTTATGCAGCTTCAACTGTGAATGAACTCCTCGCAGCTTCATATAACGAAGAGCATTTGCGTAAACGATTAGAAGAACAATTATTCATGGTTGCGATTGAAGGGCAAGAAGTGGTCGGTTTTGCGAATTTTATTCAAGGTAGTGAGCTGTATTTGTCTGCGCATTACGTACGCCCACATTCTCAAAATAAAGGGTACGGTCGCTTACTTTTAGAACAAGGCCTCGCACATTATGAAGGTCAATATGATGCGGTCTATTTAGAAGTCGATACAAAAAATGAAAAAGGTGTCGCATTTTATGAACAAGAAGGCTTTGAAATCATTCGTACATACGAACATGTGATGTACGGTGAAACGATGAATCTCGCACTCATGAAAAAGCCATTAAGTTAAATGCGAACAAGGAGGGTTTTGATTGACAGAAACAGCTTATGTTACACGTAAGTTATCAGAAGAGAAAGTGTTCAAAGATCCCATTCATCGCTATATTCACGTTCAAGATCAGCTGATTTGGGATTTAATCAAAACAAAAGAATTTCAACGGTTGCGTCGGATTAAACAGCTCGGGACATTGAATTTAGCTTTTCACACTGCTGAACATAGTCGTTTCGGTCATTCCCTCGGTGTGTACGAAATTGTCCGTCGCATGATTGATGAGACGTTTAAAGGTCGCCCAGAGTGGGATAATGCCGATCGTCCACTCGCGATGTGTGCGGCGTTGTTGCATGATTTAGGACACGGCCCGTTTTCACATAGTTTCGAAAAGATTTTTAATACTGATCACGAAGCCTATACCCAAGCGATTATTATGGGCGATACGGAAGTGAATGTGGTATTGCGCCGTGTGAGTGAAACATTTCCGGCTGAAGTGGCAGAAGTGATAAATAAAACACATCACAATTCATTGGTCGTGTCGATGATTTCGTCACAAATTGATGCGGACCGTATGGATTATTTACAACGAGATGCATATTTTACAGGGGTGTCTTATGGTACGTTTGATATGGAACGGATATTGCGGCTGATGCGCCCTTCTGCAGATGAAGTGTTGATTAAAGAGAGTGGGATGCATGCGGTTGAAAACTTTATTATGAGCCGTTATCAAATGTATTGGCAAATTTATTTCCATCCGGTGAGCCGTGGTGGTGAAGTTGTCTTGAATCATTGTTTTAAACGTGCGAAATATTTGTACGAACAAGGTTATGAATTTAATATTCCACCGCGTGATTTTGTGCCGTTTTTCGAAAATCGTGCGACTGTTGAAGAATACGTCCAATTAGATGAAGCGGATGTGACGTATTATTTGAAACGTTGGATTGATGAAGACGACCCGATTTTAAGTGATTTGGCACGCCGCTTTATTCATCGCGATTTATTTAAATTTTTACCGTTTGATGGCTCAATTATTACGATTACGGAGCTTCGTGATTTATTTGAACAAGCAGGCATTGATCCGGATTACTATTTTGTGAGTGATTCATTTTCCGATTTACCTTACGATTACGATCGCCCAGGTTCCAATCGACAACCGATCCACTTACTACAAAATAATGGTGGCATCCGTGAAATTAGTAGTCAATCGTTAATTATTTCAAGTATTACGGGGATTAAACGTGAAGATTATAAATTGTATTACCCGAAAGAACTGATTATGAAAATTGAAGACCCAGAGCTTAAAGGGAAAATCATTAACTTATTAAATGAACTGAATTAACCGTTTGAGTGCTGAATACATGTACAACTTGAACGATACATTTTAACAAGTATGAAAAGATTTGGAGGTATTATGAGATGGCTGAGAAAAAAGGGTTTAACTTTAATATTATCAAGAACGATCCACTCGATGGTCATAAAGGGACAAATATTGGTTCGATCAGTCTCGATAATATTGCGCCCGTTTTTATCGATATCGAAGCGCAAGAGGCCTTTATAGACATTGGTGCTATGCATGCACGTGCAGCAGTAGAACGTGGTGTGAAATGGATTACTGATAAAGAGACTGTCGATGTAGAAGGGGCAAAAGCGTACTGGCTATGTTGGGTGACAACAGAGCGCGGTGAACAAGGTCCTTACTATGCTGGGGTGACTGCGGCGTATTTATTAGTGAATAAAACGATTCGTCGTGGCTATAAAAGTATGCCAGAACATGTCAATATGATGGATAAATCTATGAAACATAAAGTCATTGTGGATCATATTGGTGCAGAAAATCGTCAAATATTAGCAGATTTTCTTAAAACGCACAATCCTGACATGTGGGCTAATGCGTCAGAAGCGTTACACCAAGCGTTTGAAGATACGAAATAAGGTGAGACTTCATTGTAGTTTACGTCGTACCGGCCGAAAGGTGACTTGATTTCTAAATAACTTACGCAGAGTGATTTTAGAAGGGGGTCACCTTGAGCATTTTTGTCATGATTTCGTCTCAAATCACGCGACAAATGTGAAATTTTATACGTTCAGTACATGTGAGATGTGATATAATGGCAAGTATTATTTGATGAAGTAAGGTGAAAATGACCATGGAGCATAACGTCAAAATTGATATCCATCAAATTGTGAAAAGAGATGCGGAAAAAGAACATTTTTCACACCAAACAACGGGCCAATGGTTGAAAAAAGGTGAGGATTGGATTCGTTACCAAGAGCAAATTGAAGACGCGACTGTCAATGTGACGGTTAAACTGACAGATGAGAGTGTCAAATTGATTCGTAAAGGCGATATCCATATGAACATGCATTTTATCGAAGGGCAAGATACGACCACTTTTTACGAATTGCCTCATGGAAAAATGGTGTTGACGGTGCATACGATGAGCATCCTTCATTTTGTGACATCGGATGGCGGTAAATTAAAAGTGCATTATGCATTATTCCAAGGTGATGAAAAAATGGGCACCTATCAATACGAAATGAAATATAAGGAGATATAAGATGAATATTATTGATCAAGTGAAACAGACATTGATTCAAGAAATCGAAAAAAGTATTCAACAAGCGAATATTGTTGAGTCGATTCCTGAAATTAAAATCGAAATTCCAAAAGATACGAAAAATGGAGACTATGCGACCAATATTGCGATGGTGTTGACGAAACTCGCGAAACGTAACCCGAGAGAAATCGCGCAACTGATTGTGGACCATTTAGATACTGAAGCGGCACATGTTAAAAAAATCGATATTGCGGGACCAGGATTTATTAACTTTTACCTTGATTCAAGTTATTTAAATGCGGTCATCGATCAAGCTTTAGAGCTAGATACGCAATTTGGTCGTGTAGCAGAATCGAAAAATAAAAAAATATTAGTGGAATATGTCTCAGCGAACCCGACTGGCGACTTACATATCGGACATGCCCGTAACGCCGCAGTAGGGGACACGTTATGCAATATTTTAGATGCAGCAGGTTATGACGTCACAAGAGAATATTACATTAACGATGCAGGCAACCAAATTACGAACTTAGCAAAATCGATCGAAGCACGTTACTTACAGCATTTAGGTCAAAAAGCAGAAATGCCAGCAGACGGGTATCACGGTCAAGACATTAAAAATATCGGTGCGGATTTAGCTGAAAAACAGCCGAACTTAATGGATTTATCGGATGACGAACGTCTGAAAACATTTAGACAACTCGGTGTAGATTATGAGATGGCAAAATTAAAACAAGACCTTGCTGATTTCAACATTCATTTCGATAATTGGTTTAGTGAAACATCTTTATATGAAAAAGGTGAGATTAAAGCTGTTTTAGAACGTATGAAAGA
The DNA here is from genome assembly GCF_034042775.1 of Staphylococcus pseudintermedius. NCBI lineage: Bacteria > Bacillati > Bacillota > Bacilli > Caryophanales > Staphylococcaceae > Staphylococcus > Staphylococcus pseudintermedius. The sequence continues at coordinate 2,193,276 of NZ_CP120150.1, read as the reverse complement.
AAATGGTTACACGTATGAACAAGACGGTGCGACGTGGTTACGTACGACAGATTTCAAAGATGACAAAGACCGTGTGTTAATTAAAAAAGATGGCACGTACACATACTTTTTACCAGATATTGCGTACCACTACGATAAGTTCCAACGTGGTAACGACAATTTGATCAATTTATTCGGTGCGGATCATCACGGCTATATTAACCGTCTGAAAGCGTCACTCGAAACGTTTGGTGTGGATAGCGATCGTCTAGAAATTCAAATTATGCAAATGGTACGTTTAATGCAAGATGGCGAAGAAGTGAAGATGAGTAAACGTACAGGTAACGCGATTACATTAAGAGAAATTATGGATGAAGTCGGTATTGATGCGGCGCGTTACTTCTTGACGATGCGCAGTGCGGATACACATTTCGATTTTGATATGGCACTTGCGAAGGAACAGTCTCAAGACAACCCGGTTTATTATGCACAATATGCACATGCGCGTATTTGTTCGATTTTACGTCAAGCAGAAGCACAGGGGTATCAAGTCGAAAAAGGTGCCGATTATCAAACAATTACTAACGATAAGGCCATTGAATTGTTGAAGAAAGTCGCGGAATTCGAGCCGATGATTGAAGGCGCAGCAGAAGCCAGAGCACCGCATCGTGTGACGAATTATATTCAAGACTTAGCCGCACACTTCCACAAGTTTTACAATGCAGAAAAAGTATTAACAGAAGATCAAGCGAAAACAAAAGCACATTTGGCATTAATTGATGCTGTACGTATTACGTTACGCAATGCATTACAATTAGTCGGTGTCACTGCACCAGAACAAATGTAAATTACAAAAGGCAACCTCAGTATCGCGCTGAAGTTGCCTTTTTTAATGATAAGGTTTCGTAAATCGAATGATAAACATACTCAGTTCGAACAATAATATCAAAGGAAAGGACAGTAAAATATTTAACAGCACATCAGGCGGTGCAATCAAGCTGGCCAAGACCAAGCACCCAAAATACACATACTTACGATAAGGCCGTAACATGGTCGCATCAATCAGCTCGAATTTGGCTAAACCGATAAACAAAATCGGCAATTGAAAAATAATGCCAAAGAAGAGTAGCCATCGCAGTAGTTCGGTTAAATATTGTTTAAATCCAATCACTGGATCAATCGACATTAATTGTGACAAATTGAATGAAAACTGAATGATAAGTGGAAAAATGAGCCAGTATGCCAGTGCGATACCTGTCAAAAACAGCAGCACGGAAATGAGGCTATACTTATAAACGAATTGGCGCTCAATGTCTTTTAAACCTGGCGCGATAAATGCCCACAATTGATAAAAAATCACGGGAGAAACGATACACAATGTACAAAATAAGATAATCATAATGTAAATCTGTATCATTTCGGTAAAACTAAAGGCATGTAACTGGACGCCATTTTGAGCTATAGCGTGTATGAATGGCTGGATCCACCAATGTGATGAAATGTAGACTACAATGAGTACGAGGCCAAACGTCATGCCTATTTTGATTAACCGTGCTCTCAGTTCGTTAAAATGATTGAGTAACGATAACTCATTTGTGTTCTTGTTTTGTAGATTTTGTACTGGGTGTGTCTAATGATTCGTCATCTTCTGTAATATGTTCTGTGGCAGATTTAAATTCGCGTAACGTTGAACCGATTGCACGACCAAATTGAGGTAACTTTTTCGGTCCAAACAAAATGAGCGCAATGACACTAATGATAATGAGGCCTGTTGGACTTGCCATACCTAAAACAAACGTACCTTCTAGCATAAAAATCCTTCTTCTCTTAAAATTTTTCTAATCACCTTTAGCGATACAAGTCACCATATGAATCCATGATATAATAAAGTCCTATCAATTGTAAAAATTATTTGCCATTATAAAATCTTGTATGTATGTCACCCTCTACAACGAAGCCCTTGATATATGAAGAATAATGTTCTAAAAATCGTATATAGTGATAAACGGTTTTCCTCAATTGATAATCATTTTCAATTAATTATATTCCGATGCGCAAATACTGTCAATACAGTTTTTTAATGTATTTTATTAGAAAGTTTATTAAATATAAATTTCTGTTGTTATCGCTTTCATAAGAGGATGGATCATTAAAATTTTATGATGCTTTTGCTACACTAATTTTGTTTAACTTGCACTCCTCATGATTTGTGGTATTTGATTGCCTTCTTGGCTCTTTGTTTAAGTTCCCCATCATGATGTAGTCGATGAAAGTGTCTATTTAGGTAGTTTTCAAAATTTACATAAAAAATTAATTTAAGGCGCCAAAAATCAACAAAAAATGATAAGATAAACAAAATAAGATGAAAAATGGGAGTGGAAGGATGAAATTAAAAGGGTTCGCACTTGTGATCGTCATGGTTGTCTTCATGCTCGCGGGTTGTCACTTCAATGCAAATCAGTCGAAGGAGACGGGCAAATCTTCTGATAAAGGTCCGGAACGTATCATTTCATTAATGCCAAGTAATACAGAGATTTTATATGAGCTCGGACTAGGTGATAAGGTCGTAGGTGTTTCTACGGTAGATGATTATCCAAAAGGCGTGAAAGAGAAGCAGCAATTTGACGCAATGCAACTTAATAAGGAAGCGTTGATTAAAGCGCAACCGGATTTGATTTTAGCGCATGAATCACAAAAAGCATCTCAAGGTAAAGTGTTGGATAGTTTAGAAGAAAGTGGCATTCGTGTTGCTTATGTCAAAGATGCGCATTCGATTAATGAAATGTATGAAACGTTTAATCAAATTGGAAAGCTCACAGGAACTGAACAACAAGCAGAACAATTAGTGAAAGAAACGAAACATAACATTCAACAGGTGATCGATACGATTCCGAAGCACAAAAAAGCACCTCACGTGTTCATTGAAATTGCATCTCAACCAGAAATGTATACAGCGGGTAAAGGGACTTTTATGAATGATATGTTAAAGCAACTCCATGCTCGAAATGTGTTTGATGATACGGAAGGTTGGCCGAAAGTGTCTAAAGAACAAATTATCAAGAAAAATCCAGATGTGATGATTGCGACGTCAGGTGTTTCGACAAAGGATTATCGCAATGATGTACAGCAACGTGGTGGTTTCGAGAGAGTTAATGCAGTGAAAGAAGACCGTGTTGTCGCTTTAAATGATGACATGTTATCACGACCTGGACCGCGTTTAGATGATGCGATGAAAATGTTGAGAGATGCTGTGTATGAAAAATAACGTAACGAAGGGCTTCATGAGCATCAGTGCATGGAGCCTTCTTTTAATGGTTGTCTGTACATACAGTTTATTCAGTCGATTAGAGTGGCACACCCCTTTAACATCGACATTGGTTATGGAGGTACGTCTACCTAGAATGCTACTCGCATTGTTTGCAGGCATGGGGCTCACAATAGCAGGACAAATGTTTCAAATTATCTTGAACAACCCCCTTGCCGATAGTTTTACACTTGGACTGGCAAACGGTGCGACAGTGGGGGCGGCAATCGCTGTACTTCTCGGCTTACCTTTTGTATGGGTTGCGCCTTTAGCGATGGTGTTGGGCATGCTCTCATTAGTCGTTGTTATGACTATCGCTTATACCATTTCGAGGGGCTATCCGACGCGCTCGCTCATTCTAGCCGGGATACTCATCGGTTCGTTGTTGAATGCAGTGCTGTTTTTACTCGTCCAATTCAATCCGCAAAGACTCCAAAATATTGTGGCGTACATGTTCGGTGGCTTTGGTGCTGCGGAATATCGAGAAGCGGCCGTGGTGATGAGCGTCTTTGTCATTATTACATTGATCTTCTTCATGTTAGTTCCGAAAGTTAAATTACTACAAATGAACACGCTCTCGAGTGCTGCGTTAGGGCTTCATGTCGAGCGTTTATCGGTGACTGTATTAATATTAGCGACCATGATGTCTACAGTCATTATCGGCTTTGTAGGGGTGATTGGCTTTATCGGTATGGTCATTCCACAATTTGTACATCGTTTGAGCCGAGGGACATTACCTTTTAAAATGCTTTTAAATATTTTAATTGGTGGGACAGCTATGGTACTGGCAGATGTTTTAGGTGCACAATTACTCGACCCGATTCAACTGCCCGCAAGTGTCGTCTTAGCAATTTTAGGCATTCCACTGATGTTTTATCTCATGATAGTTGAACGACCTTGAGCAATTGACTAATATAGTATTATATGAATTTTAAAGAATAAGTAATGAGGTATACCATGGACTTAACAAACATTAAAGCAATTATATTTGATTTAGAGGGAACGTTGTTAGATCGACAAAAATCACGTGACAAATTTATTGAAGAGCAATACGAACGTTTTCATGATTATTTAGTACGTGTACAAGCCTCAGACTTCCGCAAAAAATTTATCGAACTTGATGACGACGAAGATCATGATAAACCTGATTTATACAAAGAAATCATCAAGCAATTCAACATTGATCGTTTAACATGGAAAGATTTATTTAACGACTTTGAAATGCATTTCTATCGTTACGTTTTTCCATTTTATGACACGACCTATACTTTGCAAAAACTGAAAGAAGCGGATTATAAAATTGGTGTTATCGCAAATGGGAAATCTAAAATTAAACGTTATCGTGTTTATGCGTTAGGTATCGAATCTTACGTGACACATTTGACGACTTCTGAAATGGTGGGCTTTCGAAAACCGCATCCACGTATTTATGAAGAAATTATTGAGAAATTAGATGTCGCACCAGAAGAGGTGGTGTACGTCGGCGATGATGCGTTGAATGACGTCGCACCTGCTCGAGCAATGGGCATGGTTAGCGTCTGGTATCGTCACGGTGAAAGAGAAGATGAGGTTATTCCTTTAGAATCGGAAATGGATTTTGAAATTACAACACTGGAAGAATTATTAGATATTTTAAACATCGAACGGGAGGCTGAAAAGTAATGCATTTATTTAGATCATCAGATGGGACAGCATTGAATTATCGCTCAATGGGAAAAGGTTATCCGATTGTGATGGTACATTCAGTGTATATGAATCATACAGTATTTGAGGATATTGCGAAGCGTTTGTCACGCTATTTTCAAGTGATATTAGTCGACTTGAGAGGACACGGATACTCTGACAAACCGTTAACGATTGATTTTCATGATTATAGTCAAGATTTAAAAGAATTGATGGAGTTTCTGTACATCGAATGTGCGACATTTATCGCGATTGAAATGGGAAGTGGGGTTGCATTAGACCTCGTTCAACGTGATCCAAAGAAAGTCTCAGAACTCATTTTAATTAATCCGACTGTCTCTGGAGAAGGCTTACCACATGAGCGCTTGTTCCGTAAATACGCTGAAACGATTCGTACTTGGAGCGATTCAGAACAAGATAAGTTTTTAGAAAAGCATTTATACTATGCTAAAGGAAAAGTGCGCAAGTTTCTTAAAAGTGTCAATGACTCAGCAGCTTTATTAACAGATTATGAGAAAAATGCAGTGGACCAATCATTTACAGATTTTGAACTTGGTGAACCATTGTCTGAAGTGCAAGTACGCACACTCGTGATTGCAGGAGTGGCGAATGAACGTATCGCGCCGAGTGAATCTGAAAATATTGCCGAGTTGATGCCAAATGCGACGTACGAATTATTTAAAAAGTCAGGCGTATATCCATTTGTAGAAGAAAAGGAAAAATTTCTCAAAACAGTGAAAAGCTTTATGCAAAGAACGACACATAATATGGACTTGTAACCATTTTGTAATACAACTGTTATTTTATTGCAATTTAGGGTATGATGATAATGAGCACAAAAAAGAGAGACAAAAGAGGAGCGTGTGCCCTATGAAAAAACTAGTCAGTGCAATGTTAATAACAGGACTTACATTTTCGGGGATTTATGCAGGTACAGCAGATGCGATGTCAGGGAATACATTAGAATCAGTGAAATCATTACAACACGGCGATCGCACAGTAGAAGGTGTGACAATTGGCGACCGAATGAGTGACGTATTCCGAGACAAAGGCCATGGGATTCATACGAAAGAAGCTTACGGTCATCATCATTATTATGAAATTCATACAAAAGATGGTGTGATGATTGTGACTGCGAGCGGCGCGGGTCGACATGCGAAGGTGACACGTGTGAGTATGATTTACAATAAACTGAACGGCCCGAAGTATCAAGAGGTGAAGGATCAAGTGAGTGCACGTGCGATTAAACGTGAACATCATAACCATGTCACAGGGGGTAGCGGTTATATTTCAGATGGTAAAGTGGCATACCAATTTGCGACTTCTACACCAAAAAATCAAACATTGAAGCTCTATCGCATTGATGTAGAGTAATGTACGACGCAACTGTACAAACGGAAGCGTCTACACGCCAGGTCTCACTTCTGATATAATGGTGCTATCAAATGAGACGGAGGATTTTATGAGACCTAATGATCGGACTTTACTGGAGAATGTAGAAGATTACTTTACGCACAAAGGTGTATCTCCAAGTTTAATCGACGACGTTAAAGAAAATTTGAGAAAAGATATTCAAAAATCAGAAGCGGAAGATAAAGACTATATCGAATATCGTCAAAAATCTCCGGCTGAAATGATACTAACAATACAAAAAAACTTATTTATATTACAGTTCAACCCGGTCGTGTTTTTTATCATCAACTTTATATTAATTTCATCGCTCTATGACAAACAATTGGTGCCTTTCGGTGCTGCCACAGGTTTATCACTCGTGTATATGCTTGTCATGTTGCCGATATCGATCGTTATATATACACGAATCATGCATAAAAATTATTTGTATCGCAATAAAATAGAGAGTTATGCAGGGGGAGCTTTAGCGGTTTTTGCCCTCGTACTCATTTTAATGAATGCGTTTGATTTGAACTTAGGTATTCATGTTGTGACGCATTATGCACATATCGCGATGGCAGTAATTGGCGTGATCGTGACGAGCTTTGGATTGTATAAAAAGTATTTAGAGTACACAGGAATTGGCTTATTATTACTTCAAAAGACCATTGATGTGATTGTTGCTGATGATCAGGCGGCTCAGCTCATTTCCATTGCAATTTGGGTGATGATTTTAGTGTTGATTATTTTCTACACAATTGAATTGTCAGCGAGCAAACGAACATAAGTGGCATCCAAGCAGTATAAAATACCCTTTCGAAGCGTGTTACATTAAGCAATGTCACTTCGAAAGGGTATTTTGGTGAGGGTTAAACGGAGCAAAAAAGTAAAACCACTCGTTGTAGTCGTATAAAAAGACAATGAGTGGTTTTATTTTACACTTGTACGTATGCTCCATAAGCCCCATACGTTTCATAATTCATGCTTTGTTCCAAAATTACTGTGGTCGAATATCTGTAGATTTGATTGTTTCATTAACACGGTCTAATAAAGCGTTGATTTTTTCACGTTGTTGATCGTTAATTAAAATCAGTACTGTACGTTCATCGTTTTCATTACGGCGTTTATCGAAATATCCTTCTTGAGATAAGTTTTTAACAGCTTTCACGACTTGCGGTTGCTTATAGTTTAAGTTGTTAATGATATCTTTTAAATAATATTCCTCTTCTATTCTATAGCTTAAGTGTGTTAAAACCGCGAACTCTTCAAAACTAATTTTAAATTCCTTTTTAATCACACTTTTTAATCTATCAGCGTAAGTCACCATAGATAATAACTCAAAACAATCCTTGACTCTTGTAACAGCCATACTCATAACCTCCCATATATATTACCCTTAAACGTCTTTTGAAATATAATACACGATATATTACATTTCAATAAAATCCCGTTAACACATTATATTATAGCAAATGAAGTGTATATAACACCACTAAAATGCACTAGTATAAATCTTTATATATTTAATTCGAACGGAATTATTTAATATATTATATCTAATAGGCATGCATTTGTAAAATAAGACACTTCAACGTTTTACAACATTATAATGATCATAATCAATATTCGAAGTGAGCACGATAAGTTGTCATATATGGTCATTAATCCATAATTTGCAATTAAACAACTAGAATAATGCCAAAAAAGCAAAAAAGAATTTAATGTTGTTTTTAACTTGGTTCTAAAATATTTGCCTTGGGATTCCTAACAACTTTTCCACCAATAAAAACACCTTTATTAATTAAAAGTTGCTTATTTATTTTATCATAATTTATTATGCATTTGATGAATTTACAGTTTTTACATATAATTAGAAATGGCTGATTCAATCATATTTAAACTGGTCATATGGTAAAGAGAAGTTTGATTTTGAGGTTAAAATGAATTCAAATTGGTAACGACTTTGAGGATGAAAATTATTTTGATATGTGAAAAGGGATTTTCTTTGAATAGCAAGATAGGTTTGAAATATAGATAACTAAAGGGTTTAGAAAGATTGTGTAGTTGATAAACCCCGAGTATAATGGTTTGTTTTTCATTGTGAGGATAGTAAAAAATATCTTAAATATAAAATGTAATTTATTGTGACTTTGAATGAAATTTTGAGCGAACGAGCAACTTGGTACTAGTGAAAATTTTATGCATTTGCACAATAACAAAAACAGTGATGACCATTATAGTCTAAGTGGCGAGCGGATTCAACTCATTTTTAGTGAAGTGGACGTAAATGATGTTAAGTTTTGTTGTAGATGATTGGATAGAGCTATTACATATATGATTTGAGGAAAATCATAAAAAATAGGTAAGTGTCCCTATATAATTGAAACAACGACACAGCTGTTAAAAGTGACAGTGCATCGTAAGTACAGCGATACAGCCTGTTTTAAGCGGATACCGCGTCGTCTTTACATCAGCTTTCAAATAACGAGGTTTTGGAAATTGTAAAAATAAGTATACAGTATAAATAAGCAGATAAGTAAAAATAATGCGAAATAAAAAATAAATATTTCTTGACATGAACATGACTCAATGCTTTAGTACATATCTTATATATATACGATTCTTTTTTAAGTTGTATCAAAATTTGGCATATTTAATTAAAAATCACAGCAGTATATATATACTTTTTGTATTTATATACATTTTATTGCGGTATAAAATAATTACGAGCTACATTTATTGCAATTTGTAGCATATTAAGATAATAAAATGACATAGAGGTGTGAAAAAATAAAAAGCGTCCTCAAAAAAGTGCATGATTCACACACTTTTGAGAAGACAATGAATCAAATAGCGTATGCTTAGTTGAACTGAATGATAATAATCGCAATAATAATGAGCATAAAACCTAATAAGCGCTGTTTCGTAATATGACGATGTGGTACACCGAATAGTCCGAAATGGTCGATGAGTAAGCCCATAATAATTTGTCCGACCATCACAGTAATAAGTGTGAAAGTGACCCCAATCACAGGCGTTAAAATAATATTCGTTGTGACAAAAATGACACCTAATGCCCCGCCAACAAAGTGCCACCATTTCAATGGACCATGCTGCTCAGAGGTTGCATGAATTTTAACGTGTCTATGTAGCATCAACGTCAAAATAATGAGTGCTGATGCCCCTACTGTAAATGAAACTAATGACGCAAAGAAGGGGGAGTGGAGTGTTTGGCCTAAATGACTATTGATTGCTGTTTGAATGGGCGGCGTAAAACCAATGATCATACCGACAAGCATCCATGGCCCATTATGACCCGATTGTGCCAATTGCTTAGCGTTCTTTTGCAGATTCATCAAAATAATACCGATGAGTAATAACACAATTCCGAGCACTTTCATTACATGTAACGTTTGAACATCTACATTGAACCAACCGAACGTATCGATCAACACACTCATCAAAATTTGTCCGGTAATCGTTGTCACGACGGTTAACGATGCGCCAATACGTGGTAACAAAATCATATTACCGGTTAAATAAATCACGCCCATCAATCCACCAACATACCAGTAATAATCAAAATGGTAATGTCCGAAAGCTTCTGCAGTCAGTAAGTGTGGATTGAGTATAAAGTTGAGTATCACGAGCAATAATGTTCCGACCGTAAATGAAATGGCAGAAGCATATAAAGAAGATTGCGTGAACCGGCTTAATCTAGAATTAATAGAGGTCTGTACAGGAATGACAGCACCAGCTACTAACCCTAAAATCAGTAAGAGTGAAAGCATAATCAACCATCCTTTTGTTTAACTGTGTTATCATTATAGCAAAATGTCTATGTGATAGTGCTAAATTTGTTTGCGAACAATTTCAATAGGGAGACATACAGGGTAAAAGATGTGGTTTGAAACCTATTGGTTATTATAAAACGGTAATAGATTATAGTAAATTTTGCATGTGAACATGTATGATCATCATTGGTAACCGCACCATGACTAAGAATGAAGTTAAAGGAAAGTTGTGATATTTTGAAGGAACATGAAATCGTACGTGTGATTGATGACCATCTCTTTTTTATTAATGTTAATGCGTCGTCAAAGCTTGAAGAGGGGCAGTATGTTGAAGTGCTTAATCCTTTTAAATCTTATAAAACGTTAGCACGTATTGATGAAGTATACGAAAAATATGCGATTTGTCAAAAGCTTGGGAAGTTTAAGATTTTTTATGGTGATGAAGTGAGAATTCGTCCGAACTATCAATCTAATGTGTAAATATAGAAGTTACGAAAGTGGCGAGACATCAAATTTTTGCTAGCCCGAGATGATACACATCTTAAATTATTGTGTCTATTCATCCGGAGTTATTATGAATTTGAGTGTGCAAAGACTGGGGAATCTCTCTCGGTCTTTTTTATTTGTTTTGAATATGTTCGGTTTTGAGATTAAGGAGATACCGATAGATTGATATAAACGCAAAAAAGGCCAGGATATTTAATTTTCCTAGCCTCTATCTACTTATGGATTTGTAATTCATTAATTCGAAATCGAGAGTGAATTGGATACAAAAATGGATGCTATTGATTTTTGATTTTCACTTCTCTAACGCGACATATTAAAACAACACAATGACAGATTTATCAATGACTTGAGCGCCTGCCACTTTGACGACAGGGCCATGCATCGTCTTCAATACATTTAATGCCACTAACTTTTCCGCTTCTTCTTGAACTACTTCTTTTGTGATTGTCCCTTTAATGTTAGGTAAACTTAATTTGAAAGTTTTTTGTAATGCGTCTAAAAAAATGATTTCTAAAGTTTTAACGTTCATCGTAATTGCTCCTTTTTATTGAATATTTTCTGATGTCATTAATTCGATAGCGTCATACTGCTCGCCAGTCAACTTCTCAATCATTTGACTGAAAGCTTTTAAGTCCTCGTGTGAAGCGTCTGTTTTTAACTGTGTAAAGCGACGTGATGCTTTCTTAGGTTTTCCCTCTGCTGAAGTTGTTGTTTGCGTCAGAATAAGTGTTAAGTGGTTGATGTTCATGTTTCTGACCTCCTTTCACTATATATATCGAAATCCAACGCAAAAAATCACACCCCTCATGAGAAAAAATTTTGTGAAAGTTGTTTAATGTTACTCAAATATAGTTTATAATTAAATAAGAAACATAAAGGAGGGGGAACGAGTGAATTGCGTGGATCCAATTCGTGAAATGAGAGATATTCATAGGATGTATGATTTTTTACAATCCCATTCGATACGTGATTATTTGTTTTTTAAGTTTGCGATTCATACGGGTGTTAAGTTAGTCGGATTATTAAATTTAAAGGTCAGTCAAGTGATGCATGATGATGGGACTATCATTGAGAAATGGGATGTGTCTCAAAGTCAGGAAGTTAGTGTGCGTATCCCGAACAGTTTAAGGGAAGAGTTAAAGGCGTATATCGATGCTGAGGCGTTAATTAAGACGGACTTATTATTTCGCTCTAAACGGACGCAAAAAGGACTGAGTCGACAACAAGCCTATCGCATTATTAATACAGCGGCACAGCAATTAGGCCTCGAACATATCGGCTTGACCACTTTGAGAAAAACTTTTGCCTATCACGCGTTTGAATCTGGCATTTCTATTTCAATGATTCAAAAGTATCTCGGGCACCAAACGTCACATGAAACGATGAAATTTATCGGTGTGCCTAAAAAAGAAATGGATACGACAATTGCTTTAAACCTATAAATATAGAGAAAAGGAGGCGTGATGATGCTTAGTGGTTTGTTACTTATTTTGATTGTTGTGATGGGTGCACTTGTCATCTCAATGCAATGGCAGACAACACGTTTACCGCATTGGATTGCAATGCTTGCACCTATCATTTCATCAATTGTGTTTATTTTTTATACTCCTCAAGTTTTAAATCATCAGCAAATCGTTGAAACAATTCAATGGTTCCCTGCACTAGATATTAACCTCATCTTGCGCTTAGACGGACTCGGTCTATTTTTTGCGCTACTGATTTCACTTATGGGTGTGGCAGTATTTTTCTATGCGACACGCTATTTATCTCACCAACATGATGATTTGCCTCGTTTTTACTTGTATCTTGTCTTATTTATGTTCAGTATGTTGGGCATTGTCCTCTCCGATAATACCATCATTCTTTATATGTTTTGGGAATTGACGAGTGTGTCATCATTTTTATTAATTAGTTATTGGTATGATTCTTCAGAAAGTCAAAAAGGGGCAGTGACGTCCTTTATGGTGACGGTCTTTGGCGGTTTGGCCATGCTCGTCGGATTGATCATGTTGTATTTCGTGACGGGAACGAATGTGATCAGTGAACAGCTGAATCAACGTCATGACATTGTAGGGCATCCATTATTTATCCCTATCATGTTGATGTTGTTGCTAGGCGCGTTTACGAAATCTGCACAGTGGCCGTTTCATTTTTGGTTACCGAAAGCGATGGCAGCTCCAACGCCAGTGAGTGCTTATTTGCATTCGGCGACGATGGTCAAAGCAGGTATCTACTTGTTACTTCGCTATACGATGTTGCTCGGATTGAGTGATGCGTACATTTATTTGGTGACAGGCGTGGGCTTGCTGACGATGATATTCGGTTCTATGACAGCACTTAAACAATATGATTTGAAAGGGATTCTCGCTTATTCCACTATCAGTCAGCTTGGGATGATTATGTCGATGGTCGGTCTCGGCGGTGGTATTGCACAAGCGACAGACACGCACATGATTAAAATATATGCGTATGTGCTGTTTGCGGCGATTTTCCATTTGTTCAATCATGCATTGTTTAAAGGGACATTATTCATGGGTGTAGGCTTAATCGACCATGAAACCGGTACACGTGATATACGAAAGCTCGGTGGTTTGAGACGCCGCTTACCTGTGACGATGGTCGTTATGTTTGCGGCATCATTAGCGATGGCAGGAGTCCCATTGTTTAACGGCTTTATCAGCAAAGAGATGTTTTTCGAAAGTTTAATAGAAGCACATCATTTAAGTGCGTTTAATGTGCCACTCATGATTGTGATTGCATTGGTCGGATGGTTGGCAAGTATTTTTACATTCATTTACGCCTTATATTTAATTAAAACGACCTTTTTCGGAGAGCTCCGTATAGAACGTCATGTCCATGAACCGCGTCTGATGATTCTACCTGCGACGGTGTTGGCTCTATGTTTACCGCTCATCTTTATCGTGCCACAATGGATAGGGACACATGTGATTACACCAGCATTTAGAGGTGTCGTGCATACAGTGGCCATTGTCCAAACGGCACCACACCTTGCACAATGGCATGGCTTTAATTTGCCATTATTGATGAGTGTGACAGTGATTGTGCTCGGTATTGTAGGTGTGTTTTCTGTTGATCGTTTACGCAAGCGCTTTTTATCTGCTCAAGAGAATGCATTATCAGTTGAAAATATTTTCCATACGTCATACGAGTCACTGGAGCGTGTGTCAGGTTATGGGTTACGTCATTTAATGAACAACCGACTCAATTCCTACATTATTGTAACGCTACTTATTTATTTCACCATTAATATATACGGCTTAATATGTGCGGGTGTACCGGAACTTTATGATATCAAAGTGACAGATTACCACATTTTTCATATTCTGTTACTTGTGACCATTATGTTGATTGGTTTTGCGCTTATATTTATTCGCCAACGTTTAACCATGGTCATTTTAACAGGTGGTATCGGTTATATTGTGACATTGTTTTTTATTTTAATGCGCGCACCGGATTTAGCATTAACGCAATTAGTGACTGAAACGATTACAACGGTACTGTTTATTGTGAGTTTTTCAAGATTGCCGAATGTCCCACGTGGCCAGTTTAACTTTAAAAAAGAAGCGGTGAAAATCGCAATTTCATTGATGACTGCCATCACGGTTGTCGGCTTAGTTTTTATGATTCAACAAGCGAGTGCATTAGAAACGATTTCTGTGTTTTACCATGATGCGTATGAAAAGTCTGGTGGTAAAAATATTGTAAATGCGATTCTAGGAGACTTTAGAGCGCTCGATACGTTGGCAGAAGGTTTAGTACTGATTATTGCAGGCTTAGGTATTTATACATTACTCAACTTTAAAGATAGGAGAGGTCAAGATGAAAGAGAATGATTTAGTCCTTAAAACAGTCACACGTATTGTCATATTCATCATTTTGACATTCGGTTTTTACCTCTTCTTGGCAGGTCATAACAATCCGGGAGGCGGCTTTATTGCGGGATTAATTTTAAGTTCTGCATTTATCTTAATGTTTTTAGCTTTTGATGTCGCTCAAGTGTTAGACGCGCTGCCCATCGACTTTAGAAAGTTAATGATTATCGGTGCTTTAGTATCTTTAACGACTGCGATTGTTCCCGTGTTTTTCGGTAAAAATATTTTGTATCAGGCCGATTGGTACGTCAAATTCCCGTATTTTGGTGAAGTGCATCTTTCTACCATTATGTTTTTTGAAGCGGGCATCACATTAAGTGTTGTTGGCGTCGTTGTTACAACCATTCTATCGTTGAGTGGAGGGAAATCATGAATATTATATTACTCATCGTTATCGGATTTTTAGTTTTTATCGGCACATATATGGTGTTATCGAAAAACTTGATACGTATCGTGATTGGTATTGCGATTTTTACACATGCAGGTAATTTAATCATTATGAGTATGGGTGAGTATACGCCTCAAAAAACCGAACCGTTAATTGTGGGGAGTAACCAAAACTTTGTCGACCCATTGTTACAAGCGATTGTGTTAACTGCGATCGTCATTGGTTTTGCGATTACGGCCTTTTTACTCGTATTAGTTTATCGTACGTTTAAAGTAACGAAAGAAGATGAAATTGATGTTCTAACTGGAGGTGAAGAAGATGAATGATAATTTACTAGCCGTTCCAATTCTTGTGCCTCTCATCTGTGCTTTATTTCTAGTGATTTTGCATCGACAAGTACGTTTGTCTCGACGTATCGCATTAGGTGCGCTTTTGATTTCGTTTATCGTCTCTTTAATCATGTTAATCGAAGTCATGAAAAACGGCCCGATGACATTAGACTTTGGTGATTGGCCAGCCCCGTTTGGTATTCAATATGTGGGAGATCCATTAAGCCTCATATTAGTGACGACAACCTTTTTAGTCGTTTTCATGATTGTGGCATTCGGCTTTGGACGTGGTGAAAAACGTGCTAGTCGCTACTATTTACTGTCCTTTATTTTATTTTTAACAACAGGGGTCGTCGGTTCGTTTTTAACGGCAGACTTATTCAATTTATATGTCATGTTTGAAATTATGTTATTAGCGTCATTTGTACTCGTTACACTCGGTCAATCTGTAGAACAACTTCGTGCGAGTATCATTTATGTCGTTTTGAATGTGATAGGGTCTTGGTTTTTCCTCGTTGGCATTGGCTTGTTGTATCGCCAAATCGGGACATTGAACTTCACACATATAGCGATTAGAATTCAAGAATTACATGATCCAACCGCAATTCATTTAGTTGCGATGTCATTCATTGTCGCATTTGGTTCTAAAGCTGCATTAGTGCTCTTTATGTGGTTGCCTAAAGCGTATGCCGTGTTGAATACAGAACTTGCCGCATTGTTTGCTTCATTAATGACAAAAGTAGGCGCCTATGCACTCATTCGATTCTTTACCCTTATTTTTAATCAGAGCGGTGACATTGTCGAACCCTTACTCATTGTCATGTCTTGTTTGACGATGCTCATTGGGGCAATTGGGACGGTTGCGTATAAAGATATTAAAAAAATTGCAGCGTACCAGGTCGTCTTGTCGATTGGTTTCGTCATATTTGGACTTGGAACGCATACATTTTATGGCGTCAATGGTGCGATATTTTATTTAGTGAATGACATGATTGTTAAAGCGTTATTGTTTTTCATTATTGGTATCATCGTTTATACGACAGGTTATCGTCAATATCGTCATTTAAAAGGGCTCGCCAAAAAAGAACCATGGCTCGGTGTGGCGTTGATTATAGTGACACTAGCTATTGGAGGTGTGCCGCCGTTAAGTGGTTTTCCTGGGAAATTATTGATTTTCATGGGTGCGATTCAACATCAACATTATATCGGCCTAACATTGATGATTTTAACGAGTTTAATCGGGATGTATAGTTTGTTCCGCGTCTTCTTTTATATGTATGCGGGCAATGATGTGAAAGGTGCAGAAATGGATTATAAACCAATTAGAGTGAATCGTAAGACCATTGTCATGTTTATGACAGGTGTCACTTTAGCAATGGGTCTTTTTGCGCCCATCATTTATAAAGTGACTGAACAAGCGACAAATTTATCAATGGATCCGCATCAATATGAAAAAATGGTGAATCCAGAACTGCGAGGTGGCAGTTAGATGAGACAAATTGGTTTAAATGTTATGATTGCATTTTTGTGGGTACTTTTCCAAGATGAAGATGCATTTCGACTCACGACATTTGTGACAGGTTACATTATCGGTATTGTAGTCATCTATATCGTGCATAAATTTTTCGATCAAGAATTTTATCCGAAAAAAGTATGGGTGTCTATTAAGTTTCTGGCTGTTTATTTATATCAATTATTGACGGCAACGATTTCAATTACGAATTATGTTCTTTTCAAAACGAATCAAATGGATCCAGGATTGGTCACATATGAAACACAATTAGATAAAGATTGGGAAATTACGTTTTTAACGATTCTCATCATTATTACGCCGGGATCAACAGTCATTCGTGTGAATCGTGAACCGAGCATTTTCTTAATTCATGCGATTGATACGACTGAAAAAGAGAAAAAGAGCTTACTCAAAAGTATTAAACAATATGAGGAGTTAATCGTGGAGGTGACGAAATGATTGAGGCATTAACGCAATTCCTTTTGTCAAGCGCATTAGTTATTTTTGCAATTTCGTTAGTCGTCGTATTATTTCGTCTTGTCAAAGGTCCGACTACTGCAGATCGTGTGGTCGCTTTTGATGCGATGAGTGCGATTTTAATGTCGACAGTAGGGGTACTCAGTTTATTATTTGAAACATTTTCATTTTTAGATTCCGTATTGCTCATAGCGATTATTTCATTTTTAAGCTCGGTCACAATTTCCCGTTTTATCGAAGGAGGCAATGTTTTTCATGGCGATGACAAATGATATCATTGAGCTTTTAGCAGCCTTTCTTGTATTCGCGGGAAGCCTTATCGCATTAGTCAGTGCTGTTGGTTTAGTCCGATTTAGAGACGTGTTTTTACGAATTCATGCCGCGACCAAAGCTTCGACAGCATCAGTACTATTAACACTCGTTGGCGTATTCATTTACTTTATTTTTGCACAAGGTTATTACAGTGTACGGACATTGTTAGCATTAGTATTTATCAACATTACTGCACCAGTGGGTGGTCACTTGATCTCAAGAGCCGCTTATCGTACAGGCGCTTATATGTATCAAAAAAATGCCTCTCAAGAGAATACAGATTTAAACAAAGAACACTTGGACGAAGAAGCCAAACGTCAAATCCGTATCGAAAAACGTGCCAAACGCCGTAAACGCATCTATTCAAGGTTGGATAAAGATGATACTTAGTTAAAAGATACAAAAGTACTCCTCTCTATGAATGAGAAGCATAAAACTTCAACATCATAGAGAGGGGATTTTTATCATTCTATTTTGATTGTATGGGTAACGCATTTGAAATTGCTAGAATCAGTCTTTGTCGTCAGTATAGATGACAAATCTAGACGAACCTCCCTAGGCAGAGTTAACAAAAAAAAAACACCTCATCCTCAAAAGAGTAATGGAGTGGATAAGGATAAATTGTTTTCAAACAGGAGCTAACCTAGTTCGACAAGTCACACTTTCAAAAGATTGTAGAACGATTTTCGTTGATACGAATATCTTGACGCATAAGATTGCAGAACGAGGCGAGTCTCCTAGCATATTTAGAATAAAACGCAAACTCCCCCTCTATAGAGAAGGGGGAGTTCGCATGAAAGTACTGTTAGATTTCTGCCGTTTTCATAAGCTATTATATTTTAGAATGACTATGGTTCAAATTGCAAAAACCGTGCAAGACTCCCGAGGGATAGTAGGCAAGAACAAAAAACTCCCCATCTTCAAAAAAAGAAAGGGGAGTGAATATTGACAAATTGTTTTCAAACAGCGTCACCTTTATTTCTATAAGCGCTACTTTCAAAAGATTGTAGAACGATTTTCGTTGATACGAATATCTTGACGCATAAGATTGCAGAACGAGGCGAGTCTCCTAGCATATTTAGAATAAAACGCAAACTCCCCCTCTATAGAGAAGGGGGAGTTCGCATGAAAGTACTGTTAGATTTCTGCCGTTTTCATAAGCTATTATATTTTAGAATGACTATGGTTCAAATTGCAAAAACCGTACAAGACTCCCGAGGGATAGAGCCGAAGCGGAAAATCCACCAACGCCTCCTCTCTGTAACTTTCAATCAAAGCGTTGGTTAGTTGTAGCGAGGCCCTGGGAAAGCGCAGCACGGTTCAGCAATACGGCTAAAGTTAACTGTAGAATTCTAAAATATTACTGCATGCTTTCATGAATCGTCTTAATATTCGATTCCATCATCTTATAATACGAATCCCCATCGCTACCTTTCTTACCGATTGAATCCGTATAAACTGTACCGTAAATCTTAGCACCTGTTTCTTCACCAAGACTCTTCATACTCTTATCACTCACACTTGTTTCAAGCAATAAGTTTTTAATATGATTCTCTTTAACAAAATCAACAGCTTGTTTCATTTGTTCAGGTGTACCTTGGTTTTCTGTGTTAATTTCCCAAATGTATCCTGGTTTCACATCAAATTGTTGGGCGAAATATTTAAACGCACCTTCACTTGTAATCATGACACGTTTTTCTTTCGGAATGTCATTGAACTTATCTTTACTTTCTTTATTCAATTTTTCAAGTTTTGATAAATATTCAGTGCCTTGTTTGTCATAATCTTTTGCGTGTGTTTTATCTGCATTTTCAAGTGCTGATTTGATGGTTTTAACATATTCAATGCCATTACCTAAGCTGAGCCAAGCGTGTGGGTCGATATTATGCTCTGATTTTTCACCTTGTTTTAAGTAAATCGGTTTTACATTTTTAGAAGCTTGAATGACTGAATCATCTTTAATCGATTTGTTTGCTTGTTTCAATGCTTTTTCAAACCAACCGTTACCACTTTCAAGGTTGAAACCATTGTAAATAATGACATCAGCGTCAGTTAACGCTTGAACGTCTTTCGGTTTAATTTCGTATTCGTGAGGATCTTGACCAACAGGGACGATTGAATGAATTTCGGCCTTATCGCCTGTAATATTTTTAGTCATATCGTAAAGAATAGAGTTCGTAGTGACAATTTTTAATTTATGCTCGGATTCGTCTCCTTTATTGATACCACATGCAGCGAGTAACACAAAGAGAATCGCTATGGCGAAAATTCTTTTCATCATGATGTTTGAAATGCTCCTTTTTGTAATAGATTTATGAGTTTAATGATGCCAAAAGTAAGGCCATATAACACGGCTGAAATGAGTACGATAACGGCACCACTTGGTAAATTCAATTTAAAACTCATATAAATGCCTAACGTTGAACTGATAACACTAAATATGCTAGAAACAATCATCATCGTAGACAATTTTTTAGTAAATAAAAACGCTGTTGAAGCGGGTGTGATGAGTAAAGCTACCACTAAAATGACACCGACCGTTTGAACACTTGCGACAATAACAAGCGCAAGTAATAACATGACAAAATAATGAATCATTGTCGTATTTAAGCCACTCATACGACTAAAAATTGGATCAAATGTCGACATTTTAAGTGGTCGGTATAGTATTAAAATCAATGCGAGAACGACTATGCTGACGGCTAATGTAGTATGAAACGCATATTGAGTAATCGCAAGGATGTTACCAAAAAGAATGTGATATAAATCAGTGGCTGAATGAATCACACTAATGAGTACAATCCCTAGTGCTAAAAAGGTAGTGAAAGTAATCCCAATAGCAGCATCTTTTTTTGTTTTTGAAGCTTCTGAAATATAGCCAATCATAATGCTGCTTAACATCCCCGTAACCATTGCGCCAATAAACATCGGAATATTCATTAAAAACGAGAGTGCCACACCCGGTAAGACTGCGTGACTCATCGCATCTCCCATCAGTGACAAACCTCTTAAAATAATGAGGCAACCGACGACACCACAAACGACACCAACTAAGATGGCTGTTAACATCGCACGTGATAAAAACTGATACTCAAAGAGGTGTTGAACGAACGACATGTTGTGCCGACTCCTTTCTGTGTAAAGGCGTATCTTTTTTGGCTTGATGGTAACGACTTAAAAATACAGATTCGATGTTTTTAGGTTGCAATGCTTCAGCGCTGTCTCCCAAAAATGCGATAGATTGATTCAAGAGAAGAATACGATCAAAATATTGTCCTGCTGTTGAAAGGTCATGGTGTACAATTAAAATCAATTTCCCTTGTTGCTTTAAATATTGCAATTTCTCAAAAATAATCCGCTCACTTTTGAAATCGATACCGACAAACGGTTCATCTAGAAGGTAGACGAGACTATCAGACATCAGTGCGCGTGCAATAAAGACACGTTGTAATTGTCCGCCACTCAATGCATGAAGTTGTCGTTTCCTTAATTCATAAAGTTCGAGTTCTTTTAAAAGTGTATCTCTTTTCTCTCGAATGGCTTTAGGAACACGCCGAAACCAGCCAATTTCTTGATAACAACCTGTCAAAACTAAATCTTGTACATTAATTGGAAAGTCCAAATCCAGTACAGATTTTTGTGGAATATACGTCATATTTGTCAATTGTTGTTGTGCTGGCTGTTGATTCAGCGTAACTTTTCCTTTTGCAGGTAATTCTCCAATAATTGATTTGATGAGGGATGATTTTCCGCTACCGTTTGGTCCCATAATACCTATCATTTCACCATTAAAAGGTAGATCTAAAGATATGTTTTTTAGGACGTGTTTTTGGCCAAGATGCAAATTTAAGTTTTCTATAGACAGCATAATTAACACCACCTTCACTTGAAATTAGGATACCCTAATAAAATTATACGATAAATTGAAAATTGTCAACATGAATTCGTTTCGTGGTACAATAAAGTGAATATTTGAGAGAGGTGAACATATGTTAACTGAGGAAAAAGAAGACTATCTTAAAGCGATTTTGAGTCATGATGGTATTGATACGTATGTTTCGAACAAAACATTGTCTCGCTTTTTAAATATCAAGCCACCGTCTGTGAGTGAAATGGTAGGTCGCTTGGAAAAGGAAGGCTATGTGATGACTAAGCCGTATAAAGGTGTTAAATTGTCCGAGCTTGGATTGTCATATACGTTAGATGTGATTAAACGCCATCGCCTCATTGAACTGTTTCTCATTGAAGTGTTGAATTATACTTGGGAAGAAGTACACGTAGAAGCAGAAGTGTTAGAACATCGAGTGTCGAAACTCTTTGTTGAACGATTAGATGAGCTTCTAAAATATCCAAAAACGTGTCCTCATGGTGGTGTGATACCGCGTGATAATCATTTTGAAGAAATATACAAAATACCGCTCCTCTCTTTTGAAGAAGGCGATGTCGTGACGATTCGTCGTGTGAGAGATCGTTCGGAATTGTTAGTGTTCTTATCGAGTAAGGCGCTGTCGATTGGTGATACGGTGAAAGTGATAGCGAAAGACGATATTAATCGTTTGATGGAGCTTGAGAATAAGGGCGAGAAGATTGTGTTGAGTTATCAGAATGCGGAAGTGATTTTTGGTGAAAAGGCTTAGTTTTATCAATTTTTCGGTTATATGATGGAGATAGTGAATCTTTGTATATTGCTAAACCAACCGACGCTTTTCCTAGGGCTGATCCCTCAGGAGTCGCGGTTGGTTTTTGCAATCTGAGGTGTGGTGAATCTAATCGTTGAAAACTTGTAAAGTAGAAATTACTGTATTTGTTTGCATTTTCAACTCAATCACGCTTCATTTTCTTTTGTGGAAGAGTGGAAGTTGAGTGATTACGACAATTAGAATTGTGCCGTACATTCTAGGAGTCTTGGCTCAACTCAGTTCGGTTGAGTTAAGCAATATCGAAGTCAAAAAATAATAACTCACATAAAAAAACGGTTGTAGGAGAGAAGGGGAATTTCTCATCTGCAACCGTTTTTGTGATATCGTGACGTCTATAGTTTTTTGACAGTGAGTAATAAATAGATAAAGAATGGCGCGCCAAATGCTGCGATGAATACACCGGCTGGGACTTCTTTCGGTAAAAAGAGTGTGCGACTGATTAAGTCAGCCACCATAAGCGAAATGGCACCGATACAAGCGGTCATGATGAATTGTTTGATTGTACTTGTTCGAATCAGTGTTTTAGCGATATGGGGTGCAATCAACCCGATAAAGCCAATGTTCCCTACAAAACTAATAGCGATGGATACAAGTAGTGTCGCGACGATAATTTGTAACAGTCGTGTTTGTTGTATATGTAGACCGAGTCCTGTTGCGACAGATTCATTTAAAGCAGCAATTTTCATGCGTGGTATGATGACCCATAACAGAGGTGTCATCAAGAGCAGTGCGCCACATAAGATGAGACTGTCTTGAAAAGAAGCGCCGTATAAACTCCCAACGAGCCACGTATAAGCTTTAGAGGCCGAGAGTTGTTTGG
Source organism: Staphylococcus pseudintermedius (assembly GCF_034042775.1). Classification (NCBI taxonomy): domain Bacteria; kingdom Bacillati; phylum Bacillota; class Bacilli; order Caryophanales; family Staphylococcaceae; genus Staphylococcus; species Staphylococcus pseudintermedius. The sequence continues at coordinate 2,170,185 of NZ_CP120150.1, read as the reverse complement.
TTGTGAGTAATAGGCCTTGTGTGATGCCCATGAGTACTGTTTGTAATGCGATGCCAATAATGATAAGTGTCGAGGGACGAATTTGATAGTTCATTTGAAATGACATCAAGATGAACATCGCGACCGTTCCTCCCGTGATGGCGAAAAGGGGAAGAAGGTGAATGCTTAAGTGGCTAAACCATGTGATAAATAGTACAGCACTTAAACTCGCCCCCCCTGTGACCCCAATAATATCAGGGGAAGCGATAGGATTTTTTAGGACATTTTGTAATAATAGTCCACTCAGACCGAGCGCTGTCCCTGCAAGAATCGCAAGTGTAATGCGGGGAAGGCGTAAAACTTCTAACGTAAATTGATAAGCACTCGCGCTTGGATTGATAAAATATGCGATGACATCTGAAAAACGAATGACGTCTGATCCAACCATCATGCTTAACAAGCCTACGATGACAAGACTGATGAGGCCGATGCATAGATAGATGTTGTCTTTACTATAGCGCTCATTTTTCATACACGGTAAATCCCCTTCTTCATAAGATATATCAATACTAAAGCGCCCAAAATGCCTGTAATAATGCCCACGGGTAGCTCTAGCGGTCGAATGATGACTCGCGCAACAATATCTGCACTGATCATTAAGCAAGACCCGAGTAATGCTGTGTATGGAATCAATAACTGATAGCGAGGGGGCAGTATGAGTTTGGCAATATTTGGAATGATGAGGCCGACAAATATAATCGAACCGGCAAGTGCAACGGAACTCCCTGCAAGCACACTAATCATCAATACGATCACCCATTTGATGCGCTTTACATTTTGACCTAATCCTGTCGCAATCTCATCGCTTGTCATTAAAATATTGAGATGTGGTGCCATGAAAAATCCGGCAATGAGAAACAAAAGTATGATCACTATCATCCACGGTATATCCCAAATATTTCGTAACGATACAGAACCACTCAACCAAAATAATAAGCCTTGGAGATTCGTTTCGTTCATAATTAAAATGCCTTGGGTAAAGGCAGTGAACAGCATTGAAATTGATGCGCCGGCAAGGATGACGCGTTGTGGTGTAAAACGCGCTTGTTTAAACATGCCTAATCCGACGACAAGTATCGTGACGAGAATAGCGCCTACAAAAGCCATCACGACGAGTGCTTCAAATGAGTGAACACGAATCAATGTGACGCCCGTGACGATAAAAAAGACAGCGCCTGCATTGACACCGAACAGTCCAGGTGAAGCGACCGCATTTCGTGTGAGCACTTGCATGAATAGACCTGCAACTGCAAGGGCAGCACCTGTAAGTAGGGCGATGATTGTTCGAGAAGCACGTGAACCTGTCACAAGGGTATGGACATCGTTTTGGCCGTCAAAGTGGAATAACGCCTGTATCAACTGAGGCAGTGATACAAGCGTGTTTCCAATCATTAGGCTTAAAAACGATACAATGACAAGACATGCACTTGCGATAAATAAGTGATGTATCGGTTTAAGCGACATAATGTAACTCCTTATGTTATTGCTTTTTAATATCGAGTTTTTCGTATAAATCGTCAATCAATTTAAGTGAAGATTGGTAACCGCCTGCTAAGTTCCAAGTGATTTCATCTACACCATCAACGACATGTCCTTTTTTCACAGCGTCTAAGTTTTTCCATTCTGTGCTTGATGTCCATTCTTGTTCAGTTTTTTGTACAAGGTCGGCATCTGCTGCTTTAGGATCTGATTTGAAAATGAAGATTTGGTCAGCATCCATCAACGGAATACTTTCTTTTGAAGTTAATTGAATAATGTCTTTCCCTTTATCCACTTCTTTTTGTTGACCTTCAGGACGTTTAAAGCCTAAATCTTGTAAAATATCTCCAGCGTAACCACCAGCATAAATACGTGTTTGGTCAGCACGGAAGTTTACGACAGAAGCTGAAATAGGCCATGCATCACTATATTTGGCCTTAGCATCTTTTTGGAATGCTTTCACTTTATCATCATATTTTTGAAGTAATGATTGTGCTTCTTTTTCTTTCCCTAAAGCTTTCCCCATCATTTCAGTTGTATCTTTAAATTTATAAACTGTATCTGTCGTAATCGTTGGGGCGATTTTTGACAATTGATCATATACTTTTTCGTTTCTCACTTTAGAAGCAACAATGAGATCAGGTTTTAATTTTGAGATTTCTTCTAAGTTTGGCGCAGGTTCTTGACCGACATTTTTCGTGTCTTTCAAATCATCTCTTAGGTATTCAAATTGGGGTGCTTGTGTCCAAGATTCTACTGCGCCCACTGGTTTAACACCTAAAGAAACTGCGACATCCGTTGCGCCTTGATATAAAGTCACAACACGTTTAGGTTCGCCTTTAATTTCAGTCGTTCCCATTGCGTGTTTAATTGTTGTTGTATCTGCTTTCTTGTCTGACGCTTCTTTGTGACTTGAATTGCCACACGCAGATAAGACGAGTAATAAGACTAAAGGTAAAACGAGTAGCTGTAAAAGTTTATTCATGAGATGAACTTTCCTCCTATGTATCATCGGTATTTTCAAAAATAATGAGAATCATTATCAATTAAAGTATGTCGAATTTCAACTCATAAGTCAATAATAATTTTATCTTTTCAACAAAAATTATAAATGTTTGACTTATAAATTGAATATCAATATAATGCCACCATAACCGATAATGATAATCATTCTCAGTTATAAAAGTTTCATCTCAATTCGATACAAGGAGGTCGTCGTTTTTGATTAAAAATGAAGCAACATATGATTCGTTATTATCTTGTATTGGCCAGACGCCTATCGTACAACTGCAACGATTATTTCCTGAACATCGTGTTTTAGCGAAATTGGAATATATGAACCCGGGTGGCAGTATGAAGGATCGTCCAGCCAAATTTATTATAGAGCGTGGGTTAGCGACTGGAGAAATTAACGCGTCGACGCATTTAATAGAAAGTACATCAGGCAATCTCGGCATTGCATTAGCGATGATTGCAAAGATTAAAGGATTAAAGCTAACATGTGTGGTCGATCCTAAAATTTCACCGACGAACTTGAAAATGATTGAAAGTTACGGTGCCAATATCGAAATGGTGGAAGAACCCGATGAACATGGTGGCTATTTGATGACACGTATTCAGCGCGTCAAAACATTGTTAGCGGAAACAGAAAACGCGTATTGGATTAATCAATATGCGAATGATTTAAATTGGCAAGCGCATTACCACGGTGCTGGTACGGAAATTGTCGAAGCGGTGGAAGAACCGATTGACTATTTCGTTGCTCCCGTGAGTACGACAGGTAGCATTATGGGGATGAGTCGCAAAATTAAAGAGCATCATCCGAATGCGCAAATTGTAGCTGTGGATGCGAAAGGGTCGATTATTTTTGGTGATACGCCATGTGATCGTGAACTACCTGGGATTGGTGCCAGTCGCGTGCCAGAGATTTTGAATGCGGCTGAAATTGATGACGTGATACATATTGACGATTATCGATCTGCATTAGGGTGTCATCAATTAGTGGATCAAGAAGGCATTTTTGCAGGGGGTTCGACTGGTGCGATTATTAGTGCCATCCAACAACTTACGCAAAAGGTTGAGCCTGGCGCTACCATTGTGACGATTTTGCCGGATAGAGGCGATCGCTATTTAGATTTAGTGTATTCAGAAAAGTGGTTCGAACAATTAAAAAATAAACAAGAAAGTGAGACTTATTAATATGAAACATCCATTATTGTATTTAAATCGTACGGACATTGAACAAGCAGGAGGGGCACAGTCACAAATTTACGTCGATGCATTAACAGAAGCATTAACGGCACATGCAAATCAAGATTTTGTCCAACCGTTGAAACCTTATTTACGTCAAGATGCTGAAAATGGTCATATCGCCGACCGTATTATTGCGATGCCAAGTCATATCGGTGGTGATCATTCAGTATCTGGAATCAAATGGATTGGGAGTAAACACGACAACCCCTCAAAGCGACAAATCGAACGTGCTAGTGCGGTGATTATTTTAAATGATCCAGAAACGAACTACCCGATTGCGGTCATGGAAGCAAGCTTAATCAGTAGTATGCGTACAGCAGCTGTTTCAGCGATTGCGGCACGTCACTTAGCACGGCCAGGTTTTGAAAACCTAACGATTATCGGTTGCGGCTTGATTGGTGACAAACAGCTCCAAACAATGCTTGAACAGTTTGATCATATTCAAAAGGTGTATTTATATGATCAATTTGAAGTAGCATCACAAAAAATGATTGAAAAATGGTCAGCGCAACGACCAGATATGACTTGGGTTCAAGCGCAATCTGCACGTGAAGCTGTTGAAAATGGGGATGTTGTCATTCCGTGTACAGTAACGGATCAACCGTATATCGAATACGACTGGTTACGTCAAGGCGCTTTCGTCAGCAACATTTCGATTATGGATGTGCATAAAGAAGTGTTCATTAAAGCAGATAAAGTTGTCGTAGATGATTGGTCACAAAGTAATCGCGAAAAGAAAACGATACATCAACTCGTTCAAGACGGTCTATTCAGTCGAGAACAGTTACACGCTGAACTCGGACAACTTGTGACAGGTGAGAAAGTCGGACGTGAACATGACGATGAGATTATTTTATTAAATCCAATGGGCATGGCGATTGAAGACATTGCGAGTGCGTACTTCATTTATCAACGTGCGCAAGCTGAAAATATAGGCACAACATTAAGTCTTTATTAGGAGTGGCATATATGGTAAGTGAACACGAACACAATGTAACGCGTGCACAACAATACATATTAAAAGACCTTGTGGATGCGTTATTATTTGAAGATTTAGGTGGCATTGCATCGACGAGTGAACGATTAACGATACAACAACAGACGTATTTACGTTATGAGAAAAAGGGGATTGTGTTGCTCATTCCAGTTTATTACAGTGGACTGAATGTGTATCGCTCTAATGGAGAGGCAGTGTTCCATATTGAAAGTAAAACGTGTATGCCTTTGACAGTGCATGAATTGTGGGAATTATTTGTCACAATGAATGCAGATTTAGCATCTGGGTGGGCACATGCGCGCTTTGCAGAGGGACTGGAGGCAGCTGTGACCGAGTTAACGGCACAATATGACGGATTTAAAGCGAGTGAACATCCATTCATCTTGTCAGAACAGTTTGCCAGTTTGAAAGACAGGCCTTTTCATCCGGTCGCAAAAGAAAAAAGAGGATTGACAGCAGAAGATTATGCTGTGTATCAAGCGGAATATCATCAACCATTAGCCGTACAAACTGTGGCAATCCGAAAGTCACATGTCATACAAGGTAAAGGTGTGACAGATGAGCAGTACGCACAGTTTTGGGGTGACACATTGCTTCGGTGTCAACAAGCACTCATTGAGAAAGGGTATGACACTGAGGACTATGTCATTTTTCCGGTACACCCTTGGCAATACGAACATGTCTTGCCGGTTCAATTTAGCGCAGAGATCAAACAAGGTATCGTCGTCTTGCTTGATGTGACAATGGGACAATACCTCTCATCTTCATCTATGCGCACATTGATACCATTAGCCGCGCCGTTCACGCATTTAAAAGTACCGTTTTCAATGCAATCACTTGGTGCGTTAAGACTGACGCCGACACGTTACATGAAAAATGGTGAAGCAGGAGAAACGTTATTGCGTGATATTATCGCTCAAGATACGTCATTGAACGGTCGTGTGAAGTTGTGTGATGAAACGGTGTGGTGGTCGTACATGAATGAAGCACAAGATATTTTTCAAGATCAATCGGGACACCTCACTATGCAGTTACGTCACTATCCTGAGTCAATAAAAGATGCACAGATGGTCACTTCGATGGCGGCACTTGCTGCACATGAGTCGACACTCTATGAACGCATTTTAGAGACGGACCATCCAACGACTGAACAAATCAATGCATTGTTTGAACAAGTGAGCGATGCATTTTTAAAGATGACACTCGCATTGATGAAATATGGTGTGTTGCCTGAATTGCACGGTCAAAATGTGTTAGTTGTCTTTCGAGAAGGACATGTGGCGGAATTTGTATTGCGAGATCATGATACGGTCCGCATTTTCCCAGAGTGGTTAACAGCACAAGGCTTTAAACTGCCGAACTATGCGGTGAGAAAAGATACACCGAACACACTATTAAATGAAGATATCGAAACATTTTTTGCTTATTTTCAAACGTTAGCAGTGAGTGTTAATTTATATGCGATTGTCGATGCTTTAGTTGATGTGTTTAAAGTATCTGAAATGGAATTGATGACACAGTTGAGACAAACGATGCAACATCACATCGATACAATAGATTGGTTACCTGGGACATCTGAAGAAGTGGAACGCATTATCTTTACACAAGAAACATGGCCATTCAAACGCATTTTACTGCCATTGTTGCATCAACGTGGTGACGGTGGTGGAAGTATGCCATCGAGTATCGGTCGTGTCCCCAATCCAATGAAAAGGACAGATAATCATAGAACAAACGTGGCGACGTAATTTCAGAACGCTATGGCTCGGTCAGTTTATGGCCATAGCGGGTTTGACCGTGTTAGTTCCATTACTTCCAATCTATATAGCGTCGTTGAAACAGTTAAACATTTTTGAAATTCAGTTGTGGAGTGGGATTGCTATTGCGGCGCCTGCAATCACAACGATGTTAGCTTCTCCGTTATGGGGAAAGCTCGGTGACCGACTGAGCCGAAAATGGATGGTGTTGCGTGCATTGTTTGGCTTAGGGCTATGTCTCTTATTAATGGCTTTTTGTACGACACCGTTTCAATTTGTACTCGTACGCTTGTTGCAAGGTTTATTCGGTGGCGTGGTCGAAGCTTCGAGTGCATTTGCGAGTGGTGAAGCCCCGGAATCTGAGCGTGGCGCGGTACTCGGTAAATTACAAAGTGCTGTGAGTGCCGGCTCTCTCGTAGGTCCACTGATTGGCGGCGTGCTCGCGACAGTGCTCGGTTTTCAAGCACTCTTATTCTCGATTGGTCTTATCACTTTGTTGATGAGTATTCTGGGCGTCTTTTTCTTAATTGAAACGACACATACGCACGCGAATACAGAACGGCCACAAGTAAAAAAAAGTGTACGACAATCGATGAAATGTTTGTTGTGTACGCAACTGACTTGTCGCTTTATAATCGTCGGGGTATTAGCGAACTTTGCGATGTATGGCATGATGACTGCTTTGGCCCCATTAGTGAGTAGCGTCAACCATGTTCACATTGATGATCGTGCGGCAGTCGGAATTTTACAGTCAGCGTTTTGGACAGCTTCGATGATGAGTGCCCCTTTTTGGGGTTACTTCAATGATAAAGCTTATGTCAAAAACGTATATATTATTGCGAGTATTTTATGTGGCATCAGTGTGCTTTGGCAAGGTGTGGCGACAGACCTGTGGATGCTAGGTATCGCACGTGTGTTACAAGGTTTAACTTATAGTGCGCTCATTCAAAGTGTCATGTTTGTCGTTGTAAATGCGAGTCACCACCAACTGAAAGGGACGTTTGTAGGCTCGACGAATAGCTTCTTAGTAGTTGGTCAAATCGTCGGTAGCTTGAGTGGCGCAATAGTAACAAGTTATACCGCACCGACGACGACATTTATCCTGATGGGCGTTATTTTCGCATTGAGTAGCACACTATTATGGACGTCACACATTAAAAATCAAAAAATCAACCCTATATTGACGGGTTTTTGGGAGGTTAAAGAGCAACGTGCAAAACTTTAAGATGAACAAACGCGCGGAACATGCTGCGTTAGAACGACTGCTCAATATTTATTTTAGAGAAAAAGGTTGTAGCCCTAAAAAAGAAGGGACGTCTCAATGGCACATCACTTTAAAAGATGATTTGACGCTACGTGGAAAGTTGCGCTATGTCTCATCAATGGGGCATCACATGTATGATTCAGCCGTTTACTTAGAGAGTATCGGCCATGTGTCGCAACTGACACCACTTGAGGCAATCAGATATATACTTGAAGCGATTGCGTACGATGAAACTTCTCAGACTGAGACTACGATAGTAGAAGCGGTTTATCAAGATATATGTAACAGTATTTCACGAACAACACGTTATCTTGATCAAGCGAGACGGCATGCACCACCTCATCAGAATCATTATATCGCATCAGAACAATCACTTTATCTGGGCCATCCTTTTCACCCGACGCCGAAAAGTGCTACAGGCTTTACTGATGAAGATATTGAGCAATATGCGCCTGAATGTCATGTTGCGTTCCAACTGCACTACTTAGCGGTGGATCCAGCTCTATTAGTCGAACGTTATGTGCCAAATTATGAAGCGCGTGTTGATGAAACTGTGCGTCAACTTGCACAAATTGAAGAAGATGAATATACCGTAACCTATCGTTTACTGCCAGTGCATCCTTATCAAATTGAAGTGCTCAAACAACAACCGACGATTCAGCAACATCTCGCAAATGGTACGATTCAAGACTTAGGACAACGTGGCCATGTCGTTTATCCGACGTCATCTGTGCGAACAGTATTCGTAAAAGCGTTGAATATTTATTTGAAGTTGCCGATTCAAGTTAAAATTACGAATTTTGTGAGAACAAATGACTTCGAACAAATTGAGAGAACATTGGATGCGGCAGAAATTATAGCAGCGATTAAACCAGAATATGAAACGGCGACATTTAAATTGATGTTTGAACAAGGCTACCGCGCGCTACAACCAGATAATGATGCGGTGATAGATATTTTAGCCAATAGTGCGATGATTGTGCGTGAAGGCATTGAACAGTACGACTCATTAGAAGAAATTCACGTCTTAGCAAGCTTATTTGAAACGATGCCAGATGAGCCGACGTCAAAATTAGGCCAAGCTTGGTTGCGCAGTGGATTATCTCGTGAAGATTGGCTGACATTGTATTTAAATCAAGTCATTTGGCCAATGTTGAAATTATTTGCACATACAGGGATTAGTCTCGAAGCACACGTCCAAAACACACTCGTTGCGCTAGAAGAAGGGCGTCCGACAGTTTGTTATGTACGTGATTTAGAAGGGATTTGTGTTTCTGAACGTATCGCCACAGCACAAGGGATGATTCCGCACCAAATTAGCGCAGACAGTCCGGTCGTGTATACGCATCATGAAGCGTGGCACCGTTTTAAATATTATGTCATTGTGAATCATTTGGGCCATCTCGTTTCAACGTTGGGTAAAGCAACAGGTGATGAAGAGATGTTATGGCAAACCGTGAATCGCACATTGGAAACGTGGCAAGAACGTGCAGAAGGTCATGATGTGTTGATGCAATGTTTGGAAGATTTACGTTATAATCCGACATTTGCTGCGAAGGCGAATTTGATGAGTAAATTACAAGAACGCGGTGAAGACCCGATTTATATTAAAATTCCTAACCCGATTAGTCAGGAGGAGGACAGTATTTATGAAACAACTGATTGAACAAGTGAGGCAACGTATCATGCAACAGTTGGTCACGTCACTTATATATGAAGACGTGGTGCATTATGAACAGCTACCGAGCGAAGATGACGAGTGTGATACGTACACTATTGAGGGGGAAGCCGTGACGTATCGCGTGCAACTGCAACAGTCCGATAGTTTTGAACGACTCAGGATCAGCGCTCCAGTTTGGCGTATTGCAGATGGAGAGGAAGCGGTCACTCTTGATTATGCGCAACTGCTACGAGAGGTGCGTTTTACATTTGATAAAGATGAACAAAAATTAGAAGACTTTATCATTGAATTATTACAAACCGAACTTAAAGACACGCAAGCGCAACGTTATCGTGCACAGCAATCACAGATGTCATTAACGGCATTTGATGATTATGAATCGTATGCTATGGAAGGCCATATGTATCACCCAAGTTATAAATCACGGCTCGGCTTTACACTGGACGACAATGTACGCTATGGTCCGGATTTCCGCCCCTCATTTCAACTGCAGTGGATTGCGATTGCACCGGATCATGTGGAAACGACGGTATCCGCGAGTGTCGATACAGTTGCATTGCTTCAACGTCAGCTCGGTACAGAGACGTTAGCAACGTTTGAAGAGACCCTCCAGCAACATGGGCATACCCTTGAAACGATGGTGCTCATACCGGTACACCCGTGGCAGTTTGAACATGTCATTCAAGTCGAATTTGCGGAAGCGTGGATGCATGGAGAGATGCTATGGCTCGGGACAAGTGACGAAATGTATGTGCCGCAACAGTCTATTCGAACACTCACACCGACTGATCGTAACAAATATTATTTGAAAACACCGATCAGTATAACGAATACATCAACAAAACGTGTGTTAGCCCCACACACGATTGAAAATGCAGCACAAATTACGGATTGGTTAAAACATATTCAGTCAAAAGATACCTATTTACAACAACATTTACAGACGGTATTTCTAGGTGAAGTGTTGGGCCATGCATATCACAATCCGACCTTATCCGAGGTGAAGCAACAACGTATTTACGGTGCACTCGGTGTCATTTGGCGTGAAAATATTCATCATTATTTAGCATTGCATGAGTCAGCTATTCCATTTAATGCTTTATATTCAGTAGATGCTGATAACCGCCCACTCATTGATGCGTGGATGTCAAAATACGGTGTAGAACAGTGGATGGCACAATTTTTCAGTGTCGCAGTGACGCCATTGATTCATATGCTGTATCATCACGGCATTGCGTTTGAGTCGCATGCACAAAATATGATGTTAATTCATGAAAACGGCTGGCCAACACGTATAGCATTGAAAGATTTCCATGACGGGGTTCGCTTTAAGCCGAGTTTGTTAAGTGAGGTTGCACAAAATCCACGATTACGTGACACACCTGAAGCGCATCGCAAAGTGAACCGAAACTCATTTATCGAAACAGAAGATGTCAATCTCGTCCGTGATTTTTTACATGACGCCTTTTTCTTTATTAATATTGCAGAAATCATTGACTTTGTTGCACGTCAATATAAGTTAAAAGCGTCAGAACAGTGGACAATGGTACGTACGGTCATTGAACAGTATCAACAGCAATTCCCAAACCTTGAAAATTATCGCCACTTCGATTTATTTGTACCGACCATTCAAGTGGAAAAACTGACGACACGCCGTTTACGCGAAGATGTAGCATTACGTCTTCACGAAGTACGCAATCCGTTGAGGAGGTCTGAAGTATGAAATCTTTGTCACTGAAACGTAACTTAGCAGAAGGAAAGGTACAATACGGATTGATGAATTCGATTCCGGATCCACTCGTCATCGAAATCATTGCTGCAAGTGGTTATGATTTTGTCGTTATTGATACGGAACATGTCGCAATTAACGATGAAACATTAGCGCATATGATTCGTGCTGCTGAGACAGCCAATATTATTCCCATTGTTCGCGTTACAGCTGCAATTGAACGCGACATTATTAAAGTGTTGGACATGGGCGCCAAAGGGATTGTGGTCCCACATGTGAATGACCGCGAAACAGCAGAACGCATTGTGAAGCTAAGTCGTTATTATCCAGAAGGCATGCGCAGTTTGAATGGCGGACGCGTTGCACGATTTGGCGAAATTCCTTTAAAAGAAGCGATGGCTGAAGCGAATGCATCGATATGTGTCATCGCAATGATAGAAAATATGCAAGGCGTCCGCGCGATTGATGAAATAGTGCAAGTAGAAGGTTTGGATATCGTCATTGAAGGTGCGGCTGACTTATCCCAATCACTCGGCATCCCTTGGGAAACAAGCCATGATCAACTTCAACGAGCGATTCAGCATGTCTACACAACTACGACAACTGCAGGCAAACAGTTTTGCGCTTTGCCGAGAGATGACCAACAAGTGCAACGATGGCAACAGCAAGGCGTGCAATGTTTCCTCATGGGCGATGACCGCGGGAAACTGTACCGTCATTTAAAACACAATTTAGCACAGGTGAAAGAGGTGACAGCTCATGACGGCGATTCATACATTAGTTAAACAGCTCAAACAACAAGGCCCGCTCTGCCATTTTATTTATGATATGGACGGGCTACGACAACATCTCGAAACTGTGACATCACAGCTCCCTGACAATTGTGAAATGTATTATGCAATGAAGGCGAACAGTGAGTCTGAGATATTAGCCGCGATTCAGCCCCATGTCGCCGGCTTCGAAGTGGCGTCAGAAGGTGAAATTGCAAAAGCATTGGTACATACGACAGCAGAACATGTCATTTTTGGTGGACCGGGAAAAACTGACGAATCTTTACGATACGCGATTCAACAAGGGATTCGACGCATTCATGTTGAAAGTTTATATGAATTAGAGCGATTAAATGCATTGCTTAAACAAGAAAATGCGACCATGTCAATTTTGCTGAGAGTGAATTTAGCCGGACCTTTTCCAGCTGCGACGTTACATATGGCAGGTCAACCGACACAATTTGGTATTGATGAAACAGAAGTCGACACGGTCATTGCAACAGCGCAAAATATGCCACGTATCCAATTAGAAGGCTTTCACTTTCATTCGATTTCTAACAACTTAGACGCCGCCTTGCATTTACAAGTGATGACGTTATATTTCCAAAAGGCAAAAGCATGGGCAGCACAACATGACTTTACATTGCAACATCTGAATGTAGGTGGTGGTATCGGTGTGAATTACGCTGACTTAAATGAACAATTTGACTGGACGTATTTCACGACAGAACTGTCCGCTTTGATTGAAGAAGAAGGTCTACAAAATATAACCATCAACTTTGAATGTGGTCGCTATATGGTGGCACATATCGGCTATTACGTAACCGAAGTATTGGATATTAAGCGTGTGCATGGCGCGTGGTTTGCTATTTTAAAAGGGGGCACACAACATTTCAGGCTGCCTGTCTCATGGCAACATAATCACCCATTTGAAATATTGCCGCTAGGTGAACAGGTAAATCAAATTGCACCAAGAACAATTGAACAACAGGCAGTGACGTTCGTCGGTCAATTGTGTACGCCTAAAGATGTGTTTGCTAAAGCGGTGGAGATACCAGCGCTGTCTACAGGTGATGCGGTTATTTTCATATATGCCGGTGCGTATGGTTGGTCGATTTCACATCACGACTTTTTAAGCCATCCGCATCCACAATGCATTTACTGGTCAAGTGAGAAGGAGGGAGAATCATGAAACAGATTTACGACACATTGCAACTCATTCCTGTCGACAAGATTGACCTCCACGAAGCATTTGAACCGAGTCGATTAGAAAAAACGAAAGAGAGCATTGCTAAAGAACAGCATTTACGTCATCCAGTGCTCGTCGTTAAAACATTATTTGGTCGCTATATGGTCATTGATGGTGTACACCGATTTATGAGTTTGAAAGCACTCGGCTGTGAAGTTATTCCAGTACAAGTGATTCAGCGCACACAGTACTCCATTGGCAGTTGGCATCATAAAATTCCTAATGGTGCATGGTGCGAAGGGTTAACGGATGAGGAACTATTACCGTGGACGACAGAAGTTCGCGATGAAACACCTTTTATTACGATGTGTGATCAACAGACCGAACATTATTTATATGCAGCAGATTTAACAGCAGATAAACTAGATATTTGGAAAAAGGTTGTGAACAGTTACAGTGCGAGCTGCAACGTTGAACGTGTTCCGCATAGCGCCTGTTTGTGTCTCGACAGCAATGATATATTAATGAAGTATCAGCCCCTTCAAATTGGTGAAATTGAAGCTGTTGTGCAAAGAGGTCAAACTGTACCAGCGGGTGTCACACGTTTTAACATTGCAGGGCGTTGTTTGAATTTACAAGTTCCGCTCCATTTATTGAAAAATAGCAATTTAGGTAATCAGGAACAGTGGCATACATTTTTACAGAAGAAAATTGAAAGCATGCGTTGCTATACTGAAAAGATATATTTAATAGAAGCGGAGTAAAGCGCATCATCATTTATATTCATATGAAGTAAAAAAGCTGGGGAACAATGACGTTTTCCCAGTTTTTCTTGTCACTCTTTGTTGAGAAAGGGTTCATTGAAATCTCGCCCTTTGAGATACATTGGCTCAAATAGGCGAGACGCTTGAGGGATGATGTTAAAGGTCAAAGGAATGTCACTTAACTTTAAAAGTGGTTACTGTTTATCGCACTAGCTGTTTTACGTTGTGACATAGAAAAGTTTCAGTCTTTATCCATTCATAGATTTAAGAATCATCAATAACTAGAGGAGGACATATTGAATGAAATAATAAATGGCTAAAAAATTTGTGACAATCCATAAGCTTGAAAAGAAAACAGTAGGCAGTTTCGTCAACATTTTTAACGCTGTCCCATCCCATTCAGGCTGAGGGCGTGCGAATGTAAGTTGTATAATCGTAATCGTCGACTGAATAATTTCACCTAACAGTGTCCCAAGTATGAAATGATAAACGAGCATATAAATGAATGAATAGTTCGTTAAATTTTCAGACTGAATACCTAAATAGCCAATGAGTATTAAAAAGGCAATGATGAGTAACGGAACAGCCTTTCTTGACGTTTTCCATGTAAAGTAAATGAAAACAAGAGTATAAAGCATAATAAACAATGCGCCTTGTCCCTTACTTTGGATATACAAACCTAAAATCAACATGATAGGCGACATGAGATAGCCACCTAATGTCGTGATGATATGGCCTGAACGACTTCTACTAGCGGTGACAGCGTAGCCTTGTTGGCCTGTTGCGTTACGTTCACGTCTTGTTGTAACAACGACAAAATCTCGTACACGTCCGCCTGATAAACGATTAAAGAGCACATGGCCAAATTCATGCGTCAAGACTGGAATATAATTCAGCGCAATGTCTAATAATGAAAAAATAGGACGGTATGCATAATGGCGGCTTACGAGGTAGAGGCCTGCGATACATAAAAGTAAAATAAATGAAATAGGGATAGGTGAAGTAATCCACGAATATCCGTGCATAGATGTCAATCCTTTCACAAAACTTACTTTCTATTATAACGGGTCTATTGCGTCTGAACTATAGACTTAAGTCCTAAAGTGTATCATTCAGTTGACGTATTACTTTTGTAGGATTATCCGCGACATCCGTAGATGCAGGCACAGCACGTGTCACGATACGTCTAGCAGCAACGGTAGCCCCTTGATGTACTGTAACACCGGGGAGGGCGGGCACATCTGCATCGATCCATACATCATCTTCAATAGTCATTTTTGGTCCTTGTTCAATCCCTGAACGACGCTTTGTTGGATTAAGTGGATGATTGACAGTAATCAGTTGCACATTTGGCCTGATTTTTGACGTTATTGTTGATAAAAATAGGCCAATATCAAGCCATGTGTTGTGCTTATTCACATAAACGTTGTCACCTAAATGAATATTGTAATCATCGTCGAAGTAGAACGGTGGCTCGATGTAACAATGATTTTGTACGTGACCTATCATGTGTGTCAAATACTGTTCGCGTTGTGCGATTTCGGTCTTTACATTGTAGGTATTGCGAGCTAATGCGGCTTGTTAACGGTCATGTAAGGGTGTCGCATCGCTTGGATAATAAGGTAATTCATTGATTATTTTTTGTTATCAGTCATAGGAGCACTCCCTTCCCGTAATGTCGTTTTAAATGATACGCAACGCACCAAAAAAGCGGACATCTAAAATAATAAAAACAATGTATCATCATCTCGGACTTTGGAATGAACTTTCAATAAAAAGTAGGATTTAGCTTGATTTTGGTGTAAAATGTGTTAAAGTGACATCAATATATTGTAAATACCATGTAAAACAAATTGAATTGAAATTAAATGAAAGATTGAAGGTGAGACTATGGCTAAAGCATTGCCTACTGGTCATCATGAGGGCACTTTTCCTAGTCGTGACACTACAGTAGAGGGAACATATACGTTTAAAGAGAAAAAAGCGCAAGTCCAAGTGATGAATGTGATGTTTGATAATGTTACATTGATGGACATGCATCAAAATATTTTAAAATATATGCATACTGAAACGAAACATAATTTATTTATTGTGACGGCTAACCCAGAAATCGTCCATTATGCATCAGAAAACCCATTATATGCTCAAATGTTGAAACAAGCAGACTTTATCGTTCCGGATGGGACAGGCATTGTTAAAGCTGCTCGGATATTAGGTCAATCTTTACAAGAACGTGTACCGGGTATTGAAGTAATGGAAACATGTTTAAATATTGCAGATTTAGAGCGTAAAAAAGTGTTTTTACTTGGCGCAACATCTCCAGTTGTTGAAAAAGCTGCACGACGCATTCAACGTCAGTACCCACATATCGATATCCAAACGCATCACGGATTTATCGATATTACTGATCAAAACGTCATCGAACAAGTACGTGATTTTAATCCAGACTTTATTTTTGTAGGTATGGGCTATCCGAAGCAAGAACAATGGATTCAACATAACCGCCATCATTTCGACCATACATTGATGATGGGTGTGGGCGGCTCAATCGATGTTTATAGTGGTGAAGTGAAACGCGCACCTTACGTATGGAGAGCGATGAATCTAGAATGGGCTTACCGAGCGTTGACAGATATAAAGCGAATTCACCGTTTGAAAAGAATTCCTAAGTTTGTCGTTGGTGTGTATAAACAAAAATATTTAGGTAAATAGTGTAGATAATCAAAGCGCGCGTCAGACCATTTCGATTGTGATTAGAAGTGGGATGAAGCGCACTTTTTTTATTAAGTTCACAATAAATACAAAAAATGAGGCATAGTCTCAGTTGAAATAGGGTAAAAATTCACTGCATCGACCACACAACCCATAGATTCAACGTGATTGATGCAGTGTGTGGGCTGCAATTATTACACGTATACGGAAAAGTTATTTGATGACAAAGCGATTTTCATCTAAAGCTTGACGAAATGCCTTTTGTTCTGCAGTCGATTTTTTCTTGAAATCTTTCAAAAAGGCTTCATATTTAGGAAGGACATCTTCCACAGAACCGAAATCTTTAAGTTGTCCGGCTTCGATCCAAGCAATTTTTGTACAAAATTCTTTCACTTGGCGTAAGTTGTGGCTGACAAAGAAGATTGTTTTTTCATCTTCTTTAAATTCATAAATCTTTTTCAAACTCTTTTGGGTAAACGTTTGGTCACCTACAGACAACGCTTCGTCAATGACAAGAATTTCTGGATTGATTGTCGCACTAATGGAAAAGCCGAGTTTCGAACGCATCCCGCTTGAATATTTTTTTACGGGCTGATAAATAAACTCACCTAATTCGCTAAATTCGACAATTTCGGGTGTGAGTGCTTTAATTTCATTTTTTTTGAAACCCATGCACAACATTTTGAACTCAATATTTTCCATACCTGTTAAGTTGCCATTGAGTCCAGCGTTAATTGCGATGACACTTACATCGCCAGTTTTATCAATATGCCCGTGTGTCGGTGTGAGCGAACCACCAATCATATTGCTCAATGTCGATTTACCGGAGCCATTAATCCCGACTAAACCGATAACATCACCCGCGTAGGCTTGGAATGTGACATCTTTGAGTGCATAAAATGTTTTGTTTTTATGTTTTGGCCATATAGCATCTTTAATACGTTCTTTATTATTACGATAAATACGATATTCTTTAGTCACTTCGTTAATACTGACAGTTGGATTCATCTGTGAACAGTCCTTACATTGATAATATTGAAATGAAATTTGGTTTTTGCTTCCATCATCTTATGTCTATACATTATAATATATTACTAAGTGGTTGTTAAATTTGTGAAGCTATTGTAAAGTATTATGGATACAATGTATTTAATTCTACTTAAATCAACTTAGCTTTTCAATTAAAGAATAGGCGATGAGACATACTAGGTCAAATATTAATGTATAATATGATTTTGATGATTGGCTCTAGATGGATTATCTAGCATGTGAAAGCGTGGTAAATTATGAATTCTGTTATTACCGTAATGAAAGAACATTTTAAGAGTTTTTATCTGATTCAGCGGTTAGCACAATTCCAGCTTAAGATTTCAAATCATAATAACTATCTCGGATTTGCTTGGGAGATCATTAATCCTGTGATACAAATTATGGTTTACTGGTTTGTCTTCGGTTTTGGGATCAGAAGTAACCACCCGATTGATGGCGTCCCTTTTATTTATTGGTTGCTCGTCGGTATTAGTATGTGGTTCTTCATTAATCAAGGTATTTTAGAGGGAACAAAATCGATAACCATGAAATATGGACAGGTGGCGAAAATGAACTTCCCACTTTCTATCATTCCGACATACATCGTCACAAGTAAACTGTATGGGCACATTATGCTTGTGGTAGCGATTGTCATTTTGTGTACAGTGAGTGGTATGACACCAACGATTTATATTCTTCAACTGTTCATTTATATCCCGTTTGCGTTTTGTTTGACGGCATCAGTGACGCTCCTAACATCAACATTAGGCGTGCTTGTCCGTGATACGCAAATGGCAATGCAAGCTTTATTAAGGGTTCTTTTCTATGCTTCACCGATTCTTTGGACGCCTCCAGCAGGATCGTTAGCAGAAAAGATTTTAATGTTTAACCCTATTTATTTTGTAGCGGAGAGTTACCGTGCTGCGATACTATTTCATGAATGGTACTTTATTACGCATTGGGAACTAGCACTTTACAATGTGTGCGTTACAGCGATGTTATTTATTATTGGTTCGATGTTACATATGCGCTACAGAGATCACTTCGCAGATTTTATGTAATGAGAACAGTCCCTCAATACATTAGATTTGTGTTGAGGGTTTTGTTTTAAATAACATTTTAGGGTGGTGAAGAAATGATGCGTTATTATATCAAAGCATTTTATATTTGTATGGTTGCGTGTTTAAGTCGACTGTACAGTGCGTTACGTATCGATAGAAAACATATTGTCTTTTTAATGACTTTTAAAGAAGATCAATTACCAATTATATATCAACTGAGTCAACGCGGTTTTAACATTACTGTTTTTGCAAAGCCTAAAGATTTTCACTATTTAGAAAATAGAAAGCAGATTACGTATTATCCTTTGAAACAATCTTCTATTTTAAAGCAGTTAGCCGCATTAGCTACCGCAAAAGTGGTGTTTATTGACACATATTATTTAATTATGGCAGGGTGGCGCAAAAAAGAAGGCCAAACCGTCATTCAAACGTGGCATGCGGCAGGTGCATTGAAGAAGTTTGGTTTAGAAGATCATTCAGTAGATTTGACTCAAAAAGAACATGTGGATCAATATTGTGCAGTGTATCAAGCGACCGATAAATACTTAGTCGGTGGTCAACAGATGGCAGATTGCTTTGAAAAGGCGTTCGGGGCACGTTATGAACAGCTGCTCAGTTTTGGGAGTCCGAGATTAACGACATACCGACATATCGACCGACATGCGCATCAGCAAAAACTTAAAAAACAATTAGGTATTCAAAACAAAGTCGCTGTCTATTTACCGACTTATCGTGAAGGCGGGCAAACGAACCGTACGATTGACAAAGAAACATTTGAGACTGCGGTGCCTGGCTACACGTTGTTAAGTAAATATCATCCTACTGTTTCCGCAGCGGCAGAAAATATTAAAATGTGTACGCTTGATCTTATCGTATTGGCAGATTTAATTATTACGGATTACAGTTCTTTAGCGATAGAAGCAAGCATTGTCAATACGCCAACTTTATTTTACGTATACGATGAGGCGGATTATGAAATCGTACGAGGGCTCAACAAGTATTATTATGACATCCCGCAAGAATATAAAGCGTATGACGAGCGCACATTGTATGAACGTATCAACGAAGGTCAATTACAACCATTATTCCAAAAATGGCATCAATACAATACAAGTGAAAGCTTAAATCAAGTGGTCAACTATGTAGAAAAACTCGTGAGAATTTAGCGTTAACACTGGATATTTTTAGGAATTGAGAAATGTTTATGCTATAATTCTACAAAATGAAGAAAATATTAAACATGTTAAGGAGGTGTAAAGATGAAACGTGTCATTACATATGGAACGTATGATCTTTTACACTATGGACATATTGAATTACTAAGACGTGCACGTGAAATGGGGGATTACCTCGTTGTAGCACTCTCAAGTGATGAATTCAACCGCATTAAAAACAAAAAATCATATTACAATTTTGAACAACGTAAAATGATGCTTGAATCGATTCGTTACGTTGACCTTGTCATTCCTGAAAATGATTGGGGCCAAAAAGAAACCGACGTTGAGAAGTATGAAATCGATACATTTGTAATGGGGCATGATTGGGAAGGCGAATTTGATTTCTTAAAAGATAAATGTGAAGTGATTTACTTGAAACGTACGGAAGGTATTTCTACAACACAAATCAAACAAGAATTATACGGTAAAGACGCAAAATAATGGGAATAAAAAAAGACCGAAAGCGTGTGGAGTATCGCATTTTCGGTCCTTTTTTATGACTGTTATTCTGAAGTTTGACTTACATAAATATGTCGAAAAATAAAGGACAGAAAACCTGTGACCCCTTTCCATTAGCATGTCTCCTCTATAGTCAATCTTTAGAGAAATATAACACAAATTGAATCAATCTAAGTTGAGGAGGATTTCACAATTTTACATACAAGTGCCTTTTAAATTTAAAAGCGATACAACTTGATTAAAAGCACAAGAAAGAGGTGAACCTCGCTTTTCGGAATTTGAAGACACAGTTAGCGTTCCAAAAATTATAGGTCCACGTTGATGACAATAAATGTTCAAAAGTGAAGCTACATAAATGACTGTTTTTTCATAAAGACGTAGCAAATTTATATGCTTTCTCATATACGATAGCAACAAATAATTTAATAATTTTTATAATACTGTTGTAGAATGCTTTATTGAGTGGCACATTATTAAAAAAGAAGCTCGCGAACTACTTTTTAATAACATAATGAGGTGATAATGATAGAATTGGTAAAAAAAGCACCGAAATCTAAAAAATCGAAATTTTCAGTCAAGCGTTCAGGAAAAGTCGTAAAATAATCACTTTATAAAAATTGAAGTTAAAAAAAGGAAAAAGCTTCTCATATCAAAATGAAGCTTTTTCTTTTTGATACTTAAAGGAGAAAAGGGATGTTGAATGAAAATCTTATTAAAATGTTATTCTAATGATTTAGTTAACTTTCAGCTACTACGATTGTTTATACACCGAATAAGTTTCGAACCAAGAAAAAATTTTGAATATCAATTGTATTCACTTATGGATCCTATTAAAAAAATAAAACGAATGATTATGGAAGTTTAACTGATAAACAAAATTATTCGAATTTACTCAGGTTTTCGACTAAAGCTCGAATGGAACGTTATATTTCTTATAATTTACTGGCAATTAAAAATAGATTTATATATACATCATAAAGGACAAATAGATGTTGGTTCTAATATATTTTTAGAAATATATAGAAAATATGAAATAGGAAATATATATTTTGAAAACCTTGTTCAAGAAGAATATTATAAAGACTATTTAGAGAAGGTAGTAAAAGACGCACTTAATGAAAATATATTAGATGAAGTAGCAGTGGATGAGGAAATTTATATTAGCTTAGTTATTTTATTAGTAGAAGCCTATCTCAATACCGATCATATTACAAAAGAAATTGATATTTTTGAAAAGGTTTGTAATAAATACCCTCATAACGATTTATTGAAGCAAAATAAAGATCATTTAGCATCTATTAAAAGGGAGTCGAAATAATGAAACTATTGAATACATTAAAAAATTTCCCTTCAGCTCAAAAATTTTTATGGTTTAGTCTCTTTTTTTATTTCTCAATGTATCTTTCAAAAACGATACATGCATTATGGTTTGAAGAAAACCATGCTTTAACCTCATTTGGTTTTTCGTATACCATGATGGCAGTTGCAGGAATACTTTCGTTTTTTACAGGAAAATTGGGTGATAAGATTTCGCCTCACTTTGCATTAAGACTTGGTGTGGTCATTTATGCAGTTGGTTTAGCATTAAGGGTGTTCGCATATTCTTTTTGGATCGCGGGGGTATCAGGCTTTATTGCCGGATTAGGAGCTTCACTTGTGATTATATCCATGCGATTTTGGATTGTGTCTTTAGGGACAGAAGAAGATCGCCCAGCTTTGGTTTCTATAAGTGAAATGGGCAATCATACAGGAATTATGATTGGGACATCTCTATCCGGGATTCTAGTGTGGTTGTTTTCTTACTTGGTTGAAAGTCCTATGGCATATGTGCTCATTTTGGCGGCGCTATGCTGTTGTCTAACTATCTTTTTAGTTCCTAAGTTCCCTAGAAAAGTCACAGCATCCGAAGAAAGTCAGACACATTCTAAGAAGCCTTTAAAAGAATATAAATTAATGATGATTGGAATAGTGGCTTTAGGAATGATTGCAGGCGTGTCAGTCAGTTTAATTAGTCCGTTCATTCCAGTTATTTTAAAACATCAAGGTATATCAGTGTCACTGATAGGTTTATTTATGGCGATGATTAGTTTAACAGCTATTTTTGCAGCGCCTATCTATGCAAGTAAAAATGTCAGTCGTTATAAACAGTGGCTATTTTTTATAAGTGAACTCGTTGCAGGTCTATTACTCTTAATGTTTTTAACATCGTTACCAAGTTTAATCATATTATTGATTTTAGTGTTTAGAGCATTTTTATATACTGGATCGGCAATCGCTCAAGAATTGATAGAATTAGAGCTTTTTCCTAAACCGCATTTAGGCTTCTTTTTTGGATTATCACAATCTTCATTTTTTATAGGAGACGCCTTAGGAGGTACGTTTGGCGGTTATTTATACAATATGTCTATCACGATTGCATTAGTCATATGTACTTCGCTATTAATATTCAATGCTTTTCTATTGCCATTATTCTTTACTGCTATGAAAAGACATTATAAGGAAGGGGGGAGTGTTCATTAATAGTCGTTTTGGTAATCCTATATGATTGGCTTTCTCAGATGCAAACAAACCCATATTTTTGTCTGAGAATAAAATTATATGTGATAAAGATAGTATTGAAAAAATATGCTAAATAATAAAACAATATTATCTAAACGTTACAATCAGACTATTATAAATGCCTATCTATTAGAAAGTGAATGGTTCAATGAAAAGTTTAGTGTAGAAGATATACAAACAGTTTTTAATTGAAAAAAATTTATAAAAGATATTAAAATAAAAGTTTACGTTATCCAAGATGACAACGATAGTATACTGGACTATCGAGATACATTGGAAGCTGTAAAATATGCAAAGGAAAATCATCTACCTTGGACGTTTTTCACAGAAGTTAATGTTGATCATGTGCCGTTGACTGAAGAGCAAAGGGAAAATAGATTTATGTTGATTAATTATTTAATATAAAGTTTCAAAAAAATGCATCATAAAAAAGTGGATAGCCGTAAAATTATGACATTCTACGCCCATCCACTTTATTTTATGGTGGTAGTTATATATGCGTTTCATCTGCTCATCACAAGGGTGCACTGTTTTGAGGCTGCTCAGTTTTTATAAGTCAAGCCTATTCAAAGTCATTAGTTTAATCGTTATCACATTGTTAAATCAATCGACATCACGATTTTTATTTTCTGAATAGCAATTTCAACAAGCGACGTAAAATAAATGCAAGGATGAGTACAATGACGAGAAATGCGAGTGACGTCAATATTGGAAATGCATGCCAACTTGAGACGACAACAGATTTAGATTCATAGATAAGCGGATTTTCAACTTTTACGGTTGGAGGCCCGTCGTTTTTCGTAATGAACTTGCGTGGATAATCGAGATGTACTTGACTATCTTTGACGACAAGATGATAAGGTTTAGACATATCTTTCGGCACGACATCGTATAAATCTTCTGTCACATAGTACGATTTTCCATCAATTTTATGTTTACCTTTAGACAATATCTTTTTATAGTCATATTGTGAAAACGTATAATTAATGGCACTCGCGCTCATCATGTTACGCTGTTTCTCGCCACCGAGATGTTTATAATCTCCAGCGCCCATAATAATATGGAAAATGCGGAATTTTCCACGTTTTGTCGTTAATGAATTGTTGTAGTCTGCAATATCACTCGAACCCGTTTTCAATCCATCTGTGCCAGGTAAGCTCATGTTACCACCTTCTAACAAATCGTTAAAGGTATAGTATGTGACACCGTGTTGTGTCGGTGCAATTTGTTTGGTGAAATATAAAATTTTAGGTGTGTCTTTCACAACATGCTGGGCAAGTATGGCATAGTCGCGTGCTGAAGATGTTGAAGATGATTCGTGTTGGTATTTCTTTGGCGCGAATTCCAATAATAAGCGATTTTCTGCACCAGTAGGATTCACATAGTGGGTGTGCGTCATACCTAGAGATTTGGCAGTGTCATTCATTTTATCGACAAAGTCTGATGTGCTATCTGAAACTTGATTGGCTAAAATCAGTGCAGCTGCGTTACTTGAAGCGGAGACTGTAATCTGAAGCAATTCTGCAACGGTGTATGTTTCACCAGGATAAAGTTTCGTATTACTCAACTCTGGTAAGGTGGACATCCGGTAATGTTGGTCAGTGATTTGGACCGTGTCGTTTAAAGATAACTTCTTTTCTTTGACAGCTTGTAACGTTAAGTACATTGTCATGAGTTTGGTCATAGAAGCAGGATACCATTGTTGTTCGCTTTGAAACTCATACAAAATTTGTCCTGTTTGACTGATGTTGATCATGCCTTCAGGTTGATAAGCCCACGTAACAGGATAACCACTTTGTTGTGCAAGTTCAACCGGTGTGGGTGTATATGCACGTGCAAAAGGTGTTATAATAGTGGAAGCGAAGAATACAACCACAATGGACAATATTATTTTTTTCATATGTATTCCCTCAATCTAAAAAACTATAAATGATAAACAACAAGATTCATTTTACCACAAAGTTTGTCGTTTATAAATGTTAATGCAGACTGATATGAGGGGCATAAGAGAAGATATGAAACCGAGTTGAGCCGTTGTGGTCACTTTGAGAACAATCTGTTGAAGGGTAAAAGTAGAGGTAATCGTAAATGCGGTAAGACTGCCTTCATAGTGAATGAAGACTGAGGGGCGTCTTATAGCATCACTATAACGAAAATAAAAGAGGTATGAAGTTATGAAAGCACGCAACCCACTTGTATTTTTATTAAAGAAAATTTCATGGCCAGTTGGATTAATTATCGTGGCCGTGACGATTGCTTCAATAGGTAGTTTGACCGGATTATTAGTTCCTTTATTTACAGGGCAGGTGGTCGACAAATTTACTTTTGAATCGATTAGTCCTGTATTTATTATTGCACTGGTAGCGGTATTTTTAGTGAATGCCGTGTTAAGTGGTTTCGGTTACTATTTACTTAATAAAATAGGCGAAAAAATTATTTATGCCATTCGTTCTGTGTTATGGGAGCATATTATCCACTTGAAAATGCCGTTTTTTGATAAAAATGAAAGCGGGCAATTGATGAGTCGTTTAACAGATGATACGAAAGTAATCAATGATTTTATATCACAAAAGTTACCAGGGTTTTTTCCCGCGGTGATTACGCTCATTGGGTCATTAATTATGCTGTTTGTTTTGGATTGGCAAATGACTCTCCTTACATTTATTACCATTCCTATATTCATATTAGTGATTGTGCCACTCGGTAAAATTATGCAAAAAATATCAACGAATACGCAAACTGAAATTGCGAATTTTAGCGGGCTACTCGGGCGTGTATTGACAGAAATGCGTTTAGTGAAAGTGGCCAATACTGAGAAACTAGAATTAGATAAGGCGCATAGCAATCTTAAGACAATTTATAACTTGGGGCTGAAACAAGCGAAAATTGCGGCCGTCGTTCAACCGATTTCAGGGATTATTATGCTGATTACGATTGGTATTATTCTAGGTTTTGGAGGCATGCGTATTGCTTCGGGCGCGATTTCAGCGGGGACACTCGTAGCGATGATTTTTTACGTTTTAAACTTATCGATACCTTTGATCAACCTTTCTACATTAGTAACGGATTATAAAAAAGCAGTAGGGGCGAGCCAACGCATTTATGAAATTTTACATGAACCACTTGAAAACATCGCCGCACCGAATTTACAAGATGAGATTCCAACTGGTGACTTGAAATTTGATCATGTCTACTTTGGATATGATGATACACCAGTGCTTAAAGATGTGTCATTTAATGTATTGCGTGGCGAAGTGACTGCTTTTGTAGGGCCGTCTGGTTCGGGTAAAAGCACATTGTTCAGTTTGATTGAACGGATGTATGAGATTGATCAAGGTGGCATTTATTATGATGGTACTTCCATTGATGCGTTATCGTTAACAGATTGGCGTAGAAAAATCGGTTACGTCATGCAAAGTAATGCGATGATGAACGGAACGATACGCGATAATATTTTATATGGTGTGGATCGAGAAGTGTCTGAAGAAGAATTGATTCACTATGCAAAACTTGCGAACTGTCATGAATTTATTATGGAATTTGAACAAGGTTACGACACAATCGTTGGAGAGCGCGGCTTGAAGCTGTCAGGCGGTCAACGTCAGCGCATCGATATTGCACGAAGCTTTGTGAAAAATCCTGACATTCTGTTATTAGATGAGGCAACTGCAAACTTAGATAGTGAAAGTGAGCGTAAAATTCAAGAAGCATTAGATATTTTAATGGAAAACCGTACGACAATCGTCATTGCACACCGTCTCTCTACAATTAAAAAAGCGGGTCAGATTATTTTCTTAGACCATGGCGAAGTAACAGGCAGAGGACGTCATGAAGAATTAATGCAAACACACGCCATGTATCAGCAATTTGTTGAAACCCAAAATTTAACACAGCATCGAGCAGTAACAGAACAAACTGAAACAGAATGATAACGAAAAGAAAAAGACTGGGTATCGAAACCACTTGAAGCAGTGCGTTTTCAACCCAGTCTTCTTTATTGTATAGTCAATCATTTGTATCTTCGCTTACTTATCCTCACTCAAAAAGTAGGTGAGCAATAGAAACGAAGATGTGGGTAGGGCCCATCACTTCAAATGTTTCGGTAAACTTTCAGTCGGACAACCCTTACTACTTTCACATGCACTACATTTTCCTTGCTTCGACTTTTTGAAAAAACTAAGCATTACCCAAGTTGCATAACCTAATATCAATGCAATCAGTAATAAATTAATGAATAACGTCAATTTCAACGCCTCCTATATAAAGTGCGAACCGATTTGATAGACTAGCAATGACAACACGTATGCAATGACAAAGGGGTACGTCACAGCAAGCATCGTCCATTTCCATGAAAGGGTTTCTTTACGTATCGCAGCCACTGTCGCTAAACATGGGGTGTAAAGTAAAATAAAAACCATGAATGAATAGGCAGAGAGTGCTGTGAAATGTGTTGATACAGTAGCGACGAGACTCTCTTCACTGACCGCAAAAATAATGGCCATGGAACTAATGATAACTTCTTTCGCTAAAAATCCAGGAATGAGTGTCGCAGCGGTTTGCCATGAACTGAATCCAAGTGGTGTAATCAGTGGTGCAATAGCCGCACCAATCATGTGTAAGAAACTTTGGTCGATAGGGACATCCATACCAGATGGGCCCGTGTAATTGAGTGACCAAATCACAACAGAACCTGCAAAAATAAATGTACCTGCTTTTTTAACGAACCCTTTTCCTTTTTCCCAAGTACTACGCCATAATGTTTTAATTGAAGGTAATCGATATGGTGGTAACTCTATGACAAAAATAGATGTATCTTTTTTTAGCACTGTTTTAGATAGTAACCAGCTCACGAGTAACGCAACAACAATGCCTAATACGTATAGACTTAACACGACAAGTGCTTGATGTTGTGCGAAGAAAATCGCTACGAACAACCCATATACTGGAAGTCGCGCAGAACATGACATGAACGGTGCAATTAAAATGGTCGTCAGCCTTTCTTTTTCTTCTTCGATACTGCGCGCCGCCATAATACCTGGTACGTTACAACCAAAACCGATTATCATCGGAATAAATGACTTGCCGTTAAGGCCGAATTTTTCCATCAACCGGTCCATAATCACTGCAATACGCGCCATATAACCTGAATCTTCTAATAATGAAATGAAGAAGAACAGCACTAAAATTTGTGGAATGAACACGAGTACACCGCCAACACCCGCAATAATACCGTCTGTCACCAAGTCTTGAAGGGCAGGATAAATACCGAGCTTATCCATAATATTGACCGTTTGATCGGTTAAAGGACCTCCGAAAAATGCATCCAACTGGTCAGAAAGCGGTGTCCCAATCCAAGTAAACGTCAGTTGAAAGATGAGCCACATCATTCCTAAAAAGATAGGGATACCCAGTATTTTATGTGTGAGCAACGCATCGATTCGTTCAGTCAAATGTTGGCGCTCTGCCTCAGGATAAGTCACAATTTCAGCAAGCATGATGTCAATATACTGTTGCCGACATGTCAAAATATGTTGTTCAAGGTCGAGCGTATTGAACTGTTTAAACTGTGCCGTCAATGTCTCAAACTGTTGTAGCGTTTCTTCATCTAAATATCGCAATACAGCTGGATTATTAAGTAAATATTGAATGGTTAAAAAACGGTAATGGCGCTGTGCTAATGAAAGTGTGGTAGGTAATGCTTTGACAAGTTGTGTTAATAAATTTTCAACGTCATCACCATAATGGATTTTTAAAGGTCGTTGTCTAGAAACATGACGGTCAGCAAGGGCATTGAGCACTTCATCGCTCCCTTTACCGGTACGTGCAATAACAGGTATAATCGGAATATGCAATTGACGCATTAAACGTTGATGATCAATCCGAATTCCGCGCTTATGAGCCACGTCAATCATGTTCAGACCGATGAGCAATGGCGCGCCATACTCTAACAATTGTACAGTTAAATTAAAATTGCGTTTAATTTGAGCTGCATCGATAATATTGATCATGCCGTCGAATTTTTCATGCAGTAAATAATCGGTTACGACGGTTTCATCACGGGAAATGGGAACTAAGTCGTAAATTCCAGGTAAGTCGATTAAATGACCAGAATTTTTCTTAAGTTGACCGACCTTTTTGTCTACTGTGACACCGCTCCAGTTTCCGACATATTCATATGAACCGGTTAGAGCGTTGAAAAGGGATGTTTTTCCTACGTTCGGATTCCCTAAAATACAATATGCATTACTCATAAGCATACTCCAATCTAATCTCGCAAGCATCACAGTTACGAATACAAATATGTTGGCCGTTCACTTTTAATGTACAAGGTCCTTTGAATAATCCTTTTTGATGGACAGAAATTTGACATCCTTCTACACAACCTAGAGCTCGTAGACGATGTTTTAAATGGACATTGTCTGTATCTAAAGCTTTGACACGATATTGTTTTCCGATCTTAGCATTTCCAATATGTAACATACGCACACCTACTTATCGTTAATGATAATCATTTTCACTTAACTATAGAATAATCCTGTTTTCATTTGTAAGCAATAACTTTTTGATATCAAATGTGAAAAAATATCGAATTTCAATCTAAACATTTTAAAGTGACAAATTAAAAACGGACTCATGCACATCGTGTTGAGATGAATTGAACTTAAATGAGACTGAAAAAATATATTCTCAGTATGTAAACGTCGTGGTATACTAATGTTGTTAAAAAACAGTTGAAAGGTAAAAGGTATCTCCTTATGTATTTGATTATTAACATTATTGGGTTGTTTGTCTTTTTAGGGGTTGCATTTTTATTCTCACGTGACCGTAAAAACATTCAATGGGCTTCTATTGCGACACTTGTTGTCCTTAACTTGATTTTGGCATGGTTTTTTGTGTATTTCCCAGCTGGTACTTTATTTGTTAAAAAGGCTGCTGAAGGGATTTCTTGGGTTATTGATGCAGCGTTTACGGGGATTGGCTTTGCATTCCATAGCTTCACAGCGCCAAAACAATTGGACATGGCAGTAGCGGCGCTATTCCCGATTTTATTAGTTGTGCCACTTTTTGATATCTTGATGTATTTACGTATTTTGCCATGGATTATGCGCGGAATTGGTTGGGTACTTGCTAAAATTACACGTCAACCTAAATTCGAGGCATTCTTCGGTATTGAAATGATGTTCTTAGGAAATACTGAAGCACTTGCGGTTTCAAGTGAACAATTAAAACGAATGAAAGAAACACGTGTGCTGACATTAGCCATGATGTCGATGAGTTCGGTTTCTGGTGCGATTGTTGGTGCTTATGTGACAATGATTCCAGGTGAATTAGTATTGACAGCGATTCCGTTAAACATTGTCAACGCGATGATCGTTGCTTCTATTTTAAACCCTGTGAAAGTTGAAGTAGACGAAGATGTGATTTACGATTTACGCGCAAATGAAGCACGTCAACCATTCTTCTCATTCCTTGGTGACTCTGTGCTAAATGCTGGTAAATTAGTATTAATCATTATCGCTTTCGTTATCAGTTTCGTCGCATTAGCAGAATTAGCAGACCGTTTAATTCACTTAGTTACTGGTGGCATTGGTCACTTATTCAATGCAAAAGGTAGCTTCGGTCTTGACCAAATTTTAGGTGTATTCATGTATCCATTCGCATTATTACTTGGTTTACCATTAGATGAGGCATGGTTAGTTGCACAAAATATGGCGAAGAAAATTGTAACGAATGAATTTGTTGTTATGGGTCAAATCGCAGGAGAAGTGAATGATTACGCACCTCACCGTCGTGCAGTCATTTCAACATTCTTAATCTCATTTGCAAACTTCTCAACAATCGGTATGATTATCGGTACGTTAAAAGGTATTGTGAATGAAAAAACATCTGACTTTGTATCTAAATATGTACCAATGATGTTATTAGCAGGTATTTTAGTATCGTTATTAACAGCTGGTTTCGTAGGTTTATTCGCGTGGTAAAATCAACCGCTTGTGAATGAATCACAACGTTTTTGAATATAGGAACTAGGGGTTTGGACTCAATGATGTCTGAGCCTCTTTCTTATGTTGGCAAGACACTTTCAATGACATGCGTTAGGAGAAGTGTGAATAAAAATAGAGCAGCCCAGCTGATGCTGAACTGCCTTAGACGGGAAATGAATAATTTTGATTGATATTCGAGCATGATATCAATCTCGAGCAAAAAATCTCTTGTACTATTAAAAACACAAAGGAGATGGCCTCTTGTTGACTAGATGACTAGCAACAAATAAGGTAGTTTCTATTATACACATATTCTCGCCAAAAGTAAACGAAATATTCAGAAATTTAAAATTTTATTTTGCGACTGCTGAAAAGAGTTGTCAGTCAAGGGTTTCGCTTTGTTACAAAGTTGTGATAGTATGGCTTATGACGAGTTAGAAATGATATAAAAGAATGGGAGGAATCATTGGGTGAGCAGAACAATAAGAGATTTGTTACTAGTTATCGTTGGCGCATTTATTTTTTCAGCGGGGGTTAATGCATTTGTTATCGCCGGTGATCTCGGGGAAGGTGGTGTGACAGGTCTCGCTATCGTACTTTATTATGCGTTTCATTGGTCGCCTGCCATCATTAACTTTGTCGTTAATGCGGTATTGATTGCGATTGGTTACAAATTTTTAAGTAAAAGAAGTATGTATTTAACGATTGTCGCTACAATATTAATTTCTGTATTTTTAAGTTTAACACATACTTGGCAAGTCAAATCAGATGATGTCATCATTAATGCTGTGTTCGGTGGGTTTTCAGTCGGTTTAGGTATTGGTATTATCGTTTTAGCCGGTGGTACGACAGCTGGAACGACCATTTTGGCACGTATAGCGAATAAGTATTTAGATGTCAGTACACCTTATGCATTGCTCTTTTTTGATTTAATTGTCGTGTTGATTTCATTGACAGTGATTCCATTAGATCGCGCACTGTTCACCGTGATCAGTTTATATATCGGTACAAAAGTGATGGATTTCGTTATTGAAGGTTTAAATCCTAAAAAGGCAGTGACGATTATTTCAAAAGAACCTGACCGCATCGCTAAAATGATTGATGAAGATATCGGTAGAGGTGTGACGATTTTAAATGGGCGTGGTTATTTCTCCAAACAAGAAACGGATGTGCTTTATGCCGTAATTAGTAAAACGCAATTGTCACGGACGAAGCGGTTAATTCGTAAAATTGACCATAGTGCGTTTGTAGTCGTGCATGACGTGCGTGACGTCTATGGTAATGGATTTTTAGTAGAAGATTAAAATTAAAAAGAAGGGTTGAGCATATCATATCATGATGTCTCAGCTTCTTTTTTATGTGTAATCTGGGCAGAAAAGAAGTTTGAAATTGTTTTTGACTACGAGTGAATCAAAATTTTTAGATACATGCGTATACATAAGGATATGGATGAAGTTTAATTGAGATTATTTTGAGTTAGAAATTTTTGATAAATGATGATATACTTGGCATAAACATGATAATGATTATCAATTGCATAAAATGTATATAGATTTCGCAATATTAGGGAATGAAAAGCTCACGATTCGTGGTGAGTGGAAACAGTAACGCCTTAATCACGTGATGGATAGTGTCCTAGGGCGTAATCGTTTTAAGAAAGAAGGATGACGATGAGTAGATTAACAGGTAAAGAGGTCACAATTGGGTACGGTGACCGTGTCATTGTTGATAATTTAGATGTCGCAATTCCAGATGGTGCCATTACGTCAATTATTGGGCCAAATGGCTGTGGCAAATCAACATTATTAAAAGCACTTTCTCGATTATTAAATACAAAAAGTGGTGAAATTTATTTAGACGGCAAAAATATTCATGTCCAGTCAACAAAAGAAATAGCTAAAAAAATAGCGATTTTACCTCAGTCTCCAGATGTGGCGGATGGTTTAACGGCTGGAGAGCTTGTTTCTTATGGTCGCTTCCCACATCAAAAGGGCTTTGGTCGCTTGAATGAAGAAGATAAAAAAGCGATTGATTGGGCGATGCGTGTGACAGGAACGATAGATTTTAAGCATCGTGCAGTCAATGATTTAAGTGGTGGGCAACGCCAACGTGTTTGGATTGCGATGGCGCTCGCACAAAAGACAGACATTATTTTTCTTGATGAACCAACAACGTATTTAGATATTTCACACCAACTTGAAATTTTAGAACTTGTACAAGAACTGAATGCTGAACATGGCACGACAATTATTATGGTATTACACGATATTAATCAAGCAATTCGTTTTTCAGATCACCTTATCGCAATGAAAGATGGCGCTATTATTAAACAAGGTGATACGCATGAAGTACTGACGAATGAAATTTTAGAACGCGTATTTAATATTGATGCAGAGTTAAGTACAGATCCACGTACAGGTAAACCGATGCTCGTGACCTACAACCTGTTGTGTAAACATTATGAAAAAGCTTAAAGGTTGAATTAACGGAGTATAGAACATGTTGAAAAAAAGAGTGAACATGAAGTGGAGTGATGCGGTACAATTTATCTGTGCCGTTATCGTACTATGTATTGTATTTATTATTGCGACTTTATTAGGTGAAGCGCATGTGAATTTAAGTACCATTTTTGAAGCGATTTTTCATTATAATCCGAAAATCCAAGCACACAATGTGATTTCAGAAGTTCGAATCCCTCGAAATATCTGTGCTGTGCTTGTAGGGATGGCACTTGCAACAGCGGGTGCCGTTATTCAAGGTGTCTCTAAAAATGGACTTGCAGACCCCGGCTTAATTGGTTTAAATGCTGGGGCTGCTTTTGCTTTAGCGCTCACTTTCGCACTGTTTCCAGGGGCGTCATTTATTGCGCATATTATTGCTGGTTTTATCGGGGCGATGCTAGGTGGCGCGATTGTGATGACGATTGGTGCGTCGAGACGAGATGGTTTTAACCCAATGCGTCTGATTTTAGCTGGTGCTGCTGTCAGTGCGCTGTTAACGGCACTCAGTCAAGGTGTGGCGCTCATTTTTCGTCTCAATCAAGCCATTAACTTTTGGAGCGCAGGTGGTGTGTCAGGCACAAATTGGCAGCAAATTCAAATCAGTGTGCCGATTATTTTAGTGACTTTAATTTTATTGATATTGATGAGTCGACAGTTGACGATTTTGAGTTTGGGCGATGCGTTAGCTGTAGGACTCGGTCAAAATATAAAGATGGTCCGCACAGTCGCTTTAATTTTATCGATGCTACTGGCAGGAGTTTCTGTAGCGATGGTCGGTCAGGTTGCATTTGTCGGTCTCATCGTCCCGCATATCGTACGTTCTTGGGTCGGTACGGATTACATGAAAGTCCTTCCAATGACTGCAGTAGTAGGTGGTACGCTCGTTTTAGGTTCGGATCTCGTGGCAAGACTGTTAGGTGAAGCGCCAATGAGCGCCGTTATCTCCTTTATCGGTGTCCCTTACTTTTTCTATTTGATTCGTAAAGGAGGACGTACACTATGATTCATCCGGGTTTAAAACGAAAGCAGCAGTTGACATTCATTAGTACACTCATACTTTTAATGCTCGCAATCGTATGGAATTTAACGACGGGTGAATATGCAATGTCGTACGGTCAAATTATTCAAACATTTCTAGGACAAGGTGATGCGGCAGATCGACTTATATTAATTGACTTTCGTTTGCCACGTGTTGTCATTACGTTGTTAGCGGGTATTGCTTTAAGTATGAGTGGTGCTGTATTACAAAGTGTTACTAAAAATCCTCTCGCAGAACCCGGAATTTTAGGCATCAATGCAGGAAGTGGTTTTGCTATCGCGTTATTCGTCTCTTTAGGTCAAATACACGCTGATCAATTTGTCTATGTTTTACCTATCGTCAGTATGTTGGGGGGCTTAGGAACAGCACTCGCCATTTTTATATTAAGCTACCAAGGCGATAAAGGGCTTTCTCCGGCAAGTATGGTGCTGATCGGTGTCGGAATGGCCACTGCATTATCTGGTGCGGCGCTCACGATTATGGCGACCTTTAATAAGGAGCAATCTGAATTTATTGCAACTTGGCTAGCCGGAAATATATGGGGCGATACATGGCCGTTTGTGTTTGCCTTTTTACCATGGCTCATCGTTTTAGTGCCATTTTTATTCATCAAGTCTGAAACACTTAACATTTTAAATACGAACGATACAGTGTCTAAAGCATTGGGCATTCGACTCAATAAAGAACGCTTCATTTTAGTTTTAGTAGCCGTGACGCTTTCAAGTGTTGCAGTCGCTGTTGCCGGTGCAATAGGTTTCATCGGTTTAATGGGCCCGCACATCGCGAAATCTATCGTCGGTCCGAGACATCAGCTTTTCTTACCGATAGCTATTATCATAGGGGCATTATTACTCGTTGTTGCAGATACGCTTGGAAAAATACTCTTACAACCGAGTGGCTTACCTACCGGGTTAATCGTTGCTGTGATTGGTGCGCCATATTTCTTATATTTGATGTATCGCACACGTTCTGTATAATTTCAGCCTCAAGATTGAAGTATATTTCTATAAAATATGTTAAAATGTTCATTGTATTAAAAAATTTGATAAAATTGGACTTAATGTGATTCGCCAATCTGTATTCTT
Organism: Staphylococcus pseudintermedius; assembly: GCF_034042775.1. Classification (NCBI taxonomy): domain Bacteria; kingdom Bacillati; phylum Bacillota; class Bacilli; order Caryophanales; family Staphylococcaceae; genus Staphylococcus; species Staphylococcus pseudintermedius. The sequence goes on along the minus strand of NZ_CP120150.1, from coordinate 2,134,616 downwards.
TTAGCAAGTATGTTAAGATGAAAGTGATTGGACTATGGCACATTCAGGAGGACGAGCCATGCAAGATTTAATAAAGAGACATGTCTTAAACGGCGAATTTGATGCAGTGAAAAATTTAATGTCTGCCACTGATTTTTTAGAATTTGAAGAAGCCTATATTTCCAGTGCATATGAAAATGAAAGTGTCATGTACTACACGTGTTTGTTGTACATGATTAAAGAAGCAGAAACAACTGAAATCCACGACTTAGCTTTTCTATTACTCGTATACCCTTTAAGTGACGTTCCAGGTGCAATCGAGGCCGCGTATTATCATGCCGAATCTTCTATAGATTTGACGAAGGGTAAAGAGGTGAAGAGCTTGTTACAAATGTTATTGTTACATGCACTTCCGGAACCTGTGATTTCTGATAAAAAAGCTTTCGAAGTTTCGAAACAAATTTTAAAACTTGATCCGAGCAATAAAGTCGCGCGTAATGTATTGAAAGATACAGCTAAACGTATGGATCAAGTCGTTGTTGACTTTGACCAGTTAAGTCATTATAAAGATGCATAATTTTTGAATAATAACCATTCGATGTGATTCAAGCATTGGATGGTTTTTTGCATTGAGTTAAAACAAAAGGGGACAGATTCTGCGCACCTATTGCTCTGCTTGTTCAAAAAATAGGGATACATGAGTGAAGTGGTTTTGAGAACTGCGCAATACGGGAATATAAGTTGTGCAATTTTAAATATAATGCTGATATTTTAATGAAATTGAAAAGAAAGTTGTATATGTATCTATTTATTGTCGATTTGTGTATAATAAACAAGTTCGAAAAAAGAGGGAGTTAAATTATGGAGAACAAAAGTTATTCAAAAATTATTATGACGGTATTTCTTATTGGTGCTTTTTTCATGATTTTAAATGAAACACTATTGAATATTGCATTACAAGAGCTGATGCATTACTTTGATATTTCGAGAACGACCGTGCAGTGGATGGCTAGTGGTTTTATGATGGTCATGGGAATTGTTTCACCACTATCTGCGTTAATTATCCAATGGTTTACGACAAGACGATTATTTTTAGGGCTACTCGTCATTTTTACAACAGGTTCATTCGTAGCAGGTTTTGCTGTGAATTTTCCGATGTTATTAACAGGACGAATGATCCAAGCAATGGGGACTGGCTTGATGATTCCGCTTATTATGAATGCGATGCTACTTTTATTTGATGAGTCAGTGAGAGGGCGTGTCATGGGGACATTTGGACTGATTATCATGTTCGCACCTGCACTCGGGCCGACTTTATCAGGTGTTATTGTTGACTATTTAGGGTGGCGTTGGTTGTTTTTTAGCGTCATTCCGTTTATGTTATTTACATTTGTATTTGCATTTATTTTCTTAAAAAATGTGGGAGAAGTCACACGACCTAAAATCGATGTACTGTCAATTATTCTTTCAACGGTCGGCATTACAGGGTTGATTTTCAGTGTGTCTAAAGTGAGTTCGGTAGCTGGCGGCTTATTGAATTGGCAAATCGCCGTACCACTCGTTATTGGACTCATCAGTATTATCGCTTTTATCCGTCGACAGTTTATTTTAGAGGAACCTATTTTAGATTTTCGCGTGTTGCACTATCACAATTTCCGTAAAGGGATGATTATTTTTGTGATTGTGATGATGAGTATGTTTGCATCTGAAATTGTGATGCCAATGTATTTACAAGGACCTATGGGTTTCTCTGCTAAAGTTGCAGGCCTTATTTTATTACCAGGTGCTTTGTTGAATGGATTACTCTCACCATTTATGGGAGGATTGTTTGACAAATTTGGACCACGTAAAATGGTTATTCCTGGTTTGTTTTTACTTTTGGTAGTAGCGATATTCTACACAACCATTCATCCAGGTATTCCAGTTTATGCCTTTGTAATTGCTTATATTGTACTCATGGTCGGCATTGCTTCTATTATGATGCCAGCAAGTACGAATGGTTTAAATGCTTTACCGCAAGATAAGTATCCACACGGCACAGCGATTTTTAACGTCCTACAACCGATTGCAGGGGCAACAGGTATTGCGGTGTTTGTAGGTATCGTTTCTGGTGTACAAAATAACGAAATCTCAAAACACGAACATGTGACACAAGATATTGTTAACAAAGCGATGACGATGGGGATGCACAGTGCTTATATTTTCGCAATTGTATTGATTGTAATAGGTATTTTCTTCGCGTTTAGATTAACAAACGCTTCTAAAGAAAAGAAATTACAAGAAGCTGTTTCACAATCAACAGAACAATGATGATATCGTCTTTTTAAGGGCTAGGAAATGAAGATTTCTTAGTATGTTTTTCTTATGTATGGACATTTTAATAGACAAGGCTAAGGATAGAAAGTCGGTCTTGTTTTTAAATCAAATGTACTTCATTTTTTTAAAATTAATATTTCTGTTTAGTTATGTATAATGTTACAATTAAAATGAAATTCTGATAAACCCCGTGCTACAAAGTAATGAATTCAAGTGTCATGATGAAAATTAATACAATTTTTCCATGTTTTTTTGCATTCTTATAAGAAATTGACCTTGATTTCCCTTTGAATATGAATAAAAATACAAAAGCAATACATTATAGCGTTTGTTTATTCGATAAAGGGTATAAAAAATAGCGTATAAATGAATTTGATGACATCGTGAACGCTGTTGTATCAAGGGATACAGACGTTTTTAAAACTGGATGGAATTTGAAATTAATGAATGAATATGTTTTAATGTTTAACGTGTTTTGCTAACGAGGAGGTCAAAACAGTATGAAAAAATATAGTGAAGCTATAAAGATAGCTTTTGCCTATGTAGGGGTAGTGGTCGGTGCCGGCTTCTCTACAGGCCAAGAAGTACTGCAATTTTTTAGTCAGTTCGGTATTTATTCCTATATAGGTGTGGTGATTTCGGGGTTAATCTTGACGTTTATCGGTCGTCAAGTTGCGAAAATCGGAACAGCGTTTGACGCAGAAAACCATGAATCAACACTAGAGTATTTATTTGGTAAAAAACTTGGACTTGTGATTGATTACGTTTTAATTTTATCATTGTATGCTGTAACGATTACGATGATTGCAGGTGCAGGTTCAACATTTAATGAAAGTTTCGGCGTGCCGACATGGCTTGGTGCATTGATCATGTGTATTATCGTTTATATTACGTTATTAATGGACTTCAATAAGATTGTGCGTGCATTAGGTGTTGTGACACCGGTACTGATTGTGTTAGTAGTACTGATTGCCGCAGCATCATTATTCCAAGGATCTATTCCATTTTCAAAAATTAACAGTGTAGTAGAAAAGCCGAATTTAGGTATCGCGATTTGGAATGGTTTTAACTATGGTGGTTTAGCTTTCGCAGTTGGTTTTAGTACGCTTGTAGCTATCGGTGGTGACGCATCTAAACGATTAGTTTCAGGTTTAGGCGGCTTAATCGGTGGTGTGGTTTATCTTGTGCTATTAGGCTTAATCAACTTTGCGCTTCATTCTGAATATACAGAGATTAAAGATGCAGCGATTCCTACATTAGTTTTAGCTGGGAAAATTTCACCTATTTTAACATTTGTACTTTCTATCGTGATGTTAGCGGTCATGTATAATACAATTTTAGGTTTATCTTATTCATTCGCTGCACGTTTTACGTCACCTTATACGAAGCGTTATTATTTAATGATTTCTATTATCGTCCCATTAGCTTATGCATTGAGTTTCGTAGGCTTTGAAGGTTTAATCGCTGTCGTTTATCCAATGATGGGGGTTATCGGTCTATTTATCGTTGTTGCAGTAGTCGTGAAGTACTTCTATAGAAAATCACAAGATAAGAAATTCATTGCTTAATTAATAGGATATGTTACAATTTTTCCGAAAGGAAAGATTGGAATGACAAATCGTAGAAAAAGATGGATTTTGATTACCATCATTATTCTTATTGTTATAGCCGGTCTCATAGCCGGCTATTTTTTTGGTTCTCATGCATCAAAAGAGGCTGAGAATAAAGTTTCGATTCAAAACAAAAATGTTTCAGCTTTTGAAAATATTACATATATGGAAGGACTTCCAAACAGTCAACTAGATATTTTAATGCCGAAACATGTGAATGCTGATGACAAATTGCCAGTCATTTTTTGGGCGCACGGCGGTGGCTTTATTGCAGGGGATAAGCAATATAAAAACCCTTTATTGGCGCAAATTGTAGAGCGCGGTTATGTTGTGGTGAATGTCAATTATGCGTTGGCACCGGAATATCAATATCCGACACCCCTCATTCAAATGAACAATGCAGTTCGTTTTATTAAGGCGCACGAGCAAGAGTTACCGATTAATTTAGATGAAGTGATTATCGGTGGGGATTCTGCGGGCGCACAAATTAACAGTCAGTTTACAGCGATTCAAACGAATGCACAATTGCGTGCTGATATGAGATTTGAACAGCAATTTAAGCCAGAACAATTGAAAGCAGCTATTTTCTTTGGTGGTTTTTACGATATGCAAACCGTACGTTCGACTGAATTTCCAAGAATTGATTTATTTATGAGAAGTTATACAGGCGTGAAACATTGGGAAACACGATTTAAAAATATTGCTGAAATGTCAACGAAAAATCAAATTACGTCTGATTTCCCAGCTACTTATTTGTCAGTGGGCGATGCGGATCCATTTATGAGCCAAAATGTTTCTTTTGCTGATGCACTAGAAAAGAAAGGGGTCGTTGTAGAACGCTTTTTCTTTGACGGTTCACATCAATTAAAACATCAATATCAATTTCATTTACAGAAGCCAGAGTCTAAAGAGAATATTCAACAAGTATTGAGCTTTTTAAGTCGAAACACGGCGAATACACAAGTGAATACCGAAGTGAAAGATGATATTCATACAGAAATTAATTTAAATCCGTATGAGATGTAGTTCAATAAATGGCTGGCGGCTGTGCTCAATTGATTCAGTAGTATCCATATACATCAAATGCAGAGAAAGAGGTTGGGATCAAATTAACACCCAGCCTCTTTCTCTGCATATGTATAAAGGCAAGGGGGTGGGATATTAAGCTTCCCAGCCTGTTGCCTATGTTTTGTCGGATATGAAATGATCTTAATTCATCAAAAATCTTAAATGGATTAACAATGAATTTAGTGATTCGCTATTGGAAATGGTACACTAAACATATCAACGTCACACAGTTGTCTCATCATTTAATAAATAAGCCATCATAAGCTCATTATAATACTGACCTTGAATTTTTAAAGTGTGACGCATTTCACCTTCAACTTTAAATCCAGCCCGTTTGTAGAGGTGAATGGCTGTTTTATTTTCAGTGACAACAGTTAATGCAATTCTAGTGATGCCGTGTTCCCGACACCAGTTTTTACAATGTTGAATTAAATCAAACCCGATACCTAAGCCTTGGAATTGACGTAATACCGCCATAGAAATTTCTACTTCGTGTTCAACGCGACGGAGCTTTTGAGTTGTGACCGTCAAATAACCGACTAATTGATGTTCATTTTCTGCGACGAGGATGGTGAGATGGGGCGAAGTAATGACAGTTTCGATATGTGAAATCGCGTTTTCTAATGAAGGCATATATTCACCCGGATCATAAAGCATGTATTCTGATTCTTCAAAAACTTGTTGCATCAGTGTAGTCAATGCTTCCACATCATTGATACTGACTTCTCTTATTGTAATCGTCATACCTACACCTCCATTCAGTACATAATCATAGGACACGTTGTTGGAATTGTCATAAGCTTATTGTATCTTAATTTAATAAATATAGGAAATTTCTAACATGATGAATTGAGTTTTGAAAAACGGATTATAGATTGATAATAAAGTGAGAAAGGAGCTTTTTATGAAACCGCATGTGTTGTTAGCTGGAGGTACCGGCTATATCGGCAAAAGCTTAATCAAAGAATTGCGTGATACGACGACACTACATACTATTTCACAATATCCTAAAAGTCAGTCACACGCTGATACTACAGTGATTAAAGGTGATATTTATCATTATGCTGATGTGTTACGTGCAATGGAAGGAATGGATATTGCGGTCTACTTTTTAGATCCGACGAAGCATTCAGCCAAATTGACCCGTGCCTTAGCGAAAGATTTAAATTTAATCGCAGCAGATAATTTTGGGCGTGCAGCAGCAAAGCAGCAAGTGAAAGAAATTATTTATGTGCGCGGGAGTCAATTTGATGAGGAGACCGTGAAACAACTCGGGGCTTATGGTGTCCCTATTAGAACGACTGAGCATGTTGTTAAACGGCCGCATATTTCTGTTGAATTTCAAACATCAAAATACAATGATATTCGTATTGCACACCATATCCCGAGACCACAAACATGGAATTTAGCGCAATGGATACAACAATTGCGTATATGGCTTACGATAACACCGGGCACGAGGGTTACGGTTGAACAAGAAGGCCAACAATTCAAAGTGTATCGCAAAAATAGTCAACAGTTATGGATGCAATTAGAACTTGAAATGATAGATAAAGATTTATATCGATTGGTAATGACAAAAGGACGTTTAGCACGATTAAATCAAGGCAAGTGCATGCAAATTGAGTTTCGTTACATTCGTCAATTTGATTTTGTGATTGCACATGTTTTTAATTTTATTCCAAGCGCACTCTGGCCGATCGCATATTTCGTTCAAGTGCCGTTGATTCAAATGATGTTGCGTGGTTTTGATACGAAATGTCGCATTCGTCATTTTCAATATCGTAAACAAAATGGAGAGGACTTACGTTATACAAAGGACTGATGAAAATGGATATACTCCTTGTAGAAGATGATCAAACTTTATGTCAACAAATTACTGAAGCATTAGCCAGTTGGAATTTTAATGTGATTAAAGTCCGCGATTTTGATGCCGTGCTCCAAACTTATCTCGAACATGAACCGCATATGATTTTAATGGATATTACGTTGCCGAAATTTGATGGTTTTTATTGGACACGCCAAATTCGTCAACATTCAAGTGTGCCTATCATTTTCATTTCGTCTCGTGATAGTCCAATGGATCAAGTGATGAGCATGGAAATTGGTGCCGATGATTATGTTCAAAAGCCGTTTCATATGCCCGTACTCATTGCGAAACTTCAAGCGATTTTTCGACGTGTGTATCAATACAATCAACAAGAACGTCGAACAATGATTTGGCAAGAGGCTGTCGTCGATTGGTCTAAAGGAACGGTGACCAAGCAAGATCATGTGACGTATTTATCCAAAACTGAAATGCTGATTTTAGAAGTGCTGCTACAACATAAAAATGAGATTGTGGCGAGAGAAGACTTAATGACAGCGCTCTGGGATGACGAAGCGTTTGTGAGTGATAATACATTAACGGTCAATGTAAATCGTTTACGTAAAAAGTTGGCAGCGATGGGGATGCCGTCAGTCATCGAAACAAAAGTTGGAAAGGGATATATTGCACATGACAACGTCTAGATGGTTTTTATATTTCTTGAGAGAGCGTATCGCCTGGATTTTAATGTTTGTCGTTTTTGATATCATTATGTTGTGTTTTGGGTTTTTAGATGATGACATTCCTTATCGCAATTTGTGGTATGTCATCGGGATCAAGTGGATTATCAGCGTGTTCTTTTTGATTCGTATATTTTTAAAAGAAACACGGTTTTATATGCATTTAGAGACTTTTGAAGAGATTGAAGTCTTCCAAAAAAACCAACTTGCAGAAACGCCTTTTGAAAAAGTAACACTGCATTATTTAGAAACAAAGATGATGCAGCTACAGCAATCGATAGGCGAACAGCAACACCGCATTGACCTCAATGAACAGAGTATGACGGAATTTATTCACGATATTAAAACACCTGTGACGGCGCTCAAGTTATTGATTGAAAAAGAAGAACATCATGTGAGAAAACAGCAGCTCATGTATGAATGGTCGCGCGTTGACTATATGTTGGACCAACACTTATTTTTAGCACGTCTTCATCATCAAGCACATGACATGTATTTTGAAAAAGTGACATTGCGTGAACTTGTCATTGATGAAATACGACAGACCCGTCATATCGCCATGCACAAAAGGATTGGCTTTAACGTAGATATTTCTGAAAATACGACGGTGTACACGGATAAGCGATGGATGCGTATGGTCATTCGTCAAATTATTTCAAATGCGATTAAGTATTCTACGCAAGCGGATATTGACGTGTATCAATCGATTGAAAACGGCAATGTAAAGTTACATATTCGTGATTACGGCGCAGGGATTGCACAACACGATATGCCGCGTATTTTTCAGCGTGGTTTCGCAGCGCAAAATGGCCCGCATGTACAAACCTCTTCTGGCATGGGGCTTTATTTAGTGGAAACAGTCCGTGAAGCACTCGGATTTGATATCGATGTCACGTCTCAAGTTGGTGAAGGTACGACGGTCACGATACAGTTTTCAAAACAAAACGATTACATCGCACGCATGTCGAAGTGACAAAACTGTCACATGAGACATGCGTTTTGTCACGTGATTCGCACGCTTTTATGGTTGTTGTTCGCTAAAATAAAAGTATCAATTCATCGTAAAGGAGTGTTCAACGTGTCTATTTTAAAAGTGAGTCACGTGAGTAAAATATATGGCAATAAAAAGCAATCATATGAAGCATTAAAGGATATCCATTTCACAGTGGAAAAAGGGGGATTTGTGGCGATTATGGGGCCTTCAGGATCGGGGAAGACAACTTTGTTAAACGTCATTAGTTCTATCGATAATGTGACAAGAGGGACAATTGAAATTAACGGCCAAGATATTACGAGAATGTCTAATAAACAATTATCTTACTTTAGAAAAAAAGATGTCGGATTCATTTTCCAAGATTACAATGTGTTGCATACTTTAACAGTTCGAGAAAATATTATGTTGCCGCTCTCGATTACGAAACTCAGTCGTCAAGAAGCGGAAATGCGTTATCAAGAAGTGACAGAGGCGTTAGGGATTACTGAAATCGGAAGCAAATATCCTGACGAGATTTCGGGAGGACAAAAACAACGTACCGCAGCAGCCCGTGCATTAATAAGTAAACCCGCGATTGTATTTGCAGACGAACCAACTGGTGCACTCGACTCTAAAAGCGCACAAGACTTATTGAAACGTTTAGAAACGATTAACCAACAAATGAAAACGACAATTGTCATGGTAACACATGATCCAGTTGCGGCAAGTTATGCGAATCGTGTCATTATGTTAAAAGATGGTCAAATTCATACGGAGTTATTCCAAGGCGATCAACCTGTTTCACAATTTTATCAAGAAATCATTCACAACCAGAGCGTATTGGGCGGTGTGAAACATGCGTTTTAGTGCGATTGTCCTCAAAAATTTTAAACAAAACTTAAGACATTATGGGATTTACTTGTTTTCTTTAATGCTCAGTATCGCACTTTATTTTAGTTTTGTAACTTTAAAATATACCGATAGCATTGCAAATGGAGAAAACGCGAAACTGTTAAATTCAAGTGCAGGAATCGGTGAAAAGTTTTTATTTGTGATTATTATCATTTTTTTAATGTATGCAAATCGTCTATTTATTAAACGCCGGACGAAAAGTTTTGCGCTGTTTCAACTCATCGGTTTATCACGTAAAGATTTAATGCGCATGATGATGTTAGAACAAGCGATTATCTTTATCGGAACAACAGTCATCGGATTGCTTCTAGGATTGTTTGGTTCGCGTTTGTTGCTGCTGATTGTTAAAAAAACAGCTCAAATTCCGCTAGATATTAAAATTTTATTTGAACCCGCAGCGCTCACAGTGACGATGATTTTGGTGGTCATTTCATTCATCTTAATTATGGTGCAAAGTTTCATATTCATTAAGCGTCGTTCGATTATTCAACTGATGTATGATGTGCAGCAAAGTGAAGCGACACAAGCGAATATGACCAAGGCAGAAATGACTTTTGGAATTCTTGGCATTGCGATGATCGGATTAGGATATTACTTATCGACAATCATGCTCAAAAATATTGAACTTACCTTAATTTCTGCGTTTTTAATACTCTTTTTAACTGTTGTAGGGGCGTACTTCTTTTTCAGAAGTTCCGTGTCGTTAATTTTTAAATCGTTAAAAAGAAGCAAACGCGGTTACGTCAATGTGACAGACGTTGTGTTTACTGCGTCGATTATGCACCGAATGAAAAAGAACGCTTTCTCATTAACAGTAATTGGGATTATTTCAGCAATTACGATTACATTATTATCTTTTGCGACGATTAGTAAAGCAAACATTGAAAATAATGTAAATGGCTTAGCACCTCATGAATTTACGTATATTAATGAAGGAGAGGCTCAAAAGCTTGAAGCGTATTTAAATGCGAAAAATATTCCATATAATAAAGTCGTACAACATGTCATCGAAGTGCCAATTGTCCATTCGGATAAAGCATTGCATAAAGATGTTAACAGCTTACCAATTATTAGTGATGCAGAAGTTGACAAAATGGATGTAAATCCAGGTGAAATCACATTAGTCAATTACTTTAAAGTATCAGAAACTTTTATTGGATTAGATGAAGGTGTAACAATCGATTTAGGACGTAAAGAAAAGCATGCGCCATTAGAAATTACAGAAACGTCTCCATACAATGTGTTATCGTATCGTGCAGCTTTGGGACGATCTGTAGGAATTATCGATCATAAAACATTTGAGATGCTCAAAGCAACGCAGATTAAAGATAAAGACAATCCACCGATTACGCAAGTGGGATTTGATTTAAAAAGTGCGAAAGATGTTGTAAAAGTTGAAAGTGCGAATGAGCAATTCAATCAAATGTTACCACAGTCTCGTACATCATTAGAAAAAGAACAATTGGCATTTTCAGGTATGTTCTTGTTTGTGAGTGGCTTCTTAGGTGTTGCCTTTTTAATCGCAGCAGGATGTATCATTTACATTAAACAAATGGATGAAAATGAAGATGAAATGGCAAACTATCAAATTTTACGTAAAATGGGTTACACACACCAAGACATGTTTAAAGGGTTAGCATTGAAAATCGCTTTTAACTTTGGATTACCATTAATCATTGGTTTAGGACATGCCTTTTTTGCAGCACGAGCCTTTAATACATTGATGAATGGTGTGGACTTTGCGCCTGTTATTTTTGCGATGACAGTTTATGCGGTCATTTATTTGATATTTGCAGTGCTCGCTTATTATCATTCGAGACGTGTGATTAAGTTTTCGATATAGCAATGCGGGGGAGGAAGATGATGTTCAGGTTGAGCCAGATGCATCTTTTTATCCCGTCACCCTAGGTTTTACTATTGCAACGTACCCTCGTTAAACTGAGATTTAACGGGGTTTTTTGTTGTGATACGTTTCGTTTTCTTCATTCATAAGTTTGTCCTCATTCATTCGCTGTCTTTGATTTTCAATTGCTAAAAATGGGCGAGACTTCTAACGAATCAGATGTAGCTAAATTAAGTGGAGGCAAGTCCATAGAAACGCGAACCTATGCTACTAAGTGTGAATTTAAAATTTCCGAATCACATCACCTCAATGATAAGTTTTTATTATCACGTTAAAGCGTGTGGTGATGTAAAAATGAGTCAGTAAAAAGCTTAAAACAATTTTCTGAGATTTTAATTATTTTACAAAAGCGACATATTCAAGGCGCTTTGTATCGAAAAGTTACAAAATACGCTACAAATAATGCTTTCATCTCACCGAAAAGTCTTATCCAGTGATGAAATTCACATCTTCACAAAATAAAATGTTAAGGTTTTGTAAATTTAATTGTAGCTTCTTTAAATATGTGCTATTTTCGAATAGGATTATGAAAAAATGTGAAAACATTGAGCACTAATAAAATTGAAAGTTAAAAAGGTGATGTTGCCTGCACGTTATATTTTGAGTTAACAAAGGATTAACAATATTTTATAATTAAAGTAACATAACTTTTACAATAGTGATTTAGGTAATCGCTGAATGGAGGATTTTAACATGATTAGGAAGAAAAAGGATAAGTTCATGGAGCGTCTAGAGGATATGATTTTCAATTTAGACCGAGCTGCAATTGAATTCGGTAAAATGGATTTCAACACCCATTTAGATTTGCGAGCTTATGCCGACAACGTGAAGACGTATGAATCACATGGTGACGAATTGATGCATCAGGTGATTACAGACCTCAATCAAACATTTATTACACCAATTGAACGTGAAGACATTATGTCGTTGTGTAATGCGATTGATGACGTCTTAGATGCGATGGAAGAAACGTCCGCTATGTTTGAAATGTACTCAATAGAATACACAGATGAATACATGTTAGAGTTTGTAGATAATATTCAAAAAGCAATCGGGGAAATGAAATTAGCAATTGGCTTAATGACAGAGAAAAAACTTTCACATATGCGTGTACACTCAATCAATATTAAAGAATACGAAACGAATTGTGATGGTATTTTACGTCAATCCATTAAACATATCTTTAATAGTGAAACAGACCCTGTCACTTTAATTAAGATCAAAGACATTTATGAAAGTTTAGAAAATATTGCTGACCGCTGCCAAGCTGTTGCGAATAATTTTGAAACAATCATAATGAAAAATAGCTAAGGGAGTCCTCATTTATGGAGTTTTTGTTGCTTATTACAGTAGCTATCATTATCTTTTCGTTATTATTTGATTTTATTAATGGCTTTCACGATACAGCGAATGCCGTAGCGACAGCAGTATCGACGCGTGCGTTAACACCAAGGCAAGCCATTTTCTTAGCGGCCATTATGAACTTTATTGGTGCCTTGACATTTACAGGTGTGGCTTCAACGATTACAAAAGAAATTGTGGATCCATTTACTTTAGACAATGGTCTCATCGTTGTATTATCCGCGATATTAGCTGCAATTGTGTGGAATTTAGTCACTTGGTTTTACGGTATACCGAGTTCGTCTTCACATGCGTTAATCGGTGCAATTGCTGGTGCGGCGATTGCTTCTGCGGGGTCAGTTGATGTCTTACACTATCAAGGTTTTACAAAAATCGTGCTTGTTTTAATTTTATCACCTGTGATTGCGTTCGTTGTAGGTTTTGTCATGTATACGCTTGTCAAACGTGTATTTAGAAATGCGAATTTGACACGTACGAATCGTAACTTCCGTATTTTTCAAATTTTCACTGCGTCTTTACAGTCGTTCTCACACGGGACGAATGATGCGCAAAAGTCAATGGGTATCATTACAATGGCGTTAATCGTAGCGAATATGCAAACAAGTGTCGAGCCAGCATTATGGGTAAAAGTAGCCTGTGCTGCTGCAATGGGCTTAGGTACAGCAGTCGGTGGTTGGAAAATCATTAAAACAGTCGGTGGCAATATCATGAAAATCCGTCCTGCAAATGGGGCGTCAGCAGACTTAGCATCAGCGTTAACAATCTTTGTCGCATCATCGTTACATTTCCCATTGTCAACAACACACGTTGTTTCATCTTCAATTCTCGGTGTGGGCTCATCGAATCGAATTAAAGGTGTGCACTGGAATACAGCGAAACGTATGATTGTGACATGGGTGATTACTTTACCTATTTCTGCATTGATTGCCGGTACTTTTTACTTCATTTTAAATTTATTCTTATAACGATAAATATATAAGCAAGGAGCTGAGATGTATGTCTTGGCTTCTTTTTGATGCCAATTATTTTGGGGAATAGTACAAAGTTCTTGTTTGTGACAAAGGTGTCGTCGTGTTGCTCTGGCAAAGAGGGTGCGCTTCTCACAAACGTCGCACAGACTTTGACAAACTATAAAAACACAATGTGCATTTTCGTTAATTGGGGAATAAAAAAAAGATTAACTAATGATGTACGAAAACACCTTAGTTAATCTCTTTTTACAATATTAATGAATATAATTGTATGATGAAGCAATTGATGCTGGGATTGTACGATAATCTTGTTGTCCTGGTGGCGTATTGTAGTTCATTTCTGAAATTAAAATACTACCATCATAGTTCACACGTTCAACAAAAGCAACGTGACCCACAGGACCTTCAAAGTTTTGCATAATTGAACCCGTTGTTGGATTATGGTCTACTGTATAACCATCTGCTGCGGCATTAGCTGCCCAATGATCAGCGTTCCACCAATACGTACTAATAGGTTGACCGATTTGTGCACGACGATCAAATACATGATATGTACATTGACCCCAGTCGTATAAGTTTTGATGGTTAAATGTAGGTGTATTGTATTGACCGCTTGTTGAGATACTACCTGTACCGCCAGCACCACCTGTTTTTGGTGCAGTGTTGCCACCGTTGCCACCAGGGATTTGAAGTTGTTGGTTAGGATGGATTAGGTAGTTCGTTAATCCGTTAGCACGCATTAAATCTTGAACAGACACACCATATTTTGTGGCAATGACATTTAAAGATTCGCCAGCTTGTACAGTGTATGTGCCTCCAGTTTGTTGCGGTACTGTCGCAGAAGATTGTGCACCACTACCGCCCCCGATAGATAAGACTTGGCCAGGGAAGACCATGTTGTTTTGTAATTGATTGGATTGCTTAAGTGCATCAACTGTTGTGCCATATTTTTGCGCGATGGACCAAAGTGAATCACCAGATTGGACTGTGTATTGTGTTGACGCGTCGGCATCTTGATGATTGAGCATAGCGACGGCTGCCGCACCTGAAGTCAACGTACATGCAAATGCGAGTTTTTTCAAAGTATTGCCTCCTTATTTACACGAATGATAAGATGTGTTGAGCAATGAATAACGAAATGTGTAATTTGATTATTAATTCAATCATTATGATAACAAAAATATTATCATATAGGGGAGATGTTACGAATCTGTAATATTGCGGAAAATATAGTTTTACTGTCGTATTGTCCTTGAATGTTGTCACTATCCAATTTATAGAAAATTTGATTTGTAAATCTTTTGAGATAATTAAAGTTTTTGTAATATAAATGTAGTCTTTATCAATGGAATAGTTGTATCATTTCTGCATTTGATTCTGCTGTGACATATCATAAAATAGAAGGAAAGGAGGCAAAATGAGATGGCAACACAAAATCAACGCCGTTCTGCTTACGGCAAAGTATGGTTGTTTTTTATGTATTATTGGCTAATTTTTGGGATTTCAACATATTTTGGACAATTTTTGCCCATAGCATGGCGACAACCACTTTCTATCGGACTACTCGTCTTAATCTTAGCATCAATGGTATTTCAACGTGTGCGCTTTAGTGGCCCGATTATTTCTCACATTTATACCATTGTCGTCGGATTATTATCCTATGCGGCATTTATGTATACATTGCAAGATTTAGGTGCGCGTTTATTTTTCAATATGGTGATTTTAGCCGTATCTGGATTCGTCATTTTTGGTATTCTCGGTTATTTCTGGATTAAAGATGCGTCGAGCTTAGGCAAATATTTATTCGTGACATTAATCGCGCTTATTTTAGCAAGTCTTGTAGGTTGGTGGATTCACAGCCCAGTTTATTATACGATGATTGCAGTTGTCGGGTTATTACTATTTTTACTGTACACACTTTATGACTTCAATCGTATGAAGCGAGGTCAGTTTTCACCACGAGAATTAGGCTTTAATTTATTTATAAACCTTTTCCACATTATTCGTTATGTGTTAGAATTAGCTCGTATCATGAAACGATAAAACAATTGAATATTTCAAATAATCCACTGGAAGTGCCGTTCATAATGGCTGAGATTGAAATGTTGATTTCAAAATTCCTGAACCTGATCCAGTTCGTACTGGCGTAGGAAAGTGGCTGTATTCGTGTCAAATGAGGCTACTTTTCTGTTGTAAATAACGGGGGAGTAGTTTTTTTATTGTGAAGGGAAAGAGAGGGAAAAGGCAATGATGATTGTGATTACACCGTATGTTGTATTAGACGACTGGCATATCAAACGGCTCTGTGTTATTGAAAGTCAGATTGCAGGTGTCATTTTACGGACGCCGATGAATCGACACGCACTCAAGCAATGGCTCATCCAGTTATTGGCGAATGGCTTTCCAAAGTCTAAAGTGATTATCCATACGGATCATACGGATGTGACATTAGCGATGGAACTCAGCATTTCCAATGTGCATTTTAAAGAGGGAGATCACCGTGCTACGTTATTAAAACAAGTACAGCCTCATTATCAAGTGAGCATGTCGACACATTCAGCAGCGATGGTTCGTGACGCAAAAGCGCAGCAATTAGATTTTGTGTTATTCGGACACCTTTTTCCAACCTCTTCAAAACCTGACTTGCCACCGCGCACACAACTTGAAGTGGATGAAGTTTTAGCTATTGATTTTCCGGTAGTGGCATTGGGGGGCATTACAGCTGACACAGTACAACAGATATCGTCTCATTTTACAGGAATCGCGTGTATGAGCAGTGCATTTGGGTATGAACTTCAATCGTTTGAAAAAATGGTTGATTATTGGTCATTAAAGAAGGTGAAATGAATGGAAGTTTTTGTAAATGGAGAGCAGCAACAATTTGAAGAAGGCACAACGGTACAAGACATTTTAGACCATTTCGGTATCGAAGCGAAACGGATGGCAGTCGAACGTAATGCAGCAGTCGTGAAACGTTCTGCATGGGCCACAACTGAAGTACAGCAAGATGATCGATTAGAATTGTTAGAATTTGTGGGAGGCGGTTAACATATGTTTAAAATTGGAGATTTAACATTTCATTCAAGATTATTTTTAGGGACAGGAAAATTTGAAAGTGAAGCGATCCAGTCTAAGGCCATTGAAGCATCCGAAACAGAAGTGCTGACATTTGCGGTCAGACGTATGAGTTTATATGACCGAAGCTTACCGAACCCATTGGCGAATGTCGATTTATCTAAGTTTACAACATTTCCTAATACAGCAGGTGCGAAAACGGCAGAAGAAGCGGTGCGTATTGCCGAATTAGCGCGTGAAGCTGGCGTGTGTGACATGATTAAGGTCGAAGTAATTGGCGATGATGATACGTTATTACCTGACCCACTCGAAACGTACAAAGCTTGTGAAATTTTATTAGAAAAAGGCTACATTGTTTGTCCATATATTTCAGATGATGTCGTGTTAGCCAAGCGACTCGAAAGTTTAGGTGTTCATGCGGTAATGCCACTTGCTTCTCCAATCGGTACAGGTCGTGGTATTACAAATCCACTGAACCTCCGTTATATTATTGAAAAGTGCGAGGTACCCGTTATTGTAGATGCAGGTATTGGTTCAGCCAAAGACTGTGCCGAAGCGATGGAACTTGGTGCAGATGCGATTTTGCTCAATTCAGCTGTATCTCGTGCGCAAGATCCAGTGAAAATGGCTGAAGCGATGAAAAAAGGAATCGAAGCGGGTCGTTTGAGCTACGAAGCAGGCCGTATCCCAATTCGTTATAATGCTGTGCAATCTAGTCCATCTGAGGGGTTAGGCTTTTTATAATGACACGCTATCATAGACAAATTCGCTTCCAGCATTTTGGAGAACAGAGCCAACGTCGATTGCAACAATTACACGTCTTTGTCATCGGTGTCGGCGCTTTAGGCAGTGGCATCGCTGAACAATTGGTAAGAAGTGGTGTCGGTAAATTGACCATCGTCGATAAAGATGTGGTACATTTATCTAACTTACACCGTCAAAGTGGCTATGTTGAAGCGGATGCTGAAGCGATGAAGCCGAAAGTATTTGCGCTAAAAGAACGACTCGCGATGATGAATCATGAAGTCACAATAGAACCGTTATACGAAGAAGTGACAGCACGAAATATTGAAGGCATTCTTGAGGAACTGCAACCGGATATGGTACTTGATGGCTTGGATCGTTTTGAAACACGTTATTTAGTGAATGAAGCAACACGGAAATTGGATATTCCTTATATTTATGGTGCAGTCGTGGGAAGTCAGTTGAGTGTCTTTCCTATCAGTCATGACGGGCCTTGTTTACATTGTGTGATGCCGGATGTGCCCGAGACGATGGAAAGTTGTGACCTTAACGGCGTCTTGCCACCCGCTGTTCATTTGGCGAGTAGTTTTGTCGTGGCAGAAGTCTTCTATTACTTGATGCATGGTGATTTTTCTTACCAAATGACGACGAGTGATATTCATCAAGGAAAAGTGAAAAAAATTTCGATTCAAAGTCTTAAAGAAGCAGACTGTTCCGTATGTGCCCAGCATCAGTTCACGCGTCTGCAAAATAAACAGCTTAAGTCTACGCAATTGTTATGTGGCGGTGTGTTTCAATTCAGGTTAGCTCCAGGACAATTTGAAGCGACCATAAGTAAAGAAGTCACAATTTTAATTGATAATCGTTTCGTTAAACGTTTACGACTTGGAGCGTGTGACATGACATTGTATCAAGATGGACGTTTGTTAGTATATGGTGCAGAGGATATTCAGACCGCACAATCCGTCGCTCGACAACTGTTTGAACAACCCATTCTTATTTAGAATGTTGCCATAGTCTAAATTTTACATGTATAATAAAGGGTACTCAAAAAAGTATTTGAAAGCGAGATGGAAGTCATGGGACGTAAATGGAATAATATTAAAGAAAAGAAAGCGCAAAAAGATAAAAATACAAGTCGCATTTACGCTAAATTTGGTAAAGAAATTTACGTGGCGGCGAAATCAGGTGAACCCGATCCTGAATCAAACCAACAATTAAAATTTGTCCTTGAACGCGCAAAAACTTATTCTGTACCCAACCATATTATTGATAGAGCGATTGAAAAAGCAAAAGGTGGCGGCGAGGAAGACTTCGATGCACTTCGCTATGAAGGTTTCGGTCCGAGTGGTTCGATGGTGATTGTGGATGCCTTAACGAACAATGTCAATCGTACAGCCTCTGACGTGAGAGCAGCTTTCGGTAAAAACGGCGGAAATATGGGTGTATCTGGTTCAGTGGCTTATATGTTCGACCATACAGCGACATTTGCATTTGAAGGCTTTGATGCAGATACTGTACTTGAAGCTTTAATGGAAAATGATATTGATGTCCGTGACGTCATTGAAGAAGGTGGTTTAACGATTGTATACGCAGAGCCTGATCAATTTGCGACTGTCCAAAAAGCGTTAGCACAACTAGGTGTGACATCATTTGAAGTCGCTGAACTTGAAATGTTACCTCAATCGGAAGTTCAACTTTCAGCAGAAGATCAAGAAACATTTGAGAAATTAATCGATGTATTAGAAGAATTAGAAGACGTTCAACACGTTTATCATAATGTAGAACTTGCATAGTTACTGGAGGTCAATGCCATGGAAGCACAAGATTGGGTGCGCCATTTAGAATTAACCCCTCATCCAGAAGGAGGCTATTATCGTCAAACGATTTTAAGTCCGGATACGACAAATGAAAGACCGCATTATTCTAGCATTTATTTTCTGTTAGAGGATAAGAATATTTCCCATTTTCATCGTATTGATGCGGATGAGATTTGGTATTACCATGCGGGTGAGACGTTGACGATTCATATGATTTTTCCAGATCATACGTATCGTGCCGTGCAATTAGGTCCGAATGTCGCGGAGGGGGATGTATTGCAATATGTTGTGCCAAAAGGGACAATATTTGCGTCATCTATTGAACGTGAAAATGCCTTTGCGGTTGTCGGTTGTATGGTGCAACCTGCATTTCAATTTGAACATTTTGAGTTGTTTACACAAGCGGAATTGTTAGCATGGTATCCGGAACATGAGGAAATCATTCGTAAATATGCGAAGGTTTCGGTCGATTAATCGATCGGTTTGAAAGGCTGATGAGATGTGATGTCTTGTCGGTCTTTTTTGTTGTCACCATTGATAGTGAAGGGGTAAACGAAACTTAAAGGTTACTTGAATCAAGTTATGCTTTTCCAAGGATTTGACGCAACTGTACGATGTTGATTTTGAATCTCATGCATCAAAACGTGTATATCGTCTTAGTAAAAAATAGGGTGATTGAGTGCGTGTTTATCATGTTTTTGATTGGATTCGCTATGAATTTTATATGATTGGCTAGTTGCAACAAGTGACATCCTACTTCGATTTATATATAATGAAAAAAAGGGAGTTGGTGGCTGTGAAAGTGAAATATATTGACAAACGTCACTGGCGTCGCCTCTTAGACCATGATTATATCGAAGTTAAAGTCAATAATAATAAATTTAAAGGCATAATAGGTTTAATTTCAATCAAAAAGGTGAGAGATCCTTTAGAGGTGACTGTTGTAAATCAACGAATGGTAGTAGCTGACGATGGCTATCAATGGCTACAAATCCTGCCAGAGAAAAAGCGTTACAGCATGACAGTAATGTTCGATGACAAAGGTCAACCTTTACAATACTATTTTGATATTAATTTAAAAAATATTATACAAAAAGGCAGGGCACGTACAATCGATTTATGTTTAGATGTGCTTGCTTTACCAGATGGCCAATATGAACTTGTAGACCAAGAAGACTTAGAGCGTGCATTGAAATCGAATCAAATTACGCGAAAACAATATCATGAAGCTTATGTGATTGCGCATCAATTAATGATTCAAATTGATGAGGATTTTGAGAGTATTCAAAAGAAGGCGATGTATTGTTATCACAAAATTAATCGCAAATACCAAAAGCAAGAAAAGTACAAACAGTTTGAAACATCAAATGGAGATGGTTTTCACACACCGTAGCAACCACCACTGTGTGCTGTGAAAGGATTTCTGCACACTGGACAAATATCTTGTCTAGTGTTTCTTTTATTTTTGAGGAGGCTGTACGATGAAAATTGATGATTATCGGTTATTAATTACTTTAGATGAAACACGCACACTGAGAAAAGCGGCTGAACGTCTTTATATTTCACAACCTGCTGTGACCCAACGTTTGAAATCCATTGAACGTCATTTTGGTGTCGACATTTTTATCCGTACGAAAAAACAACTGATTACGACGACTGAAGGTGCGATGGTCATTGCGCATGCGAAATCGATGCTGAAACAAGAGCGTCTATTTCAAGATAAGATTAAGGCGCATGTCGGTGCAATTAATGGGACACTATCGATTGGTTGTTCCTCTTTAGTCGGTCAAACGGTATTACCAGAAGTATTGAATCGCTACACTGCGGAGTTTCCAAATGTTGAAATTCAATTACAAGTCGGCTCTAGTGAACATATTAAAGCGAACCATAATGATTACCATATTATGATCGTGAGAGGGAATCAGTTGTTAAATATGCACAACGATCATTTGATGGATGATCAACATTATTTCATCTATCCTAAAAATAAAGAAACTGAATTACATAAGCTACCTTTTATTGAGTTTCAAGCAGACCCCGTCTATATTAATCAAATTAAAACATGGTATCAACAACATATGTCCCAAGATTATCATGCGCGCATTAAGGTGGATCAGGTCGCGACATGTAAAGCGTTGTTGTTAAGCGGCGTCGGAGTGACGATTTTACCGGAAATTATGGTAAAAGACTTAGACACCTCTCAGTTTGCAATGTTAAAAGTGGACGTAGAAGAACAATCTTTAGTCCGTTCTACGTATTTAAGTTATGACATGAGTATGGTACAGTTACCTCAAGTCAGTTCATTTATTAATGTGTTTAAGACGTATTTACACATTGAAGATATCGAATAAAGACATGTGATGGAGAGCAAAAGAGAGCACAACACCATGCGATTCAATATTAATTTTAAGTATATAAGGGAGAACATACATGTTTCGCGAATTGTTAACGATTAAAAATTATAAGTTATTTATTGTGAATATGATGCTAATTGGGATGGGCATTGCGATTACAGTCCCATTTTTTGTTCTATTTGCAACGAACCAATTGGGGATGACGACCAATCAATTTGGGTTGTTATTGGCATTAGCGGCAATCTCTCAATTTACGATGAATAGTATTGTCGCGCGTTTTTCGGATACGCATGCAATCAATCGGAAAGTGATTATTATTGTAGGTTTATTCATGGGCGCTATTAGTTTTACATTGCCATTTTTTGTACATTCGGTTGTACTATTTATTATTTTGTATGCCATTTTTCAAGGGTTATTCGCTCCGGCTATGCCCCAACTTTATGCTTCTGCAAGGGAATCTATTAATCAATCTACATCGAGTAGTCGCGCGGTTTTTGCCAATTCTGTATTACGTTCTATGTTTTCGTTCGGCTTTTTATTCGGCCCACTAGTTGGTAATATTTTAAATCAGTCGTGGGGCTACAGTGGTCTGTTTGGTGGAACAGTCGCCATTATTTTGACGACTCTACTCCTACAAGTGTTCTTTTTTAAGGACATCAAAGCGAAAAAGCCTGTGCGTGACAGTATAATGACAGAACAAGATGCACCTTCTATGTTGAAACATCGCTATTTAATTGTGCCGTTCATTGCTTTCGTACTGTTACACATTGGCCAGTGGATGTACACGCTCAATATGCCTTTATTTGTGACGCAATACTTACATGAAGAAGAAAAATATGTCGGTCATCTTGCGAGTTTGTGTGCCGGTTTAGAAGTGCCGTTTATGATCATTTTAGGTATGGTTGCTAGTAAAGTAGAAACACGAACGCTATTAGCGATTGCGGCAGTTTGTGGTAGTTTGTTTTTCGGTAGTATCGGAATATTTGAAAGTATCCACATGATGCTTGTTGGTCAAGTGTTACTCGCGGCATTTTTAGCGGTATTACTTGGCATCGGTATTAGTTATTTCCAAGATGTTTTACCGCAATATCCAGGCTATGCGTCGACTTTGTTCGCGAATGCAATGGTTATCGGTCAATTGTTAGGGAATTTATTAGGTGGTGCGATGAGTCAGTGGGTCGGTTTAGGCAATGTCTTTTATGTTTCTGCGCTATCATTGGCATGTGGTTTTGTGTTAATTTTATTTACTAAGAAAAATAGAAAAACTGTTCAAACTGTGTAAATAAGGAGTTGACGTATAATAATGTCAGACGTGATTTTTTGGGTGCTTATTTTAGCCGCATTCGTATTGGCATTTATCGGTTTAATCAAGCCGGTGATTCCAGCTATTCCCGTATTGTGGGTGGGATTTTTGATTTATCAATTTGGCATTAATGGTGCCACGTTATCATGGGTTTTTTGGACTGCAATGATTGTACTCACGATATTTATTTTCGTATCTGACTTATGGCTCAACCGCTATTTTGTGAATCGATTTGGAGGCACGAAAAAAGGGGAGTGGGCCGCTTTAATCGGTGTACTCGTCGGTGCGTTTGTGTTGCCGCCATTCGGTGTGATCATTGTGCCATTTATCGCTGTTATTATTGTTGAAATGGTGCAGTCTAAAAATTTCGCACAAGCAGCCAAAGCAAGTTTTGGGTCACTTGTCGCATTTTTCTCTAGCGCCGTCATGCAAGCGGTACTCATGTTTGTCATGATTGTTTGGTTCTTCATTGATGCGTTATTGATTAATTAAAATAATAAAAATAGTCAGGTGAATAAATGGTAAATTACGCCATTCATCAACCTGACTTTTTTAATGGATGCAGCAAGTTGAAATCTATCGCCAAGATGCACTTTTTGCGTGATCGTCATTTTTATATTTCAACATGCCCAGTGGAACGATAATAAACGATGCGATAATAAATGCCCAATTACTAATATGGATATACGGGCCGAATTGTAAAAAGTTTTGTGGAAAAAAGAAAATAATAAAAATTAATAAAATAAGGGCTATCAATACGACATAGCCGACTAACCAAGCGAGACGTGAATAGTCAAAAGCTTGAAGTTGTATCATCTTAAAACAAGACCAAATGAATAAAAAAGTAACGAAAATTCCCGCAACAAAAGTGAGCGGAAAAGTGTATAAAAAGACGCGTGTATCATTAATGAAAAATCCTAAAAACCCTTTTAAGAAGCAGAATACGCCCAACAAAAAGACGATATGTTGTAAAATATAATGACAAATATTCTTAAACGTATGGTTAGGCATCTCTTTAATCGTTTGAATGGCGTGTTTTTTAGGGTGATGATCAAAAAATTCCATCGCATGCAAGCCTTTATTTTCCGCTTTGAGTAAATGGTCTAAAATACGCTGTAGCACTTTTTCGGAGTCATGTGCATTGACACGCATATCCGCTCGAACATAGGTCATGTAACTTTCAAAGATTTGACGATCCGTATTGTTCAGCCGTAACGATTTAACATTATTTTCTTTCATCAGTTCATTCGTCGTTTTCATCGGTCAAGCACCTCCTCTAATTTCAATCATAGTGAACTGTACTTATTATGACGATATTCATGAGATAAATCAATCCTAAAATATGAAAGGAGAGAGTCATGATTTTACTTACATATGAAGATAGCGACTATATTCATCGTGTAGCAGCGGAGCATGTCAAACTGTTACAATCAGATACTTTAATACGAACGCAAGGCACACAAATAGAAATCGCACTTTATGAAGAAATGATTGCACATCGGTTGCGTTATGCTGGAGACTGGCTAGGCATCGTGACAGACAGAGAGGAACATATGAAGGCTTATGCATGGGCACATTATGAACCGGCAAATGCGCAAGTGACCATTGAATCATTATATGTTGACCCTGAATATCGACAACAAGGGTACGCGACTGAACTGAAACAACAGATTGAAAAGTGGGCCAAATCACAAGGTGCACGTCAAATCATCGGTACAGTACAACAATCCAATCAAGCAATGGTGGAACTGAATGAAGCGTTAGGATACCGTGTGGATAAATATATTATGTCAAAATCATTAGAAGAATCATAAGCATTATGCGAATCTGTTTAAACCATGATAAAATAAAGTGTAAGTCATTCTAAATGGAGAGAAATAACGATGAAGAAACAACTTATCGCACTTATGGGGACGGTCGTATTGTTATCAGGGTGTGGCAATAGTGAAAAAGAAAAACTACAAAATGAAATTAAATCGTTAGAAGACGAACAAAAAGAATTAAAAGAAGAAAATAAAAAGTTAAAAGATCAAAGTGAAAAATTAGATAGTCAAATTAAAGATCTTGAACATTCTATTGATAAAGCGAAAACTTCAGAAGATAAGAAGAAAACGAGTAGCAAGAACAACAAGAAACCAACAGAATCTAAAAAAGATGCTAAATCAACAGAAAAATCAAAAGAAACGTCTGATACGCAAGAGAAAAGCTCATTTGAGTGATTCATTTAATGTCAATTTGATATTTTGCGCTATTGACCCAACCCACAATGAATTGCGTTTGATGTTGAGAGGGATAGGGTAATAAAAACACATATATTACGGAGAGAAAAGAGGGTTATCGTATGTACGAAAAAGAATTTAGATTATTAGAAGGGCGCGATATTTCACTTGTTGAACTTGGACGCGAACTTGAGAATATTACAGGATATGCCATTATTGATTCCACAGGTGAATTGCAACGTTCTATCGCATTGAAACCTAATTTTGATCATGACTGGGAAACGTATACGGCGACATATCGTTTGAACCATAAAAATGATTTTGTGGATGCTGTATTTACAACACAAAAAGGACAAAATCCAGAACGATTAAAAGAGGTACCTATCACGATTCAACTGTTGAGCTATATTTCTAGAGCGTAATGACATCAATATCGCATCGACAACTGAAGGCGCAGGTTACATCTGATCAAGAAGTTTAATAAAGGTGAAAGATGTTGACTGAAGAAGCGCCCAGTAAAAATTTCAGAAATCAAATGCATAACTGAGGCGGGAAGCTGAAATCACAAGGCATATATGCGATTTCTGACCCGCTTCTTTCTTTGGATACACGGTTAAATGGGGGATGCACAATGACAGTTTATATAGAGACAAATCGATTGAAATTGAGAGACTGGCAAGATGAAGATTTGCAACCATTTCAACAATTGAACGCAAATCGCCAAGTGCGCCAGTTTTTTCCGAGTTTATTAAGTTATCAAAAAACAGCATTGGATTTTGAAGCGATGAAATCTTATTTAAAGCATCATCAGATTGGATTGTTTGCTGTAGAGTTAAAGGCAACGAAAGAGTGGATAGGGTTTATAGGTGTGAATTATATTCCACAAACTGTAGATTATCCTTTTGAAGAGCTCCCATTTTATGAAATCGGTTGGCGACTGTCTCCTGAAGTTTGGGATAATGGGATTGCGACAGAAGGGGCAGAAGCGGTACTCGATTATGTAGCTGAACGCGGCATAAGTGAAGTGTACGCGATGGCAGCCAAAGTGAACCATGCATCGATTCGTGTGATGGAAAAGATTGGCATGACACATTATGATGATTTCGACAAGCCGGGTTTGAGTGAACATCATGTGTTGAGGCCACAAGTGCGTTATAGAAAGCAGTTGAAGGAAGTATAAGTGCATTACTTTTAATGATGCCCAGTATGAAGTGAAACAGCTGCTGTGCAAAGAAGTCAATAATATAAATTGAATTGCATATTAAAAGTTGTGAGGCTGAGGCGGCCTCTTTTTTATGTTTTTTCAAGAAATTAGAAGTAAAAATACGCGATGGTACGTGTATAGAAGCAACAGATTAAATCGAGGTGCAGTCGGAATGAAAGGCGAGAGGTAACATAAAAATAGAGCGCGTGCAAAGGGCTACATAGAAAATATTAAGCGCAATCTATTCAGAGGTTGATGATTCATTAATGTTTTTAAAATAGTCGGAAAATGAGGGTGAATGGAATACAAAAAATGGATGCTATTGTTTTCTTGATTTCATATACTTGCCCTCAGTTTCGCTGTAATTGATATCAAATTGACTAGATGGCTGAGACGCCTGAGGGAATGCATGCATACTGCTCGCAACTACTTCTTTACTTTAATAGTGGTTACTGTTTATCGTAGGAGCTGTCTGACTTCTCAAGGCGCATGCTTTTGAGAAGTCGAGTCAGCCTTGCGGGGGACAGTACGACGACATCTTTGTTGTACATGAGATTTCTGTACTACTCCCAATATCCACTAACGATTAACAAATGTAACAGCTTAATCAAGCGTTAGTGAGTTGTAGGACCAGCCCCTAGGAAACGCGAAGCTATGAAGGCAATCAAAACTACAAATTATAGGTAAAGGGTAAGTTAAACAAGAATTCTGTATCAATCGCATCAAAAATTTTTGTGTCTCATTCCCTTGTAATTTTGCTGTGGTATATACAAAAAGCAGCCATACTTAATCGTATGTACGTGTTGAAATCGGTTTGGCATTTTTAAGACCTTCCAATAATGTTTGAGGCGTTTCATACACACCTGCAAGCTTTTCATACTTTTGATCAATAAAGCCCTCATGAATCATATGTGTAATCAATGCTTCTAGAGGTTTGTAAAATTGTTTAATATTAAAAATTCCGATAGGCTTTTGGTGCAATCCAATTTGTGCCCAACTATAAACTTCGAAAAATTCTTCAAGGGAACCCGCACCACCTGGAGCAATAACAAATGCATCGGCGAGGTCTGCCATTTTTTGTTTACGTTCATGCATGGAATCGACTAAAATCAGCTCAGATACTTTTTGGCTCGTAATTTCACGCTCGTCTAATAATCGAGGCATCACACCTATTGCATGACCGCCATGATCTAATACGCCGTCCTGTATTGCGCCCATAATGCCCACAGATCCCGCACCGAAAACCAACTCAATCCCTTGTTCTGCAAAGTATTGACCTAAAGCATAGGCTTCTTTGACATAGGTCTCATCCAATCCTTTACTTGCGCCACAATAAACTGCTATACGTTGAATCATTTTCATCGCTCCTTGTTTAAATCAATTTTTAGTTATAGTTTAAAGCAAAAAGAAGTGCATGTGTAGTAAAACAAGAAATGTTAAGACACATGCACAGCTATGGAGATTGGATACAGTGGCGAAAAGATGTTTCAAAATCGAGTCGTTGCTTTTGATCGAATGCAGGCGGCCCTTTATGATGACGTTTTGTTTTTCGACGCGCTTGTTGATGATAGTATCGTTGGGCAAGCAGACGATCAATATTTTCGGATGTATAAATGTGACCGTTGTGATGCAAGACGTGTTTGACTTTTTCTAACACTAAACTGGCTAACCCATAGTCTTGTGTGACAACAATATCATTCGCTTTTGCATGTTGGAGTAACATAAAATCAACAGCATCACGTCCGCCATCGATATATTTGACTTCTACATGCGAAGGAAAATCATGAACAGTAAAATGACTATAAGTGCGAAATAAATATACAAAAATGCCTGTCTCAGCCGTGATTCTAACGATGGAATCGACGACTGGACAAGCATCGCCATCTATTAAAATGCGCATTTATCGTCCTTGTTTCTTCATTGATTTTTTAGATGTGTCATTTAACTGTTGGTTTTGTCTTAATATGTCGCTGTCTTGCACTTGGCGCTCCATATTTTGATAATGTTGTTCGTATAAAGGTGCGTTGTCTGATGTTGTTTCGACTTGACCTGGTGCACTTGGTGTCGGTTGACTTTTGCCAGTATGACTTTGCGTCGTTTGAAGTTCTGATAACGTCGTAATACGTTGTTTTTCTTGTTGCTCATTGGATTGAACCGTGTTGTTTTGGTTTACCGAACGTTTTGTAGGAGCTGCATCTGTCGTATGTCCGGCCTTTTCTTCATGTTTTTTCATGTCTTTCATATTTTTCTTTAACGCTTTTTCACGTGCTTTAGCAACTTTTTCTTCTTTCTTATGACGTTCTTTTAGGTGCTTTTTTAAATCCTTGTTCATTTTGTCAACTTCTTTTTTGTTGCGCTTTTCAATTTTTTCAGCACGTTTCTCAGTTTTAGCATCGCGTTGTTCTGGTGAATGCCCGACTTTTTCTTCATATTTTTGCATTTTTTTCATAGTTTTAATCATTTGCTTATGACGTTGATTAAACGCTCTATCCTCTTCTTTATGGCGTTCTGCAATGTGCTTTTCTAAGCTTTTCGCTAACTTGTCAATTTCTTTACGGTTTTCTTTAGCGATTTCTTTTCCACGCGCACGCACATTTTCAGGACGGTTGTAACGTTGGATTTCAGCTTCTTTTTTCATCACTTTATTGTAATCATGACGACGCTTTTTAGTTTGAATGGTGCTTTTTAAATGACTTGATCCTGAAACAACAGAGTCTTTCACAGAATTCGCAACTTGACCGGTTTTATGTGCCACAGTTTTCGAAGTATTCACTGTTGTTTGGGTCACTTTTTGGACATCGGGATGTGCTTTAAATTTTTTGCGTTCTAAGATGAGTGGTACGAGAAATACAGGTAAGACATTGACTATCATTTTAATTGTTTTATTCATGAACGTTGCCTCCAATTATGAGTATACTTATGATTTTTTACCCTTTCAGCCGTCTCGATAAACGCTAAATGGTGACCTTGCACTATCGCGCACGTCAAAAATCGATAAGTTGAGCTCGTTACGTATTGTATGATTATTGTACATTGTTTTGATGGAAATTTAAAAAGTGAACTCGGTTTTTTGAAGTTTCTAAAACTGTGAATAGGTGCACTCAAGTGTGATGCTGATGTCGACATGACCTTTTCACTATGAGTTCTCATGCAAATGACTGAATCATTAATGTATGTATCGTTAAACTCGGTGGCAGTATTGAAAAGATAAAAAAAGCGGGGATAGACACGCAATGGTCTTAACCCCTTTCTCATATGTTGATGCACTTCAATTATTTAATAATACCGAAATAAACGACAGCAATCACGACGACAAGTACGATTCGGTAAATCGCAAATGGTAATAATTTAACGTTTTGAATCAATTTCAAGAACAGTTTGATTGAAATAAAACCGAATGTGAAAGCTGCTAAGAAACCTAAAATGTAGAATGGAATATGTGTCAATTCGATATAATCTAAATGTTTAATAATCGATAAACCACTTGCTGCTAACATGACAGGCACTGCCATAATGAAAGTGAAGTCAGAAGCAGATTTATGGTCTAACTTCATCAATACTCCTGTTGAAATCGTTGAACCAGAACGTGAAAATCCTGGCCACATTGCAACGGCTTGAGAAAGACCGATGACAAAAGCTTGGAAATAAGTGATTTCATTTAGAGTTTTTGGATTTTTTACGTTAAGACTGAACTTGTCGGCAATAATCATGTAAATCGCACCAAGGAATAAACCGATGAGCACAGTCGGTACGCTAAATAAATATTTTTCAATCAAATCGTCGAATAATAGACCGAGCACCCCTGCTGGAATCATCCCAATAATAATGTGTAAGAGATTCAAACGACGCGGTTTTGAACGACGGCCAGGCTGTTGCGCTGGTGCATATTTACCGATATGTAACATTTCGAAATACTTGTGACGAAAAATCCATGCCGCAGCAAAAATAGAACCGAGTTGGATAACAATTTTAAAGGTGAAAGCAGATTCTGGTCCTAAAAAATCAGTCGATTTCAACCACATATCATCGACTAAAATCATATGTCCAGTTGAAGAAACGGGAGCGAACTCAGTCATCCCTTCAACGATACCAAGAATAATGGCTTTAATTAATTCGAAAAATAACATAGAAGAACCCTCTTTAATCATTTTTGTGTAAATTTTAATATAACATAGCATATGATAGCATATTCTCATTTAAGATGTCTTTTTCTAACATAAATTTATTGAAATATAGGTCTTGAGCAGTAGAAGTGGCACCATGTATATGAATTTGAAAATGGTGCCAGTGTGTCTTTAATTGAAAGATTTCAGACAAAAAATCGTCGAATTTTTTCACGTGAAAGGGATAGAGCGACCATGTAAAATGGAGAAATGACACATACAAATGGAGGCGGAAATCAAAGATGAAACAATTACATCAATGGGCGAAACAATTTTATAGCTTGCCCATATTTATGGCTATCGTTTGTATCGGTCTTGCGCTATCAGTCGTTGCTCAAAATGTAACGATTGGCATCATATTAGAACATATTCTCACACATCAACCTACAGCATGGTCTGTCATGATTGGGTTTTTAGCGTTGGTACTCATATTACGTGCAACTTTAGATTTTGTGAATGGATGGCTAGGGGAACGTCTGGCACATCGTGTTCGACAGATGATTCGAGGGCGCTTATTACATCAAGTGTCTCGCCAAGCTGTTGGTGAAAGACTGACGATGGCGACGGAAACCTTGTCTGAAATGTTGCCGTTTTATCGCAATTATTTACCTCAAGTATTTAAATCGACATTTATCCCTCTTGCCATTATTGTAACGATGCTTTTTGTGCATATACCCACGGCTTTAATTATGCTCGTTACGGCGCCATTTATTCCTGTTTTTTATATTGTTTTTGGTCTGAAAACACGTGATGATGCAAAAAATCAAATGACATTTTTAAATCAATTTGGTCAACGTTTCTTAAGTTTGACGAAAGGGTTAGTTACTTTAAAACTGTTTAACCGTTCTGAACAAGCAGTGGAAACGATTAGTGAAGAAAGTACACAATTTCGTGATAAGACAATGACAATATTAAAAAGCGCATTTTTATCTGGCTTAATGTTGGAATTTATCAGTATGTTAGGGATTGGTTTAGTCGCTTTAGAGGTTGGGTTAAGCTTGATTGTATTTCAATCGATACATTTCGGTACAGCTGCTATTGCGATGATTATGGCGCCGGAATTTTATAATGCGATTAAAGACTTAGGTCAAGCCTTTCATACAGGAAAAGAAAGTGAAGGTGCTAGTGACGTGATTCATGCAGCACTAGAAAAATGTGAGGTGGTGACCGGTCATGAAATCAGTGTGGATGAAAATCAAACACCACTCATTCAAGTACGCAACCTTCAATACCACTATCCCAATACGACGTCTAATGTATTAACGGAAATGCATCTCGACATTTTTGAAGGCGACCGTATTGCATTAGTCGGACCAAGTGGTGCAGGTAAATCCACATTTGTTCGCTTGTTGATTGGTGAACTGTTACCACAAGAAGGCCGTATCACGTATCAAAGGCAAGATTTGAAAATAGGCTACCTTTCTCAAAATCCGTATATTTTTAATGCAACGATTGCAGAAAATGTCGCTGTATTTAATGACGTTCCTGCTGAAAAAATTACTGCGGCATTGGAAGCGGTACAGTTGATGCCTGTTGTCCAAAGGTTTCATTATGGCATTGAAACGTTGATTGGTGAAGGTGGCGAAATGTTATCTGGTGGTGAAATGAGAAGAATAGAGCTCGCGCGACTATTATTGTTAGAACCAGATTTTGTCGTTTTAGATGAGCCTGTCGCAGGATTAGATAGCACAACGGAACAAGTGATTCAACAAACATTAGACCGTTATTTTCAACATGCGACACGTTTAACGATTGCACACCGTCAGTCTACAATCCAGCATGCGACACGACGGATTTATTTAGCAGATGGTACGATTCAGTCTGATGATGATCACATTCAACTTTCGTTAACACATACGCAAAATGGAGGTGAAGAATAAATGAAACTCCAACAAGTGATTAATATTAAGTGGGATAAGGATATTGTGATGGCGATTTGTATCGGTGTATTTGGAAGCCTTGTTGCACTGAGTATGTTCTTTTTAAGTGGTTATATGATTACTCAAAGTGCTTTAGGTGCGCCGTTATATGCTTTAATGGGCTTAATTGTAACGGTAAAATTATTTGGGTTTATACGGGCTATAACGAAATATTATGAACGGTTGCGCTCTCACCGTGCGACCTTTACGATGTTGAGAGATGTGCGGGTTCAGCTCTACCGTGCGCTCATCCCAATTGTACCGGATGTTTTTCGAAAGTTTCGCTCGAGTGATTTACTCGGCAGAATGGTCACACAAGTGGAAGCATTGCAAAATATATATTTACGTGTCTATTATCCACCTATTGTAATTGGGATCACGACGCTTATTTCAGCAGTGACTTTAGTCTATTTTTCATGGGCACATGCCGTCGTTTTAATCATTACAATCGCAATTGCTTTGTTCATTTTGCCTGCATTACGTGTCAAACAGGCGACACGTGTGCGACTGCATGTGAATCAAACAGGAGCGCGCTGGATGCATGCTTATTTTGACTACATTTTAGGTCATGATGAGTTGAAACGATTTAAGAGTGATAAAAAATATAATGCACAATTAATGGCTTCTGAAGCGGCATTCAGCCAAGCCGAGCACCTGTCGCAAAAGAGTCACCTCGTTTATGATTATATACGACATTTAATCAGTATGGCAGCATTACTCGGTAGTATCGTGCTCGTTGTAGTGATGGTCGAACAACAACAAGTCGATATTGTCTATGTGACGAGCATTATTTTAATGATTTTGACATTATTAGAACAAGCTGTGCCGATGAGTCAAGTCGCTGATTATAAAAGTGAGACGGATCTAGCACAGCAAAGCTTATCAGAAGTGATGGGGTATCGTAAAAGAGCGGTTGAAAAAGAGCAGGTAGATGTTCATCAAATCTCTCATGATGCGCCACTGTTAACGTTGAAAGATGTCACGTTATGCTACGAACATCAACAGCGCCCAAGTGTGCAACATTTAAATCTACACATCCATAAAGGTGAACACGTCGCCATTGTTGGGACGTCTGGTTCCGGTAAATCGACGTTATTACAATTGTTAATGGGACTGTATACACCAAGTGAAGGTCAAATTTTAATAGGCAATCACGCACTAAATGATTTAGATATGATACATTACTATCAACAGTTAAATACGATGTTGCAACAGCCGCATTTTTATGACGATACAGTATATGGAAATTTATTGACTAATGCTTCAACAACTCAATGTCGGACTGTGCTGGATCAATTGCACTTGCAACATATTGCGTTAGATCGTCTAGTAACATTTAATAGAAATACATTGTCAGGTGGAGAATTTCAGCGATTAGCACTTGCGCGTCTCATGTTACGAGAGGCTTCGATTTGGCTACTTGACGAACCAACAACCGCGCTAGATATAGAAAATACAAAAGATGTAATGCGTCAAATTCACCAACAAGCTGAAACACTGGTCGTTGCAACACATGATGTACAATATTTAGCGCAGTTTGATAGAATCATACAGATGCAAGAAGGAAAAGTGATTGGAGACATGACACCAGAACAATTTTTAGCTGAAAAAGTTCATGAATAGACGAGGCATTACAAATGGTATAAAAAATGAATAAGTTATTGTGGAATAGTGAAAGTAAGTTTGTTGAAATAAACAAGGAACAACTGGTTATATCGGATGAGAGGTGTGAAAAAAGCGCTCAGAATGTCGTTGGAGGGCATTCAAGCGCTTTTAAATGATGATTATGTATGTATAGATAAACTAAGGTTGTATCAGTCAAACAAAAAATGGTATGCTCTCAATATAGTGTCATAACATCAATAACGTTATAGATATAAATATCAATCACACGGGCCCCCAATACTTTCATCGTGTAAAAATTGATATTGTTCCCCTGAAACAAGTCTATCTATATCAATACGAAAACACTGCTTATGACTTAGAAGTAGTGACTGATTTCAATCGTTTACTTACTTTCATCAAAAGCTGTAATCACTTTTTCTAATAATCGAGTTAGTTCGTTTACTTCGTCAGGTGTTAAAGATGAAGCTTCTGCAACTTGTTGAGATGCATTTGCTAATTCTGGTTCCATTGCTTTACTCTTCTCAGTTAAATGAACAAATACTTCGCGTTGGTCGATTTCAGAACGTTCTCTTTTAATCAAGTCAATTTGTTCCATACGTTTTAATAAAGGTGATACGGTCCCTGTATCAAGGGCTAAGTCTGTTACAACTTTTTTCACATTTACAGGGGATTGGTCCCATAAAATCTCTAAAACTAAAAATTGCGGATACGTGAGCTTATATTTTTTGAAAATCTTGTTTGAATAATAGCGGTTAACTTGTCTTTGTGCGTTATACAAACTAAAACATACTTGCTCTTTTAAGTTTAAATGGTCAGACATAATTAGTTCTCCTCCAGACATTCTATCCGTTTTCTCTTTTTCTATCACGAATGGGAATCCGTCCATAATCAAATGATTTAAGCCGTTCTCACTTAAATCTATGCTATGCTATCCTTAAAATATAGCATGCAGTAATTTTAGAAGATAAAGCGTACTTTATCAAGTTTAAAGTCAGACATACACATATATTATAACAGATTTGTAGATTTTTTGAGAGAAAGGGTTAAATTTATGTTTAAAAAACAAACATCGCTCATATTGATACATGGATTTCTCGGAAGTGGCAAAACCACATTCTTAAATCATTATATGACGCAAATATTAAAAAAAGATGAGAAAGTTGCACTCATTGTAAATGAATTTGGTGATTTTGATGTAGACAGTCATCTTTTGAGTCATTATCATGTACAACAATCAGCATTACAAGGATGTATTTGCTGTGATATTCAACACGATTTAATTGCGCATTTGTACCAATTAACACGTGATGCAGAAGTTGATTATATCATTGTAGAAGCGACTGGTGTTGCGAATCCGATTGATATTTTGGTTGCCTGTCAAGACCCTTTATTAGTGGATGCATTTTCATCAATAGAAACGATAGGCTTGGTGGATAGTGTCAGATTTATAAAACGGCATGACAATACTGCACAAACGAAAGCTTTAATGGAAGATCAAGTCCGTGCGAGTCAAACGATACTGGTTAATAAAGTGGATTTAATAGAAGATGACGCACAACTTCAAATGGTGATTGAAGATATTAAAGCGCTATCACCTAAAAGTCGTATCGTTCTCACACAATACGGTGAAACATTGAAAACAATTGAAAAAGGTGCAAATGCACAAAATGTCGATGTGACAGGGTTTCATAGTCATACACATGCACATTATACGAGCTTACAATATCAATTCAATAGTGCAGTCTCTCAAGAAGCACTTGTCCAATTCATTTTAAGGCTACCTGACAATGTATTGCGATTAAAAGGCTATATCCGTTTGCGCGAACAGCCTGATGAGATTTTCTTAATTCAATATTCAGAAGGGGTGCCCGCTATTGAAAGTGTAGGTCACTTGACGCTCCCAACTTCTATTATCATCATAGGCGAGCAATTAGATAAGGCCATGTTAAGAAATCAATTGGATATGTTACAATTTACTTAATTCTGGATTATTCAAGGGGTGTTTAAATGGATCAAATCACTATCAATCAGCATGTGAAATATTCTAGAGTCATACAAGGTTTTTTTCGAGCGCATCAATGGCAGAAATCGACACAAGCTATGAATCGTTTCATTCATGAACTTGTTGAGCGTGGCGTGACAACGATGGACCATGCCGATATTTACGGACATTACACTGTGGAAAAAATGTTTGGAGATGCATTGGCTTTGTCACCTGAACTGCGCGATAAAATTCAAATCGTAACGAAGTGTGGAATTGTCCTGCCGAATCATATTTATCCAGAGCAAACCGACCATCGTTATGACTTAAGTAAACAGCATATTAAACGTGCAGTTGAGCGTTCATTAAAGTCATTTCAAGTAGAGTATTTGGATAGTTTGTTGATTCATCGACCATCGCCGCTAATGAAACCATGTGAAATCACTGATGCTTTAAAAGATTTAGTCCAAGAGGGGAAATTGTTGTCATTTGGTGTATCAAATTTTCAGCGCCCACAGTATGAATTATTAAATCGTTGTTTGAAAGACGACAAATTTCATATCGCAGTGAATCAAATTGAAATTTCACCGTATCATTTAGAAGCGTTTCATGACGGCACCATTGATGATATGTATCGTGAAGGTGTGAAGTTAATGGCTTGGGGACCGTTTGCAGGCGGACGTTTATTTGATGAAAATGACCCAGTTGCAGCACGTGTCCTTCCAGTAATAACACGAATTGCAAAAGCACACCATACTTCAGTCGCAGCGGTAGTGTCTGCATGGTTTAAAAAGAATCCAGCTGATATTATGCCCATTATTGGAACTGAACGACTCGAACGTGTTGACGAAGTGATTGATGGACTCCAACTTGAATTGCATGACCAAGAATGGTTCGATATTTTTACTGCTGCACAAGGATTCGACATTCCATAAAATTGTCACATCTCATGGAAGTCAACGTACAGCAAACTTTAGTACAATTAAACGTGATTATTAGGAATTGAGAGGGAAAAATATGACAGAAGAGGAAAAAATTAAGCGCAGTCGTTTCAAACGTAATGTTATTGCGATACCGTACATCATCTTTGGCTTTATCGTTGCATTACTGTTTATCTTTTCACCGGATATCATTTGGCTCGTCACTATTTTTGGTATCTTTATGGTGTATAATGTCATCGCGATGTTTATTGCCTTTTTATTCAAATATGGGCGCACTGCATTGTATTTGTTGATGATGACCTTATTGATGGCTGGTGCATTTGCGCTTTATCTCTATATGCTACTTGAATTTCATTAGGTGAAATATGCACACGTTTACATGGTGTCCGTCCATGTAGGCGTGTTTTTTCGGTGTGTATTGCATTTATTAATTTTAATGAATCGGTTAAAGTTTGAAACGTATTTATGTTTTAGTTTGTCAGTATTTACCTTATAACAAACATATCAGATTATTTAAGAACAAAAATACGTTAGAAGGTAAGATGATGCTCATTAACTTTGAATTTAAAAACCATCTTTCTTATAGAGATGATACAGTTTTTAGTATGGAAACAGGTAAAAGACTAAGGAAGTTAAAAGAGAATATTTATGAAGTTCAAAAAACACGTCATACAGAAAAAATAAATTTATTAAAAAGCGCAATTGTGTTTGGTGCAAATGGTTCTGGTAAATCTAATTTAATTAGTGCATTAAAGTTAATGAAAGAATTAATTTTGAGTGAGAATATGAGTGCTACAAAAAAATTCCTAAAGTTTCCTTTTTATTAGATGATTATTCAGTTGAAAATAGTACAAAGTTATGTGTAGAAATCGTAGCGAACGGGATTCAATATCAATATCAATTTGAATATGTAGAAACGGCTATTTTACGTGAAACATTATTTTATTATGAAAATGGCAAATACTATAAATATTTTGAAAGAGATGAAGAGGCATTTATTGTTACGCCTAAATGGGCTAAAGATGAAGTGACGAAAACGAGAAGAAATGAACTCTTTTTAAAAGTTGGTCAAAGTGTGAATGATACACATTGTTTGAATGTCTATCGATGGTTCTCAAATCAGCTCGTCTTCATTAACGGGCATATAGAGCATCGGGATATTAAAGAAATGCTACATGTGATAGAAAATGAAGAAAGTAAAAGAGACCTGATAGAGTTTTTACAGAAATGTGATATTAAAGTGGCTGATATTGATACAACTATAGATACTTTTAACATACCTAAACAGTTATTGAACATTTTAAATGCAATTAATAACGAAAATGAAGAAGTAATGAATACAAGTGAAGCAGAGCTGAAAACTGATGTTTATAAGTTGAATTTAGTGTATAAAAAGTATAATCAAGAAGGCGATAGAATAGGAAGCCAACGTATTTCTTTCAATCATGAGTCTGAGGGGACGAAAAAATTGATTACTTTGGCACTGAACATACTAGACGAAACTAAAAGGGGAAGCGTTTTTGTGATGGATGAATTTGATGATTCTCTACACTTAAATATTTCGAAAATTATGATTAAACTGTTTAATCTAATGGAGAACAGGAGTCAATTTATTTTGACTTCGCATCAGCTGTTTTTACTAGATTGCGATTTACGCGTGGATCAAATTTATTTAGCTAAGAAAGACTTCGAAAGTGCTAGTGAATTGTACAGTATATTTGATTTTAATGATGACTATGGTAAAAGGTCAGATTTAACAATTTTTAAACGCTATTTGGAAGGTGTCTATGGTGCGGTCCCTAATGTAACGATAAATGATTTTACAACTTTGATTGGCAAAAAGCATCATGTGGATGGTGGTGAGGATGAGTAAAAACAAAAGACGAGGAAGATAAAAAAGGCAAAACACCAAACAAAATAGTTAAAATATACTGTGAGGGTTACACTGAAAAACACTATGTTGACATGTTAAGGAAAAAGCATAGCAAGTCTAATATCAGTGTGAGTGTTGAAGCGGTTTCTCAAAGTCATAAAGCATTGGTCAAAATCCTTATACGAATATCCACCATGATTTAAAAGTTATTTTTAATATTACAAAGCGTTTATAAGTAAGTCATAAACCATCCTCCCCTTATGTCATCTTCTATAATGATTCATTAGCGTTTGTCACAAAGATTACATGTAATAATGTGAATAGTGTTATACATTTATAAAAATGCAATGATATAATAAAAGTGATGAAAGACAAGGGGGTTTTGGAATATGAGACGAAAAAAA
Source organism: Staphylococcus pseudintermedius (assembly GCF_034042775.1). NCBI lineage: Bacteria > Bacillati > Bacillota > Bacilli > Caryophanales > Staphylococcaceae > Staphylococcus > Staphylococcus pseudintermedius. Next base: position 2,095,349 of record NZ_CP120150.1, on the reverse strand, counting down.
GTTTCAATTATTGGATCAGGTCACACGGGTGCAACACTTGCATTTATTGTTGCTTCTCATGGCAATGCGGATGTGTTGATTGTTGACCGTGAAAAGAACGCGTCAGTGATGAAAGGGAAAACATTAGACATGCAACAAAGTGGCTCAATTTTGGGATTTAATGTGCATGTGAATTCTACTGTCGACTATGCGGATACGAAAGATTCGGATGTTGTTGTCATTACGGCAGGGGTCCCACGTCAACCTGGTATGAGTCGTGATGATTTAGTCCAAACGAATGAACAAGTCATGGTTGAAGTGACGAAGAAAATTGTGCAATATTCACCTCACTGTACGATTATCGTCTTAACGAACCCAGTTGATGCGATGACGTATACCGTTTATCGTACGTCAGGTTTTCCGAGTGAACGTGTCATTGGACAATCGGGTGTGTTAGATACTGCGAGATTTAATACATTTGTTGCAGAAGCTTTAGATGTTGCAGTGAATGATGTGACAGGATTAGTGTTGGGCGGACATGGGGATACGATGGTGCCGTTAGTGCGTCATAGCCAAGTGAATGGCGTGCCACTTAATGAATTGTTACCACCAGAAAAAATAGAAGAAATTGTTGAAAGAACACGTAAAGGTGGCGCAGAAATTGTCCAACTGTTAGGCACGGGTTCAGCTTATTATGCACCGGCAGCGGCAGTTTATGAAATGTTGATTGCGATTTTAGAAGATCAAAAACGTGTATTACCAACGATCGCTTATTGCCAAGGGGAGTATCAGTTGGATGATATTTATATCGGCGTGCCAACTGTTTTAGGTGCAAATGGTGTCGAACGTATTATTGAATTAGAGTTAACGGATGAAGAAAAAGCGCAGTTGAAACGTTCAGCTGAAGCGGTCGAAGGTGTAAAGGCAGCGCTGAAAAGTTTATAAAACGAGTTGATGATTGAACTGGCGTCCCTTTTACCGGTCCAACACTGAATCGGGCTGTAACGATTCATGTGTTCAATTTCGTATATAAAAATAACCCCCACGTCGTTTGATTGTACGTGGGGGTTTAAGTATTATGAAAAAATTTGGAAAAGGACGCCGATAAAAGCAAGTGTATTATTAAACATATGCAAGAAAATAGACACAGCAATGTTACAACCACTTTTAATGTAAGCAACGACGAACATCGTTGCTAGAAAAATATACGGTACCGCTTCAAGTGGATGGTGTGCGGCAAACATATGCAAACTTGCAAAAATAACGATAGAAATCAGACCTGTAAACATGAGGCCCCATTTTTTGCCGAGCTCGCCAATAATGATATGACGGAAAAGCAATTCCTCGGTGATCGGTGTCAAAATGGCTAAACTTAAAAATACGAGTGGTAACCAAGCCGGTTGATGGAAAAAGGCCATGAGTGCTTCTTGGTTGCCTGTTTCTTTAAATTGCCATTGTTCAGGTAACAACTGTAATACATAAGTGAAAATCATATTCGCAATCATATAGAGCACATACACACTGATCATCAGCTTAATATGCTTTCTACTTTGCATCAATGCGACGGTTATCTTAGTTTTTAAGCCGTGACGATGCGACCATGCCAAATAAATAATGACAAAGATGGACGTGAGTATACCGACAATTAACAGTGCCATTGCGACCGGTATTTGTGTTGATGGGATTAAGAATAGACTGAACACATTGCCCAGAATGATTTGTGCTAAAAAATAGATGACTATCGCCCATAAATCACGCCAGGCGACTTGCTTTGAAGACATATGCATCATTTTCCTCCTAGGTACTTTGCTTCTACAGTTATTAAATGCCAAACAGCAATAAATATAAGCTTACAAATTGAAGACATGTAAGAATATAACTGTATTTTAGCAATAATTTCACTTTAAAGGGAAGTTGCCAGTTTGGATAATGTCGTTCGTAATACAACAGTTGAATTCCGAATACAGCAATGCCCATAGGTAGTAACAGCATGACGAGGGGCCACCATTTGCGCCAGCCGATTTGATAGTAAAATAGAGTGATCAGAAGTTGAAAGGCCGGTATCGCACTGATAAATATAACTGTTGAAATCATGTACGGCTTCGAACTCCTTTCACAAATAAAAATAGTAAAGCTTGAATTAATATGATAAATGACACAAAAATAAGTGCCTCAAGATTCAGTGATTTTAATGTTGAGACGATGACGGAAAATGGGTGATTAATAATATGCACGCTATGAAAACGTAAAAAGCGACCTACATAAATGCCGAGTCCACTCAAAACCATCATGCCGAACAAAGCAACGATACGTAATGGAGTAACTTGAATGAGGTGATAAATTTCCATCACAATTAACACATAACAATAAAGTGAGAAGATGACTGATGAGATGAGTAATGTGAAATGGAACCACTCATATAAATTGAGTTCAGCCAAAAAGTTAAATGTAAATTGATTCAAATGGATTAAATCTGTCACCATATAAAATGTGTTTGGTAACATTAATATAAAGATAAATAAGTATATGATAAAAAGCGGCCATTCAAATGCACGCCTCGGTATAAAAAGTTTGATCAAATAGGCCAATTCTAATGGAATATAAGCTAAAGATACATTGAGTGTTAAAAACATTAATTGATTGGGAATAAGTATTGAAATAAGAATTAATACCACATAGGTGATACGTGCAATGTATCGGGCATTCATCGTGATACCTCCTTCTATGAGATATATAGCATAACCGTTAATTTCGATGGTTTCAAATTTTTCACTGTCTTTTAAATAGGAATCAGTCTCGAGTTGTAGAGATGACAGTGAAAGTGAAGGGAAGCGGAATCTTTACATCACGTGCACAGGCTCCCTTTAGATGATAATAAGCTATAAAATTTTTGTTTATAATATACAAAAGGTTTAATGTTCTTTATTTCAAAAACTTTTAATTTTAGTGTTTCGAAACTTTCTTTTGTAAAACAAATGTTATATAATGTTGTAATATTTTGAATGAAGCGGAAGGAGTGGCGCATTTGAAAAAACAATTCATCATTTTATATTTGAATATTTTCTTAGTCTTTTTAGGAATCGGGCTCATTATTCCTGTGCTACCGGTCTATTTAAAAGATTTAGGACTCACCGGGGCAGACTTGGGTGTACTCGTTGCAGTATTTGCGCTCGCTCAAATGTTGATTTCACCTTTTGGCGGGACTTTGGCAGACCGATTAGGCAAAAAACTCATTATTTGTATTGGCTTAGTTTTATTTAGTGTTTCGGAGTTTTTATTTGCGTGGAGCCATACTTTTTCGTTACTTATCGTGTCACGTGTACTTGGGGGCTTTAGTGCTGGGATGGTCATGCCAGGGGTGACAGGTTTGATTGCGGATCTCTCTCCACCAAAAGATAAAGCGCGCAATTTTGGTTACATGTCAGCCATCATTTCAGCGGGTTTTATTTTAGGGCCGGGGATAGGTGGTTTCTTGGCAGAGATTTCACATCGTTTACCCTTTGTTTTTGCTGGTGTGCTCGGTGTTTTGGCCTTTATTTGTACTTTGTTCTTCATCCAGTCACCGAAACGTGCAACGACACAAGGGTTTGCACAGTTTGATAGTACGGAATTTGGCAAAATAAATTACAAAGCTTTTATTACACCCGCCATTTTAACATTAATTTTAGCGTTTGGCTTATCTGCATTTGAGACGTTATTTCCATTGTATACGGCGGACAAAATGGATTTTACACCAGGTGACATTTCAATTGCGATTACAGGTGGCGGTATTTTTGGTGCCATCTTCCAAGTGTTCTTATTTGATAAAATGATACGTCGCATGAGTGAGCTCGTGTTTATTATATACGCTTTAATCTATTCGGCGTTTGTCCTTATGCTTTTAATTTTTGCACATAGCTATTGGCAAGTGATGTTGATCTGTTTCATCGTGTTTATCGGTTTTGACTTAATTCGCCCTGCATTAACGAATTATTTCTCAAATATTGCGGGGAATCGTCAAGGCTTTGCTGGTGGACTTAATTCAACATTTACGAGTATGGGGAATTTCATTGGGCCGCTCATTGCTGGTGGTTTATATGATGTTAATATTGAATATCCATTATACATGTCGATTACGTTCATGCTCCTCGGCTGTATTGTGATTTTGATTGAAAAACAGTTGCGACGTCATCAAAATTTGAAACAGTCTTAGAGATGGGAATTAAAAATAATTTGAAACAGCAGATATCTCACATGGCACGTCATTACGACATTGGCGTCATGCGATAATCTGCTGTTTTCATGTTATAATGTGGGAAATTGAATTGAAGAAGTAGGAGCGAATACGTGATGCACATTAAAATATTAGGCTATAACATTTTTCAAAAAGGTGGCACAACGCGAAGTAACCTCAATTTAATCCAAAGTTTTCTGCGTGCAGGTCATCAAGTGACATATGTCAATTATATGCATTTTCGTCAGCGTCAAGTGAGTCAATTGAAAGCTGAAGAAGGGCAAGCGATTGAAGGCGCGCAGTTTATCGCATTTCGCGGGGCACAGACGTTAGCTCAGGCAGACTTACTCATTTTAACACGCGAGGACTTTTTCGAATTTGCGCGAGAAGTGAAACATCGTACATCGGAAATGCGCATTTTAGGTGAAATTCACAGCCCGTTAGCGTACCTGAACCCACAAATGGATCTGGCATTGGAAGCGATTGATGCAGTGCGTGTCAGTACGCCAAAAATTGCAGAAGCATTTCAAGAGCGCTATGACTATCCGTATGTCTTTCCGATGTATGTGAACCATCAGCACGTGCAATTTCAAACGCAACCTGTCCACCAAACGCACAATTTATTAATGAAAGCCCGTTTTGAAGATGAAATTAAAGACATTTCGTATGTGTTAAAGTTGATGCGTTATTTCGTGTATACACAAGGCGAAACGCGCATTCATCTTTATTTACAAGGATATGGACCATCACTGGAACTGTACGAAAATCTTGTCGTTGCGTATCATTTAGAAGATTATGTCCATATTAACGGGTCAGAGCCGACAGATTATATTTACGTGTCCACGTCACCGTATGAAACGTTTGGTTATTCGATATTAGAAGCAATGGCACAAGGCAATCGTGTGTGTCTTTATCCAGGCGAGGATGGTGTGTTGAAAGATATTTATGCGCCGTTTCATGCAGTCACTTGGATTACAAAATCATTAGAAAGTGATGCTGCAAAAATTGTAGAGATGGTTAATGGTAAGTATACAGATACGGAACGTGAAGCGGATGTCGAGACTTTCCATACACAACTTGCGCAAGGTCACGATACAGAGGCATTGATTGCTCAAACAATGGCTATGGCAGCAGCGCATACGATTGATGTGTCACAAATTGCCAAACCGAAAATGAAAGCAAGTTACCAATATGTCCAAAACACGGCGAAACGTGTCGTAGTGAAAGTGAAAGAGACAGCAGAACAAGCACCGAAAAGTCCGTTCCGTAAAGGGTCGCGTTTGTATCAATTCACGCGTAAAGGGCTCTTTAACGTTGAAGCACAAGTGAAAAAGTTTCAAAATCAACGTCGTCACGTGTCTGGCCAGGCGGTGTTTATCGAATCGTTTCATGGTAAAAACTTTTCAGGTGATCCGAAAGCCATTGCATGTGCGATGAAGCGATTGTATCCGGAGCTTACGATTTATGTGAGCGCGGCAGATCCGTTAGTGGAAATGGAAGTTCGTAGCTATGATATGACACCTATACGCTTTGGCACACGTGCTTACATGCGTGCTTTTGAACGATGTCGTTATGCGGTCATTAACGGAAATTTGTGGGATAGACTGGTGAAACATCCTGACCAACAAGTGATTCAAACGTGGCACGGCTTTCCGCTTAAACGGATGGTGAATGATTTAGTGGATGCTGTTGAACGTCAAAAACAAGCGCAACAATTTGCACCACGTATGCAGAAATGGAATGTCTTGTTATCCACTTCAGAACGCTACGAAACTTATATTCGCTCGGCATTTCGACTTGATACTCATCCGAATTTAACGATTTTACGTCACGGTGCGCCACGGAACAGTTTGTTAATTCGCCATCAAAACGATGAAGCGAAATGGTTGGAAATTCAAGAAAAGTATTTCTTCCAACGAGATGCGACTAAAAAGTACATTTTATTCTGTCCGACTTGGCGTAAAAATGCGCGACAATCAGTGTCAGAATTAGATATTGTCGCATTGTTGGAACGTCTCCCGTCATCTTATGAAATGATTGTGAAATTGCATCCGAATGAAGGGCATTTGCGTGAACTTTATCAAAATTTGCATCCGCGTGTCCATTGCTTTTTTAATGAAATGGTAGACATCCAAGAGTTATATTTAATATCAGATGTACTGATTTCAGATTATTCGTCAGCAATGTTTGATTATGCGCATTTAAATCGTCCTATTTTAATTCTTGATGAAGATACAGTAGATTATCAACAAGATGTCGGCTTTTACTTTGATATGACGGAATTTCCAAGTATTCAAAAAGTCACACCAGATGTTGAAAAAATTCAGCAATACATTGAAACAACATCATCTGTTGATCATCAAAAAGTCATTGCACAATTAATGACATATGACCAAAGTGATTCAGATGAACAAGTTGTGCGGTCGATATTTGCGCGATAAATGATAGAAAGAAGGTAAGATCATGGCGAAACAAAAGAAAACAAATGCGATGCGTCAATTGGATAGAGCGAAAGTGAACTATGAGATTCGAACGTTTGAAGTGGGTGAGGGACATCTTGAAGGTCATGAAGTTGCGGCGCTGATTAACGCGAATAGTGCAGAAGTGTACAAAACGCTCGTTCTTGAAAATGCCAACCATGAGCATTTTGTCTTCGTTATTCCAGTGACAGCACATTTAGATATGAAAGCAGCAGCGGCGGCAGTTCATGAAAAGAAATTGCACTTGATGCCGCTCGACGATTTGAAAAAAGTGACAGGCTATATACGTGGAGGTTGCTCACCGATTGGAATGAAGACCCATTTTCCGACAGTCATTAATGGTACGATAGAGCTGCTCGACAGGGTCTTTGTGAGTGCGGGACAGCGCGGTGTACAAATGGGCTTAGCGCCGCATGATTTAATTGAGATGAGTCATGCTGAAGTGAAGCAGGTCATTCAGTAATTTGAAAAAGGCGTGATACTTTGGAACATTTGCCATATACAACAAATGTCTGACATTGATATAGGCCCCGGGACTCATGTACACAATGCGATTCGTGAGCTATTATAAGGGGGTAGCGAAGTTAAAAATGCCAAAAATGGAGTTGTATATGATGAAAGTCAGGGATTATTTTGAACGAGTTAAAGAGAATTTGTTAGATATGAAGATAGGTTCTAAAAGTTTTGTGATTATGATTGTGTCAATGGTGTTGTTGAGTATGATTTTCACACCATTTATCGGCATTCCAGCTGGTGCAGTCATTGGTTCTTACGCTTACGAACGTTACTAAATATTAATATAAAAAAGAAAGCGTGATACGACGGGAAAAAGTCGGTCACGCTTCTTTTTTGAGTTTGTATAGCACATAAATGTCAATGACAATAAAAGTCCAGAAAACGAGCAAACTACTAATACTTAATATGAGTGCAGTATTCGATTCTTTTGTCATGATATTAAAAATGTCTAGAACGACAAAAGCGATAGAAATGATTAAAGAAATGATTGCCGCCGTCAGTCGTTCTTTTCTATTTTTTAGCATCTTTCCATCCCCCTTACACCTCATATGTATTGACTACAAGTTTAACAAAAATTCGGAATCAAATCGATGGAATAACGAGGGACGATGATACTGTCCCCCAGCTAAACTATTCAATGGTGGTCACTGTTGAATCGCTTTTTAATCGTATAGAAAAGATATGCTGCACCTAGTGCACATAGTACGACAATGATGATATTGATAATCCATTGCCACCAATGTTCTAAAGGAAGATAAGAAAAGAGTGCGAAGAAAGGAACGACAAAAATCAAATCTAAAATGCTGATACCTGTCAGTGCTTCATCAAGGTGATTCTTTTTCAAATCTGTTACGCTCCTTTTTGAATCGTTCATTGACTAGATATTCTATTGAACTATATCATAGCACGACGACATAACGATTCATATTGATTTCCATGCGCTAAACGAAGACAAAAATGAAAAAAGTCAATGTGCTTTTGGTTGAATATGACTGATTTTTGTAATTATTCACGCGTATGTGACTTATTTTGAAAGATTGTGAATGAAAATGGTTGATTAATGAAAACGGATACACTATAATGTAACTGAATTGGGGTGATAAAGTTGTTAACGGAAAAAAGACATGAACTCATACTTACTGCATTAGACCAACATCAATTCCTATCATTACAACATTTAATGGAATTTACGGGCTCCAGTGCTTCCACAATTCGACGTGACTTATCGAAACTCCAAGACGATGGCAAGTTGACACGTGTGCACGGGGGCGCAAAGTTAATTAGTGAACAAAAGGAACCTGAACTTCATGAGAAACGCACTCAGCATATTGATGAAAAGGTGGAAATTGCGAAAAGAGCGGCACAACTGGTGAATGATGGTGATTGTGTATATTTGGATGCCGGTTCTACAACTTTAGAAATGATTCCTTTTTTAACGGCGAAAGACATTACGGTGATTACAAACGGGTTACCACATGTTGAAGCGTTATTGAAAAAGGGAATTGCGACTAAAATTATCGGTGGCGATGTGAAGGCGAACACTTTGGCGGTAGTCGGTAGTCGTGCAGTCTCGTTCTTACAACATTATCGCTTTAACAAAGTGTTTCTAGGTGTGAATGGTATCGACTGTGAAGCCGGTCTCACGACACCGGATGAGCGAGAGGCGATTGTGAAAGAGACAGCGATGCAACACGCACAACAAGTGTATATACTTGCGGATACGTCAAAGTTCAATCAGCAATATTTAGCCGCGATTCACGCGACAGAGCAACCGATTTTAATTACTTCAGAAAAAGCACGTCATATGCGTCATTTTGATATTTATGACAATCATTTTGAAATATTAGGAGGCAAATGATGATTTATACAGTGACATTCAATCCATCTATTGATTATGTCATGTTTGTAGATGATTTTGCTACGGGTGCGTTGAATCGTACGACTGCCATTGCGAAATTTGCGGGGGGGAAAGGGATCAACGTTTCTCGCGTCTTACAAACATTACAAGTTCCTTCAACAGCTTTAGGATTTATCGGTGGCTTTCCAGGTCAATTTATCGAAAACACTTTAAAAGCAGAAGGAATTCATACGGCATTTACACAAGTTGATGAAGATACACGTATTAATGTGAAGGTGAAGAGTCAAACTGAGACAGAGATTAACGCGGCTGGACCGCACATTACCGAAACCCAAGTAGCGACTTTATTCGAACAACTTCATGTGACAACGGCTGAGGATATCGTTGTTGTCGCCGGAAGTGTGCCTGCAAGTCTGCCGGACACCATTTATATCGATATTGCAAAGATCGCACAACAAACAGGCGCAAAACTTGTCGTTGATGCTGAGAAATCTTTAATCGAAGGGATTTTACCGTATTATCCTTTATTTATTAAACCAAATCAGCACGAACTTGAAGCAATGTTTAACACGAAGATAGAGACAGACCAAGACGTGTTAACGTATGCCCGCCGTTTAGTTGATAAAGGGGCACAATCCGTCATCGTATCACTCGGTGGTGCTGGTGCAATTTATGCGGATCGAGAAGTGGCATACAAAATTCAAGCACCACAAGGTCAAGTTGTCAATACAGTCGGTGCTGGTGATAGTACAGTAGCCGGAATGGTGGCAGGAATTTCTCAAAACCTCGCGTTACCTGAAGCACTCAAATTAGCCGTTGCATCAGGTTCTGCGACAGCCTTTAACGATGATTTAGCACAATATGACATGATTCAAGAACTCCAAGCACATGTGACGATTCAACCAGTTAATGAGGAGGGGTAACATGAGAATTACTGAGTTACTCACAAAAGAAACAATCGCAATGGATCTTTCAGCGACTACGAAAGATGGTGTCATTGACGAACTCGCACAACAATTAAATCAAGCAGGAAAATTAAATCAATTAGATGACTATATCGCAGCGATCCACAAACGAGAACAACAAAGTTCAACAGGTATTGGTGAGGGGATTGCGATTCCACATGCGAAAGTAGAAGCGGTCAAAACACCAGCGATCGCATTCGGTAAGTCTAAAGCAGGTGTTGACTATGACAGCTTAGACATGCAACCGGCACATTTATTCTTTATGATTGCAGCACCGGCAACTGGGGCACAAACGCATTTAGATGCTTTAGCCAAATTATCGAGTGTTTTAATGGATGAAAATGTACGTCAAGCTTTATTAGAAGCAGATTCACCTGAAGCTGTGCTCGCAATTATTAATAAAGCAGATGATGAAGCGACAGATGATGACACAGAAGCAACGGCTGAACCTGTACCTGTAGATCATGATGAACCTTATATTCTTGCGGTGACAGCTTGCACAACAGGTATTGCACATACGTATATGGCACGGGATGCTTTGAAAAAACAAGCTGAAGAAATGGGTATTAACATTAAAGTCGAAACAAACGGCGCTAGTGGCATTAAAAATAGATTAACGCAAGAAGATATCGAACGTGCGACAGGTGTGATTGTTGCGGCGGACGTTCACGTTGAAACCAATCGTTTTAATGGTAAAAACGTGGTTCAAGTTCCTGTAGCTGATGGGATCAAACGCCCAGAATCATTAATTAACACAGCATTAGATACAACGCGTAGACCATTCGTAGCTGACAATCGTCAAAGCACAAATGACGAAGATGAAAAACTAAGTGTCGGTAAAGCGATTTACAAACACTTGATGAACGGTGTATCAAATATGTTGCCGCTTGTTATTGCGGGTGGTATTTTAATGGCGATTGTATTTATGATTGGACCAAATGCGATGGATCCGAAAAGTTCTGAATACAATGCATTTGCTGAAACGTTATGGAACATCGGGAATAAGAGTGCATTTGCGTTAATTATTCCTATTTTAGCGGGTTACATTGCACGTAGTATTGCTGACAAACCAGGTTTTGCTGCCGGTCTTGTAGGCGGTATGCTTGCAGTCTCTGGTGGCTCGGGATTTTTAGGTGGGATTATCGCTGGTTTCTTAGCAGGTTATTTAACACAAGGGATTAAGAAAGTAACGAAAAACTTCCCGCAAATGTTAGAAGGGCTTAAACCAACATTGATTTACCCGATCGTTTCTGTTACTGTCACAGGCTTATTGATGATTTACGTATTCAATACACCTGCTGCATGGTTAAATAATGCTTTAATTTCAGGATTGAATAACTTATCAGGTAGCAATGTGGTCATTCTCGGTATCGTACTCGGTGCAATGATGGCGATTGACATGGGTGGTCCGTTCAATAAAGCAGCTTACGTTTTCAGTACTGCAGCGTTAACATCAGGTAATGCAGCGCCAATTACAGCAGCAATGGTTGGTGGTATGGTACCTCCAATTGCACTTGCGATAGCGATGATGATTTTCCGTTCTAAGTTTACTAAAGAACAACGCGGTTCAATCATTCCTAACTTTGTGATGGGCGCAAGCTTTATAACTGAAGGGGCTATTCCATTTGCGGCAGCAGACCCATTACGTGTCATTCCGTCAATGATGATTGGTTCTGGTGTTGCTGGTGGACTTGCGTTACTATTCGGTTCCAATATTAACGCGCCACACGGTGGTTTAGTCGTGATTATTGGTACAGATCCAAGTCACGCATTACTCACACTGCTTGCCATCTTAATTGGTGCGGTTGTCGGTGCAGTGATTTACGGTATGATTAAACAATCACCCAATAAAGCGTAGACATTTTTGAAGAGACACAGGCATGCTTTTAAATCATGCGTGTGTCTTTTTTAATGTTTGGGAAAAGTTTGAGAATTAAGATGTTAGAAATAGTCTATCCACTTTAAAATGCGTGCGATGTGCTAAGTAGTCTCACGTATTAAAATGTGGTGTGTACAATAAAAGAAGTCAATCAAAGTGAAATAACGGTAAATCGTAATCTGAACAAAATGGGTCTCAAGTCTCACACGTTCATAGTATAATTTCACTCAAAGATATGATATGATAAAATTAATATTTTTGTGTCTGGAGGTTGCTCAATGGGAAGGATTTAGGAAATGTGAATATGACTTGTCGCTATAGCCAAATCAATACAACGTTGCTTTCTATTGGGCGATGTCAATTAACGGAGGTGAATCCCTATCTAATAGGGAACTAATTGGATAGTACGACCATATTATACTTATTTATATTTTTTGCATTAATTGCTTTAACTACAGTCTTTGTAGGTTCTGAATTTGCATTAGTAAAGGTGAGAGCTTCACGTGTGGAACAACTCATTGCTGAGGGAAATGGGAATGCACGTGTCGTGAAAAAAATGATTTCAAATTTAGATTATTATTTATCAGCCTGTCAATTAGGAATTACAGTGACTTCACTTGGTTTAGGTTGGTTAGGTGAACCTTTATTTGAAAGGATTTTACACCCGGTCATCGAACTGCTGAATATCCCGGATGCGCTAGTGATGACGGTATCTATCGTCGTGGCGTTTACTGTCGTGACATACATTCATGTCGTGATAGGTGAGTTGGCGCCGAAAAGTTTAGCGATTCAATATACAGACCGTATCGCATTACTTTATGCAAGACCGCTGTACTATTTCGGATTGATTATGAAGCCGCTCATCTGGTTAATGAATGGTTCTGCGCGCTTTATTATTCGAATTTTTGGTGCAGATCCAAATGCAGGTAATGAAGCGATGTCAGAAGAAGAGCTCAAAATCATTATGAATAACAGCTATCATGGTGGTGAAATCAACCAAACTGAGCTCGCATATATGCAAAATATTTTTTCGTTTGACGAACGCCACGCGAAAGATATTATGGTGCCGCGTACGCAAATGATTACACTGAACGAACCTTTTAATGTTGATGAGTTGCTAGAGACGATTAAAGAACATCAATTTACACGTTATCCTATTACGGAAGACGGCGATAAAGACCACATTAAAGGTTTTATAAACGTAAAAGAATTTTTAACGGAATACGCATCAGGTGTACCGATTAAAATCAGTAACTATATTCACGAATTGCCAATGATTTCAGAAACGACACGTATTAGTGATGCGCTTGTACGTATGCAACGCGAACATGTACACATCAGTTTAATTATTGATGAATACGGTGGCACAGCTGGGATTTTAACGATGGAAGATATTTTAGAGGAAATCGTCGGTGAAATTCGAGATGAGTTTGACGATGATGAAGTGAACGATATCGTGAAGTTAGATGAGCAAACATACCAAATTAATGGACGTGTATTGCTTAGCGATTTAGAAGAAATGTTCGGTATTGTCTTTGAAGATTCAGAAGACATTGATACGATTGGCGGTTGGCTTCAAGCGCAAAACACCGATCTTGAACAAGATGATTTTGTCGATACGGCACATGATCGTTGGGTGATTTCTGAAATTGAAAACCATCAAATTATCCATGTGCTATTGCGTTATGAATACAATGACTCACGCATAAAAAATGAAGATGACGAGGATGATTATTTAAAAGATGAATCCTAAATGAGGATGGGACATAAAAACTTTTAATGCGATTGATGCAATATTTTGTTAAACTTGCCCTCCCTACGATTTTCGGTTTTTGATTGCCTTCATGACTTCGCGTTCCTAGGGGCTGGCCCTTCAACTCAATTCGGCTTGATTGAAGTGTACACTAGATGGATGCCGAATTGGATTTTGAGAGCAGTACAGGAATCTCATGTGTAACAAAGATTTCGTCGTACTGCCCCCGCAAGGCTGACTAGACTTCTCAAAAGCATGTGCATTGAGAAGTCAGATAGCTACTGCGTTAAACGGTAGCCCCTTTTAAAGTTAAATGACGTTGTTTAGCCTTTAACTTATCCCTTAGGAGTCTCAGTATTCTGGGCAATCTTGCATCAAATACAGTCAATTAGGGCAAGTTTATGAAAAAAGATAATCTATAGCATTCAATTTTTACGTCTAATTTATCCTCATTTTGCGACGCTGTTATCATCAGTAATGGATATAAGTTCACCAATAGGATAGGAAATGGGAAAACTCAATGTCCGTCTCATTTCTTAAAGTGTAAAGGAAAGTTAGAGATGCATTGGAATACCATTCTAGCTATAATTAAATGAGTCATCGCAAGTGTGTCAGAGCAATCGGAGACATGTGCACAAGTAACTGAACAGCATTGTATGAAATTGTTTCTATGTAGAGCGGACATACGAAATCTAATTTGAACGTTAGACTTCTATGCCGCTTTTTTATTTTGAAAGCAAAAGTTATGTTTTTCCTGCAAAGGGGTAGAAACAAAGGATAGTAGATAGAAAAAAGCTAATGGAGTAGGTGCACAAAATGAAATTACGTGTGATTGTCCCGTGTTTTAATGAAACGGACGTCTTACATCAAACGATTCAAGAATTAACAGAAATTCTAGAAAAAGATAGCCTCGACCAATCTTATGATTACGACATGTTGTTTGTTGATGATGGGAGTCAAGATGATACAATGACGCTTCTCCAACAGGCAGCCGCACAGTCACCCCATGTGAAATTTATTTCATTTAGTCGAAATTTTGGGAAAGAGGCTGCGATGATTGCGGGTTTTGAACATAGTACGGATTGCGATGCGGTCGTGATGATTGACGCCGATTTACAACATCCGCCTGAGTTAATACCTGAAATGGTCCAAGCGTATCGTGAAGGTTATGATCAAATTATTGCCAAACGTAATCGCGCTGGTGAGCATGCATCGCGCAAATGGGTAACCCGTTTATATTACAAAATGATTAATTATTTCATTGAGGATATAGAGTTAGAAGATGGTGTCGGTGATTTTAGAATGTTAAGTCAGCGTGCCGTCTGTTCGCTTGTCAGCTTGAAAGAGTACAACCGTTTCTCAAAAGGACTCTTTTCATGGATCGGTTATAACAGTAAGGTCATTCATTATGAAAATGTCGAGCGTGAAGCGGGTGAGTCGAAATGGTCATTTAGAAGCTTGCTCAATTATGCGATAGACGGTTTAATTTCTTTTAATTATAAGCCACTTCGCACAATGATTTATTTAGGCTTACTCATTTTTGGCGTCAGTATGATTTATATTATTTATCTCTTTATTGATACACTCATTCACGGTGTTGATGTCCCAGGTTACTTTACGATGATTGCGGCTGTGTTATTTATCGGTGGCATCCAACTCGTTTCAATTGGTGTGATTGGTGAATATATAGGACGTATTTATTATGAAGTAAAACAACGGCCGAAGTATATTGTAGAAGCATCGAATGTAGGCATGCCAAAAAGTGATAATGAAACGCAACAAGACGTGTCGATTTAAGGAGAACGTGGAGAATGTAACAACGTTTTTTATTTAATGATGTCGCCTATTTGACTTCTATGTGCAATAAAAGCGATACAAAAAAGGTGTAGATGATTGAAGTCTTTGAAAGAAGATTTCATCATCTACACCTTTATATTGTATTTATCACAGTATGTTTAGACGGATGAGTCTATTTTTTACCACGCATTTTGCCTAAAATTAATGAAGCTAATGCGATTAAAATAATTGATCCGATTAATGCTGGTAAAATGTATACGCCACCGAATTCTGGACCCCAATGACCTAATAACCAGCTACCAATCGCAGAACCAACTAAACCTGCGATAATATTTCCGATAATACCACCTGGAATATCTTTACCTAAAATTGCACCAGCAGCCCAACCAATGAGACCGCCGACAATTAACATCACTATAAAACCCATAGTAAATGCCTCCTTTATTTTCTAAACTATATTAAGGCTCAATTAATACATACCACGTTCAACTTGTTTTTAATCATCTTTTTCTAAAATAAATATTTGTTCTAACAAAAAGATGAGGATGAGGCACGCGTAAATGATGAGATATAAGTACCAAAAAGGCGTCAATAGCATCATCAGTATCATGGACGCAACAATAAAGCAGGCACCTATGAATAATGGGTTTTCCATTTTCAAACGGCGATAAAAAGTTTCAAACCGTGGTGAATGTAACACGCTAGAAAATTGTAAGATGGCACCGAATAAAAAGATAGCAGGTGCTAAGTATGGCACAGACATATAAATTGTTTGATCTGCCGTTTGTGTCATCACAACGAATAAAATGCTAATAATCATAGCAGTAATACCAGCGAAAAATTTTTGGTTGTGAATTTTAAAAGTACGCACATGGCGATCTAAATAAATTTGTAAGATGAACCAAATGAAATACATTAAAAAGCTACTCATCGTAATAAAATTCAGCTGGTTTAATAAAATAGGATTTAGTAAACTATTCACTGTTATCGCAAATAAGAAAGCACTTAAACGCACATATTGGTATTGATGTCGATACATATCAATAAGAAATACGCCAACGACGATAATGATATTTAAGATGACAAATAAGGCCATGGTGTTCTCCTAACTTTTCGCAATTCATTATACTATTATATCAATATCACTGTGTATAAGCATTTAATAACACTTTTAACGAAATAACATTTTGAGGCGACCGCGTATCAATGATTGAATTCGTGACTTTCTTAATACGAGTGACAACTAAACGCCTTTTTGATTACTCCAAATTAATGTGTGCAATTGTGGTAAGACGAACACTTCATTCATCTCCGCATCCGCTGTTACACGGTCGATTAACTGTTCGTAACGATCGAGTAGTTTGGCTGTATGTTGTTCAACATGCTCCTCTAAATAAGGGTTGCCCACTTGTAAGTAGAACGGAATATCTGGATAACGTTGGTGAATCATTTTTGCAAAGTCATAATCTGCATCATCAAATACGACCACTTTTAAATTGATACGTGAGATGTCTAATTGTTCAATGACTTCATCTAAACGTGGTAAATTTTGTTGCATACCGGAACTTGGTGGCTTAGGTGAAAGGGTTAAGTCATTGATTTGACGCATCCAAGGCTTGAACTGTGATCCTTGTGTTTCAAGTGCTGTACGGATGTCATTGGCTTCACATAAATCTACAAATGACTGCAGCCCTTTAATTAAAGCAGGATTCCCGCCAGAAATTGTGACGTGATTAAATCGATTGCCACCGATATTTCTCAGTTGCGCTAAAATCTCTTCTGCTTCCATCATTTCAATGTCATCTTTCATACTGCCATCCCAAGTGAACTTTGAATCGCACCAACTACAGCGAAAATCACAACCAGCTGTACGGACGAACATCGTTTTACGACCAATTACACGGCCTTCACCTTGAATGGTAGGACCGAAAATCTCGAGTACAGGTATTTTAGCCATGACGTTGCTCCTTCTTTTTAGGACGATAAATGACGTAACTTGTAGGTGTTTCACGTAAAAAAACTTGTAAACATTTCGGTGCGTTTGGCAATTCTGCTAACCGTGCGCTCACAATGTCATAAATCGTTTGTGCCACAATTTCAGTGGAAGGACTTTTCCCTTGAAATGGCACGAGATCGTTCAGTAAATAGTGGTCGAATTGATCATGAATTAAACTTTTCAATTCACTAAAATTAATTAAAAAGCCCATGCTGTCTAACTCATCTCCACCAATTGTTAAATTGACAAAATACGTATGACCGTGCACACGTGTACATTTTCCTGCACGTTCGTCAGGAATGAAATGTGCCGCTGAAAAGTTAAAGTCTTTATTCAGTTCAAACATATAATCATGGTCGACCTGTGGATACATTTGTTGCACCATTATACTTCACGTCCTCTCTCTGCAAGATATTGGTTAAGCCCGCGCTGACGTAATTGACATGCCGGACATTCGCCACAACCTTCTGCGATAATGCCGTTATAACATGTTAATGTCCGATCGCGCACGTAATCGAGTACACCTAAGTCGTCACTTAATGCCCAAGTTTCTTTTTTGTTAAGCCACATGAGCGGTGTATGTATTACAAAATCACGGTCCATCGCTAAGTTCAATGTGACATTCATCGATTTGATAAAGCTGTCGCGGCAATCAGGATACCCAGAAAAGTCTGTCTCGCATACGCCTGTAATGAGATGTTTGGCACCGATTTGGTACGCTAATGCACCAGCAAATGAGAGGAAGAGTAAGTTTCGAGCAGGGACGAACGTATTCGGGACGTCATTATGGCTGTCTATCGTCATATCGTGTGATGTGAGTGCATTCGGTGTGAGTTGGGAAAGTAATGCCATATCTAATACATGATGTTTGAGCCCTTGATCTTCAGCGATTTCTTTTGCGACTTCGATTTCTTTCGCATGACGCTGACCGTATTCAAATGTAACTAGTTCCACTTCTTTAAAATGTTTTTTAGCATAAAACAGACAAGTCGTACTATCTTGTCCACCGCTAAATACAACGAGTGCTTTTTCGTTATTGAGCACTTCTGACATGGTTGATCGCTCCTTTAATAGAGAAGCTCCTAAAATAAGACATAAAAAAAGCCGTCACTATAAAAAATAGACGGTTACAAGTGTCTAGTTTTTTATAGAGGGTTGATAGCTAGGAACCTCTGCAATTCAATTCTGTTCCATACTGTAATACATTTAGTGTCATAAATCAAGTGGTGCTCTGCTCATTATCACTTCAATTTTGTCAATTAGGTCGACATTTGTGATAATAGAAGTATTAAAGAAAGAACGAGGCAAAAACTATGATAGTGATGATAGATAATAAAGATTCTTTTACGTATAATATTGTTGATTATGTCGAATATGAGCGTCAACAACCTGTCACGGTAATCGATGTTGAAGCCGTTTCTATTGAGAAATTAAAAGAGATGCAACCGACAGCGCTCATTATTTCTCCTGGACCTGGTGCACCAGAAGATTATCCTATCCTATTTGAAGTCGTGAAAGCCTTTGAACATACGACACCGATTTTAGGTGTTTGTTTAGGGTTTCAATTATTAGTAACGTATTACGGCGGAAAAATTATACACGCACCACGACCTGTCCATGGGCATACAACGCGCATCAGTCACGACCAATCACCGTTATTTCAAGGATTACCTGAGCAGTTTGAAGTGATGCGTTATCATTCGTTAATGGCTGACCCGATGACGATTGTGAAACCACTCGTAGTGTCAGCGCAAAACGAACAAGGAATCGTGATGGCGGTGCGTCACATGTCACGACCGATAGACGGGGTCCAATATCATCCCGAATCGATTTTGTCTGAATACGGTCACGAACAAATACGAAACTTTTTGAGAAAAGCGGAGGTCAGCTATGGTTGTGAAGTTTAATTATAAATATTATAACGATCCAAATACGACCACGACGTATCAATATCATTTTGATCAACCGCTTCATCAAGGTGTTGCACGAGAACTGAAAAAAGTCGGTCAAATTATTGAAGCGGCGACACAATATCAACAGCAAGGGTATTACGTCGCGCTTTATTTACCATACGAAGCGGCACCGTATTTTCATGAAGATTTTCAAACGTACACACCGGATAATGGCATTTATGCAGCGTATTATGCGTTTGATGCGCCTGTCGATGCGATACAAGCCACCACAGCTGAACGTTCGCAACGGCGTCAAGGTGGACAGTTTCAATTTATGGATGATAAGCATACCATTACAAAGCATATCCGTACGATACATGACGAAATTACAGCAGGGTGGACGTATCAAGTGAATTATACGACACGTCTCAAAAGTTTTGATCAAATGTCGATTTCTGCATTGTATGACCAGTTGACGCAACATACGAATGGTGATTATACAGTGCTCATCGATACAACAGAGGTAAAGCTCGCTTCTATTTCACCGGAGCTCTTTTTCCAAGTAGGTGACTTTGGTAATCAAGGTCGAACAGTCGTGAGCAAACCGATGAAAGGGACGATGCCACGAGGGACGACAGTTGAAGAAGATGAACGTCACGCCCAAGCATTGCGGCAGTCCGAAAAAGATCGTGCGGAAAATGTCATGATTGTCGATTTATTGCGTAACGATATAGCACGTGTGGCCAAACGAGGCAGTGTCAAAGTGTATCACCCTTTTGCGATTGAACGTTATCAAACGGTTTTCCAAATGACGACGATGGTCACGGGTCAGATTACAGACACGGCAACGTATGAAACGTTATTGCATGCACTTTTTCCGTGCGGTTCGATTACAGGAGCACCAAAAGTGAATACAATGCGTATTATTCATCGTCTTGAAACGACACCGCGTCATATTTATTGTGGGGCAATCGGTTTGCTTCATCCGAATGGGCGCGCGATTTTTAATGTACCGATACGAACAGTCGAACAAATCAATGACACGTTGTATTACGGTGTCGGGGCCGGAATTACGATAGATTCTGATCCGGAGCAAGAATATGCAGAATTTCATGCGAAAATGAAAATATTAGAGGGATTGCAATGAATTTATTTGAAACGATGCGATTGGACAATGGTGAAATACCGCGACTAGCTTATCATGCAGAACGACTACAACGTGCAAGTACGGCGCTCGGGTTACCATTTGACGACATAAAATGGCAACAAACCATCCAACAGTTATGCGAAACGTATGCGGTGGGACAGTATCGGGTAAAAGTCACGCTTGAACCATCAGGGGAATTGCGAACAGAAGTGGGGACACTCCAAAAAAAGACGACGATGACTGCACAGTTTGTTCCTATGAAAAACGATATCCCTGAATGGCAACGGGTATACAAAACGTCTGAACGTGAACATGTCGCGCATTCGCATACGACACAACTCGCTTTGTTTTACGATGAGACCACGAATAAAGTGCTTGAATTTGATATTGGGAATGTCGTGCTTACAGTAAACGGTATACATTATACACCAATTTTCGACCGCGATTTTTTACAAGGGTGTATGCGCCGCGATTTGTTAGCTGAGGCACGTATTAAGGAAAAGTATTTGACGACAGTGATGGTGAAGGAAGCGTTGCAACACGGAGGACAATTGTGGATGATTAATAGTTTGCGTGAGTGGGTGCTCATTACGCTGGAATCCAAAAAGTAGGTGATTGTATGATCGGGCTCTATATTTTAGGTTTTCTCATTGTCATGTGGATCGGTCAAATCGTGTCACAACGGTTTGTTGCACGTCAACGTCGCTTATGGGTCTACTTATGGATGGGAGGTATCCTTATCATTCAGTGCATGCTTATCTATGGCTTTGTCGGTGAACTTGCACAGCATATGCGCGAAATTTTAAGTTTGTTTTATGATGAAAAATAGAGGTGGAAAAATGAAAGTTTATAGTCAAGGAGATCAGGCGATTGTCGTATCTTTACAAGGAGACGTGACACCAGCCGCTACTGAAAAGTTGCTATTGATACGTCATTGCTTAATCAATCAAAACTATCCATTTATTACGGAAATTGTGCCGACTGAAACGGATATGTTAATTTCTTATGATGCACGCATGATGATGAAACATTTGAATATTGATTCGCCATTTTTACATATGAAAGCAGTCATTGAAAATATAAATATAGAGGATATGACCTTAGACAAGGAAATTCGTTGTGTGAAAGTCCCGATTGTCTATGGTGGCACGAATGGACCGCATTTGGATATGATTTTAAAAGAGTTGCATATGGATCGCCAAACATTTATTGATATACATACAGGTGCAGACTATTTCGTTTCGATGATGGGGTACTCACCAGGTTTTCCTTATTTATCCGGTGTCGACGCACAAATTATTGTCAATCATACCGCAACTGAACCACGATTGATTCCAGCAGGGTCGGTCATTTTAGAAAACAATAAATGTGGCATTACAACGACCGAAACGTATAGCGACTGGCTTGTAATCGGTCATACGTCATTGCCATTATTCAACCCTAAAAAAGAGGATTTTGCGTTGATTTCATTAGGGGACCACGTGAAGTTTTTTGAAGTACAAGCAGGAGGGAACGACGCATGACAATCATCATAGAAGACAGCGGGTTATTTTCAAGTTTTCAAGATTTTGGACGCGAAGGCTATGAACATATGGGGGTTATTCGTAGTGGTGCTTTAGATGTGTTGGCGCACGAAATTGCGAACCGTTTAGTCGGCAATGACCGCAATGAAGCGACACTCGAAATGAGCAATCAAATGGCGCGTATTCGTTTTACAGAACCGACTTTAATCGCATTGTCTGGTGCACAAGGTGTCGCACATACAGATGACATGCGTGTACAAATGAATAAATTGTATTTAATGAACAAAGGAGACGTGTTAGCCGTCGATCATCTACGCCGTGGTTCGCGTTTGTATTTAGCAGTTGCGGGTGGTTTTGAACTCGACCAATGGCTCGGTTCGACGTCGACAGATACGATTGCAGGCATGGGCGGATTTAAAGGACGTCGTTTACAAGCAGGTGATACGATTGAACTAAAACGCGATTATAATGCGCGTCATCATCAGTTGTTTAAAAACTTGGCACAGCGTAAGACGGTCGATTGGGGTGTGGATGGTTATGCCTTGTCTTTCAACTATTTATCAGACGTCGTACATGTCATTCCGAATAAAGGGACAGAAGATTTTGAAGCGGAAGTGCTCCGTCAATTCGCTAATGGTGAGTATGAAGTGACGAGTAAAGCGAATCGTATGGGTGTTGTCTTAGAAGGCATGCCAATTAAAGCGCATTATGATGATATGCCACCGCACCAATCTGTGAAACGTGGGACAATTCAAGTGAAAAAAGAAGGTGCCCCAGTCATTTTATTAAATGACCATTATACATTAGGCAGTTACCCACAAATTGGTACGATTGCGTCTTATCATTTGTCTAAAATTGCGCAAAAACGTCAAGGTTCGAAAATTAAGTTTCAATTTATTGACGTGTTGCAAGCAGAACAAAACCTAGTGAAATATCACAAATGGCGTAAACAATTGTTCCAAGGTATCGAATTTAGAATGCAAAAAGAAATGTTGAAGTAACTCAATTTGACAGGAAACCAAGAAATACTACTTGAGTCCGAATACAATTTCAGCGCATTACATTACAGTATAATAAAATACATTCGACTTGCTGTGCACAGGGCTTGATGAAGATAATATGAAGCACTGATAAAGTTAATATGAAGTTGCAATGAATGTGATTCATACAAACAGTTTTGACTTGAAATTTTATGTCAACTCCTATATATTGATATATTGAAATTACTGTTGAATATTACAAATTGATTACAAATAACACATAAGTAAAGTAGAACTTTTACAAACTTAGTATAAACGATAAATAATCAACTTTGAGGATTAGAATTAAATACGGGGGAACAATTATGGAAAAAGGAAAAAAGAAAATAGGTATTTTTACGTTTTTCCTACTGATGGTTTTAACAATCGCATTAAAAACGTATTTTGCTTATTATGTGGACTTATCACTTGGCGTGAAAGGTTTAACACAAAATTTAATTTTATTAATGAACCCATATAGTTTAGTTGCACTTATTTTAAGTGTATTCTTATTCTTTAAAGGACGTAAAGCGTTTTGGTTCATGTTTGTTGGCGGGTTTTTGCTCACCTTTTTATTATATGCCAATGTCGTGTATTTCCGCTTTTTCTCAGATTTCATCACATTTAGTACATTGAACCAAGTGAGCAATGTAGACTCCATGGGCGGTGCAGTGAGTGCATCATTCCAATGGTACGACTTTGTTTACTTCCTTGATCTGATTGTGTATTTATTTGTACTCGTGTTCAAACGTAAATGGTTGAGCCGCAATGTATTTCAGAAAAAGTTTGTACCCGTCGTCATGGCTACAGCAATCGCGTTATTCTTCTTGAACTTAGCGTTTGCAGAAACAGACCGACCTGAATTATTAACGCGTACATTTGACCATAAATATCTTGTGAAATACTTAGGACCTTACAACTTTACAGTATATGATGGCGTCAAAACAGTACAGAACAATCAACAAAAGGCACTCGCTTCTGAAGATGATTTAACAGAAGTATTGAATTATACAAAACAAAAACAAGCTACACCGAATATGGAATACTATGGAAAAGCTAAAGGTAAAAATGTCATTAAAATCCATTTAGAAAGCTTCCAAACATTCCTAATTAATAAAAAAATTCATGGTGAGGAAGTGACGCCGTTTTTAAATAAATTGTCGTCAGGTAATGAGGACTTTAGATATTACCCACATTTCTATCACCAAACTGGACAAGGTAAAACGTCAGACGCTGAGTTCACAATGGACAACAGTATGTATGGTTTACCTCAAGGTTCGGCCTTTTCATTAAAAGGTGACAATACTTTTCAATCTTTACCAGCTATTATGCATCAACAACAAGGCTATACAACAAATGTCATGCACGGTGACTATAAAACATTTTGGAACCGTGACCAAGTATACAGACATTTTGGTATCGATAAGTTTTATGATGCAACATATTTTGAAATGTCTCCAGAAAACTTAGAAAACCTTGGATTAAAAGATAAAGAGTTTTTCAAAGAGGCGGCGGATTACTTATCTAAAGAAAAACAACCGTTCTATTCACATTTAATTACGTTGACGAACCATTATCCTTTTACATTAAGTGATGAAGACGCAACGATTGCAAAAGGTGACACAGGTAACTCAACGGTCGATGGTTACATTCAAACAGCGCGTTACTTAGATGAGTCGTTAGAACAGTTCATTAATGACTTGAAAGAGCGTGGTCTGTACGATGATTCAGTCATTATGATTTACGGTGACCATTATGGTATCTCAGAAAATCATAACAAAGCGATGTCACAGTTATTAGGTGAAGAGATTACACCAGCGAAGTTTAATGACTTGAATGCAACGGGTTTCTGGTTAAAAGCACCAGGGGTTGAGCCTAAAGTGGACGACACGTATGCAGGTCAAGTTGATGTGATGCCAACATTACTTCACTTGTTAGGTATTGATACGAAAAATTATCTCATGTTTGGTACAGATATGTTATCCAAGGACCATAAAGAAATTGTACCATTCCGTAATGGTGATTTCGTGACGAGAAATTATAAATATGTCAACGGTAAAGCCTACAGTAACAGAGACAATCAACCGTTAGAAACACCGCCAGCAGATCTTGATAAGGACAAAAAGCAGGTACAACATGACTTAGAAATGAGTGATAAAGTCTTGAATGGAGACTTATTCCGATTCTATAAAAATCCTGATTTCAACAAATTGAACCCAGCAGATTATAAATATCCGACAGGTCCAAAGGCAAATCAAAAATAAAATGTTATGACAGGGAAGTGTACAAATCAGTGCATTTCCCTGTTTTTTAGGTTGTATATATTTGGTTGTGTATTTTTAACGGTTGGTGAGAGATTTACTGCCCGTTTTTTAATTTTGAAAGACCTGTTTATTTAAATTTGAAGAAGCATCGTTTTTACTTTAAAGCTTGTCAACAAACCTTTATAACTAAAATACCCTATATTCAACCCCGAAGTCTCAAATAAGGTCAAACGCTTGATGACGCGGAAGCTAACTAAATTCACATCTGAAAAAGATGTCGCTAAAAGTCTATGTGTATCACCTTCAACTGTTCATTGCCATTTAAAAGAGGTGAGTAATTTGTAAAGACATACGCACATGATGCTTTACCTGAGCACTTAGCTTTTGACGAATTCAAATCAATGAAAGATATCGAAGGACCAATGAGCTTTATTTACTGTGATAGTGTAACCCATGATATCATCGACATTTTACCTAATCGTTGCAAACATTCATCAAATATTTGCCCTGAACCTCAAATACTATGCATCATCCTCATTTAACAAATGGCCCGATTGAAAGGATTAATAATAAAACAAACGTGTGTCTTATAGTTATAGAAATTTCTGGAATCTTAATCATTTCTAAGATACTTGTAAGTGCATATAAAAAACGGAATGGGTCTTAAAAATTTTTGATGCTATTGTTGTAATATTTTTATTAAACTTGTCCGCATTACGATTTGTGGTTTTAATTGTCATCATGGTTTCGCTTTCCTAGAGCCGGCCCTTCAACTCAATTCGGCTTGATTGAAGCCAAATTGGATTTTAGGAGCAGTACAGAAATCTCATATGCAACAAGATTTCGTTGTACTGCCTTGCATGGCTGATTAGACTTCTCAAAAGTGAAAACACTGAGAAGTCAGCCCGCTACTGCGATAAACGCCTCCCACCATTAAAGTAAAGAGGCGACTGTCAACAGTATGCACGTTCCCCCTCAGGCGTCTCAGCCATCTGGGTAATCCTATATCAATACAGCGAAACTGAGTGCAAGATTATGAAATCCAGAAAACAATGGCATCATTTTTTATACACATTCACCCCTTATTTTCGAAGGATCAATCATTATTAATCGATATCAGTCTATAAATAGAAGCAGAGATTAGGAAACCATAATGTCTCAGTGCCGTTATTGTCTCACCAACCGACGTTGACAAAGAACCCGTCTCAATCGCCTCTATCGTTGGAAAGTATTTTAGATTAAAACATTTCCTTTCATAAAAAGAATAAACTTGTCCATATTTATCTTGGCGTTTATATATGAAATGCAGCATTTTCATTTCGCCATTTTCCTACATTTTATAACCGTCATCTACACTGCATGTACTTCTGTAATTAAAGTATATGTGAGAAATTATACTTCCGAATATAAATAAATATTGACACTATATTTACAAAGTAATACAATTATTTATAATTAAAGCATAGTAATTTGTAAATGTGATAGTAGAATTACGTATTTATCATAATAATTCGCCTCCCAGTCTTGCAAAACTTTTAAAAATATTTTGTTTTATTATTTTTTTAGAGGCGGTGTGATTAACTTTGAAAAACATATACCCTATATTTGATGAAGATTGGTTAGAAAAAAATAAGGCATTTCTTAATATTTCTTGTGAAACATACAACAAAATAAATTTATAGAATCAAAAGATTGGGAGTCTAAAAGAGTTAAAAACGATACAGAATTGATTGAAAAAATAAATAAATTAGAGATTATAAGTGAATATACTACAATTTCTGTAGTGTATATTGTTAAAAACGAAAGAGATTATATTATAAAAAGCCTTTTGAGTATTTTAGATTTAGCCGATGAAATCATTATTGTTGACACTGGTTCTGAAGACAACACTTTAGATTTAATTAAAAAAATGTGTGATAAAAAAATAAAAATATTTACATTTAATTGGTGTGATGATTTTTCAAAAGCAAGAAACTTTGCAAATGCTAAAGCAACTTGTGACTGGATTATGATTTTAGATGCTGACGAAATTGTTAGAAAAAATGATAATTTAAAGTTTTACTTAACGTATTTAAGAATGTTCGACGACTTTGAAAATACGGCCTTTAATTTTAAAGTAATTAGAGATGAAGAAGTATATAAAACAAGTAAGTTGATAAGAAATACTAATACTTTGACGTACAAAGGTAGAGTACACGAAACATTCTTTTCTTTAAATAATTCTGTATCTTATGCTAATTTAAATGTAGAAGTTTTAGGAATTAGAAGAGGAAGTCAAAAGAAAACAAATTATTATAATAAATTGCTTCTTAAAACAATTATAGATTTCCCAAAAGAAGGTCGTTGGTATTATTTATATTTGAGAGATAATATAGAAAATATGAATTATAATCAAATGTTAAAATTTTTTAAAAAAATTATATTTAAAAGAGATGCGATATCTGGAATCGAAATAAACAACAATTATTACTCTGTTAGAATTATTTTTCTTTTGATGTTTAAGTTATTAGAAGAATCCAATCATGAACGTTTTACTTACTATATGGAGCTGTTAGAGAAAGATTTTAATCATACTCAAGACTTTATTTTTTTGAAATATTCATACTATATAAAGAAACTTAATATAGATGCTACAAATTTATTGAAAAGTTTCTTAGAGAATTATGATTTGTTAAATGAGGGAGATGTAATTTTTTCGAAAGAATGCACTCATTCGTTATTAGGAGCCTCTTTATTTTGGGGAGGATATTTAAAGGAAAGTAAAAAAGTATTTGAAGAATTAGAAATAAATAGTAAAGATACAGTTTGTTTTTATAATAAAAAATTTATTTATGATTGTCTATCGACTTTAAGCTAATAAATATTGATATTATTATAGCTCAGGAATCTACCGCATTAAGATAACAGGTAGTGTAAAGGAGTGAGAAATCTATGATTAAAATATCTTTAAAGAAAATTTTATGTCAATTATCTCAAAAAAAACTTTATGAAAAAACATTTCAAAGTATTTATATAGTTGATTTTAGTCTTTTAGATAGGGCTCCTCTATTTAAAGACGAATTTAAAGTAATAGGAACTTGGTATAGCTATAGTGGTAAGCGTTGGATATGCCATACGGAATTATCAACCGAGCAATTCAAGAAAATGATAACAAAAAATATAGACCATAAAGATTTAGAAAAAGTCAAATTTTATTTGGATTATCTCCCATTTTCTATAACTAACGAGATTCCGTTTTGAAAATAAATCATACATTTAATTGATTTTTAATAGTATTATTAAATTGTTCTATTTAGGAGGGATAGATATAAAAAGTATTGATAAATTTAAAGTGATATCAAATCAGGTGCTGAAAGACTTAAGTGGTGGGATGTCCCGTTGTAAATGGGCTCAGATTACATGTATAAACGACAGTATATTGGTTAGATTCGGTACATCTGATCCAGAGAGTGCATGTGATTATATGAAAAAAATATGTAAAGATGAATAACCATTAAAGCTTTTAATAATAGGTTTGAATTTTGACATGATATTAAGTGGGTGGGAATTACCACCCGCTTTTTGAATATTTAAATGTTGTTCTAAAAAGTGGTGGGAAGGAGTAGAAGTGTCGAATGAAATTTTCAAAACGATTTTATCGTGCACAAGTAGATTCTCAAGATTGTGGCGCGGCAGCGCTCGCTATGATATTAGAATTTTACGGTTCTCACTATTCTTTCTCACTATTCTTTGGATTTTCTGAGAAGAAAGTTAAGAACAACAGTAAATGGCACTACAGCATATGGTTTGGTTCAGGTAGCAGATAAGTTAGGTTTTGAGACAGTTCCTATTAAAGCAGATATATCTTTGTTTGAAATTGATGATTTACAGTATCCTTTTATCGTTCATGTTAAAAAAATAACAATCATTTTCACTATTATGTTGTAATTAGATGTGATAAAAAGTATATCTATATAGCTGACCCTGTTGTTAATTTAACAAAGATGACTTATAGGGAATTTAAAGAAGAGTGGACTGGAGTTACAATCTTATTAAAACCTACATCTTTATATAAGCCTATAAAGCAAGATAAAGTTCGTTTAACTTCTTTTATACCTTTATTATTAAAAGAAAAAAGATTGATTATAAAAATAATAATCATTTCCATTTTAGTCAATATGATAAATATTTTAGGTTCATATTTTATGAAGTCAATTATTGATTTTTATATTCCCCAAAAGTTAAAAACATGGGTTAGTATGATTTCCATGGCTTTAATTGCTTCTTACATTATGCAACAAATTCTTAGTTATTTGCAGAAATATTTTTTGATTTTATTAGTAAAGACATATTCTATAAATATACTTTCACCATACATTAAACATTTGTTTAGATTACCTATTACTTTTTTTGAAACGGGAAGAGCAGGAGACATACTATCAAGACTTAATGATACAAATTCAATTACTGATGCTTTAGCTAGTACCATGCTATCATTGTTTTTAGATGTTACAATAATAGTTGGCATATCTATCTTCCTGTATTATCAAAGTACTATTTTATTTGTATTAATATTAATTATCATTCCTATTTATGCCGTAATTGCTTTTGGTTTTATGAACTCTTTTGAACGGAAAAGAATAAAATCTATGGAGGCAAATGCTACTTTGTCTTCTTATTTGATGGAAGATATAACAGGTATGGAGACGATAAAAGCACTGACATGTGAAAAGAAATGCTATAAGCAGATAAAATATAATTTTTCGAATTATTACGAAAAAACATTCTTGTTAAACAAACTAAATATAAAGCAAAACGTTTTGAAAAAGGTTGTTCAATTAATATTAAATGTATCGATTTTATGGGTAGGCGCTAACCTAGTTATAGACAATCAAATTTCAATTGGAACTTTGCTTGTTTTTAATTCATTAATGATTTACTTTATGAATCCAATAGAAAATATTATGAATTTACAGCTTAAATTACAAATAGCAGGTGTGGCTAATAATGGATTGAATGAAATATTCACAGTTAAATCAGAATTTGAAAAGAATAAATTGGATATCAAATTGAACCAAAACTCAAGTAAACTTATATTTTCAAATATTTCATATGGATATGTGTACGAAAAAGAAATCCTTACAGATATTAATATAACAATAGAACATAATAGTAAAGTA
Organism: Staphylococcus pseudintermedius; assembly: GCF_034042775.1. NCBI lineage: Bacteria > Bacillati > Bacillota > Bacilli > Caryophanales > Staphylococcaceae > Staphylococcus > Staphylococcus pseudintermedius. The sequence continues at coordinate 2,064,909 of NZ_CP120150.1, read as the reverse complement.
GCCTTTATTGGAGAGTCTGGATCAGGTAAAACAACTTTGGCGAAATTGATGGTTAGTTTTTTTGAACCTTCAAAGGGTAAAATAACACTAGGTGGATTGGACATAACAAATATCAATAAATCTGTTTTACGACAGCAGATTATATACATTCCACAACAAACTTATATTTTTAATGGAACTATACTTGAAAATCTTTTATTAGGGGTAGTTAAAGAGGTTACGCAAAAGGACATAGATAGTGCTATTAAAATGGCTGAACTAAAATCCTTTATTGATAGCTTACCACTTGGACTTGATAGTGTATTAAGTTCTGATTTTTCTGCTTTGTCAGGAGGTCAGCGGCAGAAGATAGCTTTAGCAAGAGCACTATTAACAAATTCTTCTATATTGATAATGGATGAAGCAACGAGTAATATTGATATACTCACGGAGAGAAAAATTATTAATAATTTGATGGCGTTAAATAAAACTATTATATTTATCTCCCATAATCTAAATATAACTCAAAAAGTAGATAAAATATTTGTTTTAGCAAAAGGAAAAATTATAGAAGAGGGCTCACATGAATTTTTATTAAAAGCAAAAGGTTACTATTCTAACTTAATTAATAATGGTATTTTTTGTATTAACACAACCAATGTGAAGAACGAAATGAAGGTACTGTTTTTTCACACCTTTTATTTTCTGAATTTTACAATTATAACTTAAGTTAATTATTATATTTTGGTATATTGGTTGAAATTTTATATAGTCAACCGTGTGAAATCTTTGTTGTGAGTTGTTAAAGAGTATTTTTAATGTATCGATATATGTACACATCAAAAAACCGCTCAGTGTTTCATCACATTGAACGGTTTTTTGAATTTACCCTAAAGCAACATCTAGTATCATCATGATGGTAAAGCCAACCATCAAGCTTAGTGTCGCAAGATCTGTGTTTTTACCGGCTTGTGAATCAGGAATTAATTCTTCAACGACGACAAAAATCATCGCCCCTGCAGCAAAAGCGAGTGCGTATGGTAGTATCGGAGTAACGACCAATACAGCAGCTGCGCCCACTGTAGCAAAAACAGGTTCTACAAGTGCTGAAGCTTGTCCATAGTTGAAGGCTTTCCATTTGGACTGTCCTGAAGCATGTATCGGTAATGATAATGCAGCCCCTTCAGGAATGTTTTGAATCCCAATACCAATTGCAAGTCCGAGTGCCCCTAACAAAGTTGCGTGTTCATTTCCTGTCGCAATACCACCAAAGGCAACCCCGATTGCGAGCCCTTCAGGAATGTTATGCAATGTAATCGCAAGTAATAAAAGTGTGTTTTTATTTAGACTCGTCTCAACACCTTCTTGATGTTGTGATTCATCAGTTGCGTTTCGATGCATGTGTGGAATAACATAGTCTAAAGAACGGATGAATACCCCGCCGAGTAAAAAGCCAATTGCAGCAGGGAGCCACGGTACAGTACTGCCCGAACTGCTTTCAATGGCCGGTTGGAGTAATGACCAAAAACTTGCGGCGATCATAATACCAGCAGCAAAGCCTTGCATCGAATTCAACACTTTTTCGTTGACACTTTTAAATACAAATACGGTTGCAGCCCCTAATGCGGTTAATAACCACGTGATGACACCTGCAAGTAATGCTTGTAAAAAGGGCGGCATGTTTGAAATATAATCCAACATAGAAATAGCTCCTTGTATCATTTGTTCCAAAAAAAGTGTATAATATATAGAACTGATTTAAGGTTAACAGATAAATGCGAGTAAATCTATAAGAAAAAGGGTGTATGTGTTGTGGAAGCGTATAAAATTGAACGCCTCAACAAATCTTATGCGGATAAAGTCATTTTTGATGATTTACAGTTATCCATTTCCAATCAAGAGCGAATCGGATTAGTTGGTATTAATGGAACGGGGAAAAGTTCATTGCTCAAAGTCATCGCAGGCATGGATGAAGATTTTGATGCCGTTCAATCGCATCCGAAACAATATCGTATTCGTTATGCGGCACAAAATCATAATTTGGAGCCAACGTTAACGGTTTATGAAGCGGTTTATAGTGCAGATTCCAAAGAGTTGCAAGTCATTAAACGTTATGAAGAAGCTACTGCACAATACGCAGAACAACAGACTGACAAAGCGTTTGATGCAATGATGGCAGCACAAGCTGATATGGATGCTTACAGTGCTTGGGATTATAGTGCTGAAATTAAAACGATTTTATCGAAACTTGGCATCCATGATACGACACGCCGAATGAGTGAACTCTCAGGTGGCCAACAAAAGCGCGTAGTGTTAGCGCGTACGTTGATTGAAAAACCAGATTTATTATTATTAGACGAACCGACGAACCATTTAGATTTCGAATCGATTCATTGGTTAATTCAATTTGTAAAGTCTTATCCGAAAACAGTCGTTTTTGTCACGCATGACCGTTACTTTTTAAATGAAGTGGCGACGCGTATTGTAGAATTGCGAAATGGCAAGCTAGATACATATCCAGGTAACTATGAAGCGTATATTGCAATGCGAGCAGAGCGGGAAGAAATCGAAGTGCGTCAACAAACGAAACAACGTGCACTTTTTAAACAAGAGTTAGCGTGGATGCGTGCCGGTGTCAAAGCGCGAACTACGAAGCAACAAGCAAGGCAAGATCGTTTTCATGACTTGAAAGAACAAGTACAATCGCATCAAGTGCAAGGGAAAGGGTCATTGAATCTGGCTTATTCGCGTTTAGGCAAACAAGTCTTTGAACTTGAAAATGTGACGAAACGTATTGATGGCCGTACATTATTTGAAAACGTGTCGACATTGATTCAAAAAGGTGTTCAAATCGGTATTGTGGGCCCAAACGGTGTCGGCAAAACGACGATGCTGAACATTTTAGCAGGTGAAGATCAGCATTTTGAAGGTGTATTAAAGATAGGTCAAACGGTAAAAGTGGCATATTTTAAACAAACAGATGAACGATTGAATCGTGATGTCCGTGTCATTGATTTCTTGCGTGAAGAAAGTGAGTTGGCGCGTCAAAAAGATGGGACGACCGTTTCGATTACGCAATTGTTGGAACGCTTTTTATTCCCCAGTGTGACGCATGGTAAGAAAGTGTATAAACTCTCGGGTGGCGAACAAAAGCGTTTGTATTTATTGAAGTTGTTAGTGCATCAGCCGAACGTGTTGTTGTTAGACGAACCAACAAATGATTTGGATACAGAAACGTTAACGATTTTAGAAGACTACATTCAAACATTTGGTGGTACCGTCATTACTGTGAGCCATGACCGTTACTTTTTAGATAAAGTCGTGGATTGTTATTGGTATATTCACGACGGTCAAATTGACATGATTTTAGGGCAGTTTGAAGATTATTTAGCATACCAAAAACAATTGGAACAAGCAGCAACTCAAGTAGCGTCCGTGAAACAACAACCGACATTACAACCAAAAAAGAAAAAAGGATTATCATACAACGAAAAACGAGAATATGACATGTTATTAGTGCGCCTCGAGGAAACAGAGTCGCGTCTGGCTGAAATTGACGCCGAAATGATCGAAGCGAACGCAGATTATGCCAAAATCAAAGCATTAAATGAAGAAAAAGAAACGCTCGAAGCTCAATATGATACCGACATGACGCGGTGGAGTGAACTAGAAGAAATATTAGAACAATAGAGGGATAGCATGGAGCAAACATTGTCGCATTATTTTGGATACAAATCTTTTCGTCCTGGTCAAAAAGAAATTATTGAACGCGTATTGAATCATCATCATACGTTAGGGGTGTTACCCACAGGTGGGGGTAAATCGTTATGTTATCAAGTACCGGGATTGATGTTTAAAGGAACGACCATTGTCATTAGTCCTTTAATTTCGTTAATGAAAGACCAAGTGGACCAATTGACCGCAATGGGAATATCTGCGGCTTATTTGAATAGTAGTTTAAGTACGCAAGCACAAAAAGAGATAGAAACGCAATTGGTCAATGGTGAGTTGAAATTTTTATACATCGCACCGGAACGTTTTGAGCAAACTTATTTTGAAATGTTGTTGCGACGTGTCGATATTTCACTCGTCGCATTTGACGAAGCACACTGTATTTCAAAATGGGGACATGATTTTAGGCCGAGTTATCAAGCAGTCATACAACGCGTATTGACTATGCCGCAACAGTTTTCGATTGTCGCATTGACTGCAACAGCGACGACTGAAGTGCAACAAGATATTATGGAACGGTTAATGATTTCGCGACAACACTTAGTCAAAACTAGTATTCGTCGACGTAATTTGAAGTTCCAGGTGAATGGGACGTATCAACGTCAAAAGTTTGTATTGGATTATATTCAAAAACATAGTCAGAAAGCGGGGATTGTTTATTGTTCAACGCGTAAACAAGTAGAAGCCTTGTATGAAGCTTTAGAAGACGCAGATATCCCTGTATCCTACTATCATGCAGGAATGACAGCGAAACAAAGAGATGAAGCCCAGAATGACTTTTTATATGACCGTACTCGTGTAGTCGTTGCGACCAACGCATTCGGTATGGGAATTGATAAATCGAATGTCCGTTATGTCATTCATTACAATATGCCGGGTGATTTGGAATCGTATTATCAAGAAGCAGGACGTGCAGGTCGAGACGGATTAGATAGTGATTGTATTTTATTGTACAGTGATCGAGATATTGCTTTACATCAGTATTTTATCGGTGCCTCGAAAGCGGACGATGATTACAAGGAACGTATGGGCGAAAAATTGACGAAAATGATTCAATATACGAAAACGACGAAATGTCTAGAAGCAACATTAGTCCATTATTTTGAGCCGAATGAAAAACTTGAAGAATGTCACCAATGTAGTAATTGTATTGATAAAAATAAAACGTACAATATGACGAAAGAAGCGAAAATGATCATTAGCGGTGTCGCACGTTTACGTCAACAAGAAGGATATCAAACGGTCATTCAAGTTTTGCGTGGCGAGGTTTCGGACTACATTCGTCATCAAGGCTATGAAAATCTTTCGACGTATGGTTTGATGAAAGACTATACGACTGGCGAGTTACATCATTTAATCGATGAACTCCGCTTTAAAGGCTTTCTCAACGAACATGACGAAATACTCATGTGTGATGCCTCAGTAGAAAAGTTATTGAGTGAGGATACACAAGTGTTTACAAGGCCGTTCAAGCGTAAGTCGAAAGAAACAGTGCATATTAACACTGTAGAAGGGGTCGACCGCACGTTATTTGAAAAGCTTGTCGAAGTCAGACGTGAAATGAGCGAACGATTAAACATGCCACCGACGAATATTTTTACAGACTATACGTTAGAAGCTTTTGCGAAAAGAAAGCCTGTCACAAAGCAAGAAATGATTCAGATTGATGGTGTTGGTAGTTATAAGCTGAAGCACTATTGTCCTGAATTTTTAGAAGCGATTCAAGAATATAAAATGCATCGTTCGTAAAACATCAGATGGAGCTGGGGGAATTCCTGGCTCCTTTTTTACAAATAAACGATTTCTTATTGAGTGGTAAAGAATGGAAACGTGAGACGTGTCGATAGTAGATGATTTAAATTTTTTAGATGCAAATTGTGTTATTTTTACAATGAATTATGTTTTAATGAATATTGTGTCTAGCCATTTGGGGAAATGAATTGTATATCAGTAAAATTAATTGAAAACAGAAAGATAGAGGGATTGTATGATAAAATTTAGCAATGTTTCTAAGTACTATGATGACCGAGTCGTTGTCAATCAAGTGGATATTGAGATTAACGAAGGTGAATTTTTCGTTTTGATTGGTCCATCTGGCTCAGGTAAAACAACCACAATGAAAATGATTAACCGATTAATACCATTATCTGAAGGTTATATTTACTTTAAAGACCGTCCAATTAGTGATTATTCTGTATACGAAATGCGCTGGGATATGGGGTATGTGTTACAACAAATCGCCTTATTTCCGCATATGACTATCCGTGATAACATCGCACAAGTACCGCTGATGAAAGGCTGGACAAAAGAAAAGATTGATGCACGCGTCGATGAACTATTATCGATGGTTGGGCTCGATCCAGAACAGTTTAGAGACCGAAAACCTGAAGAACTCTCAGGTGGGCAACGACAACGTGTCGGAGTTGTCCGTGCGCTCGCAGTAGATCCACCGGTAATATTAATGGACGAACCTTTTAGTGCGTTAGATCCAATTACCCGAGAGAAACTACAAGATGACTTATTAAAGTTACAAGATCAAATTAAGAAAACAATTGTATTCGTGACACATGATATAGAAGAAGCTTTTAAATTAGGAGATCGCATTTGCTTACTGAATCATGGGCACATAGAACAAATCGGCACACCTAACGATTTTATCAAAAAACCAAAAAATGATTTCGTTTGCCAATTTCTAGGTGACTTGACGAGTGTTGTACTGAATCATTTCTCACTCGGTAAAGTTGTAGAACTTGCAGGCGAAAAAGCGACAGAGGCACAATTGCGTCAATATCCAGTCGTCCATGCAGATCAAACAGTGAGTGATGTTTATGATGAACTGGTACAGTATGAAGCGGTCATTGTGCCAGTTGAAGGTGAGCAGTGGTCTTTATCGCGCCAAGACATCTTTAGCTTCTTATCAAAAAATCAGGCAGGTGTCAGTAGATGAATATATTTTTAGAAACATTGAATAGTCGAAAAGGTGAGTTATTTGCTGCCTTACTCGAACATATTCAACTTTCGTTTGTCGCATTACTGATTGCTGTGTTAATCGGTGTACCGCTTGGTATCTTACTAACAAAAACTAAAAAATTATCTGAAGTAGTGATTAACATTGCAGCAGTCTTACAAACCATTCCGTCGCTTGCTTTACTTGGCCTTATGATTCCATTGTTCGGTATTGGAACGGTACCAGCGGTGATTGCGCTTGTTGTTTACGCATTATTACCTATTCTACGTAATACGTATACGGGAATTACAGGTGTTGATTATTCGTTAATAGAAGCAGCAAAAGGCATTGGCATGAAACCTATTCGTCGTTTGACTAAAGTTGAGTTACCGATAGCCATGCCAGTCATTATGGCCGGTATTCGTACAGCAATGGTATTGATTATTGGTACAGCTACACTAGCGGCATTAATTGGTGCGGGAGGATTAGGTGACCTTATCTTATTAGGAATTGATCGTAATCACACTTCATTGATTTTAATTGGAGCGATTCCTGCAGCGATACTAGCAATTTTGTTTGATGTGATTTTAAGAATGTTAAGCCATACGTCTTACCGTAAAATGTTAGCGACACTTGGTGTGATATTACTGTTCATGTTGGCAGTTACTATCGCACCCATCTTCTCTAATCAAAATGAACGTATTACGATTGCTGGGAAGCTTGGTACAGAACCGTCAATCATCACAAATATATACAAGATTTTAATTGAAGATGAAACAGATTATACTGTGTCAGTGAAAGACGGTATGGGTAAAACAACATTTTTATTCAATGCATTAAAATCAGGTGATATTGATGGTTATTTGGAGTTTACAGGTACCGTATTAGGTGAGTTGACTAAAGAATCACCGAAATCTAAAGACGAAAAAGAAGTATATGAACAAGCAAATGCAAGTTTGGAAAACAAATTTGATATGACGTTGTTGAGACCAATGCAATACAACAATACGTACGCATTAGCAGTCAAACGCGACTTTGCCGAAGAACACAACATTAAAACGATTAATGATTTGAAAAAAGTCGAAAGCGAGATTAAGCCAGGTTTCACACTTGAATTTAATGACCGTGAAGATGGTTATCATGCGATTCAAAAAGTGTATCACTTAAACTTCCAAAATGTGAAAAAGATGGAGCCTAAATTGCGTTATCAAGCTATTGAAAGTGGTGATATTAATTTAATTGATGCATATTCGACAGATGCAGAATTAAAACAATATGATATGGTCGTGCTTGATGATGACCGTAAAGTATTCCCACCGTATCAAGGTGCACCACTGTTTAAAAAATCATTTATTGAAGCGCACCCAGATATTGAAAAAGCTTTAAACCAACTTGAAGGTAAAATATCTGATGAAGAGATGCAAGAAATGAATTATCGTGTTGCTGAAAAAGATGAAGATCCTTATGATGTCGCGAAAGCGTATCTCAAGAAACAAGGCTTGATTGACAAATAGTGCTGTTGTTTGCGTCTCATTTGTTGATAGGTTGCCGAACAATTTGTTGACTTTATTAGAAATAGTATAAAAACGACTGGACTGTTGTTGTCTTTCAAAACTTTTGGAGAGGCGTCATGGTCCAGTTGTTCTATATCAATGGTATTATCCGGTTGTCATTATGATACACGTACGACATCGTCTTTTTACTTGTGCGTGATCAAAATTTTTATTTGAACCTTTGATAGACTACGAATAAATAGACGGATACTCTAGCATTTTAAAGCGTTAATGGTTATACTAGTAACTATATTTTAAAAATTCTGATTTATAGGAGGTTTAGAAATGAAATCACAAATTTCTAAATTACGTGCGTATCAACCTGGATTGTCACCGGAGAAATTAAAAGAAAAGTATGGGATTGAGGGTGAGCTTCACAAACATGCTTCTAATGAAAACTTATTTGGTCCATCTCCTAAAGCGAAACAAGCGATTAAAGATCATGTGGATGACCTCTTTTTATACCCTGAACCGAATGCACCATTGCTACAAGAAGCCATTGCAAATCATTATGGTGTAGACAAATCACAAGTTCTTTTTGGTGCCGGCCTTGATGAAATGATTGTGATTATTTCTAGAACGTTAGTCCGTGCAGGGGACAATATTGTGACGAGTGCGGGGACGTTCGGCCAATATCTTCACAATGCGGTCGTAGAAGATGCGGAGACCATTCAAGTCCCATTGGTGGAAGGGTCATTTGATTTGGACGGTATCGCAGCAGCAGTAAATGATAAAACAGCAGCGATATGGATTTGTAATCCGAACAATCCAACTGGAACATATCACACACATGACGATATTGTAGCATTTTTAGAAAAGGTACCTTCACACATTCCAGTATTTATGGATGAGGCTTATGCGGAATATGTCTCTGCAGAAGATTATCCAAAAACGTTAGAATTAATGAAGCAATATGATAATGTCGCGTTAATGCGTACGTTCTCTAAAGCGTATGGTTTAGCAGGTTTACGTATCGGTTATCTCATTTCTACGCCAGAATTAGCTGCACAACTCAATGTCATTCGTCCGCCATTTAATACGACACGTTTATCTGAACAAGCCGCATTGAAAGCGTTAGAAGACCAGGAATATCTACAACAAGTCGTGGAGACGAACCGCGTGGAACGTGAAAAGTTTATTGATCTTGAAACAGCTTTGAAAATTTATCCGTCTCAAACAAACTTTGTCTTTGTAGAAACAGATCGTGCAGAAGAATTGGATGAGACCTTGTTACGCCACGGCATTATTGCGCGTCTTTTCCCTAATGGTGTCCGTATTTCATTAGGTTTTCCAGAACAAAATGAAGTGATTCGCCACGTGTTGAAATCATTTTAACCTAAACAATGACATTCGAGTTTGTGTGGGAATCATCAAACGCTGAGACAAAGTATGTTATGATAAAGCGGTGAGATGAATGTATACAAGGAGCGATAACATGAGAACTTCAATAGGGATCGATATGGATGAAGTACTGGCAGATACGATGGGGGCGATTTTAGATGAGTTGAATCGCCGTACACAATTAGGTGTGACAATCGATCAAATCGCTGGGAAACGTATTTACGAAATCATGCCAGAACATACGGAAGAAATCCGTAATATTTTGGCATCAGACGGCTTTTTTGGCCGTTTAAATGTGATGAAAGATGCGCAAGCGGTCGTTAAAAAATTAGCCGAGCACTATGACATTTATATTGTCACAGCTGCAATGGATGTGCCGACATCTTTCCATGACAAATACGAATGGTTATTGGAACATTTCCCATTTTTAGATTCACAACAATTTGTGTTCTGTGGCCGTAAAGACATTGTCGCGACGGATTATTTAATTGATGACAATCCGCGTCAACTAGGGGGACATACAGGGAAGCCGTTAATGTTTTCAGCGCCACATAATGAGGGGAATACCGATTTTGAACGTGTGAATAACTGGAAAGAAGTAGAAGAATACTTTTTCGGTAAGGAAGCATAGCGTTTAATAGGTTAGCATTTTTTAATCCACAACAGCAAAAAGCAGTGACGCACTACAATGGCGTCACTGCTTTTTTTTGCTTTTCGCTAGTTATCTTTTGCTTGACCTGGTTCTACCGTCAATAATTCAATCGCTTGCGGAATGATTTCAATATCAACCGGTGTATCTAAAGCAATTTCACCATCGATATCGACGCGCATTGGCGGCTCAGTTTTCACATGAATGTGACGACTTGGAATATGATCGATATTGTCGCTAATTTCACTCCACGTCATACTATCACGTAAGCTAAAAATATCTTTAAGAATACTCATACTGTAATTATTAAAAATAAACGTATTAAGCTCACCGTCAGAGGGCGACATTTCCATGAGCGGAATTTTGCCGCCACCGATAAAACGACCATTCGCAAATAACAACATGGACGTTTCACCTGTATACGTTCGACCATCAATGTCTAATGTATAGTTGAAAGGCTTTGGGTTAGAAAGTGTTTTAAGTGTTGACATAATATAACTTAGTTTGCCGAACAAGTCTTTAGATTGACCTTGTACATTTTCAGCATTTTGTACCATCAAACCGATGCCCGCAAAGTTTAATACATATTGATCTTCAACTTTCATCACATCGTATTTTTGAGGTGATGCAAGTAACAAATCTTGACTCGCTGGGCCTGCTTTAGTAGATAAATTCAATGTTTTCGCAAAGTCATTAAACGTGCCACCTGGAATAATACCGACTGGGAGGTTTAAGTTATATTTTAAGACACCATTAATTAATTCATTGACTGTTCCATCGCCACCTAAAATGAAGAGGACATCGATGCCTTCGCGATTGTCTTGGTCTTGTATACGTTGACAATATTTTTCGATGTCACCTTCATTTTCACTTAATTGAATGGTAAATCTTTTGCAGAGTTGGGTCAGCGCGACAGTCACTTCACCCAAGCCTTCATGTATTTTGTTGAGTCCTGAATGTTGGTGATAAAAAAGAACGCCGTGTTCGTATTGTGGTGCCATAAGTTTGCTCCTTTCAATTCACGTACACTTCATTGTATACCGCAATTGTGTTGATGTTAATCATGATAACTTCAAAGTAAAAAAGGGTGAGTATACGAGGGGTGTCCCAAACGTATACTCACCTTATTGTGATGTTAACGAATACCTTTCATAGCTCTTAAAATAAATGGTGAACCGATGACGGCTAAAAGCGCGACAACGATAGCGATGCCCCCAATAAGACCGAAATAGTTTTGATTCCCAATAATAGGTTGAAGTTTCACAAGTTGTGCATTAATCGCTTGTGCTGTTGCATTCGTTAATAACCATAAACTCATCATTTGAGAGTTGAAGTTTTCAGGTGCAAGTTTAACAGCTGAACTATTTCCTGTTGGTGAAATACAAAGCTCACCAATCACACAAATGATATATGACAAGATAATCCATACAAACCAAATGTTGGCGTCATTGTAAGCATAAATCACACCCATCATCAGGATGAACGAGCTACCTGCTAGAAATAAACCGATTGCAAACTTAATTGGTAAACTTGGCTCAAAACGTCCTAATCTTCTCCATAGCCAAGAAATCACTGGTGCGAAAACGACAATGAAAAATGGGTTAATCGATTGGAACCATGTCACAGGGAAAACACTTTCCCAGCCGAATAAGTTGAAAGCAAGATCTGCCTTTTCATCCGCGTATACGGCAAGGACGTTAGCCCCTTGTTCTTGAATCGACCAGAAAATAACACCGACAATAAATAAAGGAATAAACGCAATAACACGTGAACGTTCAACATCTGTTGTATCTTTACTTACAATCATAATCGTAAAATAAACAAATGGTAATGCAAATCCTAAAACTAATACGATTAAACTCACTAAATTAAAAGAAAGTGTTCCAGTCATAGATGCGATCGCAACAACTAAGACAATCACAGCGGTAATCAGACCGAAAATCATCCCATACTTTTTCTTTTCTGCAGGGCTTAACGGATTTGGTGGTGCGACGCCAATACGTCCTAGATTACGCTTATGAAATAAAAGGTAAAAAAGGAGTGACAGCCCCATACCAATCGCAGCAATTAAGAAGCCACCGTGGAAGTTACCGACATTTCTAAAGTGGTCTAACACAAGTGGTGAAACAAACGCCCCCATATTTACGGCCATATAGAAAATAACGAATCCTGAATCTACACGGCTATCGTCTTTAGGATAGAGACGCCCCACAATATTTGAAATGTTAGGTTTCATCAGACCTGACCCTACAATAATAAAGAACATTGATGACAGTAGTCCTGTTAAACCAAACGGTAAGCTTAAACAAATGTGACCGATAATAATTAACACAGCACCATAAAACATGGAGCGTCTTGTCCCCAGTATTCGGTCAGCTACCCAGCCCCCTAAAATAGATGTCATGAAGATTAACGAGCCATACACAGCTATCAACGATTGAGCGAATGTTTTCTCGAGCCCTAAGCCACCTTGACTGACATTGTAGTAAATGTAGTAAATCAATAGGGCACGCATACCGTAATAACTAAATCTCTCCCAGAATTCTACGGTATATAATACACCTAGACCACGAGGATGGCCGAAGAATCCTTTTTGAGGAATCTCTTGTACAGCTTTTTCGTGTGATAATTCTGACATTTCAATCAATCCTTCCTATCTGAACAAAACATATAATAGAAAGTTTACGCCTGATGAAAATAAATAGCAATTAGTTTTTTAAAAATAATAAAATTTTAAAAATTCAGATAAAAAATAAAGTGATAAATGGTTGAATTATGCACTATTTGTATAGTGGTTATTTGCTGCCGATAGATGGAAGTAACGTTTAAATAAAGAGGGGGAGGATGTATGTTTAAATCGACCCTACATGTTTGACGATGGAAGTAACGAATGAGGAGATAAAGTGTCACTAGAAAGTTTTTGAAAATAATATGAGAGGTCCGGTACATTCATGCCAAACCTCTCATATGTATGAAAAAGTATTTAATTTATTTTACGCCTTGCATTAAATTTTTAATCAATGGTGTAATTAAAATTAAAATTATACCGATAGCCACCGCGAAGAGTCCTGAATAAAGGAAGTACTCGTTTGTACTCATATGGACATAAATCTTCACCATTTGTGCGTTTAAACCTTGCGCCATAGCATTCGATAAAAACCATATACTCATCATTTGACCTGCAAACGCATCAGGTGCAAGTTTTGTTGTTGTTGATAAGCCAATAGGAGATAAACAAAGTTCACCAAACGTTACGAGTAAGAAGCTCGCGACTAACCAGAACGGATTGATCAAACTGTTACTGTCTGGAATAATCATAATTAAATATGAAAGACCAGCTAAAATAACACCGAGCGCAAATTTAATGACAGTCGGTGGATTATAACGACCGAGTTTCATCCATAAAATTGAGAATAAAGGTGCCAAAATAATAATGAAAAATGGATTTAAAGATTGAAACCATGCTGGTGGGATATGAAAATCAATCAATCCTCCTGTAACTTTAGATAATTCAAGTTGTGTTTTTGTGTCAGAAAACTGTGCTAAAACTGTTGACCCTTGCTCTTGAATCATCCAGAAGGCAACAGACGCAATAAACAACGGAATGTATGCAAAAACACGTTTACGTTCATGTTTTGCAGTCTTGTTACTTAGAATAATTTTTGTAAACAAGAAAACAGGCAAGAATACACCTAATATCGTGATGATATTAGAAAATAGTTCAATAGTTAAGTAGCCTGTTGTATACAATGCAATCCCAATAATCACTAGTATGATCGTCAGACTTCCGATGATTTTAATTAATTTTGAGCGTTCTGTTGGAGTCAATGGGTCTGGCACTTCAACACCTGCAAGACCGAGTGATTTTTTATTTGTGAATATATATGCCAATAAACCGAAAAACATCCCTACAGCTGCAATCGCAAAGCCGACATGGAAACCGACATTGACTTGTACCCATCCGATAATGAGTGGTGAGAGTAATGCTCCTAAATTAATACTCATATAAAAGATCGTAAATGCCGAATCCATGCGTGCGTCGTTCTTATCGTATAACAATCCAACCGTTGAGGAGATGTTTGGTTTCAACAAACCTGTCCCCATAATTAAAAAGAGTAATGCGATAAGTAATAAGACAAGGCTGTTTGGGAGTGACATTAAAATGTGGCCAATCATGATCAGCACAGCACCATAAAACAATGCGTGACGTGTGCCTGTGATACGGTCTGCAATCCAACCTCCGATCACCCCACTCATATAAACTAAAGCGCCATAAATTGAAACGATTTGAAGTGCGACACCTTGGTCTAAACCAAACCCGCCTTTAGCCACTGAATAATAGATATAGAAAGCTAGTATTCCTTTCATCCCGTAATAGCTAAAACGCTCCCAAAATTCTGTGAACACTAGCGTACTGAGTCCTTTAGGATGCCCGAAGAATCCCGTACGTGGCGTACTATTTAGGATTTCTTCCTTTGTATAATGTGAACTCATTGATAATACCCCCTATGTAAGTCAAGTTAAACTTATTCTATAACTCATCGGTATCATACACAAGATTTTTATACAAAGAACATTTTATAATATATTTTTATGGTATGTGAATATATATAGTTTGCTTCTTGATGTATCGTTTATCTGTTTTTTGTACGTATATCCCGATAAAGTCACTAAACTTTATGAGTTATTATAGCACCTTTTTCTCGCTTAGCAATAAAATATTTAAAATTTTAAATATGATTTACGAAAAACTGCACGTTTTTATTGTTAGTGTTTATTTTCCTCTTAGTTAAGGTGTATCAAGTAAAGTGGAGTATTATAAACAGTCAATATTGCTTTGTTAGAGATAAGAAAAGATTAGCCTGATTACGATGAATACTCCTAATAGTAAATCTTTTCAGAAAATATTTACTTTTCGAAAAATAGTGTTAATATGCTATTAAAATAATGTTTGGAGATGAACATTGTGTTTCAAAACAGAGATTTTGTAATTTTGTTTATGGGCAGGCTAATTTCGAATTTTGGTGATAGTCTTTACAGTATTGGGACAATGTTGCTTGTCTATAGTTTGAGTCATTCACCAATATATACAGGTTTTGCATTGTTTTTGACCTCATCAACAGCACTGATTCAAGTTTTTTTAAGTCCTTTATTAGATAGAATCAATCCTAAAAAATATTTAATATACTCACAAATGTTACAGGGTCTCTTATTATTAGGCATTCCATTGTTACATATTATCGATCATTTAACGTTGAGTCTATTATTATTGGTTATGTTTATAGCAAGTCTACTCAATCAAATGATATACCCAATACAATTGAGCTTATTACCTAAAATTTTAAATGAAAATCAATTAATTGATGGTAATGCCTATTTTAGTATTGCATATCAAGGTAGTGATGCGTTATTCAATGCGTTAGCAGGAATAGTGATTACTGCATTTGGATTGTTTTCTATTTATGTTATTGATAGTGTTACTTTTTTGATTAATGGTGTGATGTTTATATTTTTGAGCCGACAAATTTATTTAATAAATCGGCATAAGACTGTAGAAAAGAGTGGGTATTTGAAAATGCATTTTCAAACGCTTTGTTCTGGGTTAGCTTTATGGAAAGGAAAATTATTTTTCCCCTTACTAATAGGTGTCATTGTTATTAATTTTTCAGTAACTGGTATTTTTGCAAATTTACCGTTTTATGCATTAGGAGAACTGCATTATAGCCTTTTAATGTCTAGTTCTGGAATTGGTATTTTAGCGGGATCTCTAATTGTAAAAGGAAAGTGGATGAGGAGTGTTCCTTTAGGTGTGTTTTATATCCTAGGCATTGCACTTATCGGTGTTTCTTGGATTTTATTTTCGTTACTTAAGCATGAAAGCACTTTTATAATGATTGTCTCATTTGTTTTATTTTTAACGGGTTGGGTTGTTGTGGGTATGTTTAATATTATTTCTCAGACCATTATTCAATTATCTGTTAGTGAAGAACAACTAGGAATGGCGATGGGAACAATGATTGGGGTCTCCACATCAATAGCTCCTCTCGGTGCGTTATTAGGTGGGAGTTTAGGTGTTTTATTTGGGAGTCACACGGTAATGATATTGTTTGCAAGCTTATTAGTGTTTGTGTCGGTATTTTGGATGTCCCAATCTTCAATTAGAGAATTGACTGATTTCGAACATATAGAGTGGGGGAGACAAGACTAATGGAAAACTTAAAAATAGTTTTAGCAGATGAAGCGGATGTTGATTTTTTATTAGATATATATAACGACGATTTTGTAAATTTAGTAGCTTTACAAGGAGGAGAATCAAGTATTTTAAAAAATGATATCAAGAATACTTTGAAAATATTTAAAGAAAAGGGAGACGAAATTTTTATTATTAAACAAGGCGAGGAGAATGTTGGAATGGGAATGCTATATGACATTGATTATTATAATAAAAATTCTCGTATTGGTCTTGCGCTTCATAAAAACTACAGAGATATGGGGATAGGCGGAAAGGCACTTGAAATGATTTATAAACATGCTGCCAAAGAAATGAATATGATTAAAGTATATGGAGAAGTGTATGAAATGAATTCAAGATGTAAAAAAATGTTGGATAAGTGTGGATTTGTTTGTGAAGGAGAACTAAAAAAGCATAAAAAATTAAAAGATACTTTTATTAATGTAAGTATATACAGCAAATTTTTATGATTTTATTTGATACGAGGTAATTAATATGAAAAAAGTTGAGCATCTAGAACAATCTAGAGAAGTGATCATCATTATTAAACAATGATGAACGAGATTTGTTTCTTTGGATTTTGGAGCTTTTAAATAAACTGTGTAGTAAAGATTTGGTATTATGTATCTTTACTACACAGTTTATTTCTGTTTTTACTCATCTTATGTGTTAACTTTATACATCTCTATCGTTTTATTATACAAGGGGGAAATGCTAAATCCTAGATGTGCAAATCAAAAATTAGGCTTTCGCTCCTTGAGAGATTTTGTTTACTCTAATTGTATTAATTTTTATCGATTATCGATTTTTTCTGGATACATGTCATGATTCATGAGGCGATGTTCTGCCATTTTTTCGTATTTCGAATTTGGACGACCGTAGTTAGTGTATGGATCGATTGAAATGCCGCCACGTGGTGTGAACTTGCCCCATACTTCAATGTAGTGCGGATCCATTAACTCAATTAAGTCATTCATAATAATATTCATACAGTCTTCATGGAAATCACCATGGTTACGGAAACTGAATAAATAAAGTTTTAATGATTTAGATTCGACCATTTTAACATTTGGAATATATGAAATGTAAATGGTTGCAAAATCAGGTTGTCCTGTAATTGGGCATAAAGATGTGAACTCAGGACAGTTAAATTTAACAAAGTAATCGCGATTTTGGTGTTTATTATCAAATGTTTCTAAAACATCTGGTCGATAATCAAAGTTGTAAGTGTTGTTTTGGTTGCCGAGAAGTGTAATATCTTGTAATTCGTCTTTTGAACGTCCTTCTGTCATGAGGAAGGCCTCCTTTATATTATTTTGATGGTTGTTGACGATGCTTAGAACTTGTCGAGCGTCGTGCTTTTTCGAACATATAATAGCTTGCACTTAAAATAATGATATAACCGATAATGGCATAAAAGTCAGGTGATTCATTAAATAAGATAAAGCCGATAATTGCTGTAAATATAATAGACGCATAAGTAAATATCGAAATATCTTTGGCTGGTGCGTAACTATATGCGACTGTAATACCGATTTGGCCTACTGCAGCGGACAAACCTGCTAAAATCAAGTAAACGATTTGGATTAAGCTCATCGGTTCAAATGTAAATGCGACGAATGGTATCAGCACAATAACCGAAAAGAATGAGAAATAAAATACAATCGTGTATGGGGCTTCTCGTGTACTTAAAGCACGTACAGCGGTATATGCTGAAGCCGCGAAAACACCGGATAACAGTCCCACAATTGCCGGAATCACATCAGATGAAAATTCAGGTTTGACAACGAAAAGCATACCGATAATTGCGATAACCATTGAAGTAATTTGATATTTTTGAATAAATTCCTTTAAAAAGATGAGGCTTAACAATATCGTCCAAAAAGGATTCAACTTCATCAAAATATCGGCATCGCTTAATACCATGTGATCAATCGCATAGATGTTTAACAGGACGCCCATTAAACCTAAAACAGAACGTGTCACTAATAAAGGTTGACTACTGAGCTTACCGAAGAAGGGCTGTTTATATTTAAGAATAAAGAATAACGGAATAAACATGGCTACGAAATTTCGAGCGAGTGATTTTTGAAATACGGGTAAATCGCCGGATAGACGAAAAAAAACTGCCATAAAACTAAAACCAATAGCAGAAATTAAAATAGCGAGGATTCCTTTCACTTTAGTATTCATGATATCGCCTCTTATTGATAAAAATTTGACTTATACATAGTAGCACAAAATGAAACAACTTGCATTATATCTTGCAATTTTACTAAAAGGAGCTACAATAAAAGGGAACATACGTTCTGTTTAAGAGGTCTGTATAAACGTTTCGGTTAAGAAAGTCAAGTGAGAGATGCACTTCAATCAGAAAATAATTTTTTCAACTCTTCTAGTAGTTGATTTCATCGCTTTTGATGACAATGGGTGACAAAAGTTCCAATTTATCTCTTTAAATTGAGAATAGAGTTCTGTATAATGAGACACATAATATAGTATGGTCGAATGAAAATAAACACAATATATTGTGTTTGATGAGCGGATAACATCACGAGAATGGACAAAATCAATGGAGGTTTACACGATTTTGAACATTCTATTTCTTTGATAATCTACATATAGTAGTTGAAAAATATAAGTCATTATTGTACGGCGATAATGGTATATCATCAACTTTTTAACTTATTTTAAGAATAGAGATAAAGCAAATGTATGTTCGCATTTTATTCAATAACATTTATATTGTGGATGAGAGAAAAGTTACAATGAACGATACGTGAATCATTTATCTCGGAAGAAAGGTGGTTATTCAGGATGAAAGTAGTATTTTATTCTTTTACAGGTAATGTCAGACGATTCATCAAACGTACAGAACTTGATAACACACTAGAGATTAATGAGACGAATACTTTAGAAAAAGTGACTGAGCCATTCATTATCGTCACAGGGACCATTGGTTTTGGTGAGGTACCTCAACCAGTCCAGCAATTTTTAGAATGCAACCATGAAAATTTAAAGGGTGTCGCAGCAAGTGGTAACCGAAACTGGGGGACTAACTTTGCGAAGGCAGGTACACGGATTGCAGAAATGTATAACGTCCCTTTACTAATGAAATTTGAACTACATGGTAATGCACACGATACAATCGAATTTAAAGAGAAGGTGGTCAATTTTTATGAAAACTATGGAACAAAAACAATACAAGCACATTGAACTTAATAATCAAGTGACAAAAAGAAATGAAAATGGCTTTTTTCAACTTGAAAAAGATCAAGAAGCACTTGCAAGTTATTTAGAAGAGATTCAAGATAAAACTGTTCATTTTGATAGCGAACTTGAACGCCTTCACTTTTTAGTTGACAATCATTTTTATTACAATGTATTTGAAGAATACAGCGAAGCGCAACTTGTTGAATTAATTGCATTTGCAACAGAGATTCCATTTCGTTTTGCTAGTTATATGTCAGCAAGCAAATTTTTTAAAGACTATGCATTAAAAACGAATGATAAGTCACAATATCTGGAAGACTATCATCAACATGTAATGATAGTGTCATTTTATCTTGCAAAAGGTAATGTTGAACTTGCTAAAAAATTGATTCAAGCAATGGTAGAGCAACGTTACCAACCAGCAACCCCTACTTTCTTGAACGCAGGTCGTGCGCGTAGAGGTGAATTAGTTTCATGTTTCTTATTAGAAGTAGATGACAGTTTAAACTCTATTAATTTTATTGATTCAACTGCTAAACAATTGAGCAAAATTGGTGGCGGGGTAGCTATTAACCTTTCCAAATTGCGTGCAAGAGGTGAAGCGATTAAAGGCATAAAAGGTGTTGCGAAAGGGGTTTTACCTATTGCTAAAGCACTTGAAGGTGGTTTTAGCTATGCTGATCAATTAGGTCAACGTCCAGGTGCTGGGGCAGTGTATCTAAATATTTTCCACTACGATGTAGAAGAATTTTTAGATACGAAGAAAATTAACGCAGATGAGGATTTGCGTCTTTCAACGATTTCAACAGGTCTGATTGTACCGTCTAAGTTTTTCGAATTGGCGAAAGAAGGTAAAGATTTCTTTATGTTTGCCCCTCATACAGTAGAACAAGAATATGGCGTGACTTTAGACGATATTAATATTGACGAGTATTATGATCGTCTTGTCGAAAATCCAAATATCATGAAGAAAAGTAAAGATGCACGTGAAATGTTAAATATGATTGCACAAACGCAATTGCAATCTGGCTACCCTTATTTAATGTTTAAAGATAATGCTAACCGTGTGCATGCAAATTCTAATATTGGCCAAATTAAAATGAGTAACTTATGTACAGAAATTTTCCAACTTCAAGAAACATCTGTGATTCATGGTTATGGCGTAGATGATGAAATCAAACGTGATATTTCTTGTAATCTAGGTTCATTAAATATTGTGAATGTCATGGAATCTAATCAGTTTAGAGATTCTGTTCATACAGGAATGGATGCATTAACAGTCGTAAGTGACGAAGCTAATATTCAAAATGCACCAGGCGTCAAAAAGGCGAACAGTGAACTGCACTCAGTTGGGCTTGGTGTGATGAATTTGCATGGTTATTTAGCTAAAAATCATATCAGTTACGAATCAGAAGAAGCGAAAGATTTTGCAGATGTATTTTTCATGATGATGAATTATTATTCAATTGAACGTTCGATGCAAATTGCTAAAGAACGTGGTGAAACATTCAAAGATTTTGATAAATCGGATTATGCGAGTGGACGCTATTTTGAACGCTATACGTCTGAGGACTTTTTACCAAAGTCTGAAAAGGTAAAAGCTCTGTTTGCAAATCACACTATTCCTACACGTGACGATTGGAAAGTATTGCAAGCTGAAGTTGAAAAATATGGCTTATATCATGCATACCGTTTAGCGATTGCACCAACACAAAGTATTTCGTATGTGCAAAATGCGACAAGTTCGGTCATGCCAATTGTCGACCAAATTGAGCGACGTACATATGGGAATTCAGAAACGTTTTACCCTATGCCGTTTTTATCACCGCAAACAATGTGGTATTACAAATCAGCTTTCAATATTGATCAAATGAAGCTGATCGATTTGATTGCAACGATCCAAACGCATATTGACCAAGGGATTTCAACAATTTTATATGTTAACTCAGAAATTTCAACGCGTGAATTGTCACGTTTATACGTTTATGCGCATCATAAAGGTTTGAAATCTTTATACTATACACGTAATAAATTATTGAGTGTCGAAGAATGTACGAGCTGTGCGATTTAATTTTTTAGATTTAAAGGCGGACCTATGATATCACGTAGGTCTAGCGATTGAAGTGATACTTGTGAGGATAGCGGTGAACAAATGGTTTTATAGTGCTGTTTACTCAACTTGGGCGAAAGTGTGCGACACAAACTTTTGCCCGACTCACAATGTTAAAATTTATGGAATGGGGCATTGGTTTGTCCCATTTGTCATACAATATATAAAAGATAGGAGCAAAGAAGTCAATGATAGCTGTAAATTGGAATACACAAGAAGATATGACAAATATGTTTTGGCGTCAAAACATCGCTCAAATGTGGGTGGAAACAGAATTTAAAGTTTCTAAAGATATTGCAAGTTGGAAATCATTAACTGAAGCAGAACAAGATACATTTAAAAAAGCGCTTGCAGGTTTAACTGGATTAGATACACACCAAGCAGACGATGGTATGCCTTTAATCATGTTACATACACAAGACTTGCGTAAAAAAGCAGTCTATTCATTCATGGGGATGATGGAACAAATCCATGCCAAAAGTTATTCGCACATTTTTACTACGTTACTTCCATCTAAAGAAACAGATGAATTATTAGATGTCTGGGTATTAGAAGAACCACATTTAAAGTATAAGTCTGAAAAGATTGTCGGCACTTATCATAAATTATGGGGAAAAGAAGCATCTATTTATGATCAATATATGGCACGTGTGGCGAGTGTTTTTTTAGAGACATTCCTCTTTTTCTCAGGTTTCTACTATCCTTTGTATTTGGCAGGACAAGGCCGTATGACAACATCAGGTGAAATCATCCGTAAAATCTTACTGGACGAGTCGATTCATGGTGTATTCACTGGTTTAGATGCACAAAGTTTGAGAAATGAATTGTCGGAAAGTGAGAAACAAAAAGCGGATAAAGAAATGTACCAATTATTAGAGGATTTATACGCGAATGAGGCATCATATACAAGAAGTTTATACGATCCGATTGGTTTAACTGATGATGTGATGAACTATGTTCGTTATAATGGTAACAAAGCGCTCTCCAATCTAGGTTTTGAACCGTATTTTGAAGAACGCGAGTTTAGTCCAATCATCGAGAATGCGTTAGACACTTCTACTAAAAATCACGACTTCTTCTCAGTTAAAGGTGATGGCTATGTACTTGCATTAAATGTTGAATCTTTACAAGATGAAGATTTTATTTTTTAACGATTAAAGTGTCAATGAAAGGCTCTATGTCAAATAGGACTGATGAGCATAATACAGAGGTTAAGCAAAATAGCGTTGCTTAACCTCTTTTTTAGATGGGCTATAAAAACAGGATTTCCGTGCGTTATCTTTACTCATAGGGTGTCAAAAAGGTAAGGCTTCTAGGAGAGAAATGAAAAGTAAAAAAAGCCTGTTCATTTTGACGAAGATCGCTTTGTTGCAATAGCTACCTGTCTTCTCAATGTAAGTTTTGAGAAAGCGAGGCAGCCGTGGGAGTGAGGACTTAAAGTTCTAGCACTACGAATATAGCATCAAAAGACGATTCAGAAGATAATATTTAAGATGTTTAAAGGTTGTTATATTACATTATAATGAAAAAATTAAATTTCGAAATAATGGTGATAATGAAACTTACACCGGTTGTTAAAATGCGCTTCACATTCAGGACAAGATTCGGTCATCATATACGTTTCAATCGGCATCTCATAACCACAAACACCACATAAAATAGCGCGCTCATCAAATTCATCCGAATGCCAACGTTTCGGACGATGTTTTTCAGATTCATTATGACATTTAAAGCAAGGATAATATTTATGACAACATTTAAACTTAATTGCGATGACATCAAATGGCGTATTGTAGTGAGTACAACGTGTTTCTTGGTCGACAGTCGCACCATAAACTTTCGGCATAGCATTCGCTCCTTAAACTTTTCTTTATTTCTCTAAATCTTCTCCAATAATCCGAACTTCTCTTTCTAACTCAATCCCAAATTTTTCTTTCACAACGTTTTGGACATGATGAATTAAGTTTTCGTAGTCTGTCGCTGTTCCGTGATCGACATTTACCATAAATCCAGCATGTTTACGAGAGACTTCGACGCCACCGATACGATGCCCTTGCAAGTCGGCATTTTGAATGAGTTGACCTGCAAAATGACCAGGCGGACGACGGAAAACACTACCGCATGATGGATATTCAAGTGGTTGCTTGGATTCGCGTCGTTCAGTGAGATCATCCATTTTCTCTTGAATGTCTTCTTGCTTCCCAGGTGTGAGTGTAAATGCAGCTTCCAACACGACATAATGCTGTTGTTGGATAATACTATTACGATAATCCAATTCAAGCTCATTATGTGTTAATTTAAGCAACTCGCCACGTTCATCGATGACAAGTGCGTAATCGATCACATCTTTTACTTCGCCCCCATAAGCACCTGCATTCATATAAACAGCGCCACCGATAGAACCAGGAATCCCACAGGCAAATTCAAGACCTGTTAATGAAACGTCGCGTGCTTTTCGAGACACATCGATTATAGCCGCACCACTGCCTGCAATAATTGTCGCATCAGAAGTAACGATGTGATTTAAAGATAGTAAGCTCAATACGATTCCTCGAATACCGCCGTCTCTAATAATAATATTTGAACCATTTCCTAAATAGGTTACAGGTATGTCATGTTCATACGCATATTTCACGACTTTTTGTACGTCTTCATAACGTTCAGGTGAAATATAAAAATCCGCATTCCCTCCAGTTTCAGTGTAAGTATAGCGTTTTAATGGTTCATCTACCTTAATAATACTTGCAGGAATCAGTTTTTCTAAATCCTGTAAGATGCTAGAATGATTCACAAATAACATCCTTTCTCTTCATTATAATCCATAGTGTTTTTGCCAATTATAAATCAATTTTTCATATTTGATGGTTTTTACAAAGTGTGTTTGGTATTTTTAGACTTAACTATATTTTAACTGTTTTAATAGAACACGTCATGTATGAACTTTTTATGTTGTGTATTGTTGAAGTTGTTTAAACCATTGCTTTTTTAAGTTTTCATAATCTCGGATTGGCATGAATGGTTGTTCGAGAGAGGCTTTTTGGGCTTTAAAAAATTGAATGGCTGCTGGATGATGCGTTAATAATTCATGAAATTGTTGGTATTGTTGGAAAGTAGGCGTGTGCATTTGAATAATATGTAAGCGGACTTCTTGCTTTAATTCATTCAGGTTATTAAATTTTGCCATCACGACTTTCTTTTCGTAAGCATGGTGTAAACGATAAAATCCAGCATAGTTTAGTCGCTTTTCATCTAATGACGTAATGTCGTGCAAATTTTCAACACCGACTAAAATATCTAAAATAGGTTCAGTCGGATAATTAAAATGAAAAGTACCGCCGATATGTTGTGTGAACTTCACCGGTGAGTCTAAGAGATCAAACAAAATGTGTTGGTATTTTTCGTATTGTGTCGCATAAAATGGCTGTTGATTTTCAGTCATAAAAGGTTGGACATGACGATACATATGGAGGCCTCCTTGAGTGTCCTTTTGCGTAATTCTGCATTACTATATCATATATTATTTTCAAGTTAAATACGTTTATGTATAATACGAATTGAATAAGAGGTGCAGCGATGAAAAAATGGATAAAAATAATCATTTTAAGTTTTCTGATGATTGGCAGTCTTACCGCATGTATGGCATCATCTCAAAAGCAGATGCACGCATTCGATCAACAAATGAAGACTGTTGCAGAAAAAGAACGCATTGTGAATCGAACATTAGAAGAAATGAATTTAAACCAACTGTATGATTTGAGTCAAACAAATACGACAGATGCGAACAAAAAAGCATTTGAACAATTTAAAAAGCAAATAGACGATAAATTAAAGCCAGCGATGAAAGTGTATCATCAAGAGGCGAAAGCACTTCCTGAACCAAATAAAGATTTGAAAGCGTTGAAGTCTACATATTTAGAGGGCATAAAGGGTAAAGAAGAGATAATTGAAAAATTAGATCAGTTTATCGTACTCTGCCAAAATTCAATTCGCGCGAATGAAAACATACTGGAGTTCACACAACAATTTGAAAAGCATCGCAGTCGTGTAGAGGCACAAATAAGTAGTGCGAAACAAACGTCACAAGGCATAGAAGATAGCACAAAATTAGAAGAGCGACTCGATGAAAATAATCACCATATCAAAGAGAAAGCAGAGACCTCTATTCGTGAAAAGGATGGAAAAGCACAAATGCAGGCGATTCAAGAGGAAGTGATTCCGTTAGTTCAAACACAAATTAAAGATTTAAATGAAATGCAACTCCGAGATGAGATGACGAACCACGCCCGACAAAATGCAGTGCAAATGTATTATAGTCTTGAGCGCTATT
The DNA here is from genome assembly GCF_034042775.1 of Staphylococcus pseudintermedius. NCBI lineage: Bacteria > Bacillati > Bacillota > Bacilli > Caryophanales > Staphylococcaceae > Staphylococcus > Staphylococcus pseudintermedius. The sequence goes on along the minus strand of NZ_CP120150.1, from coordinate 2,038,826 downwards.
ATCAAGAACGTCTCAAAACGATTGACTATAATCAAAAATTAGCTCAGGCGAATATTCGTAAACTCATTACAAAGGCAAAAGATTTGGACAGCTATAACGCACCATACGAAAATCAGCGTGATCAGTTGAATTCAAACTAATGGACGCGCGCTGTTTTAGATGGATTGTTTCGGTAGATGGGGAGCGGATTCAAAATTAAAGGTTAACAAGCCTATATTATGTGTGTATAATGGTAAACATTGAGAAAAGTACTTAATTAATTTAGATAAAAGACAAACAGAAAATCTACTTAGAGGTGAAGAGAATGGCGATTAAGCTAACTTCGATTGACCAATTCGAACAAGTGATTGAAGAGAATCCATATATCTTTATTTTAAAACATAGCAATACTTGTCCGATTTCGGAAAACGCGTTCGATCAATTTAATAAATTTTTATATGAGCGTGATATGGATGGTTACTATGTAGTAGTTCAAGAAGCACGTGAACTATCGGATTATATTGCTGAAAAGACAGGTGTCCAACATGAATCACCTCAAGCGCTTTATTTCGTAAACGGTGAGGTCAAGTGGCACGACAGTCATAAAAATGTGAATGTCTCTGAACTTGCGAAAGCTGAGGAATAGGCTGAGATTGTTTGGTAATGGTTGAATCGATGTGATGATATGTCATGATTGGTAGACCTGAAAAGCGTAACCAAGCAATATTTGAAAATATATGAAAGCAACACATGTGATAAACTAGGATGTGTTGCTTTTTATTTTGATCAATGATATAAGCGTGATGAGTGCATCGTATCATGGGAATTAAAGCGCTACGTTTAAATGAGTTGTTTAGTTCATTTGTACACTTTTGAAGGTCAAGGCTATAATATAGAATAATGAGATTAGAAGTTATTAACGGATATTAAATCAATAAAGTATATATTCAATTAGACGAGATGTTGAACATCAATATTTCAGAGATAAGAGGGGGACTATATGAAAATATTAATAGCTATGGATGAATTTAACCATATTATTTCGAGTTATGACGCAAATCGCTATGTAGAAGAAGGTGTGGCGAGTCAAATTGAGGATGCAGATATTGTACAAGTCCCACTATTTAATGGGAGAAGAGAGTTATTAAATGCCGTCTTTTTGTGGAAATCTGGGACACAATATCAAATTCCCGTACACGATGCGGCGATGCAAGCTGTAGACGCCACGTACGGTCAGACAGATGATGGCATTACCGTTATAGAAGCGGGGCAATTTTTAAAAGGGACGTTACCACTTGTAGAACAGTCAAGCTATGGTGTAGGTGAAGTGATGCGTCATGCCTTGGATAAAAATGCGCAACATATGATTATTTCAGTAGGTGCTATCGATACATTTGATGGTGGCGCAGGGATGTTACAAGCTTTAGGTGCACAGTTTTATGACGATGAAGGGCGTACCGTCGACATGACAAAAGGTGGCGGCCAAATTAAACACGTGCGTCGTATTGATCTAGAAGATTTACATGAAGGTTTGAAACAGTGTCGAATTCAGATTGTGACAGATTTTGAGAGTAAGCTATACGGCAAACAGAGTGCAGTCATGAAGACTTATCCAAATCTTCAAATCGACCGAGAAGAGGCAGTGGTGATTGATAATTTGCTTTGGTATTGGAGTGAATTGTTTAAACATCAGCATCATATCGTGTTAGGTACGGTTGAAAGAGGTGGTGCAGGTGGCGGTATCGCAGCAACGTTACACGCATTATTTAAAGCTGAAATTCAAACGAGTCATGAATTAGTTGATCAAATTACAGGATTGAATGCATTAGTGAAACAAGCGGACTTAGTTGTATTTGGTGAAGGCATAGATGAACAAGACGAAATGATTGAAACGTCTTCACTAAGAATTGCTGAACTATGCCAACAATATGATAAGCCGGCTATTGCACTATGTGGTACAGCGGACAAATTCGAACGATTCGAAGCATTAGGCGTGACAGGGATGTTCAACACGTTTATTGATATGCCGAAAACATTAACTGACTTCAAAATGGGGATACAGTTAAGAAATTATGCCGTACAAGCCATTCGATTGTTACGGACATCGTTTAATTAACGAGAGGACATGAATTAAAAAGGACAGAGACTGGGAATGTTTGAAAAAGTTCCCAGTCTCTATTTCCTACGATTTGTCAAGGGTTCAATAATTAAAATTGACATTACTGAACTAGACCGTCCAATTTTTACTTTTTTGAATAAGGTGTTATGATGTATATGATTATATGGTTGCGTTAGTGTGGTGCTTTCTGATAATCATATAATTTATTATTGACTATCAAGTAGTGAATGGTCTTTAATAAGCGATTGATACTCGCTATTACGGCAGTCTTGTGGGTTTTCCCATGAGGCTGCTCTCTTAATTTATAATAATAATCCACAATATGGCTTTGATAATGATTTCTTCCCCTAATAATGTTCATAATGATTAAGTACAATAAACGTCTTGCTTTTTTATTTCCTCTTTTGTTGATCGTATCCCTACTTTTTGAAGTTCCTGATTGATACCGTTTAATATCAATACCTACAAATGCATTCAATTGTTTATTTGTTTTAAATTCTCTAATATTACCAAGTTCCCCAATAAGCAATGCACCTGTGAGTTCTCCGATGCCAGGAATTGAAATAATGTTTTCAAACTCAGTTGTATTTTTAGCTAAGTCAATCATTTCCTGATCAAATTCTTTCATTTCTTCTATCCCAATAAGCAGTTTGTCGCATAAGTATTGGACTTTTTGTAGGAGGAAAGAAGACTTGTCCACATTCGGAAAACTATTATTCTTGATCTCAATTAATTTTTGGACATACTTGTGAGCTTTATTAACTGAAATGCCTTTATCAGTTGAATGAAGTACTTTTTCCACCAATTCATCATGAGTCAAAGTACTTACAAAATCAGGATGAGGAAATGCTTTAGCTATATTTAATGCGATTTTTGAATATCTGTTAGTAAATAGCTTTTCTAACCCTGGAAATGTTTGATGTAGTGTTTCGACTAACTCAACTTTGAGACGATTTTGGTTTATCTCCATTTCTAAGTGAAAGCGCGCACGTTCTCTCAGTTCAAAGTATATCTCTTCAGACTGACGTTGTACCTTTGAATCTTTCATTCTAAAGGCAAGAAGTGCAAGTTTATGTGCGTCTGACTTATCTGTTTTCCATGATCTTAATGAGCTCGTTTTGAACTTGGCTTCTAGGGGATTCATTTCTAAGTAATCTATTTTGTGAATTTCACAAAAGCGTTTCATGCCTCTTGAATAAATACCTGTTGATTCAAAGAGGATAAATAGAGAATCAAGATGCTTGATGTAATTTTTAAGATAACGATAGCCATTTTGATTATTTTGAATGACCATTTCTTTAACCAAAACTTCATCCTTATAATGTGCGACCACACTTTCTGACTTACTTATATCAATACCTAAACAGTTGATAAAAATCATACCTTTCTTTATTGAATTGAGAAATCTTTAACTTTACTTAGCCTTTTTCATTTCATTTTCCTATACACGGTTTCTAGAACCCAACATACTTCAATCGAATTTCAAAAGGAGAGTAAAGCTGATCAGTTTTTTTACGGATTCAAAGATCCACGGGACTGCGCGATCTACTTCTCTCTACAACTATAAAAAATAGCTGTGAAGAAATCTATCGTCATAAATTTCTTCACAGCTAATCTTAGTATGTTTTTGTGGGATTATATCCATTCATCGTTTAACAGACATTGATGATATCACCATCAAACACTTCTATTTCTTGCTCTTTTTACAAGGTTTACTTTTCTGCTACTTTTTGGACGATGCCTAAGATGACTTGTACGGCTTGTGCCATGACATCGATAGAAGCATATTCATAAGGGCCGTGGAAGTTATCACAGCCAGTAAATAAGTTCGGTGTCGGTAAGCCCATAAATGAAAGTTGTGAACCATCTGTGCCGCCACGAATCGGCTCAGTATTCGGTGTGATATTCAGGTCAGCATAAACCGCTTTTGGAATGTCGATAATATGTTGCAATGGCTTAATTTTTTCTGCCATGTTGCGATATTGATCATTGATTACGAGATGTACAGGATCATAATAATAACGTGCATTGATGTCTTTTTGAATTTCAATAAGTTGTTGTTTTCGGTTTTCAAAAGAAGTGCTGTCATGGTCACGAATGATGTATTGTGCAGTCGCTTTTTCAACGTTACCATTCAATTCCATGAGGTGGAAGAAGCCTTCGTAACCTTCCGTATGCTCTGGAACTTCATTGACAGGTAATGCTTGATGAAACGCATTGGCTAAATTCAGTGCATTAACCATTTTATCTTTAGCAGAACCTGGATGCACATTCACACCATCAAACGTAATTTTTGCTTCTGCGGCGTTAAAACTTTCAAATTGTAATTCACCTAATTGGCTACCATCCATTGTATACGCGAAATCTGCATCAAAACGTTCAACGTCGAATTTGTGAGGACCGCGACCGATTTCTTCATCAGGGGTAAAGCCAACACGAATACGGCCATGTTTAATTTCTGGATGTGCAATCAAATATTGGAGTGCTTCCATAATTTCGACAACACCTGCTTTATCATCGGCACCAAGTAAGGAAGTACCGTCTGTTGTCATTAATGTATGCCCTTTGACTTTGAGGATATCTGGAAAGACTTCGGGGTTAATTTCACGGCCAGAAGTACCTAAAGTGATGACGCCGCCGTCATAGTTGTCTATCATTTGTGGATTTACATTTGCGGCGTTGAAATCAGGTGATGTATCTACGTGCGCTAAAAAACCGATTGTAGGTGCCTCTGTTTCAATATTCGCTTCTAATGTGGCGAATAGGTAACCATGACGATCTAAATCGGTATCAAGCCCCATCGCTTTCAATTCGCTTTCTAAAAGATGAAGCAAATCCCATTGACGCTCAGTTGAAGGGGTTGTCTCGCTATTCGGATCAGATTGTGTATTAATTTTAACGTAACGTGAGAGTCTTTCGATAATTTGTTCTTTCATACTTAACACTCCTTTTTGTCTACTTAGATACGGTTATTCATATGGTATCCTTTACGATAATGCTTTCCTTTAAGTTTACCATAGGCATGTTTAAGTCGTGTATAGATGTAGTAGAAGATTTCGGCACAAAGAATTCCGAATGCGATGGCACCTGATGTTAAAGTGACCTCTAAAAATTGATTTACTGCAGGTGTATAAGCATTTGTTACGAGTAAACGGGTTGCTTCATATGCTGCACCCCCAGGCACTAATGGAATGATACCTGGTACAATGAAAATAATGACAGGTCGCTTGTAACGACGGCTCATCGTATGACTCATCATCGCAAGGATAAAACTTCCTAAAAAAGCAGCCATGACAATCCCATAGTTCATATCAACTGTAAATTTATAAATGGACCAACCCATGGCACCTACAAAGCCTGATGCGAGTAAAAGGCGTTTCGGCGCATTGAAAATGATTGAAAATAGCATCGTCGAAACAAAGCTGATTAAAAACTGCGCAATATAATAAAAAATATAAGTCAATGTCCTCACACCTTTCTAGAAAATAAGTAATACAATCGCAACGCCGGCCCCAATCGCAAATGCAGTGAGGGCAGCTTCTACACCCCGTGACATACCTGCTAAAAGTTCACCCGCCATTAAATCACGAATGGCATTGGTAATTAAAATTCCTGGTACAAGTGGCATGACGCCGGCAATGGTAATAATATCTTGATTGGTAGCCCAACCGTTTTTAGTGAAAAAGGCGGCCACTGTAATTACAACTGTAGCACTAATGAATTCTGAGAAAAATTTAATCTGAATAAAGCGCTGGACTAAGTCGAATGTTAAAAATGCAGCGCCACCAGCAATAACGGCATAAATAAAATCATGTCCAACGCCGCCGAACATAAATAAAAAGAAACCACATGCGATAGATGCAGCTAAAAACTTAATGATAAATGAATACTGTAATGAAGCGTGCTCTAGATGAATCAGTTCCGCTTTTGCTTCGTCTAACGTTAATGTATTACGCGAAATCTTCCTTGAAATATTGTTAGCGAGTGCAATCTTTTCTAGGTCCGTCGTCCGTTCACGCACCCGAACAAGACGAGTATTCGTTCGATCGTTCAGTGAAAAAATAATCGCTGTTGATGTGACAAAGGCGTATGTATCTTCTAGACCAAAACTCGCTGCAATACGGCCCATTGTATCTTCTACACGATAGGTTTCTGCGCCACTTTCTAATAAAACTTTACCAGCAAGTAGGACGACATCAATGACTTTGTTTTCATCAATAATCGTGAGTGCTTCTGCCATGGCTGTGTCTCCTTTCATCTCAATCAATAGTCAGTCTACATGGGAATAATACCACTTGCAATAGTTAATACTTAGTTTTAATGAAAGTTTTGAAAATGTGATTTGGCAAATGGCTGAAAATAAAGTGGGAAGGAGGAAATGCTATTTTATTTTAGGACAAAGAGGTCAGAAAGCTATTCCTATGTTAAGTCAATGTTGCTGAACGATTTCTCCCTTTCCCAAGAGACTTTCCTCAACTAAATCCGGCTTGATTGAAGTATGCGTTAGATGGAAGGCGAATTGGATTTTCGGCTGTGCCTTTATCTTTCGAGGGTCTAATGGTTTTTGCAAACTTTAAAAAATGGTGCTTCAATACATGGGTGTCACACGTTATTCATACATTAATGAGTGGGTGGTAGGAACGCTTTCCTAGACCTTAAAACCAAGCAAATATTGAATCAAAGCATATAAAAAAGCCACCTCTCTGTTGTGTAAGTAAGGTGGCTTTAATGCGTTATTTTGGGTTAATAATAGGGCTGAACATCACTTGGTTACGCCCCTCGTTTTTCGCGACATGTAACATATCATCAGCATCTTTAAATAATTTGCGTTGTGATTTATGACTTTCACTCGTCATGTAACCGACGCCAATAGAAACGGAGAGTTTAATGACAATTTTGTCTGGCAAATGGAAGTTTGATTTTTCCACAGCTTTACGAATACTTTCAGCAAGTTTGACACATTCATCTAAAGAGCAATCACGCAAGACAATCGAAAATTCTTCGCCGCCGTTTCGGAAAATGCGTGTTTTTTTAGGCACGTAGTTTTGTAAAAGGTGAGACATTTGTTTTAATACGGCATCACCTGCATGATGTGTATAAGCATCGTTCACATCTTTAAAGCCATCAATATCAATTAATAGTAACGCTAAACTTTGTCGTTCATTTTCTGCAACACGTGCCATCTCGTTTAAATGACGGTCAAATTCTTTTACATTGCCTAAACCGGTTAAGTAATCAACAGTATCTTCATTCTCGTAACGTTCGATGAGTGAGAAGAATCTGAGCAAGTCGACGTAAAATACGGCTGTTACTAATGTTGCAACCATTGAAATAGGGATTAAATAGAGCACTTCTACGGTATCAAATGATGGCATAATCATTGCAATAATCGTTAAAATAATAATGCTTAAAATATTTAAAATTTGGATCGAAACGACATGATTTTGCTTGAGAAATGGTCCAATTGTACTTACAATAGCTGCAATGACTAACAACGAAACAGCATAAGTTAATGTCGTCGATAATACAAAGTAACCGACCAACGCAATAATGACTGCTGCGAAGACTGTGTAAAAAGAATTTGTATATCGGCCTAAAAAGAGTAAAGGGACAAAAGAAAGTTGAATCATATAGTTTTCGATTGGAATAGGTTGAAATGCAAGTAACAACCCAACGATAGTCATCAATACGGTAATATAACTTTTTGAAAATCTAAAGTCATGAGATTCAGCGTATTGAAGACGATGAAATAAATATATTCCAGCGATTGTTACTGAAATATTATAAATAATAGCTTCAATCATAATTAAGCGACTCCTTTTCTTTACCATTAGTTATTGTATGTGAAATGTTACAATTTGTCATTATTTTTTATAACGTGTAAAGATTTATGTGATTGAAAATGTTTTTATAGGAACTTGAGTCCTAAGATGTGATAAAATAAACGTGTATTTTAACCTTATCAGCGCTTTTATTTAATGAATTATACATACATCATTCAATTTAATTGATAGGTTTAATGTGCTTTTAATTTAATGTAAAATAAATATATTGGCAACACTGACATAATAAAAAATAATTAATGTATAATTGTGTTTTGTGTGTTGTCTTGTATTTAACTAATGTGCTGAAGTCGTTTGATTGCGAATGAATGAGACAGCAAATGTTTCGAATGATTTTTGCCGTTGTTGAACGACGAATGAAGAAAAATTCCGTGTAATGTAGGTGAACTGATGTATACTTTAACACTCATTGGCGTCTCGATGATAGTCAGTTTAATAATTACACCAATAGTAATAGCCGTTTCTAAAAAGCTAGATATTGTAGATAAACCCAACTTCCGTAAAATACATACTAAACCCATTTCGATGCTTGGGGGTACGGCAATATTATTATCTTTCTTAATAGGGATTTGGCTTGGACATCCGATTGAACGAGAAATCAAGCCGCTATTACTTGGTGCAATTGTTATGTATTTTGTTGGATTAATAGATGATTTATATGACTTAAAACCTATACTTAAATTAATAGGCCAAATTGCAGCGGCATTAGTCGTTGTGTCGTACGGCGTGACTATCGATTTTATTTCCATTCCAATTGGGCCAACGATTTACTTTGGATGGTTAAGTATTCCAATTACCATTTTTTGGATTGTAGCCATTACGAATGCGATTAACTTGATTGATGGCTTAGATGGACTTGCAGCAGGCGTCTCTGTCATTGCGCTTGTGACGATTGCATTTATTGCGATTTTACAAGGCAATATTTTTATTATTATGATTTGTAGTGTTCTGATTGGTTCGCTTTTTGGATTTCTTGCTTTTAACTTTCATCCAGCCAAAATCTTTTTGGGAGATAGTGGCGCGTTATGTATCGGCTTTATTATCGGTTTCGTGTCACTACTTGGTTTTAAAAATATTACGTTTATTTCCTTGTTTTTCCCGATCGTTATTTTAGCAGTGCCATTTATTGATACACTTTTTGCGATGATTCGCCGCGTTAAAAAAGGTCAACATATTATGCAAGCCGATAAATCTCACTTACATCACAAGTTATTAGAACTCGGTTATACGCATCGACAGACGGTGATTTTAATCTATTCTATCGCGTTTATGTTCAGTGTCGTGAGTATTATTTTATACCTCTCACAACCGTGGGGCGTCTTTTTAATGATCATCCTCATTGTCATTACGATTGAATTGATTGTTGAATTCACTGGTTTAATAGACGATGATTATCGTCCATTACTTGACCTCATAGCGAGACAAAAGCGATTAAGAAGTAAAAAATAAACATTGAAACATATATTACTTATCCCTCATCGTCATGATGGGGGATAAGTTTTTACAAGGTTGAAACTAGCGCTCCATACTTTTGTCATACAGCATACTGCCTTGAATGCCACATGGAAAGTACGCGAGAGAGGATATTGTACAAGGTTATAAGATTAATCAATATCAAACGGTAAGCGCATCACTGGGTCAGCTTCTAAAGTATATTTACCTTGTGTATGTTGATTGGCGAATTGAATGAATGTCTCATATTCTTCTTCAAGGACATCAATATGGTACGTCACTTGGTCTGTATATGCGGTATCACGAAGCATAAAAGTGGTTGATTGGAGTTCGTATTCAAATTTTCCAGTTAAATCATAAGCCATTGAAATACGGATAGGAATCGCCGGACGTAATGCGACACGACCGACATCTTGAATCACATCGCGTACAGCACCACCATATGCACGTATGAGGCCACCTGTGCCAAGTTTAATACCACCGAAGTAGCGTGTCACCACTACAGCGACATCATGGACATCTAACTTTTTTAACATTTCTAACATTGGCACACCCGCCGTGCCAGTCGGTTCGCCATCGTCATGTGCTTTTTGAATGAGCATCGTATCACCAATCGTGTAAGCCGAACAGTTATGCGTTGCTTCTCGATGTTCTTTTTTCTTCGCTTCAATAAATGCTTTTGCCTCATCTTCATCATGGACCGGTTTAATATGAGCAATGAAACGAGATTTACTAATGATGTTTTCTATAATGTGTTCATCTTTAATTGTAATTACTGAATCTGTCATACAGGTCACCCTTTATTGTAATAATTGCTTAACTCATTATACTATATTTAGATTTAACTTAAAGATGCGAAAGTATGCTACATGACTTTACAAAATATAGTATGATAGTAACATATGTGGATATAAAGAATGTCACGATGATAAAGAAAATTTGAAAAAATAGCATTCCATGATGAAATTTGTTATATAATAAACTGTCGAGATACATTCATACCAAAATGAGCACTGTCTATAATGAATGTTTTTGCACATATGCGTGATGAAAATCAAGTGTTTGCTTTAGAGGAGGAAGAAAACATGAAAATAGCTGTCATGACTGATTCAACAAGCTATATCCCTCAACATATATTAGAAAAGAATAATATTCGTACTGTACCGTTAAGTATTACGTTAGAAAACGGTGAAAACTATAAAGAAAATATTTCAATCTTTGCAAACGAATTTCATGAAATATTAAGAACATCAAAATCTATCCCAACAACGAGTCAACCTGCCATTGGTGAAATGATCAGTGCGTACGAAGCCTATAGAGATGAAGGTTACACGGATGTTATTGTTATACATCTTTCAAGTGGTATCAGTGGGGCATATCAAACGGCGATGCAAGCTTCAACAATGGTCGAGGGGATTCGCGTGCATCCAGTCGATTCCAAAATTGCATGTTTACCTGAAGGATCACTTGTATTGCGTGCTCTAGACTTGATTGAACAAGGATTAGATGTCGAAGCAATATTGGCAGACTTAGACGATATGGTACAACATGTAGGGGCGTTTTTAGTTGTAGATGACTTGAAGAACTTGCATAAAAGTGGCCGTATTACAGGTGCTCAAGCGTGGATTGGAAATTTATTAAAAATGAAACCTGTATTGACATTTGAAGATGGTTTGATTGTCCCTTACGAAAAAGTGCGTACGAAAAAAAGAGCGCTAAAGTTAATTGAAGATAAAGCGGTTGAATTATCGAACCAGTATGAACAGTCGACGATTATGGTCATTGGTGGCGATGATAGAACAGAGTCTCAAGGCGTTTACAACGGTCTTAAAGAAAAGTATCCGAATAAAAATATCGTCTTTTCAGAGCTTGGACCTGTCATTACATCACATTTAGGATTAGGTGGATTTGGTATCGGTGTCGTCAATCGTTATATCGATGTTCCTGATTCGGTCAATGTTGAACGTTAACAATAAAATGAGTTTAAAGCAGCTCCCAAGATAGGGGGCTGTTTTTATTTTGGAGAGGTATCGTATTAAAAGTGGACCGGATCAGAAAAATTTTTCCGATAAAAAAAGTAAAATGAGGCGTTGGAACGTGTATGCTATTGAAAGGAGCTTCAAAATGTATTTTAATGGCCAACTTATAACAGACGCGACTTTATACGATGACAATCAAATTATACAAGTAGAAAAGGGGGTGACACGTACATCAACTGGATGGCGATGTACGCGATGTGCAACTGAGGAACGACATCACTTTTATCAATATGAAAGTGATGTAATAAATGACACAATCACCTATTGCCGTCATTGCATTCAAATGGGGCGGATGGATAGTGTGACAGATGTTTTTACATTGAGGAGTGTCACTTGTCGTTCGGAAGCGGCGTATCAGTTGCCTTTTCAGCTGTCGACACAACAGCAATATGCTTCTGAGCATATTGTTCAAGCTGTGCTGCGTCATGAATCATTATTACTTCATGCGGTGACAGGTGCAGGTAAGACTGAAATGATGTTTGAAGCGATTGCTCAAGCACGCCGTCAAGGATATAATGTCGCGGTCGTTTCACCACGGCTAGATGTGGTCATTGAAGTGAGTAGGCGTATTAAGCAAACATTTTTAAATGAAGCGATTGATATTTTACATCAAGCGAGTCGGCAGCAGTATGCAGCACATTTTGTCATTGCGACAGTGCACCAATTGTATCGATTCAAGCGGCATTTTCACGTTATATTTATTGATGAAGTTGATGCTTTTCCACTCGCAATGGACCCGTCTTTAATGCAAACGATTGAAAATGCAGCAAGAATGGAAAAAGCACTCATCTATATGACAGCAACCCCGCCGCCGCATTTAAAAGCGCAATTTGATGATGCACATACAATTACTTTACCTGCAAGATTTCATCAGCATCCTCTAGTGACCCCTAGGTTTAAATATTTTAAGGTTCGAGTGAACAAAGTGCAGTTTTATTTATTAACACGTATGAAAGCACAGCAAGAACAGCAACGGACAACTTTAATTTTTTTCAGTGACATATGTGAAATGAAGCGGTTTTTTAAAACGTATGCGCCCTTAGTGGTCCGTTTAGGATTGGTTTACAGTGAAGACCCTGAGCGGTTATATAAGGTTGAATCTTTACGAAAGGGTCTATACGACATCATGTTAACGACAACCATATTGGAAAGAGGGTTCACGATGCCTTATTTAGATGTATGGGTAGTGGATAGTCATCGCTATACTTCAACAGCCTTAATACAAATCGCTGGACGTGTAGGACGTAAAGCCGTTTGTCCAGATGGTGACGTGTTGTTTTTGCATGAAGGACGCACAAGGGCGATGTATGATGCTCATCGTCAAATTGTTGAAATGAATCAACTCGCAAAGAAACGAGGATGGATTAAATGAAACACTGTCTTTTTTGTATGAACACTATGCATGAAGCGATTTTAATGGCGAACCTCTTTTCGAAAACGCATACTTTATGCCCGAAATGTCATGAATTAATCGAAAATTGTCGTTTTAATGAGACGAATCGATGTGCCTATTGTAAAGGCAATTTAGATCTCTCAGGAGGATGCCGCAATTGTCAGAACCTAACCACTATGGGTGTTCGATTTGAGCGCATTGAACCACTTTTTCATTATGATCATTTTATGAAGACATTGTTACAGCAGTATAAATTTTTAAATGACGTCGCACTTGCGAAAGTTTTTGCATATTACATTCGGGTAAAACTTGTAAAAGATGAACTGATTGTACCGATGCCATCCAGTCAAGATCACGATTTACAACGCACTTTTAATCCAGTTCAAACGATATTACATCATTTGAAATTACCTTATGTCGCATGTTTAAAAATGCGTCCTCGCTCGAAACAATTTGCATTATCACGTTCAGAACGCTATGCAGTCGATAATCCCATTTACTTCGATAGTGATATTTCTCTGGAAAACAAAAGTATTCTCCTTATTGATGATATTTACACGACCGGTCACACTGCTCACTGTGCTGGAAATGTATTATTACAACAAAAAGTCAGAAAATTAAGTATGTTAACGTTTGCGAGATAGCGTAAACATGTTAAAATATAAGTAAGGAATATATTATAAAAAGAGGTTGAAAGGAGCGAGCACTATGATTAACTTTGAAATTCATGGAGACAACCTCACAATCACAGATGCTATTAGAAATTATATTGAGGAGAAAATTGGTAAGTTAGAACGCTATTTCACTAATGTGCCAAATGCAACAGCGCATGTGAAAGTGAAAACATATCAAAATTCAAGTACTAAAATCGAAGTGACAATTCCATTGAAAAATGTAACGCTTCGTGCAGAGGAACGACACGATGATTTATATGCAGGTATCGATTTAATTAATAATAAACTTGAACGTCAAGTTCGTAAGTATAAAACACGTGTCAATCGTAAAAACAGAGACCGTGGTTATGAAGAGGATGTATTTACAGAAGTTGAAGCGACTGAACCAGAAGTGGAACAAGAAGCAACAGCGTCTGATATCGAAATCATTCGTTCTAAAACGTTCAGCTTAAAACCAATGGACTCAGAAGAAGCTGTACTACAAATGAATTTATTAGGACATGACTTCTTCGTGTTTAATGATCGTGAAACAGATGGTACAAGCATTGTTTATCGTCGTAAAGATGGTAAATACGGTTTGATTGAAACTGAATAATCTCTAATCATGATAAAGAGATAGCGTTCATTGCGCAGAACAATTTGATAACTATAAGTCTTGATTGAACGTGTGATGATGCGTGCAAAAAGGGTGGGGCAAGTGTATAAATCTAATCAGATGTATTAGATTTAAAGCTTGTCCCTTCTTTTATCAGATAGGAAATATTTATGTGTGTTTGATTCAAAAGCCTGACTACAAGTTTTTGATTTGGTTGATACGTCGAACGTCTATAAAGTAGGAAGGTGATTCGAATATCATAAAGAAATATCATGCATTGTTATTTGACGGTATGAGGTATTATAATAAAATTGTTAAATGATACGTATATATATAAGTGGTTTGAGTATAAATTTATACCGAAAAATGATATGATGGATAGTTGTAAGCGGCACAGTTTTATGGCTAAAGGAGCGAACAAAATGGGTTTGATAACTAAAATGATTGACGGTAATAAACGAGAAGTCAAACGTTTAAGTAAGTTAGCAGACAAAGTCATCGCATTAGAAGAAGATATTGCATTGCTAACTGATGAAGAAATGAGAGCAAAGACGAAAGCTTTTCAAGAAGAAGTTCAACAAATAGAAGACATTAAAAAACAGAATAATAAATTAGATGATATTTTACCGGAAGCCTTCGCACTTGTACGTGAAGCTTCTAAACGTGTGTTCAATATGACACCATATAAAGTACAAATCATGGGTGGAATCGCCATTCATAAAGGTGATATTGCAGAGATGAGAACCGGTGAAGGTAAAACATTAACTGCAACGATGCCAACCTATTTAAATGCATTAACTGGTCGCGGTGTGCACGTTATTACGGTAAACGAATATTTATCTAGCGTTCAAAGTGAGGAAATGGCAGAACTGTACAATTTTTTAGGTCTGTCAGTCGGATTGAATCTCAATAGTTTAAGTACAGTAGAAAAACGTGAAGCTTATAGTAAAGACATCACATACAGTACAAATAATGAACTTGGCTTTGACTATTTACGTGACAACATGGTGAATTATAAAGAAGACCGTGTTATGCGTCCATTACATTTTGCGATTATTGATGAAGTCGACTCGATTTTAATCGATGAAGCCCGTACGCCGTTAATTATTTCAGGTGAAGCGGAGAAATCTACATCTTTATATACACAAGCGAATGTGTTTTCAAAAATGCTTAAAGCTGAAGAAGATTATAACTATGATGTACAAACGAAAAGTATTCAATTGACGGAACAAGGTATTGACAAGGCAGAACGTATGTTTAAAATTGAAAACTTATATGATGTGAAACATGTAGATGTGATTCACCACATTAACCTTGCTTTACGTGCGCATTATACAATGCAGCGTGACGTGGATTATATGGTAACGGGTGGCGAAATTCTGATCGTTGACCAATTTACAGGTCGTACAATGCCAGGACGTCGTTTCTCAGAAGGCTTACACCAAGCGATTGAAGCGAAAGAAAATGTCCAAATTCAAAACGAATCTAAGACGATGGCGTCGATTACATTCCAAAACTATTTCAGAATGTACAACAAGTTAGCAGGTATGACAGGTACGGCTAAAACAGAGGAAGAAGAATTCCGTAACATTTACAATATGACTGTAACTCAAATTCCAACGAACCGACCTGTCCAACGTGTCGACCGTTCAGATTTAATTTATGTGAGTCAAAAAGGTAAATTTGATGCGGTTGTCGAAGAAGTGATTGAAAAACATCGCAAAGGTCAACCTGTTTTATTAGGTACTGTTGCAGTTGAAACATCGGAGTATATCTCGAATTTATTGAAAAAACGCGGTATTCGTCATAGTGTTCTTAATGCGAAAAATCATGAAAGAGAAGCAGAAATTGTTTCCGGTGCAGGTCAAAGAGGCGCTGTAACGATTGCGACAAACATGGCTGGACGTGGGACAGACATTAAACTAGGCGAAGGTGTTGAAGAGCTAGGTGGTCTAGCTGTAATTGGCACGGAACGTCATGAATCACGCCGTATTGATGATCAGTTGCGTGGTCGTTCAGGTCGTCAAGGTGATAAAGGGGACAGTCGATTCTATTTATCATTACAAGATGATTTGATGGTGCGCTTCGGTTCAGAACGTATGCAAGCGATGATGAGTCGTCTAGGGATGGATGATTCTACGCCGATTGAATCTAAAATGGTGTCACGTGCTGTAGAGTCTGCACAAAAACGTGTAGAAGGTAACAACTTTGATGCGCGTAAACGTATTTTGGAATATGATGAAGTTTTACGTAAACAACGTGAAATCATGTATGAAGAACGTAATCAAATTATTGACCAAGATCATAGTACGGACCTAGTGATGCAAATGATGCATTCCACATTAGATCGCGCATTGCTACATTACGTGAATGAAGATGAAGAAAAGATGGATTACGAACCACTGATTCACTATGTTCAAGATATCTTTTTACATGAAGGTGACTTAACAGAAAGTGAAATTAATGGCAAAGATAGAGAAGATATGTTTGAAGTCATTTGGGCGAAAATTGAAGCTGCATATAATCGTCAAAAAGATCAACTTGGCGACCGTATGCCGGAGTTTGAACGTATGATATTATTGCGTTCAATCGACAATCATTGGACATCACATATTGATACAATGGACCAACTCCGTCAAGGGATCCATTTACGTTCGTATGGTCAACAAAATCCATTGCGTGACTATCAAAATGAAGGACATCAATTGTTCGATATAATGATGCAAAGTATTGAAGAAGATGTCAGCAAATATATCCTGAAATCTGTCATCACGGTAGAAGAAGATGTTGAACGTGAGAAAACGAAAGAGTTAGAAGGTAAACACGTTTCAGCTGAAGATGGCAAAGAAAAAGTTAAACCACAACCTATTGTAAAAGAGCATGAGGTCGGACGTAATGAAACATGTCCATGTGGAAGCGGCAAAAAATATAAAAATTGCCACGGTAAATAGCGGTGGCAATAGTTGAATATTTAAAAGGAGCGATACATGATGGAATTGTCCGAACTTAAACGCAATCTGGATAGTTATAGTGCAAAATTAGAACAACTTAGGGGGTCTCTTTGACTTAGAAAACAAAGAGACGAACATCCAAGAATATGAAGAGATGATGGCGGACCCACAATTTTGGGATAATCAAGAGCGTGCGCAAACGATTATAGATCAAAACAATGCGATAAAGTCTGTTGTAAACAATTACTATGAAGTTGCTGAAACGCTTGAAGAGATGATTGCGACGTATGAATTGCTACAAGAAGAATACGATGACGAAATGAAAGATGATTTAGAACAAGAAGTCATTGGATTTCAAACGAAAGTAGACCAATTCGAATTGCAACTCTTGCTAGATGGCGAGCATGATGCAAACAATGCTATTCTCGAGTTACATCCTGGTGCAGGTGGCACAGAATCTCAAGACTGGACAAATATGTTGTTACGGATGTATCAACGTTATTGTGAACAGCAAGGTTTCAAAGTGGAAATTGTCGATTATCAAGCGGGCGATGAAGCAGGTGTGAAGAGTGTTACAATGCTCGTCAAAGGACACAATGCTTATGGCTATTTAAAAGCAGAAAAAGGCGTGCACCGTCTCGTCCGTATTTCGCCTTTTGATTCTTCGGGTCGTCGCCATACGTCATTTGCGTCATGCGATGTCATTCCTGAATTTAACAATGAAAAAATCGAAGTTGAAATCAATTCAGACGATATTACTGTGGATACTTTCCGTGCTTCAGGTGCAGGGGGGCAGCATATTAACAAAACTGAATCAGCCATCCGTATTACGCACCATCCGACAGGTATCGTAGTGAATAACCAAAATGAACGTTCGCAAATTAAAAACCGAGAAGCAGCTATGAAAATGTTGAAAGCAAAACTTTATCAACTCGAGTTAGAACAAAAAGAGCAAGAACTTGCTGCCATTCGTGGTGAACAAAAAGATATTGGGTGGGGCAGTCAAATTCGTTCTTACGTTTTCCATCCTTATTCTATGGTGAAAGATCATCGCACAAATGAGGAGACGGGTAACGTCAACGCAGTCATGGACGGTGAGATTGGTCCGTTTATCGAAGCGTATTTAAGACATCAAATGCAATAAGATGAAGTGTATATCCAACTAGGGGCTAGGGCATTCAATTGTTCAAGCCCCTGAATTATATGGGTGATGAAGACGTTTGATGTTTGGTACGAGCACGTGCAAGTATTTTTTCAAAAGTTGGAGAAACAAGTGATATAAATAATATAAATATGTTAATATAATCAACAAATGGACATCAAATGTAAATATGACAGGAGGAGGTTGATTATGGGAATTCATCAATATTTTAAAAGGTTATCAGACTTAGAAAAGCTCATTCGATTACCTGGGAAATTTAAATACTTCGAGCATAATGTAGCCGCACACTCTTTTAAAGTTACAAAAATTGCTCAGTATTTAGGTACAGTTGAAGAGCATCACGGTAAGACAGTGGATTGGAAAAGTTTATACGAAAAAGCGCTCAACCACGACTTTGCCGAAGTGTTTACAGGAGATATTAAAACGCCTGTGAAGTATGCGAGTGGTGAATTGAAAAAACTGTTTTCACAAGTAGAAGAGGAAATGGTTGATACATTCATTAAAGAAGAAATTCCGGAACAGTATCAAGATATTTACCGTCGTCGCTTGCAAGAAGGCAAAGATGACTCGTTAGAAGGACAAATTCTATCAGTCGCAGATAAGATTGATTTATTGTATGAAACATTTGGTGAAATTCAAAAACGTAATCCTGAACCTCTATTTTTTGAAATATATGAGATGAGTCTTGAAACGATTATGCAATTTGATCATCTGGCTTCCGTACAGGATTTTATTGAAAATATTATTCCAGAAATGTTAACTGAAAGATTTATACCACGCACTGAATTAAAAGAAATGACGATGCAAATCCTAAATAAAAGAAAGATGTGATAGGGTTGATTTGGTATCTACTGGCCGCTTTTTTTCCTTGTGTCCTTGTGGTTATTTTCAGCGCGATAACGAGAAGTAAATGGATGGGGACGCTCATTACATTAGTTGTAATCGGTGCATCAGTTTATAAAGGTTTTTTTCATAATGAATGGATTATTTTCCTTGACGTTGTATCATTGTTAGCAGGGTATATTATTGTAGAAGAACTAAAAATTCATCATATCGAACATGATAAAGAGGGCGGCATGTAATCGTTGTGCATACGCCTTCACAATTATAGCGACATCAGGAGTGAATCTGACACAGTTTGAAGGTAATCAGAAGCATTCCTCTTTGTGTTGGATTACGAACAAATGTTTGTATTTTATCATTGTGTTCTGTTAAAATATGAGTATTAAGTAGATAGGAGGCGGACAGTGAATGGAGCATCACGACTTTAAAATTGCTTCAAATTTCGAACCACAAGGGGATCAACCCCAAGCTATCAAAGCACTGGTAAAAGGAATAGAAGAAGGTAAACGTCACCAAACATTACTCGGTGCAACAGGTACGGGTAAAACATTTACGATGAGCAATGTCATTAAAGAAGTGGGCAAACCGACGCTGATTATTGCCCACAACAAAACGTTAGCGGGGCAATTGTACAGTGAGTTCAAAACCTTCTTCCCTGAAAATAGAGTGGAATATTTTGTTAGTTACTACGACTATTACCAACCAGAAGCGTATGTTCCGTCTACCGATACGTTTATTGAAAAAGATGCGTCAATTAACGATGAAATAGACCAACTCCGACATTCAGCAACGAGTGCGCTGTTTGAACGAGATGATGTCATTATTATCGCCAGTGTAAGTTGTATTTACGGTTTAGGTAATCCAGATGAATACCGTGACTTAGTTGTAAGCATTCGTGTAGGGATGGAAATGGATAGAAGTGAGTTATTGCGAAAGCTTGTTGACGTACAATATACACGAAACGACATTGACTTTAGACGCGGAACATTTAGAGTACGCGGCGATGTCGTTGAGATTTTCCCAGCTTCACGTGAAGAGTTATGTATTCGTGTGGAATTTTTTGGTGATGAAGTAGACCGTATTAGTGAAATTAACTATTTAACAGGCGAAGTATTAAAAGAACGTGAACATTTTGCACTTTTCCCAGCTTCTCACTTCGTAACCCGTGAAGAAAAAATGAAGATTGCAATTGAGCGTATTGAAAAAGAATTAGAAGAACAACTAGCATATTTAAGAAGTGAAAATAAATTACTCGAGGCGCAACGTTTAGAACAACGAACAAATTATGATTTAGAGATGATGCGCGAAATGGGCTTTACATCAGGGATTGAGAACTATTCGGTTCATCTTACATTGCGACCACTCGGTTCTACACCGTACACTTTGTTAGATTATTTTGGTGATGATTGGCTTATTATGATTGATGAGTCGCATGTGACGTTACCTCAAATTCGTGGAATGTACAATGGAGACCAAGCACGAAAACAAGTGTTAGTTGAGCATGGTTTCCGTCTTCCAAGTGCATTAGACAATAGACCATTGAAGTTTGAAGAGTTCGAACAAAAAGCGAAACAACTCGTTTATGTATCGGCGACACCAGGTCCATATGAAATCGAACATACAGATGAAATGATTGAACAAATTATTCGACCAACTGGCTTGTTAGATCCAAAAATCGAAGTCCGCCCTACGAAAAATCAGATCGATGACTTGCTCAGTGAAATTCAAGAACGAACAGAACAAGGCGAACGTGTACTGATCACAACGTTAACGAAAAAAATGAGTGAGGATTTAACGACTTATTTAAAAGAAGCCGGTGTAAAGGTCAATTATTTGCACTCTGAAATTAAAACATTAGAACGGATTGAAATCATTAGAGATTTACGTATGGGAACATTTGATGTGCTCATCGGTATTAACTTGCTTAGAGAGGGACTTGATATTCCAGAAGTCTCATTAGTGGTGATTTTGGATGCGGATAAAGAAGGTTTCTTACGTTCTGAGCGTTCGTTAATCCAAACGATGGGCCGTGCAGCGCGTAATGATAAAGGGCATGTCATCATGTATGCAGATCGAATAACGGATTCCATGAAAGTCGCGATTGATGAAACGGAACGACGTCGTGAAATTCAAATCGCATACAATGAAAAACATGGCATTGTACCGAAAACAATTAATAAAGAGATTCATGATGTCATTAGTGCAACGGTCGAAACGGATGAAACAAATGAAGATCAACGTAAAGAAGTACCGAAGAAAATGACGAAAAAAGAACGTGAAAAAACGATTGAAAATGTTGAAAAAGAAATGAAAGAAGCAGCAAAAGCATTAGATTTCGAAAGAGCAACCGAATTAAGAGATTTATTATTTGAATTAAAATCAAAAGGGTGAAATGCATGGAAGAACCATCAATCGTAGTGAAAGGGGCCCGTGCCCACAATTTAAAAAATGTTGATATCGAATTGCCAAAAAATCAGTTAATTGTCATGACAGGACTGTCAGGATCGGGGAAGTCCTCGCTCGCATTTGATACGATTTATGCTGAAGGGCAACGTCGATATGTGGAGTCTTTAAGCGCATATGCTCGTCAGTTTTTAGGGCAAATGGATAAACCAGACGTAGATACAATTGAAGGTTTATCTCCAGCGATATCGATTGATCAAAAGACAACGAGTAAAAACCCACGTTCAACGGTGGCGACTGTAACAGAAATTTACGATTATATTCGTCTCCTTTATGCGCGTATCGGAAAGCCTTTTTGTCCCAATCATGGTATCGAAATCGAATCACAAACCGTACAACAAATGGTTGATCGTATTATGGAATTGGAAGAACGTACGAAAATCCAACTATTAGCACCTGTAGTGAACCATCGTAAAGGGACGCATGAAAAATTATTAACGGACATTAGTAAAAAAGGTTATGTACGTGTGCGTGTTGACGGTGAAATTATGGACGTGACACAAGTACCGGAACTTGATAAAAATAAAAACCACACGATTGAAATCGTCGTGGACCGTTTAGTCGTGAAACCGGGTATTGAAACACGTTTAGCAGATTCCATCGAGACCGTACTTGAATTAGCAGACGGTCGACTCGTCGTGGACATTATTGATGGAGATAAGCTAGAGTTTTCAGAAAAGCATGCATGTCCAATTTGTGGTTTTTCAATCGGTGAATTAGAGCCGAGAATGTTCAGTTTTAATAGTCCGTTTGGCGCGTGTCCAACGTGTGATGGTTTAGGACAAAAGCTAACTGTAGACTTGGATTTAGTCGTTCCGGATAAAGATAAAACGCTGAATGAAGGCGCCATTTTACCGTGGGAGCCGACAAGTTCGGACTTTTATCCATCGATGTTAAAACGTGTATGTGAAGTATACAAAATCAATATGGACAAACCATTTAAAAAATTAACTGAACGCCAAAGAAACATCATTTTATACGGTTCTGGGGACAAAGAAATTGAGTTTACATTCAAGTCGAAATTCGGTCAAGAGCGTAAACGTACGATGCCGTTTGAAGGGGTGGTCCCGAATATTGAGCGCCGTTACCACGAATCACCTTCAGAATACGTACGTGAAATGATGCAAAAATATATGGGTGAACAAGTGTGTGAGACGTGTCATGGCCAACGATTGAGTCGCGAAGCATTGTCGGTGTACGTGGCAGGTAAAAATGTCGGCGAAGTGGTGGAACAATCCATTAAAGAAGCTTTGACATATTACGAAAATATTGAGCTAACTGAACAAGACGCACAAATTGCTCATTTAATTTTAAAAGAGATTACGTCGCGGTTAGCTTTTTTAAATAACGTTGGACTCGATTATTTAACGCTGAACCGTTCATCTGGCACATTGTCAGGTGGGGAAGCGCAACGTATTCGACTCGCAACACAAATCGGTTCTCGTTTGTCAGGTGTCTTGTACGTGCTAGATGAGCCATCTATTGGTTTACATCAACGTGACAACGATCGTTTGATTCATACATTACAAGAAATGCGTGATCTTGGAAACACATTAATTGTGGTTGAACACGATGAAGACACGATGATTGCGGCAGACTACCTTGTTGATATTGGCCCAGGTGCAGGTGAGCACGGCGGTGAAGTCGTTGCGAGCGGTACGCCGAAACAAGTGATGCGTAACGCCAAATCACTCACTGGTCAATATTTAAGTGGTAAAAAGTTCATTCCCGTTCCGGAACATCGTCGTCCAGTGACTGACCGTAAAATTTCAGTCAAAGGTGCGCGCAGTAATAACCTCAAAAATGTCGACGTTGATTTTCCGCTCTCTGTCATGAATGTTGTGACAGGTGTATCAGGTTCAGGAAAAAGTTCGCTCGTGAATGAAGTGTTGTACAAATCATTGGCTAAAGCGATTAATAAATCAAAAATCAAACCTGGTGAACATGACGAAATTACAGGTATGGATCAAATCGATAAAATTATTGATATCGATCAGTCGCCTATTGGAAGAACACCGCGTTCTAATCCAGCCACATATACAGGCGTATTTGATGATATTCGAGACGTCTTTGCCTCAACGAACGAAGCAAAAGTACGTGGTTATCAAAAAGGGCGTTTTAGTTTTAACGTTAAAGGTGGCCGTTGTGAAGCATGTAAAGGTGATGGTATTATAAAAATAGAGATGCATTTTCTGCCTGATGTGTATGTACCTTGTGAAGTATGTCATGGCAAACGTTACAATCGTGAGACGTTGGAAGTCACTTATAAAGGAAAAAATATTGCTGACGTGTTAGAGATGACTGTAGAAGACGCAACTCAATTTTTTGAAAACATTCCTAAAATCAAACGCAAATTACAAACTTTAGTCGATGTTGGATTAGGTTATATTACGCTTGGGCAACCTGCAACGACACTTTCAGGTGGAGAAGCGCAACGTGTTAAACTTGCCTCAGAATTACACAAACGAGCAACAGGACGCTCAATCTATATTCTCGATGAACCGACAACAGGCTTACATGTCGATGATATTAGTCGATTGTTAAAAGTGCTCAATCGACTTGTTGAAAATGGTGATACCGTTGTAATCATCGAACATAATTTAGATGTCATTAAAACAGCAGATAACTTAATTGATTTAGGCCCTGAAGGTGGTGACGGTGGCGGTACGATTCTTGCGACAGGGACACCTGAAGAAATTGCCGCTATCCCAGAATCTTATACGGGTCGTTATCTTAAAACTGTATTAGCGCGTGATAAGGAACGAATGGAGGGCTAAGCCATGGAAGAAGCTAAAGTCAAAGTATTGGAATTACTGAAAGATGGCAAAATTTCTGTAGAAGAAGCAACGACATTATTGGACGCGATGACAACGGAAGAAAAAGTAACACATGCTACAACGACAAATAAAAGTGATCGTACTGAAAAGACGACGCGTGATTTTGAAGAGACGGTAGAGGGTTTTGTGAATAACACATTGGATAGTGTAGCGAGTTTGTTAAAGCATGGTCAAAAGCTTATTAATGTGAATCGTGATAAAGTGAAAGAAATGAGTGAAAGTGAACGTCAAGCGGCTTTGAAAAAAGTGGAGGAGACGTTGAATGAAGTGAGAGAGAAAATGAAGAAAGATTAATAGGTGAGGAAGTGTACTGTGAATGGTATGCTTCCTTTTGTTTTGCCACATATGTTTCACATAGACTAGGTTGTCATCATACATAGATTGTCACACCGTGCTGCACGTTCTTACGGTTTCACAATGAAAGCTGTGTGGTTAATACTACATCGCATTGATTCAACCTGAAAACGTGAATAACATTTTAGATTCGCTGCCTCAAAGTAATCCATTTTTTCAAACTAAAGTTGCGTATCTCTCATGCGTTTTTAATGGTATACTTTGAATTCTAAAGGGTACTGCAAAAAAGATGGGATATGTGTTAAGATATAGCGATGCTCATACGGATACACTGAACTTTTGATAATGGAAATGCACAACAAAGCTAGCACGTTTTTCGTGATTTTGCATACGTGTTGAAATGTGTTTCAATTGTGGAGATTCATGTATAATGAAACAAGTAATGCGTAGTCAAAAGTGATTAAAAATAAAGTTTGATTTAAAGTAAACAGTAAAACTGAGGTGATTAGATGTTAACGACGCAAGATTTAGTTAAGCGATTTAATTTGAATGTGGTCGCTGGTGAAGCGGGGTTAAATCGTCCAATACGTAATACAGATATTTCAAGGCCCGGTTTGGAAATGGCAGGGTATTTTTCTCACTACGCTTCCAATCGTATTCAACTTTTGGGTACAACGGAACTATCTTTCTACAATTTATTACCAGATGCTGAACGTAAAGGACGTATGCGTAAACTTTGCCGTCCTGAAACACCAGCCATTATTATTACACGAGGGCATGATGCGCCGGATGAGTTGTTAGAGGCGGCAGAGGAGTTAGATACGCCGTTGATTTATGTCGAAGAAGCAACGACACGTGTCATGGGGCGTTTGACGACGTATCTCGAACATGAACTTGCAAATTCTACATCGTTACATGGTGTCCTCGTCGATGTGTATGGTGTCGGTGTATTAATTACAGGTGATTCCGGTATAGGTAAAAGTGAAACAGCTTTGGAACTTGTGAAACGCGGTCATCGTCTTGTTGCGGATGATAACGTAGAAATCAAAGAGATTACGAAAGATCAACTCATTGGTAAGGCGCCTAAAATCATTGAACATTTGCTAGAAATTAGAGGATTGGGCATTATTAACGTGATGACATTGTTTGGTGCGGGTTCGATTTTAACGCAAAAACGCATTCGCTTAAACATCAATCTGGAAACTTGGCATCAAGATAAATTGTATGACCGTGTCGGTTTAAATCATGAAACACTTAAGATTTTAGATACCGAAATTACGAAAAAAACGATTCCTGTTCGTCCAGGGCGAAATGTAGCTGTCATCATTGAAGTGGCGGCCATGAATTACCGCTTGAATATTATGGGAATTAATACAGCAGAAGAGTTTAATGAACGTTTAAATGCTGAAATCTTAAAAAACAGTCAACAAGATAAAGGAGACATAGAATAATGATAGGATACATTGATCCAGTCGCTTTTTCCTTGGGCGGCTTAGAAGTGAAATGGTACGGTATTATCATAGCGAGCGCGATTTTAATTGGGTATTGGATTGCACAAAAAAGTGCACAGTCAGTCGGTTTCCACGAAGATGATCTTGTCAATATTTTATTAGTTTGTGTATTTGTTGCGATTATTAGTGCGCGTTTATATTTCGTGCTTTTCCAACTGGATTATTATATTCAAAATCCGATAGAAATTCCGATGATATGGCATGGCGGTATTGCAATACACGGTGGTCTCATCGGTGCGTTTGCGATGGGTACTTACTATTGTTATCGCAAAAACTGGCATCCGTTTCAATTAGGTGATGTGGTGGCACCAAGCATTATTTTAGCGCAAGGTATTGGACGTTGGGGTAACTTTATGAACCACGAAGCGCACGGCGGTCCAGTGAGCCGTTCATTTTTAGAATCGTTACACTTACCACAATTTATTATTGAAAATATGCAAATCAACGGCATTTATTACCAACCGACATTTTTATATGAATCGATTTGGGATGTTATCGGTTTTATTATTTTAATCACTATCCGTCGTCATTTGAAAATCGGCGAAACATTTTTCATCTATATCATTTGGTATTCGGTCGGTCGTTTTTACATAGAAGGCTTACGTACAGACAGTTTGATGTTAACGGAGACGATTCGAATTGCACAAGCGGTCTCAATTGTATGCATTATCATCGGTGTTATCTTTATTGTATGGCGTCGACTTAAAAAAGATGTCCCGCTCTATCGCGAAGTGAACGTGCTCAATTGGCCGTTCGACAAGAAAGGAAAACGTTAAGTTGAAGAGACGACTTAAAGTTTATCCTGCGGGCTGTCATAATGCATTACATGATCTGTATCGTTATATCCGCTTTATGCGACTTCTTAAAAATACGCTCATTATTGAAATAGCCAGATATGTCCCTCATGTAGGTGTGAAACGATGGATGTACTGCCGTTTATTAAAAATGACGATAGGTGAAAAAACTGCATTTGCTTTTAAAGCGGTGCCTGATTTATTATATCCAGAAAAAATAAAAATTGGTCATAACGTCATCATTGGTTATAATACGACTTTATTAACCCATGAATTTTTAACTGAATCGTTAAGAGTCGGTGAAGTTGAAATCGGGGACCATACGATGATTGGTGCGAATGTGACCGTATTACCAGGTGTGAAAATCGGCAGCCACGTTCAAATTGGTGCGGGGAGTGTCGTTTCTAAAGATATTCCTGATTATACTGTGGCGTATGGCAATCCGATACAACTGCACTCAAAACATTAGAAAAGAGAGGTGACAATGGATGACACAAAAACGAAATATTATACAGTTCAGCGATGATGTGGCACTTTATGAACGTCTAGCAAAACAAAAAATACAACAACAAGATTATGTAAAAGCACAACGCTATTTAGAAAAAGTGTTAGCGTTGTCACCAGATTGTTTTGAGGCGAAACAGCAACTTGCGACATGTTTTATCAAGTTGAATGCGCCAGGACGTGCTGAAGCAATTTATTATGAAGAAATTAGTAAGGGGAATGAATTGGAAGCTTCTTACTATGAATTAAGTCAGTTGAATATTGATTTAAATGAGCCAAACAAAGCGTATTTATTCGGTTTAAGTTATGCTTTTTTAGCTGATGACGAAGCCTATCGAGAAGAGTTGGAAGACTTATTTGAAGTGGCATTCAACGGCGAACATCCGCTTGAAGAAGAAAGTCAGTTGTTTGTCGTACAAGTCATTTTTCAATATTTATTCGGTCAAGGCCGTTTGGTAGAAGCGCGTGAGTATTTGTTGAGACAGGACGAAGAAATTCAAGATAATCGAATCATCCGTAATTTGCTCGCGATGTGTTATCTTTATTTAAATGAAAACAAAATCGCTCAAGAGATGTTTGAGCGTTTGTTGAAAGAGGACCCTTCCGATGTGCATGCGTTATGTCATTACACTTTGTTACTCTACAACATGAATCAACAAACACGCTTCCAAAATTATGTGAAAATATTAAACAAAATCCGACCGATGAATGATGAAGAGTCTTTTAAGCTTGGGATTGTGCTCAGTTATTTAAAGCAGTATCCAGCCTCTCAACAGTTGTTAGTGCCACTTCACCGCAAAGGCAAGTTTCAGACCTTTCAACTGTTTCATGCGCTTTCATTCAATTATTATTACCTAGGAAATATCGAGCAAAGCCATCACTTTTGGCAAGTGTTAACTCAATTTTCGAAAGCGAATCGTGGTTTTCCACCATGGGTCATTGAGGAAAGTGCCCATTATTTTAATCAACATGTGGAGCCTTTGTTGCTAAGTGATGATCAACATGAACGTTTGTACGGTCTCTTTTTGTTAAATCAACTCAACGGTAAAGAAATTTTGATGACGAAAGAAGTTTGGACGATTTTAGAATCAATGGGAGATTATGAAAAATTGTATCTCTCTTATCTCATTCAAAATCTGCAACTGAGAAAACTACACTTTATTCATCAAGGTATGGAGATACTTTATCGCCTCCCAGAAACACAACCTTATGCCTCTCTCTTTTTAAGTTGGATTAGTTATGCAGAAAGTCTATTAGTCGAGCAAGTCGACCAGGAACAAGTGGAAGCGTATGTGGCTGCGGTCGCTTATCTCTTTTTCAATCAAAAAGAAGACCATGATATGACGCGACCACAAATTATTGAACATTTTGATGTGGCAACCGATGCTTTTGAACAAGCACTTCAGCATCTGTTGAGCATTTAAATTTGAGTCCATGAATTAAATGTTGTAAAATGCGTATGATGAAATTAAAGGAGGAACAGATCATGTCAGAACAAGTAAGATATGATGTTGCGATTATTGGTGCAGGACCAGCAGGCATGACAGCTGCTGTTTATGCTTCACGTGCGAATTTAAATACAGTAATGATTGAACGTGGTATGCCAGGTGGACAAATGGCAAACACTGAAGAAGTAGAAAACTTTCCAGGTTTCGAAATGATTTCAGGACCTGATCTTTCAAGTAAGATGTTTGATCATGCTAAAAAATTCGGCGCTGAGTACAAATATGGCGATATTAAAGGCATCGAAGATAAAGGCGATTACAAAGTCATTGATTTTGGTTCTAGTACACTTGAGGCGACAGCTGTGATTATTGCGACAGGTGCGGAATACAAAAAAGTGGGCGTACCCGGAGAAGAACAGCTCGGAGGTCGCGGTGTCAGCTACTGTGCTGTATGTGATGGTGCTTTCTTTAAAAACAAAAATATCTATGTCATCGGTGGTGGCGATTCAGCAGTAGAAGAAGGTACGTTCTTAACTAAATTCGCTAGCAAAGTAACAATCGTACACCGTCGTGACCAATTAAGAGCACAAAAAATTCTCCAAGACCGTGCTTTTAAAAACGATAAAATTGATTTTATTTGGAATCACACACTTAAATCTGTCAATGAAAAAGACGGTAAGGTCGGTTCATTAACACTTGTTTCAACGGTGGATGGCACTGAACAAACAGTAGAAGCAGATGGATTATTTGTATATGTAGGTATGAAGCCTCTTACACAACCATTTGAAAACTTAGGTATCACAAACGAAGCAGGTTATATTGTGGCAAACGATGATATGAGTACTGCCATTAAAGGTATTTTCGTAGCAGGAGACGTTCGTGAAAAAGGCTTACGTCAAATTGTGACAGCAACAAGTGACGGTAGTATTGCCGCTCAAAGTGCACAAGAATATATCGAAAGCTTACATGACTAATTTTTAAACACTTGACATTGAATCAACAGGAGCTGGGACCCCGTTTCCAGTTCTTTTTTTATAGCATTTAAAGGAATGTCTGTGATATTGAATTATTCTTGAAAATTTTATTGATTGAATTTCATCGCGTATGCATGAACCACAATTAGAAATAGGATAAGTGGTCAATGTTCATGTGATAACGCAATGATTTCAAAAACATAGGCGTTACGAGATTCACTTCCTCTCTCTTCTAATAATCATGAATATATGAATTGTTTCTAAGTAGAGGTTAAATTGGACAAAAAAATGACGCTATTGTTTTTTGATTTCATAATCTTGCTCTCAGTTTTTCTATATTTGATGTAAGATTGCCTAGAAGGCTAAGATGCCTAAGGGATAAAGTTGAAAGCAAGCCGAGTTGAGTTGTAGAGCGAGCCTCTAGGAAAAGAGAAGTCACGATGGCACTCAAAAACCACAAACCCAAACCAAAGGAGGAGGGCAAGTTAAACAAATGCTTTATCCATCAGTAGCATCAAAATTTTGATGTCCTATATCCATCCCTCTATAACTTTAGACTGTTTTCATGTAAACTAATAGAGAATATGATTGGATGGTGGTTAATAATGCAACATGAAGAAAATAATGAAATCGTAAAAAGTGAACTCCTTGTTGTCACAGGCCTATCTGGTGCAGGGAAATCATTAGTCATTCAAAGTTTAGAAGACTTAGGCTATTTCTGTGTCGACAACTTACCGCCGATTTTACTTCCGAAATTTGTAGAGTTAATGGAACAAGGTAATCCGTCGATGCAAAAAGTTGCGGTAGGGATTGACTTGAGAGGACGCGAATTTTTCCAATATTTAGTACGTGAAATCGATGCAGTACAAAGTCGCAAAGATGTTATTGTCGATGTGCTATTCGTTGATGCAGATACTGAAAAGCTCATTTCACGCTATAAAGAAACACGTCGTAAACATCCTCTACAAGAACATACCGAGTTACCGCTCGTCAAAGCCATCAATGAAGAACGTAAATTACTAGCAGAAATCAGAAGTTTGGCGAATTACACTTTAGATACAACAACGTTATCACCTAAAGCCTTGAGAAAACGTGTTTATGAATATTTTAACAAAGAAAATAAATCAACATTTACAATCAATGTTTCTAGTTTTGGTTTCAAGCATGGCATTCAAATCGATGCAGATTTAGTATTTGATGTCCGCTTTTTACCGAACCCATACTATGTGCCTGAATTGCGACCACTCACAGGTATGGATGAAGATGTTTATAAATATGTGATGAAGTGGAAAGAAACGAATACATTTTATGAAAAACTATTAGATTTATTGTTATTTATGATTCCCGGTTATAAAAAAGAAGGCAAATCGCAACTCGTTATCGCAATTGGGTGTACGGGTGGTCAGCATCGCTCAGTCGCACTAGCACAACGTTTAGCTGAAGAACTAAAGCAAATTTATGATTATAATGTGTATGTTCATCATCGTGATGCGCATATAGAAAGTGGCGAGTAAAATGAAACAACTTAAATTAGTACTGATTGGTGGAGGTACTGGTTTATCCGTTTTGGCAAGAGGATTAAAAACTTTTCCGATAGATATTACAGCAATTGTGACAGTAGCAGATGACGGTGGCAGCACGGGGAAAATCAGAGATGAGATGGATATTCCGGCGCCAGGAGATGTACGTAACGTATTGGCTGCTTTAAGTGATGTAGAACCGACACTTGAGCAACTGTTTCAATATCGATTTAAAGAAGATCAAATTAGCGGTCACTCATTGGGGAACTTGCTGATTGCGGCTTTAACGAATATTACTCATGATTTCGGTCATGCTGTGAAAGAATTAAGTAAAATTTTAAATATTAAAGGCCGCGTTATACCGTCGACGATTTCGAGTGTCTCTTTGAACGCGGAGATGGAAGATGGTGAAATTGTCACAGGGGAGTCTAATATTCCAAGAAAACAAAAGAAGATTAAGCGTGTGTTTCTAGAGCCTGCAGATGTCCAACCAATGGACGAAGCAATTGAAGCATTGCGTGAAGCGGATTTGATTGTGTTAGGTCCGGGTTCTTTGTATACGAGTGTGATTTCAAACTTGTGCGTCAAAGGCATTGCTAATGCGATAGTCGAAAGTGACGCGAAAAAATTATATGTTTCTAACATTATGACGCAACCGGGTGAAACAGATCATTACACAGTCATGGATCATATCGATGCCATTCATCAACAACTCGGTAATCATGTGCTTGATTTTGTGATTGCGAATCAACTAGAATTTTCACCTCAGATTATTGAAAAATATGAATCAAAGGGCGCAAAGCCTGTGTATTATGATAAGGATGAATTGAATCAACTCGGTGTACAGCTCGTGACAGGACAGCATCTTGTAGAAGTTTCAGAACATGATTATGTGCGCCATCGTACAGAAGTTTTGGCAGAAATGATTTATGAAATTGCCTTACAAGAAATTAGTACGATTCAGTTTGACCCAGATCAATTCAAATCCTAATTGTAGCCATTTTGAACCATAGTAAATAGAAAGGGAAAGATTCATTATGAGCTTTGCATCTGAAATGAAAAATGAACTGACACGAATTGAAGTTGACCATGCGAACGCTAAGGCAGAACTAAGCGCACTGATTCGAATGAACGGGGCTTTGAGTCTGTCTAACCAACAATTTGTGATTAATATCCAAACGGAAAATGCAACGACGGCGCGACGTATTTATTCACTGATTAAATTTGTGTTTAAAGTTGAAGTTGAAATATTAGTACGCAAAAAAATGAAGTTGAAGAAAAACAATATTTATATTTGTCGAATAAAAATGAAGACGAAGGAAATTTTAGATGAACTTGGGATTTTGAAAAACGGCATGTTCAGCCATGATATCGATCCTGAAATGGTAAAAGATGACGAAATGAGACGGAGTTATTTACGTGGCGCATTTTTAGCAGGTGGCTCCGTGAACAATCCAGAAACGTCTTCATATCATTTAGAAATTTTCTCGCTCTATGAAGGTCATTCAACTGGTTTGACACAATTGATGAATACGTATGAATTAAATGCAAAAAGTTTAGAACGTAAAAAGGGATGGATTACATATCTCAAAGAAGCTGAGCGAATTGCTGAATTTTTAAGTTTGATTGGTGGCTATCAAGCGTTACTAAAGTTTGAAGATGTGAGAATTGTCCGAGATATGCGGAATTCAGTTAATCGTCTCGTTAATTGTGAGACGGCAAATTTAAATAAGACAGTCAGTGCGGCTATGAAACAAGTGGAAAGTATTCAATTGATTGATCAAGAAATCGGCATTGATAACTTGCCAGATCGATTAAGAGAAGTTGCGAGATTGCGTATTGAGCACCAAGATGTCTCGCTAAAAGAATTAGGTGAAATGGTGAGCACTGGTACCATTTCTAAATCAGGCATTAATCATCGTTTGAGAAAACTGAATGAAATGGCTGATAAAATTAGAAGTGGAGAACCATTTGAAGTGTAAATATAATCCTGTTGATAACAAGCATCTTAGACCTCTAAAAAGGTTTAAAGATGCTTATTTTAATGCAGAAATTGATGTATTGTTGAATGAGTGAATTTAGATAGACCATCAGAAGAAGATGAATTAGGGGGATTCGTTAGAGTGATGGAGAAAGAAGTCATCTTTGTTTTTGATAAGTATAAAATAAAACGTAGATGTCAAATCATGAATATGTATATGCTATACGTTGAAGCTTAAGTTATCATCGCAACACTGCTATCAACAAATCAAAAATTTAAAGATGTGTTTATGAATATAGGGGATGTAAGAACAGAGAAGCAAATCTGTGTATATGACACAAGTTGCATAGTGTATAATAAAGCAAGAATTGTTGAGTAAGAGGGATTTTCTATGTTTGATATCAATAAAATTAAAAAGTTGCTAAAGAAATGGGTGTTGAAGTTAATCCTTCAGATGCAAAGACAAAAAACGGTATTTAAAGACCATTGTAAGCGTACGCACCGGCAAATAGAATAAGCTTCCTAGCTATAGTATCTCAGTAAGGAAAATCGCTCATGAACTTGCCAGTAGAGGGAATATCCGTATTAATGTAAACGAGTTATACGATAATGATTTATCGTGTTATCATAGTAAGGACATAAATTTACAATGCTTTTGAGCGACTTTTGTAGTACTAATTCTCATGACCGTATTGATGTTAGTGCGGTTGAGTGAATGTTAATTTTAAGGCTAGATCGCCGTAACCATTATCAACAACGTAAAGGTTACAGTGACGACTGAATCGGGAATAGATGAATGAAAGTCCTTGAAATGTTCGTCATCTAGCGCGCTATTGACTATTAAAACAAAAAGAACCCCGCCGTTATGGGATTCTTAATTTTAAAAAGTGTGTTATTGAATGGTATGAACCCCCTCGAGAGGAATCGAACCTCTATTGTAAGAACCGGAATCTTATGTGTTATCCATTACACTACGAGGGGTTAATTGCTTAAGTCTATTCACCATTGTACCTTTCGGGCATGCGAGGGTCAACTCCTAGCAAAAATTTGTCTATGAGTGCGTTGTTTTTGACCATTTTTGACTTTTGGGTTAGAATAGAAACAAATTAATAAATTTAGGAGGAATCATCAAATGAATTTAATTCCTACAGTTATTGAAACGACAAACCGCGGTGAGCGTGCATACGATATTTACTCACGTTTATTGAAAGACCGTATCATCATGTTAGGTTCAGCGATTGATGATAACGTAGCAAACTCAATCGTATCACAATTATTATTCTTACAAGCACAAGACGCGGAGAAAGATATTTATTTATATATTAATTCACCTGGTGGTAGTGTAACAGCTGGTTTTGCGATTTACGATACAATTCAACATATTAAACCAGATGTACAAACAATTTGTATCGGTATGGCAGCATCTATGGGCTCATTCTTATTAGCTGCAGGTGCAAAAGGTAAACGTTTCGCATTACCAAACGCAGAAGTGATGATTCACCAACCACTTGGCGGTGCACA
This sequence comes from Staphylococcus pseudintermedius, assembly GCF_034042775.1. Taxonomy (NCBI): domain Bacteria; kingdom Bacillati; phylum Bacillota; class Bacilli; order Caryophanales; family Staphylococcaceae; genus Staphylococcus; species Staphylococcus pseudintermedius. The sequence goes on along the minus strand of NZ_CP120150.1, from coordinate 2,003,932 downwards.
AGGTCAAGCGACTGAAATCGAAATCGCAGCGAAACACATTTTAAGAACACGTGAAAGATTAAATAAAATTTTGTCAGAACGTACAGGTCAACCTATTGAAAAAATTGAAAAAGATACAGACCGTGACAATTTCTTAACTGCTCAAGAAGCAAAAGAATACGGTTTAATCGACGAAGTAATGGAGCCTGAAAAAGCTTAATAAAGTGATGCGATAAATGTGGGGTGAGACAACAGTTTCATCCCTTTTTTGCTATATCGGAAGGGTTTGAAAGTGCGTATTAATGGAGGATTGACGATGAAGCAACATGTTAGACGAGCGACACTGAATGATTTAGAAGCAATTATGGCAATCTATAATCACGCCATTTTGCATACTGCAACAGTTTATACATATGAACCCACGCATATTGAAGAACGACGTCAATGGCTAGCAGAAAAGCAACGTGACGGTTATCCGGTTTTTGTTTATGAAAATGAAGGGACAGTGCTAGGTTTTGCGACTTATGGCCCTTTTAGGAATTGGCCTGCCTATCAATATACCATTGAACATTCCATCTATGTTAGCCCCGATGCAAGAAGACAAGGTGTGGCGTCTCAGTTATTAACAGTAGTGATTGAAGATGCAACAGCGAATGGTTATCAAACGATTGTGGCTGGCATCGATGATAGCAATGAAGGAAGTTTGAAATTGCATGAAAAAATGGGCTTCAACTATATGGGAACATTGAAAAAGGTCGGCTATAAATTTGAACGCTGGCTCAATCTCGTATTCTATCAAAAGCAGTTAAAATAAGATGAAAATTGTACGGGCATGCGACATAAAAATTTTTGATGTTATTGATGCAATATTTTTGTTAAACTTGCCCGCCCTATGATTTGTGGCTTTTGATTGCCCTCATGGCTTCGCGTTCTAGGGACTGGCCCTTCAACTTGACTTGATTGAAATAAACACTTGATCGATGCAGAATTAGATTTTTGGAGCAATACAGAAAGCTCATGTGTCACAAAGATTTTGTCGTATTGCCCCCCGCATGACTAACTCGACTTCTTAAAAGTATGCGCATTGAGAAGTCAGACAGCTACTGCGTTGAACAGCGGCCACACTCAAAATTAAAAGACATCATTTTGTTTTCAACTGTATCCCTCAGGCGTCTCAGCCTTCTGGGCAAGCTTATATCAAATACAGTAAAACTAAGGGTAAAATTATGAAATCAAAAAACAATAGTATCAATTATCCCATTCACCCTTATTTTCTGACTGCTTTATAGCCGTTAATGAAATATCAATCTATGAATGGATTATGGCTAAAAATTTTCTATGTCCCCCTATAGGCCACTAAAAAGATGACTCGAATGGTTGTAAAATCAACAACATTTCGAGTCATCTATAGTGGTTTTTATTTCGAATATAAATCTTTTAAGGCTAACGGTAAGGTCGGATAGTCAAATTGAAATCCTAAGTCTGATATTTTTTGTGGTACCATGTATTGTGTATCGAGTATGAGCGTTGACATTTTGCCAAGCACAAGACGTAATATCAATGCAGGTACCCAAGTGTAATGTGGTCGATGCATGACGCTTCCTAAAACTTTGCCGAATTGATGTTGAGTTTCGGGTACTGGTGCTGATAAATTATAGGGGCCAGAAGCTTTGGGAGACTGAATGAGAAATTGAATGGCACGTACTAAATCTGCTAAATGAATCCATGAATACCATTGACGGCCATTACCCACACGGCCACCTACAAAGAAACGATAAGGCAGTGCCATCATTGGAAGTGCGCCGCCGTCACGAGAGAGAATCAGTCCAAAACGTCCGCAAATGACTCGTGTGCCAAGTTGTTCAAACAGTGTCGCTTGTCTTTCCCACTGATACACGATTTCTGATAATAAATCATGAGGTGTCGTTTGATATGATTCAGTATACACAGCCGTTTTTGATGGCGGGTAATACCCCATAGCACTGGCGTTAAATAGGACATCAGGTGTTTGTTCACGTAGTTTAAATAAGTCAAATAGCGCACGTGTCGCTTGAATACGACTTGTCATCATAATTTGTTGATGTTGCGTTGTCCAACGTTTGTTCAATGTAGCACCTGCCAAATTAATAACTATGTCAATGTGAGGGACTTCTTCCTCCCAACCGTCCTTGCTCCAATTAATATAATGTACATGTTGTTGTTGTGAAGTTTGATCACTTCTTGTCAGGATATAAATTATCACTTCATTAGAACGTGTAAGTTGTTCAACTAAAGCACGTCCCACCATACCAGTGCCACCTGTAATTAAATAGCGTTTCATAGGCTTCGCTCCTTTACTTTATATGAGTTCATAGTATTGTCAATAAATGGTCATCAATTCTTCACTTACGATGACTTGAATCTGTTTATTTTTTCACAAAGTACGTTATAATAGAGATACCTTCGATAATTAATACATCTCTTAATTAAATTCAGTATACCCCTTAAATATATACGACGAAGGTATTTTTGACTCCCTTTAGTAGAGATCTGGATGATGCAGCATTCAGATCTCTTTATTTATGTTAGGGAATCAACATTGTCTTCGTTAGTGGCTTCAAAGTGACTTATAAAAATGACTCGTGTAAAAAGTTATTTATTTTTACGTTGACGGTCATTCATTTTTTGAGTGATGAACTTGCCAATTACACGATAAACAATGAAACGAATGAGCATATTAACAATTCTTTTCATTTTGACTCTCCTTTACATTTGTCTTAGTACATACATTCCTTTATTTTTACAAATTAAACTTAAGAACGTGTCAGACTTAACTAGAACTAGAAACACGTATTTTAAAATGGTTTCTGTATGAATGATTTCAAGAGATATAAACGGGTAAATAATAAGATGAATAGTACAAAGTTAAATGGTTATATGCCATAGCTATGTCCGACATAATAGACAGAAAGAGAGGGTATCCATGTGATAATTAGATGATTGTGTCATTTACATTAATTGAAATTCCAGTATACTAAAAGCTAACTCATTTTATTAATTTCGGTAAAATGCGTGCGTTAAGTTTTGAATTCATAATGAAATATGATTGAATAAAATATATTGTCATCAATTTATAAAGAGAGGGAATGCAATGTCAGCACCAAAACCAAATGAGCAAGGCAGCCGCAATGTGAAACCTGATAAAAAAAAGAGACATTTACTTGGCTTTTTAAGTGTCATTGTCATACTGTTATTGCTCGGGGGACTCGTCTTTGCCATTTTTTCATTTGTCGATCAATCGCATAGAGGGAATGAACGTTTAAAAGAGAAGTCAATTGAAGAACAAAAGGAAAAGCGTGACGCAGAGATTAAAAAAGAGAAAGCGCGAAAAGAACGCGAAGCACGAGAAAAAGAACGAAGCATTGAAGCGGCTCAAGCTGAACAAGAACGGTCAATTGAAGCGGCACGCCAAGCAGAAATAGAAGCCGAACGACAAGCGCAACTCGAATGGCAACGTCAACAACAGCAGCAACAACAACAAAGAGAAAAAGAAGCAGAAGCTCGAAAATCGAAGTCGAAAACGGAAGAAGAGAAGGACGACAGCGATAATAAAGCAACGGAAAAGGAACGTACAACGGAAGAGGCAACGACAGAAGAACTGAAAACGACACAATCCAAACCTTCAGCCGAGCAACGTACATCTCAAGGAACACAGACAGGTCAATCGGAGTCAAACGAACGTCCAACAGCTGAAAGGAATACTGCGCCACAACAGCGCTCAGAGCCATCCTCAAAAGCGCGGAATAGTGACGAGTCATAATATATCGTAATCATAGGCAAAATGAATAGGGCAAAAAAGGGTCGTTGAGATATGTAAGTCATCTCAGCAGCCCTTTTTTATTAATGATACGTATCGTTTTAGAATATAAGGTTAAGAAGCAATGTTAAGAGTATCGATAAAATAATTGAGAAAAGACAGCCAGGCAAACATCCCACTGGGGTACAACCTATTGTGCGCACATGTGTCCGCCGAAATGGTCCTGTATCGTTTTGGAATGTATTATCTTGACTGTGGTTAATCTCATCAGGATGTCGATAGCGTGGGTCGGATGGGTCAATGACTTCGGGTTGGTCAGATTGTTTAGACATAGTTTCACCTCTTTCTTTCAATGTAAATTATCTTGTCAATGATTGCAATGAATGGGGTATCGATGTTTAGTTTTAGTGGAAAATGTGAATAATAACATCACATCAGTTATCATGTTGTGTATTGGTGGTCGTTATTTGTCCAACGTTTATAAAAATCGGGATGCTTTTTGACTTGCATTTGTTGTGCACAAATAGTATGATGAATTTGTAAACATGATAAGTATTTATTGTATTTGGGACTAAAAATGTCACGGCATGGCTTGAATATGGCCATCTTGTTACTATTAAGGAGGCCTTTATCATGGAACGTATGATTCATGTTCAACAAAAAATTGTGCCTGACTTGATAGACAAAATGCGTCGACGTTTTTCTATTCTAACAACGATTCAAAAGTATCAACCGGTTGGGCGGCGGACTTTAAGTGAGTTGCTTAATCTCACTGAGCGTGTGCTACGTTCAGAGACAGATTTATTGAAACAACAAGAATTAATATCGGTAAAATCGACAGGTATGACATTGACTTCACAAGGTTTAGATGTGGTCTCACAGCTGAATGCATATTTCGATCAGTATACGGACTATCATCGCCTTGCACAATCTATCAAATCGACATATCAACTTGATGAAGTTCATGTGATTCCTGGTGATAGTGATAAAGATTCAAACGTTAAAGTAGAATTAGGTCGCATCGCTGGACAGCTTCTTGAAAAGCAATTGTATGATCATGCTATTGTGTCAGTAACAGGTGGCTCTACTATGGCATCGGTAAGTGACGCAATGTCGCATTTGCCTTTCCAAGTACTCTTTGTGCCGGCACGTGGCGGTCTTGGTCAAAATGTCATCTTTCAAGCGAACACAATTTGTTCTCGTATGGCTCAAAGGACTGGTGGCAGTTATACAACGTTATATGTGCCTGAACAAGTGAGTGAATTGACCTATCAAAATTTAATGAACGAACCTTCAGTGATTCAAACGCTCGATAAAATACGTGAATCACAGTTTACAATACACGGTATTGGTGATGCGCTGAAAATGGCGAAGAGAAGACAATCGTCACCAGAAGTCATTGAAAAACTTCAACATCATTTTGCTGTGGGTGAAGCGTTTGGTTATTATTTTGATCAACAAGGGCAAATTATTCACAGAGTTAAAACGATTGGTATTCAACTAGAAGAAGCGCAATCAAAAGCACATATTTTTGCTGTGGCTGGCGGAGAATCCAAAGGGCTTGCGATTAAAGCTTATCTTAAGATGGCGACACCTAATACGGTGTTGATTACAGATGAAGCTGCGGCAAAGGTAATCACAAGGGAAAGATTTGTTGAAAATAAAAAGTGAGTGAATTGTTTAAGTATTGAATTGATCCACTTTTTAAATATCATTTAAAGGAGGCCATTAACATGGCAGTAAAAGTAGCAATTAACGGATTTGGTAGAATTGGTCGTTTAGCATTTAGAAGAATTCAAGATGTGGAAAATATCGACGTTGTAGCAGTAAATGATTTAACAGACGACGATATGCTTGCACACTTATTAAAATATGACTCAACACAAGGTCGTTTTACTGAAGAAGTAGAAGTAATTGACGGTGGTTTCCGTGTAAATGGTAAAGAAGTGAAATCATTCTCTGAACCAGAACCTAAAAACTTACCATGGGGCGAGTTAGACATCGACGTGGTATTAGAATGTACTGGTTTCTTCACTGATAAAGAAAAAGCTGAAGCACACATCGAAGCAGGCGCGAAAAAAGTATTAATTTCTGCACCAGCTAAAGGTGACCTTAAAACAGTTGTATATAACGTTAACCACGAAATTTTAGATGGTACTGAAACAGTTGTTTCTGGTGCTTCATGTACAACAAACTCATTAGCACCTGTTGCCAAAACTTTACAAGACAACTTTGGTATCGTTGAAGGTTTAATGACAACAATTCACGCTTACACTGGTGACCAAAACACATTAGACGCACCTCACAGAAAAGGTGACAAACGTCGTGCGCGTGCAGCTGCTGAAAACATTATCCCTAACTCAACTGGTGCTGCGAAAGCAATCGGTTTAGTTATTCCTGAAATCGATGGTAAATTAGACGGTGGTGCACAACGTGTTCCTGTAGCAACTGGTTCATTAACTGAATTAACAGTTGTATTAGAAAAAGAAGTTTCAGTTGAAGAAGTTAACAAAGTCATGAGAGAAGCAACTAACGAATCATTCGGTTACATTGAAGACGAAATCGTATCTTCTGACGTTATCGGTATGACATTCGGTGCGCTATTCGATGCTACACAAACACGTGTAATGACTGTTGGCGACCGTCAATTAGTTAAAGTTGCATCTTGGTACGACAATGAAATGTCATACACTGCTCAATTAGTTCGTACTTTAGAATATTTAGCAAGCCAATCTAAATAATATAGATTAAAATAGGTTTGTAAGTACTTAAATATGTGCTTCTAACTATTTTGTAGCTGATAGTAGGCGGGGGAGCACAAACGCTTCTCCGCTTATTTTAAAATTGAGAGCGATAACGAGGAGGATGCTTTATGGCAAAAAAGGATGTCACAAATGTTGAATTAAAGGATAAGGTTGTTCTTGTACGCGCGGATTTCAATGTTCCTATGAAAGACGGCGAAATCACGAACGACAACCGTATCGTTCAAGCATTGCCAACTTTAAAGTACATCATTGAGCAAGGTGGGAAAGTAGTCGTATTCTCACACTTAGGTAAAGTGAAAGAAGAAAGTGATAAAGAGAAACTTTCATTAGCACCTGTTGCAAAACGTTTATCAGAAAAATTAGGTCAAGACGTCCAATTTATTCCTGAAACACGTGGCGAAAAATTAGAGTCTGCAATCCAAGCATTAAATTCAGGCGATGTGTTGATGTTTGAAAATACACGTTTTGAAGATGTTGATGGTAAGAAAGAATCTAAAAATGATAGTGAATTAGGTCGTTACTGGGCATCACTTGGCGATATTTTTGTTAATGATGCATTCGGTACAGCTCACCGTGAACATGCATCAAACGTTGGTATTTCAACACATCTAGAAACAGTTGCTGGATTTTTAATGGAAAAAGAAATTAAATTTATCGGTGGCGTTGTTGAAAATCCAAACAAACCTGTTGTTGCCATCCTTGGTGGTGCAAAAGTTTCTGATAAAATTGGTGTCATTGAAAACTTATTAAATATTGCTGACAAAGTGCTGATTGGTGGCGGCATGGCGTACACATTCTTAAAAGCACAAGGTAAAGAAATTGGTCTTTCATTACTTGAAGCAGATAAAATTGACTTCGCGAAAGATTTATTAGAACGCGCAAGTGATCAAATCGTATTACCAGTTGATGCAAAAGTTGCGAAAGAATTCTCAAACGATGCACAAATTACAACAGTTTCTATCGACGACATTCCTGAAGATCAAGAAGCAATGGATATCGGTCCTGAAACAGTTGCACTTTTCAAAGAACAATTAAAAGGTGCACATACAGTGGTATGGAATGGTCCAATGGGTGTGTTTGAATTCAGTAATTTTGCGCAAGGTACAATTGGTGTGTGTGAGGCGATTGCTGAGCTGCAAGATGCGACAACAATTATCGGTGGTGGCGATTCAGCAGCAGCGGCAATGCAACTTGGCTTTGAAGATGACTTCACGCACATTTCTACAGGTGGCGGCGCGTCATTAGAATACTTAGAAGGTAAAGAATTACCGGGCATTAAAGCAATCGCAAATCTATAACTCTATAGATGAAATTTGATTGAACAATAGAGGGAGTGTTTAATAGTGAGAAAACCAATCATCGCAGGTAACTGGAAAATGAACAAAACTGTACAAGAAGCGAAAGATTTTGTACAAACGTTACCAGCATTACCAGATACAAATGAAGTTGAGGCAGTGATTTGTGCACCTACAATTCAACTTGATGCACTGATTTCATTAACAAAAGAAAATGTTGCGCCAGGTCTTAAAATCGGTGCGCAAAACACTTATTTTGAAGAGAGTGGTGCGTTTACAGGGGAAACATCTCCAGTCGCATTAGAAGCATTAGGTGTGAGCTACGTTGTCATCGGTCACTCTGAACGTCGTGACTTATTCCACGAAACTGATGAAGATATTAACAAAAAAGCGCATGCAGTGTTTAACCACAACATGACACCAATCATTTGTGTCGGTGAATCAGATGAAGAACGTGAAAGTGGTAAAGCAAACGAAATCGTTGAAGCCCAAGTTGAAAAAGCGTTAAAAGGTTTATCAGATGAACAAATTAAAAAAGTTGTTATCGCCTATGAACCAATTTGGGCGATTGGTACAGGTAAATCTTCAACAGCGAAAGATGCGAACGAAATGTGTGCAGCGGTCCGTCAAAAAATCTCGAAGTTAACAAGTGATGAAGTAGCACAAGCAACACGTATTCAATACGGTGGTAGTGTAAAGCCAGGCAATATTAAAGAATATATGGCTGAAACTGATATTGATGGCGCATTAGTTGGTGGTGCATCACTTAAAGTAGAAGATTATACTCAATTGTTAGAAGGTGCAAAATAATTATGGCAAAAAAACCTACAGCGCTTATTATTCTTGATGGGTTTGCGAATCGAGAAGAGGTACACGGTAATGCTGTTAAACAAGCGCATAAACCAAACTTTGATCGCTACTATGAGAAGTATCCTACGACTCAAATTGAAGCAAGTGGTTTAGATGTGGGACTTCCTGAAGGACAAATGGGGAATTCAGAAGTGGGCCATATGAACATTGGTGCCGGACGTATTGTGTACCAAAGCTTAACACGTATCAATAAGTCTATTGAAGATGGTGACTTTTTCGATAATGACGTCTTAAACAAAGCAATGGACCATGCATTAAACAATCATAGCGCATTACACATCTTCGGTTTGCTTTCTGATGGTGGCGTACACAGTCATTACAAACATTTATTCGCGCTGTTAGAATTAGCGAAACGTAAAAACTTAACAAAAGTTTATGTCCACGCATTTTTAGATGGTCGTGACGTTGATCAAAAATCAGCTTTAAAATATATCGACGAAACAGAAGAGAAATTTAAAGCATTAGGTGTAGGTCAATTTGCATCTGTATCAGGACGTTACTATGCAATGGACCGTGATAAACGTTGGGATCGTGAACAAAAAGCATACGATGCAATTCGCGGATTCAGTGATGTAAAGTACGCATCAGCACGTGAAGGTGTTCAAGCAAACTACGACAACAATTTAACTGACGAATTTGTTGAACCGTTTGTAGTTGAAAACCAAAACGATGGTGTGAACGATGGCGATGCTGTGATTTTCTACAACTTCAGACCAGACCGCGCAGGCCAAATGTCTGAAATTTTCACAAGCAAAGCATTCGACGGTTTTGAAGTTGAGCGCGTAAATGATTTATTCTATGCGACATTTACAAAATACAATGATCAAGTAGATTCAGCAGTTGTATTTGAAAAAGTAGACTTGAAAAATACAATTGGTGAAGTGGCACAAGACAATGGTTTAGTCCAATTACGTATTGCTGAAACTGAAAAATATCCACACGTGACATACTTTATGAACGGTGGACAGAATGAAGAGTTTGAAGGTGAACGTCGTATTTTAATCAATTCACCTAAAGTCGCAACGTATGACTTAAAGCCTGAAATGAGTGCTTACGAAGTGCGTGATGCATTACTTAAAGAGTTGGATAAAGGTGAGTTAGACTTGATTATTCTTAACTTTGCCAACCCTGACATGGTAGGGCACAGTGGGATGTTAGCGCCAACAATTAAAGCAATTGAGGCAGTAGATGAATGTTTAGGTGACGTCGTTGATAAAATTTTAGACATGGACGGACAAGCTATCATTACAGCGGACCATGGTAACTCCGATGAAGTATTAACAGATGACGATCAACCGATGACAACACATACTACAAACCCAGTACCTGTCATTGTAACAAAAGAAGGCATCACATTACGTGAAACAGGCCGACTTGGCGATTTAGCACCAACGTTACTTGATTTATTAAATATCGAACAACCTGAAGATATGACGGGTGAATCATTAATTCAACATTAAATCATTTGAGAAACACAGATGAATCGCTATAATAGCATTAAGTAGTCAAATATAAAACGGAATAAAGTATGTTCAAACCATATTGAATATATATTTATAAATTGATTGAAAAAGGAGATTTAACATTATGCCAATTATTACTGATGTATACGCTCGCGAAGTATTAGACTCACGTGGTAACCCTACAGTTGAGGTAGAAGTATTAACAGAAAGTGGTGCGTTCGGTCGCGCATTAGTGCCATCAGGTGCATCAACTGGTGAACACGAAGCAGTAGAATTACGTGACGGCGATGCGGATCGTTACTTAGGTAAAGGTGTAGAAAAAGCAGTTGAAAACGTAAACGAAATTATTGCACCTGAATTAATCGAAGGCGAGTTCTCAGTATTAGAACAAGTTTCAATCGATAAAATGATGATTCAATTAGATGGTACTGCAAACAAAGGTAAATTAGGTGCCAATGCGATTTTAGGTGTTTCTATTGCAGTTGCGCGTGCAGCAGCAGACTTCTTAGGTCAACCTTTATACAAATATTTAGGTGGATTCAATGCAACAGTATTACCAACACCTATGATGAACATTGTTAACGGTGGTTCTCACTCAGACGCACCAATTGCATTCCAAGAGTTCATGATTTTACCAGTGGGTGCTGAGTCATTCAAAGAAGCTTTACGTTGGGGTGCTGAAGTATTCCACGCATTAGCTAAAATCTTGAAAAAACGCGGCTTAGTTACTGCAGTAGGTGATGAAGGTGGATTCGCGCCTAAATTCAAAGGTACTGAAGATGGCGTAGAAACAATTCTTGAAGCAATCAAAGCAGCTGGTTTAGAGCCAGGTAAAGACGTATTCTTAGGTTTTGACTGTGCATCATCTGAGTTCTATGAAAACGGTGTATATGACTACACTAAATTCGAAGGTGAAAATGCAGCGAAACTTACTGCTGAAGAACAAGTAGACTACTTAGAGCAACTTGTTAATAAATACCCAATCATTACGATTGAAGATGGTATGGATGAAAACGACTGGGAAGGTTGGAAGTTATTAACTGAACGTATTGGTGATCGTGTTCAATTAGTAGGTGACGACTTATTCGTAACAAATACTGAAATCTTATCTAAAGGTATTGAGCAAGGTATCGGTAACTCAATCTTAATCAAAGTTAACCAAATCGGTACTTTAACTGAAACATTTGAAGCAATCGAAATGGCACAAAAAGCAGGTTACACTGCGGTTGTATCACACCGTTCAGGAGAAACAGAAGATACAACAATTGCTGACATCGCTGTTGCAACAAATGCTGGACAAATCAAAACAGGTTCATTATCACGTACAGACCGTATTGCGAAATACAACCAATTGTTACGTATTGAAGATGACCTTTACGAAACAGCTAAATATGAAGGCTTAAAATCATTCTACAACTTAAGCAAATAAGTAGATGAGATTATAATGTTATAATGAGAGGTTAGGACATCGCGTTCTAACCTCTTTTTTAAATGTCCAACATTGATTTTCTTTCATCGTTTTAAACTGTTATAATAGGCTTATATGATATAGAAGGAGCAAAGAAATGCCACAATTACAAGACACGGAGCTACGTGCCCAACATACAGGAAAGTTACTTGCTTATCTGTCGTTTTTATTCGCCGTTTGTTTAGTGATTCATCAAGTCATGATTGTGGATGGTCAAGTGGTGACGTATATGCTTGAACATTCGGGAAATAAAGCGACTGAAAATAGTATTAATGCGATTAATAACAGTTTACGTTACATCGGCATTCTATACATACTCGCGAATGCAGCAGGTGTGGTCGCATTAAAAAATCAACACCCTTATTTATGGTGGTTTATGTTAGCGGTTTTCATTTCACAAATTTTCAACGCGTTACTCAATCCACCAATCCTTTACACAGCGATTTTTCATGTGAAAGGTTTCTTCGGTTTAATCCCGTATGCGTTAGTAATCGTTGGATCGCTCGTACTGGCAGTGATGATGATTAGGGTGAGTGTCAAACGCAAGTCGACGTTTAATCGATAAAGCTTGTTGTGAATCGTTTAAATATATGATAAAATAGCTTTCGTATATGATGAATGGAGGACAGTCTGATGCATAGTTTTTTCGTAGTATTACTCATTATTGACTGTATCGCGCTCATCACTGTTGTTTTATTGCAAGAAGGTAAAAGCAATGGCTTATCAGGTGCCATTAGTGGTGGTGCTGAACAATTATTTGGTAAACAAAAACAACGTGGTGTAGATTTATTTTTGCATAGATTGACAATTGTACTTTCGATTATTTTCTTTGTATTAATGTTAGGTATCAGTTACTTCAATATGTAGAGTCCGGCCGTTGAAAAGTCGGACTTTTTTGTTTGTGTACGCCGTATCAAACCGATAGAATAGAGTGTATGAGTTATTGAAAGGACGAGAGTTTACCGATGAAGATTCAATTACCGAAACCTTTCTTTTTTGAGGAAGGAAAACGTGCAGTATTATTATTACACGGTTTTACTGGCAACAGTTCAGATGTGAGACAATTAGGACGCTTTTTACAGAAAAAAGGGTACACCTCTTATGCACCTCATTATGAAGGACATGCGGCCCCACCTGAAGAAATTTTGCAATCGAGTCCTCATGTATGGTATAAAGATGTGCTCGATGGTTATGAATTTTTAGTGGAACACGGTTATGACGAAATCGCTGTCGCTGGTTTATCATTAGGTGGCGTTTTTGCATTAAAACTAAGCTTAAATCGTACTGTAAAGGGTATTGTAACGATGTGCTCACCGATGTACATTAAAACGGAAGGGGCCATGTATGAAGGTGTACTAGACTATGCCCGTCAATTTAAAAAATATGAAGGTAAAGATGACGAAACGATTGAGCGCGAAATGGCAGCGTTTCATCCGACTGACACGTTGAGAGAGTTACAAGGGACGATTCAAGAAGTGCGCGACAGTGTGGATGAAGTAATTGATCCTATTTTAGTGATACAGGCTGAACAAGATGAGATGATTAATCCAGATTCTGCTAATGTCATTTATGATGAAGTGATGTCGGATGAAAAACGAATTTCTTGGTACAAAGAATCTGGTCACGTCATTACTATTGATAAAGAAAAAGAAGCAGTATTTGAAGATGTTTATCAATTTTTAGAGTCATTAGATTGGTCTGAATAAATAGCCGATAACACATCAATTTTAACTATTTTCTAAAAAGAAAGGAGGAGCAAAATGAATTTAAAAGAAGAGATTATCGGAATCATTAAAAGTGCAGATTATGAACCCATGTCTGTATCTGACTTCCAAGATGCATTAGGATTGAGTAGTGCGGATTCATTTCGTGACCTTATAAAGATTTTGGTAGAGTTAGAACAAACAGGAATGGTGACGCGTACGAAACAAGACCGTTATCAAAAACAACAACAGAAGACAAATTCAGGTTTAGTGAGAGGAACATTAAGCCAAAATAAAAAGGGATTTGCCTTTTTACGTCCAGATGATCAAGAAATGGAAGACATCTTTATTCCGCCGACAAAAATCAACCGTGCAATGGATGGAGACGTCGTATTAGTCGAAGTGAAGAAGTCGCGCGGTGATTTTCGCAAAGGCAAGTTCGAAGGTGAAGTGAAGGCGATTGAATCCCATTCGATTAAACAAGTTGTCGGTACATTTTCTGAAGCGCGTCATTTCGGTTTCGTTGTACCTGATGATAAACGCATTATGCAAGATATTTTCGTGCCAAAAGGTCAAGAACTTGGTGCAGTAGAAGGCCATAAAGTGTTAGTGCAAATTACCCAATACTCAGATGGTACGAACAGTCCAGAGGGGCAGATTTCAGCGATTTTAGGCCATAAAAATGATCCGGGTGTTGATATTTTATCGATCATTTACCAACATGGCATTGAAATTGAGTTTCCTGATGATGTATTGAAAGAAGCGGAAAACGTACCTGAAACAATACAACCCGATGAACTTAAAGGCCGTCGTGATTTAAGAGATGAACTGACGATTACAATCGATGGTGCAGATGCGAAAGATTTAGATGACGCCATTGCTGTGAAAAAGTTGGACAATGGCAACACGGAATTGACAGTCAGTATTGCGGACGTGAGCTATTATGTCACAGAAGGTTCAGCGTTAGACCGAGAAGCGTATGATCGTGCGACAAGTGTCTATTTAGTCGACCGTGTCATTCCGATGATTCCGCACCGATTGAGTAATGGGATTTGTTCGTTAAATCCTGAGGTCGACCGTTTAGCCATGAGTTGTCGAATGGAAATTGATGCACAAGGTCAAGTGGTCAAACACGAGATTTTTGAAAGTGTGATTCATTCTAACGCACGTATGACTTATGACGCGGTAAATCGGATCATTACAGATAAAGATGCAGTGACAAGAGCACAATATCCAGAAATTGTGCCTATGTTAGATTTAGCCCAGACGTTATCACAACAATTGATTGCGATGCGTAAAAAACGTGGCGAAATCGACTTTGATATTAAAGAAGCGAAAGTTATCGTAAACGAGGAAGGGATTCCGAAAGAAGTCGTGACACGTGAGCGCGGTGAAGGTGAACGTTTAATCGAATCATTTATGTTGATTGCAAACGAAACAGTGGCAGAACATTTCAATCAAATGGAAGTGCCATTCATTTACCGTATTCACGAACAGCCGAAGTCAGAACGTCTCCGTCAGTTTTTTGATTTTATTACGAACTTTGGCATTATGGTCAAAGGAACAGGCGAAGATATTCATCCAAGTACGTTGCAAAACATTCACGAAGAGATTGCTGGACGACCTGAAGATATGGTCATTTCAACCATGATGTTACGTTCAATGCAACAAGCACGTTATGATGCTGATAACTTAGGCCATTTCGGTTTAGCGGCAGATTATTATACGCATTTTACGTCACCAATTCGTCGCTATCCAGACTTGATTGTTCATCGTTTAGTGCGTAAATATTTAATCGAAAAGTCGATGGATGGTCGTGCAATGCATGAATGGGAAGAAAAGCTCCCACAAATTGCTGAGCATACATCAAATCGTGAACGTCGTGCCATTGACGCAGAACGTGATACGGATGAACTGAAAAAAGCGGAGTTTATGATTCAACATATTGGTGATGAATTTGAAGGTGTCATCAGTTCTGTCGCGAATTTTGGTATGTTTGTAGAGTTGCCCAACACGATTGAAGGTATGGTCAACATGCAAAATATGTCTGATGACTATTACCATTTTGATGAGCGCCAAATGGCATTGATTGGTGAACGAAAAGCGAAAGTTTACCGCATTGGTGATGTCGTAAAGGTTAAAGTCATTCATGTTGATGTGGATGAACGTCAAATCGATTTCCAAATTGTAGGTATGCCAATTGATGTAAGCTCGAAACGTGAAAGAGACCCACGTGGTAAAACGATTCAAGCGAAAACAAAAGGCACTCAATTTGAGAAAACTGATAAAAAGAAAAAGCGTAAATCACGTAAAGGTAAAAATGCGAGACAACGTGACAAATCAGGTAATACACAACACAAGCCGTTTTATAAAGGTAAAAAAGTAAAGAAAAAGGCACGAAAAAAGAAAAAATAATTTGAGGTGAAACCAATGCCAAAAAAATCAGGAAAAGGCACATTAGCAGAAAATCGTAAAGCGCGCCATGACTATAACATCGAGGACACGATTGAAGCGGGCATTGCGTTACAAGGGACGGAAATTAAATCGATTCGTCGTGGGAGTGCCAATTTAAAAGATAGTTACGCACAAGTGAAACATGGTGAAATCTTCTTGCATAATATGCACATTGCGCCTTATGAAGAGGGGAACCGTTTTAATCATGATCCGCTACGTGTACGTAAACTGTTATTACACAAACGTGAGATTTTGAAATTAGGCGAACGTACGCGTGAGATTGGTTATTCGATTATTCCGCTTAAATTGTATTTGAAACACGGCAATTGTAAAGTATTATTAGGCGTTGCACGTGGTAAGAAAAAATATGATAAGCGTCAATCATTAAAAGAAAAAGCGGTTAAACGTGATATGGACCGTGCGATGAAACAAAAATATTAAGAATTTGCGAAGTATGTCAATTTTTGATATGATATAATGTGCTTTCATATAACGGAAGCACATTGAATACTACGGGGACGTTTATGGATTCGACAGGGGTCCCCCGAGCTCATGAAGCGTGTCGGAGGGTTGTCTTCGTTACCAACACATCAGTTTATAATAACTGGCAAAACTAACAATAATTTCGCAGTAGCTGCCTAATTGCACTCTGCATCACCTAACAGCATCGCCTATGTGCTGTTAACGTGATTCAACTTTAGTAGGATACGCTCGTCACTGCCGTTTGAAGTCTGGCGAGAAGAGATGAATCAAACTAGCATCATGTTGGCTGTCTATCGCCTTGCATGATGTGAAATTGAACGATAGACTACACACGTAGAAACATTTGTATCAGGACCTTTGGACGCGGGTTCAAATCCCGCCGTCTCCACTATGTAGCCTATAACCATTGCGGTTGTAGGCTTTTTATTTTCGGGTGCACAAATAGTGCACAGAAAATGCACAGCACATAAAAAAACACCACCAAAAAAGTAGGCAGTGTTTCATAAAAATTTTACTATTTCTTTTTGTGTACTAGGGTATAAGTGGCCATATCGGTTATATACTTCATTACTATCGGCATGACCTAAACGCTGAGCTATTACCATAATACTAGCACCATGATTAACTAGCATTGATGCGTGGCTATGTCTTAATTCGTGTATAACGATTCTAGGGAATGTTTGACCGTCTGGAAGTTGGTTATCTAGTACCTTTAATGCAGTGGTAAACCAACGATCAATAGTAGACTCACTATATGCTTTAAAGAATGTACCAAATAATACATAATCATCTTTATATATGTTATTCTCTTTATACCAATTTAAATAATTCTTGATGTCATTCATCATGTGAGCAGGCAAGTAAATATCACGTATGGCTGATTTCGTTTTAGGGGCTGTCACTTCACCGTGATAGTCCGTTTTGTTTATATGGATAAATTCATCATCAAAGTTAACATCACGCCATGTGAGGGCTCTAATCTCACCCTTGCGTGCTCCAGAGTAGAACAATAATTTAAAGAATAATTTTTGTTGCTGTGTAGCCAGTGCCTCATAAAATTCATTGAATTGTTCTAGTGTCCAATAGTTTAAACGTTTCTGAGATTCTATTTCAAAATTACCTACAAGGGAAGCTACATTTTGCTTTAGATCATAAAACTTCATTGCATGGTTCAGTAATGATACTAGGTATACATGCATCTTCTTTAAGTAATCTCCAGAATGCCCTTCTTTTAACTTTTTGTTTTGAAACTTCATCACATCTTGTGTAGTAATTTTAAAAACGTCCATAGACTTGAAATAAGGTAACAGGTGGTTGTTTGTATGTGTCTTTAATGCTTTTACACTAGATGACTTACGACGTGCTGAATACCACTCTATATATTCCTCAACAAGTTTATCAAAAGGCAATCTGTTAAGTTGTCCTATGCCCTCTAATTCGTCCATGATTTCATTACACTTTTTCACAGCTTCTTTACGTTGTTTGAATCCTTTACGTGTAATATACTGGCGCTTATTCGTCTTGTCATAGTATGTGATGCGGAAGTAATATGTACCACGTTTACTGTCTTTATAAATGTTGTGTGCTAATCTTAGGTCACGTGTCATGTGTATCACCTGTTATGTTTGATTTCTCAAACAAAATATCTTGTAATTGACCATCAATAAAGTTAATCAATGCTCTTCCCAATTCATCTTCTGAATACCCTTTATCTTTGAGAACAATGGAAAGTGTAGAGGCTTTTGTTATCAACTCGTCGTAATCTACATTTTTCTTGAAATAACCAACCAATATTTCATAAATCTCCATTAACGGCTCATCATAATTTATAATTTCTTCATCAAATCTATATTCTTGAAATTTGTAGCCTACTATAAATCTAAATGCGCTAATATAATCGATATTTTTTGGAGGTATTCCATTTAAAAACTTATTCACTAAAGGGTAACCGACATTTAAACGTAGGATTTTTTCACTTTTATCTTCAAAACTTTTAAATGTCTTTATACCTTCTGTGATAAAAAAATCCACCTCGGTTTTAAGTGTATTTTGACAGAGATTTAATATTTCTTGATATATTCCACGTTCAAACACATCAGAATATTGGTATTCATTGACGTTATAAATCATATCCGTTAAACGATCCTTTACAAATAGATCCATTTCATCAAAGTAATTTTCCACATCACTAAATGACAAATTTTCACGTATATATGGCAGTAATTCCCCATATAAAAGTTTATCTAAAGAAATGTTAGCCATATTAGAAATTTGTAACAATCTTTTTTTGTTGGGCAATGATGCCCCTTTTTCCCACATAGCTACATTACCTTTACTTGCAGAAAACAATTCTCCAAACTTTTCTTGTGTTTTTCCTGAATTTATCCTAATTTTTTTAATACGTGCGCCTATTTCCTGTTTGTCATACATGTTTAAGCCCCTTTCATTTTATATACCTATATTGTAGTTTACTGTTCAAAAAAGTTCAATTATTTTCTTGACTAAACTTTTCTATCGTGATATTATCAATTTATAAGTTCTAAAAAGTTCTATTTAATAGGTTTTATTTTTTGTTTTTATGTTCTAAAAAGTTCAAAGGAGGAATAAACATGACAAAAATTCAATACCCAGTTTTATACATCACACGAAAGGAACACGGACATACTCAGAACTATGTGGCCAGAAAATTAAATTTATCTCCACAGCGGTATTCGTTGAAAGAAATTGGTAAGGCATATTTCACACTCCCGGAGGCACGCACACTCAGCGAAATGTATGGCATTCCAATTGAACAACTATTCTCAACTGAATTTCCAGTATCACAATAAGGAGGAATAACGATGAAACAACAAGTCATTATTACAAAGACAATTGTCGGCTGGTACAACATCAAAGACACTAAACACAATTTGCTTTTGAATGTATCGCCACAAGTATTTGAACAGTATTTTCCTGAAATCAATAATGATGTTCAAATTGCAGTGTTAGAAATGGATCTATCAAGAATTACAGAAATCAAAAATAAGAAAAAGGTAGGTAGTTAAGATGAACGAACAACAAATACAGGTGCTTGGTGATATTTATAATACATTGATTGCAGTAAGCGATGATGTAGCAACCGAATACAAACATAAGTTTGAAGAAGGGGGAAATGAATGGTATGAAACTGTGAGCCGTGAGAAACATTTAGAAGCAATTATGCGGTGGGCGATACAGCAAATTGAAAATAACTTTGAAATTGTGGAGGAAATTTAAGATGAGAATGTTATCGAAGCATTTGAGAATTTCCAAATGATGATTAGGGACGATCTGGAAATTGAAGAGAAAAACACAACAATACACTTGGACGAACTCTATGTATTACTAAATGACAAAGGAGAGAACGAATAATGAATCTGGAAATTAGAAATCTATTTAGTGAAATTGAAATAGTTAAAGAGAAAATCAATGATGCAGTTACTTCTTTTGGGTGGTTTGAAGATGAATATTTTATACATGAACCTAGTCACGTGTTGAGTATGAACGAAGTGAAACTACATGGCTATAAATACCATGAACACCGTATTCAAATTGAGCAGTTATGTGAATTGATGCACATATATATTGAGCGACTCGATAAGCAAATTCAAGAGTTTAAAGAAATAGAAAAAGCGTCATCAGCGAAGTTTGGCGACAGAACTGATAACGCATAGCAAATTATATAAGAAAGGAGAACCTCTCTATGTTTGATTTAAAGTACGATGATGAAATTCATGTTCTATTATATCAAAATTTAACATCTAAAGGAACAGAAAACGTAAAAAATATTCAGTGGTCTGACTGGTGCGAGTTTTTAACTCGTCCAGTTGTCAGCTATGATAAATACGCTAATAAGCTAGCGATATACGGTGATGTTGCTGATGGTGAAGGTATATCACACCGTCGTTTGAAAGAAAATGTGATGTATAGACAAGTGTTTTCATTGGACTATGACGACATCGATGATATGAATAGATTTCTCGATAACGTTAAAAAGAAGATGAAGCACTTTGCATACTTCATATATAGCACGTATAGACACCGTGATACACATGATGAGAATGATGAGGCATTGCGTCCTAGATTTCGATTACTCGTGCCTATAGATGATATTTTAGAGCCAGAAGAGTATACGAAATACGCTGGGGCATTATCGAGGTATATCGGAGAAATAATAGACGAGTCGTGCTTTAAACCTATTCAATTATCCGCATTGCCCGTTATAAGTGGTAAAGACGCACCATTCCACTGGTATATCAATGATGCACCATTCATCACACGCTCACAATTGGATAATTGCTTTGCTAAATATCCTCTCGATGCAACTGAGGGCGAATCTCAGCACATCAAAGTTGTATATAACAAACGAGATTCGTCACATTGGCGTGATATTGCATTCGGAGTTGCAGAGGGTGAACGGAATGAGGCTCTAGCGTCTTTGATAGGTTACTTATTGCGAAGATATGTAGATGCACATTTAGTATATGGATTAGCAAGCGCATGGGCAATGACTTGCACACCGCCTATTGAACAGAATGAAGTGAATAAAACATTCAATTCCATTTACAAAAAGCATACTAATAACCTTTAGGAAGGAGGCGTTAATTTGGAAGTTAGTAAAGAAGATATTTTTGAAATTATAGATACTACTCAATCCGTACAACAAGGTTGGAAATCTAAATTAAGAAGATCGCCTACTACTCAAGCATTAAAAAAGATACCGACTAACGCAGAAATTATATTGCACAATGATGAAGATTTAAAAGATTTAGTTCAATATGATGTTTTTGAAAAAGTAACTAAACTTAAACGTCTACCATATTGGCGTTCAAAAGATGACACTAATTATTATTGGGCTGATATTGATACAACACATGTCATTTCTCATATAGACAGAGTTCACAATATACATTTCAGTCGTGACATTATGGACAGTGTTATTGAAAAAGAAGCGTATCACAATCAATTTCATCCTATAAAATCATTGATTGAATCTAAAGAGTGGGACGGTACAAAGAGGATTGAGACATTATTTATTGATTACCTTGGTGCTGAAGACACGCATTATAACCGTGAAGTTGCAAAAAAACTATTAATGGGTTCAGTTGCTAGAGTTTATAAACCTGGTATAAAGTTCGACATCATGGTTATTTTATACGGCGGTCAAGGTGCTGGTAAATCTACCACAATAAGTAAGTTGGGCGGTAAATGGTACAACCAAAGCATAAAATCATTTAAAGGTGATGAAGCTTACAAAAAACTTCAAGGCTCTTGGATATGTGAAATTGAAGAATTATCCGCATTTCAGAAATCTACTATTGAAGACATTAAAAGTTTTATCAGTGCCATTGTTGATATTTATAGAGCTTCATATGGCAAGCGTACTGAACGCCACCCTAGACAATGTGTATTTATTGGGACAACGAACAATTACGAGTTTTTAAAGGATAAGACAGGTAATCGTCGTTTTTTGCCAGTCACTACGAATAAGGACAAAGCAACTAAAAGTCCATTTGATGATTTAACATCAGATATTGTACAACAGATGTTCGCAGAGGCTAAAGTTTATTTTGAAGAAAACCCAACTGATAAAGCGTTGTTATTGGACAAAGAAGCTTCAGAAACTGCCTTACAAATGCAAGAGGAACACGCTGAAAAGGATACGCTTGTGGGTGAAATTGAGGACTTTCTAGAGCGTCCAATACCTAATCATTATTGGTCTGAAGGTGTTGAAAATAAACGATCATTGGTGATGTATGATTACAATTCCAATGATATTAAAAATCTGTTTGAAAACGGCGAATTGATTCAATTTAAATCAAATAAACCTGGGCAATATGTATGGCGTGACAAAGTTTGTAGTATGGAAATTTGGAAAGTCATGATGAAAAATGACAGTCAACCACAACCACATCATTTACGTAAAATTGATGAAGCGCTTAGAAATACACGCTATTGCGGGTTGAGTAAAAAACAAACTCGTTACGGTGAGGGAATAGGAAAACAGTACGGGTTCGATGTTGATATGTCCCCATACTATTCCGAATTGGTTAATAAAATGTCTTAATAATAAGACAGTAAGACGTATATGAGACAGCTATAAGACACCATTAATCTCTTGTGGGAGTATGTGCCATGCTATAACTGTCTCGGTGTCTTATAAACTTTGCTCTAAACTTTGAAAAAAATTATTTTAATTTTCTCAAAGTGTTGGGGTGAAAAGCATAAGACAACAAGACAGCAAGGTCATATCACTTGTGGCTGTTAGGTTGAAGGGTGTCTCATAGTTATAGCATGGCATAAGACAGTAAGACACTTAATAAAATTACGGAGGAAAACAATGAACAAACATAAACTGAAAAAAGAAATATTAAATTATATCAAAAATCATAAAGAAACATCTTTTGTAGAAATTGAACGGATATTTGAAGAAAATAAGTTTGATTATAAAGGTAATGGCGCATATACAAGTGGCGAGAACGATAACGTTATATTTTGGGTTGGCTGGAACGAAAGAGCTTTCGATATTGTTGCAGGCTTAAAAAGAGATGGATATATAGAAATGAATATTTGCCCACCTATGTACTATCTTATTGATGGTAAGTCTTTAAATCTTCCGATTGTTAAAAGTAAAAATATAAAAACAGATCACTGGTTGCCCGTAGCGTTTACAGCTGTATAACCTCAAACCTTTGCCACAACTAGCTTTATATACCCTAGTGTGGTATAATTTAGACAAATAAATCGAACGTATGTACTAAAAGCGAACAAATATTCTATAAAGTGGGTGAGAAAGTGCCGAAGTGGTTAAACAAGATGCTAGGACTTGAAACAATTGAGCGCAACACTGCACAACAATTTGAAATGCTTACGGGTGGCTTTAAGTCATTATCTCAATTTTCAGGTGATGCATATTCAAACGACATATATCGTAGTGCAGTTGATACAATCGCAAGACATATTGCGAAGTTATCAGGTAAGCATGTAAACAATACGAAAAATTTTAATAACTATAAAATTAACAGAATCTTACAAAATAGACCTAATCCATATATGAGTGCTTATGACTTTTTGTATAAAGTAGCGACACAATACTACTTATTCAATAACGCATTTATTCTTGTGCAAAAGGACAATAAAGGTAACTTGAGAAATTTATACCCGTTAACACCGAGCAGTGTTGAATATGTGGTGGACGGTGCAGGTGAAATGTACCTAAAATTTTTGTTCAACGATGGTGAGGTTATCCATTTTCATTTGTCAGAAATAGCCGTGTTGCGTCGTCACTTTAATTCTAATGAATTGCTAGGTGATAACAACGACGCGATCATGAATACATTACAACTTGCGCACACACAAAATGAGGGTATGACTGAGGCTATTAAGAATTCTGCTCAAATCAGAGGTATTCTGAAATACAATCAGGCATTGAGTCCTAGTAAGTTAAAAGAAGCAAAAGAAGAATTTACGAATAACTATCTGTCAATGGCAAATAACGGTGGTGTTGTTCCGTTAGACACGTCAATGGATTATCAGCAACTGAATATATCAGATGTTCAGGTGGATACGTCCCAAATAAAAGTGATTAAACAAAAGATATATGAGTATTTAGGAATCAATGAAGCTATTGTGACAGGTAGTTACGATGAGAACACATGGCAAGCATTTTTTGAATCTGTAATAGAACCTTTCGCTATTCAATTGTCATCAGAACTGACTGAAAAGATTTTTACAGAACGAGAGCAATCATTTAGTAATCGCATCATTTTTGAATCTTCAAAATTACAGTATGCAAGTAATCAATCGAAATCAACCATTATCAAAGAATTGTTACCACTCGGACTGCTGACCATTAATGAGGCGCGAGACTTAATGAATTTGCCACATGTAGAAGATGGAGACGAGAGAATCCAAAGCCTAAACTACATTGAAAAAACACTAGCGAAGAATTATCAAATGGCAGATAAGGAGGTTAAAACTGATGAAGGAAATTAGAAGTGCAGAAATACAAACAGATTCCCAAAGTGGGGAGATGGTGCTTGAGGGGACAGCAATTGTTTTTAATAAACCCACTCAAATTAATACGCCAACAGGTTCATATACCGAAATCATTAAACGAAATGCGCTAGATGGTTTGAAACTCAACGATACACGTTTGTTAGTGTCTCATGATATGAATCGTATACCACTAGCCAAATCGCCTAAGACAATGGATATATGGACTGATGATGTTGGTATGCATTTTAGGGCTACCTTACCAGACACGGAAGAAGCCCGCTCTGTTTATACGGCAGTAAAACGGGGCGACCTTTCAGGCATGAGTTTCGGTTTCACAGTATCAGACGGTAGTCAATATGATGTGAATACACGCACACGAACTATTACCAAAATAGACAAAGTCCTTGAGTTTAGTGTTGTGAATTATCCCGCATATGCTGAGGCGAGTGTAGAGGCACGACAACAAATTCAAGAAGCAGAACTTAAATATCAAGCAAGACAACAAGCCTTAATCGGTTTAAATAAATTACAATCAAAGGAGATTAAATAAAATGTTTAATACAGTACAAGAAGCATTTAATCATTATCGCAATGCATCTCTTGAAGATATTGAAACACGCGCTGGTGAAATTAGAGGCACAATCGAAAATGACCCAGAAGCAGATGTGACAAAGTTAAATATTGAAATTGAAGGCTTAAATCAAGCTAAAGAAAATATTAAAGAAAAGGAGCAAGAACAAGTGGAAAATCGTTCATACAATCCTATTACAGGACAGCAGTTTAAACAAAATAATGAAATTCAAAATAACAATGTATTCGGTACAGAAGAATATAGATCAGCATTCTTTAAGAAAATGTTAGGACAAGAATTATCAGATGTGGAACAACGTTCATTCAATCATGCAATGGATATTCAAAAATCAGAACATCGTGCAGATGAATTTACTTCATCTTCAAATGCATCAGCAGTCATCCCAGAGCAAACATTAAACGAAGTCATTCGTCGTGCGCGTACACAAGGTGGCTTACTAGCAAATGTACGTTCATTCAATATGCCTACAAAAATCCGTATCCCAATTAGCACACCACAAGAACGCGCTGAATGGCATACTGAGGGTGCTAAAGTAGAAGCAGACAAAGTAGTTACAACAGCGGTATCTTTTGAGGCGAATGAGATTATTAAAATCTTTAGTATCTCAGTGAAAGCTAAAACGATGAGCATCTCAGCATTTGAATCATATCTTGTTGAAGAATTGACTAACTGCGTTGTAGAAGCGATCGAATACGCATTGATTAATGGTACGGGTAACAATCAAGGTCAAGGTATCTTAACAGGTATTACATGGAATGATGAAAACAGCTTAGAGCTTACAGGCAAATATACTGACTTCACAAAAGCGTTAGGAATGTTAAAGCGAGGCTATGCACAAAATGCAAAATTCGCTATGAGTAACGCAACATTATACAACACAGTGTACGGCGTTCAAGATGGTAATAAACGTCCTATCTTTGTACAAGATGCGCAACGTGAGAATGTAGGATATATCTTCGGTAAGCCAGTCATTATTGACGACAATATCGAAGACGGCACAATTCTATTAGGAGACTTTAACTATATCGGTTACAACTTACCGCAAGGCATCATGCTTGAATCTTCTCGTGAGTCTTCATTCCGTTCAGGCTTGATTGACTATCGAGCAATGGCGGTCGCAGATACACGCGTTTTAGTTGATGATGCTTTCGTTAAGTTAACAAGTGCTTCATCTGATGTAGGAGCGTAATAAATAACTAGGGCATCAGTTAATAGCTGGTGTCCTTTTTCATAAGGAAGTGAACTATATGATCATAACAATTGAAGAAGCGCGTAATGCTTTACGGATAGATGGTGATTACAATGATGAGATTATCAAACCACTTATCGAGGCGATACCTAACTACTTGTACATTACTACGGGGCGTGATTGGTTGGATGAACCAGTGCAACCATTAGCACAGACAACAGCAAAGTTTATACTTCAATTGTGGTTTGACCCTCAAACACAAGACAGTGAGCGTTTAAAGCGTACGATTGATAGTTTGTTAGTATCTTTAACAGCATTAGGTCGTGATTATAATGAGTAGGAGTATTCCAGCATCATTTTATAGAAGTAGCAAATGGACTAAGTGTAAAAACAGCTATATGTCTAAACAGAATTATATTTGTGAAAGATGTGGTGGTTTAGCATCTATTTGTCATCACAAAATATATTTAAATGCTGAGAATTATAAGAATCCATATGTATCATTGAACCACGACCATTTAGAAGCATTATGTCAGACGTGCCATAATCAGGAACATTTCGGGACACCAGCAATTGGGGAAGGATTACAATTCGATAAAGATGGAAATATAGTAAAAGTATAAATTAAATTAATTAAGTACCCCCTATGTGTGAATGTATAATTACACTTCTGGGAAACGGTGCAGGGAGTTTTCTTTTCCTCCACCCGATACTTTCAATATTTAGGGGTGCCTAAAAATTAAGATTGGAGAATATAAAAATGAAATATATCAATTTGGAAAAACTTAAAACATACATTGATAAAAATGATATAGAAAACAAACATATAGCGTACGATTTGTTAGAAGAGCTAACATTTATGAAAGAGACACTAGACGAATTAAAACGTACTGTACGTGAGCATGGTGCAACTTATGTTTTTACTCAAGGTGAACAATCATACCTTAAAGAGAACCCAGCTATGAAGTCATACAATACAACTGTAACAAAGTATAACGCCACTTATAAGCAACTATTGTCGCTCCTACCTCAACGAGTAGAAAAATCAGATGCGTTTATGGACTTTGTGACGAATGGCTAACTACATTAAACAATATTATCAAAAAATTGAAAGTGGCGATATTGTAGCTTCAAAACGTGTACGTAAACAATATAAGAAGCTCTTAGATGACATGGAGCATCACGACAAATACATTTATGATGAATCTAAAGCAGAACGCCCTATCGCTTTTATAGAGCGTTTCTGCCGTCATTCTAAAGGTGAGTTGGCAGGTAAGCCCTTAAAGTTAGATTTGTTTCAAAAAGCCTATATTTCGGCGCTATTTGGCTTTGTCGATAAAGATACAGGCTACCGACGTTATACCGAGTCCTTTTTCTTTGTTGGGCGTAAGAACGGTAAAACAACTATGTTAAGCGCTATTGCATTATATATGATGATTGCAGACGGGGAAAGTGGTTCAGAAGTGTATTCAGTTGCATCGAAACGTGACCAAGCTAATATCTTATTCGACCAAGCGCATGAGATGATTGTACAGAGCCCTGATTTAAACAAAAATATCCGTAAGCGTAAAAGTGATTTATACTTTGCGCATAACTTTAGTAAGATGCAGTCTTTAGCTAAAAACTCAAATTCATTAGATGGATTGAATGCGCATCTTGTTGTGATTGATGAATTACATTCTATTCAAGACCGCAATTTATATGAAGTAATGAAACAATCCCAATCAGCACGTACACAACCGTTATTGATTATGATTACAACGGCTGGAACACATAGAGGTACGATATTTGATGACTTATATGAGTATGCTTGTAATGTGGTAGATGGTAAATTTAACGATGATAACTTTTTACCGATTATGTATGAACTAGATCATAAAGCTGAATATAAGATGCCCGAGTGCTGGCAAAAGGCAAATCCTGCCTTAGGTGTATCAAAAAAGGTTGAGGACTTAGAACGCAAAGTTGCACGTGCTAAAAACAATGTAAATGACTTAACGGGAATCCTAACTAAAGATTTTAATATACGTGAAGTCACACATAGCGCATGGCTCACATTTGAGGCGATAAACAATGAGGATACCTTTAATATACGTGACTTCTCAGGTAGTTATGCGATAGGTGGTGCTGACCTTTCCATCACGACCGACCTTAGTTGTGCCACGTTGTTATTTGTAGAACCTGAAACTGAAATGCGCTTTGTACATCAGATGTATTGGTTGCCTGAGGATAACCTCAGAAAGCGTGTAGACGAGGATAAGATACCTTATGACAAATGGTATGAGCAAGGATTACTTCGCTTATGTCGTGGCAATACAATTGATTACAGCGACATCACAGAATGGTTTTTAGAGATGTTGAATGAATATGACATCACGCCACTATGGATATACTACGACAATTATTCTGCGCGTTACTGGGTTGATGAAATGGAGGCTAACGGCTTTAAGATGGTACGTACGCCACAAGGTGCTAGAACATTAAGTTTACCAATGCAGAATATGGGTGCTGATTTAGAGAAGCATAAAATCAATTATAACAACAATCCCATATTGAAATGGTGCTTAACTAATACGGGTGTAGAAACTGACCGAAACGGTAATATCGTTCCTGTTAAGAATCAATCACCCAAACGTCGCATCGACGGCACGGCTTCATTATTAGATGCGTATGTAGGTTTGTTTGATAATTATGAGCAGTTTTTGAGGGCTATGTGATAGCTGGAAAACGGATTGTTCTGTTAGGGTAAGGACGTCGTGAAGCGCGACGGCAGACAATCCCAAATTGGTTAGTCAAAAAAAGAGCACGTACTATTATCCTAAATTGACGAATAGCAAACGGACAAAATTGTCTGTATGCAGAGGAGGTTAACAATGGCATATCATTTTAATAATAAAATCAAGATAGTTGAAAGGGTTAGTAGTGGACCAATGCCTAACAATTATAAAGAAAAAGTAATTGCAGAACCTTGGGCAGACATAAAAACAATACGTGGTAATGAGTATTTGGGTTCTGGACTTACAGCATCAGAAATTCCCGTGAGGTTTATTATAAGATACAGGGACGGTATAACACCAAAACAGCGTATCAAGTGGAAAGATTTAGATTTTAATATCGAATCTGTACAAAATGATAATGGATTGAATAGAACACTTACTATTTATGGAAAAGCGTATAAATAAGACGCTGAGAAACGCATTGTGTTGCAATATAATTTTGATTTGTGGATAACGGCACGTTAGATGTAACACAACATGCTATAATAGAGTAGAAAGATGGGGTGAAAATATGATTAATTTAAGTCATAGAGATTTCGTAAAAAGAAAGATTGAGTATGTAGATTTTAGAATTAAGAGCTTGTATGAAAAGATAATTGATCCGGAAATAAAAAATTATGGTAAAGATGAAATTATTATTTTAAATGAAGTGTATTCAACATTAGAAAGTATTGAATTATTTTGCTTTACTCACGAAGATTTTGAACGTTTTAATGAAGAGTATGTTAAAGAAGCTAAGAAGATTTATCATATTATGAGCAGAATGGTTCGTGATAATGATAGAAATACATCATGGATTTATGATGAATATGAAGAGTACAAGAAGTCGTTTGATATGACAATTGAAACATTAGAGTTACCAGATAAAGTTTGGGAATAATATGAGTGCACAAATTTTAGTTGTTTTATCAATTTTAACATTTTACACCGATATAAGAATACAATGAAAACATTGGTATGACGGCTTTTAAGACATATAGCACACCATTATATAAATGGATAAATCTACTCCCGCCGTCTCCACTACATATAACCTAATTGTTAATATTCGGATTTAAAAAACACCTTACAAACATTGATGTATAAAGTTTGTAAGGTGTTTTTCATTATTTTGATATTTGGGTCATTTTATGGTCAAAAAATATACGTTGACCAAAAATGTTGACCCTCTCCATACAAATTATATTTAATATATTGATATAACAACGTTTTTAAAAGCAAGTGTCAATAAAGTGTCAAGTGTATAGTACTCTAGCATTGCAACCTTGCTTTTTTTGTGTTGAATGAAAGCTATCATTTTGTGAACATGACCAATGATGGACAAACCTAACAGTCATGTCAATGTAGCAGGTGTCAAACAGGACGAGTGAGAAACGTTTATATGTCTGTTTTTATATAATCTCAGCTTAAGTAGGCAATTGTTTATATAATTTAATTATTATATTATAATTATATATAGATATTCTTGGACTTTTGGATGGAGGAGAAAAGTATGAACAAGAAACGATTTGTCATCAGTTTATTGTTTAGCATTACAATCTTATTCGTTATTTCAAGTTCTACGGCTTTAGCAGATCATACGCTAGACCCAACACCAGACCAATTACACAAATCAAGTGAATTTAAAGGTTTGATGGGGAATGTGAAATATTTATATGACCGAAATTTTATATCTGAGAGTAATGTTAAATCTATCGATAGTTTATTGGCACACGATTTAATTTTCTGTATAAGAGAGTCTGAAATAAAAGAATATGGATTAGTAAAAACAGAATTTGCGAGTAAAGAATTAGCACAAAAGTATAGAAATAAACAAGTCGATATTTTTGGTGCAAATTATTATGTTGATTGTTATTTCTCTGGAAAAGAAAAGGGGAATGAAGAAGATAATGGTAAAACCTGTATGTATGGTGGCGTAACAAACTATGAAGGAAATCACTTAGATAATCACAAATCACAAACGATCTATGTAAAAGTTTTTGAAAATAGCAAGCATATCATTACATTTGAAATACAAGCCGACAAAAAACTGGTTACAGCACAAGAACTGGATGCAAAGGCGAGAAAATTTTTAATTGATAAACTCAATCTTTATGAATTTAAAGGATCGCCATACGAAACAGGGTATATCAAGTTTATTGAAAATGACGACAAATCGTTCTGGTATGACTTGATGCCGCCACCGGGTAATAATTTTAATCAATCTAAGTATTTAACAATGTATAGTGATAATAAGACCGTTGAATCTAAAGACATAAAAATTGAAGTTCATTTAACAAAGAAATGATATAAACACAATAATATGGCTAATGGATTTGGAGCAGGCCATCACCATAAGGGATACAATAGTTAAGTTCTAAAAGCAGGCATTACAGTGCTTGCTTTTCATTTTGCTCAATCTGACAATGTCGGTATCATGAAACACTGATGTATTCAAAATCGCAAAAAACAAAAAGGGTACGATGATGTACATATACCCTTTATACATTACTGAACCTTTGTACTAAACGTTCTTTATGATGGAATGACAAGACACTCACATTATATTGAGATAGCATGGTTGCCACAGCGTCACTGATATCATCTTCGTTATCAGTAATGATGTTGAGTCTAGCATTAGCATCAAACGTTTGATTTCTATACGCTTCGACATCGTCCCAATCAAAAAGTGCGTTTTTAGCAGTATTGATATTAATATTTTTTATCGCTTTAACATATTCAGTGGTTTGGCCAGGAAATACAGCGTCAAAATGATGAGTCAATTTAGATTTGCCTTCTATTTTAAACTCCGGAAAAATATTGGGATAAAGATTGCGATTTTTTAAAAAATAATGTATAACTTCATCTTTAAACATGGATCTTATATTTTCTTTTTTCAAAATAGCGAGGTGGCTGATTTCGGATAAAGTTAAAACATAATCGTGTATCGCTTGAGGTAAGTTTTTTCTATTTGTATACAGCGATAATGTATCGTTTTCTAAAAATAAACCGTGACTGTCCATAATATTTTTTAGGAGTTGATACTTTTTTTGTTGTTTATGACGCATTAAATCTATACCGAATTCCTCCATATTCCACAATGTTTCACCATGGTCTGTTAATTTATAGTGGCTTCCAGTAAATGATATGTTTACAGAAATAGAATCTCCAAAAAAATCAACAACAGGGGAATAAAATTCGATTGACTCATTTTCTAATGGTAGAAACTTAGATTCGTTTTTTAAATAGTTGAAATATTCTTCACTAATAGATTTAATTTCATTTTCAAACATTGTATCACCACCTTAAAAAAATAGATTCGTTTCAACGTTAATATTATCATTGTGTCGTTTTTTTGTATATTCTAGTAGTGCAAACAACTGGTTAACAAAATCTGAATTATCTTCAAAAGTTTTATAAGGAAGCGCATAAGCTCTCATGTAAGTAGAACCGTCATTTTTTCTTAAATATTCTTCCTCAGAATAGATATTGATTCTGTTTCCTCTGATTATTTCGTTATTTGAATTTTTATGAAATCCATTATTTAAGTTTATTCTTATGAGACAAATATTGAATTCTGTCTCTCTAAAATTTAATGAGACTTTTCCCGGCCTAACGAAATAGCTTAATACAAAGGATTTTTCTGAATTGATGGCTGTAATATTTATCGTTCCCTTACATTTTTCCTCCAATTGAATATTATATTGCGTTAAAATCTCTTTACACAAAACTAATAATTTTTGAACATCATTATCAGTTAATTTTATATCCATTGTAAATCTCCTTTTTAAATTTTTTTAAACTTCAGAACTGGTGTTGAGTTGTTTTAAATATTTTTTCTTTAACGATTCTCGCTGAAAATTGTCATATCGTGTGGATACAATGAATTTAAAATGTAGTCAATCAAAAACTTGAGTTAAAGGTAGGTGGATTGAACGGAGGTTGAGGCAACTGGAATATTTACATCAATATTATATTGTGCTTCTTATATTTGCAATTCTCAATTTGAGGGATTGAATTGCGCTTGAAATGATTTAAGTCAGCTAAAATCCAAGGCGTAATAGGACTAAATAACGACCTTTTTTGCATGAAAGATGGAGGATATATCCGAGGTCATCGCAAGTATATTATTTCATAATAGCGTTGCACGATAAAAATGTAAAATCATTTTTAAATTCGATATATTTCATGGTACACTTTTTTATCACATGTTTTTAGTGGCATATGCGATAAATCACATGTATTAAACAGTGGGCTTTCTAACTATTATTTTATTAACACAAAATATAGTTTAAAATATCGTTGAGATAAAAGAAGTCGTGATGTATTAAATGAGGATTTCATGATTAAAGCTATCAATCATATCACATATTCTGTTTCGGATTTAAGGAATTCTATTAAGTTCTATAAAGATATCTTAAAAGCGACATTATTAGTTGAAGGGAAGCATACAGCTTATTTTACACTAGGAGGTGTTTGGTTAGCACTAAACGAGGAAAAGAACATATCTAGAAATGAGATAAAACAATCATACACACATATTGCATTTTCTATAAGTGAAAGTGACTTTGACAGTTGGTACTATTGGCTAAAGTGTAATCAAGTGAATATATTAAAGGGGAGAGAAAGAAATATAAAAGACAAGCAATCGATTTATTTTACAGATCATGATGGTCATAAAATAGAGTTACATACCGGTACTTTACAAGAGCGTTTAGACTATTATCAACAAGAAAAAACACATATGAAATTTTTTAAGCATTAAACACGAATCACTTTTATTAAGGAAGTGATGGTGCTGTTAATACACAATTACTTGAAGGAGGCATTAAATAATTGAATACGAATGGAAACATTTGAAGCCTGAAAATCGGGAAAGTGGGCAATTTATTGAGGTTTTGCATCCAGATTTTAAAGAGTTTGGTATGTCGGGAAAAGTGTATGATAGGAGTGACTTTGAATGTATTGAATTACATGTAGCTGAGTATGAAATAAGTGATTTTCAAGTTGATCATTTAGCAGAAGATTGTAGATTATGTACATATACTTTGATAGATCATACGCGGCACATTAAGACAAATAGAACATCAATCTGGAAAATGCATGAGGGTGATTGGAAGTTATTGTTTCATCAAGGAACAGTGAAACAAGATCCATATTAACATGGAAAAGCACCTAAGACTTTGAGAAAGTCTAGGTGCAGTTTTATTCTTAGCTGGAAATATTGAATTGGAGTTATTTCAACTTTGAATCTTCTGTTATTACTTTACTGTGTCAAAATGGCTTTTATCCTATCTTTATCTGACCAATGTAATATTGAAAGATGTTCATGCTCTGCTGCTTGACGGGCTTTAGCTGTAATTGGATGCTCAACGTCATTTGCGACGATGAGCATTTGAGGGGCTAATCCGCTTCTACTAGGTCTATTATGTTTAACATCTCTGTACATAAAAGCATCAGTCGTCACTTTATTAAAATCTAGATGGTTTGCAAAATTGATAAGTTTTTCAGGTTTTGATTTTGTTTCCGGTAAAATGAAATCAATAAAATATTTGATTCCTGATTCTCCTGAAACTGAAACCTTTGCCGAACCTAGAATTTCTTCGTTGTATAAAAAATCGAATACTTCTTCATAAAAGAGTCGTGACACATTTGACTTTGTCGTTAATGTTAAATCATATATTTTTAAAATCCCTTGTATCAAGTTATGTTTTGACTGAGCGAAACTATTATTTTTGACATTAGTGACAATTTCTTCTCCATCTAAAACGAGGTTAAATTGGTTTAACACATTTTGAATGAGTATACTTCTGGCTTTTGTATGAATATCAATACCTGCGAGCTCAAGTTCATTCATTGTTAAACTATCGTCAGATAATCGAATGTCGTTATTGGGTAATACATCAAGATATATTCTAATATAATCATTTAAAGGGTTGATAAACGGTGTAGTTATTTCTGTTGAATCTTCTAATTTTTTGTATTTATAGTTTTGTTTCATCCATTTAAAATATTCATTCATTTTTTGTTCAATGCTCTCCATATGCAATTCACTCCTTTCTGCTTTAAAGTGATTATGGCTTGATGATGATATTGTCTTTTTTTATTTTAGTATAATCCATAAAAAAATCTAGAGCATCTATCATCTCGTTAATCAGTTCAATATTTTGTATGTCGTATAATGGTATAGCAATAGTCCCGTTTTTATATTCATCAGTCATGATATGGAGGTGTGGCGTAGGTATTCGGTCAAAGTTTGGAGGATTGGCATGATCACTTCCATTTACGTCAAATCGTATCATAGTGCTATTTTGATTCATACTGTATAGCATTATTGTAAGGTTATCGGGATTTTTATGACCTCGTTTATTAATGATTAATTTAAATCTTTCAGCGTCATCGATAATATGAATCAAATGGTGCTGAATTTGCTCTCCAACTCTCGGTAAGTTGACAATATTTTTTTCGAAGACCTTTATTTTACACATTAATTGTTCGTATATTTCTTTTTCCATAGGCATTCTCCTTTATTAATGTTTCATTGTGATTTGCTGATGTGGGACGGATTAGATTGAAAATAGTAGCTGAAAATTGTCATATCG
The DNA here is from genome assembly GCF_034042775.1 of Staphylococcus pseudintermedius. Lineage (NCBI taxonomy): Bacteria > Bacillati > Bacillota > Bacilli > Caryophanales > Staphylococcaceae > Staphylococcus > Staphylococcus pseudintermedius. Next base: position 1,968,501 of record NZ_CP120150.1, on the reverse strand, counting down.
TGTGGATACAATGAATTTAAAATGTAGTCAATCAAAAACTTGAGTTAAAGGTAGGTGGATTGAACGGAGGTTGAGGCAACTGGAATATTTACATCAATATTATATTGTGCTTCTTATATTTGCAAGTCTCAATTTGAAGGATTGAATTGCGCTTGGAATGATTTAAGTCAGCCAAAATCCAAGGCGTAATAGGACTAAATAACGACCTTTTTTGCATGAAAGATGGAGGATATATCCGAAGTCATCGCAAGTTTATCATTTCACAATAGCGTTACACGATAAAAACATAAAATCATTTTTAAATTCGATATATTTCATGGTACACTTTATACAATACAATTGCTCAAATGTTTCAATAGAGGGACATATCATTAAACAGCGAAGTATTACACCAACACTTCAATTCTCCTAATTTGATGATACCTTTAGTAGTTAACGCTTCAGTTAATGAATAGGTAAAAGTGGAGAATGATAGAGGAGTAGAACAAATGTGAACAAAAGAAAAACATCTCGATTCACTTATTTCATCATGAGTGTTTCAATTATTGCCATATTCGTAAGTGGTTGTTATTTATACTATCAGTTTAAACATTTGAATGAAGAGGATCCGTTGACGATTCAAGATAGGAAACAACAGCGACAAGCGCATACAGCTGAAAAATCACAAGAAATCAAACCACTTGAAACAATCGTTGATCAACAAAATCCTGTATTTAATATGATTGATCGGTATTTAGAAAGTGTCCAATTCAATGGAACTATAGCGGTGTTTGAAAATGGTCATTTAAAAATGGATAAGGGGTATGGTTATCAAGATTTTGAAAAACAAAAGAAAAATAGTCCCAATACGGTTTATTTAATTGGTTCAGCTCAAAAGTTTTTAACGGGTATCATCGTTAAAAAGTTAGAACTTGAAAATAAAATCCATGTTGAAGATTCAGTGTCAACCTATATACCTGACTTTCAATTACCACAAGATGTAACGATTAAAGACTTACTAATGCATCAAAGCGGTTTTTATAAATATCAAGGTTCAGATGATATTTCAGATTTAGATGGGGCGATTAAAGCCATTGAAGCACGTGGTATCGACCCTAAATTTTATCACAAACATTTTTATAACGATGCCAATTATCTTGTGTTGGCTAAAGTGATCGAAAATGTAACAGGACAATCTTATGTTCAAAATTATTATCGTTATATTGGGAATCCATTTAGATTAATGCATACGAGCTTCTTTGATGATGAACGGTATAAAGAGGATATGGCGAAAGGATATCGATTAGATAAAAAGACACACAATGTTGTCTTTCGAGAGCCGCATTATTTAAATCAATATTATGGTGCGGGGAACTTATATATGTCAGCACACGATATGGGTGTGTTGGTGAGAAAGTTACAGACGAATCGTATATTTCCTGAAAAGATTACCTTACCATATATTCACGAATTCATGACGCCACGTTATCCTGAAAAATATCGTTACGGTTTTTATGTATATAATAATTTCAACCGCATCAATGGTATTTTCTTCGGACAAATATTTACGACGTATTACAACGATAAATACATTATTGTGTTAGGTACGAACTATGATCAACCTAAACCGAACAACAACGAAGCACGTATTAAGCATATTTATTTTGACATTTTAAATCAGCATGCGATTATCAATCAGCCTGGTATCACAGTGCCAGTGCCGAAATCGTCATAAATCGACACAATAAAAACGCAATGAATCTCATCATCAAAGGTTCGTTGCGTTTCTTATTATAGTTTCATGATAGCACTTTGAAGTAAATAAGGTTGTTCATATTTTAGCGTGAGGTACTGGATAAATTGAATACATTTGTCATATGCTACTGCTTGCATGTCAAGTTGTTTGAGTAAAGTGGTATACCTTTCTTTTTCTGAGGGTGTCGCGATTTTTTTGAAATAACCCCATAAATGTTGGAATGTATTCATAAACGCGGGATGTTCAATTGGTTTTATTAAAATCTCTTGAATGGTTGCGTCTACCACTTTAAAAGAGGCGCCTTGTTTGATTAGTGCTTGAATTCTTTGATAGTCCTTATAGTTACGCATCATGACGTTGTATTTTTGATAGCGCCAAGTATGTTGAATTTTCGTCGTTTCTTTCATTTTACACCTCTTATGTATAATAAATGAGCCAATGATCCTCAATGTAATGCCCATTAATCTTACGTGCATTTTCTTCTAAAGCTAGAAATTCGAACCCAAAGTTATCATAAAAAATTTTTGCGGCAATGTTGTTTGATGCGACAGAGATGAAGATGTTTTCAATGCCATTCTCTTTGGCGTGAGGGATGAGGACTTCTAATAATTGTTGGGCAACCCCTTCACTTCGATATTGAGGTACAACATATAAATGTTCAATGACTGCTTTATGACGTTTCGTAAGCTGTGAATTGTAGTTAAGCTGAATGAAACCGACTAATGCATCAGCGTCAAATGCACCTAATAGTACTGTGCGTGCCTGATTATCTGGGTGAAATAAAGCAGCGATGTCTTCAGGTGTGAGTTCAACTTCATAATGATTGGGATTTGTTTCAATCAGTTGCGCGTCGTTGATGAGTTGTTTAAATTGATTCAAATCGTTGTGCGTCAATATTTTTATCATTGCGCCACCTCCAGTTTACTTCAATCCGATATCTCACTATTAATCATAAACAAATAAAATTGTAAATTCAACGTTATTTAAGAATTTTCTGAATTCAAAAAACATATTTATACAAATAATGCTGTTTATCTTTATTAAAATTTACCTTTCAATCCATATCGTGTCGTGTTTAAAGACAGTGTGAATAAGCAAGACAAGTTAAAGGTATGATAGCAGTGAGTGAACAAAATTCGGTATCATATCAATAATGGTGGCACATGTGAGTGATGTGGTTCAGCATTTTCCTAATGAAAAGAGCAATCCCACTATGAAAGTAGCATTGCTCTTGGAGGTTGCTGAAAGCGTCTCGATTGATGAGTCTCCAATGACTCGGAAATTGAGATTTGACATAGCAAACTTTATTAATATTTTAAGAAAATGACTTAATCTTCAACTGTCACATTCATGCTGAACTCGATATTACCATTTGTTGCTTTTGAATATGGACAGAATGCATGTGCTTCCTCTAAGCATTTTTCGGCATCTTCTTGTGACATGTTTTTAACTTTTGCTTGAATGTCTACACCTAACATTGGGCTTTCTGAATTAGGGTCATCCATTAATTTCACTGTTAAATCTACGACCGGTTCAGCTTTACGGAAACCGTTACGTTTTAAAATTAAATCAAATGCACCATTGAAGCATGACGCATAACCTGTCGCAAATAATTGCTCAGGATTTGTTTCGTCCTCTTTCGCGTTATCTGGTGGTGCTAATCTAAATTCTAATTTATTGTCATCTGTTTGGACGTGCCCTTTACGTCCGCCAGTGTTTGTTGCAGTTGTTTGATAAATAATACCCATCATGAATACCTCCTTATTTTTAATGCTTCATCCTATGATTTACCCGATGAAATAGTTTTTTAATCATCACACCTTTTCAAGATAAAAAGAATAGGCTATAGTTATTTTATTCAGAATTAACTGACATTTGTAGTGGGAGGAATGAACAATGACAAAAATTTTAGTGTTTGATGTAAGGGAAGACGAGTTACCAGCATTAGAACAATGGAAAGCAGCGCATCAAGATGATGTTGAGGTGGAATTGATTGAAGCACAATTGGATGCGTCACATTTGGTAAAATTAGCGGACGTGGATGGTATTTCAATTTCGCAAACGACGCAATTTGATAGCCAATTTTATAAAGTGTTAGCAGAAAATGGGATTTTTCATATTGCGCAACGTTCGGCCGGCTACGATCAATTTGATTTAGAGGCCGCAAATCTTGAAAATATTAAAATTAGTAATGTACCTAGTTATTCGCCACAATCGATTGCTGAATTCGCTGTGACACGTACGTTAGAGTTAGTGCGACATACGGCACAAATTGACCGTAATATGGCTCAAAATGATTTTACGTGGAATCTAAATTTACAGGGTCGTACGGTGGAATCCTTGAAAATTGGTGTGTTAGGCACAGGGCGTATTGGAAGTCGTGCAGCTAAAATATTTAAAGGATTCGGTTCAGAAGTTTTGGCCTATGATATTGCACCGGATGAAGCACTAAACGATGTTGTGACATATGTAGACAGTCTCGAAAAACTCATTTCACAAGTCGATGTGTTAACACTTCATATTCCTGGTTCTAAAGAAAATCATTATTTGATTAATGAAGATGTTTTAAAACAAGCGAAACCTGGATTGTTACTCATTAATGCCGCACGTGGCAGTGTAGTGGACACGACAGCGTTAATCCGCAGTATAGAAGCGGGGCATGTCGCAGGAGTAGCCATTGATACGTATGAAAATGAAGGGGCATACTTCAGACATGACTGGGGCGGCCGCGAATTAGAGGATGAGACTTTAAAGGCGCTATTGAATCATGAAAAAGTATTGCTCTCACCACATGTCGCATTTTATACTGATGAGGCTGTGAAAAACTTAGTCGACATTCCATTAAATGATGTTTTATCATTTATTCGTACTCGACAAGCAGAAAATATTGTTAATCCATAAAGAGAAAAGGTGAAACAGAATTGAAAACACAAATTGTTGCGAGCTTAATGCCTTTAAGCCCTACATTGACCCCTGAGGAATTGCATGATATCGAACGTTACGCGAATGATTTCGATATTCTTGAGTTGCGCATTGACGGGATTCCTAATTGTGAAATAGCGGTGGTTGAAAAGATGGTTCAACAAATTGTCGCGCTTCCCGTTACATTTGAGTTGCTAGTGACGTATCGAACGTCTCAACAAGGGGGTAAGGGCATATTATCAACAGATGGGTATTTACAGTTATTGCGTCGGTTAGCCTCGTTAGACAAAATTGACTTTATTGATATTGAATGGGAACCTGATCAAGATGCACGTCGTCAAGTGGTTGAAGCGATTCATCAAGGTGGAAAAGTGTCGATTGCGTCTTATCATAATTTTGAAATGACCCCTACGATAGAGGTGCTTAAGAAGACGTATTATCATATGTCAAAACTAGGAGCGAATCATTTAAAGGTTGCAGTGATGCCCAAGACACGACAAGATGTATTAACATTGTTACAAGCATTGAGTGAGGCAAACGAAGCGTTACAACAATGGGTGACAGGGATTTCGATGGGGCAACTCGGACTGATTTCTAGAACGGCACAAAACACGTTCGGTGGTGCGTTGTCTTATGGTGCATTGTCTGACAGTGTCGCACCAGGACAGCTTCATGTACAAACGTTAGCACAAGTATTGCCGCTATACAGTTTATTTGAAAGTTAAAATACTGTCGTTTATAATTGATAATGATTATCAATAATTGAGGGGTAGATAGGAATGGAACTTCAAGAAGCGATTAAATCAAGAAGAAGTATAAAGAAGTTCGAAAGAGATATGTATATCGATGAGTCAGCTTTAAAAAAAGCAATTTATGAAGCGGCAGATGCACCTAATCATGGTATGCGAGAGCCTTGGCGTGTCGTGTATGTACCAAAACATAAACTGGGCGAGATGAGTCGTGAAGTGTCACGTTATGCCTTTCCAAGAGATCACGAAAAGCAACAAAGTCATTATGATGCGGTAACGAACTTGGGTGGCTTTCTTGCGATTGTGATGAAATGTGACGCAAGACAACGAGAAGAGAATGAAAACTATCTTGCAGTCGGTGCTTTTGCGCAAAACCTGCTTCTATTACTGTATGAAAAAGGTATCGGGACATGTTGGAAAACACCAGAATATATTTTTAAACCTAAAGTGCGTGCGGCGTTTGGTGTAGGTCCAGATGAAAAGTTGATTGGTTTTCTGTATTTAACAGATTTAAAAGAGGAAGACAAATTTCGTAAAGTACCGCGTAAAAACAAAGCGATGATTACAGAGTTTTAAAGGGGACTGTATTGTTTTACATTGTTGAGACTGCATCTTCAATCAATGTGAAGGATTTGTATATTAAAATAGGAAGAGGCTAGGGCACAATTGAAAGTACTCCTAGCCTCTTTCTACGATATTTGAAAACTAGCCTAAACTTTCAGCCAAATAGCTTTCGACTTGTTCAGGTGACTTAGCATTTGCAGAATGTAAGTGGTGCAGCTTTTCGCCATTTTGGAAGATTAAAAGACTCGGAATACCCATCACTTCATATTGCGTTGCTGCGTCTTCTAATTCATCACGATTAACTGCATACCATTCGTATTGGTTATATTTTTCAACGATTGGGTCAATCCACATATCCATCGCCCTACAGTCAGGGCACCAACCGGCTTCGAATTTAATGATGACAGGTTCGTTACTTTGAATCACTTGATTGAATGCATCCATAGTTGTAATACTTTGCATGTTAGACCTCTCCTTTTAACTGATAAGTAACGATATTATAACGAATTTTATAAGAGAAGTCACCCGTACAAATTGGTGAACAGATTTTGGGACGTACAGCGCACACTCCAAAAATCGTTCTGAAGTTAACTCAAAAAGTAATCGTAGTGACGGTAATCAATTTATTGCTATTTATTTGTTATAGCGCAAAAGTTGTATATGTTGAAGTTTGCATGCTAAAAATACAAGCATTTTAAATAATAATTTGTTATATTTAAATTAATTTGAACGAGGAGGTTTAATGATGATTAAATTTTATCAATATCCAAACTGTACAACTTGTAAAAAAGCGGCCAAGTTTTTATCAGATAATGGCGTGAGCTTTGAACCTATTGATATTACACAACATACACCGACAAAAGAAGAGTTTCGTCAAATCATTCAAAAATCAGATTTAGAAATAAAAAAATTCTTCAACACGCACGGTGCAAAATATAAGGAATTGAATTTAAAAGACCGATTAGGTGAGATGAGTGATGAAGAAAAATTAGAATTACTCGCATCTGATGGTATGTTAGTGAAAAGGCCACTTGCGGTTTCTGGTGATACGGTCACAGTTGGTTTTAAAGAAGCCGACTATCGTGACATTTGGGTGTCATAAAATAGTTGATTGAACCGTTGCAATGTGTCATGATTAACTTGTAACCGTAATCATTAAATAGGAGGGGATTCAAGTGGCAGTGCCAAGTGGATTAAAATATTCAAAAGAACATGAATGGGTAAAAGTTGAAGGAAATACTGCAATCATTGGTATTACTGACTTTGCACAAAGCGAACTTGGGGATATCGTTTTCGTTGAGCTTCCAGAAGTAGAAGACGAATTAACAGAAGGCGAAACTTTTGGTAGTGTAGAATCTGTTAAAACAGTATCTGAGTTATATTCTCCAGTATCTGGTAAAGTCGTTGCAGTGAATGAAAACTTAGAAGATGCACCAGAAGCAGTTAACGAATCACCATACGAGGAAGCTTGGATGGTTAAAGTTGAATTGAAAGACGAAAGTGAACTAGACGCATTATTAGATGCAGCTGGTTACGAAAAAATGATTGGCGAATAATATCAAAATGAGAACTCCTGGGTAATTTAGTTATCAAGGAGTTTTTTATACTCAAATATTTTTTAGAAGGTGAAGACCATGACGATGATCCATAAGGTTATTGTTGTTGAAGGGAAATCTGATAAAAAACGTGTTCAAGAAGTGTTGTTAGAGCCTGTCGAAATTATTTGTACTCATGGCACGATGGGAATCGAAAAGTTAGACAATATGATTGAATATTTGTATGATAAACAAGTCTACATTTTAGTCGATGCAGATGCAGAAGGTCGTCGCATTCGCAAATGGTTTACGACATATTTGAGTGAAAGTACTGGTATTTTCATAGATACAAAATATAGTGAAGTTGCCCGTTGTCCACGCGATTACCTCTCAAATGTATTGCAGCATTTTGACTTTAAGGTGAAGCAAGACTTTTATGTAAAAGGGAAGTATTCATATCATGAGTGTTTCAAAGCAATTGAACAATATATCTAAACATTTTGATCAAAGTGTACATCTGATTTTTGGTTACACACCGATGTGTGGCACATGTAAAATAGCAGAACGCATGTTGGATATCTCGAATGAAATCACCCAGTTGCCGATTGTAAAGTTAGACCTGAATTATCACCCTGAGTGGAGCCAAGAAAAAGAAATTCAATCGGTCCCTATTTTAATCATCATGCGCTACGATCAAGAAGTAGAGAGGCTCTATGCATTCCATTCTGTGCCGTACTTGCTAGAAAAATTTAAAAAAGTCATTGACGACAGTGAATGACGATGATAATATAATAATCAATCGAATAGTCAGAAAACTCTTATCCAGAGTGGCGGAGGGATGTGCCCTATGAAGCCCGGCAACCGTCTATATTATAGAAATGGTGCCAATTCACATAAAGCAACGATTTGCTTTTGAAGATGAGAGAAAAGCGTTTATATTGATGCTTTCTCTTTTTTCTTTAAAAGGGAAAGCATTTTTTATTCCAAATTTTTTAAAGTAGCAACACAGGGAGGAACAGTATGATCACACTTAAAAATATAGTGAAAAAGTACGAAAGCAAGACGAAATCTGTTACTGCTGTTGATGGTGTCAATCTTGAAATTGAAAAAGGTAAGATTTACGGCATTATTGGATTTTCGGGTGCAGGTAAAAGTACTTTAGTCCGTTTATTTAATCATTTAGAAAAACCAACCTCAGGGGAAGTGATTATTGGTGGTGACAATATCGGACAATTAAGTCCAGATGAATTACGACGAAAGCGTCAAAAGGTAAGTATGATTTTCCAACATTTCAATTTATTGTGGTCAAGAACTGTACTAGAGAACATTATTTTTCCACTTGAAATTGCTGGCATGCCGAAAAATGAAGCGAAAAGACGTGCACAAGAATTAATTTCACGTGTGGGCTTACAAGGTAGGGAACATGCCTATCCATCAGAATTGTCAGGAGGCCAAAAGCAACGTGTCGGTATCGCGCGCGCATTGGCTAATGATCCAGAAGTATTGTTATGTGATGAGGCAACAAGTGCATTGGATCCTCAAACGACCGATGAAATTTTAGATTTATTATTACAGCTCAAAACTGAGAAAAATTTAACAATTATAATGATTACACATGAAATGCATGTCATTCGTCGTATTTGTGATGAAGTGGCAGTTATGGAAAATGGCCGTGTAATTGAAGAGGGAAAAGTGTCACACATTTTCGAGCACCCACAACATCAAGTGACACGCCGATTCGTTCAAGAGGATTTGAAACCGAGTGATGATAGCGAGGATTTAGCAAAAACTTTTAAATTAGATAAAGATGAAGTCTTGGCTAAACTGATTTTTTCTGGTGAAAACGCAACACACCCAGTTGTATCACATTTAACCCAAAAACACGGCATTTCAGTGAATATTTTAGAGGGTAATATCAAGCATTCTAAAACGGGTACATTAGGTTATCTATTGTTACACATTGAACAATTTTCGAGTATCAACTTTGATCAAATTCAAGCAGAGTTAAGGGCGCAAAACGTTGAGATAGAGGTGGTTAGCCATGGGTAAAAGTTTTAGCGAAATCTTGCAAGAAATGATTACAATGCCAAATGTACGTTGGCCGGATGTATGGGAAGCGACGTACGAAACATTGTATATGACCGTTATTTCAACAGCGTTTTCATTTGTTTTAGGTTTAATCTTAGGTGTGATTTTATTTTTAACATCCAAGAGTGAAACGAAAATCGGACGCGTCTTTTACAACATTGTATCGTTCGTGGTGAATTTATTCAGGGCGATACCGTTCATTATTTTAATTTTGCTCTTAATTCCATTTACAAGTTTGGTGCTTGGTACGATTAGTGGTCCAACAGGGGCATTACCTGCATTGATCATCGGTGCTTCACCATTCTATGGCCGTTTAGTGGAAATTGCATTAAAAGAAATTGATAAAGGTGTTATCGAAGCAGCACGTTCAATGGGGGCAACAACTTGGAATATCGTACTTAAAGTGCTGATTCCTGAATCATTACCCGCGCTTATTTCAGGTATTACTGTAACAGCAATTGCATTAGTCGGTTCAACAGCGGTAGCCGGAGTGATTGGTGCTGGAGGATTAGGTAACCTTGCTTACCTTACAGGGTTCACGCGTAACCAAAATGATGTCATCTTAGTATCAACTATTTTAATTTTAATTTTAGTATTTTTAATTCAATTTCTTGGGGATTGGATTACAAATAGAATTGATAAACGTTAATGATTAAGGAGAATGTGGAATGAAAAGGATTTTATCAATTATTGTTATTTTAGCTTTAGCCATTGGACTTGCTGCATGTGGAAATAAGTCAGCAGAAAAAAAGGATGACAAAAAAATCGTTGTTGGTGCTTCGCCAGCGCCACATGCTGAAATACTAGAACAAGCGAAACCATTATTAAAAGACAAAGGTTATGACTTAGAAATTAAAACAATTAACGATTACACAACGCCAAACAAATTACTAGATGCTGGAGAATTAGATGCAAACTTTTTCCAACATACACCTTATTTAGATACTGAGAAAAAAGAAAAAGGTTATAAAATTGAATCAGCAGGTGACGTTCACATCGAACCAATGGCTGTATATTCTCACAAGTATAAGCGTTTAAAAGATTTGCCAAACGGTGCTGAAATTTTCGTTTCTAACAATCCAGCAGAACAAGGACGTTTCTTAAAATTCTTTGTTGATGCAGGTTTAATTAAAATTAAAGACGGTGTTAAAATTCAAAATGCAACATTTGACGACATTGTAGAAAATAAAAAAGACATCAAGTTTAATAGTAAACAAGCTGCAGAATTTTTACCAAAAACGTTCCAAAATGATGAAGGCGATGCGGTAATCATCAACTCTAACTTTGCAATCGAACAAAAATTAAACCCTCAAAAAGATTCAATTGCTGTTGAAAAAGGTGAAGACAATCCTTATGCAAACTTAATCGCTGTTAAAGAGGGCCATAAAGACGATGAAAAAATCAAAGCTTTAATGGAAGTGTTACATTCTAAAGACATTAAAGATTTCATTAAGAAAAAGTATGATGGTGCTGTATTGCCAGCAGAGTAAGGTGAGATGCACAAATATTTAATATGAAATAAAAAAACAACATGTGGTGTGATGGGGAAAGTCATTCAAATGGGCTAAACTTTCACACCCTAATCATTTAAAATAGGTCAGATGGGAGAGGAATGTATATGAAAAAATTATCTGTATTATTCATGGCAATTGCTGCATTCGTAGTTGTTTTAGCAGCCTGTGGTAAAGGAAATAATGAAAGTGATGATAAAAAAATCGTTGTTGCAGCAACACCGACACCCCATGGACAAGTCGCTAAAAAAGCTGGAGAAATCATGAAGAAAAAGGGCTATGAAGTTGAAATTCGCGAAGTCAATGATTATAAAATTCCGAACAAGTTATTGGATAAAGGCGATGTAGATGCCAACCTTTTTCAACACGTACCTTATCTAAAAGCTGAACAAAAGTCACACGGTTACCAAATTGAAGAAGTAGGTAAAGTGTTAACAACACCAATGGCTGTATACAGTAAAAAGCATAAAAGCTTAAAAGACTTACCAGACGGTGCTAAAATCTATATTTCAAACAATCCAGCTGAAGAGGGGCGTTTCTTATCATTCTTTGTGAAAGCAGGCCTAATCAAAATTAAAGATGGGGTTAAAATCGAAGACGCAAAATTAGATGATATTGTAGAAAACAAAAAGCATTTAGAGTTTGATAACCAACAAGGCGCAGAATTTTTACCAAAAACTTATAATAATGGTGAAGGTGATGCGGTGATTATGAACTCAAACTATGCAATCGATAATGGATTGAAGCCGTTGAAAGATTCGATTGCAGTAGAAGATGAATCATCGCCGTTTGCCAATATTTTAGCTGTTCAAAAAGGACACAAAAACGATGAGAAGTATCAAGAGTTCTTAAAAGCATTACAGTCAGATGAAGTGCGCGATTATATTAACAAAGAGTTTGATGGTGCTGTCATTCCTGCGAAGTAATGTTTTGGTTCGCATATTATATACAATGAGTTGGAGAAATAGGATGACTATTTAAAACGGGTGACACTTCCGGGATCAGCTGAAGTCTCAACGCGATTTGTCAATATATCGTTATTATTTTTATAGAAGACAGATGGGCTTTTCGGGGGCAGTACAGAAATCTTATATGTCACAAAGATTTCGTCGTACTGTCCCCGAAAGACTGGCTAGACTTCCAAAAGAACTATTCCGTTTTTCTTCCTACTAATAACATCAAAAAGCACACATGATCATAATGGTTCACGTGTGCTTTTAATTTATTTTGTTTCAACTTCGGAAGTAAATAGACCTAAGACGTAACTGATAACAAAACCGATAATGAGTGTTACGATAGAAACCAACCATGAGAGTCCTGATGTCGGTAGGCCTGGGAACACTGAGAAAAGTGAGCCGATGACAAGCCCTAATATCGCAGCATATGTTAAATACGTATAATGTTCAAGTAAAAATGTAATGATCTTACTTGCAATAACAAAACCGATGACGACACCGACGCCGACTAATAAAATGACAGGAAGCCCTTCAAAGTTAAAACGAACAGCTTCTGAAATAGAAAATGTCACTGTACTGTAGACGCCGAATAATAATAAAACGAACGAGCCTGAAATACCGGGCAGTAGCATCGCACTTGATGCACAAATCCCAGCTATTAAATATTTTATCAACATCGGTCCTGATACATCGATGTGTGAAGGTACAGCATGATTACTATCGCCTTTGAAAAATGCCATTGATGCTAAAATAATGACGCAGACAAGCATAACGAGCCAATGCTGAATCTGATATGTCTGTCTATATCTTGAGATGCGCAATAAAAATGGAATAATCCCTAGTATCAGTCCAAAGAAAAAGAACATAGTCGGGACAGGATGCTTCGCTAATAAGTAATTAATAACACTACTTAAAATACCGATTGCTAAGCCCATACCAATCACTATCGGTAATAAAAATAAAATACTCTTTTTAAAATTTTTTGAGAAAACACCACTTACAGATTGAATAAAATCATCATATATTCCGAGTAATAACGCAATTGTACCGCCACTTACACCTGGGATTAAATCACTGACACCCATTGCGAAACCACGAGGAATATTAGAAAGTTTAAATTTCGACATAATTATAATCCTTTCTTTTTTGTCCATACATCATAACATATTATACCCATTTTCTATTAGTGATAATATCATCTTGATTTGAATGAGAACAGAGTGCTTTTAATTATCAATAACGTTTCTAAAAAAGTTTGTAAGAATGATTCTTCTACAAACTGAATATATAACGCTAAACGGTTTATCAATCCCTTTATTTCAGTTATAATAAGCAACTAGATAGATTTGAAAACCTTTTGACGTTACATTAAAATTATTATAAACTAAACTATGGAATCTAACATTATTTTGGAGGGAATATTAATGCCATCAACATTAGAAATTAAAGACTTACATGTGTCTATTGACGATAAAGAGATTTTAAAAGGTGTTAACTTGACAATCAACACAGGGGAAATTCATGCCATCATGGGGCCAAATGGTACAGGTAAATCAACATTATCTTCAGCAATTATGGGCCATCCATCTTATGAAGTGACACAAGGTGAAGTGTTATTAGATGGAGTAAATGTTTTAGAATTAGAAGTTGATGAACGTGCCAAAGCAGGTCTTTTCTTAGCTATGCAATACCCATCAGAAATTACGGGTGTGACAAATGCGGACTTTATGCGTTCAGCAATTAATGCGCAACGTGAAGAAGGTAATGAGATTAACTTAATGCAGTTCATTAAAAAGTTAGACAAACAAATGGATTTCTTAGACATGGATAAAGACATGGCGCAACGTTACTTAAATGAAGGCTTCTCTGGTGGTGAGAAAAAACGTAACGAAATTTTACAATTAATGATGTTACAACCTAAATTCGCTATTTTAGATGAAATTGACTCTGGTCTTGATATCGACGCATTAAAAGTTGTATCAAAAGGAATCAATGAAATGCGCGGAGAGGAATTTGGTTCATTAATTATCACGCACTATCAACGTTTATTAAACTATATTACACCAGACCACGTGCACGTAATGTATAACGGCATCGTAGTGAAATCAGGTGGTGCTGAATTAGCAAAACGCCTTGAAGAAGAAGGTTATGAATGGGTTAAAGAAGAATACGAATCAGTAGTGGCAAACCAATAATCATCACAGGAGGAAATAATTATGACGACTGAAACATTAAATATTTCTGAAGCGCAACTTGTTGATTATTCACAAGCCCATAACGAACCTTCGTGGATGACTGAATTAAGAAAAAAAGCACTTCAACAAGTCGAATCTTTAGAAATGCCTAAACCAGATAAAACAAAATTAACGAAATGGGATTTTGACTCATTTAAACAGCATGAAACAGAAGGTGCTGTATATTACGATTTAAAAGAATTACCGAAAGAAATCGATCGTATTATTAACGTCGAAAACACTGAAAACTTAGTGATTCAACACAATAACACGCTAGCATATACAAAAGTCAATGAAAAAGCGCAACAAGACGGTGTGATTATTGAACACATTCAAGAAGCGTTAGTGAACCATAGTGATTTGGTAGAAAAATACTTCATGAAAGATGCAGTGACTGTTGATGAGCATCGTTTGACAGCGTTACACACGGCATTAATGAACGGAGGTATTTTCGTCTATGTGCCGAAAAATGTTGTTGTTGAACATCCGATTCAATATGTTGTGCTTCATGACGATGACAATGCAAGTTTCTTCAACCATGTTTTATTAGTGACTGAAGAAAGTGCTGAAGTGACATACGTAGAAAACTATTTATCAACAGCGAGTGGCGAAGGAAACCAATTGAATATTATTTCGGAAGTGGTTGCTGGCGCGAACTCTAACATTTCATATGGTTCTGTTGACTTTTTAGATCAAGGTTTTACAGGTCATATCATTCGTCGTGGTGTGACTGCAGCAGATGCCTCTATTCGTTGGTCATTAGGTTTAATGAATGAAGGCGACCAAATTATCGATAACACAACGAACCTAATTGGTGACCGTTCATCTTCTGAGCTTAAATCAGTTGTGGTTGGACGTGGTAAACAAACAATTAACTTAACATCTCGAATTGTGCAATATGGTAAAGAAACAGACGGCTATATCTTGAAGCATGGTGTGATGAAAGAGAATGCTTCTTCAATCTTTAATGGTATTGGTCATATTAAGCACGGCGGTTCAGGTTCATCAGCTAACCAAGAATCACGTGTGCTCATGCTTTCTGAAAATGCACGTGGTGATGCGAACCCAATTCTATTAATCGATGAAGACGATGTAGAAGCAGGACACGCAGCATCAGTAGGTCGTGTAGATCCAGAACAACTTTATTACCTTATGAGTCGTGGTATTTCGCAATCAGAATCAGAACGTCTTGTTATTCACGGTTTCTTAGATCCAGTTGTACGTGAATTACCAATTGAAGATGTTCAACGTCAATTACGTGAAGTGATTGAGCTGAAAGTAGGCAAATAATACAATTCAAGAAAGGTCTGTGATTGTAGTGGCCGATACAAAACTAAATGTAGAAGCAATTATTAAAGACTTTCCCATTTTGGAACAACAAGTCAATGGAAAACGTCTTGCATATTTGGATTCAACAGCAACAAGTCAAAAACCAAAGCAAGTGATTGACGCCTTGTCAGATTACTACGAGCGTTACAATTCGAACGTACATCGTGGTGTGCATACACTCGGTTCGCTTGCGACAGATGGTTACGAAGGGGCGCGCGAAACAGTCCGTCGTTTTATCCATGCGAAATATTTTGAAGAGATTATTTTTACTCGTGGTACAACAGCAGCAATTAATATGATTGCGCATAGTTATGGAGATGCCAATGTCGGTGAAGGTGACGAAATTGTTGTCACACAAATGGAGCACCATGCGAACCTCGTCCCTTGGCAACAACTTGCGAAACGTCAAGGTGCGACATTAAAATTTATCCCAATGGCAGAAGATGGTACGATTACGTTAGAAGCTGTGCGTGAGACAGTTTCAGAACGTACGAAAATTGTAGCAATCGCGCATGTTTCTAACGTATTAGGAACAATTAATGATATTAAAGCTATTGCAGAAATTGCGCATGAACATGGTGCGATTATTTCAGTTGATGGTGCACAGTCTGTTCCACATATGAAAGTAGATGTTCAAGATTTGAATGTTGATTTTTATAGTTTTAGTGGCCATAAAATGCTTGGACCAACAGGAATAGGTGTCCTTTATGGAAAACGAGAACACTTGAATCAAATGGAGCCTACTGAGTTCGGTGGCGATATGATTGATTTTGTGGACTTGTATGACAG
Source organism: Staphylococcus pseudintermedius (assembly GCF_034042775.1). Lineage (NCBI taxonomy): Bacteria > Bacillati > Bacillota > Bacilli > Caryophanales > Staphylococcaceae > Staphylococcus > Staphylococcus pseudintermedius. Next base: position 1,952,089 of record NZ_CP120150.1, on the reverse strand, counting down.
TACTTGGACAGACTTACCGACTAAGTTTGAAGCAGGCACACCTTTAATAGCTCAAGCTATTGGCTTACAAGCAGCTATTGAATACATTGAGTCCATTGGCTTTGATGCGATTCATGAACATGAACAAGCTTTAACAACGTATGCCTATGAACAAATGTCACAAATTGAAGGCATCGACATTTACGGGCCGTCTAAAGACAAACGTGCAGGTATTATTACGTTTAATCTTAAAGATGTACATCCACATGACGTTGCGACTGCTTTGGATACTGAAGGTGTTGCAGTGCGTGCAGGTCACCATTGTGCACAACCATTAATGAAATGGTTAAACGTTTCTTCAACAGCGCGTGCAAGTTTTTATATCTATAATACAAAAGAAGATATCGATCAACTTGTCGAAGGATTGAAACAAACGAAGGAGTTTTTCTCATATGAATTTTAATAATCTAGACCAATTATATCGTTCGGTGATTATGGATCATTATAAAAACCCTCGCAACAAAGGTGTCATTGAAGACGGGACGATGACTGTCGATATGAACAATCCCACTTGTGGTGACCGTATCCGCTTAACATTTGATATTGCAGAGGGTGTCATTCGTGATGCGAAATTTGAAGGTGAAGGTTGTTCGATTTCGATGTCGAGCGCGTCGATGATGACTGAAGCGATTAAAGGGCATAGTTTAAAAGAAGCCATGCAAATGAGCCAAGAATTTACGAAAATGATGCTCGGTGAAGATTATGAAATCACTGAGGAAATGGGAGATATTGAAGCATTACAAGGTGTTTCTCAATTCCCAGCCCGTATTAAATGTGCCACACTTGCATGGAAAGCACTTGAAAAGGGTACTGTAGAAAAAGAAGGCAAAAGTGAAGAATAGTCGTTTGTGAGAACTTTTTACACAACGATTACGATAGAGTTGAAAATGAGTTGTCATAAGGCACTCATGAATGAATTAGAAATAGGAGTGATGATTGATGGCTAAAAAAGCACCTGATGTAGGCGATTATAAATATGGCTTCCATGATGAAGACGTATCGATTTTTAGATCAGAACGTGGCTTAACAGAAAATATTGTACGTGAAATTTCAAGAATGAAAAGCGAACCTGAATGGATGTTGGACTTTCGTTTAAAATCGTTAAAACAGTTTTATAAAATGCCAATGCCACAATGGGGCGGCGACTTATCTGAATTAGACTTTGACGATATTACGTATTATGTTAAACCGTCAGAGCGTTCAGAGCGTTCTTGGGATGAAGTGCCTGAAGAAATTAAACGTACTTTCGATAAATTAGGTATTCCAGAAGCTGAGCAAAAATATTTAGCAGGTGTATCTGCACAATATGAATCAGAAGTGGTTTACCATAACATGGAAAAAGAACTTGAAGAAAAAGGTATTATCTTCAAAGACACAGATACAGCATTAAAAGAAAACGAAGAACTTTTCAAAGAATATTTTGCATCTGTCATTCCAGCAGCTGACAACAAGTTCGCAGCATTGAACTCAGCAGTATGGTCAGGTGGTTCATTCATTTACGTACCGAAAAATGTGAAATTGGACACACCATTACAAGCGTATTTCCGTATTAACTCAGAAAACATGGGTCAATTCGAACGTACATTAATCATTGCTGACGAAGGTGCATCTGTAAACTATGTTGAAGGTTGTACAGCACCAGTGTACACAACGAACTCATTGCACTCGGCAGTTGTTGAAATCATTGTACACAAAGATGCGCACGTTCGTTATACAACGATTCAAAACTGGGCAAACAACGTGTATAACCTTGTGACAAAGCGTACATTCGTTCATGAAAATGGAAACATGGAATGGGTTGACGGTAACTTAGGTTCGAAATTAACAATGAAATATCCAGCATGTGTGTTACTTGGTGAAGGTGCAAAAGGTAGCACATTATCTATCGCTTTTGCGGGTAAAGGCCAAGTTCAAGATGCAGGTGCTAAAATGATTCATAAAGCACCAAACACATCTTCAACAATCGTTTCAAAATCTATTTCTAAAGACGGCGGTAAAGTAGTATACCGCGGTATTGTACACTTTGGACGTAAAGCGAAGGGCGCACGTTCAAACATCGAATGTGATACGCTAATTTTAGATAACCAATCGACATCCGATACAATTCCTTACAACGAAATTTTCAATGACCACATTTCATTAGAACACGAAGCGAAAGTTTCTAAAGTATCTGAAGAGCAATTGTTCTACCTCATGTCTCGTGGTATTTCTGAAGAAGAAGCGACTGAGATGATCGTAATGGGCTTCATTGAACCATTTACAAAAGAATTGCCAATGGAATATGCTGTTGAAATGAACCGTCTCATCAAGTTCGAGATGGAAGGTAGTATCGGATAAGCTGAGTAGGTATGGTTGAGCGATTTTGATTGTCGAAAACTACCTTTTTGATACCTCTTTATTTTGATTATGTTCAAAATAAAGAGGTATTTATTTTACACAAGTTTTTTTATGTCGCTACCTTAATTCAGAAAGGATAGACTATATGAAAAAGCTTATGATGATCAACACAAGTCACCATCAGTTTGGGTATGACGAGAAGCCGACTGGGTTAGTGTTAGGCGAACTTGTTCATTTTTATGACGCTTTCAATCGTGAAGGTTACACCATGGACATATATATTAATGGGAGTGACACGCCTATCGATTCAGTCAGTTTAAACAAATTGATGTTAGATCGTGCCACTAAAACATATTATGAAGGTGCACATTTTATGGCGTTATTAAAAAAATGCGCAACCTATTACTCACGCAAATCCAAAAATGTATGAAAATCATGCAGGTATTATGTGTGATTCATTTGCAATTTAGCTATCGTTCAGACACAATAATACTATGATTGCCGGTATGTATTTTCGGTGTATAAGGTTTGAGATGATAGGGAAGTAGAAATGATGTGCATGATATAGTAGGAGATAGGGTGAGACATTAAGCTTTCTCATCATCTTCTTTCTCATGTTTTTATTGCGCATTGTTAATTATAAAACAGTTGAAAAATGAAAATGGGTTTAACATATTGACTATTTTCTTATGCTAGAGATTAAGAGGGGGAACTGCTTAATGATCATTGCGATCATTTTACTCATCATTGTCTCTTGTTTCTTTTCGGGGAGTGAAACGGCACTTACCGCAGCAAACAAGGTCAAATTAAAATCAGAAGCGGACCAGAATCACCAAAGATCCGCGAAATTATTGAAGTTATTAGAAAAACCGAGTGAATTCATTACCACTATTTTAATTGGTAATAACATTGCGAATATTTTGTTACCGACATTAGTCACGATTTTAGCAGTAGATATAGGCCTAAGTGTCGGTATTGCGTCCGCGGTGTTAACGGTCGTCATTATCGTATTTGCTGAAGTGATTCCGAAATCCGTAGCCGCAACATTTCCAGATCCAATTGCACGTTTTGTATTTCCAGTGATACGCCTTTGTGTCATCGTATTTAAACCGATAACGGTCGTGTTGAATGCTTTAACAGATGGCATTAATCGTATATTGTCACGTGGACAAGAAAATCAAGGTATGTCCAAAGAAGAAGTGCGTACGATGGTGTCGATTGCAGGTACGGAAGGCGCATTTAACGAAATGGAACGGAATCGTATTCAAGGGGTTATGGATTTTGATCGTTTGAAGTTGAATGATGTCAGCAATACTCCGCGTGTGAATGTGACATCACTATCTGTAGAGGATACGTATGATGAAGTGTATGACATTGTGATGAACCATCCATACACGCGTTATCCAGTATATGAAGGCGATATCGATAATGTGGTAGGTGTGTTTCATTCTAAATATTTGTTAGCTTGGAGTAAAACACCCGATAAAGCAGTGACAGATTTCTGTTCAGAGCCGTTGTTTGTTTATGAACATAACCGTGCTGAATGGGTATTGAGAAAGATGACGGTCACACGTAAACATATGGCTATTGTACTTGATGAATATGGTGGTACAGATGCGATTGTGACACATGAAGATTTGATTGAAGAGATGTTAGGTATGGAGATTGAAGATGAGATGGATCGCGAAGAAAGCGATAAATTGAAACAAATCCGTTAAAGTGACATAAAAATATAGAAAATGGCTGGGAACATTTCATTGTGACCCAGCTTTTTTTAAAATTTAAGGTGACTTGACGATGTGGTGTAAAACAAAGGTGACAGAACAATGTCAAATTGACTATCCAATTATACATGTAGGAATGGCTGAGAGAATGACACCAGAACTCGTCGCAACGCGGTCAGTGAATTAGGTGGACTTGCGACGATTGGTACATGTTATATGACCTCGGCAGTACTCGAATAAGAAATTTTAAAAGTGAAAGCACGCACATCCAAGTCTTTTTCAGTAAATTTATATGTGCCAGAGTCATTTTCATATAAAGATGAAGCTGTGGCGGCGATGAACGACTTTTTAACACCATATCGCCCAGCATTAAATCTTGAACAACCAACAATTGGCGATACCGACCCTTCCATATGTGACATATTGATTGACATTGTCATTCAACAACACGTTTCGATTTGCAGTTCACTTTTGGAATTCCTGATGAAAAAACAATCAACCGTTTGAAAGCAGCCGATATCGTATTAATTGGTAGTGTGACAACCGGTGAAGAAGTCAAAGCAGTAGAAGCAGCTAGTTGTGGCACAAGGAAGTGAAGCAGGCGGTCACCGTACAACATTTGATGATCATCAAGAGACAACGCCATTAATTGGGACAATGGTATGCGCCCCTTAAGTGGCGACAACCTTTTTAACAATACATGAAAGCACCGCAAAATCAGTGTATAAACAAGTGATTTTAACAGTGTGGCAACAGATGCGATTCTGACACATGAAATTATTAGAAAACCTGCAAGAGCGCTTCACAATGCATGGATTCAGCATTTTCGCGAAAAAGGTACGGTCATTTTACCTTAGCCAATACAAAATGATTAAACGTAACATATTTGAGCTGCGGCAGGTATGGTAGGCGATGCAAACTGGATGCATATGTGGAGTGGTCAAGGTGGCCGTCTCGCGCAAAATCACGATGTGGCTAATTTTTTCAACCAATTGATTCAAAATGCACAGTCACAAGCTGAATAATTCAACATGTAACTGTGCATCATATGTGTCCGCTATACCGTATCGCCTGCAGTACGGTGTGCGAGCCATTCCAATAACATATTGAGATGTGTCGCGCCAGGATTAATACAATCCAAATGGTCTAAATAAGGTAAGGCATAGAGTGTTAAATATTGACCATGCTTGTAGTTTTCTTGGACATAGGAGAGCGTGGTATCCATATGTACGGAAGTGTCGTTAAACCCGTGTACAATGAGTGTATCGACATCAATAGGTGCTTGCATTAAAGGTGAGGCTGCACGCATCGTATGGGTTGAGCTAGAGTCAAAATATTCTGCTGCAGCGTCTTGTCCTAAATGTTGATGCAACGTGTAAAGGACATCTGTCACAGGTGCGAGTGCGACGATTTGATCGAATAACTCTGCGTTTAATAAAACGAGTTGTCCACCTACAGAATGTCCGATGCCAACCAGTTGTCGTGGTTGATAGGTAGAAGTTTTAAAATGTTGAATTGCTGCTGCCACATCGTCGCTCGGTATCGGCCATGGATGTGCTGTACCGCGACGATATTCCACATTGACTACTGCATAGCCAGCTTCAATCAATGTGTCAATCATTAAATCCATCATCGCTTTACTATATTTTTGTCTCCAATAGCCGCCATGAATGAGAACAATCCATGCTTGTGACGTTTTCTGTTCATTGTCATAAACGTCATAATGTTGGTCTTCATGTGCCCCGTAACTGATTTGTTTTACCATTATTAAAAACTCCTTTTTGCACGTCTTTAATCCCATTATACCCTATGCTGCTTTCCAACAAACGAGGGGCACCATCACGTACATCATCGTGGTGGATATGATAAAATGAAGGCGGTGATAAAAATGATAGAAATTGGTCTAACAGGGTGGGGCGATCATGACACCTTGTATGAAGATTTACAGCGCAAAGCAGATAAATTACAAACTTATGCAAGTCATTTTCCAGTCGTTGAATTAGATGCGTCATATTATGCCATCCAACCTGAACGTAATATTGTGAAATGGATTAGTGAAACGCCACAACGCTTTAAATTCGTCGTCAAAATTCATCAAGCACTGACGTTACATGCAGATTACCACGACTATGCAGACACGATTGAAAGTTTATTTCATGATTTTCGACGGATGTTGCAACCTTTAGTTGAAGCAGATCGTTTAGCGATGGTCCTCGTTCAGTTTCCGCCTTGGTTTGATTGTAATGCTAAAAATATTAAATATATTCGCTACGTCCGCGCACAACTCGAACAAGTACCGGTATGTATCGAATTTCGTCATCAATCTTGGTTCCAAGGCGAAATGAAAGAGCATACGCTACAATTTTTAACAGACAATCAACTTATTCATTCGGTATGTGATGAACCTCAAGTAGGAGAAGGCAGTGTCCCATTAGTGAACCGCATTACACATCAAACGGCACTCGTTCGACTTCATGGACGAAACAAGTATGGTTGGACGAAAAAGGATATGACGGACCAAGAATGGCGGGATGTGCGGTATCTTTATAATTATAACGCTGAAGAATTACAACAATTAGCAGATAAAGTGACATTATTAAATCAAAAAGCGCAACATGTATATGTCGTGTTTAACAACAACTCAGGCGGTCATGCTGCAGCAAATGCCAAGTATTTTCAAAAACTTTTAGGCATTGATTATGAAGGTTTAGCACCACAACAACTTAAATTGTTTTAGAGGAGGGCGTGACGTTGAGTATTATCATTCTTATTCTCGTAGGATTTTTATCCGCTATTATCGGTTCTTTAGTTGGAATTGGTGGTGGCATTATCATTGTACCGACATTAATTTATTTTGGTGTCACGTTAAATATTTTAGGGGGCATTACACCGCAAACTGCAATTGGTACATCATCCATTATTTTAATTGCGACAGGGTTGTCCTCAACGGTAGGTTATTTAAAACAAAAGCAAGTGGATGTAAAAAATGGCATCATATTCACGATTGGTATCATTCCAGGGGCGTTGATTGGTGCTTATTTAAGCCAATATTTAACGCTACATTCATTTAATTTATACTTTGGGATGTTTCTAATTCTCATCTCTGTATTATTAATGGTCCGTCATCGTATACCACCGATTAAAGCCTTCCAACAAGAACGCTATATGAAGTCATTTACAGATGCACACGGTGAACATTATCGTTATGGTGTTGTTCCAACTATTGCGATTATTGCGTCATTTATTATTGGTTTAACAGCAGGCTTATTTGGCATTGGCGGTGGTGCATTGATGACACCATTAATGTTGCTTGTATTCCGTTTCCCACCCCATATTGCAGTAGGGACAAGTATGATGATGATTTTCTTCTCAAGTGTGACTGGTTCCATCGGTCATATTATGTTAGGTCATGTGTTATGGGGGTACAGTTTGATTTTGATCATTTCAAGTTGGGTCGGCGCACAATTAGGTGTGAGATTGAATAAAACGGTCAAATCCGATACCGTAGTTTTAATTTTACGATTAGTCATGCTAGGATTAGGGATTTATCTCATTTTACAATCATTCTTTAACTAAAAAGTGAGGCGAGATTATGCGTTTAACGATTTATCATACGAATGATATTCACAGTCATTTACATGCTTATTCACGTATCACAGCATATTTAACAAAGGCACGTGCACAATTAACGCATCCTTCTCGTTATGTCGATATCGGCGATCATGTCGATTTATCCTTACCTGTAACAGAAGGCACGTTAGGGAAACGCAATATAGAACTCCTGAATGAAGCGGGATGTGATGTAGCGACAATCGGAAACAATGAAGGTATGACGATTTCACATGAAGCGTTGAATGCATTGTACGATGAGGCACAGTTTAAATTGACGTGTACGAATGTATTAGATGAATCAGGTCAATTACCACACAACTTTTTGACATCTTATATTGAACAAATTGAAGGCGTGCGTGTGATGTATGTCGCAGCAACAGCGCCATTCACCCCATTTTATCGCGCACTAGATTGGGTGGTGACTGATCCTCTTGATGCGATACAACAAGAAATCGCCGCGCATAAGGGTGAATATGACGTTTTAATTGTATTGAGTCATGTTGGTATCTTTTTTGATGAGAAACTTTGCGAAACACTACCAGAAATTGATGTTATCTTTGGTGCCCATACCCATCATTACTTTGAAGACGGTGAAATTCAAAATGGTGTATTAATGGCGGCAGCAGGAAAGTACGGTCAATATTTAGGGGAAGTGACGCTAGAGATAGAAAACGGTAAAGTCATTGAGAAGACTGCGATGTTACATCCACTTGAGCAATTGCCTGAAGTTGAGACGAACTTTGAAGCGGAAGGGAAAGCACTCCTCAACGCACCAGTCGTGGATACACCGATCACTTTGCAACGTGCGATGAATCATATTACAAAAGCGAGTTATTTGTTAGCTGAAAGCGTGCACGAATTTACCGAAGCAGACTGTACAATTATTAATGCGGGTTTGATTGTCAAAGGCTACACGGCACAACGATTAACCGAATATGATATCCATCAAATGTTGCCCCATCCAATCAATGTCGTACGTATTCGTTTAACAGGGGCTGAATTGAAAGAAGTGCTATTGAAAGCCCGTGCTCAAGAATATATGTACGATTACGCCCAAGGTCTAGGCTTTCGTGGGGATATCTTTGGCGGTTATATTTTATTTGAAGCGGGCTACATTGAATCGAGTGAACGCTACTTTGTGAATGGCAAAGAGATTGATGATGAGGCGACTTATATTTTAGGGACGGTAGATATGTACACGTTTGGACGCTATTTTCCAACTTTAAAAGGCGGTCACATCCAATACTTAATGCCTGAGTTTTTGAGAGACATATTTAAAGAAAAGTTGTTAACGGTTTAATTTGCATGAACAGGAGATTTTAATTTCTTGTAAAGTTCGTTATAATAGAGTAAGACCTATAAATTATGGGAGGTTTTCCGCTGTTATGGCTACAAAAAATGAAGAAATTTTACGCAAACCAGATTGGCTTAAAATAAAGTTAAACACAAACGAGAACTACACAGGCTTAAAGAAAATGATGCGCGAAAAAGGACTACATACTGTATGTGAGGAAGCAAAATGTCCAAACATCCATGAGTGCTGGGGTGAGCGTCGTACGGCTACATTTATGATCTTGGGTGATGTTTGTACACGTGCATGTCGTTTCTGTGCAGTTAAAACAGGTTTACCGAATGAGTTGGACTTAGGTGAGCCAGAACGTGTCGCTGATTCAGTGAAACAAATGAACTTGAAACACGTCGTTATCACTGCAGTAGCGCGTGACGACTTGAAAGATGCCGGTTCAAATGTATACGCTGAAACAGTACGCAAAGTTCGCGAGCTTAACCCATTCACAACAATTGAAATTTTACCTTCTGACATGGGTGGCGACTATGAAGCATTAGAAACATTAATGGCTGCACGTCCGGACATTTTAAACCACAATATCGAAACAGTACGTCGTTTGACACCAAGAGTGCGTGCGCGTGCCACTTACGATCGTACATTAGAATTTTTACGTCGTTCTAAAGAGTTGCAACCAGACATCCCAACAAAATCAAGTATTATGGTGGGATTAGGTGAAACAATTGAAGAACTTCACGAAACGATGGATGATTTACGTGCGAACGGTGTAGACATTTTAACAATCGGTCAATATTTACAACCTTCTCGTAAACATTTAAAAGTACAAAAATACTACACACCATTAGAATTTGGTAAATTGCGTAAAGTTGCGATGGAAAAAGGCTTCAAACATTGTCAAGCGGGTCCATTAGTGCGTAGTTCTTACCATGCAGATGAACAAGTAAATGAAGCAGCTAAAGCGAAACATCGACTTGGTGAAGAACAACTTAAATTATAAGAACCAGGTGATGAACGTATGATTAAAGTAGGAAACCATTATTTTGAATTATTAACGTCATATAAAGATGGGTTCAATGAAGATGATTTTATTGCGAGATATTCTGAAATTCTAGATAAATATGACTTTGTCGTTGGGGACTATGGTTACGATCAATTGAGATTAAAGGGCTTCTATCATGATTCCTATAAAAAAGCAGATTTTAACAAACGCTTTTCAACGATACAAGATTATCTCTATGAATATTGTAATTTTGGATGTGCCTACTTTGTCGTACGTCGACTTTCAAAAGCAGAAGTCGAACAACAATTAGGACATGATGCGCCTATTGATGCAACAGATAAATTGAAGGATGTCAAAATACAACCGACAATACAAGATTAAATCATTCGAATGATATATGAGCAGCATGTGCATAGTGAAGTATAGTGAACTTCATCGTGTGCGTGCTGTTTTTTATTTGGGATATTAAGTATTGACTGTGATCAGTTAAGCAGAAAAGAGAGGAAAGCGCTGAAAAAATAAGCATTGCAAGACGTTTGATGACGCGGAAATCTTGCTCCAGTCTCTCTACAGAAAATGATTGAGATGATGAAGTGGGAATATTGGTGAAAAATGGCATGAAGAAGAAAAGTAATTGTAGAACCTTGTAGCATTAGATGTCCTGCGCCATAATAGTTAAAAACCGAGGAAGACTCCCGAGGGAAGATGTAAAAAAACAATAACGTCATTTAACTTTAAATGTGGCTAGTGTTCAACGCAGTAGATGTCTGATTGCTCAAGGTTTGCACTTTTGAGAAGCCTAGCCAAGCTTGCGGGGGCAGTATGACGAAATCTTTGTTGTACATGAAATTTATGTCCTGCTCCCAAAATCCATTTCGGCTACATCCCAATATACACTTTAATCAAGTTGAATTGCGTTGAAGGGATAGCGCCTAGGAAAGCGTAGCACTGTTCGGCAATCGAACGAACAAAAAATAACCTATGTACAACAAAGATTTAAAATTACCACTACTGAATCACTTCATGCAAATAAGCCCTAATCTCATCGCCCTCTTCTTCACTCACGCCCAAAATATAAGCAATATAACCTTCTTCCTCTAAATCATCCGTCCCAATAATCCCAAACTTATTCGTCTGCGTATTCAACACTAACGTCTTACCATAATGACGATCCGTTTGAATCAACACCAAATCATAACGGCTATGCTCACCAACAAAGCCAACAAAACGAATTTGAGAAGGTTCTATATCATCATATAAAAACATATCTATCATGTGTGTAACTCCTTTAAAATCATGTTAAGGCAAGTATAGCGATAAATGAAGTTGCATGCAAAATTATGATATGATAGAGGGGAATAGGGGTGACCATAAAGTGTATTTTGTTGATAAAACACAATTAGAAACGAAATTAAAATATTTAAAACAACTCACTGAAGATTATGAGACGGTAAAATCAAATCATTACGCATTTGAACGTGTCGCACAAATGTTGATTGAGTCCTCAGTCGATATCGGCAACATGATTATCGATGCCTTCATTTTGAGAGACCCAGGCAATTATAAAGACGTCATTGATATTTTAGAGCTTGAGGGCGCCATTTCTAAAGAGACCCAACACGCTTTACACGAAACGATAGATGTGCGCCGTCAGTTCGTGCACTATTACGATACATTAGATATAGCGCAGTTAATCCCATTATTTGATCAAACAGTCCCATTTTATGAGCAGTTTATTGAAGAAGTTTTACAGTTTTTAGAAAATGAAAATGTCCCTGTAACAGCATTTGGAAAAGGAGCGCAATAAGCAATGAAAGCATACAAAGGCTATTTAATCGACTTGGATGGAACGATGTATAAAGGTAATCAAAAAATTGAAGGTGCATCTGAATTTATTGATTACTTAAATGAAAATCAAATTCCACATTTATATGTGACGAATAACTCAACGAAAGCACCAGTCGATGTAGTGGAAAAACTAACGACGATGGCCATTGACGCAAAGCCACAAGAAGTCATTACGTCAGCAATGGCAACAGCAGATTATATCCATGGTGAAAAACCAGGTGCCACAGTTTTTATGATTGGGGGCTCTGGATTAGCGACAGCATTAGAAGAGGCGGGCTTACAACTTGAAAATGGCATCGATGTCGATTACGTCGTTGTAGGTTTGGACGAAGCGATTACTTATGAAAAACTAACGACAGCAACGTTAGCCGTTCAAAACGGTGCGACATTTATTTCTACCAATCCGGACCCATCGATTCCTAAAGAACAAGGCTTTTTACCAGGCAACGGTTCTTTGACAAGCGTTGTAACGGTATCATCTAAACAACAGCCGATTTTTATTGGTAAACCTGAAACACCTATCATGGAAAAATCGTTAGAAGTGCTACAACTGAACAAAGATGAAGTGGCGATGATTGGTGATTTATACGACACGGATATTATGGCAGGAATTAACTTCGGCATCGATACGATTCATGTTCAAACAGGTGTAACGTCGAAAGAAGAAGTCATGCAACGTGACGTACCGCCGACTTATAGTGTGAAAGATTTGAATGAGTTACGTGAACAATTAATCAAAGGCGAGTGATGAGAGATGGAAAAAATTTTAGTAACGCGACGTATTCCACAGAAATTTGTAGAACGACTTGAAACTTTAGGTGAAGTTGAAATGTGGGATCATGAATTGACACCTATGCCACGTGAGAAATTTATAGCAGCAGTCCAAGATAAAACAGCGATACTTGTCACGTTAAGTGAAAAAATCGATGTCACTTTATTTGAAGCGGCGCCGAATTTGAAAATTGTCGCAAATATGGCTGTAGGTTTTGACAATATTGATTTACAAGCAGCAGCGCAACATGAAGTCGAGATTTCAAACACACCACATGTGCTAACTGAGACAACAGCTGAATTAGGCTTTGCGCTTATGATGGCAACGTCCCGACGTATCGTAGAAGCAGAAAAATATGTTCAAGATGGCAAATGGGAAAGCTGGGGCCCTTATTTGTTAGCCGGTAAAGATATTTATCAATCTAAAGTTGGTATTTATGGAATGGGTGAGATCGGTCGTGCCTTTGCGCGTCGTTTAAAAGGATTCCACGCTGACATTTTGTATCACAACCGTTCGCGAAATATTCAAGCCGAACAAGAATTAGGTGCGTTTTACACATCATTTGATAAATTGATTAAAGAAAGTGATTTTGTCATTTGTACGGCACCGTCTACACCTGACACGCAAAATAAATTTAATAAAGAAGTATTCAAGAATATGCGTAAGGATGCGATTTTCATTAATATCGGTCGTGGGGATTTAGTTGTTGAAGAAGATCTCGTTGAAGCGATTGAAACAGGAGAAATTGCCGGCTGTGGTTTAGATGTCGTGCGCGATGAACCAATTCGTACAGATCATCCGTTACTGCAGTATCCGAACGTCATTGTAACACCACATATCGGTAGTGCGACTGTACTCACACGTGACCAAATGATCCAAACGTGTTTATTAAATATTAAGGACGTTTTAGAAGGTCAAAAACCGCGCAATCAAGTTAAAATGGGTTAGCATTTCAACATAAAAAAGAGCTGGGATTATTGTCTTTTCCCAGCCTTTATCTATTCATTAAAGATTATAAAACAGCAGAAAAAAGAGGATGAATTGGATGAAAAATTGATGCTATTGTTTTTCTGGATTTTATAAACTTGCTCTTAGTTTTACTTTATTTAATGTAAGATTGCCTAGAAAGCTGAAACTCGTGAGGAATTGACTACATACTGCTAACTGTCACTTTTTTACATTAAAAGTGGTTACCGTTTAACGCAGTAGCTGTCTGACTTCTCAATGCGCATGCTTTTGAGAAGTCTAGTCAGCCTTGCGGGGCAATACGACGACATCTTTGTGACACAAACGCTTTTTGTACTGCTCTCAAAATCCAATTCGGTATCTATCTTGTTTACATTATAATCAAGTCGAATTGAGTTGAAGGTTCAGTCCCTGGGAACGCGTAGCCATGAGTGCAATCATAAACACAAATGGTAGGATATGAGGGCGAGTTAAACCAGAATACTGCATCAATAGCATCAAAAATTTTTTTGTGTCTCATCTTCTTTTTTTCTCATATGAAATACGACATTGAATTAAACATGTTGTTAGAATACTTGTTCGACCTCGACAACACCTGGTACTTCTTCTACTAATGCACGTTCAATCCCAGCTTTTAAAGTAATTGTACTACTTGGGCATGTGCCACAAGCACCGAGTAATTGAAGTTTTACAATACCATCTTCCACGTCGACAAGTTCACAGTCGCCACCGTCACGTAATAAGAACGGGCGTAATTTCTCAATGACTTCTGCAACTTGATCGTACATTGTAGCATTTTCAGTTGGCATGCGTAATGCCTCCTTTCAAATTTAAATGGTTCATTTTATCCTTATCTTTTTATTATAATAGAATCAGTACAAAAAATCTATCGAATCAATTAGGGGGGATGGCTATGGAAAAAGTAAGTGTCGTTGTGTATGGTGCAGAAGTCGTTTGTGCAAGTTGCGTGAATGCACCGAGTTCGGAAAACACGTATGATTGGTTGAAAACATTATTACCACGAAAATATCCAAACATCGATTTTGAATACACATATATTGATATTATGGGGGCACAAGATAATTTGTCAGATCATGATATACAGTTTATTGAACAAATTCAAGAAGATGAATTGTTTTACCCATTAGTGACGATGAACGATGAATATGTGGCAGATGGTTATATTCAATTGAAACCAATTAAACGTTTTATTGAACGCAACTTTGAAGTATCCGCAGAATAGGAGAAGTAGAGAATAATAGCGGGGTTAGGAATAGAAGGTTTTTATCCTTAATTCTTTCGTAAGTTTCATGATTCATTAATGATTTTAAAGCAATCGGAAAATGAGGGTAAATGGGATAGAAAAAATTGATGCTATTGTTTTTTGATTTCATAAACTTGTTCTCAGTTTCACTTTATTTGATATCAGATTTTATTTGATGCACTTTTGAGTTGATTTCCGTAACATTAGGGCGTGATTGTAGCACCTCTAATATAAAAATGCCAAAATGGGCACGCATTCCGAGGATGAGCCTATAGGAACGTAAGCTCGTTTTGGCATTTATAAAATTAGCGTTTAAATGAACAGTAAAAGCTCAATTTCTATCCGTTATGATGTTTATACAACCAAAGTACGCCTGATTTCAAGATGGAAGCTAAACGTCCAGTTACCGTTGTATCCATCAAATAAGCAAAACCTTTCTTTTCACCTAAAGAACCTAGAAAACCTTGAATCTTAATTTCAGGCATTTTTTCAGGTAAATTTTTCCCTTTCCACAATGTCGTTAACACCATCGCGATTTGGTCAGCTTGTTCTTCAGCGAGTTGTGCGCTCGGGGCATGTGGCAAGTTCGCACAGTCTCCAACAACATATACATTAGGATACGTTGGGATTTGGTGATATTGGTTCACCATCACGCGATTACTACGACTTAAGTCAACAGGCAGATTTCGCACGATTTCGACAGGTTGAATTCCTGCAGTCCAGACGATGAGGTCGTGTTCATTTTTCGTTTCTTTATTATAAAGTATACCTGGTTCAACTTTGACGATATCCGAATTAGGCACGACTGTGACATCGTGTTGATCGAACCATTTTTTAACATAATTACTTAATTTTTCAGGGAATTGATTTAAAATACGCTCACCGCGATCGTATAAGTAGATTTTCAAATCGCTACGACTTTCGCGTAATGCACTCGCGAGTTCGATACCACTTAAACCAGCACCGACAATACCGACAGTTGCATTGGTAGGAAGATCAGAAATGTCGTGGTAAGTTTTACGAGCGTCATGTAAAGTTTGGATGCTGTACGTATATTCTTTAGCACCTGGGACATTGTGGTATTTATCTTCGCAGCCTAGACCGATCACTAGTTCATCGTAATCGACTTTTGTTTGACCTACAGAAATGATTTGATTGTCTAAATCGATATCTGTAATTTCTCCGTATACTGTGTGGGTTCTGTCATGTTGTGGGAAATTAACACGTACCTCTTTATCAGATTTAGAGCCAGCAGCTAATGCATAAAATTCTGTTTTAAGCCCATGGTAAGGCATCCGGTCGATTAACGTCATATTATAATCATTTGGAAGCGCGTCTGGTAAAATTTTAGACATAATGCGCATGTTACCATAACCGCCGCCTAGCAATACTAAATTCTTCATTTTGATACCCCTCTTTAGTGATGTATATTCCGATATCTATTTCAGCAATGGACTCCACACAAAACGAAATAGGCACCGTTCAAGTTATTGATCATAGCTCTAAATTTAATTATATCCCTTTTTCGAAAGCCACACAAACAAAGGAAAACACGTGCTTTCAAAATTTTTCACAAACCAATTTTGTCAATCCAATCGATGTGTATGATGAAGCGTTAACATGAGCCGTCTCATAGATGTCCGTTCTAAAATTTGTTATACTGATAACATTAAAACATAGAAGAGGGTGTAAAATGAATCCGATTGTCGAGTTTTGTATTTCTAATATGGCGAGAGGTTCAGAAGTTGTTTACCAAACTTTAGAAAATGATCCGGGAGTGGATGTTCTAGATTATGGTTGCCTTCAAAACTGTGGGATTTGTTCGTCGGGACTCTACGCACTTGTGAATGGTGATATAGTTGAAGGTGATACGCCAGACGATTTATTGCAAAATATTTATAAGCATATAGAAGAAACGTGGACTTTTTAAGGAGGCTAAAACATGGCAGTAGTCAATTTGACAGAAGCAGCAGCATATGAAGTGAAAGATATGTTGAAGCAAAATGATATGGCAGATGGTTATTTAAAAGTGAAAGTAAACGGTGGGGGTTGTACAGGTTTAACGTACGGCATGACTGCTGAAGCTGAACCAGGTGAAAATGATGAAGTACTTGAATTTTTCGGTTTAAAAGTACTTGTAGATAAAGAAGATGCGCCGATTTTAAATGGCACAACTATTGACTTTAAACAATCTTTAATGGGTGGCGGTTTTCAAATCGATAATCCGAACGCGATTGCATCATGTGGTTGTGGTAGCTCATTTAGAACAGCGCAGGCGGCAGGTTCACCAGAAAGTTGTTAATCGAGTGAATGGTGGACAACATCCTTTTTAATGCGATTTATGTCATGCTTAAAAAGACTGAAATGTAACATATGAAAGCAACTACAGAGTGATATTGAATATCCGAGACTCTTCGCCATATCGAATTGTCTCGGTTTTCTTCGTATGACACGGATGCATTCAAAATGAGATCGAGTAGGTGGCATAGCATAGGCTAAGCGTACTTACAATGATTTGACGCGTCACAATATTTTTTTAAGATGAGCGACAAAAATAATGAAAATCTGTTGAAAACTTATAGGGTATTAACTTGAATTCAATAATAAAAAACTATACACTAATGAATGACAATATTTTACAATTTTGTGTACTGTAAAAATTGAGAGGGTATACAGTATTATTGGAATTTGATTATATTTACGAAAGAATAGGTGAATGCAAATGGCAGAACGTAAAAAAGTACTTGTTTTAGGTGCTGGTTATGCGGGCTTACAAACTGTTACAAAACTTCAAAAAAAATTATCAGAACAAGACGCACAGATTACTTTAATCAACAAAAACGACTATCACTATGAAGCAACTTGGTTACATGAAGCTTCAGCAGGTACATTAAATTATGAGGACGTCTTATATCCAATCGAAAACGTGTTGAAAAAACATGTTGATTTCGTTCGTGCGGAAGTAACAAAAATCGACCGCAATGCGAAAAAAGTTGAAACAACACGCGGTATTTTCGAATATGATATTTTAGTTGTTGCTTTAGGTTTTGAATCAGAAACATTTGGCATTGAAGGTATGAAAGAACACGCTTTCCAAATCGAAAATGTCAATACTGCGCGTCAAATCTCTCGCCATCTTGAAGATAAATTTGCAAATTATGCTGCATCAAAAACAAAAGACGACAAAGACTTAGCGATTCTTGTCGGCGGAGCAGGATTCACTGGAATTGAATTTTTAGGTGAATTAACAGACCGTATTCCTGAACTTGCTAACAAATACGGTGTAGAACAAAGTAAAGTAAAAGTTACTTGTGTAGAAGCTGCGCCAAAAATGTTACCAATGTTTTCTGATGAGCTTGTTAGTCATGCAGTGAGCTATTTAGAACAACGCGGTGTAGAGTTCAAAGTCGGTACACCTATTGTTGCAGCAAATGACAAAGGTTTCGTTGTTAAAATTAATGATGAAGAGCAACAATTAGAAGCGAACACTGTCATTTGGGCTGCAGGTGTTCGTGGTAGCCAATTAATGGAAAAATCATTCGAAGGCGTTAAACGTGGACGTATTGTAACGAAACAAGATTTAACTATCGAGGGTTACGATGACATCTTCGTCATTGGTGACGTCTCTGCATTCATCCCTGAAGGTGGCGATCGTCCATTACCAACAACAGCTCAAATCGCAATGCAACAAGGTGAAAAAACAGCTTCTAACATTGTGAATATCTTAAAAGGTGCACCAACAGAAGACTTCAAATATAGCGATCGTGGTACAGTATGTTCATTAGGTCGTCATGACGGTGTGGGTATCGTTTATGGCCGCGAAATTACTGGTAAAAAAGCAGCATTCATGAAACGTGTCATTGATACACGTGCCATCTTTAAAATTGGTGGTTTAGGTTTAGCTTACAAAAAAGGTAAATTTTAAGCATTAATCAACCCTGCTTTGATTCGACGATATTAAAATCAGGAGTCTCACTGAGTAAGGTTTTGAAATAACGCATTGATGATGAAACGGTATGACTTTTATCAGTCCAATGCTTGATTAGAGAAAAAGATTTTAAGCATACGGTATACATATACAGTGTAACAAAATGTATATGATAACTGCAGGGAGTGGAAAAGGGATCTAAATGTCATATTTAGGTTGCTCTTCTACTCCTTTTTTACATATTAAAAAGGAGTGAAAGTGATGCCTTCACAGCAAACAGAAACAGCAGCTGCGATCATTGCAGGTGTTCCAGAACATTTAAACCAATATTTCGATGTCGTGAAACAGGATACGGCATTTTTCGAAGCATTGACGGAATTAAAAGCACATCATCTCATCAGTTCAAAAGTAGGTGAAATTGCGTCAACTGGAGTCACAATAGAAAATCAAATGTATCGTTTAATTACGGTAGGTCTCGGTAATTTGAACCAATTGAAAGCACAAGATTATTTGAAAATATGGGGCAAATTATTCCAATATTTACAACAAGGTGCGATTGCTAAAATCAATTTAAAAGTGAATACATTTTTAGCCAAATCACTAGAATCAGAAACGATATTTAAATTAATGGGTCTTCAAAGTGAACAGGCGATTTATCAATTTGATGATTATAAATCTGATAAAAAAGCACCGTTCCATCTTAAAATGGTATTGGATTGTGACCAAGTGTCAGACTATACAGATCCAATTGAAGTGGGACAAAAGTTAGGTCGTGCCGTTAACCGCGCGCGTGATTTGAGTAATACACCACCAAATATTATGACGCCTGCTTATTTAGCTGAAACGGTTGAACAGTATTTTAAAGATACAGCAGTTAAAGTCCACATTAAAGATGAACACGCGATTGTACAAGAAGGATTCGGATTAGTCCAAGCTGTCGGCAAAGGGTCTGTACATCCTCCGCGTATGATTACATTAGAATATCAAGGAGATCCGGACCATGAAGATCGAGTGATCGCTTTAGTCGGTAAAGGGATTACGTACGATTCAGGTGGTTATTCCATCAAATCTAAAAATGGCATGCCGTCAATGAAATTTGATATGAGTGGTGCGGCTAACGTCATTGGTATGGTTGAAGCAATCCGAGCATTGAAACTCAAAGTGAATATTGTAGCCGTTATTGCGGCAGCAGAAAATATGATTGCGAATAATGCGATGAAGCCGGATGATGTATTTACAGCGGTCAGTGGTGAAACCGTCGAAGTGCCGAATACCGATGCGGAAGGGCGTTTAGTGTTGGCTGACGCGACGTTTTATGCGAACCAATACAAGCCCGAGATGATTATGGACTTCGCAACATTGACAGGAGCGGCAGTTGTTGCATTAGGTGAAGATAAAGCAGCCGTGTTCCAACATCGTGTCCAACCAGAAGTGTTGAATCAAATTTTTCAAGCTTCTCAAATTTATGAAGAACCTGTGTTTGAGTTGCCGATTACTGAGACAGAACGTAAAAATATTAAAGCATCAGATGTGGCAGATTTAACGAACCATGTCAATGCGCACGGTAAAGCTTTATTTGCGGCAGCATTTATTATGCATTTCAGTGGTCAAACACCACATCTTCATTTTGATATTGCGGGACCAGCAACAATCAATAAAGCGACACATAAAGGTCCAAAAGGTCCAACAGGTTTTATGATTCCTACAATTGTCACATGGTTGAAAAATCAATACGGTATGAATCAGTAAAGAAAGGGGGAGTGTGCCATGAATTTGTGCCACTCCCGCTTTAATTTTGATGTAGTAAGCATTGACGAATGACGTGACAACTGTTACAATTATACCCATACGCTTTAGCTCGATAATGAATTAAAGGAGATAGAATAATGAATGCTGTGTTAATAGCGGTCGTCATCATGATAGTGCTCTGTTTATGTCGGCTCAACGTCGTCATTAGTTTATTTATTAGTGCACTCATCGGCGGATGGATTGCAGGTCTGCCATTTGATAAAACGATTACAACTTTTACAGAAAATATTGTGGATGGGGCAGAAGTAGCGCTCAGTTATGCTTTACTCGGTGGCTTTGCTGCACTCATTTCATACAGTGGGATTACAGATTATCTCGTACGTAAAGTGATTTTATCTATTCGTGCAGAAGAGACAAAAGTTTCGAGAATTAAAGTGAAAGTACTCATTATCGTGAGCTTACTATTACTGAGTATCATGAGTCAAAACGTGATTCCAGTCCATATTGCTTTTATTCCAATTGTGATTCCCCCTTTATTAAGCTTATTTAATGAATTGAAAATCGATCGCCGCTTAATTGCGATGATTATTGGTTTTGGTCTATGTTTTCCGTATGTCTTATTACCATTTGGCTTCGGTCACATTTTCCATGAGATCATTCAAAAAGGATTTGAAAAGGCACACCATCCGATTGAATTTAATATGATCTGGAAAGCAATGCTCATACCAGCATCAGGTTATATTATCGGACTTATTATCGCCATGTTTTATTATCGTAAACCGAGAACGTATCGGGAAACGGCAGCGCAAGAGGAAGAGGTGGCTGTGGATTTAAAACCATCTGTCATTATCGTTACGGTTGTTGCGATTTTAGCTACATTTCTCGTTCAAATGTTCTCAGATTCAATGATTTTCGGTGCATTGGCAGGGGTGCTTGTCTTTTTCATTTCTGGTATTTATTCTTGGCGCAAACTCGACGACCAATTTGTGGATGGCATTAAAATTATGGCTTACATCGGCGTCGTGATTTTAACTGCGAATGGTTTTGCAGGTGTGATGAATGCGACAGGTGATATTGAAAAGTTAGTGACCGGCTTAACTACGATTTCAGGAGATAATTTATTGGTAAGTATTGTACTCATGTATCTCATCGGTTTAGTCGTGACTTTAGGAATTGGTTCTTCATTTGCGACGATCCCAATTTTAGCCGCGCTCTTTATACCGTTTGGTGAAGCAATGGGAATGAGTACGATGGCATTAATCGCATTAATCGGTACAGCGAGTGCACTTGGGGATTCAGGTTCTCCAGCGAGCGATTCGACATTAGGACCAACAGCAGGACTCAATGTAGACGGTCAGCACGATCATATTCGTGATACGTGTATTCCGAACTTTGTCTTTTATAATATACCACTCATTATTATGGGAACGATTGCGGCACTCGTATTATAATAATAGAAAAAGGAGTGACCCTCATGACAAACTTAATCGAGTTATTAGAAATGAAAGTCGAAGCACAGGAGGACGGCTATTTGAAAATGTCGATGCCTGTGACGGATAAAGTCAAACAGCCATTTGGTTATTTACATGGCGGAGCATCACTCGCATTAGGGGAAACAGCATGTTCGCTAGGCTCGGCCCATTTAATAGACACTTCGACGCATATTCCTCTAGGGTTAGAAATGAATGCGAACCATATCAGTTCAGTCCGTGAAGGTGTCGTTTATGCAGAAGCACGCATTTTGCATCAAGGTAGTACAACGCATGTGTGGGACATTCATATTAAAAATCAAGCAGGGCAGTTGATTTCAGCTATGCGCGGTACGATTGCGATTAAACCATTGAAGCAGTAATTTGAGAGAAGGGCAGACATAGAAAATTTTGAAGCTATTGATGTAGTATTTTGTTTAACTTGCCCTCCATTTGATTTGTGGTTTTTGATTGCCATCATGGCTTCGCATTCCGAGGGGCTAGTCCTTCAACTCACTAATGTTGGATTAAACTGCTACATTTGTTGAGGCGTTAGTGGATTTTGGGAGCAGTACAGAACCCTCATGTGTCACAAAGATTTCGTCGTACTGCTTCCGCAAGGCGTGCTGGACTTCTCAAAAGTGTATACATTGAGAAGTCAGACCGCTAATGCGATAAACAGTAGCCACTATTAAAGTGTAGAGGTCACTGTAAGCAGTATGCATGCCTTCCCACAGGCGTCTCAGCCTTCTGAACAACCTTATAGTAAACATTTTGAGGGCATGTTTATGAAATGAAAACAATTCATAGCATCCCATTTTTTAAGTCCGATTCATCCCTATTATTAACGGTTGAATCATCATTAATTGATAAAAGTTCATGAAAGGGTAGAAACTGGGAAACCTTAATGCGCCATCCCCTTTTCCTATGATAAAAGAAAATAATAATAATCAAAGTTTTTATGCCTCATCCTTCTCACGTTTTCTCTTTTTGAACAAAGATACCACAACATTACGTAAGAGTAGTAAAACTAAAAAGTCAATAGGAACTTGTACTGCGGTTGTACTGAATCATTGCAAGAAGACGCAAACTAAAAAGAGCAATAACCTCAAAATCAAATAAGTGAAAATAAGCTTGAGTATTCTATCCCCTCATATGAAAATGTTACTATGATATTATAACGAAATTTGTATTTATGTAATCATAAAGATTTAATAATCAAAAGAACATTCCAAAATATAAAATCAATATAAAGAAACGGCTAGGACACAAATACTCCTAGCCGTTTCTTTATATTGATTAGACAAGATGCGCTATCTCTATAATTTTGTACCTTTCATGTCTTCTTTAATTTCATCCAGCTTCAATCGTTTAGAAGCGGGTGTTTTGAGGTTATACGCTGCTTTCAATACGAGATGACTTGCTAAAGGACCTGTAATAAATACAAAGACAATCCCGATAATTAATTGAAAGTTGACGTAGCCTTCTTTACCGATGAAATAAATAAATGTCCCGGTTAATAACAACATTGCGCCAAGTGTTGAAGCTTTACCCGCAGCATGCGCACGAGAGTAGACATCATCGAGACGTATCATTCCAATGGCTGCGAGGGCACTAAATAACGCACCGACGATAACAAGAATCAAACCGATACTAATCGTGATCGTTTCTGTCATGTTCAATCACCTGACCTTTATCCATAAATTTGGCGAACACGGCTGTACCTAAAAAGGCTAAAATCCCAATTAAAAGAATCGCTACAATCATATAATGTGTACCTAAAATAATTGAGAACAATCCGATGACCGCCATTAACTGAATGCCAATCGCATCTAATGCCACGACACGATCTGGCAATGTAGGACCAAGAATCACACGGACAAGCATTGCTAAAATCGATAAAACGACGATGACTAAAGCAATAATGATGAAAATATCATAGTTCATTACGATTCGCCCACCTCTCTCACTGCTTTTTCAAGAGAGCCTTTAATTCCAGCAACTTCTTCTTCTTTTGTCGAGAAGTTTAAACAGTGAATATATAAACGTTTCATATCATCATTAACCCCGATGACGACAGTACCAGGTGTTAATGTGATTAAATTTGATAATAACGCGACTTGCCAAGGGTGCTCTAAGTCTGTTTCATAAACGAAAAAAGCAGATTCATTTTTAATGCGTGGTTGAAGGATAATACGCAATACATCAATATTCGCTTTGATGAGTTCGAGTAAAAAGACAAATACGAGTTTAATGACTTTGTATAGCGTAATCACGTAAAAGCGTCCAGGTAATAGTTTACGCATTAAAAATACAAGTAATAAAGCGAAAAGATATCCTAAGACGAAAGCGTTCATCGTATAACTGTCAGAGACGAACAGCCAAAATATCGCTAAAAATAAATTGATGACGATTTGTATTGCCATATTACTGCACCCCCAATACGCTATGAATATACGTGTCTGGTTGATAGAATGACTTCGCAGCTTCTGCAACGATTGGATACAGTTGTCCTGCTGTCAGACCAAAGACCACCGAAATAACGACTGCTAAAACACTCACGGCTAATAAACCGCGGTGATGTAAGCGTGGGTTGTACACATAGCCGTAACTTTTACCAAAGAAACCACGTAAAAAGATGTTGATAACTGAATAAAGTACAACTAGGCTTGAAAGCAGTACGATTATACCTGTCGCATAGAATCCTTCTTCAAATGCAGCTTGCACGATGTAAAGTTTGCCATAAAAACCACTTAATGGCGGAATCCCAGCTAAACTTAATGCCGCAATGAAAAATGTCCAACCTAATAATGGATAATGATGAATCAGACCACCAAATTTACGTAAGTCCGTTGTTTTCGTAATTTTAAACATAATCCCAATCAGGAAAAATAGCGCGGCTTTAATTAACATATCGTGAAGGGTGTAGTAAATAGCACCGACCATACCTGATTCGTTCATTAAGCCCACACCAACTAAAATGACGCCAATTGCAATCATAATGTTGTATAAAATAATACGCTTCGTATCACGGAAACCGACTGCACCGACTGAACCAAAAATAATGGTTAACAATGCGAGTGCTAAAATCGTGTAGTGTGAGAAAGTCAATGTATCATGGAAGAATAAACTCATGACACGTGCAATCGCATAAACGCCGACTTTTGTAAGTAGGGCACCGAAAAACGCAATAATGGCAAATGGTGGCGCATAGTAAGCCCCTGGTAACCAGACATACATTGGGAAGACCCCAGCTTTTGTCGCAAATACAAAGATGAATAAAATAAATGCGACACTGAGTAAACCTGGATGATCTTCAGAAAGGGTATTTAATTTTAGACTAATGTCCGCCAAGTTCAATGTACCGACGATAGAGTATAAAATACCGACCGCCATGACGAAAAAGGCAGAAGAGACGACGTTCACTAACAAGTATTTAACACTTTCTTGAAGTTGAATTTTAGTGCCACCAATCACCATTAAGCTATAAGATGACATTAAAAATACTTCGAAAAAGACGAATAAGTTAAAGATATCGCCTGTAATAAATGCACCGTTAATCCCTGTGAGCATCATCATGACTGTGAAATAGTAATAATATGTTTCACGATGTAACCCAATCGACTGGTACGAAAATAAAATAATCAGTAACGTAATAATAATGCTAGTTGTCACGAGAAGGGCACTAAATAAATCGAGTACGAAAACGATACTATAGGGTGCCTCCCATGACCCCAATCTTAAAACAATCGGATGACCGCTTTGCCATACGTTCACTAAATTCCATATCGAAAATGCTAACGTGACAAGCGTTCCAGTTAATGCGATGTAACGTTTAATAAAAGGTCGGAGTCCACTGACAATTAACAGAATCGCTGTCATAATTGG
The DNA here is from genome assembly GCF_034042775.1 of Staphylococcus pseudintermedius. NCBI lineage: Bacteria > Bacillati > Bacillota > Bacilli > Caryophanales > Staphylococcaceae > Staphylococcus > Staphylococcus pseudintermedius. The sequence continues at coordinate 1,926,187 of NZ_CP120150.1, read as the reverse complement.
GACAACTAACACCATAATGATTAAGTTTTCATTCATCATCTTCTTGTGGCACTCCTTTCATTCTTTCTACGTTGTCTGTTCCTAATTCTTTATAACTTCTGAAAGCGAGTACTAAGAAAAAGGCAGTAACCGCAAATGAAATAACAATCGCTGTTAAAATTAATGCTTGTGGGATCGGATCTACATAATCAGAAACGCCTTTTTCATAAATAGGGACGTTCCCGTTTTTAAGTCCACCCATTGTTAAAATAAATAAGTTTGCAGCGTGTGATAATAATGTTGTACCGATAATAATTCTGATCAAACTTTTAGAAAGAATGAGGTACACACTGATGGAAGTTAACAAGCCGCAAACGACGATTAAAACAATTTCCATTACTCATTCTCTCCAATCGTTAGAATAATTGTAAGCACTGTGCCGATAACGACAAAAAGGACGCCGGTATCGAAAATCACAGCTGTATGCACATGCATCGGTTGTAACAATGGCAACGGAATATCCACAGACGTATGTGTGAAGAAGTTTTTACCATATGTCCAACTAAGCATAGGTGCACCGACACAAAACGTTAAGCCTACAGCAATTAACTTTTTGAAATCCCACGGGAAAACTTTACGCAATGTTTTAACGTCAAATGCCACTGCAATTATGACGAGTGCACTTGAGACGAGTAAACCACCGATAAAGCCGCCCCCTGGTGTATAATGTCCAGCTAAGAAAAGTGAGAAGCCGAACATCATAATTAAGAAAAAGATAATTAATGATGAATACTGCGCAATTAAATCATTTTTCTGTCTGTTCAACTTTCTCAACCCTTTCATAACCGTTTTTATGTTTCGCACGTAATTTAATTAATGTGTAAATGCCCATACCTGCAATACCGAGTACAGATGATTCGAACAATGTATCGGTACCACGGAAGTCGACAAGTATCACGTTCACCATGTTTTTACCTTCAGCTAAGTCATACACATGTGCTTTGTAGAATTCACTAATAGATTCGAAGTGGCGGTTGCCGTATGCGATTAAACCTAACACAATCACCACTGCACCGACCCCAATAGAAATGATCATATTAACGACACGATAGCGTACAGATTCGTTGTAACGACTCATATTAGGCAAGTGATAGAAACAAAGTAAGAACAATGCCGTTGAAATCGTTTCTACGACGAATTGAGTTAAGGCAAGGTCAGGCGCATTAAAGAAAATAAAGAAAATCGCCATAGAGTATCCGACAGCACTTAACATGATAATGCTGAACAATCGTGAACGCGCAAAAATAATCATAATCGCCGCAATCGTAATCGTAATTACTGATACAAATTCATAAAGTCTGATAGGCGAAACTTTCATAAAGTCAACTGTGAAAGGTACGAAAATCAGTGTCACAAAAGTAAGGACAATCATCATGAAAAAGATAATGACTAAATTGTTGCGATTGAAACCTGTCATATAAGTACGCGTAATTTGTGTCGCGTAGTACGGCGTGTAACGTCCTGTTTGGTTATACCAATGATTTAAGGTCAATGCGTTTGGAATACCTCTTAGTATTGGTACCCAACGTTTGGCCGTCAATATGAGTACAGCACCGACAACATAAATGACTAAAGTTGCGATAAGTGCTGGTGTGAAGCCGTGCCATAAATGGAATGACGCACTCACTTCATTGGTGTTCGCAATGGATTTAACTGCAGGTTCAACGAGTGGTGCAGAGACAATACTAGGGAATAATCCGATCAAAATGACTAAACCGGCTAAAATCGCTGGTGAAATATTCATCAGTATTGAAGCTTCATGTGCTTTGTTCGGAAGTACATCAGGTTTGTGATCACCTAAGAAAATTTCCACAATAAATTTAAACGAATATACAAATGTGAAAATACTTCCGACAATCGCGACGATAGGGATTAACAAGCCGACTGTGTTTAAACTAAAAACAGAGGCGTGTGTTACTTCTATCATAGATTCGATAAAGGCTTCCTTAGATAAGAAACCGTTAAATGGGGGCACCCCCGCCATACTTAATGACGTAATGATAGATAAAGTGAATGAAATCGGCATGATCGTCATTAAGCCACCGAGTTTACGAGTATCACGCGTTCCCGTCGCATGGTCCACGGCACCTGTAATCATAAACAGTGCCCCTTTAAATGTTGCGTGGTTGATAAGATGGAAAATCGCTGCACTGTATGCGGCTAGGTATAATTGACTTTCATCGCCTTGGAAATGATAGCTCACTGCACCAATACCGAGCATCGACATAATCATCCCGAGTTGAGAGACAGTTGAAAATGCTAAAATCCCTTTAAGATCTTGTTGTTTCGTCGCATTAAGCGATCCCCAGAAAAGTGTCACGAGACCAAATGCGGTTACAGCCCAAATCCATCCTTGTGACACTGCAAAAATCGGTGTTAAACGGGCAATAAGATAGATACCTGCTTTAACCATTGTTGCAGAATGAAGATATGCACTGACTGGTGTCGGTGCTTCCATCGCATCGGGTAACCAAATGTAAAATGGAAATTGTGCAGATTTTGTCATTGCACCAATAATCACAAAAATCATGGCGAGTAGAAAAATCGGTGACGTTTGAATCTGATCAACGTTATCGATAATGTCACGAATACGCCATGTGCCTGAAGCGAGGTAAAGTAAAATGAAACCACCGAGTAGTGATAAACCACCAAAAACGGTAATCATCATCGACTTCATCGCACCATACAGTGACTTGTCTTTGTGTCGCCAAAAAGAAATCAATAAGAAACTTGAAAATGATGTTAACTCCCAGAAGAAATAAAGGACGAGTAAATTATCAGAGAGGACGACGCCGAGCATCGCACTCATAAACATTAACAAGTAACAATAAAAATGGCCGAGTTGTTCTGATTGGCTTAAATAACTAATTGAATATAGTACAACAAGACTCCCAATGCCAGTAATCAGTAAACTAAAAAGTAAGCCTAGACCATCGACATAAACGTCAAAGTTCATCCCAATTTGTGGCATCCAAGCAGCAGACTGTTCTGTAAATTGCCCGGACATTGTTGGTTTAATATAAGATAAAAAATAAGCAAACAATACGACCGGTATCGGTAAAACAAACCAACCGAGATGGATGCGTTTGTAGTAGCGATACAATATCGGAATGAGTATTGCGAATATTAACGGCAACAGTACCGCCATATGTAACCAACTCATAAATTGCCCTCCTTTAAAAACTACGATAAATCTATTATACATGATTGTGAAACGTCTGAAAAACATGGTTATACATAGATGCGTCTAGATTTCAATCACTTTTAAATAAGAAGAAACACGTCAATATTATGAAAAATTTGTTTTATATTGGCGTGCATAATCTTCTTTAAGTTGCGCCAAACAATTTAAGGATGCATGCGCAAAAGGGGTATCCATTTCTTGTAATTGATGTTCGAGTGTAGTAATCGCACGTTGCAGAGTCACTGTATACTCTTCAATGTCACCTTCAAAAGGTTTTAAGCGACTTGGAGACGTAAATCTTTTTTCATAGAGACTTAACGCTTTTCGTTCATGGAAAAAGACTCCTTCAACTTCATTTGGATTGTGGAGGTCGCCTTGTTTCGGGTGTTTAATCACTTGTAGCACTTTGACTAATACCTGATCCCCGTTTTCTTCTACGACCTCTACAGCATAGACACCAGTTTTATGTGCAAATCGATAAAGCATGTCAATACCATCCTCTCTCAAATATGTTAAAATAGTTATATACAACAGTTTATCACGAATGGAGTATTAAAAAATGACTAACTATCCACAATTAACGAAAGAAATTCAAGAAAATGAAATTAAAGTCATCATGCATACGAATAAAGGGGACATGACATTAAAGTTATTCCCTGAGATTGCACCTAAAACAGTTCAAAACTTTGTTGAGCTTTCTAAAAAAGGTTACTACGATGGGATCACGTTCCACCGTGTCATCAATGACTTTATGATTCAAGGTGGCGACCCGACTGGTACTGGTATGGGTGGCGAAAGTATTTACGGTGGCCCATTTGAAGATGAATTTTCAATGAACGCGTTTAACTTATACGGTGCGTTATCAATGGCCAATGCAGGTCCAGGTACGAATGGTTCACAATTTTTCATCGTTCAAATGAAAGAAGTGCCTGCACAAATGGTAGACCAACTTGTTGATGGCGGCTGGCCAAAAGAAATCGCCGAAGCATACAAAGAAAAGGGCGGTACACCTTGGTTAGATCAAAAACACACAGTATTCGGTCAATTGATTGAAGGTGAAGATACTTTAGAAGATATCGCAAGTGTTAAAGTCGGTGCACAAGACAAACCAATGTACGATGTTGTCATTGAATCGATTGACATTGAAGAATAATCAATGAATGGAGGTCATCACGTGGCAAATAATGATTTGAATATTCGATTGTATCAATATTTAGCGGATTGGAATCCTATGCAATTTGATGACCCAACAATGGGAGACGCAGAAGTTTACGAAATGATGGATGCAGTACATCAAATAGGCGAGGCAGAAGCCGTTGCACAAGCGTTTCAACAGATTTATCAATTTTCCTTTGACGAAACGTTATCGTATGATGTTTGTTTGGTGAAAGCGACAGAAGCGGTCAACATGCAAACGGAATGCAATATTTCTTAATGAATAGTGAAGTCGGTAAAGATCGAGAGTGATTTTTATCGGCTTTTTCTTTTAGTCTATCAAGTGCTACAGTCTATTTTATTGGAATTTAATTGTAAAAATAGTGTACTTTTTCGTTTTGTGGGTAAAAGAATCTTAAGTGATGGAAGATTCTGTCATATCCAAACAATAGGGGGAATTGTCATGTCGAAAAAGTTATTTAGTATTGATTTAAATAAGAAAATGGACGAACAAGCACATCCAGGACACAATCGTTGGCATCCAGATATTCCAGCAGCATTTTCAGTCGAGCCAGGAGAAACGTTTCGTATGGAATGTTTGGACTGGACAGACGGGCAAATTTCAAACAATGATGATCCGAGTGACATTAAATATGTGAATCTCAATCGTGTTCATGTGTTAAGTGGTCCAGTGTATGTGAATGGTGTCGAACCCGGCGATTTATTAGTCGTTGATATTTTAGATGTCGGTGCCTTTCCAGAACATGAATGGGGCTTTAACGGTATTTTTGACAAGACAAATGGGGGAAGTTTTTTAGTCGATCATTATCCGAATGCACAGAAATCGATTTGGGACTTTCATGGTATTTTTGCATCAAGTCGACACGTACCCGGTGTTGAGTTTGTAGGTGTTATTCATCCGGGTTTAATTGGTGTTGCACCGTCTCAGGACATGTTAGTAGAGTGGAATAGAAGAGAACGCGCACTTGTAGATACTGATCCGAATCATGTGCCACCGCTCGCGAACTTACCGACTGAAGATGCGGTCGTACTTGGCACTTTAAAAGGAAAGAACTTTGATCGTGTCGCTAAAGAAGGTGCGCGTACCGTACCTCCACGCGAAAATGGTGGGAATTGTGATATTAAAAACTTATCCAAAGGTTCGCGAATTTATTTTCCAGTATATGTTGAAGGTGCAAAATTATCAGTAGGTGACTTACATTTTTCACAAGGAGACGGTGAAATTACTTTTTGTGGCGGTATCGAAATGCCTGGATGGATTGATTTGAGAGTGAACGTGATTAAGGAAGGCATGGAAAAGTATCAAATTAAGAAAAATCCAGCGTTTAACCCAAGTCCAGTATTGCCAAACTACTCAGACTATATTGTGTTTGAAGGCATTTCGGTCAATGAATTTTCGGGGAAGCAAACCTATTTAGATGCTAATACAGCCTATCGCAATGCATGTTTAAATGCAATCGAATTTTTAAAAACACGGGGCTTTACTGGTGAGCAAGCCTACATGTTACTCGGATCAGCACCTGTGCAAGGGACTGTTGCAGGCATTGTTGACGTTCCGAACGCATGTTGTACAATCGCCATACCACGAGAAATCTTTAAACCAGGCGTAATACCAGAGAAGGATGCGTTCTAATGCCAAATTACTCTTATACGTGTAGGAACTGTGGTACATTTACAATTCGGCAAAACATTTCAGAGCAACATGAAACTGTACCGTGTCCATCGTGTCATCAAATCGCTAAACGTGAATTTCTCCCATTTCAAACGTACAAAATGGATCATCGTGTTAAACAACGTATCGAAAAAGGCCAGCAGCCACGTCTTGTTAAAAGAGAAGCCTTGCCTAAAAAGCCACCGCGAGCACCACAAGTGACACGACCATGGATGGCAGGTCATTAAAAGAACGTAAAAAAAGAGACGGGGCATCACGCCTCGTCTCTTCTATATTAAATGATTTAGATTACATTTTAACAACGTTTGCTGCTTGTGCACCACGTTCGCCTTCAACGATATCAAAGTCAACATTTTGACCTTCTTCTAAAGATTTGTAGCCATCTCCAACGATTGCTGAGAAATGTACAAATACATCGTCGCCGTTTTCTCTTTCAATAAATCCAAAACCTTTTTCTGCGTTAAACCATTTTACTGTACCGTTATTCATATAGAATACCTCCACGTGCTTTTGCACAAATATTTGCAATAAATTCATTGATTAAAAAAGAGGATATTCTAAACAAATACACTACATTTAAATTCAAGTTCTTTTATTACGATAACCTAACTATACGCTTTTGTTTGCATAAAGTAAAGCATTATTATTTTTCATTTCTTGAAAATAGCAACATAAAACACCTTTGAAGTCGGGCGCACGTAAGCACGAAAAAATTTAAAAAAAGATGGAATTAAGAACTTTTGTCAGCGGATTTTCATGTTTTTGATTGTGGCTGGTCGTGAAAATAAAACAGAATGATAAAAAGAGCAAGTGCACAATAACGATATGGACAATGGAGTTTTTGCGCAGTATATTTAAAATAAAGATAGAGAGAGATTTTTGTGAGGGATGCGTTCCTTAATAAATGTCGGAATATTTTTAAATTTATTTGAGTATCGCATAAGGTGGCTAGCCAAAGCGGGTACTTTGAATTTTACAGACTTACTGATTGAGTTGATTCGAATGCGCAGGGGATCATGCATTTAAAAATCATTTTACATTAATTGTAAGGGAATGAAACAAATGAACATTTTAATGGGAATCTTATTATCACTATTTATTTTTGTCACAGGTGTTCTCTTTATGAAATTTAACAGCACGTTTTGGAATAATCCACTGTTACTCATTTTTAAAAATAGAAATGATGTGAATCAAATAACGGGAAAATCGTTCATAGCTATGAGTCTATTGTATTTCATCATTGCTATCCTATATCATCCGACGATATCGAGTATGGTTGTATTGTACTTAGTTTTAGCCCTCATTGATTTCATTGTCGTTGGTTTGGTGATTCATTCGAAAAATAGAAAAAATATTAAAGTACAGTAACTTTATAAAAATCAGTAAAGGGACTTAAAGTTCACAAAACATGAATTTTGAGTACCTTTTTTTATAGTTGATCTTTCGGTAAAATGGGGGGTAAATCACATAATAGAGTGATGAAATTAAAACAAAATGTGCTACTCATTCGTCATCACAATGTTTTCCACTGTTTTTTTAGAGATAGCAGAGAATTGCTCTCGTGTTGAGATAAAACGAGATGGACAACTAAAAAGTAACAACCGACTGAGTGGTCTATTAATGAATCGAGGAAAATATCCATCCATGTCAATTTTTACTATTAATAATAAGGACTCAGCTCTAGCTATCTTGCTACTGTCACCGCGCTGTATATGTAACCCCAAAGAACTCAAACCGCACAACTCCCAAAAAAAGCCAAATAAAAAAGCCAATGCACAAACTGTACATTGACCTCAAGCGTTATTTAGACTCATATTTCATCTTCTTTTTGGACTGTTTCACCCAATATGGCAAACGTTCCTCTAATGTTCGAAACCCATATTTCTCAGTTTCCTGAATTTCATCCAATACTGAATATTTACCTTTCTTACGCTCATAATTTTTAAAATAATCATTATCCTTCAGAGATAAATTTAATTTTCCGTTGTGATCAATCGAGATGATTTTAGCTTTTACAGTTTGACCTGGTGACAAAAGCTTCTTTAAATTATGTACATAATCATCCATGATTTCGGATATATGAATGAGTCCTTCAGTACTGTCAGGGGTCTCGACGAAAGCGCCGTAGGGTTGAATACCAGTCACGCGTACTTTGACATGTTGCCCAACACGATACTGTCTTTTCAACATTCATAACCCCTTATCGATTAGTTTTTAACATTTTTATCATAGCACATCTTTGAAGAAACTCCTAACCATTCGTAATTCGAAATTGATTTTTTAACGCTCACGAAGAATTGTATATGAAGGGCACTGGATTGTTACGGATTTATGTTATAAAAGTATCGTGAAAAGTGATTAGTTTGCTAGAGAAAGACTATTGCAAAAACAAGGTTAAAAAGGCTATAATGGCTTATAAATGAAAGCGCTTAATCAATATCGATTGACTCAAAATGATTCGAGCATGTGAGTACCTCATGGCATGTGACACGAACGGTTTTTAGGTTGATACAAATAGTGTTTTCTTTTACAAATATGTCATAAATATGTCATGATAGATGTAAGGGTTTTCTTATTATAAACAAAGGAGGATTTTTAAATGATTCCATATCAACACGAACCATTTACAGATTTTACGAAAGAGGAAAATCGCGAGGCTTATTTTCGTGCATTAGAAAAAGTTGAAGGTGAACTCGGGAAAGATTATCCACTCATTATTGGTGGAGAGCGCGTATTCACTGAAGATAAAACACGTGTTTACAATCCTTCAAATCGCGAAGAAACAATCGGGTATGTTTCAAAAGCAACGAAAGAACATGCACAACAAGCGTTAGATGCAGCGAAAGAAGCGTTTAAATCTTGGAGAAAAGTAGATCCAAAAGTACGCGCAAATATTTTATTCAGAGCTGCTGAAATTACACGTAAACGTAAGCATGAATTCTCTGCATTACTTTCAAAAGAAGGTGGTAAACCTTGGAAAGAGGCAGATGCAGATACAGCAGAAGCGATTGACTTTATGGAATATTATGGTCGTCAAATGCTTGAACTTAAAGACGGTAAACATGTAAACAGTCGTCCTGGTGAATACAATCAGTTTGACTACTTACCTGTAGGTGTCAGTGTTGTTATTTCTCCATGGAACTTTGCCTATGCGATTATGGCGGGTACAACGTCAGCACCACTTGTAACAGGAAACACAGTATTATTAAAACCATCTTCTAATACACCAATTATTTCTTATAAATTTATGGAAGTTTTAGAAGAAGCTGGTTTACCAAAAGGGGTTGTGAACTGGATTCCTGGTTCTTCAAGTGAAATTGGTGACTTCTTAATTGAAAACAAAGATGTGGGCCTCATTTCATTTACAGGTTCTAAAAAAGTCGGTAAAGAAATTATCCAAAAAGCATCTGTCATTCAAGAAGGTCAAAATCATATTAAACGTGTCATTGCTGAAATGGGTGGTAAGGATGCGATTATCGTCGACAACGAAGCGGATTTACAAGTTGCGACAGATGCTATTGTCTACTCAGCGTTCGGTTTCTCTGGCCAAAAATGTTCAGCATGTTCACGTGTTATCGCGCATCAAGACATTTATGATGAATTGTTAGAGCGCGTTAAAGAAGCAACTGAAAAAATTAAAGTAGGTAATGCTGCAGAGCCAGATACGTATGTCGGACCAGTCATTGACCAAAAATCTTTAGACAAAATTAAAAACTACATCGAAATTGGTAAAGGTGAAGGCCGTCTTGTAACAGGTGGTAATACAGATGAAGCAGTCGGTAACTTTGTCTATCCAACTATCTTTGCTGATTTAGATCCAAATTCACGCGTGATGCAAGAAGAAATTTTCGGACCAGTTGTCGGTTTCACTAAAGTTAAAGACTTTGATGAAGCAATTGATGTCGCAAATGATACAGAATACGGTTTAACAGGTGCCGTGATTTCAAACAACCGTATGAAGTTAGAACAAGCGCGTCGTGACTTTATGGTCGGCAACCTTTACTTTAACCGTGGCTGTACAGGTGCAGTTGTCGGTTACCAACCATTTGGTGGCTTCAAAATGTCAGGTACAGACTCAAAAGCAGGCGGACCAGACTACTTAGTATTACACATGCAAGGTCGTTCAGTATCAGAACATCTATAATGATGAATTAAATAACACAAATGTACAGGACATAATGTATTGTACTGATGTAGGGTAAATCATTTGTAAGTATCGTTCACTACTTGAATGACAGGTGTTGAGTGATGCGAATAATCGATTTGCCCTACACTTTCATGTGAAGAGATGTACGTATTGTATTTAAGGAGGAGATTGCATGGTAACAAAATCTGAAGAAATCATTGAAAAAACGAATCATTATGGAGCGCACAACTACTTACCGCTTCCAATCGTGATTGCCGAAGCTGAAGGGGTATGGGTGAAAGACCCAGAAGGCAATCGTTACATGGACATGTTGGCTGCATATTCAGCAGTCAATCAAGGGCATCGTCACCCTAAAATCATTCAAGCTGTTAAAGAACAAGCGGATCGCGTGACACTTGTTTCACGTGCTTTCCATAGTGACAATTTAGGCGAATGGTATGAAAAAATCTGCAAATTATCAGGTAAAGAGAAAGCCTTACCGATGAATACAGGTGCAGAAGCGGTAGAAACAGCATTAAAAGCTGCGCGTCGTTGGGCGTATGAAGTAAAAGGTATAAAACCAAACGAAGCTGAAATTATTGCGATGGTCGGTAACTTCCACGGACGAACAATGGCACCAGTATCACTTTCATCAGAAAAAGAATATCAACGTGGTTATGGTCCACTGCTAGAAGGTTTTCAAAATGTTGAGTTTGGTAACATTGATAGTTTAAAAGCCGCCATTAATGAAAATACTGCTGCTGTGCTGATTGAGCCGATTCAAGGTGAAGCAGGGATTAACATTCCACCAGAAGGCTATTTAAAAGCAGTGCGTGAACTGTGTGACGAACATAACGTATTATTCATTGCAGACGAAATTCAAGCTGGTTTAGGTCGTACTGGTAAGTTATTCGCGACAGACTGGGATGGTGTGAAACCAGATGTTTATATTTTAGGTAAAGCACTCGGAGGCGGTGTATTACCTATCTCAGTTGTACTTGCGGATAAAGAAGTACTGGATGTCTTTACACCAGGTTCACATGGTTCGACTTTCGGAGGGAATCCGTTAGCATGTGCCGCTTCACTAGCTGCACTCGAGGTGATTGTTGATGAAGACTTACCAGGGCGCTCACTTGAACTCGGTGAATATTTCAAAAATGCATTACTTGAAATTGATCACCCGGCGATTAAAGAAGTACGTGGTCGTGGTCTCTTTATCGGTGTGGAATTGCATGAAGATGCACGTCCTTATTGTGAACGACTTAAAGATGAAGGACTTTTATGTAAAGAAACACACGATACAGTCATTCGATTTGCACCCCCATTAGTCATCACAAAAGAAGAGTTAGATTTTGCGATTGAAAAAGTGAAAAAGGTGTTCGCACAGGGGTAAAAAGTTAAACGTTTAATTTGAGCGGAAAGCACTTTAAAATAAAAATGCTTATGTTACAATACGAATGTAAGCGAAAACAATAGTAGGAAAAAGAGGCGAAATGGATCATGGCTGAAAAAAATAATTTAGTGACGTCAACGCAAGGCATCATTAAGGAAGCAATGCATAAATTAGGCTTTGATGATGGCATGTATGAACTTATCAAAGAACCTTTAAGATTTTTGACAGTACGTATTCCAGTAAAAATGGACGATGGTACAGTAAAAACATTTACAGGTTACCGTGCACAACATAACGATGCAGTGGGACCAACTAAAGGTGGGGTACGTTTCCACCCAGATGTTGATGAGGAAGAAGTAAAAGCATTGTCAATGTGGATGACATTAAAATGCGGTATTGTCGACTTACCATACGGTGGTGGTAAAGGGGGGATCGTTTGTGACCCACGTCAAATGAGTATTCATGAGGTTGAGCGTTTATCTCGTGGTTATGTGCGTGCGATTTCACAAATTGTTGGACCGACAAAAGACATTCCAGCGCCAGACGTATTTACAAACTCTCAAATTATGGCATGGATGATGGATGAATATAGCCAAATGGACGAATTTAACTCTCCAGGCTTTATTACAGGTAAACCTATCGTATTAGGAGGTTCACAAGGACGTGACCGCTCAACAGCATTAGGTGTCGTTATCGCCATTGAAGAAGCTGCAAAACGTCGTGGTAAATCCATTGAAGGTTCACGTATTGTCATTCAAGGTTTCGGTAATGCAGGTAGCTTCTTAGCGAAATTTTTGTACGATAAAGGTGCGAAAATTGTAGGTATTTCAGATGCTTACGGTGCACTTCATGACCCAGAAGGATTGGATATCGACTACTTATTAGATCGCCGTGACAGTTTTGGTACGGTGACAAACTTATTTGAAGATACGATTTCAAACAAAGAGCTATTTGAATTAGATTGTGATATTTTAGTCCCAGCAGCCATTGCGAACCAAATTACTGCAGACAACGCAGCAGACATTAAAGCTGAAATTGTTGTAGAAGCAGCTAACGGACCAACAACGCCTGAAGCAACAAAAATTTTAACTGAACGTGGTATTTTATTAGTGCCAGACGTGCTTGCAAGTGCTGGTGGTGTAACAGTTTCATACTTTGAATGGGTACAAAATAATACAGGTTATTATTGGACAGAAGATGAAGTCAATGAAAAGTTACGCGAAAAATTAGTGAATGCGTTCGACACGATTTATACTTTATCTGAAAATCGCAAAATTGACATGCGTTTAGCAGCCTACATTGTCGGCATTAAACGTACAGCAGAAGCGGCACGTTACCGCGGATGGGCATAAGAGAAAAAGAGATGAATAAGCAGAGACGCTATGTGTGCGTTTCTGCTTTTTTAATTACATTGAAATACATTGAAAACTAGCATTTAGGTAAAATATCGAGGAGTGCACAACAATGGATAGAAGTACGTTCACACTTATTATTGCAACTATTTTTTCAGTAGTGGGCATTGCTTTTGCGATGGATCACGAATGATTGATTGCAGCATTGTTCATCTTGATCGCCGTGATTTACGTCATTAAAGGCATCAATTGCATCAAAAGTTTTTATGTCTCGTCGCCTATTCTGTATGTTTAGCAATGAAACATCCTTTATTATTGAATTAACGCGTGATATAGGTCGGGATAGTTCGTGAAAACGCCAGTGACCCCATATTGATTTAAACGCGCCATTGTTTTTTGATCGTTAACGGTATATGGATGGATGTAAAAGCCTTGTTGACGTAATGTGCGGGTATTTTGAGCAGTTAGATCATGATAATCTGGGCCTACACCCACCGCGTAACTTTGAATTTTTTTCAAGTCAGCATTAGACTGTCGTGGAAGTTCGCCTCTTTCTAACAATTGTACAAGTGGAATACGCGGGTTTTCGTGATGAACCTTTTTGAGGCTGTCTCTTGAAAATGATTGAATAACTACTTTACCGTTACGCAAATTCTTTTTACAGTCGAGCCCATATTGATGTAATTGGCGGAGCAGTTGTTCCTCCATGCTTGGATAAACATCGGGTGATTTCGTTTCGATGTAATAATTGACACTTGTGCCATAACGGCTGAAGATTTCATCAAGTGTTGGAACTTGTTGACCGACATATTGTGGGTTTTGGTACTTTGGATATTTTTGGTTGAACCATGAACCGGCATCTAACTGTTTTAATTCAGCAAGTGTATAGTGATCGACACGGCCGGTTCCATTTGTAGTACGGTTTACTTTATCATCATGCATGGCGACTAAATGACCGTCTTTAGTCATTTGTAAATCAAGTTCTAAATAATCGGCATGCATTTCATAAAGGCTTTTATCGTAAGACGCAAAAGTATGTTCCGGTGCATAACCACTTGCGCCACGATGTCCGATATTCACATAAGGTTTGTTCAAGACATTATGTTGGCTTGGAGAGAGGGGTGTCGCTTGATGATGGGCATGATTTTGAGGTGAATTGGCATTTGCGCTATCAACAAGTGCGCTTGAACCAGCAAGCAGTGTTCCAATTAAAACAGTTGATGCGAAAAGGTGTGATGCAGCTTTCATTTTGACGCCTCCTTAGTATGATAGATTAATTTCAGCATATACAAAATTCAAAAAAATGGCAACACTCTTAATTAAGAAATTACTTTATCTTTATGTTTGAAATGATTGCGACATATTCAATTAAAATGGCAGGATGTGAATGGTGTTAAATGAGTGCATTAAACGATATCACATACCATAGTAGACACAAAAAGAGGCCCGGACGTTCAGTTGTCCGAGTCTCTTTTTTGGATGGTATTACTTTGAATGATATTGCGCGAAATGACTCTTTGCGACGTCGATTTGGTGACGCACTGCATCTTGACCTGTAGCACCGTAAGTTTGACGACGCTTGACGGCTTCATCAGGTTGTAAATATTGATAAATATCTACTTCGATTTGGGTGTGATGATCTTGATACACCTCTAACGGGATGTCGAGTAAATACATCTCATGTTGAATAGCCCACAGTACGAGCTTGCCGACGATTTCGTGAGCCTCTCTAAACGGGATACTTTTTGTTACGAGATAGTCTGCTAACTCTGTCGCATTTGAAAAGTCTTGACGCACTGTTGCTTGTAGACGATCCGTGTTCACAGTCATTGTGGCGACCATACCGTCAAAGATGCGGAGTGACCCTTTGATGGTTTCGATTGCATCAAACAGACCTTCTTTATCCTCTTGCATATCCTTATTATAAGCAAGGGGTAAGCCTTTTAATGTCATCAATAGACTCACGAGATGTCCAGTCGTACGGCCCACTTTACCGCGGATAAGTTCAGCCATATCAGGGTTTTTCTTTTGTGGCATAATAGATGACCCTGTTGAAAAACCGTCAGATAATGTGATGAATTTCGCTTCTTCCGATGACCAGAAAATGATTTCTTCAGCAAAACGAGACAGGTGAATCATCGTTAAGTTAATATTATTCAACGTTTCAACAATGTAGTCACGATCACTCACGGCATCGATACTGTTTTCGTATAATGCATTAAAACCGAGTGATTTTTGTGTTTCATGACGGTCTATTGGATACGTTGTCCCACTCAATGCTGCAGCACCTAAAGGGGAGACATCGATACGTGCCAATGACTCTTTGAAACGCGTCTGGTCACGTTCGAGCATCCAAAAATACGTCATGATATGATGCGCAAATGAAATCGGTTGTGCACGTTGAAGGTGCGTATAGCCAGGCATAATTGTTTCTACATGTTGTTCTGCAAGCTGCAATAACGTTTGTTGAAAAGCATGAATGTAATCAATAATCGTATGCACTTCTTTTTTCGTATATAAATGCATATCCGTTGCAACTTGGTCATTACGGCTACGTCCGGTATGCAGTTTACCGCCAACAGGACCGATACGTTTAATCAATTCATGTTCAACATTCAAATGAATATCTTCTAATGCTGTTTGAAATTCAATTTGGCCTTCGTGAAAGTCGTGTCGAATGTCTTTTAAAGTTTGGATAATCAATTCACTTTCTGCTTCAGTTAAAATATCTTGATGTGCGAGCATCGTTGCGTGTGCAATACTACCTTGAATATCTTCGTCAATGAGCTTTTGGTCAAAGTGAATCGACGCATTAAAAGCATCGACCCATGCTTCTGGTCTCTCTTCAAATCTACCGCCCCAAGCTTTTTTACTCATTCGCATAGCCTCCATGTAACATCGCGTTGACTTGTGTTGGTAAGCCATAAATATCGATAAAGCCCACTGCAGATTGTTGGTTGAACGCATCCTCTTTCGTATAAGTCGCTAATTTTTCATTGTAAAGCGTGTACGGTGATTTTCTACCATTGACGATGGCATGACCTTTGAATAGTTTGACACGTACTTCACCAGTTACATATTTTTGCGTATGGTCTACAAATGTTTTAAGGGCATCAGTTAAAGGTGAGAACCATAAGCCGTTATACACTTGTTCTGCAAATTGCTTTTCAATAATGGGTTTAAAATGCGCCACATCTTTCGTTAAAGTGATCGTTTCTAATGCCTGGTGTGCTTTAATAATCACTTCAGCACCGGGTGTTTCATACACTTCTCTTGATTTAATACCGACGAGGCGATTTTCAATATGGTCGATTCTACCGATGCCATGTTTTCCAGCGCGTTCATTTAAATACAAGATGAGATCATCTAATGCATAATACTCACCGTTAATATGTGTTGGAATCCCTTGATCGAATGTGATTAAAATTTCATCAGCTGTATCGGGTGTATCCTCTAATTCACTTGTTAAATCATAAGCATCTTGTGGTGGAGCAACATATGGATCTTCTAATACACCACATTCATTACTACGGCCCCATAAGTTTTGGTCGATGGAATACGGAGATGCTTTGCCAATAGGGACAGGGATATTGTGTTTTTTTGCATAATCGATTTCTTCTTCACGGCTCCAACCCCATTCACGCACAGGTGCAATCACTTTGAGGTTTGGATCTAATGCTTTAATCGCCACTTCAAAACGCACTTGGTCATTGCCTTTTCCTGTACAGCCATGCGCAATAGCAACGGCATTTGTTTCGTGTGCAATTTCCACTAACTTTTTAGAAATAAGTGGGCGAGACAATGCAGAAACGAGCGGATACGTTTGTTCATACATCAGATTACCTTTGATTGTATAACCGACATAATCTTCCGCAAATTCTTTTGTTGCATTAATCACGTGAGACTCAATTGCACCCATATTAAGCGCCTTTTGATAAACAAGGTCTAAATCTTTTCCTTCACCTACATCCAAACAACATGCAATGACGTCGTATCCTTGTTCAATCAACCATTTAACGGCCACACTTGTATCTAAACCGCCTGAATATGCTAAAACCACTTTATCTTTCATCCTAGTCACCTCTGTTAAAGAATTAATATTTGATTAACTGTACTATAACATAAATGAATTTATATGCAAATACCCAAATAAATATTCATATAAAATGCACGCCAATGGATATGCTTGGGTAAGTCAATTGAATTTGTTGAAACAACTTAGTAAAATGAAGATACGTTAAGTTAAATTAGGAGGCAAAAGTGTATGACACATATCCAATTAGATTATCAAAAAGCTTTAAAATTTTTTGGTCAACACGAATTAGATCAGCAACAAGATGCTGTTAAAGCAATTCACCGTACAATTCACGAAGGTACAGGTGCAGGAAGCGACTTCTTAGGATGGGTTGACCTACCAGTTAATTATGATAAAGAAGAATTTTCACGTATTAAAGAAGCAGCTAAACAAGTACAATCACATTCAGATGTACTTGTCGTAATCGGTATTGGTGGTTCGTACCTTGGTGCACGTTCAGCAATCGAAATGTTAACACCAGCATTCAAAAAAGATAGCGAATATCCTGAAATTATTTTTGCAGGTAATCATTTATCATCATCATATTTACAATCACTCATCGACTATTTAGCCGATAAAGATTATTCAGTTAACGTGATTTCAAAATCTGGTACAACGACTGAACCTGCAGTTGCGTTCCGTATTTTCAAAAAATTATTAGAAGAGAAATATGGTAAAGAAGAAGCAGTTAAACGTATTTTTGCAACAACTGACCAAGCGAAAGGTGCCTTGAAACAACTTGCGACAAATGAAGGCTACGAAACGTTCGTCGTACCTGATGATGTCGGTGGCCGTTTCTCAGTATTAACAGCAGTAGGTTTATTACCAATCGCTGTAGCTGGTATTGATATCGATGCAATGATGGGCGGTGCAGCAAAAGCACGTGAAGAATTATCTTCGGACGATTTATCTTCAAATATTGCATACCAATACGCATCAATCCGTAATATCCTTTACAACAAAGGTTACACTACAGAAATGTTAATCAACTACGAACCATCATTACAATACTTCAATGAATGGTGGAAACAATTATTCGGTGAATCAGAAGGTAAAGACTTAAAAGGGATTTACCCTTCAAGCGCTAACTTTACAACTGACTTACACTCATTAGGTCAATATGTACAAGAAGGCCGTCGTTTCTTAATTGAAACAGTATTAAAAGTAGAAAATCCTGAACACGATATTACAATTGAAGAAGATGCGGATGACTTAGATGGCTTAAACTACTTAGCAGGTAAAACAGTAGATGAAGTCAACACTAAAGCATTCGAAGGAACTTTACTTGCACATACTGACGGTGGTGTGCCTAACATGGTTGTTAAATTACCTCGTTTAGACGCCGAAACTTATGGTTATGTTGTCTACTTCTTTGAATTAGCAGTCGCAATGAGTGGTTACCAATTAGGTGTGAACCCATTCAACCAACCAGGTGTAGAAGCTTATAAACAAAACATGTTTGCATTATTAGGTAAACCTGGATTTGAAGATAAGAAAAAAGATTTAGAAGCACGCTTATAATCCAATAGGGCTGTTGAATAGAATATAAAAAAGGGCTGATGAGCATACGTCTTGTCAGTCTTTTTTATTGCGTACGTTGACTCAGTGCCCTATTGCTTTTTGTTCAGGGATTGAGACATCAAAATTATTTTGTTTCAATGCGTGCAGAGATTTATGATTCAAATGTAAAAGTTAACGTTTTAAGAGAAATTATGATAAGATAAAATTTGTTATGATGAAATTGATAGGATTGGGAGTGCAAAATTGAAGTTTCTGATAAAGATGACATTCGCTCTAATCAGCGCATTGGTCGTTTTAGCCGTCCTCGTTTTGTTTGTTGTAATCCCATATGAAGTAAAACATCAAAATATGGATACAACACTGCAACCCCATGATCGGCTGTTAGTGAATAAAATCGCACCACGCTACAATGGGATTCATCATCAAGATATCGTTGTCTACTATGCGGAAGGTCAATATCGTGTTGGACGCGTGATTGGAGAACCAGGTCAATCAGTTGAATTTCAAAAAGGCCAATTGTATTTGGACCATACCCCTGTGACTGAATCGTATGTGAATCAACAAGATCAGCAGTCATGGTCACTGAAATCACTGCCGAATTCAGAAAGTGATATCATACCGCCAAACTCGTATTTAATATTAAACGATCGTCGTGATGATGACGTCGATTCTCGAAATTTTGGTCTCATTAGGAAATCAACTATTGAAGGTAAGTTATGGATACGTTATTATCCTTTTGATAGAATAACGACTCATTTTTAAAATAAGAGGTGTAAAACTGTGAAAAAAGAGACAATGGAATGGTTGCTGTCTATAGGATTAGCCTTATTGATTGTAGGTCTATTGTATGCATTTGTCATTAAACCCTATAACATTAAAGGTGATTCTATGGACCCTACATTAAAAGATGGAGAAAGAGTTATCGTTAACAAAATAGGGAAAACTTTAGGTCATTTAGATAATGGTAATGTCATCGTCTTTCATGCAGATGAAACGAATGACTATGTAAAACGTATTATCGGTAAACCGGGTGATCATGTCGTTTATAAAAATGACCAACTGTACTTAAATGGTAAAAAAGTAGATGAACCATATTTAGATTATAACCTTAAACATAAAACATATGAACAAATTACGGGTTCATTTGATTCTAAAGACTTGCCAGGTAGCAACGGTCAGAAACAAATTCCGAAAGATAAATATCTCGTGTTAGGTGACAACCGCGAAGTGAGTAAAGATAGCCGTGCTTTTGGTCTTATCGATAAAGATCAAATCGTAGGGAAAGTTGCATTTAGATTCTGGCCATTGAGTGAATTTAAAATCAACTTCAATCCAGATCATACAGATACACAAGAGTAATCATCAATGATCGCGCATGATGAACAGACATCATGGAGTGATTCGATAATCAAAAAACTAACCAGAGGCTGGGAGACGATGACGTTTTCCCGGCTTTTTCTATGTCAAAAAGATCCAACAAGCGACCGACTTTCATAGAGTATCAACTGGGGTTAATGCTATAATAAACTTTAAATAATGAATGCCGATTCGTATTGAAGAAAGATAGGGGGGATTCGATGTTTCGAACATTTTTAGGTCGTGCTGGAACGGGCAAGAGCACACAGGTGTTAGCAGAAATTAAAGACAAAATGAAAGCACAACCGATAGGGCATCCCATCATTATCATCACACCGATGCAAGGGACGTATTTGTATGAACAAGTATTCGTCAAAGACACCGAATTGTTAGGGAGTGTACGTACTGAAGTGTTGCACTTTGAACGACTAGGTCATCGTATTTTTCAAGAAGTAGGTGGGGTGCATGAAAAACGTTTGTCGTCGGTTGCCATCGAAATGATGATTTACGATATTTTACAAGAAGCACAAACAGAGTTGAAGTTGTATCGCTCACAAGTAGGTTATATGGGATTTAGTACAAAAGTGCGTGAACAAATTCAAGACTTTGAAAAGTATGCTGTGACGCCTGAGATGGTTTCGGACATGGCTACCGATGCGCACCTTGAACCGCGCACCCGACATAAGCTACATGACATTGGGTTGATTTATGAAAAACTGCAAGCACGTATGTCTTCGGAATATATTACAGCGGAAGCGATGATGGATCGACTTGTCACGCTTATTCCACAGTCGAAGTGGCTCAAACAAGCAGAAATATACATAGATGGGTTTCATAACTTTTCTACTCAAGAATATCAACTGATCGAAGCTTTAGTGAAGCATGTGAAATCTGTGACGTTAGCATTAACGACAAACGGCGATCAAGATGCATTAAGCATGTTCCGTAAGCCATCTGAGTCGTTGCGTCATTTTGAAGAGATGGCTCACCGTGTCGGTCAGCCACTCGAACGCTTGTATTTTCATACGCAGCACCGATTCAAAGCACCATCATTAACCGTGTTAGAACAGCAGTTTGACGCATTACAACCTGAAAGTCATCACACAGCAGACGAAGGTATTCGCATATTAGAAGCACCGACGACACGTGAAGAAGTTAATGAAGTGGCACGTACGATTTTAAGAGATGTGCGTGAAAAACAGTACCGTTATCAAGATATTGCAATATTGTATCGTGATCCGTCGTATGTCTATTTGTTAGATGCGATTTTGCCACAATATGATATTCCGTACAATATTGATGTCAAAAAGTCGATGACGCATCATCCGATTATGGAAATGTTGCGTGCACTAATCGAAGTGTTACAAACAGAATGGCAGTTTGAACCGTTGATGCGCTTGTTGAAAACGAATGTCTTAACCCAAATGATGCCTGACAGTGCGTATTTAGTCCATTTATTAGAAAATTTTGCGATAGAACGAGGGATTTATGGCAAACGCTGGCTCGATCCACAATATTTTGAACTGAATCAATTCCGTAAAATGGGTATCCGACCGAATGATCCGCTGACGGAAGAAGAGGCTGCTACATTTGAACGTGTGATCGATTTAAAAACGAAAGTCTTTAATCAATTGTTGAATTTTGAAGAAAAATTAGCACAAGGTTCAAATGCCAAAGCTTTTGCGACGTATTTTTATGAAGCGATGGAAGGTTTTGAACTGCCCAATCAGTTAATGACGCAACGGGATATGTTAGATGAGCAAGGTCAACATGAAGCAGCGGAAGAAATTGACCAAATATGGAACGGGTTGATTCGCGTGTTGGATGATGTCGTTACCGTGTTTGGTGACCGTGATATGACGTTAACGCGCTTTTTAGAAGTGTTAGATGTCGGTTTGAACGAACTCGAATTTTCAATGATTCCACAAACGTTAGATCAAGTGACAATTGGGACAATGGATTTAGCGAAAGTGGATAATAAAAAGCACGTTTATATGATCGGGATGAACGACGGCGTGATGCCCCAAGCAATTAACGGCTCTGGTTTGATTTCAGATAATGAAAAGAAAGCGTTTGAAACCTTTGCCGGTGTGCAGTTGAGCCCGACCTCAGATATTTTACAAATGGATGAAGCATTCGTCTGTTATTTTGCGATGACACGTGCGACAGAAACAGTGACGTTCTCATACAGTTTGATGGATGCGAGCGGTGCAGAACGAGAAAAAAGTCCGTTTTTAAATGATGTCCGTCAAATGTTCCGCAACTTAGATATCATCCAATTGACACACCAACACGCACGTGACACGTTATCACTTATAGAACACCCACACCAAACGAAAGTGCATCTATTTGAAGCATTTAAAACATGGTTAGATGAAGGATTGATTTCGGATACTTGGTTTACGACTTATGCAGTGATGGCACAGTACCCACAACTCAATGACGGGCTGACACATTTGAAATCAGCGCTCACATACAATAACGATACCGTACAATTGGATGGAGAGTTGACGACACAGCTTTATGGTAAGGCGATTCATGCGAGTGTGTCCCGTTTTGAAGGGTACCAAAATTGTCCATTTAAACATTATACGTCACACGGTTTGAGGCTCAATGAACGGACGAAATATCAACTTCAAAACTTTGACTTAGGGACAATTTTTCATGATGTTTTAAAATATATCGCCGAAAAGGTTGAAGGACGTTTTAATCAACTCACAGAGCTTCAAATTGCGCAATTGACGAACGACGCATTAGAAACATTGTTACCACATGTACAATTTAATTTGTTAAACTCGACGTCGTATTATCGTTATTTATCACAGCGCATCGGTGCAATAGTTCAAGCCACTTTATATGCGATGAAATACCAAACGTCGCATTCACAATTTAAGCCTATCGCATTTGAAAAGTCGTTCCGTAAATCACCGAAAGATGCATCAGAACTAAAAGCAGAAACGTTGTATACATCACAAGGCATGCCGATTTATATTCGTGGCCAAATTGACCGAATCGATACGTATCAAAAGGAGAATAAAAGTTTCGTCAATATTATTGATTACAAATCATCCTCTTCAAGCGCATCACTCGATTTAGTGAAAGTGTATTACGGCTTGCAAATGCAAATGATGACCTATATGGATATCGCGCTTCAAAACAAAGAACGTTTAGGTTTAGTGGAAGAAGTAAAACCAGGTGGCTTTTTATACATGTACGTGCACCAGTTTAGAGACGAAAAGCGTGCGTGGAATGATATCGAAGCGGCCAAGTTAGATGAAGCCTTCTTGAAGTCGTATCAATTACAAGGATTGCTTAACAATGATGTAGATGTATTAGAAGCGTATGATGAACGATTGACAGCGGGCTTCAAATCCGACATCGTGCCACTCGGTATGAAAAAAGATGGCAGTTTGAATGCGACGAGTAAAGTGGCGGATGAAGCAACCATTTATAAACTGATCCAACATAATAAGCAAAACTTTGTGGATATCGCAAGTCGTATTATGGATGGGCATAACGAAGTCGCGCCAATGCAATACCGCAATCATTTACCATGCCAATATTGTCAATATCAAGCCGTTTGTCACGTAGATAGTATGATTGATAGTCCGAAATATCGTCGAGTGGATGAAAAAATCAATCCCCTTGAAATACTTGCGGTAGAAGAAGAGGAGGATGAAGTATGATTCCAACAAAACCGGAACATGTACAGTGGACCGATGCACAGTGGGAAAGTATATACGCAAAAGGTCAAGATGTACTTGTAGCAGCAGCGGCGGGTTCTGGTAAAACAGCAGTCCTCGTTGAACGTATTATTCAGCGCATTTTACGTGATGGCATTGATGTTGACCGTTTACTCGTTGTGACGTTTACAAACTTGAGTGCACGCGAAATGAAACATCGTGTCGAAGCGCGTATCCAACAAGCCGCTATTGAAGATCCTTCCAATCAACATTTAAAAAATCAACGTACAAAAATTCATCAAGCACAAATTTCAACGTTGCATAGCTTTTGTTTACGTCTCATTCAGCAGCATTACGACGTGTTGGACATTGATCCTAATTTTAGAACTGCGAGTGAAGTTGAAAATGTCCTATTGCTTGAAGAAGTGATTGATGACGTGTTTGAAAAGCATTACGACCGTTTGGATCCAACATTTGTGACGTTGACTGAGCACATTTCGACGGATAGAGATGATGCCGCATTACGTTTAATGGTTAAAAATTTATATGATTTCAGTATCGCAAACCCGGATCCAATTGGTTGGTTACATGCGTTAGATCAACCTTATTTGGAGCGTCATTTGCAGCAGCATTATTTAGATATTTTAAACAAGTATGTCCAGTTGTATTTACAAGCAGCACAAAATGCAATAGAAGAAGCGTATCATCAATTCGAATTAGTAGGGGATTTTCCTAAGCACATTGATTTTATTGAGGGTCACCGCCAATTTTTGCGCCGACTATTAAGTGAACAGTTTATCGACAAAACAGCATTGGCGACTTATCAACTTGGCCGCATCCCACCTAAACCGAAAGCTGTAAAAGAAGATCCGATGCTTGATGCGGCTTATGCAAACTTTAAAGCGTATTATGAGCAATTTAAAAACAATCTTAATGCAGTAAAATCTACATTCGTTGGACGTGATGATGAGACACTGCTTGAGGAATTGCAACACTTAGCGCCGCGTGTGAAATATTTGGCCACTTTAACTGAAGATGTCATTCATACATTCAGTCGTGCGAAACGAGCACGCAACATTTTGGACTTTTCAGATTATGAACATTTTGCGCTACAAATTTTAAGAGATGAACAAGGCGAGCCGTCCGAAATTGCGGCGTTATATCGTGAACGTTTTGAAGAAATATTAGTCGACGAATATCAAGATACGAACCGTGTACAAGAAAGTATTATTGGCAGCATTAAACGAGGGGACGAATCGAACGGTAATTTATTTATGGTGGGCGACGTGAAACAGTCTATTTATAAATTTAGACAAGCGGACCCGAGTCTGTTTATCGAAAAATATCAACGTTTTAACCAACCAGACCAGTCAAGTGGTTGGCGCATTGATTTATCGCAAAATTTCCGTTCTCGTAAAGAAGTGCTCTCAACGACGAACTATTTGTTTGATCATATGATGGATGCTGAAGTGGGCGAAATTGACTACGATGCAGCTGCAAAACTTTATTATGGTGCGCCGTATGATGAGGTCGATATCCCTGTGCAGTTTAATGTCCTCATGGTCGATAAAGACCGAGAGATGACCGCGAGTGAGCAAGAGGCGTATTTTATTGCGCAACAAGTACAGACGATTTTAGAAACCCAAAAAGTGTATGATCCGAAAACAGGTGCGTATCGTCCAGCACAATATAAAGATATCGTCATCCTTGAAAGAAGTTACAGCAATGTAAGACTTATTCAACAAGCGTTTAAAGATCAGGATATTCCGCTATTTGTGAATAGTAAGCAAGGTTATTTTGAACAAACAGAAATCCGCTTAATGTTGTCGTTTTTACGTACGATTGATAATCCGCTACAAGATATTTATTTAGTCGGTTTAATGCGTTCGGTCATTTATCAATTTACAGAAGATGAACTGGCTAAGATTCGTATTGTATCACCGCAAGATAACTATTTTTATCAATCCATTCAACATTACATGGATGATGAAGCGGCGGATCCTGCAATTGTGGCAAAGTTAAAGCCGTTTTTAAATGATTTAGCACGCTACCAAGACTACAGCCAACGTCATCCAGTATACCAACTCATCGATAAACTGTTTAATGATCATTACATCATTCAATATTTTAGTGCACTTGTAGGTGGGCGTGGCCGTCGTGCGAATTTACATGGGTTGTTTAATAAAGCTGTCGATTTTGAAAATTCTAGTTTTCGCGGTTTATTTCAATTCATTCGTTTTATCGACCAAATGATTGAACGAGGCAAAGATTTTGGTGAAGAAAATGTTATTGGTCCAAATGATAATGTCGTACGTATGATGACGATTCATAGTAGTAAAGGTCTTGAATTTCCATTTGTCATTTATTCAGGGTTAACGCGCGACTTTAATAAAAATGATTTAGGAAAACCTGTTGTATTGAATCAACATGCAGGTCTCGGTTTACAATATTACGATGAAGCACGAGGATTGTTTTATCCATCGCTTATTTCTATGAGTATCGATCTGATCAATCAAAAAGAGTTAATCTCTGAAGAAATGCGCTTGATGTATGTTGCCTTAACACGTGCGAAAGAACAACTCTACTTAATTGGGACGTCCAAAAAAGCAGATGCACTCGAGATGATGGCAGCCGCTACAATCACTGATGAAAAATTAGCAGCCATTGACCGATTTAATGCGAAAAACCCGTTTCAGCTGATATACAGTATTTTGAGTAAACATCAGAATACGAATATTCAGCGCCATCAACGTTTTGAAGTGGATGTTGAGACTTTGGATGCAGCTGTCAAGCCGCGACTTCAGTTACAACATATTGATGCAGGTGACGTGTTACCAACAGAACAAGATTTGGCGACATATCAAGGTCACGTGATCGAAGCGTTAGAGGCGAGACTTGCAGCGACCCCGTTAGATGATGAACTTGCGCAACGTGTGATACAACAATTGTTGTATGTTTATCCGTATCAACAAGCTGTACAACAAGTTTCAAAGCAATCTGTTTCAGAGCTTAAACGTCAACTCGATACAGAACAAGCCGATACGAACTATGAGCGTGTCCGACAATATCGTTTAGGCGTGGCCACGTATGAGCGGCCGCAGTTTTTACAAGAACAACAACATACTGCAGCAGAAGTAGGAACATTGATGCATACGGTTATGCAACATCTGCCATTTAAAGAAGCCGGATTAACAGATCAAGCATTAAATGACTACATTGAATCATTGGTCGAACGTTCAATCATTCGCGCACATGATGTCAATGTGATTGTGATTGAAGAAATTAAACGTTTCATTCAAAGTGATTTGTATGACCGTATTGCGAGAAGTGACGAAGTGTATACAGAATTGCCATTTGTCGTGAATCAACATCAAGTCGAACATACACCAGATACGACAGATGCCTCTATTATTCAAGGGATGATTGACTTGGTCTTTAAAGAAAATGGCCATTATTACTTCTTGGACTATAAAACCGATGCACTCATTCGTCGTAAAGGGATGTCCGATGAAGCGTTGGAAAGACAATTGAAGGAGAAATATCGTGTTCAAATGCAATATTATCAACGTGCATTAGAAACCATTTTAAAATGCCCAGTAAACGGCTATTTATACTTCTTTAAATATGGCGAACTCGAGATTTAAGCGGCTTTACTTTAAAAATTTGTGATTTGTCCAAAATATTCGTTATAATATGACTAAGATATACGTTAGGAGCTGATTATGAATGAAATTCCTATCATTCAAATATAAAGGTGAAACTTCATATGGAGTGAAGGTAAAAAGAGAAGAAGCGGCTTGGGATTTAAAACAAGTCTTTGCAAACTTTGGAGAAGGTGATTTCCATCCCAAAACATTGCTCGAAGGATTACAACAAAACCAAACTTTAGACTTTCAAGAGCAAGTACGTAAAGCAGTTGTTGCTGCAGAAAACAGTGGTAACGGCGATGCGTATAAAGTGAAATTTGAGGATATCGAATTTTTACCACCAGTAACACCTACGAATAACGTCATTGCATTTGGCCGTAACTATCAAGCACATGCTGAAGAGTTAAAGCATGAAGTGGATCGTTTATATGTATTTACGAAAGCAGCTTCGTCATTAACAGGTGATGAAAGTACGATTCCGAACCATCAAGACATTACAGACGCTTTAGATTATGAAGGCGAGCTGGGTGTCGTAATCGGTAAATCAGGCGAAAAAATTCCAAAAGGTTTAGCGTTGGATTATGTATATGGTTATACCATCATTAATGACATCACAGACCGTAATGCACAAAAAGCACATGACCAAGCATTCTTGTCTAAAAGTTTAACAGGGGGTTGCCCAATGGGGCCATACATCGTGACAAAAGATGAACTTCCTACACCTGAAAACGTAAATATCGTGACAAAAGTAAACAATGAAATTCGTCAAGATGGGAATACGTCACAAATGATTTTGAAAATTGATGAGTTAATTGAAGAAATTTCAAAATATGTGGCGTTACACCCAGGAGACATTATTGCGACAGGTACTCCAGCAGGCGTCGGTGCGGGTATGAATCCGCCGAAGTTTCTACAACCTGGTGATGAAGTGAAAGTCACGATTGATAATATTGGAACGTTAACAAACTTTATTGCGAAAGATTAATATGAAATAAGCATCAAGTGATTTTGCGCTTGGTGCTTTTTTATTGATGGCGAAGATAGTGTTTTTAAATTGCCGAACACACCCCTTGGACAGCGAAGCTATGATGGCAATTAAGAACCACAAAACATAGGGGGCAAGTTTAACACAAATATGACATCAAAAGCATCGAAAATTTTTGTGTCTCATCCTCTTCAGTGCATGTTATAAAAATGTTGCTGTTTGCTTTGATTATTTTTATAAGTGTTTGGAATAACAATAATTAGGTAATTAAAATGTGTAGAAGGCTATATTATGTTATGATTGAAAAGATACGCAACATAAGGAGGTGACCGAACATGTTTTTAATCAACGTGCATATTGTCAGTTGGATTGTTCTTTTGATTTTATTTTATGCGTCGTATGAAAATTATTCAAATAAGCAAGGCCCGACGCTATTATTTAAGTCACTCCACATGGCGACACGATTATTTATGCTTCTCGTTTTAATTACAGGCTTTTGGCTAGCAATCAAAGCATTTTCAGCTCCGGGTGTGAGTCATATGTTGATGACTTTGAAAATGGTTGGAGGTATAGCTGTTATTAGTTTAATTGAAGTGACTTTAACGCGTAAGAAGAAAAAAGCGCCAAGTCGAGGTCTATTCATTGCTACTTTTATTGTGGCTATTGTGACCATTATTTTAGGCGCTATTTTACCGTGGGGCCCGATTACAGGCTTATTTCATTAGGGAACGCAAGTTTAAATTGGGAGTCATTCATGAGCGTATAGTTAGTCATACAAGATGTGAAAAGCGAGGGATATGTCACCATGACCCCTCGCTTTTTTTCATCTTATAGATTGCGCGCTTTATAACCTAACATATTAATTAAATCTTTAGGGTGTGCAAATGGAGGCGCATAAGCAACTTCAAATTCTGTCAATTCGTCAATTGTTGCTTGATGCATTAATGCCATAGTCAAGACGTCAATACGCTTATCAACATCTTTTTGTCCCACTGCGGCTGCTCTTAAAATGCGGCGTGTCTCTTTGTCAAAGTATGCTCTTAAATGGACTTTACTGTTGCCAGGGTAATAACCAGCGTGTGTATAAAGGTTGACTTCCACCATTTGATAATCAAAGTTTTTTAATTCTTGAGGTGAGATTCCTGTACTTGCTAAGGTGTAATCGAAAAATTTAACAATATTGGCACCGACGTAACCTTTAAATGTCACTTCTGGATGACCTGCTATTTGTTCAGCGATGATACTTGCACCGCGATGTGCACCCCAAGCGAGTGGTACGTGTGCAGGGAGGTCAACGTGACGATAAAAGCTTGTGACAATATCACCAACCGCATAAATGTTTGGAATATTCGTTTCAAATTTGTCATTGACTGGAATATAGCCCTTTGCATCAAGTTGAATACCAGAATTTTGAATGAACTCTGAGTTAGGGCGAACACCCACGCCAGCAATGATTAAATCATAGTCTTCAACAGCACCTGAGGTAAATGTCACTGTATGCCCATCAATAGACTTGATTTCTTCGTTTAAACGGTATGGAATATTGTACTGGTTCAACGCATCAAAAATGACACTGTTCATGTCTTGATCCATCAGTTTATTCACTGCTTCAGAACGGTGAATGAGTGTTGGATGCAGACCGCGATGATGCATATTTTCTACCATTTCCAAGCTGACGTACCCAGCACCGACAATTAAAACAGTTTTCACATTGTACTGACGGATATATGTATCAATCTGGTCAGTATCATCCATATTTCGTAACGTGAAAAGATGTGGGACATCGAAATTAAGTTGACTTGCACGTGCACCAGGACTCAATACTAAAGCATCATAAGCGTCTTCAAATGTTTCACCTGTAAAATGGTTTTTGACTGTCACTGTCTGTTTTTTATCATCGATTTTGAGCACTTCATGTTTTACTTTTACGTCAATGTCTTTATAAGCTTTAAACTTTTCTGGATTTGTCGATAAAATATCGTCTCTTTCTTCGATGACATTTCCAAGGTAATAAGGTAAACCACAGTTCGCAAAGCTCATAAAACTATCTTTTTCATATACTGTAATACGGCTGTCTTTGTCTAAACGTCGAATTTGGCTTGCACTTGTTGCGCCACCAGCTACTGCACCGACGACAATAATATGCTTCTTCATGTTAATATCTCCTTTTTCTATCTCTTATTTTTATTTATCTTTAGGCATATTTAAATTAAAGAAACGATTCAAATAAATCCCGATACCGTCTTCATTATTAGATAATGTTGTTTCTTTTGCGACATGTTTCAGTTCATCGATGGCATTTCCCATTGCAATACCATGAGTCGCATACTTAATCATTTCTAAATCATTATCTTCATCACCAAATGCAATAATATGGTCATGCTCGATTTGGAGACAGTCTTTCACGATATCAATTCCGACTGCTTTACTGATGCCCTTTTTGACAATTTCAATGACAGGGAAAGGGGCGCCCCAACGACGATGTTCAATATTTTCAGCATAGAAGCGTGTCAACACTTGTTTCACACGTGGAATCATGGCTTCTTCTGCTTCAATTAATAGTGAAGTCGGATCTTCATTTAAGTTTTCGCGAAGATCGCCCACTTTTGTTACAGGATTGCCCATGGTAAAGCCTTCAAAAAGACGAGGGTCAGGTTGGTCTAAAAAGACACAATCTTTCACTTCAGCAATCATATTTTTGACTTTCATATTTTTCAAAGTTTCAATAATGCTCGTTGCAAGTCCTTCATCTAAACGATGGTGTTGAACTGGGAATGTCTCATCATAAGGGTGATGAACAAATGCGCCATTAAAGTTAACGATAGGCGTATCCAATCCAAGCTCGTTGTAGTAACGTTGA
The DNA here is from genome assembly GCF_034042775.1 of Staphylococcus pseudintermedius. Classification (NCBI taxonomy): domain Bacteria; kingdom Bacillati; phylum Bacillota; class Bacilli; order Caryophanales; family Staphylococcaceae; genus Staphylococcus; species Staphylococcus pseudintermedius. The sequence continues at coordinate 1,895,118 of NZ_CP120150.1, read as the reverse complement.
CTTGCACGATAAGGGCGGCCTGTTGCAATGATGATGGCATGCCCTTGTTGTTGTAGTGCTTTTAACACACGAAATGTATATTCTGGAATTTCTTTTTCATCATTTAAAAGTGTTCCATCTAAATCCAAACAAATTAAATGTTGTTTCATTCATACTCTCCTTAATACCAAGTTTCAGTGTATTCATATCATAGCATTTTATTGTGGAAAAGTGGGGATTTTGTTATATTGTTACTAGTGAAATTGAAAATGAGGTGATACGGATGGAAGAGGCACTTAAAGATAGTATTTTAGGCGCGCTTGAAAATGTCATTGACCCTGAATTAGGGATTGATATTGTCAATTTAGGTCTTGTATATAAAGTTGATTTAGATGATGATGGTTTATGTACTGTAGAAATGACACTCACTTCAATCGGTTGTCCATTAGGGCCGCAGATTGTTGACCAAGTTAAAACAGTATTAGCAGAACTTCCAGAGATTCAAGATACCGAAGTGAACATCGTTTGGAATCCACCATGGAATAAAGACATGATGTCACGTTATGCTAAAATTGCGTTAGGTATCAGCTAATATTTTGAAGTTGTTAAAGGGGCTTTCTCAATTGTGAATGCAATTTTGAAGGTCTTTTTATTTACCTATGGGGAGCATACCAACTTACTGCACTCTCCCATGACACCTTGAAGTGACAGCTTAATAGCATCATTGGAAGTGTAGCGATAACGATGTTAAAAAATTTTAGACACGTAATAAAACGCTTACATGAATTTTGCGAATATAATTGCACGAATGAAAACAAAAGTATACAATATATAATCAATACATTAAATTTGGAAAGAATGATGTTTGTGTGGAATTTTAATCAACGAGACAGAAAACCTATCAACCCGCGATACATGCCTGGGTTAGACGGTGTTAGAGCGGTTGCAGTTATCGCAATCATTATCTATCATCTCAATCCCCAATGGTTGTCGGGTGGCTTTCTAGGGGTAGATACATTTTTTGTAATTTCTGGTTATTTAATTACGAGTTTGTTATTAACAGAGTATCATAATACAGGAAAAATTAAATTGATGTCATTTTGGCTAAGACGTGTGAAACGACTGATTCCTGCAGTGCTCTTTTTAGTCATGGGTGTCATTGTGCTGAGCTTAATTTTCATGCCTACGGAAATTCAAAAAGTACGTGCGGATAGTATTGCGGCAATATTTTATGTGTCGAATTGGTGGTACATCATGCAAAATGTCGATTACTTTGAACAATTTGCAGTACAACCATTAAAACATTTATGGTCATTAGCAATAGAAGAGCAATTTTATCTCGTGTTTCCGATTGTGTTACTCAGTTTGTTAAGCTTTATACGTCGTCTGAAATCAATACGCATCATATTTTTAATTTTACTCGTCATCTCCATGATCGCGATGATGGTGTTATATGTACCGAACGAAAATGTTGCACGTGTTTATTTTGGTACTGATACACGGATACAAACATTATTGATGGGGGTATTGCTTGCACTGGTTTGGCCACCATTTCAATTAAAAGCAAAAGTGAACCGTCAAATGCGCACGATGATCGATACTGCGGGTGTCGTCGGCTTGGCGATTTTGTTCATTTGTTTCAAGTTCGTATCTGAGACGAATAGTATCCTGTATTACGGTGGATTTTTTCTCATTTCAACGGTCACATTATTAGTTATCGCGAGCAGTGTGCATCCTTCAGGGTATTTTGCGAAGTTTTTAGGTAACAAAGTTTTTACTTTTATTGGTAGTCGTTCATATAGTTTGTATTTATGGCATTATCCGATTATTGTGTTAATTCACCATCAGTTCGTGCAAGGCCAAATTCCACCTTTAGTTTATGTCGTTGAAATTTTATTAATGGTGCTCATGGCGGAATTTTCTTATAAATTTATCGAACAGCCATTTAGAAAAGAAGTCTTTAACATTTTTGCCTTTAATCATTTGAAAAATTGGCGTTCACAAAAAGTTTTACGGACATGGTTAGTGATTATTTTACTCATTCCAACGTTACTCGTGATGGTGGGGAGCTTTAACCGTTTCGCCCAAAAAAATAGTACGCGAGTGACAGAAGTAAATACCGAAGAAATTGATAAATTGATTACCCAGCCACTGCCGTTACCGCAACTTGAAATTGATGGCTTTGTCGTGAAAGGGAATAAGCAAAAATATGCATCATGGAAGCCGTTATTAATTGGTGATTCCGTGATGGTAGACATTGGCGATGACTTTAGATCATTTGTACCTAAAGCAGACATTAACGGTAAAGTGGGACGTCAATTGGTCGAAGCTACTTCTCTTGCTAAACGACAATATCAAAGCTATCGTGATAAAAATGACATTGTCGTCCTTGAATTAGGGACAAATGGTGATTTTACAGAAGAACAGTTGAACAGTTTGCTCGAACAATTTGGCGAGGCCGATATTTATCTTGTCAATACGCGCGTTCCACGTTCTTATGAGTCACATGTGAATCAAGTGTTAGCGAAAGCCGCGAAAAAACGAGCGAATGTGACGTTAGTTGATTGGTATAGCCGTTCTGAAAACCATACAGAATATTTTGCGCCGGATGGTATTCATTTGCAGCCACCAGGTGTACACGCATTAACGAACAGCATTATTCAAGCGATTGAAAAAAATCACGGTACGAAGAAAAAGAATAAGTAAGAAAATAATTGGGGAATAAGTCATTAAGATTACCCAGTCCCTTTCCTATGATTTGTCAAAGGTGTGTGAATTAAAATTGACATCACTAAACTCAATCGTCCAATGTTTACTTTTTTGAATCAAGTGTTAGGATGTATTCGATTATATGGTTTCGTCAGTGTGATGCTTTCTAATAATCATATCATTTATCATTGACTAATAAATAGTGAATGATTTTTAATAAGCAATGGATATTTGCTATTACGGCAGTCTTGTGGGCTTTCTCATTAGGCTGCTCTTTTAATTTAGAATAATCACCCACAATATGACTTTGATAATGATCTCTACCATAAGATTGCGAGGCCATGATGGCAGTCTAAAACTACTAATCATAAGGAAGGCAAGTTCAACAAAAATATTTCATCAATAGCATCCAAAACTTTGATGTCCTTATTTTTAATGATTGAAAAAGCTGTATGGGGTTAAATATATGGGGGAGTATTTAAAAATAGTCAAAAAAAGTCAAAGCTATCGATTGATTTTTAGTGAATGTGGACTTATAATAGAATTAAGGTCAAAGAAAGTCAAAGTCAATTCGACCTATTCCAATAAAGGAGTGAGACATTTTGGACATTAATCAAATGACACATGCGATTCAAAATGCACTTCAAAAAGCAATTGAACATGCGAAAACGTACAAATTAACAAATGTAGAAGTAGAGGCTGTATTAAAAGCAGTTCTTGAAGCACCAGAAAGCTTATTTCAAAGTATTTTAGAACGTGCAAACATTGATACGCATGCTTTAAATCAAGCCTATGAGGACAAGCTAAAAAATTATCCAACAGTGAAAGGTGACAACGTCCAATACGGGCAATATATGTCGCCTCAAATGAACAATTTATTCGTTAAAGCTGAAAATTACATGCAAGAATATGATGATCAATATATTTCGATGGAACATGTTTTACGTGCGGCCATCGATGTTGATGAAACGACGAAACGATATGTTGACGGTAAAAAAGAGGTCATCATTGAAATCATTAAAAAGATAAGAGGAGGGAATCATGTGACTACACAAAACCCTGAAGTAAACTACGAAGCATTAGCAAAATATGGTCGTGACCTCGTTGAAGAAGTGCGTAAAGGTAACATGGACCCTGTCATTGGTCGTGATGAAGAAATACGTAATACGATTCGTATTTTAAGTCGAAAAACGAAAAACAACCCTGTACTTATTGGTGAACCCGGTGTTGGTAAAACGGCGATTGTTGAAGGATTGGCACAACGTATCGTGAAAAGAGATGTGCCGGATTCATTGCTTGATAAGACCGTGTTTGAATTAGACTTGAGTGCGCTCGTTGCAGGTGCGAAATACCGTGGTGAATTTGAAGAACGACTCAAAGCGGTATTAAAAGAAGTGAAAGAATCAGAAGGCCGTATTTTACTCTTCATAGATGAAATTCATATGTTGGTCGGTGCAGGTAAAACGGACGGTGCGATGGATGCCGGCAATATGCTGAAACCGATGTTAGCTAGAGGTGAACTTCACTGTATTGGTGCGACAACATTAAATGAGTATCGTGAATACATCGAAAAAGATTCTGCGTTAGAGCGTCGTTTTCAAAAAGTTGCGGTTGCAGAACCGACTGTTGAAGATACGATTTCTATTTTAAGAGGTTTGAAAGAACGTTATGAAGTCCATCATGGCGTGCGTATTCAAGACCGCGCACTCGTTGCGGCAGCGGAATTGTCAGATCGCTATATTACAGATCGGTTCTTACCGGATAAAGCGATTGATTTAGTGGACCAAGCTTCAGCAACGATTCGAACAGAAATGGGTTCAAATCCAACTGAACTCGACCAAGCGAATCGTCGTGTGATGCAGTTAGAAATTGAAGAAAATGCATTGAAAAAAGAGTCCGATAAAGCAAGCCGTATTCGTTTGAAAGAATTGCAAGAAGAATTAGCTGAAGAAAAAGAAAAACAAGCAGCATTGCAAGCACGTGTGGAAAATGAAAAAGAAAAAATTGCAAAAGTGCAAGAAAAACGTGCAGAACTTGATGAAAGTCGTAAAGCATTAGAAGACGCAGAAAACAACTATGACCTTGAAAAAGCAGCAATTCTTCAACACGGTAAAATTCCAGAATTAGAAAAAGAACTAAAAGCGTTAGAAGCGGCATTCCAAGAAGAAAAAGGTACAGACTCAGACCGCATTATTCGTGAAGTTGTGACAGACGAAGAAATCGGTGAAATCGTCAGTCAGTGGACAGGTATTCCTGTGTCAAAATTGGTCGAAACTGAACGTGAAAAATTATTACACTTATCCGATATTTTACATGAGCGTGTTGTAGGCCAAGATCGTGCGGTAGATTTAGTAGCAGATGCGGTTGTACGGGCGAGAGCAGGAATTAAAGACCCGAACCGTCCTATTGGTTCATTCCTATTTTTAGGGCCAACAGGGGTCGGTAAAACAGAATTAGCCAAATCATTAGCGTCATCATTGTTTGATTCTGAAAAACATATGATTCGCATAGATATGAGTGAATATATGGAAAAACACGCAGTCTCTCGTCTAATAGGAGCGCCTCCAGGTTATGTGGGTCACGATGAAGGTGGTCAATTAACAGAAGCAGTGAGACGCAATCCTTATTCAGTCATTTTGTTAGACGAAGTAGAAAAAGCACATACAGATGTCTTTAACGTATTACTGCAAATTTTAGACGAAGGTCGCTTAACAGATTCAAAAGGGCGTAGCGTTGATTTCAAAAACACAATTATCATCATGACAAGTAATATTGGTTCACAAATTTTACTTGAAAATGTGAAAGATAGTGGCAAGATTGATGACGCAACAGAAAAAGCAGTCATGAACAGTTTGAATGCATACTTCAAACCTGAAATTTTAAACCGTATGGACGATATCGTATTATTCAAACCATTAACTGTTGACGATATGCAAATGATTGTTGACAAAATCTTAATTAATTTGAATATCCGCTTAATGGATCAACGTATTACGTTAGAAATTTCGGATGAAGCGGCAAAATGGATGGGTGAAACAGCTTACGAACCCCAATTTGGTGCACGTCCACTTAAACGTTTCGTGCAGCGACATGTCGAAACACCACTTGCACGTATGATGATTAAAGAAAACTTACCAGAAGGCACAATCGTACGTGGTGATTTGAAAGATGGCGACATTCATTTTGAAGTTGAAAAGCCTCAGCGTACACAGCATGAAAACTAATGTAATAAAATGAAAATGGATTGTAATATTTGATTTGTATTCCCGCCCCAATTCTCATTTAAAATGAATTTAAGGGTGGGAATTTTTGATATCAAAGCCAAATACTGTGATGTTATTCTAAAAATTCGTCATGTACTGTGTCGTTTCAAAGTCGTCGTATCTTATTTGAAAATAAACCTTTATTTTTTGATCTAGAAATATTATTATCCATATAACCAAAATTTTGAAGCGTAATAACTTCTTCTTATCGCAATAAATATAAAAAACTTAATAGAAATATTGAGGTTTATTAAAAAAAGTTTTAATATAGATGTGTGAATAACGTATTAGTCTAATTCGCAAATTATACATAGAAAAGGTGAATCATTTGAATAAGTGGTCAAAAACAACAGCAGCACTTTTAGCACTCGGTATTGTTTCTTCTAGTGTATCTACTGTGACATATGCGTCAGGCGATGAAGCAGTTAAAACTGAGCAAGCAGAGAAAAGTAAGACAGCAGTAAAAGATCAAACAGCTCAAATGTTAGGCCAACAAAACATCATGAGTGTTGCTTGGTATCAAAACTCAGCAGAAGCAAAAGCATTATATGCACAAGGCTATAACACAGCAAAAGAAACATTAAGTAAGAAAATTAAAAACCATCATGGTGGTAAAAAGTTAGCAATCGTTCTTGATATTGATGAGACCGTTCTTGATAATTCTCCATATCAAGCCATGAGTGCATTAAAAGGTAAAGCTTTTCCAGAAGGTTGGCATGAATGGGTTCAATCTGCACAAGCTAAACCTGTTTATGGGGCTAAGTCGTTTTTACAATATGCAGACCGCCACGATGTTGAAATTTTTTATGTTTCAGACCGTTCGCATGAAAAGGACTTAGACGCGACAATTAAAAATTTAAGAAATGAAAAGTTACCACAAGCTGACAAGAAGCATGTGTTATTGAAAAAAGAAGGAGAAAAAGGGAAAGCTGAACGCCGTGATAAAGTACGTACAGATTACAATTTAGTGATGTTATTTGGCGACAACTTACTTGACTTTGATGAGCCTAAACAACCGACAGCGAAATCACGTGAAGCTTTAGTTAAGCAACATGAAGATGATTTCGGTAGCAAGTACATCATTTTCCCTAACCCAATGTATGGCAGCTGGGAAGCGACATTATACGACAATAACTACGGTTTAGAAAACAATAAAAAAATTCAAAGTCGTGAACAGTCATTACGTTACTTTGATGCGAAAACCAATAAAGTAAAATCATATGAAATGAAGTAAATTTTACTAAAATCTAAAAAACTGATGAGGCATGATTGAAGTCTCGTCAGTTTTTTTACATAGGGGCAAGCACTTTGAAATACGTAAAAAGGCTAGAAATTGAACAAAACTTCTGTTCAACATCCAACCTTTTCAACATTGCATACTATGTCAAATCTCATTCGTTTCTTGTGATTGTTTGGGTGGTGTCGTTGCAACATCTAACAATGCAAGTGCAATTACCATAATGACAGCGACAAACAGTGGTGTCACAACATTGAGTGGACCGCCACCACTCAAGCTATTTAAAACGAAATTAATCATTTCTACAAGTAAAATAGCCCAAATCAATGTGATGAAGTATTTCATTGTATATTGCCTCCATTTAATTGATAATTCTATTATAGTATGCTTCAGATGTTTTGTATACCATCCCTAGCATGTCACTTGTCTTTTTTTGTGACAATATGTTAAATTAATACCTGGTATTAAAAAACTTAAAAGAAGGTGTTCAAACCATGAATGTAGGTATTAAAGGATTTGGCGCATATGCCCCAGATCGTGTTATCGATAATGCATATTTTGAATCATACCTAGATACATCTGACGAATGGATTTCACAAATGACTGGGATTAAAGAACGTAGATGGGCAGATGAGAACCAAGATACATCTGATTTAGCGTATGAGGCAAGTATTCGTGCGATTGAAGATGCAGGTATCGATGCACAAGACATAGACATGGTTATTGTTGCAACATCTACTGGAGATCATCGTTTTCCAACAGTGGCAAATATGTTACAACAGCGACTAGGACTTGGTAAAGTTGCATCTATGGATCAATTAGCCGCATGTTCTGGATTTATGTATGGTATCATTACAGCGCGTTCATTTGTATTATCAGGTGAATATCAAAATGTGCTCGTAGTGGGTGCAGATAAACTTTCAAAAATTACAGATTTAAATGACCGTTCAACTGCTATTTTGTTTGGAGACGGTGCCGGTGCAGTGATTATTGGCGAAGTATCTGAAAATCGTGGTATTCTGAGCTATGAGTTAGGTTCAGATGGTGTGGGTGGCAAATACCTTTACCAAGATCAAGAAACAAACTTTATTCGTATGAATGGCCGCGAAGTTTTCAAATTTGCGGTACGTGTGATGGGTGAATCGTCACAACGTGCAGTTGAAAAAGCGAATTTAGGTCCAGATGATATTAATATGTTTATTCCACATCAAGCAAATATTCGTATTATGGAGTCAGCACGTCAACGATTAAATTTACCAAAAGAAAAAATGAGCGTCTCAGTAGATAAATATGGTAACACATCAGCGGCTTCTATCCCGCTCAGTGTCAAACAAGAATTGGAAAATGGAAGCATCAAAGACGATGATGTTGTTGTATTTGTAGGCTTCGGTGGAGGACTGACTTGGGGCTCAATCGTCATCAGATGGGGTAAATAAATAGAGGAGGAAATGAATATGACAAAAAAACAGCGTGTTGTAGTGACAGGTCTTGGTGGCTTATCACCAATCGGAAATGATGTCCCGACAATGTGGGAAAATGCATTAAATGGTGTGAATGGTATCGATAAAATTACAAGAATCGATACAGAACCTTATCAAGTGCACATTGGTGGAGAACTGAAAGATTTTAATGTAGAAGACTTTATTCCTAAAAAAGAAGCACGTAAAATGGCGCGTTTTACACAATATGCCGTTGTAGCATCACGTGAAGCATTAACAGATTCAGGACTTACCATTGACGAAACGAATGCGAATCGTGTCGGTGTTTGGATCGGTTCAGGCATCGGGGGTATGGAAACATTTGAACAAGCATATGATCAATTGAAAGCGAAAGGACCACGTCGCGTTAGTCCTTTCTTCGTACCGATGTTAATTCCAGACATGGCATCAGGACAAGTGTCAATCGATACAGGTGCGAAAGGGCCAAACGGTGCAACAGTTACAGCATGTGCGACCGCAACGAACTCTATTGGTGAAGCATTTAAAATTATCGAACGTGGCGATGCAGACGTGATGATTGCAGGGGGAACAGAAGCCCCAATCACACATATGTCTATTGCAGGATTCAGTGCGAGCCGTGCATTAACAACAAACGGTGATATCGAAACAGCATGTCGTCCATTCCAAGAAGGTCGTGACGGCTTTGTGATGGGTGAAGGTGCAGGGATTTTAATTTTAGAATCATTAGCATCTGCACAAGCACGTGGCGCGAAAATTTATGCTGAGCTTGTCGGCTACGGTGCAACAGGTGATGCGTATCATATTACTGCGCCAGGTCCAGAAGGTGAAGGGGGTTCTCGTGCAATGGAAGCTGCGATTAAAGATGCAGGTATCCAACCGAGCGACATCCAGTACCTCAATGCTCACGGTACAAGTACACCAGTAGGCGACTTATCTGAAATTCAAGCGGTTAAAAACACGTTTGGTGAAGCAGCGTATAACCTCAAAATTAGTTCTACAAAATCAATGACGGGTCACTTATTAGGTGCAACAGGCGGTGTCGAAGCGATTTTCTCTATTTTATCTATCCGTGATAGTAAAATCGCACCGACTATCCATGCAAATTCACCAGATCCAGAAATTGACTTAGATATTACACCAAATGTTGCGGTAGATCACGACATCGAATATGCGATGAGCAACAGTTTAGGTTTTGGTGGACACAATGCAGTACTCATTTTCAAGAAATTTAGTGAATAGATTGATGGAACTTAGCGATGATACTCTCTATGATGATAGAAGGTGTCATCGCTTTATTCATGTATATAACTTTTCAAAAAAGACGAGGTCATTTCAAAATTGCCTCGTCTTTTTGGGCTATACCATGATTAAAGTTATTTTTATTTCTTTGAATAGTTATACAGCAATGTTTGCATTAGAAGTACATTTGGATGGTTACATGAGGGCCTACTTTGAAAATGAAATAGTAATAAATCACTATATAATAGTAGAAAGTCATCACAAACATTCCGCCTATCAATAATCACGACGTTGTAGTTGTACTGGTGAAAACCTCTCAAAACAGTATGTGTCGCTAGATTTCTATTGACTAAATAAATACTTTGAACTTGTATGATAAGGATAACGACACAGTGGTAAAGCGCCACAGTGACATTTCAGAATTATCAGACTTCATATACATGCTAAAGAAACATTTTTGTATAACACATACACATTTTTAAATTAAATATGCAATGATTATCGCTAATAAAAAGTAAACGAGCTGCATGATTAAAGCAGGTTTAATCCACGGTGATACAAAATGATGTGCTTTTTTAGGTGCTTTTGGATTAAAAAATTCATCATCTTCTAAACGTGAGCGATTTTTTTTACGCATCATTTGGTAGCGGAACTTTCTGAAACCATAGCTTGTTACATCGAGTATCCCTTCTTGCACGACCAATAGTGTGAACAATAAAATGCCCACTAAAATAGATATAGTAAAAAAGATGTTCACTAATTGTGTAAAAGTGTGTGTCGAAAAGAGCCAAATGATAAGGCTTGCGACAGGTGTGAATAAGATATAGATTAACGCATTGTTGTTTAAATATTTCATCGTTTCAGTCCTTTTTTGTATTTACTCCCATATTGTAACGGAAATAGTCCTATTTGACATCTTATTCTTAGTTCATTAAAAATTGATATCCTGTCTAAAGAGTAGGTATAAAGCTAAAATTTCTAAAACTTTGTTGAGTTAAATCAAAATGTTATTGATTAAATTTTATGAAAAGTCTATAATGGCATTAATATTTCTGAAAATTTAGAAGGGAATGTTAATTAGCATGTAGGGGGTAAAAATCAATGCTTAGATATACGTTAAAGCGTTTACTGTATATGGTTATTTCTCTATTCATCATTGTTACCATTACATTTTTCTTGATGAAATTAATGCCAGGTTCGCCATTTAACGATGAAAAGTTAAGTGAACAACAAAAAACAATTTTGAATGAGAAATATGGATTAAATGATCCACTGCCTGTTCAGTATGGCAACTATATGAAAAATGTTGTAAAAGGAGATTTTGGAAACTCATTCCAATATGATAACCAACCTGTTTGGGATCTTATTAAACCGAGATTAGTTCCGTCGTTTCAAATGGGCTTATTTGCGATGGTGATTGGTGTCATTTTAGGAGTGATACTCGGGGTGATTGCAGCGACCCGACAAAACACATGGGTAGATTATCTCGCCACCTTTATATCGGTTATTGCCATTTCGGTACCGTCATTCGTATTAGCCGTATTATTACAATACGTGTTCGCGGTACGTTTACAATGGTTCCCGGTAGCTGGGTGGGAAGGGTTATCTACAGCAATCCTACCATCTCTCGCATTATCAGCTGTTGTTTTGGCAACAGTAGCACGATATATTCGAGCGGAAATGATTGAAGTGTTGAGTTCTGATTATATATTACTTGCTCGAGCAAAAGGGAATTCGACGGCAAGAGTATTATTTGGGCACGCGCTACGAAATGCACTGATTCCAGTTGTCACAATCCTTGTACCGATGTTAGCGAGTATTTTAACTGGGACATTAACGATTGAAAATATCTTCGGTGTACCAGGACTTGGTGACCAGTTTGTGCGTTCAATTACGACGAATGACTTCTCAGTGATTATGGCGATTACATTGTTGTTCAGTACATTGTTCATTGCTTCAATTTTCATTGTGGACGTCCTTTATGGCTTAATTGACCCACGAATTCGCTTGCAAGGAGGTAAAAAATAATGTCAAATCAAGAACGTCATTTACCACAAGATGATCATTCAGGCGCGACAGTTGCGCAAACCTCTGGAATTATGCACGAAGATTTTATTCGTACAGGGACACCGGATAGTGGAGAACAAGAATTCCAACGTGAAGGTCGCACATTTTGGCAAGATGCTTGGGCACAATTGAAGCGAAATAAACTTGCTGTCGTTGGGATGATAGGTCTTGTGATTATCATTTTATTTGCTTTGATTGGACCATTACTCAACGACCATGATTTTGCAGAACAAGATGTACAACGTCGAAACTTACCTGCGAAAATTGCAGTATTAGATAAAGTACCATTTCTACCGTTTGATGGACAAGGTGTCGAAGGTAATGCCTATGAAAAAGCACACGTGACAGAAAACTTCTGGTTTGGTACAGACCAACTCGGACGTGATTTATGGACGCGTACATGGCAAGGGACACAAGTATCACTCTTCATCGGTCTTGTGGCCGCGTTATTAGATATCTTTATTGGTGTCATTTACGGTGCGATTTCTGGCTATTTTGGAGGTCGTGTTGACGATGTCATGCAACGTATCATCGAAATTATTTCTTCAATTCCAACGTTAATTGTCGTGATTTTATTCGTCTTAATTTTTGAACCATCGATTTGGACAATTATTTTAGCGATGACCATTACAGGTTGGATTGGGATGAGCCGTGTTGTACGTGGAGAATTCTTAAAATTAAAAAATCAAGAGTTCGTTTTAGCATCTCGTACATTAGGCTCATCGAATTTAAAACTGATTTTTAAACATATTTTACCGAATACGCTAGGTGCAATTATTGTAACTTCGATGTTTACTGTACCGAACGCAATTTTCTTTGAAGCATTTTTAAGTTTTATTGGAATCGGGGTACCTGCACCAAGAACGTCATTGGGTTCACTTGTAAATGAAGGACGTGCAATGCTATTAATCCATCCGCATGAGCTATTCATTCCAGCGGTGGTACTGAGTTTATTAATTCTATTTTTCTATCTCTTTAGTGATGGGCTACGCGATGCATTTGACCCTAAGATGCGTAAGTAAAGGAGGAATGTACAATGTCTGAACGTGTATTAGAAATCAATGACTTGCATGTCTCCTTTGATATTGAAGCAGGGGAAGTGCAAGCGGTGAGAGGCGTTGATTTGTACTTGGATAAAGGTGAAACGTTGGCCATCGTTGGAGAGTCAGGTTCAGGGAAATCTGTTACAACGAAAGCGATAACGAAATTATTCCAAGGACAAACAGGTCGCATTAAAAACGGTAGTATTATTTTTAACGGAGAAGATTTAACACAAAAATCGGAAAAGGAACTCATGAAATTACGTGGGAAAGAAATTTCAATGATTTTCCAAGATCCGATGACGTCACTCAACCCAACGATGAAAATTGGGAAACAAGTGATGGAACCGATTGTGCGTCATATTGGATTAAGTAAAGCTGAAGCGAAAAAACGTGCCATAGAGTTATTAAAATTGGTTGGCTTAAAGCATGTGGAAGAGCGTTTTAATGCATATCCACATCAATTTTCAGGTGGTCAACGTCAACGTATCGTGATTGCGCTGGCATTGGCATGTGAACCGAAAATCTTAATTGCCGATGAACCAACAACGGCACTTGATGTTACGATGCAAGCACAAATTTTAGACTTGATGAAAGAACTTCAACAAAAAATTGATACGTCTATTATTTTTATTACACATGATTTAGGTGTCGTGGCGAACGTGGCAGATCGCGTTGCAGTGATGTACGGTGGGCAAATGATTGAAACTGGGGATGTCAATGAAATTTTCTATGATCCAAAACACCCTTACACATGGGGCTTGCTTTCATCTATGCCAGATTTAGGAATGGCAGATGATACGGCGTTAATGGCGATTCCGGGATCACCACCAGACTTAACACGTCCACCTAAAGGAGATGCCTTTGCGGCGCGTAGTGAGTATGCATTGGCAATTGATTTCAAAGAGGCACCGCCATGGTTTAAAGTGTCGCCAACACATTTTGTTCGTTCATGGTTGTTAGATGAGCGTGCACCTGAAGTTGAACCGCCAGAAATGGTAAAGCGTAAGCAGCGTCCAATGCCGAACAACTTTGCCAAACCAGAACGCGTAGAAAGGGTGTCGTTTAATGAATGAAGAAGAAGTATTAGTTGAAGTGAAAAATTTGAAGCAATATTTCAATCAAGGCAAACGCAATGAAGTTCGTGCGATTGAAGATATTTCTTTTAAAATTTTTAAAGGGGAAACTTTCGGACTTGTAGGCGAATCAGGTTCTGGTAAATCGACAACAGGTAAAGCAATCATCAAGTTGAACGATGTGACAGATGGACAGGTGCTTTACGAAGGGGTTAACATTCAAGAAATTAAAAAACGTAAAGATTTATTGAAGTTTAACAAAAAGATTCAAATGATTTTCCAAGATCCATACGCATCACTGAATCCACGTTTAAAAGTTATGGATATTGTTGCGGAAGGAATTGATATTCACGGTTTAGCGAAAGACAGTAAAGATCGTAAAAAGCGTGTCTATGATTTGTTGGAAACTGTAGGATTAAGAAAAAGTCATGCCAATCGTTATCCGCACGAATTCTCAGGAGGTCAACGTCAACGTATCGGGATTGCCCGTGCATTAGCGGTGGAACCAGAATTCATTATTGCAGACGAACCAATTTCAGCATTAGACGTATCGATTCAAGCACAAGTCGTCAACTTAATGCAAAAATTACAACGTGAACGCAATATCACATTTTTGTTTATTGCACATGATTTATCAATGGTGAAGTACATCTCGGACAGAATTGCCGTGATGCATCTTGGACGAATTGTAGAACTCGGACCTGCTGATGAAATCTATCATAATCCGATTCACCCTTATACGAAGTCTTTATTGTCTGCCGTCCCACAACCTGATCCAGACAGTGAGCGTACAAGAACACGTGTCGCTTACGAAGAGGATCAAACGAAAAATGATCAACGTCGATTAGTGGCGTGTGCGAAAGATCATTATGTGTTTGCGACAGATGAAGAATTGAAACAATATCAAACGGAACACCAATCAGTCGGTGTATAAAGACGGGAAGGGGGAATCACAATTGAAAAAGCAGCATAGATTTAAATTATTGATTACATCTATTTTATCAGTACTTATATTAGCAGCTTGTGGTAACAACGGTGGGATTTATAGTGATGAAGGACAAGTATTTCGTAAAGTGATTGCGCAAGATATGTCCTCACTCGATACAGCCAAAGTGACCGATTCTGTTAGTTTTGACAAATTTAACCAAGTATATGAAGGTTTATATACATTGGATGGTCACGATAATGCACAGCCGGGTGTTGCGAAAGGCCAACCAAAAATTTCTGATGATGGCAAAACATGGACAATCGAACTCCGTAAAAATGCGAAATGGTCGAACGGCGATCCTGTAACGGCACACGATTTCGTCTTCGCATGGCGTCGTGTATTAGACCCAGATACAGCTTCAGAATATGCATATATTATGTATGATTTGAAAAATGCTGAACAAATCAATACGGGTAAAAAGAAACCTTCAGAACTTGGTGTGAAGGCTCTAGACGATTACACTTTACAATTTGAATTGGAAAAACCGATTCCATATTATAAAGAAATGTTAGCGTTCGGTACGTTTTTACCACAAAATGAAAAAGTCGTGAAAAAATTCGGCGATCGTTACGGTACAACTGCTGAAAAAGCCGTGTATAATGGACCATTTAAAGTGAAACAATGGGCCGTAGAAGATAAAATTTTATTAGTTAAAAACGACAAATATTGGGATAAAGATGTTGTCAAACTTGACAAAATTAACTATAAAGTGTTAAAAGACGGTCAAGCAGGTGCGTCACTTTATGATACAGAATCCGTCGATGATACGATAATTTCATCAGAACAAGTGGATAAATATAAAGGAACACCAGCATTACAAAAACGTTTACTTGCGGCGACATTCTATTTGAAATTAAATCAAGATGCTGTGCCTGCATTGAAAAATAAAGATATGCGTCTGGCATTGGCAAAAGCGGTTGATAAACAAGCGTATGTTGATGCAGTGTTAAACAATGGTTCTGCACCGAGCGATGGGTTTACATCAAAAGAAACGGCAAAAGCTCCTGATGGTAAAGATTATGCAGAACAAATCAAGTCACCATTAAAGTACAATCCAGATGAAGCAAGAGCCAACTATGAAAAAGCGAAGAAAGCTTTAGGTCAAAGTGAATTCACGTTTAAAATGAATACAGATGATACACCAGCAAACAAAATCTCAGCAGAGTTTATTAAAGCGCAAATTGAGAAAAATTTACCGGGTGTGACAATCAAAATTCAACAGTTGCCATTTAAACAACGCATAGCTCGTGAACAAAGTGGAAAATATGAAATTTCTATCTCAGGTTGGGGGCCAGATTATCCAGATGCGATGACTTTCCTCAACATTATGACTACAGGTAATTCATCAAACAACACAGGTTGGAGTAATAAAGAATATGATCAAAAAATTAAAGACGCGAATGGACCGTTGTTAAGTGACGTTAAAAAGCGTAACCAAACTTTAGTGGAGGCTGAGGAACTTTTATTAGCTGAAGCACCTATCGCACCAATTTATCAAAAAGGTGAAGCACATTTAACGAACCCACAAGTGAAAAACTTACAATATCATAATATTGGTGGAGATACTTCGTTAAAATACGCTTATATCGATAAGAGTATTGACAGAGAAACAGGTAAGAAGAAAGAAAAGTAATTGAAAGAATGAGTTAAAAAGTGTGTTATTGTTTAGGTTTATCCTATGCAGTAACACGCTTTTTTGTGGGAATAAGTTGCAAATGGTCAGAATTATAAAAACAGAGGAACAAAACTTTGAGAATAAACGAGTATGAATCATAGGATAAAGCAATAAACTTGAGATAAATTAAAAAAGTTATCTGCACATCAAATGAATTGTTAAAGATAGAAAAAAGTGAAGGCATTATGATAATAAGCAGAGTAACAAAGGAATAGGCATGTGAAATAAAAAGAGATGTTGAAATTAAAGCAGTTGTAAGTCTGATAGCGACTAGGTCGAGGCTCCCGAGGGATGAAGTTGAAAACAAAATAACGTCATTTAACTTTGATAGTGGCTACTGTTTAACGCAGTAGCTGTCTGACTTCTCAATGCATATACTTTTGAGAAGTCTAGTCAGCCTTGCGGGGGCAGTACGACGAAATCTTTGCGACACATGCGATTTCTGTACTGCTCCCAAATTTAGTTGAGGCAAGTCCCTTGGGAACGCGAGACCTAGGAAGTAATCTATAGACTTGCAACTTTACTTTTTAAGAAAGAGGGGAATACTAATATGGATTCAAGAGATGCACTTTATCGCTTACGTCCTAACCCCATTGCTTTCTCCATTTTTTTCAATGTTTTAAATGATGCGCGATGTGCTTTGTCGCGGCCTTCATCTAAAATCTTATCTAATTCCTCTGATTCATAAAAACTATTGAACTTCTCTTGGAAATCCGTCAAGAAGTTTTCAACCACTTCTGCTAAATCTGCTTTGAACTTACCGTAACCTTCATTTGCATAACGGTCTTCCAATGACGCAATAGATTCACCCGTTAAGCTAGAATAAATCGTCAATAAATTCGTAATGCCTGGCTTGTTCTCTTTATCGAATTTGATAATCCCATCCGAATCTGTCACGGCACTTTTAATCTTTTTCGCAGCAACTTTAGGCTCATCTAATAAAGAAATGAAGTTTTTAGGATTGTCATCACTTTTGCTCATTTTCTTAGTAGGGTCTTGTAAACTCATCACACGACCGCCGACTTCTGGCATTTTAATCTCTGGCTTTGTTAAAACGTCATTATAGCGACTGTTGAAGCGGTCTACTAAATTACGTGTCAATTCGATATGTTGTTTTTGATCATCACCAACAGGTACGATGTCAGTGTTATACAAGACGATATCCGCTGCCATTAATGGGGGGTAAGTGAGTAATCCAGCTGGAATGCCTTCACTTTGTTTTTGAGATTTGTCTTTAAATTGTGTCATACGCTCAAGCTCACCGATAGAAGAGATTGTTGTTAACATCCATCCTGCTTGAGCATGCGCTGGCACTTCTGATTGGATAAATAAAGTGATTTTTTCTGGGTTCAGCCCTGTCGCAAGATAAATTGCTGCCAGCTGGCGAATTTGTTTTCTAAGCTTTAAACGATCTTGAGGTACTGTAATCGCATGTTGGTCCACGATACAAAAATAACAATCGTACTCATCTTGAATATCGACGAACTGCTTTAATGCACCGATGTAATTTCCGATTGTGGGGATACCACTCGGTTGAATTCCTGAAAATAACGTTTGCATAATGGATAGCCTACTTTCTTTCGTGTTTAATCGATACTCTTATTGTAACAGTATTTTCATCGTTTGTAAGTTATGATATGATGAACGTAATGATTAGATTGACGAAACTACTACTAAAGTCTGATTATTGAAATCATTGGATTATTTTGCATTTTTCTCATTTAATTTTAATGTTTAAGGTGTATAATAGAATCATAGCGTTAGAAGTGAAAACGTAAAGATTAGAATTGTTTTAACACACTTTGAGCAGTCAATCTTGAAACGTTAAATTACAATGAATTCATTTTCATTAAATTAGGAGAGTGAGATGTATGGTAACATTATTTACTTCACCAAGTTGCACATCTTGCCGTAAAGCGAAAGCATGGTTACAAGAACATGACATTCCGTATACGGAGCGAAATATTTTTTCTGAACATTTAACTTTAGATGAAATTAAACAAATTTTAAAAATGACTGAAGATGGAACGGACGAAATTATCTCAACACGTTCTAAAACTTACCAAAAATTAAACGTGGACATCGACGCATTGCCTCTTCAAGATTTATATGCGATTATTCAAGATAATCCTGGTATTTTACGTCGACCTATTATTTTAGATGATAAACGATTACAAGTGGGCTATAACGAAGATGAAATTCGTCGTTTCTTACCACGTAAAGTACGTACGTTCCAATTACAAGAAGCGCAACGTATGGTAGATTAAGCATATTGACTTCCCATTGTAATGGTGAGTTATATAGCAAAGGACTAGAACTATTGACGTTCCAGTCCTTTTTCTGTTTTTATCCATGTAACAATCACCCCATCCTACTTATAATTAAAACGACCTGTTCCATCAATATCGTCACTGTGCAGTCTAGGCATAAAATAGACATAGCCTAGAGAAAGCTACAAAAGTGGTGCGATAAATAGATTGTGTTATACTTAATATAGGACATTCGTGAAAGATTGTATGAGACAGACAAATAGATTGAGTTTTTGGAAGTTGTTTAATACAATAGGATTACTATTCATCGACTGTAAGGAGTGAGATGATATGAGAATAGAACGAATTGATGACATGACAGTAAAACTTTTTATTACGTATACAGATATAGAAGCACGTGGATTCAAACGTGAAGATCTTTGGACGAATCGTAAACGCGGAGAAGAATTTTTCTGGTCAGTAATGGAAGAAGTCAACGAAGAAGAGGATTTTGTAGTTGAAGGGCCATTATGGATTCAAGTACATGCCTTCGAAAAAGGTGTCGAAGTAACCATTTCAAAATCTAAAAATGATGATTTAATGCAAATGTCTGAAGAAGATAGCGCTTTTGATGAATTTGATAGTCAACTTAATGAATTGTTGTCGCAGTCGTTGAAAGATGAAGAAACAGATAACCATAAAGATTCAGAACAGTCATATCGTAAACGTCCTAGCAAAAACCGTACAACGACACGTACTGCCATCTTTAAGTTTGAAGATTTAGAAGATGTGATTGCTTATGCACATCGAAATGATCAACGTCTCACAGAATTTGAAGACTTGCTTTATATGCTAGATGACACGTATTATTATGTTGTTCATTTTGACGAGACTGTTGCAGAAACGCACATTCATGACTATTATGGACAAATTTTAGAGTTTACTGCACCAAGTGATAAAACAGAATTTTATTTGAATGATTATGGTAAAATTGTGATGAGTCATAACGTGGTAGAACAAGTGAAGCGTTATTTCCCTGAAGCAGAATAAATTGAATATCAAATAAATCCAAAAGAGATCAAGTGTCATTAGCGCTTGGTCTTTTTTAATGTGTTCTTTCGCAATGCTTTTTATACATATTAGAAGAGAGCGGTGGGGCAGTTTCTCTACAATGACATAAGAATGAAGTCAGAAATTATCTTGCTTTGCCTTAGTTCACGATTAATGACGTGGTACCAAATGATATTTAATTATATTATTTGGTAAGTTGTCATCTATCCCAAGTATAAAATAATTCACCTATTTTGTTATTCATGTTTATCATCTTTATTTTTCTATTAAGTAGTGAAATTATTCCTGTTTATTTTCTTTGTGAAATATGCCAAAGTCTAAATTTTCTTGTCGACTCAATCGGGATATAGGTTTCGTGTAAGTGAAGGATAAATAGCTGTTTTGAGATACTATTGTGTATATCTTTTGTAGTGTTTTCTAGAAAAGACATTATAATATACAAGAAAATTTAATAACATCAAAATTACTATTGGTTGCTATTGAGTTTATGTATATATTTATATAAAGGAGGGGTGAGGAAGATAAGATAAAAAAGGTAACAAAACTTGTTTTTATTGTATTATTTCTTAGTATGTATACTCCGTCATATGTAAATGCAGAAGAATTCATAGCTGATGATGGAATTATTGAGTCACAAGCTACGGATATTTCTGCTATGCCAGGAGATATATTACCAATGCCTAGTACAGAAGAATCAACACAAAGTAAAGTTAATTTTAATAATACCGATAACTACGGAGATTTTTTTCCTCATGTCGAAAGTGTTATCGGTACTGACGAAAGGAAGAAAGTCACTTCATTTACTTCGTCTCCTATTAAAGAGAATGTCGCTATAAAAGTTGAATGGAAGAATTCAGAGGGAAATTACGAAGGATATGTTGCATCTGGTGTAAAGGTTAGTAAAGATACTGTGCTAACTGCAGCTCATGTTGTATATGATGAGGGAAGAAAAAAGATTGCAGAAAGAATAACTGTATACAGTGGGTTATATGGAAATATCATTCGAGGTTCTGCAAAAGGTATAAAAACGTATGTACTTAAAGGTTATACCAGTACACTAGATAGTAAATATGATTTAGCGGCTATAAAACTAGATACAAATTTAGGTAGTTTAACAGGCTCGTTGGGGATAACATCTACTATTGCTTTAGGGGATAAAATTGCAACAGCAGGTTATCCTGATGATAAGACCGATCGAACAAACAGTAGTGATTTAAAATATTATATGTGGCGATCTACTGGTAAAATAATGAATTTGGATAAATATAGAGTTTATTATGATGCCGATACATCTGGAGGACAAAGTGGTAGTGATGTATGGGATGTTAAAAGCAACAAGCTTGTGGCAATTCATACAAACGGAGGTAAAACATTTAATTTTGGAACAAGGATTACTCCACAATATCTAGATTATATAAAATATTGGATTGGGACACCTGTGGCTCATACTTATAACAAAAAAGTAGTAATTACTAAGAAGAAATATGATTTATGGAATAATTTTTATTTCAATTCAAAAAAAGGGAAAAGTGATGCATATGTTAACAAACCGGTTATTGCTAAATATATTTACACATTAGGAAACGGTAGACAATATTATTCTTTATACTCAATTAAAAGTGATAAATGGTTAGGCTATGTTAATGTTGATGCTACAAAATAGAAAATGGAGGTCTTTTTAATGAAGAAAACAATTTCAGTACTTGGTCTAGGGCTATTAGCAACATTTTTTGTAAGTAACGAATCATATGCCGCAGAAACGATTCAAAACAATACGTCATCAAGTGAAACGAATCAAAATTCAGATCAGACGCCGTTAGATCATTATATTAGAAAAGCAGATGGCACACTGGTTGAACCGAACGTGTACCCACATAAAGATTATGTAGAGAATGAAGGACCTTTACCAGAGTTTAAATTTCAAGTTGACTCTAAGAAAGATTCATCTGATCCAAATCAAGCACCGTTAGATCATTATATTCGAAAAGCGGATGGCACGTTGGTTGAACCGAATGTATATCCACACAAAGATTATGTCGAAAATGAAGGGCCTTTACCAGAGTTTAAATTTATGTATGCTGACAAACAAAATCATCATGACCAACAGAGTAAAAACAACAAGGATAAGCAGCGTGCAAATTACAGTGACAAAAAGCATAATGATCAGCCGGGTCATCCAAAAGCAGTCACGCCAGCTGTACAACATGATAAAGCAGTCACTTCAAACGCTACTGTAAAAGCATTGCCAAACACAGGTGAATCTGATAAAACAACACAATTACCAATCGTATTATCATTGTTATCTGTGGGGATTTTAGTTTTATTAAAATTGAGAAAATAAATAAAAGATAGATGTCTACATGAAAGAAAGGGATGACCCTGTTTGCGTAGGGTTTTCTCTTCTTATTTTAACTGTTCATATGGCATGGTTGGACGTGTCAGATTATCATGTTATGCATATTGCTGCGTAAGTCGAGGTTAACTGGAAAACATATAGATAAAAATGAGGTCAAGTGGTGTGTATCGCTTGGTCTTTTTTATTTGCGAAAAAAATTCACCTTATTCCAAAGTAATTCTACAAATTTAAACGTGTAATAGGATGAGGTGAAAAGAGATGTTAACAGCTTATAATGTACAATCACAACAAATTTTAGCAACACACGCACGTAAGGAAGAAGTGTATCATTGTCCAATTTGTAAAGAGGTATTGATTTTAAGGCAAGGGGTGCGAAAAGGTGCTCATTTTGCGCATTATCGGCATTCAATGGGGCATGTACATTTAAAAGGAGAATCTGTTCAGCACGCACGATGTAAAGCTGCTTTGTATGAACAACTTTGTAAGATTGATCCGGCAACACAATTGGAACCTTACATTAAAAAAATCACACAAATTCCAGATATGATTTTCAGAGCATGGGCTATTGAGGTTCAACTGAGTTCCATTGCGATAAACACGATGAGAGAGCGGACAGAAGGATTGCTAAGTGAGGGGTATCGTGTTTTATGGTTAGCGAAAAAACCTCAAATGAAAAAGGGGCTTTATGTGTTATCGCAACTGCAACAACAATGTATCATCCCTTCTACAAAAACGTTGTATTGTATAGATACGACTTCATGTGAGCTGTTCAGATTATCTCACATGATACCGATTACCGCAAAAACCTTTCATGGAGAGTTAACACCACTTTCTATTCAAGCATTCAGCCAAGCGTTACAACAGGACCCTCAGTATGACGTGATTATCAGAAAGTTGTCGACATCTCAAATTTTGAAATACATTCAACAATGTCGGCGTCAAAACAATGTACTAGAGCCTACGCTGTCATTGATGTACCAAATGCGCATGTTAGACGAACAAGTTGTGAAAGTTACAGGCTTTTTATTTCCAGAACAAATATACATCCATACGCATCCAGTGCTATGGCAACTGTACATATTGAAATGTCTTCAAGCAGGTATACCGAGTCATTCACTGTTGTTAAAGCAGTTGAAGTTTCGTCATTTTGCGGTAGAGGAGTGCGACCGTCAACAGATTATCAACCGGATCGTACAGCGCTATTTAAAACTTCTCAATTTGTAGGTATATAGAGTGCATTATTATGAGAAAAGTGAGAAAATAGGAGTGTTACACACATCACGAGGAGGAATTTATAATGAGCCAACAATTGACAAGAGAACAACAAGAACAAAAGTATCCAAAATATTCATGGGACCTCACGACGATTTTCGAAAGTGATGAGTCTTGGGAAGCAGCGTTTAAAACAGTTGAAAGCTATCTTGGCAAAGAAGAGCAATTCAAAGGTCATTTAGGTGATGACGCCGAAACACTGTATCAAGCTCTTTCGTTAGAAGATGAAATTGAAACAGAACTTGAATCAGTTTATGTTTATGCACATTTAAAACAAGACCAAGATACAGCGAATGACAATTACACAGGTTTTGAAGCGCGTGCACATCAATTAGCGATTAAATTAAGTTCGGCTTGGAGTTTCTTAGTACCGGAATTACTTCAAATCGATGAAAAAACAATCGAATCTTACGTTGCTGAACATGAAGGATTAAAACGTTTCGAATTTGATTTGAACTTAATTAACCAAAAACGTCCGCACGTCTTAGATGCAGAAAAAGAAAAATTATTGACTGAAGCACAAGATGCGTTGTCTACGCCGAGCAATGTGTTCAGTATGTTTGATAATGCCGACTTAACTTTTGATGATGTAACAGACAAAGACGGTGAAAAGCATGCATTGACGCAAGGTTCATTCATTAAATATTTAGAGTCAGATGATCGTCTGTTACGTCAATCAGCTTATGAAAACATGTATAAAGCCTATGGTAGCTATAACAATACATTAGCG
Source organism: Staphylococcus pseudintermedius (assembly GCF_034042775.1). Classification (NCBI taxonomy): domain Bacteria; kingdom Bacillati; phylum Bacillota; class Bacilli; order Caryophanales; family Staphylococcaceae; genus Staphylococcus; species Staphylococcus pseudintermedius. The sequence goes on along the minus strand of NZ_CP120150.1, from coordinate 1,870,707 downwards.
GCAACATTAGCAGGTGAAGTAAAGAAACATGTGTTTAATGCACGTTCTCACAACTATAAGAGTGCAAGAGCACAAGCATTGGGGAACAATCATATTCCTGAAGCAGTATACGACAATCTCGTGAAAACAGTTCATGAATACTTACCACTCTTACATCGTTACACAAAATTAAGAAAAGAATTACTCGGTGTCGATGATTTGAAAATGTACGATATGTATACGCCAATGGTGAAAGACATCAAGTTTGAAATGCCTTATGACGAAGCGGTTGAGTGGATGTTAAAAGGCCTTGAACCGATGGGCGAAGAATACTTAAATGTCATTAAAGAAGGTTTGAATAACCGATGGGTCGACGTTTATGAAAACAAAGGTAAACGTTCAGGTGCCTATTCATCAGGTTCACACAAAACCAATCCATTCATTTTATTAAACTGGTCTGACACGGTCTCTGACTTATATACGTTAGTACATGAATTCGGTCATTCAGCGCACAGCTATTTCAGCCGTAAAAACCAACCATCCAATATGAGCGGTTATTCTATTTTTGTAGCGGAAGTGGCATCTACATGTAATGAAGCGTTATTAAGCCACTACATGGAGCAAAATTTAGATGACAAGCGTCGTTTACTGTTGCTCAACCAAGAATTAGAACGTTTCCGTGCAACGTTATTCCGTCAAACAATGTTTGCAGAATTTGAACATAAAATCCATCAAATTGAAGAAGCAGGGGAACCATTAACAGCAACACGTATGAACGAAGAATATGCTGCATTAAACCGTCAATATTTCGGTGATACTGTTGAAACAGATGAGTATATTAGTAAAGAATGGTCGCGTATTCCGCATTTCTATATGAACTATTACGTCTATCAATATGCGACAGGTTACAGTGCAGCACAAAGTTTAAGTCATCAAATTTTGACTGAAGGTGCACCTGCTGTTGAACGTTATATCAATGAATTCTTGAAAAAAGGAAGCTCAAATTACCCAATCGAAATTTTGAAAAATGCCGGTGTCGATATGACAACACCAGGTCCAATTGAGGATGCATGTAAAGTGTTTGAACAAAAATTAGACGCTTTTGAAAAATTAATGAAAGCTTGAGGATGCTGAATCCGTTTACAATATGTCAGATTTGTGAAAGTTTTAATTTCTGGGTTTAAATGGGTTGAAACAACATCACACACGTGATATATTATGAACATGAAATTAATCACATTACAAACATACCCCTTTGTTTGAAGTGAAAAATTTCTCCCATCCCCTTTGTTTAGCGCCGTGTCAAAACACGGCGTTTTTTAATGCTTTCATTTCCTGTTTATTTACAATAATTCCCATATATGCGACGTTCAAAATCATTGTTATTCCACTTAAACAACAAAATATTCCGTTTATAGCTGTATCTATCTAACTTATGAGTAGTGTGCTATATAAAAAGGGAGAGGGAGATATTGAGACATTTAAAGACAGTATCAAGTTAGGTCCAATATAGTGTTATTTATTAATCCTTCTTTGGTTAGCGATAAAAAATATGTGAACCTTTTATTAGAGACGATTTAGCTTCACTTTGATTTACCCATCATACAAATATATCCAAATAATAACTAGAATATTTAGTGAAACGTACATATTCCTACTATAAAACTGTACAATAGAGTTGACTAATGAATTAACGGAGAACCGTTTTTTTAATAGAGAATTTATAGAGACTGTATCAAACCATTAGAACAATGCTTGTCATTAAAGCATCGATGATAGCAACAGACATAACGTCACTTTTGCTTTGAGGAGGTCGTTGGTATGCGGATTTTGGCAATTTTAATATATCTTTTAGTGGTACTCATAAGGTTGAACATCGTAAATACGCCCTATCTAGATGAGAATACAAAAAGTCTTATTTTCATATTCATGACGTTGTTAGTGCCGACGTTTATTATTAGGCCGCTTTTTAATAAGAATACTAAAAACCTAATACCTTTAGACTATAAGGAACTGGAAGCGTCTGTAGAATTACCTCAAGGAACGAAAATGTATACGAAAGCATCACTACTTCTTAAAAGTGTATATGTTAAAGGTGACCGTTCTAAAAGTAGTATTGTGCTAAATCCTGAATTAATTGAAAAAGTCGATATTGATGAATTGAGATTTCTTATATATCATGAGGTGTGCCATATTAAAAATAATGACATCACTAAAAACCAATTATTTCGTGCATTGAGTTATGGTGTTTTACCTTTTTTACTTGTTTTCATTTCTGGGTTCATAGAATTTAAATCTATGAATCTCTTTATCGCTTATATTGTATTGGCAGTCATCATCTATTTGAGTGGTATGCTCTTATATTTTCTTCGCATCAGACGTAGAGAATTAAAGTGTGACAGCTATGCAAGCATCCATACAAGCAGTGCAACCGGTATTCGTGCATTGATGACATTAAAAAGATTAGGGATTTTAAAGGATACAAAATTAGTTTTGTTTGCGAGCCACCCCAATTTAGATAAGAGAATACAAAATCTTAAAAATAGCTGAAATACGAATTGAAATCAAAAAAACAATAGCTCATAAAATGTAAAAACGCCTCGGATCTGTGTAGCAACTATCATTTCATAGATTCGAGGCTTTATTGATGTTGTCTTGTAGGTGGTTCCAAGGATAATTTTAAAATGAATGACATACGGAAAATATAAAAGAGAGGGCGCTTAAAATAAAACATAGTGCTCATAATTTTTAATTGACACTAAAGTAAAAAGAGGCTCCCCACAAACGAGACACCTCTTTACATTATCGACTTCCAGAATTCACCGTCTGGATAATTCAATTTTCTTACTTTCTGTTGCAACATTAATTTCTTTAACTCTTTTTGCAACGTTTTTTCCGGCCATTCATAAATAGTGAGTAACTCTTCCTCAGTCACCAGTTGCTTTTGTTGAATATACTCGCATAATTTTGGTGGTAAGCTTTTTTCTATAGGTGATCCCATCATTTCGTTAATGATATACGTATAAATATGGTACGGATAAAGCCCTTCCACTTTTAGCCCTTCAGCTTGAATATCCTCATTAAAAAAAACTAAAGAAGGGGCTTGTTCGACTTCCATTTCTCGTGCGATATGGAGGTCGACTTTCAAACTCTCACGCAATTGTCCATTTTTTAAATCGTCAAGGTAAACATCATAATCCAGCCCAGCATTAATAATACATTTTGCAATCATGTCTTCTGTTACAATATCGCGTTTCGGTATAATTTCATTTTGAATGAGATGCATAAAACGATGCGCACGTGCACGACCTTGGAGCTCTGCTGCTTTAAAGGCGAGTGCAATATTGTCTCGATCTGATGTACTTTGTGCCTGACATTTCGTGAGTACCCGCAATGATGGGTTTAAAATATGACGAATACGGATATATTGATGATATTCAATTCTTAACTTTGACAAAACGGCCGATAGCTTAAAACTGTCTTTGTCAAATGGATCAAAAAAAGAATAGATTTCGATCTTACTGACAGGTGAAAGATTTGAATCTTCACGACAAGTATTTACAATAGCTCTCAATTCTTTCGTCATGTAATTTCACCTACAATTAATTTTCTATATTGACCATGTGATTTGCTGTTAAACGTAATCTTTCGTACAAATAATCGCCCGCACCATGAGGAAGTTGGGCGTGCGTGATGGCAGTATGCATATTTTCAAGCCAAGCCTCTTTCGCTTTGTCATCGATAGGAAAAGGCAAATGGCGCATTCTTAACATCGGGTGGCCATGCTCTTGGGTATATAAGTCAGGTCCCCCTAAAAATTGCGTTAAAAACTGTTTTTGTTTACGTGCTGTTTCTGCAAAATCACCTGGAAACAAATGATTAATACGATTATCCTGTTCTACAAGGCTATAGAAGTGATCAATCAGCTGATAGAGCCTTTCTTGTCCAATCACTTCATAAGGCGTTTGTGTCATTTATATCACCGCTCATATGACTTATTATATATAAATCATAACATGAATTTTTACATTTCAAAGCAAAAACACTTACATACAAGATGTTTCGTGTTTGTAGCTGTACTGAATAGGATTTTTGGACAAATTGAAGGTACAAGATGACAATTTTTAAACGTACAAAAATTACCACCTACTTTGAACTCAACGTCATTCAATAGATTGAAATTAAGCTAAGTCATATTGCTTAACATCGTACATCACTTTATCCTCATCGTTCACTTTCAAATGTTATTTTTATTATTTTACAGTTTATGAAATAAGAGATAAAGAAAAACGCATAATTTGCTATAAAGCTTTTAAGTTTTTTATTGAAGTTTGCGTTGATATTCGAAAAAACGTTGCACTTTATTTTTCGGGACAACGGGTGATAATTTCAGCTGCGCCAATAAATTGTTAAAAGCTTGTTGACCGGCTTCGAAATCACGTACTTCAAACTCAAGTTCATAATCTTCAGTGCCTAAGTAAAGACTATGGTCAAGTACGAGTAACCCTTCGTCTGTCTGTGTTTCTAATCGATACGTCGTTAAAGCACCTAAAATTTTTAGTGCATCTAATTGAACGTGGCGCTGTTCAAGAACTTCACGTATGTCGTCATCGATATCAGAAGGTTTAAGTGTCATATTTTCTGCTGGTTGCATGTGGAATTGCGCATTATATTCTAACAGACCAACTGTGTCAGGGACTTTTAATGTCAGTTCAAAAGTACCGTCAGCCTTTTCACGAATACGCAATGCCATTTTTTGAGATTGTATTTGAAAATCAACCGTATCGATATAGTAATTGACTTGTTTAAAAGGGGTCTGACCTTTGAAATGTTGTGTTTTGATAGATACATAACTGTCTGCGTCCAATAATTGTTTAAATTCTATTTCACGTTCGATTGCCAATGAAATCACTCCTTATGCCATATTATGCCGAATTGAAACTTGATTGAAAAGTATTTAGAATAGGGTAGAGTTCACCAATGAGAGTGCGCGTGAATTGTGTTAAAATGTTAGGTGATGAGGAGGAAAGTATATGCGTATTTATGTCAACGAAGTAAAAATTCAAGATAACCGTATTTTATGCTATACGGATCAACCTACAGAAGGTCTAACAGAAGTCGGGCAAATGCTCGCCGATAGTGACCGTCATGCTTTTGTTTATTTATTAGACGATGGCTCTTCATTCTCATACTTATTGTTTGTAGAAGAAACTTGGTCAATGCTTCACGAACATCGAGATAAAGAGATAGTCATTAATGATTCCTTAACGCTCACAAAGTTTTCTGAGGAATTAGATTACCTGCTCGATAATATTAAAGGTAATTCAAACTATGGGAAAGCATTTGTGTCTGCTGTTGAAGAAACATTTGAACTCGAATGAAGCGGAGTGAGGTAAGATGAACCAATGGGAAATTTTTCTAGCACCCTATCAACAAGCTATAGATGAATTAAAAGTGAAATTAAAAGGTTTGCGCAAACAATATCAAGTGAATGAACATAATTCACCGATTGAATTTGTCACGGGTCGCGTCAAACCGATTTCGAGTATTGTTGATAAGGCGAATAAAAGGGGTATTGCATTCGATTGTCTGCGTGAAGAGATGTATGATATTGCGGGACTTCGAATGATGTGTCAATTTGTGGATGATATTGATATTGTCGTCGAGCTATTGCGTCAACGAAAAGATTTCAAAGTGATTGAAGAGCGCGACTACATTAGCAATACGAAACAAAGTGGTTACCGTTCATACCATGTGATTATCGATTATCCTATTGAAACATTAGATGGAACGAAATCGATACTCGCGGAAATTCAAATTCGGACACTCGCAATGAACTTTTGGGCGACGATTGAACATACATTGCGTTATAAATATGATGGAGACTATCCACCAGAAATTCAAACGAGACTCGAACGTGCCGCTGAAGCCGCTTTTCTTTTAGATGAAGAAATGTCTGAAATCAAAGAAGAAATTCAAGAGGCACAAAAGTACTATTCTAAAAAGCGTGCCAGCAAGCATGATCATGATGATTGAGGTGTGTATAAATGCGTTACGTTATTTTATCTAAGGGAGATCCTAAATCAGAAGCATTGAAGCATAAAATGATGTGTCACATGCAAGACTTTAATATGATAGAGGATGCTGAAAACCCTGAAATTGTTATTTCTGTCGGTGGTGATGGCACTTTACTTCAAGCGTTCCACCATTATAGCCATATGTTGTCACGTTGCGCATTTGTCGGGATACATACAGGGCATCTCGGTTTTTATGCAGATTGGCTCCCTCATGAAGTTGAAAAGTTGGTCATCGCGATTAATAAAGCTGAGTTTCAAGTGATTGAATACCCTTTGTTAGAGGTGATTGTCCGTTATAATGATGAAGGGTATGAAACACGTTATCTTGCATTAAATGAAGCAACTATGAAAACTGAAAATGGCAGTACGCTAGTCGTAGATATTGATATTCGTGGTCAACATTTTGAACGTTTTAGAGGCGACGGGTTGTGTGTTTCTACGCCATCAGGTTCGACGGCCTATAACAAAGCGTTAGGTGGGGCGCTCATTCATCCGTCATTAGAAGCGATTCAGTTGACTGAGATTGCGTCGATTAATAATAGAGTATTCCGTACAGTCGGATCACCACTCGTATTGCCTAAACACCATACATGTCATGTCAAACCGGTTGATCACGGTACGATTTTGTCAACTGTCGATCATATTAGCGTCAAACATAAAAATGTGAACGCTGTCCAATACCGCGTCGCCAATGAAAAAGTACGATTTGCACGTTTTAGACCTTTCCCATTTTGGAAACGTGTGCATGATTCGTTCATTTCTAGTGGTGAATCATTGTGATTTTTAAATATCATGTGACGGAATCGACAACGTTAAAAACATTTTTATATGAACAACAATTTTCAAAAAAGACGTTGAGCGCCATTAAACAAGATGGCGCTCTCCTTGTTAATGGCACGGCACGTACTGTACGCTATTCTTTGCAAGTCGGTGATATATTGGAAGTCCATTTGCCGACAGAACTACCGAGTTCGTATCTTGAACCTTACGATGCGCCTTTAAATATTTTATATGAGGATACGTGGTTGTTGATTGTGGCCAAGCCGAGCCATCAAAACACAGCACCTTCACGTGAGCATCCACATGAAAGTTTGGTGGAGCAAGCACTAGCTCATATGCAAAAGCGTGGTGAACGCGGGATTCCGCATATTGTCACACGGCTGGATCGCAATACGATGGGCATCGTCATTATCGCAAAATCACGTCATATGCATCATCTCATGAATCAATGCGACATAGAGAAGTATTATGAATGTATTTGTGAACGCGTTTTGACAGCAAAAGGCGAGATTGATCAACCGATTGCAAGAGCGTCAGATAGTATTATTAATCGAATTGTCTCGGAACAGGGGAAACGAGCGCGAACCATTTATTGGCCACTTAAAAATTTCAAGACTTATACATGGTGCCGTGTTAAACTTGAAACGGGTAGAACACATCAGATTCGTGTGCACTTTCAATGGTTAGGGGCGCCATTAGTGGGCGATACATTATATGGACAGGCACATCATACGTATCAAACCCAATTATTAAAATGTGCGGAGGTCAGGTTTGTCCATCCATTGACTCAGGAACAACTGACAATCAAGAGCGAACAGCCTCACTTCGAACAATTATTAACCACTTTGTAGATTTACGGGAACGATGGAGGTGGCAAACGTGGTGAACGACAATGAACAAATATTGTTAGATGGCGAAGAAATGTTCAACAAAGCTTTGTTAGATGATTTCATCGCGAAAGGGGATATTGACGGCTTTCGTGAAGAGTTTTTAGCATTGCACTCATATGAACAAAGTGAATATTTCGAAATAAGTGACGATGATGTCCGTCAAAAAATGTATCGATTTTTATCTCCAGAAGAAGTTTCGGAGTTCTTTGAGAATTTAGAGATTGATGAGGAAGATTACGAAGCATTATTTGAAACGATGAATGCGACTTATGCGAGTCAAGTGCTCGAGCAGATGTCTTACGATAATGCGGTCGATATTTTAAACCAGCTTTCCAAAAAGAAAATCGCGAGTTTATTAATGTTGATGAACCGCGAAGAAGCAAAAGAAATTAAAGCATTACTCCACTATGACGAAGATACAGCCGGCGGTATCATGACGACGGAGTATATTTCACTCACGATTAATACACCAGTACATGAAGCGTTAATGCGTGTGAAAGATCAAGCGCCAGACGCCGAAACGATTTATGTGATTTTCGTCGTGGATGAAGATAAAAAACTAGTTGGGGTTATCTCATTAAGGGATTTAATTATTGCCGAAAATGATGCGTACATTGAAGATATTATGAGTGAACGTGTCATTAGTGCCAATGTCGCTGATGACCAAGAAGATGTTGCGCAAACAATGAGAGACTATGACTTTATCGCGATGCCGGTTGTAGATTACCAAAATCATCTGTTAGGGATTATTACGATTGACGATATCGTTGACGTTATGGATGAAGAGGCGAGCGAAGACTACTCACGTTTAGCCGGGGTATCGGATATCGATTCAACTGATGATACGATATTTCAAACCGCTTTAAAACGTTTGCCGTGGTTACTCATTTTGACTGTATTAGGTATGATTACGGCATCCATTTTAGGCTCATTTGAAGAAACGTTAGAAAAAGTGGCGCTATTAGCTGCATTTATTCCAATTATTAGTGGGATGTCCGGAAATTCAGGCACCCAGTCGCTTGCCGTGTCTGTCCGCAACATTTCAACAGGTGATATTAAAGAAAAAAGTAAGATTAAACTTGCATTACGTGAATCAGGCAGTGGCTTTTTGACAGGGATTACATGTGCGGTAAGTTTGAGTTTGATTATTATGTTGTTGTACGGCCAGCCTTACCTTGCATTGATTGTAGGGACAAGTCTGACCATCGCAATGACAGTAGGGACAACGATTGGTTCTGTGATTCCACTTGTGATTAATCGTTTAGGTATTGACCCTGCTGTTGCGAGTGGTCCGTTTATTACAACGATTAATGATATTGTCAGTATGTTGATTTATTTCGGATTAGCTACGACTTTTATGTCATATTTAACTTGAGGGGGTACCCATGGAATTTGTATCGCTAGTCGTCGTCATAGTAGCTGCTATGATTACGCCGATTTTGATTCATAGGTTGAAAATATCGTTTTTACCTGTTGTGGTCGCCGAAATTTTAATGGGGATCATCATCGGAAATTCGTTTTTAAACCTCGTACATCGTGACGAAATGTTAAATATTCTGTCGACGTTAGGCTTTATCTTTTTAATGTTTTTAAGTGGCTTGGAAATTGACTTTTCAGCATTTAAAAAGGATAAAGGTAAAGAGAAAAAAGATGAGGAACAACAAAGTCCAAGTCATTTTAAACTCGCATTGAGTGTGTTTATGCTGATTATGATTTTGTCTATTATACTTGCATACGCATTTCAATGGATGGGCTTAATTGATGATGTGCTGTTAATGGTGATTATCATTTCAACGATTTCATTAGGTGTAGTTGTGCCGACATTGAAAGAAATGAACTTAATGAGTACGACGATTGGCCAATTAATTTTGTTAGTCGCGGTATTAGCCGACCTTGCAACGATGCTGTTACTCACTGTCTATGGTGCGATACATGCATCAGGGGGTGGCACGATTTGGCTGATCGGTATTTTAGTTGTCTTTACAATTGTGTTCTATTTCTTAGGTGGCTTATTCAAAAAAGCACCATTTTTAGAAAAGTTAATGGCTGGAACGACACAAATTGGGATTCGGGCTGTATTCGCACTTATTATTTTACTTGTTGCGTTAGCTGAAGGTGTCGGTGCGGAACATATTTTAGGTGCCTTTTTAGCCGGTGTGGTCGTGTCATTACTCGGACCAACGCAAGATTTAGTTGAAAAACTCGACTCATTTGGATATGGCTTCTTCATCCCGATATTCTTTATTATGGTCGGTGTAGATTTGGACATTCCATCGTTAATTAGCGACCCTAAAGTATTACTCATTATTCCAGTGCTCATCATTGCGTTTATTATTTCTAAATTAATCCCTGTCATGCTGCTGAAAAAATGGTTTGATATGAAGACAACGATTGCGTCTGCATTTTTATTAACATCGACACTATCACTGGTCATTGCAGCGGCCAAAATCGCTGAAAAACTTGGCACGATCAGTGAAGAAATCTCAGGTATTTTAATTTTGAGTGCGGTCATTACATGTGTCTTTGTGCCGATTGTCTTTAAGAAATTAATTCCGATTCCTGATGAAATGCAACGTTCCATTAAAGTAGCTATGATTGGAAAAAACCAATTGTCGATTCCGATTGCACAGGGATTGCGTTCGCAGTTATACGAGATTTCATTGTACTATCGAAAGGACTTATCAGATCATCGCGTACTGTCAGATGATATTACGATGATTGAAATTACAGACTACCATTCAGATATATTGAAGCGGTTAGGTTTGTATGATAGTGACATTGTCGTATGTTCAACTAACGATGATGAAATTAATCGTCGTGTTGCATTAATGGCTAAAGCACACGGTGTAGAACGCGTGATTTGCCGTCTCGAAACGAATGACGAATCTCAGGAACTGAGCAGCCAAGGTATCGAATTGTTCAGTAATTTCCAAAGTAACCAAATTTTATTAAAAGGGATGATTGAGACACCAAACATGCTGAACTTATTAAGCAACGTCGAAACATCATTGTACGAAATTGGGATGTACAATTACGCTTTCGACCATATGCAGCTCCGTCATTTCCCATTTGGCGGCGATATTATCTTTGTCCGTATTATTCGAAACAATGAATCAATCGTGCCTCACGGGGATACACAACTCCAATATGGTGACCGTTTGATTGTGACAGGAACGAAAGAATACGTCGATCAATTGAAAATAGAATTAGAAATGTTTTAACTGAACTCAGACACAGTTTTGAAATATGGATGTTAACTATTTCAAGGCTGTGTTGCTTTCTTCAAAAGGGAAATACTTTTCAAAATTTAGTACCAGATGTTAATATTAATATAATCATGTCATTAAACGTAAAGGAGTAATCTACAGTGATGAATCTTGAAGGTAAAACTTTTGTAATTATGGGTATTGCAAACAAGCGTAGTATTGGTTTCGGTGTAGCAAAAGTATTAGACCAATTAGGCGCAAAATTAGTGTTTACATACAGAAAAGAAAGAAGTTTTAATGAATTAGATAAGCTTATCGATCAACTTAATCAATCTGAAAAGCATGTATATCAAATCGATGTACAAAGTGATGAAGAGGTTGTCAATGGCTTCGAAAAAATTGGTCAAGCAGTTGGCAAAATTGATGGTGTATTCCATTCTATTGCATTTGCACGTGTTGAAGAACTAAGAGGTCGTTTCTCAGATACATCACGTGACGGTTTTTTACTTGCGCAAGACATCAGTGCGTATTCATTAACGATTGTTGCACGTGAAGCTCGTAAAATTATGAATGAAGCGGGGAGTATCGTGACATCATCATACATTGGTGGCGAATTTGCAGTACCGAACTACAATGTGATGGGTGTAGCAAAAGCAAGTCTTGAAGCATCTGTGAAATATTTAGCAGCAGACTTAGGTCAAGATAACATTCGTGTGAATTCGATTTCTGCAGGACCCATCCGTACATTAAGTGCACGAGGCGTTGGGGGCTTCACGAGCATCTTAAAAGAAATTGAAGAACGCGCGCCATTAAGACGTAATGTCGATCAAGAAGAAGTAGGTAAAACAGCAGCGTACTTATTAAGTGATTTCTCTTCTGGCGTTACAGGGGAAAATATTCATGTTGACGCAGGTTACCACGCGATTCGATAAAATGGAAAAAAGACACCCGCCTATTTGGAAAGCGGTGTCTTTTTTGATCCTTAGGCTAGTAGACCTATTGATCCTAGTCACTACAAACATTCAAAAAATATCCATCTCTAACTTTTGTCTAATGTATTTTTTACAACTTTTTTCGTCAAATAAGAGTGAGACCTAAGATAGACAAGCTTCAAACCTTAAAATAATAAAAAATTTTGGATGATGAGTTGATGCTGAAATGCCATCACTTTAAATAAAAAACATGCTAACCGTATTGTTGAAGTTAGCATGTCTCTTTATTAATTAAAGCATTCCTTTATCATCGACGTCACTGTGGGCTTTATGCATAATTTGATGACGGTACTTGAACACGTTACGTACGATAGTTTTAAGTACTGCATAAAGTGGTACTGCGACTAAAATCAGTGTAAAGCCACCTAAACTACCTGAAGCTAAAATCACGATGATAATCGTAAGTGGATGAATGTTTAATGATTTACCCATGACGTTAGGTGTAATGACGTTACCTTCGAGCTGTTGTGCAATCAAAGTAATAACACAGACCCAAATGAACGTGGTTGGACTTTGAATTAAACCTAAAATACCAGCTGGTAAGAACGCCATCCAAGGACCTAAAAACGGAATCATATTTGCTACAATCGCAAACATTACTAAGAGCATTGTGTACTCTAAACCGATAATCGAATAACCAATATATAAAATAGCCCCTAGAATTAAACTCACTGTCACTTGACCTTGAATGTAAGACATCAGCGTTTGGTTTAAATCTTTTAATAAGTTTACGATGAAAATTTTACGTTCGCCATTAAAAATATTTGCGACGGCTGGAATAAAGCGTTCGTGGTCTTTTAACATATAAATCAAGAAGAATGGTACTAAAATCAACAAGAACAATGTCGACACAATACTTGAAATAATGTTAAGCGAGTTAGACAACAAATCCGAAGCCATCTGACTAAAATAAGACACGATGTCATTAATTTTTTCTGTCACTTGATCAGGTAAGCGATCGCGTTGGTCGAGTGCAAAATTAATTAAACGTTCAGCTTCACGTTGAATAAATGGAATTTGATGGATTAAATTCTCGATTTGTGTAGCAATAACCGGTCCAATCACACCAATCACTGCCGCCATCATTGCTGTTAATGCGAGTAAGATAATCGTAATACTTGCCCATCTCGGTAAATGACGCTTCTCGAGCATTTTTTGGAATGGCAAACAGATGTAAAATAAAAAACCACTCAGCAATAAAGGTAATATAATAGATTGAATGATAATAATGATTGGCATAAATATGTGGTTAACATCTAAAAATAATTTGATGATTAAAAATAAAAGTAGTAGTGCTACACCTGTTCGGAACCACACTTTATTTGTCATACATTGTTTCCTCCTTCTATAAGAACACTGATTACAGTATATCCCAATCAGAATCACGTTAAAAGAAAAAATTTAACCAATACTTGAATCATTTGCATTTTTTGCATGGTGTGTTGTTCTAAAAAAAGAGTTGCACGGAATTTTTTAACTGTGTATACTGATATCATATTTATCAGAAAATTATAAAAAAGGGTGCAGAAGAAAAAGGGGGAATGTTTATGTTAGAAACGATTGTGGGATGGCTTAATGAAGTTGTTTGGAGTAAGCCATTAGTTTATGGTCTTTTACTTACAGGGGTTGCATTTAGTTTGATGAGTCGTTTTTTACAAGTCCGTCACTTTAAAGAAATGATTCGTCTCATGTTTCAAGGTGAAAAGTCACCAACGGGGATTTCTAGTTTTCAGGCTATTGCGTTATCATTAGCAGGTCGTGTGGGGACAGGGAATATCGTTGGTGTTTCTACTGCGATTTTCATCGGGGGTCCTGGTGCAGTCTTTTGGATGTGGGCTACTGCATTTTTAGGCGCAGGAACAGCCTTTATCGAGTCAGCGCTAGGTCAAATTTATAAACAAGAAGAAGATGGCGAATACCGCGGGGGTCCGGCATATTATATTGAAAAAGGGATTAAAGGTAAATTTGGGAAGGTTTACGGTTTAGTCTTCGCGATTGTGACGATTATTTCAGTTGGTCTATTGTTGCCAGGTGTTCAGTCAAATGCGATTGCAAGTTCAATGCATAATGCGTTCGGTATTCCTGCGTGGGTGATTGCAGTCGTACTTGTAGTCGTTTTAGCACTCATTATTTTTGGTGGCGTAAAATGGATTGCGAAAGTAGCGACGGCAGTTGTTCCATTTATGGCGATTATTTATATTTTAATGGCGATTGTCATTATCATACTTAATATTCAAGAAGTACCTGCATTGTTTGCGCTTATCTTTAAATCAGCATTCGGTATGGAAGCCGCTTTTGGTGGTATTATCGGTGCAATGATTGAGATTGGTGTGAAACGTGGACTGTATTCAAATGAAGCAGGTCAAGGTACAGGACCTCACGCAGCGGCAGCAGCAGAAGTGTCTCATCCAGCGAAGCAAGGTCTCGTTCAAGCATTTTCTGTTTACGTGGATACATTATTCGTTTGTACAGCAACAGCGTTAATTATTTTAATTTCTGGTACATATAATACAACAGATGGAACAGTTGCGGCTGATGGTATGCCTGGTTTATTAAAAAATAGTGAAATTTTTGTGCAAAACGCGGATGGTACGAAAGATTACTCTGGTACTGCGATGTATGCACAAGCAGGGATTGATAAAGCGTTACAAGGTTCGAGTTACCACTTTGATCCGAATTTCTCAGGATTTGGTTCGTACTTTATCGCGATTGCGTTATTCTTCTTTGCCTTTACAACGATTTTAGCGTATTACTACATCGCTGAAACGAATGTTAGTTTCTTAACGAATCGTATTGCGAAAAATCAAAACCAATTATGGCGTAATGTGACACGTCTCGTCTTAATCGCAGCGACCGCATACGGTGCAGTGAAAACGGCTGACATCGCATGGGCTATGGGTGACTTAGGTGTCGGATTGATGGCATGGTTAAACATCATTGCGATTTGGATTTTATATCGACCAGCCATGCATGCATTAAAAGACTTTGAACGTCAGAAGAAGGAAAAAGGGATAGGCAAAACCGCGATTTACCGTCCAGATCCTAAAGAGATTCCAACTGCTACGTTCTGGTTAGAAGATTATCCGAAACGTTTGAAAGAAGAAGATATTCAACCGTAACGTCACAAATTAGACAAAATAGCGTCAAATCAAGCTTTATAGATTAACACAGCATGCGTCTCCTGATACAATGAGATTAATTCGTATGAGGAGGCGCTTTTTATGACTACATTTAATCCAGGTGAAGTAACGGTCACACACCTACAAAGCGACTACTTAGAGCGAGAAATTACATTATCAGTCTATTTGCCGAAAGATTATTCTGATTTATATAAATCGAAAGTAATTTTTTGTTTTGATGGTCGTGACTTTCTAAGGTATGGTCAACTTCATCGTGTATATGAGAAATTAAGAAAAAATGGGGAAGTCGAGCGTGCAATTATCGTCGGACTGCATTATCAAAATGTGAAGATGCGTCATATGGAATTCCATCCAGAAGGCGAAAAAGCTGCACAAACGGTTCAAGCGGTCGCAAATGAGATTTTACCGTGGATTGATGAGAATTTCGCAACATATAAAGTAGGGAACGCGAGAATTTTATTAGGTGATAGTTTAGCAGGGAGTATCGCATTGTTAACTGCACTTTCGTACCCACGTGTGATGAGTCAAGTCGGTTTATTGAGTCCGCATTATGATGATATTGTGAAACTCATTTTTAATCGTTGTCAGTTTAAATCAGAATTAAACATTTGGCATGCGGTAGGTAAAGAAGAGATTGATTTTAAATTGCCAACAAGTGGTGAGCGAGCAGACTTCTTAACACCTAACCGTACATTAAAAGATTTATTTGAATCGCAACAAATGACATATTACTACGAAGAATTAGATGGTGGGCACAATTGGAAAACTTGGCAGAAAGAATTGCCAAAAATGTTAACTTACTTTTTAAGTAACTAGTTTTAAGAAAATTTGCTATAATAAAAGTAAGCGAATACAAAGGAGGAATTCAAATGATTTTAGGATTAGCGTTAATTCCGTCAAAAGATTTCCAAAACGAGGTCAACGCTTATCGTAAACGTTATGATAAGCACTACACAATGATTCAACCTCATATTACGATTAAAAGTAATTTTGAAATTGATGAAAAAGATCTTGATCAAGTTAAAGCTGAAATAGAAAAACGTTTAGAAGGGGCACAACAAGCAGAGGTTTATGTATCAAAAGCATCAAACTTTGCACCGATTACAAACGTTATTTATTTTAAAGTCGAGAAAAATGCAGCACTAGAAGATTTATTCAACCGCTTTGATGGCGAAGATTTTTATGGTAAATCTGAACACGCATTCGTACCACACTTTACGATTGCACAAGGTTTAACAAGCCAAGAGTTTGAAGATATCTATGGTCAAGTGCATTTAGCAGGCATTGAACATAAAGAAATAATTGATACATTATCATTGATGCATTTTAAAGAAGATGTAGCAGAATGGGAAGAAATTGCTACGTTTTCTTTATAATATGATTGAAAAATAAAAAATGGGCTGATGTGGCATGGGGCGTGCATATCAGTCCATTTTTTAAGTTCGAAAATTCATATTATCTGTGTCTATCAAAATATGAAAACCTATATAATATTGAGTGCATAAAGTTAATGATATAATAAAATGATATTAATAAAACTGTTAATGATGTTGTTTTTAGGCTGTTTATTTCAATTTCTGAGAAAACATACTTCATCTATATATTTTGTTAAGTGGTAGTGCAAAATTTTGTTTAAAAATATATAGGTAAGACAGTATGATATGAATAACCACAATAATCATTAGGCTAAGCTCTGTTTTATTAAAGCAACATACTTTTTTATGACAGTCTTTGCTAATATCCTTGCTATCGTTAAAACGCAGAGCTTTTCTGTTACGACGAAAGGAATCTTTCTATATTACACACCACTAACGATTGAGAACTTTTTAATATCAATAATTAAAATAACGGTCAGTGAACCTCTCACTAACCGTTAAAAATATATAACCCAAAAAATTCCCACAATAACGGCTAAAATTGACCGTTGTTGCGGGAATTTTATTATTCCTATAACTTTTGTAAAATGCCTAAGCTTGAGAAAAGAATAGCTACGATAATAACGATGAAAATCGCACGCGTTGAATTCATGTTTTTACGACCTAATAACCAATAAACACTGAAAACGACTGCTAAAGGTACAAGACGCGGTAAAATCATATCTGCATTTTCACTGAAATTTATAGTGACATCACCAAGTGTTGGCTCAAATGCAAATTTCACACGAATCATGGTCGCCACGAGGGCCCCGACCATAAAGACACCCATTAATGTTGCTGCATTTGTTAATGATTCTAAACGGTGTTGCATCGTTGTAACGAGTGAAATCCCTTCTTTATAAGCGAATGGCAATTGTTTCCATCTGAAGCCAATGATGAATAAAACTGCGAAGAACCAAAGTAAAATACCGAATGGATTACCGTCTGTTGCCATATTTGCTGCGATGGCACCGAAAATCGTTGGAATTAATGAACCGAAAATGGCATCCCCAACTGCCGCGAATGGTCCCATTAAACCAACTTTAATCCCTTTTACAGACTCTTTTGCTTTAAGGCCTTCATTTTCTTCCATTGCGATATCGATACCTGTCACAATAGTATTAAAGTAGTTACTTGTATTGAAGAATTGCGCATGTGTACGCATCATTTCTTTTAATTCAGGTGAGTTATCACCATAAATTTTACGTAATTGCGGTAAAATCGTAAATAAGTAACCAGAGCCTTGCATACGCTCGTAGTTCCAACCCCATTGGAAGAACAGTAAGCTACGTAAGTTGATTTGACGAAAGTCTTTCTTCGTGAGTTGATATGGTTCTTTAGGGGGACTTCCTGTTAATGTTGGATCTTCAAATGGAGTGTTTAAGGCTAAAGGTTCTTTTGAATGTTTCGTTTTAGAGTTCGTCATCTTCTATTTCCCCCTCGTCATCTACATTTGACTGTTGACGTTGTTGACCCCCATAGCTTGGTGCTGTTTGCGTGCTACGTTGGTAAGCCATTGCTGCTAAACTGAAACCGATTAAAGCAACTGCAAGCATTGGAAGGGGACCCATTGCAGCTGTGAAGTTTTTGTCTAACCCAGCAACTGAAGTACCTAAAGTTGTTAAACCACCAAAAATCGTAACGAATAATGCAGTAATGATGAAACCAAGAATAAAGTATGGGTAATGACGTTTTAATGGTAAGTATTTTAATAAGATTGCGAAACCAACAGCTGGTAAAAGGGCACCTGCTAATGTTAAGCCATCACCTAACCATTTTAAGTCTGTGTTCAAGTAATTCACGACCGGTTTAACGATATTGCTACCGAAAGTCAAAGCTAAAAACACAGGAACCGCGCGTGATAATGACCACGGAATCGCACCGTATAAGTAGTTACGCTCAATGCCGCGATAGTCCATTTTTTCAATTTTGCTATCAATACGATGTGCAAAAAATGTGTTAGTGAAACGTGCTAAAATATCTGTTTGAATCATTAAACTCGCTACTGGTACCCCTAAAGTTGCTAACGCTTGTTCTGGGTTCATACCAATCGCAACTGAAAAGGCTACCGCTAATACTGTACCTGAGTTGGCATCGATATGAGACGCACCACCGAATGTCCCAACACCGAGGATTGTTAACTGCATACCGCCGCCGATGATAAGGCCTGTAGTGACATCCCCCATAACGAGACCACTGATAAGACCGGCCATAACAGGTTGTGCTAAAAACCCAAATGATAAGTTATCTAGGATTTGGACACCTGCATAGATTGTTAAAAGCAAAATTTGCCACCATAGCATATCCATAATTTTCAACTCCCTTTATGTTAACGCTTACATATTTTATTTAAACTGAAGCTATATGTGCAGTACATATAGCTTTAGAACAAAACAGTGTCATTTTGATTGAATTATTGACGTTGACGCTGTGCAGATTTGTTTCGCGCTTGTAAATGATCGAGTGTCGGTTTTGTTTCAGGCAAAATCTGTAGCTCACCCTTTTTCACAAAGCCTTCTTCTCTATCCGTCAATGCTTTAATCAATTGTTGTTTTAATTCATTTTTAATCGCTTGATATTCAGCTTCATGAATTAAGTTATGTTTTTCATGTGGGTCACCTTGATAATGAAACAATTGTTCAATGCCTCTTACTGGATACCAAGTGTACTTCCAAGCATCATTCATGATAAATTGGTTCGAATCTTTACCGAAACTGTGTTCACCATGTAAATATTCACGTGTCACAAAAGTATCATCATAAAGGGCAGGTTTTAAGCTCACACCATCAATGTTTTTGGGAATGTCGATATTGGCCAAATCTAATAAAGTTGGATAAATATCTCTTAATTCTCCAATTTGATGTAAATCGCGATGCTTTCCTTTTAATAAGTTGCCTTTATCATAAATCATCATCGGAATGTGAATGCTCCCTTGGTACGGATATGCTTTTCTGAATAAATTGTGTTCGCCTAATTGATCGCCATGATCTGATACAAATAAAATGATTGTATTTTTCGCGATTCGTTGTTCATTTAGCGCGATAAGGAAACGACCGATTTGGTGATCGATATGGGTGATATTGCCGTAATAACCTGCACGCATACGATCCAATTCGTCTTTATGATAATGTCCTTTTTTAGCTGTAATACTAAAAGGTAACGGCTCCTCTATATCTTTCCAGGCACCCATCTCAATCACTGGAAATTCATCTATTTTATTCATATACATATCAAAATAGTATTGAGGCGGATTGAGTGGTGGGTGAGGGCGTGTAAATGAAAGATTTAAGAAAAAAGGTTTTTCGGGGTCTCTTCTTTGTAAAAAACGTATACCTTCATGGACAACCCAGTTTGTAGGATGAAACTGTTCTCCATACATCCACGGACGAGCAACCCATGAATTTGGTTCGATGCCATCATCCATTAAGTCTGCGTGATGACCTAATTGCTCTTTCAACCACATTAAATAGTCGTCAGCATATTCAAAATTTTGACCATATGGTGCAGTGTACTTACGTGCTTCATGAAGATAACCATCATGTAACATGACATGGTCGAAGCCAATACGTTTTCGTTCAGGTGTCACGTGCAACTTGCCCACTGCTTCTGTTTGATAACCTGCATTTCTAAAACTGTCAGCCATAAATTGATCATAGGCCCAATCGACATTATCTTCATAACCGACTCGACCGTGATGGGCTTGTGATAAACCAGTCATCAATGCTGCACGACTTGCGATACAACTTGGCACGGCAGTATACATTTGACTAAAATGATAACCTTGAGATGCCAACATATCCAAA
Organism: Staphylococcus pseudintermedius; assembly: GCF_034042775.1. Lineage (NCBI taxonomy): Bacteria > Bacillati > Bacillota > Bacilli > Caryophanales > Staphylococcaceae > Staphylococcus > Staphylococcus pseudintermedius. Next base: position 1,850,425 of record NZ_CP120150.1, on the reverse strand, counting down.
TGAGGTGTTGAAACGACAGGATGATGATGATGACCTAACGTGTCAAAGCGCAGTTGATCCACACAAATGAGGATGATATTCGGTTGTTGTGTATCCATGCAATCTCTCCTTTCTCTATTTAATTTAAAAATAGCACTAATGGTACGTATTGACAATATGACCAATTTTAAGGAGAATAAGTGAATTATAGGGCTATCGATGTAAGCGTTTACTTAATTTTAGGGCATTTCAGCTTGTCATGAGTGGTTATAACAAGTTTTGAAAATTTTTGTCAATATTGCTTGATTTCTCTAAGTTCTTATATATTTTGTAAACTGTTTGAACGCAATTGCTATTAAATGATTTTGTTGAGTTGCACAGCGTAGTAGACGAAAGAAAGGTGGATTAGCGCGGACTTAAATTTGGGAAGTTAAGAAAGTATTGAAAAGAGCAATTATCAAACACAAAACAACAACGACTTTGAAACAAGTTTTGTGTTTGCTTCAAAGTCGTTGTTAATATTTTTAATATGTCCGTCGTTGTTTGACGAAATAAACGCCATAAAACAGAGCTAAGAAAAAGATAAGGAGTGCCGCAAAATAAAATGTAAAAATAGGGCTGCCCATAAATTGAGATATTGGTCCCCCGAATAATGGTCCAAGCATGGCACCAAAACCTTGGATACTATTGATCACACCCCAAGTTTCTTCTTGTTCACTCGGATGAATGAATTGTGCCATAAATGTATTCCATGTCGGTAAAAGTAAACCGTACAGTAAGCCGATAAATAATGCGATAATCCAAACAATGACAATTTGCTGAATCAATGTTAATGCGAAAATTGCCAAGCCATAAATGATAAAACCCACGAAAATTACACTATACATAAAACGTGTAGAATAGGCATCGATCATTTTAGATAAAAACAGCATCGAAATCGTACAACCGATACCGCCAATGACAATCGCTACCGTATATTCAACGGTACTTACACCAACGATATCCACGGCATATTGAGGCAAGACAGGAATGAGTGCGCTAATCGCAATCCCTTGCAGTAAAATTCCTGGAAAGAGCACAAGGTGACGCTGTGATACACTCACAATTTGTTTGAGCTGTTGTTTCACATTTTTCGTATTATAATCTGTTAACTTCACTTTAACAAAATAATAAAGCACAAAAGCAATCGCTACACAAAGGGCCATCAAAAAGTTAAAATGTGTCGGATGAGCTTTGAAAATTAAGTTCATTCCAATCATACCGGCTAACATCCCTGCAAGCCATGCAAAATAAACGTAACCCATCTGAGTACCACGTATTCTTTCATCTACACTAGCGAGCATGATAACCCATATTGGACAGACGGCAACACCGAGCATGACAGCACTTAAAATAAGCGTCATCGGCGAGGTCGGCATCCAAATAATTAAAAAGAGACTCACTAAAGCGAGAAAAAAGCCTGAAGTGAGTACAACTTTAGCGCCAAAACGTTTCAACACAAAGCCAACGAAAAAGTTTGTTATTGAGTCAGCGATAAAATGTATGGAAATTGCAATTGAAGTAACACTAACAGCAATGGTTGTTGCGGTTGGTAATAAAGGTAAATAACTTAATACATACATTCCTCTTGCAAATTCCATCAGAAATAAAATGACTAATAGGATATAGAAATTCCGCATAGCTATCTTATTTGACGAGTAGTTTTGCATATAAAGGCACCTTTCCATATACAGTTTCGAATGTTGAAGCATTGTAAAGTAAGTCTAACAAGTCTTGGCATAAACGTTTCGTCGCATGTGGTTGACGGGCTTCACTCATATTGTGTATCATTTGGTCAATTTCGTTTGAGTGACGTGTTAAATGCGTTACAATATCAATCGCCTCTGTCGGTGTGTTCGCAATTTTCCCGAAGCCTTTTTGTTCAAAATAGAGCGCGTTTTCTAGTTCTTGACCTGGCGCGGGATTCAAGAAAATCATTGGTATTTTTCGGATTAATGCTTCTGAAATGGTAATGCCACCCGGTTTCGTAATCATTAAATGACTTGCCGCCATCCATTCATTCATATGGGTCGTATAACCTAAAATAAGCACGTTAGGATTGTCTTTAAACGAAGCAGACAATTGACGTTTCAGTTCTTTGCTATGACCGCATATCATGACGACTTGGGCATTCTGACTTTCATCAAGGATACGTTGAATCATTTCGTCAAATCCTTTAGACACACCAAACGCACCTGCCGACATTAAAATGGTTTGCGCTTCGGGGTCAAGGTGATGTTGACGTAACCAAGCTACACGATCAATCGGTTCTTCAAATTTTTCAGAAATAGGGATACCTGTTACTTTAATACGATCACTTGGAATGCCCACCGCTTCAAATTCTTGCTTCAAATCATGAGTGGCTAAATAATAGCGCTCAGAATTCGGTGTAATCCAGTTTTTGTGCATACGATAATCTGTCATGACCGTCGCAATCGGAATGTTCATATTAAACTGCTCGGTTAATACAGACATGACTGGTGTCGGGAAAGTTACCAAAATCAAATCTGGCTTTTCTTTTAATAGTAAGTTGAGTAATTTATTTAAACCGTAATATTTATAGAAGCACTTATCTAATTGGTCAGGGCGACTATAATAAAATGCTTTATACATACGGCGGAAATACTTAAAGCTATTGATGTACCACTTTTTAGTAATCGTTGTCATAATCGGATGTGCTTCTAAAAACAAATCACGTTGTATGACTGTCAGATTGTCAAGATTCATTTGATTCAACTGTTCAACAATACTGTTCGTCACTTGAATATGGCCATTGCCGAATGAACCGGTGATAATCAATATTTTTTTCTTTTCAGTGATCATGAAAGCCACCCTCCGAGATATTGAGACTTTAACTGGTTCTATGCTAGTGTACCGCAATTTGTACGTCTTGTGAAAAGTTAATGGCATTTCTTACAAAACGATAACAATGTTAAAATCATTTTAACTGTACACCTCGTTGTAAAAGATGAGAAAATGTGTATATGCTACCCATATTTTACGGTAAATTCATTATATTATCTTAATATACTCCATAGATAGGCACAATAGTGATTTACATATTTCAGTCTTAAGATGTAAGAAAGAATAAAATAATATTTAAATCAATATACCCGTATATTAAAATTTCAATCGTATTTGACTGATAAAAAGCAGTTGGAGTTGGGATATAGAAAAATTTTAACCTCAATCCATTAATAGATTTGTGATGTATGAATGATTTTAAATATTTAGGAAAATGAGGATGAAGAGGAGATGAAAAATTGATGCTATTGTTTTTTGATTTCATAAAACTTCCTATCATGGTGTTTCCTGTAAAAACGCGAAGCCATGAAGATAATCAAAAACCACAAAGCTATAGGAAAGGCAAGTTTGACAAAAATATTTGCATCAATGGCATCAAAAATTTTCTATGTTCCATCTCCATTCCTAATAGGATTTCAAGCAAAAAAGTGTATAATAAATGAGTGTATATATAAAGGAGAGATGTCTGTGAATGCACAACAATTATTTGATCATATTTTAATTAAACAGGTCATAGGACGTTTAGATATTGAAGTGAATGATATTACGACAGATTCGCGTCAAGCAAAGACTGGCAGTATCTTTGTCGCATCAAAAGGCTATACCGTCGATAGTCATCGTTTTGCGCAAGACGTCGTAGAACAAGGATGTCAGATTGTTGTTGTGAATCGTGCGCTTGAATTACAAGGTGACGTCACACAAGTGATAGTACCAGATACATTACGTGTCGCGAGTCACTTAGTGCATCATTTGTATGGGTTTCCAAGCAAGCAGCTGACGACGATTGGTGTCACAGGGACAAATGGTAAGACATCGATTGCGACGATGATTCATCACATTTATCGAAAGTTAGGCAAAGGTAGTGCGTATTTAGGTACGAATGGCTTTCAAATTAACGAAACAGTGACAAAAGGTGTGAACACAACACCAGAAACCGTTGTCTTAACGAAGAAGATTCATGAAGCGGTAGAAGCAGGGGCTGAAACGATGACATTAGAAGTGTCCTCGCATGGACTTAGTTTAGGTCGCTTGAGTGGCGTTGAATTTGATGTTGCGATATTTTCAAATTTAACACAAGATCATCTCGATTTTCATGGCACAATGGAGGCGTACGGTCATGCGAAATCGTTGCTATTTAGTCAACTCGGTCAAGATTTGAGTCGTGATAAATACGTCATTATTAACGCAGATGACCCATTTTCTACTTATTTAAAATCAGTTACGCCATACGAAAGCTTAACATATGGCATTGAACAAGAGGCGCAGTTTATGGCAACCAATATTCATGAATCTTTACAAGGCGTGACGTTTGATTTTGTAACACCTTTTGGTACATATCCAGTGCGTTCGCCGTACATCGGTCGTTTCAACATTGCGAACTTAATGGCAGCAATGTTAGGTGTATGGGTGAAAGGTGCACCACTAGAAACGGTCACAAAAGTCGTCGCTGATTTAGAACCAGTAGAAGGGCGTTTAGAAGTACTCGATCCATCATTGCCAATCGATTTAATTATTGATTATGCGCATACAGCAGATGGTATGGCGAAATTGATTGATGCAGTTGAACCGTTCGTTAAGCAAAAACTTATTTTCCTAGTTGGCATGGCTGGAGAACGCGATTTAACGAAAACGCCTGAAATGGGACGTGTCGCTTCACGTGCAGATTATGTCATTTTCACACCAGATAATCCAGCAAATGATGATCCGAAAATGTTAACGGCTGAACTTGCGAAAGGCGCGACACATGATCGTTATGTGGAGTTTACAGACCGTGCAGAAGGTATTCGCCATGCGATAGAAGTGGCAGAACCAGGGGATACTGTTGTACTTGCATCTAAAGGACGTGAACCGTATCAAATTATGCCAGGTCACGTCAAAGTGCCTCATCGTGATGATTTAATCGGGTTAGAAGCGGCGTATCAAAAATTCGGTGGAGGTCCAAATGAAAATTAGGGAAAGTCATAGTGAAAATTATTCAGCTAAGGTTTGGTTATATCACAATCAAAAAGAACATTATATTGTCGTATCGATTCCAGATTTATACTGGTCGATTCAAATAGAAGATACACTATATGGTGAAGAACTAACAGAACATTTATTTGTGCATTTATTTAATGTGATAAATGAGGAAGAAGCGCAAATTTTAGCATTACGTATCACAAGATGGTTACAAGAAGTTTGATGAATTAAAGGAGACGTACAATGAGTATTAAAAAAGAAGTAGAATCACGCAAGACGTTTGCGATTATTTCTCACCCTGATGCGGGGAAAACGACATTAACTGAAAAATTGCTGTACTTTAGTGGTGCGATTCGTGAAGCAGGGACAGTCAAAGGGAAGAAAACAGGTAAATTTGCGACAAGTGACTGGATGAAAGTTGAACAAGAACGTGGGATTTCAGTTACAAGTTCTGTCATGCAGTTTGATTACGATGATTTTAAAATTAACATTTTAGATACGCCAGGGCATGAAGATTTCTCTGAAGATACGTACCGAACGTTAATGGCGGTCGATAGTGCGGTCATGGTTATTGACTGTGCAAAAGGGATTGAGCCACAAACATTAAAGTTATTCAAAGTATGTAAAATGCGAGGGATTCCTATTTTTACATTTATTAATAAACTTGACCGTGTTGGAAAAGAACCGTTCGATTTGTTAGATGAAATTGAATCAACACTTGGTATCGAAACGTATCCGATGAACTGGCCAATTGGTATGGGACAAAACTTTTTCGGGATTATTGACCGAAAAGAACGTACGATTGAGCCGTTCCGTGATGAAGAAAACACTTTGCATATTAATGAAGAGTATGAATTAGAAGAGGCGCATGACATTGCGAATGATAGTATTTTTACGCAAGCGATTGAAGAGTTAATGCTTGTAGATGAAGCAGGTGAGTCATTCGATAATGATGCCTTAATGCGTGGAGATTTAACACCAGTCTTTTTCGGCTCAGCATTAGCGAATTTCGGAGTACAAAACTTCTTGAATGCTTATGTTGACCACGCACCGATGCCACATGCACGTCAAACAGATGAAGAGGTTGAGGTGAGCCCGTTCGATACAGATTTTTCAGGGTTTATCTTTAAAATCCAAGCGAACATGGACCCGAAACACCGCGACCGTATTGCCTTTATGCGTGTTGTCAGCGGTGCGTTCGAGCGTGGTATGGACGTGACATTACAACGAACAGGTAAAAAACAGAAAATCACACGTTCAACAAGTTTTATGGCCGATGACAAATCGACAGTGAATCATGCTGTAGCGGGTGACATTATCGGTTTATATGATACAGGAAATTACCAAATTGGGGATACACTTGTTGCAGGTAACCAGAAGTTCCATTTCAAGGCATTGCCTCAGTTTACACCTGAAATTTTCATGAAAGTATCGCCGAAAAACGTCATGAAACAGAAACACTTCCATAAAGGGATTGAACAGCTCGTGCAAGAAGGGGCGATTCAATATTATAAATCACCACATACGAACCAAATCATTTTAGGTGCAGTAGGACAACTCCAATTTGAAGTGTTCGAACATCGCATGAACAATGAATATAATGTCGATGTTGTGATGGAACCTGTCGGCAAAAAAATCGCGCGTTGGATTGAAAATGAAGAAGACGTGCAAGATAAGATGAGTACGAGTCGTTCAATTTTAGTAAATGACCGCTATGATAATAAAGTCTTTTTATTTGAAAATGATTTTGCGACACGTTGGTTTGAAGAAAAATTCCCAGAAATTAAACTGTATAGCTTGTTATAATGTATTGATATACACATGATAGTGAATAAACAATGAACAAAGCAGACGATGTGTTGTATAGAGGCACAGTCTGCTTTGTTCATTGTTGAAGATGTCCTGTAAACAATAAAAGACGAGATGCGTTGGTTATGAATATTTTTTAATTTCAAGATAATAGGCTGTTATTTTCATAAAAAATTGGGTATAATGTTAACATCATAATTAAATACCTGTGACTGACTATTGTCAGAGGGGAGTAACTTGATTAGCGTAACAAACGTTAATAACGCTTTGTCGTCATTACGAAGAAACTGAATTTCTTCCGGTGAAGCGGGCATGATAAAATTGCTAAGTGAGACCTTTGCTATTGATTTAGCATGGGTCTCTTTAATTATGTCTTTCACTGAGCGTGGGTGTTCACGCGAAACAATGAAATGATACCGGGCGAGCACATGCGCCCATATAAAAAATTGAAGGAGTGATCTGTTAATGGATCCGAGTTTGTTATTATCTTATGGATGGGTCATATTAGTACTTGTATTTTTAGAAGGACTATTGGCTGCAGATAATGCAATTGTTATGGCTGTGATGGTGAAACATTTACCACCAGAGCAACGTAAAAAAGCACTATTTTATGGTTTGTTAGGCGCATTTGTTTTCCGGTTTATCGCATTATTCTTAATTAGTATTTTAGCGAATTTCTGGTGGATTCAAGCGATCGGTGCGGCATATCTCATATATATGTCAGCGAAAAACTTATATGACTTTTTCAAACATAAAGGTGGAGAACACGAACAACCTGACAACGATGATCATCATTATGACGAGTCAGGTGTTGAGAAAAAAGTGAGTGCGAAAGAATTTTGGGGCACTGTCCTCAAAGTTGAAGTTGCAGATATTGCTTTTGCGATTGACTCTATGTTAGCAGCATTAGCGATTGCTGTAACATTACCGACGATCGGTGTGCATTTCGGTGGTATGGATGCAGGTCAATTCGCGGTGATGTTTATCGGTGGTCTTATCGGTGTCATTTTAATGCGTTTTGCTGCAACATTCTTTGTAGGGCTACTGAACAAGTATCCTGGTCTTGAAGGTGCTGCCTTTGCGATTGTTGGATGGGTCGGAATCAAACTTGTCGTACTCGTCTTAGCACATGAAGATATCGGTATGATCCCACATGATTTTCCACATTCTACATTGTGGCAAATCATTTTCTGGACAGTCATGATTGGACTTGTACTGATCGGTTGGTTTACATCAGTGGTGCGTAATAAAAAACATGATGCATCTTAATGAAAGCTGAATAAGGGCGTTTGACTTAGGCTGGGATATTACGTTATCCTGGCCTTTCTTTATGTTTTAATGTATTAAAGCAAAAGCAATATCAGTGGTTAAACAGGGGATAGCTGCTTTGTTGTTGAATGGTGTAAAGTGAAACATGTATTTAAGATTCGATAAAAATAAATATTGTCAGCATGCGATGTATCGTAGAAAATACAACTTAAAACCATTCAAAAAGTTTGTGATATATAAGTAAAGATTACAGAAATTTAAGTAGCGATATGTCATAATAGATAAAAGAGATACATAAGGAGGGCGTGCAATGGAACGAGATCAAAAACATGTGATTCCAAGGCAACATTATAAGCGCAAACGTCGCGAATATTTCCATAATGAAGAGCGTGAGGAAAGACTCAAAGCTGAAGAAAAAGAAAACGCGCTCAAAGCTGAAAAGGAAAAAAAGCAAGCGAAAAATAATGAAGAACGTGTCAAAGATAATCTACGTAAAGCACGTATTGAAAAATTAACGCATGACGATGGGGATAAAAATCAACAACCATCTGAAATAACAGCCGAACAAAAATCCGAAAGTGCACGACCACTTGAAGAGACATCATCAGTGACTATCAATGGCAGTGAAGCGAAGGAACCGGCGCGTACAGGTGCAGTAGCCGAAACAACGCATCAGTCAAACAAGTCGCCACATGAGACATCAGAGGCAACCGCAAAGACTGAAGATGAACAAGGCCATACTGAAGACAATCACCAAACAGAAGCGTCGAAACATCAATATACAACTAAACGTGACTGGACTGAAAAAGTCACACAATTCATCTCTAGAGAATGGGCAAAAATTTTAATCGTGCTCGCAGCCATTTTAGTATTGTTGTTATTGTTTGCTATTTTTAATAACGTCAATAAAAGCGACAATGCGAATATGAAACAAGCACTTGAAACGCAACAGAAAGAGAAGGGAACGAATAAAAAAGTCACACAAACGATGGCAAATGCGAATACAGCTGTAAAATCTGTCGTTTCGATTGAAAATAATAGTCAGCCTACACCGGATGCAGTTCAAGATTCAGATGCTCAGGCACAAGTTGAAAAAGAAAGTGGATCGGGTGTCGTCTACAAAAAAGTAGGCGACACTCTTTACATACTGACAAATGCGCATGTCGTTGGAGATCGTAAAGAACATGAACTCACTTTTGGTAATAAGCAAACCGCTAAGGCTAAAGTGATTGGTAAGTATAAAATGGCTGATATTGCTGTGATGACGATGAAAGCCCCTAAAGGCGATACATTAAAACCACTTAAACACGGAGATTCTAGTGCAGTTGTATTAGGAGAACCGGTTTTAGTTGTGGGCAATCCGTTAAGTCTTGACTTCCAAAATACAGTCGGTGAAGGTATTGTATCAGGATTAAATCGTGATGTTCCAGTAGACCTCAATCAAGACGATAAATATGATACATTACTCAGTACGTTCCAAGTTGATGCACCGATTAATCCAGGCGACTCAGGTGGCGCGGTAGTCGATCAAGAAGGCCATTTAATTGGTATCGCATCATTAAAAATTAACATGCCAAGTGTTCAAAATATGGGATTTGCCATTCCGGTTAACTCAGCGTTAGCCATTGCGCAAAAAATCGAAAAAGAAGGCGACATTCAACAACCGAAGACGGATATTGATATACATAACGTGGTGGATGTTGATAAAGCGACACGTGATGACTATAAAATTCCTCAAGATGTATCAACAGGTGTTGTCGTTCAAAAAGTGAACGACAACAGTCCGGCCAAAAATTCTGGTTTGAAAAAAGGCGATGTCATAGTAGAATTAGATAGTAAACCTATCAAAGATAATTTGGCTTATAAACAAAAGTTAACGCAACACATTGATCAACAAAAGCCAGTGAAGTTAAAGGTCTTACGTGAAAATGAGGTGAAAGAAATCTCATTCAAATTGAAATAACTTTGGGGTGAATGACTTGTCCATAGTCAAATTACTACTAAAAAAATCCAGCCCACAACAAGGGATTGTCTTGTATTACCTTGTCGCAATTGTCGGTGCGTTTTTGCTACTTAATCTGCCAGGTGTCCACAAACCAGGCGTAAAAGTCGCACCGATTGATACGTTGTTTGTAGCGGTATCAGGTGTCAGTGTAACAGGATTAACACCAGTCAATATTTCCGAAACATATTCAGCATTTGGATACATTGTCTTGTTGGTCATCCTCAATATTGGTGGCATTGGTGTTATGGCCATCGGTACGCTGTTATGGGTTGTATTAGGCAAGCACATTGGCATACGTGAACGTCAACTCATTATGTTAGATAACAATAGAGAGGCGATGAGTGGGACAGTCAAACTGATTTTAGATATTGTGAGAACGATTTTAGTGATTGAATTAGTAGGTGCAACACTGCTCGCATTTTATTTTTATCAAGATATTCATGATTTAAAAGAGGCGATATTACAGGGTGTCTTCGTTTCCATCTCTGCGACGACAAATGGGGGATTAGACATCACAGGGGACTCCTTAATTCCATACGCGAACGATTACTTTGTACAAACGATTGTGATGTTTCTTATCGTTTTGGGCTCAATTGGCTTTCCAGTATTATTAGAAATTAAAGCGTACATTAAAAATAGGATTCCAAACTTTCGATTTTCACTGTTTACTAAAGTGACAACGGTAACGTATTTATTGATTTTAATTGTTGGTATGCTCGGGATTTTATTAATCGAAGCGCATGGTGTGTTCGCAAATGAGTCATGGCACAAGACATTATTTTATGCGATGTTTCAATCGGTGTCGACGCGAAGTGCAGGATTACAAACTTTTGATGTGTCACAGTTTTCAGATGCGACAAACCTTCTGATGGGCGGCCTCATGTTTATTGGTTCCTCACCAAGTTCTGTAGGTGGCGGTATACGAACGACGACTTTCGCGATTATTATCCTGTTTGTCATTAACTACAAACCGAACGCTGAAAAGTCATCCATTAAAGTATTTAATCGTGAAATTCATAACCAAGATATTCAACGTTCCTTTGCGGTATTTTGTATTGCGATTGTGATGACATTTGTAGGCACATTTATCATCATGTTAAACGAAGGGCATCATATTGATTTCATTAAGATTTATTTTGAAATTATGTCCGCATTCGGAACGTGTGGTTTATCGACGGGGATAACTTCAGAGCTCGGCAGTGTTTCAAAAGTCGTCTTGATGATTTTAATGTTTATCGGACGTGTAGGCTTGATTTCCTTTATTATTATGATGAGTGGTAATCGTGAGCCAGCGAAGTATCATTTTCCGAAAGAGCGCATTCAAATTGGGTAATAATAGGAAGGGCGATGAGATATAGAAAATTTTTGATGCGATTGATGCAATGTTCTTGTTAATCTTGCCCTCCATATGAATTGTAGTTTTGATTGCCTTCATGGCTTCGCTTTCTTCAACTCAATTCGGCTTGATTGGAGCATACAAGAGATGGAAGCCGCATTGGATTTTGGGAGCAGTACAGAAATCTCACGTGTAACAAAGATTTCGTTGTACTGCCCCCGCAAGGCTGACTAGACTTCTCAAAAGCATGTGCATTGAGAAGTCAGACAGCTACTGCGTTAAACGGTAGCCACTTTTAAAGTAAAGAAGTGACTGCTAGCAGTATGCACGCCTCCTCTCAGGAGTCTCAGCCGTATAGGCAATCTTATATCAAATACAGGGAACTGAGGGCAAGTTGATGAAATCAAGAAATCAATAGCATCAATTTTTTGTAAGATAAAGTTACGAAGACACAATGCTCAATGCAACAGTCAATAAACTGAAAAGAGAAGTGTATCAACCAAGTAAAGAAAGCCATAACCTGTTTTGAGAATTGACAGGTTATGGCTTTCTTTAATGTGTTATTCAATTTATTGGTCGATGTGTTGTTTAATATGTTGCGTCACTTCAACCCAACCGCGCCATCCAATGTGGACAGCATCACTCATGTAATAAGGTTCATAGTCGTGATGTGATAAATCTACAACATGACCGTGGTGATCTTCAATCGTTTTGACGATTTTCTCATTGACCGCTGTACGTCTGTCACGCGGAAGATCAATGTGGTCGTACCACTTGCCATTAACTGGGATTAACACGTACTGCACATCCGCACCTGCTGCATTGAGTGTATCAACTAAAAGTGATAAATCATCATACTCAACAGATTTTAAGCGGAACTCGTGGTCACGGCTCACAGACTTTTTATGCTTTAATTTTTTCCAATACGCATCCTTGATTTGGTAAGGGTTAGACTGACTGTGATGCGCCCCATATTGATGTGCTTCTTTGTCTAATGCTTTCCAATTCAATGGTTGCTTTTGACTTTTATCGAACAGTCTCGGCAATTTACCTTGATGATGGAACGGTAAATAGCTCTTTAATGCTTCCATTTTCGCAAGATGATTCGCATAAAGGGGGTTTAAGAAATGCCCATCTGCTTCATGTGACTTTGCAAAATGTTTTAAAAAGTCGTTCTGCTTATTGTCTTTAAAATGCAATAAACGTTTGGCTAAGCGTGTTTTAATATCGTTAGAAATATTTGGGTTATTGAATATACTATTAATTTGTAACTGAGAAGCACGACCTTGGTAATTCTCTTCAGTTAAGCCATGTCTCGTAAACCATTGTGGTGATATGATGACCGTCATTTTTTTATTTTTTAAATGGTCATACTGTGCACCTAACGTCATCAACTGAATTAAATCCGTGGAACCCCCAGTGCCCACATAAAAGAGATTTTTCGTGTGCCCCTTTAACAAGATGGCAGGTTGAAATGGATCTTCTTTATTCAGCTCACTTGAACCATAAACTGGGTAGTAATGAGGGTCCTTAATCATAGCTTCTTGTACATACTGGCCTTTTAACATATCACTATCTGTTGACACTTGATACTTAGGAAGTTGGTTTGCGATATGTGGTGGCACAAACCATTTAGCCGGCAATATGATAAAAATACCGAATAATAGAATACTCGCCAAAAAAGCAATGATGTAAGGTTGTTTTAGCTTCATCGTAATTTTGCCAATTCGTTAATGATTTGATTTGGCGTACCCCAATCTTCTCTATTAAAGTCCATAATTGGTACTTCTATATCAAGTTCGTCTTGAAACGCTACTAATAATTGTACAGATTGCATTGAATCCATAATCCCTTCATCAAAAATATGAATATCTGGATTTGATTTCACAATATCATCGTCGGCAACTTCTGCAATTATATCTAAAACTTTTTCATTAAATTCCATAAAACTCTCTCCTTAAATTAATTGTCCTGAAAAGATTAAAAAGCCAAAAGCGACACAGTGGAAAGTGATAACGATGCTCAGTGCGTTAATCACTGGATGATCCCACTTACCGAAACGCTTTTTACGCCATTTTTCATAGTGATTATACAAAAAGAATAACAATGCGTGATATAAACCATACGCCACATAAAACCATTCAAAACCGTGCCAAAGTCCCATAATACCGAAGTTAAGTAAGAAGGCAAGGTTAGACACATGGAAATTTGATTTAATGTATTTTTTCTTAGTCATAAAGAAAATAAAACGCATGTAAATACAATCACGGAACCAGAACGATAGACTCATGTGCCATCTGTTCCAGAAATCTTTAATATTTTTTGCTCTAAATGGTTGGTTAAAGTTGATCGGTGTTTCAATACCATACAAGTAACTCAATGCAATGGCGAATAAGCTGTAACCTGCAAAGTCAAAGAACAGGTAGAAACTATAGCCATACATGTATATCACGTAATCGCCAAACGACTCGAGGTGACCTGTATAAGGTGTCACAAAATACTGTTGGACGAAATGCGCAATAATATATTTGTAAAGTAAACCTATCATAATGTAATGAATCGCTTTACCAAGGAGTTGTGAATATTTGTCCATAGCGATTTCTTTATCGTAATCTTTTACAAAACGACGATAGCGATCAATTGGACCTGAAGAGATCGTAGGGAAGAACGTAATGAATTGTACGAGCTTCTTCAAATCTACAGTTTGCTTTAATGTGCCGTCATGAATTTCCATGATTAATTGAACGCTTTTGAACATAATGTACGAAATACCGAGGAAACCGAACAGTTCCACGATTTTTGAGCTGTGCAAATGAAGTTGTCCCGAACCTAGCCATGAACTTTGTAGGAGTTTGACCATAAAGAGTGGCAGGATAGACAGAATCATCGTCGTAATGTAAAGCGGTGTGGAGCGCTTGTTTGCTCTAAGACGCTCGAACCCCTTAATAATGAGCGCTTGCCAAATAATGTATAAAACAAGGCTCAATAAATGATAACTTAAATACTTGATACCGAAAAAGTTGTGTTGATCGTCTGCAAATATGACGACAATCATAATCAATGTACTGATTAAGTTGTAAGCTTTAGATCTTTTGCCTAACAACCCCAGTATGATCACAGGTAACAACACAATGAGCGCAATCGCAAAAAAGTGAAAGCTACTGTATGGGATCATGATTGATATACCTCGTTAATTCGTTTGCGGTCGAGTTTACCATTGTTAGTCAATGGCATCTCTTCAGCAATTTCGATTTTTTTAGGAATCATATAATCAGGTAACTCAGCTTTAAGACGTTGCTTCATTTCTTTTGGTACGTCTGCCGGATCGATGTCTTCTGAATTTAACTTTACGACACCTTTCAAGTAGGCGATTTTGTCTTTTTTATAAATTGGTACAACCAATGATGTATTCACAAATGGCAATGCGTTCATTTTAGCTTCAATTTCTTCAAGTTCCATACGATAGCCGTTGTATTTGATTTGGTTATCAATGCGGCCTTTAATAAACCACAAGCCATCTTCAAATACTGCTTTGTCACCTGAATAGTATGCGCGTTGTTCACCATCTTTGAAAAAGGCTTTCTCTGTTTTTTCAGGGTCTTTTAAATAACCTGCACTTACTGAATTTCCAGTAATAATGAGCTCTCCTTCTTCAGTCACATTTAATGTCGTCCCTTTTCTTGGTAAGCCCACAGGAACGTACTTATGGCTATCAAGTACTGATTGCGTCACTCGAATACTTGTAATCGCAACAGTCGCTTCTGTAGGGCCGTACGTATTGTATAAATAAGATTGTGGAAACTTGTTTAACAATGTTTGCGCTGTATGGTGACCTAACACTTCACCACAGAATAAGAACGTACGTAAATGTGGCATACCTGCTTCATTGACATTTGGTAACATTAAGCAAATTTCCATAAATGATGGGGTAGACACCCAAACATTAATTTTTTCGTTTTGGAACAGCTCATACAATTTTTTAGGTGCTGCAATCATTTCTTTGT
Source organism: Staphylococcus pseudintermedius (assembly GCF_034042775.1). NCBI lineage: Bacteria > Bacillati > Bacillota > Bacilli > Caryophanales > Staphylococcaceae > Staphylococcus > Staphylococcus pseudintermedius. Next base: position 1,835,001 of record NZ_CP120150.1, on the reverse strand, counting down.
TGACTAACAATAGTGTACCGCCTGAAATGAGACACGGATAAATCGCCATAACTGATAAATCAAATGAGAATGGCGCTTGGTTTAACCAAACATCTTTCGTGTGATATTGGTTCAATAAGTCCACCCAATTTGCGAACTCTACTAAGCTCTCGTAATAAATTTTCACACCTTTAGGAAGACCTGTTGAGCCCGATGTAAAAATCGTGTAAGCAATACCATCATTTTGCATTAAAGGCAATGATGATACAGTCTCGAATGATTGAATACCTTGAATAGTAATCTCTGTCACACCTTCATAATTAAGCGGTGTATCTGTCGTGTTAATTAAAAATTGTGGTGAAACTTTTTCTATAATATGTTGGATACGGTTTGTAGGTATAGATTGATCAATTGGAACATAACCGCATCCGGCTTTAAGAGCACCAATCATACCCACTACCATAAATGGAGACATGTGGCCATAAACTATAACAGGGTTGTCGCTTGTAAGCAGTTGTGATGCTAAGCGTGAGGAATAACTTTCTAACTCTAGATAAGTTAATGATTCACTCTGATGTTGTACGGCAACTCGGTCCGGCTGGGTTTGACTGTGCTGTGAAATCATTGTTAAAACATCTTTCATGTGTCGGCTCCTTTAATGATTAAAAATCGTTGTAGATAAAAGTATTTTGTGTATCACCATTACCGTAAATAAAATACAAAGTCAGCATGATAGCAAAATAAAGCAATGTTAATGCGACTGTTTTAAGAGGCAATTGATTTAATTTCATAATAAATTTTCACCTTCTGCATAATATGACATGAAGGTTAAACTATCTCATTTAACCCAGATAAAGTTAATGTAATTTAATACTTTATGAAAGTCAATCCATTTCTTGAAAAAAAGGTTAAAATTACAAGAAAATAGGTCTAGAGTTGTATGATTCAGTAATAAAAGTACAATGTTATATTTTAATTAAATATTGTTATTGGATAGTGTTTGAAACAAAAGATTCTTAGTTATGCTTAATTTTTTTAAATTGAATTCATATCCATTAATGTCTGTGCAAAGGAGTAATAATAGTGGGTGGATGTCGAGATATGGTAGAATACGAGATGAATATTGAGATTTGGGGTGAAAGCAATGAGTGAGCATGATGAAATAAATATACAAATTATAGCGACTTCTGATATGCATAGCCATATACTCAATGAAACTGAACGTTCTAATATATATCGAGCAGGGACATATATTAATGAAGTAAGACAGCAACATCAGCATGTCGTATTAGTGGACAACGGTGGTAATTTAGCAGGCAGTGTGACAGCTTTTTATTACGCCATTATTGCACCATACAAAAGACATCCGATGATTAAGTTAATGAATGCGATGAACTATGATGCGAGTGGCATGAGCGAAAATGAATTCAAATATGGTTTAGACTTTTTTAATCGTTCTGTTGCGTTATCACGTTTCCCATGGCTATCGGCGAATGTAGAATATGCTGTCACCCATGAACCGTATTTTTCTACGCCTTATACAGTGAAAGATATTGATGGGTTAAAATTAGTCGTGATGGGGGTTTCTTCAGAAGGGCTAATGAAAAATGAAAATGTAGAAATGGAACCGGAAGTGATTGTCGAAAGTGCGACCTATGCGGCACAACGTTGGATTCGCTATATTTATGAAACGATTGAACCTGATTTTCTTATTGTGTTGTATCATGGGGGTTTGTCGAAGTTGAGTCATGATGCTAAGTCGCAATTTGAAAATCGAGCGGAAGAAATTATGAGGCAGGCTGGGATAATTGATCTCATGATTACTGGGCATCAACACGAAACGATTATCGAAAATGATGGTATGACACTGTATGTTCAAGCAGGTCAAAATGCTGAAAATGTCATTCATGTTAATGCGAAATTTAAAAAACGACGTAACTCTTTTGAATTGTTAGAGATGCAGCCAAAGATTGTCACATTGACGGATTATGAGGAAGATGAACGTTTATTGAACTTAACGTATTACGATCGAAAAGCGATACGGAATTGGAAAAACGAATATATTATCGCGCATGAAGTCGATATGCAATTTGATACGTTTCATGAGTTGTTAATCCAACCCCATCCATACATTCAATTGTTACATCAAAGTTTGAACCATGAAACGGAAATCCCATTAACATGTGTACATCTGCCTTTACCGAATACGAAAGGCTTAAAAGGGCGTTTGAAAAATGAAGATGTTTATAATTCGTATCCGCATCCCGACAAACCGATTGATCTTACATTAAAAGGGAGTGAAATTAAACGTTTAATTGAAGAAAGTGTAAGTCATCTTGAATTAGAAAAAGGGCAGTGGACGTTGAAAGATACAGACCCGACACACTTTTTATTCTGGTCAGGTTTTACATATACTGTAGATATGTCGAAGCCTTTAAATGCGCGTGTTACGGATTTTGAATTGCGAGAAGATTATTGTTACCGTGTCGTGACGACGGATTATATTTATCGCCATTATCGTCATCTGTTAAGTGAAGCGGTCGTACATCAAACATTTCCAAGCACAATGCCAGAGTTGCTCGTTCGAGAAATTCAAGCAGAACAAGAGAGACAACTAGTACCGCAAAATATGCATATCGTAAGTGGACTATCATTGTAATCGAATATGAGATTAAAAAAGACCCATGTCTAGCATTTCATAAAGAAATGCGACATGGGTCTTTGTGTGCATCACATTTAAATCATAAGTTGAGCTTAGTGTGATTGTTTTTTATCGTGGCGTTTTTTACGTGCAAAGAGTAATGCGCCTAAAGCAGCTAAAATACCACCGAATAATGTACCTTGATGTGATTCAGTTTCACCTGTTTCAGGTAAAGCTTTTTGTTGTTGAGATGGTTTTGCTTTATTGCCGTTTGAATGAACCGGTTGTGTGACTGGAGTTAAGCTTGGTTTCTCAGGATTTTGAACACCTGGCACACTTGGATTATTTGGCTGTTCTGGACTAGGATTTTCAGGTTGACCCGGCTCAGAAGGTTGTTCTGGACTAGGATTTTCAGGTTGACCTGGTTCAGAAGGTTGCTCTGGACTAGGATTTTCAGGTTGACCTGGTTCAGAAGGTTGCTCTGGACTAGGATTTTCAGGTTGACCCGGTTCAGAAGGTTGCTCTGGACTAGGGTTTTCAGGTTCAGTCGGTGGCTCAGGTGTAACTTGAGTGAAACCACTGTCAATTGTTAAGTCATCGCCATCTTTAACTGTAACTTTTGTAGATGTACCGTTAGAGTCATTATCAGCTGTACCTTGACCTGTAACAGTCGGTGTGTAACCTTCAGGCGTTTCAAATTCAATCGTATAGTCGCCTTCTTTCACGTTTTCAAATAAATAGTTACCGTTAGCATCAGTTGTACGTGTATCTACGACGTTACCATCCGCATCTTTTAAAGTGACTTTAACGTCAGAGATGCCTGGTTCATTGTCATCTTGGATACCGTCTTTATTTAAGTCATCCCAAACTTTGTCGCCAACATTATGTGTCGGTGGCTCAGGTGTAACTTGAGTGAAACCACTGTCAATTGTTAAGTCATCGCCATCTTTAACTGTAACTTTTGTAGATGTACCGTTAGAGTCATTATCAGATGTACCTTGACCTGTAACAGTCGGTGTGTAACCTTCAGGCGTTTCAAATTCAATCGTATAGTCGCCTTCTTTCACGTTTTCAAATAAATAGTTACCGTTAGCATCAGTTGTACGTGTATCTACGACGTTACCATCCGCATCTTTTAAAGTGACTTTAACGTTAGAGATGCCTGGTTCATTGTCATCTTGGATACCGTCTTTATTTAAGTCATCCCAAACCTTGTCGCCAACATTATGTGTCGGTGGCTCAGGTGTAACTTGAGTGAAACCACTGTCAATTGTTAAGTCATCGCCATCTTTAACTGTAACTTTTGTAGATGTACCGTTAGAGTCATTATCAGCTGTACCTTGACCTGTAACAGTCGGTGTGTAACCTTCAGGCGTTTCAAATTCAATCGTATAGTCGCCTTCTTTCACGTTTTCAAATAAATAGTTACCGTTAGCATCAGTTGTACGTGTATCTACGACGTTACCATCCGCATCTTTTAAAGTGACTTTAACGTTAGAGATGCCTGGTTCATTGTCATCTTGGATACCGTCTTTATTTAAGTCATCCCAAACCTTGTCGCCAACTTTGTGTGTAACAGGTTCTTTGTAGAAACCGCTATCGATTGTTAAGTCATCGTTACCTTCGACTAAAATAAGGGAAGATGTCCCATTAGAGTCAGTGCTGACTCTGCCTTGGCCTGTTTGTGTCGGTGTATAACCTTCAGGCGTTTCAAATTCAATTGTATATTCGCCTTCTTTAACTTTTTCGAATAAGTAATTCCCTTTATCATCAGTTGTACGTGTATCCACAACGTTACCATCCGCGTCTTTTAAAGTGACCTTAACGTTAGCGATACCTGGTTCGTTTTGGTCTTGGATGCCATCTTTATTTAAGTCTTCCCAAACTTTGTCGCCGACGTTGTGTGTTGGTGTTTCAGTTTGGTAAAAACCTTGGTCGACAGTTAAGTTGTTCCCATCACTAATGACAGCTTGTGCATTTGTAGGACCATCAGAGTCAAGGGCGTCATTACCTTGGTTGGATGGACTTGCAGCATAGCCTTCCGGTGTTTCAAAATCCACTTGATAATTACCATTTTTTAAATTATCAAAGATATATTTACCATTCGTGTTTGTATAAGTTGTATCCAAAATGTTGCCATCAAGATCTTTTAAAGTAACCTTTACATCAGCAATACCAGTTTCACCTTGATCTTGGATACCATTTTTATTCACATCATTCCAAACTTTGTCGCCTAATTGATATGATGCTTCATTTCCGTCGGCTGTACCACCAGAAGAGCTTTTCACAATATCGTTATCCCAAGTAATATAGTTATATTGACCATATCGGTTTTGAGTGGCCATAATAGCACGCAAGTTTAAATCCTCTTTAGAATCCAAATTTTCTTTGCTCGTCACTTTAACGATATAGCGTTGCCCATTTAAGTTGCCAAAGTAAATATCTGCCAAATTATTATCACGATAAACAATATTAAATTGTTTTGTGACATCTTCATATTCACTGTCATTCACACCGAAACTACTATTAAGTGGTTGACCATCAGCAACTTTTAAAATCTTGATCTGCGTTGTATCTGGTTTCACTTGCCCATTACTCTTAGTTGGATCAACTTGGAACCCTTGAACTCTTACAACTGTACCGTTCGCCGTTTTTCGTAAAGGGTTAACATAAATGTATTGGTCATAGTCCCCAGTTTTAGGATCTTCTGAAGTAATCATTGATTTTAAGTTAGAATCACCTTCACTGTAATATTGACCGTAGTTTACAGTGATTGATGTTTCTAAAGGTTCGCCTGCAATGTCGTATTTTAATGGATATTTTTGAGAATCTGTTGCCACTTTACGATCCATAAATTGAGTCAAGTTAAACGAACCGGACACATTTTCTAAATTATTAACGACATTAGTGAACGTGTATGTCATAGTATGGTTGGCAACATCATATTCACCTAAAGCCACAACTTCACCTTTTTGATTTGTAATTTTTTCTCTAAAGTCAGGTGAATGGCGCGTGTCACCAAAAGTATTGACAGTGTCAGGCATTTTTACAGTAAAGTAGTCACCTTCTTTAACAGTCCCGTTTACGTTAAAGTTACTTTTTAAATAAAAGTTTCCTGAGTTGTTTGGCTCGATATAAGATTCAGTTATTTTCATATTTGATGCTGTTACTTTGTCATTTACGTTTGTCCCACCAGCTGCAACAGCAGTAGGTTGACTTGCACTGACTGCGCGAAGTTGAGTTGTACCTTTAATGTCTTTTAATTGTGTAGGTGCTTTTTTGTTTGCGACTGTTGTATTTGTTGGTGCTTTTGTCGTTTTAGTTTGATTGGATGTTGATTCAGTAGGTTGTTCGTTTAAAGTTGTTTGAGAAGCAGTTGTTTCACTATTTTTTAATTCTGTTGAAGGTCGATTGTCTTCTGATGTTTCTGGTGAAGGTACTGTCGATGTAGGATCTTGTTGAGGTGTATTTGAAACTTGTGAATCAGAAGTTGTATCTGCTTTAGGTTGTTCATTTACTTGAGATTCACTGTTAGTTGTGTTTTCTTTTTCTGCTTCTTGATTTGATAGGTTTGCTGATGAGTCACTTTGCAATGCTTCATTTTTTGCTTCTTTTGTTTGAGCAATGTCAGCGTCTTTCGATGTTGTTTCATCTTGTGCTGCACTGTCTTTAAATTCTGATGATGCATTATCTGGAGTTTGCTCAACTTGTGTTGCTTCTTTTTCATTCACTTCTTGATTTTGCGTTGGTTCGGTATCACTTTTTGATTGTTCTGTTGTAGGTGTTGAATTATCTGTAGAAAGTGCATTCGCTTTTGCTTGTGTATCATCTTGTTTTTCTGTCGACACTTCATTGGTATCGCCTTGGTCTTGTAATTGCGCTACAGTGACGGGAGTTGTTGAGTTTTCAGCTGCGAAAGCCTCGTGATGTATTCCGAAAAACGCAACAGTTCCAATTAAAAACGATGCTGTCCCCACAGAGCATTTTCGAATTGAAAAGCGAGAGAGCGTTCGGTTACTTTTCGAGTTCATGTGTTTCATTTAAATATCATCTCCATTTAACTTTTGTCGATTTAAATTATAATCGATTGTGTTTGAATTCTATCATAACCAATTGTTTAAAACAACAAAAGCAATTAAAAATTTTAATTAATAATGGAATTCTAAAACTAAAATTTTCCACTTATATAAAATTTCTATTTTTATAAGTGGAAATAATTATATAATACTTCTATCAATAAGATTGAATAGCATAGAGGTTGTTTGGAATTTAACCGTTTTTGATTAATGATATATTACAGAAGTAAACATGGCATTATAGTACTTTCTAACATTCGAGCTCCAATGATAGTTGACTTTAAAATATTGAGATATTTGGAGAAGATTTTATGGATTGTTTTTAGCTACGAAAATTTAAAAAAGATAGAAATTTTAAAATGACTGGTTTTTTCATGATTAGACAATAGATATTCTTATCTAAATTTTAAAAAGATACTTTATAAAAACATCTAGTATCTCCCCTTTTTGTAATTTTTCATCTCATCTAGTTGACTCGAACTTCAAATATTGTTTGTGTCATTTATTAATTATTGAACTATCCGATACGCTATATTTTGGGGGAGATTTTAGAACTTAAGTTATTATTCAAATATGCTTGAACGATTTTTAACGTAACGTCCAATCTATAATATTTACCTAATAAAAACATATAATAAAAGTCGGATTTTAGTCCACCTTTTAAGATGTACATCTAAAAGATAAAGGTTTAACTCAAGAGAAGGTTTCAAAAGAGTTAGAAGTTTCGATACAAAGCATCAACAATTGGGAAAACAAAAAACTTTGTCTGATTTGGATAATTTGTTTAAGCTTTCTAAGTATTACGATATGGATATCATAGGATTACTTATTGAGAAAGAAAAAAGTAATCCTAAAGAAATGGATAATTTAATTAATTCGAAAAAAAGGTGAAGGGGATGTAATTTTGAATAAAAATTTCTTTTCAATAATGTTTAATGTTTTTATAGTTATAGCAAGCATAATTTTTTTCTTTGTTTTTATGTATAAGGGGTTTGATATTTACTTATGCTTAATGCCTTTAGCTGTATTATTCTGTGGATCAGTTTCTTTGTATGTAGATTTGAAAAAGAGAAAAAACACTTTCAAAAAATAATTTATCAGGTACCACAACTAGAAAAAGAAAACGAATAAACTAACTCCGCCTGCAATAGGTGGGGTGTTTATTGACTGTTCGAAAGTTGATTTGGTCAAAATTTGGTCAATGAAAGAGCTAAAAAGTAAAAATGTGATTTATTTGACCACAACTTGACCGCTTATTTTAAAACAGATATTAGTGAATGCTAAACAAAAATAAAAAGAACGCCGTCGTAACAGCGTTCTTGTCAGTTTTAAGAAAACAAATATTAACTATTGTTCTCTATCTAGCGGAAACGGAGGGATTCGAACCCTCGCGCCGCTTTCGCGACCTACACCCTTAGCAGGGGCGCCTCTTCAGCCAACTTGAGTACGTTTCCATGGCTCCACAGGTAGGACTCGAACCTACGACCGATCGGTTAACAGCCGATAGCTCTACCACTGAGCTACTGTGGAATAACTTTTTCAATCACAAATATTATTATATCAACATCATTGGAGAAATCAAGGGTTAATAACAAAAAAGTTAACGGAACATTTACACTATGCGTATATAAATTCCGCTAACTTTACACTTTGTTGAATAAATAGTCTAGATGAAACATGTTGCGTTTTCTCGCAAGTCATACAATCATAATTTATTCAATACAAAATTCAAAATAACATAGCTACAGGTAAGTCGTTTTTTTCTTCTTTTCTTCTAATTCTCTTTTTGCATTTTCTAATAAAGCATATTGCGATAGTGCTTCAAAAATATTAAAAGGTTGTTGGTCATAATCAATAGGTTTTTCAGGATTATGTGTTTGTACTTGATTAGACCTTCCTACTAAATAAGCAAAATAAACACAATTCAAAAATTGATGTTTAACACTATGATGCGAAATAGGCAGTGTGACAGTTAAATCATTGGCAAAAGTGACTTTACAACGGGCGCCTTTTAATGGTTTAAGTTTGACTACGTAATGCATGTTCAGCCAACTATTTTCAGGAACCCTATCCGAGTGAGTGGGGAAAAAGTAGGTTTGATAAATTGGAGTGAGCAATATGGGTGTCTTGTTAGAGATATTGGCGATACGTTTAGCTTGTGCTTTTCTTCCTGAGTACGATTCACCGTAATGTCTACAACTGCGCTCAATAATACGTTGGGCACGATCGTGAATAATAAAATGATCACCATCATATCTATAGATTTCCGTACTCGTGAGTGCACCATCAGGACCATCTACTGGTCTCAAAAACATATCTCCCTTACTAATTGCATACATGATGTTGGATTTTTGGTCCATAATAGAACCCTCCTATCTCTTAAGGTGTCGGGTCTCTCTGTCTAATTCTTATTATATGAATATTCTGAACTAAGTCAATGCCGTTTTGTAAATATATGGATAATATTACAAAAAGCAGATAAAAATTTGACTTAATTACTTTAAAAATTCAGAAAATTCGTTGCGTTTTGCGACATGTTTCGTTATACTATTAAATAACTTAATACTATGCATTTAACACAAAGGAGTGACTCAACATGAAAAATCAAACTGATGTAAAGAAACAAATGGTTGCTGACCCGGTACGTACGATTAATCAGCTGGGCGTTGAACTTGTGATTGCACATGCATTGAAGAATCAAAGGAAGCAAAAATTGCAGCATTTAATTGATGAAGCATTGGTTAATAAAAATGAACAAGCATTTCTAAAGTATACTGATGAATATTTAGAGTTGGAGGCAGTCAACGGTGAGTAGTCAAAGTGCATCCACATCTTCAAATTAAACAGGACTATCCGTCATGTATGAGGTAGTCCTGTTTTTACGTCGATATGTTCAATTTTTAACCATCTTATATCCAGAAATCAACCAATAAGAGAATATTTACACTTTTAACGGAAGTGAAATATGCCACATTTGACTCGGAATCAGATGAAGTTAATATACAATATGATTAATAACAGTGTGATCTACATGTATTAAACCATCATGTCAATGAGGTCATCACGAGGAATGTCGCCAAAATAATGATAAAGATCGTAATCTTTGAGCGCTTCTTGAATGGCTGCTCTTTGGTGTAAAATGTCTGTCAGTGCATTTTCAAGTTCAGCTACATCACCTTCACCGAAAAAGTCCCCGAAAATTTTAGCATGCGCAATACGACCTTTTTTGACATCAAGTTTAATTTGAACAAAACCCTTTTCAAATTTATGCTCGCGTTCAAAGTTATATTTTGGATTTTTACCGTAATTCCAGTCCCACGTGCGATATTTTTCGTTGCTTAACTTTTCAATATTTTTCCAATCTTCCTCTGTCAAAGTATAAGATTCGACTTCTGCTTCACCGAACAATTTTTTGAGTATAATGGCTTTGAATGTTTCAATATCAAGCGGCTCATCTATAAATTCTTGAATGTTAGCGACACGTTTGCGGACAGATTTGACGCCTTTTGATTGAATTTTTGCAGGATTGACACGCAATGCATTTTGCACTTCATCTAAATCACTGTTCAACATAAGTGTCCCATGACTAAACATACGGTCTTTGACTTTGACCATCGCATTACCAGAGATTTTAGCTTGACCAACTTGAATGTCATTGCGGCCTGTGAGTTCAGCCTTTACACCTAAATCGTTGAGCACTTCAACAATCGGCTGTGTGAATTTTTTGAAGTTATGAAAACTATCGCCATCATCTTTAGTAATAAAGCTGAAATTTAAATTACCGAAATCATGATACACTGCGCCACCCCCAGAAATACGGCGTACGACATCAATCACATGTGTTTCGATGTAAGGTTGATGTACTTCTTCAATCGTATTTTGGTTTTTTCCCACAATGATGGACGGTCTGTTAATGTAAAATAGAAAATAACTATCGTCGTCATCCATAGGTACGGTTTTTAATACGTACTCTTCCATTGCTAAGTTTAATGTTGGATCAGTATGGTTTTGATTATTAATAAACTTCACTCATAAACACTCCTTTCCCCCAATATGCCCTTACTTATGTTATGCATGATTTAATTCGATTTTTCCAATCATTTATCTTAAAAAGACCCTGAATGTAAATAATTTCTGACAATTGACGTAAATTGTTTATTTAAAATGTAAATTTTAGTACAATATATGCTAGTAAATTTCTAAGGGGGACAGAAAGATGACAATTGCAGAAGTAGGAGATATCGTAGAATTCTATGATGGGATACGAGGAAAAGTTGAAAAAATCAATGATAACTCTGTCATTGTTGATTTAACGATCATGGAAAATTTCAGCGAGTTAGATTTGCCTGAAAAAACAGTGATTAATCATAAGAGATATAAAATTATTGAACAAAAAGGATAAACGTATATGAAAAAGATCAACAAACCGCTACTTTGGTTTATACTGAGCTTTATTGCTTTCCACATTATTTTAATGTTGTTGTGGGGTGAGCATGGTGTATATTGGCAACTCTATACAGGAATTATGTTAATCGCAGGCATTAGTTATGTCTTTTATCAAAGAGATTTTGCCTCCAAACGATTATTAACATCCATTGCCATAGGGTTAGCGACTGGTGTTGCGCTTGTACTGATACAAGTCATTTTCTCATGGATCACTTCAGAACTGACGTATGCTTCGTTAATTAAACAATTATCACGAACAGGTGTTTATTTTAAATGGCAAATTTTAGTGACGCTATTATTTGTAATGCCATGTCATGAATTATATATGCGTACCATTTTACAAAAAGGCATCGTGCGTATGACTTCAAAACCGTGGCTCGCTATAATAATCGGTGCTTTAGCTTCAGGTTCATTTTTTATCTATTTAGATCAATGGTGGATTGTGACATTCATTTTTGTTTGCCAATTGTTACTCGGTTTTAGTTATATGTACACACGCCGAATTATCACCACAACAGTCGCTCAAATTGTAGCGGTCGTCATTTTATTGATTTTTCATGGTTAAACCTTACACAGTAAATGTTGTTATTCGTGCAATGTTTGCTGTGTTTTTTTGTGATAAAAAGCATAGCCAATACATCTTTTTGAATCAAATGATGACATCTTTTTTCAAATCAGGGTATAAGATAAAATAAAGTCAATCACGCGATACTATTCAATCGCATACAATTCGTTTAATCCGATGACTAATCGATCTGTGCGTCGTTCATTAGTGAGCACTAATTCGTTTGTCAATGTATCGATACTCGCGATATAGCCTTGAATAGTATGGATGTGTCTAGCGCGCCAATAGTGAATTTTACTAAAAGCATTGTGCGCTATTTTTAAATGCAGCATTTGGTTCAGTTCATTGATTTGATCTTCGCTTAAGTCAGGACGGTCAATTTTAAGTTGATTGGCTTCGAATTGTTTAATTGCTTCAAACTGTTCGGGCAATGTTGCGAAAGGGGCCCATTTCACAATGCCGCGCCCTCTAGGAATTCGAGTGTTAAGATATTGTCTTGGAATTTTTCGATAGTCTGTTTCAGATTGGTATGCTGTAGGGAGCGTATGATCATGCATGGAAATCACCTCAACCTGATTATAGAACACCCGTTCTTATTTGTGAAGTATTTTTAGAACATTTGTTTGTAGAAATGTTGGGGTATTTTTAAACATCAGATAAATAGGCTAAAATGTAAAGAGTGAGGTGACTCAAATATGATTAGAAAAGCAACACCCAAAGATGCGCGTGCGATTGCAGAGTTAACATACCTCGTTTGGCAAGATATGGAACTTGAAATTGTGCGTCGTTATGAGAAAGAAACCGTGATAGCAGCACTTGTTAAAAGCGCCACAGAAGTTCATTATCGCAATCATATTGAACACGTAGATATTTATGAAGTCGCAGGACAAGTGGCAGGTATCTTGATTGCGTATCCAGGCCAGTACGAAGCGGCATACGAACAGGCTTGGCAAAATTTAACATTAGCCGAAAAGATTCAATTAGAAACAGACACGCCATTACCTGTATTAGAGGCAGAGCGAGGAGATGTTTATATTGAAACGATTGCTACTTTCCCTGAGTTTCGTGGTCGAGGTATTGCAACAAAATTGATTCAAGCACGGCTCCAATCGAATCCAGAAGTGACATGGGGCTTGAACTGTGATGAGCAAAATGAACGTGCCTATCAGTTGTATTGTAAGTTGGGATTTCAAGAAAAAATGAAAAAAGTGCTTTATGGGCATGAATACCGCTATATGATCTACCAAAATGAGGGTAACGCTTATGCTTGAGTTAACAAATGTCAGCTACGAAAGCGGTGAACGCAAAATTTTATACAATATCAGTTGTCATATCGACAAAGGTGAAGCGGTGGCTATTGTCGGGCCGTCTGGAAGTGGTAAAAGTACGCTGTTGAGGTTGATTGCAGATTTAATGAGCCCAACTAGTGGAAATATTGAATTTAAAGGACAACCTTATGCACACTATTCACCCGAAATATTAAGACAGCATATTAGTTATTTGCCGCAAAGTGTGGAATTGTTTGGTGAGACGATTCAAGATAATTTAGCTTTTCCGGCAAAGGTGCGTCAAGTTTCGTTTAATAAGTCTAAAGCAAAGAAGCTATTGGAAAAAGTAGGTTTAAAAAAATACAAACTTTCGGACAAGGTGCAACATATGTCCGGGGGTGAAAAACAACGAATCACGATTGCACGTCAGCTCATGTTTACGCCAGATATACTGATGCTTGATGAAGCGACGAGTGCGTTAGATGATAAGAGCAGTCGTCAAATTGAAGAATTGGTGTTTGATTTAGTTCAAGAGGGCATGTCCGTTTTGTGGATTACGCACAATGATGCACAAAGTCAACGCCAATTTCACCGCAAAATGGAAATTCGTAATGGTATGTTAACGAGGGAGGCGCGTTTGTCATGATGAGTACGACTTCGCTATTATTGACATCATTATTGCTACTCATTCCCATTTTAGTTTCGTTTAAAGAGCGATTACATATTGCTAAAGATTTAATCATTGCGGCGATACGTGCAGTGATTCAATTAGTGATTATTGGTTATTTACTAGAATTTGTTTTTAAATTAGAAACGACATGGATTGTACTGTTACTCATTTTAGTCATTATGGTTAACGCGGCTGCCAATACACAAAAGCGAAAACCAGAAGTGGTGCAGCATGCGTTTTGGATATCCTTAGCAGGGATACTCACAGGCTCAATTTTATCTTTAGGTGGCGTGCTTTTAACGGGTGCTATTGATTTTAAGCCGAATGAAATTATTCCTGTTGCGGGGATGGTCGGTAGTAATGGCATGATTGCGATCAATTTAAGTTATCAAAATTTAAATCGTATCTTTACGAAAGAGACAGCGATCATTGAAGCCAAACTTTCTTTAGGTGCAAGTCCAGCTATGGCGGCAAAAGAAGCGATAAGAGAAAGTGTCAAAGTCGCGATTGTGCCGACGATTGATTCTGTGAAGACGTATGGCCTGGTATCGATTCCAGGTATGATGACGGGCATGATTATTGCAGGTGTGCCACCGATACAAGCGATTAAGTTTCAGTTAATGGTCGTATTTATTCATACTACAGCGACGATTATTTCAGCATTGGTTGCGACGTATTTGACCTATCGACAATTTTTTAATGCGCGCCATCAATTAGTACAAGCGTCTCAGAATTAGCTAATATACCGTTTTTGAGGCATGACGTTTAAGAGATAAATGCATACTGTTATGGTACAGTATGCGTGACATTCAGAAGAGCTTTCCGATTTTTACAAAGTGCGTGAAGATATCAAAAGCGTGGTGTTTCTTTAATCTTACGTATGCAAATAGAGGATGACATGAATGATAAAAATGGTAAAGTAGAGATATATTAAAATTTCGTAAATACATTTTCATTTGTAAGCGAATAGTGTGGTACGATATATATAAAACTATAAAAAAGAATCGAAGCCTTTGTTATTCTAAGACTTCGATTCTATCGAGTGTTTTAACTTATACGCCACCAAGCAATGCACTAATGTAAATACCTAATGCGTATAGTAGACCGAATAATGTATTCGTTTTACCTGAAGCAGCCATTGCCGGCATCATTGATTGCGGTGTATCATTCTTTTGGAAACGACGATACACTTTCACTGGTAATGGGAAACTCAGTAGTACAAGTAAATAGAACAGTGAACCACCATCTTTGAAAAGTGCAGTGTAAATGACAAAAAGGTAGGCAATCGCGTAAAATGTTGCTAAAAAGATAAGTGAGCCACGTTTTCCTAATAAAATAGGTAAAGTACGTCTACCACTTTGACTGTCTTTAACTCGGTCACGAATGTTGTTTGACATGTTGATGAGCCCAATTGTAATCACAATAGGAATACTAATCCAAAATGCATAATTTTGAAGGTGACCTGTTTGGATGTAAAAAGCAATCACGATAATAATCATACCCATGAAAACAC
This sequence comes from Staphylococcus pseudintermedius, assembly GCF_034042775.1. Taxonomy (NCBI): domain Bacteria; kingdom Bacillati; phylum Bacillota; class Bacilli; order Caryophanales; family Staphylococcaceae; genus Staphylococcus; species Staphylococcus pseudintermedius. Next base: position 1,819,843 of record NZ_CP120150.1, on the reverse strand, counting down.
CTGAGAATAATTCGCCAAATGGTGTCCATGAGATTGGGAATGGACCGCCTGTATAGAGGTAACCAATAGCCATACATAATAAACCAACAGGAATAAGCCAAAATGAACTTTGAATCGCTAAGTAAAGCCCAAGTATTGCTGCAATGATATAAAAAATAATTGCAAGTTTTAATACATGTTGGGGTGTCATCCCGTTACGTACGATGGCGCCACCAATACCTACTGATTCATGGTCATCTAACCCTTTTTTGAAGTCGTAGTATTCATTGAACATATTCGTTGCGGCTTGAATTAACAAACAAGCGAACAACATTGCTAAGAATAAACCGAAATGGAGATGGTCCTCGCTACCTAATAAAAAAAGTTTTGCAGTCGCTGTTCCGACTAAAACAGGAACAACAGATGCTGTTAATGTATGAGGACGCATGAGTTGCCAATATTTGTGAAACGTTGAATGTTTTTCAAATTGAGACGTCATGTTAGTCAACCTCTTTTTTATAATATTTATATTACATTGATATTATAAAAAAGTTCGTCAATGAAATCAATAACAATATTATGGAAAAGACACTTGTGCACACAATCGCCTTTAAAAATGTTAAAATGTAATAATGGATAAAACTTGATTATGATGAAAGAAGTGAGTATGGGATGAGTGTTGATGTCTGCGAACAGGCAATCATCGACGCGGTACAACAAACAAAACAACGATGGGTCTCAGTTGAAGTCAAATTAGAACAACAATTAGATCCGATTACGTTGTTCGATATGTCGAAAGAAGATGCAGGGGACCGTTTTTATTTTCGGTTAAATGATAACGAAACTTCTTTTTTTGGATACCGTGTTGCAGCAAAAATAAAAAATGATTTTACAAATAAACGTTCTATTTTTAAAGAATGGGAAAAATTTAAAGATGATATCGCATTAATCCATCCCGATTCTGAACGCCATCATTTACGTATTTGCGGTGGATTTCAATTTTCTACTAAGCGGATGGGGGATGAATGGCGTCGCTTTGGTGTGAATCATTTTATTTTACCTGAAGTCTTAATATCGCAAGTCAATCAAGAAACGTTCTTAACATATACTGTGCAAAAAGAAGCGTTTTCGATTGAGCAATTTTATGAATTAGTTGAAAAGTTAAATCATTTACCGCGTGTGGTCGTGCAAAATACAACACCGCCACAGATTAAGCGGATTGAAGATATATATAAAGATGAGTGGGAAGCATTAGTCGAGGAAACGACAGCAAAATTAGCGCATGATGAAAAGGTTGTGCTCTCTCGTCGTCGCATGGTGCAATTTGATGCGGATATTGAAATCGGAGCCGTGTTATATCGTGCACTTAAAAATGAAAAAAATAGTTATTTATTCGTGTTAGAGTCAGAAGATGATATTTTTATTTCTCAAACGCCCGAGCAATTATTTAAGGTTACAAATGGCATGTTATCAACGAAAGCTGTTGCGGGAACAATTCCAAGAACACACAACGAAGCCCAAGATCAGGCGCGTATCAATGCGTTGTTAAAAAATGAAAAGAACTTAATTGAACATGGTATCGTTGTTGAAAGTATTCTTGAAGATATTCGTCCGTTTATTCAGTATGCCGATTACAATCGTGAGCCACAAGTATTGAAAAATGACCATTTATATCATTTATATACTGAGATTGGAGGCCCATTAGCGCATAAATCATATATTGAGCTGATAGATGATTTACATCCAACACCTGCTTTAGGCGGGTATCCGAAAGCACGTGCATTAGAATATATTGAAGCGCATGAATTTGGTGCACGTGGCCTTTATGGTGCGCCAGTCGGTATGATCGATATGTATGATGATTGTGAATTTATCGTGGCCATTCGCTCGATGTTAATGAATCATCAGCAAGCGTTACTGTTTGCAGGTGCGGGCATTGTAAAAGATTCGGATGCAGCAGAAGAAGTCGCTGAAACAGCATTAAAATTCAAACCGATGATGGTAGCTTTAGGGGTGAGTGAACATGACTAATCAACGTTTTTTGACGGAGCAAGTGTTTCATTTTGTATCAGAATTATATGCATATGGATTACGTGAAGTCGTGATCAGTCCGGGGTCACGCTCCACGCCTTTAGCACTCGCGTTTGAATGTCATCCGTATATTCAAACGTGGATCCATCCTGATGAAAGAAGTGCGGCTTTTTTTGCGTTAGGTTTAATCAAAGGAAGTCAACGTCCGGTTGCAATTCTTTGTACATCTGGCACAGCTGCTGCAAATTATGTGCCTGCTATTGCTGAAAGTCATATTAGTCGTTTGCCCCTTATTGTACTGACAAGCGATCGACCGCATGAATTAAGAGGTGTAGGTGCGCCACAAGCAATCAATCAAGTCAATATGTTTCAAAACTATGTGCGTTTCCAATTTGATTTACCGATTGCAGATGGCACGCCGAATACATTGGCTGTGAACAAATACCAATTACAAAAGGCGAGTCAGTTTTTCGATGGCCCTCACCAAGGTCCAGTGCATTTCAATTTACCTTTCCGTGAACCGTTAACACCGGATTTGTCACGTCAAGATTTGTTGACGTCATTGCATTATGAACGTCCACACTATCAAAAAACGATGGACTTCAGTGCGATTCTTCCAGTGTTGAAGCAATCTAAAGGACTGATTGTTGTAGGGGACATGCAGCATCAAGATATTTCACAAATTTTAACTTTCGCGACGATATATGACTTGCCGATATTGGCTGACCCACTCAATGGTATTCGCGCGACACAACATCCGAATGTCGTCACGACGTATGATTTATTGTTGCGCTCAGGACTCAACTTGTCGGCTGATTTTGTCATTCGTGTCGGTAAACCAGTCGTCTCTAAAAAGTTAAATCAATGGTTGAAAACGACAGATGCGACACAAATTTTAGTTCAAAACAATGCAGATATTGATGCGTTCCCGAAAAATCCAGATTACTTTTTTGAAATGTCGGCCAATGACTTTTTCAGAGCATTAGGAGATATCCCTGCTGCTTATCGAAAAATGTGGCTGCGACAATGGCAAAGTATGGAAGAACAAGCGCGTCATACGATTAAAGCACATCAAAAAACGGCGAATGATGAAGCGGCGTATGTCAGTCGTGTACTCGATAAATTAGGCGCTGACGACGTGTTGTTTGTCAGCAATAGTATGCCGATTCGTGATATCGATAATTTATATATTGACCATCAAGCACGCATTTATGCCAATAGAGGGGCGAACGGCATTGATGGTGTTGTTTCTACAGCACTCGGTATGGCTGTACATCAAAAAGTGACATTACTTATAGGTGATATTGCATTTTATCATGACATGAACGGGCTATTAATGTCGAAACTGAACGATATCCATATGAACATCGTCTTATTGAACAATGACGGTGGGGGTATTTTTTCTTATTTACCACAAAAAGAAGGGGCACCGGAACATTTTGAACGGTTATTTGGTACGCCGACTGGTTTGAACTTCGAACATGCAGCATTGTTGTATGACTTTAACTATAAACGCTTCCAAGACTTACAATCGTTCGAATATAGTCATTTGACGACGATGACACCGACATTATTTGAAGTCGTGACGCAGCGTGAAGCCAATTACGAAGCACATCAAAATTTATATCAGAAATTGAGTGAAGTTGTGAATGTTACATTATAACTGGTATACAGCACAGTCAGAAACGAACAAAATGATTGTCCTCTTACACGGCTTTATCAGTGATCAACGCACATTTTCATCTCATATTGAGCCATTGACCCAAGCGGCGCATGTCTTATGTGTGGATTTGCCTGGCCACGGTCAAGATCAATCACCAGAGGAGGTTGTGTGGGATTTTGAGTGGATATGTACGCAATTACATGCTGTGTTGGCACAGTTCAAAGGCTACACGCTATACCTTCATGGCTATTCAATGGGGGCACGTGTTGCGCTAGCTTATGCATTGCAATATCAAGATGCATTGGCAGGTGTCGTGTTAGAAAGTGGCTCACCTGGAATTGAAGATGATGAAGCACGTCTTGAACGTCAACAAGTGGATGTAGCCCGGGCGCGCGTCCTTGAAATTGCGAGCATTGAAGTGTTTGTGAATGATTGGGAAAAATTGCCATTATTCCAGACACAACGCTTTTTAACGGAGACAACACGCCAACATATTCGCGAGCTGAGACTTGCACAACAACCGAAGCGATTAGCGAAAGCATTGCGTGATTATGGTACAGGACATATGCCGAACTTATGGCCACAATTAGCAAGTTTGAAATTGCCTGTGCAACTCATCGTAGGGGAATGGGATGAAAAGTTTATGCATATTGCTGAACGTATGTCTGACGGGCTTTCAGAGGCACAATTGACAGTCGTATCGCAAGTCGGCCATACAGTAAATGTGGAAGATGGCGATAAATTTGATACAATACTATTAGAGTTTATAAAAGGTTAACTTGAGGAGGTCCACCATGGAAAGACAATGGGAAACATTAAAAGAATATAAAGAAATCAAATATGAATTTTTTGAAGGGATTGCGAAAGTAACAATTAATCGTCCCGAAGTACATAATGCGTTCACACCGAATACAGTACAAGAAATGATTGATGCATTTACACGTGCAAGAGATGACGAGCGTGTAGGTGTCATCGTATTAACGGGTGAAGGCGACAAAGCGTTCTGTTCTGGTGGAGATCAAAAAGTACGTGGCCATGGCGGTTATGTCGGTGATGACCAAATTCCACGTTTAAATGTGTTAGATTTACAACGTTTAATTCGTATTATTCCAAAACCAGTTATCGCAATGGTAAAAGGGTATGCGATTGGTGGCGGTAACGTCCTTCAAGTCGTATGTGACTTAACAATTGCGGCTGATAACGCCAAATTTGGTCAGACAGGTCCTAAAGTAGGTTCATTTGATGCAGGTTACGGTTCAGGTTATTTAGCGCGCATTGTCGGCCATAAAAAAGCACGTGAAATATGGTATTTATGCCGTCAATACGATGCACAACAAGCGTTGGATATGGGTATGGCGAACACAGTTGTACCACTTGCTGACATTGAAGATGAAACAGTACAATGGTGTAAAGAAATCATGCGTCATTCCCCAACAGCGTTACGTTTCTTAAAAGCAGCGATGAACGCAGATACAGATGGCTTAGCTGGTTTACAACAATTCGCTGGCGATGCGACATTGTTATACTACACAACTGATGAAGCGAAAGAAGGCCGTGACGCGTTTAAAGAAAAACGTGAACCTGACTTTGATCAGTTCCCTAAATTCCCATAAGTCTTTAAATTAAAGATGTAAGATGAAAAGTCCGTTTTATTCATTGAGTGAGTAGAATGGGCTTTTTTGTTTTGACATTGAATATCTTTTTGAACATAAAAACTGATATTAAAAAATGATCACTAAAAAAGTAGCAGATATTGTTGTTGAGTGATCTTACAACATCCGCTACCCTTATCGTGTATTAAGTTAATTATAACGCGCTTCCAAATACTGTCGTAAACGTGCCATACCTTCTTGCAATTGCGTCATTTCATAAGCGTAGGAGATGCGGACGTAGCCTTTACCGAAATCAGTAAATGCGGAACCCGGTACCATCGCAACGCCTGCATTTTCTAATACATCGACACAGAACGCAAAGTCATCTTCGGCAAAGGCTTCGATATTTGGAAAAATGTAAAATGCCCCCTGTGGTACGCCGTCTAATCGAAAGCCCATCGATTGTAATGCGTTGACGAGGTAATCTCGACGTTCGACATAAGCTTGATTCATCACTTGAGGTGCATCAACGGCTTCACGTAATGCAGCTATGGTTGCCATTTGTGCGGGTACGTTGGCACAAATGCAGTTGTACGCATGCATAAATGTCAGCTTGTCGATTAAGTATTGTGGACCTGATAGAAAACCAATACGAATCCCTGTAGCTGAATGAGATTTACTTAAACCATTGATTAACAATAATTGATCACGAATTTCATTAAATTGCGCGAAAGATGTATGCGTATGACCGAAAGTGTTCTCGGCATAAATTTCATCGCTTATCACAAATAGAGGATGTGTCTTTAATACGTCGACAATAGCTGCCACTTCTTCAGCCGTCAATATCGCTCCAGTTGGATTGGAAGGGTAGTTCAGTAATATCGCACGTGAACGCGGTGTCATATGTTGTTGAATCGCTTCAGGGGTCACTTTAAAACCTGTCTCCCGTGTATCAATAAATACAGGTACGCCACCTAACGTTTGAATTAATGGAATATAGCCCGCATAAACAGGTCCAGGTAATAAAATTTCGTCTCCTGGATTAATAATACAACGGAGTGCCGTGTCCAATGCTTCAGAAGCACCATTCGTAATAATGATTTCTTCCGGATCAAAATGCACATTGAAGCGAGATTGATAATAATGTGCAACAGCTTCACGTGTGTCACGACGACCTTTGTTGTGAGAATAAGTTGTATAATCATTCGCAATTGCATCTTGATACGCTTGTTTAACGACATCAGGCATCTGAAAATCAGGTTGTCCAATTGTCAGATTGATCACATCGTCCATTTCATTGATTTTACTTGAAAACTGGCGGATACTAGGTGCTTTTAAAAATTGTGCGTATGTATTGAGTTGTAATTTCATCCTATCACGTCCTAAAAAAAGAGAAGTTAACATTTAGAATAACACGACCGTATAGCCAAAATCTAATGTAAAGTGATGACTATAGGCGATGTATTCTCATGTTAACTTCATTGTTTATTGGTCATAAGGTTTAAATGCGGAAGGTCGTTGTAAATGAACGACAGGATTCGTCCATTTCGCCACAAAGCTACTCGACCATATCCAAACGATAAAACATGCGAGTAAGAAGTTATAAAACAATCCTAACCAAGGCTGTTCAATAAATGGATAGATTTGATGGCCACGAATGAAGCCGATAAAAATACCGTGAAGTAAGTATACATACATTGTGCGTGAGCCAATATACGTAAATGCATGATGCGTTCTAGGTACTAAATTAAGAAAGGCACACATCGTCCCTAAAATAATGATGTACAAGCTCAATCTTTTTAATGGGCTAAATAAAAATTCAGTGCCTTCAATATTTTTATAAGGTGAGCTTGCGAGTAACCAGTCCGAATCGATAGGGTGTACCGTATAAAAAATAAAGAAGCTCACTAACACCATCACCGATACTGGCATAAAACGTCTTAATCGGATATAACGGCTAAATCCACCATCCATAATGTAACCGATGTAGAAAATAGGGAAAAAGACCAGTGTTCGTGACCAGCTCAGATACCCGTTGACATCAGTGGAATAACCCGCCAATACTGCAATTAAGATCGCAATCGGAAGCACGTAAATCGGTTTGAATTGACGCACAATGACAATAATGACATTGAAGAAAAAGAGTGTTAATAAAAACCAAAGTGCAAATACTGGGTCAAATGGATCTAAGTCTAGTGAACTATTTTTACCAGTAATAAAGTAATAAATCGAGAAAAATGCGAAAAAGATTAAGTAGGGGCCTAACAACTTTTTACCGACTTTTTCGATATAACCCGCACGTCCGACATTTTTAGCAAAGTAACCCGAAATAAATAGAAAAGCTGGCATGTGAAAGCTATAAATGAGTAAATAAAGTGCATATACTGTGGGATGTGCATCAGTATAAGGTTGTATTAAATGTCCAAACACAACAAGAAATATTAAGATTGCACGCGCATTATCAAAAAATGCATCTCTCTTTTTAGTTTGTGCCATAATACGGTGTGTCTCCTTTTTTAAATATCAACATTAGATTATTATAAATCCTTTTCATAATGCAACGAAAATGAATATTAAACGCAATGATTTGCAAGAATATTAAAGGCATAGTGTTGAGAAAGATGAAATTTCGCTTATAATAATTGAGGGGACTCAAAATCATCGTTAAAAGTAGCACAAACGTTCTTATAATATTTCGCGTCATCATCATAAGAAAAAATAATGAGGATATACAATAAAACTTTTACGATACGTTATGTATTATCTGTTTAATTTGGGATAATTTTGTGGTAAATTGAATAGCATATATCCACAAATCGTTTCTTATTAAATCATCAATTAGGAGAATGTTGTTATGTTACATCATAATTTTACTGGAATGAAACGATTGCAACATCCACCACGGTATTTGCCGGGATTAGATGGGTTGCGTGCAATTTCAGTGATCGCGATTATTATTTATCATCTTAATGCACAGTGGCTAGCTGGAGGATTTTTAGGTGTAGATACATTTTTTGTGATCTCTGGTTATTTAATTACATCACTATTATTATTTGAATATGAAAACTACCAAACAATCGATTTAGCAAACTTTTGGATTAAGCGTTTTAAAAGGTTAATCCCAGCGATGTTATTCGTGACTTTAGTATCAGTCTTGTACGTCGCTTTATTTGCCCCTCAAATATTACCTTCGATTAAAGGGGATGCGATTGCAGCGTTGTTATATGTATCGAATTGGTGGTACATTTTCCAAGATGTAGACTATTTTGACCAGTTCAAACCGATGCCATTGAAACACTTATGGTCATTGGCTGTTGAGGAACAATTCTATATCTTTTTCCCAATTGTTTTAACGTTATTTTTTAAAATATTTAAAAGAAAAAGATGGATTGTACTCGCATTTTTCATTATTTCTATTGCGTCGGCAGTATTAATGTTTTATATGACAACACCCGACACGAACCATGCACGTACATATTTTGGGACAGACACCCGTTTACAAACATTATTATTAGGTGTCATTTTTGCATTTATATGGCCAGCTTTTCGATTGAAAGAACATCCGCCTAAATTTGCGGCTAACATCATCGATAGTCTAGGTCTTATCGCATTATTCGCTTTACTTACATTATTCTTTTTTGTAAACGAACAGCAAATCATCCTTTATAGCGGTGGATTTTACTGTATTTCATTACTCACATTGATACTCATTGCAAGCCTTGTACTTCCGAATGGGCGATTAGCTAAAGTGATGAGTAACCCTGTATTTTTGTATATCGGTAAAAGGTCATACAGTTTATATTTATGGCATTACGTCATTGTGACTTTTGTACATCAATACTTTGTGGCAGGTCAATATCCATATTATATTTATATCATTGATATTGCGTTAACATTTTTAATGGCCGAAATATCATATCAATTCATTGAAACGCCATTTAGACGCTATGGTTTCAAAACATTCTATTCAAAAGATAAGGTTTGGTTAACGGTGATTCGTACACCCGTTGTTGTGGCTATTATCGTCATAGCAGCATTAGTGCTCAGTGGTCAATTTGATTACCTTGCTAAACAAGAGAAAAAGGCGAGCAGTTATCAAACGAATCACAAAAATAATGGTAAAGACAATGAAAAACCAATAGAAAATCCAGCTGAAAAGGAACAAAAAGCAGAAAAGTTCGATCCTAAAAAGCAATCACCGCTCTTTATTGGTGACTCTTTAACAGTAGGGATGGGGTATTATCTGGATGAGCATTACCAAAAGCCTACTATTGATGCACAAGTCGGTCGTTCAATGGGCGCAGCGATACAGGTTGCGAGAAACTATACGTCATTTAATCAAAAAGGGCAGCCGGTCGTCATTCAAATTGGTACGAATGGTGATTTTGACCAAGACCAATTAGAAACACTCATCAAAGATTTTGATAAAGCCGATGTTTATTTAATCAATACGACAGTGCCACGTGACTATAAAGATCACGTGAACCAATTGCTTAAAAAGGCGGCAGATAAATATAAGCATGTGACGTTAGTAGATTGGAATAAAGTCGGTGTCGGTCATACGGAATATTTTGCGTATGATGGCATACATTTAGAACATCCAGGAATTCAAAAGCTCGTGTCAGAGTTGGATAAAGAGATGAAGGCGAATCAGAGTTAGTCTAAAAATAAAGCAGAAGCAAAATAGAGAAGAAGCGGTTGATGGTGAATGCTATTGACCGCTTTTTGCATGTTTATATAACATTTCTTTGATTTAAGTATAGTTGTACAACAAGATTATAAAATGATTTCTATTTGTATTATTTGTCTGGATGATTGATAGTTAAGGACTCGCGTTCCCATGGGACTTGTCTCAACGCAATTTTATGTAAAGTTTTTATTTTGTGAGTGACTCTGATTTTGTAGGGAGGTGTGATCATGTGATGTGAAATAGGCATTTAAGGATGAGTGTTATCAGTTGGGCACATCAGTAAAGCGCGGGTGATCAGGTGCGCTGTAGTGAGTCCTAGTGACATGTTTTAACATCAAGCCAATTGCAAACTACCTTAAGATATCAATAAAAAAGCTCTAATCACCATAAAGATGACTAGAGCTGCTTTCTAATGTATCTACTTCTTATATACATCGACGTCGAAATATTTACCTGTTTCACCGATTTGATCATAGAAATATTTCATGCGTTGTGCGTTTACATTTGCCCAATTAATATCAGTCGCATACTGATGTGTGGCAGGGTGTTCTGGATTCCAACGCATACGATACAATGTGTTTTGTCCTGAACCGATGTACTGATCACGGATGAATTGTGCGCCACCGATAATCGCTTTGCTGACCGTATTCCAACCATATTTTTCAGCAGTTTTAAAGCCATTGCGTAAAGCGTCTGTATCAATTGCCCCGATACCGAACATGTTGTAATACTTCGGTTTACCGTTTGTTACGACTTTATTATTTTTATCTACGTGACCGCCATTGGCTAATTGAGAAGTTCCGTTACCTGTTTCTAAAAATGCGTGAGACATTAAGTAAACCTCATTAATATTGTGTTTTTGTGCGGCTTCTTTAAATGCGGCACCTTGACCTTCTAAAATGCCTTTGCCTCTTAACAATTTATTAAGTTCTTCTACGCCAAGACCTTGGTATTTATCAAGTTTTAAAAATTGGTAAATGAGAGTCGGATCTTTTTCAAGTGCTGCGGTATTCATTGCTTTTTCAGTTTCTGCACGATTCGCATTGACCCATTTACCGGCTACACGTTGAACTTGAGGCGGGTAAGTCAGCGCCATTTGTTTATCGAGTGCTGTTTTCAATGTGCTACTGACCGCAGTATGTTGAATGAATGATGAACGTATGTCAGCTGCTTTAATCCATCCTTTCGTCCCGTTTTGGAATGCGCCATAGTACCAAGTAATGCCGTTCAGTAAAGATGTTTTTTCGACTTTAAAAATTTGTTGATAAAAACCTTTTAAAGCACCAGCTGTTTTTGAATCTCCAACTTTAGTGTAATAATAACCATTTTTATTCGTAATCACATAATCTTCTACTTTTTTCAAAGTTGTGATTGCGGCACCTTTGACTGCGCTATTCGATGCAGTTTTCATGTTTGCAACTTTTGCTGCTACGGCTGTTAAGTCTTTTTGATTAATCCAGCCTAATTTTTGATTCACTGTACCGAATAAGAATGTATCATTACCGACTTTAACTGATTTTGAAGCTGTAAATAAACGACTTGTGGCATTTTTTAATGTATCGACACGTTGCTTCGTTGTACCCCAAGGCATAGCGTAGAGGCCAGATGTTTTACTATTAACAGTGTACCGACCTTTAACAGCTGTTTCAGCACCTAAGTTGCGTGTTGTGACGTCTTTAACATTGAACCAACCGAGTGGCGTGCCTCCTGTACTATTTTGCAGTAATACATAGTCTTCGTTATTGGCAGAAGCTGTTTTAGTAATTTTATAAGTTTGACCTGCCCATTTGGATGCATCTTTTGCTGTTTTGTCATAAATAGAAGCTTTGACACCGCTATTTTTCGTGTTCAGTTGACCGATTTGAGAAATTGTTTTAGTAACATTCGTTGTTGTTTTTTGAGCTGCTAATGCTGTTGAATTAATCCAACCAGATAATTTGCCAACTGTCCCATACAAGTATGTTGCTTTACCTACAGTTTGAGATTGTGTTGCCTTAAATGTTTGTGTCGCAGCACCTGTCACTGTACCGGCAACTTGTTTACTTGTACCCCAAGGCACTTGATACAATTTCGCACCCGATTTAATCGTATAATTTTGATTCACTTTAGAAGGGGCTTTACTTGTTTGATATTCGACATCTGACTGTTTCACCCAACCAACGTTTGTACCTTTAGCATAATCTGATACTAAATAGAATGATTGGCCATTGACACTTGCTTTTTTCGTTACTTTTAATGTTTGGTTAGTGGCTGAAGTGCTTTTACCAGTTTTATCATATACCGTTGCATATAAACCACTATTTTTGTCTTTAATGCGACCGAGACCAGTGTCAGTTGTTACTTTTAGTGCGGTATTCGTCGATGGTTTTTGGTCATTTGCTACAACACTACTTGCATTAATCCAGCCTGTCACTTTGCCAACTGTCCCATAAAGCCATTTCGTTTTCGCAACAGTTTGTTCTTTCGTTGATTTGAATGATTGGTTTGACGTACCTGGAGCTTTGCCTACTGTTTGAGATGAGGCACCCCAAGGCACTTGATATACTGTTGTTCCTGGTTTGACAGTATACGTTTTCGTTACTTTTTTCTCAGCTTGGGCAGCTTGATATGTTGCGTCGTTTGATTTGACCCAACCGAGTGTTTGATTAGATTTTGCATCACTCATTAAATAGAATTTGTTGCCATTTAACGTCGCTTCTTTTGTAACTTTTAACGTTTGATTCGTTTGATTCGTCGCTTTACCTTTTTGATCATAAACGGTCGTATATAAACCGCTATTTGTTGTGTTAATACGGCCGAAACCTGTTGTGTTTTTAACTGTTAAGCCAGTATTTGTTGATGGTTTTGAAGACGAGTTAGCAGGTGAGGCATAACCCATTTTCACTTGATATTTTTCATTGATTAAATCATACAACGCATCAAAGGAATAACCATGTTGTTTTAAATAGCCGTGCGGATCGGTATGGTCTGTACCACCTAAAAATCTAGAAACAGCATCATGTGTCCAAACTGTCCCACGACCATCATATTCCGCACTATCTGGAGAAAGGCCATAATATTGTAAGTTCGTCGCCGCATAATCTGCCATATTGTTCATTTGACGTGCGAAATCTTCTTTACTGTGAACATGAACGAGTTCGATATGAATAAAGCGTTCATTCGCAATCGCACCTGCACCCCATGCTAAATAATCTGTAGGTTGCGTTTCAACAATACGTTGACCATTAATAAAGCCATGTACGAAAGCATTTTGATAATTTCTTTTCATGTAACTGATTTCGCCATCAATTGTAGAGTTGTCATTTGCTGTATCATGCACGATGATGCCCTCAGGTTTACCGACACCATTACGATAACCGTATTTAGGGAAGTAACTTGAATAATCTTCTTCATATACAGGCACTTTGTAGTTTTGCTTACGAATATAGTCATTAATAGACGATTTCACTTTAGGTTGATATGCACTCGGTTTACTAGCGACAGCTGAACGGAATGCTGTTTGACCAGTCGATTGGAGTGAAAGTGAAGCAGGGGGACCCCCTTTACCGCCAACGCGTGGAGGTGTTGGACCGTCCGGATTCGCATTTATGTCTTGGTCAGTTGCGGTTTGTGCACTGTAAGTTGTTGCCTTCTTGTCTGTTATCGTTTTTGCTTGTGTATCAGCTTGATGTGTCACTGAAGTAGGTGCTTGTGTTTTCGCTGTTGTGGCATCCGCTTTCGTTTCATTTGTCACTGCTACGCGTTTTGAGACTTTGTCAGTAATATCCTGATGCCCCGTTGCTAACTGTGCTGTATTTTGAGTTGCTGTTGCTTTCTTTTCAACTTGAGGTGTTTTATTTTGAGCTGTTTCAGTAGTTGCCTTCGCTTCTTTGTTGGCTTCAGATTGTACAGCTGCTTGATGTTGTGTAGTAGGTGCATCTTCTGTTGTCGAAACGGCCTCTTTGTCATTTACATTTGTTGACGTATTTACTTGCGTCGCTTCAGTTTGTGCTGATGTTGAATCGCTTACATCCATTGCTGAAGGTTGTTGCGCATGCGTGTCCAGTGCATGATATGTATCTGGTGACACAGTTGCGTCTTCATGTGTATCGATTTCACTTGAATGATAAGGATATTTTGTCACATTTTCAGTGGCGTCTTGTGTACGGTTAGTAACCGTTTCATCTGAATTGGCTTGTGCGTTTAATGTTCCTTCATCTATAGAAGCTGTTGCAGGTGATGCACTTTCGTTTGTACCTTTTGATACAGTATGATCTGTTGATGTCGCTTCATCAGTTGTAGCAGGTTGTTGTGCGTCTTGTTGCCCTCCTTCTACGGGCGTTTCAGTTTGTGCTGCTGTATCGACTTGAGTCGTATCAATTTGTGAAGGATCCTTGTATTCTTTTGAACCTGCAAGTGTTGTTCCTTGTGTCGTTTGTTTCGCATCATCAGCTTGTTTTAATGCGTATTGATCATCAAGTACATTCGTAGGTGTTTTTTCAGGTGCAACTTGTTCAGCGGCATTGGCTTGGTGTGCAGAAAATGCAGTTCCAGCCAAAGTAAGTGCAACGATTGTAGGTGTTTTATAACCAAATTTTTTGACCATTTTATTGCTCCTTTTAGATAAAATAAAAAGTTGATTATTCACATTATAGAGTTATTGGGAGACGATTTGTGTATTTTAACTGGATTGTAATTTAATTTTAATAATCGTTCTCCGTATTTATATTTTTGCGTTGTTTTTAATTAGGAGAAATTGTTAAAGTTAACATTTAATAATTTAAAAGTGAATATTTTGGAGGAAAGAAAAAGAAGAGTATTAAAGTGTACATGAATTGATTTAATAATGATATTAAATGATCGAATTGAAATCGCCTAAGTTAGGACATATCTCAATTCGAATCATTAATTATGAATGAAGTGGGAAAAGTCTAAGAAGTGAGGTGCTTTTCCATATGATAGTGAGGGATACCTGCATCTAAAAATTCTTCGCCGTATGTATGATAGCCTAATGATTCATAAAAAGGGATCGCGTGCGTTTGGGCGCCTAACTTAAAATGACGGTGGCCTTGTTCATATGCGACTTGCTCAAGATATTGCATGAGTTGTTTGCCAATACCTAAGCCACGAGCACTTTTCAACACGGCGACACGTTCAACTTTAGCACTGCCTTCCACATGACGAAAACGCGCTGTTGCGATAGGCTGTTGGTCGTCGTTATAGGCGATGATATATTGTGCGGTATGTTCATGTTCATCAATTTCTTCATCACGAGAGACACCTTGTTCGTCGATAAATACTGTTTCACGAACGACCAGGACATCGTGATATTCTTGTTCCGTTTCTACTGTTTTAATCATAGGCCACATTCCTTTCATAAAGAGCGTGAATTTAATGTTTATCATAATCGATTGAGCTGTAGAATAAAAGTATTTTTAAAATTGAAATAACAGCGCGACAGATGATACGCGTTGAGGACTATTTGTAATGATATAAAAAAGTACCCTCATTGTAAAAATGACGGATACTTATCATTAATTCGTATTTGACGGTGTTACATCGCTTGTTGGCGTACAAGGGCAGTATATTGCCAGAAGAGACGCATTTGTACGAGATTCCAGTTGTTCATACCCATAGTATAGCCAGAAGGTTTGAAAATATTCACATCTGTCACTTCTAATGCCGCAGCGACAAGATATTGAATCGGCACGCTTAAATTTTGCATTGCGGGTGTTAAACCATTCTCATCATAAACCCAAGAAAACGGTAATGGCGATTCAAAGACATCAATCGCATCAAAAATTTCAGGAAGGGCGACGATATAACATGCGGCATTGATGACAGGGTTCGTTTCACTTTCCTGATAATAAAGCAATAGCGCTTCATAATTTTCACGATGTGTATGATTTACATAGAACAATTCTTGACGAAAATGCGCCATGTCTTTACTGTGAATAATTTGTTGCTCGAGCATATTAAAAATGCCATTGATATGTCTAATTTTTTCTTGTGTATGACGTGCCATGTGTGAACCTCCTATTAGTAGTATGAACCATCAGGATTTTGGTTTTGATACGGTACTCCTTGTTGCTGATTATGCATTGCGCCATTTGTGTTATCAGCTGATTCACCTTTATTGTTTTGATCATTGTTCTCATCTTTTGGCAAGAGCTTTTTAACGTTCTGTAACAATGATTCTTCTAAATATGTGAGTGGTGGAATTTCTCCATAGTATGCTTTCACTCGCTCCACTAAAAATTGGTTTCTGTCTTTAAAAGGTGCTAAACCTAAGTCTTTACGTAAAGTGTTAGACGTTTCAATTAAATTATCAACGTCAGGATTAATGTAATAAATACCATTCAGTAATTCATTTTCACCTTTAAGTTGTTGTGATTGAATGTCTACATCATTTGCTAAGTAATTTGTCGCGAGTGCTTTGATTTCTGAGTAACTTAAGTTGTGTTTTGAATTTTTCCCTACAATTTCAATGATATCATCTAATTTGTGTAAAGATTTAGTGTCTTGGGCTTTTTTGAACAATATTTTTAATACTTCCATTTGTCGTTGCCCGCGTTTTAAATCAGAGTCTTGCTTACGCGTACGTGTCACAGCAAGCACTTCATCACCATTAAGTTGTTGCTTTCCTTTTTTTAGTTTGATACGACCTTTGTCCATTGTATTCGGTTCGTTCAGATCGTATGGAACATCATATTCAATACCGCCAAGTTCGTCTACAGTTTTGGCAAAAGCTTCCATATTAATGCGAACATAGTAATCAACAGGGACATTTAAATTTGCTTCTACGGTACGCATTGAAGCTTCTGGTCCACCGTATGCATGCGCGTGCGTAATCTTATCGTAGTAACCGACCTCTGGAATGTAACTTAACGTGTCACGAGGAATACTGACCAAACGAATTTGATGTTTGTCAGGATTCATCGTTGATAAAATCATCGCATCGGTACGTGCATTTTCAGCGCTTTGTCCGTTTTGTCTTCTTGTACTGCTATCATCTATGCCTAGAAATAAAATAGAGATAGGTTGTTTGGCAGCATTGACTTTTGAATCTCTTAATTGGGATTGTCGTTGATCCGATTGTGAGAACGAGTCGTCAAAAGCATTCTTTGATGAATTAAAAAGAGTGAATGCGAAAATTGTAGGAACAATTATAAGCATTAAAGCTAATAAATAGAGTAAAAATTTAAGTCCTTTATTCATAGTGAATTGCTCCTAACAGGTATTTTTACATATGATTATATATTGTAATGAAGTGTTGATGACTTTTCAATCATTTCATACATTTTCATCTATTTTGTATTGGTTAGTCGAATTCTATGTTGGAAGCGTGTCGTTCATGTATAATGAAGTTATTATTATGAATGAGGGATATCAATCACGTTGGCGTCCCGTTAATTTTTATCAATGAATCATATGAGGATGGTGGATGTTTTGAAAGCACAATGGATGTCAAAACTAGATGAAAGTTTAGTACGCGAATTTTATGAAGGCCAAACCGAAGAAGAACGACAAGCAGGCTTTGAAGATGTACTTACGTTTGGGACTGCAGGAATTCGAAGCACTTTTGGCATTGGACCTGGACGTTTAAATAAATTTACAGTGCGTAAAGTTGCGCTCGGTCTCGCACAATATTTAAACGCGAAACAATCAGATGCGACGGTGGTCATTCATTTTGATACACGCTTTTTATCGGAAGACTTTGGCGACGAAATTGCGCGTGTATTAGCGACTAAAGGTGTTAAAGTAGTACTGGCTGACAGTTATAAATCAACACCGGAGCTGTCTTTTGCGGTGCGTCATTTACAAGCGACAGCAGGTGTGATGATTACAGCGAGCCATAACCCAAGTAATTACAATGGCATTAAAATTTATGGTCCAGATGGGGGGCAATTGTTGCCAGATGCTTCAGAAGATTTAAGCCAATATATTAATGCGATTGAATCACCATTAGAAATTGAAGCGAATGATTTTGAAGCTTTACGTGATGCCGGCATGATTTTACCATTAGCGGATGAAGTCACTGAAGCGTATAAAGCGGGCGTTAAAGCATTAGTAGGGGCAATCGAATCACAAGGCGAAAAAGTCGTTTTAACAAGTCTTCATGGCACAAGCCTACCATTAGGTGCGACATTATTAACAGAGCTCGGCTTTGAAGATTTTGTCATTGAAACAATACAATCACAACCAGACGGACGATTCCCGACAGTTAAAAGTGCGAATCCAGAAGAGGAAGCGGCATTTGAATATGGTATTCGTCTTGCTGAACAAGAAGACGCATCATTAATCATTGCGACTGATCCAGATGCAGATCGATTTGGTTTTGTAGAAAGATATCAAGACGGTACGACACGTTATTTTGATGGGAATGAAATCGGCTTAATTTTAATGAAACTGCGCTATCAAGAACTCCAACCGACTGGTGATGCGTTTTATATCATTAAATCAATTGTGACAGGTGCTTTAAGTGAAGCATTAGCCAAAGCGTTAAATATTGAGGTAGTTAATGTGTTGACCGGCTTCAAATACATTTCCGAACAATTACAACAACGTCAAACAGATGATGCCCAGTTGGTACTCGCATTTGAAGAAAGCCATGGTTATTTAGCAAAAGACTTGTCACGCGATAAAGACGCCATTCAATTTATTCCATTATTAGTGAAATATAAGCAAATGTTGGCTCAAAATGGTTTGACGTTTAAAGAAGTGTTGAACGACATATACCAACAAATTGGCCGATATGATAATCTCACGTTATCTCCAACTTATGCAGGTCATGCGGGAAGACAAAAAATCGAAGCACTCATGGCACAATTTAGAGGTGATACGAGTGATCAATTGCTCGGCTTAAATGTAGTAACAAAAGAAGATTATCTCACGCAACAAACAACAAATTTAAAAACAGGTAAGACTACAGCCATCTCATTACCGAAAGCTGATGTCATCCGATATACATTTGAAGAAGGTTTTATTGCGTTAAGACCTTCTGGAACTGAACCGAAAATTAAAGTGTATTTCTCATTAAATGTACCTGATTTTAACGAAGTAGTAGAACAATTTAAACAAAAATATTTATAACTCGAGCATCGAACGTATCTTTGACGCAATAGAATGCTGTTGAATGAACTATTTTTAATTGTTTTTGGGAACGTTAAATTATTGAAAGAGCGATACGGAAGTCTAAAGAAGTGTATTGACTTCCATATCGCTCTTTTTTAATGCTTATAGTGACGATCAAAACAATTATAAACCAGGCACTGAAATATTTGGCGTTTTCTTTTAAATAACATATGCATCATGGCAGATAAAGATTTCTAACAATTGAATCATTGTGAATAGGGAAATGACTCATTTTATAAAAACGGTTTAGTTGAAATGAGCATTGACTACTAAAAGCACTCTTTTGTAATTCGGCTGAATGCAATAAGAGTGTTTTTCATTTAATTTGTCATTTCTATACAGTTTATTTTAAAATCATTCGTTGTTCCTTAGAGTAGCTATTACAATTCATATTTTTTAAGCGCAATGTAAACACTAGGTAAAGAATGTTTATTTATTGTTTATTCAATTATAAAATATAGTAAAACAATGAATTATTTTGTATTTTTAATTGAAATTAATCTTCATATACTTAAAAATTAAAATAGAAATAACGTTCAATTGACTGAGATGTCATTGTGAATAAGTTGATAAATGAAACACTCAAAACAATTTCTATGGAAGAAAGGTGTATGAAAGTGAAACTTACAACTGTAGGATTAGGATACATTGGTTTACCCACATCAATTATGTTTGCGAAACATGGTGTAGATGTGATTGGTGTAGATATTAACGAAGAAGCTGTTAAAAGTTTAAATGATGGACATATTCACATCGAAGAACCAGGTTTACAAGAAGCTTATGAAGAAGTATTAGCTACGGGGAAATTTAAAGCATCACAAACACCAGAAGAGGCAGACGCGTTTATTATCGCAGTGCCAACACCGAATAATGATGACCAATATGAGTCTTGTGATATTTCAATTGTCATGAGTGCAACAAAAAGCATCATTCCTTATTTGAAAAAAGGAAATACTGTGATTGTTGAATCAACAATAGCACCGAGAACGATGGATGACCATGTTAAACCGTTATTAGAAGAACACGGATTTACAATTGGAGAAGATTTATACCTTGTTCATTGTCCCGAACGCGTACTACCGGGGAAAATATTAGAAGAATTAATTCATAATAATCGAATTATTGGTGGAATCACACCAGCGTGTATCGAAGCAGGGAAGCGTGTTTATAGTACATTTGTCAAAGGCGAAATGATTGAAACAAACGCGCGTACTGCTGAAATGAGTAAATTGATGGAAAATACCTACCGTGATTTAAATATTGCTCTAGCGAATGAATTAGCTAAAATCAGTATTCATTTAAATATTAATGTATTAGATGTCATCGAAATGGCAAATAAACATCCACGTGTGAACATTCATTTGCCAGGACCAGGCGTAGGAGGACATTGTTTAGCTGTTGATCCGTATTTCATCATTGCGAAGGATCCTGAAAATTCTCCGTTGATACAAACAGGGCGTCGAATTAATCGTTCCATGCCAGCTTATGTCGTTGAGACAACCAAAAATATGTTGCGCGAATTAACTGGCAATAAGATTGTGGTTTTTGGTTTAACGTACAAAGGAGATGTGGATGATATCCGAGAATCACCTGCTTTTGATATTTATGAATTACTTCGTCAAGAATCGAATCTTGAGGTGGTAACATATGACCCTCATGTTGAATTAGATTTTGTAGAGAAAGATATTCAAAAAGCAGTGGCTGATGCTTCGTTAGTTTTAATTTTAAGTGATCATTCAGAGTTTAAACAACTGACTGACAGCGATTTTGTAAATATGAAAGATAAAGTGATTTTTGACACAAAAAATGTGATTCGAAATCAATTTGAATCAGTTCAATATTACAATTACGGCAATTTATATGAATTTGATAATCAAAAACAATTAATTTAATTTGAAGAAAAAATGAGTTTGTATTGCGAAATCTTTATAAAATATCATCTTTATCATTGTTGAAAGTACGATTACTTTAGATTTCTACAAGCTCATTTTTCTTTAAAAATATTTTTTAAGAGGTTAGCTTATGCATGATTTAAAAGCGTATATCATTGAAAACCAAATTCTTTTTAGCGTATTTTTAGATGAACCACAACATCAATTTGTGTATAGAGATGATTATTTAAATGAGGAAATAGGCGCAATAGAAGTGTTTAATAATAAAGTTTATAAGGTTTTAAGTACGAGAATGATTGAGGGCGAACTTTATGGCTACTTAAAAGGGCAAAGAGAGATTGGATGGACCAAGTTAAAAAATTCTCATTACGTCTTTAATAAACAAGACGAAATCGTTTTCGTGAAGAATAAAGAAGGGATTCAAAACGAGTTAAATATTACATATCAGTTCGTAGATGGTTTTACTAAGGAAGTTCAGAACAAATTCTTAACGTCTAAAGGTTTTATAAAATATAAAGGGGAATTTTATGAGCTCTTATTTGAGAAACATAAATTAATCGGCTTTATGAAACCATCTGACATAGATGTAGGATATCATGTGGACGAGGATGTGCACTTATTACAAGGTGCAGAATTGTATTTAGAAAGTCGTCTTAAAACAAAAGCCGAAAACATCAGCGAGAAAGATGACTTTACATTGAAATTAGTGTTTCCAGAAAGAGGAATTGGTAAGGTAGAGAGAAAAAATCAAGTGTATTGGATTGAATTAAATCATGTAGTAGAGCATCAACTTGAACGTGTATTTCATTCATTGCAAGATTATAGTTCAACAGAAAATGTGGAGATAAACGATATTATTCATAATTTTTTAGCGGAAAGAAAAAAGGCTAAAAATATATTAACTGCATTAGTCAATGACAAGATTAATAATGAATCGAACACTAACCCTGATCAAATTGAGGGTAAAAGTAATATCTATACACGATATCAAAATTTAAAAAACTCAAAACTAGGTAAACTGCAGATTAAATATTGGAATATGAGAAAAAAATGGGGGAAGTAACATGTCAAAAAAACCTCAAACGAAGAACGACCAACTGATTGAAGCGGTCAGTTTACTGCAAACTGACTATTTACAAGGTTTAAGTCGATTAGAAGAAACAATCAATGCAAGTGATGTTTATACGTATTTAAAATCATTAGAAAAAAATGGCAAGTTGAATTTTATCAATCAGTTTAAAAATGAATTAGAAAAAGAAAAATCTAGTAACGGTTCGCGAATTTTGAAAAAAGCCAAGTATAAAATTGGAATCATTGCCGATGAGTTCTTATTCAATTCATTTAAAGATACAGCGGATATTACTTTTATTTCGAGTGACGCAGAGATTGAAAAACTGAGCTTTGATTTTGTTATCGTGGCAACGACATGGCGAGGGATTGATGAAACTTGGCAAGGTGTAGCAAGCCCTAAAAGTAGAATGCGTGCACATCTTATGCTGTTATTAGATGAATTAATCGAACGTCAAATTCCATTAGTATTCTATTCAAAAGAAGATCCTGTTAATTTTCATTTGTTTAAAGATATAGCGAGTAAATGTGATTATATTTTTACTACAGCACAAGAAATGGTTCAAGATTATATTGAATATACCCATAATACAAAAGTTAAAGTTTTACAATTTGGTGTAAACCCACATTATCATAATCCAATTGGAACAAGAACTGAAGAAGCGATAAAACATAAAGATGGAGTGATATTCGCTGGTAGTTGGACAAAAAAATATCCTCAAAGAAATAAAGACTTAGCACGTATTTTTGATGGATTGAGTTTAAGTGGTAACGATTTAACAATCTTTGATCGAAATTTACATCTTGAAAGGGAAAGATACTTATTTCCTAGTAAATACATTCCATATATTACCGGTCCATTGAGTCATGATGAACTAATGAAAGTACATAAGATTTTTAGATGGGCACTGAACGTCAATTCTGTGAAGTATTCCGAGACGATGTTTGCGAATCGTGTCTTTGAATTACAAGCATTCGGAAATTTGATTATTTCTAATTATTCAGTAGGTGTGAACAATCAATTTCCTAATATATTTATGGTGAATGATAAATCTGATGTAGGACCTATTTTAAACCGACATTCGGACAGTGAATTAAGGGAGTTTCAAGCAAAGAATATTCGCAATGTGATGTTGGAAAATACGACATATCACCGAATTGACGAAATTGCTAACTTCATCGGTTTAACAAGCGCTTCTATGCAACCCGTAATCGGTGTTGTAGTGAAAGAAAGGACAGAAGCTTTAATTGAAATGTTTAAGCGTCAAATGAATGTGAAGAAAATATTGCTGACCGAACAAGAACTGAATGATCGTATACATGAGTTGGATTTTATTACATTTTTTGATGAGAACTACATTTATGAAGAATATTACTTAGCTGATTTAATCAGTGCGTTTTATTACACAGATGTCGATTTTGTTCAAAAGGTGTTAACCACCGACTATCAAGTGCATGACTATACCGATACGTATCATGACAAATATTTAACTTTATTTGATGCTCAAGCTTATCAATCAGGGGACTATCAAATCGGTTATACATTAGATGATGCCGAATTATTTTACAATGAAAAGCAAATTTTAAGTAAAAATGATTTAGTCAGTGTAATCGTACCAATTCATAATAATGGGCGCTACTTAGAAGATAAGTGTATGCGTAGTTTGAGACGATCTTCTTTGTTCAACAGATTTGAAATTATTTTTGTCGATGATGGTTCAACTGACGAAGAAACGCGTCATGTTATTCAAAGATTAAGACGAAAATATCCTAATATCGTTTATTATCGATTTGAATCTGGCTCAGGTAGTGCTTCGAGACCAAGAAATAAAGGTGTGGAACTCGCCTCTACACCATACATTACGTATTTAGATCCTGATAATGAAGCGATAGGTGATGGATACGCACAACTGTATGAAAAATTAAAAGAAGATTCATCTCTTGATATGGTCATAGGTAATATTATTAAAGAGGACAATCGTAAAAGATCCGTCTTTAATTATCACGGTACGATAAAAAAGTATAATAACGACAATGCATTAATCACAAATACGAAAAAGTTTTTGAAAAATGCAGGGTTACGGGCTCAAAGTATTCAGGCCTTAATGGTCAAAGCGAATGTCATCAAAAATAATAACATTAAAATGGTTGAAGGTGCAGCAGGGCAAGACACCGTATTCTTTCAAGAGTTGATGTTATATTCTAAAAAAGTATTGGGCATCAAAGTTCCTATACACATGTATTATGCTGCGGTAAGTGGGTCGGTTACGAATTCAATCTCAAAAAAATTGTTTGATAAGTATTACAAACTAGAGCTTGAACGTATTCCTTTTTTAGAACAACATCATCTCATGGATGCGTATATGGAACAGCGCTTTAATTTGTATGTGAAGGGCTGGTATAAACCAAGACTAGATATAGTGAAAAGTGAGGAACGAGAAGAAGCTGTAAAACGTTTTTTAGATATTTATCATCTGTATGAAAAGTATGAGAGACCGCACGATGTTGAATTAGATGATTATATTAAAACGTTAAAAAAAGAAGTGAAACATCTATAAGGGGGTTAGATGATGCACAATCACTTACATTTAATCAATTTTTCTAAAAGTTACTTTATTCTTCAAGACGAAAAAAACTATGATCTTGATGGGTACAATCGTTTCAATATCAATCACAAAACAATTTATTTTACTAAAGATTTTCGGTATTATTCATTGTCATTTCAAGATTATCATATATTTATTCTTGGGGAGCTCGTAGATGTGAGAGACAGCAAGAAACCGGTTAATGCGATTGTAAGTGATTTGCTACAATACCCCATTGATTCTGATTCTTTTCTAAATGAGATGTCTTTTTTCAATGGTAGTTACGGATTATTTATCGCTCATGAAGAGAACTTGTATTTTTATAATGATGCAACTTCTTTTCTTTCGCTGTATTACCACAATGAAAAGCCGGTTTATGCCTCTCATTCGAAATTGTTACATCAATTGATTCAACAAATCTTTGGTGTAGAAGAGAGACTTATTAAGGATAAAATGCGCGGCTTCTTAGATTTTAGTAAATTTGAGAACATTTATAAATTTAATTCTAATATGCGTTTTGAACTTAATCATCATGAATTGAAAAGGGTATATCCTATTGATGATTATCAGACACAAGAAATAGCACATGTTGTAGAGCAAGTCATTCCTTTGATGACAGAGATGGTTGCGTTTGTTTATCGTCTTGACCGTCCTGTTGTGATGTCACTTACGGGCGGTTATGATTCACGGGTGTCACTTGCATTGCTGAAAAACAAGCTATCACATACTTTATTTTTCACTTATTTAAGAACTGATGAACAAAAAATTACTCGTGCACAAAAGAATATTTATGATACTGATCAAAAAGCTGTACAATTTCTCGTTGATCAACTTAATTTAAACCATCACTTTTTTAATATTGATAACAATCAAGGAAAAAAAGAAGTCGCTGAATTATACGCACATTATGAATCGAGTCATTCTAAAAATATGATTAATCACTATAGCCAAGATGCTCAGTTTCAAGGTGTAGCCCATGTCAAGTCGACAATTTTTGAGCTTGCAAAAGGGATAAGACCTTTGAAACTTGAAGCGCAACATCATGACATCTATGACTTTGTAGACGAGCTGAAAAAATGGTCGCCTATCAAAGAGAAGGCGTGGATTCAACAAGCATTAACCCAATTTATCAATAGAAACGCACTCTTCTCATTTTTGGATAAAGGGTATCATCCATGTGATGTATTATACCTAGAGTCTAAAATGAATGGTTGGCATAGTGCCATTATTCAAGAAAGTGATCCTTACATGGATGTGTATAACTTAATTAATTGTAGGTTTATTTTATTTCAATTGATATGTATGAATTACGAAGATAGAAAGAATCTTGCATTTCACAAGTCAGTGATTGAACAACGCTGGCCGTTACTTCATTTTTTTGGTGTAAATACAAAAGTCAATTTATATGAAAAGTATCAAATGATTGAAAAACAGCTGGAAGAATGTCAAACAAATAAAATAAATGCACAAAACATGAAACTCAGTTATGAAACACAAGATTTTAATCGTGTATTTCAACAGCAAAGGGTGCATTTTAAATTGAAGCGTAGAAAGTTTGTTGAGAGCGAACGATATCATTTAAATATTGAGAATCAAAGTGGTGAGTCAGTTCAAATTTCGATGCGTACTTTTTATAAAAATAATAAAGGCAGAGCACGTATATTTATCACTATTGATAACATGAAATACGATATCGTTGACTTAGCGTATGAAAGCGTTGAAAAATCAATAGCACCGGGTTCGAAAATGTGCATTGCAATCCAGTCGACTAAGGATATCGATAAGAAGTCTTGGATAGAAGCAGCTAAATTTGAAATCAAAGAAATTTACGCAAATAAGAAGGTCATAGAATGAGAGCAATCATAGAAATATTTAAAGAACAAATTGTCAATTTACCTAAAATTTCTAAATTGGCTATCTATAACATGAAAAGTCAATATGCCAATCATTATTTAGGTATCTTTTGGAATATTTTGCAACCCGTTCTCCAAGTGATTATCTACTATATTGTTTTTGGTCTTGGATTAAGAGGAAGTTCCGGATTAGTGATGGGTGTGCCATTTATTGTTCACTTGATTTCAGGTCTATTTCCTTGGCTTTTCATTTCCCAAGGTATCAATTCTGGTGCTTCAGCGATTCAAAAAAATATTGGTTTGTTAGCTAAGATGAAATTCCCGTCTTCTATTTTTATATCTATTGCACTGACGAACAATATGATTAATTTACTGATTACAACAACCATCGTTTTTGTAATTTCTGTGATTAACCATTATGTACCATGGTGGCATTATTTTTGGTTCGTTTATTTTATGATAGGAGCCTTTTCAATTATCTTTGGCATTTCTTTAATAATGAGTACGCTTACTGTTATTGTAAGAGATACTAAAAATTTATTGCAAAATATTATTCGAATGCTTTTCTTTCTCACACCTATTTTTTGGGTGCTTGAGGAACAACATGGTATTTTAGCAAAGTTAGCAAGTTTGAATCCTTTTGCATATCTTATTGGTGTGTATCGTACAGCATTAGTTCACTCTCAAACAGCCGTTTATGGCACTTGGTCTGATCATATCTATTTTTGGGTCACAACGCTATTACTTATTATAATTGGCTCAGTGATTCACATGAAATTTAGAAAGAGAATTCTAGATTATATATAGGGGTTTAAAATATGAAATCTAAAAAACTCTTAATCATCACACAAAATTTTTATCCCGAATTAGGTTCAGCAGCAAATCGTATGAAAATGTTATTTAAGCATTTCACAAAAGAAAGTGTGATGACACATGTATTAACAACGCAACCTTCATATCCCAATCATGAATTGTTTCAAGATGACAGTTATTTCGATGATGACGTCATTAATCGTTATGAAAATAAGAGAATTATTCGCATGAAGATGTTGTGTGAAAAGCAAAATAAAAATCTCATTGCAAGGCTATTTTATTATATAGAGCAATATTTGAGGGTTAGATATTTTATTTTTAAGCACAAAAATGATTTTGACTATATTTATGTAACAAGTCCTAATATTTTTATTGCGTGGGCAACTTTGTTTATGAAAAAAGCAAAGAGACCGGATTATATTCTGGAAGTCAGAGATTTATGGCCAGATAGTGTGAATAGTATAAAAGGGATTAATCTCAAATTAACTTGGCCATTGCTCAAACGATTAGAAAAGATTATGTATAACCGTGCAGATAAAATTGTCATAAATAATAAGGGCTTTCGTGAGCATATCCAGCAAATGTTGGATAAGGCGGTTCCCATAGAATTTATACCTAACTCAGTCAGTCAAGAAGAACGTTTCACAGAGGAGAAATATGAAGACTTTCGGGTGATATATACTGGTAATATCGGTTATGCGCAAGATGTTGATCATTTAATTGAATTGTTCAGTTTACTTAATGATTATAAAATTAACGTTACCGCTATTGTTTATGGTGTGAAAGCACCGAAGTTCAGAGAAGCGGTTCAACATTTAGAATTTGTTACGCTTAAACATGCGATGAGTCGAGAACGATGTCTTCAAGAAATATCTAGACACCATGTTGCTTTGTCGATTTTAAATGAAAATGATACGTTTTTAAATGTTTTACCTGGAAAAATTGTAGATGCGATAGGAGTCAATACGCTCCCTGTCACGAACATAGGTGGCAAAATGGCAGAAGATATTAATGCTTTCCGAATTGGTTTTGCAGAAAAGAAAGCGACACCCCAAATATTATTAGAAAAAATTATAGCCTATCGAGACAACCCTTCACACTTTGAATCTCAGTTAGTTAATGTCAGACGCTATCGTAATCAATTTTTAAACTGGGAAACGAATATTAAAGCATTAATCAGGTTCCTTAAGGAGTGAATAGTATGCCAGAAGTACAATATAATGTGATATGTGAAAATGTCACTAAAATTTATGATCTGAATCGTAGTCGTAAAGACAAATTACTCTCTTTATTCACTTTTGGAAAATCATATCAATTTAAACCTTATTATGCATTGAAAGATGTGAGCTTCAAAGTGGAACGAGGTACGTCAGTTGGGATTATTGGATTAAATGGTTCTGGGAAGTCGACACTCTCAAATATATTAGGACAAGTGGTGATGCCAACATATGGAAAAGTAAACACAGATGGAAAACCGTCATTAATTGCAATTGGTGCGGGACTCAACCCCTCTTTTACGGGTGAAGAAAATATTCGCTACAAATGTCTGATGCATGGGATGTCTACTAAAGAAATCAATGACAAATTTGATGAAATAGTTAAATTTAGTGAACTGGATGAATTCATTTACCAACCGCTTAAATCATATTCAAGTGGGATGAAGTCGAGATTAGGTTTTTCTATTGCAATTCATACGGATCCTGATATTTTAATTGTCGATGAGGCATTATCTGTCGGTGATGAAACGTTTTCGAATAAGTGTATTGATAGAATGAAAGCATTTCAAAAGCAAGGAAAAACAATCTTTTTTGTTTCTCATTCTGCAAGTCAAATTAGAAAGATGTGTGATAAAGCGCTTTGGATTCATTACGGTCAAATGGTCGTATATGATGATGTCAATGTTGTGATCAAACGTTATAATGCATTAGTTCAAAAAATTAAACATATGCCTAAGTCAGAACAAGTCGAATACAAGAAAAAGAAATTACAGCAACAGCAAGTGGGTCATCTTGACGAAGTGACTATTTCTCAAAAAAATGATGTATCGCTAATGACACATGGATTGATTGGTGTCACTTTGATAGGTTGGTTCGTAGCAATGTATTTTCAATTATTTGGATAGAAAATGGTAGGTATTCTCAATGATTAAATTAGATTTTGACACAATGACTAAAGAGGATTTGTTAAAAGCAAATAATCAAAAAGTTAAACTCATCGTAGACGAAATAGACTTTTACATTTTCATAAATATAAAACCGAATAATCAGCGTCTTCTTGTTCATACAAATGGTGCGATTAATATCAAAAAATCTCAACCGCCTGTATTTTTAAGAAACAGTTGGAGAGATGATTTTGATGCAAATTGTCTGTTTATTGATGATCGCACAATACATGACAGTGAAGTCAATTTAGGATGGGGGTTAGGAACCAAAGAGCGGCACTACGTTAATGATTACGCACGAATTAGTCAAAAAGTGAGTCAACTTTTAAATGTCGAGGATAATCAAGTGACGTATTATGGGAGCTCAGGCGGTGGATTTGTATCTATTTTGTTAGCCACGCTTCACAATCATTCACGTGCTATAGTAAACAATCCACAAACCTATGTACATCGATATAGGAAAAAGAATGTAGTGGATGCATATCAAGTTGTTTTTGAAGATATGGAATTTGAAGCGGTTAATAAAATGTATGCAAATCGCGTCTCTTCCACAAGCCTTATGAAAAAATGTAATCGTGTACCTGAAATACTCTATGTTCAAAACCGTTTAAGTGATGAAGATATGGAAAATCATGTAATTCCTTTTATCCGAATGTTAGATAAATATCAACTGGATAGTTCTAAAATTAACTTTCTTTTATATAATGACAAGAAATCCGGACATAATCCATTACCTAAAGATAAAACTTTGGAATTAGTCAATTTATTTATGAAAAGACAATTGAATATTTATTAGTAAGTATATTTTTGACTGGAAAACCATAATAAAGAGGAGATACTGAAGTGAAAAAAGTAGCGATGTTCGTGTGGAACCATTTCACCAATGATGCGCGGGTCAATCGAGAGTGTACGGCATTGGCCGAAGATGGATATGATGTAGATTTAATTGCTATCAATGATCCGAAAAACACCGACATTGAAGCATTTGAACAACGAGAACCTCATTTTCGAGTGCATCGTGTCAAACGCTATCCTATGTTAATCCAAGTCTACGCTGATTATGGAAAGCGATTTTTAATTATAATCGGGGGTGTCTCATTTACGATAGCAGCGGGATTATTTTTTATTAATTTAAAGTTGATGCTCGGTTACTTAGCGATGTTGCTTGCTGGAATGGTGATACTCAAAGTAAAAAAATTACGAAAATGGGTCGTGAATGGTGCGATTATTGCACGTATGATTATTAAAGGGTATCAGCAAAAAGCAGATATCTATCATTCGAATGATTTAAACACTTTACCTCAAGGCATTGTATGTTCAAAATTGCGCCTCCACCCTAAGCCATTAGTGTATGATAGTCACGAGGTACAAACTGATCGGACAGGGTATAATCCTGAACGTATTAAGAAAATAGAACGTTTTTTACTGCAATTTGTTGATACGATGATGGTGGAAAATCATACACGCGCCCAACATAACGAGTGTCTTTATGGCTTTTATCCGCAACCATTATATAATTATTCTGTTTTATACGATATTGAACAACAACCTTATTACAACTTGCACGAAAAATTGGGTCTCAATCAAAATGAAAAAATATTGCTCTATCAAGGTGGCTTACAACAAGGTCGTGGTCTGGAGAAACTTATTGAAGCCATGCCGATGATTCAAGAAGGGGTTCTCGTGTTTGTGGGCGGTGGCAAATTAACAGAAACACTTAAAGCACAGGCCCAACAGTCTGAAGCGCGAGATCGAATTTTCTTTTTAGATAAAGTACCATTTGAAAAGCTACCGCAAATTACTAGAGAAGCATTTGTTGGTTTCCAAGTTCTGCAAAATGTGTGCTTTAATCATTATTCTGCGAGTTCTAATAAATTGTTTGAATATATCATGGCACATGTTCCGGTCATTGCTTGTGACTTCCCTGAAATCAAAAGTGTCGTAGAAGAAAATGAAGTTGGAATCGCTACAGATACGCATAGTAGTCAAAATATTGCGGCTGCTGTGAATCATTTATTACAACATCCTGAATTGTATGACCGTTACCGTGCGAATACGAGACGTGCGAAAATGATTTATAATTGGCAAAATGAAAAACAAAAATTATTAAATGTGTACAATACACTTGATGATAACGTTTCATTTATAGGGAAAATACAGCCTCAAATGAAATAAACAGCTCAAACTTTTATCCGATATTGAGATTTATGTGATATGAATATGTCTTAAAATCCATTCAATTGGGTATATCAATTATAAATACTAATATTGGAGGTTTTTAAATATGAAGTTTAAAATCATATCTTTATTATTAGCATCAGGAATCGTCCTAGCAGCTTGTGGTAACGATGATGATCAAAAAAATACGAACAACGCAGATAACGACACAAAAACGGAACAGACTACTGATAACAATCAAAATAGCCACGACAATGATCGTGATGACAATGATGATCAAAACACAAATCAACACACTAAAACACAGACGATTGATGTTAAAGACGTAAAAACAACACCTGAAGATGCCATTAAAACAGCAAAATCTTCATTTGATGGTGACGTGAAACAAGTGGAATATAAAAAAGAAAATGGTCAATGGGTTTATGACATTGATTTAAGAAGCAATAATGAAGAAGCAGAAGTCAAAGTATCTGACAAAGATAATAAAGTGCTAAATACAAACAAAGAAAAAGAAATGGACAACGATAACGACAAAACGATTAATTACGGAGATGCCATTGATTTTAAAGAAGCAGTGAAAAAAGCACAAGAACAACAAAAAGGTGACTTGAAAAAATGGTCATTAGATAACGATGACGGTCAATTTGTTTACAACATTGAATTGATGACAGATAATGGTGAACAAGAATTAGTACTCGATGCCAAATCTGGTAAAGTGTTACAACAAGAAAATGATTAATGTGACGTCTTAATATTTTGCTGAACTTACGCTCTTTCCTTTAAGAACATGTCACTTGTATGCGATTGCCGTCTTTCCTTTTTGAACATGTCGCTTGCATACGATTGCCGTCTTGGACTCGCGTTTCCCAGGGGCTGAACCTACAACTAACCAACGCTTTGATTATACTGTTACATTTGTTGAAGCGTTGGTGGATTTTCCGGTTCAGCTGATCCCTCGGGAGTCTCGTCCGCCCGGCAATCTTGCATGAACAGGCGTAAGGAAAGAGGGCATTCCCATTCTATCGACTTAATTGACATCATCTAGATAGCTACTCCGTCAAACTTTGGCCAGAATTAAAGTCAAAAGCTTCTTGTTCGAATTTATGTAGTACCTCTTTTTATGAGGCGTTTACATTAATTCTTTAAAAGTATAGAGTCGAGTTTTGATATTTTGTTTGCAAGCTTCTACACCTAACGATATTGCTTGATGTCTCTTACCGACACCATTATTACCTAAGAAGTATATATTGATACGCTTCTCTAGAAAATACATGGATTTTAATGTGAGTACTTCTTGTTTATTAATGCTTGGTTGAAACGTGAAATCAAACTCAATCAAATGTTTAATCTTAGGGAAACTTGCTAACTTAATAGCACGTTTAAATATTTGTTCAGCTTTATATTCTACTTCCTTTTCCCTCAACTTAAGTAAAATCTCAATTAAAGATTTTTGATTCTTGGATAGTGATTCTAAATACTTCGGCTAATAGTCATGTATTTTGATACTCTCTTCCTCATTTTTCTTACCTTTATTTTTCTAACTCATTTTCTTTCCCAGCTTCGTAATATTTTTAACTGTCCTTAGGTCGCAATGATACTGTCTACCCAGTTCAGCATAATTTGTTTTTATTCCTGTTATAATCTAAAATAACACTCATTCGTATATATCATGTCTCAATCAAACAATCTCCAATCAAAAATTGAGTTAAGACCTGATTATATAATTTAGAAAGAAACTAGAAAAAACAGCATTTTCACTTCGCCATTTTTCTACATTTTATAATCGTCATTTACATAATATTAATTTATCATTATTTGATAGAAAATTCTTGAAATAAAGAGTTTTCTGATTATAATTAACTTAAGGAGGCGTTTATTATGAATGATATTCAAAAGCAAGCTGCAGAGTTAGAATTAAAAAAGTTTTTTTCTCTAATTGACAATGAAATGCCTTATTTTATGCCTAGATGTATTGTTGACACTGTATGGCACGAAAAATTAAAAGATGCCGAAAACTATAACGAGTTCTGTATGGAATACAATGGTAATTATATCGAACATATGGAAAATAAAGGTAAGGGATTTCTTCCTTGGATGGAAAAATACGAAGAAGAATATGGAAAAATGACTCAAGAATGGTTTACAGATTCTAGTGGAAAAGTTTTAAAAGATTTATATGGAAAGTATATAGAAGAGGGGGATATACAATTAGAATGGGATTGTGTACCAATAGCAACTACAGATTAAATAATCCAGAACAAGAACTTTTTGGTTCTTGTCCTGGAGACTTTAAAAGTTTCAAAAACCAATATTCTATAAAGAAAATTCAAACAAGCAAGCACAATGAAATTTTTCTATTTAATATATATGACAAAGGATATATATTGAAAAGAGCTATAAATAGTAACTATAGAAAATATGACGATAAAAAATTGATTAGGGAGGGAAAATTATTAAGAGAATTAGATAATGATAAAATAGTGAAGTGTTTGTTTATAAATGACAATAATAGTGCGTATATAATATTAGAATATTTAGAGGGATACACTTTAGAATATATTTTAAAAAAATTCAGAGTGAATATAAATAAATCATGCGAAATCGTTCATAGAATTTTAGAAGGTGTTCAGTATTTGCATAAAAACCATATAATACACAATGATTTAAACCCTAGTAATATAATTTATTCTAAAGACAACAAAATAAAGATCATAGACTTAGGGATAGCTACTTATATAAACTCTAACGAAACGAGACTAGGTGCCGAGCAATTTTCTTCGCCAGAACAATTATTAAAGAAAGAATCTACAATTAAAACTGATATCTGGGGAGTTGGTTGCATACTATACTATCTGATTGAAGGACACAGACCTTTCAAAGGTAATAAAGAACAATTAGAAATAAAACCAGTGATAAAAACTAAAGTACCTATTCAACTTAAACATCTAATAATATCTATGTTAGAACGTGATAGCGTTAAGAGACCGAGTATCAAAGAGAGTATTGAAATTTTAGAAAAAATTAAATTAATTTTATAAATTGGTTTATATTTTCCTTCGTCTTTATTACATGAAAACCTAGACGTTTAAGAGTTTTCATAGACTTTAAATTATAAGAAAAAGTATTTGCAATGATTTTATCTATTTTTATCCTCTCAACATCTAAAGCATTATAGGCTTCAATAATATATCCATTTCCTGTCTCTGAATAATCTAGCCAAAAACCAAGTTCTGCTTGTCTAGCTATAAGATTAATATTACGAATTGTTATGGAACCAATGATTTTATCTCTTTTTTTACAGAAAATATAATATCTATATTCTGACTTATTGATAAATGCATTTATATAACCGTCTATCATAGTCTCAATATCATTTATAGTTGAAATACTTTTTACCCAAGGAAGATAATTATTAAAATACTCTCTATTTTGAGTTATTAAATTAAAAACTTCGTGCGCCATGTACAGCTCTGGAGTTTTTAGTTCTAATCTATCGGTTTTAATAATTGATTTCATACAAAGGACCTCTACAATAGGATGTGAATTTTCATGGATGACTATAATAATATTGTAACAAAATTATTGTTAATGAGTAAAGGGGTTAGGAAGATTACGTTAAAAAAACACTGGATCGTTTTTGGAGAAAAAACAGAGATACCTAATTCAGGAATTAAAATCCACATCTCAAATGGTAATGTGATCTCTGCTAAATTTATAATGGAAGTAGCAGAACAGCTAAACAAAAATAATTGCATTTGGAAAATTCCTAATAACAATTTAATAGCTTCTTTTATTGTTAATTCAGATAATAATAGTATTATCAAAGGAAAGTTGATTACAGTTTATCCGAGAGATTTTCGAGAATTTTATTTTATTATAAAAGAATTAATAGAAGTTAAAGGTATGTTTGAAAATTGTATTAATATCAAAGATGAGCATCGATGGAGAAAAAGTAGAATATTTTATAGAAAATATAATAAGGAGGAAGAGAATCTTGGATATGGAAAGCATCGTAAAAAAGTATAAAGACAAGTGCCCATTTTTATTGAATGCTTGGAAAAGTAATCTTATAAAATTAAAAACTTTCGATTTAATAAAAGTAGGAATTCACAAACAAGAAGAAATGATTTTCAAAATAATTTCTGAACAATCAGATATTATTTTGAAATGTATGTTAAAAGAAAAAATAAATAAAGTTTACGTCTCTACAATAATAAACCTTAAGAATATTAGAATAAAAGAGTTTGAATACAATAGATCTCTCTATTATAATAAGCTGATTTATAAAAAAGCGCCTTTAGTGTACGGTAAAGTATATGCAAAAAAAGTTGATATCTATATTATAGTTATTCGTCCGTATCTTGGGGAAAAAGATGACAAATTCTTTATAAAGTATCCGAGTTTGAAACATGGAAAATTAGAATGTTTTGACCTAAATGGTAATAATATAGAAGAATTACTTAAATATGATGATATACTGAATTCTGAAAATTACTATACGAGGTTAAAATATCAGCATGACATCGCAAATTTTTAAATTAATTTCAAATGATTTTGTTGTAGGTTTGGGGAACAGTATTTTTAGTCTGGTGATGATGTGGTATGTACTCAATCAAACTGGCTCAGCGTACTATACGGCAACAATTGGCTCTTTATCACATATTGCTCAAATATTAGTTGGCTCTTATGCAGGAATTAAAGCAGATCAAATGAATCAACCTGTAAAAATGATGGTCTATAGCCTTCGTTTTAATGGCATATTTCTTTTAATTATTGGTTTTGTTGTCTTGATACTTGATTTCAATCTTTATTTATTGATTGTTTTATTGTTTTTGAGAGAAGTGACGATGGTTTTTCAACTGCCAAATCAAAACAAATTAATTCCGCGTTTAGTACAGGCTCAAGAAGATGTAAAGCGTATTTTGAGTTATAGAAGTTTAACAAAGAATCTGTCCATGATGTTAGGTTTTGCGATAGCGGGATTTTTATTTTCTGCAGTCCCTTTTTTTATATTAATTCTATTGATCATGGTGCTGTTTATCATCGGTTCAAGTGCAATTAATACTATAAAGGTGACAAACAAGATGCATACGTTCAAATCAAAACGAAAAAAGCAGAAATCTCTGGACGAATTCAAAGTAGTTCTCAATATGATTTTAAAAGATTACTACTTAAAACGTGTAATGATTACTGCGATGATGTTGAATATTATTAGTATGGTCGCCCCGACATTTGTGGTCTATTTTAATCAATATTTACATGCGCAACCTAAAGATTATGGTATGTTTCAGTTTTTTATCGCTTTAGGAAGTATACTCGCAGCTTCAATAGGATTAAAATTAAAGCATAAGATGTCTTCTTATAACATTTTAGTCACTTTTTGGTCGATCATGGCAATAACTTTTATTTATATGTTTGTAAATATTTATGCTTATATTGCAATTTTCTTAGGTATGATAATAGGGATATGTTTAACATTACCGACCATATTATTTAATACTTATAAGATATTAATCATTGACGATAAGTACAGAGGCCGTATATCAGGCGCAATTCAGTCGATAAGTACTTTATTTATACCATTGTCCTATTATTTTTCTGCATATATTACCGAAAAATATGGTGCAAATTTTGTGTATTTAGTTGCAGGTTGTATTCAATTATTCATTGTATTGGCTTTATTATTAGACAAAAAAATGAAGGTTCGTTTCAATCAAGTCGTTTGATATAAAGGGGGATGTCAAGTGTTAATGAGTTTTGAAGAAGAACAAGCATATTTAAATGAGACGCAACATTTCATTAAGAACGCATTAAAAACGTTATCCAAATCTCAAAACGTCATTAAAAGTAAAATTATTGAGCGACGTAAAGAGATGAATGCACATGAGACATGGATACTCAATATGGACAATGGCAATGGTAGTGATAATGCGCAAGATTTAAATGCTTTACGGATGGATGAGTGTACTTATAATCAGTACCACGAGAAACTTAAGCTCTATCAAAATTTACTTGACCGTCCTTATTTCGGTAAAGTGGTACTGGAAGATGAAACGTTATATATAGGTACTCAAACTTTGATGGATCACAACTATCGTGTATTAGTTTGTGATTGGAGGACTCCGATTGCAAGTCTGTTTTATGAAAATGAATTAGGGCGATTGTCATATGAAACTGAAAAAGGTCAGCTCTTTTTTGAAGAGGTGAAAGGCAGACGTCAGTTTAAAATTATTAAAGGGCAATTAGTTGATTATGTCGATAGTGAAATGTTTATTGGTGATACAGGATTAATGGATTATCAGATGAGCACTTCTCGTCATAAATTAGGCAATATTGTTAGTACAATTCAAAAAGATCAAAATGAAATTATTCGTTTACCAATCAATGAAGATGTTGTCGTACTTGGCCCGCCAGGTAGTGGGAAAACAGCCATCGCTATGCAACGTATTGCTTATTTGCTATTTAAATATAAGAAAAAAATCACACATGAAAATTTAATGTTAATAGCACCTAATCGCATTTTCCATGATTATGTTTCGGATGTCCTGCCAGAACTTGGCGAACGTCATATCGAAGTGAAAAGTTTGATGAACATTGTCAGGGAAATTGCTTATTTTAAGTCTATACATGTTGAAAAAAAGAGAATCATGATCGCACGAATATATCGTGATAAAGCGTCAGAACAACAATTTTATCGCAAGTCGAGTGTAGAATTTTTTCAATGGATTTCAAAGCAATTAATAAATGCTACATGTCGATTTTATTTTAAAAATGTAATGGATCAAACAGGGCGTATAGTGATATCTAAAGAAGAAATTGCGATGATATTTAACGGGTATCGGGTGAATCATGATTTAACGACTGCAATTCAAAAATTAAAACAGAATTTAGTGGCATTGTACCAAGCTGATTACAAACGTTTATTTGTTCAAAACTATACAGAATTAGAAAATCAAAATAGTTACATCGGTGAAAAGTCCGAAATTGTAGCGCAATCCAAAGCTAAGACAGCACGAACATTAAAACGTGTGAAGCATATGATTCAATCGTACCGCTTTATCAACATAGAAAAATTATATCAACGTTTATGTAAAGATTTTCAAGTGAACGTCCAATTAAAAAAAGAAGCGATGGCATATGAAGACTTTTGGATACTTGTTTGGCTTTATACAAAAATAGTGCGAGGATCTCACTCTCTTTTCAAACATATTATAGTTGATGAAGTACAAGATTATAGCGTATTTCAATTAGATATTTTACGTCAATGTTATGATGAGGCCAATTTTACATTTTTAGGAGATTTGAATCAAAATTTCTTACCAAAATCTTTCATTGAATTTGAAGACTGGGATATGACAATAAAACAGTTGACGACTTCATATCGCTCTACGAAGGCAATCAGTCGCTACTTAGACGAACTTAAGCATACTGATACAAAAGTCGTAAGTGTTGAAGGTGACCCTGTAATCAAAATTTCAAGTGCTAAAGTACAACATGTAAAAGACATTATAATGGAGGTAGCACATGACGTAGCGATCGTCGTACCCTCTCGTATAGAAGGGGAGCAACTATACAGTGCGCTTCGACATGACATAAAATTAAGATTAATTGAAGAGGATGATTCGTTTGTAACAGCAGGACATATAATCATTCCTTATGATCTTGTTAAAGGATTTGAATACCATACTGTGATTTCATGGCGGAATAACGAATATGACAGTACCAATATACAATATATTATCGCGTCACGTGCTATCTCACAATTATATTTATTAGAAGTGAATGGGTGATTAAAGAATGTAGCAGTGGATTGATATTTTAGAAACTTCAATCACATATTTTGCTGAACTTACGCTCTTTCCTTTAAGAACATGTCACTTGTATGCGATTGCCGTCTTTCCTTTTTGAACATGTCGCTTGCATACGATTGCCGTCATGGACTCGCGTTTCCCAGGGGCTGAACCTACAACTAACCAACGCTTTGATTATACTGTTACATTTGTTGAAGCGTTGGTGGATTTTCCGGTTCAGCTGATCCCTCGGGAGTCTCGTCCGCCCGGCAATCTTGCATGAACAGGCGTAAGGAAAGAGGGCATTCCCATTCTATCGACTTAGTTAACGTCAAAATTTAATCTCATTTCAATCTATTTTTATTCTGATTCTGCGTTAAACATTGGCTACATGCAAACATCAAAAAGTTATCCTATTATTTTTCTCATTTACCTAGGGAGTTTCGTTCGTTCGGTAATTTTGCATGAACAAAGGCAAGGAAAGAGAGCAACGTCATATCATCGACTCAAGTAACCTTATAAAAAGTAGCATCTCTTTTTAATTTATTTTAACTATAAGAAGACAGAGCAAGGTAAATTGAATGACCTCGCTCTGTTTTTTTGAGATAAGGTAGAACTGTTGATGGGTGTGTCTGTACATGTGAAAATGGGGGTGTGTCCATACGTAGCAAGGCAGTACATATAGAATTAGCAGAGGACATTGAAAAGTAAACTCCTTTTTGCTTAACGATTTTAAGGGCAATATTTCAACATATCAAGGAAAGCAGTTTGAAAGGCTTCTGCTTGAATATCCATGAGCACGTGTGTTGAACTGTCTGTCACATTAAAGTCAACAAATGTTGCGCCACGTGCATGGCTACCACTTAACTCCACGTCTACTTTAGCTGGGCGAACTGTAAATAACTCAGGATAGCATAAATACATTATTGTATAAGCGTCATAAACGTTTAACCCATCTAAAAATGATTCACCACCATAATGTTGGAAGAGATGATACAACATGTGACCGGTGTGATTCATTTCCTTAATCTTTGGCAATAATGCATGAGGTAGGTTAGATGCACGCGCAATATCCAAACCAGCCATCACGATAGGTAAGTTTGAGTTGAAGACAATATGTGCAGCTTCAGGGTCGGCATAGACGTTAAATTCTGCCGCAACACTTACATTGCCATTACCGACACTACCACCCATAAGCACGATCTGATGTATATATGTATGAACTTCTGGATACATTTTTAAAAGTAATGCGATGTTTGTGAGTGGTCCAATTGACACTAATGTTATCGGTGTCGTCGATTGGAGAAGTAGGTCTTTCATCGCTTCTACACTATTCTTTGACATGAGAGAGGTAGTCGGTTCGTCAAATGTGTAACCCGCCATACCGCTTTCACCATGAACATGAGGGGCGTGGACGGCCTTTTGAACGAGTGGTGATGCTGCACCTGATGCAACAGGTACATGGGCATGAAAGTGTTCAATCAATTGTTGGGCATTTCTCGTTGTGCGCTGGAGTGGCACGTTACCATGTACGGTTGATATCAGTTGTACGTCAAGTTGTGGATGATGAAGTGCCAAACTGATGGCAGCTGCATCATCAATGCCAGGGTCTGTATCAATAATGATTGGAATGGGCATAGTAAAACCTCCTTTTTTATCTATAGTAATGGCTGTGTACGTTCGCTTCAACTTGTTAAAATTGTTTTAGGAAAAAAGATGTGACAATACCACAAAGGGGGAGTGCAATAGAAGTGTCATACTAAAATAGGTATAAAAAAGCACTAACACGCGATGTGTTAGTGCTTTTTGCGTCATGGATTAAATATGTGAACCATGTCCGCCTTGCATTACCCAGTATGTTCCGATAACTGTGATCAATGTAATGATAATCGCGAAGATAACTTTTGCAAGTTGAACACGACCATCTTTACCTTCAGTTAAGTGCATGAACATTAAGAGCTGTAAAAACGCTTGGATGAATGCAAAACCGAAAATAATTGTTACTTTTGCTTGGAATGACAATGATGTATATAGAGTCACGAAAACAGCGAGTAAAGTTAAAATGATTGAGGCGATAAAGCCTATTGTATGTTTTACAATTGTATTCATCCGCTATACACCATCCCTATCATATACACTGCAGTGAAGATGAAGATCCACACAACGTCTAAGAAGTGCCAGTATAAACTTACAATGAATAATTTTGGTGCATTATATTTTGTAAGTCCGCGAGTGGCAACTTGGATTAATAAACAAATAATCCAGAAGATACCAACTGTCACGTGGGCACCGTGCGTTCCTAAAAGGATGAAGAAACTTGACCAATAAGATGCAAGTTGTGGTGTAGCACCTTCATGCACATAGTGACTAAATTCGAAAATCTCAAAGCCAACGAATCCAATACCTAAAATAATTGTAATAATCATCCAAATTAATAACAATTGCTTGTTCTCTTTACGCATGTAGTATATTGCAATACCACAAGTGTAAGAACTTGCTAAAAGTAGGAATGTCATGATTAAAACAAGTGGTAATTCAAACAAATCAGTTGTTAACATACCACCGTAGCTACCACCATGTTGGAGCGTTAACAATGTTGCGAAAAGTGTACCAAAAAGTGCGAATTCAGCTGTAAGGAAGATCCAGAAACCGAGTTTATTTAAATCGCCTTCATGTGTACGAGCATCAATAGTATTCACATTTTTATGACTCATGATTCATAGCCTCCCTTTCTTTTTGGCGAGCTTTTCTCAAGCGCGCTTCAGTTTCAGCTACTTCACTTGCAGGGATGTGGTAACCATGATCTTGTTGGAAACTTCTCCAAATCATTAAACCGAAGATACCAGCTAATGCAAGAATCGCAGGTAATAATGTTTCGAATACTAAGAAGAAACCACCGATGAAGAAAAAGATACCCATCCAGAAACCGATGTGTGTATCGTTCGGCATGTGAATGTCGCTGTAATTGTGATTGTCAAGATAGTGTCTACCTTGTTTTTTCATTTCAACAAATGTATCAATATCATCCCAATCAGGTGTAATTGCAAAGTTGTATTTAGGTGGAATTGCAGATGCAGTAGACCACTCTAAACCACGACCTAAACCGTTCCAGTTATCACCAGTTGCTTCACGTGGTGCTTTGAGGTGACTGTATACAATGTTACCTACAAAGATTAAGAACGCAATCGACATCATTGCAGCACCGATTGAAGAAATCACGTTTAATACGAACCAACCATCTTCTGGCATGTAAGTGTATAAACGACGTGGCATGCCATCAAGACCTAAAATGAATTGTGGTAAGAATGTCACGTTGAAACCAACCATGAAGATCCAGAAGAACCATTTGTTTGGTTTTTCGAATAATTTGTAACCCATAGCTTTT
Organism: Staphylococcus pseudintermedius; assembly: GCF_034042775.1. Lineage (NCBI taxonomy): Bacteria > Bacillati > Bacillota > Bacilli > Caryophanales > Staphylococcaceae > Staphylococcus > Staphylococcus pseudintermedius. Next base: position 1,777,046 of record NZ_CP120150.1, on the reverse strand, counting down.
GGATACCAGAAAATCATAGCTGCGAAACATGCAAATACAACACCGGCAACAATTGTATAGTGGAAGTGTGCCACTAAGAAATATGTGTTGTGGTATTGGAAGTCTGCGGATGCCATCGCAAGCATAACCCCGGTAACCCCACCAATTGTAAAGTTAGGAATAAACGCTAATGAGAATAACATTGGCGATTCAAATGAAATACGTCCTTTGTGTAGTGTAAATAACCAGTTAAAGATTTTTACACCTGTTGGCACAGCGATCAACATTGTTGTGATAGAGAAGAATGAGTTAACTAATGCACCATTACCCATTGTATAGAAATGGTGAACCCAAACTAAGAAACTCAAGAATGCGATACCAGCTGTTGCCCACACCATACTTTGGTGTCCAAATAAACGTTTACGTGCAAATGTTGGAATAATTTCTGAATAAATACCGAATGCTGGAAGGACAAGGATGTATACTTCAGGGTGCCCCCATACCCAGAAGAAGTTTGCCCATAACATCGGCATACCGCCATTAGCTACTGTGAAGAATGCAGTATCAAACACTCTGTCAGCAGTCATTAATGCAAGTGCTACAGTTAACACTGGGAATGCCAAGATGATGATTAACATTGTGATAAATGTTGTCACAACGAACATTGGCATTTGCATAAATGTCATACTTGGTGATTTTAGACGGATGATTGTTACGAAGAAGTTCACACCCGTTGCTAAAGTACCAATACCTGAAATCTGAATGGCAATTAAATAATAGTTGACACCAGGTCCAGGACTGAATTCACCGGCAAGTGGCGCATAGTTTGTCCAACCTGCAGCTGGAGAACCACCCACGATGAATGAAAGGTTAAATAAAAGCATACCCGCTACGAACAACCAAAAGCTAATGTTGTTCAATACTGGGAAAGCAACGTCACGAGCACCGATTTGTAATGGGATAATGATGTTCATTAGACCGATTACAAGTGGCATTGCCATGAAAATAATCATGATGACACCGTGCGTTGAGAAAATTTCGTTATAGTGATTTGACTCTAAGAATGGGTTGTCGGGTACTGTTAATTGAATACGTAATAGAATTGCATCAATACCACCACGTACGAACATTAATACCGCACAGATTAAGTACATCAAACCGATTTTTTTGTGGTCGACTGACATGAACCATTCCTTATATAAATATCCCCAGAGCTTAAAGTAAGTAATGGCTGCAATGACACCGATAACTAAGAAAGGTGCACTGATTTGAGCCAATGTAATCATCCAGTTACCTTTTACAATAAGCTCATTCCATGGAAAGTCCATCATTAATGTCCACCTCCACTTTTATGATCTTTGTGTGCCTCAGCGTCTTTGGCACCTTCATGCATTGATTCCATTTCATCCATAGTATGTTTTTGCTCTTTTTTGAATTCGTTATCAAATGGTTGATCATTTTTAAGAATTGCAGCTTTCATACCATGGCGTTCATAGTTGGCATTCGTAATTTGAGATTTACGTGCTGGCTTATTCGGTTCGCTTAAGACACCTTTTTTATCATCATAGAAGTTGTGATCTTTTGGTGCATAATTAAATCGTTTATAAGCATAGAAAATATATTCTGGATCAGCTGCTGGATCAACAAATGCCATATGTGTACCACTGAAAGTTAATTCCTTATTTTCAGTGATTGGAAGAAGTTGTTTATCGAATGTATCTTGGTCGAGTTGTTTCTTAGATTGTGCTTCTTTAACCCAAGCATCATACTCTTTTTGGCTCACAGCTTCAACGTTAAATGTGTGACGTGAGAAACCTTCACCGTTGAAGTTTGAGTTACGGCCACGATATGTACCTTCTTCATGTGCTTCATAAGTCCACTCCATAGTCATCGCAGTCATTGCGTATTTTTGACCGCCGAGTTGTGGAACCCAGAAACTTGTCATTGTATCCATCGCTTGAAGTTTGAATGTCACTGGACGATCAGTTGGAATTTTAAGATGGTTAACCGTCTCAATTTTTTCATCCGGATAAGCGAAGAACCATTTGTATCCACCACTTACTGCATAAATGACGATAGGGTCATCTTCAGACTTTGGTGGTTCCTCATATTGATATAAGGCTTTTACAGTTGGAATCATCAATGCAATTAAGATAATTACAGGGATAAGGAACCATACTGTTTCGAGAAGTGCGTTGTGGTGTACTTTACCAGATTCGCGTGTATTATTATAGCGGTATTTATAAGTGAATATCGCGAAAAGAATAAGTACAACTACAACAATGGCAACCATAAAGATAATTGAATAGATAATCAAAAATCTTTGGTCGCTGGCCATTGGCCCTTTTGCGTTTAAAACTTCTACATCAGAACAGCCCGCAAGCAAAAACAATGTTCCAAATGCAAGAAGCAAAGACTTTAATTTTGACACTTTTTTTGACCTCCTAATACTACAATTGTAGGGCTTACATTAATTTTAAAATAATATGGGATATTTACAAGTGGCTTTTTGAAAAAACAATTAAATCAAATTGTAGAAGGCCTTGTCACTCTAGGAATGGCGCCGTTTTTGGCATTTATTAAAATTATGTGTACATTTTGTGAAATGTCACAATGTTTACTTATTAATGAAGAAAAAAGGGGGAAATAATAAAATTCACGTCTGTTAACAGAAAATTCTTACGGCTTAGACAGAGGGGATTTTGAATTGAAATTTAGGGAATTGACTAATAAAAGTTTGTGAAAAAAAGTGTAAAATAAAAGTGTAGGGTGCGATAGTATATAGAGCCTGATGATGAAAAGGTAAGTTCTGCTCTATATACTATGTGGGATGATGATGGGATTCAGTTTCGATGCTTAGGATAAAACAATGGACAAGTTGGCGACAAAATATGATAAAACGTTATGCATTTATAATAATTGTATTGTTAGCTACTCGTTAAGTGGGGCGTCTACAACTTTAATGGTACGTGATGACGTTTCTATAGCACCATCAGAATCAGTGACTTCATATTGTAATGTATAAATACCTTGTTTCGTTGTATCAATATGTCCATTGACCTTAATTTTATCAGTCAAGTCACCGTCTTCTTTATCATATGCTTTGACACCATCACAAGGATTGTAGTCCTCGCCGACTTTGATGACTAAATCGTCTACACCTTTGATAGAGGGAACAGTATTCGTAGTTGCCTCTGCATTAAGATTAGGTGAAACAAGTGTCGCTGATACACCCAGTGCTGATAAAGATTGAAGTATTTTGTTCATAAAATAAGGCCTCCATTCAACGCAATGATTTCGATGTCGTGTGATTAATTAGTATTATACATTTTTGAGCAAAATAAGCTATCCTACTATGGACCGAATTATGATTAAAAATTTGTAAGTTTATTGAATGATTGAAAGCGTTGATGTAAAGACGGTTTATTAATAGCGCGCGCTATATCAATTCATATAAACTATAAAATGTAAACTTTAAACAGGAGTGATGATCAATGTTAACGCAAGAAGAAAAAGGGATTATTTTAGAAACAGTACCGGTATTAAAAGAAAAAGGAACAGCAATAACTTCTAATTTTTACCATCGCATGTTTAACCAACACCCTGAATTACGTAACATGTTTAATCAGACGAACCAGAAGAAAGGATTCCAATCTACTGCACTGGCTCAATCTGTATTGGCTGCTGCGATGAACATTGAAGATCTAACACCGATTTTGCCAGTAGTGAAAGAAATTGGCTATAAACATTGTGCGTTACAAGTATTACCAGAGCATTATCCTATTGTAGGAGAAAATTTACTAGCGGCGATTCAAGAGGTCGTAGGTATTGATGAAAATCACCCAATCATTCAAACTTGGGCAAAAGCGTACGGCGTAATTGCAGACGCATTTATTATGGTTGAAAAAGAAATCTATGAAGGCATGGCTTGGGACGGTTTTAAACCATTTAAAGTATCAAAAATTGAGACAGTAACACCTGACATTAAGGCATTTACAGTCACTTCTGAAACACAAGATTTAAGTCAATTCACACCAGGACAATACATTACAGTCGATATCGAAAGTGAAAAATTACCGTACAAAGCGAAACGACACTATTCCATTGTTGATGGTGGCAAAGATTTCTTAACATTTGGCGTTAAACGTGACGTGAATGAAGGACATGAAGGTGAAGTATCAACGGCATTACATGATGAAGTTCATGAAGGAGACACATTATACTTATCTGCGCCGGTGGGTGGTTTCAAAATCCATCATCCTGAGCGTCCGCAATTATTCCTTGGTTCAGGTGTAGGAATTACGCCACTCATCTCAATGTATCGTCAAGTTGCAGGTGATGCTGTATCTGCACAAATGATTCATGTTGCGGCAACTGAAACAGCAGCGGCATTTGTACCTGAGCTTGAGCATATTACTGCATCAGGTAAAAACAATCATTTACACATTCATTTGAGAGACAGAGAAGGGTATTTAGAAGCAGACGAATTAAAAACGTACCTTTCAGATAATACAGAAGTTTACGTTTGTGGTGGCACAGCATTTTTACAATCGATGCTTAAATCATTACAAGCATTAGGTGTGGAACAAGAGCGCGTCCATTTCGAAACGTTTGTACCGCGTTTAAGTGTACCTGTATAAAAAAGAGATTGTCAGAGGCTAGGACATAGCCCCCCTAGTTCGTTAAAAAAGCGATGTTGAGTGCGAACTTGGCATAACACTCATGGCAGTAAATATACGGAAACTGGCCAAAATAAGTGCTAGTTTTCGTTCGCTAATTAAGAAAAAAGCCGTCAAATTCTAAAAAATGAATTTTGACGGTTTTTTCTTAATGAATATGAAGGTCTGTGTCCCAGCCCCTGACTGTTCATCGGAAAATGAGAATGAATTAGGGTACAAAAACATTGCATCAATCGCATCAAAAATTGTTGTTGTTTTATCCCTTCATCTCACTATTCGATACCGCGACGCATTTTTTCAGCGATTAACGTATTATTCAATACCATTGTGATTGTCATTGGACCTACACCCCCAGGTACAGGTGTAATTGCACCAGCTACTTCTTTCACTTCATCGTATTCGACATCGCCTTTAAGCTTACCATTTTCATCTGGTGTATTGCCGACATCAATGACAACAGCACCTGGTTTCACGTCATCTTTCGTCACCATTCCTGGACGACCTACTGCGCTAACAATCACATCAGCTTGTTTTAAATGTTCACTAATATTTTGACTGCGAGAGTGTAAAATTGTCACTGTTGCATTTTGTTGAAGTAATAATTTCGCAACAGGTTGGCCTACAATATGACTGCGACCGATGACTACTGCATTTTTTCCTTCAAGTTCAATATCAGCGTGCTTTAATAATTCCATCACGCCAAGGGGGGTACAAGGAATTAATTGTGCATTGTCTAAGTATAAGCGACCGATATTGATAGGGTGAAAACCATCGACATCTTTATCTGGATCAATCGCATCAAGCACTTTTTGCTCATCTACATGATCAGGGAGTGGCACTTGAACTAAAATACCACTAACTGAATCGTCTTGGTTCAAACGATCTAACTCTTTTAAAACATCTGCTTCTGAAGTACTTTCCTCTAAATGAATCACTTCTGAAATCATGCCGATTTTTTCAGCTGCTTTCTTTTTAGAACGGACATAACTTTGGCTCGCACCGTCATTCCCAACTAAAATAACCGAAAGTTTTGGTGTATAGCCTTGTTCTTTCAATCTTTCTACTTCATCTTGTAAACCTTGACGATAATCTTTCGCAATTTGCTTGCCATCTAAAATCTTTGCACTCATAAAATATTAGCCTCCTCATAATAATTCGAACATTAACGAATGATTGCAATTTGATTATAACAAAAATGAACTGAAATACGAAATATAGATGTTAAAAAAGTATTAAAGTTCGATTTTTGCGTTGAAAAAACAATTTAAGCTTGTTATGCTATACCTGTAATATACAACTATTAAGAATAGTATTTCAAACTTTTGAAAGGGTGTTCATTGTGAAAGTAGCAGTCATTATGGGGAGTTCTTCAGACTGGAATGTCATGAAAGAAGCATGTGCCATGTTAGAAGAATTTAACATTCCGTATGATCAAAAAGTAGTATCTGCACATCGTACGCCACATATGATGGTCGATTTTGCCACAAATGCGCGCAGTAATGGATATCATGTCGTTATTGCAGGAGCAGGGGGAGCCGCGCATTTACCAGGAATGGTGGCTTCGATGACAACACTCCCTGTCATCGGTGTACCGATTGAGTCAAAAAGTTTAAAAGGGCTAGATTCTTTACTTTCAATTGTACAAATGCCAGGAGGGATACCCGTTGCGACGACAGCCATTGGTCAAGCAGGGGCGAAAAATGCAGGCATTTTAGCGGCAAGAATGATTGGTATGACCGATCAAGAGGTACAACGAAAACTCGAAGTATATGAACAATCGCTTGTTGAGAAAGTGGAGGCGATGCAAGATGATCTTCAATAAGTTGCAAATTGGCCAAACAGTTGGCATTATCGGCGGCGGTCAATTGGGAAAAATGATGGCACAATCCGCACAAAAAATGGGATTTAAAGTAGTTGTGCTCGATCCTGATGAAACGTGTCCTTGTCGTTACGTTGCTCATGAATTTATACACGCAGCTTACGATGATATGCCAGCGTTAGAGCGATTAGGTGAACGATCAGATGTCATTACTTATGAGTTTGAAAATATCGCGGCGGAACAGCTCCAAACATTAGTTTCGAAATATAATGTGCCACAAAGTTATCAAGCCATTCAACTGTTGCAAGACCGTTTGACAGAAAAACAAACACTTGCTCAAGCAGGAACGAAAGTGGTGCCATTTGTTCAAGTGACTTCTGTAGCGGATTTAGATGAAGCGGTACAGACATTAGGTTTTCCGTTCATGTTGAAAACACGTTTTGGTGGTTATGATGGCAAAGGTCAAATCCGTCTCACCTCAGAAGCACAATTAGATGAAGCACGTGAATTGATTGCCAACCAAGAATGTGTCGCGGAGCAATTTTTAGACTTAGCGAAAGAAGTGTCTTTAACTGTCACAATCGGTAATGAAGGGCAAATGGTCTATTTCCCATTACAAGAAAATGAACACCGAAACCAAGTATTATTTAAAACTGTTGTACCTGCACGGGCGAATCACGAACAAGAAGCACGTCGTGAAGTCGACAAAATTACCCAAGCGGTACATTTTGTAGGGACGTTTACAGTGGAATTTTTTATTAATCAACAAAATGAATTGTACGTCAATGAAATTGCACCACGTCCACACAATTCAGGACATTATTCAATTGAAGCCTGTGATTATTCGCAATTTGATACCCACATCTTAGCTGTGACAGGCCATCGTTTACCTGAACACATTGAATTGTTAAAACCTGCAATCATGATGAATTTGTTAGGTAAGGATTTGGATTTGTTGGAGAAAGAATTGTTTGCACATCCTGATTGGCATGTTCACCTCTACGGCAAAGTTTCACGTAAACCTGAACGTAAGATGGGGCATTTAACAATACTAACTGATGATGTTTCAAAGACTGAACAACAACTGATCGTAAAATTTGAAGGGAGAGACGAATACAAATGAGTCTTTTATATGAAGGCAAAGCAAAACGTGTTTTTTCAACAGAACAACCGGATGTATTGAGAATTGAATATAAAGATGAAGTCACAGCTGGTAATGGTGCGAAAAAAGATGCAATGGTAGGTAAAGGGCGCTTAAACAATCAAATTACATCGCGCATCTTTGAATACATTAAAAATGAAGGTATCGAGAGTCATTTTGTTGAGCAACTTTCAGAAACAGAACAACTTGTTAAAGCAGTCAACATCGTTCCTTTAGAAGTTGTTGTACGTAACATTGCAGCGGGTTCAATTACGAAACGTCTCGGATTTGAAAAAGGACATGTGTTTGATTATCCGTTTGTAGAGTTTTTCTATAAAAATGACGACCTTAATGACCCGCTTATTACTGATGATCATGTCAAGCTGTTGGGGGTTGCGGATGATGCAATGATTGCACAGTTGAAAGAACAGGCATTACGCATTAACCAAGCATTGATCAAATTAATGGATGAAATGGGCTTAGCATTAGTTGATTTTAAAATTGAATTCGGCGTTGATCATGAAGGTCAATTGTTGCTCGCTGATGAAATTTCCCCGGATACATGTCGTATTTGGGATAAAGCAACACAAGAAAACTTTGACAAAGATGTTTATAGAGAAGATACAGGATCTTTAATTGATACTTACCAAACTTTCTTAAATAAATTGGAGGCACTTTAATCATGAAAACAATCGAATTACACATCACTTTACAACCACAAGTTTTAGATACACAAGGTCAAGCGTTGACTCGCGCTGTACATGACTTAGGTTATGAACAAGTCAATGATATCCGCGTTGGTAAAGTTTTATACATGACAGTAGATGAAGCAACTGATGAAGCGGTACACAATGTTGTGACAACTTTAAGTGAAAAGTTATTTGCGAATACAGTGATTGAAGAATATAGTTACAAAGTTTTGGATGAAAAGGAGAATCAATAATATGAAGTTCGCTGTCCTTAGATTCCCAGGTTCTAACTGCGATCGTGATATGTATAATGCAGCATTGAAATCAGGTGTCGATGCGGATTATGTCGATTACCGTGAAACATCATTAAAAGGGTACGATGGCGTATTGATTCCTGGTGGTTTCTCATTTGGTGACTACTTACGTTCAGGTGCGGTGGCAAGTGTAGCACCGATTATTGCAGAAGTGAAAAGATTGGCTGATGAAGGAAAGCCCGTTCTTGGCGTATGTAACGGATTCCAAATTTTAACGGAAATTGGTTTATTACCAGGTGCGTTATTACACAACGATTCACATTTATTCGTGAGTCGAAATGAACACCTTAAAATTGTGAATAATCAAACACCATTTACGAAAGGTTATAGTGAAGGTGAAGAAGTTGTTTACCCAGTAGCACATGGTGAGGGTCATTATTATTGTACAGAAGAGATTTATCAAGAACTCATCGACAATAATCAAATCATCTTAAAGTATATGGACAATCCGAACGGTTCACATGATGATATTGCTGGAATCGTCAACAAAGCAGGGAATGTTTGCGGCATGATGCCACATCCAGAACGTGCATTAGAGGCCATTCTTGGTACAGACAGTGGTGTGAAATTATTTGAATCAATGGTGAATAGCTGGAGGGAACAAAATGCCTAAATTTTTAGAGCCAACTGCAGAAGAAGTCAAAGTTGAAAAATTATATCGTGACATGGGGTTAAGCGATGCAGAATTTGAAAAAGTAACTGAAATTTTAGGACGTACACCTAATTTTACGGAAACAGGTATTTTTTCTGTTATGTGGAGTGAACACTGTTCATATAAACATTCTAAACCATTTTTAAAACAATTCCCGACAACAGGTGAACATGTTTTAATGGGGCCTGGTGAAGGTGCAGGGGTAGTTGATATTGGTGACAATCAGGCTGTTGTATTTAAAGTGGAATCACATAACCACCCTTCAGCAATTGAACCTTATCAAGGTGCTGCGACAGGTGTCGGTGGGATTATTCGTGACATTGTTTCTATCGGTGCGCGTCCAATTAACTTATTGAACAGCTTACGTTTTGGTGAACTGACTGAAAAAACAAACCGTCGTTTATTACGTGGTGTCGTTGCAGGTATTGGTGGTTACGGTAACTGTATCGGTATTCCGACAACTGCAGGTGAAATCGAATTTGACGAACGTTATGACGGCAATCCACTTGTCAATGCGATGTGTGTCGGTGTCATTGATCACGATATGATTCAAAAAGGTACAGCTAAAGGTGTCGGTAACTCTGTCATTTACGTTGGTTTGAAAACAGGACGTGACGGTATTCATGGTGCGACATTTGCATCAGAAGAGCTAACTGAAGAAAGTGAAAGCAAACGTCCTTCTGTTCAAATCGGTGACCCATTTGTTGGTAAAAAATTAATGGAAGCCACTTTAGAAGCGATTACTTATGACGAACTTGTCGGTATTCAAGACATGGGTGCGGCTGGTTTAACATCTTCATCATCTGAAATGGCAGCTAAAGGGGGCAGCGGGATTCATCTTGAGCTCGAAAAAGTCCCAGTACGTGAAAAAGGTATTTCTCCATATGAAATGATGTTGTCTGAAACACAAGAACGTATGTTACTTGTCGTTAAAAAAGGGACTGAACAAAAGTTTTTAGATTTGTTTAACTATCATGAACTAGACAGTGCAGTCATTGGTGAAGTGACGGATACGAACCGCTTCGTCCTCACTTATGAAGGTGAAGTATTTGCAGATATTCCTGTCGAACCACTCGCGGATGAAGCGCCAGTATACATCCTTGAAGGTGAACCGTTACAACACGATACAGCACCGAACCGTTATGATGATATTGACGTGAATGATGTTTTTGATCGTTTATTAACACATCCAACGATTGCATCAAAACATTATTTATATGACCAATATGATCAACAAGTTGGTGCAAATACAATTATTAAACCAGGTTTACAAGCGTCTGTGGTCCGTGTAGAAGGTACAAACAAAGCAATTGCGTCTACGATTGATGGTGAAGCACGTTATGTCTTTAACGATCCGTATGAAGGCGGCAAAATGGTCGTAGCCGAAGCATACCGTAACTTAATTGCTGTCGGTGCAAAACCATTAGCGATGACGGACTGCTTAAACTATGGTTCACCTGAGAAAAAGCACATTTATCAACAATTGACAGACTCAACACGTGGGATGGCAGAAGCATGTGAAGCACTTGCAACACCTGTCGTATCAGGTAACGTTTCACTTTATAATGAAACACGTACATCTTCTATTTTCCCAACACCTGTTGTAGGGATGGTAGGTTTAATTGAAAACATCGACTTCTTAAAATCATATCAACCGTCTATAGGTGACACACTTTATGTCATCGGTGAAACGACAGATAGCTATGGTGGGAGTCAAATCGAAAAATTATTGTATAGCGATGTGAACCATGAAGTTGAAAAAGTCGATTTATCACAAGAAGCAGCGAAAGGTGAAGCAATACGTGGTGCGATTCGTGAAGGTGTGATTTCACATACACAAACTGTCGGTAAAGGGGGTATTGCGATTACACTTGCTAAAATTAGCGCGCATTACAGCCTAGGTATTGACGCTGAAGTCAATTTAACAAATGCACAATTATTTAGTGAAACGCAAGGACGTTATATCGTTGCAGTGAAAGCAGGTCAAACATTAAATATCGAAGGCGCAACACGTATCGGTACATTGACGGATACAGATGACTTTAAAGTCGTTGCACAAGACAGTGTGATTGAACGTCGTACATCTGAACTTAAACGTGAATGGGAAGGAGCTATTGAGTCATGTATGACATCCGTGGACTAAACGAAGAATGCGGTGTTTTCGGCATCTGGAACCATCCTCATGCAGCCTATTTGACTTACATGGCATTGCACAGTTTGCAACATCGCGGTCAAGAAGGTGCAGGGATTGTGTGCTCGAACGGTGAACAACTTTTTGGTGCGCGTGGTATGGGATTGTTAACTGAGGCAATTTCACAACAACAATTGGAGTCATTACAAGGTTATCCGAACGCCATTGGTCATGTCCGTTATGCGACCACAGGAGCGAGCGAGATTTCCAACGTGCAACCGTTTTTGTTCAAACATTCTAAAGGTGACTTAGGTTTGGCACACAATGGAAACTTAACGAATGCACATCAAATTCGTTTAGCCATTGAATCAACAGGCGGCATTTTCCAAACGACGAGTGACTCAGAAGTACTTGCTCATCTGTTGATTAAAGGAAAATCGGAAAATATTAAAACAAACCAAAAAGCAGCATTGAATCAAGTGAAAGGGGCATTCAGTTGTGTCATTTTAAACGAAGAACAACTGACAGCGACACGTGACAATCGTGGCGTCCGCCCATTGATGTTAGGTCAAGTCGATGGCGCATACTGTGTTGCGAGTGAAACATGTGCCTTTACAGCAATTGGTGCAGAATACATCCGTGACATCGAACCAGGTGAATTGATTACATTTTCTGGTGAGAACGAAGTGGACTACGACATGTATACACAAGATATCGGTCATAAGATGTGCTCGATGGAATATGTCTACTTTGCACGTCCGGATTCAGAATTTCACAGACACTCGATTTACAATGTCCGTAAAGCACTTGGACGTAAATTAGCTGAAGAAATGGGCATCGATGCGGATATCGTGATTGGTGTTCCCGATTCTTCATTACAAGCGGCGAAAGGCTTTTCTGAACAAACAGGGATTCCGAACGAACAAGGGTTGCTGAAAAACCGTTATATCGGTCGTACGTTTATTACACCAGATCAGTCTGTGAGAGAAAGACAGGTCCGTATGAAGCATTCACCGATTCGTGATGTGATTGAAGGCAAACGTGTGGTCGTGATTGATGACTCGATCGTGCGCGGAACGACAAGTAAATATATCGTTAAAGCATTGAAATCTGCAGGTGCGAAAGAAGTGCATATGGGCATTTCTTCACCCCCATTAAAAGATCCGTGTTACTACGGTATTGACGTGTCTACTCATGCAGAATTGATGGCGGCTCAACATACTGTAGAAGAAATTCGCGAAATGATTGGCGCAGATACATTGACATATTTATCTGTTGAAGGCATGCATGAAGTGTTTAAAGCCCATGATTCTAAAGGCGAATGTAACGCTTGTTTTACGGGTGAATATCCGATTGAAATTGTGGATCATGAACTACCAGAAGTTAAGGAAATGAAAAGAAGAGGAGTGTAATCAATGGCTGAATCATATAAAAAGGCTGGTGTCGATATCGAAGCTGGCTATGAAGCGGTAAAACGAATGTCAAGCCACGTTGAACGAACGATGCGTAAAGAAGTACTTGGCGGCTTAGGAGGATTTGGTGCAACATTTGATTTATCACAACTCAATATGAAAGCCCCCGTACTCGTATCAGGAACAGATGGTGTCGGTACAAAGTTAAAGCTCGCTATCGACTATGACAAACATGACACAATCGGTATTGACGCCGTTGCAATGTGTGTAAATGACATTTTAACGACTGGCGCAGAGCCGCTATACTTTTTAGACTATATTGCGACACATAAAGTGGTACCGGAAATTATCGAACAAATCGTAAAAGGCATTAGTGATGGTTGTGTTGAAACAAACACAGCTTTAATCGGTGGCGAAACAGCTGAAATGGGTGAAATGTATCATGAAGGTGAATACGATGTTGCGGGCTTTGCTGTCGGTGCAGTTGAAAAAGAAGAATACATTGACGGCTCAAAAGTAGAAAAGGGTGACGTCATCATCGGCCTTGCCTCAAACGGCATTCATTCAAACGGTTACAGTTTAGTCCGTCGTCTTGTCGCGGAATCAGGTATTGATGTGAACGATACATTTGAAGGTGAACAAAGCTTCTTAGACATGCTCTTAACACCAACTGCTTTATACGTGTCACCTGTGCTTACGGTGAAAAAAGATGTTCAAATTAAAGCGATGACACATATAACAGGTGGTGGTTTTTACGAAAATATTCCGAGAGCTTTACCAGAAGGCAAAACGGCTGTTGTGAACACAGCATCGTTTCCAACACCGGCTATTTTCAATTGGTTACAAGCACAAGGTAACATCGATACAGACGAAATGTACCATATCTTCAACATGGGGATTGGTTTTACACTCATCGTTGCGCCTGAAGATGAAGTAGCAGTTCATGAAATCTTAAAAAATGCGAATGTGGACGCATACACAATCGGTCATATTGCTGAAGAAGACAGTGCCATTCGCTTAACGGAGGCAAAATAGTGGTTAAAATTGCAATCTTTGCATCTGGTTCCGGCACAAATTTCGATAACATTATGAAACGTGTCAAGTCGGGTGAACTCGCGCATATCGAAGTCACGGCATTGTACACTGACAAACCTGAAGCAGCGTGTGTTCAGCTTGCTCAACAACATGGCATTCCTGTCCATGCATTCGAACCACGCACGTTCGATGATAAAGTAGCTTATGAAGCGGCTGTATTAAATTGGTTGCGTCAGGAAGGTGTAGAGTGGATTGTATTAGCAGGCTATATGCGTTTAATCGATGAAACATTGTTATCAGCATATGAAGGACGCATTTTGAACATTCACCCTTCATTATTGCCGAAATATAAAGGTAAAAATGCAGTCGGACAAGCGTTAAACAGTGGGGATAAGGAAACAGGTTCAACAGTACACTACGTCGATGCAGGTATGGATACAGGTCAGATGATTGAACAGCGCACATGTCCAATTTATGAAGACGATACACAACAATCATTAGAAGAACGTATTAAATCATTAGAGTATGAATTGTACCCAGCAGTCATTAAGAAGATTATTCGATAAGGAGATATCATCAATTATGAAAAAAGCAATTTTAAGTGTTTCAGACAAAACTGGTATTGTTCCATTTGCACAATCCCTCGTTGAAGCAGGTTATGAGTTGTATTCAACAGGCGGGACTTTCCGTGCAATTGACGAAGCGGGTGTCAAGGTGACATCGGTTTCTGAACTGACACAATTTGAAGAAATTATGGATGGTCGTGTGAAAACATTACACCCAGCTGTGCATGGCGGTATTTTAGCAGATCGTGACAAACCAGAACATCTTGAGCAATTAAAAGGACAAAATATTGATTTAATCGATATGGTCGTTGTGAATTTATATCCATTTAAAGAAACGGTGAAAAATCCAGACGTCACTGAAATGGACGCGATTGAAAACATCGATATCGGTGGTCCAACGATGTTACGTGCAGCTGCGAAAAACTTCAAACATGTCACAACAATTGTTGACCCAACAGACTATGATGAAGTCATTCAACGCATTCAAAACGGTTCTTTAGATGAAGCATTCCGCAAGTCATTAATGATTAAAGTATTCCAACATACATTTGAATATGATCAAGCGATTACACAATTTTTTGGGCATCAACTTGAACAATTACGTTACGGTGAAAACCCACAACAATCTGCACAGTTTATTCGTACATCTACAGCGAAAAATACGATTGCGGGCGCGACACAGTTACACGGTAAACAACTGAGCTACAACAATATTAAAGATGCGGATGCGGCACTAAGTTTAGTGAAACAATTCGAACAACCTGCAGCGGTCGCGGTAAAACATATGAATCCTTGTGGTGTCGGTACAGGCGAAAACATTCATGCAGCGTACACACATGCGTATGAAGCGGACAGTCAATCTATTTTCGGTGGTATCGTCGCATTAAACCGTCCAGTCACAGCTGAACTCGCAGAAGACTTACATGCGATTTTCTTAGAAGTCGTTATTGCGCCAAAATTCGAACAAGCTGCTTTAAATATTTTACAACAGAAGAAAAATATTCGTTTACTTGAAATTGAAATGACTGAAGAATCAGATGCAACAGAATTTGTATCGGTTTCAGGCGGTTATTTAGTTCAAGATAAAGACCGTTTTGATGTAGCACAAGCTGACATGACAGTTGTGACAGATGTGAAACCGACGAAGGAACAATGGGACGCATTATTATTAGGATGGAAAGTTGTGAAATCAGTGAAAAGTAATGCGATTGTCCTTGCAAATGACAAGCAGACAGTCGGTATCGGTGCAGGCCAAATGAATCGTGTAGGCTCAGCTAAAATTGCGATTGACCGTGCGATTGAAATAAATGACAATGTCGTCTTAGCATCAGATGGTTTCTTCCCAATGGGTGACACTGTCGAAACAGCAGCAAAAGCAGGTATTAAAGCAATTATTCAACCAGGTGGCTCGATTAAAGATCAAGAGTCTATTGATATGGCGAATCGCTATGGTATTGCTATGGTGACAACAGGCATGCGTCACTTTAAACATTAATAAGGAGGATATCGAATATGCACGTATTAGTCGTTGGTGGCGGGGGACGTGAACATATACTCGCACACAAATTAAATCAATCGCCATTAGTTTCACATGTTTATGCCATTCCAGGCAATGCTGCAATGACCCATGTGGCTGAAGTACACGGTGAGATTGCAGAATCAGATCATGAAGCAATCGTCGCATTTGCACAAGCACATGATGTGACATGGGTCGTGATTGGACCTGAACAGCCGTTGACAGATGGCTTAGCTGATGCATTAAGAGCGGTAGACATTAAAGTATTTGGTCCAAACCAAGATGCGGCTCAAATCGAAGGATCAAAGTCATTTGCGAAACGTCTCATGGCCAAATATGATATTCCAACTGCTGCATACCGAGAAATCGACCAAAAAGATGAAGCAGTGGCATACATTGAAACG
Source organism: Staphylococcus pseudintermedius (assembly GCF_034042775.1). Taxonomy (NCBI): domain Bacteria; kingdom Bacillati; phylum Bacillota; class Bacilli; order Caryophanales; family Staphylococcaceae; genus Staphylococcus; species Staphylococcus pseudintermedius. The sequence continues at coordinate 1,760,709 of NZ_CP120150.1, read as the reverse complement.
TGTGAATTACCGATTGTGTTGAAAAAAGATGGACTCGCAGCAGGTAAAGGGGTCATCATTGCTGAAACACGCGAACAAGCACGTGAAGCGGTAGAAACATTATATCCAGAAGCGAATAGTAAAGTCGTATTCGAACAATTTTTAGAAGGGGAAGAATTTTCACTCATGACATTTGTCAATGGTGATTACGCTGTTCCATTCGATACAATTGCGCAAGATCATAAGCGTGCGTATGATCAAGATAAAGGACCGAACACAGGCGGTATGGGTGCGTACTGTCCTGTACCACATATGAGTCAAAGTGTCTTAGATGAAGCGAATGACAAAATCGCGCAACCGATTGCCAAAGCGATGCAAGCAGAAGGGCATGATTTCTTCGGTTTATTATACATCGGTGCGATTTTAACCAAAGAAGGGCCGAAAGTCATTGAATTTAATGCACGTTTCGGTGACCCTGAAGCACAAGTATTATTGACACGTTTAGAAAGTGATCTCATGGCGCACATCGTTGAATTAGATGAAAAAGCACCGATCAATATGAAGTGGAAAGATGATGCGGTTGTAGGTGTTATGCTCGCTTCAAAAGGGTATCCAGGTGCATATGAAAAAGGTGCAACTGTCAAAGGTTTTGAAGATGAACCAGGCGCATACTTTATCAGTGGTTTAACACATGATGGAGAACACTATGTCACATCAGGTGGACGCGTGATTCTGGCGATTGGTGAAGGCGCGACAATCGAAGCGGCACAACAAGCAGCTTATGCACGTGTCGAAAAAATTGAAAGTGACGGTTTATTCTATCGTCAAGACATTGCCCATAAAGCGATTAAAGCGAATGAATATTGAATGAACATTAAAGATGCGTAAAATCTTTTAGGTAAAATGACTAAGGATTTTACGCTTTTTTGGGTTGAATAAAAAATAAAAATCCCTTTATTGACTATCAAAAATCAATAAAGGGAAACGATTTCCTTTGCAGATGGTCATACGGGAAAGTTAAAAAGGAAATCTAGACCTGCCTTTTCACATCGTCGAGATCATGAAAACGCAAAATCTCAGTTCGATTAACGTGCATCAGTAATACCAGTTATCGGTAATATTTGTGCGAATGTAAATGCGAGTATAACGATGACCACAGTGAGCCCAATCAGAATCAAGTCTTTATAACTAAACGGGACATGATAATAATACGTCCGTGGTCCATCTTTAAAGCCTTTTTTCTCCATCGCTACAGATAGACGATGCGCTTTTCTGATGTTTTGACTGAGCAATGGAATTAATAAATGTTTCAGACGTTTGAAGCCTGAATAGTTGCGGTTATCAATCATTTGATAACGCATTTTTAAGGCGTTGCGTAGTTGAAAAAGTGACTCTAACATGATGGGAATCATACGAAATGCCGCCATAAAAGCATAGGCAATTTTCGGTTTTACTTTTAAATGTTGCATCAAGCTGTAAAAAATCATAATGACTTGTGATGTAAAGGCAATAGACAACCCAAAATAACTCACAGTCATCGTCCGGAATGAAAGATGCAATCCACGCACAAGACTTTCCGTCGTGATGTTGACGAAGCCGAATTTCAATAATTCATGTTGCCCATCGCCGTAAAAGATCATAAATAACGAAGAGGTGAGGGCGAAAAAGGTTGCGAGTATTGTGAACGTCAAGACGACTTTCCATTTTGTCCCTGCAACGAGTAACATAAAAATGAGCATCAATGTCGCAAGATAAATCATGACGTCAAAATGATGAACGAAAATAATGAAGAAGAAAAGTGCGACGCCTAAAAACAATTTGGTGACGATATTCACATCATCCATGAACGTGTGACGTGTTTTCCAAGATTCAATCATGTGCGCACCTCCTCGACTTCATAAAGTTTGCCTTCTTTGACTTCTATCCGACGAGTAGGGTAACGTTCGATAATATGTGCGTCGTGCGTGACCATTAAAATCGTCTGACCTTGCGCAATACGACTTTGGAACAATTCAATTAATTTAAACGTATTGTGACTGTCTAAGCCGAATGTCGGTTCATCTAATAAAATAATATCTGCATTGGTACTTAGTGCGGTAGCGACACTCAGTCGACGTTTTTGCCCCATAGATAATTCAAATGGGTGTTGACTCGACACATGCTCCAAATCAAGTAGTGCTAACATTTCTGCAGTTTTTGCTTTCGCGTGTTCAGGATCCATATGGTGATAGTTGACCCATATTTCATCAAACACACTATTTTGTATAAATTGCAGTTCAGGATTTTGATACACTAAAAACATATGTTGCGCGGCATCTTTAATTCTAGTTAATTTCTGCCCGCCATAATGCATGTTCCCCTTATAACGTATCAATTGCATCATCGACTCTAATAGCGATGTCTTACCTGATCCATTTTTCCCAGTGAGTGTTATCCATTCTCTCGGTTCAATATGTAATGCGTCTACTTCATATAATGTACGACGGCCCCTTTGTATCGCGCCTTGTTCGAATGAAAAATAAAAATTTTGAGCAGTAGATTGAACGGGATGTTGAGGCATAGGTGCATGTGACCACGCTTTTGGATGCCACACACCATATTCACTTAATAAAGATTCGTAATGCGCCATAATATATTCAGGCGTGCCTTGTTGGATAATATGGCCGTGATGATTCATCAGTATGACACGATCGACATGTTGCCAAATATGTTCTACCTTGTGTTCGACAATGAGTACGGTCTTGTCCTCCCACAAATCCTTTAAAAGATTCCATAAATTTTCGGTCGCTTCTACATCTAACATCGCAGTCGGTTCGTCAAGAAACAATGTATCTGCCCCTTGAAGTAACGTTCCCGCAATCGCTAATTTTTGTTTCATACCGCCGCTTAATTGATGAATACGTTGCTTTGGATTTACATCAAGACCGACATGATTTAATGCTTCATGGATACGGCTGTCCATGTCGTGACGTGGAATTTGTTGGTTTTCTAAAATAAAGGCTAACTCTTCGTTCACTTGTGGCATACAAAACTGCGAATCCGGGTCTTGGAAAATGACACCTGAATTTTCAGCAATTTCTAATGCATCATATTTCATTGGTAAATCAATTAAGTTCGGCACAATGCCACTTAATACATTGAGTAACGTACTTTTACCCGAACCAGATGGCCCAAGTAAAAGTACTTTTTCTTTATCTTTGATTTCTACGTCAATCCCGTCAAAAATTTTATAATCTGCGCTCGGGTATTTTAAACGTAAATTTTTAACTTTTAACACGATAAGTCACCCTTATAATGCATCGTAATCGTCTTTTGAAGCAGGACGAAACAGTTTCGTTACGCCAGTCTGATCCAATGCCTTAACGAGTAAGTATGGGAACACACCGGCTAATATAGCACCACTGATAATACGAAAAGCAATCAGTAGAATTAAGTTCCAAGTCGCAACTTCATTTAAGTAACCATAGTACCAGTCGATAGGTAAACTAATGATTGCGGCTGCCATACCTGCAAGGATAGCGACCATAAAAGCACGTGATTTGTAGCGGAAAATCGCAAAAATAATCTCACATGCCAAACCTTGAAGTAAAGCGTAAATAATTGTTGGGATATCAAAACGTCCCATCATAATTGTTTCGCCAGCACCTGCAGCAAATTCAGCTAATAATGCAATCCCCATTTTAGGAATAATGAGATATGCAACGACTGCAGCACTAAACCACATACCATACATTAATTGATCAAGATGTAAACCTAATGGCTGTAAAGTATTTGTGACAGCCCACCATAAATTATAAATCACTGCAAAGATCACGGATACGAGTACAGTGACGAGGATGTCTGACAACGTTAAGCCTTTTTTCATATGTAAATTCCTCCCAAAAATAAAAAATACGCATATCTTAAACTGAAGATAGGCGCATCATGTGCTCATTGATATATGGATACGTTATTGGTATGACAGACATAAGTCCACCGCACAATATACATATCATAACAAAACACTTTCCTACGCTAGTATCATCTAGTTCAGGTTCAAAGGGTTTGAGGTGACACCTCATCTCAGCTTTCACACCCCTAGTGTGCGTATTTAATTGATAATGTCAATGTACACCTAGAATATTGAAAAGTCAAGGTTTCAAACGGCTGATGATTCAAATTTGAAAAACCCTAAACCATTAAAAATGTATATATTGAAAAAATGAATACGAAAGATCTCACTGTGAGTTCATATGCATAAAGTAGGATACGACAGTGACCCCAATGAATTTTGATAAATGCAACATCAGTGTGCATCAATAAATGACAGTATTTGAAGAAAAACACTAGACGTAGTTTTCAAAATCTTTCACTGTCTATGTCAGAGTTGAGCTACTTAAACAATTGCCAGCATCTGCAGCCTAAAGTAATAAAGATGATATGCATATTCAAAGTTAGAATTTGTTTTTGATGACGAGGCGAGCGATTTGAGGAGAGGTGAATTTAATTTTTTCATTAAAAGCATTTCACTATCATAGTTAATGAGACTCGTTGAAGGTTGACGGGACGGCTCGAGACTCCCGAGGGATGCGTGTATATGACTCATAGTTACTTCTTTACTCTAATAGTGGTTACTGTTTAGCGACGTAGCTGCCTAAGTCTCAATGTTTGCATTTTTGAGAAGGCCACTCAGTCTTGTGGGGGCAGGAAAACGAAATCTTTGTTACACATGAGATTTCTGTAATGCTCCCAAAATCCAATTTGGTTTCTCTCAAGTTTACACTTAAATCAAGCCAAACTTAGTTGAGTCAAGACCTTGGGAAAGCAAGAGCTAGTTTGTCAATCTGTAAGAAACGATGAAATTAAACAAATGAAAAAGAAATAATTTAAAACGAAAAAAGGAACAGGCCATAATCATCCTGTTCCTCACACATTAAACATAAATTAAAGTTTACTCAAATGTTTTTTGAATATCATCTTTCGTTTTCTCTGCACCATCTTTCGCATCTTCAGTCTTATCTTTCAATTCTTTCTCTTTATCCTTCGCTTGTTCTGCAGCTTTTTTAATATCTTTTTCACCCATTTCCAACGCCTACCTTTCAAATTGTTTGTATCATCAATATAACCTTTATGTGCACAACCTAAACATCATCGCCTTATTAAATGTATACAGAAATGAGGATTGGACATCACGTGCGCCTAGCTATAGAGACATATTAAATATTTTATCTCCTATTCTCGTATAAAAATAAATGAACTTTGATATACTTAACGCATCATTTTAAGGTAAAAACAACACATAGATAATTAAGATATTTGAAACTGAAAATAAATCCGTTTTATTATAGTATTATGGATTAAATTTAATAGGTCATTCTGAAGACTGATATTTTTGAAATATAAAGACAGGTGACAAGAGTTCGTATATAATAGCTTTGAGGTGAGAGGATGTCTTTGTTAAACAAATACACCGAAGTGATTTATAGCTATATTATCGGTGGACTTTCAATTTTATTAAGCATCATTATTTTTATTAATATTCCACTCATTCAACAGTTTAAGTCAGGCAAACAACCGAGCACAAACATCGACAATTTGTGGGATTTTATTATGGCATTCTTTAATGAAATCATTCGAGTCATGAGTCGATATATTGGTGACATTCCACTTGCGAGCGGCATTGTTATTTTATTGTTTGGAATTTTAATGATTTTAATTGGTCGGACATTAACGAATACAACACGATTTGATTATGACATTTCAATATTATTTTTACTCGTCGGCATTATTTTCTTCGTATTAACATTAATTTTCATGTCTCAAGTTTATGGTTGGATTGCGTTTATTTTTATTATTCCATTTCTTGTACATATTGGTTATATCACATACAAAGACGAACTAAATCCATTGCACCGTAAAGAACATTATTTATGGATTATATTCAGTTATGGGCTTTGTTACATCCTTACACAAATAGCGCTCTATGCCCGTATTGAAGCGAAAGATGTTGCATCGATTGACGTTCTGAGTATTAATACATTTTTCGTAGTTTTATGGTTGATAGGACAAATGGCAGTATGGAATTTTCTCTTTTTACGTCGTGCATTACCAGTGTCTGAAGAAGAAATCACTGGTGAAGCGAATGCGTATTCAAGAAGTAAAAAGTATCAATTTACGAATACTTCTAAAAACCATTTCAAAGACTTTCAAGATCGTACGGCTGAATTCACACATGGTATTTCACGTCGCACACGCCGTAGTATTGATTTAGAGAAGTTACGTCAAAAGCGAGAAACACTAGGAAAAAAATGGTTTTCATGGGCTAAACTAGAAGAAGATGACATTCCGACGTTTCTTAAAATAAGACCTAAATGGTTGAACCGCAATTATGTCATGATTGCTTGTGGCGTGATTCTGTTATTCTTTATATTACTAGAGTTCAATAACCGTAATGCGCTATTTATGTCAGGGGACTGGCAGTTATCTCAAACGCAATACGTTTATGAATGGGTGAGCTTGCTGTTATTACTCATCGTGGCGATTGTTTTTATTTTTACAACTGTAGTGAGAATGTTAAGAGGTAAGTATTATTATTTACAACTTTTCATGATCAGTATTTTATTCTTCAAATTGTTAACGGAATACATTGTCATTTTGTTCCACGGACTATTATTATCTATTTTCATTACACCGATTCTTGTATTAATGTTAGTACCAGCAATTGTCGCGTTCGTCTTACAATTGAGACAACCCGTGGATACACAAGTTAAAAAACATTAATAATGCTTGACTTGATGAGGGCTAGGGAGACCATTTCCTAGTCCTTTTTATAATGGCGTGTTTGGGTGAAAGATATCATTGTGAAATCATCCGTGTTAAAATCAGAATAATGATAAGAAAAGAAAGGCTGATAAAATGAAGACAGCTATTTTAAATAAAGGTAAGGAAGAAAAATATTTCAATCAGTACCCACTTGTGGAGGAAGAGGATTTATTTCAGCATGATCAATTAGAAGAAGGGGATGTCTTTCATCTCTTGACTTCAACAAACGTCTATATCGCGACTTGTTATGTAGGGCATCAGCATAAAGGATTAGGTTGGATATTAACGTATCAAGAAGATGAAGTGATTGATCAAGCATTTTTTGAGCAACTGTTCGAACAAGCGCTCGAAGTCCGTCAGTATTACTATCAAATTGAAGGCACCAATGCATTTCGTCTATTTAATGGTGAAGGCGATGGCGTGGGTGGTCTCACGATTGACAACTATGATGGCCACTTATTAATTCAATGGTACTCAGAAGGGATTTATCATTTTCGTCCACAAATTGTGAGCGCGATTAAAAAGATTTATAATTATACGTCTATATATGAAAAAACGCGTTTTAAACATCAATCTATTGAAGGCGGTTTTGTAACGGGGACAGCACCGGAGTTTCCGATTGTCGTTGAAGAAAATTTCACGTTTTACAATGTACATCTTGATGACGGTCCGATGACGGGGATATTCTTAGACCAAAAAGAAGTGCGTAAAAAGATTAGAGACTATTATGCTAAAGGACGCCAATTACTCAATTTATTCAGTTATACAGGGGCATTTTCGGTTATCGCTGCAACAGCTGACAGTCAAACAACGAGCGTGGACTTGGCTAATCGCTCACGTCAGTTGACTGAAGAGAACTTTGGTTTGAATGGTATTGATCCTAAATCACAACATATTTACGTGATGGATACGTTCGATTACTACAAATACGCACTACGCCATGGTTTGACTTACGATACGATTGTCATCGATCCACCGAGTTTTGCGCGCAATAAAAAGAAAACATTTTCTGTGACAAAAGACTATGACAAGTTAATTGAAGGGGCACTTAGTATTTTGAACCCAGGTGGCAGTCTCGTATTGAGCACGAATCATAGTGCTTATTCGCTAAAGGTATTTAAAAATATGGTCAAACAAACGATTGAAAATCAAGGGTTCACGTATGAAATGAATGAAGTCATGGGCTTGCCAAAAGATTTTAAAACACATCCACACTATAAACCGTCGAAGTATCTGAAAGTTATTTTTATTACAATCAAGTAGTAAAAATTGTTAAAAGGGGTATAGATGTGAAGAATTTTCATAATGAGGTGAGTATGGAAGATGAATTTTAAACAAAAAATTTCTGAAACATTAGGTAATAAAGTACTAGATATTGAAACGATTAATCGAAAAGACGCGCTACCGGCATCAGTACAAGAGATACGTGCAAGACGCGAACGTGCAGAAGTGCTTGTGAGAAAAAAAGCGTTGTTATCTTCAGGTGCAACCGTTGTGCCCATACCGGGATTTGATTTTGGGATGGACATGAAATTGATGCGCGATGTCATTGAAGATGTGAATAAAATTTATGGCTTAGATCATCAACAAGTGAACCAAATGAGTGATGACATGAAAAATCGTATCTTAATGGCAGCGGGTATTCAAGGCAGTCAATTAATTGGTAAAAAAGTGTCGAGCGGTTTGTTGAAAGTTTTTATACGTGATGTAGCTAAGCGAACTGCTGCGAAACAAACACGCTGGTTCCCAATTGTCGGACAAGCTGTGTCAGCATCTATTAGTTATTATTTTATGGTTAAAGTCGGCAAAGACCATATTCAAAAATGCGAAAATGTAGTAAAATCATTATTGTAGCTTGTAAAAAAAATCACAAAGCATTATGAATGCCGTTAAAAAAGAGATGGCGGGGCATTTACGAATTGAATTTAACAATAGAATTTGGTAATGTAATGCTATGTAGCGAAGTTAAATATAATTTATGCTAGTAAATCTAGAAGTAGAAGGAGTAAGATGACAGATGGAACAACAATCATATGTAATTATTGACGAAACAGGTATTCACGCACGTCCTGCAACAATGCTTGTTCAAACAGCTTCAAAATTCGATTCAGATATTCAATTAGAGTATAACGGTAAAAAAGTTAACTTAAAGTCTATCATGGGTGTTATGAGCTTAGGTGTGGGTAAAGACGCAGAAATTACAATTTATGCTGATGGTAGCGATGAAAAAGGCGCAATCGACGCAATCACTGAAGTATTATCTAAAGAAGGATTAACAAAATAATGTCAAATATTATTAAGGGAATTGCAGCTTCTGATGGTGTTGCTATTGCCAAGGCGTATCTGCTCGTAGAACCCGATTTAAGTTTTAGTAACGAAAAGACGGACCAACCGGAAGCGGAAGTCCAAAAATTTAATGAGGCGCTGAATAACTCTAAAATTGAATTAACGAAAATTCGTAATCATGCAGAGGAACAATTAGGTGCGGATAAAGCGGCTATCTTTGACGCACATTTACTCGTTTTAGATGATCCTGAGTTAATTCAACCAATTGAAGAGAAAATTAAAAATGAAAGCGCAAGTGCACCACAAGCATTAACTGAAGTGACACAAAACTTCATTACTATTTTCGAATCAATGGATAACGAATATATGAAGGAACGTGCTGCGGATATCCGCGACGTAGCTAAACGTGTTTTAGCGCACATTTTAGGGGTGGAATTACCAAATCCGAGTATCATTGATGAAAGCGTCATCATTGTGGCTCACGACTTGACGCCATCAGATACTGCACAGTTAAACAAACAATATGTTCAAGGATTCGTTACCAACATTGGTGGTCGTACTTCACATTCAGCAATTATGAGTCGTTCATTAGAGATTCCTGCTGTTGTAGGTACAAAATCAATTTCTGAATCTGTACAACAAGGGGACATGGTTATCGTCGACGGTTTAACAGGGGATGTTATTGTTAATCCTTCAGACGATGAAATCAAAGCGTATCAACACAAGCGTGAATCGTTCTTTGCAGATCGTGAAGCGTTGAAACAATTACGTGATGAACCATCAAAAACATTGGATGGACACGAAGTAGAACTTGCAGCGAACATTGGTACACCGAATGATTTAGAAGGTGTGCACAACAATGGCGCAGAAGGTATCGGTTTATACCGTACTGAGTTCCTTTACATGGGTCGCGACAACATGCCGACTGAAGATGAGCAATTTGAAGCATACAAAAAAGTGCTCGAATCAATGGAAGGTAAACGCGTTGTCGTACGTACATTAGATATCGGTGGCGACAAAGAGCTACCATATTTAAACTTACCTGAAGAAATGAATCCATTCTTAGGATACCGTGCGATTCGTTTATGTTTAGATCAACCAGAAATTTTCCGTCCACAATTACGTGCACTATTAAGAGCTTCAGCATACGGAAAATTGAATATTATGTTCCCAATGGTGGCAACAATTCAAGAGTTCCGTGATGCGAAAGCGTTACTTCTTGAAGAAAAGGAAAACTTGAAACAAGAAGGCGTAGAAGTGAGCGACGATATCGAATTAGGTATCATGGTTGAAATCCCAGCAACAGCCGCACTTGCAGATGTATTTGCGAAAGAAGTGGATTTCTTCAGTATCGGTACAAACGATTTAATTCAATATACAATGGCTGCAGACCGTATGTCAGAACGTGTTTCTTATCTTTACCAACCATATAACCCTTCAATCTTACGTTTAATTAAACAAGTGATTGACGCTTCTCATCAAGAGGGCAAATGGACAGGTATGTGTGGTGAAATGGCTGGCGATGAAACAGCAATTCCATTATTAATTGGTTTAGGATTAGATGAGTTCTCAATGAGTGCAACTTCTATCTTAAAAGCGCGTCGTCAAATTAAAGATTTAAGCCGAACTGAAATGGTGCAATTAGCAGACCGTGCATTAAATTGCGCAACTGTTGATGAAGTTGTTGACCTAGTAAAAGCGAAAACAACAAAAGCTTAATTGAATCAAATAAAAAGAGATTGAGTCATTGCGGCTCAGTCTCTTTTCCTACGATTTGTCAAGGGTTCAATAATTAAAATTGACATTACTGAACTAGACCGTCCAATTTTTACTTTTTTGAATAAGGTGTTATGATGTATATGATTATATGGTTGCGTTAGTGTGGTGCTTTCTGATAATCATATAATTTATTATTGACTATCAAGTAGTGAATGGTCTTTAATAAGCGATTGATACTCGCTATTACGGCAGTCTTGTGGGTTTTCCCATGAGGCTGCTCTCTTAATTTATAATAATAATCCACAATATGGCTTTGATAATGATTTCTTCCCCTAATAATGTTCATAATGATTAAGTACAATAAACGTCTTGCTTTTTTATTTCCTCTTTTGTTGATCGTATCCCTACTTTTTGAAGTTCCTGATTGATACCGTTTAATATCAATACCTACAAATGCATTCAATTGTTTATTTGTTTTAAATTCTCTAATATTACCAAGTTCCCCAATAAGCAATGCAGCTGTGAGTTCTCCGATGCCAGGAATTGAAATAATGTTTTCAAACTCAGTTGTATTTTTAGCTAAGTCAATCATTTCCTGATCAAATTCTTTCATTTCTTCTATCCCAATAAGCAGTTTGTCGCATAAGTATTGGACTTTTTGTAGGAGGAAAGAAGACTTGTCCACATTCGGAAAACTATTAATCTGTATTTCAATTAATTTTTGGACATACTTGTGAGCTTTATTAACTGAAATGCCTTTATCAGTTGAATGAAGTACTTTTTCCACCAATTCATCATGAGTCAAAGTACTTACAAAATCAGGATGAGGAAATGCTTTAGCTATACTTAATGCGATTTTTGAATATCTGTTAGTAAATAGCTTTTCTAACCCTGGAAATGTTTGATGTAGTGTTTCGACTAACTCAACTTTGAGACGATTTTGGTTTATCTCCATTTCTAAGTGAAAGCGCGCACGTTCTCTCAGTTCAAAGTAAATCTCTTCAGACTGACGTTGTACCTTTGAATCTTTCATTCTAAAGGCAAGAAGTGCAAGTTTATGTGCGTCTGACTTATCTGTTTTCCATGATCTTAATGAGCTCGTTTTGAACTTGGCTTCTAGGGGATTCATTTCTAAGTAATCTATTTTGTGAATTTCACAAAAGCGTTTCATGCCTCTTGAATAAATACCTGTTGATTCAAAGAGGATAAATAGAGAATCAAGATGCTTGATGTAATTTTTAAGATAACGATAGCCATTTTGATTATTTTGAATGACCATTTCTTTAACCAAAACTTCATCCTTATAATGTGCGACCACACTTTCTGACTTACCTATATCAATACCTAAACAGTTGATAAAAATCATACCTTTCTTTATTGAATTGAGAAATCTTTAACTTTACTTAGCCTTTTTCATTTCATTTTCCTATACACGGTTTCTAGAACCCAACATACTTCAATCGAATTTCAAAAAGGGAGTAAAGCTGATCAGTTTTTTTACGGATTCAAAGATCCACGAGACTGCGCGATCTACTTCTCTCTACAACTATAAAAAATAGCTGTGAAGAAATCTATCGTCATAAATTTCTTCACAGCTAATCTTAGTATGTTTTTTGGGTGTGTCTCATACTTGCTATACATATTCTCAAGAAGTATGTATAGGATGAAAGACTAAACTTAAAAAGACTGGGAGATGCATACTCCCAGTCTTTAGCTAAAACTAAAATATTCAAATAATGTGTTTATGATTGAATACCGAGCTTTTTGTTCATCAAATCTAAATCGACTTGATACATCGGCTCGCCATCAATTAAAATGAACGGTGTTGAAAAAGCGTCGCGTTCGATCATTTCGTTTCGATACGTTGAATTGACAATGTTTCGTTCTTCAAATGGGACATTATGCTGTTCAAGATATTGTTTGACAAATGAACATGGCGGACATTCATTTTGTGTGTAAATAATCACTTCTGACATAGAGACGCCTACTTTCATATCAATTGTTGTTACATCTTAATCGACACTTTAATAAAATGCAACTGAAACGACTGTATAAAAATGACAAATTTTAGTCATGTCATTAAATTGTCAATGTCTTAATGAACAAAAAAATATATATGTGACCTGTATATTGTTTATAATGAATAGACATTTTCATCATAGTTAAGGAGGTCGTGAAATGGATGCAGTGGATATTAGCCGGTTTTTAACAGGTATGACACTTGCAGTCCACATTATTTTTGCAACGATTGGTGTAGGTATGCCACTTTTCTTTGCGATGGCAGAATTTATCGGCATTAAAAAGAAAAGTGCTCAATATATAGCATTAGCGCAACGTTGGGCTAAAGGATATACGATTACCGTGGCAGTAGGCGTAGTAACAGGGACAATTATAGGTTTACAGTTATCATTACTATGGCCGACATTTATGCGAATAGGTGGGCACGTCATTGCTTTGCCATTATTTATGGAAACATTTGCGTTTTTCTTTGAGGCGATTTTCTTAAGTATTTATTTATATACTTGGAATCGTTTCAAAAATCAATGGATACACTTTTTCATTAGTATCCCAGTGATTATCGGTGGTAGTTTTTCTGCGTTCTTTATTACGTCGGTCAATTCGTTCATGAATACGCCGGCAGGTATGACAATAGAAAATGGTCGCATGGTTAATGTGGATCCAATTGCAGCGATGTTCAACGCATCATTTTTTGTTCGATCTTTCCATGTGATTGCGACAGCGCTTATGACAATGGCGTTCATTTTAGCAAGTATTGCAGCGTTTAAGTTACTGAAAAACAAAATTGAAAAGGATCGTCGTTATCATCAAGCGGCACTGAAGATGACGATGATTGCAGGATTGATTTTTTCAATGTTATCGATGTTAGCAGGGGACTTATCAGCGAAGTTTTTACATCAAGAACAGCCTGAGAAACTTGCAGCATATGAATGGCATTTTAATACAGAATCACAAGCGGATCTCGTGTTATTTGGCGTGCTTGATGAATCAACGCAAGAAGTGAAAGGCGCCCTCCATATTCCAGGTGCGTTAAGCTTTTTATCGGATTCAAGTTTTGATACAGAAGTCAAAGGACTCAATGAATTTCCAAAAGATGAATTACCCCCACTCATTGTCCATTATTTCTTTGATTTAATGGTGTTCTTTGGGATTTTCTGTTTCGTCATTTCATTCGCTTATGTCATGGCATTGTGGATTAAAAGATTCAACCCACATCATAAACTATTACTCTATGCAACGTTGTTAGGTGGTCCAGCAGCCATGTTAGCGATTGAGTTCGGTTGGTTCTTAACTGAGCTTGGACGCCAACCATGGATTGTGAGAGGCTTCTTAAAAGTGCAAGATGCCGCGACAGACGCAAGTGGGCTCGTGTTTGTGACGATTTTATTTGCGATACTTTACTTCGTGCTGTTATTCTCAGCCACATACGTGCTTGTAAGAATGTTTAAAAATAAACCGGCCTATCAGCACATTGAAAGTTTAAGTCAACGAGGTGATGCATGATGGTTTATGAAGTGATAGGGATAACAGTACTCTGGATTTTCTTATTTGGTTATATCATCGTTGCTTCGATTGATTTCGGCGCAGGATTTTTCTCATTACACGCAAAATTATTTGGACAATCGCATGAAATTAATGATTTAATTCAACGTTACTTGAACCCGGTATGGGAAGTTACCAATGTATTTTTTGTCTTTTTCTTTGTAGGCATTGTTGGATTTTTCCCAGATACAGCTTATTATTATGGCACAGTTTTACTTATTCCAGGTTCGATCGCACTTATTTTACTTTCAATTCGAGGAGCCTTTTATGCCTTCGAAAATTACGGTCAAGATAGTAAATTGTCTTGGCTTATGTTATATGCGGTATCAGGATTATTGATTCCGGCTTCATTATCAACGGCATTAACCATTTCTGAAGGTGGTTATATCATTGAGTCGTCTTCTGGCAACGTTGATTTGAATTGGACAGAATTACTATTAAGTCCATTCGGTTGGGCGGTCGTCCTATTAGCCATTGTGTCTGTGCTATACATTTCATCAGGATTTTTAACATTTTATGCGCACCGTGCCAAAGACACATCCGCATATCAATTGATGCGTAAATGGTTTTTAATGTGGGGTGCACCGATGATCATGATGTCGTTGTTTGTGTTTTTATCATTAAGAATACAAAATGAAGCACACTTTATGTCAGCAGTGTTTGATTATGGCTGGTTATTTATCATCAGTTTCATCGCTTTTGCCATTGCTGGCGTATTGACGCTCTTGAAAAAAGCACACGGTATCGCATTTATTTTTGTCATCATTCAAATGGGCACAGCCTTTTTCGGATATGGGTTAAGCAAGCTGCCATACATTTTATATCCATACGTGCACATTGACGATGCGGTGACCAATGATAGTATGGCGTTAGTGTTAACAATCGCCTTTATCGGTGGTTTACTATTATTGTTACCATCACTCTTTTTCATATTGAAATTGTTCGTGTTTGATAAAGATTACGTCCGTGGTAAAAAGTAAGCGGGACCAGTAAAACGGTGCATCATAAATCATTTTGTAGTAATATGATAATAGTATTGAATACATGTGTGGCTTAAAGTCAAGGATTATCAACATCTGAGCACTTTGAGCCCGCATTTTTAATTTAACTTAATTCAGGAGGCCAAAAATGGATAAAGAGTATGTAGTCATTGGTCTAGGTCGCTTCGGTGGCAGTATTGTAAGAGAATTGAACGCGTTAGATATGGACGTCATGGCGATAGATAAAGATGAAAATCGTGTCGATGAATACAGTGATATTGCGACACATGCCGTTGTGGCTGATACGACTGACGAAGCCGTTATGAAAAGTTTAGGGATTCGAAATTTTGATCATGTCATTGTGGCAATCGGAGAAAATATTCAGGCAAGTACGTTAACAACATTGATTCTTAAAGAACTCGGTGTTAAAAAAGTAACGGCTAAAGCACAAAACGATTATCACGCCAAGATTTTAAACAAAATTGGTGCCGATACAGTCGTGCATCCTGAAAGAGACATGGGTCGTCGTATCGCGCATAATGTGGCTAGTGCAACAGTGCTCGATTATTTAGAGCTTTCTGATGAACACTCCATTGTAGAAATTAAAGCGAGCGAAACGATGGCAGGACAAACCCTTATTGACTTAGATATTCGTGCGAAGTTTGGGATTAATATTATTGCGATTAAAAGAGGGAAGGAAATCATTGTGGCACCCGATCCAGATATGGGATTAGAATTTGATGATATTTTAATTATGATTGGTCATGATAATGATTTAACACGATTTGAGAAGAAAATGGCGCATTAATCATTGAGAAGTGGAATGGTGGAGACTGTTCCGCTTTTTTATGTTCATCGTGAGTGGTTAAACGATGATCGTGATGGATGAAATGTGAAAAATCAAGTATCTTTTTTACTTTAATGCATTATAGTATGAACGATAAGATTAAAAAATGAAAATTAATAATTACAAATGTGGTATCCAACTATTTGTAGTGCGTTAATCCACTGTTCACTGCGCTAATTTGAGTTGTGTCTCACCTATATGAATATATCGGCAAAAGGGCGATTGCGATGAATGTGATAAACTTTATAAGACTTGTAACGTTCCTCGTGGTTATTAGTTTTATTGTTGTTTACTTTACTATGGGTTTTGGATGGTTAGGTCACATATTAAGAGGGATACTACTCATCATCACTTTAATTTTCGACATTATAAAATTAAAGAAGACAAAAAGTTTGATTGGTTATAGCGATAGAGCGTTGTATAAAAAAATCTCTCATGCATAGGACTAACGACATTGCGTTTTTCAACCCTTTATACATAAAATAAACGAGTCTAGGCATATTGTTGTCCTAGACTCGTTTCCTTATTGATATATCTATTTTTCATTCACTTTCATAATGACTGGTAAAATCATTGGTTTACGTGCTGTTTTCTCAAATAAGTACGGTTGTAATGTTTCGATAATAGATGATTTCACTTGATGCCACTGAATGTTTTCGTTGTTATTCAATTTATAGATGACATCTTGCTTAATTTTCTTTTGGGCGTCGTAAATCAATTGACCAGATTCTCGCATGTAGACAAAGCCACGTGAAATAATGTCTGGACCTGATAACAGTTGGTTTTTGTTGAAGTCAATGCTAACCACGACAATGACTAATCCTTCTTCAGACAATAACTTACGGTCGCGAATGACAACATTCCCAATATCACCAATACCACTACCATCGACTAATACATTACCTGATGGGATACGGCCTGCTGTACGTGCACTGTCTCGTGTCAACGCAAGAACGTCACCGATATCATGGATGAAGACATTTTCTTCTGGTACTCCACAGTCCACACCTGTTTGACCGTGTGCAACGAGCATACGATATTCACCGTGGATTGGTAAGAAATATTTCGGTCTAATTAAGCGTAACATCAACTGTTGATCACCTTGAGAGCCGTGACCAGACGTATGGATGTTTGAAATCTTACTATGAATGACTTCAGCGCCGGCTTGATACAAGGCATTGATCGTACGGTTAATGCTTTTCGTATTACCTGGAATAGGTGACGAACTGAATACAACCGTGTCTTCAGGAATGATTTTAATCTGCTTATGTGTACCATTTGCGATACGTGATAACGCCGCCATCGGTTCACCTTGCGAGCCTGTACATAAAATTAATAATTCATGCTTTGGAATGCTATTAATTTTGTTTGGCTCAACAAATGTTTCAGGGGGTGCTTTAATATACCCTAACTCTGTTCCGATTTTGATATTATTTTCCATCGAACGTCCAAACGTCACGATTTTACGGTTGTATTTAACTGCGGCTTCGACGGCTTGTTGCACACGATAAATGTTTGACGCGAAAGTCGCAAAAATAATACGTCCTGTACAATTACGGAAAATTTTATCTACGTTTTGACCGACTTCACGTTCACTTAGTGTAAAGTCTGGTACGAGTGAATTGGTAGAGTCAGAAAGTAAACAGAGTACACCTTCATCACCGAGTTGCGCCATTTTACCAATATTGGCTGGTGCGCCGACGGGTGTGAAGTCAAACTTAAAGTCACCAGTATGCACGATTTTACCTTCAGGCGTATCGACAATAACACCGTATGTTTCAGGAATACTATGTGTTGTCAAATAAAAACTCACTTTAAAATGTTTTGAATCAATGACAGTATCTTCATCAATTTCAATCAATTCAGCTTGGCGTAATAAATGATGTTCTTCTAATTTATTACGAATTAAACCGAGTGCGAGTGGACCGCTGTAAATTGGTACATTAATCTTTTTGAGCAGGTAGGGCACACCACCGATATGATCCTCGTGACCATGTGTGATAATTAAGCCTACAATTCTATCTTGGTTTTGTTCAAGATACGTGTAGTCAGGTATGACATAGTCGATACCGAGTAAATTATCATCGGGGAATTTGATTCCTGCGTCAATGATTACAATTTCATCTTTATACTCGATGGCGTAAGTGTTTTTACCAATTTCACCTAAACCACCTAATGCGTATACGCCAACTTCATTTTTTTGAAGTTGTTTCATTATTGCGCGCGCTCCACATTAAAACGTTCGGATTGTTGTTCATACTCTAAATGTGCGCCCTCTAATTTAGTTATGAATTCAATATTATAGTTGCGTTCTTTCAAATAACGACGAACTTGTTCTTCAGATTGTGCTTCAACATAAATGCTTTGTGTATTTTCACGTACGATGACTTCATCGCGATTATGTTGATAAAAAACTTTAAAAATTGACATATATTTTCCTCCTAAGTTGAATCACTTATCTTTAATTGATGGATATGCTTGAACAATTGAAATGAACAGTGAAAATAAAAAACATGAATCGAATATGCATCTCTAGGAATGTCTACATCATTCAATTCACCAGTCACTCACAGCTCATTTTCAATATGTATAGCGGTTATTAAATTTCCGTTCTCGTTTGAGTGTATGGCGATGTGCGCATACAGCCCAGTTGGTTTTATTTTACATGATGTTATCGAATAAATAAAGCGGAATGTGATAAACTAGAGAGTATCTTATAATTAAATGAATGGAATCTCATTTAAAATTCCCCGAAATAGGTGATGAAGATGAAAAGTGCGAGTCAATTACTAGAAGAAGTTAAAAACGAACGGAACCGGGAAGATAAGTTTTTGTGTGAAATTCAATTTGAAGTAAGACGTAATGAAGTAACGATGTTTTTTGAGTATGAAGAAGTTCAAATGGCGACGCAAGAAGCACATTATTTCAGAAAACACAATCATGACCCTGAATTTTTGGATATTGAAACATTTGAAACACTTAAAAAGGCATTGGAAGAAGAGGGGATTCGTTATAAACAACGTAGAGACATGTTTATGTAACGTATCGGATGAGTCGAAATAGCATCACAACGAATCAAACAGCGGCGAAGGATTGACTTTACCGCTCTTTTTTTATCCTACAACATTGTGCAAATGAAAAAAGGAATGGGATTGGGACATTACATTTTCCCAATCCCTATATACATATGGCGTTATACCATTAAAGATGATAAAACGACCGAAAAATAAAGGCAAATTAGATGAAAATGGATGCTCTTGTTTTCATGATTTCATAAACTTGCCTCAGTTCCACTGTATTTCATATAAGGTTACTCAGAAGACTGAGGCACCTGAGGAAATGCGTGCATACTGCTAACAGTTACTTCTTTACATTAAAAGTGGTTGCTGTTTATCGCAGCAGCTATCTGATTTCTCAATGTACACGCTTATGCGAAGTCGAGTCAGCCGTGAGGGGGCAGTACGACGAAATCTTTGCTACACATGAGATTTCTGTACTGTTCCCAAAATCCACTAAGTCCTCACTAAATGTAATAGTTTAATCAAGCGTTAGTAAGTTGAAGGGCCAGCCCCTATAAACGCGAGGCTATGATGGCAACCCAATTCTTATATTCCATCCGCTACCTTTTTAATCGTTTTAAATAGTTTGTTATTCTTAAACTTCCATCGCACCATTTTTAGGTTGCAATGGATGTTCTTGGTCGATATGATCATAAAACAGTACGCCGTTAAGATGGTCCAATTCATGTTGTACTACAATCGCTGGATAACCTTTCAAGCGTAAGTTGATCTCATTGCCATCAATATCATAACCTTTAAGTTTGATACGGTAATGGCGATGAACAAGGCCTGGAACATCTTCGTCCACGCTCAAGCAACCTTCACCTGTTGGCAAATACGCATCTTGAACACTATGACTCACAATTTTTGGGTTTACAATCGCAAAATCATATGAATGTCCTTCACCATCATCAGGTAAATAAACCGCAAACATGCGTTTCGGTACATTAATTTGAGGTGCTGCTAATCCAACCCCACTACGTAATTGATATTTTTCAGCAATTTCTGGGTCTTGACTATTTTTTAAAAAAGTTTGCATATCTAATAAAGTTTGTCGTTCTTCTTCAGTTAATGGGAACTCCACTTCTTTTGCTCTTTGGCGAAGTGTAGGATGTCCATCTCTAATAATATCTTTCATTGTTAACATTTTTGACACCTTCCTTATTTAATAATATATCAAAAAAATTCCATAAAGTGATAGTCGAAAACTTTCAAAATTAAAATCGTATATAGATGTATTTTTTAACTTCTGCATTTAATACGTATTATAAAGGGAACATTGTGCGTATGTCCTTGAAAAATGTGTAAAAGAACGAAAAATGTACGAATCAATATTTGAATTATAACGTTATTTTCATTAATATTACGAGTGACAGATAAGGAGGTCTCCAGAATGAAATTTCATAAAACAATTGGAGTAGCAGTTGCAACAACATTTTTATTGGCAGCTTGTAGCAAAGATGGTGAACATATTGAAAAGTACAATGACGGACTTGAAAATATGCAAAAAGCTGAAGCACCGATTCAAGAAGTTAATAAAGAAATGAATAAACTTGAGAAAGAAAAAGAAAAGCTATCAAAAGAAATTAGTGGTAAAAACATTGCTGAAGTACAAGATAAAGTGGATCAAGTACTCGATAATGCGAAAAAGCGTGAAAAGCAATTAAAAAAAGAAGTTGAAGCGATGAATCATTCTAAAAAAGCTTTCGAAAAGGCAAAAGCAGAGTCGAACAAAATTGAAGATGAAGATGATAAAAAAGAGTTTGATGAATTGAACAAAGCCATTGAAGAAAAAAATAAAAAACACGATGCTTTCGTTAAAGGCTATCAAGATGTCATCAACAAAGAAAAAGATTTGTTCAGTTATTTTAAAGAAGATTCAGGTTCACAAGAGGAAGTCGACAAACGTTCTAAAGCGTTATCTGATGTTCAAAAAAATATGCAGAAAAAAGTAGAGGACTATACAAAAGCGATTCGTAAAGTACAAACAGAAAAGCAAGACGTTGATGAAATCGCTAACAAATAACTATAACAGTTTGAAAGGATTGGTATAACAGTTGCTTCTACTGTTGTGTTATCAAGTGTTACAGAACTTTAGGAAAACTGTTTAACAGTTCGTATATTTTGTGTTACACTAGAGTAAGTCGAATGTTATTTATTTTATATACGGGAAAGGTATGGTGAATTGCATGGTTACTAAGTTAAACAACCAGTTCGATGCTGAAAAAGTATTGAAAGATACTGAGGCAAAATTTGAAATGGTTCAAATCTTAGATGCAGATGGAAATGTAACAAATGAAGATTTACTTCCGGACTTATCGGATGAGCAGTTAGTAGAATTAATGAGAAGAATGGTTTGGACACGTATTTTAGACCAACGTTCAATCTCATTAAATAGACAAGGACGTTTAGGTTTCTATGCACCAACTGCTGGTCAAGAAGCATCACAACTTGCTTCACAATTCGCATTAGAGCAAGAAGACTTTATTCTTCCTGGTTACCGTGATGTACCACAATTAATTTGGCATGGCTTACCATTAACAAAAGCTTTCTTATTCTCACGTGGTCACTTCGTAGGGAACCAAATGCCTGAAGGTGTGAACGCGTTAAGTCCACAAATCATTATCGGTGCGCAATACATCCAAACAGCTGGTGTTGCATTAGGACTTAAAAAACGCGGTAAAAAAGCAGTTGCGATTACGTATACAGGAGACGGTGGTTCTTCACAAGGTGATTTCTATGAAGGTATCAACTTTGCTTCAGCGTACAAAGTGCCTGCAATTTTCGTGATTCAAAATAACAATTACGCGATTTCAACACCGCGTGATAAACAAACTGCAGCGCAAACATTGGCTCAAAAAGCGATTGCAGTAGGTATCCCTGGTATTCAAGTTGACGGTATGGATGCATTAGCAGTATACCAAGCAACGAAAGAAGCTCGCGACCGTGCTATCAATGGTGAAGGTCCAACATTAATCGAGACAATGACATATCGTTATGGTCCGCATACAATGGCTGGGGACGACCCAACGAAATACAGAACATCTGATGAAGATTCAGAGTGGGAGAAAAAAGATCCACTTGTTCGCTTCAGAAAATTCTTAGAAAACAAAGGCTTATGGTCTGAAGAAAAAGAAAATGAAGTGATTGAACAAGCTAAAAATGAAATCAAAGCTGCGATCAAAGAGGCTGACAGCACTGAAAAACAAACAGTGACTTCATTAATGGAAATCATGTATGAAGAGATGCCTGCAAACTTAAAAGAACAATATGAAATCTACAAAGAGAAGGAGTCGAAATAGGCCATGGCACAAATGACAATGGTTCAAGCGATTAACAACGCGCTAGCAACTGAACTTAAAAATGACGAAAACACTTTGTTATTTGGTGAAGACGTTGGTGTAAACGGTGGTGTATTCCGTGTAACTGAGGGCTTGCAAAAAGAATTCGGTGAAGACCGTGTATTTGACACGCCTTTAGCTGAATCTGGTATCGGTGGTTTAGCGTTAGGTCTTTCAACTCAAGGATACCGTCCAATTATGGAAGTCCAATTCTTAGGTTTCGTATTTGAAGTGTTCGATTCTGTTGCAGGACAAATCGCACGTCATCGTTTCCGTTCAGGTAACTCAAAAGTAGCTCCAGTTACAGTTCGTGCGCCATTCGGTGGTGGTGTACATACACCAGAATTGCACGCTGATAACTTAGAAGGTATTTTAGCGCAATCACCAGGTTTAAAAGTGGTGATTCCATCAGGTCCATACGATGCAAAAGGTTTATTAATCGAAAGTATCCGTAGCAATGACCCAGTCGTATATTTAGAGCACATGAAATTATACCGTTCATTCCGTGAAGAAGTACCTGAAGAAGAGTACACAATCGAAATTGGTAAAGCGAATGTTAAACGTGAAGGTACTGACTTAACAATCATCACTTATGGTGCAATGGTTCAAGAGTCAATGAAGGCTGCTGAAGAACTTGAAAAAGATGGCCATTCTGTTGAAGTGATTGACTTACGTACAGTTCAACCATTAGACGTTGACACACTTGTAAAATCAGTTGAAAAAACAGGCCGTGTTATTGTTGTTCAAGAAGCACAAAAACAAGCAGGTGTAGGTGCAAATGTTGTCGCTGAATTATCAGAACGTGCAATTCTTTCATTAGAAGCACCGATCGGCCGTGTTGCAGCGCCAGATACAATTTATCCATTTACACAAGCTGAAAACGTTTGGTTACCAAACAAAACTGACATCGTTGAACAAGCGAAGAAAACTTTAGAATTTTAATGTGTAATTTTTGAGAAGAGTGGAAAAGAGGACTGTGACATCAGTTTTCTGTCCCACGCCCTTGCATATGGAGAATGAAATGATTTTTCGTTTCTTCTCCTATATGTGTGTAAACAAAGTATTATTTATAATTTAATTATTTAGGAGGAAAGAACGTGGCATTTGAATTTAGATTACCCGATATTGGTGAAGGTATCCACGAAGGTGAAATCGTAAAGTGGTTCGTTAAAGCTGGAGACACTATTGAAGAAGATGACGTACTATGTGAAGTACAAAATGATAAATCAGTTGTAGAAATCCCATCACCTGTAAGTGGTACAGTACTTGAAGTGTTAGTTGAAGAAGGTACTGTAGCTGTTGTAGGTGACATCATTGTTAAAATAGATGCACCTGACGCTGAAGAAATGGAGTTCAAAGGCGGACATAGTAATGATGCGCCTGCAAAAGCTGAAGAAGCTAAAGAAGAAGCACCTCAAGAAGAAGCGGCACCAGCTGCTCAAGAAGCTGTAGAAGTGGATGAAAACAGACAAGTAAAAGCAATGCCATCAGTGCGTAAATATGCACGTGACAATAATGTGAACATTAAAGCTGTTAATGGTACAGGTAAAAATGGTAGAATTACTAAAGAAGATGTAGATGCATACTTAAATGGTGGCGAACAAGCAGCGACAGCTCAAGATACTGCATCAGCTGAATCTTCAGAAGCATCAACTGCACCAGCAGCATCAGCACCAGCAGTTTCAACTGAAGGTGAATTCCCTGAAACAACTGAGAAAATCTCTGCAATGCGTAAAGCAATCGCAAAAGCAATGGTGAACTCTAAGCATACTGCACCTCACGTAACATTAATGGACGAAATTGATGTTCAAGAGTTATGGGATCACCGTAAGAAATTCAAAGAAATTGCAGCTGAACAAGGTACTAAATTAACATTCTTACCTTATGTTGTTAAAGCTTTAGTATCAGCATTGAAAAAATACCCAGCACTTAACACTTCATTTAACGAAGAAGCTGGCGAAGTTGTACAAAAACATTACTGGAACATTGGTATCGCAGCAGACACTGACAGAGGTCTTTTAGTACCTGTTGTTAAACATGCTGACCGTAAATCAATCTTCCAAATCTCAGATGAAATTAACGAACTTGCTGTCAAAGCTCGTGACGGTAAATTAACATCTGACGAAATGAAAGGTGCAACATGTACAATTAGTAACATCGGTTCTGCAGGTGGCCAATGGTTCACACCAGTTATCAACCACCCAGAAGTTGCAATCTTAGGTATTGGTCGAATCGCTCAAAAACCAATCGTTAAAGATGGCGAAATCGTTGCAGCACCTGTGTTAGCATTATCACTAAGCTTTGACCACAGACAAATTGATGGTGCAACTGGTCAAAACGCAATGAACCACATCAAACGTTTATTAAACAATCCAGAACTATTATTAATGGAGGGGTAAAATATGGTAGTCGGAGATTTTCCAATTGAA
Source organism: Staphylococcus pseudintermedius (assembly GCF_034042775.1). NCBI lineage: Bacteria > Bacillati > Bacillota > Bacilli > Caryophanales > Staphylococcaceae > Staphylococcus > Staphylococcus pseudintermedius. The sequence continues at coordinate 1,735,707 of NZ_CP120150.1, read as the reverse complement.
ACAGATACTATTGTCATTGGGGCAGGTCCTGGTGGCTATGTTGCAGCAATCCGTGCAGCACAGTTAGGTCAAAAAGTAACGATCGTTGAAAAAGGCAATTTAGGTGGCGTATGCTTAAACGTAGGTTGTATTCCTTCAAAAGCATTGTTAAACGTATCTCACCGTTTCGAACAAGCGCAACATGGTGCGGACTTAGGTATCACAGCTGAGAATGTATCTTTAGATTTCGATAAAGTACAATCTTTTAAAGGTTCAGTTGTTAGCAAATTAACTGGCGGTGTTGAATCATTATTAAAAGGAAACAAAGTTGAAATCGTTCGCGGTGAAGCTTACTTCGTTGATGAACACAGCTTACGTGTAATGGACGATAAGAGCGCACAAACTTACAACTTCAAAAATGCTATCGTAGCAACAGGTTCACGTCCAATTCAAATTCCTAACTTCGAATTTGGTGGTCGTATCCTTGACTCTACTGGTGCGTTAAACTTACAAGAAGTGCCTAAAAAATTAGTTGTCGTTGGTGGCGGCTACATCGGTTCAGAATTAGGTACTGCCTATGCTAACTTCGGTACTGAAGTGACAATTCTTGAAGGTGCAAAAGAAATCCTTGGTGGTTTCGAAAAACAAATGGTTGCACCAGTTAAAAAAGAAATGAAAGCAAAAGGCATGATCATCGAAACAGAAGCTTTAGCTAAATCAGCTGAAGAAACTGATAATGGTGTTAAAGTGACTTACGAAGTTAAAGGTGAAGAAAAAACAATCGAAGCTGACTACGTATTAGTAACTGTAGGTCGTCGTCCAAACACTGACGAACTTGGTTTAGAAGAAGTTGGCGTGAAATTAACTGACCGCGGTTTAGTTGAAGTTGACAAACAAAGCCGTACATCTGTTGACAGTATCTATGCAATTGGTGATATCGTTCCAGGCTTACCACTCGCACACAAAGCAAGCTACGAAGCTAAAGTAGCAGCTGAAGCGATTGCAGGACAAAATTCAGAAGTGGATTACATCGGTATGCCTGCAGTATGTTTCACTGAGCCAGAATTAGCACAAGTAGGTTATACTGAAGCACAAGCGAAAGAAGAAGGTCTTGATATCAAAGCTTCTAAATTCCCTTACCAAGCAAACGGCCGTGCATTATCATTAAATGATACAAACGGTTTCGTTAAACTTGTGACGCTTAAAGAAGATGACACGCTTATTGGTGCACAAGTTGTGGGTACAAACGCTTCAGACGTTATCGCTGAACTTGGTTTAGCAATTGAAGCGGGTATGAATGCTGAAGATATCGCTTTAACAGTTCATGCTCACCCAACATTAGGTGAAATGAGCATGGAAGCTGCTGAAAAAGCTTTAGGTTTACCAATTCACACAATGTAATAATAGTTGAATAGATAAGGGGCTGTGCAGAATTGTGCAGTCTCTTTTTTATTTAATAGAATTTGTTGTTTGGTTATGGGTTACTTAAATAAATTTGTTTGCTCGCTTTTTCAAAACATTTTATATACATGTTTGAATTAAACATGCTTTGTTTGAACACGCATATACACAACAACATGATATAAAGCGAATAGAAGCGCAATGGGGTTGGTATACCAGGTTTTCCCAGTCCCAATCCTATTGATGGATTTGTAGCCATTATTGATGACAGAACAGACATAAAACGAGAATGAATTGGATATAAAACATAGATGCTATTGATTTACTTGATGACATAAACTCTCCTTCATCTTCCGCTTTATTTGTTGTAAGGTTGCCCAGAATGCTGACCCTCTTGATAGAATGCGTGCATACTGCTAACAACCACTTCTTTACTTTAATAGTGATTACTATTTATTGCAGTTGCTGTCAGACTTCTCAAGGCACTCGCTTTTGAGAAGCCGAGTCATCCTTACGGGTGCAGTACGACGAAATCTTTGTTGAACATGAGATTTCTGTACTGATCCCAAGATTCACTAACGCCGCAACAAATGTAACCGTTTAATCAAACTTTAGCGAGTTAAAGGGACAGCACCTTGGAAAGGGAAGCATAAAGGTAATCAAAAGTATAAATAGCAAGAAGAGGGCAAGTTAGACAAAATAATGTATCAATAGTATCATTATTTTTATTTTCCCTACCCAAGCACTTTAAAACTGGCACAAAATGATTTATAGTCAACATAAAAGTTCAATCATAAAGGAGTGAAATGATGGAATACACATATCCGATAGATGTCGATTGGTCTCAAGAAGAAATGGTGGCTGTCGTCTCATTTTTTAACGCCATCGAATCGTATTACGAAAGCCAAATTGAACGTGACACACTCATGACACGATACCGAGAATTTAAACAAGTTGTCCCAGGCAAAGCAGACGAAAAAAATCTCTTCAATGATTTTAAAAAGCAGAGTGGCTACGACAGTTATCAAGTCATTCAAGAAGCGAAACAACATCCTGATCAAAAAACTTTAAAGAACAGCTAAAAAGGTATTGTAATTTAGTGCGCGATTTGTTATTTTTATTAAGCATTAAACAAAATGTTTAGTAAAAGTAAACAAGTCGCTTTTTTTGAGTGGAGGGACTCTATGGAGATTGGACAAAAGATAAAAAATTTAAGACGTTTAAAAAACTTAACGCAAGAGGAACTTGGAGAACGCACGGATCTATCTAAAGGTTATATTTCTCAAATAGAAAGTAATAAAACGTCACCCAATATGGAAACTTTTTTAAATATTTTAGAGGTGCTTGGAACGTCACCACGCGATTTTTTTGATGACAAACAAGTAGCGAAAGTGCATTATCCGAAAAGTGAACAGTTAAGTTATTGTGAAGATGAAAAGGGATATTATTTGCAGTGGCCTGTGAAGCGTTCAAATGAGTTTGATATGGAGCCATTATTGCTCACATTAGAACCACACGCATCATATAAAGATTTTCAGCCCTCAACATCAGATACTTTCGTCTATTGTTTAGAAGGGGCAGTGACTTTAACTTTAGGGGAGCAACAATATACTGCAGAAAAGGGAGATGCATTATATTTTAAAGCGCTGGCTACTCATCGTTTATCGAATACAAGTCAAGTGAGTGCGAAATTGATGATTGTTGCAACGTCATCGTATTTATAGGAGGTTTTAAAGAATTGAGTGAATTACTAAAGTTTAAAAATGTTACAAAAAAGTATGATACAACGACCATTTTGAATGATATTGATTTAGAAATCGAATCAGGACATTTTTATACCATTTTAGGACCATCAGGTTGTGGTAAAACGACAATGTTGAAGTTGATTGCTGGCTTTGAAACCCCCGATGCAGGAGAAGTGATTTATTTAGGGAAAAACATTAATCAACTTCCAGCGAATCAACGTCAAGTGAACACAGTTTTCCAAGACTATGCGTTGTTTCCACATTTGAACGTCTATGATAACGTTGCATTTGGATTGAAGTTAAAAAAGATGAAAAAAGATCAAATCGAGAAAAAAGTGATAGAAGCGTTAAAGCTCGTTAAATTAGAAGACTATATGTACAGTGAGATTCATGCGTTAAGTGGGGGCCAAAAGCAACGTATTGCAATGGCACGGGCAATTGTCAATGAACCTGAAATCTTGTTATTAGATGAGTCTTTATCGGCGCTCGATTTAAAGTTACGTACTGAGATGCAATATGAGTTGCGCGAATTACAATCACGCTTAGGCATTACGTTCGTATTCGTTACACATGATCAGGAGGAAGCCCTTGCTTTGAGTGACTTTATTTTTGTCATGCGCGCAGGTAAAATCGAACAGTTTGGAACGCCGCTTGATATTTATGATGAGCCGGTCAATCGCTTCGTAGCAGACTTTATTGGCGAGTCGAACATTGTTGAGGGAACGATGATCAGAGACTATGTGGTGAACATTTACGGCCAAGATTTTGACTGTGTTGATAAAGATATTCCACCTCAAACTTTAGTTGATGTTGTCATTCGCCCAGAAGATATTACACTCGTACCGGAAGAACAAGGGCTATTTAAAGCGACTGTGACGAGCTCGTTATTTAGAGGCGTGCATTATGAGATGATTTGTGAAGATCGCAAAGGCTATGAGTGGATGATTCAGTCAACGAAAAACGCAGAGATTGGTACACGCGTAGGTTTAGACTTTGAACCTGAAGCGATTCATATCATGGTACCGGGTGAAACAGAAGAAGAGTTCGACAAACGTATTGAAGGTTATGGAGATTTGAACCATGAAACATATTAATCGTTGGCTCGCTATACCGTATTTACTTTGGATGGTTTTCTTCATTGTCATTCCAGTCATATTACTTTGTTACTTTTCATTTGTTGACGATCATGGGCACTTCACATTGATGAATTACGAACAGTTTTTCTCTGTCCGTTATATGAGAATGCTATTTGAATCTATTGTTTATGCGACGTTAATTACGCTGATATGTTTATTAGTAAGTTATCCCGCAGCTTACTTCATTCATCAATCTCGTCACGCCGCGTCTTGGTTGTTGGTGATGATTATTCCAACATGGATGAATTTACTACTTAAGACATATGCATTCATTGGGATTTTCAGTCATGATGGTCTTATCAATAAAATCTTGATAGCTTTAAACATTCCATCTCAATCGATTTTATTTACTGCACCTGCATTTATTTTTGTAGCGGCGTATATTTATATTCCATTCATGTTGTTGCCAATATACAACAGTATGAAAGATATCCCAAACCAGCTGTTTTTCGCAGCACAAGATTTAGGGGCGAATACGTTTACTGTCATTCGTAAAGTGCTGCTTCCTTTAACGGCGGAAGGGGTCAAAACAGGGATTCAAGTCACATTTATTCCTGCGTTGTCACTCTTCATGATTACGAGACTGATCGCTGGTAACAAAGTCATCAATATTGGTACAGCGATTGAAGAGCAATTTTTAGTCATTCAAAACTTTGGAATGGGTTCGACAATTGCGCTCTTCTTAGTGTTGTTCATGGCATTGGTTATGATTTTAACACGCAGTAAGCATAAGGGAGGCGCTTCAAAATGAGATGGTATGGAAAGTTTTATTTAATTGCAATGTTAGTTGTACTGTACTTGCCTATTTTCTTTTTAATGCTGTACTCGTTTAATAGTGCAGGCAATATGGTGCAGTTTGAAGGGTTTACTTGGGAACATTATCAAACGTTATTCGACAACAAACGTTTACTTCAAGTTGTGTTCAACACGATTGCGGTGGCGTTATTAGCAGCTGGTATTGCGACGATCATTGGGATATTCGGTGCGTTGTTATTGTATCAATTGCGTAATCAAACCGTTAAAATTTCGTTATTAACGTTAAATAATGTGCTCATGGTATCATCAGATGTTGTGATCGGTGCGTCATTTTTAATTATGTTTACTGCACTAGGACATTTTACAGGATTTGGATTAGGTTTTACGTCTGTTCTCATCTCACATATCGCGTTTTGTATTCCAATCGTGGTCATTATCGTATTGCCAAAGTTATATGAAATGAACGATTCGATTATGAATGCAGCACGAGATTTAGGAGCATCAGAGTTTCAATTGTTAAGTAAAGTTGTGATTCCATACATTATGCCGGGAATTATCGGTGGCTTTTTCATGGCATTAACGTACTCATTAGATGATTTTACAGTAAGTTTCTTCGTTACCGGAAATGGTTTCAGTGTGTTATCTGTAGAAGTTTATTCTATGGCACGTCGTGGTATTAGTATGGAAATCAATGCGATCTCTACCATTTTGTTTGCGTTAATCATGCTCGGTTTATTGATTTATCAAATCATTCAACGTCAAAAACAAAAAATTCAATCCAATAAAAGAGGTGTGTCATTATGAAACAATTAATACAGCTCGTTGGTGGTGCACTGCTATTGGGTTTAATTAGTTTAGGTGTCGGGTATTGGATTAATCATGACGGTATAGGTGGCAAACAACAAGAGAAGCTTTACGTCTACAACTGGGGAGAATACATTGACCCTGAGTTGTTAGACCAATTTGAAGAAGAAACGGGTATTAAAGTCGTCTATGAAACATTTGATTCAAACGAGGCGATGGAAGCAAAAATTCGAAATGGCGGCACACATTATGACGTCGCATTTCCGAGTGACTATACCATTGAAAAGATGAAAAAAGAACATTTATTACGACCGCTCGATCATAAAAAGATTCCTAATATGAAGCACCTCGATCCGTATTATATGAATCAACCGTTCGATCGTAAAAATGAATATTCGATGCCATACTTTTTTGGTACGGTGGGGATTTTATATGATAAAGAAAAATATGAAGATATTGATTTCAACAGCTGGAATGCTTTGAAAGATCCAAGACTTAAAAATGATGTGCTCTTAGTCGATGGTGCACGTGAAATTATGGGTATTTCATTGAATAGTTTAGGGTATAGTTTAAATGATAAAAACCCTGAACATCTCAAGCAAGCGGAACAGCATCTGAAAACCTTTGCGCCAAACATTCGTGGTGTCGTAGGGGATGAGATTCAAATGATGCTTGAACAACATGAAGCGAGTGCCGCTGTCATTTGGAGTGGATCGGCAGCCCCTGTTTTCCATGAAGATGAACGCTTTGATTATGTCGTTCCGAAAGAAGGTTCCAATTTGTGGTTTGATAATATGGTCATTCCTAAAACAGCACAAAATGTGGAAGGCGCGCACAAGTTTATTAATTTCTTGTTAGACCCAGAAGTGAATAAACAAAATACCGAATGGGTAGAATACGCAACACCTAATGAAACAGCGAGAAAGCAATTACCAGAAGAGATTCGCGATGATAAACGTGTATACCCGACACGTGAAGAACAACAAAGGTTAGAGGTTTATCATGATTTAGGACCAGATGTTTTAAGCGAATACAACGAACGTTTTCTTAATTTTAAAATGGCGCTTTAACTGCGAATGTAGTGATTTCGCCAAAGTTTAGTTATAATGAGGAGAGTAAGATAAATATGAGGAGTGAAAGCATGACGGGAGAAACATATACACATATTAGTCGTCCTGTAAATCGACTCGCCGAAAAAATATTAGGTTGGTTGAGTTGGCTATTGCTGCTAGGTACTACTGTAGTCGCGATGTTTTTTGGCTTAGTTTTGTTTAGTAATGAAAGTTCAATTCAAAGTTTAGAAAACAGTATTGCTAATAACGCGACATTACAAGAGTTATTAACCAACAATAATATGAATGCGACACAGTTTGTTATCATGTTACAAAACGGTGTATGGGCATTTATCGTATATTTAATCATATGTCTGTTGATTTCATTCCTAGCGTTGATTTCAATGAATCATCGTATCGTATCAGGTTTGTTATTTTTGCTTGTAGCAATCGTGACTTTACCATTATTCTTTATTTTAGTACCACTCTTCTTCTTTATCATTGCGCTCATGATGTTCGTTCGAAAAGAGAAGTATGAAGCGGTGCCGACGTATTACGATGAGGGTTACTCGTATGGACCATATGCGACTCATGAACCACAAGACTATCAACAACATGAGACATATCGTGAACCTGTTGCATACACAGAAAATGAACGTCCATCAAATGAATCATATCAAACTTATGAAGAAACACCAGCTTATGATTCTTCGGTAGTCAATGACGATGAACCAGAAGTGTTATCTCGCTCTGCTAAATACCATCAAAAATCACAAAAGCATCGAGAGGTTTCACAAGCAGATGAAGCGGACGATACATTAGTGTATGACAGTCGAGCGATGTCAAGAAATGTCGAGCAACGTCAACATGATGATGAACTGTCGACAGATACTGATATAGAAGATGAGGCGGCATCGATGTCTAGAGCGGAAATGAAACAACAGCGTAAAGAAGAAAAGAAAGCGCGTAAAGCATACGAAAAAGAACAACGTAAGCTTCGACCAAGTGCTTCCTCACAACGACGTCAAAATTATGATGATCGGATGAAATTACAACAAGACCGTTCAAAAAGTGATTCACAAGTAGATAAGGATCAATAATATCAAAAAAGCGGATAGGTCACTTGATGTGATACACACGGCGACACGCACTTTGAGTGGAGTCAGACATGTATGACATGAAAGATTGCCTATCCGCTTTGTTATGTCATATTATTTTATAGATAGATACACATATAAATTTAAAGTGATAAATTTAGTGAAAAAAATTAAAGTATGGTTTATTTTAATTAAAACAGGTAATATACTAATCAAGGAGGGTTTTTAGATGACAAATCAATATACGTATAATCAACAACAGCATAATCAAATGCATTCAAACGATTTGAACGGGACACCAAAACCGTTTAAACGCACAGTTGAAAAAGTATTAACTTGGGTTGGAATTGTGTTACATATTGTTTGGATTTTGCTTTTAGTAGGTTTGGTAAAAGTAATTCAGACACCTGAATTCCAACAAGAAATTCAAGCAACAGGTCAAGATATTGCACAGATAGAGAATTTAGGGTCAAGTACATTTTTGTTAGCATTAATTCCGCTTGTATTTGCGATTGTTGCAGTGTTTATCTTTAAAAAGAACATTTTAGCTGGGATTCTGTTAATTTTAGCAGCTGCGACAGGTTTGTTTTTAACGATGAGCTTAATTTCAGCAGTATTATGGTTGATTGCCGGTATTATGCTAATCGTGCGTAAACCGAAACGTCAAGATACTGTGATTTACGATGCGCATAACAATAATGCAAATGATTCCGACCGTCAACGTGGCACAACTACGGATCCTTACGTTTATGGTAACGACACAACAAAATCAGTGCGTGATGAACATGAGTCAAATTTTAACCGAGAAAATCACGACGAAGAACGCAATGGTTTTGAACAAAATATTAAAGACGATACAACAGATTTAAAAAAAGATTTGAACGATAGTAAAGGCGATACAGAAGACCGTCTGCGTTAATCATTCGAAATCTCAAGTATGTTTAGGTTTTATCCTAGAATACTTGGGATTTTTTATTTTTGAGACATTGTGTTGCAACGTTATTTTGTTTTCATAAATTTAAGTACGAAAATAAGACGTAAGGGGATTTGAAAATAAAAATGGAAAAAGGGTGGGACATAGAAAGCTTTAGCCGTAATCTATTCATAGATTGATGATTCATTAATGACTTTAAAGCAATGGAAAATGAGGGGAAATAGGATACAAAAAATGATGCTAATGCTTTCTAGTTTTCATACTCTTACCCTCAGTTTTGCTGTAATTGATATCAAATTGTCCAGAAGGATGAGACGCCTAAGGGAATGCGTGAATACTGCTGGTAGTGATAGCTTCTCTTTAATAGTGGTTACTACCAGCAGTAGCTGTTTGACTTCTCAATGGCATACGCTTTTGAGAAGTCGAGTCAGCCGTGCGGGGGCAGTACGACGAAATCTTTATTGTACATGAGATTTCTGAACTGCTCCAAAATTCATTAACGTCTTAACAAATGTAACAGTTTAATCGAGCCGAGTTGAAGGGGCGGCCCCTAAGAAAGAAGCCATGAGGGCAATCATAAACACAATTTGTGGAAGAGGGCAAGTTTAACAAGAATATTGCATCAATAACATCAAAATTTTTGTGTCCTATACCTACAAATTTTGGTGTTATTGATAAAATTTTAATAATTGCTCAAACGTGTCTTCTAAAAAGGCAATGAATTTACGATCTGATTTTAAATGTTCAGATTGTGGCGTGATAGCACGAGCTACAAAAAATTCCCCTTTTTTCACATTTTTTGCACGCGTGATACCTGCTTCAATTTCTTCTTGGGACATGTCTTGAATACGTGATTTCGTCGGTTGCATATGGTCTAACGAAATTTGGAAGTCTTCAGGCAAGTTGAGTAATGTATCTAACTTTTGCTCGAACACTTTTACGTCCTCCGCTTTGTTTGGATCCTCGTGCATTACACCATACATTACAAATAAATGGTCTTCAAATAAGCCGATTTGGAAATGAGGCATCATTTTATAACCGCGTTTATTTGTAGCAAATGCCACCCATGTGTCTTTAGGGGGGTTCACTTTACGACGTGCATGTTTCGCCACGTGCGCATAAAACGTTTCACCTGTTACTGTTTCTAGGTAATCTGCAAAATAGTCACCTAAAGCGTTCAATTGAGGACGGATTTGCTTTTCGAGCCCTTCCATTCGTGCGTCAAGTCCTTCAATTTGAAAAACTTTGAAATCTTTTGGTTTAAATATGTATTTCGTCATGGATTGACCTCCTTATCGTATGTCTATGAAATTACTTTTATTGTAGCATATTACAGTCGTTTGAACATTTAAATTGAATCAAATTAGTGTATAATAAATGCAATAGGAGTGAGGCAAATGCATTTATATGATTATGCGAAAAGTCTAGTATTAGAAGCGGGGAATAATGTTCGAAAATGGATGGTGGAAGACCTCGCTATAGAAGAAAAATCAAATCCAAATGATCTTGTTACGAATGTAGATAAAGCGATTGAACAATTCATCGTACAACAAATTCAAGAAAGTTATCCGCACCATCGTATTATCGGTGAAGAAGGGCACGGCCATGATATTGAGTCGACTGAAGGTGTTGTTTGGGTCATTGATCCCATCGATGGCACGCTTAATTTCATTCATCAAGGCGAGAATTTTGCGATTTCTGTAGGTATTTTTAAAGATGGCAAGCCCTATGCTGGATTTGTTTATGATGTAATGGCTGATTTATTGTATCATGCTAAAGTAGGTCACGGCGCTTACATTAATCAAAATGCAATTCCACAACTAGAGGGTACGCAAGTTCGTGAAAGTATTATCGGTATGAATCCAAACTGGTTAACGAAACCGATTTTAAGTTCAATTTTACAGCCGATTATTAGTGACTCGAGAAGTGCACGTGCATATGGTTCAGCTGCATTAGAAATTGTTTATGTTGCGACTGGTCAACTTGCGGCGTATTTAACACCACGATTACAGCCTTGGGATTATGCAGGTGGTATGATTATTTTAAATGAAGTCGGTGGTGTGGCAACTAACTTTGCCGGAGAGCCGTTATCAATCACAGCGCCAAACTCTATTTTAATGGGGAATGCGCAAGTCCACGAAGAAATTAGACGTGACTATCTTCAAGGTTATGATCATGTGTTAACCGCTTTACAACAAAAGTTTAAACGCAAATAAACATTGAGCTATCACAATTAAAATGATTTGAATACATACATCGCTACAAAGATATTCAATGCGTAGCGGTGTTTTTTATTGATAAAAGGGTAATGGGCATAGTCACATAAAAAAGATAGTGCCAATGATTGTTCATCAAGCACTATCTATGTAAAAGTTTATCATTCCATCACTAAGCCCATGATGTGGCATGCGTGTTGTGATACGAAGCGATGTGTAAATTTCAGTTATAACCAATCATTTTCACGATATTTCTTTTTTAATGTAAAGCCAACACCAAAAGTAACGACCATTAAGATAAACATAATAATCATCCAAAAAATGTTCGTTGCAGCAACGGCAAAGCTAAACATTGTTAAAAAGAATACAGCGATGATTGCAAGGATTAAAAAAATGGATTGAGATTTTTTCATTATCAGCCCACCTCACTGTTTCTTCATTCCATTTCTATGATATAATAAACGAGTTGTAAAAGAAAGTGATAATTTACCCGAGAAAGGAATTACAGTATGACAAAATTTAGAGAAGATGTTCGTAACATTGCGATTATCGCTCACGTAGACCATGGTAAAACAACTTTGGTTGATGAATTATTAAAACAATCCGGTATTTTTAGAGAAAATGAACGTGTAGAAGAACGTGCGATGGACTCAAATGATTTGGAGAGAGAACGTGGTATTACAATTTTAGCGAAAAATACTGCGGTTGACTATAAAGATACGAGAATCAATATTTTAGATACGCCAGGGCACGCTGACTTTGGTGGAGAAGTAGAGCGTATAATGAAAATGGTAGATGGTGTTGTATTAGTGGTTGACGCTTATGAGGGGACAATGCCACAAACACGTTTCGTATTGAAAAAAGCGTTAGAGCAAAATTTAAAACCTGTTGTCGTTGTGAATAAAATTGATAAACCTTCAGCCCGTCCGGAAGGGGTTGTCGATGAAGTTTTAGATTTATTTATTGAATTAGACGCCAATGATGAACAACTTGATTTCCCTGTAGTGTATGCTTCGGCGATTAACGGTACAGCGAGCTTAGATCCAGAGAAACAAGATGAAAACATGCAAAGTCTATACGAAACGATTTTAGAGTATGTGCCAGCGCCAGTAGACAACAGAGATGAACCATTACAATTCCAACCTGCATTATTAGACTATAACGATTATGTAGGACGTATCGGTATCGGTCGTATTTTCAGAGGAACGATGCGTGTCGGTGAAAGTGTGTCATTAATTAAATTAGATGGCACTGTGAAAAATTTCCGTGTAACGAAAATATTCGGTTATTTCGGTCTGAAACGTGAAGAAATCCAAGAAGCTTATGCTGGAGACCTTATTGCAGTATCGGGTATGGAAGACATTAACGTCGGTGAAACGATAACACCACAAGATCATCAAGAAGCGTTACCAGTATTACGTATTGATGAACCAACACTTGAAATGACATTTAGAGTTAATAATTCACCTTTTGCTGGTCGTGAAGGACAATTTGTCACTGCACGTCAAATTCAAGAACGTCTTGATAATCAATTAGAAACAGACGTGTCCTTAAAAGTGACGCCAACTGATTCACCAGATGCATGGACAGTTGCCGGTCGTGGAGAGTTACACTTATCTATTTTAATTGAAAATATGCGTCGTGAAGGTTTTGAATTACAAGTTTCGAAACCACAAGTTATTTTAAAAGACATTGATGGTGTTTTACATGAACCATTTGAACGGGTACAAACTGAAGTACCAGAAGAATATGCCGGTGCAATTATTGAATCTTTAGGTCAACGTAAAGGTGAAATGGTCGACATGGTAACGACAGACAATGGCTTAACACGCCTTATCTTTAACGTCCCTGCACGTGGCTTAATCGGTTATACGACAGAATTTATGTCAATGACACGTGGTTACGGTATTATCAACCATACATTTGATGAATTTAGACCACGCATTAAAGGACGTATCGGTGGCCGTCGTAACGGTGTACTTGTCTCAATGGACCAAGGTTCAGCGAGTGAATATGCGATTTTAGGACTTGAGGACCGCGGTATCAACTTTATGGAACCAGGAACTGAAGTATACGAAGGCATGATTGTTGGACAAAACAACCGTGAAAATGATTTAACAGTGAATATTACAAAAGTTAAACATCAAACAAACGTGCGTTCAGCGACGAAAGACCAAACTGAAACGATGAAAAAGCCACGTAAATTATCATTAGAAGAAGCATTAGAATTCATTAATGATGATGAGCTTGTGGAAGTAACGCCTGAAAATGTACGTTTAAGAAAGAAAATCTTAAATAAAGGGCAACGTGAAAAAGAAGCAAAACGTATCAAACAAATGATGGAATCTGAAGAAAATTAATTTAATTCGTCATTGAATCATATTTTGAAAGAGCTTGGAGAGTGAAAATCTTCAGGCTCTTTTTTAATTTTTTGGAGGCAGTGCACATTTTTGAATGGTAGTCAATGCTGATCACTTTTCTCTTAAACAGACCGTAAGCCATCGAGGAAATGGGTATACGCTCATTTACTATAAACCAATAAATGTCTGTGACGACGTAGTTTTTACCTATATAAACTGTAATTTTTATACTAGCATTACGTATAAGTTGATTTTATAATCAAACTCTCAAGCTATTTAAACTATAAAAGTAATTATAGGGTTTCTCGAATTTAAAAGGTATATTAATTAGTCTTATTTCAAAGTAATTTTATTTTTAAGCCAATTATTTTGTTTTCCTCAGGCGATGTATTAAAATGAAGGCAGTTAATGAATAGGAGGGAAATACAGTGAACACAAAGTATGAAAAATTATTTGAAACACTTGAATTACCCAACGGAACAACATTAAGAAACCGTTTCGTTTTAGCACCTATGACACATACATTATCTAATGACGATGGGACTGCCTCAGATGTGGAATTAGACTATATGGAATCTCGCTCAAAAGATGTCGGTTTAGCGATTACAGCAGCAACATATGTGAATGAAGAGGGGAAAGCATTTCCAGGTGAACCATCTATTTCTAAAGAGGAAGATCTTGAAGGTTTAAGTGAACTTGCAAGAAGAATGAAAAAAGGTGGCGCAAAAGCAATCGTTCAAATCCATCACGGTGGTGCGAAAAGCTTACCTGAATGGGTACCTAATGGTGACGTTAAAGCGCCAAGTGCTGTTTCAACTGTAGGTTTCGGTCATACAGAACCACATGATGCGCGTGAAATTACAGCTGAAGAAATTGAACAAATGATTAAAGATTTCGGTAAAGCGACATCACTTGCAATTAAAGCTGGATTTGATGGTGTCGAAATTCACGGGGCAAACCACTACATTATCGAACAATTTCAATCACCATACTACAACCGCCGCGATGACAAATGGAAAGAATTATTCTCTTTACCAAATGCGGTGGCAGATGAAGTGTTACGTGTAGCCAGAGAAGAAGGACCACAAGACTTTATTGTCGGTTACCGTTTCTCACCTGAAGAAGCAGAAGATCCAGGTATTACAATGGATAACACTGAAAAATTAATCAAACACTTAATCGAAAAACCACTTGATTATTTACACGTGTCATTAATGAATGTGCATTCCGTTGTACGTCGTGGTGAACACGAAGGTAAAAAACGTGTAGATTTAATTCTTGATTGGATGGAAGACCGTATGCCACTCATCGCAATCGGTTCAGTATTCTCAGCAGATGACGCATTAAGTGCCATCGAAACAGGCGTACCTTTAATTGCGATGGGCCGTGGTTTATTATTTGATGAAAATCTTATTAGTAAAACAAAAGAAGGTAGAGAAGACGAAATCATTTCTTACTTCGACCCAGAAAAAGCAGATCATCACAACATGCCATATTTATTATGGAAAGCATTTGCTGATAAATGGTATCCATATCCAGAAAAACCAAATGCATAATCTGAGTTAAACGATATAAAAAGGGCGAATCGCTTCCACGTCTTAAACGGTCAAGCCATTCGCCTTTTTCTTATGCTTGACAAACAAAAACCGGGGCATCTTAAGTCCATGCCCCGGTTCATATTAAGCTTCATCATGATAAGAAGTCGCGTCCTTTTTATCATGGGTAGTCAAGATAGGTGGACGTTGCTTCGGTGTATCAAGACGGCTCTTACATTCATCGCACATAAACGTTTTAATGGGATTATTTTTCAAACGTTTCGCTAATCGTGTATTTTCATCTAACAAAACTTCAGTGTCACATATGATGCAAGTGACTTTACGCATTTAGAACACCTCTATATGTGTAACGTGCTCGAAAACATAGTCATAACCGTCTTCTAACGTATAAACAAAACTGTCTACACCATCATCGTGATAGAGACGCTTGCCATCTTTAGCGAATTGGAAGAAAAGATAAGGCAACAGGTCGAATGGCACATCGATATGCGCTTCATCGTTAGACAGCCTGATCGTTGTGACGTTTTCATATGGTTCTGCATTTTTGAAAAAAGGTGTCATATTAATCGCAAAAGAACCTTGTAATACAGCACGTTTTTTATAATCAATTTCAGAATTTAAAGTAGGTGGATTCGTTTGACCTTCTAATATGGCACGATTCCATTCTCTGTTGTCCTCAAATTCAATCGGCTTTTGTCCTTCAAAAATACCTTTTTCTAAATCCTCAAGTGAAATTTTTCGATCGTCAAAAATCCAAGTCGTACTATCGAGTGTAATTGGAAATTTAACGTCACCTTTGATTTGAATCATTTGTATGCACTCCCTCAGTTTAGCTACGTTTATTTTAACATACTTGTCCCAGAGCGTATGCCAAATTTACTTGCTTTTTAACAGTCGATGAGATAAACTTTTTACATAAGAAGAAAATTAATAGGGGGACTATGTCATGAGCAAGCAACAACAAATGAGCAATGCTGCATATGACCAACTGAATAAAGACGCAGATCGTATTCTACAACTCATTAAAGTTCAAATAGATAATCTTACACTACCACAATGCCCTTTATACGAGGAAGTTTTAGATACACAGATGTATGGTTTACAAAAAGAAGTCGACTTTGCAGTAAATCTTGGACTTGTTAGCGAAGAAGATGGCAAAAAGTTAATGTTACGTTTAGAGAAAGAATTATCAAAATTACACGAAGCATTTACTCGCGTTTAATAGTTGCTATCTAACATACAATAGCACGTTTTTTCGACGTCTAAGTGCGAGAATTGGATGATTGACACATATGAATAATATGAAAAGACTATTTCGGTATATTTTGAGATCTTCTAAATATATCGATTTTCCATTATTAATCACATATCTTGCACTCTGCTTTATTGGTTTGACCATGGTTTATAGTGCAAGTATGGTCGCAGCAACAAGAGGCACACTCACAGGTGGTATTCCTGTTGCAGGTACATATTTTTATACGAGACAACTCATTTACGTCATCGTTGGTTTTTTTATTGTGTTTTTTATGGCGTATATTATGGACGTACGCATTTTAAAGCAGCGTAATATTCAACTTGGGATGATGGCGATCATGCTCGGTTTGCTTTTTGCGACACTATTATTTGGTAGTGAGATTAACGGTTCACGAAGCTGGTTAAAGTTAGGATTTATGAACTTGCAAGCTTCTGAACTTTTAAAAATTGCTATCATACTCTACGTACCATATATAATAGAAAGAAAGCATTACGAAATTCAACGACAACCGATCGTTATTTTGTGGCCGATTGCATTTGTCGGTTTTTGTCTTGGCCTTGTCTTACTACAAAAAGACGTCGGTCAAACATTGTTGATAGGCGGTATATTTTTTAGTATTATCGTTTACTCTGGTATCGGTGTCAAAAACTTGATTAAAATCGGCTCTTACGCGATGTTAGCGTTAATTGTCGTAATTTTAATTATTGTCATTTTCCGCATTAATATTTTACCATCATATTTAACAGCACGTTTTAGCGCATTGGAAAACCCATTTAATTTTGAGTCTGGTATTGGTTACCATTTATCGAATTCGTTACTCGCTATCGGTAATGGAGGACTGTTTGGACGTGGATTGGGCAACAGTATTATGAAACTCGGATACTTACCTGAACCGCATACAGACTTCATTTTTGCGATTATTAGTGAAGAGCTTGGTTTTGTGGGGGCTTTCATCGTGTTAGGTATGATTTTCTTTATCGTCTATCGTGCTTTCGAATTGGCTTCCCGTACAGCGTCATATTTTTACAAATTGGTATGTGTTGGTATTGCGAGTTATATTGCATTACAAACTTTTGTCAATTTAGGTGGTATTTCAGGCTTAATCCCATTAACAGGTGTACCGCTCCCATTTATTAGTTTTGGGGGTTCATCGATGTTAAGTTTAAGTATCGCGATGGGACTACTACTCATTATTGCTAAGCAAATTAAATATGATGATGCGAAACAACGCTACATGAAAAAACAACAAGCTAAAATGAGACGTTATTAACAAATAGATGGCGTGTGTATGACGGATACTTGTGATGCACCAAAAGCTAATTTCTATACTTTATATAGAAGTTAGCTTTTTCTCATCGAAAAGGGATCATATAACCATTAAAATTCTGAAATTTCTAATAATGAACTTATCATTAATACTAAAGAACATGTAACAGGGGGTTTTAGGATGGACATAATTGTGGAAAGATTGATGAAGGATGACAAAATACAAACGATACCGCGAACGGAGAAGGATAACAACTCATTGCTTCAAGCCCTTTGTCGAGAATTTGAAATTGGACATGCGTATAGTGAAAAAGGGGGAGACAGAGTTGTCACGTTAAAAAAGACAATACAGTATAACCTTTGACATCATCAAAAAATATAGATACAATATGAATCATTAGTTTAAATTATTATAAATGATAAAATATTATTATCACATTGGTTGTTTTTGATTTCAAATTTAAAATCATTTTTACACCAGAATCTTTTAATCACACCTCATTTATTGATATAATAGAGATTGTATTTTTAGAATTTTCCCACTATTAAGGAGGTTCACTTCATGAAGCGTATACATAAATTATTAGTCGCTAACCGCGGTGAAATTGCTATTCGAATTTTTCGAGCCGCAACAGAATTGAATATTAAAACGGTAGCTATTTATTCTAAGGAAGATATGGGGTCATTACACCGATATAAAGCGGACGAGTCTTATTTAGTCGGTGAAAACTTAGGTCCAGCAGAAAGTTATTTGAATATTGAACAGATCATTAAAGTTGCTAAAGAGGCAAATGTTGATGCCATCCACCCTGGTTATGGGTTTTTGAGTGAAAATATGCAGTTTGCTCAACGCTGTGCTGAAGAGGGAATTGTTTTTATCGGTCCACATGTCGAACATTTAGATATGTTTGGGGATAAAGTGAAAGCACGTGCCACTGCAATTAAAGCTGATTTGCCTGTGATTCCAGGTACAGATGGCCCTGTGGCAGGATTTGAAGAGGCACAAACGTTTGCGGAAAAAGCCGGCTTTCCGTTGATGATTAAAGCAACAAGTGGCGGTGGCGGTAAAGGGATGCGTATCGTCAGAGAACCATCTGAATTACAAGAGGCGTTCACTCGTGCTAAATCTGAAGCAGAAAAGTCATTTGGCAATAGTGAAGTGTATATTGAAAAATTTATTGATCAACCAAAACATATTGAAGTACAAGTGATGGGTGACGAAGCGGGCAACATCATTCACCTTTATGAAAGAGACTGCTCGGTTCAACGCCGTCATCAAAAAGTGGTTGAAGTAGCCCCATCAGTCAGCTTACCAGATAATTTGCGCGAACAAATTTGTGAAGCGGCTGTCGATTTAATGCGCCAAATTCAATACGTGAATGCAGGAACGGTTGAATTTTTAGTTTCTGGCAACGAATTTTACTTTATTGAAGTGAATCCACGTGTACAAGTTGAACATACCATTACGGAAATGATTACGGGTGTCGACATTGTTAAAACACAAATTTTGATTGCAGATGGCCAGTTATTACATGACGACGCGATTGCAATGCCGCAACAAAGTGATATTCGCACGTTAGGTTACGCAATTCAATGCCGTATTACGACTGAAGATCCAACGCAAGATTTCATGCCGGATACAGGGCGTATCGTGGCCTACCGATCGAGTGGAGGGTTCGGTGTCCGTTTAGATGCTGGCGATGCATTCCAAGGGGCAGAAATTTCACCGTATTACGATTCACTACTCGTTAAAGTGTCTACGCATGCAATCAGTTATAAAGAAGCAAGAGAAAAAATGGCACGCTCTCTTCAAGAAATGCGTATTCGTGGTGTGAAAACGAATATTCCATTTTTACGTAATGTGATTCAACATGCCAAGTTTGCTTCGGGTGATTACACGACGAAATTTTTAGAAGAGGCACCAGAGTTATTCACAATTAAAACGTCACGTGATAGAGGTACAAAAACGTTAGAATATATCGGGAATGTAACAATTAACGGCTTTCCAAGTGTTGAAAAAAGACCGAAGCCTCATTTCGAGAAACCTCATATTCCGACGACAGATACGAAGGCGATTGCTTCATTAAGTGGTACGAAACAATTACTTGATGCAAAAGGGCCTGATGCCGTAACAGCATGGGTGAAAGCACAAGAAGACGTATTGCTCACTGATACGACATTCCGTGATGCACATCAATCTTTGCTCGCAACACGTGTGAGAACGCATGATTTACTCAAAATTGCCCCAGAAACTGCACAAGTGATGAAAGATAACTTCTCACTTGAATTATGGGGTGGCGCGACGTTTGATGTCGCCTATAATTTCTTGAAAGAAAATCCATGGGAACGTCTCGAAAAATTAAGAAAAGCCATTCCGAATGTGTTATTCCAAATGTTATTACGTGCTTCTAATGCAGTCGGTTATCGCAATTACCCTGACAATGTCATTCAAAAGTTTATTGCGGAAAGTGCCGATGCAGGGATCGACGTCTTTAGAATATTTGACTCATTGAACTGGTTAGAACAAATGAAAGTCGCTAACGAAGCAGTCCAAAAAGCCGGTAAAATTTCTGAAGGAACGATTTGTTATACAGGTGATATTTTAAATCCTGAACGTTCTAATATTTATACGTTGGACTACTATGTAAAACTCGCGAAAGAGCTAGAGCGTGAAGGTTTCCATATGTTAGCGATTAAAGATATGGCAGGATTATTGAAACCAAGAGCCGCCTATGAGTTAATCGGTGAATTGAAAGCAGCTGTTGACCTGCCGATTCACCTTCATACACACGATACGAGCGGTAACGGAATCCTCACTTATAAAGAAGCAATCGAAGCGGGCGTTGACGTCATTGATACGGCAGTTGCGGCAATGTCAGGTTTAACAAGTCAACCAAGTAGCAATTCATTGTATTATGCCATGAGTGGCTTTGAACGTAATATTCGTATGGATATTGAAGGCCATGAAACACTTTCGCATTATTGGGATGCAGTACGTCCGTATTATAGTGATTTTGAAAGTGATATGAAGTCGCCACATACAGAAATTTATCAACATGAAATGCCAGGGGGCCAATATTCTAACTTACGACAACAAGCGAAAAGTTTAGGACTCGGTGAACGTTTCAGTGAAGTGAAAGACATGTACCGACGTGTCAACTTCCTCTTCGGTGATATTGTGAAAGTGACACCATCATCAAAAGTAGTCGGCGATATGGCGCTCTACATGGTACAAAATGAATTGGATGAAACGTCTGTAATCGAGCAAGGCCATAAGTTAGATTTCCCTGAATCTGTGGTCTCTTTCTTTAGAGGCGATATTGGTCAGCCAGTGAATGGATTTAACGAGACATTGCAACGGGTCATTTTAAAAGGCCAACAACCATTAACTGCACGTCCCGGTGAATATTTAGCACCGATTGATTTCGAAGCTTTACGCGAAGAATTACAAGAAAAGCAACAAGCTCAAGTGACGGAACAAGACTTAATCAGCTATGCATTGTATCCAAAAGTGTACGAACAATATATGCAAACTTATGAAATGTTTGGCAATGTTTCAAAGTTAGATACACCAACATTCTTCTTCGGTATGCGTAACAACGAGAAAATTCAAATCGAAATTGATAAAGGTAAAATTTTAATCGTTGAGTTGAAAACCATTACAGAACCTGATGAAAATGGTGTGCGTACTGTATTCTTTGATATGAATGGTCAAGCGCGTCGTATTCAAGTGAAAGACGAAAATATTCAAACGTCCCATTTAGCGAAAATGAAGGCAGATAAGAGCAATCCAAACCATATCGGTGCACAAATGCCGGGTACGATTATTGAAGTAAATGTCGCTGAAGGAGATCAAGTTGAAGCGGGGCAATCACTCATTATTAGTGAAGCAATGAAGATGGAAACAACAGTACAAGCGCCGTTTAAAGGAACGATTTCAAAAATTTATGTGGCTGCAAACGATAGCGTCGAAACCCAAGATTTACTCATTGAAATTGAACCAGAAGTATAGAGGTAAATTTGGAAGATTAACGATAAAACCGACATTTATTATTTTATCCAGGATATGGAAACCCGAATAACAAAGCAATCAAAAAGACATCAAACAACGATTTTTGCTGTTTGATGTCTTTTAAAACTTGTATCATTTTAAGCTTGTTGATCTCCACGATTCGTACGTAGGATTAACAAGATGAAATAGCTAATCATACCGAACAGTAACGTGATAAATAACGCATGAAGTAAAGCGATGATTAAATTCACGTTAGTCACGATAGAGAGTGCCCCTGTTAAAACTTGTAAAATAATTAAAATAAAGCTCACTGTATAACCGTAGTGAATCGTTCTCATTGTTGGATAATGTTTGACTGCATGGATATACGTGAACATAATGATGAAAAACGCTACCATCGCCATCAGTCTGTGTGTCAGTTGAACCCAGTCATGTACATCATGAGGCACAATATCGTTAAATGGTAATGGCCATGCACCGTATGCAAGACTTGAATCTGTATGTCTGACAAGTGCGCCAGTATAAATCGTTAAATATACAACAATGGTCATCAACCACGTATAGCGCTGCAATGGCTTACGGATATGGACTTTATTGGCTTCATATTTTTTGTCCATGTCGAAAATGATTAATGTCAACACGAAAACGGACGAGAAGCTAATAAGGGAAATGCCGAAATGAAGTGCCAATACATAATCATTTTGTTGCCACATGACGGCAGCAGCGCCGATTAAAGCTTGAACGAGTAAAAAGCCAATGCTAATCACACCTAAAGGCTTTACTTCTTTAATATGCCCTATGTTTTTCCAAGATGTAATCACAAGCCATGTCACAAAAATTACAGATAATCCAGATACAGCTCTGTGACTCAATTCAATAATTGTTTCTATCGGTAGGTTTTGTGGTAATAATGCGCCATGACATAGCGGCCAATCTGAACCACAACCATCTTCAGAACCTGTTTTTGTTACGAGTGCACCACCAAGCTGAACCCAAGTCATAATCAACGTCGTTACGACAGCAAGCCACTTTAGGTTTCGCTTTTTAAACAATCTCAAACACCTCATTATGTATCAAAGTTAAATAATCGCTATTCATCAATACCACCCACATTATAACAAAAACTGAACTAAAAAATGTGAATTTATCATGACGTTTTTTGAATGTCGTTAAAGTGTCACAAATTTTTCTTATTTAACCTAGTCATTCACGACGCTTTCATATATCATAAATGTATATGTTATTTTAAGGGGGAGGGAACTGATGTCCAAATCAGAGGTTGTATCACAAACTTCCGGTCGTATTACTTATAAAGAGCTGAAACAAATCATTAAGTTAGGTCTTGTTCAAGGCAACTTAATTCCATCATTTGCGGGCGCATGGTTGGCTATCGTCATGACACATCATGCATTTTTAGCTGCTATTCCACAAATTATTGTGATGATCATAGGTTCTACGTTAGTAATGGGCGGAGCATGTGCATTGAACAATTTCTATGACCAAGATATTGATCGATTAATGCCAAGCAAACAAAATCGACCAACTGTTAACAATCGTATTTCAGATCGTCATTTATTGTTATTAAGCTTTGGTATGATGGTCGTTGGTGAAATATTATTGTTCATGTTGAATATGCAAGCAGGTGTTATTGGACTCGTTGGTATCGTTGGTTATGTCTCATTTTATTCCATTTGGTCAAAGCGACATACGACATGGAATACTGTGATAGGCAGTGTGCCTGGAGCGGTACCACCATTAATCGGTTGGGTTGCAATTGAAGGTCACTTAAGTTTGATGGCCTGGGCATTATTTTTAGTTGTGTTTTGTTGGCAGCCCATTCATTTTTACGCGTTAGCAATTAAACGTAAAGATGAATATGCAACTGCACGTATTCCAATGTTACCATCTGTTAAAGGTTTTTCGCGCACACGTGTCGGCATGTTTTTATGGTTGATCGCATTATTACCACTTCCATTTTTAATGCAAGATTTAGGTGTCGTCTTCGTCGTTTTAGCCACGTTACTGAACGTCGGATGGATTGCATTAGGGCTTACAAGTTTTAAATCGTCAGCGAATGAAACAAAATGGGCAACAAAAATGTTTATTTACTCATTAAACTATCTTGTTCTATTTTTTGCACTTGTTGTCGTGATTTCTTTAATACAATTAATTTAGAAGATCTACGAGTGAGGAATGAATAAAATGAATGTACCTATTTTACCTACGTTAAGTACAACTTGTATTGTAATTAGTGCCATTTTAGTCGCTATCGGTTGGCGCCTCATCTGGAAGCGTCAAATTGAGCGTCATAAAAAAACGATGCTGTGGGCTGCTATTTTCGCAGTTGTCTTTTTTACAATTTATGCGAGTCGTACTATCTTTATTGGTAATACAGCATTTGGAGGACCAGATTCAGTAAAAGTTTATTACACGATTTTCTTGGTTTTCCACATTACACTAGCAACAGTGGGGGCAGTACTTGGTTTAATCCAAATTTTTACAGGTTTAAAAGATCGTTACAGCGTTCACCGTAAAATCGGACCTGTCGCATCAGTGATTTGGTTTTTTACAGCGATTACAGGTGTAGCGGTATATATTTTACTTTATGTGCTTTATCCTGGTGGCGAAACGACGTCGCTTATTAAAGCAACATTTGGTTTATAATAAAAAAGCAACAGATGGGAAATCATTCTGTTGCTTTTTTATTTGCACATTGAAGTCAATCATTTGATGAATCATTGATATGAATAGAGCCAATTTAAAAGTAAGTGTTTTCTATTTTAATTTCGCTCAATATCGTTAAAAACAAAAAAGAGGTAAAACGCAGCCGCATGTTTTACTGTAAACAGTTTCCATAACCATACAATTAATTGTAAATCAAAAGGCTTTTAAAAACCTGGAAAAATCATAGTGAATAAATAAGGGATTGTTTATAAAGTCAGTCATCAAGCTATTTTGAGATTCTAATTAAATGTGTAGAATTTATAGAGCGTATGAGGTATATAGTGCTGACATTTAGAGCTCAACTGTCATTGTACTTCAATTGAAGCATATGACAAGGTGATGAAGTTTGATATGCGTGTATGACAAAATTTCGACGTCTATTTTGTTAATAGTAGAAAGTCTTTTTCAACAGTGATACGATAAAGTGAAATCAGTGGATTGGTTATTTTTTAACTTTGCCCATTCACAAAGTGGTTGAATGTTTTATAATGAAAAGTGAGTTTTAAAGTCGGATAAGTCAATATGAACGATTTTATCTATATTAATTGAAATAAAACGATAATGAAAATGAGGGGGGAACGTATGCGAAGAAAATTGATTAAAGTATTAGCGGTGTTGTTATTAGTCGGCTTTTTAGTCTATTTATTTTATTCCCCTCAACTTGAATTTGATGTACTAGAAAACCCAAATCGCGCCAATCATCAACAACCTGAAAAGCCTAAAAATGTGAACCAAAATGAGGGGCAGAATCCGCCATTGGAAAGTGGTGTCGGAACGTATATCGGCAAATCACTTAATCAAATCACATCACAATTTGGAACACCGGATCGCATTTATTCTTTTCAGCAAGGCTATCGTAAATACATTTATAAAGGTGACAAACGGTATATTATTTTTGCGGTTAAAGATGACAAAGTGAAGTCTGTTTATGTGACGGGCAAAAATACGGAAAAATTAACGGGGCCTATTAAAATTAATGAACAAGCGTCCGATTTGTTTGATAAATTTTCAATCAATACAGAGCCTCAATTTAAAGTGAATGGACAAACGTATCATTACGAACTATCGGATAAAGACGTTAAAACACAAGCTTTAATCCAGTTTGATGATACATTTGCGCAAGTGTTTATAGATCAACAAAAAAATAAAGTACTCGGATTACGCTATTTAGATAAAGAAGCTTTGGCAGATATGAATCCGTATGCACAAAATAATGAAGAAACGACGTCTCAAGAAACAGAAGCATCAGAAGAAGAAGGAGCGCGTCCTGCAGATCAAAATGTGAATGAGCGACTCACGTTATACGAATTAACGAATGAAATGCGTCAACTGAATGAACGTCAACCTTTAAAAGTGAATGATACGCTTGAAAATGTCGCAACGGTTGATTTGTTTAATTATGGTAATCAAAAAAATACGGAATTTACAGAAGAGAATTTGATTAATTTGATGAAACAAACACCACTTAACTATCAATCTGTTTCTCAGAATGTAGGGTATAACTTTAATGATGTCCCTACGTTGGTACACAGTTGGATTAATTCAGATGTTCACCGTTCACGTATGCTCAATGCAAAGTATGTTGAAATGGGTGGAGAAGTCCAGTACCAATACTATATGTTAATCTTTCTAGAGAAAGGGGAGAACGCGTAACATGTACGATGAACCGTTGATGAAAGTACTTGATCAAACCGATGACTTAGCCGATCAAATTCGCCAATCTGATTTGTTTATTACTTATCAAAAAGCAAAACAAGCTTTAGTGGAAGATCGAGAAGCACAACGATTATATGGTCAGTTTTTGAAAAGTAAGATTAATTATGATGAAGTGCAACGATTTGGACGTTATCACCCTGATTATCAAGAAGTGATGCTAACGACGAGACGACTGAAGCGGGAATATGAAATGCATGATACTGTTGTCGCATTTAAGCAAAGTGAAACGGCACTTCAACAATTATTGGATGAGATTGTTACGATGATTGCGACAAGCGTATCAGAGCATGTCAAAATCGATGCGGGAACGCCGTTGTTTGAAGCGTTAACGACAGGTGGGGGATGTGCTACAGGTGCGACGTGTCAATGCCGAGTTTAAGTAAATGAAAATTGAATATATCATAAAAGTGGTTAGGAAATATTATCCTAACCACTTCACTGTATTAAGGCTGTTGTTGGCGATAGGCAGTGAGAAACTGACGACCGAGTGATGGGCGATCTGTCACGATAGTATGCACACCTAGCGACACAAGATGGTGCATTAAATCGACACTATTAACGTCATAATAGCCCGGCATTCGATTCGTGTTGTTCAACCATTGAATCAGCTTCGGTTGAACGAGCGGAATACCATGGAAGTGTGTTGGCATTTGGAATGTTTGCGCTTTTCCGTGATAAAAGTGTTTCAACCCTGAATAAAGTTTTAAAATGCCCTCTGTCACTTCAGCTTGGCTTGCCCCAATTGCTACAGTTCCTTGGCTAATTTTATGGAAACGTTCAATTTGTTCGCGATAAAAACTTGTGACGAGCACCCGTGATTTAGCTTCATGTTGTACAATGACATCGTATAAGCGTTGAGCAGCAATTTGTCCTTCATAGCTATCTGGATGATCTTTAATATCAATATTCACAAGTTGTTCAGGGTAACGCGACAAAAGCTCACCCATTGTTAAAATTTTTGCATCTGGGTGATTTTGGTAAGGACGGTCGCCGTTAATATCTTTAAAATGGTAACCCGCATCTAACGCTTTCAATGCATCAAGTGTATGTGCGCTAACGGGCCCAGAACCATTTGTTGTACGATCCACTTCAGCATCGTGAAAGACAATCACTTGTTCGTCTTTAGAAATACGAATATCTGTTTCGAAACCAGTCAATTGCATCTGCACAGAATAATCAAATGCCAGTGCAGTTGACTCAGGACGTTCACCCATACCACCACGATGACTGAATAGGTAAGGCGCTTGGCCACTGAAAAATGACGGTATCGTTCGAAGTGTAGGTGTTTTTGTAGTCTTTTGAATTAATAGGGCACCAGTCACCATGGAAACAGCACCGAATAGCATTCCTTTTAAAATTTGCGATTTGCGTGTCATAGTCTAATACCTCCTATAGAATAAAGTGATACTTATGCTTTCCGTAGTTAGCGGCACATGGTACGATAATAATGTGAAATTCGAGGTGAAAAAATGGATATCATACAACGTGAAAATATAATTATTTATCTTAAAAACATGAAGCATGAACGTCATATTCGAAAATATGGTCACATTGTCTATACGAATTCACAACAAAAATACGTATCGATGTATGTGAATCAAAAGGATATTGACGATGTGGTGACGCGCCTGATGAAACTGAAATATGTCATTCGCGTGGTCGGCTCACCTTATAAAGATTTGAAACAAGAATATCCAAAAGAAGCAAATGAATAACCTTATTCCAGTGCGGGAATCCAATGTTGCAAGCGTAATACACTTTTTAAATAGTTAAAGTATAAATCAAGCTCAGGATAGTCATCGGGTGCATGGACATCTACACCGACCATTTCGATATGGTAGGGTGCTGCATATGATTGAATGAGCTCATATTTACGATTGCTTTCGGGATAAGGATAACGCAAGGCATCTAACATGATATACATGGCTTGAAACTTACGCCCTTCAGTAGGTTGCATAATGATCGCCACAGATGTCAATTGGCGCGTGGACTTTGGTGTATGGAAAAAGACAATGCGATCGATACGTTCATGATTATATTCAATGAGCGTTTTAAATTCGTACAGATCCGTCAATCCGTGTCCTAAAACGATAAAAGATTGTTGCATTTGGGTTCCTCCTCTTAAAACAAAGTATATTAAAAATGAAATCGGATTGGAAGTGTAAAAACATGCGTGTCATCGCAGGAAAACATAAAAGTAAATCACTCGAAACATTGGAAGGGCGCAATACGAGACCGACGATGGACAAAGTGAAGGAAGGTATTTTTAATAGTTTACATACAGTTGAAGGGCTGGGGCTTGATTTGTTTGCTGGAAGTGGCAGTTTAGGCATTGAAGCACTTTCTCGAGGGATGGACAAAGTCATTTTCGTCGATCAAAACATCCGTGCTGTTAAAGTAATTCAACACAATTTAAAAAAGTTAGACTTAACACATCAAGCTGAAGTATATAAAAATAATGCAGACCGTGCGTTAAAAGCGTTGAATAAACGAGAAATTCAGTTCGATTTAATTTTTCTTGATCCACCATACGAAAAAGGATTAATTGATGAAGCGCTGAAAAGTATTCATCAATTTGATTTATTAAAGCAAAATGGTATCATCGTGTGTGAGTATAGCCATCGTGAATCCATTGATACTTCACTTTTTGAAGAAGTCAAACGCTATCACTATGGTTTAACTGACACTTGTGTTTTGAAAAAAGGAGAAAGTCATGGTTAATACGAAAGCTGTTATTCCTGGAAGTTTTGACCCTATTACAAAAGGACATATCGATATCGTTGAAAGAAGTGCCGACCGTTTTGATGAATTGCACGTCTGTGTATTACGAAACAGTAGTAAAAAAGGGACGTTTACAGTGGAGGAACGCTTGGAGTTAATTGAAAAGTCCGTCGCGCATTTACCGAATGTGTATGTGCATTCCTTCAGTGGCTTATTAGTAGATTTTTGTGACGAAATTGGTGCAACAACGATCATTCGTGGATTGCGTGCGGTCAGTGACTTTGAATATGAGTTGAGAATTACTTCAATGAATAAAAAGTTGAATGACAAAGTAGAAACCTTATATATGATGAGTTCGACAGACTATTCCTTCATTAGTTCGAGTATGGTGAAGGAAGTCGCACAGTATGATGCGGATATTTCTGAATTTGTGCCGAAACATGTAGAAGAGGCGTTGTTGAAAAAGTTTAAGCTTGATAAGTAAAATGGAAACGAATGACCCAGATATTGCTTTTGAGAAAACAATAGAAGTATACGGTTAATTAAGCATTAAAAAGATGGTGAGACATCATTAAGATCTTATTCGGTAAAAGGTCAAATTGTCATCACTATCAAATGTATTGTGCCAAAATAAGTTTGGATTTTGATTATGCTAATACGATTGATATATATTAGGAAGGGCTAGGTAAAAAATATTTTTTGCCTCTAGCCCTTTTCTTAAGATTTTAGAATACAATGCGTTGACAGTCCGAATTAAAATAGTTGAAGTTGATGCCGAAAATAAAACATATTTAAGGCAGCATGATATTTTAATGATTTAATGCTTGCGAATATACACAGGTGTATTAAAGTCGGTCATAGTATCGCCCGTCAAAACGTTATAAATATTTGTTGCTTTCACTTCGTTTGGAAATAGCTTTGCCGTCTCACGATGAATCGATGTGACGATGCGGCGTTCTGGAAAATGTACTTTTAAATATTTCAAGTAGCGTTGCCCTTGAGGCGTCATCGCCAATACTCTCACGGCATGGACGTCTTCGGTAACATCAGCATATTGAAAATGCAACAACACATTCATTAAAATACGTTGAATATGGGTATAAGTATAACGCTTCGTTTTTAATGCGTGCATAAAAGTTGTGTAATCTGTTGCTGACAACGCTGCACGGTATAAACGATTTTCAAAACCTTCACTCATCGTATAAATTTGCTTTAATGTTTCAGGTGTATGTTGCAAAATCGCAAATTTAATCAAATCGAATAAACGCTGTTGATCGTGAAATGGGATGGTCATTAAAGGTATGTTTTGTTCAGGTACCATTTTTTGCCATGTCCGATCGCCACTCATGATGCCTTCGCGAATCGCTGTACCACTCGCGATGGAGGTGTGATGCATTTCGGAATCGTGGTGTTGGGCGTGTGCACGCGTTACGGTCATCGGTTGCATGCTACTGCGTTGTAAGTGCAATTGCTTCAAGTAGGCGATAGCCAAAATGTTATTCGGTGTACTTAATAGGTCGCTTTGCAATGTTTCCGCTGCGATTCTGGCATAACTTTTCCCTGATTTGATTGCTGTTTGAAAAGCGGATGTTTGCTCGAGTTGAATGAGTTGTTGCGCGGCGTGTTCTAATTGTGATAGGTCACCGCTTTCACTTCCGAAACTTAACACATCAGTTTGTAAATAGTCTGCTACTTTAACACCGGTTTGAGCGAAAATGTCACTCGATGATAGTGAGCCGACTAATGGCATTTCGACTACTAAATCAACACCTACTGTAGCCATTTGTGCACGTTTAAATTTGTTGTACATCGCGGGCAACCCACGCATCATAAATTGGCCACTCATGATGGCAATTGCAACGTCACTTTGAGAAAGTTTTTTACTTTGTTGCGCATGATAGAGATGGCCGTGATGAAAAGGGTGATACTCTGTAATCATTGCGACACTTTTCATTTGCATTCTGTCCTTTCGTGTCTCATTATGAATATTGTATCAGAACTTAAGATGTTAAGAAAAAATCTTGACAACTTAACTATCAATAGTTAAAATAAATTTTGTGCTTGTTAGAGGTGAAGCCATATGAAGTGGTCAATAACACAATTGAGAAAATACCAAGGACAACCTTTTAAATTTAATCAGACCGTAACGTTTAACCATCTGATTCAAAACTTGGATTTATTAGACTTGTCACCGATTGATATCGAGGGTGAGTTGATTGTTAAATCGAATGAGGTTGTTGCGACAATGCATTTAACTGGGCAGTATAAGATGGCGTGCGCGCGTACGTTAGTGCCTGTAGATGTGCCGTTGGATGCAACAACAACGGAAGTGTTTGATTTAGATGGTTTGTATGAGGATGAGGACGATGAACATTATCATCTTGTCACTAATGGTATGATTGATCTTCGTGAAATTGCCGAAGAGATTGTTATGCTTGAGAAACCAATGCGTGTCGTTGCGGATGACAGCGATCAAATGCTTACTGGTGGTCAAGGTTGGGAAGTTATTGACGAAGATAATTTGGATAACGACCCATCTCAAGATGAATCACATGTGAATGTCGATCCAAGGCTTCAGAAATTACAACAATTATACGATGATAGTAATCATGCACGCTAAGTTTTTTGAACTACGATGCGTCAAATGAATCGAATAAAAGGGAGGATGAACTAACCATGGCAGTACCAAAAAGAAGAACTTCTAAAACAAGAAAAAACAAACGCCGTACACATTTTAAATTAGCAGTACCAGGCATGCAAGAATGCCCAAACTGTGGTGAATTAAAATTATCTCACCGTGTATGTCCAAACTGTGGTTCATACAAAGGTGAAGAAGTCGTTTCTAAATAATAGACTTTTTACAGTAACTGGATATTAATGTAAAATAGGACTGGAACAATCACTGTTCCAGTCCTATTTTTTGAGCAGTACATGAACATAAGATGAAATGAGATGAACCCAAAATGGAAGCTATTACATCGATACAAAATCCTAAAATTAAAAATTATAATAAATTAAAAAAGAAAAAAGAACGCGATAAGCAAGGGCTTGCAATTCTAGAAGGATTTCATTTAATTGAAGAAGCGGTCGAAAGTCAAATTAAGGTGACGCAATTGTTTATGATTGAGCCGAGCCGTGTGCCGACAGAACTCATTGAAGCGGCAGAGGAAGTATACGAAATTACGCAAAAAGTCGCTGAAACATTATCAGGAACTGTCACACCTCAAGGGATATTTGCAATCATTGAAAAGCCGCAAGTTGATGTCACTGCAGCAAAACAAGTGTTAATTTTAGATCGTATTCAAGACCCAGGTAACCTCGGCACGATGATTCGTACGGCTGATGCAGCAGGGTTAGACTTAATAGTGATGACGAAAGGAACTGCTGATGTCTACCAAGATAAAGTATTACGTGCTAGTCAAGGTAGCGTCTTTCACATTCCAATTCAATATGTAGATGACATGTCAGCTTGGATGTCATCGTTTAAAGGACCAATATATGGGACTGCGCTCCAAGATGCAACGACGTATCATCAAGTCGCTAGCCAACAAGATACATTTGCACTCATCCTCGGCAATGAAGGGGAAGGTGTCGCGATGGATTTATTAGCGCATACGACACAAAACTTGATTATTCCAATTTATGGACAAGCTGAGAGTTTAAATGTTGCCGTCGCTGCAGGGATTTTAATGTTTTATTTAAAGGGTTAGACTTTGGGTTGACCCTTGATGAACGCATGTATATAATAGACGTATTAACAATTCAACAAACTGCTGATAAAAAGACGTAAACTATTATCGGGATTGTTCAGGGAGGTCTGGCATAAACTGTGAGTTGGACTCAATCTACATAGTTTTTTTCACCTTTTTAGCTACTTAAAGAGATTTAAGTCGGAAGTAAAATCCGTTATCAATATGAATTCAGAGTGTATGTGTCTTGGATACATAAAACTGGGTGGTACCACGGAAGAGATTTCGTCCCAATAGTGCGGGCGGAGTCTTTTTTATTTGTGTGCGCTGTGATTGAGGGCAAAAGACATATCCGACAATTGACAAAAATGAAGTGCGATAAAGAGGTTTCAGTATGAATGGCGTTAAAGAATTAAAGGAGGAATGACAATGGTGCAGAATGAAGCAATGATTCAAATCAAAAATGAAGCAATGACTGATATTGAACAAGCACAAGATGAAAAAGCGTTACAAGATGTTAAGGTCAAATATTTAGGTAAAAAAGGTCAAGTGACAGGTCTGATGAAACAAATGAAAGACTTGCCGAAAGAAGACAGACCTGCATATGGCCAAAGAGTCAATGAAGTGCGTCAAGCGATTGAAGGGGCGGTTGCTGAACGTCAAACGCTACTTGCTGAAGCACAATTAAATCAACAATTAGCAGAAGAGTCGATCGATGTGACATTACCAGGGCGTACAGTCGCAACGGGAGCACAACATCCTTTAACACGTACAGTTGAAGAAATTGAAGACTTATTTTTAGGTTTAGGTTATGAAATTGTAACAGGATTTGAAGTGGAACAAGATTACTACAACTTCGAAGCACTCAACTTACCGAAATCACATCCAGCGCGCGATATGCAGGACAGTTTTTACATTACTGAAGAAGTATTGTTACGTACTCATACGTCACCCGTACAAGCGCGTACAATGGAGCAACGTAATGGTCAAGGCCCAGTGAAAATCATTTGCCCGGGTAAAGTATATCGACGTGACTCTGACGACGCGACACATAGTCATCAATTTACACAAATCGAAGGGCTCGTGGTCGACGAAAACATTAAAATGAGTGATTTAAAAGGAACACTCGAATTATTAGCGAAATCACTGTTTGGTGCAGATCGTGAAATTCGTTTACGTCCAAGTTATTTCCCATTTACTGAACCGTCTGTGGAAGTTGACGTGTCATGTTTTAAATGTAAGGGTAAAGGCTGTAACGTGTGTAAACATACTGGCTGGATTGAAATTTTAGGAGCAGGTATGGTACATCCGAACGTACTTGAAATGGCAGGCTTTGATTCGAAAAAATATTCAGGTTTTGCGTTTGGAATGGGGCCTGATCGTATCGCGATGTTGAAGTATGGTATTGAAGATATCCGTCATTTCTATACGAACGATATCCGTTTCTTAAATCAATTTAAAGCAGTAGAAGATAGAGGTGAACAACATGTTAATATCTAAAGAATGGTTAGAAACATATGTTGATTTAGATGTTTCAATTGAGGCGTTGGCGGAACGTATTACGCGTACAGGAATTGAAGTTGATGATATTCAAGACTTTACGAAAGAGATTAAAAATTTAGTGGTCGGTTATGTTGAAGAAATTGCACAACATCCAGATGCAGATAAACTTAACATTTGCCAAGTGAATATCGGTGAAGAGACCCCTGTACAAATTGTTTGTGGTGCGCCGAACGTAGGTGCAGGTCAAACAGTCATCGTCGCAAAAGTAGGCGGTCGTTTACCAGGCGGTATTAAAATTAAACGTGCTAAATTACGTGGCCAAGTATCTGAAGGTATGATTTGTTCGCTTCAAGAAATCGGTCTGCCAAGCAATGTTGTACCGAAAAAGTTTGAAGATGGCATTTATCAATTTGCGACTGCTATTGAACCAGGCACAGATGCATTAAAAGCGTTATATTTAGATGATCAAATGATGGAATTTGATTTAACACCGAACCGTTCTGATGCATTAAGTATGATTGGAACAGCTTACGAGGCAGCTGCCTTGTACGATAAGCAAGTTCGCAAACCAGAAACAACAGTGACAGCACAGCCGAAAGCAGCGCATGAAACCTTGACGGTCAAAGTTGAAGATACGACACAAGTTCCATACTACAGTGCACGCGTCGTTGAAAATGTCCAAATCGCACCGTCACCCGAATGGATGCAAGCGCGTTTAATGAAGGCAGGCATTCGTCCAATTAATAACGTTGTCGATATTTCAAACTATGTCATGTTAGAATACGGTCAACCATTGCACATGTTTGACAAAGATCACATTGGGTCAAACGATATTGTCGTTCGACTCGCTCATGAAAATGAAAAAATGACAACTTTAGATGATCAAGAACGCGAATTATTATCAAGCGATATCGTCATTACCAATGGTCAACAACCGATTGCACTTGGTGGTGTGATGGGTGGCGATTTCTCTGAAGTAACACCAGAAACTAAAAATGTTATCGTTGAAGGGGCGATTTTCAACCCAGTTGCGATTCGTCATACATCACGTCGTTTAAACTTACGTAGCGAATCATCAAGTCGTTTCGAAAAAGGCATTGCGACTGAATTTTTAGATGAAGCTGTTGATCGTGCATGTTTCTTACTTGAAACATTGGCACAAGGTCAAGTGTTAGACGGCCGTGTGACAGACGGTGATTTAGGTGCATTAGTCACAGATATTACGATTACAGCAGATAAAGTAAATCGTACAGTCGGCTTTGATTTGACAGAAGCGGATATCGTGCGTGTATTTGAACAACTTGGCTTTAACACTGAAATTACGAATAACGACATTCATGTAAAAGTCCCATCGCGTCGTCGCGATATTACGATTGAAGCGGATCTAATTGAAGAAATCGCACGTATTTACGGTTACGATAACATTCCATCGACGTTACCAGTATTTGAAGATGTAACAAGTGGTGCACTGACTGACCGTCAACGTAAAACACGTGTCGTGAAACGTACATTAGAAGGTGCGGGTCTATCACAAGCGATTACGTATTCATTAGTGGATCGTGAACGTGCAACCGCATTTACAACAACAACGCATCAAACGGTTGAACTGTTGATGCCGATGAGTGAGGCCCATTCAACATTACGTCAAAGCTTAATTCCACATTTAATTGACGCAACGCAATATAACGTTGCGCGTAAAAATCAAGATATTGCACTTTATGAAATAGGAAATGTCTTTTTCGGTCAAGAAGGCCAAACATTACCAGAACAAGTGGAATATTTAAGTGGGATTATGACAGGTGAATATGTATCTAATCCATGGCAAGGTAAAAAAGAAGTGGTTGATTTTTATCTTGTGAAAGGTATTGTCGAACGTATTGCTGACCAACTCGCATTACGTTTTGAATATGAAACAACC
The DNA here is from genome assembly GCF_034042775.1 of Staphylococcus pseudintermedius. Lineage (NCBI taxonomy): Bacteria > Bacillati > Bacillota > Bacilli > Caryophanales > Staphylococcaceae > Staphylococcus > Staphylococcus pseudintermedius. Next base: position 1,699,867 of record NZ_CP120150.1, on the reverse strand, counting down.
CAAATCGATGGTCTTCACCCAGGTCGTACTGCAGCAGTGACGTTAAATGGTGAAGCGATTGGTTTTATCGGGGAATTACATCCAACTGTAGCGAAAACATATGATTTAGGCCGTACGTATGTTTTTGAACTCAATTACGAAAAAATCATGCAACAGTCAGTCGGTTATATTAACTATCAACCGATTCCGAAATTTCCGGGCGTGACACGTGACATTGCACTTGTTGTAGCGTCAGAAGTACGTGCCGCAAGCCTTGTTCATACGATTCATCAAAATGGTGGTGCAATTTTAAAAGATGCCCGTGTATTTGATGTTTATGAAGGTGAACATATGGAAGCAGGCAAAAAATCAGTAGCCATTCGTTTAACTTACTTAGATGAAAATAATACATTAACAGAAGAACAAGTGACAAAAGTTCATCAAGCGATTCTTGCAGTGTTAGAAGCACAAGGTGCAACATTACGTGGATAAAAAACGATAACAGGGAACACCAAGTAACGATTGAAGTTACTTGGTGTTTTTTGAGTTGTCTCGTTATATCGAAAATTGATGTATTTCAAATGATAACCTTAACTGTACATGTCATGATTGACAACAGCGACCACATTCCACTGGCTGATATCGAAATAATGCCTTTGCTGTTTCATTCGCTTCATCTAAATTTAATATTTGATAAGGTCCCGTATATTGAACTTGTTTAAGATATTCTAGGGCATTTTGCTCGCTTGTAAAAAAGTGAATATAAGGACAACAGTCAACATTGCAATTTTCTTTTTTTAGCACATCTTTGTATAAAACAAAAATGTCGTGTTCATTTCGATTGATGATATGTCCGTCTTTCATTTCAAAGTGGATGGGTGTGTGCATCAACTCGTCTTCACTCTCAATCGTGATATTCGAATGAATCGTATAATGCACACCTATCGCATCAATCGCACACATTGCAAATACTGGCGACGTATTTTGATTTGTGTATACTTTTTTATTCGTTGCTTTAAGTGAAATCGGATAAATAGAAATCAATTCACCATTTTCGGCAACCACAACATTTTTGTTGATGAGTGTTTGATATTCAGGCTTTACTTTAAGTGGTGTTTCTGGGTTGTCGCAAATATAGTGAATCATCTCAAGTCTTAAGTCATTCTCTGCTTCAGTTAAACCCTGGGTAAAATTCAAGTCAATCCCTCAAATCGTAATTATTTCGATTTATTATATATGGAAACACACTTTGAAGTAAAATATAAACGTCCAAACGAGCAAAGAAAGTATAAATTTTGATACGCAAAAAGCAGAAATGAATAAAATTGAAAAATCGTCTATCAAAACGTAAAAGTGAATCAATGATCATAGTATTCGAAAGCAAACCAGATACACAGTGAATCAAAGAGGTAAGTATTAAAGTCATCAACATGTCGCAAAAACAGAAAAGCACCGACAAATATAAACATGACTCAAAAATCAAGAAGGTGTAGAAGGCACGGATCATATACAATAAAAGAGAGGGTATCTGCAATAGAAAAAGTAGTGTAGGTTGAGAAAAATAGTAACCGAAAGAAAACCAGATGCACACTGAATCAAAGGGGTAAGGATTAGAGTTATCCACATGTCGAAAAAACAGAAAAGTACCAAAGATTGCAAGAATCGCGCAAGACTCCTGAGGGGACGCGTGCATACTGCTAGCAGTCACTTCTTTACTTTAAAAGTGGCTACCGTTTAACGTAGTAGCTGTCTGACTTCTCAATGCGCATGCTTTTGAGAAGTCTAGTCAGCCTTGCGGGGGCAGTACAACGAAATCTTAGTTACACATGAGATTTCTGTACTGCTCCCAAAATCCAATTCGGCCTCGAACAAGTATCTATTTTAATTAAGCCGAATTGAGTTGAAGGGCCAGCCCCTAGGAAAGCGCAGCGCGATTCAAACAGTCTAAGGTTGCAACGCCTACTGTCAACAAATGTTCATAACCACAATTAACGCTTTGAATTCACCAGTGCCAACGCTTTATTTCGATTACTAAAATGACTTTTACTCATTCCATCAAGCACCTCAAGCCCATACTTCTCAATCACCTTTGCCGCAGTCACATCCACCTTATGACTCGCCCCTTTCAAAATTTCCATACGGTAACGCTTCGACAACTGATCCATATGTTTCACAAACGCATACCGTGAAATGATACTCGCCGCCGCAATCGCCAAAGATTTCGACTCACCCTTCGTCTCAAATTGCGTTTTCTGACGTTCTGGAATCGCACCTAGCGCATAATGTTCATAAACCTCTTGTTTCGCAAACTGATCAATAACAATATAATCCACTTCAGTTGCATCCACTTTTTTCAATACATTTTTAATACATTCATTATGTAAAACAGCCTTCATTTTAACTTGTGACCAGCCTAGTTGTTTGCGTTCATTATATTTCGGGTTATCCAATACGAGTAAAGAATGAGGTAAAAATGTAACGAGTTGCTCAGCTAAGGCAACAATTTTTTTATCAGTTAAACGTTTGGAATCATCTACACCTAATTCTTTCAATATAGGAATATGCTGTGCAGAAACGTAACACGCACATACTGTTAATGGTCCGAAATAATCACCGCTACCTGCCTCATCACTGCCGATACAACTATGTGCATTGTAACGAATATACTGTGTCGATGTGACGGGTTTCTTTTTCGATTTCGACTTCGCAGGGGACTTCCTTTCAGAGTGGTCAATCAGTTTACGCCATAACGCTTCTGCATTTTTACCTTGAAACATGACTTTTTGTGAATTGTAAATACTGATCGTGACCCCTTCATATTTCGCCCGTGCGCGCATGCCAGTAGGGAGATCTTGCGTGTCGGGATGAAGGTGCTTTAAAAGTTGTTCAATTTCGTTTGCATTTAACTTTTTAACAATATTTGTCATCCAATACCCTCTCTTCTATTTTTACTTTAAAATGGTAACATAGAATCGATAAGACGGGAACAATGAATGATACACAAATAAGCCTAACTCGTGTATAATGTACCATGATCAAACAAAAAGATAATAAGGCTAGGTGAGTGAAATGGGTGAGTTTAAAAACCGAATCAATGTAACGATTAATGATCAAAACTATACGATTTTAGGGGAAGATGACCCTGAACGCATTCGTTATGTCGCTGACTTAGTCGATGGTAAAATTCGAGAGTTGGGACGTAGAAACGCAGGACTGGATTCTGTGCGCAAAGCTGTACTAACTGCGGTCAATGTGATGCATGAACTCGTGTTATTAGAAGAAGAGAATGCACTGTTACGAGAAGAAATTCAACGTTTAAAACATAGAGGACACTAATGTGTATCTACTATTTATTATCATTGTCTTACTGCTTTTTGCAATGACAGGATTTCATAGAGGTTGGAATGTCAGTGCGTTGCATTTGGGAAGTACATTTTTTTCTTTGTGGGTTGCAGCTCAATTTTATCAACCACTCAGTCATTATTTTAGGTTGTTTATTCCTTATCCACGAACTGTCGCATACGATACCCAATTTGCTATGGATATTGCGCAACCAGAAGTGCGATTCAATTATGTCATCGTATTCCTGTTGCTCGTGATGATTGTAAAAACGATGCTGTATTTTGTGATTGGCAGCTTTAATGGTGTGTTTGCATTGCAACGCCTCGGATGGTCCAGTAGAATTATAGGCGCATGTCTCGCTTGTTGTTCGGGCATCATTTTTATCCATTTTACTTGTTATGTCACAGCATTGTATCCGAATGAGATGATGCAATATGCACTTGCACAATCACAAGTGGCTCAATGGTTTATTAATGGCATTCCATTTTTATCAGAATTTACATTGAATTTGAAATAAAACAGACGAATGAGGCTGAGACGGATATGTGTTGTCACATGGTTTCACCCTCTTTTTTAATGAGGTGATGAGATGACTAAGAAAGATGTTATTCGTTTATTAGAAGAAATCGCGACTTATATGGAGTTAAAGGGAGAAAATGCGTTCAAAGTCTCTGCATATCGTAAAGCTGTCCAAAGTTTAGAAGCAGATGAACGCACAATGGATCAAATTGATGATGTAACAGAATTAAAAAATATTGGTAAAGGTGTAGGCGAAGTCATTAACACATTTTTAGAAACAGGTGACTCACCTACACTGAATGCTTTAAAAAAAGAAGTGCCAAGTGGATTAATTCCATTATTGAAAATTAAAGGGCTCGGCAGTAAACGGATTGCACGACTCTATCAAGAACTCAATATTACGGATAAAGATTCATTTCAAAAAGCGGCTGAAAACCATGAAATAAGTGCATTAGACGGCTTTGGTAAGAAGACTGAAGAAAAATATTTAGAAGCCATTCGTGAGTTAGGTGCGAAAAAAGATGCGTACCCAATCGACACGATGAAAGGATTAAACACGCTGATTACAAAACATCTACAGTCGATAGAAGCGATTGAACGTTTTGAAGTGGCAGGCAGTTTTCGTCGTAAGAAAGAAATGAGTAAAGATTTAGACTATATTATTAGTACAAATGATCCGCTTGAAGTTCAACAACAATTGTTAGCGATACCTGAAAAAGTGGAAGAGGTTGCTGTAGGAAAAACGAAAGTATCTCTGGAACTGGCTTTTGATGATGAAACAATTGGTGTGGACTTTCGCCTAATTGAACCTGCTGCATTCTATCATACGTTGCAACATTTTACAGGTTCTAAAGAGCATAATATTCGAATACGTCAAATTGCGAAACAAACGAACGAAAAAGTAAGTGAATACGGCATCGAACAACCGGATGGCTCTTTGTTACAATTCGATAGTGAAGCGGCGATTTATGAACATTTTGGTGTGAAATGGATGGCGCCAAGTATGCGCGAAGATGGTACAGAATTTGATAAAGATTTATCAGAAATTGTCACACTCGATGATATTAATGGGGATATTCATATGCATACGACTGCGAGTGATGGTGCGTTTTCATTAAGAGAAATGGTAGAAGCAAATATCGAAAAAGGCTACCAATTCATGTGTATTACAGACCATTCACAAAGCTTACGTGTGGCGAATGGTTTGTCTGTGGACCGTTTATTGAAACAAAATGAAGAGATTAAAAAATTAAACCAAGCGTACCCAGAAATTGATATTTATTCAGGTACGGAAATGGATATTTTGCCTGATGGTCGATTAGATTACGATGATGAAGTGCTCGCTCAACTCGATTATGTCATTGCGGCGATTCATCAAAGTTTCAATCAATCGGAAGAAGAGATTATGAAGCGATTAGAAGCCGCATGTCGCAATCCTTATGTACGTCATATTGCACATCCGACTGGTCGAATTATTGGGCGTCGTGATGGTTATGCGCCGAATATGACGAAGTTGATTGAGCTCTGTCGCGAAACAGGGACCGTGCTTGAAATCAATGCGAACCCGAAACGTTTAGATTTAAGTGCGGAAGTGTTACGACAAAATCCAGGTTTGAAAGTAACGATTAATACAGATGCGCACCATGTCGACCATCTCAACTTTATGAATTATGGTATCGCTACAGCACAAAAAGGCTTCGTCAAAAAAGAGGACGTGGTGAATGCGATGTCTCGACAAGCATTTAAACAATTTATTACGCAACCCAAATCTGTTGAATAGAAATTGAGGGATTGGATGAAACAAAAAACGTTAGAAATATTGGAATTTAATAAAGTGAAGTCATTGATTGAGCAAGAGGTCATCAGTGATTTAGCGATTGAAAAAGTAAAACAATTAGCGCCATCGTCTGATTATGAGACGGTCGTCCATCAAATGGATGAAGTGGACGAAATTTCACGAATCTATAATCAATACCGTTTGCCAAGTATGAGCGGTTTGTCACGCGTGCAACCGTATATTAAGCGTTCGCAAATTGGTGGGACATTGAATGTGCAAGAACTGAATGCGATTAAAACGTTAATTCAAGTTCAAAACCAGTTTAAAACATTTTATAACCAACTTGTTGAAGATGAAGAAACGGTCAATTATGAGATTTTAGATGGGCAGATGCAGCAATTACCTGTATTAACGCATTTATACCAATCGATTCATCAAAAATGTGATACGCAAGACTTATTCGATTCTGCAAGTATGGAGTTACAGGCGATTCGGAGTCGGATTGCTAAAACGAATCAACGTGTTCGTGCACAATTAGATCGTATGGTGAAGTCGACAAGTAATCAGAAAAAGTTATCCGATGCCATTGTGACAGTGAGAAATGAGCGCAATGTAATTCCTGTACGTGCAGAATATCGCCAAGATTTTAACGGGATTGTGCATGATCAATCTGCTTCAGGTCAAACACTTTATATCGAACCTTCTGCAGTCGTCGAGTTGAACAATCAAATTAGTCGTTTACGCAGTGAGGAAGCAACGGAAGTTCAACGCATACTTGCTGAGTTAACGGCCGAAGTAGCAGAAGAAGCAGAAGCATGTTTGATTTCTGAACAAGTGATGGGGCATTTAGATTTTCTGATTGGTAAAGCGCGTTATGCTGCTAAAATTAAAGGGACGAAGCCGACATTTGCAGTAGAGCGCCAAGTGTATTTACCGAAAGCATTTCACCCGTTGTTGGACCGAGACACAGTTGTAGCGAATACGATTGAATTTGAGTCTTCTATTCAAACTGTTATTATTACCGGTCCGAATACAGGTGGTAAAACAGTCACATTAAAAACATTAGGCTTAATTATTCTAATGGCACAGTCTGGTTTGTTAATTCCAACACTAGATGGCAGCCAGTTGAGCGTGTTTGACAACGTCTTTTGTGACATTGGCGATGAACAGTCGATTGAACAATCATTGTCTACATTTTCGTCTCATATGAAAACGATTGTAAATATTTTAGAAGAAGCCAATGATAAGAGCTTGATTTTATTTGATGAGCTTGGTGCTGGGACTGATCCAAGTGAAGGTGCGGCCCTTGCGATGAGCATTTTAGATCACGTGCACGGTATGGGCGCGCTTGTTATGGCCACGACGCACTATCCTGAATTGAAAGCATACAGTTACAATCGTGAAGGTGTCATGAATGCAAGTGTGGAATTTGATGTGGATACGTTAAGCCCGACTTACAAGCTTTTAATGGGTGTGCCAGGACGTTCAAATGCGTTTGATATTTCGAAACGTTTAGGTCTCGGCTTGAAAATCATTAATCATGCGAAATCTATGATCGGTCAAGATGAACAAGAAATTAATGAAATGATTGCGTCACTCGAAAAAAATGCGAAACGTGTGGATGATCAGCGTATTGAACTTGATCGACTGGTCCGTGAAGCTTCACAAATTCATAACGACTTATCACGTGCATATGAACAATATCAAAACATGGAATCCCGTTTAATTGAAGAAGCAAAAGATAAGGCGAATCAGCGTGTCAAAGCAGCGATGGAAGAAGCGGATGATATTTTGAAATCATTACGTGATATGCGCGATCAAAAAGGTGCAGAAGTGAAAGAACATGAGCTCATTGATCAACGTAAACGCCTAGAAGATCAATATGAAGCGAAATCCATTAAACAAAATGTGCAAAAGCAAAAATGGGATGAAATTAAAGCAGGCGACGAAGTCAAGGTGCTTTCTTACGGTCAAAAAGGAGAAGTGCTTGAAGTATTGAGTGATGAAGAAGCGGTCGTTCAAATGGGCATTATTAAAATGAAATTACCATTAAGTGACCTTGAGAAAAAAGAAAAGGCTAAAGAGCAACCGAAAAAAGTGGTCACACGTACGAATCGTTCTACTGTAAAAATGGAACTGGATTTAAGAGGCTATCGTTATGATGAAGCGATGGTGGCACTTGATCAGTATCTCGATCAAGCTGTGCTCAGTAATTATGAAGATGTTTACATTATTCATGGTAAAGGGACGGGAGCATTACAAAAAGGCGTGCAACAACATTTGAAACGTCATAAAAGTGTGGCTACGTACAGAGGTGGCATGCCAAGTGAAGGTGGATTTGGTGTTACAGTCGCAACATTGAAATAATTGAGCAATGATAATGAAATCATGCATACAATTTGTTATAATTTTAACATCAAACGATATTTAAGGAGGAAACTTCCTATGGCAATAATAGAAGTGAAAGATTCCAATTTTGACGAACAAATTCAATCAGGTGTTAAGTTAGTAGACTTTTGGGCAACTTGGTGTGGCCCATGTAAAATGATTGCACCTGTATTAGAAGACTTAGCAGTTGACTACGAAGGTAAAGCTGACATTTTAAAATTAGATGTTGACCAAAACCAAGCAACAGCAGCAAAATTTGAAGTAATGAGTATTCCAACATTAATCGTATTTAAAGACGGTCAACCCGTGGACAAAGTTGTTGGATTCCAACCAAAAGAAAACTTAGCACAAGTATTAGATAAACACGTATAATCTCATATTCACTTTTATAAAAATAAATGAATTTAAATAGTTAGAGTATCAAATTACAGTTATTTTATTAAATGTAAAGCGCAGTCGGTGATAAGTGACTCCGCGTGCTTGTTAAATATGAAGTGAATCACCGTTGCGGGAGTGAAACAGTCATTGAAGTATTGCGATGATGTTCGTTTCACTCCTTTTCGTTGTTTATAATGATGATGGTGTTATTTGAAAATGAGCTTGTTTAAGGTAGGAGATGTAAAGAAGGTGAATGATGCATGGAGGAGACCCAAAGTCGAATTAAACAAAAGTTAGGTGTGTTACCAATGGAGCCGGGCTGCTATTTAATGAAAGACCGGCAAAACCAAGTCATCTATGTTGGCAAAGCGAAAAAGCTACGCAATCGTGTGCGTTCTTATTTTACAGGCGCACATGATACAAAGACGACACGTTTAGTTCGAGAGATTGTTGATTTTGAATATATCGTCACTTCAAGTGAAACGGAATCATTGTTGCTTGAGCTGAATTTAATTAAAAAATATCAACCGCGCTATAATATTTTACTTAAAGATGACAAAAGTTATCCGTTTATAAAAATCACGAAAGAACGTCATCCAAAATTGATTGTGACGCGAACAGTGCGTAAAGGAAGCGGAAAATATTTTGGTCCTTATCCGAATGCCTACTCTGCACATGAAACGAAAAAGTTATTAGATCGGATTTATCCATTTCGAAAATGTGATAAAATGCCGGACCGTTTATGCTTGTATTATCATATTGGGCAATGTTTAGGACCATGTGTTTATCCCGTTCAGCAAGAAGAATATGGACGCATGACGAAAGAAATTACTGATTTTTTGAATGGTGAAGACAAAACGATTTTAAAAAATTTAGAAGAAAAAATGATTAAGGCGAGTGAAAATCTAGAGTTTGAACAAGCGAAAGAGTATCGCGATTTAATTCAACACGTGAATAATTTGACGAAAAAACAAAAAATTATGTCTGTCGATCAAACGGTGCGAGATGTATTTGGTTATCACGTCGATAAAGGTTGGATGTGTATTCAAGTATTCTTTATTCGACAAGGGAATTTGATTGAACGTGAAGCAACAATGTTTCCGTTACAACAAACGCCTGAAGAAGAGTTTTATACTTTTATCGGACAATTTTATCAGCTAAATCAACATTTTCTACCTAAAGAAGTGCATATTCCGAAACAGCTAGATGTAGAAATGGTGCATACTGTTGTGGATACAAACATCGTCACACCGCAACGTGGACAGAAAAAGCAATTGGTCGATATGGCCAATAAAAATGCACGTATATCATTAGAGAATAAATTTGAACTGATTGCGCGTGATGAATCCCGTACGGTAAAAGCAATTGAACAACTTGCTGATGCGATGGGAATACAGATACCGATTCGTATTGAAGCCTTCGATAACTCCAATATCCAAGGTGTGGATCCGGTTTCAGCAATGGTTAGCTTTGTGGACGGGAAACCAGATAAAAAAGGGTATCGTAAATATAAGATTAAATCTGTTGAAGGACCAGATGATTATAAATCAATGCAAGAAGCCGTACGTCGCCGGTACACACGTGTGTTGAATGAAGGGTTACCGTTGCCAGACTTAATCATTGTTGACGGTGGGAAAGGTCATATGTCGAGTGTGGCAGATGTCCTTGAAAATGAACTTGGTCTAGACATTCCAATTGCAGGACTTGCAAAAAATGATAAACACCAAACTTCAGAATTGTTATATGGAGAAACTGCGCAAGTCGTCCCATTAAAGAAAAATAGTCAAGCGTTCTATTTATTACAACGCATTCAAGATGAAGTGCACCGATTCGCGATTACTTTTCATCGTCAAACACGACAAAAGACGGGATTGCGTTCGATTTTAGATCAAGTTGAAGGCATCGGGCCAAAGCGGAAAACAAAATTATTGCGTACATTTGGTTCAATAAAAAAAATGCGTGAAGCATCTGTAGAGTCACTACAAGGAGCGGGATTGCCGAAAAAAACGGCGGAGGTCCTTTTTAAAGCATTACAAGAGGAAGGCTAGATAAATTTGGTATGAGAATCATTCTCATACCCAAATTTGTCACAATTAATGTTACAATAATAGAGAGTTGATTTCTTTTTTTTATATGATATGCAAACGTTTTCTCGATAGTCAATTACAAAAAGAAATCAAAAAAATTAATAGTATCGCAGGGGGGACTTCCTTTGGCACATTCAAAGAACCAATTCTACCTTAGACGTTTACATTCTTTACTTGGTGTCATTCCGTTAGGTGGCTTTTTACTCGTTCACTTATTGGTTAACCATCAAGCAACTCAAGGGGTGGAAGCATTTAATAAGGCGGCAAGCATGATGGAGTCGCTACCATTTTTATATGCTTTAGAGATTATCATGATTTATATTCCAATTTTGTATCATGCAGTCTATGGCGTACATATCGCGTTTACAGCGAGCCACAACATCGGGCATCATTCGTATATGCGAAATTGGATGTTCTTGTTTCAACGTATTTCGGGCATTTTAACGTTTATTTTCGTAATGATTCACATGTGGCAAACACGTATTCAAAAGTTTTTTGGTCAAGAAGTGAACTACGATATGGTACATGATATCGTATCGAATCCGATTTGGTTAGTGTTCTACATCATATGTATCATTGCGGTCGTATTCCATTTCTCTAATGGTTTATGGTCATTTTTAGTAACTTGGGGCATTTTGCAATCACCAAAATCACAAAAGGTATTCACTTGGGTATCCCTTGTCATCTTCCTTGTGATTTCTTATATCGGTGTAAGTGCAATTTTAGCTTTCGTATAAACGTTTAATCATTTCAGGGGAGTGACAATTCTATGGCAGAGAAGAAAATTATTGTTGTCGGAGGCGGTCTTGCCGGTTTAATGTCAACAATTAAAGCAGCGGAGCAAGGGGCACATGTTGATTTGTTCTCAATTGTTCCAGTAAAACGCTCTCACTCAGTATGTGCACAGGGCGGTATTAACGGAGCGGTAAATACAAAAGGTGAAGGTGACTCTCCGTGGGTTCATTTTGATGACACTGTTTACGGTGGGGACTTCTTAGCGGATCAACCGCCTGTTAAAGCAATGACTGAAGCAGCACCACAAATCATCCATTTATTAGACCGCATGGGTGTCATGTTTAACCGTACAGCTGAAGGACTTATCGATTTCCGTCGTTTCGGTGGAACATTACATCACAGAACTGCATTCGCTGGTGCGACAACAGGTCAACAATTATTATATGCATTAGATGAACAAGTGCGTAGTTATGAAGTGGATGGACTTGTGACCAAATATGAAGGATGGGAATTTTTAGGTATCGTTAAAGATGATGAAAATGCGGCGCGTGGTATTGTTGCGCAAAACATCACAACTTCTGAAATTCAATCTTTCGGTTCTGATGCAGTGATTATGGCAACTGGTGGTCCAGGTATTATTTTTGGTAAAACGACAAACTCTATGATCAATACAGGATCAGCTGCGTCTATCGTATATCAACAAGGGGTAAAATACGGTAACGGTGAGTTTATCCAAATTCACCCAACAGCAATTCCTGGTGACGATAAATTACGTTTAATGAGTGAATCAGCACGTGGTGAAGGTGGCCGTATTTGGACGTATAAAGACGGTAAGCCTTGGTATTTCTTAGAAGAGAAGTATCCTGATTATGGTAACCTCGTTCCTCGTGATATTGCGACACGAGAAATTTTCGATGTTTGTGTGAATCAAAAGCTCGGTATTAACGGTGAAAACATGGTATACCTTGACTTATCACACAAAGATCCACATGAATTAGATGTAAAATTAGGGGGTATCATCGAAATTTACGAAAAATTCACAGGTGACGATCCACGTAAAGTACCAATGAAAATCTTCCCAGCAGTACACTACTCAATGGGTGGTCTTTATGTAGATTATGATCAAATGACGAACATTGATGGTTTATTTGCGGCAGGGGAATGTGATTTCTCACAACATGGGGGTAACCGTTTAGGTGCCAACTCATTATTATCAGCTATTTATGGTGGTACTGTTGCAGGACCTAATGCTGTGAAATATGTAGAAAACATTGAAAAATCTTACGTTGACATGGATGATAGCATGTATCAAAAACGTGTGGATGAAGAACAAGCACGTTTTGACAAGTTGTTAAACATGAAAGGTTCTGAAAATGCATATAAATTGCATCGTGAACTTGGTGAAATTATGACTGCGAATGTGACGGTTGTTCGTCATAATGACAAATTGTTAGAAACTGACAAGAAAATTGTTGAATTGATGAAACGTTACCAAGATATTGATATGGAAGATACATCGCAATGGAGTAACCAAGCTGTATTCTTCACACGTCAATTGTGGAACATGCTTGTGTTGGCGCGCGTAATCACAATCGGTGCTTATAATCGTAATGAATCTCGTGGTGCGCACTATAAGCCGGAATTCCCAGAAAGAAATGACGATGAGTGGTTAAAACACACATTAGCTGAATATAAAGGGCCAGATGCACCACCAGCATTTACGTACAAACCTGTTGATGTCAGCTTAATCCCACCTCGTAAACGTGACTACACAAGTAAGTCAAAAGGGGGTAAAAAATAATGGCAGAAACACAAGAGAAACAACAAACATCACAACAAGTTCAAAATAGCACTTCAAATAAAACAATTAAGTTAATTATTAAACGACAAAAGGATCAAAATTCATCACCATATGAAGAATCTTTTGAAATTCCTTATCGTGAAAATATGAATGTCATCGCAGCATTAATGGAAATTCGTCGTAACCCAATCAATACAAAAGGTGAAAAAACAACACCGGTAACATGGGATATGAACTGTTTAGAAGAGGTCTGTGGTGCATGTTCAATGGTCATTAATGGTAAAGCCCGTCAATCATGTTCAGCGATTATCGATCAATTAGAACAACCGATTCGTCTTGAACCGATGACGACATTCCCAGTCATTCGCGACTTACAAGTAGATCGTACGCGTATGTTTGACAACTTGAAACGTATGAAAGCATGGGTGCCGATTGATGGTACGTATGACTTAGGTCCTGGTCCACGTATGCCAGAAAAAAAACGTCAAACAGCTTACGAATTATCAAAATGTATGACATGTGGGGTATGTTTAGAAGTATGTCCAAACGTCACAAAAACCAATAGTTTCGTCGGTGCTCAAGCCATTTCTCAAGTGCGTTTGTTTAACTTACATCCGACTGGTGCAATGACAAAAGACGAACGTTTAGATGCGTTAATGGATCAAGGTGGTTTACAAGCTTGTGGTAACTCACAAAATTGTGTGCAAGCTTGTCCGAAAGGTATTCCGTTGACAACTTCTATTGCAGCGATGAACCGTGAAACATCATTCCATATGTTCAAATCATTCTTTGGTTCCGATCATGAAGTAGAATAAGTATATTAAAATGGCGCATGTTCTTAATAGAGCATGCGTTATTTTTATGAAAAAAGTCAATTTCGTATGCAAGTGTGTAAAAGAAGAGTCAATCATATATCAATATATATCCTATTATGAGTGTAATGAATATCAATAAATATTTAAAATGGTATCTTTCAGTGTAGTTTTACGGAATGTCAGATTGTTCAACTTCATATTAGATGTGATAAAATAAAAAGCAATAATGAACACGAATAGGATGAAAGAGATGGATAGACCAATTGGAGTTATGGATTCAGGGGTCGGGGGACTCACAGTAGCAAAAGAAATTATGAGACAACTCCCCAATGAAACCATTTATTATTTAGGGGATGTCGCTCGTTGCCCATACGGTCCTCGAGATCAAGAGGAAGTTAAAAAATTTACAATCGAAATGGCCAATTATTTAGTACAGTATGATATAAAAATGCTTGTCATCGCATGTAATACGGCAACAGCTGTTGCATTGGAGCCCTTACAAGAACAGTTGAAAATTCCAGTTATCGGCGTTATTGAACCCGGTGCGAGAACAGCAATTATGACGACTAAAAATCAAAATGTCCTCGTACTTGGTACAGAAGGAACGATTAAATCAGAAGCTTATCGTACGCATATTAAAAAAATTAACCCGCATGTCGATGTATACGGTGTGGCATGTCCAGGGTTTGTACCATTAGTAGAAGAGATGAAGTACAAAGACCCGACGATTACAAATATCGTAATTCACCAAACATTGAAAAGTTGGCGTCAAACAGAAGCAGATACGGTCATTTTAGGATGTACACATTATCCGTTACTCTATCAACCGATATTTGATTACTTTGGAAAGACGAAAACCGTTATTTCATCAGGGTTAGAAACAGCGAGAGAGGTCAGTGCACTCCTTACATTTAGTCATGAACATGCGCACTACACGCCTCAGCCAAAACATCGCTTTTTTGCGAACGGTGAAGTACGTCATATGACTTATATTATTCAAGAGTGGCTCAAAATAGACGCTGAAGTTGAAAGAATTCAGCTAGGATAGGAGAGGTAGATATGGCAGATATCGTCATTGCATCATCAAATCAAGGGAAAATTAATGATTTTAAAGTCATTTTTTCTGAAGACAATGTCATTGGAATCAACGAGATGATTGAAGATTTTGATGTTGAAGAAACAGGCACGACATTTGAAGAAAATGCCCGCTTGAAATCAGAGGCAGCCGCAAAGTTACTGAATGCAACGGTGATTGCTGATGATAGTGGCTTAGAAGTTGCTGCATTGAACGGCGAACCCGGCGTCTATTCAGCACGTTATGCAGGGGTACAAAAAAGTGACGAAGCGAATATTGAAAAAGTGCTTAAAGGATTAGAAAATGAAGAGAACCGTGCAGCCCGTTTTGTATGTGTGATTAGTATGACGACAGCAACTGGAGAAACAACAACGTTTAAAGGCACGGTTGAAGGAGAAATCACGTTAAGTCAAATTGGTGAGAATGGTTTTGGATATGATCCGATTTTCTTAATTCCTGAACGCCAAAAAACAATGGCCCAACTGACTGCCGAAGAAAAATCAGAAATCAGTCATCGTCGTAAAGCCATTGACCAATTAAAAGCATATATTGAGGGTGAGGGAAAATGAAAAAGCTTATCGTCCTGAGTGACAATCATTCAGAAACAGGTATTTTATATGATGTGTACCAACAACATGAAGACGCAGATGCATTTTTTCATTTAGGTGATTCAGAATTTAAATATGATGACACAGAGTTAAGTCTATTTCAACGTGTGAAAGGGAATATGGACTTTTATCCTGAATTTCCTGACAATCAAGTCACATCGGTTGGTAGTCATCGTATATTTTTCGCGCATGGACACCTCTATGGCGTTAACAGTTCACGTCAACAACTTGCACAAGCCGCAATTGCACATGAAGCAGTCATTGCCTTGTATGGTCACACGCATGTCGCAAAATATGAACAAATTCATGGTGTACATGTGATCAATCCGGGAAGTATTTCACAATCACGGAGCGACATTGAAGAAACGTATGCTGAAATTATACTAGAGGGTACAGACAGTTTTGTGAATTTCCGCAATCGTCACCATGACATCATCGATAAAGTGACATTTCAAATAGAGGAATAAATTATTGAGCAGTACAGTTTTGGGATTCAGACCTATCACTGTATTGCTTTTTAATTGATGAAAACAAAGCCACCCTACTAACGATTCATATGAAATGAAACGTAGTAGGGTGACGTTAGAGGTGAGAATCGGAATGAAGATATGTATCTCCATTAGTATGATTCAGCCTCAAACTCAGTCAAACGATGTCTTATTTGTTACCGAATAAACCTTTCAAGAATTCGATAACTTTTTTGATTAAGTCGATGATAAACATGTCGATTCACCTCCTAATGTTTGATTAATGTCATTATAAATCACGTAAGGCATTAATTTTTGAAAAGTCCTCAAGTTGTTTAAATTCATTCGCAACTGTTTAAATAATAAAAAGTACAGACAGTTGTGCATGCCGAAATGTCCGAAAAATGAAAGGCTTCCGTTTATTTTAGTGTTGCTACCATGATGAAGACGTTGAATATCAATAAGGATTCGAAAAATTTTCGGAAAGTGGATGATTAAATGGCTTCAATGATCCTTTTAGTGGATTTAATTTTAAAAGTCGCAATATCGAGAAAATAGAGACGTGTTAAGATTTTATTTTCTTCTTACCATTACTGACACGCCTATCAACTGATTTCTTTGATGATGCATAAAGTTCTTCATCAATTTACTGTGTCCGTTTCTTAGTCTAGCATCAATTAACCTCATTTTTCTGAACTTCTCTCGATGTAAGATGTAATCAAATGCTCAACCATGTTCGACATACTTCTGTTTTCTTTTTTAGCGAGTTCCTTCAACTTGTCTCAATTATCTTTTGAAACTATAACGCTAATTCTTGTGTTAGTATCCTTTATCATTTTTATGACCTCACAAATAACGTAGCACAGTGACTACACTTTTAAAAAAATAGAAATTAGTGCTTATATAGTACATCGTACCGCAAGTGGGTGATGTGGCAGTATATAGAGACGGTATTTATAAACAATACGGCCGGTACTGTTTACAATGGTGGTAATACGAATCAGTTTTTAATTTTAGAGCAAAATTTTGATGGCAATGCAAACATGACCGCAACATTAAGATGAACAATTACTATGGAGGTACGCATTTTATCCGCCCTCATTACAAAAGCGAGAATACCACTTCTAAAATCGCTAATAAAATCACTCCACCATCACATAGTGCTGCAAGTAACTCAGCTAGTAAGATTACCAGTGGAAGTAGAGCGCCTTATCACCTCAAATGGTCAAAAGGTGCTTATTTTAATGCGAAAGTGGATGGTCTAGGTGCTACATCAGCAACGCGATACGGTGACAGCCGTGCTACTTATCAATTTAATGTAGGACAAGCTGAATATGTAACAGGTACTTTAATTTATGTATTTGAGATGATTGACGGTTGGTGTCGCATCTATTGGAATAATCATAATGAATGGATCTGGCATGAAAGACTAATCGTTAAAGAAGTTTTTTAATTGTAAGTTGGGACTATCCCTATATGGATTGCCTTTTTTGTGTGTTAGGAAATGACTTTTTAGTTTCTTAATGCTATACATATTTCGGAGATAAATCATGGGACATTAAATTATTTAATTATTATTTCAAGTGAACCCATGGCAATAAATTACTTGTAATAAGATTGAACTATTTTATGGTTACGAAGGAGATGTTATTAAAACTTGGAAGTAAAATTAAAACTAAGGGTTTTTAAATTCGTAACTAAGAAAAACATTTGGAACATTGTTAGCGAGTGCAGCTTTATTAATGGAGATGAGTCCATTAGCAAATCCTAAAGCAAGCAATGTGAACAGTCAGACTTTTAAAACAGCCAATGATAGTACGGAAGCCATATATGTAAGTGCCGATGGAGTTAAAATAAATAAAAATTCTGACTTGGCTATTAACCCAAAAGCGCAAAATCGAATTGGGGCTACAAAGATTGTTAAGACCGCTATTAAATTAATCATTAACAATAAAAGCAATGCGGTTGCAGTAGTAGAAAAGTAGGTGGAAAAAAGCGGTTAATGCTTTTAATAAAGCATACACTCCTTTAGTAAAAGAGTTAAAGCATTTGTTGAAATGGAGTGAAGTCCCTGCTAATGCAGTTAGAGATGCTGCTATTAGAGCGGGTCGTGCAGCTGGTTTATCTGAGTCACAAGTCCATACTTTAGGAGTGACTTTAAAGGAAGCTATATCTTGGTTATTTTAATATGTTTAGGAGGTTTATATGTTAAAGGAAAAAGGTTTTGTACGTTCACTTAATAAGTTAGCTTCAAGTTCCGCAAATGCACTCATCATGGTAAAGAACATTTTTCCCATCGCATCTTTGGTCGATACGTTCATATCAATAATATGTAAATCGATGTTATTTTCGTCCAACCATTGAGAAAGTTCGATGAGTTGTTTCGTTGTACGACCAAGACGATCGAGTTTGTAAATAACCAACACATCGCCTTCACGTAAATAATCTAAACATTTATCAAGTTCCGTTCTTTTTGTTTTACATCCACTTGCTTTCTCACTAAAGATACGTTCACAACCATATTCTTCAAGTGTATCTATTTGTCCGTCTAAACTTTGATCTTGTGTTGATACACGTGCATAACCAATTTTAGCCATTTGAATACCACCTCTTTTAATAGTTTTATAGGTACTTACTAATGAAATCTGGTTCTCGATGCAAATAAACATGACTCTCATCGTCTAAAAACTCGTATTTTTTGATATTTATGACACATTGATTATAACACAAGTTTAGAAACTAAAGTATGTAAGAAAAACCTCCTAATTCTGTAGTAGGAGGTTTTGTCTCAAAAACGATGATTTACAAGAAAATAATTGGAATATTGTCCAAAGTAATGGTAATTCAGGTGAAGCAGATTTCGCTGATGACACCGTTATATTTTCTTCTTCTAATATTTTATCAATAACAACAGCTTATCAATATACATTAAATGAAGAAGAAACAGAAATAACATTTACACTTAATAAACCTAGTTATACTGGAAATAAATCAGAAGAAGTAGTTATGAAATATACTATTGAGAAAAAAGATAATGAATATTTACTTATTTTAATTAGTGATAGTTCAGAATATTTTGAAAAGGGGTTTACAATTATATTAATCCCTCAAGAATTAGAAAGTACAAGTTAAAAACAATAATAAAAAGAAAACGGCTAGCATTGCGACTGCTAGCCGTTTAGAGAATAAGCTTAAGATGAATGAGCATTTGAGCTATAAAAAGGAATTAAATGCTAACAAAAATTATATGAAAGAGTAAATAGTCAATAATAAAAATAATTAGGTCATGAGTATATGTCCTAGTTATTTATATATATCTATCTGTTTAAGCCTAAATATTATTCGCTATATTTATTAGATAAGATTGATATAGGTCAAGTTTATATTTCTTAAAAACGAATACACTATGGTTAAACTAAAGTGTAGGAGAGGTTTATATGCAACAGACTATTTTGAAACATAAAAATCATATTACTGTTATTAGTGGTTTACTTATTATTATAGGTTTTATTGCACATTTTATCTTTAGCAATATGGTTATCTTTAATAGTGCTTTTATAATTGCTTCTATATTGGGTGTTATACCAATCGCAATACAGGCTTATCAGGCTATGAAAGTAAAAGTAGTGAGTATTGATGTTTTAGTAACTATAGCGGTTATTGGTGCTTTCTTTATTCAAAATTACGAAGAGTCAGCTATTGTTACTTTCTTATTTTTATTTGGATCATATTTAGAACAGCGTACACTTAAGCAAACACGGTCTGCTATTAAAGAGTTGACGGAAATGGCTCCAGAGACTGCTTTTAAGCAATTGTACGACGGACAATTTGAAGAAGTAGATATTGATGAAGTAGAGGAAGGAGATATTCTCATAGTAAAAACTGGGGCTAAGATTCCAGTAGATGGTAGGGTAACTACTGGAAAAGGACATGTAAATGAGGCTAATATCACCGGTGAATCTTTACCTCTAAAGAAAGAGAAAGGTGATGAAGTATTTGCCGGTACCATTATGGATAATGGGACTATTCAAATAGTTGCTGATAGAATTGGGGAAGATTCTACATTTGGTCGAATTATTGAGTTAGTAGAAGAAGCACAAGATTCTAAATCGGAAGCTGAACGATTTATTGACCAGTTCTCTCGTTGGTATACACCTGTAGTACTTATCATTGGGCTATTAGTTTGGGTATTAACTAAAGATACAGCACTTGCAGTTACTGTATTAGTACTTGGTTGCCCAGGGGCCTTGGTCATTGGTGTACCTGTTTCAAATGTCGCGGGTATAGGAAATGGTGCAAAGAATGGTATTTTGTTTAAAGGTTCTGAAGTGATTAGTCATTTTGCGAATGTAGATACAGTCCTATTTGATAAAACAGGTACCTTAACTGAAGGAAAGCCTGAAGTTAGCGAATTCGTTTACTATGGAAATAATCAAGAGGAGGATTTATCTTTATTATACTCGATTGAAAGGGAATCTGACCATCCCTTAGCTGTCGCTATTACAAATAAATTAGCGCAATATAAACTAAGACCTGTAGAGAGTACACAGGTTATAAAAGGTGGGGGTATAATTGCTCACGTTGACGGACACATTGTTGCAGTAGGGAATAAAACCTTAATGGAACAAGAAAGTATTCCACTATCTAATGATGTTCTTAAAGAATTAGATAAATTAGAAAGAGCCGGTAGTTCAATTGTATTAACGGCAGTTGATCGTCAGTTAATCATTTTAATGGGAATCCGTGACCAAGTTCGACCAAGCGTTAAACAAGACCTACAAAAATTAAAATCACTTGGTGTTAAAAATCTCATTGTATTATCAGGGGATAATCAAGGTACAGTTAATTTAGTTAAAAAGGAGATAGGATTAACCGAGGCCCAAGGCGATATGCTACCAGAGGAGAAGCAAGCATTTTTAAAAGAAAGACAGTCTACTGGTGAAATTGTTGCTTTTATTGGTGATGGTGTGAATGATAGCCCTTCTCTAGCTATTGCAGAAGTAGGGATAGCTATGGGAAATGGGACAGATGTGGCTATTGAAAGTTCAGATATTGTTCTAATGAATTCCAATTTTAATCGTCTCCCCCATGCTTTAGGTTTAGCTAAAGGGACATACGCGAATATGCAACAAAATATTCTCATTGCTGTTGGTGTGGTGATAATATTATTGGGTAGTTTAATATTTAGTGAATGGATGTCTATGTCAATTGGTATGTTAGTTCATGAGGCAAGTATTTTGGTCGTTATTTTAAATGCAATGAGATTAAGAAGTTATCAATTAAGATAATTGATCCGTGTCAATTATTTTTAAAAAAATACCTTGTATAATTTATTTAAAGGAGTGATAGATATGACTAAAGCAACATTAAAATTAGAAACATTAACTTGTCCATCATGTTTACAAAAAATTGAAAGTGGTTTAAAACAGACTGCTGGTGTAGAAAAAGATTCTGTAAAAGTGCTGTTCAATGCAAGTAAGGTAAAAGTGGATTTTGATGAAGAACAAGTCAATTTGAATACAATTGAAAAAGCTATTGAAAACTTAGGATATTCCGTTATTAATTCAAAAGTAAAGGAAGGTGTATAAAATGACAACAGTAAATGAAAGACAAGAAAAATTAGCTGCTGAACAAGCCTATAAAGAACACATTCATCATACTAAGATTAATGCAGCAGCTGTTACAGATCATGTACTGGCTAATATTCATACCTTTCATGTAAAATTACACCAATATCATTGGTATGTAAAAGACACAAATTTTTATTCATTGCATGAGGTATTTGAAAAACTATATAATGAAAATGAAACATGGTTTGATAAAATTGCAGAACGTTTACTAGCTTCAGGATTTAAGCCAGCATCAACAACTACCGAATTCCAAAAATTCACAACGATTTCTGAAGATCTGTCTGAAAAATATTATTCTGCTGAGGAAATGGTCTTACAGTTAGTAGAGGATTTTAGATCTAACCGTGAATTTACCATTCGTGCAATGCGTTTAGCCCAAGAAGAAGCAGATGATGCGTTAGAGGATTTACTAATTAGTTATAAAGATTATTTAGATGTAAATATTTGGCAACTTCAAGCCTTTGTTAACAAGGATGCGCTAGAAGACGATGACTATATAGATAATGATTAATTAGGAGGAAAGTTGTATGGCACACCATCATCACCATAGTCATGTAGATTGTATACGTTTAGTTCCGATTTTTAACCACCTAAATGAAGAACAAATGAGTTTAATTGCACAATCAGCGCATGAAGTACATTATGAAAAGAATGCGTTGTTATTTGGAAGTGGTGATAAAGATGACACACTATATATCGTAAATAATGGGCGTGTACGTATTTATAACTTAAATGAATCCGGTCGTGAACAAACTGTACGCATACTAAATCCTGGTGATTTTATGGGAGAAGTGGCTATTTTTCAAACTGAAAGTTACCATTCTAATTATGCTGAAGCAATATCAGAAGTAAGTATATGTAGAATTCATAAAAAGGATATGAATGACTATTTAGATGCTTACCCAGAAATTATGAGAAGAATCCTATCAGACGTTACGAAACGTTTACAGGTATCAGAAAAGCAAACGATGCAGGTTGGTATGGAGCAAGTAGAGTCTCGTATTATTGATTTTCTATCAGAATACGTTGAGAATGAAGAAAATCATACTTATGTGACCTTACCAATGTCAAAGAAGGATCTAGCTTCTTATTTGGGTACAACTCCTGAAACAATAAGTCGAAAGTTTTCAGCATTGGAAGAAAAAGGTTTAATTAAACAACATACGCATAAATATATTGAGATATTTGATTTAGATGAATTATTATTTTCATCAAGTTAAAGTGCCGAAAAAACCGTAAGAGGATAATACTCTCACGGTTTTTTGGGTATACAAAAAGGCGGTTCTGTTGCAAAGTAAAAAAATATAGCTAACCACTAATTTATCATGTCAGTGTTCGCTTAACTTGCTAGCATGATGCTAATTTCGTGACATGGCGAAAATCCGTAGATCTGAAGAGACCTGCGGTTCTTTTTATATAGAGCGTAAATACATTCAATACCTTTTAAAGTATTCTTTGCTGTATTGATACTTTGATACCTTGTCTTTCTTACTTTAATATGACGGTGATCTTGCTCAATGAGGTTATTCAGATATTTCGATGTACAATGACAGTCAGGTTTAAGTTTAAAAGCTTTAATTACTTTAGCCATTGCTACCTTCGTTGAAGGTGCCTGATCTGTAATTACCTTTTGAGGTTTACCAAATTGTTTAATGAGACGTTTGATAAACGCATATGCTGAATGATTATCTCGTTGCTTACGCAACCAAATATCTAATGTATGTCCCTCTGCATCAATGGCACGATATAAATAACTCCATTTTCCTTTTATTTTGATGTACGTCTCATCAATACGCCATTTGTAATAAGCTTTTTTATGTTTTTTCTTCCAAATTTGATATAAAATTGGGGCATATTCTTGAACCCAACGGTAGACCGTTGAATGATGAACGTTTACACCACGTTCCCTTAATATTTCAGATATATCACGATAACTCAATGCATAT
This sequence comes from Staphylococcus pseudintermedius, assembly GCF_034042775.1. Taxonomy (NCBI): domain Bacteria; kingdom Bacillati; phylum Bacillota; class Bacilli; order Caryophanales; family Staphylococcaceae; genus Staphylococcus; species Staphylococcus pseudintermedius. The sequence continues at coordinate 1,676,320 of NZ_CP120150.1, read as the reverse complement.
CTTAGATAGTAGCCAACGGCTACAGTGATAACATCCTTGTTAAATTGTTTATATCTGAAATAGTTCATACAGAAGACTCTTTTTTGTTAAAATTATACTATAAATTCAACTTTGCAACAGAACCATAATTTTTATATGCCTATTGGTAAAATTACTGACAAGGATGGTAAATTGTTGAAAGAAAAAGCCTTGTGGGGCAAGTTAGAAGTTAAGTAATAAGTTAAAAAGTTCATACTATATTATATTAAGGGCGGTCATTGCGACTGCCCTGTTTTTTTGTGCTATAATACATATAGATTACCGGTAACCAATCCGGCTTTATTTACCGCCCCTGTGCTAGTTGAGGGTGGTGTTTTTTGTGAGTGATATATTATCTATAAGCTAACTGAAAGAAAAGTTTCCTCTATGTGTCGTAATTTGTTACATTGGGCAAGTGAAGAAAGCAACCACTTTGATAAATAAGTAAATTTCTAATTTAGGATTTCAGCATTGATCAACTTGTTGGTTTAGCAATGTGGTTAAAGAAGTATGTGACGCCATCTCTTAACACAAAGTAAGTTTTAAGTTTAGTAGGATTGTAAAAAAATAGTAAATAAAATTTACAACTCTAACTTTTTTTTCTATAATCAAAGTAACGTTAAGAATTAGGAGGAAGGAAGTGAATGATGTGATTTATAAAATTTTTAAGAAAAATAATCAATTTGGAGTTTTTACTTTTAATGAAAATGAAAATTCTTATTTAGAATTCATAAAAACGTTCACTTCCAAAGGTTATAGTCAGTTTATTGTAACCACTGATATAATGATAAACTTAATGCAATTTGTAAGAAATAACAAAGGTATTGTTAAAAATATTAATATTGAAGAAGATTTTTATGATTCAGATACATTAAATGTTTTTAATGGACTTCCATTCAAAATGAGAGAAGATAAGAAATTTAGCATCAAGCAATTTATGCAAGGTTATGATGTTGAAAATTCAATTGATATTCTAAATATAGATGTAAAGTATAAGGACAAATACTTTTCAATTAGATCAAATGGTGTAATTTTTACTGATAATGAAGGGGATGAAGATATCCAATTAATAAATAGATTATTTACTGGAGCATTCAATGAATAAAACTAAAGAATTCATTAAAAATTCATGGCCACTGCTAGTGAATACCTTAATTGGTATTATTATAGTGGTGCTAATCTCATGTTTTAATTTTTCTGTATCCAAAGCTATATTTAAAATTAATAGCTTATCTGATGCTATTGCTATAGATTTTGCCATTTTTATCCCTTTATTTTCATTTGTTATTATCATTCTAATAGGTATTATATGCGATATTTTTGTTAATACTATTAATATTGAGGTTGGTGCTGAAAACTTAAAAGATTTGGAAGTCAAGTTATCTCCTCCATCATTAGAGGGTTTACCAACTGCGATTATGGTTAGTATTAAAGCTAAAAAGCAAGAAAAAAAAGATAAACTTATTGAAATAAAATGTCCTTTTTGGTTGAGTTTTCAATCTCCTCAAAACCAAAGAATTATTATTGAAAATAATGATGCTTATTTTATTAATTTAAAGTATCTGAGCTTTTCTAAAGAAAAGGATTGTTATACTGCAACTATTAAGTGTTATGTTATAAATAATAATGTTGGAGACCAAAATACTAATAGTTTTCAATTTGAAAAAAATAGCAATGACAATTTTATAAAAAAACTGTATTTTCTTAATTATAAATCAATTTCATTTACACAGTTAGACAATTAAAAAGGGGAATTTAAAATGAAAAATATTAGTAGCTATTCTAAATTTACAGATAAAACTGATAAGTCTTTTGAAGATATAATTAAACATTTAGATTCGGAAGTAGGAGAAACTTTTGAAGAAGTTCATAACGAAAGACTAAATACTATATTTGAAGAATATACTGAGTTAGATAAAATAACTATTTCAGGAAATACTTATAGTTATAAAGTCTATAAGTACTTTAATGAATCAATTAATAAAGGGTTTGAAAACGATTCTAACAGAGAAGCAAGGGTCTCCAGTACTGAAGCTATTTTAATTGTTCTAACAAATGGAAGCATTAATCAATTTGTTATTAGTAAAAGTAATAGTGATAGCAAAGGTAAGTCTATAATAAGAAAGTTAATGAAATATGAGGATAAAGGTGAAATTGAGAATAACCAAGTATCATTATTAAGTAATAAAGATTTCTATTTATGGTTATTTTACGTGGTTTTAAATGATGAAAACGATAATGAAAAATTAAGTGTTCAATCTATAGAAGCATACAGTGGTAATACATATATAGATAAGTTAACAAATGTATCAGGTACTGGTAGTAAAGTAATGAATTTACTAAGTACACTAACGTTTCTATTTGAAATTAAAGATATTAATAAAGTTAAGGTGAAAATTAAGTTTGAAGATCATTTGTTTGTAACTGAATTTTTTGATAATGGAACGTCTAATAATTTGAAAATTGATATCAATCAGTATAAAGGAAATTATGATGAGTTAGAGCCGGGGAATTTTGTTGCACATGTTGTAATGAAGGTTATGTTTGAGGTTTTGCCACTATTAAGTTCAATATATACTAATGCTGAGTGGGATAAGGATGAATTTAATAAAAGTATAGGACAAGAAGTTATTAGTAGAATAAACAATGAGTTGATAAACTATGAAGTGTCCGATGACGATTCTAGTTTTAACAACGAAAGCGATATAGATGATTAGCACATGGAAAAGTTGAATATCAAACTTCAAACGCCACTTTGGAGTGATGTTTTATATGTTGAGAAGAATTCTGTGCTGCAATAGCTTTTTCGATTAAGGTGTTTTATGAAGAAAGAGGCCTCTTATGTTTGAGATATGTATTTGGAGTGGCATAATTTGGAAGGTAAAAACTAATAATAACTGCAATGAAAAACGATATATGTTGATTTAATAGGGTTTTTGGCATATATTTAAGTCAATTCATACTAATACAAAATGTCAGGTATGATCTCACACGTTGCAGGCAGTGAATAAGTATTTGAATGCTTAAGTAATTACCCACCACACCCTAGCGGTGTGGTATTTTTTATGGAAAAACCCCGCCTGCAATAGGTGGGGTGTAATAATAAGGACTCGGGTCCCTAAAAAGTCCCTAAAAATTCGTTTTATATGGTGTGTTATTGATAGGCAAAATAAAAAGAACCCCGCCGTTATGGGATTCTTAATTTTAAAAAGTGCTTAAATTTCATTAATTAGCGTCCTGGGAGGGATTCGAACCCCCGACCGATGGCTTAGAAGGCCATTGCTCTATCCAGCTGAGCTACCAGGACATTTTCAACACAAGGATAATTATAGCGAATTGGTCGTTATAAATCAACATAAGCTTAAGAAAAAAATTAAACATTTAACACCTAATACAAAAAATTACAACAAATAGATAGTAAAATTTAAATTATCACTAAAAAATGAACAATGCTTTTCACTATACCTTTAAAATATTTTAGGTTAGTTTTCAATTTTTTGATAAGACTTTAATCCATAGTATGACAGTTATGGCCCTTATCATACACTTTGTTTCTTTTATCTAACTAAAAGGTATATAGTAATAAAGTAAGTGATATGAAAGGGATAGGGACTATGACAAAATTATATCCATATATTGCGTTTGAAAATACCAAAGAAGCGTTAGAATATTATGAGGAAGTTTTCGGAGCCACTGAGATTAATCGTTTACCAGTAACAAAAGAACAAGCAGGTCATTTTGGACTGTCACAAGAGGATGCAACTGATGCGACGATGCATGCGGAATTCACTATTGCTTCAACGCAATTGTTTGCGTCTGATTCATTTGGTAAAGCGGCGTCAATTAACGGTGCGATTTCACTCATGTTAGACTATGATGTGAATGTTGGGGAAGATGCTCAAGAAATTGAAGCGCTGTATGACCGCGTAAAAGATCATAACAGTATTACAGTCGAAATGCCTTTAGCAGAACAGTTCTGGGGCGGGAAAATGGGTGTATTTACAGATCGATACGGTATTCGTTGGATGATTCACGGTCAAGATACAACGGCACAATAATTCAAAGTAGTCGCATAGGGCAGTGCGCTATCATTGAGATATTGTCCGGTGCATACTTAGGAATCACATCAACTAAAAACACGTCATCACATTTTAAACAGTGTGATGGCGTGTTTTGATTTTTTATAAATATAAATGGCTTTTCGCGTAATGGAAAGTTTCTCTTGTGCGATTATGTAAAACACCTAACAATGTGAGTACACCTATTTTACCGGCAATCATTGTAATAATAATCAGTGCCTTCGCAAAGGTATCATATTCTGTAGAAATGCCTGTAGATAAGCCCACTGTTCCAAATGCGGAAATGACTTCGAAAGCGATCGCCTCAAATTGTAAGTTCGGTTGCGCCACTGCAAACCAAAATATAATAAAGATAATGAACATCATTGCTGTTAATGTAATCGCAACTGCTTTTTGTGTTTGTTTTTGATCAATCGAACGATGAAAGACTTGTGTATAGCGGTGACCTTTCAATGAGGTGATCACATATAATAGTACAAGTGTAAATGTTGTGACTTTAATCCCGCCGGCTGCACTAATCGGACCTGCACCAATAAACATTAAAATCATGGTCAACATGAGTGTGCCCGGCGCGAGATGTGAAAAGTCTATCGTGTTAAAACCGGCTGTACGTGTACTGACGGATTGGAAAAATGAAACTAATATTTGTTGCGGAAAAGACATCCCTTTTAATGCGTGATGATGTTCTAATATTAAAAAGCCGAGTGTCCCAACAACAATTAAAATAAATGTGACAAATAATGTGACCTTCGTATGAACGTGAAGTCGTTTTAAATGGCGTGTTGTCATTAGGTCGAATAACACGATATAGCCTATCCCACCGACAATAATTAATATCGCAATCATCAAATTGACTACGGGATCACTCGCATAAGAAACTAAATTGTCACTGAATAAAGAAAATCCAGCATTATTGAGTGCTGAAATAGACGTAAAGACACTAATGAACATACCTTTAGACCATCCATACTCAGGCACGAATACTGTTGCGAGGATCATGGCACCTAGCGCTTCAAATACTACCGTAAAAATGAAAATAAATTTTGCGAAATTAACAACATTGATGGTCTCATCGATGTTAAGTTCTAACTTGAATAATTGATTATTTTGAAATGTAATCTTCTTTTGTGAAATCATTAGTGTCAATAGAGACACGGCTACAATTCCCATACCGCCAATTTGAATGAGAAGCATGATGACAGTATGACCTAAAACGTTAAACTGCTCTGTAATATCCACGGTTGTCAGGCCGGTCACTGTAAAAGCACTCGTCGCTACATACATAGCATCGACAAAAGAAATCGGCTTTTGACCAGTCCAAGGTAAGTAAAGAAGAAGACTACCAATGAAAGTAGTACTTAAAAATAAAATAAGATAAAACAAGATAGGTTGCCTTTTACTATACATCTTTGACGCCTCGGTTCTTTTTGAAGTTATAATATCACGATATGTTTCAAAAACAAATCACTATTTTTCAAAAGTATATCAAATCGGCTTTGAATCGTCACATCGAGCGCAGGTTTTGTATGTATTTTGTAGTGATAACATATAGATTGCTTCATAATGAAGGGACGGTGTGAAGCATAATCTTTGCATGGATGCGCATGTGAAAAGTTTACGGACGAAAATGGTAAGCGGGTGAGGTAGTATAAGGGGTGTAAGGTGGTCAATGTGCAGAGTAGTATTTGAACATCATGCATGTTGAGCCAGATTGTTGTAAGGGAATCGAAGTACTATTTTACTCACTAAAAAAAGGCCGGACAATTGAATGTCTCAGCCTTTATCATGTCGGATTATTTTTTGAATGTATCGATTAACCCTTTAATTAATTTAACAATGCCTAAAATGATATCTGCCCACATCATAGCGATGACCTCCTCTTTATTTATACTGTAACCATATTTTAAACGATGCGGGTGATTAAAAGGAGGATATGGCCTAACTCGTTTATTTGAATGCTTAAGTGTAAATAAAGATGAATTCTTTTTACAGTTAGGCAATATATCTTTGCCAATATGTTAATGATAATCCAGAAACTAAATATATTGATAAGTTAAATCTGTAAGTAATCTTAATTATATTTTATAGATGTTTATCAAAAGTAATTATTATCTTTTGGAAAACAGTTGGGCATCTTAACTGTGAAAAATGACGATGGTTTCAGACGATTAGGAATGCTAACCAACAAGTTGAGAAAGATTGACGGCAATATTTATAAAATACGTTATAGTTAATTTAACAAAGCAAACCGTTCAATGCTTTGTAATATAAATTATCTTTATGGAGGGGTTCTATTATGACAGAATTATTTGACGCAATTAAAAACACAATCGAGGCAGGTATTAACCATGATTGGGTCACATTAGGCACAAGCATTGCTGATATCGTAGCAAATGGTATTAATGTAATTAGTGGCTTCTTTGGTTAATTAATCGTTTCTACTTTTGACAATTGAATATCAACTTTCCTTAACAATAAATAAATTCAAATGTCGAATCAGTTAAGATGATGAACTTGACTATTGATAGAGATGATAGATTTCGTGCGCATAGGGTGAACGTGGGCACTGGAATGTATCATCTTTTTTTACGTTGAATGACATGTCGAAGTGTGCAATCAAGTAGTCCACTCTGTCATAGTTTTATCGGCCCATTCTTACTCCATCAGTGAAATCGTATGACAGATCATACGTATTTTGATACACTTAGAAAGATTCTTTTGACTTTCGGGAGGCGTGAAATTTGAGTTATAAAGTAATTTTATTCGATTTTGATGATACATTGGTAGATTTTCATGACGCTGAAGTACAGGCATATGCCCATTTAATGCGTCATTATGCCGTACCTTCTCAACTACATGATTATCACCGTTTTAAGGAAATTAATCAAAATCATTGGGAAGCATTTCAACGTGGAGAAATAACGAAAGCGGAAGTATTGCGTCATCGCTTTATCGAAACATTTGCGACATATGGCATGACAGTTGATGGTCAAGAAGCGGATGTTGTCTTTCGTGATGGTCTTGCACGTGCTCCCATTAAATGGCTCACGGGTATCATTCCTATGTTGAAAACACTTCAATCAAATTATGCATTAGCGATAGTGACGAATGGTGTAACAGATACACAAGAACGACGTATCGCACGAACGGACCTTCACTCCATGATGGATCATATTTTTATTTCAGATAAAATTGGAGCACAGAAGCCGAATGTCGCATTTTTTGAAGAGGTCTTTAAAGTGTTTCATCAGTATGATAAAAAGGACTTCCTAATCGTGGGGGATTCACTTACTTCTGATATTCAAGGTGGTATTAATTCTGGAATTGATACTTGCTGGTTTAACCACCGTCAGCTTGAAAATAAAACGTCTATTCAACCGACGTATACGATTAACCATATTGAAGCATTAAAAGAGATTTTAAAGTAATTCAAGTAACTACCATCATTTGTATGGTTGTAATGTAAGTGGAAGATGATTAGATTTCCAAAAACTAGATTATCATTTTTCAGAAATCCAATCTCCTCAATTTTTTAGAAGGGATTCAGGATTGTCTTAAAATTGAAGGGTGCTGTTCTTAGTTTTTCAACTGAGAACAGCACCCTTCAACTTTTGTTATTATTTTTGGGGTTCCCAAACGAGTATATCGTGCCCATCGTCATTTTTGACTTCTAAATCTTTAAAACCATTTTTAATAAAGAAGTCTTTAGACTCATTTCTCGCAATCGCTTTAATAGGAAGGTCGAATGATTTTGCATATGCGACTAATGCAGAACCGTAACCTTTGCCTTGATATTTTTTAAGTACTTCGAGTTTCCAAACGACGAGATAATCGTCAAAGTTCGGAAAAAATGTCTCTTCAACTTCGCCTTTTCGATAAAGTGCCATACGTGCGCCAATTTTTTCCCCAACATAAATACCATAAAATGGTGACTCAGAACTGGCATCAATCATCTCACCGTGCAGTTCGTTCACCATGTATAAATCTTTGTTGCCAAAATTTTGACGAAAGTCTTCAAAAAGTTCTTCTGTTTTGTAGTTAATGTCAAGGTGCTCAACTTTTGTCATGTGATTACCCCCTTGTCTTTAATAATTTAATTATAGCCTATTTATTTTAAATTTTGAAGCAAGCCGTTAGATTGTCATGTGCGTGTGGAACCTTTATACTGTTATGGAATACTGTTATGGAATACTGTTTAAGGAGAAATGAGCATGGATTGTTTAAATATTACAGTCAATGAGTCGGATCAATTTATAAACCGTTTAAAACAACAAGATGAAAATATATTGCAATTTTTTGATTATGATCCGGTTGAAGAGGAAAGTTATGCACGCCGTATGCAACAACCTAACAATGGTAGAGAACATGAAATGGCGAAAGTTGTGCGCGCGTATATGGCGGATTTAAACCTTTCTGAAGCCCAACAACGTGCACTCGATGCTTTAGAAAATGGCGCGAAAGTCGTCGTAGGTGGTCAACAAGCAGGGTTGTTTACTGGTCCACTTTATACTTTCCATAAAATTATTTCTATCATCGTTAAGGCCAACGAACTGGAATCTACATATGAGACGCCTGTCGTTCCAGTCTTTTGGATTGCAGGTGAGGACCACGACTTTGATGAAGTCAATCATACGTATGTGATGCAACAACGAACTGGGACGCTGAAAAAAGTGAAATATCACACGATGGCACCACCAGAGTCCAATGTGTCCCGCTATACCCCTGATAAAGCGGCATTGAAACAAGCATTGACTGATTATTTTGCAGCATTACCTGAAACACCGCATTCGAAAGTATTGTATCAACAAATTGCTCATTTTATCGATCAAGCAGACAATTGGACATCGTTATTCAAACAAATCGTACATGAATGTTTTAGTCAGTCAGGCTTATTATTGATTGATGCCCAATTTGAAGCGTTACGTGAAATAGAAGTGCCGTTGTTCAAACAAATCATTCAACATCACGAGCAAATTGACAACGCTTTTCGAACGCAACAACAACGTACAGGTGCTGCTGGGTTAACACCAATGATTCAAACCGATACAAATGTCCACTTGTTCATGCATGAAGATGGGCAACGTCAGTTATTAAAGTATGAAGATGGTGTCTATCGTTTAAGTAAATCGGATGTCACGTTCAGTCAAGCAGCGTTATTACAAAAAATTGAAGCGACACCAACAGATTTTTCTAACAATGTGGTCACGCGTCCGCTTACCGAAGAATGGTTGTTTAACACTGTTGCATTTATCGGTGGACCGAGTGAAATTAAATACTGGGCAGAGTTGCAAACGGTCTTTCATGAAATGGGCATTGAAATGCCGATTGTATTGCCGCGCTTACGTTTCACATATGTGACACCTAAAATCGAAAAATTGTTAGCTTCATATGACCTTGATTTAGCAGATATGATTGCGAATGGTACGGAAGCAGCACGTCAACGTTTTGTACGTGCTCAAGCTTCTGAAGAGGTGCTTGTGGATATGCAACAAATGCTCGACCAGCAACATGCCTTTTATGAGCGTTTGCAAGCACAGTTAAATGATTCGGAAGATCAGCGCAAGTTACTGAAGAAGAATCATCAAATCCAAACCCATCAATATGAATATTTACAGTCACGTTACCTTAAAAATATTGAGCGTGAAAATGAAATTAGTATGCGACACTTCCATTTATTGTCACAAACGTTACATCCGATGGGGGGATTGCAAGAACGTATCTGGAACCCACTCCAATTATTAAATGAATTTGGGATGGAGATGTACACGTCCTCCACTTTCCCTCCACTTCGTTACTCTTTTGATCAATATGTCATTAAAACATGATAATATCAACGGTTTGAGAACCCTTCTTAATATGAGCAGGGTTCTTTTTTTGTGTCTATTTTGATAAATATTGGAGATTTTTACAGAATTAGTGGAGGATAGTGGTGAGATGTGGTAAATTAGAATAAAGGTGAGGTGATAATAGAATGTTCATGGGTGAATACGAAAATAAACTCGATGCTAAAGGCCGTATGATAGTACCATCAAAATTTCGTTATGACTTAAATGAACGTTTTATTCTCACAAGAGGCCTTGATAAATGTTTATTTGGTTACACACTTGAAGAATGGCAAACGATTGAGGAGAAAATGAAATCCTTACCTTTAACTAAACGTGATGCACGTAAGTTTGTGCGCATGTTCTTCTCAGGTGCTATCGAAGTGGAAATCGATAAACAAGGGAGAATTAACATCCCAGCTAAATTAAGAGAGTATGCACATCTTGACAAAGAATGTACGGTGATTGGTGTGTCAAATCGAATTGAGATTTGGGATCGCAACACTTGGAATGATTTCTATGATGAATCTGAAGAGAGCTTTGAAGAGATTGCAGAAGACTTAATTGATTTTGATTTTTAAAAAACGGAGGGTTCGCGGTGTTTCATCACATTAGCGTGTTATTAAAAGAAACTGTAGACCAACTGAATATTAAAGAAGATGGCGTCTATGTTGATTGCACGTTAGGTGGCGCAGGACATTCGCAATATCTTCTGAATCAATTATCGGATGAAGGTCGATTGATTGCGATTGATCAAGATATGACGGCAATCAATCATGCTAAAGAAAAATTGCAACAAGATTTACATAAAGTCACGTTTGTACATAACAACTTTAGAAATTTAGCTAATATTTTAGCTGAATTAAACATAGACAAAGTGGACGGCATTTTATATGACTTAGGTGTTTCGAGCCCGCAACTGGATGTACCAGAACGAGGGTTTAGTTACCAACATAATGCCAAGTTAGACATGAGAATGGATCAAACGCAACCTCTTTCCGCCTACGAAGTTGTCAATACGTGGTCTTATGAAACACTCGTAAAAATCTTTTTTCGATATGGGGAAGAAAAATTTTCGAAACAAATCGCACGAAAAATTGAAGCAAGACGACAGCAACAACCGATTGAAACCACTTTTGATCTAGTGACGTGTATTAAGGAAGGGATTCCAGCAAAAGCACGACGTAAAGGTGGTCATCCTGCGAAACGTGTATTTCAAGCGATTCGTATTGCAGTGAATGATGAACTTGCTGCATTTGAAGATTCATTAGAACAAGCGATTGACCATGTGAAAGTGAACGGACGAATTTCTGTTATCACCTTCCATTCATTAGAAGATCGTTTATGTAAGCAAATGTTTCAAGAGTATGAAAAAGGGCCAGACGTCCCAAGAGGATTACCCGTACTTCCAGAAGCGTACACACCTAAATTGAAACGTGTGAACCGAAAACCAATCGTAGCGGATGCGACAGACTTAGAAGACAATCATCGTGCGAGAAGTGCAAAACTTCGAGTAGCCGAAATATTAAAATAGAGGGGCGAAAAAGAGACTATGGCTGTAGAAAGAATATATGATACCTATCAACCGCAAGTCGAACCACAGAGAAAACAATCGACACAAAAACAAACTATCAAGAAGCAAGTTGTTGTCAAATTAACACGATTTGAAAAGATGTTATACATAACGCTAGTTACGATTATTGCTGTCATCAGTATCTATATGCTATCTTTAAAAATGGATGCATATGATACGAGAGGGAAAATTGCAGATTTAGATCAAAAAATAGAAAAGCAAACAAGTCAAAATAGCGCATTAAAGTCTGAAACAATGGAGAATTCATCGTACAAACGCATTTATAAAAAGGCTGAAGATCAAGGGATGAGCTTGAAGAACGACAATGTAAAGGTAGTGCGTAAAGATGGCGAAACGAAAAATTAAAATTAAAAAAAATAAGCTAGGAGCAGTCCTCCTGATGGGTGTTTTCGGGCTGCTCTTTTTTCTTTTGGTTTTAAGATATGGCTATGTCATGTTGACAGGACACTCGTCAGGGGAAGACTTGATCGCCAAAGCAAATGAAAAATATTTATCTCATTTAGATGAAGATGCTGAACGAGGTAAGATTTATGACCGTAACGGTAAAGTTTTGGCAGAAGACGTGGACCGTTTCCGTTTGGCAGCAGTTATTGATCCACAAGCAAGTAAAGATTCAGACAAACCACGTCACGTTGTGGATAAGAAAAAAACAGCTAAAGTTCTCGCTAAAATTATCGATATGCCTGAAAAGGACATCGAGAAGCGTCTCAACACGAAAAAGGCATTCCAAGTCGAGTTCGGCCGATCTGGTCAAAATCTGACTTATCAAGATAAAGAAAAAATTGAAAAAGCGAATTTACCTGGGATTACACTTTATCCGGAAGTGAAGCGCTTTTATCCAAATGGTAAGTTTGCCTCACACTTGATTGGGATGGCACAAAAAGATCCCGATAGCGGCAAATTAAAAGGGGCTTTAGGCGTTGAAAAGATTTTCGACAGTTATCTTAAAGGTAAAGCCGGCCATACTTCATTTACAAAAGATATTTGGGGTTACATTATTCCGAATTCGAAAAATGAAGTCGCACCGCAACGTGGCGATGATGTGCATTTAACGATTGATTCTAATATTCAAGTCTTTGTGGAAGAAGCATTAGATAAAATGGTTGAGCATTATGAACCAAAAGACATCTTCGCCGTTGTCATGGATGCGAAAACAGGTGAAATCTTAGCTTATAGTCAGCGTCCAACATTCAATCCAGATACAGGTGAAGATTTTGGTAAAAAATGGGCGAATGATTTATATCAAAATACGTATGAACCAGGTTCGACATTCAAAAGTTTTGGTTTAGCCGCAGCGATTCAAGAAGGGGAATTTAAACCAGACCGTAAATATCAATCGGGTTACAGAGATATTCAAGGGTCACGTATTTATGACTGGAATAAAAAAGGTTGGGGCGAAATTGATATGAGTCTCGGCTTCACGTATTCATCTAATACTTTGATGATGCGCCTTCAAGACCTTGTCGGTGCAGACAAAATGAAGTCTTGGTATGAAAAGTTCGGTTTTGGCAAGTCAACGCGAAGTTTGTTTGATGGTGAACAATCCGGCAATATTGCCTGGGAAAATGAATTGATGCAAAAAACATCTGCGTTCGGTCAATCGACAACAGTCACGCCGGCACAAATGTTGCAAGCGCAATCGGCATTTTTCAATAAAGGCGAAATGTTACGCCCATACTTCGTCCAATCCATTATAAATCCTGTGACTAAAAACACATATTATAAAGGTGAACGCGAAGTTACGGGCAAACCGATTAAAAACGATACAGCGAAGAAAGTGAACAAACAATTGGATGAAGTGGTGAACAGTGAAGATAGCCATGCGAAAAACTATCGTGTCGACGGATATCGTATTGGTGGTAAAACAGGTACTGCACAGGTGGCTGACCCTGAAAATGGCGGCTATGTGAAAGGACCTAATCCATACTTTGTGAGCTTTATGGGGCATGCGCCAAGTAAAAATCCGCGTGTTGTTGTTTATGCAGGGATGAGCTTAGCGCAAAAGAACGATCAAGAAGCATACGAAATGGGTGTCAGCAAAGCATTTAATCCGATTATGAAAAACACTTTACAATATTTAAATGTCGGCGATAATGAAGTAGATGACAGTAAAACGAAGATCAGCAATGTTCCAGATGTTGAAAATCGTAGTGTACAACGTGCTGAAGATGAGATTAGAGGTAAAAAACTCAACCCAATTGTCATTGGTAATGGTAAAAAAGTTGTGAGTCAATCGCCGTCATCAAATGGTCGATTATTGCCAAATAGTAATGTCCTCTTGTTAACTGAAGGTGATTTAACAATGCCAGATATGACAGGATGGACAAGAGATGATATTGTCGCCTTCCAATCATTGACAGATATCAAAATTGATGTCAAAGGCAGTGGTTTTGTGAAGTCGCAATCGAAAACACCACAGTCAGCGATAGATAAAAACACTAAACTTGAAGTAACATTAGATTCCCAAAAAACAGAATAGGCAACGTGATAAACAGACACTGTGCGAAAGGCTATCACGGCATGTTGATGTTTATGACGATGCGTAAGTTGAAAAGAACGGCCATGAATGCAATCACTTCAGTCGACTTATACGAATACGCGCATTGAAGTGATCGCATCATGTTTAGAATGACTAAGAATGTGAGCAAAAGAAGAGAAGATAAGATAAGGAGAATATTATGGGATTGATTAGCGCAATTATCGCATTTGTTATTACAGCAGTTTTAGTACCGATTTTGATTCCAACATTAAAAAGGATGAAATTTGGTCAGAGCATTCGTGAAGAAGGTCCACAAAGTCATATGAAAAAAACAGGTACACCAACGATGGGTGGGTTAACATTTTTAATTGGTGCAATTGTTACAACGATAATCGCAAGTATTTTTGTAGAACCAGCAAGTCCATTGCTGTTACTACTCTTTGTCACAATTGGTTTTGGTTTAATTGGCTTTATTGATGACTATATTATTGTAGTGAAGAAAAACAACCAAGGGCTTACAAGTAAGCAGAAATTTTTAGCGCAAATCGCAATCGCAGTCATCTTCTTTATTGTCGCTAAAGGTTTTAAAGCGTTTAATTTCTCTACAGATATTCATATTCCGTTTACAGATGTGAGTATCCCGTTATCATTTGCTTATGTAATTTTTATCGTGTTCTGGCAAGTTGGTTTTTCTAATGCAGTTAATTTAACAGACGGTCTTGATGGTTTAGCGACAGGGTTATCTATTATTGGTTTTACGATGTATGCCATTATGAGTTTTGCGCATGAACAACCAGCAATTGGCGTATTTTGTATTATCATGGTCGCAGCTTTAGCCGGCTTTCTTCCATATAATATTAACCCAGCGAAAGTGTTCATGGGGGATACAGGAAGTTTAGCGCTAGGGGGTATTTTCGCTACAATTTCAATTATGTTAAACCAAGAAATATCTTTGTTATTCATCGGTCTCGTTTTCGTACTAGAAACATTGTCAGTGATGATTCAAGTGACATCATTCAAGTTAACAGGAAAGCGTGTCTTTAAGATGAGTCCATTACATCATCATTTCGAATTAGTCGGTTGGAGTGAATGGAAAGTTGTGACTGTATTCTGGTCAGTAGGATTAATTACTGGTTTAATCGGTTTATGGATGGGAGTGAATTAATTGATACATTATACAGGGCTTAGAGGTAAAAAAGTACTCGTTATCGGTATGGCGAAAAGTGGTTATGAAGCAGCGAAATTGTTACATCGTTTAGGCGCTGAGGTGACGGTGAACGATGGCAATGATTTATCAAACGATGCTCACGCGAAAGATTTAGAGGACTTAGGCATTAGTGTCGTCAGTGGTGCACATCCGCTTGCGTTATTAGATGAGGCACCGATCATTTTCAAAAACCCAGGTATTCCATATACAGTACCTATTATTCAAGAAGCACAAAAACAAGGATTGAAAATTTTAACAGAAGTAGAATTAAGTTATTTAATTTCTGAAGCACCAATTATAGGCATTACTGGGACAAATGGTAAAACGACAGTAACGTCATTAATCGGTGACATGTTTAACAAAAGCCGTGAAAATGGCCGTTTGTCGGGAAATATTGGTTTCGTTGCATCAAAAGTCGCACAAGAAGTGAAGACAGATGAGTATTTAGTGACGGAATTGTCTTCGTTCCAATTGCTCGGTATTGAACATTATCGTCCGCACATTGCGATCATCACAAATCTTTATTCAGCGCATTTAGATTACCATGAAAATCTTGAAAACTATCAAAATGCGAAAAAACGTATTTTTGAAAATCAAACTGAGAGCGACTATTTAATTTTCAATGATAAACAAAGACACCTCATTGGTACATCGAAAATTCGAGCTAAAATTTTATACTTTTCTACGCAACATCGTGTAGACGGTATTTATGTTGAAAAAGAGTATATTGTTTATAACGGTGTACGTCTCATTCATTTAGATGATATCGTATTACCAGGTGAACACAACTTAGAAAACATTTTAGCAGCAGTCATGGCGGCGATTTTAGCAGGGGTGTCCATTAGTGCTATCGTCCAATCGTTGTCTACGTTTTCAGGCATTGCACATCGTCTGCAATACATCGGCAATAACAAAACGAATAAATACTACAACGATTCTAAAGCAACGAACACATTAGCGACACAATTTGCGTTAAGTTCATTCAAGCAACCTGTCATTTGGTTATGTGGTGGTTTAGACCGTGGAAATGGTTTTGACGAACTGATTCCGTATATGAACAATGTGCGCGTAATGGTGACGTTTGGTGAAACACAAGATAAATTTGTGAAGCTAGGAGAGAGTCAAGGAAAGTATGTCATTCGAGCAAAAGATGTGACAGATGCTGTAGCTAAAGTCCAAGATGTCATCGAACCGAATGATGTTGTATTATTATCCCCTGCTTGTGCAAGTTGGGATCAATATGACACCTTTGAACAACGTGGAGAACGTTTTATTGAAGCTTTCAGAGCACATTTGCCATCACATTAAAGGATGTGACGATTGATGACAAAAGAAATACCCAAGATTAATAACGAATATTTAAAAGAAAAGAGAAAAAAGCAACGTATTCAGCAACGTCGTGTTCAACGTATGATTGTCGGGATACTCGTTGTCATTGTTTTATTGATCCTGGTTTATATGTTTACACCTATCAGTCACATTAAAAGTGCTGACATTAAAGGGAACCATTATGTGTCTAAGCAAGATATCTTGAAAGAGCTGGATATTCAAAACCATCCACGCATTTACGCCTATAGTTCTGATGATGCTGAGACACGTTTGAAACAAAACGAATTGATTGATGAAGTGACGATTGAAAAAGGACTGTTCAATCCGATCGAGGTCAACGTGAAAGAACATACTATCATCGCAATCACGACAGAAAAGTCACGTGTGGTCCCAATGATTGAAAATGGCAAAGTGTTAAAAGATTATAAACAGGAAGTACCGAATGAAGCACCTTACATTGAAGGGTTTAAAGGTGCTGAAAAACGCAATCTCATTGATGCTTTACAAAAAATGGATCGAACGACGCGGGCACAAATTTCAGAAATTGTGAGTGCACCACAAAAAGATCAACCCCATTTAATTAAACTGTTCATGCGTGATGGGATTGAAGTCGTTGGGAATACAAACACCATTGCTGAAAAGTTGAAATACTATCCAAGTATGTCACAAGCTTTAGAAAAAGATGAAACAGGCAAATTGAAAAAATCTGGTTTTATAGATTTATCAGTTGGTGCGACATTTATTCCTTATGACAATGTGAACAACGGACAAACAAGTTCGGCGAGCGCCAAAGAAGTTCAAAGTGGTACAGCGAGTGAAGACAAAGCTAAAGATGATTTACAAAAGGCTTTGAACAAGATTAAAGATGAAGAATCATCGGAATAGCAAAGTTGAGGCTCAAAAATATTTTGTTATCATAATGATTTTGAGCCGCCATCTACCTTGTAAATAGATGATTGCGCGTTACAAAAAGATTACATTAATATATAAATGTGATAAAAAGTTGAAATTCCACTGTGTTTATAGTTCACATTGATAGTGTGTTATTGTAAACTTAAAATAGCTTAATTATGTAAAGAAATGTCAGGAGGTGCCTATCTATGGAAGAGCATTATTATGTTAGTGTAGATATCGGCTCATCAAGCGTGAAAGCGATTGTTGGTGAAAAATTTCATAACGGAATTAATGTGATAGGTACAGGGCAGACCTATACAAATGGAATCAAGAATGGTTTGATTGATGATTTCGACCTTGCTAAACAGGCCATTAAAGATACGCTAAAGAAAGCTTCAATCGCTTCAAGTGTGGATATTAAAGAAGTATTTTTAAAGCTACCAATCATTAGTACTGAAGTTTTTGATGAAACAAATAAAATCGAATTTCATCAAGATACAGAAATTAACGGCACACATATTGAAGAGGTGCTTGAAGGAATTCGTGAAAAAAATACGGAACCTGAAACGGAAGTCATTGATACATTCCCGATTCGCTTTATCGTGGATGACAACAATGAAGTTTCAGATCCAAAAGAGCTTGTCGCGCGTCACTCTTTACAAGTGGATGCGGGCGTCATTGCGATTAATCAATCGATTTTAATTAATATGATTAAATGCGTAGAAGCTTGTGGTGTGGATGTATTAGACGTTTATTCTGATGCATTGAATTACCGTTCCGCATTAACTGCAACTGAAAGAGAACTTGGTGCATGTGTGATTGATATTGGTGAAGATTTAACTCAAATTGCGTTTTATGAACGCGGAGAGCTCGTCGATGCGGATGTCGTTTTCATGGCAGGGCGTCACATCACAGAAGATATTGCTCAATTTTTAAATACTACATATGATACAGCAGAAAAGATTAAGCAACAATACGGACATGCATTTTATGATTCAGCTTCAGACCAAGATGTGTTTACTGTAAACCAACTTGACTCTGATGAACCTGCACAATTTACACAAAAAGAGCTGAGCGATGTCATTGAAGCACGTGTTGAAGACATTCTCATTAAAGTATTCGATGTTTTACAAGAGTTAGGTTTAACGAAAGTCAATGGTGGATTTGTAGTGACAGGTGGTTCTGCTAACTTACTTGGTGTGAAAGAATTACTTCTCGATATGGTGAATGAAAAAGTACGCATTCATACACCTTCACAAATGGGAGTAAGAAAACCAGAATTTTCTTCAGCAATTTCCACAATTTCTAGTAGTATTGCTTTCGATGAGCTATTGGATTATGTTACAATTAGTAATCATGATAATGAAGAAATTGAAGAAGAAATCATTGAAAGCGATTCAAAACGACAAGAACATAAATCAAGTGGTTTTGAGTCATTCTTCAAGAAAAAACCAAAAAAACAACAATCACAAGACACGGCAAATTCTGAATTTGTCGACGATGATACTTCGGAAGAGGTATATGAAGACATTGATGGACATGAACACGGAGAACCTAAACAAGAAGAAAGTAAGTTCAAGAAGATTATGAAATCACTGTTTGATTGATTGGCTACAAAGATTAGGAGGAAATTTAAATGTTAGAATTTGAACAAGGATTTAATCATTTAGCGACACTTAAAGTCATCGGTGTCGGTGGTGGCGGTAATAATGCTGTTAACCGAATGATTGACCACGGTATGAACAATGTTGAATTTATTGCAATTAACACAGATGGACAAGCTTTAAACTTATCTAAAGCAGAATCTAAAATCCAAATTGGTGAAAAGTTAACACGTGGATTAGGTGCAGGTGCGAACCCTGAAATTGGTAAGAAAGCTGCAGAAGAATCACGTGAACAAATTGAAGATGCGATCCAAGGTGCAGACATGGTATTCGTAACTGCTGGTATGGGTGGCGGTACTGGTACAGGTGCAGCACCTGTTGTAGCCAAAATCGCTAAAGAGATGGGCGCTTTAACAGTGGGTGTTGTGACACGTCCATTCAGTTTCGAAGGTCGTAAACGTCAAACACAAGCTGCTGCGGGTGTTGAAGCAATGAAAGCTGCTGTTGATACATTAATTGTCATTCCTAATGATCGCTTGTTAGATATTGTAGACAAATCTACACCAATGATGGAAGCATTTAAAGAAGCTGACAACGTATTACGTCAAGGTGTACAAGGTATTTCTGATTTAATTGCAGTATCTGGTGAAGTGAACCTCGACTTTGCTGACGTTAAAACAATCATGTCAAACCAAGGTTCTGCATTAATGGGTATCGGTGTATCATCTGGTGAAAACCGTGCAGTTGAAGCGGCTAAAAAAGCCATTTCTTCTCCTTTACTTGAAACATCAATCGTAGGTGCACAAGGTGTGTTAATGAACATTACTGGTGGCGAATCATTATCTTTATTCGAAGCACAAGAAGCTGCTGACATCGTACAAGACGCTGCAGATGAAGATGTGAACATGATCTTTGGTACAGTCATTAACCCAGAATTACAAGATGAAATTGTTGTTACTGTGATCGCAACAGGTTTTGAAGATAAGCCTTCATCACAAGCCCGTAAACAAGGTCACTCTGGCTTCGGTGCAAGTGCTACACCAACAAGCTCAAAAGAATCTAGCTTCGGTGGTGGGCACACTGGTCAAACTTCAACACAAGATAAAGAAGTTGAAAGTGGACGTAGCCATACGACAGCGGACGACGATATTCCAAGCTTTATTCGTAACAGAGAAGAAAGACGCTCAAGAAGAACACGTCGTTAATCGTGTGATATGTTGAAATATAAAGTACACCTATCAACAGGATAAAGTGTGATATTTATCTTACATAGGATGTCAAGAACTGCTAGGACAATTGTCACTTCATCAATGTCCTAGCAGTTTTTAATAGATAAAAGTAAAAAAGGAGGGATGAAGATGGAATTATTTACGAAAAAGGGACATCATTTATCTTACCAGCCGAGTTTAGTACAAGGTGTTCAAATTGGCATCACGACAAGAGGTGATGGCGTGAGTGCATATCCAAATGGAGCATTCAACATGGCAAGATATATTGATGATAAGCCGGAAAATATTACCCATCATCAGGAAGTATTGGCACAAGAAATCGGTATTCCGAGAGCGCAATGGGTCTTTCCAATACAGACACACGAAGCAAATGTCGTAGAAGTGACTCAAGCGGATCGTGGTAAAAATATTGATACACTTTCGAAAGACACACTTTATGGTATCGATGCGATGTTCACATATGATGAGGATACGATGTTGACGATGTGTTATGCAGACTGTGTGCCGATTTACTTTTATAGTCCTTCTCATCACTTTATTGCTTTGGCACATGCAGGTTGGCGGGGCACTGTCGCAACTATTGTACATCGTGTATTAGACCAATTTCCTTATGATTACAACGACTTATACGTGGTTATTGGTCCAGCAACATCTGATAGTTATGAAATTAATGATGATATTTTCAAACAATTTCAGCAACTGCCGATTGACAGTGCAGCTTATATTGAAACGCGTGATGAAGACCGTCATGGAATTGATTTGAAATATGCGAACCAACTATTGTTAGAACAATACGGCGTGCCACGTGACCATATTTATCGTACAGAATATGCAACTTCCGAAGACTTGGATTTATTTTTCTCGTATCGTTTAGAAAAAGGAAAAACGGGAAGAATGTTAGCATTTATTTCTCAATCATTGAATGAAAGTGGAGATGATTAAATGTCAGTGAAGACAAACTTAGCAGAAATAGAGCACACCATAACTGAAAATGTGACTTTTCGTGAGGACCCAACAAGACCTCACGTGATTGCTGTCACAAAATATGTTACAATAAACCGAGCGAAAGAAGCTTATGAAGCAGGCATTCGTCATTTTGGTGAGAACCGCATCGAAGGTTTTTTAGAGAAGAAAGCAGCTTTACCAGACGATGTCCACATGCATTTTATTGGTTCTTTGCAGTCACGTAAAGTGAAAGAAGTCATTAATGATATTGACTATTTACATGCATTAGACCGTCAAAGTTTGGCCAAAGAAATTAGTAAACGCGCAGAACATGAAATCAAATGTTTTGTCCAAGTGAACGTTTCTGGTGAAGCATCTAAACATGGCATTGCTTTAGAAGAGGTTATCCCCTTCATTGAAAAGTTAGTGGACTATGACCATATTCGTGTTGTAGGTCTGATGACGATGGCACCATACACAGATAATGAAGCTGAATTAGAAGACATTTTTGAAAAACTTAAAAATAAACGCGATGAAGTCCAATCATTGAACCTTACATATGCACCTTGTACAGAGCTTTCGATGGGTATGAGTAATGATTATCATATTGCCACGAAAAAGGGTGCCACATTTGTTAGAATTGGAACGCGTCTTGTAGGAAAAGAGGAGTGAATCCATTGGCTATAAAAGATTTGTTCAACAATTTTTTCACAATTGAAGAAGAGGAAGATGAAGATTTCATTCAAGAAGAAGAACGCCGTCGTGAACGTGAGCAACAGCAAGTGCAACAACAAGCGAACAAACAACAATCTGAGCGTCCAAGAGCAGTCCAATCCGTACCCAAACGTCAAGCGTCACGTTCCAAATCTTCTCAAAATGATAAACAGTTGCAAGTTGCCCAAAAACAAGAGCAAGGGAATGTGGTGAATATGAGCCCAACACAAGATACTTATCAAAATGGGAGTTCTAAAATGTGTTTATTTGAACCACGTGTATTTTCTGATACACAAGACATTGCAGATGAATTGAAAAATCGTCGTGCCACACTTGTGAATCTTCAACGTATTGATCAAGTTTCTGCAAAACGTATTATCGACTTTTTAAGTGGTACCGTTTATGCGATTGGTGGCGATATTCAACGTGTTGGTGCAGATATTTTCTTATGTACACCAGACAATGTCGAAGTTGCGGGTAGTATTACCGATCATATCGAATCTATGGAAAATCATTATAAATAAGGGAGTATGCTATGAACATCGAGTTATTAACATCCATCCTTGAATTTCTACTGTTTATTGTTAAAGCTTACACATTTGGAATGATTATTTACATTTTTATGTCGTGGTTACCAGGTGCAAGAGAAAGCGCAGTTGGAAGATGGATGTCAAAAATTTATGAGCCATTTTTAGAACCATTTCGACGTATCATTCCGCCATTAGGTCTAGTTGATATTTCACCGATTGTAGCCTTTTTAGTGCTCAATTTGTTTGAACGTGGACTTGTAGCCATTTTTAAACTTATTTTGCATCAAATTTATTCATAAAATACAGTATAATCAAAAGACTGTTCAGACGTGATGACGACGTGTTTGAACAGTCTATTTTTTATTTGTGTGGTGATGTTAAGAAATAGGCATCAAGTTTAATACGATATAATCAGCAGTGATCTAATGCTTAAGCGCATAAAATCAACAGCAACTGTCCCCCTCAACAAAAAGGCCCCTCCATAACGTAATCATCACGAACGCGTTGGAAGGGCTTATTTTAGATTGATTTAAAATGTCACGTCAGATTCTAAAATAATATTAGAAAACGGAGTGATTTCACCAGTGCGAATATTACCTTTATTCAATGGGTGACTTAAATATGATTTCATTTCTGAGTGTGGAATAAACGCAATCTCGACATCTTGATCAATCAATGCTTTAATTTGTTTCAATTGTGTCGGGTTATGTGTTTTAATTTCTTCGGCGAGATAAATTTTTTGGATTTTTAATTCTTCTAACACTGTTGCTAATACATCGATAAAGAGCGGTAATGCTTTTGTTACAGCTAAATCGATTCTTCTGTCATCATTAGGAATTGGCATCCCTGCATCATTGACGGTCAACAAGTCGAAGTGACCCATTGTTGCAATAACTTGAGAAACGTGGCTGTTAAGTAAAGCTGCTTTTTTCATTCTCTTCACCTCTGGATATTATTTAATAAATACAGTGACTGTTGCGGCTGCTAAAATCAAAATTAAACCAATGATTGTGATAAACATTTCTTTTGAAGTTTTACGCTGATTCAAGAAATAAATACCTGTTAACGTAGCTAAAACAACTGAAGTTTGAGATAAGATGAAACCTGTTGCTAAACCATTCATATCAGGTTGTGCTGAGATTAAATATGTCAATGCTGCGAAAGCAAAGAAGAAACCAGAAATGATTTGCAACCATGTAACTTTCTTGTTGAATGGATTGTCTTTTTTCATTGTCATTAAACCATAAATGATGGCCGACAATACCATTCCAATGGCTTGTGGTAAAAATGCTACTTTACCACCAATGTCTGTCGCTTGTGGTGCAGCAGAGTAAAGCCAATATCCAATTTCACCGATTAATAGGATA
This sequence comes from Staphylococcus pseudintermedius, assembly GCF_034042775.1. NCBI lineage: Bacteria > Bacillati > Bacillota > Bacilli > Caryophanales > Staphylococcaceae > Staphylococcus > Staphylococcus pseudintermedius. Next base: position 1,652,509 of record NZ_CP120150.1, on the reverse strand, counting down.
AGGACTGCTTTTCTCAAGTTACTACTTTTTGTTTCTTGTGCATCTTCACTCCAAACTGTCATCCATGCACCAATTAAAATCACGATTAATGCGGCAAAACCAATCAGTTTATTTGTAACACCTGGCCAGTTACCTAATGCGAATACACCCCAAAGTGATGCACCGAGTAATTGGAAAGCTGTTGTGATAGGCATTGCACGAGAAGACCCGATATATTCAAATGCTTTGAAAGTCATAATTTGACCAAAACACCAGCCGGCTCCTGAGAGTAAGGCGAAAAACAAATCTAGTCCTGTTGGGAATTGACGCCCTGAAAATATAAAAAAGGCAATTGCGAAAATCAGTGTCCCAACAGTAGCGCCGATAATCTGATTGACTGGTTTACCTCCAAATTTTGATGCGATTGTAGGAAAAAGGCCCCAACCAATGAGCGGTCCTAAGCCAATTAATAATGCGACCATGTTCATTACTTACACTCCTCTATTTCTATTAAACATTTTGTCTTTCATTAACAAGTCCACGTTTTAAAATATACCATTTCTATATGAATATATAAACTAACATTTACTAAAATTCAAAACTATTATTTGGGAAATTTAAGGATTGAAACAAACTTGTCACACATGTCGGCTAAGAAGAGGGATTTAGGTAATAGTGTCAGTTAACGAATTAAAAATAAAGCGAAAGCCAATCAGAAAGTTATTTCCAAATGATATTATATTTATTCTGAAACTCGTTTCTAAAATAATAGTATTGCTTGAAAAGTAGAACGAAACGGCATACAATTAAATTTGTAAACGCTTGCAACGATGAGGTGTGAACAATGAGATTTTATAAGGTACTCGTTCCTATGATTGAATCGAATCTTGAAAATATGACAACAACAGAAAAAGAGGTCGCACAATTTTTTCTGAAACAAGTAACTGTTGAGGATTTATCGTCTGAAATGTTTAGCCACCAACTGCACGTGTCAAAAGCAACATTAACACGGTTTGCGAAAAAGTGTGGTTTCACGGGTTTTAGAGAATTTTTGTTTCATTATAGAGAAATGATGCGCGAAAAAGAGGAAATTCTCGCATACAAAGATTTAATACAAAAAGTTTTGTTTGATTATGAAGAGATGCTTCGTAAAAATTATTCGATTCTCAATGAAAGTCAGTTAGAACATATTAAAGAGATGATTAATCAAGCTGAACGTGTATATCTTTATGGAAAGGGAAGTTCGGCGCTGGCATTAAAAGAAATGAAAATGAGATTTATGAGACTCGGCATTATTTGTGAAGTGATTGAAGATAATGACATGCTTGTCTGGAATAATTTATTAGTAGATGCGTCATGTCTCGTGATTGGTGCTTCAATTTCAGGCAAAACAAGTTCCGTCCTACATGCATTAAAACGTGCCAAAGCACAAGGTGCACAAACTGTTTTGATGACGACCCGAAATTTTAATGCACATGAATTCGGATGTGATGAAATTTTGTTGTTAGCAGCAGCTAAACATTTATCGTATGGCAATGTCATTTCACCGCAATTTCCGATATTACTCATGACAGATTGTTTGTTTTCTTATTATTTGGAGGATCCTCAAAGGGGGATGTATTACAATCAAACGATTATAGATAAAGAAGCGCAATCTCATCATCATGATTAGGGCGTGTTATACCGTTTTATAAGTGTTTTACAATAAAATATTGATATAAACATTTTAATAAAATTCACTAAAATCATTAAGAAGAGGAGAATGGATATGAGAGATTTAAATCGATATCAAGGCATTATTCCGGCATTTTACGCATGTTACGACGAAAACGGGGAAGTCAGTCAAGAACGCGTACGCCAACAAGTGCAATATTTAATTGATAAAGGTGTAAAAGGGATTTACGTGAATGGTTCTTCTGGAGAATGTATTTATTTAACAACTGAAGAGCGTAAACAAATTATTGAGGCAGTGATGGATGTCGCGAAAGGTAAAATCACCGTGATTAATCATGTCGCGTGTAACAACACCAAAGAGAGTGCGATTTTAGCAGCGCATTCTGAACAACTCGGTGTCGATGCGATTGCGGCGATTCCACCGATTTACTTTAAATTACCAGAATACTCAATCGAAAAGTATTGGAATACGATTAGTGATGCGGCACCGAATACAGATTTTGTTATTTACAATATTCCGCAATTAGCGGGTGTCGCGTTGACGAATCAGTTGTATGCAAAGATGCGTAAAAACCCTCGTGTGATTGGCGTGAAAAACTCTTCTATGCCTGTACAAGACATTCAAACGTTTGCAGCGGCAGCGGGTGAGGACTATATCGTATTTAACGGTCCAGATGAACAATTTGTCGGTGGTCGAATGATGGGCGCGCAAGCTGGCATTGGCGGTACATATGGTGTGATGCCTGATTTATTTTTGAAATTAGATTCATTATTTAAGACACATGATATTACACAAGCACAAGCACTTCAGTTTGCAATTAATGATATCATTTCAAAATTAGTGTCTGGTCATGGCAATATGTATGCAGTCGCAAAAGAAGTGTTAAGAATTAATGAAAAAGTGGATTTAGGCTCAGTGCGTGCACCATTAGAACCATTGACAGAAGAAGATAAAATCATTGCACAACAAGCAGCTGACATGATTGTCGCAACAAGACAACAATTTCTTGCATCGTAGTGAACGCATCATAAAGGAGTGTTTAAAATGAATACAGCGGGGTTTACTTTAGTTGATTTATTTGTGTTAATTGTTTACTTACTCATTGTTTTATTAGCGGGGCTCTACTTCTCGAAAAAAGAAATGTCAGGGAAAGAATTCTTTAAAGGGGATGGCTCGGTCCCTTGGTACGTGACGTCAGTATCTATTTTTGCAACGATGTTAAGTCCGATTTCGTTTTTAGGGCTTGCTGGGAACTCTTATGCAGGCAGTTGGATTTTATGGTTTGCGCAGTTAGGGATGCTCATTGCGATTCCATTAGCCATTAAATATGTACTGCCAATTTTCGCGCGTATGGACATTGATACGGCTTACGATTATCTCGAACGCCGTTTTGAAGCGAAATCGTTACGTGTCATTTCAGCGTTACTGTTCATCGTGTATCAACTCGGGCGTATGTCCATTATTATGTATTTACCTTCAATCGGTTTGGCAAAATTAACAGGTATTGACATTAATATTTTAATCATCTTAATGGGTGTCATCGCAATTGTTTACTCGTATACAGGTGGTTTGAAATCTGTACTTTGGACGGACTTTATTCAAGGCGTCATCTTATCTGGTGGGGCATTAATCGCATTGTTCGTATTGATTAAAGATATCGATGGCGGTATGGGCGCGATTGCAGAACAATTGGCTCACGGGAAGTTTATTGCACCGACAGAAAAATGGTTTGATCCAAACATATTATCAGGCTCGATTTTCTTAATCGTGTTTGGTTCTGGTTTAACGATTTTCTCATCTTATGCTTCTTCTCAAGATTTAGTACAACGTTTTACGACAACACAAAATATTAAAAAGTTAAATAAAATGTTGTTCACAAACGGGGTATTGTCATTAGGTGTAGCGACAGTATTCTATTTAATTGGAACAGGTTTATATGTGTTTTACCAACTTCAAAATGTGAGTGAAGCAACGAAAGCCATTCCACGTGACCAAATTTTTATGTATTTTATCGCTTACCAGCTACCAGTTGGGGTGACAGGTATCATTTTAGCAGCGATCTATGCCGCAGCACAGTCGACGATTTCGACAGGTTTAAACTCAGTTGCGACGTCATGGACCTTAGATATTCAAGAAGTTGTTGCGAAACAAATGTCGGATAGCGTGCGTACACGAATTGCACAAATCGTCTCATTATTGGTCGGTATTTTCTCAATTGTCGTGGCGATCGTGATGGCACATTCTGATATTAAATCTGCGTACGAATGGTTCAACGGCTTTATGGGACTGGTGTTAGGTTTACTTGGTGGGATTTTCATTTTAGGATTTGTCACTAAAAAAGCGAATAAACAAGGGGCTTATGCGGCGCTAATTGTTGCGACAATTGTGATGGTGTGCATTAAATACGTGTTGCCTCCAGAAGCGGTAAACTACTGGGCGTATTCGTTCATTTCAATCAGTGTGTCTTTAGTGGTAGGTTATGTTGTGTCATTATTAACTGGAAACAAAACATCAGCACCACAATTTACAACGATTCATGACATTCCTGAAATTCTTGCAGATAAGAGTTGGGCAAAACGTCATTAATTAAGGAGGATGTTTGTAATGATTATTGCTGAAAGAAAAGATTTTAAAAGATATATTACGATTAATCCACATTTTGAAAAAGTAAATGACTTTTTAGAACATACGGATTTGTCACAGTTAGAAGATGGTCGGATTGAAATTGACGGAGATCACGTATTTGCAAACTGCATGACTTATATTGCAGATGGCGTTGCAGGGGAGCAATTTGAAAACCATAAAAAATATTTAGATATTCATCTTGTCATCAGTAACACTGAAAAAATGGCGGTGAGCACACCTCAAGATGCATCTTCAAAAACAGAATTCGATGTAGAAAATGATTTTGAATTGTTCAATAGTAAAAAATATCAAATTGTAGAATTGAATGAAACGAACCTTCTTGTGACTTTTGAAGAAGATTTACATCAACCTAAAGTGCGCGTCAATGATCAAACTGTGAAGAAACTTGTGATTAAAGTTTTGAACTAAGAGGAGGAAAATGGATGAGGGTATTAAAAGTATGGATATATATACTGTCATTATTGCTAATAATTGGCCTCGTTACTCCAAATGCTTTCGCTCAAGTTGCTGGACAGAAAAATGGAAATGAAGCAAATACACTAGTTTTCGAAAAAGATAATATTCAGTTAGCAGGTAATGGAATGAATATAACATCTGGTGCCTTAAACAAACTAACTGGACCTGATTTTACAGTGATAATCAAGTATCATCAATTGAAACCTGATGGAATTCAAGCTTTATTTGGTATTTCTAATTCAAAAAAAGGTAACCCAAGTAGTTATTTAGATATGTATGTAAGAGAAAATGGAGAATTAGGTATGGAAGCTCGTGACACTAATACAAAAACAAATCATCTGGTATCAAGACCTGCTTCTGTATGGGGGAAATACAAAAATAAACCAGCATCAAATATAGTGGCGTTGGTATTAAATCATTATACCAAAACGTATTCTTTATTTTCTAACGGATATAAAGTAGAAGAAAAGAAGATTAATAATTTTTTAATGCTTTCAAACATCAATGGGTTAGACTCATTTGTTATTGGCGGAGTAAATAGAGAAGGAAAAAATAGTTTTGGATTTAACGGTACAATCGAAAATATTAAAATCTTCAATAATGCACTAGATGAAAATACAATAAAAAGCATGACGAAAAATGACATAACTCAACGGTTAATTTATAAGGCGAATGATGAAACGCATTCAAATTATTTCAGAATACCATCTTTATATACATTAAGTAATGGTAGAGTTTTATCAAGTATCGACGCTCGTTATGGGGGTACACATGACTTTTTGAATAAAATTAATATTGCAACTAGTTATAGTGATGATAATGGTAACTAATGGACAAAACCAAAGCTCACATTATCTTTTGATGATTTTGAATCAGTACCATTGGAATGGCCTCGTGATCCGAGGAAACGTGATTGGCAAATTAGTGGTGGTGCGACATATATAGATTCGGTTTTATTGGAAAAAAAGGATAAACAGGTTATGCTTTTTGCTGATGTTATGCCTGCAGGAGTTAGCTTTAGGGAGGCTGTAAGAAATGATTCAGGATTTAAAAAAATTAACGAAAAATACTATCTTAAATTGAAAAAAAGTGGAGAAAATGATTATCAATATACAGTTCGTGAAAATGGAATCATTTATGATGATAGAACAAATAAACCTACTGAGTATTCTGTAGATAAAAACTTTGCAATAAGTAAAAATAATAAAAAATTAAAGGTAGAGCAATATTCAGCAAAAGTTATCAATGGACAAAAAACTGAATTTAAAAATGGTAAGTTTGTTGATATGAATGTTTTTTATAAAGACGCTTTATTTAAAGTAGTTCCAACTAATTTCATAGCATATTCAGTAAGTGATAACTTTGGAACATCTTGGACTAAACCTACACTTATCCCGTCGTTACTTGGAGATAAACATAATTCTCCATATTTAGGTCCTGGCCGAGGTATTGTGGAGCATAGTAAGGGGAGAATTCTAATACCTTCTTATACTGGTAAAGATTCTGTGTTTATCTATAGTGACGATAATGGAAGAACGTGGAAGACTAAAATTATTCCGCTTCCTTCAAGCTGGTCTGCAGAGGCTCAAATAATAGAATTACAACCGGGTGTTTTACAAGCTTATATGAGAACGAATAATGGGAAAATTGCATTCATTACTAGTAAAGATGCAGGTAATACGTGGAGTAATCCTAACTATTTAGATTTTATTTCTAATCCTAATTACGGAACAGAACTGTCTATTATTAATTATAGTCAGAAAATAGATGGCAAAAATGCCGTAATTCTTAGTACACCAAATTCAAAAAATGGTAGAAGAAATGGTCAAATTTGGATTGGTTTATTAGGAGAAAATAACAAGGTTGAGTGGCGTTATCACCACGATGTCGACTACAGTCAATATGGCTTTTCATATTCAACATTAACAGAACTGCCTAACCATGATATAGGGTTGATGTATGAAAAATTCGACTCTTGGTCACGAAATGAACTGCATATTAAAAATGTAATTCCGTATGTCAGTTATAAAATTGAAGACTTGAAAAACAATTAGAAAGAAAGTGAAAAAATGATTAAATATGGTATTGTTGGCACAGGATATTTTGGGGCGGATTTAGCAAGATCTATTAACAAAATAGATGATGCAAAAGTTACTGCAGTTTTTGATCCGCATAATGCAGAAGCAGTTGCGATTGAATTAAATGCAGAAGTTTCTAATAGTATAGATGCATTAGTAAGTAGAAACGATGTGGATTGCGTAATTGTGGCTTCTCCAAGTCATCTTCATCGTGATCCAGTTGTTAAGGCAGCAAAGAATGGCAAACATGTTTTTTGTGAAAAACCAATTGCGCTAAATTTTGAAGATTGTAAAGCTATGGTGGATGCATGTAAAGAACATAACGTTATATTTATGGCAGGACATATAATGAACTTCTTTAATGGTGTTCATCATGCAAAGAATTTGATAAATGAAGGTAAAATAGGAAAAGTTCTTTATTGTCACGCTGCACGCACTGGTTGGGAAGAACAACAACCGACGGTATCTTGGAAAAAAATACGATCACAATCAGGTGGCCATTTATATCATCATATACATGAATTAGATTGCATACAGTTTATTATGGGAGGACTGCCAGATAGAGTAACGATGGTAGGTGGAAATGTATATCATAAAGGTGACAATTTTGGTGACGAAGATGATATGCTCATTGTCAATTTAGAATATAGTGATGGCAGATATGCATTACTAGAATATGGAAATGCATTCCGTTGGGGAGAGCATTATGTATTAATAGAAGGTACAAAAGGCGCGATAAAACTCGATTTATATCAGACCGGAGGAACATTACGTGTAAAAGGTGAAGGAGAATCTTATTTCTTAGTCCATGAAAGTATCGAAGAAGATGAAGAAAGAACTATCATTTATAATGGTCGTGGTATGGATGGTGCTATTGCATATGGCAAACCAGGTGTAAGAACGCCTTTATGGCTACAAACGTGCATAGATAAAGAAATGACATATCTTCATGAAGTTTTAAAAGGGGGAACAGTTTCTGAAGAATATTTGAAACTTTTAAATGGAGTAGCTGCGCTAGAATCAATTGCTACAGCGGACGCATGCACATTGTCGCTAAATGAGGATAGAAAAGTATCATTGGATGAGATTACGAAAAAGCACGCGTAATAAGATGATTTAGTAATAGGAAAAGTATAAATAAGTTTAATCATCTTACATTTTTGAGTAAATGAAAGGCTCATTTCAAATTATAATGAGCCTTTATTAATTTTTTAAAGACAAGTCATGTAACTTATATTAAAATGTTTGTGAATTAGCTATTCTCCTTTCTTCTATACTTCAATTAATGATAAACTGTATAGGTAAAACTTGTACATTCTTTATTAAAGTGAATGACAATCGAAAGTTAGGATTAATGAGGAAAAGGAGTTCCACCTTTGGATATTTATCAACATTTTAGACCTGAAGAGCATGAACAAATTGATTATTTATTAGATAAAGTGCGCCAGGCTGAAACACAATATGCCCCAGTACTGACTTATTTTTTAGATCCTCGTGGACAATATATGTTAGAAGTGATAGCAGGCAGTTTCAACGATTTGCACGTTTCATTTGATGGGGGACGTGATGCGGAGAGGTGTCGGGCGGTTATTGCGCCAAGCTATTATGAACCGTCGCGGGATGACTTTGAATTGGCTTTAATTGAAATTGATTATCCGACAAAGTTTGTGACATTGCAACATCAACATGTGTTAGGAACATTGATGTCTTTAGGTATAGAACGTGAACAAGTCGGTGATATTATCGTAGCTGAACGCATCCAATTTGTTTTGACAAAGCAATTAGAATCATATATTATGTTAGAATTAACACGTATTAAAGGGGCAACAATTAAACTTCATGTGATTCCGTTTGAAGATATGATACAATCAGAAGAGTATTGGGAGACGTATGAAGCAACAGTGAGCGCAACAAGACTCGATGTCGTATTAAAGGAAATGATTCGGAAGTCACGTACAATTGCCAAGACACACATTCAGCGAAAACGTGTCAAAGTGAACCATACGCTTATTGAGGCAGCGGACTTTCAACTTGAAGCAGGCGATTTGTTGTCCATACAAGGATATGGCCGTGCAAAGATTACAGAAATTGGTAATCGTACGAAGAAAGATAAATTAAGAATCACCTATCAAACTTTATTTAAATAGTGTATGATGGAGGAGGGCAAGAAATGGCTTTTACACCTAGCGAGATTAAAAACAAAGCGTTCACACGTATTAAAAACGGCTTCGAACCTACAGAAGTAGAACAATATTTAGAACAGTTAAGCCATGAAATCGAACGTTTAAAAGAGGATAAAAAACAATTAGAAAAAGTGTTAGAAGAACGTGATGCACACATTCAATCATTCAAAGAGGTTGAAAAATCAGTCGGTGAAGCGATTGTCAGTGCCCAACGCGCTGCCGATGAAACAAAAGCAGCAGCACAAAAAGAGCGAGATGCAATCATTCAAAAAGCACAAGCAGAAGCAAGTCAAATTGTGAATGATGGTATAGAAAAGGCGCGTCGTTTATCTTTCCAAACCGAAGATATGAAGCGTCAATCTAAAGTGTTCCGTTCACGTTTTAGAATGCTTGTAGAAGCACAGCTTGACTTGTTGAAAAGTGATGACTGGGAATACTTGTTGAACTATGATTTAGATTCACAACAAGTGACAGAAGAAAACTTCCAACATTTAAATGAACAAGACATTACAGCACAAGAGAAGCGACAAGCTGAACAAGCGAACCAACAACCAAACGAAACATCATCAAGCGAAACAGACAAGTAAAAGAGATAATCATCCATACAGCGAGTTAGGAAGTGGTGAGAGCCTAACAGATGACCTTATTTTATATCACTGATTCGCCATGTCATATTAAAATCAATGAGAGAACTCTAAGCTGAGTTAAGCAGGGTGGTACCGCGGCATGTCCGTCCCTGAATATCTGAGCTTAGAGTTCTTTTTCAGTTAAAGGAGTGTAGTTTAAAATGGAATACAAAGATACGTTACTCATGCCAAAAACAAAATTCCCAATGCGCGGAGGACTTCCAACAAAGGAACCACAAATACAACAAGAGTGGAAAGAGAAAGATTTATACCGCAAAATGTTAGAAAAAAATGAAGGACAACCGTCATTTATTTTGCATGATGGTCCGCCATACGCAAACGGTAACTTACATATGGGACATGCGTTGAATAAAATTTTGAAAGACTTTATCAACCGCTACAAAACGATGCAAGGATTTTATACACCTTATGTTCCGGGTTGGGATACACACGGTTTACCGATTGAGCAAGCGTTAACGAAAAAAGGCGTTAAACGTAAAGAAATGACAACTGCAGAATTTCGTGATAAATGTCAAGCTTTTGCGATGGAACAAATCGATATTCAGAAAAAAGACTTCTTACGTTTAGGGGTTAACGGCGATTTTGACAACCCATACATTACGTTAAAACCAGAATACGAAGCGGCACAAATTCGCTTATTTGGTGAAATGGCTGACAAAGGTTTAATATATAAAGGGAAAAAGCCGGTTTACTGGTCACCTTCAAGTGAATCGTCATTAGCAGAAGCGGAAATCGAATACCACGACAAACGTTCAGCTTCTATTTATGTCGCATTTGACGTGAAAGACAGTAAAGGTATCGTTGCGGATGATGCGAAGTTTATCATTTGGACAACAACACCTTGGACATTACCGTCAAACGTAGCCATTACAGTGCATCCCGAATTGACATATGTTCAAATGAATGTGGACGGTACACGTTACATTATCGCCGAAGCATTAGTTGATGCAGTTGCTGAACAATTAGGTTGGGATAAAGAAGCTGTTGTTCGCGAAAAAGATTTCAAAGGTTCAGAATTAGAATATATCGAAGCACAACATCCATTTATTGATCGTATTTCATTAATCATCAATGGTGAGCATGTCACAACAGATGCTGGTACAGGCTGTGTGCATACAGCGCCTGGACACGGTGAAGATGACTTTATTGTAGGTCAAAAATACGGTTTAGAAGTCATTAGCCCATTAGATGATAAAGGGGTTTTCACTGCTGAAGGTGGCCCATTTGAAGGTATGTTTTACGATAAAGCCAACCAAGCTGTTACAGAATTGTTAACTGAAAAAGGTGCATTACTCAAATTAGACTTTATTACACATAGTTACCCACATGACTGGCGTACGAAAAAACCAGTGATTTTCAGAGCGACACCACAATGGTTTGCGTCGATTTCTAAAGTGCGCCAAGACATTTTAGATGCGATTGAAGATACAAAGTTTAAAGTCGACTGGGGTAAAACACGTATTTACAACATGATTCGTGACCGTGGCGAATGGGTCATCTCTCGTCAACGTGTCTGGGGTGTGCCATTGCCAGTATTCTATGCTGAAAACGGTGACATCATTATGACGAAAGAAACGGTTTATCACGTAGCAGATTTATTCGAACAACACGGCTCTAACATTTGGTTCGAACGTGACGCGAAAGACTTATTACCAGAAGGCTTTACACATCCGGGTAGCCCTAACGGTGAATTTACAAAAGAACAAGATATTATGGACGTATGGTTCGACTCTGGTTCATCACATCGCGGTGTCCTTGAAACACGTCCAGAGTTAAGTTTCCCAGCAGATATGTATCTTGAAGGCAGTGACCAATATCGTGGTTGGTTCAACTCTTCAATTACAACATCCGTTGCGACGCGCGGCCGTTCACCATACAAAATGTTATTGTCACACGGTTTCGTAATGGACGGGGAAGGTAAGAAAATGAGTAAATCATTAGGTAACGTGATCGTGCCTGATACGATTGTGAAACAAAAAGGTGCCGACATTGCACGTTTATGGGTGAGCTCAGTGGACTACCTTGCTGACGTACGTATCTCAGACGAAATTTTAAACCAAGTTGCTGACGTATACCGTAAAATCCGTAATACTTTACGTTTCTTATTAGGTAACATCAACGACTACAACCCAGCAACAGACCGAATTGCTGAAGCGGATTTATTAGAAGTGGACCGCTATATCTTAAATCGCTTACGTGAATTTACAGCAGGTACATTAGATCATTACGAATCATTCGATTATTTAAATATTTACCAAGAGGTTCAAAACTTTATCAACGTTGAATTAAGTAACTTCTATTTAGATTATGGTAAAGATATTCTTTATATTGAAGAAAAAAATGCGCATAAACGTCGTAGTATGCAAACAGTATTGTTCGAAATTTTAGTGAATATGACTAAATTACTTGCGCCAATCATTCCGCATACCGCAGAAGAAGTTTGGTCACATATCGAACAAGTGGACGAAGAAAGTGTTCATTTAACAAATATGCCGGCTAAAGAAGAAGTGGACCAAGCGTTATTAGATAAATGGAACACATTCATGGCTTTACGTGATGATGTGAACCGTGCATTAGAAGCGGCAAGAAATGAAAAAGTTATCGGTAAATCTTTAGAAGCTAAAGTGAAAATCGGCAACAGCTCTTCATTTGATACGCTTGCATTTTTAGAAGGTTTTAATGATTTACATCAATTGTTCATCGTGTCTCAAGTTGAATTAGTAGAAGATACAAAAGGTGAAGCATATCAACACGGTACAATCGAAATCGCAAAAGCTGATGGAGAGAAATGTGCACGTTGTTGGAATTACAGCGAATCATTAGGTAGTGTGGGTGAATTAGATGATTTATGCCCACGCTGTCAAGAAGTCGTAAAAACGTTAGTATAATCGAATCAATGAAATATTAAAGAAGGCAATGTTGGTACTGGCTAAGTGCTAACATTGTCTTTTTTGTTTGTGTGAAACATACATAACTTTGAGTTACAAATTACTCCATTTAAATCAATCTTTTGTAAACGGTCCAACACTGTATCACTGACAACCCTAGGATGTATTTCAAATGTAGTTATCATGAAATAATTACATAGTTAAAATATATCGTGTTATAATATATCAGTGACTAACAGAAAGGACAAAAAGTATGAAACAACAATATTACATTGGCCTATCGCTCTTTATTACATTAATCATCTTGATAGGCGACCAACTGACTAAATTTATTATCCGTACACAAATGACGTTGGGTGAGTCATTTGCAGTAGTTCCAAAATTTTTATACATTACTTCTCATCGCAATAATGGGGCCGCTTGGGGTATACTAAGTGGGAAGATGACATTCTTCTATATTATTACGATAATCGTTTTAATTGCGCTCATTGTCTTTTATATTAAAGAAGCGAAAAATAATATGCTGATGCAAATTGCGATAAGCCTGTTGTTTTCGGGCGCGTTAGGTAATTTTATTGATCGTGTCAGTAGCGGTGAAGTGGTGGACTTTATAGATACAGTCATTTTCGGTTATGATTTTCCTATTTTTAATATTGCAGATGCGAGTTTGACAATAGGTGTGGTCTTGTTGATTATTGTATTATTAAAAGATCAGAATCAAAAAGGTAAGGTGTCGTAATGGAAAAACATATATTTAATATTGAAGACGCAACGCATCATTTACAGCGTATTGACAAAATATTGCCTGAATTCAATTCGGAGTGGTCACGCAGTCAATTACAAGAGTGGATTAAAGAAGGATTAATTGAAGTTAATGGTAAAGCTGTCAAGTCGAACTATAAACTAAAATTAGGTGACCGTATAGAAATCACTGAAAAAGAAGTGGTAGAAGCAGATATTCAAGCAGAGAACTTAAATTTAGACATTTACTACGAAGATGACGACGTGGCGATTGTTTATAAACCTAAAGGCATGGTCGTTCACCCATCGCCAGGGCATTATACTGGGACGCTTGTAAATGGTTTAATGTATCAAATCAAAAATTTATCAGGTATTAACGGTGAAATTCGTCCAGGTATCGTGCACCGTATCGATAAAGATACTTCAGGGTTACTGATGGTTGCGAAAAATGACGTGGCACATCGCAGTTTAGTTGAACAATTGATGGCAAAAACTGTGAAAAGAAAGTATATTGCGCTCGTACATGGCCATATTCCACATGAGTTTGGAACGATTGATGCACCTATCGGACGCAATAAAAATGACCGTCAATCGATGGCTGTCGTTGATGACGGTAAAGAAGCTGTGACGCATTTTAATGTCATTGAAACGTTTAAAAACTATACATTGGTTGAATGTGAACTAGAAACAGGACGTACGCACCAAATTCGTGTGCATATGAAGTATATCGGTTATCCGCTTGTAGGCGATCCGAAATATGGTCCGAAAAAGACGTTAGAAATAGGCGGACAAGCTTTACATGCGGGTCTTATCGGTTTTGAACATCCTAAAACAGGGGAATACATTGAACGTTTTGCGCCGCTTCCTGCAGAATTTGAAGCTGTCATTGAACAAGTGCGTAAAGAAGATATTTAAGTAAAATTTTAAAAAATAGCCAGATTTGCTTTGACTTTTGGTGTTAAAAACGTTACCATAAGAACAAGTTAAAAACGAATAAAAACTGAATCGTCTTTAAGAGGGAGTCCAGTGAGGCTCAAAAGACATGATATCAATCATTCAATTTAGAGAACTATCATATAGATGCTGCATTGTACGTACGAGAGACGTAATGGGACAGTTTTTGATAGTCTATCATATTAAATTGCTTAAAACTCATGTCTACTTAAAGACATGAGTTTTTTTACGTAAGGAGTGAAAGGATTGGTTGAACGCGTTGTATTAGACGAATCTGCTATCAAACGCACAGTAACACGTATTGCCCATGAAATATTGGAATACAATAAAGGCACAGAAAACCTTGTATTACTCGGTATTAAGACGCGCGGTGAGTATTTAGCGCAACGTATACAACAAAAGATTCAACAGATTGAAGAGGTCCAAATCCCAACAGGAGCAATCGATATTACAAGTTTTAGAGATGATATCGATTCGCGCCAACAACAAGATGCACCAGGATTTAACATCGACACTGATTTGAATCATCAAGTGGTTATTATTGTGGACGATGTGCTTTATACTGGACGTACAGTACGTGCTTCACTTGATGCGATTTTACTTCATGCGAGACCGAAAAAGATTGGTTTAGCGACACTCGTGGATCGTGGTCATCGAGAGCTACCGATTCGTGCAGATTTTGTAGGGAAAAATATTCCAACGTCTCATGAAGAATCTGTCAATGTTTACCTAGAAGAAATAGACGATCGCAATGCGGTTGTCATCACATAATGACACCTTTTAATTCAGTACGAGAGACTGACAAAGGTATAATTGCAAATAGAGCCAATGACGTACGATGTCGGCCGCCGATTATAGTCGGTGTATGTGTGTATATCTGTTTGTAATCACCTCAGTCTCTTACCTTAATTGGTGAAGAGGCTTTTTTTATAAGAAAGGAAGAAAACAATGGAAAATGAACAAATGTTTACGAGAACGGTTCAACCGGTACTCGATGTGAATGAAAGACCAAAAGCGGGGCAATGGGTATTTTTAAGTCTTCAACATTTATTTGCGATGTTCGGTGCAACAGTATTAGTACCGTTTTTAACAGGCTTACCTGTATCATCAGCGTTACTCGCATCAGGAGTAGGAACATTACTCTACATCTTGATTACAAAAGGGAAGATTCCAGCGTATCTCGGTTCAAGTTTTGCGTTTATCACACCGATTATTACCGGTTTAAGTACGAATAGCTTAGGTGATATGCTCGTTGCATTATTCATGAGTGGTGTTATGTACGTTATCATCGGGGTTGCGATCAAAGTGAGTGGCACAGACTGGCTCATGCATTTATTACCACCTGTCGTTGTCGGTCCAGTCATTATGGTGATTGGTTTAAGTTTAGCACCGACTGCTGTCAACATGGCGATGTTTGAAAGTTCAGCTGAGATGAAAGGGTACAATTTAAGCTTTGTAGCCGTGGCAGGGATTACCTTACTTGTGACATTGATTGTTCAAGGATTTGCGAAAGGCTTTTTCTCGCTCATTCCAGTGTTAATCGGTATCATCGTCGGCTACATTACAGCGATAGTGTTTGGCATTGTAGATTTCAAACCTGTCGCAGAGGCCGCTTGGTTCCAGTTCCCAGATATTTACATTCCATTTGCAGATTATCAACCTTCCGTGCATCTCGGATTAATTGCAGTGATGCTCCCAATCGTGTTTGTAACGGTGAGTGAACATATCGGACACCAAATGGTCATCAACAAAATCGTCGGCCGTAACTTCTTTAAAGATCCGGGACTACACCGCTCCATCATCGGTGACGGGGTATCGACAATGTTTTCAAGTATCATCGGGGGGCCACCGAGTACGACTTATGGTGAAAATATCGGTGTACTCGCGATTACGAAAATTTACAGTATTTACGTCATAGGCGGTGCGGCAGTTATCGCCATTATGCTTGGCTTTGTTGGGAAATTCACAGCACTGATTTCATCTATCCCTACACCAGTAATGGGTGGTGTGTCTATCTTATTATTCGGGACTATCGCGGCAAGTGGCTTACGTATGATTGTCGAAAGTCAAGTCAACTTTGCGCAAAACCGTAACTTAGTCATCGCGTCAGTCATTCTCGTCATCGGTATCGGTAACATGATGTTGAATTTATCTGATTTAGGTGTACATCTCACAATTGAAGGGATGGCATTATCAGCAACAGCAGGGATTTTACTGAACTTAATTTTACCAAAAAGTTAATTATAGGAGGCCTTGATTATTATGCAACATCTCGTATCAATGGAACATTTAGCTGTAGAAGAAATTGAAAACTTAATTCAAAAAGCGATGCAGTATAAAGCAGGAGAAGCGGTACCGAATTTGAAAGGACGTTACATTGCGAACTTGTTTTTCGAAAATTCGACACGTACGAAATGTAGTTTTGAAATGGCAGAACACCGTTTGGATATGAAGCAAATCAACTTTGAATCAAGTGCCTCTTCTGTACAAAAAGGGGAATCGCTGTATGACACATGCCGAACATTACAAAGCATTGGCTGTGATGCACTAGTCATCCGACACGAACAAAATCATTACTACGAACCCTTGTTGAATATGGGGATTCCGATTATTAATGCAGGGGATGGCAGTGGCCAGCATCCGACGCAAAGCTTATTGGACTTAATGACGATTTACGAAACATATGGTCGTTTTGAAGGACTAAAAGTGGTCATTTGCGGTGACATTAAAAACTCACGAGTGGCACGTAGTAATTACCATAGTTTAACTGCACTTGGTGCAAAGGTCGTTTTCTCAAGTCCTGACGTTTGGAAAGATGACAGCATGGCTGCAGATTACGTTGAATTAGATGATGTGATTGACGAGGTCGACATTGTAATGTTATTACGTGTCCAACATGAACGACATGCAGGCGTTTCACAAGGTTTTGAAAAAGAAGAATATCACCGTCGTTATGGTTTGACTGAAGAACGATATGCCACACTTCAAGATCATGCGATTGTGATGCACCCCGCACCAGTAAATCGCGATGTAGAAATTGCAGATACATTAGTAGAAGCACCGAAGTCACGTATTTTTGAACAGATGTCAAATGGTGTGTACATAAGAATGGCAGTATTAACTGAAATTTTAAATGGTTAAGGAGCGATTAGGATGATGAAATTAATTCAAAATGCAAAGATGTTAGAAGCAGGTACGTTGAAAAAAGTTGATGTATTAATCGAAGGCAAGACAGTGAAACAGATTGCAGAAACGATTGAACCAACTGAAGACATGACAGTCATTGATGCAAAAGGTCACTTTTTAGCGCCAGGTTTTATCGATGTCCATGTGCATTTGAGAGAGCCAGGTGGCGAATATAAAGAAACGATTGAAACAGGCACCAAAGCAGCGGCACGTGGAGGTTTTACAACGGTTTGTCCTATGCCAAATACGAAACCTGTTCCTGATTCGTTGGAACATTTAACACAGCTGAATGAATTAATTGACAAAAATGCACAAGTTCGTGTCCTACCGTATGCCTCTATTACAGTACGTCAAGCAGGAAAAGAGCATGTCGATTTCAAAGCGTTAGCTGAAAATGGCGCATTTGCATTCACAGATGATGGGGTCGGTGTTCAAGAAGCGGCGATGATGTATGAAGCGATGCAACAAGCGAAGGCACAAAATAAAGCAGTCGTTGCACACTGCGAAGATAATAGTCTTATCTATGGTGGTGCCATGCATGAAGGCCGCCGCAGTCAAGAGCTTGGCATTCCAGGTATTCCAAATATTTGTGAATCGGTACAAATCGCGCGTGACGTGTTACTGAGTGAAGCAACAGGATGTCATTATCACGTGTGCCACGTATCAACGAAAGAAAGCGTGCGTGTCATTCGTGATGCGAAAAAAGCAGGTATTCCAGTGACAGCGGAAGTGACGCCACACCATTTATTACTGACAGAAGATGATGTGCCAGGAGATCATGCGATTTATAAAATGAATCCGCCTTTAAGAAGTCAAGAAGATAGAGCGGCGTTATTAGAAGGCTTACTTGACGGTACGATTGACTGTATTGCGACAGACCACGCACCACATGCAGCAGACGAAAAAGCACAACCGATGACACGTGCACCATTCGGCATTGTCGGCAGTGAAACAGCATTCCCATTACTTTATACACACTTTGTGAAAAATGGGGATTGGTCATTACAACAACTCGTTGATTACTTGACAACAAAACCAGCTGAAGTGTTCGGTCTCCCTTATGGCAAGTTAGCAGAGGGTGCACTTGCAGATTTAACATTAATCAACTTAGACGATGCGTACGAAATTAAAGCAGAAGATTTCTTATCAAAAGCGTCTAACACACCATTCTTAGGTGAAACAGTATACGGTAATCCTATTTTAACTATGGTTGAAGGCAACATTCGTTACGAGGAGGCAAAATAAACATGTTTGAGAAACGTTACCTTGTTTTAGAAGATGGTTCACATTATACAGGTTTTAAGTTAGGGTCTGACAAATTAACACGCGGTGAAATTGTATTCAACACTGCAATGACAGGTTATCAAGAAACCATTTCTGACCCCTCATATACAGGCCAAATCATTACATTTACGTATCCTTTAATCGGTAATTACGGCATTAACCACGATGACTTTGAATCACTTACACCAAGCCTTAATGGTGTCGTCGTGAAAGAAGCGTGCACAATGCCGAGTAACTTTAGAGCACAGAAATCATTTGACGATGTATTGAAAGAATATGATATTCCAGGTATTAGTGGCGTGGATACGCGCAGCATCACGAAAAAAATTCGTCAACATGGTGTGCTCAAAGCAGCATTTGTCGATGATCCATCAGAAATTGAAACAACTGTGACAGCACTCAAAACAGCAGAATTTCCAAGAACTGAAGTGCCAACTGTCTCTACGAAAACGCCTTACGTCTCAACAGGATTTGACTTGCGCGTTGTACTTGTGGACTTCGGAAAGAAGCAAAATATTGTCCGTGAATTGAATGCACGTGGCTGTGAGGTAACGGTCGTACCATATGACACTTCTGCAGATACAATTATTAAAATGGCGCCAGACGGTGTCATGTTATCAAATGGTCCTGGTGATCCGGATGACGTGACAGTTGCACTTGATATGATTAACGGTATTTTAGGGCGCATTCCATTTTTCGGCATTTGTCTTGGTCATCAACTTTTTGCGCTCAGTCAAGGTGCGAAATCGTTCAAGATGAAATTCGGACATAGAGGTGCCAACCACCCTGTTAAAGATTTGGCGACAGGTAAAATCGCACTCACAAGTCAAAACCACGGTTATGCAATCGACGCGGATTCTGTGGCTGCAACAGATTTAGAAATTACACATATCGCCTTAAATGATGGCACGGTTGAAGGCTTGAAACACCGTACGTTACCAGCATTTTCGGTACAATACCATCCAGAAGCTTGCCCAGGTCCAACAGATTCTAATTACTTATTTGATCAATTTGTAGAAATGATGCAACAAAATAAGCAAAAGGAGCGCGTTACACATGCCTAAAAGAAATGATATTCAAACGATTTTAGTGATTGGCTCAGGTCCTATCATCATTGGTCAAGCAGCAGAATTTGACTATGCAGGGACACAAGCATGTCTCGCACTCAAAGAAGAAGGTTACCGTGTCATTTTAGTTAACTCAAACCCTGCGACGATTATGACGGATAAAGAAATTGCTGACAAAGTTTACATCGAACCGCTCACACACGATTTTATTGCACGCATTATCCGTAAAGAACAACCGGATGCACTTTTACCGACGCTCGGTGGACAAACAGGGCTCAACATGGCGATCGAATTACATAATAGTGGGGTCTTAGCTGAAAATAACGTCACACTGCTCGGTACGAAATTGTCATCTATTGAACAAGCAGAAGACCGTGAATTGTTCCGCTCGTTAATGAATGACTTGAATGTGCCAGTACCTGAAAGTGACATTGTGAATACACTTGAACAAGCCTTTGCATTTAAAGAAGCAGTCGGTTATCCGTTAATCGTACGTCCAGCATTTACGATGGGCGGTACAGGGGGCGGCATTTGTCATAATGATGAAGAACTCCGTGAAGTCGTTTCTAACGGATTAAAATATAGTCCGGCTACGCAATGTTTAATTGAAAAGTCGATCGCAGGCTTTAAAGAAATTGAATATGAAGTGATGCGTGACAAAAATGATAACGCGATTGTCGTATGTAACATGGAAAACATTGATCCAGTCGGTATTCATACGGGTGACTCAGTCGTTGTTGCACCAAGTCAAACATTGTCAGACGTGGAATATCAAATGTTGCGTGACGTGTCATTAAAAGTCATTCGTGCACTAGAAATTGAAGGGGGATGTAACGTACAGCTCGCCTTGGATCCGCATTCCATGCAGTTTTACATTATAGAAGTGAATCCGCGCGTATCCCGTTCGTCGGCACTCGCTTCAAAAGCAACAGGGTATCCGATTGCGAAACTCGCTGCGAAAATTGCGGTAGGTCTGACTCTAGATGAGATGAAAAATCCAGTTACTGGCACATCTTACGCGGCATTCGAACCAAGTTTAGACTATATCGTATCGAAAATCCCACGTTTTCCATTCGATAAGTTCGAAAAAGGTGAACGCGAACTCGGTACACAAATGAAAGCGACAGGGGAAGTCATGTCGATTGGTCGCACGTACGAAGAATCTTTATTAAAAGCAATTCGTTCTTTAGAATACGGCGTGCATCATCTTGGCTTACCTAATGGTGAATCTTTTGACTTAGAGTACATTAAGGCACGTATTCAAGCGCAAGATGATGAAAGATTGTTCTTCATTGGTGAAGCGATTCGTCGTGGCACAACACTTGAAGAATTACATGAAATGACGAAAATCGATTACTTCTTCTTAAATAAATTCAAAAATATTATCGATATGGAACATGCATTGAAGGCACATCCAGGCGATATTGATTACTTAAGATTTGCAAAACGTTTTGGTTTTAGCGACCGCGTCATTGCACATCGTTTTGAAATGACAGAAGCAGAAGTGTATAAGTTACGTCAACAGCACAACATTTGCCCTGTGTATAAAATGGTCGATACGTGTGCAGCAGAGTTTGAATCCACAACACCTTACTTTTATGGTACCTATGAAGAAGAAAATGAATCGCTCGTCACTGAAAAAGAGAAAATCATCGTACTCGGCTCAGGGCCTATTCGTATCGGTCAAGGGGTAGAATTCGACTATGCAACAGTACACGCTGTATGGGCAATTCAAAATGCTGGTTATGAAGCGATTATTATTAACAATAACCCGGAAACGGTATCGACAGACTTCTCAATTTCAGACAAGTTGTATTTCGAGCCACTCACAGAAGAAGATGTGATGAACATCATTAATCTAGAACAACCTAAAGGCGTCGTCGTGCAATTCGGTGGTCAAACAGCGATCAACTTAGCGGACAAATTAGCGAAATACGGCGTAAAAATTTTAGGTACATCACTTGAAGATTTAAACCGTGCTGAAGACCGTAAAGAATTTGAAGCGTTACTGAACAAAATCGACGTGCCTCAGCCGAAAGGGAAAACAGCGACATCGGCTCAAGAAGCACTCGATAATGCACGCGATATCGGTTATCCTGTTGTGGTCCGTCCATCATACGTGCTCGGTGGTCGTGCGATGGAAATTGTGTACAATGATGCAGAACTTGAAAACTATATGAATGAAGCGGTGAAAGCCAGTCCAGAACATCCCGTACTCGTGGACCGTTATTTAACAGGTAAAGAAATTGAAGTGGATGCCATTTCTGACGGAGAAACAGTTATGATTCCAGGGATAATGGAACATATCGAGCGTGCAGGTGTTCACTCAGGTGACTCTATCGCAGTATATCCGCCACAAACGTTAAGTCAAGACGTCATTGATACGTTGGAAGCTTATACAATCAAATTAGCGAAAGGGCTCAACGTTATCGGTTTAATCAATATCCAATTCGTCCTCGCACATGATGGGGTTTATGTGCTAGAAGTGAATCCGCGAGCGAGCCGTACTGTGCCGTTCTTAAGTAAAATTACAGAAATTCAAATGGCACAACTCGCAATGCAAGCGATTATAGGTCAAAAACTAACAGCGCTCGGTTATCAACCAGGCATTCAACCGTATAAAGAAGGGGTATTTGTTAAAGCACCGGTATTCAGCTTTAATAAATTGAAAAATGTCGACATCACACTTGGACCTGAAATGAAATCAACAGGAGAAGTGATGGGTCGCGACATTACGTTAGAAAAGGCGCTATATAAAGGATTAACAGCAGCAGGGATGGAAGTCAAAGATTACGGTACAGCATTGATTACCGTCAGCGATAAAGATAAAGAAGAAATGGTTAAAATTGCGAAGCGTTTAAGTGAAGTAGGCTACAAAATCGTGGCAACAGCAGGCACAGCGGCTACGTTGAAAGATCATGGCATCAACGTTGAAACGGTAGGAAAAATTGGAGGCCACGACGATTTGATTACAAAAATTCAAGACGGTTCAGTCCAACTTGTCATTAACACGATGACAAAAGGTAAAACAATTGAACGTGACGGATTCCAAATCCGCCGTGCATCAGTTGAAAATGGGGTGCCTTGTCTCACTTCACTCGATACAGCGAACGCATTAACAAATGTTATTGAAAGCATGACATTTTCAATGAGAAATATGTAGGAGGTCAAAAGCGGTGGAAAAATTAACAGTGGTTTCAAATGCACCTATTGCAGAACGCATTTATGAATTAACAGTCAAAGGGCCGGTTGTTGAAAAACTTCAGCAACCTGGTCAGTTCGTGCATATTAAAGCTGGAGAAGGCTCATTACACATGTTGCGTCGACCGATTTCGATTTGTCATATCGATCAAGCGCAACAACAATTTACAATGCTATTTCGTGCTGAAGGGGAAGGCACAAAGCGTATTGCTGCCTTAAATGAAGGCGACGAAATTGATATTTTAGCACCACTAGGTAATGGTTTTCCAGTAGACAAAGCGAAGAAAAAAGCTTTACTCGTCGGAGGGGGCATCGGTGTTCCGCCGCTTTATGAACTTTCGAAACAACTCAATGAACGAGGCATCGAAACAGTACATGTTTTAGGTTTCCGTTCTGCTAAAGATGTGTTTTATCAACAACAATTTGAGGCATTAGGAGAAACGCACATTGTTACAGAAGATGGCTCATTAGGTACAACAGGTTTTGTCACAACGGTCATTGATGCACTTCCAGTCGATTATGACATTTTTTACACGTGTGGGCCGTTACCCATGTTAAAGGCGTTAACACAGTTAGAAACGTTGAAAGATGTGCCGGGTTACATTTCATTAGAGGAGCGCATGGGCTGCGGTGTCGGTGCATGCTTTGCGTGTGTTTGTCACGTACCAGAAAGTCCAACAGATTATGTGAAAGTGTGTACAGATGGACCAGTATTTGAAAGAGGGGCGGTTGTACTATGAGTCGATTAGCAGTAAAAATTCCAGGATTATCGTTAAAAAATCCGATTATGCCGGCAAGTGGGTGTTTCGCATTCGGTGCGGAATACGGTCAGTTTTACGATTTGTCTGAGTTAGGGGCCATCATGATTAAAGCTGCAACGAAAGAAGCACGTTTTGGCAATGAAACGCCACGTGTCGCGGAAACAGATAGTGGGATGTTGAATGCGATTGGACTGCAAAATCCAGGCGTCCATCATATTATTGATCATGAACTTAAAGCATTAGCACAACACGACGTTCCAATTATTGCAAATGTAGCCGGCTCGATGGAAGAAGACTATGTATACGTAGCTGAACACATTTCCAAAGCACCAAATGTGAAAGCGTTAGAACTGAATATCTCCTGTCCAAACGTAAAAGAAGGTGGCATGCAGTTCGGTGTAGACCCGACCATCGCCTCTGAATTAACACGTAAAGTAAAAGCAGTGTCTGAAGTACCTGTTTATGTGAAACTGTCGCCTAATGTAACAAACATTGTTGAAATGGCGGAAGCGATCGCACAGTATGCAGACGGTTTAACGATGATTAATACACTTGTCGGTATGAGAATTGACGCACGCACAGGCAAACCAATTATTTATAACGTTACGGGTGGTTTAAGTGGGCCAGCGATTAAGCCAGTCGCATTAAGAATGGTGCATGACGTTCGTAAAGCTTTACCTGATATTCCAATTATCGCAATGGGTGGCGTCCAAAATGCGCAAGACGTCATTGATTACGTGTCAGTCGGTGCAGATGCAGTGGCAGTCGGAACAGCAAACTTCCAAAATCCAATGGTCTGCAAAGAAATTATCGATACTTTACCTGAATATTTAGATGCCTTAAATGTGCATCATATTTCAGAACTTAAAGGTCGTACATTGAAAGGATTGCAGTAACATGAGACAAGATCCGATTATCGCCTTAGATTTTGCAACCGAAGCAGAAGTGATGTCATTTTTAGCGCAATTTGACGAACCATTATTCGTCAAAATTGGTATGGAATTATTTTATCAGACGGGACCAGCACTCATTGATCAAATTAAAGCACTTGGTCATGACATCTTTTTAGACTTAAAATTGCACGACATTCCGAATACGGTCGGTAAAGCGATGGAAGGTCTTGCAAAGTTGAACGTGGATCTCGTCAATGTCCATGCAGCTGGTGGTACAGTCATGATGCAACGTGCAGTGGAAGGGTTACGTCGACACAACAAAGCTATTAAAATCATCGCCGTCACACAATTAACATCTACATCTGAACAACAGTTGCATGAAGAACAAAATATCCAAACGTCGATGGAAACAGCCGTCTTAAACTATGCTAGCCTTGCGCAACAAGCAGGCTTAGATGGTGTCGTATGTTCACCGTTAGAAACGACAATGATTCGCGAACATTGCGGCGACGACTTCTTAAAAGTGACACCAGGTATTCGTCTAGCTAATAGTGCAAAAGACGATCAGCAACGCATCACAACACCTGAAAAAGCACGTCAGCTCGGTTCGACACATATTGTTGTCGGTCGCCCGATTACACAAAGCGACAATCCAGTACAAAGTTATCATCAAATTAAAGAAAGTTGGTTAAATGCATGTCAAAATTAATCGCAAAAGCATTATTAGATATCGAAGCCGTATCATTATCACCGAATGAAATGTATACATGGAGTTCCGGTATTCAATCACCTATTTATTGTGATAACCGTGTCACACTCGGATATCCAGAAGTACGTACCGCGATCCGTGACGGCTTAATTGAACTGATTGAACAACATTTTGCTGATGTCGAAATCGTTTCAGGAACAGCAACAGCCGGCATTCCACATGCGGCATATATTTCAGATAAAATGAATTTGCCAATGAATTATGTGCGTTCAAAAAGTAAAAGTCATGGCAAGCAAAATCAAATTGAAGGCGCGCGCAGTGAAGGTAAAAAAGTAGTGGTCATTGAAGATTTAATTTCAACTGGTGGCTCTTGCATCACAGCTGTTGAAGCCTTACAAGAAGCGGGTGCTGAAGTGTTAGGTGTCGTTGCAATTTTCACATACGGTTTAAATAAAGCTGGCGAAACGTTTAAAGCAGCCGGTGTCCCTTTCTATACGTTAAGCAACTATGACGAGCTAATTGAAGTCGCACGTGAAGAAGACCAAATTTCAGAAGATGACATTCAGACATTAGTCGAATGGCGTAATCAATTATAAGCAGAAAAAGAAGCTGGTTCATATCCCCAGCTTCTTTTTGTATTTGTTAATATAACGAATTAGTTGCGAACTGCACAATAAAACATTACTGAAAACCTATTGTGATGAGAAGAAAATCCTCCTATACGCCATCGTTTAGGTTTAGCGTTCGATGACTTCTTTTAAACGTGTAAACTATTATCTTAAGTACCAACGTAAAAAGAGCCAACCGCCAATTAAGATCAATAAAAATACTAAAAGAGGGATTAATAAATGCATACTAATCATAAAATAACCTCCAAAAATGATTTAACACTATTGTAACCGGTTATAATATAGAGTGAAAGCAAAAACAATAGAAATAGAAATAAACACTTCACAGTATGACGCAGTTGTAACTGATGATTGTGAATTTCAAAATGAAAGTATCGCTTGACATTTGAGGAGGACCGGTTATGAAAATACCTAAAATTACGACGTTTTTAATGTTTAATGGTGACGCTGAAGAAGCAATTCAACGTTATACATCATTATTTGAAGATAGCGAGATTATTACAATGGTGAAATACGATGACACGATTCCAGAACAAGCAGGAAAAGTACAACATTCTATTTTTACATTAAATGGTCAAGTCTTTATGGCGATTGATAATATGAATGGCACGGATATTGAAATGAACCCAGCGATGTCATTGTATGTGACAGTGAAAGATCAATTTGAAATGGATACATTATATCATGGTTTAAAAGATGGTGGCGCGATATTAATGCCGAAAACAGCAATGCCACCACAATTTCGTGAATTCGCCTGGGTTCAAGATAAATTCGGCGTGAACTTCCAACTCGCCTTACCAGAATCAAAGAAATAACAATAGAATAAGATAAGCAAAAATCCGAGTCTTTCGTTACGTGTGACGAAAAGGCTCGGATTTTTATGTTGATATTTAATCTTTTACGCTTCTTCAGCTTTCAATCGACGAATCATGTCATAATCCGGCGTTGCGTAAAGCGTCTTCTGGTTATCGTACGTTACAAATCCAGGTTTACTGCCACTCGGCTTATGCACATTGCGAATTGTTGTATAATCCACTGGAATTTGTCCCGATTGCCCCGCCTTTGAAAAGTACGCTGCAATCATCGCCGCTTCTTCAATCGTTTTGTCACTTGGCACATCATTTAAAATCACGACATGGCTTCCTGGAATATCTTTTGTATGGAACCATAAATGCGATTTTTGCGCATGTTTATTCGTTAAATAATCATTTTGCTTATTATTTTTACCGACTAAAATCGTATCGCCATCAGTCGAAACGTAGGATTGTAACTGGATTTTTTGTTGCTTTTTCTTTTTTTGCTTTTTCTTTTGTTTGATAAAGCCTTGTTCTGCTAGTTCTTCACGAATATCGTCAATTTCATGAACTTGAATGTGTGACAACTGTTGCTCGATATTTTCAAAATAAGCGATATTTTCTTCCGTTAAAGTAATTTGATGGGTCAATTCGCGCTCACGTGTTTTCATTCGGTTGTATTGCTTGTAATAGTATTGCGCATTTTCAGCAGGTGACTTTTGTGGATTTAACGGAATAGTCACGTTTTCTCCTGTATAATAATTTACTGTTTCTAACTGGCGATCTCCAGGTTTGAGTTGATAAATATTCGCTGTGATTAACTCGCCGTACAATTGTTGATTTTCTTTTTCTTCAGTCCCCGCTTGTTCATCGACGAGCTTACTTAATTTATTTTGATATTTTTGAAGTAATTGTTGGACGAGTTTGACTAAATCGTTTGCACGTTGTTTGACGCGTTCACGTTCACCGCGTGCATCATAAAAACGGTCGAGCAGTTCATGGAGTGAATCATATGTGACGCAATCATCGTAAAACTGATGTAACTTCATAAAATAAAAGTCTTCTTTACCTGTTTCGTTATTTTTATGAAATACCGGTTGGGGTGTCGCTTTCGTTTCGGCCATCACTTCGTCAAAAGCTTCAGGTAAAGTTTGTGTGGTCATAAAATGGCGCCTTGATGTGATTTCTTTTGTGATTAACGGTGAAAAACCTTCAAACGTTTGAAGCAGTTGGCGATCAATTTTGCCCGCATTGAAATCAATATGTTGGAGCACTTGCGCACCAGTATACGCATAAGGGTTCTGTTTATGTTGTGTTGGCGGCACTTCATATTGAAAACCTGGCATCACGGTTCTAAATTGATTCGTATTTGGTGTAAGGTGTTTAAAACCTTCTAAAATTTTACGTTCTTCATTAACGAGAATGAGATTACTATGTTTTCCCATAATTTCTAAAATCACTGTACGATGAATCGTGTCACCAATTTCATCTTTACTTTCCACGTCCATTTCGATGCGACGGTCATTTCCGATTTGGCGAATGGCAAGGATACGTCCACCTTCTAAATGTTTACGAAAGACGCGCGCAAACATCGGCGGTTCAAATGGATTATCATATTTTTTTGTAGTGAGGTGAATCCGTGCAAAATTCGGGTGAATCGACAACAACAATTGATGATTTTGGCGTTGCTGTCTTATAACCATGATGATTGTATCGTTTTCCGGTTGATTGATTTTATGAATACGCCCAGAAACGAGAAATTGTAAATCTTCTACCATTTTTCTTGTAAACATACCATCAAATGCCATAATTATCTGCCACCTTTAAAAATTTTCATTACATTATTATAACATGCCTATCCATGCACGTCAGAACTAAAGTTTTCGCTTGGCCCTCTATGCAATTCAATAAAAATTGTGGTAAGATATGTTAATAAATAGAAGAATAGCGAAGAAAGGTCGTAAGGCATGGATACTGAAAAAGGCTTACTAATAGTACTCTCAGGCCCTTCTGGTGTTGGCAAGGGCACAGTTAGAAAACGTATTTTTGATGATCCACACACATCTTATAAATATTCTATCTCGATGACAACGCGTCAAATGCGAGAAGGTGAACAAGATGGCGTTGATTATTTTTTCAAAACGAGAGAAGAATTTGAAAAACTCATTGAAGCAGATGAGTTTATTGAATACGCAGAGTATGTAGGAAATTATTACGGCACACCCGTGCAATATGTTAAAGATACGATGAATGCAGGTCATGATGTATTTTTAGAGATTGAAGTTGAAGGGGCCAAGCAAGTGCGCAAGAAATTTCCAGATGCGCTATTTATCTTTTTAGCACCACCAAGTCTAGACCATTTAACAGAGCGTTTAATCGGTCGTGGAACAGAATCAAAAGAAAAAATTGAAAGTCGCGTAAAAGAAGCGAAAAAAGAAGTTGAGATGATGAATCTTTACGATTATGTTGTCGTAAACGATGAAGTGGATCTAGCGAAAGACCGCATTCAGTCCATTGTTGAAGCTGAACATTTAAAGCGAGAACGCATTGAAGCGAAATACAGAAAAATGTTATTGGAGGCCAAAAAATAATGTTATACCCACCGTTACACCATTTACAAGATAAAATTAACTCAAAATATTTAATTGCGACAACAGCCGCTAAACGTGCACGTGAGTTACAAGCTGACCCTGATCATTTATTATTAGATCGTTATGAAAGCAAAAAAACAGTAGGCCGTGCGTTAGAAGAAATTGCCGCAAGCAAAATTCATCCACACGTTGATGAATCACACTTTTAATTCAATACAATCGATAAATGCATATGACATTTAAAATACGCTTTTCAAAGTTGTCTCTATCCGTTGAGATGAATTTGAAAGGCGTTTTTTACATTGATTGTATATTTTGGTTCTTTATCAAACGTCGGTGAATGAGACGATAAAATGACATAGTCTATATCTATTATTAGTAGTTTCTAACGCATGATTTACATAGCCTGTACGTTTTTATGAACATGTAATCCTAAATTTTGAGTGATTTTTAAATTTTTAACTTTAATTCCTAGTATTTCTGATATATCATTACACATAGGCACAATATCTCCTTAATCGTCGGTTTGGTCACTTACAATTATAGAGATATTTGTGCTTTTTTAATATCAATAATTAAAATAACGGTCAGTGAATCTCTCACCAACCGTTAAAAATATACAACCTATAACCGCACGTGTCTTCAGAACTACGGATTTTCGCCATGCCATGAAATTACTATTATGCTAGCTAGTTAACATAACACAACTGATTCTTTTAAACATGGGGTTAACCGCTTATTTTTCAACTTTGCAACAGAACCAGAAATAAGCTAATTGTATTTAACGTATTTAAACAATGTTAATTTATCTGATAAAATAGCCTCGCCATATTTTTTAAAACCTAAAGATTCATAGAAATGATGATTTCTAAAGCTTTTGTGTGGTGTATAGACAGTCCATTTGTTTTTATTAGTCAATTTTTCAAAAATCATTTTCATAACTACTTTTCCAATTCCATTATTTTGTTTATTCGGAGATATAAAAATTTTATATAAATGTTGACTGTCTTTTTTTTCTTTGATTTCAAAAGCACCTATTATATTTTCGTCTAAAAAAATCGTAAAATGATGATTTGTACATATATCATTCTGTAAATCTTCTAAGGTTTCATAATATGGACTGGTTTCATAATCTTCATATTCTAAAAAGTCATTTCTAAAGCATTGCTTTTGCATTTCTAAAATAAAATCCGCATTCTTCAAGGTAGTTTTTTTAAAATAAACCGCCATATCTTACACACTCTCCATTCTTTTATTATATACTGTGTAAAGCGTTAAAATCGCAAAAATACTTAATAATAGAAGTATTATAAAAATGAAATAAGTATTTAAGTATTGGCTAATCATTAGAGTCAATGATGCAATTAAAGAAGAACTCTGCGTGGCCAGTGATCCTAGAGCTGAATAGGATCCTTTTTTATCTAGATTCATAATATTCACTTGCGCTACTTGATAAGAGGGGGCGAATACCAATTCTCCTAAAGAAGCGATTATAATAAGTAGTATCATTAAATATATATTATTGGTTGTTAACATGAAGAGATACGAAAAGGAGTAAAAACTTGTTCCAATAAGTAAGACGTACTTCACTTTATAACGTTCCATATATTTACCTATATATATAGATAATAATAGAATAATAAAAGTATTTATTACTTGCAAAAAGGCAATAGTTTTTGCAGCATCAAACGAATAATTACCGATTGAATTTATTATATTATTTTCACTTAAATTTACACTTACTATATTAGTTAAGTGCCATTCACTACTGAATATAATACCTCCAGCTAATATAAAATATAAAAAACTTTTATCCCTTATTGCATATGAATAATTATAAAAAATTTTTTTGATTGATGGGTTTTCCTTGATACTAGATTTCTCTTTTTCGTAATTTCTCATGTATTTATAATAGATTATAGAAACTATTAAGGTCGATAATCCAGCAATTATATATATATAATTTGAGTATTCTTTAAAAAAAATTCCACCTATAGATATTCCTAATGCTACTGAAAGGTTAACTAACCAATAATTATATCTAAAGACTTTTCTTCTGTTATTATCTGATGTTGCTTCAATTATCATTGCTGAAAGGGAAGGTTTGTATAATGAGGAAAATATACTATTTAATAAAAAGAAAAAATAATAAGATATATAAACAAAACCGACATTGATATACCAATGGAAATCAAACTTAAACTATTTAATAAAATACCAGTAACTAAAACGTTCTTTTTATTAAAAATATCTGCTAAATATCCTCCGAATAAATTTGAAGCTACATTTAATATAATAGAAAAAGTTAAAACTATTCCTGAAACAAAAGGGGTAGTTTTTTCAGCAAAATAAATAGCCATAAATGGGATAACAGCCATATTGAACAATCGTGTAACAAACCCACAAATTAGTCTTAATCTAATAGTGACATTAAAATTGAAAAATTCCATATATGCTCTCCTGATTTAAAGTTAAAAAAATCCAGGTTCAAAAATCATTTTCAATAGAGTTTTATACGTTTTATATGTAATAATTCCTAATTTTTCAACTCTTCTCAAATGATACTTTATTAAATTGGTATTGGAAGTTACTTCCTCTCTATCTTTAAAAAACATTGAGGCAAATGTTAAAGCTAAACTTTGAATATCCTGTTCAAAAACATTTAATTTATCTGATTTTACTTTGAAACCAGGAGTGTTGTTTTCAGTATAAGTAGTACTTTCACCAAAACCTGAATATTCTAAGTCTATAAAGTAAAGTTTATTGTCATTTTTATTGTACATAATATTAACTGACGAAATATCACCAATATAAAAGTTGATTTTATGAACGCATTTTACTTGCTCTATTAATTTAAATAGAAATTCTTCTTTTTTTTCTTTAGTTGGTAGATAGTGGTTTAAAAGATTATTATTTTCAAAGATATCAAATAAGGTATATCCATTTATATATTCAACTACAGTAAAAAAATGACCAGAATCAAAAAAGCTCTCTTTTGTTTTAGGTACGTTCAACAAATTTGACATATTATTAAAGTTGTTGAATTCATTCTTTCTATAAACAACACTATCATCTTTTAAATTTGCAGAATATCCAACATATGGTCTAGCTTCTTTAATAATATACTTTTCATTATTCTTATTTACTCCTAAATATACTCCTCCAGTATTTGATAGATGTATGCACTTTTCAATTTTATATGTTTTTAATAGATAATTACTCTCTTGATTATCAACAACTGGAAAAGGTTCTTCAATCCAATCAGGTAATTCATATAAAGAACGATTATTGTCTATATAAAATTTACCATTTTTAGTTATTTTATATGGTGCTTCTTCTTTCATGCGTCCATATCTATAATATAAAGTGCTCGAACCACTATATTGTTTATCACTTAAAATATATGGTCCTTTATATTTTTCACCTAACAATTCATTTAAATCATACAAGGCTTTTTTGAATATAAATTCTGTAGGAGGATAAATAGTAATAAATTTTCCTGAAGAAAATCTATCAAAGTCTTTTTTTAAAGAAGCATAATAATCTTCTTTTTTAAAAATATATTTATAGGTTAGCTCATTCTCAATACAATACGCTTCTACTATATTTAATAATTCTTGAGCTGTTAAAGGCTCACTAGATATATGTATTTTAAAACCATAAGAAGGTAAATTGTTAATTGATCCTACTAACTTATAAATTTTTTTTCGAATCACTCCATTAGTTAAAGAGTTAAAATAAGCCAATTTATTATATCTCCTTTTTATAACATAAATTATAGAGAACGCTAACTAGCGTCCTCTATAATTATGTACTTTTATGGTGTAGTACCTGGATAAGATTTTTTTGAATTTTCAGATTAAAAAGTTTGTAAATTTAAAATCTCTTTCATATTTAACACCTCCTTTAAAGTTAATGTATTTAAATATTATCACACAAAAAAAAAGGAAATCAATGAATTTTCAGAAATTTATGAATGTGGGAATTTTAGGATTAATCCAACTATTACCTATATACAATTAAATTCACTTTTTACTTATTCAGTTTTTTCGACTTTGCAACAGAACCATCAAAATAAATTCAGTGTTTGGCTATAAGAATATAATGTAAAATACAAGCATATTTCATTATTAGTATGGTGACAGAAATTTCTGGAATTTTAGGAATTGAATTTAAATGATTTCTAGGGTGTTTATAAGTGAATATAAAAAACGTACTGAACCACAAAAACGTTGCTTAATGTGTTATCGTCTCACTAACCGATATTGATACAGAACCCTGCAAAATCTTTGTTACATATGAGATTTCTGTACTGCTTAAACATCCAATCCGAATTCCATCAAATGTATATTTGAATCGAACCAAAATGAGTTGAGACAAGTCCATAGAGCGCGATTTTATAATGACAATCGTGTAGAATTCAGAACAATAATCAATGAAGCGTATCTGATTTAAAATATAATAATTTAAATCGCTGAAATTTTTATGTCCGATGCTATGATTCTAAAAAGCAACGTCATATGAAACAAAACGTTAAATATATTATAATGCTTTTAAGAGTGAAAAAAACAGGAGTGGAAATGATGAAAAATATTTTGCTAGCTGTAACAGGCGGTATCGCTGCATATAAAGCCATAGATTTAACAAGTAAACTGACACAAGGGGGTTATGATGTGCGCGTCATGTTGACAGAGCATGCACAACAATTCGTAACACCATTATCATTTCAAGCGATTAGTCGTAACGCAGTTTATACGAATACGTTTTTAGAAGAGAATCCAGCTGAAATCCAACATATTGCTTTAGGAGATTGGGCGGATGCGATTGTCGTTGCACCCGCGACAGCGAACATCATTTCAAAATTAAGTCACGGTATTGCGGACGATATGGTGACGACGACGTTATTAGCGACGACGACACCTAAATTTATGGCGCCTGCAATGAATGTCCATATGTTTGAAAATCCGCGAATTCAAGCTAATATTCAAACACTCATAGACGATGGTTATCATTTTATCGAACCGGGAGAAGGCTTTTTAGCATGTGGTTACGTAGCGAAAGGACGTATGGCGGAACCTCTCGAAATTAAAGCAGTCATCGATCGACAAGGTCAGAAAAATGCAGAAAAGATACAATCGGCATATTTCCGTGATAAAAAAGTGCTTGTTACTGCAGGGCCAACTATCGAAACGATTGACCCTGTACGTTTTGTATCGAACAGAGCATCAGGGAAAATGGGATACGCCATCGCAGAGGCACTTCAAAAAGTCGGTGCAGAGGTAACTCTAGTAACTGGACCTACGTCAATCGAAGCACCACGTCATGTCGAAGTCGTACAAGTGACGACAGCTGAAGATATGTTTCAAGCGGTAAGGCAGCGTTTCAAGCAACAAGATATTATATTCAAAACTGCTGCCGTATCAGATTACACACCGGTTGATCCGTTGCCACATAAAATGAAAAAGCAAAACGGTGATGTGACTGTCACGTTCAAACGTACACAAGACATTTTGAAATATTTAGGTGAACACAAAACGACACAAAAACTGGTAGGCTTTGCTGCAGAAACACAAAATATGGAAAGCTACGCACAAGACAAACTCGCGCGTAAAAATGCAGATGTCATTATTGCGAACAATGTGGGCGATACGTCTATTGGTTTTAGTTCAGACAACAATGAAGTGTCACTTTATTTTAAAGACGGGACATTTGAAACGCTTCAAAAAGGCCCTAAAAAGAAATTGGCTTTCCAAATCTTATCAATTTTAGAAAGTAGATGGGATGTATGATCGCGCAAGTCATTGTAGACGTTGCCTCGAAAAGTGTAGATAAAAGGTTTGATTACGCCATACCCGCTGATTTAGAAAATATCGTTCAGCCGGGGGTTCGTGTCATTGTGCCATTCGGCCCGCGCAAAATTCAAGGGTACGTCATGCGATGTGTACCGGATGAAGAAGCGGAATATGATTTGGAGAAATTAAGACCGATTTTAGAAGTGAAAGATATTCAGCCAGAACTGACGACAGAACTCGTCCAATTAAGTGAATGGTATAGCCGTTATTTTTTATCGAAGCGCATCTCTATTCTTGAAGCGATGTTGCCCAGTGCGATTAAAGCGAAATATTCAAAAGCATTCAAGTTAAAAGAGGATGCGGATTTGCCTGATGAAGTGGTGGCGTATTTTAATAATGAAGGGCTGTACTATTATAAAGACGCGCAACAAGATGAAAATATTGAACAGCTCATACCGTATTTGAAAGAAGGCTATATTGAAGCTGTTACGATATTATCGCAAAATACGACGAAGAAAAAGCGACGTGCGGTCAGAGTGGTGTCTACAGAAATGGCTGAAGCGTATTTGGAAACCGCGCAAAAGAAACAAAAGCAGTATGAGGTCCTCGTATTTTTACTCGATGAACGTCACCGTGATGTATTGTTGCAAGAATTATTAGAAATGGCATTTTCTACTTCAGCCATCAATACGTTAGAAAAACAAGGTATAATCGAAAAATATGATGCGATTGTGGAACGAAACCCATATGAAGGACGTGTTTTTGAGAAAGAACAAAAACGTGAGCTCACGCCAGAACAACAAGTCGCATATGACACTTTACTGCATTCGGTCCGTCAACAACAAGCTGAAACGTTTTTACTACATGGCGTAACGGGTTCCGGCAAAACAGAAGTGTATCTCCAAATTATTGAAGATGTCCTCACACAAGGTAAAGAGGCGATGATGCTCGTGCCAGAAATCGCTTTAACACCGCAAATGGTATTACGATTTAAACGACGCTTTGGTGATGAAGTAGCCGTCCTACACTCTGCTTTGTCGAACGGCGAACGTTATGATGAATG
The DNA here is from genome assembly GCF_034042775.1 of Staphylococcus pseudintermedius. NCBI lineage: Bacteria > Bacillati > Bacillota > Bacilli > Caryophanales > Staphylococcaceae > Staphylococcus > Staphylococcus pseudintermedius. Next base: position 1,616,292 of record NZ_CP120150.1, on the reverse strand, counting down.
GCAAAAAATTCGTGATGGCCGTGCACGTGTCAGTGTTGGCGCGCGTTCGAGTGTATTTGCGCCGTTTAAAAATCTTGGCATGATTATTATTGATGAAGAGCACGAATCGACATACAAGCAAGAAGATTATCCGCGTTATCATGCAAAAGATATTGCAGAGTGGCGCAGTCGATATCATCAATGTCCACTCGTGTTAGGCAGTGCGACACCAAGTTTGGAAAGTTATGCACGTGCCGAAAAAGGCGTTTATACGTTATTGTCAATGCCGTCACGTGTCAACCAACAGCCATTACCTGATGTTGAGATTTTAGACATGAGAGAAGAACTGGCAAATGGAAACCGTTCCATGTTTTCAGCACGTCTCGTTGAAGCGATCGAACAACGACTTGCGCGCAAAGAACAAGTCGTCCTCTTTTTGAATCGTCGTGGGTATGCATCATTTATGTTGTGTCGCGACTGTGGTCATGTGCCACAATGTCCGAATTGTGATATTTCATTAACGTATCACAAATCGAGTGACCAATTGAAATGTCACTATTGTGGTTATCAAGAACAAGCACCGTTTCAGTGTCCGAACTGCGAAAGTGAACATATTCGTCAAATGGGGACAGGGACCCAACGTGTAGAAGAATTGCTGCAACAACAATTCCCTGACGCCCGAACGATTCGCATGGATGTTGATACGACGACCAAAAAAGGCAGTCATGAAAAATTATTGAAACAGTTTGGTGAAGGGAACGGCGACATATTGTTAGGCACACAGATGATTGCGAAAGGATTGGACTTTCCGAATATTACCCTCGTTGGCGTACTGAATGCAGATACGATGTTGAATTTGCCTGATTTTCGCTCGAGTGAACGGACTTTTCAAATTTTGACGCAAGTCGCAGGACGTGCAGGACGTCATGAGAAAAAAGGGGAAGTGATCATTCAAACGTATAATCCGGACCATTACGCGATTAAAGACGTACAACAAAATGATTATTTGAATTTTTACCAAAAAGAAATGCAGTATCGTAAGTTAGGACAATATCCGCCTTACTATTATTTAATTAACTTTACAATCACGCATGAAAAGACGAAAGAAGTCCTACAAGCAGCAACACATATTCATCAAATTTTGTTGCAACATTTAACAGATAAAGCATTCATATTAGGGCCGTCACCGTCAGTTATTCCGCGTATTAACAACGAGTACCGCTTCCAAATATTAGTGAAATACAAAAGTGAACCGTCACTCATCCATGCATTGACGTATTTAGATGACTATTACCACGAAATGTTTGTGAAAAATAAGTTGGGGCTTAAAATAGATATCAATCCTTATATGATGATGTAATAGATTGGACTAAGTATTCATATGCCAGTGTTTTGATACAGTGATATGGTAATCGAATATGATTCATGCAACAAAAGGGCAAATAGCTTAATGTGATAGATTTTTAATTGATCATTGAGTAGTTTGTCCCTTTTTTTGCATACGCATAATGATGAATGATGTGTTTTTTGTTATGATGTCGATGAGAGACTATCGCATTTTAGGTGAGAATAAGCTATAATATAATGATAAATTTTCGTGAGGGGCGATGAAGGATATGATCAGAAAAATTAAAACACATATGCATCCGATTTTGAGGAAAAAAGCAGCGCCTGTAACTGATTTTGATGCACATTTGAAAGATCTCATTCAAGATTTGGAAGATACGTTATATGATGCAGAAGGTCAGGCGTTAGCTGCACCACAAATTGGTGTGAGTGAGCGTGTCGCAATTGTCGACATGGAGCAAGATGGTTTGTTGCAGCTGATCAATCCTGAAGTCATTGCCCAATCAGATGAAACAGCGACGGAACTTGAAGGGTGCTTGAGTGTGCCAGGGCGTTTTGGTGAAGTGACGCGCAGTCGTATGATTACGGTTCGAAGTTACGATTTAAATGGCAATGAAGTTGAAATGACGGCTTATGATGACATTGCTCGGATGATTTTACATGTCATTGATAATTTAAATGGCATTTTATTTGTAGATATGATGGATCGAGAAATTTCAAATGCAGAATTGGAGGCTTATTTAGAAGATGAGTAAGATTATTTTTATGGGGACACCTGATTTTTCAACCGCAATTTTAGAAATGTTAATCGACACTGAAGAGGTGATTGCAGTTGTCACTCAACCCGACAGACCCGTAGGACGTAAACGGGTACTCACGCCACCTCCAGTGAAAAAGGTTGCGGTTGCACACGATATTCCTGTGTACCAACCTGAAAAGTTAAGTGGCTCAGCAGAACTTGAAACATTACTTCAAACGGAATGTGACTTAATCGTGACAGCGGCGTTTGGTCAATTATTACCTGAATCATTACTTGAACATCCAAAATTTGGCGCGGTCAATGTACATGCGTCATTATTGCCAAAATATCGCGGCGGTGCACCGATTCACCAAGCGATTATTGATGGTGAAGCAGAAACAGGTGTGACAATCATGTACATGGTGAAAAAGTTAGATGCCGGTGATATCATTTCACAACAAGCGATTCCTATTGAAGACAAAGACAATGTGGGGACTATGCATGATAAGTTGAGTAGACTTGGTACGGAGTTATTGAAAGAAACGCTCCCATCAATTATAAATGGGACGAACGACCGTACACCACAAGATGAAGCGTTAGTGAGCTTTGCATCCAATATTCAACGTGAAGATGAACGCATAGATTGGACACAAGATGCACGCACGATTTTCAACCATATTCGTGGTTTATCTCCATGGCCAGTGGCTTACACGACATTTGAAGATAAAAATATGAAGTTATATGAAGCGCAATTTGTAAAAGGTCAATCTGGGCGTCCGGGTGAGATAATCGATGTTACGAAAAAACATATCATTGTCGGTACAGGTTCAGACGATGCGATTGCACTGACAGAAATTCAATTAGCGGGTAAGAAAAGAATGTCTGTTGCACAATTTTTAAGTGGTTTCCAAACATCTCTAGTTGGAAAGGAACTCATCTAAATGGTCACAGTTCGTGAATTAAGTTTAATGACAATTGAAGCAGTGTTGAAAGACGGCGCTTACAGTAATTTAAAAATGAATGAGATGTTACAGACATATCCATTAAATCCTGCTGATCGCGGTTTATATACAGAGCTCGTGTATGGGACAATTAAGCGCAAACTGACTTTAGATTATTATTTAAAACCATTCGTGAAAACAAAAATTAAAGGTTGGGTGCGTCGTTTGTTATGGATGAGTCTGTATCAATTCCTTTATTTAGATAAAGTGCCGACGCATGCTTTAATTAACGAAGCCGTGAATATCGCAAAGAAGCGCGGTGGTGCACAAACAGGCAATACGGTCAATGCGATTTTACGTCAAATGACATCGCAGCCGTTACCAGACATCACAGCGATTAAAAAGCAACCTGAGAGACTTTCAATTCAGTACAGCATACCAACTTGGATTATTAAACATTGGTTAACGCATTTCGGAGCTGATACAACTGAAGCGATTGCGGCGAATTTGCTTCTCCCAGGAACACAAACTGTACGTGTGAACCGTACGCAAATCACTGTAGATGAAGCTATCGAACAATTACGCGCTGAAGGTTTTGAAGTTCAATCAGATACTCATATTGACGTTTGTCTACACGTGTCAGGTCATGGCGTGATGACGTCTGAACTGTTTCAAAAAGGTTTGATCAGTATCCAGGATAAGAGCTCTATGTTTGTCGCTGAATATATGGAATTACAACCGGGTGACGCCGTGTTAGACAGCTGTAGTGCACCTGGCGGTAAAGCGTGTCACATGGCTGAAATTTTAAATGGTCAAGGAACAGTGCTCGCAACAGATGTACATGCGCATAAAATTCAGCTCATTGACCATAACATCCGCAAGTTGCATTTAACAGGGATTCGTGCGATGCAACATGATGCAACACAACCATACGACCAGCAGTTTGACAAAGTTTTACTCGATGCGCCATGTAGTGGGCTAGGTGTTTTGAGACATAAACCAGAAATTAAATATGTGATAACGCCACAAGATGTTAAGGGATTAGTAGACTTACAATTACGCATCATTGACAATGTTTCAAAGCATCTTAAAGCTGGGGGAACAATGGTTTATTCGACATGTACCATTGAACAACTAGAAAACGATAATGTGATTTATACTTTTTTAAAGTCACATCCTGATTTCGAATTTGATCCTATAGAAGACCCTCGGACACATGAACCAGTGAAAACATTGCAACTATTGCCACAAGATATGCATGCAGATGGCTTTTTTATAACGAGAGTAAGGAAGAAAGGGTAGACAATATGATTACTGCAGAAAAGAAAAAGAAGAATAAATTTTTGCCAGACTTTGAAAAACAATCGATTTATTCACTTAGATTTGATGAATTGCAAGGTTGGTTGAAAGAGAATGGCCAACAAAGTTTCCGGGCTAAGCAGATTTACGAATGGCTTTATGATAAACGTGTAGATTCTTTTGAAGAAATGACAAATTTATCGAAAGCATTACGTCAACTTCTCGCGGATCACTTTACGATAACGACTTTGGCAACGGTTGTCCGCCAAGAAAGTCGCGATGGTACAATCAAGTTTTTATTTGAATTACAAGATGGGTATACGATTGAAACGGTATTAATGCGTCATGACTACGGAAATTCTGTATGTGTGACGACACAAGTGGGCTGTCGTATTGGCTGTACGTTTTGCGCGTCAACATTAGGCGGACTGAAGCGTAATCTAGAAGCGGGTGAAATCGTCTCACAAGTTTTAACTGTGCAAAAAGCGTTAGATGAAACAGACGAACGTGTCTCTTCTATTGTTATTATGGGGATTGGTGAGCCGTTTGAAAACTATGATGAAATGATGGACTTTTTGAAAATAGTGAACGATGATCACAGTTTAAACATTGGTGCGCGTCATATTACAGTTTCAACATCAGGTATTGTACCGAGAATTTATGATTTTGCTGATGAATCACTTCAAATTAACTTTGCGGTGAGCTTACATGCAGCGAATAATGAAATTCGTTCAAAATTAATGCCGATTAACCGAGCATACGATGTGGATAAATTGATGGAAGCGATTCAATATTATCAAGAAAAAACAAAGCGTCGTATTACGTTTGAATATGGCTTATTTGGCGGTGTGAATGATCAGCTTGAGCACGCGCGTGAACTGGCAAAATTGATTAAACCATTAAATTGTCATGTGAATTTAATTCCAGTGAACCACGTTCCGGAGCGTAATTATGTTAAAACGCCTAAAGATGACATTTTTAAATTTGAAAAAGAATTAAAAAAATTAGGCATTAATGCTACAATTAGACGTGAACAAGGCGCAGATATCGACGCAGCGTGTGGACAACTTAGAGCAAAGGAACGTCAAGCAGAAACGAGGTAGAACATAATGTTAAATGCAGAATTTTTTTCAGTAGCAGGGGATTTTCGTGAAAACAATGAAGATGCAGGTGGCGTGTTTTACAATAAAACAGAACAACAATTTTTAGTATTATGTGATGGTATGGGTGGTCATCAAGCAGGTGAAGTTGCATCTCAATTTGTTGTAGATGCTTTACAGGAAAGGTTTGAAGCGGAAAACTATATTGAGCCTGAGCAGGCAGAAGCTTGGTTGAAACATCAACTTCAAATCGTCAACCGTGATTTATACGATCAAGCCCAACAAAATCCTGAGTACCATGGCATGGGGACGACGTGTGTATGTGCATTAGTATTTGATCATCATATTGTTGTCGCAAATGTAGGCGATTCACGTGCGTATTTAACGAATGGTCGAACGATGGACCAAATTACAATTGACCATACATTTGTCAATCAGCTCGTGATGTTAGGTGAAATTACCGAAGAAGAAGCTTTCGTACATCCGAGAAGACACATTATTACGAAAGTGATGGGTACAAATCGTTTTGTGACACCTGATATTTTCACTAAACGTACGCAATTTTATCAATATCTGATTTTAAATTCTGATGGTTTAACAGATTATGTGAAGCCGTACCAATTGCATGAACTCTTGAATGAGGGTAAGACTATTCAAGAGATTGGTGATGACATGCTTGCAGTTGCTGAAGAACAAGAAGCAAAAGATAATGTTTCTTTTATACTCGCTGAAATTGCAGGTGAACCTGTATGATTGGGCGTTTAATAGATGACCGCTACGAGTTGAAGCAAATTCTTGGTGGCGGTGGCATGTCGAATGTTTATGTCGCAATGGATACTATTTTGAATCGTCAAGTCGCTGTGAAACTCATTCATATTCCACCGAACGAAAAGCAAGCGACGATCCAACGCTTTGAAAGCGAAGTTCAAAACACGACGATACTGACACATCCAAATATTGTCAGTGTTTTAGACGTGGGTGAAGAAGTCGACTTTTTCTTTCTCGTGATGGAATATATTGAAGGGCCCACCTTAGCCGATTACATTAAAGCGAACGGGCCGTTAAAGCCTGAAAAAGCGCTCTATTTTATCGAGCAAATTTTAAGTGGGATTCGTCATGCACATGAACGTGGCATTGTGCATCGTGATATTAAGCCGCAAAACGTCATGATTGACAGGAATCAAACGTTAAAAATTGTAGACTTTGGTATTGCGAAAGCGCTCAGTGAAACAACGATGACGCAAACGAATCATGTTGTTGGCACTGTCCAATACTTATCGCCTGAACAAGCAAAAGGTGAAAAAACAGGCGAACGTTCTGACATTTACTCAATAGGTATTGTATTGTATGAAATGTTGACGGGGCATCCACCTTTTAGTGGCGAAACGGCAGTGAGTATTGCAATTAAACAAATACAAGAAGCTGTGCCGAACGTGACAGATACGCGAAGAGATGTGCCTCAAGCGTTAAGTAATGTTATTTTAAAAGCCACAGAAAAGGATCAAAGTCACCGTTACCGTTCAGTATCAGAAATGGCGCACGATGTCATGTCGACTTTAGATCCGACCCGTCAAAATGAAGCAATATACGAAGTGGACGGTACAGCAACAAAAACTGTACCCATCAATAAAAATGCGTTAAAAGCTGAGCAAGCGAAACAAGGTCAAGCTGTTGATGAAACGGCACAAATTCCAATTGTCACGCCTGAGAAGCAACCTCAGGGACAACCTAAGCCGAAACCACAACCTGCTTATTATAGTACGCCACCGAAGCGCTCGGGACGCAAAAAATGGATTTTCGGTGTGATTTTATTACTTTTATTAGGTAGCTTGTTTATTTTTATGGGTGCAGCGATGACTGGAGATAAATATAGTCAAGTGCCTGAAGTGCTCGGCAAATCGAGAGCTCAAGCCGAAAAACTATTAAAAGATAATAAATTGACTGTAGGTGACGTCACATATGATTACAGTGACCGTTACAGTAAAGATCAAGTGATGACCGTCGATCCAGAAGAAGGCAGTAAGGTGGAACAAGAAAGCAGTGTGGACCTTGTCATCTCAAAAGGTCAACGTGTGGAAGCCATGCCGAACTTGGTAGGTATGACGAAACAAGATGCCGAACGAAGATTAAAAGAATTAGGCTTCACGCATGTGACATTTACAACGGCCTATACTAAGAATAATATTGAAAAAGGTCATATTGAGTCGCAAAGTATTCAGCCAGGTCAAAACGTGGCAGTGACGCAAGATAAAGTTGAAGTCACAGAATCACTCGGTAAACGTCAAGTATATGTCGGTGATTATACGAACAAAGACATAGATGATGTGAAAGCAGAATTAGAAGAAAAAGGACTTGTCGTTAAAATTGAAAAAGAACGTTCAGACCGCCGTGTGAAAAAACATCATATTATCAATCACTCGCCTAAAAAGACAAATGTAGAAGAGGGCGATACGGTGAGCTTTATCGTATCTACAGGTGAGAAAGAAGATGATGAGGACAGTGATTCAGCGGTGAAGGCGTACAGTGAGACGGTGAACATTCCTTATACAGGTGAAAATGATAAGCCTCAAAAAGTAGAAGTTTTTATTACAGATAAAAATGATAATGGTCAAAGCCCTGCTGAAACGTTTAATATTACACGAGATACGCCGCAAACGATGCAATTTGTGATAGAGAAAAATAAATCGGCGAAATATGTGATTAAAGTGGATGGTAAAACAGTGGCGAGAAAGACGATTGATTTTGATGATTTTTAGAAGATGAAGTGTAGTTTTTGTTAGGTTTTTAGTATTTCGGTGACATGTGTGTTTTAATCCTACAGATTGCTGAACGATGCTTCGTTGTTATATTGATTTAGCCTTATTGATGCAATCTAAGGCTCGCGTTCCTAGGGGTGGGTCCTTCAACTCAATTCGGCTTGATTATAGTGTACATTTGGTGGTAGCCGAATTGGATTTTGAGAGCAGTACAGAAATCTCATGTGTAACGAAGATTTCGTCGTACTGCCCCCGCAAGGCTGACTAGACTTCTCAAAAGCGAACGCGTTGAGAAATCAGACAGCTACTGCGTTAAACAGTAACTACTTTTGAAGTTAAGTAACATTATTTTGCCTTTAACATAACCACTCAGGAGTCTTGCCAGGATTGTTAATCAATAAGGCTATTTTGTTTTTAGGAAGCATCGTTCTAGCAATCTGTTTTTTTGTATAGAGAGACATAGATTGCGTTGTGCTCGGTAAAAATAAATTTATCATCTTTCGCCACTATTATGTGTGGGTGAGATATTGGAGATTGTTGACATTTAATAGCATATCATTTATCAACTGTGAAAATGGACGTGGGGTTCGTTTTGACGGTTGTTTTTTATGTTGAAAATGGCTTTCTGATATCTGTGATTAAGAAAACAGATTAATTTGCTAAGAATGCTTTTGAAAGTTGGGTTTTGGGATTACATTTCGCTGTTAACCACGTATAATGGGGGAGAAGATAAAAAATTGTTTTTCGGGGGGATTTAAAGTGGCAAAGAAATTACCAAAAGATACGGGATTAGACAATACGCTTAAAATGATCAACGAAGCTTATACTTATGTACCTAAGCGTCTAGAAAAGTTTGGAACGAAAGCTTTTGAAACGCGTGCATTAGGGATGAAACCTATTGTTGTAATCAGTGGTAAAGCAGCGGCAGAACTATTTTATGACAACGATAAGATTTCAAGAAAAGGGACGTTGCCGAAACGTATTGTTCATACTTTATTCGGAAAAGGTGCGATTCATACGACAGAAGGTAAAGTGCATGTCGACCGTAAAGCGCTTTTTATGTCTTTGATGACTGAGAAAAATTTGAAATATTTACGTGAATTGACACGAAATTATTGGTTTATGCATACAGAACGCATGCAAAATAAGGATGAAGTTAACGTCTACCAAGAAGCGGGACTGATTTTAACAAAAGTCGGTTTTCGCTGGGCAGGTTTAAGACAAACAGATGAACAAGCAGTGCAAAATGCGGAAGATATGAATACGATGATTGATTCGTTTAGCGGGCTCGGCCAATCTTTGAAAGGGTATCGTGAAGCGAAAAAGGCGCGTGCACGTGTTGAACAATTTTTACAAGAGCAAATCGAAGCGGTGCGAGTGGGTCAGCAATATGCAGAACCAGGAACGGCTTTATATGAGTTTGCGCATTGGAAAGATTTGAATGATCAACCGATGGACCCTCACTTATGTGCAGTAGATTTAATGAATATTGTACGTCCACTTGTTGCGGTGAATCGCTTTGTGAGCTATGGTGTGAAAGCGTTGATTGAATTTGATCAAGAACGTAAAAAGTTACAAGTGACTAACGATCCGAATTACGCTTATAAATTCGCTCAAGAAGTGCGACGAATTTTCCCATTTGTGCCATTTTTACCAGGTCGATTAAAGAAAACGGTTGAATTTGACGGTTTTAAACTGAAAAAAGGCACATTGACGGTATTGGATATTTTTGGGACGACACATGACCCTGAATTATTTGAAAATCCATATCAATTTAACCCAGACCGTTTTGACAATTGGGATGGCAGTCCATTTGATTTAATTCCACAAGGTGGCGGAGATTTCTATACGAATCATCGTTGTGCGGGTGAGTGGATGACAGTGATTGTGATGGAAGAAACGATTCAATATTTTGCGAATAAAATTGATTTCGTAGCACCTCCACAAGACTTGTCTGTGAAGTTAAGTCAATTTCCAGGTAAAGTGACAAGTGGGACGATGATTAAAAATGTATATCCAAGAATTTAATTTGTGTGTATGAATAGGCTGAAATAAAGCGAGATGGGACTGGGGCATTGTTTTCTCAGTCTCTTTCCTACGATTTGTCAAGGGTTCAATAATTAAAATTGACATTACTGAACTAGACCGTCCAATTTTTACTTTTTTGAATAAGGTGTTATGATGTATATGATTATATGGTTGCGTTAGTGTGGTGCTTTCTGATAATCATATAATTTATTATTGACTATCAAGTAGTGAATGGTCTTTAATAAGCGATTGATACTCGCTATTACGGCAGTCTTGTGGGTTTTCCCATGAGGCTGCTCTCTTAATTTATAATAATAATCCACAATATGGCTTTGATAATGATTTCTTCCCCTAATAATGTTCATAATGATTAAGTACAATAAACGTCTTGCTTTTTTATTTCCTCTTTTGTTGATCGTATCCCTACTTTTTGAAGTTCCTGATTGATACCGTTTAATATCAATACCTACAAATGCATTCAATTGTTTATTTGTTTTAAATTCTCTAATATTACCAAGTTCCCCAATAAGCAATGCAGCTGTGAGTTCTCCGATGCCAGGAATTGAAATAATGTTTTCAAACTCAGTTGTATTTTTAGCTAAGTCAATCATTTCCTGATCAAATTCTTTCATTTCTTCTATCCCAATAAGCAGTTTGTCGCATAAGTATTGGACTTTTTGTAGGAGGAAAGAAGACTTGTCCACATTCGGAAAACTATTAATCTGTATTTCAATTAATTTTTGGACATACTTGTGAGCTTTATTAACTGAAATGCCTTTATCAGTTGAATGAAGTACTTTTTCCACCAATTCATCATGAGTCAAAGTACTTACAAAATCAGGATGAGGAAATGCTTTAGCTATATTTAATGCGATTTTTGAATATCTGTTAGTAAATAGCTTTTCTAACCCTGGAAATGTTTGATGTAGTGTTTCGACTAACTCAACTTTGAGACAATTTTGGTTTATCTCCATTTCTAAGTGAAAGCGCGCACGTTCTCTCAGTTCAAAGTATATCTCTTCAGGATGACGTTGTACCTTTGAATCTTTCATTCTAAAGGCAAGAAGTGCGAGTTTATGTGCGTCTGACTTATCTGTTTTCCATGATCTTAATGAGCTCGTTTTGAACTTGGCTTCTAGGGGATTCATTTCTAAGTAATCTATTTTGTGAATTTCACAAAAGCGTTTCATGCCTCTTGAATAAATACCTGTTGATTCAAAGAGGATAAATAGAGAATCCAGATGCTTGATGTAATTTTTAAGATAACGATAGCCATTTTGATTATTTTGAATGACCATTTCTTTAACCAAAACTTCATCCTTATAATGTGCGACCACACTTTCTGACTTACCTATATCAATACCTAAACAATTGATAAAAATCATACCTTTCTTTATTGAATTGAGAAATCTTTAACTTTACTTAGCCTTTTTCATTTCATTTTCCTATACACGGTTTCTAGAACCCAACATACTTCAATCGAATTTCAAAAGGAGAGTAAAGCTGATCAGTTTTTTTACGGATTCAAAGATCCACGAGACTGCGCGATCTACTTCTCTCTACAACTATAAAAAATAGCTGTGAAGAAATCTATCGTCATAAATTTCTTCACAGCTAATCTTAGTATGTTTTTTAAATGAGATGGCATCCATTAATGTCAAAAATTGTTGCAAGTATTAAATCATATCATTGTCTATAAGGCTTTGATATAATAATTGAGGATATTAACAAAAAAGAGGTGTGAATTTGAAAACAGGTCGAATTATTAAATCAATCAGCGGTGTCTATCGCGTTGACGTCAACGGTGAAATGTTTGATGCAAAACCACGCGGACTCTTCAGAAAAAAGCAAATTACGCCTATCGTTGGAGATATTGTGGATATTGATGTGGAAACACATGCATCGGGTTATATCCAACACGTACATGAACGTCGTAATGAATTAAAAAGGCCGCCAGTGAGCAATATCGATTTACTCATTGTCGTGATGAGTGCGGTGTCTCCTGATTTTTCAACACAATTGTTAGATCGCTTTCTCGTGATTGGTCATTCATATGGGTTACAACCGAGTATACTCATTACGAAAAAGGATCTTGCATCAAAAGAAGAGCAAGCAGCTATTGAAGAAGTTCTCAAATATTACGAAAAAATTGGTTATCAAACACAGTTTATTGGTAAAGATGATGATGTGGCTGAAGTATTTCAACATTGGGCACCTGGACTTGCCGTATTGAGTGGACAATCAGGGGTAGGGAAATCGACATTACTCAACCGTTATGCGCCGAGTCTTGCGTTGGAGACGAATGAAATTTCACAATCACTCAACCGAGGCAAGCATACGACGCGCCATGTCGAACTTTATCCACGCGAGCAAGGTCATATCGCCGACACACCTGGCTTTAGTGCGCTCGATTTTGATCATATTGAAAAAGAAGATTTGCGAGACTATTTTATCGATATTGCCGAATTAGGGGCATACTGTAAATTTAGAGATTGTTATCATATTAATGAACCGCGTTGTCATGTCAAAGCGATGTTAGATGCAGGAAAATTGCCAGCATTCCGTTATGACCATTACGTACAATTATATAATGAAATATCAAATCGAAAGGTAAGATACTAATGACAAAAGTTTTTCCTTCTTTATTATCAGCTGATTTTTTAAACTTAAAACAAGAATTAACAAAATTAGAAGAAAGTGGGATTGATGCATTACATTTTGATGTGATGGATGGCCAATTTGTACCTAATATTTCAATTGGTTTTCCAGTGCTTGAAGCGATTCGTGCGGCAACGGATTTACCGATTGATGCACACTTGATGATTGAGACGCCGAATGACTATGTCGAAGCATTTGCGGAAAAAGGTGTGAACAAAATTTCAGTGCACATGGAAGGTAATCCACATATTCATAGAGTGGTTCAAAATATTAAGAAACATGGTGTTGAAGCGGGCGTTGTCATCAATCCAGGGACACCTGTACATGCTTTAGATGCGATCATTGAGGAGGTGGATTTCGTCTTAGTCATGTCTGTGAATCCAGGTTTTGGCGGTCAAGCATTCCTTCCAGCTGCCGTAGATAAAATTAAACAATTAGATGACATACGAAAAAATCGCCAACTTGACTTTAAAATTGAAGTCGACGGTGGTATTAATGATCAAACAGCGAAACAAGTCATTGAAGCAGGTGCAGATTGGTTAGTAACAGGTTCGTATTTCTTTAGCCGAGCAGACTATAAAGAAGCGAACCAACGTTTAAAAGGTGAACTGTAATGAATGATAAAGTCATTGGCTTGCTCTGTAGTGATCGCGAATTGCCAGAAGCATTGTTCGACAACCAACGCCATCAAACATGGGGGGGCGTAGATAGAGGGACGATGATTTTATTACAACACAATATTACGCCAATCTTTGCGGTAGGCGATTTTGATTCAATTTCTGAAAGTGAACGCGAATGGGTACAATCACGCATTGCCATTGAGCCCGTACCAGCCGAAAAAGCCGATACAGACCTAGCCCTTGCTGTACGCACTGCAGCGGAACAAGGGTATCATCATATTCAAATTTTTGGGGCAACAGGTGGACGTTTAGATCATTTTATGGGCGCTATGGAACTCCTGCAACACCCTGATTTTGAAGCGGTGCGTATTCAACTCATTGATCAACAAAATGAAATCGAATATTTAACTAAAGGTCAGCATGTATTACAAAATGATACAGCTTATCGTTATGTTTCGTTTATGCAAGGGGTGGATCAAGTCGTACTTTCATTAAAAGGCTTTAAATATGAATTGTGCGAGCAGCAGTTGAATCGAGGCGAAACTTTAACAGTCTCAAACGAATTTGATGCAAAACAAGGAGAGGTCATCGTTCATCGAGGTGGCGTCTATGTCATGAGAAGTCGAGATAAGTAAAAATGAGTATCAATAAAAAAACAGGTCTCCCACATAAAGACCTGTTTTTTATTTCGATATATGTTGTTAATTATACGCGAGTAACTTTACCTGATTTTAAAGCACGAGTTGAAACCCAAACTTTTTTAGGTTTACCATCAACAAGGATTCTAACTTTTTGTAAGTTAGCATTCCAACGACGTTTAGTTGAGTTTAACGCGTGTGAACGTCTGTTACCTGTTGAAGCTTTACGTCCTGTTACGAAACATTCTTTACCCATCATCGTACCTCCTTTAAGAAATACAAATACACTTTTCTACTACATACTAAGGTAATATACCACATTAATAATTGACATGCAATAAAAAGTTAGGTTATATTTTCATAAATCACTTTTTGTGTTATGCACTTTCTGATATAATTTGAAACTGTGATTAACTGAAATATGAGAAAATGTAATCGTGCACATGCGTATATTGGCAACGACTCGTCAGATATAGTAATATAATATTATTAGAAATCAGAGTGTTTTTTAATGATTGGTAATCAATTTTAATAAATATAGTGATAGATGATATAAAAGAGTGAATTTGTAAATAGGAGGCGAAAAGGATGGCTTTAGAAATTACAAATGATTATGGAAGTATCGATATCTCAAATGAAGTAATCGCGTCAATTGTAGGCGGTAAAGCTGTAGAATGTTATGGTATTGTTGGAATGGCTTCACGTCAACAAGTGAGAGACGGTATTGCTGAAATTTTAGGACATGAAAACTATGCGAAAGGGATCGTAGTGAGGGAAGATAATGGTGTATTAGACGTAGATATGCACATTATTGTAAGTTACGGTGTGAAAATTTCAGAAGTTGCGCAAAACGTGCAATCAACTGTGAAATATACTTTAGAAAATACATTAAAACTTAAAGTCAACTCTGTGAATATTTTTGTTCAGGGCGTGCGCTTTAATAATGACGGGAAAGACAAATAGGAGGATATTTGCATGATAACGAAGATCAACGGTAATCTATTTGCCGACATGATTATACAAGGGGCACAAAATTTATCAAATAATGCGGACATGGTGGATGCATTAAATGTTTACCCTGTGCCTGATGGGGATACAGGTACAAATATGAACTTGTCAATGACTTCTGGACGTGAAGAAGTACAGGCCCATTTGACGGCTCATATTGGGAACTTAGGTAAAGCTTTTTCTAAAGGATTATTGATGGGCGCACGAGGCAACTCTGGTGTTATTCTATCTCAAATTTTCCGCGGATTTTCAAAAGCATTAGAAGATAAAGAAGAAATTGATGTCAAACAATTCGCGGAAAGTTTTGAAGCTGGTGTTAAAACAGCTTATAAAGCAGTCATGAAACCGGTAGAAGGGACAATTTTGACTGTCGCTAAAGATGCCGGTGCAGCAGCTGTTAAAAAAGCGCAAGAAACAGACGATTGTTTGGAAGTGATGGCGTATGTTTATGAAGAAGCGCAAAAGTCACTTGAAAATACACCTAATTTATTACCAGTGCTGAAAGAAGTCGGCGTTGTAGATAGCGGTGGTAAAGGCCTGACATTAGTTTATGAAGGTTTCCTTAAAGCGATGAAAGGTGAAAAAATTGTCGCAGAAGCACCGAAAGTCGATCGTGAAGCTTTCTTTAATGATGAACACGATTTTCATGGGGTTATTGATACAGATGATATCGTCTATGGCTATTGTACAGAAATGATGGTGCGTTTCGAAGCAGATAAAGCACCGTTTGATGAAGCTGACTTTAGACAAGAAATGAGCCAGTTTGGGGATTCATTATTGGTAATTAGTGATGACGAAATCGTGAAAGTCCATGTTCATACAGAAACACCAGGTGAAGTCTTTTCATTCGGTCAAAAGTACGGTGAATTGATTAAAGTTAAAGCTGAAAATATGCGTGAACAACACCGTGAAGTTTTACGTAAAGAAGCAGCACATCAATCTAAAACAAAAAATACAAATGATACAACACAAACTGTAGAAACAGCGGTCATTACCATTTCAATGGGTGACGGCATTACAAAGCTGTTCAAATCAATGGGTGCGACACATGTCATTAGTGGCGGTCAAACGATGAACCCTTCAACTGAAGACATTGTCAAAGTGATTAACGACAGTGGTTGTAAGCGTGCCATTATTTTACCGAATAATAAAAATATTCAAATGGCGAGTCAACAAGCAGCAGATATTGTTGAAGTTGAAACAATCATTATTCCAACACGTACTGTCCCACAAGGTATCGCAGCCATGTTCCATTATGATGAAAGCGCGGACCTAGCGACTAACGAAGAAGCAATGACTGCAGCTATTGACGACATCCAGTCAGGTGCGATGACTTATGCCGTGAGAGATACGAAAATTGACGGTATCGAAATTGAAAAAGGTGCTTTCATGGGACTTGTAGAAGATAAAATCATCGCAAGTGACCGAGATAAGCAAACCGTATTGAAAGATACTTTAAATCACATGTTAAGCGAAGATAGTGAAATTTTAACGATTATCACAGGTGAAGAAGCGGAGAGCGAATTAACAGATTGGATTGAAACATTCGTAGGTGAGCACTATGAAGACGTTGAAGTTGAAGTACAAGACGGTCAACAGCCAATTTATCCATACTTATTTGCAGTAGAATAGTTTGATTGATAGAACCTAAAAAGCATCAGACGACGTATCATCGTTGTTTGATGCTTTTTAATGGTCGTTGGGTTTTCCGTATTACGGAGTAGAGCGTTGTTATCAGATTGACGAACTTAACTTTCGCATTCCTAGGGCAGAAATCAACTCACCACTTGATGTTTACTTAATGTTAGTATATTTTTTTGATTTGCATCGTGTGTCTTGATAATTCTAGAAAAGGGTATTGAAAATGAGCATATGCCTTTTTGAAACTGTAGTTAAAATGGACTGCTTTTGATTTTCAAAGGTGCTTCTTGGTACAGAAGTGTAATGGTGTAGGCATTAAGTCTATTGAACTGTTCTTAGGCAACAAGTGGACATGCCTTCCATGTATCATGACGGCTCAAAAACGATGCCAGAGATTGCCAAAGCCACCCAAGACTCCTGAGGCATAGAGTTCAATACAAATGCATGTCTTTAAACCTTGAAAGTGGTTAATGGTTATCGCAGTAGTTGTCTGACTTCTCAATACGCTTGCTTTTGAGAAGCCCAGTCAGCCTTGCGGGGGCAATACAACGAAATCTTTGTTACACATGAGATTACTGTACTGCTCCCAAAATCCAATTCGGCAACCACCCCATGTACACCACAATTAAGCCGAATTGAGTTGAAGCGAGCGCCTAGGAACGTGAGGGTGGCAAGCAATCCAAATAACTGAAATGTTAAAGGAATAGTATTCTGTGAACTACAATGTCAAAACCAACGTATCCAATACACTACAATGTCAAAACCAACGCGACATTATAACCTGAAATGTATCAAAAACACCGCATCAAAACCAAACGTATCACAAACACCAAATGTTCAAAACCATATAGGAAAAACAACACAATCAAACACAAATAATAAAAAACAACAAAAATTACATTCTACAAAGAACATTGATATAATAAAGAGACACATTTGATGGTCAAAAACGGGGGGAGCAAAAATGAAATATAAAAGCGTATTTGATATTATCGGACCTACAATGGTTGGTCCGTCATCTTCACATACAGCAGGTGCCGTCAGAATCGGTCTTGTCGCAAGAGATCTATTCGGCAAACAACCAGAACGGGCAGACATCTATCTATACGGCTCATTTATGGAAACATACAAAGGGCACGGTACAGACGTCGCATTAGTCGGGGGATTACTCGGCTATGACACAGATGACGATCGCATTGTAACGAGTCTCGAAACTGCAAAAGAGGCCGGCATGCGCATACACTTTATTGAAATGAGTGAAGAACGTTCACATCCAAACACAGCAATTATCGACATGACCGATGGAGTAAAAAATATTTCTGTTGAAGGCGTATCGATTGGTGGCGGTAAAATTGAAATTGTCGCGATTAACGGTTTTCCATTAGCCATTAGTGGTAACTATCCGACATTACTCGTATTTCATCAAGATACATTTGGTACGATTGGTAAAGTTGCCAATATTTTAGGTGATGACGGTATTAACGTCGGCAGTATGCAAGTGTCACGAAAAGAAAAAGGTGATCAAGCGTTAATGACGTGTGAACTGGACGATGAAGTGAATGACAAGATTTTAGATGCGATTCGACAAGTTCCAGGTGTCGTAACAGTTTCGTTGATGGGGGATAATTAAATGATGACAGACGTGAAAATGTTTAAAAGTGTCAAAGAATTAATTGAGAGATGTGAAGCGGAGAATAAAGCGATTTATGAAGTTATGTTAGAGCAAGAAATGGCTGTAACGGGTATGACAGCTGAAGAAGTGTATACGCACATGGATCGTAATTTACAAACGATGGAAAATGCACTTGAAGAAGGATTAGCAGGGGTCACTTCTAAAACAGGATTAACGGGTGGCGATGCGGTCTTAATGAAACAATACATCGAAAGCGGCCAAGCATTAGCAGGTAATCTAGTGTTAGATGCAGTAAGTAAAGCAGTAGCGACAAATGAAGTGAATGCAGCGATGGGGAAAATTTGTGCAACACCTACTGCGGGTTCTGCTGGCGTTGTTCCTGGTGTTTTATTTTCACTTAAAAATAGATTACAATTAAACCGACAAGATATGTTGAACTTTTTACTCACGTCGGGTGCTTTTGGTTTTGTTGTAGCGAACAATGCGTCTATTTCTGGTGCGGCAGGTGGCTGTCAAGCAGAAGTCGGTTCAGCAAGTGCAATGGCAGCTGCGGCAATTGTTGAAGCAGCTGGCGGATCACCGCAACAATCTGCAGAAGGTTTTGCGATTTGTCTTAAAAATATGTTAGGTCTCGTATGTGATCCAGTGGCAGGCTTAGTGGAAGTACCTTGTGTAAAACGTAATGCGGCGGGCGCGTCCAATGCGATTGTGTCAGCGGATATGGCATTGGCAGGTATTACATCTCGCATTCCAACAGATGAAGTCATTGATGCGATGTATAAAATTGGTCAAACGATGCCATCTGCTTTGCGTGAAACAGGTCGTGGTGGCTTAGCGGGTACACCAACAGGTCAGCGATTAAAACAACAGATTTTTGGTGATTAATAATGACAAAGTTAAACCTCATTGAAAATCCTTATGCGCTTAAGGACATCAAAGGGTTAGGTCCTAAACGGTTGGCCATTTTAAACGAAATGAATATTCATACCATTCAAGATTTGGTGCTTTATTTACCGACGCGTTATGAAGATAATACGTTGGTTGATTTGACGACGGCTGAAGATGAATCTCATGTGACAGTTCGCGGGGAAGTATATTCAACCCCCACTGTCGCTTTTTTTGGAAGAAATCGTTCAAAATTGACAGTTCATCTCATGATTAATGGGATTGCGGTCAAAGCAGTGTTCTTCAATCAACCCTATTTGAAAAATAAAATTCAGTTGCATGAGACGGTCGTTATTAAAGGAAAATGGTCTCGCCGTAAACAAGAAATTAATGGTCAGAAAATGTTTTTTGATCTGTCGCAGTTAGCGGATGCGCAGTTTACACCTGTTTATCGTGTGAAAGAAGGGTTAAAACAAAAAACGTTGCGCGATATGATTCAACAAACACTACAAGACATTACAATTCATGAATGGTTGCCGGCTTCGATGCGTGAACAATACAAGTTAGAAACGTTACATGATACTATACATGCCCTTCATGAAGCGAAAGATCAGCAATCGTTATTACGTGCACGCCGGACGTTTGCTTTTACAGAATTTTTTATGTTTGAGCTTCGTATGCAGTGGCTCAATCGTATGGAAAAAATGTCAGAAGAAGCGATAGAAGTACAATATGATATTCAGCAAGTTAAAACGTTTATAGAGACGTTGCCTTTTGAGCTGACAGAGGGGCAAAAACAAAGTGTGAATGAAATTTTTCGTGATTTGAAAGCACCAATACGTATGCACCGTTTATTACAAGGGGACGTGGGCTCCGGTAAAACGGTCGTAGCGGCGATTTGTATGTATGCGATGAAAACAGCAGGATACCAATCAGCATTGATGGTACCGACAGAGATTTTAGCGGAACAGCATGCGGAAAGTTTGGTCGAATTATTTGGACCGTATATGAACGTAGCGCTGTTAACTGGTTCTGTCAAAGGGAAAAAACGTCAGCTCTTGCTTGAACGGTTAGCAAATGGCGAAATTGATTGCTTGATTGGTACACATGCATTGATTCAAGATGATGTGGCGTTTCATAATGTGGGTCTTGTGATTACGGACGAACAGCATCGTTTTGGGGTGCAACAGCGTCAAAAGTTACGTGAAAAAGGTGCACTCAGCAATGTTCTCTTTATGACTGCAACACCGATTCCTAGAACGCTCGCCATTTCAGTATTTGGTGAAATGGATGTCTCCTCAATTAAAAGTTTACCAAAAGGCCGTAAACCGATTGAAACTTACTGGGTGAAACATGAGCAATACGCCCAAGTCATTGAACATATGGAACGCGAGTTGCGACAAGGGAGACAGGCGTATGTCATTTCACCGCTTATCGAAAGCTCGGAACATTTAGAAGACGTCCAAAACGCGATTGCACTGTATGAAAATTTACAAGTAGCGTTACCACAGCGAAGAATCGGTTTATTACATGGGAAAATGAGCGCAGATGAAAAAGATGACGTCATGCATCGGTACAGTGCACATGAACTCGATGTCCTTGTTGCAACAACCGTTGTTGAAGTCGGTGTGAATGTGCCCAATGCGACTTTTATGATGATTTATGACGCGGATCGTTTCGGGTTGTCGACGTTACATCAATTGCGTGGTCGTGTAGGTCGTAGTGATTTTCAAAGTTATTGTGTACTCATTGCTTCCCCTAAAACAGAAACAGGAATCGAACGTATGCAAATTATGACGCAAACGACGGACGGGTTTGAATTGAGTGAGAAAGATTTAGAAATGCGGGGGCCCGGCGATTTCTTTGGTGTGAAACAAAGTGGTTTGCCTGACTTTTTAGTGGGCAATTTGGTCGAGGATTATCGCATGTTAGAAGTAGCGAGAGATGAAGCAGCTCAATTAATGCAGTCAGGTGTGTTTTTTACGAATGAATTTGAACGGTTGCGGACATTTATTGAAGATAAAGTGTTGTACCAAAGCTTTGATTAATCGGTAGTCAAATGACCTGATATTCGCGTGTTGATGTGACATGAAATCATTTTGAACTGTGCTGTAAACATGTTAAAATAAAATGGAGTCGATTAAGACTTGGTACTAAATTTGGGTGGCGATGATGTGAAAAAGACGAAAGATGAAAGACGGACACTTATTGAAACTACCATCCAGCAAAATCCATTTATCACTGATCAAGCTTTGAGTGACATGTTTGAAGTGAGCATACAGACGATACGCCTTGATCGAAGCCAGTTACAAATTCCTGAACTTCGAGAACGCGTGAAAAATGTAGCAAAAGATCAATATCAAAATATTAGTGCCCTTGAAGATCAAGACATTATAGGTGATATCGTGTCACTAGAACCTAATTTATCTGGGAAGTCAATTATGACGATTTCAAAAAAAGATGTCTTTACGCGAAATGCGATTGCACGTGGACATGTGTTGTTTGCACAAGCGAATTCATTATGTGTCGCGATTGTGAAACACGCATCCGTACTGACGAAAGAAAGTCACATCCACTTTGTCAAACCTGTACAATTGGGTGATGTCGTTGTTGCAGAAGCGGAAGTCCAATTTCATGATGATAAATATTATGAAATGAGTGTGACGTCATTCGTTGCGCAAGAAAAAGTCTTTGAAGGCCTATTTAAAATGTATTACATAAGCGAGGATGAATAAGATGGTAAAACTAGCTGTAGATATGATGGGTGGCGACGATGCCCCTCACATCGTACTTGAAGCTGTTGAAAAAGCGGTACAAGATTTCGATGATTTGGAGATTATTCTTTTCGGTGATGAAAAGCAATGTCATTTGAACCATCCAAGAGTTGAAATACATCATACAACTGAAGAGATTTCAATGGAAGATGAGCCAGTGCGTGCCATTAAACGCAAAAAAGACAGCTCTATGGTCCGTATGGCGGAAGCAGTGAAAAATGGAGAAGCAGACGGATGTGTCTCAGCAGGTAACACAGGCGCACTCATGTCGGCAGGCCTCTTTATTGTAGGGCGTTTGCCAGGGGTGGCGCGACCAGCGTTAGTCGTTACTTTGCCGACGGTGAGCGGTAAAGGTGTCGTATTTTTAGACGTCGGTGCAAATGCTGATGCGAAAGCGGATCATTTGTATCAAAATGCGGTACTCGGTCATATTTATGCGCAAAAGTTAAGAGATATTGCAGAACCGAGAGTGGCATTATTGAATATTGGGACAGAAGATAAAAAAGGGAATAGCTTAACAAAAGAAGCATTTCGTTTAATGTCTGAAACAGACCAATTCAAATTTACCGGCAATATTGAAGCAAAATCGATTATGGAAGATGAAGCTGACGTAATTGTGACAGATGGTTTTACAGGTAATATCGTATTGAAAAACCTAGAAGGCACTGCCAAATCATTCGGTAAAATTTTGAAAAATGATTTGTTATCGAGCCTTAAGAATAAATTAGCAGCACTCGTCTTAAAAAATGACATTAAACGTATCGCGAAACAGTTGGACTATTCCGAATATGGCGGTTCAGTGTTGTTAGGATTGGACGGTATCGTGGTCAAAGCGCACGGCAGTTCAAATGCAAAGGCGTTTTATTCAGCGATTCGTCAAGCGAAAATTGCGGGTGAAACGAAAATTGTTGAAAATATGAGAGCAAAGGTAGGCGACACTGATGAGTAAAACTGTGTTGATGTTCCCTGGACAAGGGGCACAAAAGGTAGGGATGGCACAAGACTTGTATCAACAAGATGAAGCGGCGACGAAAATTTTAGAAGCAGCCGCTGAACACATGCCATTTAATTTACTTGAGACGATGTTTGAAGATCCCAATCAAGTGTTAGGGCAAACTGAAAATACACAACCTGCACTGTTAACACATAGCATTGCACTTTATGCTGCGATGGGTCAATCGACTGCTGATTACACGATTGGTCACAGTTTAGGCGAATACTCAAGCCTTGTGATGAGCGGTGTTTTAAAGTTTGAAGATGCCGTACAAATCGTTCGTAAACGTGGCGAATTGATGGCACAAGCATTTCCAAATGGTGTTGGTGGTATGGCTGCAGTATTAGGTTTATCATTTGATGAAGTGAAAGCCATTTGCGATCAAATCTCAACAGAAGATGCTATCGTCGAGCCTGCGAATATTAATGCACCAGGACAAATCGTTGTGTCAGGTCATAAAGTTGCTGTGGATCGTTTAGTGAGTGAAGGTAAATCACTTGGTGCGAAAAGAGTGATGTCATTAGACGTTTCAGGACCGTTTCATTCGTCTATGATGCAAGTCATTGAAGATGAATTTAAAACGTATATCAATCAATTTGAGTGGCATGATGCGACAACCCCCGTCGTACAAAATGTTCATGCAAGACCTGAAACAGACGCAGAGACGATTAAACAACAAATGGTGAAACAATTGTATTCGCCGGTGCAATTTATTGATTCTGTTCAATGGTTAATCGATCAAGGTGTGGATCATTTCATTGAAGTCGGTCCGAACAAAGTATTATCAGGTTTAGTTAAAAAAATGAGTAGAGATGTAAAAATAACTTCGATTCAAACGCTCGAAGATGTAAAGGAATGGATTGGAAATGAGTAAAGTTGCATTAGTGACAGGTGCTTCACGTGGAATTGGCCGTAGTATTGCCTTACAACTTGCTGAAGAAGGATACAATGTTGTCGTTAACTACGCGGGTAACCAAGAAAAAGCAGAGGCTGTTGTTGAAGAAATTAAAAATAAAGGTGTCGAAAGTGTTGCTATGCAAGCAAATGTTGCAAATGGTGATGAAGTGAAAGCCATGATTAAAGAAATCGTCAAAACTTTCGGTTCACTTGACGTGCTTGTGAACAACGCAGGTATTACGAGAGACAACTTACTCATGAGAATGAAAGAACATGAGTGGGATGATGTGATTGATACAAACTTAAAAGGTGTCTTTAACTGTATCCAAAAAGCAACGCCACAAATGTTGAAACAACGTGCTGGACGCATTATCAACTTAACAAGTGTTGTTGGTGCAGTTGGGAACCCAGGTCAAATTAACTATGTGGCGTCTAAAGCAGGCGTTATTGGCATGACGAAAACTGCAGCGCGCGAATTGGCATCACGTAACATTACTGTCAACGCTGTTGCGCCAGGCTTTATCGTTTCAGATATGACTGATGCGTTAAACGATGACTTGAAAGAGACGATGAAAACACAAATTCCATTAGGTCGTTTCGGTCAAGATACAGACATCGCGCATACAGTAGCATTTTTAGCTTCAGATAAAGCAGCATATATTACTGGCCAAACGATTCATGTCAATGGTGGCATGCACATGGAATAATCATGACAGCGTATCGATTATGAAATCTTGAGTGAAAACAGAGATTTTTGTTCAACGCACATAAGATGTTAATGAAATGTATGTAGAACGCGGTGAACTTCATTGAAATGGGTTGTATTTAAGTCGATAAAATGGCAAAATATAACAGTCGAGTACTTCAATTCGATAAAAAAACGCGCAACATGCGTTACATAAACAAAGCATTATTTTATAAGGAGGTGAAACAACGTGGAAAACTTCGATAAAGTAAAAGACATCATCGTTGACCGTTTAGGCGTAGACGCTGACAAAGTCACTGAAGATGCATCTTTCAAAGACGATCTAGGCGCTGATTCACTTGATATCGCAGAGTTAGTAATGGAATTAGAAGATGAATTCGGTACTGAAATTCCAGATGAAGAAGCCGAAAAAATCAACACAGTGGGAGACGCTGTTAATTACATTAATACACTTGACAAATAATGATTATCGGAGCTGGGACATTAAGTTTCCTCAGCTCCTTTACTATATTTTGCTGTGTATACCGAGGAATGGGGCTTGGAAAAATTAAGCCTCAAGCCATACATAGATTGCTGATTCATTAATGACTTTAATACGGTCGGAAAATGAGGGTGAATGGGATAAAAATTGATGCTATTGTTTTCTTGACTTCATAAACTTGCCTTCAGTTCACGATATTTGATTTAAGATTGCTCAGAAGGCTGAGACTCCTGAGGGGATGAATCAAAGACTTAAATATGATTTCTGATATTTATTTAGTGGGTACTATTTATCGCAGTAGCTGTCTGACTTCTCAATGCGTTCCCTTTTGAGAAGTCTAGTCAGTCTTTCGGGGGGGGCAGTACGACGAACTCTTTGTTACACATGAGATTTCTGTACTGCTCCCAAAATCCACTAACGCCTCATCAAATGTAATAGTTTAATCAAGCGTGAGTTAGTTGTAGGGCTAGCCCCTAGGAACGCGAAGCCATGAAGGCAATCTAAAGTCATAAATCATAGGAAGGGAAGTTTAACAAAAATATTGCATCAATAGCATCCAATTTTTTATACCCCAATCCTATCCTGATATGAAGTTTAAAGTATGAGAAGTTTTAGTGAATGGATAGGTTTCGGTTTGGATATCACGTATAATGGTAATGGGTATGGATTTTGAAAAGATGGGTCTCACTTTTATTGAACACGATGACAATGTGATGTGCTCACTAAAAGTTTGAGAGCGTATTCAACTATAGCGGTCGTCACAACTTGTAGTATCCCATGTGCGTGTTAACAATGTGATATGCAACTGAGGATGGTCGGATAATCAAATTGAAAATGTCCATGCATCTGATTGAAAGAAATAAAGGAGGAAATGATGGCATGACAAAAGTGCGTAAGGAAACGCTCATCGCTGAGTTTCAAGAGAATTTTGCGAAAAAAATGAAAGCACTGAATTTGACGTATGATAATATGTCACTGTATCAACAAGCTTTTTCACATTCTAGTTTTATTAATGACTTTAACATGGACCGTACTGAACATAATGAACGGTTAGAGTTTTTAGGAGATGCGGTACTTGAATTAACTGTATCGCGTTATTTATTCGATGCATTCCCTAAGTTGCCTGAAGGAGAATTGACGAAAATGCGTGCGAATATCGTTTGTGAACCCTCGCTCGTTGTTTTCGCGCAACATATCAATTTAATGCCGCTTATCTTGCTCGGTAAAGGAGAAGAAAAAACAGGCGGGAGAACACGTCCATCGTTAGTTGCGGATGTCTTTGAAGCATTTGTTGGTGCACTGTATTTAGACCAAGGGCTTGAAGCAGTGTGGCAATTTGCAGAAGCAGTCATTTTCCCACACGTTAAAGGACGCCAACTGATCGGTGTCGTCGATTTTAAAACAAAATTTCAAGAATATGTTCATCAAAACTATTTAGGTGTGATTAAGTACCGGGTTGCAAAAGAAGAGGGACCTGCACACAACAAAACGTTCACCTCCGAAATCTTATTAAATGGGGAAGCCGTCTCTCGAGGTGAAGGTCGTACGAAAAAAGAGTCTGAACAAAAAGCAGCCGAACAAGCATACTTATTGATGGCGCATAAGGAGTAGAATATGGTTTATTTAAAGTCAATTGATGCATACGGATTTAAATCATTTGCGGAAGCCACTCAAATTCAATTTGACAAAGGTGTCACTGCCATCGTTGGGCCAAATGGTAGTGGGAAGAGTAACATTACTGATGCGATTAAATGGGTGCTCGGTGAACAATCCGCGCGTTCATTGCGTGGCAGTAAAATGGAAGACATTATCTTTTCTGGTGCACAGCATCGCAATGCTCAAAACTTTGCTGAAGTGCAGTTGAAACTCGATAATAGCAAGGGTTTGTTGAATTTTGATGCGACAGAAGTTATCGTAACGAGACGCCTTTACCGGAATGGTGACAGTGAATTTTATGTCAATAATGAACGTCGTCGTCTGAAAGATATACATGAGCTCTTTTTAGATTCTGGACTCGGTAAAGAAGCGTTCAGCATTATTTCACAAGGTCGTGTCGATGAAGTGCTCAACGCGAAACCGACTGATCGCCGTCAAATTATTGAAGAGTCTGCAGGAGTATTGAAATATAAAAAGCGCAAAGAAGCATCATTAGAAAAGTTGTCCCATACCGAAGACAATTTAACGCGTGTGGAAGACATTTTGTACGATTTAGAAGGTCGTGTGGAACCGTTAAAAGAAGAAGCGGCGATTGCGAAAGAGTATTTGCAGTTGAGTGACATTTTAAAAGAAAGTGATATTCGTGTAACGGTGCATGACATCGTGTCGCATCAAACGCAAATTGCGGAACATGACACGGCATTGAATGAATTAAAGAGTCAGCAAGCCGATACGCATCATAAAAAGTCGCAAATCTCACATACGATGCAAAAGGCAAAAGGTGAACGTTTTGAAGTCGATCAGCAATTAGAAAAAGTCAACCAACAACTGATTGAAACGACAGAACAAGTGGAGAAGTTGACAGGGCAATATCAATTGATTGAAGAGCGTCAAAAGAATCAATCACAATCTAATGCGCGTATTGAAGAAGAACAAGCGTCTATTGCACAACATCAGCAACAATTAGATCAAGATGTGGCAGAAACTGAAAAAACGCTGAGTCAATTAAAAGAAAAGCGCCAACAATTAAATCAACACATTCAAACGCTCGAAGGACAATTGTATCAGTCTGACGAAACGATGGAAGAAGATGTTGAGACCTTAAAAGATACGTATTATCAATTAATGACTGAACAAGCGGATATTAACAATGACATTCGATTTTTGACGAAAACGATTGAAGAACATAAAGCGAAACAATCTCGTATCGATTCTAGATTGACTGAAGCATATGCGCAGTTAAAAGATGCCCAACAACATATGCACGACATCGAGCAACGTCAACAACAAAAAAAGCGGCAAATGACAAAAATCGAAAATGATTGCAAACAAATTGAGGCATCATTATCAAAAGCGAAATCTGAACAAACCGAGGCAGAATCACAACTGTATCAAGCTTACCGTTACAATGATAAGTTGAAAGCACGCATTGAAACGATGAAAATGAGAGAAGACGATTTGAGTAGCTTTTATCAAGGTGTTAAAGCAGTTTTAAAAGCGAAAGCTCAACAATTACAAGGGATTCATGGTGCAGTAGCACAACAAATCGATGTCCCTTCAAAATATACGAAAGCGATAGAAACGGCTTTAGGTGCGAGCATGCAACATGTCATCGTATCTGATGAAGCAGCAGCCCGTCAAGCGATTCAATTTTTGAAAACGAAAAAGTTAGGACGCGCCACATTTTTACCGTTGAACGTCATTAAAGCAAAAACATTAGACCCACGCGTCGTCCAAACAGCCCAACAAATGACGGGATTTGTGACGCTCGCTAGTGAAGCGGTAAAAGTTGATACGACATACAAAGCGATTATCGACAATTTATTAGGCCGTACTTTAATTGTAGATGGCTTGAAAAATGCGAATGACATGGCCCGCGCGATTCAATATCAAACGCGCATCGTCACATTAGAAGGTGATGTCGTTAATCCAGGTGGTTCAATGACTGGGGGCGGTACACAACAACGTCAAAGCCTACTCGGACAAAAAGATGAACTGCAACAACTGCAAGCCCAGTTAGAGACATATCTCGAAAAGACGAAGCAATTGGAACTGTTTTGTCAAAATCAAAAATCACAACAAGATACGTTGAGTGAACAATATGTCACAGCACAACAAGATTTCAACACGTATAAACAAGCACTTCACGATTTGTCATTAGAACATGATCGTTATCGTGAAATCGAACAACGTTTAAAAAATGAACATGAAGAGTTTGAGTTTGAAAAAAATGATGGGTATCAAAGTGATAAAAGTGAAGCGACATTAAAAGATAAACAAGCGCGCCAAGTTGAAATTGCGGAACAGCTCGAACAAATGGAGCAACAAATTAAAGCAATGACAGAACAGCGCAAAGTGTCTCAAGCACAAGCATCACAATTACAACAACAACTTCATCAATACAAGTCTGATCTCGCTGTCGTTGTTGAACGTATCAAGACACAACAACAACAGCTCAAACGTATGGAAAAAGAACAACAACAAATCGATGCACAACAACAAAAACTAACGGATCAATTGGCATTGATTAATTCAGATGAAGTCAATGACCGTTCGACACTTGAAAAAATTCAAGCACAAATTACAAAATATCAAGACGCTAAAACACGTCATCTCGAACAACAGCGACAATTACGACAACAGCGTCAAGATATTGAAGACTTGATTGAATCGAATGAACAAGCGTTAGAGTCCATTCATCAAAAATTGTTAGAAATTGAAAACCAGTATCAAAATATCAAGTCTGCACAATCAAGGCTAGATGTCCTCATTGATCAAGCGTTGAAACATTTGAATGAAAAATATCATATGACATTCGAACATGCGAAATCGTCTTATTCGTTAGCCGATGCGAATATTGATGCATTACGCCAAAAAGTGAAGCTTACACAAATGTCGATTGATGAATTAGGCCATGTGAATTTGAATGCGATTGAGCAATATGAAGAAGTGTCTGCACGTTATACATTCTTATCGGAGCAACGCAATGATTTAAGAGAAGCCAAAGCGACGTTAGAACAAATTATTCAAGAAATGGACGCAGAAGTGGCGGAACGTTTCAGTACGACATTCCATGCGATCCAAGACCACTTTGCGAGCGTGTTCAAAAATTTATTCGGTGGCGGTCAAGCGGAACTCATATTGACAGAAAAAGATTACTTAACAGCTGGTGTTGATATTAAAGTCCAACCCCCAGGTAAAAAACTACAGCACTTGTCGTTATTAAGTGGAGGCGAACGTGCGTTAAGTGCCATCGCCTTACTGTTTGCGATATTGAAAGTAAGGTCCGCACCGTTTGTTATATTGGATGAGGTCGAAGCAGCACTGGATGAGGCGAACGTCGTTCGATATGCGACATACTTGAAAACATTGTCGAAAGAGACGCAATTCATTGTCATTACCCACCGTAAAGGTACAATGGAAATGTGTGATTGTCTTTACGGCGTGACCATGCAAGAAATGGGCGTGTCACGACTCGTAAGTGTGAATTTAAATACGATAGATGAAGTATTGAAGGAGGAACAAGCATAATATGAGCTTTTTTAAACGATTAAAGGATAAATTTGCGAAACCTGATAATGAACAACAACTCAAACAAGATTTGCAACAAGATGCCGTTGAACACCAGGAACCTGAACGCACACAACATACTGCTCCTAGTGAAACTGTCCATCAAGACAATGATTTAACTTCGGTTGAAGATGAATTTGATGATGGCTTGATGTCGATTGAGGAATTTGAAGAGCTCGAATCACAAAAAATTGGTGCGAAATTCCGTGAAGGACTCGAAAAATCACGTGAAAACTTCCAAAATCAATTAAACAATTTATTAGCACATTATCGTAAAGTCGACGAAGATTTCTTTGAAGCATTAGAAGAAATGTTAATCCAAGCCGACGTCGGTTTCAATACAGTGATGGAACTGGTCGATGAATTACGCATGGAAGCAAAACGTCGCAATATTACTGAAACAGAAGATTTGCGTGAAGCAATCGTCGAAAAAATTGTAGAAATTTATCAACAAGACGATGAAAAGTCAGAAGAGATGAATATTGAAGACGGCCGCTTGAATGTCATTTTAATGGTGGGTGTGAATGGTGTTGGTAAAACGACAACTATCGGTAAACTTGCACACCGCTATCAAGCACAAGGTAAAAAAGTGATGTTAGCTGCTGGAGATACATTCCGTGCAGGTGCGATTGAGCAACTTGAAGTATGGGGGCAACGTGTTGGTGTTGATGTCATTCGCCAAGGTGAAGGTTCTGACCCAGCCGCTGTCATGTACGATGCGATCAACGCTGCGAAAAATAAAGGTGTCGACATTTTAATTTGTGATACAGCGGGTCGTTTACAAAATAAACAAAACTTAATGAACGAACTTGAAAAAGTGAAACGTGTCATTAGCCGTTCAGTACCTGATGCACCTCACGAAGTATTACTGGCACTCGACGCGACAACAGGACAAAATGCATTGGCACAAGCGAAAGCATTTAAAGAAGTGACAGACGTGACAGGTATCGTCTTAACGAAACTTGATGGAACAGCTAAAGGCGGTATCGTCCTCGCCATCCGAAATGAATTGCACATTCCAGTGAAATACGTTGGCTTAGGTGAAAAACTGGATGACTTACAACCGTTCAACGCAGAAAGTTATGTTTACGGTTTATTTGCAGATATGATTGAACAAAATGTACCAGAAGTAGCGGAAAATCAACCTGAAAATGAGGGATAGACGATGCACCATGACGATGATTTAATTAAAACCGTCCGAATGAATTATCTTTTTGACTTTTATCAGTCACTACTCACTGAAAAGCAGCGTAACTATTTACGTCTTTTTTACTTAGAAGACTATGCGCTCAGTGAAATTGCAGAGACATTTGAAGTGAGTCGTCAAGCGGTGTATGATAACATAAGAAGAACTGGTGATTTAGTAGAGGATTACGAACAAAAGTTAGGACTTTATCGCCGTTTTACCCGTAGACAAGAGATTTTTCAACAAATACGAAACCATATTCATGAACCAGAACACATTCAACAATATATCCAAGAACTTGAAGAACTAGAATAAGGAGGGTCACTTTATGGCTTTTGAAGGATTATCCGATCGACTGCAAGCAACAATGCAGAAAATAAAAGGTAAAGGTAAAGTGACTGAAGCTGATATCAAAGCAATGATGCGTGAAGTACGTCTTGCTTTACTGGAAGCGGACGTTAACTTTAAAGTCGTTAAAAACTTTGTCAACACAGTCTCAGAACGTGCATTAGGATCTGATGTGATGAAGTCATTAACACCAGGGCAACAAGTCATCAAAATCGTACAAGAAGAACTGACAACATTAATGGGTGGCGACAACACGTCGATTACGATGGCGAAAAAACCGCCTACCGTTGTCATGATGGTCGGCTTGCAAGGTGCTGGTAAAACGACAACAGCAGGGAAACTTGCATTGCTCATGCGCAAAAAGTATAACAAAAAGCCGTTACTCGTAGCAGGTGACATCTACCGTCCAGCAGCGATTAACCAATTACAAACAGTTGGGAAACAAATTGACATCCCTGTATATAGCGAAGGCGATCAAGTGCCACCACAACAAATCGTCCAAAACGCGTTACAACATGCCAAAGCTGAACATTTAGACTTTGTCATTATCGATACAGCAGGTCGTTTACACATTGACGAAGCATTGATGAACGAATTACAAGAAGTCAAAGAAATTTCGAAGCCTGACGAAATCATGCTCGTGGTTGATGCGATGACAGGTCAAGATGCAGTCAATGTTGCAGAATCGTTTGACCAACAGCTCGACGTCACAGGTGTGACATTAACGAAATTAGATGGGGACACACGTGGGGGTGCAGCACTTTCTATCCGTGCCGTCACAGAAAAACCTATTAAATTTGTAGGTATGAGTGAAAAGTTAGATGGTTTAGAGTTGTTCCACCCAGAACGTATGGCATCACGTATTTTAGGTATGGGTGATGTATTGAGTCTGATCGAAAAAGCACAACAAGATGTCGATGAAGAAAAAGCAAGAGATTTAGAGAAAAAAATGCGTACTTCTTCATTTACATTAGAAGACTTTTTAGAACAACTCGATCAAGTGAAAAATCTTGGACCCCTAGACGACATTATGAAAATGATCCCAGGTATGAACAAGATGAAAGGGCTCGACAAACTCAATATGAGCGACAAACAAATTGATCATATTAAGGCGATTATTCAATCCATGACACCTGAAGAACGCGAAAACCCAGATAAATTGAATGTTTCAAGAAAACGTCGTATTGCGGCAGGTTCAGGGCGCACATTGCAAGAAGTAAACCGTTTATTGAAGCAGTTTAATGATATGAAGAAGATGATGAAGCAGTTTACAGGTGGCGGTAAAGGTAAAAAAGGTAAGCAAGCGCAATTGCAAAATATGTTAAAAGGTATGAATTTGCCATTTTAATTTTTAAGAACACTGGGATGTGTGAAGCATCGCAGTGTTTTTTTGAAAGTTTATGAAGATAATTGAGCTTAAAAGTATGCTTCCTTCTGAGCTGTTAACACGTACCAAACGAGAGCTCAATACTCAAATACCTGTAATTAAGTATATGTTTGACCCACCACGCCTCTAATCGATGCGTTTTTTTGTTCAAAAATTAGAGTTGTCCAAATGGAAAAACATCTTTTGCTCTAACTATCTTGTTTTTGATCTACTGCTAACCGACCTGTACCCTAAATAAATGTGATAGTTTTATCTTCTATTATCCCTTTGTAATGTAAATAAGAACCCTTTATAAATCTCTAAAGCATCATGATTGAACATTTAAATGGCGTTATAATGATTTCTTTTCATTATAAGAAGACAA
Organism: Staphylococcus pseudintermedius; assembly: GCF_034042775.1. Classification (NCBI taxonomy): domain Bacteria; kingdom Bacillati; phylum Bacillota; class Bacilli; order Caryophanales; family Staphylococcaceae; genus Staphylococcus; species Staphylococcus pseudintermedius. The sequence continues at coordinate 1,582,657 of NZ_CP120150.1, read as the reverse complement.
TGAATAATGGCAGTTTTATGGCTAGTTACACCTCTCAAAGTGTGTAAAAATAATGCAGCGCTGAAAAAATACAGTTACATTTATGCGATGAAACTAAAATAAGACTCCATAGCCTTTGGTTGTAACTGAAATTTTTTCCTGCGTCACTTATATATTTTTTTAAAACAAGAACATGCTCCCTATATTATATCAATAGGGCTTATTCTAAATAGCAATGAAGAATCGTTCAGCAATTAATAAGGTTGTAAATACACATGTTACCGAAATGTTCTAAAACCCATCAAAAACACTTTAAACAATCTTGAAACACAATATATCGTTTTCTAATGAGTAAAGCACGAATAAATATAAAAATCCCACCACACAAATGCATAATATATTATAATAAGTTGTAAGAGAAACAAAGGTAGGGGATCTTATGGTTTACCAAAGTGAATTCGCATTAGAAAAAGAAATGATGGCACAATTAAAATCTAATGGCTATGAATCTGTGACCATTCGAAATGAACAGCAGCTATTGGATAATTTTCGTCAAATTTTAAATGAACGCCATGCAGATAAATTAGAAGGCAAGCCACTGTCAGATAAAGAGTTTCAACGCTTACTAACGATGATTAATGGTAAAGGTATTTTTGAAAGTGCGCGTATTTTACGTGATAAATTGCCGTTGAAACGTGATGATGAGTCTAATGAAGAAAAAGTGTGTCATTGATTGAGGGAATCAATGTCGTAGGGTGAAGTAAGGGGGAATGTCTAATGGTGGAAGATATTGCGTCTCAATTGCAAAGTGTTTTACATGAGGGTGAGTGGATGTTGTCGCTAACGCAGTCTGATTCCAATGGTTCGATTTATGTGTTGTTTCGAAAGGGTGCTTTTGCGTATATACCGATTCGTATTAGCAACCATAAAAATCATTCGTATTTCTCCAATAAAACTTTTTATACGACAATGGAAGAAGCAGTTTTACTCGGTCAAATCAGAACGCATTTGGATCATAGTGATTGGTATATATTTAAATATGAAGACTACTTCACACTTAAGATTTTAACGAAGCTCACTATGAAAAATTTAAGGATTTACGTTGATAACTCAATGGGGATATACGATGGCGCGCTGATGGGCTTGTTGTTCTATCAAATTCGATATTTTAATCGAAACCATAAAGAGATGAATACGGTGTCAGAATCGTTTCAAAAATATTTGAGGCGGTTGTTTGCGGCAGGACTGTTGAATGGTTATAGACAAGCGAACAATGATTTGTCTGTATATGTGACGCAAATGGGGAAATCCATGCTTACAGAGTATTGGCACGTCTATCAGGAGCGTTATCTCACTGATATAAAAAAGATTGATTATCGGTATGTTGAAGTGCCTATGGATGAAATTTTATATACAATTGATGACGACCATAAGATTATACAAGCGTGATGAACGTATGATGTCATTGTGAGACGGATGATTGTATGAACGGTACAAAGTCAATGGGATATAGAAAATGTTTGTGTCCCATCTACATATTTAGCACAGTGCGACAGAAATTTTAAAATGGTAAAGTATTTTCTCTTTACAAAACCATGAGTTCCTGTTATTATAATTTCTTGTAGATAACAAAACTTATGACATTAAAGGAGAGAATTATAAATGGCAGTTAAAATTCGTTTAACACGTTTAGGTTCAAAAAGAAACCCATTCTATCGTATCGTAGTAGCAGACGCGCGTTCACCACGTGACGGTCGTATCATCGAACAAATCGGTACATACAACCCAGCAGCGGTAAATGCACCGGAAGTTAAAATCGATGCAGAATTAGCACTTAAATGGTTAAAAGACGGTGCAAAACCAACAGATACAGTTCACAACCTTTTATCACGTGAAGGTATTTTAAAAACTTTTGACGAACAGAAAAAAGCAAAATAATGTAAGCGTATCAACAGGGAAGGGATAGACACCTTTCCTATTTGATTTTAGGCGTTAACGTTTGTTGACGTCGCGGTGATTCAAGCGGATAGGGCATGACAGGGTCGATAAGCATAGTCGTGCAAGAAGTGACTGACTTTAAAACAGTAAATTTCAAGTTTTAAAAATCGAGTCGCCTTTCTAGAGTTCAAGTTGAGAGATGCTTTGAAACTCTAGATAAATGGAATCACCAATCATGAGGTGAGACGAGAAGTGACTTGATGAGAGGTGCTTCGGTCTCATCTCTTTTTTGTATAAATAGTGATAATAGGAGGCTCCCGATATGAAAGTAGAAGTGGGTAAAATTGTGAACACACACGGGATCAAAGGCGAAGTCAAAGTTCAGTCTCATTCGGACTTTACAGAGATTCGCTTTCAACCTGGCGAAGTGTTACAAGCAGAATATCAAGGTCAAACGCTCCTTTTAACGGTGAAGTCCCATCGTATGCATAAAGGATTACATATGTTAACGTTTGAAGGTTATACGAATATTAATGACATCGAACATTTGAAAGGGACACATCTCTATCAAGAGCGTGATCATGAAGCGATTGAATTAGATGAACATGAATTTTATTACTCAGACATTATCGGGTGTACGGTGTTTGACGGTGATCGTCCGATTGGTCGCGTCACGGAAATTTTTGAAACAGGTGCGAATGATGTGTGGGTCGTGAAAGGTGACAAAGAACATCTCATTCCATACATTGCAGATGTTGTGAAAGAAGTCGACATTGAAGGACGTCGTATCGTCATTACACCGTTAGAAGGGTTGTTAAACGAATGAAAATCGATTACTTAACGCTCTTCCCAGAAATGTTTGAAGGTGTGCTCAATCAGTCTATTTTAAAACGTGCAAGAGAAAATGAGGCATTAACGACGCGATTGATTAATTTTCGTGATTATGCCAACAATAAACACAATCAAGTCGATGATTATCCTTACGGTGGCGGACAAGGCATGGTATTGAAGCCAGAACCGATTTTTAATGCGATGGCAGATTTGGAAGTTTCAGATGACACACGCGTGATTTTGATGACGCCACAAGGACAACCGTTCAATCAAAAGTTGGCGGAATCTCTTGCTGAAGCGGAACATCTCGTTTTTATTTGCGGCCATTATGAAGGCTATGATGAACGGATTCGCGAACATTTAGTTACAGATGAAATTTCTGTCGGCGATTATGTGCTGACAGGGGGCGAGTTGCCTGCGATGGTCATGACAGATGCGATTGTGCGTCTCATCCCGGGTGTACTAGGGAATCAAGTGTCGCATGAAGATGATTCATTTTCGAGCGGCTTATTAGAATATCCACAATATACGCGTCCTAGTGATTATGAGGGGATGACGGTACCTGCTGTGCTATTGTCTGGAGATCATGCGAAAATTGCACAATGGCGTCATGAGCAATCATTGACACGTACTTGGTTGAAACGTCCTGATTTATTGGACCATTATCCATTGACAGACCAAGACCAGAAATTTATTCAAACGTTAAAAAGAACATTGAAATAAGACCGAATGTATGCTAGTATATTTTAAGTGTGGAAACACGAATATCACTATGATCCGCTGCTATATATTGTCGAGGCAAGAACATAGGTTGAAGGAGAGAATTAATCATGACAAATCACAAATTAATTGAAGCAGTAACAAAATCACAATTACGTGACGATATCCCATCATTCCGTCCTGGTGACACTTTACGTGTACACGTACGTATCATCGAGGGTACTCGTGAGCGTATCCAAGTATTCGAAGGTGTTGTCATCAAACGTCGTGGTGGCGGTATTTCTGAAACATTCACTGTTCGTAAAATCTCATCAGGTGTAGGTGTTGAACGTACGTTCCCATTACACACACCAAAAATCGAGAAAATCGAAGTGAAACGTCGCGGTAAAGTACGTCGTGCGAAACTTTATTACTTACGTAGCCTTCGTGGTAAAGCTGCACGTATCCAAGAAATTCGTTAATTCGAGTCTTAAGGACACGCATATCAAACAGGGTTGGGACAATTCAGTGTCTCAACCCTGTTTGATTGATGTAACGATTTAATTGCAATGCATTATCGTTGTTTGAGGACTGTGATCAGGGCTAGGATATTTATTCACCCTAGCCCCCAAATGTGATTGAATCAGAAGTTACAGTTCATATCTCTGGTGTGTGTTTGCATTTTATGCTTTTCATTTTCCAAGTTCTCCAGTGGGCGTGATTAGGAGATTTTTCTATAGTTTGCATTCCTAACCCAAACCGAATAATTTTGCGATTAATTCGACACCGTGCTGTACTGTAGCGACAATCGCAGCACCCATGTTCACCCAGTCGTGCTGAATGGCAGAAGTTACAATGTTTGTGATTGACTCAAACAAATCACCCATTCGAAACACCTCCTTTTATTGTATAACTTTATTTTAAATCCTCTTATACATAAATTTATGATTATTTCATAGTTAGAAATATAATATGCTTAAATGCAAATCATTTTATATAAAAATACGTTAAGGCATGCCTAAATGTCGAAAATGAAGACGATATAGAGTGCATAACTGAATGCGATGAATAGCGTTTTCGGGGGAAGTAGAAGTAATTGATATTCTTTAATAAGTTGAAAATGAATAGAGCATACATTTCAATAAACATATTAAGTCATTCTATTTTTGTAATATAGAATGTTTCCCAAAGTCCATAAAGATTTTCATGTACATCTGTATGAATGTAAAACTAAACCTTATTTTAAAACAGCACAATTCGATTTTATGTGTAAAGTTTAGGAAGAATACGCTAAAGAAGGAACACAAGTTAGTTTGTTTACTTTTGTTTTACAATATAGCCATCATCCAACATTCGACGAAGAAATAAGAAAAATTCCTAATCACTTTGAAATAAAAACATTAGAGAGTTTAAAACAGTGTCATTAATGCCGCTATTTTAGATAAAATAATAACTCAAGTTTTTATGAATCCCCTCATTTTGGTTTTGAGGGGGTTTTTCTTATTTTGAATATGCGATTGATTAATGTGAAAAGCGGAGTATAATGATAAAGCTCGTATTCCTCCACTTTAATCTTTATTCCAAAATCCATTTACTTCTTTTCTTTATGACTTTCTGCAAGCCCCATATACGTTAATTCGATAAACCGTCTATATTTCGCGATAAAGGCCTCATCAAATAAAACGCCACTATTTCTTTTAATATCCATGGCTGTGTCATAAATGTTAGCTATAATTTCGCTCGGGCGGTGATGGTCTTTCGCATAATCCATCGTAAGGAAAAGATAAGCGTTGTACAAATTTTCAATCGTTTTGAAGTAGCCGTACTTTGCGATCGATTGACACGTGAATGCAGGTGTATGCACAAGATTAAAATAATAATCATACGGCGTCATTTCATTTTCTAACATCGGGTTCGGGTCGATATTCACACGATTCCTTAAATCTTCCCCGTATTCACGAATTTGTTCATGTTCAGAACCTTCCATCTGAGATTCCAACTGTTTCATATTTGAAAATAAGACACTCACTTTACCTGCACTACTTTCATAATCAACGCCACTCACTCGCGTCAGCATTTTTGAAATATCTTTTCTAAAAATAATGATAACGATTAAAATGAGCCAAGGAAAATTAAAATGTTCATATAAGGATGTTAAAAAATGAGAGAGCCCACTTAAACTTTGAAGTAAAAAATCTAGAAAAACATTTTCAGTGTGGTTCAAAAAATCACCGCCTCTATTTATTTGTCATGTGATATCATTTTAACCTTTACACATATAAAGTTCCACAATGATACGATAAAAAAATTATTTGTTTGGTGAATTTGGAATGTGCGATAGGGAATGTATGATAAATCAAAAGCGATGCCTCGACTTAACTCAATAGCAGCTAAAATTTGTGAATTTGCTCAATTCTAACATACTGAGTCGACGAAGCATCGCGCATTCGGTTAATATTTGATTGTTCGACGGAGCCACCAGCGATAAACGATGGCACCTACAACACCTAATATAGTCAGCAGGCTTAAAATATGCCAATATGGTAGTGAATAGGTCACCGTTACGTCACGATCACCTTTTTCGACAGGCACAACGGTCATTAAGCCATTGCCTTGAAGTACAGGTCTTGGTTCACCATTGACTTCAGCGTGTAAACCTTGTCTGTAAGGTATCGGGAGTACAAGGTATTGGTCTTTGTCTGTTTTGAAATGTGCATGGATGTGTCGACGATCCTGCTCAATTTGTACGGGTTCGACTTCTGAAGCGGCTCGTTTAAGCGTACTGTAATCTTCGCCGTAAATGCCTTTAAGCTCAAAACGATAATCACCTTGTTTTAACTTCAGTTGCATCGTGTCACGAACCGGTACACGCACGGTAATTGGTGTGATAAAACGACGATAGGCATAGTTGAGTTTGGTACGACGTTGATAAAAGTCATCCAGTTTTAAATAGTGCGGTTGATTCGGTGATAACAGTTCGATGTCCATCTCTACATAATAGTCGTTGTACCGTGCTTTTACATTTTGAGGTAAATCGATATTCACACCACCGTCTTTTTCGTGAACGGTTAAAATTTTATCATTCATCGATGCATCTCGAGGTGTCACTGTCGCTGTAGATAACAAGTTTGGATTCGCTTGGAATGTTTCATTGGCTTGTTGATGACGGATTACTACACCTTGTAACATTGCTTGTTCACGGTCTAGCGGTGATTTTAAATCTTTGGCGTCATAAACACGTGAGGTCAGATGTGCGCTTGGATAATCGATTGTTTGATGCGAATGGGTCCAAGCATGGTTGTCATCTTGAATCGTTTGCACTTTTTTCATTCCATACGGCATTGTACGGTCGGGTGCATCTTTAATACGGTCTGTCACACCCCATAATGCATATAAATTTTCACGGTCACCTAATAAACGATAGGTACTGTTACTGTCATATTCCATGTTAATTTGCATTTGACGGTCATAATAATCATAAATATTGCCGTCGAAAATGCTAGAATACAATGCGACCCCATTAAAGTCGTAAATCATACTAGAGTTCACAGCGTAAGTGCTCATATAATCGATGCGCTGTAATGGTGATTGGTCACGCTTTATCTTATCGATCTGCTGTTGTAAAGCTGCACTATGATAATTCGGCGCCTTCATATCCTCTATCATTGACTGATACGGGGCGATATTGTTGTGATGATAGTTCAGTAATAAAACAAATTGTTGCACGACAAAAAGCATTAACAGGACACCGCGCATCCTACCTGTCAGCGGACGACGTTGGTAAATGTGATAGGCCACCACGATTAAAATGATGACACTGACGAGCATCCACCACATGGCTCCGCGTGAAAAGAATACTGTTGCAATCGCAAGTACCGCAATCGGAATGAGTGATTGTAGAAATGATTGTATAGTCAACTCGGTCAAATATTTGAGCCATAATGCGATTAATGCACTTGTTGTTAATGCAAGGATATACACCCAACGACGCTGGGGGAATGAAAAGCCGTTAAATGCACTGTCAAAATAGGGTGAAAACGAACCGATTAACAAAATCCAAGTGAAAATCGCGACCATTTTGTAATGATAATGACGATACAGCTTGAACGAAAACAGTGCGACGAGTGCAATAAACGTCACTGTAATGTAAAAACCATTTGTAAAGATATGGTACTTTTGAGAAAAGTCGATAATCGGTGAAATAAAAACATCATTCGTTTGACGATCATTATTTAAAAATGACCGGACACCGGTTAAAAAACCTAACGCTGCGATACACAAACTACAAAGGACAGCTGGAATCAGTAAATACAATTTTTGCCAGCGACCGACTTGATCATCACGATGCGGCCAAATCATGCGATAAACTAAGTACACTGTTAAAATAATTGCTTCATAATAACTAAAGTAAAAGTTAGAAAATAATGTTAATGCAATTGCGATAATAAATAATCCGATGCGCCGACTTCTGAAAAAGCGTTCAATTCCCCAAATTGAAAGGGGCAAGTAAATTAAAATATCGCCAAAAAATGACCATGTAAAATTAAAGTAATAGACCACAGTAGAAGTGGCATAAAGGATGGCACCTAAATAGCAATAAAAGCGATCGAGTTTAAATTGACGAAACATGCCATAAGCGGCAAGAAATGTAATGACACATCGCAAATACGCCGTGAAAATTTGGTTGCCTGGCCAAAATGCAATGTCACTCGGATCGATATGTAATAACCATTGCCCGAGACCTACAAAAATGAAGTTCACATACATCATCGGTGAGGTCGTGTAATAGTAGGCGAGGTCTGTAAAATAATCACCACCGAGTCCAAAACCATTGTCATAAAGCGAGCGGAGATGAGAAAAATGTTCATACAAAAAGCGTTGGAAAGGCATCATTTGTTTAAAACCATCGCCGTTTCCACTATAAATGATGCCGTCATGTATGAAACGAAACGCGACCGGTACGTATACGATACATCCGACGAGGCAGGCCGCAATAAAGACGATTAAAAAGCGTGATAAATGACTTTTTTGTTTCTGTTTTTTCAATGTTTTTCACTCTTTCTCGATTGTTTATGTTGATACCAGCGACTGTAAATAATGCTGCTGATAATAGAGATAATGGACAAGACGACCATCGTGTTGAAATAAGGTGGCCGGTAGTGAATGACAATTTGTTTCGCATGCGGCCCAATTTTGATCCCCGTCATCATGCCATTGACCTTTTGTGGTGTGACAGCGTGTCCGTCAACGATAGCGGTCATACCTTTACGATAAGGGATATTGATGACCGCCACACCCCCAGAATGTTCGGCTAACTGAACTTTAATCTTTCCTTGATGTGCTTCATAGTGATGAGGGGCTTGATTATGATATGCCCGTTTTAACGTATCGTAATCCTCACTGTACAAACCTTGTATATTGAATTGGTACGATCCTGTTGGTGATATACCGAGATGAATTTGGCCATTGTTGTCAGGTTGCACACGATACAGCAAAGTGTTTTGACCTGTACGATATTTCGAATTGTTAAATAGGCGGTGATTTTTATAGCCATTGACATCGAGTGTGCTATTACTATCTGGCGCATTACGTTTAAAATAGACAACAAGATAAAAGTCTTCGTATTGTTCGCGCAATGTTTCTGGAAGTTGCAGCGTCACACCGCCATTCAGTTCGGTAACTGTTAACGTATCTGAGCGCTTCCATTGGGCATCATAGGTGGTCATTTCAACTTCATGAACAAGATTTTGCGCTTTTTTAGGATATGTTTGACCTTGATGATCTAATACGACGCCATCTAACATCGCATGTTCACGATCAATCGGTGTCGTTAAATCTTCCCCGTTATAATATTCATGGCTCACACGTACAGCAGGTAATGGATATTGATTTTCGTATATGACATATTGCCCATATTGATGCACTTTTTCAAAATTCGCAGGTTGCTGGTGCTGATAGTCTTTTTCCATAAGGTAGCGCACGGACAAAAGACTCGCAATGTTTGAGCGGCTTCCTGTAGATTGATAACGGCTGACAGATTCTTCTTTTAAGTTAATCATTAAATAGCGATAATAAAATTCAATGAGCTGTCGGTCGAAAATACTCGAATATAAACTTAACCCTTTAAAATGTTGATACATCGGTGTATTATCCTGCTCATTCACACGCCAATCGATGCGTTCATCTTCGTGTTTTTCGGTATTCATTTTGTCGACCAACGACTGCTGTAAAGGTGTATTGTACAAACTGGCCTGTGCATAAAACGTATTGGCACGTTTTTCATGATCTGTATGGAAAACTTGATTTTTAATAAACACTGCCGATATCGCAAATTGTAAGATAATGAGTGCGCATGCAAAGCTTACTGTTACGAAATGACGAGGCTTATTATCATGACGTGCAATCGTTAAGACAAGTAATCCGATGAGAAATACGATAGGAATGAGACCAACCCACCAGACTACCCGATCATACGCGTATGCACTGATGAAAACGACAGCCATTGTCGGTATCGCGGTTAAGCTATATGTAAGGCGTGATAATGATTTGAAATGTTGTACATAAGTCGCAACTAAACCACTTGTCACAAATGCTAATAAGTAATGCCAACGCTTTTGTGGTGCTGAAAAGCCGTTGAAAATACTGTCCACATACGGTATAAATGCTGCGATAATGGTTAAAATGCTCAGTATTGCGAACAATCTAAAGTAAAAGTGACGGTACAATTTGAATGAGAGTAACGCTTGAATCACGACAAATGAAATGACGATTAAATAGTTGTCATAAAAAAGATTCGTATTTTCATTGAATGGTTCAATGAATGGAATGTCACCTTCAAAAGGGATACGTTGATTGTTGAAAAAGCTACGTGCCCCATGAAAGAAAAAGAATAAACTTGAACCGACACCTAAAACAGCTGCAACGCTAAGTGGTAGAACAGTTTTCATGCCTCTTTTTTGATCATCAGGATGTGCGTGAAACATGCGCAGGCTATAGTAAATGAGTCCCATCAACACTTGATAATAGGCGAAGTAAAAATTGTTCGCAAAAGAAATCGCTGTCATGATAATAAATAGACCTAACTGACCTGATTTCAAAAAACGTTCAATACTGAGCAAGAGTAATGGTAATAAAATAAATACATCACTAAAAAAAGGCCAGTACACGGTGAATCGGAAATAAAGGGGCGACATGGCGAATAACACCGCAAATACGACCGATGAGACGTGTTGAAGTTTTAACTGACGTGCATAGTAATACGTTCCAATCATGGCACCGGTACATTTTAAAATTGAAACAACCCATGCTTGGGTGAACCAATACATCATGTCTTTAGAATCTACAAGATGTGTAATGGATAAAAGCCATGTGATGCCTGCAGTTAAAATAAATATGAAGTTTGTCGAAAAATAATACGATAGATCTGTAAAAAAATCACCGCCAAGTCCAAAATCGGTGGCATAGAAAAAGGTACCTTCAGACCATTTTTCGTATAAAAACATCTGAATCGGTACCATTTGTTCCATACCGTCATTGGGACCCGTAAATAACAGACCGTCTGCAAAAAAACGATACAAAATATAAGCATGCCCTATAAGTGACATGCATAAAAATAAAACAATAAAGCTGATGGGTTGAATGTAACGTCTCATAATCCGAACCTCACTTTGATTATCGATCTTTAAGAATAAACTTAGATAAAATATAAGTAATTGGTATCGTAACGATGAGTCCTACAAACGGTGCAAGGGCTGCGTTGAAATGCATGAGGTCCACAAAAATAAAAATGAGTAACGTTTGTGTCCCCATATTGACCACTTGTGTGAGTGGAAAGGCTAGAAATTTCTTTAACGTCGGTCGTACTTTATAGACAAAGTAACAATTTAAATAGAAAGAAACGACGAACGAAAAAATGAAACCGACAATATGGCTGATGAGGTAATGGACATCAAATAAACGCAATAATATTAAGTATACGATATAATAATTCAGTGTATTAATACCACCGACTAATACAAAACGGAAAATTTCAAAAAAACGTGCTGAGTTCACCATTTAATATACCTACCTTTATTCAACGATATGTGATTGTAAATAGCTATTGACGATAAAGTTAATTATACTTAAAGTGGTGTATATCAAATTTTGTTATACAATACATGATGCGGATGCTTTAATTCGTCATGCAATATCATATGTTTATATCTTTAAAACTAACAATTAATATAACATATAACATTAAAAAAAACGATTTGGAAGAATAATTAAGAGGAGTTAAAACTATGGTGATTCAATGGTATCCAGGTCATATGGCCAAAGCGAAACGAGAAGTAACGGAACAACTGAAGAAAGTGGATGTGGTCTTTGAATTAGTTGATGCACGCATTCCTTTTAGTTCAAGAAACCCTATGATTGATGAGGTGATTCAACAAAAACCACGCGTCGTCATTTTCAATAAAAAAGATATGACCAATTTAAAAGAAATGGAAAAATGGTATGCGTTTTTTAGAGAAAAAGGGGCTTATCCTGTAGCCGTTGATGCGAAACATGGTAAGGGCTTGAAAAATGTAGAAGCGGCTGCGATTGAAGCAACACGTGAAAAGTTTGAACGTGAAAAAGTAAAAGGGTTAAAACCGAGAGCTATACGCGCAATGATCGTCGGTATCCCTAATGTGGGGAAATCGACTTTGATTAACAAGTTAGCGAACCGTTCGATTGCACAAACAGGGAATAAGCCGGGTGTAACGAAACAACAGCAATGGATTAAAGTGGGCAAATCTTTACAGTTGTTAGATACACCGGGGATTTTATGGCCAAAATTTGAAGACCAACTGATTGGTAAAAAGCTGAGTTTAACAGGTGCAATTAAAGATAGCATCGTCCATTTAGATGAAGTGGCGATTTACGGATTAGAATTTCTCATTGAACATGATTATGAAGCATTGCTCGCCCATTTTAAAATTGATGTCCCGCGAGATGCAGAAATGCTGGATTGGTTTGATGCGATAGGACGTAAACGTGGGCTGTTACAACGTGGAAATGAAGTGGATTATGAAGCGGTCATTGAGGCACTGATTTATGACATCAGAAATGCAAAAATCGGGACATATTGCTTTGACTTATATTCTGAGTGGCAGGCTGAGACCGATGCGTAAAGGAAAAACAATTCAAGCGATTAAAGCAGAATTGAAACACTTGACGTCGTTAGAGGAGTTAGCGCAACATCCTGATTTCCAAGATGAACGAAAAGGGGTCCAACAAGCTTTTGTGCAACGTCAACGTCAACTTGAAAAAATAGCGTTACAACAACAAAAATATCGTGACATGTGTATATACGAAACAGAAATTTTAAATGTGCAGCCAGAGGCATTGATTTGTGGTGTAGATGAGGTTGGACGCGGGCCTCTTGCTGGACCTGTCGTCGCAAGTGCAGTCATTTTACAGCCCGGACATGACTTTGTAGGTATTAACGACTCCAAACAGTTGTCTGTCACACAACGGAATTTGTTGAACACGTCATTAAAAGAGCAAGTGCGTGCTTGGGCAGTGGGAGTTGCAACACCTGAAGAAATTGACGAACACAATATTTATGTGGCAACACAAATCGCGATGTACCGTGCGATTGAAAATTTGTCAGTCACACCGACACATTATTTAATTGATGCGATGACGCTCGATCATTTGACTGCACCACAACAAGCGATTATTAAAGGAGATGCGAAGAGTGTGTCCATCGCTGCAGCCAGTATTATCGCAAAAGTGTATCGTGATGACTTGATGGCAGAATATGCAAAACAATATCCTGGTTACGATTTTGCACAGAATGCTGGTTATGGTACACAAAAACATTTAGATGGTTTGAAACAATACGGCGTGACACCTATTCACAGGAAGACTTTCGAGCCTATTAAATCAATGGTTTCAAAGTTTTAAACGAAATAGATCAGCATATAAAAAGTTTTCAAAAAGTTAGAATTATGTTTTACTAGTAGTAATTTCTAATAAAGAAAGGAATAAGAAACTCATGGATGAAACATTACGAAAATTATATAAAGTGCTCGTACACTTTGAAGAAAAAGAAGTTGAAATTACTGAAGATGAAGCGAAGTTAAAGAAGATTAAAGAAGAGATTGAAGAGAATTTGAATATTTCGATTGAGGATGAACAGCAGGCGGATTTGATTCGTTTGTTGAAGGAGCATCAGTTTGTGGTGGAGTCAACTGAGGATGAGCAAAAGATTGTGCAAGTGCCGATGGATGATGATACACAAATTTCGTTCCAGGTGAATGATGAGGGTTAGTGTAGTGTATCATAGGCTAGGATGAGGCGGAGTTGTTTCCGTTTTGTCCTAGTTTTTATTTTAGGAACATTTTATTTGCGTTAAACTCTGTGTGCTAAAAAATAATTTTTATCATTTGATATCTGCTGAAACAATGTATTGTGTGTGATACAAGAGGTGTTAGCCTTTATAAAACATCGTGATACGAGAGGGAATCTGTTTACAATAGCGCTTACATTTCCTATAATTGTACTTGAACTTAACCTTAAGAAACAGGAGGATGGAGTATGAATATCCATGAGTATCAAGGAAAAGAAATTTTTCGCTCAATGGGCGTAGCAGTACCAGAAGGGCGTGTGGCTTTTTCTGCTGAAGAAGCTGTTGAGAAAGCGAAAGAGTTAGACACAGATGTATATGTTGTTAAAGCGCAAATCCATGCGGGGGGACGTGGTAAAGCTGGTGGTGTGAAAATCGCTAAGTCTTTATCAGAAGTTGAAGCATATGCAAATGAGTTGCTTGGAAAAGTTCTCGTGACACACCAAACAGGTCCTGAAGGTAAAGAAGTGAAGCGTCTTTACATTGAAGAAGGTGCCAATATCCAAAAAGAATATTATGTCGGCTTTGTTATTGACCGTGCGACAGACCGTGTGACTTTAATGGCGTCTGAAGAGGGTGGCACTGAAATTGAAGAAGTTGCTGCGAAAAACCCTGAAAAAATCTTCAAAGAAACAATTGATCCAGTCATTGGTTTAGCGCCTTATCAAGCACGCCGTATCGCGTTTAACATCAATATTCCTAAAGAATCAATTAACAAAGCGGTTAAGTTTTTAATTGCTTTATATAATGTGTTCATTGAAAAAGATTGTTCAATCGTTGAAATTAATCCACTTGTTTTAACGGGTGAAGGTGATGTTTTAGCACTTGACTCTAAAATCAACTTTGATGACAACGCATTATTCCGTCACAAAGATATCGTTGAATTACGCGATTTAGAAGAAGAAGATCCAAAAGAAATTGAAGCTTCTAAATACGATTTATCTTATATTGCATTAGACGGTAATATCGGTTGTATGGTGAACGGTGCAGGTTTAGCGATGGCAACAATGGATACGATTAATCACTTTAATGGTAACCCAGCTAACTTCCTTGACGTAGGTGGCGGTGCAACTAAAGAAAAAGTTACTGAAGCGTTCAAAATTATTTTAGGCGATGAAAACGTTAAAGGTATTTTCGTTAATATCTTTGGTGGTATTATGCGTTGTGATATTATCGCTGAAGGTATTGTAGCGGCAGTAAAAGAAGTGGAATTAACATTGCCATTAGTTGTACGTCTTGAAGGTACAAATGTTAAAGAAGGTAAACAAATCTTAAAAGACTCAGGTTTAGCAATTGAACCAGCGAATACAATGGCTGAAGGTGCACAAAAAATTGTTAAACTTGTAAACGAAGCGTAAGGAAAGGATGGGACAACTACAATGAGTGTATTTGTAGATAAAAATTCAAAAGTAATCGTACAAGGTATTACAGGGTCAACTGCCCTTTTCCATACTAAGCAAATGTTGGAATATGGTACGCAAATTGTTGCAGGGGTAACACCAGGTAAAGGTGGACAAGTTGTTGAAGGCGTACCTGTTTTCAATACTGTTGAAGAAGCAAAAAAAGAAACTGGCGGCAACGTATCTGTTATTTACGTACCAGCGCCATTTGCAGCTGATGCGATTTTAGAATGTATCGACGCTGAATTAGACTTAGCCATTTGTATTACTGAACATATTCCTGTTATTGATATGATTAAGGTTAAACGTTATCTTGAAGGTAAAAAGACGCGCTTAATTGGACCAAACTGCCCAGGTGTCATCACTTCAGATGAAACGAAAATTGGTATTATGCCAGGATACATCCACAAAAAAGGCCATGTCGGCGTTGTTTCACGCTCTGGTACTTTAACATATGAAGCGGTACATCAATTAACTGAAGAAGGTATCGGCCAATCTACAGCTGTAGGCATCGGTGGGGACCCAGTTAACGGTACAAACTTTATCGACGTGTTAGAAGCATTCAACAATGATGATGACACGAAAGCTGTTGTGATGATCGGTGAAATTGGTGGTACGGCAGAAGAAGAAGCTGCTGAATGGATTAAAGCGAACATGACCAAACCTGTTGTCGGCTTCATCGGTGGTCAAACAGCACCTCCAGGAAAACGCATGGGTCACGCTGGTGCAATCATTTCAGGTGGTAAAGGGACAGCTGCAGAAAAAATCAAAACATTAAATGAATGTGGCGTTAAAACAGCAGCAACGCCTTCTGAAATCGGTTCAACTTTAATTGAAGCCGCTAAAGAAGCAGGCATTTACGAATCATTACTGACTGTTAAATAATTGAATTTCAATACAAACATCAGCGGTGTGTCAGGCAACTGAACTGATACACCGCGATTTTGAAGCTATTCATACATGGGCTGTTAATGTATCATCACTAACAGGGCGTGTGATGATAGCTTGATTTTGATATACTTTTTTATTCCCTTTTTAAACATGCCACTTTAGCATAACTTCTTTTATTTTCCGCATCATCCATCACGCTTATTCCACATCAAGAGGTGACCACTACGTATGAAACAATTACTACTATTATTACTGTACGCTGGATTTTCAACACAACAAATCCAATCCTATTACCCTAAACTTTGTACTTTAACAGGAAATCTACCTCAGCGCATTCAATCCTTCAAATCAATGCTTTCGCACATGTCGCAATTCCATTTACAACAAAAGCTCATACGACTCGATATGCTTAATATTCATACGATTGAAGCGACGTTACATGAACATCAAATTGTCCCGATTATGATAGACGAACCGCTTTATCCACCACTGTTAAAAGAAATTTATGATCCCCCGTTGATTTTATTTTGTAAAGGACGACTTGAACTGCTTCAACATTCTACTAATAGTCTTGGCATTGTAGGCGCAAGGCAACATACAGCATACACGCCACAAGCGCTTGAAACACTTTTTAACACATTTCAACATTTTCCACTAACGATTATTTCAGGGCTGGCACACGGTACAGACGCACTCGCACATCATTATGCGATTCGACATGACTTGTCCACGATCGGTGTGCTCGGCTTTGGGCATTTTCATCATTATCCTAAAAACACACAAGCATTACGCCAGAGGATGGAACAACATCATTTGACTCTAAGCGAATATCCACCTTACACGCCTATTGCTAAATTTAGATTTCCTGAACGCAATCGCATTATTAGTGGTTTGTCGAAAGGAATACTTATCACTGAAGCAAAAGAAAAAAGTGGCGCGCTCATTACGTTGGATCAGGCATTAGAACAAAATCGTAATGTTTATGTACTGCCGGGGGATATGTTTAACGTGCATACGAAAGGTAATATGCTACGTGTCAAAGAGGGAGCAGAAATTGTATTATGTGCCCAGGATATATTGAAAGATTATGCAAATTTAAATGTTAACGCTTTGTGAAATAAATACAAAAGATTGACAAATATAAAAATAACCGTTTATCATTTATCTTTGTAAACAGAAAAAGCAAGGGGGTAACTACTTTGGCAGATAATCTTGTCATTGTTGAATCGCCTGCAAAAGCGAAAACAATAGAAAAATATTTAGGCAAAAAATACAAAGTGATTGCATCAATGGGTCATGTGAGAGATCTACCACGTAGTCAAATGGGCGTAGATGTTGAACATGACTATGAACCTAAATATATTACTATCCGAGGTAAGGGGCCAGTTGTTAAAGATTTGAAGAGACATGCGAAAAAAGCAAAAAAAGTTTTTCTCGCAAGTGACCCCGATCGTGAAGGTGAAGCAATTGCATGGCACTTGGCAAACATTTTAGAACTAGAAGATAGTAAAGAAAATCGCGTGGTTTTTAACGAGATTACGAAAGACGCTGTAAAAGAAAGTTTTAAACACCCACGCGGTATCGAAATGGATTTAGTCGATGCGCAACAAGCTCGACGTGTATTGGACCGTTTAGTAGGTTATAATATTTCTCCTGTATTATGGAAAAAAGTAAAAAAAGGTTTATCAGCTGGACGTGTACAATCTGTAGCGTTACGTCTTGTGATTGACCGTGAAAATGAAATTCGTAACTTTAAACCTGAAGAATATTGGTCGATTGAAGGCGAATTTCGTTATGGAAAATCAAAGTTTAATGCCAAGTTTCTTCATTATAAAGATAAACCGTTCAAGTTAGCGACGAAAGATGATGTGACAGTCATTACGAAAGCGTTAGACGGTAATCAATTCACAGTATCTAATGTGACGAAAAAAGAAAAAACACGTAAACCTGCCAACCCATTTACAACCTCCACTTTGCAACAAGAAGCGGCTCGGAAATTAAATTTCAAGGCGCGTAAAACGATGATGGTGGCACAACAACTTTATGAAGGTATTGACTTGAAGCGTAAAGGTACAATTGGGCTTATTACTTATATGAGAACGGATTCGACCCGTATTTCGAAAGATGCGCAAAATGAAGCGAAACAATTTATCGAGTCAGAATATGGTAGTGCGTATTTATCTAAAGTGACGAAAAAGGGTAAACAAGGTGACCAAGATGCCCATGAAGCGATTCGTCCAACGAGTACGTTAAGAACACCTGCTGAGATGAAAGACTATTTAACACGTGATCAATATCGCTTGTATAAATTGATTTGGGAACGCTTTGTGGCGAGTCAAATGGCACCTGCAATTTTAGATACGGTTGCTGTCGATTTAACACAAAATGATGTGAAATTTAGAGCAAACGGTCAGACGATTAAGTTTAAAGGTTTTATGACACTGTATGTTGAAACAGATGATGACAAAGGTAAAGAAAAAGAAAATCGTTTGCCAAAGCTTGAAGTCGGTAATGAAGTGTTGGCGACTAAAATTGATCCGGCACAACACTTTACACAACCGCCACCACGCTATACAGAAGCACGTCTCGTTAAAACATTAGAGGAACTTAAAATCGGTCGTCCTTCAACATATGCGCCAACGATTGATACGATTCAGAAGCGTAATTACGTGAAGAATGAAAGTAAACGTTTCGTCCCAACTGAATTGGGAGAGATCGTGCATGAACAAGTGAAAGAGTACTTCCCTGAGATTATTGATGTCGATTTCACTGTGAACATGGAAACGTTACTCGATAAAATTGCGGATGGCGATGTGGCTTGGAAAAAAGTGGTGGGTGACTTTTTCAATAGCTTTAAACAAGACGTTGAACGCGCGGAAAAAGAAATGGAAAAGGTTGAAATTAAAGACGAACCCGCAGGCGAAGATTGTGAAGTGTGTGGCAATCCAATGGTCATTAAAATGGGACGCTACGGTAAGTTCATGGCATGTTCTAATTTCCCTGATTGTCGTAATACGAAAGCGATTACGAAACCGATTGGTGTGACATGTCCGAAATGTAAAAAGGGCGATGTCGTTGAACGTAAATCTAAGAAAAACCGTATTTTCTATGGTTGTTCAAATTATCCAGAGTGCGATTTTGTTACTTGGGATAAACCGATTGGCCGTGATTGTCCGAAATGTCAACATTACTTGGCAGAGAATAAAAAAGGACGTGCGACACAAGTTGTATGTTCGAATTGTGATTATAAAGAAGAAGTTCAAAAATAATATGTGTATTAAAGTGAGGTAAAAACCATGACATCTGTTAATATTGTCGGCGCTGGTTTAGCAGGGTCTGAAGCAGCATTTCAATTGGCGGAACGTGGCATTCACGTGAACCTTTATGAAATGCGACCAGTGAAACAAACACCGGCGCATCATACGAATCAATTTGCTGA
This sequence comes from Staphylococcus pseudintermedius, assembly GCF_034042775.1. NCBI lineage: Bacteria > Bacillati > Bacillota > Bacilli > Caryophanales > Staphylococcaceae > Staphylococcus > Staphylococcus pseudintermedius. The sequence continues at coordinate 1,563,105 of NZ_CP120150.1, read as the reverse complement.
ACTCGTATGTTCCAATTCATTAAGAGGGAACGCGCTTACGAATGCTGTCGGTGTATTAAAAGAAGAAATGCGCCGTTTAGATTCATTGATTATTGCAGCAGCGGATCATGCCCGTGTACCTGCGGGTGGTGCGTTAGCTGTAGATCGCCATGACTTTGCAGGATATATCACTGAAAAGCTAAGAAATCATCCGAATGTGACTGTGAGTAATGAAGAGGTGACGTCTATCCCTGAAGGTCCAACGATTATCGCGACCGGTCCATTAACGACAGAACCACTTGCGAAAGAAATCGTTGCATTAACAGGCAAAGACCAACTGTATTTCTATGACGCAGCTGCACCGATTATTGAAAAAGACTCTATCGATATGGATAAAGTGTATTTGAAATCACGTTACGATAAAGGTGAAGCCGCTTATTTAAACTGTCCAATGACTAAAGAGGAGTTTGACCGTTTTTATGAAGCCGCGCTCGCAGCTGAAGTCGCACCGATGAATGATTTCGAAAAAGAAAAGTATTTTGAAGGTTGTATGCCGTTTGAAGTGATGGCAGGCAGAGGTGAAAAAACGTTACTGTTCGGACCGATGAAGCCAGTCGGATTAGAAGACCCAAAAACTGGAAAACGTCCTTATGCTGTCGTTCAATTAAGACAAGATGATGCTGCAGGGACTTTGTACAACATTGTAGGTTTCCAAACGCGTTTGAAATGGGGCGCACAAAAAGAAGTGATTCGTCTTATTCCAGGACTTGAAAACGTCGATATTGTAAGATATGGCGTGATGCACCGTAACACATTTATCAACTCTCCAGAAGTGTTGAGTGAGATTTATGAATTTAAAAATCGCAAAAACTTATTCTTTGCAGGTCAAATGACAGGCGTGGAAGGTTACGTGGAAAGTGCTGCAAGTGGTATGATTGCGGGAATTAACTTAGCGCATCGTATGTTAGGTAAAGCAGATGTCGTCTTCCCTCGTGAAACAATGCTCGGTAGTATGGCGTATTACATTTCACATGCAACGAACAATAAAAATTTCCAACCGATGAATGCGAACTTTGGTCTCGTACCGCCGCTTGAACAACGTATTAAAGATAAAAAAGAGCGTTATGAAACTTTAGCAAATCGTGCATTAGAACATTTGGATCACTTTAAACAGACGTTGTAATGAAACTGTAATTAATGGCAAAATAAGCAAAATTTTGATAAATATAAAAATTCAATGTATAATCAATGCAGTTCCCCTCATCATTATGCTACAATGCTAATGATGGAGGGGTTTTTTGAATTGAAACAAATCCAAGAGCAATTTTTAGATATGTTAAAAAGGGAACGTTTTTTCTCAGACCACACGTTGAAGGCTTATCATGATGATCTCGTCCAATTTAATCGATTTCTTGCACAAGAACAATTATCGCTCACGGCATTCAAATATATAGATGCAAGAAATTATTTACAGACGCTTTATGATTTGGGACTTCAACGGACTACAGTATCTCGAAAAATATCTACATTACGGAGTTTTTATGCATTTTGGATGACGCAAGACCACGAGATAGTGAATCCATTTGTTCAGTTGGTCCACCCGAAAAAAGAACGATATTTGCCAACGTTTTTTTATACTGAAGAGATGGAAGCCTTGTTTCAAACGGTCATGCAAGACGCACACAAAGGATTGAGAGACAGAGTGATTTTAGAGTTGTTTTATGCAACAGGAATTCGTGTTTCTGAATTAGTGTCTTTAAAAACAGAAGACGTTGACCTTGAAATGTGTTGGATTAAAGTGTTGGGTAAAGGTGGCAAAGAACGTATCGTACCTTTTGGAGAATTTTGTAGACAAAGTATCGAACAGTATTTGGCGGAGTTTGCACCGATTCAAAATGTACAGCACCCATATTTAATTACGAATTTAAAAGGTCAGCCGATTACAGAACGAGGTGTGCGTTATGTGTTAAATGATATTGTCAAACGTACAGCGGGTGTCACATCGATACATCCACATAAACTGCGACATACATTTGCGACACATTTGTTGAATGAAGGGGCAGACCTTAGAACTGTTCAAAGTCTACTTGGACATGTTAATTTATCAACAACAGGACGTTACACCCATGTGACGAATCAACAATTAAGAAATGTTTATTTACAGGCACATCCACGTGCGAAAAAAGGAGAGTAATCATACATGAGTTCATCAATACATGCAACAACGATATATGCAGTGAGACATAATGGTGGCGCAGCGATGGCAGGTGATGGCCAAGTCACTTTAGGTGAAAAAGTGATTATGAAACAAACTGCCAAAAAAGTAAGAAAGCTATATAATGGCAAGGTCATTGCAGGTTTTGCTGGTAGCGTGGCAGATGCTTTTACACTTTTTGAAAAATTCGAAGCCAAATTACAACAATATAGCGGTAATCTTGAAAGAGCAGCTGTAGAACTTGCGAAAGAGTGGCGTGGCGACAAACAATTACGTCAACTGGAAGCGATGCTCATTGTGATGGATAAAGAACATATCCTCGTCGTGAGCGGGACAGGCGAAGTCATTGCGCCGGATGATGATTTGATTGCAATCGGTTCAGGTGGCAATTTTGCGTTAAGTGCCGGTCGCGCGTTTAAAAGACATGCATCACACTTAAGCGCACGTGAAATGGCATATGAAAGCTTGAAAGTAGCCTCAGACATATGTGTATTCACGAATGACCATATCACAGTGGAAGAACTTTAATGGAGGTATCGAGCATGGATCGTAATGCGATTAAATTTACACCCAAAGATATTGTAGATCGATTAAATGAATATATTGTAGGTCAAGAAGAAGCTAAGAAGAAAGTTGCCATTGCATTGAGAAATAGATATCGTCGTAGTTTGCTTGATGATGAAGTGAAACAAGAAATTGCACCTAAAAATATTTTGATGATGGGGCCGACAGGTGTAGGGAAAACTGAAATTGCACGCCGTATGGCCAAAATTGTCGGTGCACCGTTTTTAAAAGTAGAAGCAACGAAATTCACTGAGGTGGGGTACGTCGGTCGCGATGTTGAAAGTATGGTCCGAGACCTAGTTGACGTTGCTGTTCGTTTAGTTAAAGATCAGAAAAAAGCAAATGTTGTTGAAGCAGCGACACAAAAAGCGAATGATAAATTAGTGAAATTGCTTGTGCCGAGTTTAAAGAAAAAAGCAAGTCAAAATACCAACAATCCATTAGAGTCTTTATTTGGTGGCGCCATCCCGAACTTTGGGCAGCACAACGAAGAAGATGAGGAAGAACCACCAACAGAAGATATTAAAACAAAGCGCTCTGAAATTCGTGTACAGTTACTGAACGGACAGCTTGAAGAAGAGAAAGTTAAAGTGAAAGTAGAGCAAGACCCGGGCGCTCTAGGTATGCTCGGCACGAACCAAAATGAGCAGATGCAAGAAATGATGAATCAACTGATGCCGAAGAAAAAAGTTGAAAAAGAATTGCCGGTGAAAACAGCACGTAAAATTTTAGTTGACCAATTTGCTGATGAGATGATTGATCACGAAACAGCGAACCAAGAAGCACTTGATTTAGCAGAGCAAATGGGTATCATTTTTATTGATGAAATTGATAAAGTTGCAACGTCGAATCAAAATAGTGGTCAAGATGTTTCCAGACAAGGGGTACAGCGTGACATCCTGCCTATCCTTGAGGGTAGCGTAGTTAAGACGAAATATGGTACTGTTAGTACGGAACACATGCTTTTTATTGGCGCTGGAGCTTTTCATGTATCGAAACCAAGTGATTTAATTCCGGAGCTACAAGGACGTTTTCCAATTCGCGTAGAATTACAAGATTTATCAGTAGATGATTTTGTACGTATTCTTAAAGAACCGAAATTGTCCTTAATTAAGCAATATGAAATGTTATTGAAAACAGAAGAGGTTGTTGTGAACTTTACAGATGAAGCCATTTATCGACTGGCGGAAATGGCATATCATGTCAACCAAGAAACGGACAATATCGGTGCGCGTCGTCTGCATACGATATTAGAAAAAATGTTAGAAGACTTGTCTTTCGAAGCACCCAATATGCCGCATGCACAAGTGGACATCACACCACAATATGTTGATGATAAATTAAAAACGATTTCGACAAACAAAGATTTAAGCGAATTTATTTTATAAGAAAAAAAGGAGTAATGACATGAGCTTATTATCGAAAACAAGAGAATTGAGTAGTTTGTTACAAAAACATAAGGGCATCTCAGTAGATTTCAAAGATGTTGCACAAACAATTAGTAAAGTGACTGTAACTAATGTGTTCATTGTTTCTCGTCGCGGTAAAATATTAGGTTCTAGCTTAAATGAATTACTTAAGAACGAACGTATTATTAAAATGTTGGAAGACCGACATATCCCTGAAAAATATACCGAAAAGTTAATGCATGTATATGAAACGTTATCTAACATTTCAATTGATGATGAATTATCTGTATTCCCACCAGAAAATGAATCAGTATTTAAAGATTCAAAAACAACTGTATTCCCAATTATTGGTGGTGGCGAACGTCTAGGTACACTCGTTTTAGGACGCGTGTCTGACGAGTTTGAAGATAATGACCTCATACTTGGTGAGTATGCTGCAACAGTAATCGGTATGGAAATATTGCGTGAAAAACATTCAGAAATTGAATCTGAAGCGCGTGATAAAGCAGCAATTTCTATGGCGATTAACTCATTATCTTATTCAGAAAAGGAAGCAATTGATCATATTTTTGAAGAACTTGGTGGTAAAGAAGGTTTACTGATTGCTTCTAAAGTAGCTGACCGCGTAGGTATTACACGTTCAGTGATCGTTAACGCATTAAGAAAATTAGAAAGTGCGGGCGTAATTGAGTCTCGTTCACTCGGTATGAAAGGGACATTCATTAAAGTTAAAAAAGAAGCATTTTTAGACGAGTTATCTCGCACAGAATAAATGGCTTGACTTGTTGCAATTTGTCACATCTTGTGATATATTAATATGCGGCTGAAAAAGTCAAAACACACACGTGCATCAAAGTATAAGAGGGTGCGATAAGCTTATTTATCGTTTTTATACGAGTGGACGTGGCGGATGTAAACCAATAGGAGGAATTTATATTATGGCAGTAATCTCAATGAAACAATTATTAGAAGCTGGTGTTCACTTCGGTCACCAAACACGCCGTTGGAACCCAAAAATGAAAAAGTACATTTTCACTGAAAGAAATGGCATCTATATCATCGACTTACAAAAGACAGTGAAAAAAGTTGAAGAAGCTTACAACTTTGTTAAACAAGTTTCTGAAGAAGGCGGTAAAGTTTTATTCGTAGGTACGAAAAAACAAGCGCAAGAATCAGTGAAGGCTGAAGCAGAACGTGCTGGCCACTACTATGTCAACCAAAGATGGTTAGGCGGAATCTTAACAAACTACAAAACAATTTCTAAACGTGTTCAACGTATTTCTGAAATTGAAAAAATGGAAGAAGACGGTACTTTCGATGTACTTCCTAAAAAAGAAGTTGTAGAACTTAAAAAAGAATATGACCGTTTAATTAAATTCTTAGGCGGTATTCGTGAAATGAAATCAATGCCACAAGCATTATTCGTAGTTGACCCACGTAAAGAGCGTAATGCAATTGCAGAAGCGCGTAAATTAAACATTCCTATCGTAGGTATTGTTGATACAAACTGTGATCCAGATGAAATTGACTACGTTATCCCAGCGAACGATGACGCAATCCGTGCGGTTAAATTATTAACTGGTAAAATGGCGGACGCAATCTTAGAAGGTCAACAAGGTGTATCAAACGAAGAAGTGGCTGCTGAACAAGACATCGACTTAACAGAAGATGAAACAGCAGAAGGCGAATCAACTGAAGCGACAGAAAACACTGAAGCAACTGTTGAATCTAACTAAGACGCATCTTGAAATGGGTGATAAGATAAATATGCTTATCACCTTTTTTTAAAATAAATTAAGCATTTTTTAAATTGGAGGAATTATGAATGGCAATTTCAGCTAAACTTGTTAAAGAATTACGCGAAAGAACTGGCGCGGGTATGATGGACTGTAAAAAAGCTTTAGAAGCAACAGATGGAGATATCGAAAAAGCGATTGACTACCTTCGTGAAAAAGGTATTGCCAAAGCAGCTAAAAAAGCTGACCGTATTGCAGCTGAAGGTATCACACATGTTGAAGTGAAAGGTAATGAAGCAGTTATCGTTGAAATCAACTCTGAAACGGACTTCGTTGCTCGTAACGAAGGTTTCCAACAGCTTGTAAAAGAAATTGCTAACCAAATTCTTGATACAAAAGCAGCAACTGTAGAAGAATTAAATGAAACAACATTACCAAATGGTAAAAAAGTTTCTGAACATATGACTGAAGCAATTTCAACAATCGGTGAAAAATTAAGCTTACGTCGTTTCGAAATCAGAACTAAAACTGATAACGATGCATTCGGTGCTTATTTACACATGGGTGGTCGTATTGCAGTACTTTCTGTTGTTGAAGGTACAACTGATGAAGACGCAGCGAAAGACGTTGCAATGCACATCGCAGCAATCAACCCTAAATATGTATCTTCTGAGCAAGTAAGCGAAGAAGAACTTAACCACGAAAGAGAAGTTTTAAAACAACAAGCTTTAAATGAAGGTAAACCAGAAAACATCGTTGAAAAAATGGTTGAAGGCCGTTTACGTAAATATTTACAAGAAATTTGTGCAGTTGATCAAAACTTCGTTAAAAACCCTGATCAAACAGTTGAAGCATTCCTTAAATCTAAAGGTGGCAAACTTGTTGACTTCGTACGTTACGAAGTAGGTGAAGGCATTGAAAAACGCCAAGAAAACTTTGCTGATGAAGTTAAAGGACAAATGAAATAATTAACACGGTTTTGTATAAGAAAGAAGACACCTTTCGTGTCCTCCTTAGCATGACTTCAATGCATGATTGAAGCCGTGTACAAGGAAGATACCTATTGTGTCTTCTTTACTTGTATTGTTTTACATATTACGAATAGAGAGGTTAAAAATAATGACTGAAACTTCCAAATATAAGCGAGTAGTTTTGAAATTAAGCGGAGAAGCACTAGCAGGCGATAAAGGTTTTGGTATTAATCCAATGATTATTAAGAGTATCGCAGAACAGGTGGCAGAAGTAGCTAAAATGGACACTCAAATTGCTGTAATCGTAGGCGGTGGTAACATTTGGCGTGGGAAAACAGGTAGCGATTTAGGTATGGATCGTGGTACAGCTGACTATATGGGGATGTTAGCAACTGTCATGAATGCATTAGCTTTACAAGATAGTCTTGAGCAATTGGATTGCGACACACGTGTATTAACTTCAATCGAAATGAAACAAGTTGCCGAGCCGTACATTCGTCGTCGTGCAATTCGTCACTTAGAGAAAAACCGTGTCGTTATTTTTGCAGCTGGTATTGGAAACCCTTATTTCTCAACAGACACAACTGCAGCATTACGTGCAGCCGAAGTGGAAGCAGATGTGATTTTAATGGGTAAAAACAATGTGGACGGCGTTTATTCAGCAGATCCTAAAGTTGACCCAAATGCTAAAAAGTATGATCGCTTGACTTATATCCAACTATTACAAGAAGGTTTACAAGTAATGGATTCAACAGCCTCTTCATTCTGTATGGACAACAATATACCGTTAAAAGTCTTCTCTATTATGGAAGAAGGCAATATTAAACGTGCTGTTCAAGGTGAAGATATCGGTACAATCATTACAAAATAATATAGAGGTGCGAAACAATGAAAGAAATTATTCAAGATGCAAAAACGCGTATGAAAAAGTCAACTGAGAATTTATCTCGTGAATTAGCTCAAATCAATGCGGGCCGTGCGAACTCAAACTTACTAGCAGGTGTTCAAGTCGATTACTATGGTGCGCCTACGCCTGTACAACAACTTGCAAGTATTAACGTTCCCGAAGCACGTTTACTCGTTGTATCTCCATATGACAAAACGTCTTTGGCTGACATTGAAAAAGCAATCATCGCAGCAAATTTAGGGGTTAACCCAACGAGTGATGGTGATGTCATTCGTATTATGGTACCTGCTTTAACTGAAGAACGTCGTAAAGAGATTGTTAAAGAAGTGAAAAAAACGGGTGAAAACGCGAAAGTTTCTATCCGTAACATTCGTCGTGATGCGAACGATACGTTAAAAAGACAAGAAAAAGTTGGCGATATTTCTGAAGATGAGTTACGTAACGGATCTGACGAAGTGCAAAAAATTACTGATAGTTCAATCAAAGAAATCGATCAGTTAGTGGCAGACAAAGAAAAAGATATCATGTCAGTCTAAATCGCGCTGTCATTCACCTTATCATGTTGGCTTAATCTATGTAAGGTGTGTGAACTCAGTCCAATTTAATAGGAAGACTGTAGAAAAAGTTTGTCTACTTTTAAGCTGTACCGAATACGACTTTGGTACAGTTTTTTTCTTTGTTTATTCAATGCGGGTATTGAGTGTGATAAAATGGTAGATAATTGTACGCTTATGAGATTATAATATTTTAAGAGACGAAATAGGCTCGGAGGAACACGCATGTTTAAGAAATTTATGAAAAAAAATGACACTCAAAACCATATCGAAGCGCTCGATCTACATAATATACCTGAACACATTGCAATTATTATGGATGGCAACGGGCGTTGGGCGAAACAGCGTAAAATGCCAAGAATTAAAGGGCATTATCAAGGTATGCAAACGATCAAAACAATTACGCGTGCGGCAAGTGATTTAGGGGTTAAGTATTTGACCCTTTATGCTTTTTCAACGGAGAATTGGTCGCGACCGGATGAAGAAGTCAACTACATCATGGGCTTACCTGTTAATTTTTTAAATACGTTTTTGCCAGAATTGATTGAGAAAAATGTGAGAGTCGAAACGGTTGGCTTTATTGATGAATTGCCAGAAAAAACGATTCAGGCGATTGAAGAAGCGAAAATTAAAACAGCTGACAATACGGGATTGACTTTAATATTTGCGATTAATTACGGTGGTCGTGCGGAGATTGTTTATGGTATTCAAACATTGATGAAAGAGATGCGTCATGCGTCTGATCAAGATATCGATGCGTTAACAGAACAACATTTTCAAAAGTATCTCATGACTCGTGATTATCCTGATCCAGAATTATTGATTCGTACGTCTGGGGAACAACGCGTTAGTAATTTCCTGATTTGGCAATTGTCGTACAGTGAATTTATTTTTAATTCTAAAATGTGGCCAGATTTTGATGAGGAAGAGTTAAAAGCATGTATTAAAACATATCAATCACGACAAAGAAGATTTGGAGGATTGTAGATAGGAGTAGTGGGATGAAGGTTAGAACAATCACAACGATAGTGGCACTCATTGTTTTTTTACCTATTTTGCTCATTGGTGGATCAACATGGATGTATTTTACATTTTTACTTGCATTAATTGCGTTAAAAGAACTTTTAAACATGAATAGAATCCAATTATTGTCAATACCTGGTCTTTTGAGTGCATTGGCATTAGTCATTATGATGCTCCCGCAAGATTTTGGGGAGTGGGTTATCGTTTTGCAACAAAAATCACTGATTGCGATGAGTTTTATTATTTTAAGTTATACAGTGATGTCAAAAAATAGATTTAGCTTTATGGACTCTGCCTTTTGTTTGATGTCTGTCGCATACGTAGGTATTGGTTTTATGTATTTTTATGTAACGCGAGAAGCAGGGTTAGAATTTATCTTATTCGGATTACTGATTGTATGGTTGACAGATACTGGGGCATACATATTTGGACGCCTTTTAGGAAAACGTAAATTATGGCCAACGATTAGCCCGAACAAAACGATTGAAGGATTTATCGGTGGGTTAATTTGTAGTTTAATTGTGCCACTGGCATTTATGTTTTTCGTTGATTTTGATTATCCAATGGTAGGACTCTTACTCATCACCGTCGTATTGAGTATGTTCGGACAATTGGGCGATTTAGTAGAATCAGGGTTCAAACGTCATTTTGGTGTCAAAGATTCAGGACGTTTACTACCAGGACATGGTGGGATTTTAGACCGCTTTGACAGCTTTATGTTCGTATTACCTTTAATGAATATTTTCTTAATTCAAATGTAAAGAGAAGTGAGAAATGATGAAAAATATCGCTATTTTAGGTGCGTCAGGCTCTATTGGTCAACAGGCTATTGATGTCATTGAACGTCATCCTGAAAACTTTAATTTAATCGCATTCACTGTAGGAAAAAACATTGATTTTGCAATTGAAGTGATACAAAAATTTAATCCTGAGATTGTTGCTGTACAGGAAGAAAGCGCAGTTGCACAATTAAAACCTTATCACAGTCATATTGTCAGTGGTCGTGAAGGGTTAATTGAAGTTGCGACTTACAATAAAAATGATTTAGTGTTAAATTCATTGCTAGGTAGCGTAGGGCTTGAACCGACGATGAAAGCAATTGAAGTAGGGAAAGATATCGCATTAGCCAACAAAGAAACGTTAGTCGTTGCAGGTGAATTAGTGATGGCACATGCGCGTCAACATGGGGTCAATATTTTACCAGTAGACTCAGAACATGCTGCGATTTTTCAATGTTTAAATGGCGAAGAGATGCGCAAAGTGAAAAACGTGGTCATTACGGCAAGTGGTGGTTCATTCCGTGACTTGACACGTGATCAATTGGCTTCAGTTACGGTGGAAGATGCCTTAAATCACCCGAACTGGTCTATGGGTCATAAAATTACGATTGATTCTGCAACGATGATGAATAAAGGCTTCGAAGTGATTGAAGCGAAATGGCTGTTTGACTTAGATATTGATCAAATTCAAACCATTTTGCATAAAGAAAGTATCATTCATTCAATGGTCGAATTTGTTGATACGAGTGTGATGGCACAATTAGGTACGCCAGATATGCGCATGCCGATTCAGTACGCTTTCACATACCCTGAACGTATAGAGCATCAAGCGCCATCATTAAACCTTGCAGAAGTAGCGCAATTGAATTTTAAACCTATGGACTTTGATCGTTATCGCTGTTTACAATATGCGTATGATGCACTGCGTATCGGTGGTACGATGCCGGTCGTATTAAATGCTGTTAATGAAGTAGCAGTGGCTAAGTTTTTAAACCGAGAAATTGCCTTTTTAGATATTGAAAAAATAATCGAACGTGAAATGGCCGCACATGAGGTCATTCAAAATCCAACTCTGGAACAAATTTTAGAATTAGATTATTACTATAAAACAAAAGAATATGAGGTGTAAGAAACTGTGCTCATAACCCTTATTGCATTTATTATTGTCTTTGGTGTACTCGTATTTGTACATGAATTTGGTCATATGTATTTCGCGAAACGTGCGGGCATTATGTGTCCTGAGTTTGCGATTGGTATGGGTCCAAAGATTTTTAGTTTTCGAAAAGATGAAACACTTTATACTATTCGTTTGTTGCCGGTAGGTGGCTACGTGCGTATGGCGGGAGACGGGATGGAAGAGCAACCTGTTCAACCTGGTATGCATGTGAGAATCAAAACAAATGACGCGAATGAAGTGACGCACATCATTTTAGATGATCAACATAAATTTCAACAGATCGAAGCGCTAGAAGTGAAACAAGTCGATTTAACTGAGGACTTATTTATTGAAGGTATAACGGCTGATGATGATGCACGTCATCGTTTTAACATTGCTGAAAAAGCATTCTTCGTACAAAATGGGAGTTTGATCCAAATTGCACCACGACATCGTCAGTTTACGCATAAAAAGCCGTATCAAAAGTTTTTAACACTTTTTGCTGGTCCATTATTCAACTTTATTTTAGCTTTTGTGTTAATTATCGGTTTGGCGTATTATGAAGGTGTCCCTGTGCCTAAAATTGCGCAAGTTGGAGAAAAATCACCAGCGCAACAAATTGGCTTGCAAAAAGGTGATGAAATTAAAAAAATCGGTAATCATGAGATCCATCGTTTTAATGATGTGAAAAAGCAACTTGAAGCAACAGAAGGCAAGCCGACAACCATCGTCATTGAACGTGACGGTAAAACGATTGAAAAAGAATTCTCACCGAAAAAAGTAGAAATTCAAACGACAAAAACAACTAAACAAACAGATTATCAGCTGGGTTTTATGCCTGAAAGAGAGCGTTCGCTGTTTGAACCGCTTCTATTCGGTATCCAACAGACGATAGAATACGGTAAAATTATTTTCGTTGCTGTAGCCAGTATGATTGCGAGTATTTTTACAGGTGACTTTAGTTTTGATATGTTAAATGGTCCAGTCGGTATTTACAAAAATGTCGATACGGTAGTTAAAACGGGAATTATTAACTTAATCAGTTGGACGGCCGTATTAAGTGTGAACTTGGGAATTATGAATTTATTACCAATTCCTGCACTGGATGGTGGGCGTATTTTATTCGTGATTTACGAAGCGATATTTAGAAAACCTGCCAATAAAAAAGCAGAAACAGTTATTATTGCAGCAGGTGCGGTTTTTGTATTAATCATTATGGTGCTCGTCACTTGGAATGATATACAACGTTATTTCTTATGATAGGACAAGGAGGAACAATCTAGGATGAAGCAATCAAAAGTTTTTATTCCAACATTGAGAGAAGTACCTGCTGAAGCTGAGGCAATAAGCCATCAATTGTTATTAAAAGCAGGGTTAATTAAACAAAATGCTGCGGGGGTATACAGTTATTTGCCAGTAGCAACACGTGTCATCCATAAAATTTCAGATATTATCCGTCAAGAAATGGAACGTATTGACGCAGTAGAAGTTGTGATGCCGGTATTGCAACAATCTGAACTATGGAAGGAATCAGGACGTTGGGATGCTTACGGTATGGAATTGATGCGTTTACGTGATCGCAACCAACGTGAATTTGCATTAGGGCCAACACATGAAGAAGTCGTAACATCACTCGTACGCGACGAATTACGTTCATACAAACAGCTTCCATTAACGTTGTTCCAAATTCAAACAAAATTCCGTGATGAAAAGCGTCCACGTTTCGGTTTATTACGTGGTCGTGAATTCATTATGAAAGATGCGTATTCTTTTCACACTGATAAAGAATCACTCATGGAAACGTATCAAAATATGTACAACGCATACAGCACAATTTTCAAACGCGTTGGCTTAAATGTGCGCCCAGTTGTAGCAGATTCAGGTGCGATTGGTGGAAATCATACACATGAATTCCATGCATTAAGTGCCATTGGTGAAGATACGATTGTATATAGCAATAACAGTGATTATGCTGCGAACATTGAAAAAGCTGAAGTGACATATTATGAAACGGTAAACACTGCTGAGGCATTACAACCGTTAGAAAAAGTAGAGACACCTAATGTTAAAACGGCGCAAGAGCTTGCAGACTTTTTAGGCCAACCGTTAGAAAATATCATTAAGACGATGGTCTTTAAAGTGAATGGCGCGTTTATTTTATTACTCGTTCGTGGTCATCATGAAGTGAATGACGTTAAAATTAAGGATTACTTTAAAACAGATGATGTCGCTATGGCAACGGATGATGAAATTCGTAATTTATTAGGTGCATCACCAGGTTCATTAGGCCCTGTGACAGATCGAGATGTCAAAGTATATGCAGACCAATTCGTGCAATCATTACGCAACTTAGCGATTGGTGCAAATGAAGATGGTTACCATTACGTGAATGCAAATGTTGAGCGTGATTTCCAAATTGAAGGTTATGGCGATTTCCGTTTCATTCTTGAAGGCGAGCCATTGGCAGATGGTTCTGGCCCAGCGCAATTTGCGGAAGGTATCGAAGTGGGTCAAGTGTTCGTACTCGGTGAAAAATATTCTGAAGCGATGAAAGCGACGGTGTTAAATCAACAAGGGCGTGAACAAAACTTAACGATGGGTTGTTATGGCATTGGTGTCTCAAGAACATTGAGTGCGATTATTGAACAACACCATGATGATAACGGTATTATTTGGCCGAAATCAGTGACGCCATTTGATGTCCATTTAATTTCAGTGAATCCTAAAAAAGACGAACAACGTGCATGTGCAGATCGATTGTATGATCAATTATTAGGTACTTATGATGTATTGTATGATGACCGAAATGAGCGTGCAGGTGTGAAATTTAACGATGCAGACTTAATAGGTATTCCAGTTCGTGTCGTTGTCGGTAAAAATGCATCAGAAGGTATCGTAGAAGTGAAGCGTCGTGATACTGGCGACAGTGAAGATGTGCATGTGAACGATTTAGTGACACACCTTGAAAAATTATACGAACAAATTTAGTAGCTATCATGACTGAATTTGTTATAATACGATTAATCGTTGAACAATGTGAAGTATGATGGATGAACATTTGATATTTTGTTTTTATTGGTTGTTCACTTGGGCTCGCATTCCTAGGCGCCTCACTTCCACTAACCAACGCTTGTATGAATTATTATATTCTTGAAGCGTTGGTGGATTTTCAGTTTCGGCTCTATGCCTCAGGAGTCTCGCCCAGATTCACAATACAATCAGTCCAGGTGAATCATCATCGTTTGCTGTTTCAATAAAATTTGAAATATCATGGTTGTCAATGTATTTCACAATTTTAACTGATATCATTTGAGGAATAGCAAAGTTAACGTCTTGGACAGTTCTTACAAACATAGAAAGTGTTATTGAAATTCAAAAGTGGATAGGGTGAAGTGATGCATTGTTGATAACGCGAATAGCCCTAGTGCAGTGTAAGGCTTAAATTGATTTTAGAGGCTGGGACATTCAGTTTGTCCAGCCTTTTCTATTGTTTTCATGTACATGTGTAAAATTAAAATGCACAATCAAATTATTATTAATGGAAACCAAATTTTTGATACTCAATTGAGCTTAATTCCAACTTTTTGATTTCATTGATTAGTGGTCCTTGGTATCAAATTGCTAAAATGGATGAGACTCCCGAGGGATCAGCTGAACCGGAAAATCCACCAACGCTTCAACAATGTAATAGTTCAATTAAGCGTTGGTTAGTTGGAGGTTTCAGCCCCTGGGAAAGCGAATCCATGGCGGCAATTGTAATCAATATAGCAATCATATCAAAATAGATAAGTTTAGCAATTAAAAGAACAGCAAATCTAAAAATGAACCGATCGTATTCATGAAAATTGTTCAACATTAATGAATCCAACGCATACACGGCAATTCAAATAAGGTGGTTAGAAAATTGACATTACAGAATCAAGAAAAATTTAAGATTCTTCTTAAACAAGTGAATATGTTAGACCATTTTGATCAAGACTTCATTGATCAAGGCCAATTGACACGTGTAGATGTATCCCCAAAATCACGAAAATGGACGTTTCATATTCGGTTGCCACGATTGTTAAAATATGAAGATTATGCAGTCTTTACGCATGCGATGAAAGAAAGCTTCCAACATATTGCAGATGTAGATTGGAAAATTACGGTCAATGATGTGTCACAACAAGATGAATATTTACTGAAATATTTAGGTGATTGTATAGAACAAACACAATTGTCGCCTAAAGTGAAAGGGCAACTAAAACAAAAACGTATGATTGTCTCAGGTGATGTTGTTAAAATTCTCGTCCAAAATGATATTGAGGGGAACCATTTCAATAAAGTGTGCAACGGCAGCTTAGTGCGCGCGATGCAACGATGTGGTTTTAATATTCAAAAAGTTGTATTTGAAACAGATGAAAGTGGTCACGACGAAGATTTAGCATCATTAGAAGCTCATATTCAAGAGGAAGATGAACTAAGTGCACGCGAAGCAACTGCTAAAATTGAAAAAATGAAAGAACAACGTGCACAACAAGATGATGAAGTGGCCGTCGAACGTTGTCAAATTGGTAAGCCGATTCAAGTTGAAAATGTTCGACCGATTGAATCGATTATTGAAGAAGAGTTTAAGGTGGCAATTGAAGGTGTCATTTTTGACATTAATTTAAAAGAGTTGAAAAGTGGCCGTCACATCGTTGAATTAAAGGTGACAGACTATACGGATTCACTCGTACTTAAAATGTTTACACGTAAAAACAAAAACGACTTAGACCATTTCAAATCATTAAAAGAAGGTCAATGGGTGCGTGCACAAGGTCGTATTGAAGAAGATATGTTCATTCGCGACCTCGTGATGATGATGTCTGACATTGAAGCGATTAAACGCACACCAAAAATGGATAAAGCTGCGGAAAAGCGTGTAGAATTCCATTTGCATACATCAATGAGTCAAATGGATGGTGTGACGCATATTGGTGATTATGTCGCACAAGCTGCACAATGGGGACATGATGCGATTGCAGTGACGGATCATAACGTCGTACAAGCTTATCCTGATGCATATGCTGCAGCTGAAAAGCATGGTATTAAAATGATTTATGGAATGGAAGGCATGCTCGTTGATGATGGTGTGCCGATTGCGTATAAACCGTCGGATATTATGCTCCAAGATGCGACATATGTTGTATTTGACGTCGAGACTACCGGATTATCCAATCAGTACGATAAAATCATCGAGTTGGCCGCCGTGAAAGTGAAAAATGGTGAAATTATTGATAAGTTCGAACGATTTAGTAATCCGCATGAAAAGTTAACTGAAACGATTAAAAACTTGACGCATATTACAGATGATATGTTAAAAGATGCGCCTGAAATTGAAGAAGTGCTTACTGAATTTAAAGCATGGGTAGGCGATGCGATTTTCGTTGCACATAATGCATCGTTCGATATGGGCTTTATCGATACCGGTTATGAACGTCTCGGGTTTGGTCCTTCGACAAATGCGGTTATTGATACACTTGAGTTGTCACGTACGATTAACACAAGTTATGGCAAACACGGCTTGAACTTTTTAGCTAAAAAATATGGAGTGGAGCTCACACAACATCACCGTGCGATTTATGATACGGAAGCAACAGCTTATATTTTCGTGAAGATGTTGGCGCAATTAAAAGCGTTAGATGTGCACAACCACCAAGATATCAACAAAAAATTATCGAATGAAGATGCTTATAAACGTGCACGCCCGCAACACGTCACATTAATTGTGCAAAATCAAACCGGTCTTAAAAACTTGTTTAAAATTGTCAGTGCGTCTCTCGTGCAATATTATTACCGTACACCACGTATTCCACGGTCATTACTAGATGAACATCGTGAAGGCTTGTTAGTCGGTACCGCATGCGATGAAGGTGAAGTATTTACTGCCGTCATGCAGCGAGATCAATCTGAAGTTGAACGGATTGCGAAATATTATGATTATATTGAAGTGCAACCGCCTGCTTTGTACCAAGATTTACTAGATCGTGACTTGATTCGTGATAATGAAACGCTTGTCGAAATTTATGAACGTATTTTAAAAGTGGGAGAAACGAATCAAATTCCAGTAATTGCGACAGGCAATGCCCACTATTTACATGAACATGATGCGATTGCACGTCGTATTTTAATTGCCGCTCAACCTGGTAACCCGTTGAACCGTTCGACGTTACCAGAAGCACATTTTAGAACGACGGATGAAATGTTAGATGCTTTTCATTTCTTAGGTGAAGAACGTGCGCACCAAATCGTCGTTGAAAATACGCGTGCGTTGGCAGAGCGAATTGAAAAGGTCGTTCCAATTAAAGATAAACTGTATACGCCCAATATGGAAGGCGCAAATGAAGAAATTCGTGAAATGAGTTATCGTCATGCGAAACAGTTGTACGGTGAAGAATTACCACAGATTGTGATTGACCGTCTAGAGAAAGAGCTAGAAAGTATTATCGGTAACGGATTTGCGGTTATTTATTTAATTTCGCAAAGACTCGTTAAAAAGTCATTAGAAGATGGCTATTTAGTAGGTTCTCGTGGTTCGGTCGGGTCAAGCTTTGTTGCGACAATGACGGAAATTACAGAAGTGAACCCACTGCCACCGCATTACATTTGTCCAAGTTGTAAAAAGAGTGAGTTTTTCGATGATGGTTCAGTCGGTTCAGGCTTTGACTTACCTGATAAAACGTGTGAATGTGGCACAGAGATGATCAAAGAAGGACAAGATATTCCGTTCGAAACGTTCTTAGGCTTTAAAGGGGATAAAGTCCCCGATATCGACCTGAACTTTAGTGGTGAATATCAACCGAAAGCACATAACTATACAAAAGTCTTGTTCGGTGAAGAATATGTTTATCGTGCCGGAACAATTGGTACTGTCGCTGAAAAAACGGCATTTGGTTTCGTGAAAGGGTATTTAAATGATCAAGGCATTCATAAACGTGGTGCTGAAGTGGATCGTCTCGTGAAAGGTTGCACAGGTGTTAAACGTACAACTGGTCAGCACCCAGGTGGGATTATCGTCGTTCCAGATTATATGGACATTTTTGACTTTACACCGATTCAATATCCAGCAGACGATCAAAGTTCAAGTTGGATGACGACGCACTTTGACTTCCATTCGATTCATGATAACGTTCTGAAACTTGATATTCTCGGGCACGATGATCCAACGATGATTCGGATGTTGCAAGACTTGTCAGGTATCGATCCAAAAACGATTCCTGTTGACGATCAACAAACGATGCGGATTTTCAGTTCTCCAGAAGCGCTTGGTGTAACAGAAGAGGAAATTTTAGCGAAAACCGGAACGTTCGGTGTGCCAGAATTTGGGACAGGTTTCGTACGTCAAATGTTAGAAGACACGAAACCGACGACATTTTCAGAGCTTGTACAAATTTCAGGACTGTCACATGGTACCGATGTATGGTTGGGTAATGCACAAGAACTGATTCGTAGTGGAACTTGTACGTTATCGAGCTGTATCGGTTGTCGTGACGATATTATGGTGTACTTAATGTACGCTGGTTTAGAACCGTCACTCGCCTTTAAAATTATGGAAGCAGTACGTAAAGGTAAAGGCTTAACAGAGGAATTTGAACAAGTGATGAAAGAAAATAACGTGCCAGATTGGTATATGGATTCATGTAAGAAAATTAAATACATGTTCCCGAAAGCGCACGCAGCAGCTTATGTGCTAATGGCTGTACGTATCGCTTATTTCAAAGTGCATCATCCACTTTATTATTATGCAAGTTACTTTACTGTCCGTGCGTCAGACTTTGATTTAATTACGATGGTGAAAGACAAAGACAGTATTCGTCAAACTGTAAAAGATATGTATGCACGTTACATGGATTTAGGTAAAAAAGAAAAAGATGTATTGACCGTGCTAGAAATTATGAATGAAATGGCGCATCGTGGTTACCGGATGCAACCTGTCAACTTAGAGAAAAGTCAGGCATATGAGTTCATTATTGAAGGTGATACATTAATTCCGCCATTCGTTGCTGTGCCGGGTCTTGGTGAAAACGTAGCGAAACGTATTGTTGAAGCGCGTGAAGAAGGACCGTTCTTATCGAAAGAAGATTTGAACAAAAAAGCTGGTGTGTCACAAAAAATCATTGAATACCTCGATAGTTTAGGCTCATTACCGAATATGCCTGACAAAGCACAGTTGTCTATCTTTGATATGTAGAGATAAATTTGTCGGAAGATGCAATCTATGGTATAATGATGTTGCTTATAAAATTAGACTCAAGTGGGAAGAGTGGGTGTTACCCGCTCTTTTCTATTTGTTTGTCAGTCATAAGGGGGCTCGTATGAGTAAAGTTACAGAGCAAGTTGAAACCATAATACAACCTGTCCTTGACGAATTGAACTTTGAATTAGTAGACGTTGAGTTTGCTAAAGAAGGTCGCGATCATTATTTGCGTATCGCCATTGATAAACCGGGTGGCGTCGATTTGAATGATTGTACACTCGCATCAGAACGCATTAGTGAAGTGATGGATGAACAAGATCCGATTCCACAAGCGTATTATTTAGACGTGTCATCACCAGGTGCAGAACGTCCAATTAAAAATGAAAAAGGCTTTCAAAATGCGATTGAACAACCGATCTTTGTATCGTTATATGCACCGATTGAAGGTGACAAAGAATGGTTAGGTCATTTGAAATCAGTCACTGAAGATGCCATTACTATGGAAGTGAAAGTCAAAGCAAAGACGAAAACCATCACGATTCCACGTGATAAAATCGCTAAAGCACGTCACGCAGTTATGCTTTAAAGACGTAAGGAGGAAAATGAGTGGAAAGTAACGAATTATTATTAGCAACGGAATATTTAGAAAAAGAGAAAAAAATTCCTAGAGAAGTTTTAGTTGATGCAATTGAAGCAGCTTTAATTACGGCATATAAGAAAAACTACGACAGCGCACGTAATGTCCGTGTTGAATTAAATTTAGACAGCGGGACATTCCGAGTGATTTCTCGTAAAGAGGTTGTCGAAGAAGTGTTTGATCACCGTGAAGAAATTGATTTATCGACAGCATTAGTAAAGAACCCAGCGTACGAAATTGGGGATATTTATGAAGAAGATGTGACACCGAAAGACTTTGGTCGTGTCGGTGCACAAGCAGCTAAACAAGCTGTCATGCAACGTTTACGTGATGCAGAACGTGAAATTTTATACGAAGAGTTCATCGATAAAGAAGATGACATTATGACAGGTGTGATCGACCGTGTGGACCATCGTTATGTTTATGTGAATTTAGGACGTACAGAAGCAGTATTATCTGAAGCAGAACGTAGCCCGAATGAAACGTATCTTCCGAATGAACGCATCAAAGTGTATGTGAATAAAGTGGAACAAACGACAAAAGGGCCTCAAATTTTTGTATCACGTAGCCATCCAGGTTTATTAAAACGCCTTTTTGAACAAGAAGTGCCTGAAATTTTTGAAGGTACTGTGGAAGTGAAATCTGTTGCGCGTGAAGCGGGAGACCGTTCGAAAATTAGTGTGTACTCAGAAAATCCAGATATTGATGCAGTTGGCGCATGTGTGGGTGCGAAAGGTGCACGTGTAGAAGCGGTTGTGGCTGAATTAGGTGGCGAAAAAATCGATATCGTCCAATGGAGTGAAGATCCGAAAGTATTCGTACGTAATGCATTGAGCCCGTCACAAGTGATTGATGTGATTGTAGACGAAGAAAATCAATCGACGACTGTAATCGTTCCAGATTATCAACTGTCATTAGCAATCGGCAAACGTGGTCAAAACGCACGTCTTGCTGCAAAATTAACAGGTTGGAAAATCGATATTAAATCAGAAACAGATGCAAAAGCGTTAGGTATCGGTGAAAAAGAAGCAACAACTGTTGAAACTGAACCTGTAGCGATGACAGCTGAAGAGCTGGATTTAGAAGCAACGACGGATGAACACATTGAAGACAATGCAAGCTTAGAGGATGAAAGTAAAGAGAATTAGGAGGGATTTTTATGAAAAAGAAAAAAATTCCTATGCGAAAATGTATTTTATCTAATGAGATGAAACCTAAAAAAGAGATGATTCGTGTTGTCAAAAATAAAGAAGGCGAAATTTCAGCTGACGTAACAGGAAAGATGCCGGGACGCGGGGCTTACGTTTCAAAAGACATCGCTTTAATTGAAAGGGCACAACAGGCGCACAAATTAGAGGATTATTTTAAAGCGTCAGAAGAATCACTTGAACCTGTTTACAAAGAAATTATACGTCTGATCTATAGAGAAGAGATTCCGACAAAATGAATGGACAACAATTTTTAAACTTTTTAGGTTTGGCGATGCGTGCGGGAAAAGTGAAGACAGGCGAATCTGTCATCCTTACTGAAGTGAAAAAGCGTCGTTTAAAACTTGTGCTCATCGCAAGTGACGCGTCTGAGAGTACGAAAAATAATATCATCAATAAATGTAACAGTTATCAAACACCTTATCGCATTGTTAGTAACCGTAACGATTTAGGAGATGCATTAGGTAAAGGTGCACGTGTCAATGTCGGTATTACTGATCAAGGGTTTGCAAAAAAGTTGATGTCAATGATAGATGAATAATGTTAGGAGTGGTTTAATGAGTAAACAAAGAATTTATGAGTATGCCAAAGATTTAAATATTAAAAGTAAAGATGTAATTGATGAGTTAAAGAAAACGGGAATCGAAGTGTCCAACCACATGCAAACTTTAGAAGATGACCAAGTGAAAGCGTTGGATAAAGTATTCAAAAAAAACCAAGCTCCGAAACAACAAAAAGAGCAAAAAAATACTCAATCAAATCACAAAAACCAAAAACAAGGTAACAACCAAAAACAAGGTAACAACCAAAAACAAGGCAACAATCAGCAACAAAAGGGTAAAAATAACGGCCCTAAACAAAACAAGAAAAACAACAAAGGCAATAAAAACAAAAAGCAAAACAAGAAAAATGCACCACAACAACCAAGTGAACCTAAAGAACTGCCATCAAAAATCACTTACACTGAAGGTATTACAGTGGGTGAATTATCAGACAAACTCGGCGTAGATTCATCAGAAATTATTAAAAAGTTATTCTTGCTTGGCATTATGGCGAACATCAACCAATCTTTAGATATTGAAGCACTTGAATTAGTTGCATCTGATTACGGTGTGGAACTTGAAGAAGAAGTGGTCATTGATGATAACGACTTGTCAATTTATTTTGAAGACGTTGAAGAAGATGAAGACGCGATCGTACGTCCAGCAGTTGTGACTATCATGGGACACGTTGACCATGGTAAAACGACATTGCTTGACTCAATTCGTAATACACGTGTTACTGAAGGAGAAGCAGGCGGTATCACACAACATATCGGTGCTTACCAAATTACGAACAATGGCAAAAAAATCACGTTCTTAGATACGCCAGGACACGCCGCTTTTACAACAATGCGTGCGCGTGGTGCTCAAGTGACAGACATTACCATTTTAGTTGTCGCTGCTGATGATGGTGTGATGCCTCAAACAATTGAAGCGATCAACCATGCGAAAGAAGCAGATGTGCCAATTATCGTTGCAGTCAACAAAATTGATAAGCCAACAGCGAACCCTGACCGTGTGATGCAAGAACTAGCGGAATACAACCTCATCCCTGAAGACTGGGGTGGCGATACGATTTTCGTACCACTATCAGCGTTAAGTGGTGAAGGTATTGACGATTTACTTGAAATGCTTATCTTAGTTTCTGAAGTACAAGAATTAAAAGCGAACCCGAATAAAGCAGCAGTCGGTACAGTTATCGAAGCTGAGTTAGACAAATCACGCGGTCCTGCCGCTTCATTACTTGTCCAAAATGGTACATTAAACGTCGGCGATGCACTTGTAGTCGGTAACACACATGGTAAAGTCCGTGCGATGGTGAATGACCTCGGTAAACGTATTAAAACTGCAGGTCCATCAACACCAGTTGAAATCACTGGTTTAAGCGACGTACCTCAAGCAGGTGACCGCTTCGTCGTATTCAAAGACGAGAAAAAAGCACGTCGTATTGGTGAGGCACGTGAACAAGAAAATATTATCCAACAACGTCAAGAAAGCAAAAACGTAACATTGGATAACTTATTCGAACAAATGAAGCAAGGTGAAATGAAAGACTTGAATGTCATCATCAAAGGTGACGTACAAGGTTCAGTGGAAGCATTAGCTGCGTCATTAATGAAGATTGATGTTGAAGGCGTAAACGTGCGTATTATTCATACAGCAACAGGTGCCATCAACGAATCTGACGTGACATTAGCACATGCCTCAAACGGTATCATTATCGGCTTTAACGTCCGTCCAGATGCAGGGGCAAAACGTGCAGCAGACGCTGAAAATGTCGATATGCGTTTACACCGTGTCATTTATAACGTGATTGAAGAAATCGAATCCGCAATGAAAGGCATGCTTGATCCTGAATTTGAAGAAAAAGTCATCGGTCAAGCAGAAGTACGTCAAACATTCAAAGTATCGAAAGTCGGTACAATCGCCGGTAGTTATGTCACTGAAGGTAAAATCACACGTGACGCAGGTGTCCGTGTTATCCGTGATGGTGTCGTATTATTTGAAGGCGAATTAGATACATTGAAACGTTTCAAAGACGATGTGAAAGAAGTTGCACAAGGTTACGAATGTGGTATCACAGTAGCGAAATTCAATGATATTAAAGAAGGCGATATTATTGAAGCATTTGTCATGGTAGAAGTAGAAAGATAATGAACTGAATGAAACCTCCTTGAGTCTATGATGGGTTGAAGGAGGTTTTGTTATGTAAAAAATGGCGCATGAATTTTAAATTGTTTTTCATTCACTTGCTTATTGTTGTTACTTTAGCGTTTATATGCACCTTTTAAAAGTAGCAAAAAACTAAAACTTTATTCCTTTAAATTTTAAACTTTTGTATAATAAAGACAAACAAAGGAGGACGTTGATGGAAAAGTTATTAAAAGATTTTTTCATCACTTTTATCATCGGTGTGGCTGGCATATTATTAATGTACTGGATCGGTTACGTGCCACCGAATCCGCGCATATTCAATGTTGTAGATAAGATTACTGTAACGCATTTCTTTGAGAATCGCATTTATGACAATTGGCTCATGATTGCATTTTTATTTGCCCTTGTTGTCACTGTGTTTGATGTAGGGAGTTCAAAGAAAGAGGATAAGTAAATAAAGCGTCAGGATCCGGTAATGACTTTACATATGTAGAATGAGTTAGAAGGTGTAGAAATACATCTGTTTTGATAGTACGTTGCAAAACTGACAAAGATTCGAGACTTGGATATTAAGTGATCCGAGTCTTTTAATGGTTATTGTATTTATAAAATTACACTGTGGCCCTCAATATACTTTCAAAATAAATGCAATGCGCGTATAATACATCTATAAAAACATAGGAGCCTATGAGTCATATGTTTTCACCTACAGCTTGCTAAATTTGTAATAGTAGGGGGTGATACATATGGTGACGATAATTATACACTTAGATATATCTATCTGTTTAAGTATCATTGTCTATTTTTTGGTAAGATATCATCATAAAAAGACAAAAAAACAACCCCCGTTACCGCAATTAACGAGGGTACCCTAATAATAGGCTGTAATAGTAAAACATATGTTGAGCTCGAACTCACTTATATGTTGCTATGTTTTTAGCTCCTAATCTACTCTCATAAAGACGGTTAGGAGTTTTTTCTTTTTTTAATCATAGCATGTGCTTGACATAAATACAAGCACCACGCAGGTAGAATTACAATTGACAACAATCAAAAATAATTTCAACCACGTCTTTTGAAAATAAATGAAAACCAATCATCTTTTCTACTCTGTTTCATTGACGCCTCTTCCTACTCTCCTTTATAATGATTTATTGAGGATAACGCTACGATATTTTATCGAAAGGAGGCACTTTTTATGAATATGCGTGCAGAACGTGTTGGCGAACAAATGAAAAAAGAATTAATGGATATTATTAATAACAAATTAAAAGATCCAAGAGTCGGTTTTCTAACGATTACAGATGTACAGCCAACAAACGATTTATCATTAGCAAAGGTTTATTTAACAGTACTTGGTAGTGATAAAGAACGCGAAAATACATTCAAAGGTCTTGAAAAGGCAAAAGGATTCATTAAATCAGAAATTGGTCAGCGTATGCGACTTAGAATTGTCCCTGATTTGCAATTTGAATATGATGAATCGATTGAATATGGCAACCGTATTGAACGATTGATTCAAGATTTAAATCATAATGACTAACAATGTGCGCTAGAGTGCGTGAGATGATCTGCAATTGTGGAGTCCACGTAGTCTAGCTTATTTTATGAAAAGGAGTGTTGGTGGATGTATCATGGTATTTTACCGGTCTATAAAGAACGAGGGTTGACAAGTCACGATGTCGTTTTTAAATTGCGCAAAATTTTAAAGACGAAAAAAGTCGGCCATACCGGGACATTAGATCCTGAAGTAGATGGCGTCCTTCCTATTTGTATCGGTCAAGCGACAAAAGTGAGCGATTATGTGATGGAAATGGGAAAAACGTATCGCGCTGAAGTGACATTAGGTTTTTCAACGACGACAGAGGATCAAACGGGTGACGTCTTGGCACGTGAAATCGTTACGGTTGACCAATTCGATGCCAATCAAGTTGATGCAGTGTTACACTCATTTAAAGGGTGGACGACACAAATTCCACCAATGTATTCGTCTGTGAAAGTAAATGGCAAAAAATTGTATGAATACGCACGCAATGGTGAAACGGTAGAGCGCCCTAAACGTCAAATTCATATTTCGCATATTGCACGGATTTCGGACTTAATTTTTGAAAATGACATCGTACGTTTTTCAATAGAAGTGACTTGTGGCAAAGGGACATATATTCGAACACTCGCAACGGATATTGGTCGAGCACTCCATGTACCAGCGCATATGTCATTGTTGACACGGACGATGAGTGGTGGCTTCAGTTTAGACCAAGCACTCACTTTAGCATTGATTGAACAGTCGCATCATGACGACACACTCCAAAATCAATTATTACCACTTGCATACGGCTTGAAAGGACTTCCATCTTTCCATGTTCAAAATGAAAGTGATAAAATGAAGATAAAGAATGGACAAAAGTTTGCTAAAGGTTATTTTAATGTGCCATTTGAGCAGCAACTTGTCATGGTTGATAGTGACAATGATGATGTATTAGCAATTTATGAAGTGCATCCATCACGACAAGATGAAATTAAACCGAAAAAGGTATTTAATTAAAAGGAGACTTGGTTATGGAAGTTATTGAGATTACACATCCTATTCAAGCTGAACAATATATTCAAGAGGATGTAGCAATGGCGCTTGGCTTTTTCGATGGGCTACACAGAGGGCATCAAGCATTATTTGATGAATTAGATCGTGTGGCAAAGGAAAAGGATCTGAAGAAAGCGGTCATGACTTTTGATCCACATCCGTCAGTCGTTTTAAATCCTAAACAAAAACGCACGACTTATATTACGCCGTTAGATGATAAAATTGAATTATTAGGCGAACAAAATATTGATTATTGTCTTGTTGTGAATTTTTCTTCACGATTTGCGGAAGTGACACCTGATGAATTTGTTCAAGACTATTTAGTGAAAAATCATGCTCGTGTTATTATTGCTGGATTTGATTTTACATTTGGTAAGTATGGTAAAGGGAATATGGCGATGCTTCAAGAATATCAAGCGCAATTTGAAAGTATTACAATTGGTAAGCAAGATTTGAACCGTGAAAAAATTTCAACGACAGCGATTCGTGAAGCATTGAAAACGGGTCATCTTGCGAAGGCGAATGAGCAATTAGGTTACCGTTATCGAATGAAAGGAACCGTCGTGCAAGGTGAAAAGCGCGGCCGTACGATTGGTTTCCCAACAGCGAATATTGAACCAAGTGATGACTATGTTTGGCCAACGCTCGGTGTTTATGCGGTCAGTATGACGATTGGTTCAAGTGATCAAATTTACCGTGGTGTTGCTAACATTGGTGTGAAGCCGACGTTCCACGATGATTTACCTCAAGCTGTCATTGAAGTGAATATTTTTGATTTTACGGAAAACATTTATGGCGAACGTGTTACGATTTATTGGCACCACTACATCCGACCAGAGTTGAAATTCGATGGGATTGACCCACTCGTTGCGCAAATGAACGATGACAAAGCACGTGCCAAACATTTATTAGCGGTTGATTTTGGTGACGATGTATCATATAATGTATAAGTCTAATAAAGATTAGCACACGACCTTTATCTTGGTAGGTTGAAACTCCGACGCCTGACTCAGATAAAGGCACGAAAAATTTAAAGGAGGAAATTGACAAATGGCAATTTCACAAGAACGTAAAAACGAATTAATCAAAGAATACCGTACACACGAAACAGACACTGGTTCACCAGAAGTTCAAATCGCTGTGTTAACTGCAGAAATCACTGCATTAAACGATCACTTACGTATTCACAAAAAAGACCACCATTCACGTCGTGGTTTATTAAAAATGGTAGGACGTCGTCGTCACTTATTAAACTACTTACGTGACAAAGACATCCAACGTTACCGTGAATTAATCAAGTCATTAGGTATCCGTCGTTAATTTTAATCATTGCGCACGTGCTAGTGGCATTACAGGAAGGAGCTGGGACATTTATCGTATCCGGCTCCTTTTTTAACTATTAAAAGATGTTTATGTAAGATATAATTGAAATGTAAAAGGCTACGAAATGTTTAAAGAGGTAGGAGAGGAGATTTATAATGTCTCAAGAAAAGAAGGTTTTTAAGACGGAATGGGCAAACCAGCCGTTAACAATAGAAACAGGACAACTCGCAAAACAAGCGAATGGTGCTGTACTCGTACGCTACGGGGACACAGTTGTTTTGTCTACAGCGACAGCATCAAAAGAACCACGCGATGGCGACTTTTTCCCATTAACTGTCAATTATGAGGAAAAAATGTATGCCGCGGGTAAAATTCCAGGTGGCTTCAAAAAGCGTGAAGGACGTCCAGGTGACGAAGCGACATTGACTGCACGTTTAATCGACCGTCCTATCCGTCCATTATTCCCAGATGGCTATCGTCATGATGTCCAAATCATTAATACTGTATTGAGTGCGGATCCTAACTGTTCACCTGAAATGGCAGCGATGATCGGATCGTCAATGGCGTTAAGTGTATCAGATATTCCATTCCAAGGCCCAATTGCGGGTGTGAATGTAGGCTATGTTGATGGCGAATATGTCATTAACCCGAATTTAGAACAACGCGAAAAGTCACGTCTTGATCTAGAAGTAGCCGGTCATAAAGACGCGGTGAACATGGTTGAAGCGGGTGCGAGTGAAATTACTGAAGCAGAAATGTTAGAAGCAATTTTATTTGGCCATGAAGAAATCAAACGTTTATGTGCATTCCAAGAAGAAATTATTGCGCATTTACAACCTGAAAAACGTGAATTTATTCCTGAAGAGAAAAATCAAACGCTCATCGATTCAGTGACGCAAATGACAAAAGATGAGAATTTAAATGGTGCGATTCAAACGTTCGACAAACAAGAGCGTGACGCGAATCTTGATGCAATTAAAGAACGTATTTTAGCGAACTTTGAAAACGAAGAAGATCCTGAAAATGAAGCATTATTAAAAGAAGTTGGCACAATTATTAATACTTTAATTAAAGATGAAGTACGCCGTTTAATTGCAGATGAAAAAATTCGTCCAGACGGTCGTAAACCTGACGAAATCCGTCCATTATCATCAGAAGTGGGCTTATTACCACGTGCACATGGTTCAGGATTATTTACACGTGGACAAACACAAGCATTGTCAGTGTTAACGTTAGGCTCTATTTCTGAATATCAAATTATCGATGGTTTAGGTGAAGAAGAGCACAAACGTTTTATGCACCACTACAACTTCCCGAACTTCTCGGTAGGTGAGACAGGTCCAGTACGTGCACCAGGGCGTCGTGAAATTGGTCATGGTGCGTTAGGTGAACGTGCATTAAGATATATTATTCCAGATGAGAAGACGTTCCCTTATACAGTGCGTATCGTAAGTGAAGTGTTAGAGTCTAACGGTTCTTCATCACAAGCGTCTATCTGTGGTTCAACTTTAGCGTTAATGGACGCGGGTGTGCCGATTAAAGCACCAGTTGCAGGGATTGCGATGGGTCTTGTTACGCGCGAAGAAAGCTACACGATTTTAACGGATATTCAAGGTATGGAAGACGCACTGGGTGATATGGACTTCAAAGTTGCAGGTACGACTGAAGGGATTACTGCGATTCAAATGGACATTAAAATCGACGGCTTAACGAAAGAGGTCATTGAAGAAGCGTTAGAACAAGCGCGTAAAGGTCGTTTAGCCATTTTAGAGCATATGATGCAAACGATTGACCAACCAAGAAAAGAATTAAGTGCTTATGCGCCTAAAGTAGAAATCATGCAAATTAAACCTGAAAAAATCCGTGATGTCATCGGACCAGGTGGTAAACAAATCAACGAAATTATTGATGCGACGGGTGTTAAACTTGATATCGAACAAGATGGTACAGTTTTCATCGGTTCAACTGAGCAAGACATGATCAATCAAGCACGTGCATGGATTGAAAGTATCGTTCGTGAAGCAGAAGTCGGTCAAGTGTATGATGCGAAAGTAAAGCGCATTGAAAAATTCGGTGCGTTTGTGGAACTGTTCCCAGGTAAAGATGCATTAGTTCATATTTCACAAATTTCGAACGAACGCATTAACAAAGTGGAAGATGTATTGAACATGGGTGATACACTGAAAGTGAAAGTGACTGAGATTGACAAACAAGGTCGTGTGAACGCTTCTCATAAAGTGTTGCTTTAAAATTAACAAAGCATGACATTTAAATAGATGAACTTAAAAAACAGAAGTAGATGTGACATATGAGCATTGACTTCTGTTTTTTTGCATAGTGAGAGACAATTCTAAGGAGTGCGGTATATTTGAGGAAAATAAACATTTTGTCAGGTATAATCATTCTTGTACTATTACTCGGTGGGATTTTGCTGGATTTTTTACACCACTCTGAACTGATTGTGGTGATGTATAACCTGATTGCCTTTGTCATTATGATGTTACTTTTTTTAAATGCATCTCGGAATTGAGGATTGTTTAGAAATAGTTACCAATGCTTAAGGCTAAATATAATACGTTGATACATATTTTTTAATGTAGGAGGATCATTTGTAAAGCAACATCAATCATTTATTGTGTATACAAAATCCTCAACCTGTCGTCCGAGAAACACTTTAATAGTGTACAGAGTTTCCATTATCCACTATAATAAAATATGAATGTAAAATGGACGGGCTATATTTATTAGGAGGTAAAATTTTGAATTTAGTAAAGAAGAAAAATAAAGACATACGCATTATCCCCCTCGGTGGCGTAGGAGAAATCGCCAAAAACATGTATATCGTCGAAGTAGATGATGAAATGTTTATGCTTGATGCAGGGTTAAAGTTCCCTGAAGATGAAATGTTAGGGATTGATATCGTTATTCCTGACATCCAATACGTATTAGAAAACAAACATAAATTAAAAGGGATTTTCTTAACACACGGTCATGAACATGCGATTGGTGCAGTTTCATACATTTTAGAACAAGTTGAAGCGCCGGTTTATGGTTCTAAATTAACGATTGGTTTAGTGAAAGAAAACTTAAAAGCACGTCAAATTAATAAGAAAATCCGTTATTATGTGGTCAATAACGAATCTGTCATGCGTTTTAAAGGTGTGAATATTACATTCTTTAATACGACGCACAGTATTCCGGATAGTTTAGGTGTATGTATTCATACGTCATACGGTGCCATCGTTTATACAGGTGAGTTTAAATTCGACCAAAGTTTACACGGTCATTATGCACCTGACATGAAGAAAATGGCTGAATTAGGCGAGGAAGGTGTGTTCGCATTATTAAGTGATTCCACTGAAGCTGAAAAACCAGGCTACAACACACCTGAAAACGTCATTGAAAGTCATATGTTTGATGCGTTTGCGAAGGTGACTGGACGTCTTATCGTGTCATGTTATGCATCGAACTTTATTCGCATTCAACAAGTGTTAAATATCGCTAATAGACTAAATAGAAAAGTATCATTTTTAGGCCGTTCATTAGAAAGTTCATTTAGTATTGCACGTAAGATGGGCTATTTCAACATTCCAAAAGATCTATTAATTCCTATGAGCGAAGTTGAAAATTATCCGAAAAATGAAGTGATTATCATTGCGACAGGGATGCAAGGTGAACCTGTTGAAGCGTTAAGCCAAATGGCACGTCAAAAACATAAAATTATGAACATCCAAAAAGGGGATTCTGTATTTCTTGCGATTACCGCTTCAGCCAATATGGAGGTCATTATTGGTAATACTTTGAATGAACTTGTACGTGCGGGTGCCCATATTATACCAAACAACAAAAAAATTCATGCATCAAGTCACGGTTGTATGGAAGAGTTGAAATTAATGCTCAATATGATGAAACCTGAATACTTCATTCCAATTCAAGGTGAGTTTAAGATGCAAATCGCGCATGCAAAACTTGCGAGTGAAGCAGGTGTAAATCCTGAAAAAATCTTCTTAGCTGAAGCAGGCGACGTTATTCATTACGATGGTGAAGATATGAGCTTGAATGAAAAAGTGAATGCAGGGAATGTGCTGATCGATGGTATTGGTGTCGGTGATGTCGGTAATATTGTATTACGTGATCGTCATTTACTTGCAGAAGATGGTATTTTTATCGCTGTCGTTACGCTTGATCCAAAGAACAGAAGAATTGCGGCGGGTCCTGAAATTCAATCAAGAGGCTTTGTTTACGTACGTGAAAGTGAAGCGTTATTGAAAGAAGCTGAGGAGAAAGTCCGTGAAATTGTAGAAGCTGGTTTACAAGAAAAGCGTATTGAATGGTCTGAAATGAAACAAAATATGCGTGATCAAGTGAGTAAATTACTCTTTGAAAGTACACGTAGACGACCAATGATTATTCCAGTGATTTCAGAAATATAGTTTTAAAATCAGTGTGAAGTTCAAACAAGAAAACGAATCTTACTCTTTGAAAGCCACGCCATTTTTAAAGAGGAGATTCGCTTTTTTCATCATACAGGTTGATGACATCATTTTTTAGAAAGTAGAAGGTGACGAAGCATGGCGCAAACCAAGAAACGGAAATCCCAAACGACGCGCAATAGAAAGCGTACTTCGAAAAAGAAACAAAATGATACGCCTATGCGATTTACACTCGTTATTGTGATGGCGATTGTCATCATGTTAGGCGTGTTTCAACTCGGACTCGTTGGAATTGCCATTGATAGCTTTTTTAATTACTTATTTGGTTTAACACGTTATCTTACATACTTTTTACTCTTAATAGCGCTTGGTTTTATCGCATATAACGGTAAATTACCTAAAACGCGTCGATTGACTGGTTCGATTGTCTTACAAATTGCGCTGTTATTTGTTGCGCAATTATACTTCATGGCAACTGGCGGTATGAGAGCGAAACGTGAGCCTGTGTTATCTTATGTGTTCCAAAGTTATGATGCGGCTGAGCATATGCAATTTGGCGGCGGGTTATTCGGTTTTTATTTGATGCATGTGGTGTTGCCACTCATTTCGCTTGCTGGTGTCGTTTTACTTACACTTGTGTTACTCGTTTCAAGTGGCATTTTATTACTGAAAAAGCGCCATCGTGATGTGGCAAAAGTGTGGTTGGAACAATTTAAACAATCAACAGCCTCGTCATATGAAAAGGTGAAGGCACATCAATCTGAACGACGTGTGACAAGAAAAGAAAAAAAAGAACAGAAGCGACTCGAGCGCGAACAACAACGTGCAGCAGAGCCGAAAGATGTGTCGGATTTTCCTGAAGTCGACATTCCAGAAGAGGAACCGACTGATTATCCTTCGATTCCTATTTTCGGTCATCATTCTGTAGAAGTGGATGCACCAAGTCAGCCAGTGCAAAATGAGATGACACCACCGACGCAACCCGATATACCAAAGCGTCATAAAGCTGAGACAGAAACACACAGTGAAGTAGAGAGAAGCGGCTCAGAAGGTAGTATTACTGAAGCGGGTGCAGCAGAAAATCTACAATACGAAATCCCACCACTGTCGCTACTAAAAGAACCGAAACGTCAACAAACGACTTCTAAAACTGAAGTTCAACGTAAAGGAAAGTTACTCGAAACGACATTAAAAAACTTTGGTGTCGATGCGAAAGTGACGCAAATTAAAATTGGACCGGCAGTGACGCAATATGAAGTTCAACCGGCACAAGGTGTTAAAGTAAGTCGTATCGTCAATTTACATAACGATATTGCACTCGCACTTGCCGCTAAAGATATTCGAATTGAAGCGCCTATTCCAGGTAAATCGGCTGTAGGGATTGAAGTGCCTAATCAAAAAGTAGCGATTGTTACGTTAAAAGAAGTATTGGATGAAAAATTCCCAGCTAAAAATAAATTAGAAGTGGCATTAGGTCGAGATATTTCAGGTGAACCGATTACAGCAGAACTGAATAAAATGCCGCACTTATTAGTCGCAGGTTCGACGGGGAGTGGTAAATCAGTTTGTATTAACGGTATCATTACGAGTATTTTGTTGAATGCCAAGCCACATGAAGTCAAGCTCATGATGATTGACCCTAAAATGGTAGAATTAAATGTGTACAACGGTATTCCGCACTTATTAACACCAGTTGTCACAAATCCACATAAAGCTGCACAAGCACTTGAAAGAGTTGTGGCAGAAATGGAAAGACGCTATGATTTATTCCAACATTCTGGTACGCGAAATATCGAAGGGTATAATGACTTTATTACGCGAAAAAATAAAGAGCTTGAAGAAAAAGAGGCGTTATTACCGTATATTGTCGTCATTGTCGATGAGTTAGCTGACTTAATGATGGTAGCAGGTAAAGATGTTGAAACTGCCATTACACGTATTACACAAATGGCACGTGCTGCAGGGATTCATTTGATTATCGCAACACAACGTCCGTCAGTCGATGTCATTACCGGCTTGATTAAAAATAATATCCCATCTCGTATCGCATTTGCGGTGAGTTCGCAAACAGACTCTCGTACAATCATTGATAGTGGTGGTGCTGAGAAACTGTTAGGTAAAGGGGACATGCTCTTTATTAAAAATGGCGGTTCGACGAGAACACGTGTCCAAGGTGCCTTTTTAAGTGACCAAGAAGTACAAACGATCGTTGATTACGTCGTGGCACAACAAAAAGCGAACTATGTAAAAGAGATGGAACCAGATGCGGTAACAGAAGGTAGTACAGCAAGCGAAAGTGATGATCCGCTTTACAAAGAAGCTTATTTATTCGTACTTGAACAACAAAAGGCGAGTACGTCACTGCTTCAACGCCAGTTTAGAATTGGTTATAATCGTGCATCAAGAATTATGGATGATTTAGAACGTAATCAAGTGATTGGCCCGCAAAAAGGTAGTAAACCGAGACAGATTTTAGTTGATTTAAATGGTGGAGAGGTGTAACGCATATGTCTGTAAATCCTGATGTGAATATTGTAAAAGAATGGATTCTTAAAGAAATAGAGGCAGAAAACATTAAACCTGGCGAATCGTTACCAGGTTTATTGGCCATTGCACGTCAACTCGATGTCACAACGGATAATGTACAAGTAGCCATTCATGAGCTTGTGACCGAACAAATTATTACACAAAATTTTGAAGAGGGGGCACGTGTTAAAATTCCGCAACCGTTTTTCTACCCTTTAGATGAATTGATGAGCATTGGCCGGATGATTTCTGATAAAGGTTATGAAAGCGGAACGGTATTTTTAAGTCTTGATGAAGAAATCGCTTCTCTCGACGACTGTAAAGTGATGCAATTAGAACCGAATTCACCGATTACAGTGATTGAACGTATACGCACAGCTAATAGTCAGCCTGTTGTATATTGTTTGGATAAGGTGACAACAAACGTATTGGCTCATTTTGGGACACATAATCAACAAACGTCCATTTTAAAAGCGATTGAAGCTGAGAGTCATCAAACGATTGCTTATGCTGAAACTGAAATGGAAGCCATTAGTTATGAACCTTATATTTCAGACGCACTAGAAGCTGACCCCCAAGACGGGCTCATGTTATTGAGACAAGTCCATTACACAGAAGATGGCACGCCGATACTCTATTCTTTAAATTATTTTAAAAGTAGCCTAGTGAAGTTTCGAACAATTCGAAAACGTCTATAACTATATCAAAACCATTGTTAAAGGAGGAGTTGCATGAAACAACTTCAAGATTACCCGGATCAACGTATATCCGTTTTATCAACAAACAAATTTAAAACGACGACGATGACATTTAAATTCATGGCCCCATTAGATAAAAAAACGATGACTCAACGTTCTTTGTTAAGTAAATTACTCGTCCGTGCCACACAACAATTTCCAACAGATAAAGTATTCAATCAATATCTCTCTGAATTGTATGGTGCTTATGTCAATAGTTACGTGTCGAAGTACAAAGACCGCCACGTCATTACTGTTACACTTGAAATTGTAAATGAACGTTATTTGTTAGATGATGAATCATTGTTTGACAAAGGGATCGCATTATTAAAAGAGGTCATTCTGAATCCACTTGTTAAAAATGGTGCCTTTGATGAAACGTTTGTTGCACAAGAGAAAAGTTTATTGAAGAAAAAACTGACAGCGATTGAAGATAATAAATCACAAATTGCGTATTTACGTTTACTTAAGCATATGTTTGGTGAGCATCCTTACCGTTATATGGCAGCAGGCGACCTAGATGAAATTGATAGCATTACAGCGACAGACTTATATGATACATATCGTTCGATGTTAAATGATGACTACTGTTCAGTATACGTGGTAGGCAATGTTGAGGAAGAAGCTACAATTCAACATATACAATCAGAATTTAATATTCAACCTTTTACATATCAAGCGACACAATTCGGTCAACATATTCAGCATGATGCACCTGTTAATGAAGTGATTGAACAAGACAGTGTAGATCAGGCAAAATTAAACATGGGTTTTCGTTTTCCTACCCAATATGGTGAAAAAGATTTTTATGCATTTCTTGTGTTCAATATGATGTTTGGTGGAGACCCTTCATCAGTGTTATTCAATGAAGTCCGAGAACAAAAGAGTCTTGCTTACTCAATTCATTCACAAATTGATGGCAAAAATGGTTTCCTATTCGTCATGAGCGGCGTTTCAGCCAAAGATTACCAATTAGCCAAAGAAACGATTATTGAGGCATTTAACCGTTTTAAAACAGGGGACTTTACAGAGGACAAAATGGCATTAGCGAAGAAAATCATTTTATCGGGACGTAAGGAATCGAAAGACCGTCCGAAAAATATGATTGAAATGATGCATAATCAATTGTTGCTCGAAGTTCCAGAAACGGATGACCAATATGAAGCACGTATACAAGCCGTTAAACATGAAGACATTCAACGTCTCTGTCAAAATGCGCATCTTGATACGATTTATATTTTGACAAAGGAGGATGATACAGATGAATAAAACATACTATCAACAAATTGATGAAACGGTCTATCATTCTACTTTGGCGAACGGCTTGAACATGTTCATTATTCCAAAGAAGGATTTTCAAAAAACGTTTGTGACATATACAACGCAGTTTGGTTCATTAGACCATCGTTTTAAACCACATGGTGCAGATGAATTCGTTTCAGTCCCAGATGGTGTTGCTCATTTCTTAGAGCACAAGTTGTTTGAAAAGGAAGAAGGCGACTTATTTACAGAATTTGCCGAACATGATGCGCAAGTGAACGCATTTACAAGCTTCGACCGTACGAGTTATTTATTTAGCGCAACAAACCATATTGACGACAACATTTTACGTTTATTAAAAATGGTAGAGTCACCTTATTTTTCAGAAGCATCAGTAGAAAAAGAAAAAGGCATTATTGCAGAAGAAATTAAAATGTATCAAGAGCAGCCGGGATACCGTTTGATGTTTAATACGTTACGTGCGATGTATCAAGATCATCCCGTACGTGTCGATATTGCAGGGTCAGTTGAGAGCATTTATGAAATTACGAAAGACGATTTATATTTATGCTATGAAACGTTTTACCACCCTTCTAATATGGTGCTATTTGTTGTTGGTGATGTTGATCCTGAGCATATTGAAAATTTAGTTCGTACACATGAAGATGCACGCGGAATCGTGGCACAACCAGAGATTGAACGTGATCCACTCAATGAACCTATCGAAGTGATTGAGCACCAAGTCGTTGAATCGATGGCCCTTCAATCGCCAAGAATCATGCTCGGCTTGAAACATCCAGTCTATGATTTGTCTCGCCGTCAAGGTGTCAAAGAAGATATCGAAATGTCATTTTTCTTTGAGATGATCTATGGTGAAGAAACGAATTTTTATCAGTCGTTATTGAGCCAAGATTTAATTGATGATACGTTCAGCTATCAAACAGTCATTGAGCCGACATACAGTTTTTCATTAATCACATCGGCAACGACAGAACCTGAACAGTTAAAAACGTTACTATTAGACGAATTACGTGCACGAATCGGTACCTTAGATGACCAACACGCGTTCGATTTGTTAAAACGTCAATTTATTGGTGAATATATCTCGAGCTTAAATGCACCAGAATATATCGCGAATCAATCCACGAAGTTTTATTTTGATGGTGTGAGTTTATTTGAATTATTGAATGTGATCGATAGTATTACGTTAGATACGATGAATGAAACCGTTCGCCGTCGTATCGATATGAATGCACTTGTCGATAGTCGTTTGGAGATTAAAAAGCCATGAAAGCAATCGTCATCGGTGGTTCTGGAACAATAGGTCGTGCAATAACGCATGATCTTCTTTCAAATGGTTATGAAGTGATTGTGACATATCATCACACTCCGTTAGCAACTTTGATGGATGAATTTCAAGGGCAACCTGTGCAATTTGTGCAACTGGATTTGTCTCAACCTGTAAATCTCGAGGAAAAATTAGGTTTTGTGCGCAATTTAGATGCACTCATTTATGCGAGTGGTCATAGTTTATTTGGCATGCTACAAGATATGACAGATACCGATATTCATGAAGCGTATCAAGTCCATGTTTTTCATTTCATTAAAATGACACAATATTTTGTTAGCCAACTCATTCAAAGTCCACACGGCAGAATTGTAGCGATTTCGTCTATTTGGGGTGAAACGGGGGCTAGCTTTGAAACGATTTATTCTAGTATGAAAGCGGCACAAATTGGTTTTGTAAAATCGTTGGCCAAAGAATTAGCTCGTACATCAGTGACCGTCAATGCGATTGCCCCTGGTGTCGTCGCGGGTTCAATGACGGATGGTCTCGATCATGCAGCACGTACAGCATTGTTAGAGGAAGTGCCTCAAAATCGTTGGGTTGACCCAAATGAAATTGCACACGCCACGCGCTTTTTATTATCGCCATTATCGCAAAGTGTAACCGGTACAGTTCAACGTATCAATGGTGGTTGGTATTGCTAGTTTGATATAATGGGGATTAAAGATAAAAGCCACTGTTGACATTAAGGGGGATTTTAATGATTACACGAGAAAAACGCGAATGGTACTTAGAATATCAAATTAATGTGAATCGTGCAGGGTTATTAGGTGACGTTTCGAGTTTATTAGGGATGATGGGCATAAATATCGGAACGATTAACGGTATCGATCAGTCCATTCGTGCCTTTATTATTAAATCAGATAGCGAAGAAAAGATTAAACGTTTTGAGACATTGTTAAAAGAAATTGATGACATTTCGTTAAGAGTGTTACGCGAGCCTGAATTGAAAGATAGACTTGCAGTAAGACACGGACGATATGTAAAACAAGACGAACATGACAAAAAAATATTCCGTTTTGAAAGAGATGATTTAGGGTTACTCGTTGACTTTATGGCAGAGTTATTTAAAGAAGAAGGACACAAATTGATCGGTATTCGAGGCATGCCACGTGTCGGTAAAACAGAATCTATCGTTGCGGGCAGTGTTTCAGCGCATAAAAAATGGTTGTTTATCAGTTCGACACTTATTAAACAAACGGTGCGAAGTTCTTTAATTAAAGGTGAATACGATAAAGATCATGTGTACATTATCGATGGTGCTGTGACAGCAAGAGAAACGAATCCGAAACATCAGGAACTCGTGAAAGAAGTCATGACCTTACCATCTGTCAAAGTAGTGGAACATCCGGATTTATTTGTTGAAGCGAGTGACTATATTATGGATGATTTTGATTATATTATCGAATTGCGTGCCGAAGAAAACCAAGAAATTGAATATGAAGAAATGAAAAAGAAAACAGTCAGAAGTAAAAATAATTTAGATTTTGGTGATACTTTTGGTGGCTTTGGTGACGGTTTTGGTGATGGATTCGGTTCATTGTAACGATGGAGGGAATAACAGATGCGGACCATTGGAGAAGTATTACAAAGCAAAAGAGAACGTTTAGGTATGACGTTAACTGAACTAGAAAAAAGAACGCAAATTCAACGAGAGACCCTCGTGGATATCGAACAAAATCGTTTTGATCAGTTCAAACATCCGAACCACATTCGTGGGTTTATTCAAAAATATGCACAATCTGTCAATATCGATGGACGTATACTCATGGAAAAACATCATGAAGAACTCCCTGCAGTCCAACATCAAGCCCACGTGATATTAGAACAAATCGCCCAGCAAAAAGAGGTGCTAACTTTTACACAAACAGATCAACAACCTAAAAAAGTGGCGATTTTAATCGGTTTATTGACAGCTGTTACAGCGGTACTTTGGGTGCTCATGACCCTTATGTTATAATAAGCGTATCAGATATAGATTGAGTGAAAAGAGGAGCAAACATGAATATACCGAATCAGATTACCGTCTTTCGTGTTATTTTAATCCCTATTTTTATGTTATTTGCACTTGTAGATTTTGGGATGGGGCAAGTGACATTTTTGGGAGGACAGCCGATTCGTATTGAATTTTTAATTAGTGGAATCATCTTTATTTTGGCGTCGTTAAGTGACTTTTTAGATGGTTATTTAGCACGTAAATGGCAAATTGTTACGAATATGGGGAAATTTTTAGACCCACTTGCAGACAAACTACTCGTTTCTGCTGCACTGATTGTTCTCGTCGAACTTGGTTTAACGAATTCAGTCGTTGCAGTCATTATTATTGCCCGTGAATTTGCAGTGACAGGATTACGTTTATTGCAAATTGAACAAGGTTTTGTCAGTGCTGCGGGTCAATTAGGCAAGATTAAAACGGCAGTGACGATGGTTGCATTGATTTTAATTTTATTAGGAGAACCTTTCAGCCAGTGGATTGGTTTCAGCTTAGGACAGGTGTTATTATACATCGGTGTCTTTTTCACAGTACTTTCTGGTATTGAGTATTTTTACAAAGGCCGCGACGTATTTTTACAAGATAAAAAATAAGCAATGCACCTATTTAAAAATGATGATGACAATGAAGCAACCATCATTTTTTGTAACAATATTTCATTGATTAATAACAAACATGAATGGCTAGGGTCAGTTTCCTAGTCATTTTTTTATTCTTTTTAGCGTTTTTCTTTTTTA
Organism: Staphylococcus pseudintermedius; assembly: GCF_034042775.1. NCBI lineage: Bacteria > Bacillati > Bacillota > Bacilli > Caryophanales > Staphylococcaceae > Staphylococcus > Staphylococcus pseudintermedius. Next base: position 1,522,115 of record NZ_CP120150.1, on the reverse strand, counting down.
TAAAATAGTGATGTAAGATAAAATGAAATGTAATGAATACGACAATCCACACGAACGAGAGATGGGGGACGAAAATATGAAAGTATGTATTATCGCAGTGGGATCAGAACTGCTGCTAGGCCAAATTGTGAATACGAATGCGCAATTCGTATCGCAAAAATTTAATGAAGCGGGACATCATGTGTTAGAACATATTGTAGTTGGAGATAATGCGCAACGTCTTGAAAATGTGACAAGACGTGCTTTACAACAATATGATGTGCTCATATTTACAGGGGGACTTGGTCCGACGAAAGATGATTTAACGAAACAAACAGTAGCAGAAGTGTTGAACAAAGACCTTGTCATGAATCAAGAAGCAATGGATTATATAGAAGATTACTTCAAACAACATGGTAAAGTTATGACACCGAACAATAAACAACAGGCTTTAGTCATTGAAGGTGCAGAAGTTTTAGCAAATCAAGTCGGCATGGCGCCAGGTATTTACGTCCGGCATGACAATCAACATATCGTGATGTTGCCTGGACCACCTAAAGAACTTCAGCCAATGGTCGAAAATGAATTGATCCCACACTTCTCTCAAGGTGGTCAAACGATTGAATCAGAAGTTTTACGTTTTTGCGGTATTGGCGAATCACAAGTTGAAACGGAACTGATGGACTTGATTGATGCACAGTCCAACCCGACGATTGCGCCATTAGCAGGAACGCATGAAGTGACAATTCGTCTTACAGCAAGTGGTGAGAGTAAGGAAGTAACAAAGCAGTTAATTGCACCGATAAAACAAGAAATATTAAAACGTATCGGATTGTATTACTATGGCTCGGATGACATGACGCCTGAGCGTGCGGTTTTACAATTACAACATCAAACGTTTACGGTATATGACCAAGTGACAGATGGGTTATTACATGCCCGTTTAAAGCAAGAAGATTCACAACATTTATTGAAAGGGTATATGCTACATCACCCGCAATTTTTAGATGCATCTGTTGCAATTGAAGATCAGCTCTATTCAGCGGCGTTGTTTGTGCAAGCACTTTATGACAGCGAACAGGCCATCAGCATACTGTCACAAGATAACACAGTTTATATTGGATTATTAGCTGGCGATTCATTTCAAGTTAAAACTATTAAAATGACGCAAATGAGGCATCTGCAACGTGACAGAAGTCAAAATTATATTTTAATTACGTGGTTAAATTGGTTAAAATTTCCTGAAAACCAGTCATTAATTGATCAAATATAAGTACATGCGTTCTATTTTGGAGAAAATGCAGTCCAAAAATAACGAACAAACATTCGCAAAACACTTGTAATTTGATTTAATACCATGTATAGTAGAGTTAAATTAAAAGGAAATTTCGATCAAGTAGGGGGTCCTAAATTGGATAATGAACGTCAAAAAGCGCTAGATACAGTAATTAAAAACATGGAAAAATCATTTGGTAAAGGTGCCGTAATGAAACTGGGCGAGAATAAAGATCGCCGTGTTTCAAGTGTTTCAAGTGGTTCGGTAACGCTAGACCATGCATTAGGGGTTGGCGGCTATCCTAAAGGTCGTATCATCGAAGTTTATGGCCCCGAAAGTTCTGGTAAAACAACGGTTGCTTTACATGCCATTGCTGAAGTACAAAAAAATGGCGGTGTTGCCGCATTTATTGATGCCGAACACGCACTCGATCCAGTTTACGCTGAAGCATTAGGTGTAGATATTGATAACTTATACCTTTCACAACCAGACCACGGGGAACAAGGTCTTGAAATTGCAGAGGCGTTTGTCAGAAGTGGCGCAGTGGATATTATCATTGTTGACTCAGTTGCGGCATTGACTCCTAAAGCTGAAATTGAAGGTGAAATGGGTGATACGCATGTTGGTTTACAAGCGCGTTTAATGTCTCAAGCATTGCGTAAACTTTCTGCAGCCATTTCAAAATCAAAAACAACAGCTATCTTTATTAACCAAATTCGTGAAAAAGTAGGCGTTATGTTCGGTAACCCTGAAACGACACCAGGGGGCCGAGCTCTGAAATTCTACAGCTCAGTTCGTTTAGAAGTGCGTCGTGCTGAACAATTGAAACAAGGTCAAGATATTGTAGGTAACCGTACTAAAATTAAAGTGGTTAAAAATAAAGTCGCACCACCATTCAAAGTCGCAGAAGTGGATATCATGTATGGTAAAGGGATTTCACGCGAAGGAGAATTGATTGATTTAGGTGTACAATACGACATCGTTGATAAATCAGGTGCTTGGTATTCATATAACGGTGAGCGTATGGGTCAAGGTAAAGAGAATGTAAAACAATTTCTACTTGAAAACCCTAAACTTGAAGATGAAATTGACCGTAAATTACGTGAAAAACTCGGCATTTATGATGGTGATGTAGAAGAATCTGAACAAGAAGAAACACAAACGCTTTTTGATGAATAACAATGTCTAAAATTCATTTGAAAAGTACTGTGTCCAATAAAAAAGCGATGTTGGCAGGATTCATTCATTCTGTGTTCATCGCTTTTTATTTGTAATCACGACAGAAACCTTGATTTTTCGTTGTTCAAAACGTACAATTGAACTTGTATGATTCTTATTTTTATCCATATAATCATATAGATTTATTAACATACAGAACGAAATCCTAGAAAAAGGAGGTGTTTGTGTGAATTTATTAAGCCTCTTACTTATTTTGCTGGGTATCATTCTAGGAGTTGTTGTAGGGTATTTTATCGCCCAAAACTTGATTTACCAAAAGCAGTTGCAAGCGAAGCAAACTGCGAAAGATATTCTTGAACAAGCAAACAAAGAAGCAGAAAACCTTAAAAAAGAGAAGTTAATCGAAGCGAAAGAAGAAAACCAAATTCTCCGAGAACGTGTTGAAAACGAACTTAGAGAACGACGTACTGAGCTTCAAAGGCAAGAATCCCGACTTCTTCAAAAAGAGGAAAACTTGGAGCGAAAATCTGATCTACTTGATAAGAAGGATGAGATTTTAGAGCAAAAAGAATCTAAACTTGAAGAAAGACAACAACAAGTAGATGCAAAAGAGAGTAGTGTTCAATCGATAATAATGAAGCACGAACAAGAACTAGAACGCATCTCCGGTCTCACACAAGAAGAAGCACGTAAAGAACAATTATCGCGTGTAGAAGATGAGTTGTCACAAGATATTGCAGTACTTGTTAAAGAAAAAGAAAATGAAGCAAAAGAAAAAGTAAACCAAAATGCTAAAGAGTTGCTCGCTACAGTAGTGCAACGTTTTGCTGCAGATCATACTTCTGAATCAACAGTTTCAGTAGTAAACTTGCCTAATGATGAAATGAAAGGGCGAATTATTGGTCGTGAAGGTCGAAACATTCGTACATTAGAAACGCTTACAGGTATTGATTTGATTATTGATGATACGCCAGAAGCAGTTATTTTATCAGGTTTTGACCCGATACGTCGAGAAATTGCGAAAACAGCATTAATTAATCTAGTATCAGATGGGCGTATTCATCCTGGACGCATAGAAGATATGGTTGAAAAATCAAGACGTGAAGTAGACGAAATTATTCGTGACGCTGGTGAACATGCAACATTCGAATTAAATGTTCATAATATGCATCCAGATTTAATTAAAATATTAGGTCGTATGCATTACCGTACAAGTTACGGTCAAAATGTTTTGAAACATTCTATTGAAGTTGCACATTTGTCAGGTATGCTCGCTGCAGAACTGAATGAAGATGTGACATTAGCGAAACGTGCAGGTTTATTACATGATATTGGTAAGGCCATTGACCATGAAGTGGAAGGCAGTCACGTAGAAATTGGTGTGGAGTTAGCTAAAAAATATGGCGAGCCTGAAACAGTGATTAATGCGATACACTCTCATCATGGTGATGTGGAGCCAACTTCTATCATTTCAATTTTAGTTGCTGCAGCTGATGCATTATCTGCTGCAAGACCAGGGGCAAGAAAAGAAACATTAGAGAATTACATCAAGCGTTTAGAGCGTTTAGAAGAAATCTCTGAGAATTATGAAGGTGTTGAAAAGGCCTTTGCGATTCAAGCAGGTCGAGAAATTCGTGTTATTGTAGAACCTGATACGATTGATGATTTAAAATCTCACCGTTTAGCGCGAGATATTAAAAATCAAATTGAAGGTGAATTGCAATATCCGGGTCATATCAAAGTGACAGTCGTTCGTGAGACGAGAGCAATTGAATATGCGAAATAATTGCGTATGAAAACGAAAAGCAAGTTTCTTTATTAAAGGGTATAAAGAAACTTGCTTTTTTCTGTGCGTTAAGTATTGCTTGTTGTTCGCATTAAAGGCTCATTTCAAAATCATATGATGTCTTATCTATAAAGATTTAATTCTGTCTCTTTCAACGCTTCCAATGCACTTGCGGTATCATAGCAATTTGAAGAAATATTCGTGTAGCGTTCTGCCATACGATAGGCGTGAATATACAAATCAATACTTTCTTTTGCGATTTCTTCAGGTTTTAACTTTTTAGACGGATTTGCGCTCACTACAAGTTCTGCAAATTTTTCTGGATCAATATGAATTGACATAAATGATAAAACATCTCCTCGTTTTTGTCTTATACCTCACTTATGATTGAATCGAACCATAAGTCTTCCTAAAAGTGCATTACCCTCTTCGTTATCAATTAATCATATTTTTCATTCAAACGAATGCTTGAATGTTCTGTGAAAAGAAGTTATAATTTAAATGTAAAAATAATATATAAGAAGGATATGAAGATGTTATGACTCAAAAAATTGCAACTTGTGATACTTTTAGTATTGACGTTGAAGCTGTACAACAGTCAAAAGAGGAGATTGCCGCTTCGAATATTGAACAGGTGAGTCAAATGTTTAAGAGTATTGCCGACATTAACCGCTCTAAAATTGTCCTCGTGCTTTGTCATCATAATGAATTGTGTGTTTGTGATATTGCGGAAATTTTAAATGTAACCGTTGCTAATGCGTCTCACCACCTGAGATCTCTTTATAAAAACGGCATTGTGACTTTTCGCAAATCAGGCAAACGTGCATTTTATCGTTTGTATGATGAACATATTCGACAATTGATGATGATATCTATTGAACATAAGAAAGAAGTGGATGATGATGATTCAAAGTCGTAAAACTTACAGAATAGAAGGTTTATCATGCGCCAATTGTGCTGGGAAATTTGAAAGAAATGTCCGGGGTCTTGCGTCAGTTGAAGAGGCACAAGTCAATTTTGGTGCTTCGAAAATTTATGTAACGGGCGACCCAACTGTAGAAGAATTAGAAGGGGCGGGCGCATTTGAAAATTTAAAATTGACATTAGATGAGCGGAAAAAGATTAGTGCGAACGCTGACCGAAGCACAATGGCGCAACCGACCTCTTGGTTTGATAAGGTCAAACAGTTTTATAAAGCGCATCAATCTATATGTGTAGCGACGTTGTTCATGCTACTTGGTTACATTTCACATTTGATGAGCGGCGAAAACCATTTGATGACAATTTTACTATTCGCTTGTTCGATATTATTAAGTGGAAGCGCGCTACTCATCCGTGGTGTTAAAAATTTAGTGCATGTTGAATTTGATATGCATACATTGATGACGATTGCGGTTATCGGTGGTGCAATCATTGGTCAATGGGGAGAAGTTGCAGCGGTCGTCATTTTATTTGCGATGAGTGAGGCACTTGAAACGTTTTCTATGGATAAAGCACGTCAGTCGATGCAATCTTTAATGGATATCGCGCCAGATGAAGCGACAGTTTTAAGGGACGGTCAACATGTAAAGGTACCTGTGGATGACATTGTAATCGGTGAAAAGTTATATATTAAACCGGGACAAAAAATTGCGTTAGACGGTGTTGTCGTTGAGGGCCGTGCTGCAGTGAATCAGGCCGCGATTACTGGTGAGTCGATGCCGGTTGAAAAAGTGGGAGGTGCAGAAGTTTTTGCTGGGACATTGAATGAAGATGGCATCCTTGAAGTGCGTGTCACGAAAACAGCAGCACATACGACATTAGCGAAAATGATTCAACTCGTTGAAGAAGCACAATTAAATCAAACACCAGCACAAGCATTTATTGAAAAGTTTGCGCGTTATTATACCCCCGCCATTATGGTTATCGCGTTACTCGTTGCGATAGTGCCACCAGTAGTGTTACATCAATCGTTTTTAACATGGGTTTATCAAGGTTTGGCCGTGCTTGTTGTCGGCTGCCCTTGTGCGTTAGTCATTGCAACTCCAATTTCTATCGTATCAAGTATTGGTAATGCAGCAAAAAATGGTGTGCTCATTAAAGGGGGCATCCACCTAGAACAAATCAGTCGTGTTCGTGCGTTAGCTTTTGATAAAACAGGGACACTGACGAAGGGGCACCCTGAAGTGACCACTGTTCTGCCATTAACAGAGATGCGTGATGACACCGAGCTGATTGGTCAAATTGCAGCTATCGAAAGTCGTTTGGATCATCCGCTAGCACGGGCAATTGTTCGTTATGCTGAAACAAAGCATCACCATTTTGATTCATATGATGTGACAGATTTTCATTCACAAACAGGACAAGGGGTGAGGGCAAACGTTGAAGGGCGTCAATTCATCATTGGACAACCGCAAATGTTTAAAATGGCGCAATCGACGATGAAAACGCAAATTCAACAATTACAAGAGCAAGGAAATACAGTCATTCTCGTGTCAGTGGACGATGTGTTACGTCTATTAATTGCAGTGCGAGATGAAGTGCGTGAACAGTCTCAAAAAGCGATACAGACGCTTCATGAGCTTGGCATTCAACATACCGTTATGTTGACAGGAGACAATGAGAAAACAGCACGAACAATTGCGCAAACACTTCACATGTCAGATGTTAAAGCAGATTTGATGCCTGTTGATAAATTAAATGAAATTGAACAGCTTAAACAGCAATATGGGACAGTTGCGATGGTCGGTGACGGGGTGAATGACGCACCAGCACTGGCGAGCGCATCAGTGGGTATTGCGATGGGGGGTGCGAGTACAGATACCGCACTTGAAACTGCGGACATTGCACTCCTCAGTGACGATATGTCGAAGTTACCTTTTACATATCGTTTGAGTCAAAAAACAATGCGTATGATTAAGGCAAATATTACGTTTGCAATTGCGATTAAATTATTAGCGTTGTTACTTGTGATTCCAGGTTGGTTAACGTTGTGGATTGCGGTATTTTCTGATATGGGTGCAACATTGATTGTCGCTTTAAATGCAATTCGTCTCCTGTATGTTAAAGCAGATAATACTGAGGTGACGACAGAGTAAATGATATAGCCGTAATGACTAAAAATCTTCAAAATGGAGTTAGCGCTGCCTTGATGAAGTATGATAAAAAGGTTCGCGTCAACTGGCGACGACAATTTTACGCGCATACATTGACATCGATGGTGAGAACGGTACAATAAAACGTATCAACATACATGTAAAATCGTGATGTCAAGCAGTTCAAACATGACGATGAACAAGGGACGTGTCATGACAAAAATGTTGATGAGACGTCTCTTTTATAATGTTTTTGCATCTCCCCAGTGATAAGGTTGCTATTTAAAAAACGATAAAGAATAGCGATTAAGGGGATTAGAGAGGACGAAAAATATGAGGATTTTATTTATAGGTGATATTGTTGGGAAGGTCGGTCGCCAAACGATTTCAGAGCTGTTACCGAAACTCAAACAACATTATCGTCCTACGTTAACGATTGTGAATGCTGAAAACGCAGCACACGGCAAAGGGTTAACTGAAAAAATATATAAGCAGTTGTTACGTGAAGGTGTCGATTTTATGACGATGGGCAATCACACGTATGGACAACGTGAAATTTATGATTTTATTCATGAGGCGACACGTCTTGTGCGTCCAGCCAATTTCCCAGATGAAGCACCAGGCGTTGGGATGCGTATCCTTCAACTTAACGCTAAAAAATTGGCAGTCATCAACCTGCAAGGGCGTAGTTTTATGCCAATGATTGACGATCCATTTAAAAAGGCAGATCAACTGATTGCAGAAGCTGAAAAAGAAGCGGATTATATTTTTGTCGATTTTCATGCTGAAACGACTTCAGAAAAAAATGCGATGGCGTGGTATTTAGATGGGCGTGTGAGTGCAATTGTAGGTACGCATACCCATATACAAACGTCAGATAATCGCATTTTGCCACAAGGAACGGCATATATTACAGATGTCGGGATGACGGGGTATTATGACGGTATATTAGGCATTAACCGCGATGAAGTCATTAAGCGTTTTATTACGAGTTTACCGCAACGCCATGTTGTGCCGGATGAAGGACGAAGCGTATTGTCAGGTGTCATTATTGATTTAAAAGAAGATGGCACAGCGAAGAAAATTGATCGCATTTTAATTAATGAAGATCATCCATTTGAAGCGTAATCATATAAATACGTTCAAAAAGTGGCTGAATTGTGATATATCCCTATCCGCCATTAGTATGAATTTTTTTCAAACCCACTATTTTGTAAAGCAAATGGTGGGTTGTTTTGATAAAATATTGAGTGAATTCAAACGTGTAGGAGGCTAAATCTATGAAATCTCAATTATCATGGAAAGTGGGAGGTCAGCAAGGCGAAGGTATCGAATCAACGGGTGAAATTTTCGCTACTGCTATGAACCGCAAAGGCTATTATTTATACGGTTATCGTCATTTCTCAAGCCGTATTAAAGGTGGTCATACTAATAATAAAATCCGTGTTTCGACAACACCTGTGCATGCCATTAGTGATGATTTAGATATTCTGGTAGCGTTCGACCAAGAAACAATTGTGTTGAACCATCACGAAATGCGTGAAGATAGCGTCATTTTGGCAGATAGTAAAGCAAAACCAGAGAAGCCAGAAGATAGTAAGGCGCAACTTATCGTCCTACCATTTACAGAAGTGGCTAAAGAATTAGGGACGACTTTAATGAAAAACATGGTAGCGATTGGTGCAACTGCGGCATTAATGCACTTAAATACGGATACTTTTGAATCGTTAATTACGAATATGTTCGAGAAAAAAGGTGAAAAAGTAGTCGACTTAAATATTCAAGCATTAAATGAAGGCTATCGTTTAATGCAAGAACAAATGGGTGAAGTGAACGGAGACTTTGAATTAGAAGAAAGTAGCGGCGTACCTCACCTTTATATGATCGGGAATGATGCGATTGGTTTAGGTGCCATTTCAGCGGGCTCAAGATTTATGGCAGCGTATCCTATCACACCAGCTTCAGAAGTCATGGAGTATATGATCGACAATTTACCTAAAGTAGGCGGTTCAGTCATTCAAACAGAAGATGAAATTGCAGCTGCAACGATGGCGATTGGTGCAAACTACGGCGGTGTACGTGCCTTTACAGCATCAGCGGGTCCAGGTTTATCATTAATGATGGAAGCAATAGGTTTATCAGGGATGACTGAAACACCATTTGTAGTCATTAATACGCAACGTGGTGGCCCATCGACAGGTTTACCGACAAAACAAGAACAGTCTGACTTAATGCAAATGATTTACGGTACACATGGTGATATTCCGAAAATTGTGCTTGCGCCAACAGATGCAGAAGACGCATTTTACCTAACTGTAGAGGCATTTAACTTAGCTGAAGAATATCAATGTCCAGTCATCTTATTAAGTGACTTACAACTGTCATTAGGTAAGCAAACTGTGAAAGCACTCGATCATTCAAAAATTGAAATTCGTCGAGGTGCAACGATTACGGAAGACATTGAAAGAGATGAGGACGACAAAGACTACTTCAAACGTTATGCCGTTACAGAATCTGGCGTATCACCACGTCCAATTCCGGGTGTTAAGGGTGGCATTCACCACGTGACAGGCGTCGAGCATAACGAAGAAGGTAAGCCGAGTGAAGCAGCAGAAAATCGTCAAAATCAAATGGATAAACGTATGCGCAAGACAGAAAAATTAGTCATTCCAAAACCGGTAGAAGGTACAACAACACATGATGATGCGGATATTTTATACCTTGGATTTATTTCAACAAAAGGTGCAATCCAAGAAGGGACTTTACGTTTAGAACAACAAGGCTACCACATTAACCATTTACAAATTCGACAATTACATCCATTCCCAACAGAAGTCATTCAAGATGCTGTGGATAAAGCGAAAAAAGTCGTTGTTGTTGAACATAACTATCAAGGTCAACTGGCAAATATTATTAAAATGAACGTGAACTTAGGTGACAAACTCATCAAACAAACCAAATATGATGGTACACCATTTTTACCACACGAAATTGAGGATAAAGGTTTAGAAATTTTGAATGCATTAAAGGAGAGAGTGTAATTGGCTACGTTTAAAGATTTTAGAAATAATGTGAAACCCAATTGGTGTCCAGGCTGTGGTGACTTCTCAGTACAAGCGGCTATCCAAAAAGCAGCTGCAAACGTTGGATTAGAACCAGATGAAGTAGCACTCATTACAGGGATTGGTTGTTCAGGACGTCTTTCAGGTTATGTGAACTCATACGGAGTCCATTCCATTCATGGTCGTGCATTACCACTTGCTCAAGGTGTGAAAATGGCCAATCGTGATCTTACTGTTATTGCTTCTGGTGGTGACGGTGATGGTTACGCTATCGGTATGGGGCATACAATTCATGCATTACGCCGAAATATGAATATCACTTACATCGTGATGGACAACCAAATTTACGGCCTGACTAAAGGACAAACATCACCTTCATCAGCACCAGGATTTGTAACTAAAACAACGCCTAAAGGTAACATCGAACAAAACGTGGCACCGTTAGAGTTGGCATTATCTTCAGGAGCGACATTTGTTGCGCAAGGTTTCTCTAGTGATATTAAAGCGTTAACGAAGATCATTGAAGATGCGATTAATCACGATGGTTTTTCATTTGTCAACGTTTTTTCACCATGTGTCACATACAATAAAATCAATACGTATGACTGGTTCAAAGAGAATTTAACTGCTATTGATGATATTGAAAATTATGATGTCAGCAATAAACAAGCTGCACTACAAACTGTGATTGAGCATGATTCATTAGTGAAAGGGATTGTCTACCAAGATACGACAACACCTTCATATGAGTCACAAATTGATGGCTTAGCAGAAACCCCATTAGCACATCAAGACTTGAATTTAACAGAAGAGCAGTTTGAGTCATTTACAAAGCAATTTATATAAAAAGTTTCATATATTTAAGCGTATTCACGCACACTAAATATCGTACTAATAATAAGGCTAGGGTCGCACATGTGCCTAGTCTTATTTTTTTGCATCACTTTCAACCATTAAATGAAAGTTAAGAAAATTATAGTCTTTTCGTAGCTTAAAAATAGAAGTCAAATCAATGGCAAATGCAAACCTACCAACTGAAAGACCTTTATTTTTGCAACGTGATGTAATCAAAGTCATAATAAAATGTATTAAGGAGGTTTTCATATGATAGATACGTTAATGAGCATTCAAATTATCCCACAAACACCTCATGGAGAAGATGTGATCCCTTTTGTGGATGAAGCGATCAAAGTGATAGATGAATCAGGCTTAAATTATCGCGTCGGACCATTAGAAACAACGATTGAAGGCGAAATGAGTAGTTTATTAATCTTAATTCAAAAAATGAACGAGCGTATGGTTGAACTCGAATCACCAAGCATTATTAGCCAAGTGAAGTTTTATCATGTGACTGAAGGTATTAGTATCGAAACGTTAACGGGCAAGTATGACGAAATGGCTTAATCAATTGCACAACTTCAATTGAATTTACAAGATATCATTTTGCACTTTCCCTAGATTTTTAATATAATGAACTAATGATATATGGGCAGAAAGGGTTTTGCATGTGAATGAAGAACAAAGAAAAGCTGGAACGATTGATGTCTTAGCGCAACGTGACAGTAAAGAAGAAAAAGATTATAGTAAATATTTTAATTTTGAACACGTTTATCAACCACCAAGTCTTAAAGACGCGAAAAAACGTGGCAAAGAAACTGTGCAATATAACCGTGATTTCCAAATTGATGAGAAATTTCGCGGTATGGGGAAAGGTCGGACATTTTTAATTAAAACATATGGTTGTCAAATGAATGCGCATGATACAGAAGTCATGGCAGGGATTTTGACAGCTTTAGGTTATACACCGACAGAAGATGTGAATACGGCCGACGTTATTTTATTAAACACGTGTGCTATTCGTGAAAATGCGGAAAATAAAGTGTTTGGTGAGATTGGGAACTTAAAGCATATTAAGCAAGAGCGCCCAGATTGCTTAATTGGTGTTTGTGGATGTATGTCACAAGAAGAATCTGTTGTGAATAAAATTTTAAAATCATACCAAAATGTCGATATGATTTTTGGTACGCATAATATTCACCGCTTACCACAAATTTTAGAAGAAGCTTATTTATCTAAAGCAATGGTGGTAGAAGTATGGTCTAAAGAAGGCGATGTCATTGAGAACTTACCTAAAGTGCGTCAAGGCCGTATTAAAGCATGGGTGAATATTATGTACGGTTGCGACAAATTTTGTACATATTGTATTGTGCCGTTTACACGTGGTAAAGAGCGTAGTCGTCGCCCAGAAGATATTATTGAAGAAGTGCGTGATCTAGCACGTCAAGGCTATCAAGAAATTACATTACTTGGCCAAAACGTGAATGCATACGGGAAAGACATCGAAGATCTTGAGTATGGTTTAGGCGATTTATTGGCGGACATTTCAAAAATTGATATTCCGCGTGTTCGCTTTACAACAAGCCATCCATGGGACTTTACAGACCGTATGATTGAAGTCATTGCTGAAGGTGGTAATATTGTGCCGCATATTCACTTGCCGGTGCAATCAGGTAATGACCAAGTGTTGAAAATTATGGGGCGTAAATACACGCGTGAAAGCTATCTTGATCTCGTAGCACGTATTAAAGCAGCAATGCCAGATGTTGCTTTAACAACAGACATCATTGTAGGTTACCCGAATGAAACAGAAGCACAATTTGAAGAAACGTTATCTTTATATGAAGCAGTCGGCTTTGAACATGCTTATACGTATCTTTATTCACAACGTGACGGTACACCTGCTGCTAAAATGAAAGACAATGTACCGACTGATGTAAAGAAAGAGCGTTTGCAGCGTTTAAACCGTCTTGTCGGTGAATATTCTTCACGTGCATTAAAAGCGTATGAAGGTGAAACAGTTCGCGTATTATGTGAAGGTGCAAGTAAGAAAGATGAAGCAGTTTTAGCGGGGTACACTGAAAAGAACAAATTAGTCAACTTCCGTGCGCCAAAATCTGTTATCGGTAAAATTGTAGATGTCAAAATTGTTGAAGCGAAACAATATTCATTAAATGGTGAATTTGTAGGTGTGAGTGAAACAACGATGGTGACGGTATAGATGTATTCACGTGAAATGATTTTGGAATCGGCTCAAAAGTTAAGTGCATCCATTCAATCATTAGAAACGATACAACATTACCAACGGATTGAAACACAAATTCATCAAAATGAGCAAATTGCGCAATATATGGCAGAGTTAAAGCAAAATCAAAAGCAATCCGTTAATCTACAAAATTACGATAAGCCTGTCGCTTTTGCGCGCTCTGAAGAAAAAATTGAAGAAATACAAACCAAAATCGATGGAATCCCAATTGTGAATGAATTTAAAAAGGCACAACATGAAGCGAACGAACTGTTACATGTTGTGATTGGGACTTTATCAGCTAGAATTCAACAAGAAAATATCGAGGCTGAGGACGATCAAACGCACGAATGATATAAGTGGATAGAGTGGATAAATTGCCCTCAGCTCTGTCGGAGAGTGATAAGTTTGAACACACGTAAACTAACACTGACCGCTCTCTTTATTGCAGTCAATGTTGTATTAAGCACAGTGATTGTCATACCATTAGGGGCGATTAAAGCAGCACCTGTACAACATTTCGTGAATGTACTCAGCGTCGTCATTCTTGGACCATGGTATGGACTCGCGCAGGCATTTTTATCGTCGTGCATACGCGTAATGTTTGGTACGGGTACACCATTTGCCTTTCCAGGAAGCATGATTGGGGTCTTACTCGGAAGTTTATTTTACTATGTGAACCGACACCTGTTTGTCGCTGCTATTGGTGAAGTGATTGGCACAGGAATTATTGGCAGTTTAGTTTGTATTCCACTCGCTTGGATTTTAAATGTCGATCACTTTTTAATTAAGCCTTTAATGGCAGCGTTTATCGTTTCAAGCATGATCGGCGCATCCATAAGTTACGCGTTGCTCATTTTGTTGAAACGACGAGGCGTATTAAAGCATTTAGATTTAAATCGAAAGTATCGAAAATAACAATTGAACGATGAAAGCAGTGTGTGGGTAGGATTGACTTAGAAGTAGAACACATGAAAGATGAGGGGCTGGGGGCTTAAACAACGCGTTTATACTCTCAGCCTTTTATGCTTAATTTGCTTGTTGGTTTTAAGCTTGCATTATTTCAGTTTGCAGAATCGTGCCTCGCGTTCCTAAGGGCTGTGCGTCAATTCAATTTGGCTTGATTGATGTTTACATTCGAAGGACGCTAAATTAAATTTTCGGGAGCAGTATAGAAATCTGACGTGCAACAAAGATTTCGTCATACTCCCCTCGCTAGGCTGACTCGACTGCTCAAAAGCATAGGCATTGAGCAGTCAGGCAGCTACGGCGTTAAACAACTACCGCTCAAAAAATGAAGAGACAATAATATGATTTAAACACTAGGCCCTCAGAAGTCGTGTATGGTTCTTGCAATCAAATACTTAGTTAAAGTCTGAGCGGATTTTGAATGGTACGAAAATGAGCACTGCTAGATTACTTAAAAGTGATTCAATGGTCTAGAACGGAGATCTATCAATTGTTTTTTTGATGAAATGCAAGTTTTTTATGATCATTATTAATATTCATACATAGAGGGCTGCTTTTGTAGCAAAGTATTACATAAACTCAAATAAAGGAATGTGAGAAATATATGTCAAATGTCACGCCAATGATGAAGCAATACTTGAGTATTAAAGCACAACATCAAGATGCTTTACTGTTTTTTAGACTTGGTGATTTTTATGAGATGTTTTATGACGATGCGATTACGGCGTCTCGTGTGCTTGAAATTACATTGACGAAACGCGACGCTAAAAAAGATAATCCGATTCCAATGGCGGGTGTGCCTTATCATTCTGCAGATAGTTATATTGAAACGTTAATTCAGAATGGGTATAAAGTTGCGATTTGTGAACAAATGGAAGATCCGCGCCAAGTGAAAGGGATGGTGAAACGTGAAGTCGTTCGTATCATTACGCCAGGTACAGTGATGGAAAAAGGTGGCGTGGATGATACACAAAACAACTATATTTTAAGTTTTGTGAAGGCGGATGGTTATGCGCTAAGTTATTGTGATGTGTCCACCGGAGAATTAAAGGTGACGCATTTTGAAGATGAAAGTACGCTTATTAATGAAATTACGACAATTCGCCCAAATGAAATTGTCGTGACTGAACCATTATCAGAAACGCTACAACGTCAACTGAATATGATTACAGAAACGATTACTGTCGTTGAACAAGTCTCAGATCAAAATTATTCTGTGAACAGTTTGTCACATCCTTTAATGCATCAAGCGATACAAATTGTGTTAGATTATATTTATGATACGCAAAAAAGAGATATGTCTCATATTGAAGCGGCTGTTGAATACAAGGCACTCGATTATATGAAAATGGATTACTATGCGAAACGTAATCTTGAGTTAACAGAAAGTATTCGTTTGAAGTCGAAAAAAGGGACGTTACTTTGGTTAATGGACAAGACGAAAACACCTATGGGCGCAAGAAGGTTGAAACAGTGGGTTGATCGTCCACTTATTCAACAAGCTGAAATTGCGAAACGACATGATGCTGTCGATCAATTTTTACATTATTTCATTGAGCGTGACACGTTACGTGACTATTTAACGGAAGTATACGACATTGAAAGACTTGTCGGTCGTGTCAGTTTTGGAAATGTCAATGCGAAAGATTTAGTGCAACTCAAACATTCAATTGCACAAATTCCAGCGATTAAAGCGTTATTGCAATCAATTGAACATGAAGCTATTGCTCATTTTAATGCTTTAGAACCGTTGGATGACTTACTGCAAGTGTTGTCGGACAGTCTTGTCGATGAACCACCGCTTTCAGTGAAAGAAGGCGGTTTGTTTAAAGCAGGATTTAATGAAGAACTCGATCAATATTTGGATGCTTCGAAAAATGGTAAACAGTGGTTGGCAGAATTACAAGCACAAGAACGTGAACGCACAGGCATTAAATCTTTAAAAATTAGTTTTAATAAAGTATTCGGTTATTATATCGAAATTACACGTGCCAATTTATCACAATTTGATCCGAGTGCATTTGGTTATGAGCGAAAACAAACATTATCCAATGCAGAGCGTTTCATTACGGATGAATTGAAAGAAAAAGAAGCAATTATTCTGGGTGCGCAAGACAAAGCGATTGAACTCGAGTATCAATTGTTCGTGGCGTTACGTGAACAGGTAAAAACGTATATTGAACGTTTGCAACAACAAGCAAAAATCATTTCAGAAATTGACTGTTTACAAAGTTTTGCAGAAATTGCGCAACAGTATAATTACGTGCGACCACAATTTAGTGAAGATAAAACGTTAAAGTTAGTCGACTCTCGTCATCCGGTTGTTGAACGTGTGATGGACTATAATGATTATGTGCCGAATGATTGTCTATTAAATACAGAGCAGTTCATTTATTTAATTACTGGACCGAATATGTCAGGTAAATCAACGTATATGCGTCAAGTGGCGATTATTAGTATTATGGCACAGATGGGCGCTTTTGTTCCTTGTCAATCCGCAACGTTACCGATTTTCGATCAAATTTTTACACGTATTGGTGCGGCCGATGATTTAGTATCTGGTAAAAGTACGTTTATGGTCGAAATGTTAGAAGCACAAAAAGCATTAAAATATGCGACGGCTGACAGTTTAATCATTTTTGATGAAATTGGACGTGGCACTTCAACATATGACGGCTTAGCACTCGCACAAGCGATGATTGAATATGTTGCAGAAACGTCACAAGCAAAGACGTTATTTTCAACGCATTATCATGAATTGACAGAGCTTGAACAACATTTGCCAAGCTTGAAAAATGTACACGTGGCGGCGGATGAATATCAAGGTGAACTCATTTTCTTGCATAAAGTGAAAGACGGTGCAGTTGCGAATAGTTACGGCATTCAAGTTGCACAACTCGCAGATTTACCAGAACAAGTCATTGCACGTGCACAAGTGATTTTGGATACGTTTGAAGCGCATGAAAAAGCACAAGTGACGTATACATCGACCGTGGACCAAAAGTCGGTCAGCCCGACAAGTGTAAAAGCATCGACAGTTGCTGAAGAGCCGCCACAATTTGAACAGCCGACGTTTGATTTATTTATGTCTGAAGCTGAAGTAAGTGAAATTGAGTTCGAAATTAAGCAACTGAATCTTTCTCAAATGACACCGATTGAAGCATTAGTGAAATTAAGCGAACTCCAAAATAGATTACAATAGAAGGTGAAGAGCTTATGGGTAAAATTAAAACGTTACACACTTCATTAGCAAATAAAATTGCAGCCGGTGAAGTGGTCGAACGTCCAAGTTCTGTCGTGAAAGAGCTGTTAGAAAATAGTATAGATGCGGGTGCGACTGAAATTAATATTGAAGTGATAGAATCAGGAATTGCCTCCATTCGTGTGGTCGATAACGGCTCGGGTATTTTACAAGATGATCTAGGTCTTGTATTTCATCGACATGCGACGAGTAAATTAGTAGAAGATGATGACCTGTTCCATATTCGTACTTTAGGTTTTCGTGGTGAGGCACTGGCGAGTATTGCTTCTGTCGCTAAGGTGACGCTACAAACATCCACGGATGGTGTGGCCGGTTATGAAGTGTATGCTGAAGAGGGCGAAATCATTTCTGAAAAGCCTGCCAAAGCGCGAAAAGGGACTGACATTCGTGTAGATGCACTATTTTATAATACGCCAGCACGCTTAAAATATATTAAAAGTTTATATACGGAACTAGGCAAAATTACAGATATTGTCAACCGTATGGCCATGAGTCATCCAGACATTCGCATTGCCTTATCGAATGATGGGAAGAAGATTTTACAGACGAATGGTTCAGGACGCACAAATGAAGTGATGGCTGAAATCTACGGCATGAAAGTCGCGCGTGATTTAATCCGCATTGAAGGAGATACGAGTGACTATCATTTAACAGGATATGTCGCAAAACCGGAACATTCAAGAAGTAACCGTCATTACATTTCATTGTTCATTAATGGGCGCTATATTAAAAACTTTTTGTTAAACAAAGCGGTACAAGAAGGCTATCACACATTAATGATGATTGGCCGTTATCCAATAGTCTATTTAAATATTGAAATGGACCCGGTTTTAGTTGATGTGAATGTGCATCCGACGAAATTAGAAGTACGGTTGTCGAAAGAAGATCAGTTGTTTGATTTAATTGTAGCGAAAATTCGTGAAGCGTTTAAAGACCAATTGCTCATTCCGAAAAATGATTTAAAATCAAAATATGAGCCGAAAAAAGTGCTAGAACAATTTGAACAACAAAAAATGGCGTTTGATCAAATACAAGCAGCACAAACACAGACATCGCATTCAAACAAAGAAATGACGATTGACGAAGAACCCGCACCATACACAGATGTAACAGAACCGTCAGACACGGCTAAAACACCAACAACATCAGAAACAAACGATGATTACGCTGAACGTCAACGTGCATTGTTAAATGATATGGTGGAGGCGCCATCACCTATAAATGAAGTGAACTCGACTGACGACAGTTCAGACGGAGCAACCGTTTCTGAAATACAACAAAATCATCCACAACCATCCGACAAACCAAAGCGACGTGTGCCCTACATGGAAGTGGTAGGTCAAGTTCATGGCACCTATATTATTGCACAAAACGATGAAGGGATGTATTTGATTGACCAACATGCAGCACAAGAGCGGATTAAATATGAATATTATCGAGATAAAATTGGTGAAGTCAACAATGAAAACCAAAGTTTGCTCATTCCATTAACGTTTAACTTTACGAAAGATGAGCAACTGATTATTGAGCAACACCTTGACCCGTTACGAGAAGCAGGCATCTTTTTAGAACCATTCGGCGGTCATGATTACATTGTAGACAGTTATCCTGTATGGTTCCCACAAGAAAACGTCGAAGAGATGATTAAAGACATGATCGAGTATGTCATTCGTCATAAAAAGGTCGACATTGCGAAGTTTAGAGAGGAAGCAGCGATTATGATGAGTTGTAAAAGATCTATTAAAGCTAATCACTACCTTAAACCAAACGAAATGGCAGACTTAATCGATCAATTAGGCGAAATGCAAGATCCGTTCACTTGCCCACATGGCAGACCGGTCATTATCAATTTTTCAAATTATGAATTAGAGCGGTTATTTAAACGGATTCAATAAAGGAGGGCATCATGAAGCCACATATTTTACCAGCCATACGATCAACAAAAGATTTAGAAAAGTTATTGAAAACAGATTATGAAACGTGTGTCCTACTCGATACGCATATCGGACATCTCAATGGCATCATGAAATTAATTAGCCAATATGAGTTAAAACCGTTTATGCATATCGATTTAATTAAAGGTATGAGTCATGACGAATATGCTTGTGAATATATTATCCAAACTTATCGTCCACGTGGTATTGTGTCGACAAAAACAAAAGTGATTAAAAAGGCAAAAGCATTAGGTGTTGTAACAATTTTTCGTGTGTTTATTATTGATAGTCACGCATTAGAGCGCAGTATCGAACTGATTCAGCGGATTGAACCGGACTATGTCGAAGTGTTGCCGGGTATTGCAGATAAAGTGATTCAAGAGATTCACCAAAAAACAGGGACACCCGTTATTGCAGGCGGCTTAATTAACACGCCAGAAGAAGTTGAACATGCTGTCAGTAGTGGCGCTGCTTACATTACGACAAGCGATAAATCATTATGGTAAATGTTATAAAAACGAGGGGGAATTGTGATGATAAAACCGCAGAAATTAAAAAAAGGGGATACGATTGCGATTGTTTCTCCTTCGTCAGGATTGGCTGGTGAACCTCAAGTTCGTTGGCGGACGGAACAAGGGATTGAGAATATTCAAACACTCGGTTATCATGTCAAAGTGATGGATAATAGTTTGAATGGCATCGCGTGGAATTTTGAACATCCGAAAGAACGGGCCGAAATACTTACAGCGGCATTTGTTGATTCTGAAGTACAAGCGATTTTATGTACAATTGGTGGTTATGAGTCGGTGCGCATTATTCCGTTTTTAGACGATGAAGTGATACGTCAACATCCCAAAATTTTCATCGGTTATTCCGACATTACACCTCTTCATTTACACATGTACAAACTGGGGATTACCTCTTTTTATGGACCGGCATTACTCACTGATTTTGCAGAAAATGTTGAATTGGATGCATATACAGTAGATCATCTATTTTCGGCGATAGGCGACACACAACCGATTGGCAATATTCCGACTTCTGATGAGGTGCGCGTGTTCGGATTGCGTTGGGAGGAAGACAAGCGTCATATTGCACGTGAAAAGATGCCTAATGGTGATTATATCCACATTAGCGGTCATGGTACAGTGCAAGGCCAGCTCATCGGTGGATGTTTCGAGTCGTTAGATAAACTGAGAGGCACACCCTATTTTCCGGAGCTCGAACAGTTCAAAGGGAAGATTTTATTTTTGGAAACGTCAGAAGTGCAAGTGGACCCTATGAGTTTTGAGGAAACATTACGTGCATTCGGCTTAATGGGTATTTATGATGTTGTCTCTGGAATTGTGTTGGGACGCCCTCAAAATGGTGTACATCAAGAGGCGTATCATGACAAACTCCGTCTCATTATGAAAGAGTTTCATCAAGAAACACTGCCTATTATAGGTAATGCAAGTTTTGGACATAACGAACCAAAATGTACATTACCTTATGGCGTTCAAGCCACATTATCAGCAGATACGTTATCGTTAAGTATTGACGAAGCTGCGGTAGTGAATTAAACCTTCAATCGTTGTCACATTTAAATCAAAACTAAAAATAATTGCGAAAGTACATTGTCACAGTATAAAAAATATTAATAAATTTGTTAATAGGCTCTAGAGTGTTGACAACGCTTTCACGTCATTGTAATATTATCTCAAGTTGATATTTAGCTAGAGACTAGGAGACTTCTGCTCGCGTTTGAATGTTTTTTCATGCGGATTGGAGTCTCTTTCTATTTAAAGGGAGGAAAAAAGAATGAACGTCTATTTAGCCGAATTTATCGGAACAGCATTGCTCTTACTCATGGGTGGCGGTGTTGTTGCAAACGTCGCTTTGAAAAAAACAAATGGTAACGGTGCAGATTGGATTGTCATCACTGTTGGATGGGGGCTTGGTGTAACTTTAGGCGTGTATGCTGTTGGGCAAATTTCTGGCGCGCACTTAAACCCTGCTGTAACATTAGCGTTAGCCATGAACGGTGACTTTGCATGGGCACAAGTACCAGGATATATCATTGCACAATTAATCGGGGGTGTGTTCGGCGGGATGCTCACTTGGTTAATGTATTTACCACATTGGCGCGCAACTGAAGATAAAGCGACAAAATTAGGTGTTTTCGCTACAGGACCAGCTTTAAAAAACTACACAGCAAACTTTATTTCTGAAATTATCGGTACAGCGGTATTAACTTCTGGCTTATTATACATTGGTGCCAATAAATTTACTGACGGTTTAAACCCACTTATTGTAGGTGCGTTGATTGTTGCGATTGGTCTAAGTTTAGGTGGTACAACGGGTTATGCGATTAACCCTGCACGTGACTTAGGTCCTCGTATTGCACATGCCATCTTGCCAATCACTGGTAAAGGCGGTAGCGGTTGGGGTTATGCGATTGTACCTATTCTTGGACCAATGGTAGGTGGTATGTTAGGTGCTGTTCTTTATCGCCTGGCATTTAAAGGTATTTTTGATGTATGGACAATCGTAACATTGATTGCTTTAGTTCTAACATTGTTATTAGGTGTCGCTATGAATAAAAAAGCACCTAAAGACGAAATTGCTAAAATTTAACGCAATGCAACATTTCAAAAAGATTTAGAAAGAATTGGAATGACGAGGTTTCTATCGCTTTTCGATTATTGATGGAGACCTGGTCATTCTTGTGGAATTGAGAAACAACCGTGTGCCTTATGAGATGTTAAAATGAAGCATACGATGATGTGATCAATTGACACAGAGCCGAATGTTTAAAGAAGGACTGATAACGGCTAAATATATAAAGAACTTTTACTGAAAAACACATCATGAATGACATATAACAAGTTAATAATGACATAGAGATGAAGAGTTGAGAGGAGACAATATTATGGGAAATTACATCTTATCTATTGACCAAGGTACAACAAGCTCAAGAGCGATTCTATTTAATGAGGAAGGGGAAATCGTTGGTGTTGCACAACGTGAATTTAAACAACATTTCCCAAAATCAGGGTGGGTAGAACATGATGCGAATGAAATTTGGTCATCAGTTTTATCAGTCATGGCGTCTGTATTGACTGAAAATAATGTATCTGCAAATGAAGTTAAAGGGATCGGTATTACGAACCAACGTGAAACAACGGTAGTTTGGGATAAAGAAACAGGTCGTCCGATTTATAACGCAATCGTATGGCAATCTCGTCAAACACAATCGATTTGTGACGCTTTAAAACAGGAAGGTCATGAACAAACATTTAGAGATAAAACAGGTTTACTACTTGATCCATACTTCTCAGGTACAAAAGTTAAATGGATTCTTGACAAAGTTGACGGTGCCCGTGAAAAAGCTGCAAAAGGCGAAATCTTATTCGGTACAATCGATACTTGGCTTGTTTGGAAGTTATCAGGTGGTCGTGCGCATGTAACAGACTATTCTAATGCGAGTCGTACGTTAATGTACAACATCCATGAATTAAAATGGGATGACGAATTACTTGAATTGTTAGATGTTCCTAAAGCGATGTTACCTGAAGTGAAACCATCAAGTGAAGTTTATTGTGAAACGATTGATTATCACTTCTTCGGTCAAAACGTACCGATTGCAGGTATTGCTGGTGACCAACAAGCCGCATTATTCGGCCAAGCATGTTTTGAACGTGGTGACGTGAAAAACACTTATGGTACAGGTGGCTTTATGTTAATGAACACAGGTGAAGAAGCGGTTAAATCTGGTAACGGTTTATTAACAACGATTGCTTACGGTATCGATGGTAAAGTGAACTATGCGCTTGAAGGTTCAATTTTCGTGTCAGGTTCTGCTATTCAATGGTTAAGAGATGGTCTCCGTATGATTAACTCAGCACCACAATCTGAAGACTATGCAATACGTGTTGATTCAACGGAAGGTGTATATGTCGTGCCAGCATTTGTTGGTTTAGGTACACCATATTGGGATTCTGACGCACGTGGCGCTATTTTCGGTTTAACACGTGGTACTGAAAAAGAACACTTTATCCGTGCAACATTAGAATCATTATGTTATCAAACACGTGACGTTATCGAAGCGATGGCACAAGACTCAGGCATCGAAGTGAATAGTTTACGTGTTGACGGTGGCGCAGTGAAAAACAATTTCTTAATGCAGTTCCAATCAGACTTATTAAACATTGAAGTTGAGCGTCCAGAAATCAATGAAACGACAGCACTTGGCGCAGCTTATTTGGCAGGTATTGCGACAGGCTTCTGGAAGGATAAATCTGAAATTCAAAGACGTTGGAAATTAGAAAAATCATTCGAACCAGAAATGGATCAAAAAGAAAGCAACCGTCTATACAAAGGTTGGAAAAAAGCAGTAGAAGCAACGCAAGTTTTTAAATTAGACGAAGAATAAGTCGTGTGATATACTTGAGTTAAGTTAATAACTTCACGCGAGATAGTGAGAGACTTTGTTCGTACAACTTGATGAAAGTATGTAGGCGGAGTCTCTCTTTTTTATGAAATTAGGAGGCGAAAGTATATGAGATTATCAACTTTGAAAAGAGATACGGTTAAAAAACGTATGCAAAATGAAGCGTATGACCTGATCGTTGTCGGGGGCGGCATTACAGGTGCAGGAATCGCTTTAGACGCAACTGCTAGAGGTATGAAAGTTGCATTAGTGGAAATGCAAGACTTTGCACAAGGGACAAGTTCCCGTTCAACAAAATTAGTACATGGTGGACTTCGTTATTTAAAACAATTGCAAGTCGGCGTAGTAGCTGAAACAGGTAAAGAACGTGCGATTGTATATGAAAATGGACCACACGTAACGACACCTGAATGGATGTTATTGCCAATGCATAAAGGTGGTACTTTCGGTAAGTTCTCAACTTCTATTGGTTTAGCAATGTATGACCGTTTAGCTGGTGTTAAAAAATCTGAACGTAAAAAAATGTTAAGCAAAAAAGAAACTTCTGCTAAAGAACCACTTGTAAAACAAGACGGCTTAAAAGGTGGCGGTTACTATGTAGAATACCGTACTGACGATGCACGTTTAACAATTGAAGTAATGAAAAAAGCGGCAGAACAAGGCGCTGACATTATGAACTACGCGAAAGTGACAAACTTCTTATATGACAATAAAGAAAAAGTAAATGGTGTTGCTGTCGTGGATCGACTTGGTAACGAAACATTCGAAATTAAAGGTAAAAAAGTTGTTAACGCTACAGGCCCTTGGGTAGACGAAGTGCGCAGTGCAGACTACTCTAAAAACAACAAACAATTACGTTTAACTAAAGGGGTTCATGTTGTTATCGATCAATCTAAATTCCCATTACGTCAAGCAGTGTACTTTGATACAGAAAAAGACGGTCGTATGATTTTTGCGATTCCACGTGAAGGTAAAGCATATGTCGGAACAACTGACACATTCTACAACAACGACAAATCAAAACCACTTGTTAACCAAGAAGACCGTGATTATTTAGTGGATGCGATTAACTACATGTTCCCAACAGTTCATATTACAGATGCAGATATCGAATCAACATGGGCTGGTGTACGACCACTTATTTTTGAAGAAGGTAAAGACCCTTCAGAAATTTCACGTAAAGACGAAATCTGGGAAGGTAAATCAGGCTTACTTACAATTGCAGGTGGTAAGTTAACAGGTTACCGTCACATGGCGCTTGAAATTGTAGATTTAGTTGAAAAACGTCTTAAACAAGAATATAAATTAAAATTTAAAGAAGTTGACACGAAACATATCCCAATTTCTGGTGGTGATGTAGGTGGTAGCGCAAACTTCGAACAATTTATTGAAGATAAAGTGGCAGCAGCAAAAGCGATGAACTTAGATACAGATTTAGCACGTCGTCTTGCTACGAAATATGGTTCAAACGTAGATGACTTATTCGCAATTGCACAAGCAGCACAACATCAAAACACAGGTTTACCATTAGAACTTTATGTTGAACTAGTCTATGGTGTACAAAACGAATTAGTTGTTAAACCAACTGACTTTTTAGTACGTCGTATCGGCGCATTATACTTCGATATCGATACAGTACTTCGCCATAAAGACACTGTTGTTGATGTATTGGCTGACTTACTTGGTTACGATGCTAACGTTAAAGCTGTGTATAAACAAGAATTAGAAGAAGCAATTCAAGAAGCAAGACACGGTCAACATCAACCAGCTGAAAAATAATTGAAAATCAAATAAAAAAGCGTCTGAGGTGGGATGATCATCTTAGGCGCTTTTTCTGTAAAAACAAAAGAAAACGGTCGATATGATAAACATCAACCGTTGTTCTATATTGAATACTCTTAAGATAGTAATGACTTTCTTATGCGAGCGAAGAAATGAATGAAAAGTTGAAGTGGAACAGACTTGTACATCTCTTCCTAATTTGTGCTTGATGCATCAAAATATGTAAAATGATGCCCTCACATCAATTACACATCGTGAGTCAAGCCTGCTCCACTTCGATTAACATGTTTTAGTTAGTACCTTCTAAAAACGTACTAATCGCATGTTTGTAAATTAAATGATGACGCCCCTGAGAGAGTATATCAATTACATATTGGTCAAAATCAACAATTGTACCGCGTAATTGGAAACCATTCGTTAAAAATACCGTCAGTTCTTTACCCTCATTTTTAAATTTTTCTAGGTACTCATCTTGAATGTTACGTTTCTCAATCATGTTCATTTCTCCTTTTATTTATTAGGGGTTTAAGCTCAGATAACATTGAAGTAAGTGACATCTTCTCTCTATCTAACCAATGAACATTAAGTTTATTTGTAAACCAAGTCATTTGTCTTTTTGCGTAATTACGAGAATGCTGTTTCAATAAGGTGATTGCTTCATCTAATGGCATTTCATTTTTAATCACCGGTATTATTTCTTTATAACCGATCGCTTGCATACTTTGACACGATTCATAACCTAATTCAATAAGTTCTTGCACTTCATCCAATAAACCATGAGACAACATCATGTCTACGCGACTATTTATTCTGGAATATAAGGTGTCACGCGACATTTTTATCCCTACTAATAATGTATCATAATTTTCAGTCAATTGGGTACTTTTCTTGCGATTACTTAAAACTTTTTTTGTACTTAAGTAATATGAAATGGCACGTTCCACTCTTTTACGGTTATTCGGATGGATTTCTCGCTGTGAAATTGGATCAAAAGTGCCTAGATAGTCATGTATGGCTTCATTTGTGTATGATTTCAATTTTGCCATTTGTTCAGCAACACGCTGTTCAGTTTCAGGAGAAATCGTTTCACCATCAAACTGATAATCGTAAATTACGGACTGAATATACAACCCTGTACCACCTACAATGATCGGTACTTTACCACGCGTTGTAATGTCCGTGATTAACTGTTGTGCTTGTTGTTGAAAATCATATGCTGAATACGTTTCATCTGGTTTTAAAATATCAATGAGATGGTGGGGGATACCGTCCATTTCATCCGGAGTTACTTTGGCCGTTCCGATATCCATGCCTTGATAAACTTGCATTGAGTCCCCGCTAATCACTTCACCATCGATAGCTTTAGCGAGTGCGACACCGAGTTCCGTTTTGCCACTGGCGGTTGGACCTACAATGGCAACGATAAAGGGTTTATTTTGTGACACCCCGTTCACCTACTTTTTGCTTTTTAATAATTTTTCGACTCATCCAGTCTAACATATGTCGCCATACAGTTTCTTTATCTTTTTCAAATAAAACTTCATGTCTTTTATTTTTGTAAAGTTGTACCGTAATATGATGGATACCGCCTCTTTTTAAAATTTTGCCGAAACGACGAATGCCTTTCCCATTTGCGCCAAACGGATCATCTTTGCCAGAAATGAGTAAAATTGGTAATTCGAGATTCATATCCGCAATATTTTTCACACGTGACGTCCGCATCATCGTTTGGAGTACACTAAAAATAAGTTGATTAGAAACAAGAAAACCAGTGTGTGGATCTTGAATGAAATGATCGACTTCTGACTTATCAGAACTGAGCCAATCACTTGTCGTACGTGTCGGTTTGAAATTTTTATTAAAGCGTCCAGTCGTCATCTGATTGAGCCAGTTCATTCGACGCTTCTTACCACAGACGAGTGTAATGATTTTCAGTAAAGGTAAGTTGGTGATATAATACCACGTTGGAAAATAGCCTGTACCACTTAAAATAAGGCCTTGTGCGGCTTGCGGATATGTTTGTACAAATTGTCGTGCAATGATAGAGCCCATCGAATGACCAATTAAAATTAGAGGTAGATGAGGATTGAATTGGGCTTTCAACGTACTTTGAATTTCAAAAGCATCTTGAACGACTTGTGTCATTGAATCAAAATGACCACGAATACCATCGACATCATAGCCATGCCCTCGATGATTGTGACGAATGACATGGTAGCCTTGTTGATTTAACTTATCAACTAATGTCACGTAGCGATCCATATGTTCAGCCATACCGTGAAAAATATGTACGATACCAACTGCTTCATAATCAGTCCGATCCACTTTCGCTTCAATCATCGTCCCATCAGTCACTGCAATTTTCATAGCTTCTGATTTTACCATTTTTTTCACCTCTCTAGTTCAAATCACTTACTTCAACTTTACCACATCTATCAGTTTGAAACACATTAAAACACACTTGCTCTATATATTACTTCATGAACGAAATGATAATATACAATATAATGAAAGTATCATAAGAAATGGAGAGTTCAGTAGCCAATATCATGCAGTTGTAAATGGGTACAAATTTTTATATTAACCATTGACAATAAGAGAGTAGGGCACCAATAATAAAAACTAAAGGGGCGATGGTGAGGCAAACATTAGCACGACATATTTTACATAGAGCGAGTGTCATTGAATGTCCGGTTACTAACATTCATCTTCAAAAGGGGTTATATTTTACGATAGGATTCAAATTGCAACATGATCGAAAATTTGCTAGAGATTGATTCAAACAAAATGAAATACAAGCGTGGCTGTATAGTCTTATTGTGCCAAATGTTTATGCACAATAGGAAGCATATCGCAAAAGAATGATTACAGACGAAGGAGAACTATGTGAAGTATTGAAAACTGACCGCATCAATAGGATAATCGATGTTTTAATTCAAGTGGATCCATTTAAACTTGTGAAAATTAGTCAACAACATCCCTTTTGGTAACAACTTGAAAGCGAAATAATAATCAATAATCAACGTTCGGTATATCAATTTTCCGATATTGAGAAAGTTTTTAGTACAGATACATGTATCAAACATTAAAAAACATCACTGCTTTCAACGTACATAACATGAAAGCGTGATGTTTTCTTCTGTCTATAATAAATGCTCGATATCTTGCTTTAAATGTTCTGGTGTTTTTTGTGGTGAAAAGCGTTTAACGACTTGACCGTCACGATCGACTAAAAACTTAGTAAAATTCCATTTAATTTTGTCGCCGAAGATGCCAGACTTTTGCGATTTAAGATAGTTATAAAGTGGATGAGCATTGTCGCCGTTCACTTCGATTTTTTCATGCATCGGAAATGTCACGCCATAGTTCAATTGGCAATTCGTCGCTGCTTCTTTACCACTACCAGGTTCTTGCTTACCGAACTGATTACTTGGAAAACCTAAAATTGTAAATCCTTTGTCACGATAAGTATCATAAAGTTTTTGTAATCCTTCAAATTGTGGTGTCAATCCACATTCGCTTGCTGTATTCACAATGAGTAGGACATCACCTTTATATTGTGAGAGTGGGTATGTAGAACCATCAATTTTTGGGACTTCTATATCATATAAATGCATCGTCTTCACCTCTAAATCTAATATAGCACAATTAGCACGTATAGTCTTAATTCACACACTATGATAGAATACGTGAAGATATGTCAAATAGAAAACGGTGATAATATGCGGAAAACGGAACTTCACTCTACTGAAAAAATAAAAGAAACGGCGGTACTGATCGGTGTTGATTTGTATCAGTCGCATTATGATTTTGAAAGTACGATGAATGAATTGAATGCGTTAGCTTATACGTGTAATTTAGATGTTCAAGGGCAATGGATACAGCAGAAAAATCAAGTGGACCATAAATATTATGTCGGTAGTGGTAAGTTAGCAGAGATTCAAGATTTCATTGAATTTCATGATATTGATGTGATCGTAGCAAATGATGAATTGACAACAGCACAGTCAAAAAATTTAAATGCGCGACTCGGTGTGAAAATCATTGATCGAACACAACTTATTCTTGAAATTTTTGCGTTAAGAGCGAAAAGTAAAGAAGGGAAGCTCCAAGTCGAATATGCCCAACTAGACTATTTGTTACCACGCTTAACAGGGCATGGTAAAAGCTTATCCCGTCTCGGTGGGGGCATCGGGACGCGTGGTCCAGGTGAAACGAAACTCGAAACAGATCGTCGTCATATTCGAACACGGATGAATGAAATTAAGCGTAAATTAGCAGAAGTGGAAGCCCATCGAGAGCGTTATCGTAACCAGCGCGAACAAAATCGAGTGTTTCAAGTCGCGCTCATCGGCTACACAAACGCAGGAAAATCATCATGGTTTAATACGTTAACAGCAGCTGACACGTACGAACAAGATTTACTCTTTGCGACACTCGACCCCAAATCACGTCAACTTAAAATTAATGATGGATTTGAGGTGGTCATTTCAGATACAGTCGGTTTTATTCAAAAGCTGCCGACGACGTTGATTGAAGCATTTAAGTCGACATTAGAAGAAGCGCGACAAGCAGATTTGCTCATTCATGTCGTTGATGCGAGTCATGCAGAATATAAAATTCAATACGATACAGTGAATGAAATCGTACAAGAGCTTGATATGCAAGATATCCCTCAAGTCGTCATCTTTAATAAAAAAGACTTATTTACAGGTACAACCACGCCTGTCACACAGTATCCATCTGTATTTGTCTCATCAAAAAATGAAGAAGATATTGAAAAAGTGAAAAACTTACTCTTTCAAGCGATTCAAAAACAATTTGACTTTTATACAGCACAATTGCCAAGCTCAGCAGCGGACCAATTGTATCATCTTAAACAACATACGTTAGTCACAAAATTAGATTACGATGAAGCAACAGATCAATATCACATTGAAGGTTATCAAAAATAATAGAAAGAAGCGGAATCATGACACAATTAACCAAACTTATTGAAGAAGTCGAAACAACTTTAGCCCCTTATTTTAAAGATATCGAAACACGTGCATTTGAAAATCAAGCGCGTGTCTTAGATGCTTTTCATAAAGTCAAAATAACGGAAGCCGATTTTGTTGGGTCTACAGGATATGGCTATGA
The DNA here is from genome assembly GCF_034042775.1 of Staphylococcus pseudintermedius. Taxonomy (NCBI): domain Bacteria; kingdom Bacillati; phylum Bacillota; class Bacilli; order Caryophanales; family Staphylococcaceae; genus Staphylococcus; species Staphylococcus pseudintermedius. The sequence goes on along the minus strand of NZ_CP120150.1, from coordinate 1,491,159 downwards.
CGATTATGGACGTGACCATTTAGAAGCGGTGTATACTGAGACGTTTAAAGCTGAAGATGCCCTCGTACGTCCACAGCTCATTTCAGGGACACATGCGATTACTGTGGCTTTACAAAGTACGCTTAAACCAGGTGACAGTTTGATGTACATTACAGGAAGTCCTTACGATACGTTATTAGAAGTGATTGGTATCAATGGTAACGGTGTTGAAAGCTTAAAAGAATATGGCATTCACTATCAGGAGGTCTCATTAAAAGCAGGTCATATTGATGTGGAACGGGTTTTAGAGACTATTGATGACACTACGAAAGTGATCGCGATTCAACGTTCAAAAGGGTACGATCAGCGTCCGTCGATTAATGTTGATGAAATCGGTGATGCCATTCGACAGATCAAAGCGCAATATCCTGAAATGATTGTATTTGTAGATAACTGTTACGGTGAATTTGTCGAGACGAAAGAACCGATTGAAGTCGGCGCAGATTTAATGGCTGGGTCACTCATTAAAAATCCTGGCGGCGGTCTAGCAAAAATAGGGGGTTATATCGTCGGGCGTCGCGATCTAGTCGAACGTTGTGGTTATCGTTTAACTGCTCCGGGTATCGGTAAAGAAGCAGGTGCCTCACTGTATGCATTGCAAGAGATGTACCAAGGCTTTTTCTTAAGTCCGCATGTCGTGAGTCAAAGTTTAAAAGGGGCATTATTTACAAGTTTATTGTTGGAACGATTGAATATGCGTACATCCCCACGCTATGATGTGAAGCGAACAGATTTAATTCAAACCGTTTCATTTGATACAAAAGAACAAATGATTCAATTTTGCCAAAGCATTCAACACGCATCACCTATTAATGCCCACTTTAGTCCAGAACCAAGCTATATGCCGGGTTACGAAGATGATGTCATTATGGCAGCGGGGACTTTCATACAAGGTTCTTCAATTGAATTATCTGCTGATGGACCGATTCGCCCGCCATATGAAGCATACGTACAAGGTGGCTTAACATACGAACATGTAAAAATTGCCGTTACGCGTGCCGTTGAAAAATTAATTAAAGTCGGTCTCATCAAATTAAAATAGGTATATTTTACACTTTTGCTAGAATTGACACATCAAAATCGAGGTCTGAATTGTCAGAAATGTTGTGATTTCGGGCTTTGAAACACTCATGTCAGGTTTTCTGACACATTTTTGAAATGTCCATTCGGGTATGCTATGGTTATATCAAGTTCAAAAAGTCAAGGAGATGTAGGAGATGGATAACGATACAATTCGCCGCAACATGCCTGTATTTCCGATGAGTGTTGTCAGTCGTTTAACGGAACTGTCCGCGCGACAAATTCGTTATTATGAAACACATGAACTTGTAATACCTTCGCGCACAGAGGGGAACAAACGGCTTTTTTCTTTGAATGATTTAGAAACGTTACTTTCAATCAAGCATTTATTAGAAAAAGGGTTTAATATGAAAGCCATCAAAGAAATCATGTTAGAGGATAGCCAAAAAACGCTTAATGATGAAGAAGAGCGGTTAAGAAAGCAAATACTCGTAGATACGACGCAAAAACCGCAACGTGATTCGATACCATTGAATCGTGGAGATTTATCGCGCTTTTTTAAATAACTGATACTGGAGGACATTTTTCAATGCCAAAACAACACTTTACTAAAGATGATATTAGACGCTTTGCCAAAGAAGAAAATGTACGCTATTTACGTTTACAATTCACTGATATTTTAGGAACAATTAAAAACGTGGAAGTACCAGTAAGCCAATTAGAAAAAGTTTTAGACAACGAAATGATGTTTGACGGTTCTTCAATTGAAGGTTTCGTACGTATTGAAGAATCAGACATGTACTTATATCCAGACCTTGACACTTGGGTGATTTTCCCATGGACAGCTGGACAAGGGAAAGTCGCACGCTTAATTTGTGACGTTTATACAACAGATCATCAACCATTTTCAGGTGACCCTCGTAGTAACTTGAAGCGTGTATTAAAAGAAATGGAATCATTAGGTTATACAGATTTCAACTTAGGACCTGAACCAGAATTTTTCTTATTTAAGTTAGATGAAAAAGGCGAACCAACAATGGAATTAAACGATCACGGTGGTTATTTCGACTTAGCTCCAACAGATTTAGGTGAAAACTGTCGTCGTGACATCGTGTTAGAATTAGAAGATATGGGCTTTGACATCGAAGCTTCTCACCACGAAGTAGCACCAGGTCAACACGAGATTGACTTTAAATATGCAGACGCGATTACAGCATGTGACAACATTCAGACTTTCAAATTAGTCGTAAAAACAATTGCGCGTAAACATAACTTACACGCAACATTTATGCCAAAACCATTATTCGGTGTGAACGGAAGCGGGATGCATTTCAACGTTTCATTATTCAAAGGGAAAGAAAATGCCTTCTATGATGAAAAAGGCGACATGCAATTAACAGAAGATGCATGCCACTTCATCGCAGGCATTATGAAACATGCGCGTGGTTACACAGCAGTATGTAACCCACTTGTTAACTCATACAAACGTTTAGTACCAGGTTATGAAGCACCAAGTTATATCGCTTGGAGTGGTAAAAACCGTTCACCATTAGTACGTGTACCAAGCTCTCGTGGCTTATCTACACGTGTAGAAATCCGTTCAGTAGACCCAGCAGCAAACCCATACATGGCATTAGCAACAATCTTACAAGCAGGTCTTGACGGTATTAAAAACAAATTAGAAGTACCAGAACCAGTTAACCAAAACATCTATGAAATGAATCGTGAAGAACGTGAAGCAGTAGGTATTGAAGACTTACCATCAACACTTTACACAGCATTAAAAGCAATGCGTGAAAATCCAATCGTAAAAGACGCACTAGGTGAACACATCTATAACCAGTTCATCAACTCAAAATCTATCGAATGGGACTACTATAGAACGCAAGTAAGTGAATGGGAAGTAGAGCAGTATATGAAGCAGTATTAATACGTAGAACCCTCGAGGCTATAGGCTTTGAGGGTTTTTCATTTGCACCAGTTTCTGTTTTTTATGTGAATTGGGTGCAAAGTGGGTACAGACTTATCCGAAAAGGTTGTTGTCATAAATGAATTTTTCAAAGTTCTCTTTTGCCTTATGATTCATTTTTTCAGTAACATGACTATACACTTACTCGGTGACTGCCATCGTTTTATGTCCGAGCCGTTCTTGAATAACTTTCATTGGGACATCACTTTCTAACAACAGCGTCGCATGCGTATGTCTTAACTTGTGAATGCTCAACTTGTTTTCTTTTCCTAATAATTTGCCGGTCACATGCATCATGGTATTGTGTGTTGTACTTCGTGGAAGCGGGTCACCAAATGCATTACAGAATATAAAGTCATGAGTTGTATTATAAACATCTTCGTTAACGATTCGATTCGCATTTTGAAGATATTTCAGTTTAGTTAATTCTTTCGCTAAATCATTAGTAATATAAATCGTTCTATGTTCTTTGTTTTTCGTTGTATTCCATCGGTCGTGTTTTTGGTCATAAGACTTGGTAATGGATAACGTTTTATCTTTACTATTGTAATCAGACCATTGCAGCGCATTAGCTTCATCAACTCGTATTGCAGTTTCAATCATTGTTCTAAACATATAGTATTGGTGTATGTCTCTTTTCTTAACCATTTCTAAAAACGGTTTGATTTGTTCTTTAGGCAAATATTGCGCTTTTTGTGGCTCACTTAAATCTTTGTGTTTGAGTTCAATGCCGTCACACGGATTAAAGTGAATTAAGCGATCATACACAGCTCTTTGTAACGCTCGTTTTAGAAATGAATGCGTTTTTTTGATAGGGATATCCCCGTAAAATTACAGTACTCACATTTTGGGAAACTTTTCATTTTCTATCGTACTTTCAATTAACTTATCAATGCGCCAAATTTTAAATAATAATCTAACCCTTCATCAAGGTGATAATTTTTATTCTCTTGTATGCCTTTGTTTAATGAATTTTCAATTTCGATAACATCAGAATTATTTTGAACGACTAATTACAGTGTACTAAAAGAAAATCGAAAGGAATCACAAAAGACAAGGTGAAACAGCAGACACAGGTAAAGGATACGTGTAATAAAGATACATTACAAAAAGTGAAAGAGGTGTTGAATAAATGAATATAAGAAAAGCTAAAGTTAGACAAGAAGAATTTGAATTCATTCTTTAAGTTGACGCTGAAATGGTGAAGAGATAATAAAATGGGCTAATAACAAAGCACGTTTTTCCAAATTAGTTATAGATTGTGATTATCAAATAGAAATTTATAACGAGAGCTCGACAGAAATTGCTAAACTTGGTGTCTATTTAATAAAACACAAAAACAATGATTTTTATACAATTTATGAGATGATGTTCAATCTATTAATTGATGTTTTGGAGGAAGACTAAAATGATACAGTATTTAATTATTAGAATCATAGAGAGTTCAGGACAAACTTTTACAGAAGCAACGAAAGTACGTGACAATCAAACGAATACTGCTGTGGAGGTGAATAATAAAGGGAAAGCGATTAAGAAGTATGAGGAGAAAAATAAAAAGTCATCAAGACTTTTTATTTTTCGGAAATGAGTACCTTGATTCCTAAATATAAATTTTTAAGCATATAGAATGGCACAGCTATAATAAAAATAATAGCTAATATAAACATCACACTTGAATGATTATTATTATATATGCTGAAAAGCACAGTAGATAGTCCAAGAGAAATCATCGGCAATATATGATAAAGCAAAGCTCTTTTAGCGTTCCTCGATGTATCTCCGTTAGATAGAGCCCAAACTACAATTGGGAAAATAAATGGTGCAAAAAAGACACTAAAATAACAAAAAGAAGAAAGAATTTTATTTGATGATTTATTCATTTCAACCCCTCCTATCTATACTGCAAATCTATCATGAATGACTGAAGAGTGCTAATGAAAAATCAATATCTTACAAAATTGTAAGATTGAAATTACAAAACTGTAAGGCGAAAGAAATGTGATTAAATGATTGAATTGCTCGAGTTTTACACGGCTAATCGATTAGAGATAGAAAGTTTGAAACTAAGAAAAGATATTTGCAACGATGAAATTGAGAATTGAGAGTAGTCGGTGCTAACGAAAAAGTGATGCTAGACTAAGAAACGGACACGGTAAATTGATAAGAATTTAATGTATAATAAAAGAAATCAATTGATAGGCGTGTCAGTGATGCAAGAAGAAAATACGATCATAGCTTTAAAATGGAAGTAATTCAATGAGTAGAATCAGGGAGACGTGCCTCAGAAGTTTCTAGAGTTCTAGATATTCCTATTCAAACGTTAACAAGATGGCTGAGCATATACCGTAAAGACGGTGAAAATGGTTTTGTCGGTAGCGGTAAACGGACGTCAAAGAAGCAAGCAGAAACGGATTTAGAAAAGCGATTAAGAGATTTAGAAGAAGAGAATAAAATATTAAAAAAGGCGATGCACATCTTTGCCAAAGACCAGAAATAATATACAAGTTTATCTATGAACACCGACATGAATTCCGTGTCGTAAAGATGTGCCAAGTTCTAGGTGTTTCGAGAAGTGGTTATTATGATTGGAAAAATCGTAAGCCCAGTGTGCGCGTAGTGAAGCGTGAAGGTTTGAAGAAGCATATTTATCAAATCTATATTAAAAGTCAAAAGCGATACGGAAGCCCGAAAATCACACAATTACTGAGACGTCATGGCGATACTGTCACCCAAAGAACTGTCAGTAGATTGATGAAGGCACTCGGTATAAGGTCTATCACAAAAAAGAAATACAAGGCAACGACCCATTCAAAGCATCATCTTCCTGTATCCCCCAATTTATTGAACCAACAGTTTAAAGTATCGCAACCTGACAGCGTATGGGTCGCTGACATTACGTATGTCTACACGAAAGAAGGATGGCTCTATTTAGCCACAGTCATGGACTTATTTTCCGGTAGAATCATTGGTTGGGCGATGGCACCTCGTATGACTAATGCACTTGTGATATCAGCTTTAAACAAAGCGTATACAATTCAAGAACCTAGAGAGGGGTTAATCCAGCACTCAGACCAAGGAAGTCAATATGCCTCAATAGAATATCAAAATTTACTACGTGAAAAAGGGATTCAGAACAGTATGAGTCGTAAAGGAAACTGCTACGACAGGCATGTATAGAATCATTTCATAGTATTATCAAAAAGGAATTGATATATCATCAGAACTATAAAACCAGGGAAGAAGCAATGTTTAGCATTGTGGAGTATCTCCTTACTTTTTATAATTCTAAACGAGTACATTCTGAGCTAGGCAAGCAAGCGAAGCGCAGTAGAATTCTCTTTTTTCTGGGTCCGTATTCTTGACATAGATCTAGAATTTTTTATCAATGGCAACTACTTGTATTGAAATATGAATAGGGGAATGCGTGATGATACTCAAAATACGTTTAATTGTATTAATTTTACTGTTACCACAAATCATAAAAGTAGCGTGTATTTTACATTTAAAACATTTAGGCTACAAGTATATTGGTCACGATCAATATGTAAAAATGGGGATAAATCGTACAAGTGGTATGAATGGGAAAGATAAACCAGCATACAAGTCTAATTGATGTGTGATTCAAATTGCCATTAATGTAAGTTTAATGCACGGACATTAATCAACAATTAAATCAGCTTTTGAATGAATACTCATGATTTTTTATCAGTAAAAGTTAGCGAGTGTTTTTTACTATGTTCAAAAAACAATAAACTTCTAACTCTACTTAATAAAATGATGATCATACGTTAAAATTTTTGACAAACTATTGTCATAATTATATTAACGCATTATAATATTGAAAATGTCTAATGGAAACCTTTACATATGCGGTATCATCATGTTGTATGCATGCTGATTGATATGGATAAATGGTTGTTTCGCTATTTGAGAAAAATAAATGACAATGTGTATACGTTTTGTCATTACAACAAGTCGTCATTTCTCATTTCTACAATTTAGTCGAAATAGTCGAAAAGATAAAATACAAGCAATATGAAGAAAGCGCGATGTTGTGTTTTCGTTAGTACAATCAAAAACATAAACTTTGATATAAAAACTAAGAAAGGAAAACTACTTAAATAGTAACTTTAACTTCATAGACTGTGTAAATCAAAGCGTACCCTCAATAGAGTTGCATGAGGTGCATGTTAAATGTGATTTTATAAAAAGTCGTTGTTCATACAGACAGAAATTAAAGATTTGAGTAGTCAGGGCATCCATATGACAATAATTTTTGCACACAGAGGTTTGTCGAGTAAGGCACCAGAAAATACAGTGACAGCATTTGATTTGGCTCGAAAAGTAGAAGGCGTGAAATGGCTCGAGTTGGATGTAGCGATTACGAAAGATGAGCAGTTAATCATTTTTCACGATGACGATTTAGATCGCACAACGGACACGACAGGAGAAGTAAGTGAAACGTTATATGAAAAAATTGAACACGCTTCATCTGGAGAATGGTTCGGTCCTGAGTTCAAAGAAGAGCGTGTGTTGACGTTTGAACAGCTTATTGACTTTGCGAATCGCTATCAACTGAATTTGAACATTGAACTTAAAGGGGTTACAGGCCCAAATGGGTCGTATCTTAGTGAGCGCATGATTCAATTGTTTAAAGAACAGATTAAACAATTGGATTCGAACATCGAAGTACTTATCTCAAGTTTCAACTTTGCGTTACTTAAACTAGCAGAACAACATGTGCCACAGTATACGAGGGCGGTGTTATTTGAACGCTGTGCTTTTTATCCAGATTGGCGTACCATTGTTGATTTTTGTGGTTCTTCCATCGTTCATTTGGAGGATATCAATTTAACGCGTGATGTCGTACAAGATATTAAATCATCTGGTTACACTTTAAATGTGTGGACAGTTAATGATAAAGATCGTGCGAATATACTGTTCAATTGGGGCGTAGATGGCATTTTTACGGACTGTGCAGACGATTTAATACATTTACAAAAAGCATAGAATTAACAACTTAATGAAAGGAACATCAGTATGCAAAAAATACTTGATAAACTCAATTTTAAAGACCGTAAAACACTGATTGGATTTTTATCAGTTGTGACGGCAGGACAATTAATCTATTCTAGTTTTGAAGCTTTTAAAGGGACATTCTACAATTTATTGTTAGAAGTTTTGAATGTGAGTAATGCGGAGTTAGGTGCAATTTTTGGATTAATTGGTATCTCCATCTTCTTTTATATTCCAGGAGGTTGGATTAATAACCGTTTCTCCATCAAATCGATCTTAATTGTTGGTTTATTGATTCGTTTTATTACAATTTCTGTCATTATTTTCTTCAGCCCGACATTCCAAGTGCTGAAAATTATCGCGATTATTTGGGGGATTGTTGACTCATTTTTCTGGCCAGCTGTACTCAATGGTGTCATCTTTTTTACGGATCAAAGTAAGCGTGGTATGGGATTTGGTCTATTAGAATCCGTTCGCCGTGCAGAAGAGATGCTCATGAACTTGCTCATCGTCGGAATTATGTCATTAGTCAGTGGTATTGTTGTATTCAAAGGTGGTATGTTGGCATATAACTTGCTTATCATTCCACTGATTTTACTCATTATCAAATATGTCCCTAAAAACGGGATTGCTGCAATGGATGAAGAAGAAAAAACTGAAATTACTGGAAATAAATCGTTAGAGGCATTAAAAGGGTTATTTTATGTGTTATTGAAACCAAAAGTATGGCTAGCATCAATCAGTGCGATGTCTATTTACTGGGGGTATATCATTTTGATTTACAGTGTCCCATATTTACAGAAAACTTTTGATTTATCAACAACACAAACGGCACTATTTGGAATTTTCAACACAGGTTTAATGGGTGTGCTAATGGGTGTGTCAGCAGGGATTATTTCTGACTATGTGTTCAAATCATCATCTAAAATGATTTTCGCAGCATTGTTGTTATCATCTATCATATTACTAGGTGTTGTATTTATTAAAGGTAGTCTATTTGTCAGCATGGCATTGTTAATCGCATTTTCAGTTACAACATTCTTGGCGAAAAGTGTAATCCTTGCGCCAATTGCTGAATTCGATATTCCTAAAAAATATGCTGGTTCTGCGATGAGTGTCGGTTCGTTCGCTGCTTATGCGCCGATCTTCTGGGTGTATACAATGAATGGTAAATTGCTCGATGCCCATCAAGATAACGTCGTTGAAGCATACAGAATTATTTTTGAAATAGGTATTATCGTCGCGTTTTTAGGTAGTGTTTGTACACTGATTTTGCTCATGTTAAATCGCAAATCAAGCCGTCAAGTTACTGAATAAGAGAAATTATATTACACAACGAGTTGGAGTTATTCTGACTCGTTTTTTTGAAGGAAAGTGTGTTTATACTAAAATTGAGATATAATCACATTATATTTTGAACTATTCAAATTCGGTGTGGATGCACAGTAGGAAATGGTGAAAGAGAGTGATTTGATTGTTAACATTAATATTCATCAGTAAAAGTGAGGACAGTGTCACCTATCATTTTTATCCAGAAAATCGTTTTGAAGCAGCGCCAGGACATATCACAGTACGACTTTCTGACTTAAAATGTTTTAAAGCGAAAAAAGCAGATCCAGATGAAAATATATGGTACCTTGAGCATGCACTTACAAGAGTGAGAGAGCATATTAAAGAAAATCACTTTCCTGAATCAGAAGTTGTTGCATGGTATTAAGAAAAGTACTATTTGCTATTTTCTGAATTTTATGTCTATCATGAACTATCAAATACGAAAAAATCGAGGAGTAGAACCATGTTCACACAACCTAAGCTCATTATTTTTGATTTAGATAATACGTTATATGCGTTTGATGCATTATGGCAAGAGGCAAATAAAGCAACTTTTGAATCATATGAACAGTTTAAAGGCATGGATTATGATGAATTTCTTCCACTTTATCAAAAATATGATCAACATTTTTGGAAGCAACATGATTCTGGGCTGATCAGTTTAGACGAATTAAGGCAACTGCGATTAATTGAAACATTAAAGCGTTATGAAATCGACGTGACGTATGAAGAGGCACAAGCGTATTTTGAGCGATTTTTAAGTTTATTATTGTCTAAAATAACGGTGAATGAAAAAATGAATGCGCTGTTGAACGATTTAAAGGCACATGTTGAAATTGCGATTTTAACGAATGGAAAATTAACTGAACAAAGGACAAAGATTGAAAACTTGCAGCTGAATACGATTTTTAATGACAATATTTTTATTTCTGAAGTAATGGGTGTTGAAAAACCGGATGCACAAGCGTTTTTAAAGGTGACTGATGAGTTGAATATTCGCCCTGAAGAAACATTAATGGTAGGGGATTCATGGACTAATGATGTTAAAGGTAGCATAAATGTAGGCATGTCTGTGATTTGGTTCAATCCCTCACAAACTGAAGATCGACATTTAGATAATCACCAAATTCAAATTTTTACTGGTGAGATTGAACAATTATTGGAAAAGCTCATATCAATGATGGAAGCGGATTGTCATTTTTAGAACATTTGATTCATACAATGTTAGGTCGTGATAGTATGGAGAATAATGGAAAATGGGAGGGAAGGAAACAGAGGGCATTGACGTTAAAGAATTGGCTATGAGTGAAAAACAGGCTGGAACAAATTGATGTTCCAACCTCATCACCCTTATGAAAAACGAATTCACATTATATACAAGTTGATTTTTATGACAGTCAAGGTGATTAATAGATGTAATATGATAAATGAATACACCTATTGGAAAATCTTAATGTCATATCGTACTGCTTCTGTTATTTTTTTCTGTTACTACTTATGACGCCAGACTTCCAATATTTGCTGTGTCATTTTCGCTGATTTCATCTTCAAATGCAGAATTCAAGCTCCATATACCTAATTTTGCTTTTTTTGCTGCTTTCTGTGATTTCTCTAATTGACTTAAATATCTCGTATTCGGTGGGTAAACATAGTCTACTTTAGCAAGGCCTTCCTTGACTAAAATGTTATTGACCATTTTACCATCAACATAAATATAAGCTAAATAACGGTGATATTTGTCTTGTTTTCGACCTACATCAAATTCTACCTCTATTTTATTTGCGTTTTTAAGTAGTTTTGCCGTTCTGTCTGAAGCTTCTTGTCCGAATGGTTGCTTGCCGAGACGTGGATGTTTAGTTTCCGGCGTATCAATTAATAAAAAGCGAAATGTCTCAGTCTTTCCTTGATATTTTAATTTTGCTGTGTCACCGTCGACAGCTTTGACAAGTTCTACAGGAAATTTTTGTGTTGTACCTGGTTGTGTTGCTTTAGATGATGTGACGGTAGATTTTCCCGTAGCTGCTAGAGCGTTTTCTAGGTTCGTGAAACATGTCGCCGCAAACGCAACAACCGTTAAAATAAATAAAAGTGTGAGACCACTCTTCCAATTTTGATACCACTTTGTTTCTTTATTCATGCATTTTAGCCTCCTTAAAATGTCCATTTTATTCCGCTAAAACCCACTAAATCTTAATTAATAAATCCCCAATTTAATATGATAAGTATAAAATATGTATGCAGTTTATATCAAGCCTATTTTTTAAAATGACAAAAATTTGTAATAAAAAAATATTTTGTATACAAGGTAGGAGGTATCTATACACAATAAGATATTCAATGAAATTTGAATAGAGTTTTAAATTTAGAGGTGCTATATTATATTTAACCATCAATTTATGGGAGGTGTAGTATGGTTTTTGAATGTAAAAAAGGACCATTGAATGTGAAAATAGACATTAAAAAAACGTCAATCAAAGAATGTATTAAAGGCATTGTTTTTTGGAGTATTATTATTTCATTGGTCGCATATTCACGAAAGAAAAATAAGTAAGACGTCAGTAAATGATAAAAGGGAGCTATGATTATGAACGAAATTACTAAAATACGTCTCAGAACAGTATTGAACTATGGCATTGGAGTGGCAGCATTAATTTTTGCGGTGTATATATTAACGAAATAGTGCACTAGGCAGTAGGATTCGTTAAATGATTGATTTGAATTAAAAAGGGGAGTTGCTTATTTTTGCGACTCCCCTTTTTATTAATCTCAGTTGTTAGTCTTATCACGTGATATTATTATGAGTTTTTGGAATTACGCCGTTCTCTCTTGGATTTAATGAGTTGCGTAATGAACCCACCTAAAACACCGAGTAATACGCCGATAAATGCGCCTGCAATGAGAGGTAAGTTGAATACATATTGCAAAGCATAACCGATTATCACTGCAACAATCACGATGATTAGAGACAGACGATTTTCACTAAAAGTCTTCATTTTTTTGGTTCACTCCTAATCGTTTTGATTATAACATTTTTCACTGAAAAGAACAGTGTCATATGTGTGTAAAATTGACGCTTATAGTTAGGATTACATATGATATGATGGTGTTAATCATACATAAAAAGGAGTCGCTATGAAAAAAATTACAACAGGCGTTTTAATCCTCGTCATTGCCATTGTCGTTTTAATCTTTCAATATATCAATGGAGATGGCCCTTTTAAAAAGTCTTCAACGGATGTGAGAGGCGAATCATATCTCGTTAAACGCGTAATCGATGGAGATACCATTATTATCGATAAAGATGGGCAAGATGAACGTGTACGCTTAATTGGTGTGGATACACCAGAAACAGTTAAACCGAATACGCCAGTGCAACCATACGGAAAAGCTGCATCAAATTTTACAAAGAAACATTTAACGAATCAACGTGTTAGATTGGAATATGATCGTGAACCAAAAGATAAATACGGACGTACATTGGCTTATGTTTGGTTAGGAGACGAAATGTTTAATGTAAAATTAGCAAAAGAAGGTTTAGCTAGAGCCAAATTTTATCCACCGAATGATAAATATCGTATATTGATTGAACAAGCCCAAAAGGAAGCACAAAAGAAACAGCTGAACATTTGGGAACGCTAAAACATTAAAGACACTTTGAGGCTAATATACAGTCTCAAAGTGTCTTTTTATTTATGAATAACCTTATTGATGTTTTGACGATTCATGATGGTTTTCGAACGATGATACTAATTGTTGCATTGTATGACTTTCGAGTTGTGTATGAGACGTATCAATGAGCGCTTGAATCGCATATTGAATGTCTGTTTCACTTTCACTCGTATAAATGCGGCTATATGGCTGTGCGTCACCATCAATACGTTCGCCACGTTGGTCAACACAATATATCACACCGATTGTCGATACAGGCACTTGTACGAATGATTCAACAGCTTCTTGGATGTTTTGTGTTGCTCTTTCAGCAATTTGATACGGATCATATTCATGAAATTCATAGGTGATTTTGTTTTCAGAAATAATTTCATTAAACGTGTACGATGTTTTTAAGTCAGACTGAAATTGATTGTGATATTGATGTGCAATATAGTGACCGACAATGCGATTCAAATCTTGTTCATCTGTTGTAGGTATGCGACTATCAAAATGATAAAATGTTTTGGATTTCAATGACTTGATGTTCATTAAAATCATGCCGACATTCGTAATCACAATAAAATCAAATTCTGAGATAAATGGAAATAGTGGATTTTTTGGTGCAATTTGACTTGTTGTAATAATGCGGAAATCCTTAATTTTTTCATCACTTTTGAAATCTTCTAGCAAGTGATTCAACAGTTGTCGTGTATTTCTCAAATTAAGATGATACGTCGTTGTAATCGCCCGTTTCTCCTTAGATTGATATCTTTCCTGTTTTAAGATGGAAATTTTATTGAGTAGTTGCATCTTTGTATAAGCTTCTACATCGAGTTGATGTTGATAAAACTTTAGACGTAGGAGCGCTAATAAAACTAAAATAAAAAGTACACAAATTAAAAACCATAATAACAATGACATCTATGTATCCTCCTTCCTAGAGTTTAAAACGCGAATCACGCTAATCGCATATGGGGTCAACAGATGAAAGGGTATAGTTAATCTTAATCATATGTTAATTATTCATTAATGTCTAATTTTGTGCATTTTGATAGGGGGCTCGTTGTAGCGTAGAACATGCAAAGAGGCTCAAGCCATTGGAAAGTCATTGCTAAAGGTGTGTCATCTTAGTCTAAGGTGGAGGTTCGAGTTAGTCTGAAATCAAGCTTTTCAATTACAGGCGCAACTGATTCGTTTGTTTAAATAGTACAAGGTGATTATTGCGTTAAAATTGCAGTGGTTATATCGTGATATACTACGGATACCAATTCAAACCCTGTCTTATAAAATTACAGATATCACCGGAATGATATCTGTAATTTGGAGTTTACCAATTCAAGGTTAGCCAATTATTGTAAAATGTCTTTTTGAATTTGATTGAAGTTATCAAGTAGTTGTTGCATATTTTCTGCTTGTGCATCATCAATTGTAATGAAGACTTTTCGTTCATCTTCTGTAGAACGTTCTTTACCAATGATATTTTTTTCTGTTAAGGCCGTTAACGATTTATGTATCTCCATTAAACTAAAATCAATTGATTGTTTGACTTTGTGTAATGAAATACGACGACTATTTGTCGTTTTAAGGTGATATAAAAACAAAATGTCATTCAGTTTTAGGCCATGTTGTTTCTTAAGTTCACTGATAATTTTCTTTCTATTTGATTCGTAAAAGAAGATAGCTTCTGTCTCCATATCAAAATGGTTGTTCATAATTTCACTCCTTTATCAACTTTCCTATTACCCTAAGTTATATTATATTAAAAAAATTATACTTTTAAAAGAATATTCTTAAAGTAATTCAAAAAAACAGCATATGGCATTTAAAAGTGCATAAAATATCACATCCACACATGTAAAATTTTAACTGTTATTAAATAGAAATTCAATTATTTTTAAAGTAAAATAGTTATAATTCGAATGTAGGGGTGATATTTTTAATAGCTTACAATGAAATTAGATATAATTCAACGCAAAAGTGTGAATATTAATGATTTTTGTTATTAAATTTGTCGAAACTAAAAACCTTTTTGTCATATTAGGTAATAAAGATGTTGTCAAATTCGGTTTTTTAATCATTATATATGAGTGTGTTTATTAAAATGAAGTGGTATTATATTTTAAGTTGAATTCATTTGAGTTAAATGTTGTTAATTCATTGATAAAACACAATTAATCTAGTATAATTAAACGCAATTGTAAGCGTTTTCCCAGGGGGTGAAATAACATGAATACATCAAAAAGAGAACGAATGGAATATTTAGTACATACGTTAATTGATAATGAGCCGCATGCGTTTAAATTTCATGGTGAGATGGCAACGCATTTATTTTTAACGGATCAACTTCACTTTGATAACAAAGTTGAAATTTGTGTCAAGCGAAATGAGCTATTGAAAATTTTACGTGTGATTCCAATGGCTTTTACGATTAAAGTGATAAATAAAAAGGGAGAGCAGCTGCCATATGATGATGTGCAACTCCATCAAATGTCCTCTTTAGAAGTTTATGATCATAATGATTTGTTAATGAACATTATTATTTATGATGTAGATAATGAGCATTGGCTATTTCGACTCAATCATAATGTCAGAATTCCTGAAAAGTATATTTACTATCATTCGCTCAAATGGAAAGTCGACTATATTAAGCCTGAAATTGTGCTCATGTATTTACTACATGAACCTTTTAATGATAAAAAAGTACCGTTTTATCGTCATTTAATTGATAAAATGAGTTACTTTCAATTTGTAACATTGAAAATAGCAGTCGGGGAAGATTTATTAAAACGCGTCATTTCAGAAAGAAGTACTTAACGTGAATGTGATAATCATTCTACGCTAAGTACTCTTTTAATTTTTAACGTTTGTAACAATGTTCATAACACGCTTTTACAGCTGCTTCAGCATCTTTTGTTGAAATCCCGAACATCATCGAAATTTCGGAAGAACCTTGGTTCATCATTTTTAAGTTAATATTGGCTTGTGCTAAAGCGTCGGTAATTTTATTGGCAGTGCCGACTGTAGAACTCATACCTTCACCGACGATCATTAATATTGCTAAGTCATGTTCAACATTCAATTCGTCAATTTGACAATAATGGCGAATTTCCTCTAAAACTTTTTGTTCTTTGCCAGCAAGCTGATTCGAGCGCATAATAATACTGATATTATCAATTCCAGATGGCATATGGTCAAATGAAATGTTATACTTTGCCAATATTTCCAAAACTTTAACTGTAAAACCGACTTGTCTATTCATCAAATACTTTTTAATGTTAATACTTGTAAAGCCTTTGTCACAACTAATACCTGACACGACTTTGTCATGGTTGATTTCACGGTCGTGCACAATATATGTCCCTTTATCACTTGGGCGATTCGTATTTTTAATGACGACAGGGATACGATAGCGATATAGCGGTTGTAATGCCTCGTCATGAAATACGCCAAAGCCAGCGTAAGACAATTCACGCATTTCGCGATAAGTAATTTTGTGAATGACTTCAGGATGTTTAATAACTGATGGATTGGCGCGGAAAATACCTGATACATCCGTAAAGTTTTCATATAAATCCGCTTTAACACCCCTTGCGACAATTGCACCTGTAATATCAGAGCCACCTCGCGGGAATGTCACGATATGCTCCGTTTCTGAATAGCCAAAAAAGCCGGGAATAATAATTTTTTTGTCTGTATTTCTAATTTCTTTAATTTTATCGTAACTCGATTCTAAAATTTGTGCGTTGCCTGGATCATCCGTTACAATGATGCCGGCATCTTGTGGTGATAAGTATATCGTCGGGACCCCTTGTTCGTTATTGTATGCAGCAATGATTTGTGCATTAAAGTTTTCACCTGATGATTTTAACGCATCGAGCAAGCGTTCAGGTGTATCTTTTAAAGTTGCAATGTGTGATTCGAGTGTACGATCAATCTCAGTGAGAATATCTGTTTCTAATGGTAATTCATCAATAATATCTTTGAAGCGATTAAGGATCTCTTGTTTTTTATGTGTATAATCGAGTTGGTTAATCACTTTTTCATACAACCTAATGAGTAGATCGGTTGTCTTGACATCATCACTGTAGCGTTTACCAGGTGCGGATACGATAATAATACGTCTTTCAGAATCGCTGTTTACGATATTTAAAACTTTTTTAATTTGTTCAGCTGATGCGACTGAACTGCCTCCAAATTTTGATACTTTCATAACTTTAGACAACCTTTCTATAATATGAGATACCTATTCAAATTAACCAATACTAATGGTAAAATAGAACTGTCTTTTCTAAATTTTTAGAACTTTACAAACTTTGTGAATGAATTTATACTAAACCATATTTACATATATTTCAATAGAACATGAGTAATTTCATCAGATTTGATTCGGAGGGAAAATAAATGAAACAACTTAATGTTGCATTATTAGGATTAGGGACTGTCGGTTCAGGAGTCGTTAAGATTATTGAAGAGAACCATCAGCAGATTAAAGAAACGATTCAAAAAGATATTCAGATTAAGCATATTTTGGTTCGAGATAAATCCAAAAAGCGACCGCTAAATATTTCACGTTATCATTTGACGGAAGATGTGAATGACATTTTAAATGATGACGATTTGGATATTATCATCGAGGTGATGGGTGGTATTGAGCCGACTGTGGACTGGTTAAAAGCAGCATTAAGTCAAAAGAAACACGTGATTACTGCCAATAAAGACTTATTAGCGGTGCACCTACGTGTCTTAGAAGATTTAGCTGAAGCAAACGGTGTCGCGCTCAAATATGAAGCTAGTGTTGCAGGGGGTATCCCGATTGTCAATGCCATTAACAACGGTTTAAATGCAAATAACATTAGTAAATTTATGGGAATCTTTAATGGTACTTCCAATTTTATTTTGACAAAGATGACAGAGGACGGCGCACCTTATGAAACAGCATTACAACAAGCGCAAGATTTAGGTTTCGCTGAGGCGGACCCAACTGATGACGTGGAAGGTATTGACGCAGCACGAAAAGTTGTTATTACATCGTATTTATCATTTAATCAGGTCATTACGTTAAATGAGGTTAAAACAGAAGGCATCAGTGGCGTGACACCGCAAGATATCGATACAGCCAAAATATTAGGGTACAAAATTAAACTCATTGGTAAAGGCTCATATGCGCAAGGCAAAATTGATGCGTCCGTTCGTCCAACGCTTATTGCACATGCACACCAACTCGCTGCTGTCGAGAATGAGTACAACGCGATTTATGTCATTGGTGATGCAGTCGGTGAGACAATGTTTTACGGTAAGGGCGCTGGAAGTTTAGCTACAGGTTCAGCAGTTGTGAGTGACTTACTCAATGTTGCATTACAATTCGAATCGAACTTGCATACATTACCACCTCATTTTGAATTAAAAACGGAGGCAACGAAAGAAATGATGGACGACGGTGAGACAGTGACATTAAAAGAAAAGGAAAGTTATTATTTTGTAGTGAATACACCTGAAACGTCACTTAAACAAGTGGAATCAACTTTAAAAAGTCACTTACCATTCCATAAATCGCTTCAAGTGATTGAACTCTCACCGACAACATTTGCAGGGATTGTTGTTGGAATTGACACTGATCCGACATCTTATGTTGAACAAGAAGCCGATTATCAAGTTGAAAAAATTTATCCAGTTGAAGGAGTTTGATACGTATGAAATTATGGAAAGGTCTTGTTGAAGAATACAAAGCATTTCTACCAGTAGATGAAAACACACCAACAGTGACGTTAAATGAAGGGCATACGCCACTCATTTATTGTGACACGATGTCAGAGATGTTAGGCATTGAACTTTATGTTAAATATGAAGGCGCTAATCCAACTGGTTCATTCAAAGATCGAGGCATGGTCATGGCAGTCACAAAAGCGAAAGAGCAAGGCAAGAAAATGGTGATCTGTGCCTCGACAGGGAATACATCAGCTTCTGCTGCGGCATATGCGGCGCGTGCAGGTTTAAAAGCGATTGTCGTTATTCCTGAAGGTAAGATTGCTTTAGGAAAGTTATCGCAAGCTGTTATGTATGGTGCTGAAATCGTCTCTATTGAAGGAAACTTTGACGAAGCGTTAGAAATCGTTAAAGAAGTTGCTGAAGATGGAGAAATCGAATTAGTCAACTCAGTCAACCCGTATCGTATTGAAGGTCAAAAAACGAGTGCTTTTGAAATTGTTGAGCAGTTAGATGACCAAGCACCAGATATTTTAGCTATTCCAGTAGGTAACGCCGGAAATATTACTGCATATTGGAAAGGTTTTAAAACGTACGAAGAAAAATATCAAACAGGCTTACCACATATGTTTGGATTCCAAGCGGCTGGTGCTGCACCTATCGTTAACAATCAAGTCGTTAAGAACCCTGAAACAATAGCTACAGCGATTCGTATCGGTAATCCTGCAAGTTGGAAGCAAGCAGTTCAAGCGATTGAAGAATCTGACGGTTTAATTGAAGCAGTCACAGATGAAGAAATTTTAGAAGCGTATCAACTGATGACTTCTAAAGAGGGTATTTTTAGCGAACCTGCAAGTAACGCATCGATAGCCGGACTTATTAAATTACATCGCCAAGGAAAATTGCCTCAAGGTAAAAAAGTGGTTGCAGTTTTAACTGGAAATGGTTTGAAAGATCCGGATACGGCGATTGGTTTATTAGAAAATCCTATTCAAGCATTACCAAATCATAAAGAAAGTATCGTTCAATACATTAAGGACGCGTTAAAATGATAAAAAAACAACTACATTTAGAGATTCCAGCTTCTACAGCGAACTTAGGCTGTGGGTTTGATTCCATTGGTATGGCGCTGAATAAATTTTTACGTATTGACGCCCATATCATTGAAGAAGATCAATGGCGTTTTATTCACAATGGCCCACATCTCGTTGGCTTGCCTGAAGACGAAACACATTACATTTATAAGATTGCACAACAAGTCGCTGCTCAATATGACGTGACTTTGCCCATGCTTGAAATTAATATGTACAGTGATATTCCATTAGCGCGCGGCTTAGGTTCATCTGCTTCAGCGTTAGTAGGGGCACTATTTATCGCTAATTACTTTGGAGATATTGAGCTATCGCAGTACGAATTATTGCAATTGGCAACACAAATTGAAGGGCATCCCGATAATGTTGCGCCAACGATTTATGGTGGTTTAGTCGTGGGCTATCATAACGCTGAAACAAAAGTGACAAGTATTGCGCATATCGATGTGCCAGCGGTTGACTTTATTATTTCCATACCTGAGTACGAACTTGAAACGGTGGAAGCACGCAAAGTTCTACCTGACAGTATTACACATCAAGATGCAGTTAAATATAGTGCCATTAGTAACACGATGATTAGTGCTTTCATTCAACATCATTATGAACTCGCTGGACAAATGATGGAACAAGATGGATTGCACGAGCCATATCGTCAACATTTAATACGTGATTTTGAAGCGGTAAAACGCATTGCCCACGAACATGGTGCATATGCGACTGTGATTTCCGGTGCGGGTCCAACAATTTTAACAATGATTAAAAAAGAAAACAGTGGGCCACTCGTGCGTGCTTTGCGCAAATATGTTGAAGATTGTCATTCTGAACTTGCCACTGTAAATACATCAGGTGTCGTATCGAAAGTAACACATCATTTTTAAGTATTCATATTGTGCGAAAGATTGGGAGCATTTCATTGTTTCCTAGTCTTTCTTTTTTGAGTGACATTAAGATTAAGACAGAAGCGCGTCAAAAGCTTGATGTGCATGCTTTGATTTAGGCTTCTATCATTTTGAATTTACTGCAGTTTAGTGTAAGATAAAATCAAATTGAAAGGAGTTTTGGAGATGAAACCAGATTTAGTCGTTATGGACATGGATGACACGTTAATGACGTCCGAAAACCGTGTCTCTGATAAAACAAAAGCATATTTATTATTACTTCAAAAAAATGGCGTAAAAATCGCACTTGCCTCAGGTCGTCCAACAGCGGGGATGTTACCAACTGCAAAGTCATTAAAGATGGATGAATTTGGAAGTTATATTATGAGTTACAATGGGGCACAAACAATTGAACTCTCTAATGAAGAAGTTGTTTCGAAAAAAGTCATTGAAAAAGCAGAATTCGATAAAATTGTAGACTTTTGCCGTGAACATGAACTTTTCGTATTAACTTATCATGATGATACAATTATTTATGAAGGCGAGCATGAATATATGAATATCGAATCAGAGTTGACAGGATTGCCTATGAAGAAAGTGGACGATATTAAAGACTATATTCAAGATGCTGTGCCTAAAGTGATGGGTGTCGATTATGAAGAGCATATTGCAGAATTGATTAAAAAAATGGATGGCGAATTTGATAATGAGGTCGATATGACAACGAGTAAGCCGTTTTTCCTTGAATTTATGAGTAAAGGTGTATCTAAAGGAGAAGCGATTAAAAAATTAGCTGAACGTTTAGATTTAGATGTGAATCAAATGGTGGCATTCGGTGACAGTGCAAATGATATTGAAATGTTTAAAGTTGTCGGAAAAGCTGTTGCGATGAATAATGCGTCAGATGAAGTGAAATCATATGCGGATATGGTCACAAAAAGCCATGATGAAGATGGTATTCCGTACGCATTAGATCAAATATTGTCATAAACTATCCAATGAAAGCAAGAGAAGATCGTTGAATAATGAGCGATTTCGACCTTGCTTTTTGTTTGTTCTAAAGTCGTGTGAGATGAAATGGTCATATAAATATGTTGGCCAGTAAAAAAGAAGCACTCCTCAACAGAGCACTTCAAAGATTCACTATTTTGCGGTATGCGTCCACTCATGTTTGCCACGATGACGTTTAATATGCGCATACACTTGATCTGCAGCATAATCTAAATTTGTGTACACAGTGATGGCAAACGCCGATTGAGACCCTTCAAAATCGGTCTCCGAATACAACTCTTTTAAATGTTGGAATAAACTTTCCATTTGTTCGTGCGTTAAACTACTATACTCTCTTAACGTCCGTTTCAACAACTTTCCGTTTTTCTCTTCTAAAACTTGTACCACAATGACAAAGCGTTCTTCAGTTTTTAAAACATCATCGAAAAGGTTTGTTTGTCCTATCATCACGTGCCCACCTTTACAATTTATTAATTTAATTATACATGAAATCGCAATATGTAGGAAATGGAATAGTCAAGTTTTTAATGAAATTCATCTTTTCAAACACGATGTTATTGTAATGGAAGTAAAATAGACGAAAAAAAGAGCCCTGCACGGAAGGCTCCTTTATTTGAGTTTATTCGCGATAAGATTCATGTTCGCTTAAATCAATCTCTTCAAGTGGAATGATGCGTGTCTTGTGAATCAACTTATGAACGATATAGACGAGTAGTAAAATGAAAATAGGTAAAAAGTTTTGTGCTAATTTCGCTAAATCAAAATGAACAAATGCTTCAGCTGAACTACCGAGAATTAAGAATAACAACGTTGCGATAACGATAATAGGTCCAACAGGGTAAAATGACGCCTGATAAGGTAACAATTGATTGATATCTTTATTTTGCTTTTTAATAGCACGTCGTAATCTGATTTGAGCAATAATACTTGAGGCCCAAACAAATGTAACGAGGGCACCAATAATATTGAGCAAGCCCATGACACTTTTTGGATTAAAGTTTGCATAAATCGTAACGGCTGCAATGAAAATAAATGTTGTGTATAAAGCGCGTAATGGCAGTTGTGAACGTGAATGAATGTGACCTAAAAACTTTGGTGCTTGTCCGTCTTGACTTAATGAGAACAACATACGACTTGTGGTAAAAACACCTGAATTTGCAGCTGAAAGTAATGATGTTAAAATCACCGCGTTTATAACAGAAGCTGCAAAAGCAATACCGACTCTATCAAAAACAATCGTAAATGGACTTTGAGCGATTGAACCACTTTGATTGAGTAATGTTGGATCTGTATAAGCTAAAATGGCAGAAATCACCGCGATAGACAACACATAGAATAATAAAATGCGCCAAAAAACTTGTTTGATCGCACGTGGCATGGACGTTTTCGGATTATCTGATTCACCCGCTGTAACTGCAACGACCTCAGTTCCACCAACGGAAAAGCCTGCGATTAATAAGACGCTTAAGAATCCTGAAATGCCCCCAACAAATGGTGCTTCACCCGTTGTAAAGTGTTTAAAACCGTAATAATGCCCTCCTAAAATACCGAAAATCATTAAAATGCCTAGGACGATGAAAATAATAATCGTGACAACTTTAATTAAAGATAGCCAAAATTCAGCTTCACCAAACGCTTTAACGGTAAAGATATTCACTAAAAATAATAAGGCTAAAAAGATTAAACTCCATACAAGCGGTGAGAAGAAATGAAATGCATCCCAATAGTTAATGACACTCGATGCAACGATAATATCTACACTTGTGACAAGAGACCAAATTGTCCAGTATAACCAACCCATCGTAAAACCTAAAGATGGGTCTACAAAACGATTGGCATAACTACTAAATGCTCCAGACACAGGGTAAAAAGTTGCCATTTCTCCTATTGATGACATTAAAAAGTATAACATCACCCCGATGACTAAATAAGCAAGTATCGCGCCACCTGGACCAGCTTGAGCTATCACCCCACCAGTTGCGACAAAGAGCCCTGTACCAATCGCGCCTCCAATGGCAATCATTGTAATATGTCTTGATTGGAGGCCTCTGCTTAAATTTTTTTCTTCCATACATATCTTCTCCTCAACAATTAGCTTTCTATATATTTTACTTGTTAAGGGGATGAGTTTCAATAAAAATTTGCGACTTTAAAGCGATAAAATATCGAGGGGATTAAAATTGAGTATGAAAAATAGAAAATACGGTGGAGAAATTCATCATGATACAAAGGGTGTAAGCAGTTTTGCGACTAATATGTAGAATAGTTGTATAATGAAAAGGTAAATAAAAAAGTCAAATGATGTTTGAAATCATTTGACTTATGTCGTATTTTAATTATAAGCAAGGTGACGCGCTCGCTAACGCATTGATGTACTTGTGTAATAAGCGTTGCACAATCAATGACAGTGATTATTCACTATGATTATTTTGTTTCTCTGTGTAAAGTGTGTTTGTTTAATCTTGGGCAATACTTCATCATTTCAATACGCTCAGGATTAGTTCGTTTGTTTTTAGTTGTGATGTAGTTACGGTCACCACATTCAGTACATGCTAAAGTTACATTTACGCGCATGACTAGTCCCTCCTTTTCAAATTGAAACTATTACGATTTATTATTTTAGCACGAGCCAAGCATTTTGCCAACTCTTTTTTATTTTCATCAATTAAAGTCTTGCCAAGAAGAAGAGGCATGTGCTAATATGTAAAACGTAATTATTACGATTTGTAAGGAGTGTTCATATATATGGCTAAAAAGTCGAAAATTGTAAAAGAGCAAAAAAGAGAAGCATTAGTCGCAAAATATGCTGAATTACGTAGAGAATTAAAAGCAAAAGGCGACTATGAAGCGTTAAGAAAATTACCAAGAGATTCTTCACCAACACGTTTAACACGCAGATGTAAAGTGACAGGTCGTCCTCGTGGTGTGCTACGTAAATTTGAAATGTCTCGTATTGCATTTAGAGAACATGCTCATAAAGGTCAAATTCCTGGCGTTAAAAAATCAAGTTGGTAAAGCGACCCCCTCTTTATTTTACTTTGTTCCTTAAAGGTAGTATATTATCAAAGGAATAAAAAGATAAAGGGGCTTTTTTTATGAAAATTTTTGACTATGAAGATATCCAACTCATCCCGAATAAAAGTATTGTAAAAAGTCGTTCAGAAATCGATACATCTGTACAATTTGGCCCGAAACGTTTTAAATTGCCAGTTGTGCCAGCTAATATGCAAACAGTGATGAATGAATCTTTGGCAGAATGGTTTGCGCAAAATGATTACTTCTATATTATGCACCGATTTGATGAAGCAGCGCGTTTACCTTTTGTCAAAAAGATGCAAAGTAAAGGGTTATATGCTTCAATTTCTGTAGGTGTTAAACCTGGAGAATTTGAATTTATTGATGCCTTGAAAGCTGAGAATCTTACACCAGAATATATTACAATTGATATTGCACATGGGCATTCAGATCAAGTGATTGGCATGATTCAATATATTAAGGAACATTTACCTAAAGCGTTTGTGATTGCAGGTAATGTCGGTACACCAGAAGGCGTGAGAGAACTTGAAAACGCGGGTGCTGATGCAACGAAAGTCGGTATTGGTCCTGGGCGTGTTTGTATTACAAAAATCAAAACTGGATTTGGGACAGGTGGATGGCAATTAGCTGCAGTCAATCATTGTAGTAAAGCTGCCCGTAAACCTATTATTGCAGACGGTGGTATCCGTACACATGGCGACATTGCAAAATCAGTGCGCTTTGGTGCATCAATGGTCATGATTGGTTCTCTCTTTGCGGCTCATGAGGAATCACCGGGTGAGACAGTGGAAATAGAAGGTAAAAAATATAAAGAGTACTTTGGCAGTGCGTCAGAATATCAAAAAGGTGAACGTAAAAATGTTGAAGGCAAAAAGATGTTTGTCGAACATAAAGGCTCACTTCAAGATACTCTTGTAGAGATGCAGGAAGATTTGCAAAGCTCGATTTCTTATGCAGGTGGCAAAGATGTAGATGCCTTAAGAAAAGTAGATTATGTCATCGTACGCAATTCTATCTTTAACGGAGACCGTGACTAAAGGAGCTGTTCGTTATCAAAAAATTTCTCTCAATCACCGTTGTAGGTATCATACTTTTATTACTCATACCACTTCAGCCGAATGAGACATTTTCTAAAATTGCGACACCATTTACCCAACAAATCGATCAACTTGTAGAAGGTAAAACGAACGAAACAACACTTAAAAAGCCTAAATCACAAAATTTTGCACTTAGAAATATTCAGATGAACATGAGTCGTAATGAAGTCGAACAAAAACTCGGTCCACCTGAGTCAGAAATTGGTAATGAATACGGAACAAAATGGCAAGTTTATCATCAAGATTTTAGTAACTTCGTGATGGTCAGCTATATTGATAACAAGGTGCACGGTCTGTATACAAATCAAAATATGATTACATCGAAAAGTGGTGTGAAATACGGAACAGCTAAAAAAGCGGTACGTAAAGAACTGGGTCAACCGATTAAAGGGATTCAAAAAGGTCGCACCATTTATGAAAATGATAACGATGAATACGATATATTTGATAAAGACGGGATTTATACGACTGCATTTTATGATCAACATGAAAATAATCAATTAACAGGATTAATGCAAATCAGTCATCAAATGGAAAATAGATTGAACAGTCAATATGCAGCCCCATCAAAATATTTACAAGAAAGTTTTGAGAAAGAAGATTATTATTTATTAAATGCTGAGAGAGTTCAAAAAGGATTGCAACCCCTTAGCTATTCGAACAAATTAGCTAGCACTGCGCGTAAGCATAGTACGGACATGGCTGAAAATCAATATTTTGACCATACAAATCTTAAAGGGGAATCACCATTTGAGCGTATTGAAAAAGACGGCCATCAATATCAGACAGCGGCAGAAAACTTGGCATATGGTCAAACGAGTGCAATTTTTGCGCACCATGGATTAATGAATTCAAGTGGGCATCGTAAAAATATTTTGAATGAACATGTCAAAACAATCGGTATTGGTGTAGACTTTAATGAGAAACACCAGCCGTATTGGACTGAAAACTATATAGGCTAATGTTTTGAATGGTAATTTTGGGGAATAGCAATCGTGGAAGTGATTTAAATGACATCAAAGCAGAATCATTCAAAGCAAAATACTTTGAATAAAAAGCAATCACAAGATGATATTTTAATACAAGTGAAAAAAATTCTGAATAAAAATTAGCAAGCGCGGACCTTACATATAAGTTGTAAGGTCCATTTTTTGAAGGAGTGGTTTACGCAAGATTACATTTCTCTAAATAAGCCAATGACTTTACCTAATACTGTAACTTGTTCTAGATAAATAGGTTCTAAACTACTATTTTCTGGTTGTAAACGATAACGATTTTTTTCTTTGTAGAAACGTTTTACAGTAGCTTCATCTTCCTCAGTCATTGCAACAATGATGTCACCATTTTCAGCAATCGATTGACTTCTTACAATAACTTTATCTCCGTCTAAAATACCAGCTTCAATCATACTATCTCCCATAACGTTAAGTATAAAAATCTGGCCGTTATGTGTCGATGTAAAATGTTCAGGCAACGGATAATACTCTTCAACATTTTCAATAGCAGAAATAGGTGTCCCTGCTGTAACTTTACCGATGACAGGGACATAGATTGTTTCTTCCATATTCACAGGTTCGCCCATCAATTCATTCACAATCTCTATAGCGCGCGGTTTTGTTGGGTCTCGTCGAATATAGCCCTTTTCTTCTAACCTTGACAAATGCCCATGTACAGTCGAACTTGAAGCTAACCCCACAGCCTCACCAATTTCACGAACACTTGGTGGATACCCTTTTGATTGCACGACATGTTTAATAAATTCAAATATTTCATTTTGTCTTTTAGTTAATTCTCTCATTTTCCACACTCCTTCTCAGTACTATTTGTTGATATTATAACATACCACGCGAACATTAACAAACGTTTGTTCGTTTTAGTGTTGACATAGAACGTTCGTTCTGTTAGATTATTAATGCAAACAAATGTTCGAGGAGTGACGAAGATGCTTCACATTAAAAGTTCAGAGGTTTACTTGTTCTTATCAGTGTTTATCATTTCTTTAATCTTATTTTTATCCTTCTTTTTACTCGCCACTGATGCAAGTAAAACAGAACAAACGTACGAAATGACAGATCATCAACTTAAAACGACACCAACAGAACAACAACAAAAATACGAACAGCAGCGTAACCATACAAACGAACAGTCCGTTGTAGCTGTGACGTTGAGTCATTAAATAAGCCATACAAAGACCGTAGTGAAAAAAAGGTTCAGGTGATTTTCTCTATGGTCTTTTTCTAGTTTCTTCTTTAATACATGTAAATTCATTAAAAAACACGAAATGGTCTTTTTAGTAGATGGAATTACTATACGAGAAAAAGTGTTAGCTTGGAATAACGCTCAAACAATGACAGCGCTTACTTTTATGCTGAGTTCAAGCATTTGGTTTTATAACATTTTTCTGTTATATTTTTGTAAAGAAAATCACGGAGGGGAGCTCATATGCTTAGTAAAGAAAAGTTAAATCGAATTAATGAACTCGCAAATAAGAAAAAAAGTGAAGGCCTTACTGAAACGGAAGCAAAAGAACAATCTCAATTAAGAAGTGAGTATTTAGAAGTATTTAGAAGCAGTTTTAAAAGCCAAATAGAAAACACAAAAGTGATAGATCCAGATGGCAATGACGTAACGCCTGAGAAATTAAAAGAAGTTCAAAAGCAAAATCAATTACGTAGTTAGTATTTTTGAACATAATGGATAACGCGGTGCCATTTATTAGGTTTCAGACAGTGTTTCGGTTATAATGTAATTATGATATGGAATCAGAAAGGAAGGATTTTCAAATGAGTCAACGAAATGATAGCTTAGCTATAAATACAATACGTGGATTAAGTATTGATGCTATTGAGAAAGCGAATTCAGGTCATCCTGGTTTACCAATGGGGGCAGCACCAATGGCATATACTTTATGGACACGCCATTTAAACTTTAATCCAAAGTCACATGAATATTTCAACAGAGACCGCTTTATTTTATCAGCAGGTCACGGATCAGCATTGCTTTATAGTTTATTACATGTGTCTGGTTCACTCGAACTTGATGAGTTAAAACAATTTAGACAATGGGATTCTAAAACACCTGGACACCCAGAATATCACCACACACAAGGTGTAGAAATTACGACTGGACCACTTGGACAAGGTTTTGCGATGTCAGTTGGTATGGCAATGGCTGAAAAACATTTAGCTGCTAAATTCAACAAAGATATCGACGTTGTTGATCACTACACTTATGTATTGGCATCTGACGGTGACTTAATGGAAGGTATTTCACATGAAGCAGCTTCACTTGCAGGTCATTTGAAATTAGACAAATTGATTACACTTTATGATTCAAACGATATTTCTCTAGACGGGGAAGCTTCAAAAGCATTCTCTGAAGATATTAAAAAACGTTTTGAAGCTTATGGTTGGAACCACATTCTTGTAAAAGACGGTAACGACATTGAAGCGATTGATAAAGCGATTGAAGAAGCTAAAGGTCAAGCTGGTCCAACAATCATTGAAGTGAAAACAATCATTGGTTACGGTTCACCTAACAAATCTAATAGTAACGCGTCACACGGTGCGCCACTTGGTGAAGAAGAACGTAACTTAACATTCGAAAGCTATAACCTTGATCCATCTAAACATTTTCATGTTGAAGATGAAGTTTATGACATTTTCAATTCAACAATGATTCAACGTGCGGATGAAAATGAAAAAGCATGGAAAGAAAAAGTGGAACAATACGCTGAGAAATACCCTGAATTATACAAAGAGTTTGAAGATGCTATGGCAGGTAAATTACCTGAAGGCTATGAAAATGAACTTCCTAAATTTGAACTTGGTCACAAAGGGGCTTCTCGTGCAGACTCTGGTGATGTGATTCAAGCGTTAAGTAAAGCCGTACCAACATTATTCGGTGGTTCAGCTGACTTAGCTTCATCAAATAAATCAAATGTTAAAAACGAAACTGACTTCTCTGCTGAAAATGGCGTTGGTAAAAACGTATGGTTCGGTGTACGTGAATTCGCAATGGCAGCAGCTGTTAACGGTATGGCTGCACACGGCGGTTTACACCCATATGGTGCGACATTCTTCGTATTCAGTGACTATTTAAAACCAGCATTACGTTTAGCAGCCATTATGGGCTTACGTTCAACATTCGTATTCACACATGACTCAATTGCTGTAGGCGAAGATGGTCCGACTCACGAACCAATCGAACAATTGGCTGGTTTAAGAGCGATCCCTAACTTAAACGTTATTCGTCCAGCTGATGGTAACGAAACACGTGTTGCATGGAAAGTCGCTGTTGAATCAAACGGCACACCAACTGCATTAGTATTAACTCGTCAAGGTTTACCTGTATTAGATGTGGAAGAATCTACAGTTGAAGAAGGCGTAAGAAAAGGTGCTTACGTTGTATTCGAAACTGAAAAATCTCCAGAATACGTTTTATTAGCATCTGGTTCAGAAGTGAGCTTAACAGTAGACGTTGCTAAAGCACTTGAAGAACAAGGTAAAGGTGTACGTGTCATTTCAATGCCAAACTGGAACGCATTTGAAAATCAATCAAAAGCATACCAAGATGAAATTTTATTACCACATGTTGAAAAACGTGCAGCTGTTGAAATGGCAGCTTCATTAGGTTGGCATAAATACGTTGGTATGAACGGTGTTGTTGTAGGTATCGACCGTTACGGTGCAAGTGCGCCTGGCGACTTAGTTGTTGAGAAATACGGCTTCACTAAAGATAATGTTTTAGCAGAAATTGAAAAATTATAATTTCCTCTAAAATAGTGTCAAATATAGCGTCGAGCTCGATCAGTCGATTTTGAGCTCGGCTTTTCTTTTTAGATTTGGTATAAATTTGTCTTCCATATCTTGAAAAGCATACATAATTTTAGTAAAATGCAAAAGGATAAAGAAAGTGGGTGAAACTATGGCTACATGGTTAGCAATTTTATTAATTGTTATTGCACTTATCGGTGGATTAGTTGGGGGCTTTTTCTTAGCACGTAAATATATGATGGATTATTTAAAGAAAAACCCACCAATCAATGAAGAAATGTTACGCATGATGATGATGCAGATGGGACAAAAACCATCTCAAAAGAAAATTAATCAAATGATGACAATGATGAACAAAAACATGGATAAAAAAATGTAATGTTCTTTAACGTTAACGATAGCAAGGATTTGTGCTGGAATTAAAAAATCGCGCATCCTTGCTATTTTTTTGAAGGCAAGCGAGACAACAAGTTTTTGGTTTCAACAGTTCAACGATACTTTTTAATATGGAAAACTATTGAATATATCCATTTTCCATTCAAAACGACAAGTATAGACCATTACTCATTTGACTTGTCATATGATATACTTATTGGTATCTTTGGATGATGTTAGGAGGAGCAGCGTTGACATATTTAGTTCTATCCATACTCATTGCGTTTGTAATGGGTGCAGGTGTCATTGTCATTAGAATGAAGGCGCAAAAATATCCAGTAAATACAAAGAAAATTATTTTGCCTCCTTTCTTTATGGCTACGGGTGCACTGATGTATGTCGTCCCTTATTTTAGATTAACTGGTTTTGAAATCATTGAATCCGTCGTGTTAGGGGTTGTTTTTTCAAGTGTACTCATTATGACCTCGCATTTTGAAGTCAAAGGTAGCCAAATTTATTTAAAAAAATCTAAAGCATTCCCATTTGTGCTGGTCACGTTATTACTGTTTCGTACAGTGCTGAAAGTCTTCTTAGGTAATTCTGTAGACCCTGGGGAATTAGCGGGGATGTTCTTCTTGCTCGCGTTTAGTATGCTTGTACCTTGGCGACTTGCAATGCTTTATCGATATAAAAAAATCAAAGACCAAATTGTCGCATAATGAGTATGTTATTGACCTTTGCAGTGAGCGTGCTGCGAGGTCTTTTTTCTATAGTTGAAAGCAAGTGCAAAATGTTAATAAATAGCGTCGGCAATCACTTGAAATGAGCCATAGCATGCTATAAAATGAAATCGAACATTTGTTCTGAGGTGATGGAATTGAAATTAATACATACGGCCGATTGGCATTTAGGCAAAGTTTTAAACGGTCATTCGTTTTTGGAAGATCAGCAATACGTATTAAAACAATTGATTGAAGTGCTTGAACGTGAACAACCGGATGCACTCATTATTGCAGGAGACATTTATGATACGGCTTATCCGAGTAAATATGTGATTCAACTGATGGAAGAAACGATTGCAAAAATCAATTTAGAGATACAAATCCCGGTTGTGATGATTAATGGCAATCACGATGGTAAAGAACGTTTGCGCTATGGTGCCTCTTGGTTTCGACATAATCAGCTTTATATTACTACGGAAATTGAGCAATTTTTTGAACCAGTGATTTTGGGGAATGTGGCCATTTATACGCTACCATTTTTTACTTTATCTGAAGCACGTGAGTATTTAGAAGTGTCTGTAGAAAATTACGAAGAGGCTGTGAAAAAATTAGTCGATCAAGTAAGACCACAGTTAAATCCTGCAATGACGAACATTTTAGTGGGGCATTTTACGCTTACAGGTGCGCCAAAAAGTGATTCGGAACGTGATATTACGATAGGTACTATTGAAGCAGTATCGCCACAATTTTTGGTAGATTTTGATGCGGTCATGCTTGGACATATTCATCATCCTTTTGCGAGTCAGTATCAAAACGTTGTGTATAGTGGTTCACTGTTGCAATATTCATTTTCCGAAGTGCAACAAGTTAAGGGAGTGCGCTTATTTCATATTGAAGCCGATCAAGCGATACGCCAAAGTTTTATCCCATTAAAGCCAGCCCGTGAATTAGAAGTTGTTGAAGCAAGTTTTGATGATATTATGAATGGTCGTTTTAAGCGTAAAAGTGATGACAATTATTTTCATTTTAATGTTGAACAATTAACGCACGTCAAAGACCCTATGCAAAAGTTGAAACAAATTTATCCGAATACACTGTCGTTAACGCAACAAACACAACCGTCATCTTATCAGTCTAAAGTATTGGCAGATGTTAAAAAGTTATCCCCATTAGATATCGTGGGTCAATTTTACTCTGAAATGACGACCGATACGCTTTCAGAGACGCAAAAAAGTAATGTCATCCAGTTGTTAGAAACGATGAATGAGGAGGAATAATCATGAAACCATTAAAGTTGCACCTTCAAAATTTCGGCCCATTTTTAGATGAAACGATTGATTTTTCCCGTATTCAATCTAATCAACTGTTTCTGATTAGTGGTAAGACAGGTTCAGGTAAAACGATGATTTTTGATGGGATTGTGTATGCATTGTATGGTCGTGCATCGACAGAAAAAAGAGAAGTGAAACATTTAAGAAGTCATTTTGCAGCCGCTACCAAACCTTTAACCGTCACGTTTGAATTTGAAATTTCTGGTAGATTATATAAAGTCGTTCGTGAAGCATCGTTTTTAAAACCAGGTAATAAAAATGAAACGAAACCGAAGCTTGAAGTGTATCGTCATAAGGCAGGGCGCTTTGAACTTATAGAGAGTACAATTCAAGCAGGGGAACGCTTCATTTTAGAACTTCTAAAACTCAAACAAGATCAGTTTAGACAGTTGTTCGTATTGCCTCAAGGGGAGTTTAAAGAGTTTTTAGTCTCAAATAGTTCAGATAAGCAAACTATTTTAAGGACGCTTTTTAATACGCAATTATATGATATGTTGAAAAATCGACTCACTGATAAAACGAAAAGCATGAAAAATGAAATCGATCAAATCTATACCAAAATACAAAGTGCTTGGGATGAATTGTATACACTAGACCATCCTGATTTAGTAGTGGAAAAAGGACTCAAAAGTGAACAATATGATTTGATGATGGCTGCATTACCTCAATTTGAAACGATTGCAGAACAACAAGTTTCAAAAGTGCAAGAAGAAAAATCAAAGGTTGAAAAAGAATTAAAAAGTGTGAATGAAGCAGTAGAACGTCAAATTTTACGCCAACAATTATCTGAACAACAGATACAATTGAAGATGAAACTTGAGCAATTTGAAGTACGCCAACTGCACATTCAGCAACTTGAACAGCAATTAAAGTTAATGAATGAAAGTAAAATGGCGCTGAAAATGTATCAAAATCTTCAAGAATTAGAAGTGGCATTAAAACGACAACAAAATGAGTATGAACAACTGCAGAATGAAAACGAAAATTTAGAAACAGAACAAATTGAACAGCAACAAACGCTTGAAACGCATTTATTACAAGAAGATGAGATGAACCAAAAAGCACAGTATCTTGAGCGCACACATCATTTTTATCAAGAGTGTAAGCAATTGAAGGAAAAATATACACGTATGACAAACATTGAGCAAACGATACAAAAGTTAATGCAGGATAATGAAGAAGCAATGCAAACACTTGAAGCGATTGACAAGGACGATTTAGAACGCCAACCTGATTATGAAAAAAAATCACAATTACAAACTGAACAGGCAGTGTTAGTAGAAAAAGTTGCGACATTACGCATCGCACAAAATCATGCAACACTTCAAGCGCGACAACAACAACAGCTTCAACAATACACTGAGGATTTAAAGCGAATCGATGGGGAGATTGCTCAAAAGCAGGCGAATATTCAAGTCATCTCAGAAAATGAACAACAGTTGTTGAACCATGAACAAGCTGTTATGACATTGCGCGCG
Organism: Staphylococcus pseudintermedius; assembly: GCF_034042775.1. Taxonomy (NCBI): domain Bacteria; kingdom Bacillati; phylum Bacillota; class Bacilli; order Caryophanales; family Staphylococcaceae; genus Staphylococcus; species Staphylococcus pseudintermedius. The sequence continues at coordinate 1,456,635 of NZ_CP120150.1, read as the reverse complement.
ACATTAAGTCAAAATGATCCATGTCCAGTATGTGGTCAAACGGTGCATCATGTTGAAGCGGATGCTGACATAGAACAAATTAAAAAGATTCAACAAGAAAATCGTATTATTGAGCAAACACTTGAAAAGCTTAAAGAACAAAAGATTAAATGTGATGCAAATATTGCGCACACCAAAGCACAACTTGCTGAAATCGGTGAAGTTGATTTTAATGAAGAAAACCTCAAGAAGGCAGAAACGGAACAACACGACATAAAACAAAAGCTAGAGGCCATCGATAAAGAAAATTCACGCATTGCAACCATTCAAGAAGAAGTTGGTCGTATTCATCAAGTGATAGACGAAAATCAACAGCAAATACAATTGTTAAAGAACGAACAAGAATACATTCAAGAGCGTATGGACAGATTTGTTGCTGAAACGGCATACGACGATATTGAGACATTCCAATCAGCCTTTACCCAATTGAAATCAGCTGTCGATCAGTTTTATCAAGAAAAAGCAACATTAACCGAACGACGTGATCAACTTACAACAAAGATAAAAGAGCAACAATATGAGATACAATTGTGTGTACATCAAATCATTGAACGTTCAAAACAAGTGCAAACTTTAAATGCCGACATTGATGAAGCATTGGAAGCATTAAACATTCAGAATCGTGAAACATTACTTGATATTTTACAAGACAGTGTTTATAAAGAAGCATATGAACAAGAAGTGAAAACGTATCATCATGAAAAACAAATAGTAGAACTTAAAATGCAAGATGTGTCTCAGCAACTGTCCGCAATTACCGTTGAAGATTTAGATGATTTAAAAGTAAAACAACAACAACAACGTGCAGATTTTGAAGATGTACAAAGACGTTTTAATGAATATGCATTTCAAGCGACACAAAATCAAAAAACAGCACAAAAAATTAATGATGAAGTGACTTATTTAAAAAATACTCTCAACGAACAAATTGAATTATTTCAACTTGCTGAAATTTTGAGTGGCAAAAATGCACATAACCTAACGTTAGAAAATTACGTTTTAATGCATTATTTAGAACAGATTTTGTTGAAAGCGAATCAACGCCTCCTCAGTATGACCGGACAGCGTTATGAATTAGTGAGAAATGAGAAAAAAGGAAGAGGGTTTAGTGGTCTTGAGATTGAGGTGTTTGATTACTATTCTAACCAAGCGCGTCACATTACATCATTGTCCGGTGGTGAAACGTTCCAAGCCTCACTTGCATTGGCGTTAGGATTAAGTGAAGTCGTTCAAAGTGAACAAGGTGGCATTGCGTTAGATGCGATGTTTATAGATGAAGGATTTGGGACACTTGATCAAGAAACGTTAGAAACAGCCCTCGATACTTTAATTCAATTGCAATCGAGTGGTCGATTAGTCGGTATCATTTCGCACGTTTCAGAACTAAAAAATCGCATTCCGATTATTTTAGAAGTTGTATCTAAAAACTACCAAAGTACAACGCATTTAAGAAGCAATGAATAATCATGATGCATGTTTTTGAGATGTAACCGGTTTGATCCTGTATCGAAATCGAGAAAACGGTGATGAATAAGCTGATGACATATATTCCTCCGTACGCACGTGAAACTGCCACCAATGCTTTTCTATTCAAAGGTGTTGGTGACAGTTTTCTTTGATAATATTCGTGGCATAGGATATATAAAAAAGAAGCTGAGAAAATTGAATTTCACAGCCTCACTATATTACCGATTATTTACTGTCTTTACGTAATAAATCACGAATTTCAGTTAATAATACAATATTTTCTTCTACGACAACTTCTTCTTCTTTTGGTTTTACAACCGTATTTGCGATTTTAACAAAAATGAATAATGCAAATGCAATAATAATGAAGTCGATGATAGATTGAATGAAAATACCATATTTAATACCATACATTGACCAGTTTTTCGCAAAGTCAACTTCGCCAAATAATAAACCGATTAATGGCATGATGATGTTTTCAACTAACGATGTAACGATTTTATTAAAGGCGGCCCCCATGACAACGGCGATTGCTAAGTCAAGCACGTTACCTTTTAACGCAAAGTTTTTAAATTCTTGCAGCATGTCCAATTCACCTCTAATTACAAAATTTTTGAATAACAAAAACGATTATACACGAAAGCACAATTATTGCAATACAAAATTTTCTTAAAAATCCATACATTTCTTAGTACATTGATTATATGATAATGTTTTGTTATGGTATATATGTCGATTGCACTTTTAATTTAATTATTGAGTTTTTTTGATTATTAGTGTGTGATACTTAAAATTTAATATGAGGAAAGGGAGTATGTTATTTTATGAATTCTTCAACTCCAGAACCAAATGGTAAGAAGTTTTCTCCTGTATTCTTAGTTAGTGCGATTATCGTTTTTGCGATTGTACTGATTGGTGTATTCATCCCAACACAATTTGGTGAATTTACGAATACGATTAAACTTTGGATTACAGATAAACTGGGTTGGTATTATCTTATTTTAACTACGATTATCGTATTCTTCTGTATCTTTCTAATTTTTAGCCCAATCGGAAAGTTAAAGTTGGGACGTCCAAACGACAAGCCGGAATTTAATACAGTTTCTTGGTTTGCGATGTTGTTTAGTGCAGGTATGGGGATTGGTTTAGTCTTCTACGGGGCAGCTGAACCTATTTCTCACTTTGCGTCTCCTCCTAATGCAGATCCACAATCTACGGAAGCATTTACCGAATCATTACGATCGACATTCTTTCATTGGGGTTTTCATGCATGGGCAGTTTATGGCGTAGTTGCGTTAGCGTTAGCATATGCACAATTTAGAAAAGGAGAACCGGGATTACTCTCTAAAACGTTGCGCCCAATTTTGGGAGATCATGTCGATGGCCTTATCGGAACAATTATCGACGTGTTGGCAGTGTTTGCAACAGTGATAGGTGTTGCGGTTTCACTTGGTATGGGGGCATTACAAATCTCAGGTGGTTTAAATTACTTATTTGGTTTACCTAATACAATTGTGACGCAATCTATCATTATTGTTGTTGTAACTATCTTATTTATTATGAGTGCATGGTCAGGATTAAGTAAAGGGATTCAATATTTAAGTAATTTAAACATTGGACTTGGTACATTGTTATTAATTACGGGACTAATTGTTGGACCGACAGTGTTAATTTTAAATATGTTTACAAGTTCAACAGGTAGTCTATTAAATTCATTCTTATTCAACAGTTTTGATGCAGCAGCTACGAACCCACAAAAGCGTGAATGGATGTCTGACTGGACGCTTTATTATTGGGGTTGGTGGTTAAGTTGGAGCCCATTCGTTGGTGTTTTCATCGCACGTGTATCAAAAGGACGTTCGATTCGAGAATTTATTTCGGGCGTATTACTTGTACCTGTTATCGTGAGCTTTATTTGGTTTAGTGTATTTGGTGTATTAGGAATTGAGACGGCTAAGAAACATAAAGAGATTTTTGATATGTCAGCAGAAACACAATTGTTTGGTGTATTCAACCATATCCCGCTCGGCATTGTTTTATCAATAATCGCATTATTACTTATTGCGTCATTCTTTATTACATCAGCAGATTCGGCGACATTCGTATTAGGTATGCAAACTACGAATGGTTCGCTTAATCCAAGTGCATTCATTAAAGTGACTTGGGGGATCGCACAATCATTAATCGCGTTTGTCTTGTTACTTTCAGGTGGCGGTGACGGAGAAGCAGGTTTAAACGCCTTGCAAAGTGCTGCGATTATTAGTGCGTTACCGTTTTCCTTTATTGTGATTCTGATGATGATTAGTTTCTATAAAGATGCCAATAAAGAGCGTAAATTCTTAGGCCTTACTTTAACACCGAATAAGCATCGTTTGAAAGAATACGTCGCAAATTCACAACAAGATTATGAAGACGAATTGATTTCAAAACGTAAAGGCTTACGTGAACAAGAAAAATAAATATGAAATTTTACGGTTGGTGATTACATATCATCAGCCGTTTTTTACGTTATCGCTCATATAGTGTCAATATCTTATACGGATATGTCTCCCCCAATCAAAAATGTTATTGAAAATCATTCTCAATTAATAACATATACTTATAACGCTATATTATTATCATAACTTTTGCTTATAATAACTGATTAGAAAGTCAAAACTCCAAATGGTTACTTTTGCTCTCCATTTAGTTGTTTTCATAAAGCGTTAATTATACAATTAAATAAACGGTATATAAAAATATCAGGGGGGATATTCAATGGCTTCAAATTTAAAAGCACAAGCAAAAAAGTCATTCCAATTGAATGGTAAGAGCTTAACTTATTACGATTTAAACACTTTAGAAGAACAAGGTTATACACAAATTAGTCGTTTACCATACTCAATTCGTGTGTTACTTGAATCTGTATTACGTCAAGAGGATGGTTTTGTTATTACAGATGAACACATTAAAGCACTATCATCTTTCGGTAAAGAAAATGAAAAGGGTGAAGTGCCATTTAAGCCGTCACGTGTTATTTTGCAAGACTTTACTGGCGTGCCAGCTGTCGTGGACTTGGCTTCATTACGTAAAGCGATGGACGATGTAGGTGGGGACTTAACTAAAATCAATCCAGAAGTACCAGTAGACTTAGTTATCGACCACTCTGTACAAGTAGATAGCTATGCGAATCCTGAATCGTTAGAGCGCAACATGAAATTAGAATTTGAACGTAACTATGAGCGTTACCAATTTTTAAACTGGGCGACAAAAGCGTTTGATAACTATAATGCTGTACCGCCAGCAACAGGTATCGTTCACCAAGTTAACTTAGAGTATTTAGCGAATGTTGTCCACGTACGTGAAGAAAATGGTGAGCAAGTTGCATTCCCTGATACATTAGTAGGTACTGACTCTCATACAACGATGATCAATGGTTTAGGTGTTCTCGGTTGGGGTGTTGGTGGTATCGAAGCTGAAGCCGGTATGCTCGGTCAACCTTCATATTTCCCAATTCCAGAAGTAATTGGTGTACGTTTGACGAACGAATTACCTCAAGGTGCGAATGCAACAGACTTAGCCTTACGTGTAACTGAATTATTACGTAAAAAAGGCGTTGTTGGTAAGTTCGTTGAATTCTTCGGTCCTGGTGTAGACAAATTGCCACTTGCTGACCGTGCGACAATCGCAAATATGGCGCCTGAATATGGTGCAACTTGTGGTTTCTTCCCAGTTGACGATGAAACTTTAAAATATTTACGTTTAACAGGACGTTCTGACGAGCACATTGAAACAGTAGAGACATATTTAAAACAAAATCACTTGTTCTTTGATGTCAATGAAGAACCGAACTATACAGATGTGGTAGATTTAGACTTATCAACTGTTGAAGCGTCTTTATCGGGTCCTAAACGCCCTCAAGATTTAATTTTCTTAAGCGACATGAAAAAAGAATTCGAAAAATCTGTCACTGCACCAGCAGGTAACCAAGGTCATGGTTTAGATAAGGCAGAATTCGACAAAACAGCGACAGTGAACTTTAAAGACGGCTCAACAACTGAAATGACGACAGGTGATATTGCGATTGCTGCGATTACATCTTGTACGAATACATCGAACCCATACGTGATGTTAGGTGCAGGTTTGCTAGCGAAAAAAGCAGTTGAAAAAGGTTTAGAGGTACCATCTTATGTGAAGACCTCTTTAGCACCTGGTTCAAAAGTCGTAACAGGTTATTTACGTGATTCAGGCTTACAAAGTTACTTAGATCAATTAGGCTTTAACTTAGTTGGTTATGGCTGTACAACTTGTATCGGTAACTCAGGTCCATTATTAGAAGAAATTGAAAAAGCGATTGCTGACGAAGATTTACTTGTGACTTCTGTATTATCAGGTAACCGTAACTTCGAAGGTCGTATCCATCCATTAGTGAAAGCAAACTATCTTGCGTCACCACCACTTGTTGTTGCGTATGCATTGGCAGGTACTGTAGATATCGATCTTCATAGCGAAGCATTAGGTCAAGATCAACAAGGCAATGATGTGTTCTTAAAAGATATTTGGCCATCAATTCAAGAAGTTGCAGATGCAGTGGAAAGCGTTGTAACACCCGAACTCTTTAAAGAAGAATATAAGAGCGTGTATGACAACAACGAATTATGGAACCAAATCGATACAACTGATCAACCATTGTATGACTTTGATCCACAATCAACATACATTCAAAATCCTACATTCTTCCAAGGTTTATCAAAAGAACCTAGCGCAATCCAACCTTTATCTAACTTGCGTGTGATGGGTAAATTTGGTGACTCAGTGACAACGGACCATATTTCTCCAGCGGGTGCGATTGGTAAAGATACGCCAGCAGGTCAATATTTAACAGCGAATGGTGTATCGCCACGTGATTTCAACTCTTATGGTTCACGTCGTGGTAACCATGAAGTGATGGTACGTGGTACATTTGCGAATATCCGTATTAAAAACCAACTTGCGCCTGGTACAGAAGGTGGTTATACAACTTACTGGCCAACTGGTGAGGTCATGCCTATTTTCGATGCTGCAATGAAATATAAAGAAGACGGTACTGGTTTAGTTGTATTAGCAGGTAACGACTATGGGATGGGATCTTCTCGTGACTGGGCAGCTAAAGGTACAAATCTTTTAGGCGTGAAAACAGTAATTGCACAAAGTTACGAACGTATTCACCGTTCAAACTTAGTAATGATGGGTGTATTACCTTTACAATTTAAAGAAGGCGAATCTGCGGATACATTAGGATTAGATGGAACAGAAACAATCGCGGTTGATCTCGATGAAAATGTGCAACCAGGTCAAACAGTTAAAGTGACAGCGACGAAAGAAGACGGTACAACAGTTGAATTCGATGTAACTGCACGTTTCGATTCAAATGTTGAGATTGATTACTATCGTCATGGTGGTATTCTACAACTTGTATTACGTAAGAAGTTAGCTTCAGCGTAATGGCATAATTGAGGCTTTTAATGATAGGGGATAAGGTCATCATTGGCGCTTATCCCTTTTTATTATGAATTTTAGTAACGTATCGTCATGGTGCTGTGTGATGAGAAAATGCGAGTCATCGACCAATTGAACATGTAAGGCGAATCACTTTATTATAATCATATTATGTCAACTTAAATATTCTAAACGATTTTTAAAAACTCAACGTTAAGAGGTCCACACTGTATCAAATTGATCAAAATATGCGATAATGTCATAGAGATGAATGAAGTTAAAGTTTCAAATTGTGAGACAGCGCTGATTTGAATCGATTATGACTTTTCAAATGCAGCATGTTTCTCTTATATAGAAAGAAGGTAAAAGAATGATTTATGCATTAACGGAAATTGAAGCAAGATACCAAGAAACGGATCAAATGGGTGTGATTTATCACGGAAATTATGCGACTTGGTTTGAGGTGGCACGTACAGATTACATACGCAAGCTGGGTCTAGACTATGCAGAAATGGAACAAGCAGGCGTTGTGTCACCAGTAACTGAACTCAACATTCAATATAAAAAAAGTGTGACATACCCTGAAAAAGTGATAATTAAAACGTGGGTTTCTCGATTTTCGCGCTTACGTTCTCGTTATCAATATGAAATCTATAATGCAAAAGGTGAGCTGGTTACAACGGGATATACAGATAATGTAATCATTACAAAAGATGCGGGAAAACCTGTTCGTTTAGATAAAGCATTTCCGAGTTGGTATACAGTATATCATGATGTGGACCAACGTAATCAAGCTGGTGAAGATTTAGAAGTGAAAAGCTCGGACATAGACTAATAAAATAGGTGTGCTGAATACAGTGTTTAATAGTGTATGAATAAAAATATAAAAAAGTGTCGGCTAGAAATCTCTATAAATAAAAAAAGATTCCTGGTCGACACCTTTTTACATTTGACGTCACATAATTATGCTTCGATGGATTCAGCTGTGTAGATAACTTCATCGTCGTTAATGTCGATGGAAAGCTTGTGATCTTCATAGTACCAAACGTCTTTTTCCGCAATCACAATACGAATGTCATTAAATGTTTCTTCAAAACCAATTTCATCAATATCACTTTCAAATTCTACATTAAAAGCGGGGCTAAAGCCTTGTTTGAGTTGGAATTCGCCGCCATAACGCACATAGAATTGTAATACTTTTCCTTCTTCAGGTAATTCTAATTCGTCTTTGAACCATTCAACAGCGTCATCTGTAAGTTCAATTTTCACGTAAAAAACCCCTTTCAATATTAAGGTTAATGTAATTCAACCTTATTGTAAGGGGTTTTCAATGAAATTTAAAACTTTATGATTACATCCATTTAATTTTCGGTTCTGTACCTTTAATAATGCGTTTAATATTGCTCATATGTCGATAAATCAATAATATCGCCACTACAAAGCTTGTGATTAGCATAATGTAATCACTCACAAAGAAAGAGCCAATAACACAACAAATAGCTGCAATAATACTTGATAAAGAAACGTATTTTGTTAATTTCAAAATAGCGAAAAAGATAGCTGCAAGAATAAGTAACAAAATCGGATTGACAGCAAGCATCACGCCAGCACTTGTTGCAACAGCTTTTCCACCACGGAATTTTAAGTAAATCGGATAAACGTGTCCTAGAATTGCAAAAATTCCCACGAGTAAACCGTGTATTTCTACGTTGAAAAGTACAGGTAAAAATACAACGATAAAGCCTTTGAATATATCAAAAAATGTGACTGCAAAACCAGCTGGCTTCCCAAGTACACGAAAACTATTTGTGGCTCCCATATTACCACTACCATATTTTCTAATATCTTTTTTGAAGAAAATCTTACCAATTAAATAGCCACTTGGTATGGAACCAATTAAATAGCTAACGATGAATAGTAGGATTAACACCATGATTCTTCACATCCTTTTAGTACCTACTCCTATTTTAACATAATTTAAGAGAAGATGAGGTATTTTTATATTTTATTGAATTGCTTTATGCTATTAATGAATTTAAAAGTGTACCATTGATTCATTATGATTTTACATAGATAACAGTTTGTAATCAATAGTCGATACACATAAAAATAATATTAATTTTTACTGCTATTTAGATTAGGCTTGCATTTTACCTTGATTTATATAAGAATAGCTATTGTATAGTTTGATAAACGAACGTATGTTTGTAGGAGGGGAATTGAGTGTCTGCAAAAAAGGTTAATAATTACTCTGATGATGCGATTCAAGTTTTAGAAGGACTTGAAGCCGTACGTAAAAGACCAGGCATGTACATAGGTTCTACAGATAAGCGCGGTTTGCACCATTTAGTATATGAAGTCGTGGATAACTCTGTAGATGAAATTTTAAATGGTTACGGGAACGAAATTAACGTAACAATCAATGAAGACGAAAGCATCACTGTGGCGGATAACGGTCGCGGCATGCCAACAGGGACACACCGTTCAGGTAAGCCGACTGTTGAAGTGATTTTTACGGTATTGCACGCAGGTGGCAAATTCGGTCAAGGCGGCTACAAAACGTCAGGTGGTCTGCATGGTGTAGGGGCATCGGTAGTTAATGCTTTAAGTGAATCACTGTCTGTAGAAATTCATCGTGACGGCGAAATTTTTGAACAGCAGTTCGCTCACGGTGGCGTACCTCAGACGAAATTGATTAAAAAAGGAAAGACGAAAAAAACGGGTACAACTGTTACATTTAAGCCAGATGCTGAAATTTTCAAATCTGCTACAAGCTTTAATTTTGAAACTTTAAGTGAGCGTCTTCAAGAGTCTGCATTTTTATTGCAAAATTTAAAAATCACATTAGAAGATCGTCGTGTAGGAAAAGAACGTAGCGAAGTGTATCATTACGAAGAAGGCATTAAAGCTTTTGTGAGCTATGTCAATGAAGGTAAAGAAGTGCTGCATGATGTTGCTTTGTTCCAAGGTACAGCGAATGAAATTGAGGTCGATGTGTCATTCCAATATAACGACCAGTACTCTGAAAGTATTATGAGCTTCGTTAACAATGTGCGTACAAAAGATGGTGGGACGCATGAAGTTGGTTTTAAAACTGCGATGACACGTGTATTTAACGAATATGCTCGTCGAATTGGCGATTTGAAAGCGAAAGATAAAAATTTAGAAGGTAATGATATTCGTGAAGGTTTAACTGCTATTATTTCAGTACGAATTCCTGAACATTTATTACAATTCGAAGGTCAAACGAAGTCTAAACTTGGCACGCCAGAAGCAAGAAGTGCAGTTGATGCGATTGTGGCTGAGAAATTGCCGTTTTATTTAGAGGAAAAGGGGCAATTGTCTAAATCACTCGTTAAAAAAGCAATCAAAGCACAACAAGCACGTGAAGCAGCACGCAAAGCGAGAGAAGATGCACGTTCTGGTAAAAAGAATAAACGTAAAGACACGTTATTATCGGGTAAATTAACGCCGGCACAAAGTAAAAATACTGAAAAAAATGAACTGTACTTAGTTGAAGGTGACTCAGCGGGGGGATCTGCTAAGTTAGGCCGTGACCGTAAATTCCAAGCGATTTTACCATTGCGCGGTAAAGTCATTAACACTGAAAAAGCACGTTTAGAAGATATTTTTAAAAATGAAGAAATTAATACGATTATTCATACGATTGGTGCAGGCGTGGGGAATGATTTTAACTTAAAAGACAGCAACTACAACCGCATTATTATTATGACCGATGCGGATACAGACGGTGCGCACATTCAAGTATTGTTATTGACATTCTTCTTCAAATATATGAGACCACTTGTGATGGCAGGACGTGTTTACATCGCCTTACCACCCCTTTATAAGTTAGAAAAAGGGAAAGGCAAAAATAAAAAGATTGCATACGCTTGGACAGATGAAGAATTAGAAAAGTTACAACGTGAAATGGGTAAAGGTTTCGTGCTTCAACGTTACAAAGGTTTAGGTGAAATGAACCCAGATCAGTTATGGGAAACAACGATGAATCCTGAAACACGTACACTGATTCGTGTGCAAATAGACGATGAAGTTCGCTCGTCGCAACGTGTCTCAACATTGATGGGTGATAAAGTAGCACCGAGACGTGAATGGATTGAGCGCCATGTTCAATTCGGTATGCAAGAAGATCTAAGTATTTTAGAAAATGAAGAAATTCAAATTTTATCAGATGACGATATTGCAGAGGAGGACGCATAATGGCTGAAATCATCCAAAATTTACCTTTAGTTGACGTTATTGGTGATCGTTTTGGTCGCTACAGTAAATACATCATTCAAGAGCGTGCTTTGCCTGATGTGCGCGATGGATTGAAACCGGTGCAGCGTCGTATTCTGTATTCGATGTATTCGAATGGCAATACGTATGATAAACATTTTCGTAAAAGTGCCAAAACAGTCGGGGACGTGATTGGTCAGTTGCATCCGCACGGGGATAGTTCTGTGTATGATGCAATGGTCCGTTTGAGTCAAGACTGGAAATTACGTCACGTGCTCGTTGAAATGCACGGAAATAACGGGAGTATCGATAATGACCCTCCTGCTGCGATGCGTTACACTGAAGCGAAATTAAGTCAGTTATCTGAACAAATTTTACGTGATATTAATAAAGATACTGTCGATTTTGTGCCGAACTATGATGATACCGAAATGGAGCCTATGGTCTTACCGGCACGCTTTCCAAATTTATTGGTGAATGGTTCGACAGGGATTTCAGCGGGTTACGCGACGGATATTCCACCGCACAACTTAGCGGAAGTCATTACGGCGACGTTGAAATATATCGACAATCCTGATCTGACAGTGAAACAGCTCATGAAATATATTAAGGGGCCTGATTTTCCGACAGGTGGTATTGTTCAAGGCATCGATGGCATTAAAAAAGCTTATGAAACAGGTAAAGGGAAAGTCGTTGTACGTGCTAAAGCTGACATTGAAACGTTGCGTAATGGCCGTAGTCAAATTATCGTGACAGAAATTCCATACGAAGTGAATAAAAGTAGTCTCGTGAAAAAGATTGATGAGTTACGTGCGGACAAAAAGGTGGAAGGGATTGTCGAAGTGCGTGATGAAACGGATCGAAGTGGTTTACGTGTCGCTGTTGAATTGAAAAAAGATGTTAATGCGACATCAATTTTAAACTTCTTATACAAAAATACTGATCTACAAGTGGCGTACAACTTCAACATGGTTGCGATTACGGAAGGACGCCCGAAATTAATGGGAATCAAGCCGATTATTAGTAGTTATCTCAACCACCAAATTGAGGTTGTTACACGTCGTACAAGCTTTGATTTAAAACATACAGAAGAGCGCATGCATATTGTTGAAGGGCTAATGAAGGCTCTTTCTATTCTAGATGAAGTCATCGCATTAATTCGAAATTCAAAAAATAAGCGTGATGCGAAAGAGAATTTAGTTAAAACGTATGACTTTACAGAAGCGCAAGCAGAAGCCATTGTGATGTTACAACTTTATCGTTTAACGAATACCGACATTGTGGCACTGCAAGAAGAGTATGATGCACTCAAACAAAAAATTGCGGCATTGAAACATATTTTAGAAAATCACGATGCGTTACTCGATGTGATTAAAGAAGAGTTATCTGAAATCAAAAAGCAATTTAAACAACCACGCCTTTCGGTCATTGAAGAGAAAATTTCTGAAATTAAAATCGATAAAGAAGTGATTGTTCCAAGTGAAACAGTCATGTTAAGTCTGACACAAGAAGGGTATATTAAACGGACATCGCTAAGAAGTTTCAATGCGAGTGGTAAAGAAGAAATTGGCTTAAAAGAGCGTGATGGAGTGTTGAAAATCATTGAAACCAATACACAAGATTACGCGATGGTCTTTACGAATAAAGGACGTTACTTGCTCATACCTGTGCATAAATTGCCTGACGTGAAATGGAAAGATTTGGGTCAACATGTATCTCAAATCGTGCCCATTGAAGAAGATGAACGTGTGGTAGATTGTTACACTGTGTCTGAATTCAATGATGAGCGCGCAATCATTACAGCGACACGTCAAGGTATGATTAAGAAAAGTTTATTGTCTGGCTTTAAGTCAACACGGACAACAAAGCCGCTCGTAGCGATGAAAGTGAAAGAAAGCGATGCGCTCATTTCAGTGATGCTTGTGCCAGCAGATGCGTCGTCGCAACTCATTACATTGTTAACACACCGAGGCATGTCACTGACTTATCCGATGTCTGAACTGCCAGATACTGGATTACGTGCAACAGGGATTAAAGCAATTAACCTAAAAGACGAAGATCATGTCGTCCTAGCTGATCACATTCAAACAGAAGACACGATTTTAATTGCGACACAACGCGGTGCATTGAAGCGCATTGGTTTTAAAGTGTTACAACAAGCGAAACGTGCACAACGTGGTATTACGTTATTAAAAGAGTTGAAAAAGCAACCACACCGCGTCGTTGCAGCACGAGTATGTCGCCCTGAGCAGTCACAATATCGACTTGTATCTCAACAAGATGAGACAACAGGATTGATTAAAGACATTCACTTGTCAGAACAGTACACAAATGGTAGTTTTGTGGTTGATACGAGTACATTCGGTGAAATTGAAGACCTATATGTGGACTAGTATTAAAAAATAGATAGTCACTTTTGCACAATGATGATAAAATGAGACTAGTTATTTTAAAATGACACTGACATTTAAACTGAAGAGTAAAGAGGGGTTCGAGTGAGAGATTTTGATAGTTTAATTCCGGATTGGTTTAAAGCATTTATTCAAATAGGAAACGACTTGATTTGGTCACAATACTTAATCGGGTTACTGTTGACAGTAGGCTTGTTTTTCTCGATTAGTTCAAAATTCGTCCAAATTCGATGGCTTCCTGAGATGTTTCGTGCATTAACCGATAAATCCGAAACTCTTGAAAGTGGTAAGAAGGGGATTTCGTCATTCCAAGCTTTCGCTATTAGTGCCGGCTCACGTGTAGGTACAGGGAATATTGCAGGTGTGGCAACTGCGATTGTACTTGGCGGTCCTGGTGCGGTATTTTGGATGTGGATTATTGCAATCATTGGTGCAGCGAGTGCCTTTATCGAAGCAACGTTAGCACAAGTTTATAAAGTACCTGATAAAGAAGGGGGCTTCCGCGGTGGTCCTGCATACTACATCACAAAAGGGCTGAATCAACGTTGGTTAGGTGTTTTATTTGCGATATTGATCACTGTGACATTCGCGTTTGTATTTAACACAGTACAATCAAACACGATTGCTGAGTCATTAAATACGCAATATCACATTAGTCCGTTGGTGACAGGGATCATTTTAGCAGTTATTACAGCGATTGTTATTTTCGGTGGTGTGCGAAGTATTGCAACATTATCATCAGTGATTGTACCAGTGATGGCGATTATTTATATTTTAATCGTGTTAGTCATTTTAGTGATGAACATCGATCAAATTTTCCCGATGATTTCTACAATCATTAAAAGTGCTTTCGGTATTGACCAGGCGACAGGTGGTGCAGTTGGTTTCGCTGTACTACAAGGTGTGAAACGTGGTCTTTTCTCAAATGAAGCAGGGATGGGTTCTGCACCGAACGCAGCTGCAACTGCCGCAGTATCACACCCTGTCAAGCAAGGTTTAATTCAATCATTAGGTGTCTTCTTTGATACGATTTTAGTTTGTACAGCGACAGCGATTATGATTTTATTATATTCAGGCTTGAAATTTGGTGAAGGTGAAGCACAAGGTGTTGCCGTAACACAATCTGCGTTAAACGAACACTTAGGTAGTGCAGGTGGCGTATTCTTATCTATAGCTGTTGCATTATTTGCATTCTCATCCGTTATAGGTAACTATTACTATGGACAATCTAATATTGAATTTTTATCTACTAATAAGGTTGTGCTATTTATTTTCCGTTGTTTTGTCGTTATTCTCGTATTCGTAGGCGCTGTTGTAAAGACTGAAACAGTTTGGAATACTGCTGACGTATTTATGGGATTAATGGCTATCGTTAACATTATCGCCATTATCGGCCTGTCCAATATTGCTTTTGCAGTCATGCGAGACTATCAACGTCAACGTAAAGAAGGCAAGCGTCCGATTTTCAGACCAGAAAATTTAGAAATCAATTTATTTGGTATCGAATCTTGGGGTAACGCCATCCATAAAAATAAAAAAGAAGATTAATTTGTAGAGGGCTGGGGCAGCATTTTGCCTGTAGCCCTTTTATTTTATAGACGTTTTCTACTATGATGAAGCGAACAATACTATATATTAATAAATAAAAAGTGTCGTACAAATTTCAACTTCGAAAATTAGTGCTTTCAATTATAGTCATTTCGTTATATGATTTGAATTGTACTTTGAAGAGGTGACATAAAAGTGAATCAATATACGATAAAAAAAGTCCTCAACAATAACGTGCTCATTTGCGAATATCAACAATCAGAAGTCGTTATCATTGGTAAAGGTCTTGGATTTAACAAAAAGCCAGGGATGAAAATCAATGATCTTGATACGATTGAAAAAGTGTTTAAACTAGAAAATAAAAATGAACAAGACCATTACAAGATGTTAGTGGCACATACCGATGAACGTGTCTTACGTGCGGTCATTGATTCTGTACAAATTATAATGACGCATTTTGAACTGCATCATGAAGAATCATTTATCGTCTCCTTAACCGATCACTTAATTTTTGCATTGAAACGCTTGGAAAAGGGACAGTTAATTAAAAATCCATTTTTAAGTGAGACGAAATACAGTTATCCAGAAGCGTATAAAATCGCGAAAAAAGTAGTGGCGCGTATTAACTTGCAATTGAACACAGACTTTCCAGAAGATGAAGTTGGTTTTATTGCGCTGCATATTGCCTCTCAAACAGATGATATTGATTTGAGTGAAATGCAATATGTACCGAAGTTGATTAACAATGCGATTCGAATGATTGAAAATGATATGAAAATACAAATTCCAGTTGCATCCATTCAGTATCAACGGTTTGTGAGACATATTCATTTTCTGTTACAACGGTTGAAAAAAGGCGAACGTACGACAATTGAACTGAGTTTTGAAAACCTATTGAAGGCACAATATCCGTTATGCTATAATGTAGCTGTTAAAATAGTTAAAATGATACAATCACAAATTGATGTACGAGTGGACGAAGCCGAAGTCGCATATTTAACGATGCACATTCAGCAACTGTCACTGGCATCTCAAAATCAATCATAAAACGTGTTACTAAGTGAGATTAGGCATGAGTTGAAAATTGTGGGCAAAACGCTCGCAGCTTTTTACTCATGCATTTTTTGTGTTGTGTCAACAAAATAGGAGGGCTTACAGTGAGGAAAAAACTATTTGGACAATTGCAACGTATCGGTAAAGCATTAATGTTACCTGTTGCTATTTTACCAGCTGCCGGTTTGTTACTCGCATTCGGTGCAGCATTACAAGGGGAACAACTGCAATCGTATTTACCATTCATTCAAGCTGATGGGGTACAAAACGTCGCAGAAATGATGGCAGCAGCCGGTAGTATCATTTTTGAAAACTTGCCAATTATTTTTGCTATGGGTGTTGCGATTGGTTTAGCAGGCGGTGACGGGGTTGCAGCCATTGCAGCTTTCGTTGGTTTTATCATTTTGAACAAAACGATGGGTGAATTTTTAGGGGTTACTCCTGACAACGTGGGTGACGCTGCGAAAGGTTATGCGAGCGTCTTAGGTATTCCGACATTACAAACAGGGGTGTTCGGGGGTATCATTATCGGTGCTCTCGCGGCATGGTGTTACAACAAGTTTTATAACATTTCGTTACCGTCATATCTTGGCTTCTTTGCAGGAAAACGATTTGTACCAATTGTGATGGCGACAACATCATTTTTACTTGCATTCCCAATGGCACTCGTTTGGCCAGTGATTCAAAATGGTTTAAACGCATTCAGTGAAGGGTTATTAGATTCCAACACGGGTTTAGCAGTCTTTTTATTTGGTTTTATTAAGCGTTTATTAATTCCATTCGGTTTACACCATATTTTCCATGCGCCATTCTGGTTTGAATTTGGTTCATATACAAATATGGCGGGTGAAATTATTCGTGGTGACCAACGTATCTTTATCGAACAAATTCGTGAAGGTACAAACTTAACAGCAGGTAAATTCATGCAAGGTGAATTCCCAGTAATGATGTTCGGTTTACCAGCTGCAGCATTAGCGATTTATCATACTGCAAAACCTGAAAACAAAAAAGTAGTTGCCGGTTTGATGGGTTCAGCAGCATTAACATCATTCTTAACAGGTATTACAGAACCATTAGAGTTTTCATTTTTATTTGTAGCACCATTATTATTCTTTATTCATGCTATATTAGACGGTTTAAGTTTCTTAATTTTATACTTGCTTGATTTACATTTAGGTTACACATTCTCTGGTGGCTTTATCGACTTTGTATTACTCGGTATCTTGCCAAATAAAACGCATTGGTGGCTCGTGATTCCAGTCGGACTTGTGTATGGTGTTATTTACTATTCAATCTTCCGCTTCTTAATTACGAAGATGAATTACAAAACGCCAGGACGTGAGGATAAACAAACTGAAACGACGAAAACGACTGCAAGCGAATTGCCTTATGCTGTATTACAAGCGATGGGTGACAAAGATAACATCAAGCATTTAGATGCATGTATTACAAGATTACGTGTTGAAGTGAACGATAAATCAAAAGTCGACGTAGCACGTTTGAAAGATTTAGGTGCTTCAGGTGTTTTAGAAGTCGGCAACAATATGCAAGCGATTTTCGGACCGAAATCAGACCAAATCAAACACGAAATGCAACAAATTATGTCAGGTCAAGCTGTACAACACCCTGTAGATTTAGATGAAGATAAGGACGAAGCAGTTGTGATTGATGAAGCTGCAGACACGACGGCTGTTACGAAAACAGGACAAGTTGTCGCGCCAATGGATGGTGAGGTTGTACCATTATCTGAAGTACCCGATCAAGTCTTTAGTGAAAAAATGATGGGTGAAGGGATTGCAATTCGTCCAACGAGTGGTGAAGTGTATGCACCATTTGATGGTAAGATTCAAATGATTTTCCCAACTAAACATGCATTCGGCCTAGTGTCTGACAATGGTTTAGAATTATTGATTCATGTTGGTTTAGATACTGTAAAATTAAACGGTGAAGGGTTTACAGTTCATGTTGAAGAAGGTCAAACGATAAAAGCGGGCGATCATTTAATGACAGTGGACTTAGAGCTTATCCGCGCATCTGCGAAAAGTGATATCACGCCGATTATTGTGACGCAATCCGAAGTGACAGCGTTAAAATTTACAGAGGCGAAAGATGTCAAACATGGTGACAAGTTATTTGAAATCTAAGTTGTAACTAACAAAGAGGCTAGGATGTTGTCCTAGTCTTTTTTGCGTTTATTCTCTTCGCTTCGTACTTACTGTGCATTCATTTGGTGTGTACGTGATGAAACTTCGAGATCTTGTCCGATTATTTGAAAGATACATACGACTGAAATGAATAGATGATGTCATTAAAACGGCGTACCTAGAAAAATACTTTGATATAATAGGTTTTAAGTTTCAATCTGACGTGAAAAACGATAAACTATAAGTAATTTCGAAAAGGCTTGGTGAATGATATGTCTGAAAATCAACATAAGCAAAATGGAGTTTCAAAAAACATTGATATCCGAGAAAGCCGTTTCATGAAGTTTTTCGGAGGCAAAGATCTCATTTTTGCGTTACTCGTTTTTATTTTAGTTGGAATTGTGATTTTTATATTCGATCGCGTTTCATATATTTTTCAACCCTTTATTATCATTTTTAATACGATTGCAGCACCGATTATTATCGCGCTCATTCTGTATTACTTATTCAATCCTGTCATTAATTTGATGGAACGATACAATATTAACCGTATTTGGGGCATTACGATTTTGTTTTTAGGAATCATTGGTATGATTACTATCGCAGTGAACTTGCTAATTCCGATTGTATCTTTTCAATTTGATCGCTTGATGGACAATTTCCCGAATTATTTAAACAAATTGACATCATTCGCTAACAACATGATGCACATTCCGTTTTTATCGGATTACTATTCACAAATTGAAAAGGCTGTGACTGGTTTGCAGGAGAAGATCCCTACTTTTGCAGATGGCTTGAGTTCTAAAATTCGTGTTTTCGCTGAAGCTGTCGTGAATATTACAGTCGTTATCATTACGGTACCGTTTGTGTTATTCTTCATGTTAAAAGATGGTCATCGTTTTAAAGAGTTTTCAAATAAAATTGTACCGCCAAAATTTCGTAAAGATGTACACGATTTGTTGGATAAAATGAGTGAACAAGTCGGCTCATACATTCAAGGACAAATTATCGTGTCATTTTGTATCGGTATTTTACTGTTTATTGGTTATTCGATTATCGGTTTAGACTATGCTTTAATTTTAGCCAGTATCGCAGCTGTTACGAGTGTAGTACCTTATTTAGGGCCTACGATTGCTATTTCGCCAGCGATTATCATTTCAATTATTACATCACCGTTTATGTTGATTAAGTTGATTGTGGTATGGACGGCAGTACAGTTTATTGAAGGGCACTTTATTTCACCTAATATTATGGGTAAAACCCTGAAGATTCATCCTTTAACGATTATCTTTGTGCTTTTAAGTGCTGGGAACTTACTCGGCGTTGTCGGCGTCATTCTTGGGATTCCAAGTTATGCAATTTTAAAAGTACTTGTTTCGCATATCTTCCTACTGTTCAAACGTCGCTACAATAAATATTATGCGGATGATGCAGGCCCTTATGAGATGCCTAAAGAGGAATATAGTAAAGATTAAATGAGTGTAACATGACGAGATTGGGCGGTTTTGTGAAGCTCAATCTCTTTTTATAAGCATACACAGTCATTACACTAAAGAAAGGACCCCTATTCATGACAAAACAGCTTTGGTTAAAATATTTCAAAATTGCGTTTATACTCTTTTTGATTGTAACGATTTCTATCATATTAGGACGAGAATTAGCACATATTGATTTTAAACGTGTCTTTCTTTTATTTAATGGAATTAGCCGAATGGAAACGTTCAGTCTTTTTTTACTCGGCGGGAGTTCGGTGATTTTGTTATCACTTTATGATGTGATTTTGACGATACGCTTTAAGTTATCTTTATCAAAATTTAAATCATTACGTGTCGGCTATATTATTAATGCGTTCAACAATATTATCGGTTTTGGCGGTTTTATTGGTGCGAGCGTACGATTGTGGTTTTATGGTTCGTATACGACTGAACGTAAAAAGTTAGTCAAATTCGTTTCATACATGTTGACGTCCATGTTAACAGGTTTAAGTTTTTTATCCATACTCATTGTGACGCATGTCTTAGATGTTAGTTTTTTAGATCGGACATCGGTATGGTTTACTGTTTTTCTCTATATTGTAGCGTTTTTATTACCCGTTTTTATTATTATTTCATGGGTATCACCGGTTGATCGGTCTGCGCGTTGGTTAGGTTCCGTATTCACTTTTGTATCGAGCATGGAATGGTTGCTTGCGAGTATCGTGCTTTACTGCTCTTTTATGCTTGTAGGCGTGAATGTTTCATTTCCAATCGTGTTAAGTATTTTCATTGTTGCGGCGATTTCAGGTCTGTTGTCGTTTATTCCTGGAGGCTTTGGGGCGTTTGACCTCATCGTCTTACTTGGACTACAACAACTCGGAGTAGCGGAAGAAAAGGTCGTTTTAGGGTTATTACTTTATCGTTTTGCGTATTATTTCTTCCCGTTACTCATTGCGCTTGTCTTAACTGTATTTGAATTTGGTACAGCAGCACGTAAATATATGCTTGAATCCAAATACTTTTTACCGGCTAAAGAATTGTCTGGGTTTTTAAAATCGTTTCAAAAAGACTTAGTTGGCTTAGTACCATCATTAGCATTGAGTACATTAGTCTTTATGATGAGTTTGATTTTATTACTTAACAATTTCTCTATTATTTTTGATGCAGCTAACAAAAAACCTCATTTATTGTTTACATTGTTGTACATATTCAACGTTAGTGCGAGTTTGATTTTATTACTCAATTTACGCGGAATTGTTGCACGAAGTAAACGCGCGATTTTATTTGCGATTGTAGCGATGATTATCTTGTTACTATCTAATTTATACGTGTACGGATTATCATTGTTAGTTGTGATCATTGTCTTAATTTTAGCGGCATTGATTTTTGCTTATCGTAAATCACGTGTATTGAAACGACCTGTACGCATGAAAGGTATATTAGCGATGGTCGTCATTAGTGTCATTTTGCTATACTTCAATCAAATCATCGTGCGTGATTTTTTATTCGCACTTGATGTGTTACCGCCTAAAGTTGATTTCTTCTTGCTGCGTTCGACGTTTTGGTTGTCGATTATCGGTATGACGATTTTGGTAGTTGTGCTCATTTATATCTTTGAATGGAATTATCGTCGTCCAAGAGAGTTGCATGATCGACAAATTGCCAGTGCCATTTTAAAGCAATATGGTGGCCATCTACTGAGTCATTTGTTGTATAGTGAAGACAAGCTTGTGTTTGTGAACGAACAGAAAACGGCATTTATCATGTACCGTCACGATCGCAGTTCATTTATTGTACTTGGTGATCCAGTGGGTAACAGTTCGGACTTCTATTCACTGTTAACCGAGTTTTATGAATATGCAACGTATTTAGGTGGCGATGTCATTTTTTATCAAGTTTCTAATAATTATTTGACGTTATATCATGATTTCGGCAATCAGTTTTTTAAATTGGGTGAAGAAGCGCTCATTCCAGTATCTGACTTTACCGTTGCAGGGAAGAAGCGACGTGGTTTCCGTGCGACATTAAATAAATTAGAGTCGTTAGGTTATCAGTTTGAGATTCTCGATACACCGTTAGATGAAGCGACATACGAACGTCTCCATGACATTAGTCGTAATTGGTTAGGGAAACAGCAAGAATTTTATTTCTCAGTCGGTCGTTTTACACCTTCTTATGTCAATGCGGCACCCGTTGCTGTGTTGAAAAATGAAGAAGGTCGTATCGATGCGTTTTGTACATTGATGCCTGTAGAAGGTTCAACAACGGTGTCGGTCGACTTAATTCGTTGGGATAAGTCTTTGGGATTGCCGTTTATGGATGCGCTTTATTTGCATATGATTTTGTGGGCACAAGCAGAAGGTTACGAACGCTTTAATATGGGCATGGCAACTTTGTCAAATGTTGGTCAAGTGCCATATGGTCACTTAAGAGAAAAGTTTGCTGGCCGTTTTTACGAACATTTTAATGGTTTGTATAGTTTTCAAGGCTTGCGTCAATATAAAAGTAAATTTAATCCGGACTGGGAATCACGTTTTCTCATTTATCACCGGGGTCAAAACGCGTGGGAGAGTTTGTTGAAAGTCACACGGGTGATTCGTAAAAAGAAAATATAGATTTAAATTAGGGACTTGGACATAAAAGTTTTTGATGCTATCGTTGCGTTATTTTTGTTAAACTTGCCCTTCCTAAATTTATGTATGGATTGAGGTTTAAAGTTTTCTATGCCCAAGCCCTTGAATGATAGCGGGTGTATTTAAACAGGTGTGTACAATTTTATGGTGGTATCATGAAGGTGCTTTTTCATGGTGTATAACAGAAAAAGGCTAGGACATTAAGTTTTCCTAGCCTTTTTGCATATGTTATTGAATGCCGTGTTCTTTAGCATAAGCTTCACGTTCTGCTTCTTGTTGTGCAAAACGCTCAGGTTGCTTTTTATAAAAATCTTGGTGGTAGGCTTCTGCTTCATAAAATTCTGAAGCAGGTAACACTTTTGTTGCAATCGCTTTGTCGTGATTGAATGTGCCCTCTAATGAAGCAATATACGCTTCAGCCACTTGACGTTGATCTTCATTAGTATAAAAAATTGCAGTACGATATTGTGAACCACGGTCTTGGAATTGGCCACCGTCATCTGTCGGATCGATTACTGAGAAGAAAATTTCTAACAGCTTTTGGTAAGAAAAAAGCGCGACATCATATTCGATTTTTACAGTTTCATAGTGTCCTGTATCGCCTGATTTCACTTGTTCATATGTCGGATGATCTACGTGCCCGCCCATATATCCAGACTTTACCTTTTCAATGCCTTCGTTTTGATCGAACGGCTGCGTCATACACCAAAAACAACCGCCTGCGAAATATGCTGTGTTGATATTCATCTAAACATCCTTCCCTATATGAGACCTTGGTACCATTTTTATTGTTTTTACTTGATTTTTAAAATAAATTTATATAACGTTAGTGTGTATTAATTATAATACATAAGTACACAATTTTGAAGATATAAGGTTGATAAGATGAAAGAAAACAATTTGAATCGTAGCACCTCAAACTCTTCTGAGAAAACATTGAAACGTCGAAAAAAGAGAAAGATACGAAAACTGCCATTTGTGATATTGGCGTTGATCCTTATCATTCTTGTTTCTGTCGTGTATGCTGTTTCAAGTTACAAAAACGGACTTGAAGTTGCTAAGGACAAGCATCAAGCTCCAAAGATACACAAATTCAATGGCGCATCAAAAAATGATGGTAAAGCAACCGTACTCATTTTAGGTGCTGACCGTGAAGATGGTGGGGTATCACGTACTGACTCGATTATGGTCGCACAATATGACTATATTAAGAAAGATATGAAAATCGTCTCTGTGATGCGTGATATTTATGCCGATATTCCTGGATACAACAGTTATAAAATTAATGCGGCTTATTCGTTAGGTGGGCCTGAGCTATTGCGCCAAACGTTAAAGTCGAACTTAGGGATTGATCCGGAATATTACGCCACTTTAGATTTTAAAGGTTTTGAAGCTATGATTGATGAGCTTGCGCCAAAAGGTATACCGATTAACGTAGAAAAAGATATGTCCGAAAAAATTGGTGTATCTTTGAAAAAAGGGAATCATCGCTTAAATGGTAAAGAGTTGCTTGGTTATGCGCGTTTTCGTAATGACCCAGAAGGTGACTTTGGGCGTGTGCGAAGACAACAGCAAGTCATGACGGCATTAAAGCAGCAATTGGTTCAACCTTCATCTATTTTCAAAGCACCGAAGCTCGCAGGTATTATGCGTGGTTATGTGAGTACCGATATGCCGGATTCAACGATTTATCAAACAGGATTCAGTTTTATCGTTCGAGGAGATAAAGATATTAAAACCCTCAGTGTACCCGTAAAAGGCAGCTATGAAAATATTACGACGAATGATGGGGGATCAGCTTTAGGTATTGATAAAGCTGAAAATAAAAAGAGAATTAAAGCCTTTTTGGAAGACTAAAGTATAAAACGAGTCTGAGTGTTTCGCTCAGGCTCGTTTTGTATGTGCTTTGATTTTATTGGTCAGATTTACGTACGCCAGCGACACCGTAATGTTCTTTTTTCATTTCTTGAATGACTACAGAAATTGCACTACGGTCAGCATTGGTTGTACTTTCCACAGCATCTGTCACTTCTTTAACTAAATTTTTTAATTGTTCGTCACTGCGCCCCTCTAATAATTGAACTGTTACTATTGGCATGTTCCTACCTCCTAATACTTTACCTATATTATACCATTTTCCCTCATAGTTGCACGATAGAATCATTACCCGGTATGATAAGAGTAAAGAAATGAAATATGGAGGGATTTTATGGGTTTTGACAACGTATTAACATCTCTAGGCATCAATGGTATGAAAGTGTTTATTCGATTAGAACAGCAAACGTTTGATGTATCTGATGCGATTGCCGGAACAATCCATTTAAAAGCAGGGCAAAGTGATCAAAAAGTGAATCATATCGTATTAACGATGATTGAAAAATATGAGAATGATGATGAAACGAGTGATTTTACAACGATTTCGCATGAATTGAATCGCTTTGAGATAGACGAAGCGTTTATCATTGATGTCGGTGAAGAAAAAGAGATTCCATTTCATTTTCACCCTGATACATTGAATTTCAAATCTGATAAAAGTCATGTTTACCTCAATACACATGTTTATATTGATTATGGCGTTGATGAGGAAACTGAAGCGGTCATTCCATATCATCGTTAATGGCATGACTTTAAGGTAGATGCGGTCCTATATTACCGTAGCTACCTTTTTTTATGATTAACAGAACGTACATTCGTTTTAACTTGATTATAGAACAAGTGTTCGTGTATACTAAAAACATCAGGTTGATAAGTAAGGGTGAAATGTGATGTATGATTATCATTTATTAGAAGATAGG
This sequence comes from Staphylococcus pseudintermedius, assembly GCF_034042775.1. Taxonomy (NCBI): domain Bacteria; kingdom Bacillati; phylum Bacillota; class Bacilli; order Caryophanales; family Staphylococcaceae; genus Staphylococcus; species Staphylococcus pseudintermedius. The sequence continues at coordinate 1,431,374 of NZ_CP120150.1, read as the reverse complement.
GACATTCTATGTATTGATCAAAAAAGTTTTTTTGCGAGTGTGTCTTGTATTGAGAAAGGGCTCGATCCATTGACGACAAAACTCGCAGTCGTTGCAGATACGAAAAGGCAAGGGTCTGTTGTACTTGCTGCGACACCTTCTCTGAAAGCGATGGGGATTCAGACAGGTTCGCGTTTGTTTGAAATTCCACATCATAATGACATTTATATTATTAATCCGAGTATGCGGCGTTATTTGGAAGTGTCGCTTAAAATTTCTGAAATTGCACTCCGCTATGTGCCGCCTGAAGATTTACATCAGTACAGCATTGATGAGTTCTTTATGGATGTGACAAAGAGTTATTATCACTTCAATACGACGTTACATACGTTTTGTGAGCGTCTGATTAAAGAAATTTATGATGAAACGAAAGTGCATTGCGCGATAGGGATTGGCTCGAATATGTTGCTCAGTAAATTAGCACTGGATCATGAGGCGAAAAAACATCCGGATGATATTGCGGAATGGCGTTATCAAGATGTACCTGACAAAGTGTGGGAAATTACGCCGCTCAGTTCGTTTTGGGGTATTGGTAAAAAGACAGAGAAGAAATTAAATCAAAGAGGGATATTTAAAATTGGACAACTGGCACACTATCCATATGAATATTTGAAGCGGGACTTCGGTATTTTAGGGGTGGATTGGCATCTACATGCACACGGGATAGATCAAAGTCGGATGAATGAGGCGTATCAAATCATTAATCCTTCGATATGTAAAAGTCAAATTTTGCTACGTGATTATACGTATCGTGAAGCACATGTCGTCATGCAAGAATTGATTGAAGATGTGGCACAACGTTTGAGAGCGCGTCAGCAAATTGCACGAACGATTCATTTTTCTATGGGTTACAAAGAGGGCGGCCATGTGACGAAGCAGTATACGTTACATACAGGAACAAATTTAGATCAAGACATTTATAAAGAAGTGAAGCGTTTAGCGGACATGCATTGTGATCAAGGAGCGTTGTATCGGACGCTCAGTGTATCACTTACACAATTGATGAATGAAAACGAACGCAATCTAGATTTGTTTACGGATGAATTTCAACGACTGCGTCAAGAGAAGTTGGCGAAAACGATTGATGCGTTACAAACCAAATATGGAAAAGGCGTCGTATCAAAAGCGATTTCCTTGACTGAAGCGGGTACCAAATACGGTCGTTTAGGATTAATGGCAGGGCATCAGATGTAAAAAGCCCCGTTATGGTATCACATTAGGCTTGGAGATAATAGTTCAGGCCTAATGTGCATATAAATACCACCGTGGGACGTTAACTTAAATACGTATCAAAATCAGAAAGCGCGGTCATCGCTGCGTCGCGGTCTTCAGCCTTTTTAAAGCTAATACGTAAAGCACCGTAAATATCCTCACGCACTTCTAAAATTCGAAGGTTCCGTATAGAAATTTGATGCTGACTTAATATTTCAGTCACTTTCGAAATCATCCCCGGTTTATCAGGAATATCTACGTAAAGATCATACGTGCTTTGCATTGCACCTTTACCTCGAATAGGTAGGCCATCACGGTACGTTTTAGCTTGGTCGAAAAATTGATATAACGCCTCCTCGTGCCCTTGTTCAAGCATATCCACGGTTTCAGTAAGCTGTTGTTGTAGTTGCTTCAATGATGAAACGATATGCGCTTTATTTTCAATGGATATGTCGCGCCACATCTCAGGGTTACTACTTGCAACACGTGTAATATCTCTAAAGCCTCCTGCAGCTAAGTCTTGAATTAATGGCACGTCCGCTGCGTAAAAAGCATTTAAATGTACAAGACTCGAAGCAATGAGATGAGGGACATGGCTGACAACCCCTGTAATTTGGTCATGTTCATCAGCAGTTAAATGAATAAAACGCGCGCGAGTCGGTGCAAGCAAATGTTCAATACGTTGCGCGGCCTCTTGGTTTTCTGTTAACTGATGAACAAGGATATAGTAGGCATTTTCAAAGAGATGTTTTTTTGCATTCAGAACACCGGATTTATGACTGCCTGCCATGGGATGCCCACCGATAAGATGGATGTCAGCCGAGAGTAATTCCTTTTCAAATGCTTGAATAGTAGATTTTGTACTCCCTGTATCTGTAACAATTAAACCAGATTTCGTTTTCATTTGAGGAAGCTGGCTTAAATATTGCACTGTCGTTTGTACAGGTGTTGCAAAGATAACGATATCTGCTTCTTGTAAAGTCGATTCGTAATCTGCAGATGCTTGATCGATAATGCCAATGGATACGGCACGTTCTAATTGTTCGTAATGTGCATCATAAGCTGAAATCGTGATGTCTGGATGAAAATATTGAATATTACTTGCTAAACTGCCTCCTATTAAGCCTAAACCAACAAAAAACACGTGAGTCACGCTAACACCGCCTCTATTTTTATTAAATATGCCATAGTTTAACATTTTAACGCGTTTAATTGCAATAGTACTTATATGAATACGTGAGATTTTATAGAATCATCGGTACAATAGAAACAAAGAGGCAAGGGAGGACATATCAATGAATGAATCTGTGATTGAAACTTTAACAGCTCTAACTGCGATTAATAGTCCATCAGGTAACGCGGATCGTGCGATAGCGTATGTACAGCAAACCGTGGAGGCTTATGGTTATAACACACAGTTAACGAGGAAGGGCGGCTTATTGATTGAAGTAAAAGGCGACGATGATACAGAGAAAAAATGTATTACGGCGCATGTAGATACATTAGGCGCAATGGTCAAAGAAATTTTAGATAATGGACGTCTTCGATTAGCGTTAATTGGTGGTTTCCGTTACAACGCAATTGAAGGTGAATACTGTACGATTGAAACAACAACAGGTCAGACGTACCGAGGGACAATACTATTGCATGAAACGTCGCCACACGTTTATGCGAATAACCATGAAATTCCACGTAATCAAGAGCATATTGAAGTCCGCATTGATGAGAAAGTGACGTCAGCCGATGAAACGCGTGAGCTAGGTATTGATGTAGGTGATTTTGTAAGCTTTGATCCACGTACAGAAGTGACAGCTTCAGGTTTTATTAAGTCGCGTCATTTAGATGATAAAGTCAGTGTTGCGATTATTATCGAATTTTTAAAACAGTATCGTCATCGTGAGGACCGTTTACCGCATACGATTCAGTTTTATATTTCGAATAATGAAGAAATTGGTTATGGCGCAAATTCAAATATTGACCCAAAAGTTGTTGAGTTTATAGCATTTGATATGGGTGCATTAGGGGATGGTCAAGCGTCCGATGAATATACGGTGTCGATTTGTGCACAAGATGCCTCAGGACCGTATCATAAACAACTACGTCATCATCTCGTATCGTTATGTCAGAAACACAATATCCCGTATAAAGTGGATCTCTACCCATTCTATGCCTCAGATGCTTCAGCGGCGTTAAAAGCAGGTGCAGATGTAAAGCACGCCCTTTTCGGTGCAGGTATTGAGTCTTCTCATGCAATGGAACGGACGCATTTGGATTCGATTAAAGCAGCACAAGCATTATTAGAGGCCTATTGTTTTTCGAAATTACTGTAGTCGTACCACGTCTTGTTGGCGAATTGTTACACAATACGTTAAAATGTAGAAAGACTATAAGGGTGTTTATGAGGGAAATGAAAAAGATTGTATGTCTTTTTAAGATAATGTAATAAGGGTATATCAGAAATGTAATATCGCTAAAAGATATAAAGAGAAATAGGAGTATTAAAAATGAAGTTTACAAATTTAACGACGGCAGAATTCGGTGCGTTCACAGATAGTATGCCATACAGCCATTTTACACAAATGGTAGGGAACTACGAGCTGAAGGTGGCAGAAGGTGTCGAAACACATCTCGTTGGTATTAAAGATAATCATAACCAAGTATTAGCCGCTTGTTTATTAACTGCAGTACCCGTCATGAAAGTGTTCAAATACTTTTATACGAACCGTGGTCCTGTGATGGATTATGAAAATCAAGAACTCGTTCATTTCTTTTTTAATGAACTCGCAAAATATGTTAAAAAATACAATGCGTTATATGTCAGAGTCGACCCATACTTGCCAAGGTTAAAACGCAATCATGATGGCGAAGTGATTGAACGATTCCAAAATGATTGGTTCTTTGACAAAATGACACAACTCGGCTTTGAACACGAAGGTTTTACAACGGGATTTGATACAGTGAGACAAATTCGATTCCATTCTGTATTAGATGTTGAAGGTAAAACGACGAAAGATATACTGAACAATATGGATAGTTTGAGAAAGCGTAATACGAAAAAAGTGCAAAAAAATGGTGTGAAAGTGCGCTTTTTGGATGAAAATGAGTTACATATTTTCCGTTCGTTCATGGAAGAGACGTCGGAAACAAAAGACTTTGTGGACCGTGAAGATGATTTTTACTATCACCGCCTCAAACACTATAAAGATCGTGTACTCGTACCTTTAGCTTACATCGATTTTACAACGTATATACCAGAGCTAAAATCTGAAGAGCAAGATTTCCATAAACAAATTGCTAAAACTGAAAAAGAACTTGAGAAACGCCCAGATAACCAAAAATCATTGAATAAAAAGAACAATTTAATGCAACAGTTAGAAGCGAATCAAGCTAAAATTCAAGAAGCGGAGCAATTACAAGCGAAACATGGTGACACGTTACCGATATCAGCAGGTTTCTTTATTATTAATCCGTTTGAAGTCGTGTATTATGCGGGTGGCACAGCAAATGAATTCCGTCATTTTGCAGGAAGCTATGCCATTCAATGGGAAATGATTAACTACGCAATTGAACACCATATTCCACGTTACAACTTTTATGGCATTAGTGGACACTTTACTGAAGATGCGGAAGATGCTGGCGTGGTCAAATTTAAAAAAGGTTATAACGCAGATGTCATTGAGTACGTAGGTGATTTTATTAAACCCGTTCGAAAACCGGTCTATAAGATTTATACGACGTTAAAACAGCTTAAAGAGAAGATTACAAGATAAGATGAGTGAAGAGAAGGGGATTTATTGGTATGAAATTTACAGAATTGACAGTTGAAGAATACGACCAATTTGTTCAAAATCCTGCATTAGAAAGTCATTATTTTCAGGTAAAAGAAAATATTGCAACACGAGAAGCAGACGATTTTCAAGTGGTACTGTTAGGCGTGAAAGATGACAACAACCAAGTTTTAGCAGCGAGCTTATTTTCCAAAATTCCAACAGCAGGAAGTTATGTATATTATTCAAATCGTGGTCCGGTCATGGATTATAGCGATTTGGGATTAGCCGATTTTTATTTAAAGGAATTAGACCAATATTTAAATAGAAATAAATGTTTATATGTCAAAATGGACCCGTATTGGATTTATCAAGTGTATGATAAAGACATTCATCCCATGGGCGACAAAATGCCTAACGATAAGCTAGTACAGCTATTTAAGTCACACGGTTACCGTCATCACGGTTTTACAACATCCTATGATACGTCAAGTCAAGTGAGATGGATGGGTGTATTGGATTTAAAAGGTCATACACCACAAACGTTGAAGAAGCAATTCGATAGCCAGCGCAAACGTAATATTAATAAAGCGACGAATTTTGGCGTGAAAGTAAGATTTCTTGAAGTGGATGAATTTGATCAATTTTTAGAGTTATATCGCGAAACTGAAGAACGTGCAGGTTTTGTGTCTAAAACGGACGAATACTTTAAAAACTTTATCAACACATATGGTCATAAAGCGCTCGTACCATTAGCATATATTGATCTAGATGAGTATATTACGTCGTTGCAAGAAAGTTTAAATGACAAAGAAACACGCCGTGACCAAATGATGGCGAATGAAAACAAGTCGGATAAGCAAATTAAGAAAATTGCGGAATTAGATAAACAAATCGACCATGATCAACAAGAGATGTTAAAAGCTAGCGAATTGCGTAAAACGGACGGCTCTGTTTTAAACTTAGCAGCAGGTGTTTATTTTGCGAATGCGTATGAAATTAATTACTTCTCTGGCGGTTCTAGTGAGAAATACAATCACTTTATGGGACCTTACGCGATGCATTGGTTTATGATTAATTATTGCTTTGACCATGGTTATGAGCGTTATAACTTTTATGGCGTATCAGGCGATTTCACTGAGAATAGTGAAGACTATGGTGTGTATCGCTTTAAACGTGGATTCGGTGTACAAATTGAAGAGCTCGTTGGAGACTTCTATAAACCAATTCATAAAGTAAAATATTTCGTATTTGATGTGTTAAATCGATTGCGCTCAAAAATTAAACGGTAAACAAACGATAAAAAGCCCGTACTTTGTGTAATGCAAAGCGACTGGCTTTTTATTTTGGATGAAAAATGCGCAATTGGAAATTTTAATGTATATTTTGGCAGAAAGTAGTGAAAATACATATTAACTATATTTATGTTATGTAAACTTATAGAATATTATTTAGTTTTAAAATCGGTCATTTAAGGACTGATGAAGGCTAACATTTGAGGTACAAATACGTATGTTTGAATGGTCATATACACATTTCAATGACATTTATACATATTGTTGTTACAACAATGCTTTAATATGAATGATTCAGCCATTAACATCGAAACGCTTATCCAGATGATGTAAACTGTTTGTTATAAATTTTGATGTTTAAGCTGCGAATATCATTAAGGCACGTTTATGACTGATGAGTTGGTTATGTACATATATTAAAATGTTAAATTTGAATCCAATTCTTAGTTTACATAATATATATTATAGGAAGTTGTATATTGGTTAGCATTTTAACCCTATTATCTTCAGTCAGTTAATCAATAGCATCTCATCACGTCCGCATCACAAAAACCCAATGACTTGTGTATATCACTGGGTTCGTATCATTAAGAACGATGTTGTTGTTCAAAGTGTGCGCGTTCTTTCTCATACTTTTTCATTTGTCGTTTTTTGCGCCAGTCACGTGTAATAAACCATAAAATAAAGCTTAAAATTAAGCTCAATATTGCGACAAACGCAGCATATCCTAATAAAGGTTCATAACGAATCGGTTTAAAGTTTGGCAAAATGAATGCTAAAGCACCAAGCACAATGAACATGATGATTGCTGTAAAGAACCATTTGTTAAGGACAAGTGTACAAAACAATGTTAAAACAACCATAATGAGAAGTGTAATCCAAATATAGTTTGGCATGTCTAAAATGGCCATGTATGAACCTCCTTTTTGTATTTAGCCTTCATTATACTAGATTTTTAATGGCTGGTGTAATGATTTCACATGCAAAAAGATGTTAAAAAACGTTATAATGGAATTAATATATTTTCTAAGGAGGTTTTATTATGTCACAAAAACTACCACATCGTTCAGAAGTTGCTAGAGTAGAAACTTGGGATTTGACTGATTTATATCTTAATCCAGAAAGTTATGAACAAGCGCTGAAATCATTGCCGCAAGAAGCTCAAGCATTTAAAGTGCAATACGAAAACCAACTCAATACCGTTGAAAATCTTGAAAAAGGTTTAAATACATATGCGCAATTGCTCGTTGAATTAGAACGTGCGGGTAATTACGCGGAACTTTTACATAGCGTCGATACGTCTGATGCTGAAAGACAACGTTTAAACGCCCTATTTTCTACACAATATGGCAAAGTTTTAAGCCAATTGACTTTTGTAGAGTCAGAACTATTAAATCTTGATGATGCTGTGATGCAACAAGCGATTTCAGAGTTAGATTACAGTTATTATTTAACACAACTACAAAAGAAAAAACCGCATCAATTGCACCCTAAAGCTGAAGAAGCACTTGCGAGTATGTCAACAGCATTAGATGTGCCATATGATATTTATGGCGTGACGAAAATGTTAGATATTGATTTCGGAACATTTGAAGTCAATGGTCTAACGTATGACATGGATTATACGACATTTGAAGGTTATTACGAAGATCATGACGATACAGCGCTTCGTCGTGCAAGTTTCCGTCATTTTAGCGATACCCTTAAAAAGTATGAACATACGACTGCTGCAGTGTATAATGCGCAAGTGCAACGTGAAAAACTTGAGGCTGACTTGCGTGGTTATGATTCTGTGATTGAATATTTATTGGAAGAACAAGATGTTACTTTGGATATGTATCACCGCCAAATTGATTTAATTATGTCTGATTTAGCACCAATTATGCGCAAATATGCGAAACTTGTTCAACAAGCAAACGGTTTAGATGAACTCAAATTTGAAGACTTAAAAATCTCTATCGACCCTACTTTTGAACCAGAAATTACAATTGAAGAGTCGAAAAAATACATCTTTGGTGCATTAGACGTATTAGGTTCAGAATACGTCGACATGTTACACCAAGCGTATGATGCACGTTGGATTGACTTCCCGCAAAACAAAGGGAAAGAAACAGGTGCTTATTGTGCAAGCCCTTATGCATCTCATAGCTACATCTTTATTTCGTGGACAGGTAAAATGACTGAAGCTTTCGTCCTAGCACATGAACTGGGACATGCCGGACACTTTACATTTGCACAAAAGCATCAAAATTATTTACAATCTGAGGCGTCTATGTATTTTGTTGAAGCGCCATCGACAATGAACGAAATGTTAATGTTGAATTACTTATTTAAAAACAGTAATGATGCACGTTTCAAACGTTGGGCAATTGCTTCGATTATTTCTCGTACGTACTATCATAATATGGTGACACATTTACTTGAAGCCGCATATCAACGTGAAGTATATCAACGTGTCGATCAGGGTGAATCACTTAGCGCCCCTACCTTGAATGCAATTAAACGACAAGTCATCGAACAATTCTGGGGAGATACCGTGACAATTACAGATGGTGCGGAATTGACTTGGATGCGTCAACCGCATTACTATATGGGCTTATACTCATACACATATTCTGCTGGTTTAACAATTGGTACGATTATGGCACAACGTATTAAAAATGAAGGTGAGACTGCTGTTCAAGATTGGTTGAACACATTAAGCGCAGGTGGAAGTATGTCCCCTGTTGAATTGGCACAACTTGCAGGTATCGATGTCACAACAGATCAACCACTTAAAGATACGATTGCTTATATTGGCGAATTAGTGGACGAATTAGAGTCATTAACGACTGAAATTTAATATAGAATGAAACCCCTGATTGCACATCATCGCACAATCAGGGGTTTTTTAATGTGATGCTTATTTCATTGAAGAACGGTTTTGTTTAGATGATCGACGTAATAAACCAAGTCCTAATAGACTGAGTAAACCACCGAAGATTAAAGCAGATGATTGTGATGATGATTCACCTGTTTTAGGAAGTGCTTCATCTGTTTGAGATGTTGATTTGTCCTGAGGTGTTGTTTGCATAGCTTCACCGGGATGAGTTGGTTTTGGTTTCACCTTTTCACCTGGGAGCATCGGCTTTGGTTGAGGTGCATCAGGTTGCTCAGGTGCCGGTTTCTCTTTATCATCAGGATTTTTCGGCTCTGGTTGAGGTACATCAGGTTGCTCAGGTGCCGGTTTCTCTCTATCATCAGGGTTTTTCGGTTCTGGCTGAGGTACATCAGGTTGCTCAGGTGCCGGTTTCTCTCTATCATCAGGGTTTTTCGGCTCTGGTTGAGGTACATCAGGTTGCTCAGGTCCCGGTTTCTCTTTATCATCAGGGTTTTTCGGCTCTGGCTGAGGATTCCAGTTTTCTAACGGGAAGAAACCAGCATCGATTGACATATCATCTTGAGTAACATCGATATTTGCGATTAACCCATCAGAGTCTTTTTCAGTATTCGCTGTAGTATGTTTGCTTGTTGCTTCATAGCCTTCAGGTGTAGTGAATTCAACAATATATTTTCCTTTTTGAACATTAGTGAACTGGTAGTGTCCATTGGCATCACTCGTCGTTGTATTTAAAACGACGCCATCAGCTGTTTTAAGTGTGACAAGAACGCCTTCGAGACCATGTTCGCCATCGTTTTGTACGCCATTGTGATCTTCATCGCGCCAAACAAAATCGCCAATAGTATATGTTTCATCTTTGGGTTGAGGATTCCAGTTTTCTAACGGGAAGAAACCAGCATCGATTGACATATCATCTTGAGTAACATCAATATTTGCGATTAACCCATCAGAGTCTTTTTCAGTATTCGCTGTAGTATGTTTGCTTGTTGCTTCATAACCTTCAGGTGTAGTGAATTCAACAATATATTTTCCTTTTTGAACATTAGTGAACTGGTAGTGTCCATTGGCATCACTTGTCGTTGTATTTAAAACGACACCATCAGCTGTTTTAAGTGTGACAAGAACGCCTTCGAGACCATGTTCGCCATCGTTTTGTACGCCATTGTGATCTTCATCGCGCCAAACAAAATCGCCAATAGTATATGTTTCATCTTTGGGTTGAGCATTCCAGTTTTCTAACGGGAAGAAACCAGCATCGATTGACATATCATCTTGAGTAACATCGATATTTGCGATTAACCCATCAGAGTCTTTTTCAGTATTCGCTGTAGTATGTTTGCTTGTTGCTTCATAACCTTCAGGTGTAGTGAATTCAACAATATATTTTCCTTTTTGAACATTAGTGAACTGGTAGTGTCCATTGGCATCACTTGTCGTTGTATTTAAAACGACACCATCAGCTGTTTTAAGTGTGACAAGAACACCTTCAAGACCATGTTCACCATCATTTTGTACGCCATTGTGATCTTCATCGCGCCATACAAAATTGCCAATTCGATACGTAGCAGAGGTATCAATATTTGGATCGGTAGGTTGAATATTGAACTGATGGTTATGTTTTGGTGTTGATAAATCAATTACAAGTGGTACTCGGTTACCCTTTTCTGTTTTCGGCTTCTCAACGATAGTATCTTCTTCAAATGTCACTATACCGTCATGTTGACCAAATTCAGATTCAAGTTCAGTGAATGTGTCAATATGAGATGATTCCTCTATCGTATCCGTTGTGATGTCATCGTACTGACCGCTCACATTAGGATTCATTTCATCATCAAACTCAATCAATAAGCCATCAGTTGTGTACTCCATCGTGTCTTCTTCTGTTGTATGGTCAGAAATGGCACCTGTTAACATGCCAGTTGTCGTATCTTCGTCGTATTCAACGACATCAGAGTGGTGTACCGTGTCTTGTTCACCATGGTTTGTTTCTTCCTCAAAATCAACAGCATCTGCATGAAGTGTCACGTCTTGAATGCCATGATTTGTCTCTTCTTCAAACTCAACAGGCTGTGAATCTTCTGTTGTCTCGATAATTGGAGAAGTATTTTCACCACGATCCTCACCAGATTGTGAAAGTGTATTTAATACAACACTATCTTCAATCTCTTCTAAAACACCAGTTGTTTGGAAAGTCATCGTAGCAGGTGCCGTATTTTGAGTTGTGTCCACTAATTCACTAAATCCATAAGTCGGCGGTACAGGTTTGTCGTTCCCTTCCCCACTTGCGTTATTAGAGTAGAAAGCAACACCATTTTTCCATGTTAGATTGAAATAATGATTGTAGCTCCAGTAATGATTGTATGGAGAACGGTTTAAGTTTTGGTGCCCTATTGCATTTGTCGTAAAGTCAAAATCTGAAGCATCTTTATTATAATGTCCTTTATAAACAATAACGTAAGGTTTTTTGTTTTTCATATCAAAAGTGATTTCATATCCAGTACTAGTACTTTTGATTGAGTTTGACAAATTGCTTGTGATGTCATTAAAATGGCTAGTATCATTAACATTAGCATAGACACTTTCTGGAAGTTCACCACTACCAATAAATTCATAAATTTTAACTTCACCGGCTATTCCGTTTTCTATTGCTCCTGTTGTAACTGTACCTTTTAAGGACACATTTGTTAATTCATTCTGGCTTGGCTTGAAAGTTGTATAGTGTGTAAATGATTGATCTGCTTTTGATAAATCATCAAGTCGGCCATTTAATGTGACTCCTTCATTGTTTTTTACACCATCAATATATTCAATATTGAAAGTTTCTTCAGTTTTAATGCTACCTAAAGTAGATGAAACATTGATATTTCCTCTGTTTTGAACTTTTGCTGGATTAATGAATAGATTTAATGATAATTTACCCACTACATTTTCTTTATCACTTACATAATCTGTAAAGCGGTAACGGATACGATTTTTATCTTTAACCTCACCATAAGCAATAACTGTATCGTTATTTTGAGTGTCTACGATATTTGGAACTTTTTTAACAGTTGATATCCCGTTTGTATCGACATTGTCGCTTAATTGAAAGTCAAAATAATCACCAGCTTTAATTCCATTTTCAAATGACCATTCATAATTTAATGTCACACGTTCAGCTTTATGTGGATTTACAGTGTTCGATTGACGGTATGTTTTATCGTTATTCTGATGGCCTGTAATTGACGATGTTTCAACTTTTACTTTACTTGTCACATCTGTTCCGTTTTCTACATTAATTACTTTTGTGTCCACTGGTGAAGTAACTTCTTGTACTTGTCGTGGTGACTTATGTTCTGTTGCTGTTGTTGGTGTTTGAACGGGTGCTGTTTGAGTAACAGGTTTATTCACTTCTGATACAGGTTGTGCAATTTCTGAATCTTTCATTGTTGCTGTATCTTTTGCTTCAGTTTTTGTGACTTCTTGTGTGCTATCAGAAGCTGTAACCGCTTTCGCATTTTCACTTGCCACTGATGTTGTTTCCTGCATGTTTTCAGCTATAGATGCTGATTCGCTGACTGCTTGTTGTGCTGCCTCAGTTGTTAGTTCGCGCTCAGTTTTTGCCTGCTCTTTTTCGGCATTTTGTTCTTGTGTTGTTGTGCTCACTTCTGAAGCTTCAGCATTATTTGCATGCCCTACAACAAATAATGTCCCCAATAAGAATGATGCCACGCCAAGTTTATGCTTTCGAATACTATATATATTTTTATTTGTAATCACTTTTTTCCCTCTTCTTCTCTTAATCTCATGTTTTATACAACGTTTATAAACACATTAATCGCTATTATATATTGTTTAGTTTTAAACGACAATATAATTACATTGAGTTAATAAATATTTAAGGATTTCAAAAATTAAGTTGATAGGGATGAACTAAGTGAATTTTAGTGTAAGAATGTTGAAATATATGGGGATTTGGCTTTTGTGTGGGTGTTTAAGATCAAAAAAAGACTCACCACTTGGGCAAGTCTCTCATGAATGATTAACTATTTCTCTTCTACACGTGTCCAACCTTTACGTGTCAAAGTGATTTTACCTGTTTCAATATTGATGAGGCGTTGTTTGTATAAATGACCAATTGCACGTTTGAATGCACCTTTGCTCATATTAAATACTTCTTTAATTGCTTCAGGGCTAGATTTATCCCAGAATGGCAACTCACCTTCATATTCCACAAGTAAATTAAATATTTTTTCGCCATCGTCATCTAACCGTTCATGTGCAAGTGGTAAAAATGAACCATTTAACTCCCCTTTATCATTTACACCGATAATACGGACGTCACATGCCTGCCCTAAACGCGGTTCTTCTTGACGTTCTGACTCATGTACAAAAATTTTATAGCCGTCTTCTGATAATAAAAATGTACCAACGCGTAATAAACGATATGGACGTGCTTGTATCATTTGATTACGTAGTTCTTCTATTTTATCTGCTGCGACAGGTGTAAACATTTGGTGCACTGTTGTTTCTGAAGCTAAACGTGCAAACATTTGTCTATCGCGGTCAATACGTAATGTACATAATAGTTCGTCGCCTTTTTCTGGCCATAATGCCTTCAATTTAGGTAAATCTTCCCATGGGATTAATACTTCGCGAGGCAATCCAACATCTACACGTGCCCCATCACGATCTGTGTTTAACACGCGTACAAAATCATACCGTCCAACAGTAATATCTGGCATGTTTTGAGTGGCAAACAAATCGCCAGAACGGTTAGGATAGACGAAAAAGCTATACGACTCCCCTATTTCTAAATCGTCATCTTCGTTTACTTCAGATGCATTTAATTTAATTTTTTCTCGGTTTGGACCTTCTAAGTGATATGTAGAACCTTCAAGCGACTTCACTTCTAAAAATTCTATCGTCCCAATAATTTCATTTTCTTTAAAAGACATAACGTACTCCTCTTTAATTGATAAGTTAATTCTATTATAGCATGTTGATATGTGTTAAGCAGTGAAATAATGAAATCTCTTGAACAACGTCTATGTTTTTAGCTGAAATGATGGTAGAAAATACAACAGAAATTAGATTTATAAGGCATTCTCATGATATAATGCATCCATTAGAATAATTGAATTAAAGGAGAAAATGCATGTTACAAGTTACGGATGTAAGTTTACGTTTTGGTGATCGTAAATTATTTGAAGATGTGAACATTAAGTTTACACCAGGAAATTGTTACGGTTTAATTGGTGCGAATGGTGCCGGAAAATCTACTTTCTTAAAAATTTTATCAGGTGAAATTGATTCACAAACAGGTCACGTGTCACTCGGTAAAGATGAACGTTTAGCAGTCCTTAAACAGGATCACTTTGCGTATGAAGATGAGCGCGTGCTAGACGTTGTTATTAAAGGTCATGAACGATTGTTTGAAGTGATGCAAGAAAAAGACGCTATTTATATGAAACCTGATTTCAGTGACGAAGATGGTATTCGCGCAGCAGAACTTGAAGGTGAATTTGCTGAAATGAATGGTTGGAACGCGGAATCTGACGCTGCAACATTATTATCTGGTTTAGGCATTGGTACAGACTTGCACGATAAAACAATGTCAGAGCTTGAAAATAACCAAAAAGTGAAAGTGTTACTCGCTCAAAGTTTGTTCGGTGAGCCTGATGTACTCTTACTGGATGAGCCGACAAACGGTTTGGATATTCAAGCGATTAGTTGGTTAGAAGACTTCTTAATTAACTTTGATAATACAGTGATCGTTGTTTCCCATGACCGACACTTTTTAAATAATGTTTGTACACACATTGCTGACTTAGACTTCGGTAAAATCAAAGTTTATGTCGGAAACTATGACTTCTGGTATCAATCTAGTCAATTAGCACAAAAAATGGCACAAGAACAAAATAAGAAAAAAGAAGAGAAAATTAAAGAGTTACAAGACTTTATTGCACGTTTCTCTGCCAATGCCTCTAAGTCTAAACAAGCTACGAGCCGTAAAAAACAACTTGAGAAAATTGAATTGGATGATATTCAACCGTCTTCACGTCGTTATCCTTTCGTAAAATTTACGCCAGAACGCGAGATTGGTAATGATTTATTATTTGTTGAAAATCTTTCTAAAACAATTGACGGTGAAAAAGTGTTAGATTCATTGTCATTCACGATGAACCCAAATGACAAAGCGGTTTTAATGGGCGAAAGTGAAATCGCAAAAACAACACTACTTAAAATTTTAGCGGGCGAGATGGAACCGGATGAAGGCAGCTATAAATGGGGTGTGACAACATCACAAAGCTACTTCCCTAAAGATAACTCAGCGTATTTTGAAGGCGTTGATATGAACTTAGTCGATTGGTTAAGACAATATGCGCCAGAAAATGAACAAACTGAGACATTTTTACGTGGTTTCTTAGGACGTATGTTATTCAGTGGTGAAGAAGTGAAGAAAAAAGCAAGCGTTCTTTCCGGTGGTGAGAAAGTACGTTGTATGTTAAGTAAAATGATGCTTTCTAGTGCGAACGTATTGTTATTAGATGAGCCAACAAACCATTTAGATTTGGAAAGTATTACATCTGTCAATGAAGGTTTGAAATCATTTAAAGGGTCTATGATTTTCACATCGCATGACTTTGAGTTTATTAACACTATTGCGAATCGTGTCATTGATTTAGATGTGCCTGGTGGTTTATCGAAAGAAATTTCTTACGAGGCCTACTTAGAGGAAAAAGGTATTTTGAAATCTAAAGCATAATCATTATTTAACGGGATGATATGATGTCATCTCGTTTTTTTGAGTAAATCGGATGCATATGTAGGTCTCCCCCATTGCATATACTGACTTAAGATAATAGTCTTTTCAAACTTAATTCTACATCACGTTACTTATAAAAAGGTCAACAATTGAACCTAAAAGAATGCTGAAATTTTTGATGTATTTTAAAATTTTCAGCATTTTCTGTTTACACATGATGACTTTCTATGTATAATGGTATCCATAATAATTGAATAGTTATTGATGAGGCGCATCGATCATAAGTAGATATATTGAAGTCATGTCTGCAAACATTGTATATCGAAAGGGTGAGATGCCGAAACGAACAGTATTGCAGGTACTTGTTTGTTGGATTCTCTGGTTAAGAGCTAAGAATCTGTCATTATTGTTACAATAATGGAGTGCATCACTTGTATATAGAGTTGACAAGTTCGCACGCCGAGCTTGTTTTTTATTTATCATTTTTGAAGCGGTCTGGATATCAGTGATATTTGCCCTCTTCAACAAGTGCTCTAGTAATCAACATCAAGTGCCAATCTGTACTACCAATAGTTCAATTATTATCTAAATTTTAAGAACATTACAATATTTGTGAATTGAAAAAATGGAGTGAAGTGGAATGACAAAATTAGCAGTTGTAGGTGCAACAGGATTAGTAGGAACAAAGATTTTAGAAACACTTGATCGTAAAGGTATTGCTTTTGATGAACTCGTGCTTTTTTCTTCAGCACGTTCAGCAGGTCAAGAAGTCACGTTTCAAGGTCAGACGTATATCGTGCAAGAATTGACAGATGAAGCGACGGATGGTGATTTTGATTACGTCTTAATGAGTGCAGGTGGCGGTACGAGTGCTCATTTTGCCCCACTGTTTGAATCACACGGTGCCATCATTATTGATAATTCAAGTCAATGGCGCATGACGGAAGACGTTGACCTTGTCGTACCTGAAGTTAACGCCCCTACTTTTAAAAGAGGTATTATTGCTAACCCAAACTGTTCAACGATTCAATCGGTCGTACCACTGAAACCATTGCAAGAAAAATATGGGTTAAAACGTGTGGCATACACGACTTATCAAGCTGTATCGGGGTCAGGTATGAAAGGTAAAAAAGACTTAGAAGACGGTCCAAAAGGTGTGGCGCCTCAAGCTTATCCACATCCGATTTATAACAACGTACTACCTCATATTGATGTCTTTTTGGATGATGGTTATACAAAAGAAGAACAAAAAATGATTGACGAAACAAGAAAGATTTTAAATGAGCCGACTTTAAATGTCACAGCAACTTGTGTACGTGTACCGGTACAAGATAGTCATAGCGTTCATATGAATGTGACGTTAGACCAACCGGCAACAGTGGAAGCTATACAAGCGCTTTTTGAACAAGATGCGCGTGTTGTCCTCGTAGATAACCCAGCCAAAAATGAATATCCAATGGCGATTCATTCAACAGGTCGTGATGAAGTGTTTGTCGGACGCATTCGTAAAGACGATTCGTTAGACAATACATTCCACATTTGGGTCACTTCAGACAATTTATTAAAAGGTGCTGCGCTTAATGCAGTCCAAGTGTTAGAACAGGTACTTCAATTGAAAGGAGCATAAATTATGTCACATATTTTTGAAGGCACAGGCGTCGCTTTAATCACCCCTTTTTCGAACGGTGAAGTGGATTATGAAGCGATCAAAAGACAAGTTCATTTTTTAATCGACAATCATATTCAATCCATCGTGGTTAATGGCACGACGGCTGAAAATCCAACTTTGACAGATGAAGAAAAGGATCGTATTTTAACAACAGTAATAGAAGAAAATGCACAACGTGTCCCTATTATTGTAGGAACTGGGACGAATAACACGCAAAAATCAATTGAAGCGTCATTACGTGCAAAGGCATTAGGTGCAGATGCGATTATGCTCATCACACCGTATTACTTAAAAACGAGTCAGCGTGGTTTAGTTGCCCATTTTGAAGCCATTGCGAATGCGACAGAACTGCCTGTAGTCCTTTATAATGTGCCATCAAGAACAAACTCAACAATCGAAGTGGATACAGTCGTTCGTTTAAGTGAGAATCCATATATCGTTGCGTTAAAAGACGCGACTAATGATTTTAATTATTTAGCAGAACTTCAACAACGCTTAGATACAGACAAGTTCGCATTGTATAGTGGCAACGATGATAATATTGTGTCATATTATGAACAAGGTGGTCATGGTGTCATTTCGGTCGTTGCGAATGTCATCCCGAATGAATTCCAACAAATTTATACAAATGTGAAGGATCGAGTAGCGCGCTTTGAACCGATTGCCACCCTTCTTGATGCGATGAGTGTCGATATTAATCCTATTCCAATCAAATATTTGGCAGCGTTAGAAGGCTTTGGGCAATATGAGGTGCGATTGCCTTTAGTACCACTGAATAATGAAGAGCAACAACAGTTAAAAGCAGTTTACCATCAATTTAAAGCAGGTGTTCAGACATGAAAATTTTATTAATTGGATATGGCGCAATGAACCAACGTGTCGCGCGATTAGCTGAAGCGAACGGTCATAATATTGTAGGCGTCATTGCAGGTCGTTCAACGGCGCATGTGCCCTATCCGATTTACCAAAAAATCAGTGAAGTGACAGAGGCAGATGTTGCGATTGACTTTTCACATCCACAATTGTTACTGCCTTTACTAGAGGAAGATTTCACACTCCCCCTTGTCATTGCAACAACGGGTGAAAAGACACAAATTACTGATAAACTTCAAGCGTTAAGTGATAAAATGCCAGTATTTTTCAGTGCTAATATGAGTTATGGTGTCCATGTACTCACCAAAATATTAGAAGCGGCAGTCCCTTTACTGCAAGACTTTGACATTGAATTAACAGAAGCACATCATAATCAAAAAGTGGATGCGCCAAGTGGCACGCTCGTTAAACTTTATGATGTGATTGAATCGTTACGACAAGATGTCACACCTGTTTATGACAGAAGTCAATACGATGCGAAACGTACGAAAAATGAAATTGGTATTCATACGGTGCGTGGAGGTACGATTGTCGGTGAACACGATGTCTTATTTGCTGGAACAGATGAAACGATTACACTGTCTCACCGTGCCCAGTCAAAAGATATTTTTGCGAATGGTGCGTTAGGTGCAGCAGAAAAGTTAATTCACCGTCAACCAGGGTATTATACTTTTGATAACTTATAAAAGGAGCGTATAAAACGTTATGGTTAAAAATTTTACAGCTGAAGAAATCATCCAATATATTAGTGATGCAAAAAAAGCTACACCGATTAAAGTTTATATCAACGGTGAATTCAGTGACGTGCAATTTCCGGACCAATTTAAAGTATTTGGTTCAGAAAATTCAAAAGTCATTTTTTGTGAAGCATCAGATTGGCACGCATTTTATGAAGAAAATCAAATGCTAATTGAAGACTTAGAAATCGAAATGGACCGCCGTAATTCGGCCATTCCATTAAAAGACTTAATCAATACGAATGCACGAATCGAACCAGGCGCATTTATTCGTGAACATGCCGTGATTGGAGACGGTGCAGTCGTCATGATGGGTGCAACGATTAATATTGGTGCCATTGTTGGTGAAGGCACAATGATTGATATGAATGCGACATTAGGTGGTCGTGCAACTACAGGTAAAAATGTCCACGTCGGTGCTGGTGCAGTATTAGCAGGTGTAATTGAACCTCCAAGTGCCTCTCCTGTTGTCATTGAGGATAACGTATTAATTGGAGCGAATGCCGTTATTCTTGAAGGCGTACGTGTCGGTGAGGGTGCGATTGTTGCTGCGGGTGCCATTGTGACGCAAGATGTGCCAGCAGGTGCTGTTGTTGCGGGGACACCGGCGAAAGTGATCAAACAAGCGCATGAAGTAGAAGATTCAAAACGTGAAATTGTCGCAGCGTTACGTCAGTTAGATCAGTAATATATATGGGCGTCCTATCATATCTCTTATCGTCGGCGTCCAACGTTGGCGATGAAACCTCAAACTGATTGTATTTAATAACTTATGTATTCTGTTTGAGTATCTTCTACCGAGGATGAACATAATGCTAAATTTATGAGGGCTGGGACATTAAGTTATCCCAGCCTCTACCTCTAATAAAGTCATCATTCATTTGAAATGATAAAACGGTCGAAAAATGAGGATGAATTGGACATGAAAAATGATGCTATTGTTTTTTTATTACGTAAAATTGCCTATATTTTCCTCTTCGTTTGATATAAGATTGCCCAGAAGGCTGATGCTTCTGAGGGGTAAGGTTGAAAACAAAATGATGTCTCTTAATTTTAAGAGTGGCTGTGTCTGACTTATTAATGCTATCGCTTTAGAGAAGTCTAGTCAGCTTTGCGCGGATAGTACGACGAAATTTTTGTTCCACATGAGATTTTTGTACTCCTTCCAAAATCCAATTCGGCTTCCATCCAATGAACATTTTAATCAATCCTTATTTTGTTGAAGGGGCTAAACTCTCGGAGAGCAAAGCCATGAAGGCAATCAAAAACAAAATTCGCTGGAGAGGTAAAGTTTAACAAAAATATTGCATCAATCGCGTCAAAAATTTTTATGACCCACCCTCTTCTCTTTTTATACATAATGATGGGAGTGAAAGCATATGAATGAACTTGAATTTGTCACGCAGCATCGTCGATACCTTCATCAACATCCCGAGCTGAGTCTTCAAGAACATGAAACAACACAATATTTACAACGTTTTTTAGAGTCATTAGATATTCCTTATGAACGCCCTCTTGAAACGGGCATTATAGGTTTTTTAAAGGGTCAAAGTGATGAAACGATTGCTTTTAGAGCAGATATCGATGCCCTACCGATACATGAACAAAATGATGTGGACTATCGTAGTACAGTAGATGATCGTATGCATGCTTGTGGCCATGATGGTCATACGACTGCGCTGATGCTATTTGCACAACGTTGTAAAGCGTTATATGACAACGATGAATTGCCACATAATGTATTATTTATTTTTCAACCTGCTGAAGAATCAGGTGGTGGTGCGAATTTATTGATTAAAGCGAACGCATTTGCATCATATGACATTAAAGCAATCTATGGTGTTCATGTCATGCCTTTTGTCGAAGAAGGCTCTGTAGTCATTCGTGATAATGAAATTACGGCAAGTGCGACAGAATTCCGCTTTTTTATTGAAGGTGAATCGAGTCATGTTGCCAACAAAGAACAAGGTCAATCTGCGGGAGAAGCGTTACAACACATCATGATGCAATTGTCTCAAATTCAACAGTATCATTTGAATGGGCTGCAACGAAATATCGTCCATATCGGTCATTTTCATGCAGGAGAAGCGATTAATACAGTTCCAAGCAATGGTTACTTAGAAGGGACGATTCGCACGTATGATATGGATGATTTAAGTATCATACAAGGGCAAATGCAAAAAATTAGTGACAGTGCAGAATTGTTATTCGGCGTAAAGTCTGAAGTACGCTTTGCGGAAGGTTATCCACCGACAATAAATGATCCTGCATTAAAAAAATATGTCATCGAAAGCCTTGAATACAATCAACTCAATGTCATCGAAAATGAACTGCCCTACTTATTTGGTGAAGACTTCAGCTTTTATGGTCGAATCGCACCGGCGTATTTCGTTTTTGTCGGGATACGTAACGAAGAAAAGCAGTTCGTGACAGGTTTACACACACCACATTTGAACTTTGATGAACGCATGTTGATTCGTATTGCAGATTATTACGAACGCTTGTTAATGAACTATAATGAGGTGGAAGCATGACAGCATTATGGCAAGTCGATTCAGCCCAATTTCTTCAAAATGTGAAACAAGTAACGCAAAATCAATCTGTTATGGCGGTTGTGAAAAATAATGCGTACAATTACGGTTTGGATTTTGCCGTACAAATGTTTCAACAAGCAGGTATTGACACGTTCAGTACGACGTCGTTAGTTGAAGCGGTACGTATCCGAGAACTTGCGCCAGAAGCAACGATATTTTTAATGAATGCGACTGATGAATTTGAACGCTTGAGAGCGAATGATATCCATATGACGTTGCCTTCCTTAACGTTTTATCGTGAAAATAAAGCAGCTTTAGCGGGTGTGAAAGTGCATCTAGAATATGAAAATCTACTCCATCGTTCTGGCTTTAAAACAAAAGATGAATTACTGGCCGTTTTAGCTGATCACGAGCAAAATCCGGCACCTAAGATGGAAATTACTGGTTTGTGGACACATTTCGGTTATGCAGATGAGTTTGATGTCGACATGTATGAAAAAGAACGTGAGGCATGGTTGACTATTGTGGAGACACTCGTGAAACAACGAGGGTATCATTTCGACCTCATTCATGCTCAAAACAGCGCCAGTTATTATAGAGAAGGTCAACGTGTATTTGATCATCATACGCATGCACGTATCGGTATTGCGTTATATGGTTCACGCCCGTACGCTAGCTTGTCACCTGGTTGCATTACACAAGCATTGACAGTAAAAGCAAATGTGATTCAAGTGCGAAATGTCCAACAAGGCGATCACTGTGGATACAGTTTTGCTTATACTGTTGAACAACCGCATACACGTTTAGCGGTTGTAGATGTCGGATATGGGGATGGCATTTTAAGGACAAGAGCACAACATGACGTTTCAATCAATGGCAAACGTTATCCGATTCGTGCGCTCATGATGAGTCATATGTTTGTTGAAGTAGATGACACAGTATCAGCAAAAGATAGCGTCATTTTATATAATAATTCAGATTTGCGTATTGATGATTACACGTTCAAAGGTGTCGGCGCAAACTCTGAACAACTCAGTGCATTAAATTTGAATTCGTTAATAAAGGAGTATGTTTAAATGACAGTTAGTTATAATCAAAATGGTGAATTGACATTGGGAGGAACAAGTTTAAAAACGTTAGCACAAAGTTTCGGTACGCCGACAATTGTGTATGATGAAGCGCAAATTCGTCAACAAATGAGACGCTATCACAGTGCTTTTCAACAAAACGATATCGGCTATGTGTTATCTTATGCATCAAAAGCATTTACTTGTCTTCAAATGGTAAAACTTGCGGCTGAAGAAGATTTCGAATTGGACGTCGTATCAGAGGGAGAACTTTACACAGCATTGGAGGCAGGATTTGACCCCCAACGCATCCATTTTCATGGCAACAATAAGACAAAACATGAAATTCGTTATGCCCTTGAAAGTGGTATCGGTTATTTCGTCGTTGATGCGTTAGATGAAATTGACCTCATTGAACAGTATGCCACAAAACCTGTAGATGTACTGTTACGTGTGAATCCAGGTGTTGAAGCGCATACACATGAATTTATCCAAACAGGACAAGAGAAAAGTAAATTCGGTCTTTCATTAAAACATGGTCTTGCTTTGGAAGCAGTTGAAAAAATCCGTAATACTAATAATATCGTGTTGAAAGGTATTCATTTCCATATCGGTTCACAAATTGAAGAAACAACAGGTATGATCGAAACGGCTAAAATGGTGTTGAATTGGTTGGACGAACATGCGATTACGATCGATTTACTCAACTTAGGTGGTGGCTTTAGTGCACAATACGTTGAGGGTGACCAATCATTCGACATTGAAGCAGGTATTACAGAGATTGTACAAGCGATTAAAGCAGAATGTCAGCAATTGAAATACCCTATACCAACATTGAGTATCGAGCCGGGCCGTTCTATCGTTGCAGAAGCGGGTGTAACGCTATATGAAGTTGGTACGATTAAAGATATTCCTGGTGTCAACAAGTATGTATCTATCGATGGCGGTATGAGCGATCACATCCGTACAGCTTTATACGACGCGAAATATCAGGCGTTATTAATTAATCGTAATGAAACACCTGATGAAACAGTAACCATAGCAGGAAAACTATGTGAATCAGGTGATATTATTATCCATGAAGCAAAGTTACCGTCTAGTGTAAAACGAGGTGATTATTTAGCAATATTAGCGACAGGTGCGTATCATTACAGTATGGCTTCGAATTATAACCAAATGCAGAAACCAAGCGTCTTCTTTGTGAAAGATGGTAAAGCAAGAGAAGTCGTGAAACGTCAATCGTTACGCCAATTGATTATTAATGATGTGAAGTAAGTACTATTTATGATATGAAAGCCATAAATGATTGATTCGTTAGATAAACGCTTTTGACATACTGATTTGCGATAAAGTAATTATAAAAAAAGAGCACCTCGCCTTTTTATCGGTTAGGTGCTTATTCGAGTTTAACTCCAAACGTTAAATATTCAAACGCTTCATCTGTTAATTCTGAAAACCCTTCTGCTGGGTTAAATGTTTCAATCGAGTCTTCAACATCTAGTAACTTTCTATCTTTTAAAAGTTTATGTATTTCTGACCTCATTTTATAAAGTTTTTCATAATCAACTTTTTTCACAAACTCCCCCCTTTTGGATAGTCGCTTAAAATTGAGTGGTAAATCTGCTGAAAAAATGATCTACAGTATTATCAGTTGTTTATTTTTGTTTATCTTGCTTTCTATTTCTGCTTGCTCATTCTTTTGTTCTTATTAATGATTTCAAGAAACGGTTTAGCTACATCTTCAGGTGACATATAACCGTCTAATGTAGTTAAAAAATCTAATTGTATCATCCTACTTTATAGTAACTCTATCCTTAATATAAAAATTCTTAAACAGTTTCCACCTACACGAGCCATGCTATTCTAGAGTTTTTGAAAATGTTTAACATGTTACTGCAAAATGAAATCCATGTCGTTTAGTTGTGAGTTCTAAACTATGAAATATCATTGATTAAGTGACCCAATTTTGAATGAGAAATTGATAATCGAGATGAAATAATGAGGCACATATTAAGAGGTATTTTCATAACAGGATAAGATAAAAACATTTAAAAAAACAAAAAAACAGCGAAGCGAGCTTCACTGCTTTTTTCTAAGTCAATATTGCATCTATTTATTATAGTTTTACAACGTTTGCAGCTTGAGGACCGCGGTCGCCTTCAACTACTTCAAATTCAACTGATTGACCTTCATCTAATGATTTGTAACCTTCTTGGTTGATTGCAGAGAAGTGTACGAATACGTCGTTTTCTCCTTCTACTTCGATAAAACCAAAACCTTTTTCAGCGTTAAACCATTTTACTGTACCTTGTTTCATAATCTGTGAAACCTCCAAGACTAAAATTCAATATGCGCTATTCGCATATTACAAAAAATACTGATTCATTCTTTATAAATTCGATAAATAAAAACTGAAAAATATTCTTTGCAATATGGAATAATGCCATTGCTTACCCCTATTATAAGGTAATGTGACAATATTTGCAATATAGAATTTAAAATTTATTGATTAGTCTATAATTGGCAAATTCAAATATATTTTTTCGTTTTTTAAAGTAATGAAGCTATAAAAAATCTGTAAATCTTCATCACAATCCTCACAAAAATTCAAATCACAATTATTATAAAATGCATAAATGTTATGTTTGCCAACAATAAAATTGTCATAATCCGTTTTTGCTTGTTGAATCATGTGTTGATACGCTTGTTCAAATGCTTCAAATGTCTCAAATTTTTGCGAATCAATGATGTGTTCTGGCCAATCATCGAATAACCACCAACCTTCATAGTCTGCACGAATCTTAGCAACTTCCCACATAACCAACGTCCCCCTATATGTAAAAAAAGTCTTACTAAAAAAGATAGTATCTTTAAATTTAAAAAGCAAGCTAAAAGACCTAAAAATAAGAGATATGAAACTTAAATATTAGTCTTTTGCACTGAAAATACTTATAATTGAGTAGAGGGGTGAAATGTATGAAACATTATTTAATCCGAGTATACGGACGTGTTCAAGGGGTTGGATTTCGTTATTTCACTGAACGATTAGCTTTGAAGTATCAAATCAAAGGTACAGTGAAAAATGTTGAAGATTATGTAGAGGTGCACGCACAAGGCGATGACGCGTCACTTGAATCTTTTACACAAGGAGTCATTAATGGCGCCTCCCCGGCTTCACGTGTTGAAACTTATACAATAGATGAACTTGAAATTAACGAACCATATCAAAACTTTAGAGCGATTTCATAAAGGAAGATGAATATGAGGTATTTATTATCGAGGGTTTGGGGTGCCGTAGTTGGAGTACCTGTTGCAGTTATCGCCTTTTTTACAAGTGCCATTTTAGATTTTACATTTTTAATAGATTTTGTCATCGGCATCGCAGGTTTTGTAGTCGGTTATGTACCTACTCAGCGTTTGACGTCACGTGCCTATTTGAAAGAAATGAATTTGACACGTAAAGACTATCACTATATTATGCATCAAATTAACTTAGTTCAAAATAAAAATAAACGTATTTTAAAGTCGTTTATTAAAGTTAGATCAATACAAGATTTTAAGTTAGTGAATGATATTTACCGATTATCGCGTACAATTAATTCAGCCATTAAGCAACGACCTTTTCAGTTTTTTAATATTGAAAGCTTTTATTATTCACATATTGATAATGCGTTGAACTTAATTGAAAGTTATACGCGGCTTGCTAAAATGCCACTTAAAGCAGACAACGAGCGGCAAATGCTGCAACAAACACGGATTACTTTAGAAGAAGTGAAGCGTACACTCATTGCAGATTTAAAGCAAGTTAATGCGCAAGATTATGAGCAGTTAGATACTGAAATGCGACTCAATGAAATGTACCAAAGAAGACATGTTAAAGAAATGGAGAATGATTCATGAAGTCAAATGATCTCACGAATGCAACAAGTACACATCCATTAGATGCTTATTTTAATGATTATGATTATCCAAAAACAGCAACAGTGACGGAACTAGAAACAAAAGAATTAAACGAACATTTTAACGATCAAGACCGTCAAAAAGTTCAAAGTTTAGCAGATCAAATCGAACCATTAAATCATGATAGCTTATTGAAATTCGGCTCAAATGCACAAACACATCTTTCTCATTTTTCGCATCAAATGTTAGATGAAATTCAGTCGAAAGATGTGGGACCGATTGGTGAGACTTTGGAACAGTTGATGAAAAAGTTGAAAGAAGTGAATCCGGATGAACTTTCTCAACAAAATGATAATTTCCTCAAAAAATTATTCAAACGCTCCAAAAATTCGATGCAACAACTTTTTTCGCGAATGCAATCTGTGAGCGCACAAGTCGATCGTATTTCAATAGAACTAGATAAGAATAAAGCATTGTTAGTGAAAGATATTCAACTATTGGATGGCTTGTATCAACAAAATAAAGACTATTTTGATGTGTTGAATCTTTATATTGCAGCTGCAGAACAAAAGAAAACGGAAATTGAACAACATGTGTTACCAGAGATGCGTCAGCGAGTGAAAGCTGCTGATGACCAAATGGTGGTCCAAGATGTTGCGGATATGGAGCAGTTTGTCGATCGTCTTGAAAAACGAATTTATGATTTGAAATTATCACGCCAAATTTCATTACAATCTGCACCGCAAATCCGAATGATTCAAAATGTAAACCAAGCATTAGCTGAAAAAATTCAAAGTTCGATTTTAACAAGTATTCCATTGTGGAAAAATCAAATGGCGATTGCATTAACATTGCAACGTCAACAAAAGGCAGCGACAGCACAAAAGCAAGTTACGGATACGACGAATGAAATTTTATTACGTAATTCTGAAATGTTACGTCAAAATGCGCGTGTTACTGCAGAAGAAAACGAGCGTGGTATAGTCGATATTGAAACATTGAAGACGACACAAGATAATATTATTCAAACGATTGAAGAAACATTACAAATTCAACAAGAAGGTCGTGAAAAGCGCCAACAGGCTGAGAAAGATTTACTTGCATTAGAATCAGATTTAAAAGCGCGTTTAACTACAGCGAAAGACCAGCGCGACAGACAGTAGAGAAACATAAAAACAGGCTCGGATATTGTGTTACCGAGCCTGTTTTTATGTTTCTTTGCGATCAAGTTTATCATTTTTAGCTTTTCTCGATTCAACGATATATTCACGCATTCTCTCTTTATCTGGTGTCAGTGTTAAGCTGAGATGACGTTGTTCTAAATGAGCGTCTTTATAAAATGAAACGAGCATCAGTATAATGACGACGTTAAAGGGTAACGCTGAAATAATCGCCGCTCATTGTAATGCGCCTAAGCCTTCTCCACCATTTAATAATAATAAAGCGAATGCGATCAGTGAGAGCAATAAGCCCCCAATGACTTTTACGCGTCCTGTAGGTGTCAAAGAATCATGTGATGTTTGCATGCCGAGTACGAAAGTGGCGGAATCGTCAGAAATAATGAAAAATGTACCTACGAGTAACATGGTAATGACAGATAATATAGGTACCATATCGCAGCATTTGCTTCAAGTTTCGCATTCAGTGGCGTTAAATCGAGTGTCATCGGTTCGGTGATGCCGTAAAAAAAGAGACCCATCCCCTGTACTGAATAACATCGCGAGCCAAGATATCGTTTTAAACTCCGGCTCATCGGGCTTTCCTAAACACAACTTCCCTATTAGACTAAAAATAAGAAAGAGACTGAGAAACACAATAAACGTCATTTACAAACCATTGGGCTTAATTGAATAGGTCTTAAGTTAGTGGGACAAAAATGTGGTGATTACATATTAAAAAGCATAGTTTAAAGAGGAAGTAAACAAGACAAGCCACAGAAATGTGACTTGTCTTGTTCATGATGTTAAGCTTATTCTTTTTCGTACACGATGATATCAGAGTTTTTCATAAATGCGCCAATGATGTAACCAATAATCATTGTAATGACAGCGATTGGGAACCACTCTAATGAATGTTCGTGTAATGGCAATTGATTGATAAAACCAATTTTCGCCCAACCATTTGCATTGATGACACTAAGAATGGATTCAATCGTTACAACTGCAACAGTCATTTGTTGCGTAATCGGACGTGTCGGTACAAGGCGTGCGATTAAAATTAACATTACTGTTGTAATAGCGATTGGATAAACGATCAATAATACTGGAATTGAAAGTTTAATCACTGCGTTTAAACCTAAGTTCGATAAAATAAAGCTAATGATTGTAAAGATAAAGACATAAACTTTATATGAAATTTTCGGTAAGATGCTGTTGAAATATTCACTTACTGACACGATCAAACCACACGCTGTCGTTAAACAAGCTAGTGCTACGATAATACCGAGTAAATATTTACCAAATGAACCAAAGCCTGTATCTGCCATCGTAATGAGCAAGTAAGCACCAATGTTTTGGTCATTTTCAACTAATTTTTTCATTGTTTCTTCAGGGATGATTATGTGGTTACCAATGAAGCCCAAAGAAATGTAAATGACTGCTAAAGCGATGGCAGCAATGATACCTGCCATTGCAGTTTGTTTGAAAATATCATTTGCGTGTTTAATGCCTGTCGCTTTAATTGCATTTACAACAATCATTGAAAACGCAATTGCCGCAATCGCATCCATCGTTAAATAGCCTTCAGTGAAACCTTTAGAAAAGCCACCTAACGCAGAAGTGTATACTTCAGGGTTTGCAGTGTTTTGTGTGCTACCTCCAAAATCTACAAAACCTTTAATAATCATCGCAATAATCGTGATTAAAAGCAGTGGTGTTAAAATGGCACCGATACGGTCAACGATTTTGCCAGGGTTCAAACATAAGTACAACACGATTAAGAAATAGATCACTGAGAAAACAAATAACCAAACGGGACTACTCGAATGAATGATCGGTGTCACTGTCATCTCGAAAGACGTTGATGCTGTACGTGGAATGGCAAATAACGGTCCGATCGTTAAATAAATCGAAACTAAAAATACAACTGAGAAAACGGGATGTATTTTGTTGATCGAACCAATGTAACCTTGTTTATCTAAAGCACCTACCATCACGCCCATTAATGGTAAACCAATACCCGTAATGACAAAAGCTAAAATTGACGGCCAAAAGAATTGTCCACTTTCTAGTCCTAAATTTGGTGGGAAAATCAAGTTCCCTGCGCCAAAGAAGATGGCAAATAACATAAACCCAATAAATAAAGTGTTTTTATTCATAATGCTGCTCCTTAAAATTCCTAAATAAATATGATTCATTCTATCACAAGAACCCGTAGCCGTCTATAAAATTTCTGAAAATTTGAAAATTGTTGTTACATAATAGGCAAAAAAAAGACTAAAATGACTTCAATAATAACTTTTTCAGTAATGGTGAAAGTAAGCTTGGCAAATGTTCGACACCTTCAACAAAGATGGCATATTGTCCATAAATGTTATGGATCGTTTGTTCGATCGATTCAGTAATGGGTTCTTGACTTAAAAAGACATTGAACACTTCGATGCCGAGTTTACGTGAGTTTTCAACAGCCTCATACGTATCCAAAATGCCGTCTTGACTATAGTTAAACGCAGAAGGTTCACCGTCCGAAAAGACAATAAGAAAACGCTGTTGTTCTGAACGAGACAATAAACGATCACTTGCCACCCGAATTGCCACCCCATCACGATTATCGTCTTGAGGTGTGAGTGACATAATTCTCGGTGCTTCGGTATTGAAAGTTGACTGATGGTAATTAATAATCTCGTCAATGATATTCGGTTGATATTGTGCATCTGCATCAAAAGCATCTTCATTAAAAGCAAGTATTTCATGCTTTACATTGAGTGCTTTCAATGTTTCATGAAACAATACAACGCCTTTAATGGTTTCATCCATTTTGTCGTGCATACTCGCTGATGCGTCGATTAATAACGTAAAAGTAGCGTCAAAAGTTCGGCTTTGGTCAGCTTTTTTATAAAATAATTTATACTGATCATCTATAAACCAATTGACCAAATTACGCTGCAAACGCCCTTTCGTTAAATTCGCACGCACGTCTTGATATTCACGATCGATTGTCTTTTTAATAATTTGAATAAGGTCTTTGATTTCAAATTGGACCGATGTTTGAACTTGACGATAACTTTCAATATATTCTGGCAAAATATCTGGTACATGCCACTTAATATCTACATATTGGTTAATCCCTTTAAGGCTCAGTAATGCGTTTGAAGGCCCTTGTTCGCCACCTTCTTGATCATCTAACGTATCATTTGAACCTTTCCCCTTTTTACTCATCATGTCTGTCATGTCGTCAGTGCTGTCACCTTCACGTGCACTATCATCACCTAGCACATCACTGTTTTCACCTTCATGAAGTTCCATTTCGAGATAAGCACCACCGGCAGATTTACTATCGATATTTTTAGATTCTATTTTTTCAGTTTCGACATTGTCCTCTTTCTCTCCGTTATGCTGATCCGTATTTGCGGTATCGACACGTTTCAAATCTTCAAGTGTAAACTGGCATAATGCTTCATAGACGTGACGCGGGATATGATAATACTCGTTTAACATATCTTCGTCTAACCAGTCATCCACTTGATACATAATCCGTTGCGTTAAATACATTGTTTCTTCGCTTGACTGTAATTGAAACGCATCCGGCAAATATTGATAAATGAATTCGAGTGTCGGCTGAAAATCAGGATGAATATGCGGGATGGTATAAAAATCATCTCGTAAAAATGAATATTCTAAATTTAAAAAGAACAAATCTGTAAATAATGTTTTCGTTTGATACACGTTCATTTGTGATGCACTGTATTGCTGACGTGTTTGCTTACGAAGTTGGATCAATTTTTGGGTTCGTGGCCGTTCGCGTTCAATTAAATTTAAAATTCGCATCTCTTCCATCATCTTAAAAAGTTGACGATAGAGTTTCGGATGATTGAATCCCTCCTCATTCGACACGACTTTATTGACAATTTGTGGATCCATATGAAAATAGCTATAAGTCGCCAGTAAAACGTCTGTCTTCAGTCCGGTATGTTCAACATATTCAGGTCGATGGGCCCAAAAAGAACTACAAATAACCTCATCATTGATGGCATCATAATATGGAAATTTATGGACTTTGACTTGTGTATTCGGATTTTTCAACAATAGGCGTGCTAAATCTTGTAACATCATCATTTTCATGGCATCGAGTTGTTCGTCGTTAAACATGATAAAGCGATCGCTCATAATATCACCTTCTAAAAGTTAAGTTCTACCGCATTCATTATCGCTTGTTGTTCGCGTTCATCTTCTAATTTATCAATGATACTACGTTGAATCGCGCGTTCAATCGGCATCACAGTCGCTAAATCGCTCATATCGATTAATGCACGAATACTTGCTGCTTCTTCAGACAATTGACCTTGTTGTGTCATCGTACGTAAATCAGCATTAAATTTAATAATTTGATCAATTAGTGAATCGTCTTGCAATAAACTTTGTGCTTTGATGACATCATGTAAAGTTTGGCCATCAATATAATTTACATTAATCACGACGAAACGGTTTTTTAACGCCTCATTCATCGGTAGTGTCCCGACATAGCCTTCATTAATGGCTGCTATGACTTTAAAACCAGGCGCCGCTTTGATAACTTCACCCGTAAATGGGTTGGTCAATTGACGACGATAGTCCAACACACCATTTAAAATTGGTAACGTTTCCGGTTTCGCCATATTGATTTCGTCGATGTATAAAATATGACCTTCACGCATCGCACGAATAACTGGACCATCGATAAAAACAATCTCTTGATGGCCTTCATCTGATGTTTTAATCGTTTTAAAGCCAAGTAAACTTTCTGCATCTAAATCAACAGAACAGTTAATTTGATGCATCGGTAATTCAGTCATTTCGCTTAACGTTTCAGCTAATCTCGTTTTCCCTGACCCAGTTGGCCCTTTTAGTAAAATATTTTTATTCAATTCGAATAACTTGATTGCATCTCCTAGAACAGTCTCATCGGAGTTGATATAACCAGTAAATTCCTTAACCATTGTCATTTTCCTTTCTATTTAAGTGCATGAAAAAAGACGTGAGTACCGAGATACCCCCGCTTTTTTAAATTCTAAATCGCTATAACGCAAGAAATACTTATACTTCTTCAAAATAAGTTTTGTAATAACCGCCAACGTGACCTGAGTTATCAATAATTTGATAGTATTCTTCAGTTTCGTTAACGACATCATATGTTTCACCAACAGTTAACATATCGCTGACAGTAAATTTCTTTGCATCTGTATGAACGACTTTCACCTTTTTTAGTGGTGTACGCGTTTTCCAAGTTTCATGTAACATAGTTTAACTTCCTTTCGTTGCATGCGCTAATGTTAAAATCAATGCCAAACCACTCATATCATTGACGCGAATCGAACGCGTCTCATGTTGGTCATTTTTAAGTTGTTGAAAAGGGATATCGTGATGTGTCAGTTGATTCAACGCATCATTAAATTCGGCTTCGTGTTGTGCTGTGAATTCGAGTTGGTCAACGATGCCATAAGGTGGAATTTGTATAGTGTCTGATTGATAAATATGAACTTCAGCACCTAACCCACCGCCCTCACCTTCCATAACTACGACAGATTGATTTGTTTGAGGTGACGTGTATTCAGCAATAGGTTTAAAGCCAAACAAATTACTTAATAACGTCATCGTCACAGCAGGTTCTTGTGTACGCAACATCACTGGACCGAGTCCTTGTACTTGATGTAGCGGACTCACAGAACTCTCTTCACTAGGCATTCCCAATCCAACACCGACATTCGCTTCGTCTGAAAAAATGTTGAAATGTTGGTCATTGGCATCAGAAAATTGTAGCCTTTGATGACCATTCAACTGTGCAGGTCCTTCAAAAGCATATTGGTGTTCTTGTAAAATGGCCATATATTCGTCAATACCATGGTTACTCGGTGTACGCAATGCCACACTTTCAAAATGTTGATGCTTCGGTTTAATCGATTCTGCTATTTCAACAAATTGAAGGCGCGTACCAGGGCTAAGTTGTGCATCTCCAAATTGAACACGATTGCCCTTTCTATCGTAGGCCATACCTAACATATTATGGAATAAATCAATCGTTTTGTCTATACTTTTAGTGCCCAATGTCACACTGCGAAATTGCGCCATTTCATCTCACTCCTCTTCACATTCATTATAACTTAAATGAACTATCGAATCAGAGTTGATGCCTTTATAATTTTATTAGCACTCCCGAAGTGATCAATGCTAAACCCAAAATCAAATATATCGATTTAGAGTGATTGAACTTCAAATGATCTATCGCAAATAGCACTAATAAAGAGGTACCAAGCAACTGAAAAATCGGATAATAATGCATAAAACCAAACAGACTTGCGATAATGAAACCGAATTGCGCGATGATGTTCGCAATACCAATCACAATTAAAATATATATGAGCGCATGATTCATCCGTAACACCCCTTTCGATGGGTTAATATTTTGTTATATATTAATATAAATGCCCCCAAATGTCATGAGGTGTTATAAAATTTAGATGATTTCTACATTTTTAGTTCACTCAAAAAGCATAGCCCAATTTAATCAATTGACTAGAGATTATAAAAAAGAGAGAAACCTATTACAGATTTCTCTCTAAACCCGAAACGATTAAGACTCTAATAATAAATCTTCAGGGTTTTCAATTAACTCTTTAATCATCTTCAAGAAACTTACAGCTTCTTTTCCGTCGATAATTCTATGGTCATAACTTAATGCGATGTACATCATTGGGCGGTTTTCAATCGTATCTTGATCAATCGCAACCGGTCTCGTAATAATAGAGTGCATACCTAAAATTGCAGCTTGACTACCATTGATAATCGGTGTTGACATCATTGAACCGAAAATACCACCATTTGTAATTGTGAATGAGCCGTTCATCATGTCATCCAGTGTCAATTTGTTATCACGTGCTTTTGACGCTAAGTTGGCAATTTCTTGCTCAATTTCAGCAAAGTTCTTCTTATCGCAATCTCTAACGTTTGGTACGAGTAAACCGCCTGGTGTAGACACGGCAATACCGATATCGTAGTATTGTTTTGTAACCATGTAGTCGCCATCGATTTCAGCGTTCACTTCAGGGTAACGCTTCAATGCGGCAACCGCTGCTTTTGTGAAGAATGACATGAAGCCAAGTTTCGTGCCGTCGTGATCTTCCATAAATTTATCTTTTTTACGTTTTCGGAGCGCCATCACGTTCGTCATGTCTACTTCATTGAATGTCGTTAACATTGCAGTGTTATTGCTTACTTCTAATAATTTTTTAGCTGCAGTTTGTTTTCTACGACTCATTTTTTCACGAATTACTGGTTTTGATGGTGTTTTAGGTGCTTGTGGTGTAGCAGCTTCTTTTTCTTTAGATTGAGCAGCACCTGTTGATTTTTGTTGTGAGCCGCGTTCAACATCTTCTTTACGAACGACATCATTTGCTTTGCCACTCACTTCGCTTAAGCTAATGCCTTTTTCACGTGCCGCGCGACGTGCTGAAGGTGTTGCATTAATGCGTTCGTTTGAAGGACTGCTTTGGCTTTCTTTGTCAGAAGATGATTTTTCTTCTTTCTGCTCTTGTTTGTCTGACGCTTTTTGTTCTGATTTATTTGGCGCGTCTTTTGAGTCAGTTTTTGAATCATCACTTGAAGATGTAGCAGCGCCACCTTCACCCACTATTGCAATGGCTTGGCCGACTTCTACTGTGTCGCCTTCTTCAGCAAGTAACTCTTGAATTGTACCTTCTTCTTCAGAAACGACTTCGACATTCACTTTGTCTGTTTCTAATTCAAGGATGGCTTCACCTTTTTCAACAGTGTCACCTACTTGTTTTAACCATTCTGCAATGGTACCTTCTGTAATCGATTCTGCTAATTCTGGAACTTTTACCTCTGCCATTTTTCCTATGCCCCCTAAATATTTAAGCTATTTTCAATGATATTATTTTGAACAAGTTTATGAATTTCACCATCACCCTCGGCAGGTGCAGCTCTATGTTTTCTACCGTGATAAGTCAATTCGTATTGATCACCAATGATGTCTCTCAACATTGGATAAGCATAATGCCATGCCCCTTGGTTTTGCGGCTCTTCTTGAACCCATGCGACTGTTTTAAGGTTTGAAAGTGTTTCAAGAACTGATCGAATTTCTTCTTCTGGGAAAGGATAGAGTCGTTCAACAGCTATAAGTAAAATCGCTTCGTTTGGTGAATTGGCTAGTTTTTCTTTCAAGTCGATAAACATTTTGCCTGATGCGAGAATGACTTTTTTAATCTTTTTAGCGTCGTGTGCTTCTGGGAGTATTGGTTCAAAACCACCAGATGTAAATGCACTGATCGGTTGTGCGACTGTTTTATTACGTAATAAACCTTTTGGAGACATGACAACTAATGGTCTCATTGCGTCAGTTCCTAGGCTTGCCGCTTGGGCACGCAATAAGTGGAAGTAGTTGGCTGAGCTTGATAAGTTACAAATAGTCATGTTGTTTTCAGCTGCCAATTGTAAGAAACGCTCTAAACGTGCTGATGAATGTTCAGGTCCTTGTCCTTCAAATGAATGTGGCAATAAGAACGTTAAACCTGATGATTCGCCCCATTTTGCATTACCAGAGAAAATGAAGTTGTCAAAATACATTTGCGCCATATTCGCAAAGTCACCAAACTGTGCTTCCCAAATGTTAAATGATGACGGATTTTGAACATTATAACCATATTCAAAGCCTACAACTGCAGCTTCTGATAATGGAGAGTTATGAATGTCGAACGTCGCTTTTTGATCGGGTACATGTTGTAATGGCGTAAATGTGTCGCCATTTTCTTGGTCATGTAACACTGCATGACGATGGCTAAATGTACCACGTTCAGAATCTTGACCTGTCATACGAATTGGCGTCCCTTCTTGCATGACTGTCGCAAATGCTAGCTGTTCGGCATGTGCCCAATCCACTAAACCTTCTTCACTTTCAAATGGTTGCTTACGTTGTTCAAGAATACGATTTAATTTTTTGAAAACATTGAAACCTTCTGGATAGTTAAACATTGCATCGTTAATTTCTTTTAAGCGATCATATGACAGTTCAGACTCATTACTTTTTAAAGGTTGTGCGATACTATCAGGAATGCTCATATCCGTATTGTCATTTTTATCGTTTTTATCGATTTTGTCATGCGCTGATCGCATTTCTTTTTGAACGTTTTCCATCACTTCGTCCATTTCATCTTGGCTCATAATGCCTTCGTCTATAAGTTGTTTACCATAAATCACTTCAGACGTATCATGTTTTTGAATTTGTTTATATGGTAATGGGTTCGTTAATGTAGGCTCGTCCATTTCATTATGACCGAAACGACGGTAACCAACTAAGTCAATCACGACATCTTTATTGAATGCTTTTCTAAATTCCATTGCAATATCAATCGCTTCAATAGTTGCTTCAACATTGTCAGCATTCACATGCATAATCGGTACATCATACCCTTTAGCCACATCTGTCGCATACGTTGTTGAACGTCCGTCTTCTGGATCTGTTGTGAATCCGATACGGTTATTCGTAATAATGTGCAATGTACCACCTGTTGAGAACCCATCTAAATTACCAAGGTTCATTGTTTCAAAGTTCACACCTTGACCAGGGTATGCAGCATCACCATGAACGATAATCGGCATTGCATTTGAAAAATCAGTTTGCACTTTACCCGCATAGTCCGTTTGGTCTTGTGCCGCTCTCGTACGGCCTGTCACTACTGGCGCAACGACTTCAAGATGACTTGGGTTATTTGCTAACGTGATTTTTTGTTCAATACCATGGTTATTGATCGTTTTAACGCCACCTAAGTGATATTTAACGTCACCTGTCCAACCTGAAGTGATAGATAAGCTACCATCTTCTGGTAAAAATTTCATTGGATCTGTATGCATAAATTCTGAAAGCATCATCTCATATGGCTTTTGTAGCACGTGCGTTAAAACATTTAAACGTCCACGGTGTGCCATACCGATTTGAATGTTTGAAATTTCTTCTTCAGCAGCACGTTTAATTGTTTGAGTGATCATA
This sequence comes from Staphylococcus pseudintermedius, assembly GCF_034042775.1. Lineage (NCBI taxonomy): Bacteria > Bacillati > Bacillota > Bacilli > Caryophanales > Staphylococcaceae > Staphylococcus > Staphylococcus pseudintermedius. The sequence goes on along the minus strand of NZ_CP120150.1, from coordinate 1,393,456 downwards.
GGTACGAGGGTATTGACGCCTTGGATTGAAAATCTTTTTGCACCTACAAAGTTCTTGTGAAGGTATTTCTCAAAGCCTTCAACGTGTGCCAGAAGTTTGAAAAGATTGATTTTTTCTTCTTTATTAAGGCTTGCTTTATATGGTGTTTCAATACGACGTTTTAGCCATATACGTTCTTTATTATTATTAATATGTGTATATTCGAAAGCAATTGGCCCCTTATAACGTTCTTCCATACGTTCAATAGCTTCATAGGCATTATCGTAAATGTCTTTAAAATGATCAGAGACGATTTCAGCTGAAATGTTTTCTAAAGTTGCTTGATCTAAGTTAAAGTCTTCTGGCTTTAATTTAGGAATATTTGTACGTTCTGGTGCATTCACTGGATAAATATCAGCTTCTAAATGACCGTATTGTCTAATATTATCGATTAAACGCATCACACGCTTGATCGTACTATCTCCTGAGCTTGATTCGGTTGTTGATGATGTTGTCGCTTCACCATCTTTAATTGTACTAAAGAGAACTTGTAAATCTTCAGTCACTGAACTAGGATCTTCTAAAAATTGATCATATAATTCTAAAATGAGTCCTAAATTTGTGCCGAAGTTTACAGGTGCCTCTGTCACCTGTTTATCGTTCTTCATAATCCACCCTCCACAGAAAAAAATAAAAACGCTTACAGGTCAATAATAGCATTAAAATGTGAACATTTAAAGGCAAAAAGCCAGATAATTGTACTCATCCGCACGAATCAAAACTGATAGTAAATGTTGTAAAATACCCGACTTCGCTCTCGACTGAAATTCGACCATGATATAATGTCACCATTTTATGGGCAATAGAGAGTCCTAAACCGTTTCCGCCTTGCTGACGGGAGCGTGATTTGTCTACACGATAGAAGCGGTCAAAGATGTGTTCTTGATCTGCTTGAGGGATACCTAAGCCACGGTCTGTAATTTTAATCACGACTTGATTGCTGATGAGTTTCGTTTCAATAGAAATATGCTTATTTTGTGTGTCATATTTAATCGCGTTATCAAGAAAAATAAGCAAAATTTGTTCTAAGTGAAATGAGTTAATCTCTAGGTATATAAAGTCTTGACTCGTATGAAAGTCGAGTTGATAATCTGGATGAATTTGTTGTAGTGCATGAAGACGACTTCTAATTTCATTATTCACATCGACTTTTTCAGTTTGATTTTCAGTTGACCTTGTATCATCTTTAGTGAGTAGCAGTAATTCTTCAACGAGTTTCGTAATCCGATTCATTTCCTCGATGGAGATATTCAGAGACTCTTCTAAAATGTCAGGATCCTTTTTACCCCAGCGCTGAACTAAATTTAAGTGTCCTTGGATAATTTGAAGTGGTGTACGTAATTCGTGTGAAGCATCTTCTACAAATTGACGTTGTTGGTTAAATGAACTCTCCAGTTTCATCATCATACTGTTAAAAGTATCGATGAGCGCATCTGTTTCTTCATAATTGGTTGGGACTTCAAGTTTTTCTTGGAACCCATTACGCCGAATTTGTGTCATCTTTTCAGTAATAATATTAATCGGTTGAGTAATTTGAGATGAAAAGAAATAACTGAGTGATGCGGTTACAAATAATGCAATGAGTCCAAATGTTAGGGCGAGATACGTTATGAAGTTTAATAAATCATCGTACTCTTTTAATGAATGGACAATGGTTGCGTGTCCTTTAAAATAAGGCGTATTAATCGGTGTCGATACGATGATGAATGAGCCTTTATCTGTGCGCAAAATTTTAATATTACGTGTATCATAAGCTTGAAACGGTGGTGTGAATTTCACATTCGTTGTACTGACATTTTCAAATATTTTTTTGCCGCTCTTATTGTATAAAATTACTTTTTGATAGTTATCAAGTACGGAGCTGAATTCTAATGCAGTAATATTCTTCATCGGTTTCGTTTCAAGTAAATTGTATAGATCATCAGCGCTTCTTTCTGCTTTATCAAATTCATTTTGCTTTAATAAGCTGCTGATGGCATAAATGATGAGCAAACAAAAGATGAAAATAATAAGAAATGTAATGAGTGTCGTTACAAAAGTCCACTTTGTCTTGAGCGTTGATTGTTTCATTGACGAATCACATAGCCGACACCACGCACAGTTTCAATTAATTTTTGTTTATCAATGCGCTTTAACTTATTTCGTAAATAACGGATATACACATCAACCACATTCGTTTCGACTTCAGATTCATATCCCCAGACGTGATCTAAAATTTGTTCACGGTGAAGGACGCGATTTTTATTTTCAGCGAGGAGTAATAATAAATCAAATTCCGTTTTCGTTAATTCCAGTTTTTCGCTTTGATAAGTGACATGAAAAGCACTCTTATCAATTTTAATACCATCAATTTCCACAACATTTGTATCGGACACGTTTTCGTCTGAATAACGACGAATGAGTGCGCGACTTCTAGCTAATAGTTCTTCAATTTCAAATGGTTTAACGATGTAATCATCTGCACCGATATCTAATCCAGTGACTTTATCGTATATTTCACCTTTCGCAGTAATCATAATAATCGGTGTATCTTTTTGTGTTCTTAATCTTTTACAGACTTCTAAGCCGTCCATTTCTGGTAACATCAAATCTAAGAGTATTAAATCAAAGTCATGCTGTAATGCGCGGTTCAAACCAGATACACCGTCATATTTCACTTCTACTTCATAATTTTCATGCTTAAATTCAAGTTCAATGAAACGTGCTAAATTTTGCTCGTCTTCAATAATAAGTACTTTTTTCATATTAGCCACCTCTCCCCCTAATCATATGCTAAAAATGAGGAACGCGAAAGTTTTTTAAAAAAATTTGCGTTTTTAATTGACAATGATTCTCAATGCGTTATAATGTAATTGAAAATGATTATCAATCCCAACGACCCCCCACTACAATTCGTTCTTATGATTGAGTCATTTTCAATAATATCCCCTTTTATATGCCCGTATAAAATTCGTTGATATTAAACGTTAAATAAAAGCCGTCGCAGTAAATGCGGCGGCTTTTATTGTGCATGTTTTTGAGTGAGAAAGAAGAGAAAAAGCTTGATGTCACGTCCTCTCTTTTGTACACATGGGTATCTGTGTTTTAAAAAAGATAATGCTTGAAGACAGTCATATTTTTCACAGTAATCTCATGCTATTGCTTGAAAAGATAAAACTTAGTGAAAGAAATTGTATGCTATGATAACCATCGCATATAAAAAGAACTGCCTCTCCTCATGAAAGACAGTTTTTTATTGATTAGATTTTAGTTTGGGCTAATGGGTGGCGTAGGATGAGTTGTGTCAGCACGATACAGAAGAGCCCTCCGACAATACCAGCCATGATATCTGTTGGGTAATGTACGCCAAGATAGACGCGTGAGCTCGAAATGAGAACGATCATTAACACACTTAATGTCATCGCCACGCTTTTTGCTTTTCCTTTTAAGATACGGTGTGCGACGTAAATCACACTACCGAAAAAGGCAGTTGATCCCATCGCATGACCACTTGGAAAGCTGAACCCTGAAATATCAATTAAGCGTAATAAAGTTGGACGTTCTCTGTCAAAAATATTTTTCAAAATAGGGTTCGATACCCCTGATAACAGCATCGTTAATGCGAAAAAGAGCGCCTCAATTTTATAGCGATAGAGCATCAACAATGCAACCATGACGAGTGATAATGCAATCATAGCCCATACCTCACCAATTTGCGTGGCACCGAAAAAGATTGCTGTTGAAATAAAGCTTTCTGACGCATAAATCAAATTATATACTTCATTATCAATCCATTTACCGAGACGTGATTCATGAAACATCGCAATCATTGAAAATATTAATGTGAAGACTATTAACAAAGAAATCTTTTTCCAATATGTCATGCGCCAACCTCCAATTGAAGTGCGTCTTGAATGATTTTGTCGAGTAAATCATGACGCGTATAGCTTTCTGTAAAACTTTCCATATTTTGAATGTACTGATGTCGATTTTTTTCAAGTTCGGTTAATGCAAGTAATAACGTGTCACTCGATAATTCCGATTCATCTAACATCGTCGCGTATCCTTGTTTTTCAAAGTATTTCGCGTTATCGATTTGGTCACCACGTGATTGATCGAGACCAAGTGGGATAAGTAACATAGGAAGACGTAATGTTAAAAACTCATATATCGCATTTGCACCCGCTCTTGACACGACGGTATCTGTAATCGCTAATAAGTCGGTTAATTCTTCTTTAACGAACTCATATTGCACGTAGCCATCTTGATTAATATTTGAAGCGACAAGACCTTTCCCAGTCAGATGAATAATTTGATACGTTTGCAGTAATTCATCTAAATGACGACGAATGGCTTCATTAATTTTCAAACTTCCCATACTGCCACCCATCACGAGTAATATCTTTTTATTAGGTGTGAAGCCTGTCAATGCATAGCCATTTTGTTGATGACCGTGTTTTAAATCTTCACGAATCGTTGCCCCTACGAAATCTGATTTTTCGTGTGGCACGTATTTTAGCGTATCTTCAAAAGTGGTATAGAGTCGTTTCGCAAACTTAATTGCAATCTTGTTAGCAAGCCCTGGTGTTAAATCTGATTCATGTACAATGGTTGGAATGTTCAGTGACTTCGCTGCGAGTATGACAGGAACAGATACGAAGCCGCCTTTTGAAAATACGATATCAGGTCGTTCGCGCTTTAGCACTTTACGTGCATCTCCAATGCCTTTAACGACTTTAAAGACATCTTTCAAATTTTCAACAGATAAGTAACGACGTAATTTCCCACTAGAAATCGGATAATAAGTTGTTTCAGGGAGTTGAGATGTAATCATTTCTCGCTCGATGCCTTGTTTTGAACCAATATAAAAAGCTTCATGCCCCTTTTCGAGTGCAGTCGGTATCAAACTTAAATTCACGGACACATGCCCAACTGTACCGCCGCCTGTAAATGCAATTTTTACCATAATAACCCTCTATTCTGTTAATTTTTTATAGTATGCGTAAAATGGCTTGCCTTTATCAAAAGGAAATTCTGTGCTGGTCATTTCACCGATTTTAATGAATCCATATTTATCAAATAAACGTTGTGCACGTTGATTTTGTGAAAAAGTATCCGTTAATAAAATATCAATGTTGTGCTCTTTCGCTAATGCAATCGCAAAAGTCATCAACGCTTGAGCTGTTCCACGATATTGTGGCGAGGCTACAAGGCGATGAATCACGTATGCTTGTGATTTGTCAACTGGCCATTCGAGTGTATCGTACCAATCTGGTGCTTGTTGATCAATCACGATAAAACCTTGAATCACGTCATCTTCATCATAGACAAAGAGGCTACCTGATTCAATATCCGTATTAAAATGTGTCTTTAAAGGATAGCGATGGTCCCATTGTGGGTTGTCATCTTTAATCATGAGTGCTTTTGCTTCTTCAGTCAATTGTTCAATCGTATCGAGATCTTGCAATGTTGCTTTTCTTAACAAGCCCATCACTCCTCTACTTTTTTCAATGTTTGTTCTAACATCGGATCTTCAGACGATGCTTTCTCGACAAGTCTTTCTGTAAATACACCATTTGTTTCTTTGTTAAACATCCCATTTGCCGTTAAATCATTTTTTTGTTGAAATTGTTTTACTGCGGTAGTCAATTGGGCGTTATAATGTTCATCAATAGTACCCACATCGTAACCAAGTGCTTTAAGACCGATTTTTATTGATTTAACATGTTTGTCTTCTTGTCCTTGGTGATATGTTGTTTTGGTAGGAATCACAGAAATATTCTCATAATCCGCACCTTTAACAGGGATATCAGGTTGAATCCCTTTACCATGAATGTAATGGCCATTAGGTGTGAGCCACTTCATTTCAGTAAATTTTAATAACGAACCGTCTTCAAACTCACGTGTCGTCTGTACAATCCCTTTACCGAACGATTTTTCACCATAAATTTTGGCTACTTTATGATCATGTAATGCACCAGCAAAGACTTCGGAAGCACTTGCTGAACCTTCATTGAGTAAAATCGATACTTTTAAATCTTTCACACCTTCTAACGGCGCATTTGGTGTTTTGATAGATTCTTTTTGATCGCCTTTTTCTAATTGAACGACCGTTTCGTCTTGATCAAGGAAAATATTTGCCATTTTTACAGCTTCATCAAGGAGTCCACCTGGGTTGTTACGTAAATCAAGGACGATATTTTTAATACCTGATTTTTGCGCTTGCTGTATGGCAGATTTTAACTCTCCCGCTGTCCCTTCTTGGAATTTATTAATTTTAAACACACCTACATTGCCATGTTTTTCATATTTTACACTTTTAACATGGATAGTATCTCTTGTCACAGTGAGTTCCTTTTCTTCCCCGTTACGTTTAACTGTCAATTTCACTTCAGTTCCTTTTTTACCACGGATTTTAGGAATAATTGCATCAAGCGTTTTTCCTTTGATTGACTTGCCATCGATTGCAATCAGTTCATCACGTGGTTTCAAACCAGCTTTTTCAGCAGGTGAATCTTGCATTGGACTCGTAATGATGATTTGCTTTCCTTTTTGTTGCAATTCCGCACCAATACCGACGAAATCACCAGAAACATCTTCATGAAAAGAAGCTGTTTTTTCTTTTGATAAATATTCGGTATAAGGGTCTTTCAAACTTTTGGTCATCCCATGAATGGCTTCGTCTAGCAACTGTTCTTTATCTTGCTTTTGATAAAAATCTGACGCCAATATTTCATAAACTTCACTTAACTTCTGAGCATTCTCACTAATTTTCTCATCTTTACTGTATTGTTGGAAAAAGTAATTGAAGCCAAAAATAATGATTCCTGTCAATAATACTGTGAGGATAATACTTAACATAAATGTTTTTAATGAGACATATCTAGGTGTCTTTCTTTGATTTGGTGAATCTTTCAATCTGTTTTCCGCCCTTCTCGTTAAATCCATGTTTGCATTATAATGATCCGCATAGACGCGTGCAGATTTAATGGTGTGACATAAAGAAAAAGGGTGAGACATCTTCTGCCATCACCCTCAAAATTTATGCGTGTCAAAACTTCAGCAATCACTTAAAATTGAAGCCATTCTTGATATTCTTCATACAAGTCATCAAAAACAGACATCGGTAATGTGAAATTGCCTTCTGTCTCAATGTATTCAGATAACGCATCGAAATTTTTATCGTATTTTGGAAAGGATAAATCTTGGAAAATTTGTTCTGCGAGTTGTCCAGCATCATCCTTACGACCACGAACAGTTAATGCAAATTGATAAAATGAGACATCTTTCATTATTTCATTGTCACTTCAATCACTGATGTCTCGCCTTTGTTCAATTGCGCTACTTGTTGAATATCAATGGCTACTGTTTGATCTGTATTTGTAATGATCACAGGTGATACGATAGATTTTGCGTGTTGGTCAATATAATCAACGTCAAATGTAACGAGTGGGTCGCCTACTTTTACCGTATCTCCGCTATTGACTAATGTTTCAAAACCTTCACCATTTAATTGAACAGTGTCTAAACCGATATGAACAAGGACTTCTAAACCATTGTCTGCTTTTAAACCAATCGCATGTTTGGTTGGGAAAACGTTGTCGACTACACCAGTAATTGGAGACACGACTTTTCCTTCAGTTGGACGTATGCCAAAACCGTCACCCATCATTTTTTGAGCAAAAACAGGGTCTGGAATGTCTTCAATTTTGACATATTCTCCAGTCATCGGTGCATAGACTTGAATTTCCTTATTTGCTTCTTCACTTTTTCCGAATAATTTCTTAAACATAAAACTCGCTCCTTTATTTGTCGAAAAGTTTGACTAAATCACCATAGCCCAACGATTCGAGCTTTTCATACGGTATGAATTGGATTGCAGCAGAATTGATGCAATAGCGCAAGCCACCACGGTCTTTTGGACCGTCGTTGAACACATGTCCTAAATGACTGTTGCTACCTTCAGAGCGGACTTCCGTTCTTAACATGCCAAACGATTTGTCTACCAGTTCAATAATTTCTTGGTCGTCGATGGCTTTTGAAAAACTAGGCCAGCCACAGTCAGATTCAAATTTATCATTTGATGTGAATAACGGTTTGCCAGAAAGTTTATCCACATAGACTCCCTTTTCAAAGTGGTTCCAATATTCATTTTGAAATGGTGGTTCTGTGCCATCTTGTTGTGTGACGAGGTACTCCAAGTCTGTTAAATCTTTTTTATCTTTTTTAATCATGCTTGATCCCCCCAATGTTTTTCAATAAACGCTTTACGTCCTGATCCACGTTGATATTGTGCGTAGTGAAGCGGATGTTTTTTATAATAATCTTGATGTGCTTCTTCTGCTGGATAAAAATTGCGATATGCTTCAACAGGCGTCACAACAGGATCACTAAAAATTCGGGATTGATTTAACGCATCAATTTTATTCAAAGCGGCTTGTTGTTGCGCTTCATTGTGATAAAAAATGACAGGTCGATAACTGTCGCCTCTATCAAAAAATTGACCGTTTTTATCTGTCGGATCAAACGTTTTGAAATATATATCTAAAATATCATCATAACTGATCACATTGTCATCGTATTCAATTTGTACAGCCTCTACATGGCCTGTTGTATTTGTACAAACCTGTTCATAGGTTGGATTTTCTACTGTCCCACCGCTATAACCTGATGTGACACGTTCAACACCGTCAAATGTATCAAAAGGTTTAACGAGACACCAAAAACATCCTCCTGCTAAAGTTGCTAAAGCCATGCTTGACACCTCCATCATTATGAATCAGATGAATCTTTAAGGACAACTAAACCAATCGCACCCGCACCGGTATGTGTTGAAATGACAGGTGTTGTATGTCCGAAATCAAAGTTTTGAACTGTAAAAGTTTCATCTAATTTTTCTTTAAATTTATCCATGAAATCTTTTGCTTTTGCATGTGAAATACCAATCGATTTAATGGATGCATCACCGATAAACGGTTTTAAATCTTTGAGTACGTATTTAATACTAGCGTTTTGTGTACGCGCATTATGAATCATTTCTAGCTTGCCATCAATCACTGAACCAATTGGCTTGATTTTCATAAGATTACCGATTAAACCTTTTGTTTTGCTAATACGTCCACCTTTGATGAGTTGATCTAATTGACCGATAATCACGTAAAGCTTAATGTTTTTTTGCAAGTTTTGAAGTTTTGAGATAATTTCCTCTGTTGGAATGCCTTCCTCAACCCAGCGAATCGCATTTTGAAGTTGATAGCCTAAGCCGAAAGAAATTGATTTAGAATCAATGACTGTCACTTTAGCGTCAACCATTTCACTCGCTTGAACAGCGGTTTGATACGTGCCACTTAACCCCGATGAAAGATGAATACTAATAATTTCAGCACCGTTTTGACCTAGTTTTTCATAGGTTTCTACAAATCTTCCAATTGGAGGTTGGCTCGTTTTAAAATCATAACTACTGTCTCCTAAATATTGTGAAAAAGACTCAGATGAAATGTCCTTTTGATCCTCATAAGATTCTCCGTTAATTGTAACACTCAACGGAACAATATGGACATTGTGTTGCTTCAGAAAAGCGTGATCTAAGTCAGATGTAGAATCTGTAACAATAATACGTTGTTGCATAATGCTAACCTCCAATAATTACTTTCGAGTGAGATGTAAAAAAGTGTGCGGATATTTATTCTTTTCATCCACGGTGCCTTCTACAGCAGATGTCACTTCCCAATCTTCAAATGTGTATGGTGGGAAAAATGTATCTGCTTGGAATTTGTCGTCGATAACAGTGATATACATATCGTCAACACGGTCAATAAAAGTTTCGAATAACGTTTGACCGCCAAAAATAAAGATGTGGTCATCGCCAATCGCATCAATTTCTTCAATGCTATGAATGACCTCCACGCCGTCTGGTTTGAAATCAGGATTACTCGTAATAACGACATTTCTACGATAAGGTAACGGTTTACCAATGGATTCGTATGTCGCGCGTCCCATTACAAGTGTATGTCCAGTTGTCAGTTTTTTAACATGCTTTAAGTCATTGGGTAAGTACCATGGTAACTGTCCTTCAAAGCCAATGCCACGTTGTTGGTCATGTGCGACTAAAATAGATAGTGTCATATGATTACTCCTTTTTGTTTATACCGCGATAGGTGCTTTAATCGCTGGATGAGATTCATAATTTACAATCTCTAAATCTTCATATTCAATGTCGAAAATAGAACGATCTGTATTGATTTTTAATTCTGGCGGCGCAAAACTTGAACGTGCTAATTGCGTTTTTACAGCGTCTAAATGGTTGCTGTAAATATGTGCATCACCAAATGTGTGGACAAATTCGCCTACTTCAAGGCCACATTCTTTCGCAATTAAATGTGTTAATAAGCTATAGCTCGCTATATTAAACGGGACACCTAAAAAAATGTCGGCGCTCCGTTGATAGAGTTGACAGCTTAGCTTATTATCTTGTACATAAAATTGAAAGAGTGTATGACAAGGAGGTAACGCCATTGTCTCAATTTCAGTTGGATTCCAAGCACTAATGATATGACGACGTGAGTTAGGATTCGCTTTAATTTGTTCAATTAGTGCCTTCAATTGATCGTATTGTTGACCGTCTGCACTAACCCAGTTACGCCATTGCTTACCATAAACATTGCCTAAATCCCCGTGCTTTTTCATAAAATCATCATCAGTTAAAATCTGTTGTTTAAACTTTGTCATTTCTTCGCGATAAGTTTCAGCAAATGCCGCGTCACTTTGTGCTCTATGACCAAAGTCAGTCATATCTGGCCCTGTGTAATCTTCGCTTTGTACATATTTTTCAAAAGCCCATTCGTTCCAAATATTGTTATTATATTGTAATAAATATCTTAAATTCGTATCACCACGAATAAACCAAATCAATTCAGTTGCAACAAGTTTAAAAGAAACTTTTTTTGTTGTTAACAATGGGAAGCCTTTTGAAAGGTCAAAACGCAACTGATGTCCAAATTTTGAAATTGTTCCCGTAGCTGTTCGGTCATCACGTTGATTGCCAATTTCTAATATTTCTTTACATAAATCGTGATAAGCTGCATCAAACGGATTCATGACATTCACCTCTTTCTCTTAGTATCTATAATAGACGATTTTACGCCATTTTCAAAGCGATATCAACGTATGCGCAGGTATAAGTGTATAGCTACAGAATCCGAATATATTCAGTATCTCTACCTTGTAAATGTTAAAATGATGTGAATAGACACCTTTTGTCGAAAACACTATCTATTGATTTAGAAGTGTAAAAAAAGATTGGGACATCAACAATTTTGATGCTATTGATGCAATATTTTAGTTAAACTTGTCCTCACTGTGATTTGTAATTTTTGATTGCTTTCATGGATTCACTTACCTAAGGGCTAACCCTTCAACTTAGTTCAGCTTGATTGAAGTGTTCATTTGATGGAAGCCGAATTGGATTTTAGGAGCAGTACAGAAATCTCATGTGAAATAAAGATTTTGTTGTACTGCCCCCGTATGGCTGTTGAGACTTCTCAAAAGCGATAGCATTGAGAAGTCAGACAACTACTGCGATAAACAACATCCGCTATTATAGTAAAGAAGTGACAGTTAGAAGTATCCACCACGCATTCACTCGTGAGTTTCGGCCTTCTCGGCAATCTTATATCAAACACAGTGAAAATGAGGTCAAGTTTATGAAAATAAAAAAACAATAGCATCAATTTTTTCTATCTCATTCAGTCTCATTTTCCGACCGCTTTATAGTTATTAATGAATCATCAATCTATGAAAAGATTGAGGTTTAATTTTTTTATGTCTCATCCTAACCCCTTGGCATAAATAACAAAATATAGTAAAGGAGCTGAGGAAACTTAATGCCCCAGCTCCTTGTTCATTATGCGCGACAATGTGTGTCGAATGCGTCCTTAATGTCCATCGCGATGTCATTAATATCACGGCCTTCGATATGTTCACGTGGAATAAAGTGAACGAGCTCCGACCCTTTGAATAATGCAAATGAAGGACTTGAAGGCACTTGTTGAATGTATTCACGCATTTTTGCAGTCGCCTCTTTATCTTGACCTGCAAAAACAGTGACTTTATTCGTTGGTTTATATTCATTTTGTTCTGCTACAGCCACAGCTGCAGGACGTGCTAAACCAGCTGCACAGCCACAAGTTGAATTAATCACAACAAATGTTGTATCTTCATCTTTGACATTGTTCATATATTGTGAAACGGAATCTTCACTTTCTAAACTTTCAAAACCATTTTGTGTCAATTCGCCTCTCATTTGAGCAGCGAGTTCTTTCATATAAGCATCATATGCGTTCATTTTATAGTGCTCCCTTGTATTGATTTATTGATTACGATTTGCGATCTGTTTCCACACTGATCCAAGTGCTGCTTCCCCGTTTTCGATACGTGTAATGGCCATTTCAATTTGCAACTTCACTTCATAAGCTGGATCGTTTTGATGCGCTTTGAGTGTTGCCAGCTGTTCTGGTCCACCTTCATCAAAAAGAAACATCGCTGCACGCCATCGCACAATTTTTTGTGGATCATCCAAGGCTTTTTCCATTTCAGGTAAAGCCTCTTTAAAGCCTAAATCACTTAAACTATCACCAGCTGTTCGTCTCACTGCAGGACTTTTGTCGTGCAGCCCTTTATATAAGTATGGCAAAGTTTCTCGATCTTCAATCATGCTAAGCAATACGACTGCTTCACGGCGTAATGGCACTTTATCCTCATTTAAGGCATAATCAAGTAATGGATAGTCATCACTTGTAGGTGTTGGGAAAGACTTCAACATACGTAATCGTGCTTTCCAATCAATTTCTTGTTGATATGTTTCTAATGTCACGTGTTCATATTGTTTCTGTGGTACTGTAACATCAGTATTTTTCGCCTCTTGCACGAGTAGATTCAAAACATGTTCAGGATAAAGCGCATTGATTTCTTCTACAACACTTTGCATGACGTCATCTAAATCGCCATAACGGACACCTAACGTTTCCCATTTACGTAAAAAGACAACATTATCATGCGGTTGTTGTGCTTCGAGCATCGCATTGACGAATATGTCGCTCAATTGTTGACGATTTTCCTCTTTAGGTGTTGTCAGTTTCACTTGATAAGGAATGTTTTTAAACTTAAGTACTTCCGCTTTAACCTCACCAAAATGAGTATCCGGTTCAGGTTGCGTCGTGTCGCTTTGTTGTTGGTCTTGGTGGAGTGTCGCCGTAACGAGAGGTAACACAGTCTCCCAGTCTGCCTTAGGTGCTTTATCAACGGCAATAAAATCTAATACATGAAAGACAGATTTCACACCTTTAACTTGTAATATGGCGTTGATAAAGTGTGGCTGACTATCTGTGACTTCCGTATAAGTTTTTGAATGATTATCTTGCCTTTTTTCGGATAAAATAATTTTCATCGTATTCGGACTAGGCGTAGGTTCGACCTTAATAATTTCCATGTTAAACCTCCTCGTCAATGTACTACAGCCCTCATTGTAGCGCATTGCCTAATTGTTGAATTTGTTTGCCGATTGAACACGCATTGATACAGAAGTGATGTGCTTGTGTTTTCCCTTTTGTCTTTCGAAGGTGCGCTTTAACCAAGCAATGTTCACAATATTGTTGAGATAAATGATCGATTGAAGCAATGGCCTTCTTCTCAGAGTCTGTTAGCACGTAAGTCACCTCTTTTAAATATAGTGTGTACAATATGCACTATCGTAACATGATTTGTATGGACATTGAAGCGTTTAATCTTCAGCGACATCAAGAAACATGACATGCCTATAAATAAAAACGGAAGGCTATTGAAAAATATAAAGCTGTTGATTATAATGGAAAAGTTATCGTGAAGAGCGGTTTCTAAACACCCGCTGTAACAAAATTTAGGAGGTCATTAAATTGTATAATGAATGGTTAGGTTTAGGGTCGTTTATCGTCACATTCGTACTCATGGTAGTGATGTTTCGACTTTTTGGTAAATCAGGTTTGTATGCTTGGGTTGCGATAGGCACGATTATTGCCAACATCCAAGTGCTTAAAACAGTGGATATATTTACGATTTCTGCAACGTTAGGAAATGTGATGTTCGCATCCATTTATCTTGCAACAGATATTTTAAATGATATTTATGGTCGTAAAGTCGCGAAAAAAGCGGTTTGGCTTGGCTTTTCGTCTACTTTTATTATGATTATCGTGATGCAAGTTTCGCTCGCGTTTCAACCGAGTGAAGTTGACATGGCGCAAGATGCTATGAAAGCAATTTTCGATGTCGTTCCACGTATCGCTTTCGCATCCATAACCGCTTACATTATTGGTCAACATATCGATGTACTTGTCTTTAATATGATTAAAAAAGTATTTCGTTCAGATCGTACCTTTTTCATTCGTGCCTATGGGAGTACAACGTTGAGTTCGATTGTGGATACAGCGCTTTTCGTAATGATTGCTTTTTATGGTAGTTTACCCAACGGTGTCGTACTAGAAATTTTCATCACGACGTATTTATTAAAATTATTAACAACTGTTCTGAACGTCCCATTCGGTTATTGGGCAAAGTCACTTTATCGTCGCAACAAAATTAAAGACGATACGCTATGATACATGATATGGTAAGCTTAAATACGAAAATACATTTAAGTGTGGTGTCGTGAAGTTGGCTAAAATATATTTTGATGCAGCAACGAAAGGCAATCCGGGATTAAGTGCATGTGGCGTCGTTATCGTTACAGAAAATGAACGCTATACATTTACAAAATTGCTCGATGCGTTAGACAATCATAGTGCTGAATGGGAAGCGTTACTGTTTGCATTAGAGCAAGCACAAACATTGGCAGTTGCGAATGCATTAGTTTTTACGGATTCACAGCTAATTGAAGATGCAGTGAATCGTGAGTTTGTGAAAAATGGACGTTTTAAACCTTATTTGGAGCGCTATTTACAAATGACACATGATTTTGAATTGGCATTTGTAAAATGGGTTCCACGCGCACAAAATAAAGCTGCGAATCAGTTAGCTCAAGATGCATTGTATCAAGCGTTAGGTCGTTCATAATGTTATAAAAAATGTCGAAGTGTTATGCACATGTTCACACATGTCACACGCTTCGACATTTTTTAATAAGGAAATCAATGTTAGCGAGTATCGTCTAATCTTTTTTCCTTGCTTTGTTTAATTTTAAGATTACAAATTTTGAACAAATCGTTTTGAAACAAACAACTCATGCTCATCTAATACTGCGAGTACGTGATTTAACTCGACATGATGTGCCATTTGCTCGAATAACGTGTCGATGGATAATGGGACATTCAATTCAATCGTTGCCAGTTGTTTTGACAAACGTAGATTTTCCATATTTTGTGCTATCTTTTTCTGTTGTCCAGGCGTAAGCTGTGACACATTCGCAATCACTTCCTCAACAGAGCCATATTGCTGAACCAGTTTAATCGCTGTTTTCTCACCGATGCCTTTTACACCTGGATAACCATCTGCTGTGTCTCCCATAAACGCTTTGACTTCAATGAGTTGTGGCGGTTGTAATTGATATTCTAATTCGAATCGCGCTCTGTCATACTTACTATATTCAGTAAATCCTTTTTTGATGAGCCATACATAAACGTTGTCTCTCACACATTGTAATAAATCGCGATCCCCGGTAATGATATAAACTTCGTGGTCAGGTGATTGTGCATATGCATGTGTTAACGTCCCAATGACATCATCAGCTTCGTAGTTTTCAACGCCAATATTTAAAAAGCCTAGCGACTCAGAAATATGTTGGACATGGTCGAATTGTGGGATAAGCTCTTCGGGCGGAGCAGGACGATTTTGTTTATAACCATCAAACATGTCATTACGGAAGGTCGCTTTCCCCATATCCCAACATATTGCAACGTGCGTCGGTTCAACATCGCGAATCGCACTGTAAACATGTCTCACAAAACCTTGCGTGCCGTTTGTCGGTGTGCCGTTCGTATTGCGCATAAAATTTTTGTGTACACTCGTTGCATAAAAATGACGAAATAATAACGCCATGCCATCAATTAATAAAAGTTTGTGTGTCATGTTTTCAGTCCTTTGAATTCAGTATTGTCAGTAATTTTGGTGTTTCTACTTGTAGTTGAGCAATCAGTGCATCATCCACTTCGACAGCTAACACAGTATCGATTTCACGTTGTGCTTGTGACTCAATCTGTTCTAGTGCTTGCTGTGCCTGTGTTGTGAGAGTATCGAGCATACTTTCAAGCGCTTGTCGTAAATCAGCTAATCGTGGTTGGAGTAACGTCACTGTTTCATCTTTAATGTCAGCTTGTATTTGTTTTTGCACTTGTGGCTGCATAATGTTTTTCTTTGTCAATTGTTTCGGAAGTGCGTTGACCATGTCATCAAAAGAAATCGTTAAAAATGATTGGTCTACAGGCGCAACTTCAATCGTTTCAATATCTGGTAAAAGTATGTGATATTGTTGGAATGATCTAATTTTCGTTGCCATTTCTTGTTGAAATGCTAGGTTAAAGAAAAATTTAATACGCTCAATCATCAATGTTTGTTCTAAATATAACTTTTGATGGATTTGATTCAAATACGCTTTTGTCGATTGTCGTTTTTCCTCATTGAAACTTGTTGTATTCGTCATTTGTGTATTATAAATGGCCTTTACATTATCTAATAATTGAATTTTTAAACGCTTATTCAAGTGATACATTTGATCTTCTATTTCGTTAATCAGTTTTTGACGAATTGCAGTTAAACTTTCCGAATTAAAAATCGTTGTTTGACGCATCTTTTGTAATTGTTGTTTAACATGTTGCATTTTTTCAGCGTTTGCAGTATGGTCTTCAATCATTTGTGTGTAAGACTGCCCGATAGAACGTAACTGGTCATACATTTTGGCTTCTAAAATATGTTTGGATTCAACCTCTGAAAACCGTGAAATGCTCGCTTTCAATTGTTGCACACCGGCGTCCCCTTTAGTTAAAGCAGCACGACTTGATACAGAAAAAATTTCAGGTTGCATTTGTACTTGCATTAACGCATCTGCTACATAGTCACGCACAGCACGTTTATCAACTTCATTTTCAGCTAAATCGGTTGCATTGATGACCATTTTGAAAGCCTGTTGTTCTTTTAACTGATTTATATTTTTCATATGTTCGATAAACGCTTTATCATTGTCAGTAAAAGCGTGATTAAAATAACTCACATATAAAATTAAATCAGAGGTTGTCAGTATTTTCTCTGTTTCATTCGTATGTCGTTGGTTATTCGAATGTAACCCTAATGAGTCCACAATCACTTTGTCTTTCAACCAATCTAGTGGCAATCTTAAATGCACCGTTTGGACGAAAGTCGCATATTCATCTTCAGCACTCCATTTTTGTACGTCAGTAGCTTGAATTTCATGTTTTAAACCTTCAGCGATATACGATTGATACAGGGCATAATTCTTTTCAATCGCATGAATAAATGCAAGACGGCTTTTGTCTATGCGCCCTTTTAATTTTTCTATGTTCGCTTCTAAAAAGGCTTCGATACTGTCAAATTGTTGCCCTTCAAGTTCAAACACATCATTAATTTGTTGGAGCAACATGTCTGGTGTTTTAAACGTAACGTGATACGTATCGCCATAGCCAATCTCAGTAGTTGCCGCTGTTGTCGGGTTAGGTGAACTCGTCAAATAATTGTCCCCTAATAATGCATTAATCAAACTACTTTTACCAGCGCTGAATGTACCAAAAACACCTATTTTAACGGTTTGATGTTGCATTCTTTCCTGTGTTTCCTCAATGTTTTTTACACTTGATTTAAACAATGGGATATTTTTGACAATATCTAATGCTTGGGTCATTTGTGCGTCGTTAATCGGGTTTTTCTCAGCTGTGACAACATCCTCTTGTTGTTGCACATCTTTTTTATTATCTTCATTTGATTTCACTTGATATTGAATTTCTGTGCGATCGATCAAACGGTCCAGCGAATCTTCCATATGAATATAATAATGACGATAATTTTCTGTCTTTAACGACTGAGACAAGTTACGCAATTCAATATAACGTGTATACGCCGAACTATCATTTGATTCATCGACGAGGTGCTCTTCTGCGTGGACATTGTCAATAATGGTATCATCAAGTGGTTCGAGTTCTTTTAAAATATAGTGCTTGATAGCTTTCATGACATCATTTGAGAAAGTTAACACATATTGATTCGTTATTTGAATTTGTGTTTGATACAAATCGGTTATAATGGATGTCGGTAATGTCAATTTTTGGTTTAAAATACGCTGATTCAAACCGGTATCATTAATAAAACGTGTGAGAAATGACAAATCTTCTTGCATCGGTTTAATGATTTGGTGATCAACTTTACTTTGAAGAGCTATCATTAATTCATTAAGGCGTGTTTGACGTTCTTCTTCTGTTTTTTTCTTTTTATTAAACAGTCCAGCGGCTTTAAAATCCTTCGTCATACTTTCCAAACAATAACGAATCGTTTCACGCATGTCGTGTGTCATAATATACGCATTATCAATTATGGAGCGGCGTTTATCTTTTAAATAATGTTTCAACGCTACCGCATCATTCAACAATTGTGCTTCCTCGCTAATCATTTCATTTTGTTGATGTGATTGATACGCTTGATCGAATTGTGTCGCTTCGATGTTGAGTCGTTCTAAAATTTCATCCATTTCATGTTGTAAATAGTTCAATTGATGTTGATGAATAAATTGTTTCATACGTGCAACATAGTCTTTCACAGCTTCACGGTGCTGATCTTGTTCCATAATAAAGGCGCGTAACGCATCGAATTGATTTTGTGGATGTTCAAACTTTGTAATATAAAATGTTTCGAGTAAATCAATATCCCACTCACTCACGGATTGTTCCACACGATTTTGAAATGTTTGAAATGTGAGTTCGTTTTCGTCATGTTTATCAATTTGGTTAATAACGAAAACGACTGGAATGCCTGCACGATTCAGACGTTTCATAAATTGAAAGTTCAGCGCGGATTGTACATGGTTATAATCAACCGTATAGAAAACGATATTACTCGTATACAGAAATTGCTCCGTTTGCATATTGTGTGATTGTACATTGGAATCGACACCTGGTGTATCTTGAAATGTAAAACCTTTATGAAACGCATCACTTTGAATACGAATGTCAATGGACTCAACGTGAAAATTTTCGCGGTTCATTTGTTTGACATCATCATAAGAATTCAATTGTGTATACTTTTGACCTTCGATGTTCGCTGTAATACCAGGCGCCTCTGCAATTGTTACTAATGCAGTATTACTCGTTGTCGGAACGGGTGAACTTGGTAAAATGTCTTGGCCGATAAGACGATTAATGATTGTCGATTTACCTGCTGAAAAATGGCCGACAAAGGTCATAGTGTAGTGGTTTAGATACACCTTTTTAATCATTTGGTTAATCGTATGTATAAAAGCGGAATGATCAGATTTTTCCACTTCTTTTTTTAGTTTATATAAAATATCCAGTTGTTCTTGATTCTGCATAGATATTGGATTCCCCTTGTTTTAAACGTCTTTATTTAAGTATTATATGAGTTTATGGCGATAAATGCCATTGCCGTGATTAAAAATAATGGCATTTTAATATGAGATTGAAAGCAAAAAATAACATCGCACAGTCAATGTACGATGTTAGCTTATATTTTGGTTAATTTTGATATTGGAATGGTTGTGGACGCTTTTTAATTTTGAGGATTTGAGAAATGACATAAATCACGATACCGACCCAAATAAAGCAAAATGTAATAAATTGGTCGACATTAAATGGTTCTTTAAATACAAAAATACCAAGTATAAAGATGAGCGTCGGCCCTACGTATTGAATAAAGCCCATTAATGATAACGGAATACGAATCGCCCCTTCTGAAAATGAGAGTAACGGTAATGCCGTCACAGCGCCTGAAAAGAGCAACCAAAACGTCGACATATTCCATCCGATACTTAAATCAGCTGTTTGCCAAACGATAATTAAATAAATGATCGCCATGGGTGCCGTCGCCAGTGACTCAATAGTAATGCTACTCAATGCTGGCATAGGAACGAGTTTTTTCAGTAAACCATAAATGCCAAATGAAAAAGCTAAAATTAACGAAATATATGGAAATTCGCCTACTTTAAAAGTCATATAAACGACGCCAAGTACAGCAAAGAGAATCGCCACCCATTCGAGACGGTTGAAACGTTCTTTAAAAAATATCATGGATAATAAAATGCTGACGAGCGGATTGATATAATACCCTAAACTTGTTTGTAATACAAAACCAGCATCAATCGCATAAATAAACGTGCCCCAGTTCACCGTCACGATATAGCCTGCTAAAATGATAATCAATAGTTTGAACGGTTTCGCTTTTAGTTGCGCCATATCTTGAGCAAATCGCTGCCATTGCCCGATGATGGGTAAAAGGAGCAGCATAAAAATGAGTGATAAAACGATACGATACATGAGTGTTTCAATCGGATCGACGTCGTGAATGAGTGCCCAATATAATGGCAAAGTGCCCCAAATGACATAAGCCAATAAAGCGAAAAGAATGCCTTTTTTAAATTCTTTATCTTGATACAAAGTACTCCCTCTTTTCGTAAAAATTAAAATGGCTTAAGATTTTTTATTTGCCCAATATTGATAATAAGTTGTTTCAATATAGCCGTTAAACAACTTACGACGCTTTGTAGCTTTACGGTTTACGAGGTATTCAAATTCTTTGTTACTTGTCATAATGTAAAGTGACAAATTCGGATGGTTTTGCATGAGAATGCCGAGATTACGGTACATTTCTTCAACTTCTGCACGGTCACCGATACGTTCACCATACGGCGGGTTACCGATTAGACCAATTGGACCGTCGTGATTAATGGTAAGGGTGTTCACATCTTTGACTTCGAAGCGGATAATATCACCGACACCGACCTCATCTGCATTGCGTTGTGCAATTTCAACCATTTCAGGATCGATATCAGAAGCGTAAATTTCGATTTCTTTATCATAATCGGCGAGTTCATCAGCTTCTGCACGTTTTTGATCATACAGCCCTTTTGGAATGATATCCCATTGTTCTGAAATAAATGAACGATTAAACCCAGGTGCGATATTTTGCGCAATTAAACAAGCTTCAATCGCAATTGTTCCAGAACCACAAAATGGATCTATAAGCGGTGTATCACCTGTCCAATTGGCTAACTTAACTAAACTTGCAGCGAGGGTCTCCTTAATCGGCGCCTCACCTTGCGCCAGACGGTAACCGCGCTTATTCAAACCGGAGCCAGATGTATCAATTGTTAACAAGACTTTATCTTTTAAAATAGCGACTTCTACAGGGTATTTTGCGCCTGATTCATCCAACCAACCTGACACTTGATGTGCATTTTTCAATCGTTCGACAATTGCTTTTTTAGTAATCGCCTGCACATCAGGAACACTAAATAACTTTGATTTTAAACTACGTCCTTGTACTGGAAATTGACCATCTGTTGGGATGAATTGTTCCCATGGTAGATTTTTCGTTTGTTCGAATAATGAATCAAAGGTTACAGCTTCAAATTGTCCAACGATAAGTTTGACACGGTCTGCAGTACGTAACCATAAATTGGCTTTAACGATGGCAGATGCGTCTCCTTCAAAATAAATACGTCCATTTTCTACGCGTGTGTCGTAGCCTAAATCCTGGACTTCTTTCGCGACGATTGATTCAAGCCCCATTGGACAAACTGCTAATAGTTGATACACGAAAATTCCTCCTTTTGAATATTGGTTTATGTACTAAATTTTCATCATTGTTTTTATGTTTATTTAATTTATTATGTTATCGATATTCGGTTTTATTGTTTGCGCGCTTGGGTTCTCATTCTTTATTCAGTTTAACAGTCCGCTACGCAAAAGATTTCTATGTGTCTATAGTAAAGATAAGTCCTCTCTATTGATACTGATTCTTATTTCATGAGTTGTCAAGACAAACTGAAGGGCTGGAACGTCTTGTTCCAGCCCTAAGGTGACTAGTCTGAGATATTTCTATAAGCCATGTTCTGTACTGATGTACTCATTACGTGCACTAGTTACACTGGTACTTCAGTTGTAATCATCTGTCTGAAAAGTATGCTGTACTTTTCCTCGTCTATACGTTGAATTCCGTTAGACAAGTGCTCCTACCAAATTTGGATTGCTCACTCGAGGGGTTTACCGCGTTCCACCTTCATTATTTCTAATAAAGCTACGTCACTGTGGCACTTTCAAACTAATGTAACCGTATCAAAAGACTTAGGTTAGGTCGTTGCCGTCAATATCGAATATTGCCTTGACTTATTGTTTCATCAAGCACGAACACTACAGTCATCTCAGACTGTGTGAGCATGGACTTTCCTCTATATGTCGTAACATATAGCGATTACACGAAATATCCTCAAAAAATTATAGCATTTTTCAATTAAAAAACAATCCCTATTTTCCAAAGACTGCTTTTTCAAGGTTAGAAATTCGTTTTAAAATATCTACGTTATTATTTTGGTTTGAACTTTGATTTGCGAAACTCTTATTATCTTGAGGTCGACTAGAGGCAACACGAATACGTAAATCTTCAATCTCTTTTTTTAGTTTGTGATTTTCTTCTGATAATTTGATGACTTCATTATTTAAGTCTGACATTTTTTGATAATCCGCAATAATATCGTCTAAAAAAGCATCCACTTCTTGGGGACGATAGCCACGAACCATTGTCTTTTCAAAGTCTTTTTCGTAAATATCTTTTGCTGATAATTTTAACGAAACATCTGACATTTGTTCCACCTCATTTGATTTAAATTTCTTCGGATCATTGTAAATCATTGATAAAGTTCGTCATTTCGTCAAACGTCACAATATCACAAGTATAGTTTGTTTTTTCAACAAAATCAACTAACTTCTTTTTGAAAAATTGTGGGCTTGCGGGTTGTTCTTCATCATAAATTAGTACAGTGATATCCGTATGGTCCAACATAAATTGATCCGCTTGTTCAAACCGAAACGGTCCTTCGTATGTATGCTGATGCACACTGTTGACATAATCACTCTTTTCGATTATCTGTTGATATTTGAGCTGATTTTGCTCATTCCATTTAGATGTGTGTTCTAAAAATGGTGTAATGACGCCTAATTTTAGCTCGGGATAATCTTCTTTCAACGCAATGACACACTCGGCACTCCATAATTCAATACCCAATTGCCCTTGGATTAACACCCATTCTAAACCTTGATCTATATACTGAATTAATTTTTGCGTTATAAATTTTTTTAAATAGGTCACTTCAGGTGCATGTTCATTGAATATTTGCAGTTCGTAAGACTTGTAACCTGTGAAATACATTGCCTTAAACATGTCCGTCACGCTCCATTTGTGATAAGTAGTTCAGATCGTGTTGTACGGCTTTAAATTGATCTAAAAATAATTTTTTGCTCGTTGTGGATTGATGGCATGCGACTGCGATCTCTGACATTAAAGATGACATACGTTGCAATTTTTGTGCATTGAAATATTTTTGTTTTGAAATGGTGTCTTGATAGTGCTGTAATGATTGCAAGTGAGCATCAACTTGTTGGACGAACGGTTGAACTTCTTTATAAAAATCATATTGTCTTCCTGCTCGAGCTACTTTAAAACGTTGTGAAATAGTTGCTAAATCGTGAATCAACTGTTGTATGACAATTTGCATAAATCTAAACACCTTTCATTAAACTAAATTAATTTTATCATAATGTGTTGAAATATTTTAACAGGAATTGATTTTAGGTCACGTTAAACGACTATGTATGTTACAATAATGTCAGTTTATGAATCCTTTCGATTTATAAAACGCCTATCCTATCATGTTTATAGGGCAAAAAAACATGGATTGTAGGTGAGACAAATGAATTATCCAAACGGTAAGCCATTTAAGCAGAGTCAGACTCAAGACGGAAGTACGAGGACAAACAAATCGAGTAAAATTAAATACGGTGGGCGCGGTATGACATTGGAAAATGATATTGAAAGCTCCAACCAATATTATTTGAAGACAGAACGCGCTGTGATTCATAAGAAACCAACACCTGTGCAAATTGTCCATGTGGATTATCCAAAACGCAGTCAAGCTGTAATTAAAGAGGCTTATTTTCGAACGCCTTCAACTACTGATTATAATGGTGTTTATAAGGGCTATTACATTGATTTTGAGGCAAAGGAAACGAAAAACAAAACATCTTTTCCGTTACAAAATATCCATGCGCATCAAGTTGAACATATGAAGCAAGCAGTGGCCCATGGAGGGATTGTCTTTTTGCTACTCCGCTTTAAAGGAATCAATGAAGTTTATCTCTTGCCGTTTAAGCGATTTTTTCCGTTTTGGGAGCGCTACTTAAAAAATGGAAAAAAATCAATTAAGGTTGAAGAAATTCAAGAAAATGGTTACTATA
The DNA here is from genome assembly GCF_034042775.1 of Staphylococcus pseudintermedius. Lineage (NCBI taxonomy): Bacteria > Bacillati > Bacillota > Bacilli > Caryophanales > Staphylococcaceae > Staphylococcus > Staphylococcus pseudintermedius. Next base: position 1,368,950 of record NZ_CP120150.1, on the reverse strand, counting down.
TTCCTTATCAGTATCAACCCAGATTAGATTACCTCAATGCAGTTGATAAGTTGATATTAGATGAAAGTGAGGACCGCTTATGACGGAAAAGAAAGGGACTTCCAAGCAAACGAAAAAGAAGTCCGGTCAAAAAAAGAATAAGAACATCAAGCGTACGATCATTAAAGTGTTGAGCTTTTTAGTATTAGCATTTGTCATCTTAGCACTCTTATCTGTATTGCTTTTCGCATATTATGCCTGGAAAGCACCTGCATTTAACGAGTCTAAACTCCAGGATCCAAGTCCAGCAAAAATTTATGATAAAGATGATGAATTAGTGAAGACGCTTGATAATGGTGCAAGACGAGAGCATGTGGATTTAAAAGATGTTCCCGATACGATGAAAAATGCAGTGCTTGCAACTGAAGACAACCGTTTTTATGATCACGGTGCACTCGATTACAAACGTTTGTTCGGTGCCGTATTGAAAAATATTACGGGCGGCTTTGGTTCACAAGGTGCTTCGACGTTAACACAACAAGTGGTTAAACGTACGTTTTTAACAGACCAAAAGTCGATTGAACGTAAAGCGCAAGAAGCCTACCTATCTTATCGTTTAGAACAGGAATATTCTAAAGATGAAATTTTCCAAATGTATCTCAACAAAATTTACTACTCTGATGGTGTGTATGGGGTTAAGGCTGCAGCAAGATACTACTTTGATAAAGATTTAAAAGATCTGAACTTAGCTGAATCGGCGTATCTCGCAGGTCTGCCGCAAGTTCCTAATACTTATAACATTTATGACCATCCAGAAGAAGCTGAAAAACGTAAAGACACAGTATTGTACTTGATGGCATATCATCACCGCATTTCTGAAAAAGAGAAAAAAGAAGCGCAAGATACGCCAATTACTGAAAATCTCGTGCAACGTTCAGCTGAAGATAGACAAATTAAACCAGACGATGATTCAGAACAATACAATTCTTATGTGAACTTTGTGAAGCAAGAGCTTATGAACAATCCTGAATTTAAAGGACAGAATTTATCTGACATTCTTAACAGTGGTATTAAAATTTACACTTACATGGATAAAGATGCTCAAAACAGCTTACAAAACCGTATTGATAATGGTGGTTATTATAAAAATGAAGATCAGATGGTGGGTTCAACAATCGTAGACAGCCAAACTGGTGCTTTAGTTGCCATTTCAGGTGGTCGTAACTATAAAGATGTCGTTGAGCGTAACCAAGCGACTGACGCACATCCAACTGGTTCGACATTGAAGCCATTCTTAGCGTATGGTCCAGCAATTGACAATATGCAATGGGCAACCAACCACTCTATTCAAGACGAATCAGCTTACAATATTGATGGTGCCACATTTAGAAACTATGACCAACAAAGTCACGGTACGGTATCCATTTATGATGCATTACGTCAAAGTTTTAACATTCCAGCATTGAAAACATGGCAACAAGTCAAATCCCAAGCTGGTAACAATGCACCGACTGATTTTGCGAAAAAAGTTGGTTTAGAGTATGAAAATACAGATATTGGTCCTTCAGAAGTATTAGGTGGTTCATCTTCTGAATTCTCACCTACGCAACTTGCTTCAGCCTATGCATCATTTGCAAATGGTGGTACGTACAACAAAGCACATTCAATCAAAAAAGTTGTAGAAGCAAATGGTAATACAATTGAATTTGATTTTACGAGCCATAAAGCAATGAATGACTACACAGCATACATGATTACTGAGATTTTAAAAGGTACATTTGAAGCATACGGTTCTGCTTATGGTAACAAAGTCGATGGTGTGAACATGGCAGCTAAAACAGGTACAGGTACGTATGGTGCAGAAACATATCAACAGTATAATTTACCTGATTCAGCAGCTAAAGACGTATGGATTTCGGGGTTCACACCGAAATATACAATGTCTGTATGGATGGGCTTTAGTGAAGTGAAACAATACGGTCAAAACTCATTCGTTGGCAGTAGTGAACAAAAATATCCACAATTACTCTTTAGAGATGTAATGAGCGATATTAGTCCACGTGATGGTTCAGACTTTACACGTCCTGACTCTGTTGCAGGTAGTGGAAAGAGCTTATATGTTGCAAAATCACCTGATGGCAATACAACAAGCAACTTTACAGAATCAAGTAATGGGACAAACAGTGGTTCAAGTTCTAACAACAGCAGAAATGGTAACAACGGTCAGAATTTGAGCAATGGCAATAACAATTCACAACAAAGTAACAACAATAATAGCAATAATAACGGTAATGGTATTTTCGGTAACTTATTTGGTCGTTAAAATGCCATACAAAAAGGAGCAGGGACAGCATGAGCGCCCCGCTCCTTTTTGTATTCGTCTTTTCACTTATATAAAACAAAAAGTAAAGGTGAAGAACATAAAAGCTTTTGATGAGATTGATGCAATATTTTGATTAAATTTGCCCTCTGCCTATGATTCTATGATTTGTGGTTCTTGATTGCCTGCATGGCTTCGCTTTTCGATGGGAGTCCTCCTACAGCTAATTAACACTTGATTAAACTATTACATTTGTTGCAGCGTTAATAGATTTCTGTACTGCACTCGTGATCAAAAGCGTGCGCATTGAGGAGTCAGACAGCTACTGCGATAAACAGTAACCACTATTAAAGTAAAAAAGGAATTGTAAGCAATATGCACACATTCCCACAGGAGTCTCAGCCTTCTGAGCAATCTTATTTCAAATACAGGGGACTGATGGCAAGATTATAAAACCAAGAAACTCAATCACATCCATTTTTGTATCCCGCTCCTCGTTCGTTTTCAAACTGTTTTATAGTCATTAATGAATCATATGTTTAAAAATCGTAGGAATGGGACTGGGAAAACTCAATGCCCCATTCCTTTGATAAATTTCAAAGGAATATCATGTATGAAATAGATGCATCCATGGTTGCCATCACATTACAATAAGCGATGGCGTGCACGATATGCTGCATACATCTTCACTAATTCAGATTTCAGCGTCTTCATTTGTTGATATCCCATATAATGATGCTTACGTGTTTCGATATATGCAAAACGTTCATCAATATTGAACGGCACAATACGTAAACTTTCCTGAGTCACTAGCCGATAATTTTCCACTTCATTAATCACGTTAAAGTAACGAATTAACAAATTATAATATTCATCCAACAACGTAACCGATGCATCATGACCAATTTTACGCTGTTTCGCGTATTCGTCTAATGCTCCTTCTAATTTTGACATATTTGCAATGATTTCTTGATGATTCATGATGATGCACCTGCCGCTTTTTTCAATGATGCACGATAACGTTTTTGTCCTTCACGACAATCCTCAAACAATGGACAGACACCACACTTTGGTTTTTTCGCTAAACAGTGATAACGACCGAAAAAGATCAATTGATGATGACTTTTCGTCCAACGTTCTCGTGGTATGATCGATGTGAGTCGACGTTCTACTTCTGTCACACTATCTTTCCAGCGACAAATGCCTAAACGTTTCGACACACGTTCGACATGTGTATCAACAGCGAGTGCAGGTTCCCCAAATGCTACACTCATGACGACATTCGCCGTTTTTCGCCCTACACCAGCTAACCCTTCTAGTTGTTCATGGGTATGTGGCACGATTCCATCATATTGATCGAGTAAAGATTGCGATAGTTTTTGAATATTTTTTGCTTTATTACGGTAGAGCCCAATTGAACGAATATCTTGTTGTAACTCTTCTAAATCCACAGCTAAATAGTCTTCTGGCGTGTGATACTTCTGAAATAAGTCCTTAGTCACACGGTTCACCGTATTGTCGGTACATTGTGCTGAGAGTAAAACAGCTATCGTTAATTCGAATGGGTTTTCATGTACAAGTTCGCATTGTGCATCTGGAAACATTTGATCAATGACATCAATCATTTCAAGTGCTTTCTTTTTACTTATCAAAAGGATTCTCTCCTTTCAGCCAATTAAATTTCGGAATGTGTTCTGTTTTTTGAGTAGGTTGTTGAGGTTGCTTTTTAAATTTTGCCCGTATCGGTTGTGCGTCTTTAACTGTTGAGACATTATTTTTTTGCCAATTGAGTAAAATACGATCAATATATTTGAGTGACGTTTTTTGGTGTGCCAACGCTTCATCAATTGCCGCATCAATTAATTCAATGGCATAATGATCGACGTCAATCCATTGGTTAAGATGTTCAATTTCTAGTGGTGATAATGCCCGCCCAAATGCAGTTTCGATTTTTTTAAACACCATTTTAAATGCTTCTTCTTCAGACGTCGTTTCTTTAGATGTTTCGATTTGTTTAAAAATAGAAGCCAATTGTTCGTAAAAGCCATCAAGATTAATATATTCAGTGAATTTACCTTCATTATTTTTTTCAACGCGCATCGCCAATAAACCGAGTTGAATCAATTTTTGTATAATCGCGGTCACTTCTGATGATTGCATCGTTGTCCCCTTTTTTAACACATCAATAGAAGGCTGCTCATTAGAAGATTCATAAGCATATAAAATTTTTATTAAAATCACTAAATCATTTTCGTTAAGGCCCAATTCTTGATAATGCTCAAGTAATTCAAAGCGAATCACAACAGGCCGTATTTGCAATTCTCGTTGGTTCATTAGTTACCCTCCTATATCGCCGTCATGTGACAACAATGTATTCTTGACGCACCGCTATAGTTAGAATAAAAAGAGAGTGAGTGTGAAATCCCTATTGTCAAAGAATTTCATCTTCTCACCCCCGTAAAAGATGTGGCGATGGTATGCCCATCAACATCATTACATTGGCATCTCTTATGGATACAAACGATTTAACAAGCGTGGGAATGGTGATGTTTCACGCACATGTTCCACACCGGCAATCCATGCGACAGTACGTTCTAAGCCTAAACCGAAACCACTGTGCGGTACACTACCATATTTACGTAAATCTATGTAATATTGATAGCTTTCTGTATCAAGCTGATGTTCATCGATACGTTGTTCTAACAACTCGAGGTCGTTAATACGCTCAGAGCCACCGATAATTTCGCCATAGCCTTCAGGTGCAATTAAATCCGCACAAAGCACTGTGTCTTCATTTTCTGGATTTGGTTGCATGTAGAATGGTTTAATTTTTGTTGGATAATTCACAATGAATACAGGCAAGTCGTAATGGTTGGCAATCGCTGTTTCGTGTGGTGCACCGAAGTCATCGCCCCATTTAATATCATCAAACCCTGCTTCATGTAAAAACTTAATCGCATCATCATAAGAAATACGTGGAAATGGCGCTTGAACTTTTTCTAATTTTGATGTGTCGCGTTCTAATAATTTAAGTTCGATTTGACAATTTTTAAGCACGGATTGTACGACATATGAAACATACGCCTCTTGTACTTCTAAACTCTCTTCATGTGTTGTAAAGGCCATTTCAGGTTCAATCATCCAGAATTCAATTAAATGGCGACGTGTTTTAGATTTTTCGGCACGGAATGTCGGACCGAATGAAAATACTTTTCCGTAAGCCATTGCCGCAGCTTCCATGTAAAGTTGTCCACTTTGTGATAAAAAGGCATCTTCATCAAAGTATTTTGTATGGAACAATTCACTTGTGCCTTCAGGTGCACTTGCTGTTAAAATCGGTGGATCAATTTTCGTGAAGCCATTTTCATTAAAGAACTCATATGTTGCACGGATGATTTCGTTACGAATTTTCATCACAGCGTGTTGTTTTTTAGAACGTAACCATAAATGGCGGTGATCCATTAAAAATTCAGTACCATGATTTTTAGGTGTAATCGGATAGTCGTGTGCTTCGTGAATCACTTCAATATTTTTGACTTGCATCTCATAACCTAAGTCTGAGCGGTTGTCTTCAGTAATTTCACCAGTCACATACAATGATGTTTCTTGTGTTAATGATTTCGCACGTTGAAAGATGTCCTCGTCAACATCTGCTTTAACGACCACACCTTGCATAAACCCTGTACCGTCACGCAATTGTAAGAATGCGATTTTACCACTTGAACGTTTATTCGCTAGCCAAGCACCAATCGTGACTTCTTGGCCAATTTTATTCTTTGCTTCTTTAATCGTTGTTTTCATAACCATTCTCCTATTTGTTTTAATACTGTTATTATTTTAACAAAACTATTGCCGAACTTCTACCACATCATGATTGATCGAGTTGAGATTGCATTTGATGGAGCAATTGTCCAAACTGTTTGATGTTGCCTTCATGTTGTTGAAAATGTGTAAACGTATTTTGGAAAAAGTGACGATATTGACTGTGGATTAAACGATTATCAAAAGAAACGACAATCCCTTGATCATTTTCATTTCTCAAAAGGCGACCTAAACCTTGTCTGAATCGCAACACAGCTTCAGGTAAGACATAATCTTTAAAAACATTGTCAAACTCATTGGCAAGTAACATCGGTTTGACGGCATGATGATTCATAAATGGTAATTTCGCAATCATGACACATTTAATACCGTGCGCCTGATAATCAAATCCTTCAAAAAATGTACTCGTCCCTAGTAATATTGCTTTATCAAAATGATTGAACTGTTGCACGATTTTATAATTTTGACTTTGTTGCTGTGACAATATCACATAATCGTCAAATTCAGCCATTTGATTTAAATAATCCATCACATTGTATAACATTTTATAGCTCGTGAAGAGAACGAGACACTTACTGTCCACAGTCGTGACGTAACGGGCAATATATTCCACAATCGTTTGGATATATTCTTCTTGATTTTGATAATTGTAACGTTTAATATCATTCGGCACAAAGATGTGTGCATTGGCGTTATGTTGATGTTCTGACGTAATCTTGTACGTTTGGAAATGCACATCTTCTTCAAACCACTTTTGATAATTTTTAAAGGAGCCATTAAACGTCAGTGTGCCTGAAACGAACGAAATCGATTCGAACTGTTTTAAAATTTTCTCCGTTAACAGATGTTTGATCGATGCGTCTTTAAGATGAATTTTAATCGTCGACTTTTGTTGGACATTTTTTAACGTAATATAAAACAAATGCCCTGCTTTCAACCCCGTTTCGATTTCTCGTAATTGATCCACAATATAAAGCAAATGTTTACGCAGCGTTTTGACCACTTTATGTTTCATATTATTGAAATGCTCAAGTGTGACATTAATTTTGGAAATGTATTGATGTAACAACGGAATCAATTGATCGCGTTTCATATCATAGGCATAATGTAATTTCGATGTTTCATCATCATATAACTGACCTTCATGCACTTGATTGAAAATATGGTCAAAAAAGTGTTCGTTCATATCGTGAATTTCATTAATGTCTTGCTTAATGCTAAAAACATCAATCGGTGGAATATCTAACTTTTGTAAAATACGTTGTTGCTCGAGTTGATCGATTTGTTTTAGCAGTTTTTCATTTTCTGTTTTACCGATTAGCCCTAATTGGTACTTAATATCGGCATAACCGAACGCATGAATGGCACAATCAATCGCATAGTCGGGCAATCGATGTGCTTCATCAATAATGCAATGTTTGAACATTTGATAGAGTGTATGTTCAGGTGATGAATATAACAAATGCGCATGATTTGTAATGCCGATTTGAATTTTGGATGCATTCGTTCGAATATGGTTGTAATAATGAAAATCTTTACGTATAGGAACATACGTTTCGATTTTTTGTTCAAAATACATTTTTTGGCCACCGCGTAAGTTCAGTTCTTGAATATCACCTGTCCGTGTTTCTAATATCCAGATGAGCAATTGCATTTTTAATAAATTAACATCATAATTGGTCGTTTCATCTTTTAATACTTGGCTGATGAGACCTAGCGAGATATAGTCTTGTTTACTTTTGATTAACGTCGCATTGATCGATACATTAAGTGCTTCGTTAATTTTCGGAATATCTTGTAATAACAATTGATTTTGTAACATTTTTGTATTCGTTGAAATCATGACGTGTTCGCCTGTCTCAATATAATACATTAAAGATGCGACTAAATAAGCTAATGATTTTCCACTACCAGTATCGGCTTCAATAAGTGCTTTTTCGTTATGCATTAACTGGTCAAACACAATTTGCGCCATATAAAGCTGTTCTTCACGATATTGGTAATGACAGACGTCGACAATTGTTTGATATAAAGCGGTCAAATTACCGTCAAACTGAATGTGACTGACTTCAAAATCAGGTGGGGCAAGATAATAAATTTGTTCAAACTGATTTAATCCAGTCATTTCTTTTGTCGCATCATGTAAACGGACTTGTTCGAAAAAATAGTCGTCCAATTGATATTTTAATTGTTTGCTTAAATAATAGAGCTGTTTCTTCGTGTTAATCGGTAAAACCTCGAACTTCTCAAACGCCAAAATCATGATACGCGCTGTTGTATACGCGTCTTCATCTGCGCGGTGTGCTTGTGTAAGCGGAATACCTAATGATTCGGCTAACTCTGTCAGTTGATAGCTTTTCTCTGTTGGAAACGCAATTTTAAAGAGTTCCAATGTATCAATGACTTTTTTCGGTTGGTAATGAATATGACATTTTTTGAATGAACGTTTTAAAAAATTAAGATCGAAATTTACATTATGTGCGACGAAAATACAATCTTTAATTTTTGAATAAATTTTATGTGCGACTTCTTTAAAATAAGGTGCTTGATTTAACATTTCTTCTTCAATGGAAGTCAATGCTTGTATAAAAGTCGGAATTGTTAAATCGGTTTTGATCATTGAGTGATAGTGGTCAATAATTTGGTTGTTACGAACAAAAGTAATACCTATTTGAATAATCTCATCATAATCTGCTTGGTTGCCTGTCGTTTCAAGATCGACAACAGCATAACAGGGTTGATGCGCCATATGCCCCCTCCTTTCTCTCTTTATAGATTAAAATTCAATATCTGCACTCATTAAACGGTGGAAATCACCATCTCGATCAACGACAAGTAAAAAGCCTTGGTCATCAATTTCCATTACGTTACCATAAAATTGTTGTTTGCCTTCTGTAAAACGTAATTGTTTATTCCAAATATTTGAGCGCTGAATATATTCATCTTTAATGGTTGTAAAAGGCTCAGTCAAAAATTGTTGATAACGTACTTCAATACGTTGCATCAATTGTTCTAAAAAGTCATAGCGGTTAATATTTTTTCCGTAATGCAATTTAACACTCGTTGCAGTTTGTTGTAATGCTTCGTCAAAATCTTCAACGTCGTGATTTAAATTAATGCCAATACCACAAATGACAGCCTCAATCCCATCTGCATTTGCTACCATTTCCGTCAGAAACCCGCATACTTTTTGACCTTCTATGTAAATGTCATTTGGCCATTTAATTTCAACTTTTGCTGGACTATATGACTGAATCGCTTCACTGATTGCTAATGACATAAATAAATTAAACGTCGTCAGCATTGAAAAAGGAATGTCTGGTCTTAAAACGAGTGACATCCATAAACCTTTGCCTTTTGATGATTGCCAAACACGTTTGAAACGCCCTTTTCCTGCTGTTTGTTCATCGCTTAAAATGAGCATAGTACGATCATCGTTTAAAATTGCCTTTTTAGCGACTTGTTGTGTAGAGTCTACAGATGGATATGTTTGAAATTGATTGATAAATGATTGATGTTTAAAAATTGAGGTCAATACCCCTTTATGCCATGCTTGCGGCAAAGCTTTTAGCTGATGCCCTTTATTGTGAATCGAATCAATTGAAAACCCCTCTGCTTTAAGTTGGTCCACTGTTTTTTTGACCGTCATCCGTGAAACATTGAGTTGTTCTGCAATCGTCTGCCCAGAAATATAGTCGGGTCTTGCATCTGTTAATAGTTCTAATATTTGATCAAGATATTTTGACATGTGTTCTCACCCATTCAATGATAGCTTCTGTTTGATTGTTGACTTGACGTTGAATCACAGCACATTCGACTTGTCGTAAAACGTCTTTGATCCACGGTCCACCTTTTAATTGGAACGCTTGCATTAACCATTTACCATCTATGGCTAAATCTTCTCGTGATTGAATTGGTAAATCTTCCCATACGGCTTGGAGACTTGCACTGCTAAAGATAATCGGTGATGGTAAATCAATTTGGTTATCTTCTAATATCGGTCGCAGTTCATTAATTTTTAGCGCAACCTCAAGACCAAAATCGTACGTAAATTGTTGGAGCTGGACTTTAGTATCTATTGTTTGTGCAACTTGAATGGCCGATATTAACGTTTGAATTGTGCGAACTTGTGCATTACTCAGTTTTAAAGACTTAAACGCTTGATAGTTTGTGCGATAGCTGAGAATGGCTAAAAATGCCTCCATATCAATCGGTGCATTTATTTTTATCGCTGCGACATCGACATCTTTGAAATACGGGATGTAACGCCACAATTGCAAAGCTTCAAGTATGGGGAAGGTTTTCGCAACAAAGGTCCCTTTAATTAATAATGTTAGTTCGTTCATAATGCGTTCAATGGATAAATATTCCAAATCCGACATTTGGTGTGCCATCGCTTCAAACGTTGCCTCTTCAATCGTAAATCCGAGCTGTGACTTAAAACGTAAACCGCGCAATATTCTTAATGCATCTTCGTCAAAGCGTGTTTTTGCATCACCTACCGTACGAATGATGCGCTGTTCAATATCACGTTCGCCTTCAAAATGGTCAATACGTTCATAGTTGATATTCATCGCTATGGCGTTCATCGTGAAATCTCGACGTTCCACATCTTGGTATAAATCCCTGACAAAATATACTTCTGTCGGGCGACGATGATCCACATATTCAGCTTCAGCACGGAAAGTCGTCACTTCATAATTTTCGTGTGACCATACGACATTGATGGTACCATGTTCTTTACCAATGGGAATTGTATGTTCAAAGAGTGACTCGATTTCATCAGGTGTCGCATTTGTCGTAATATCTACATCGTGGATAGGACGATTCATAATAAAATCTCGCACTGAGCCACCGACAAAATAAGCTTCATATCCATGTTGAATTAAACGTTCTAAAATAGGTTTGGCTAATTCAAATTGAGATTGATTCATGAATTACAATTCCCCTATCATTTTTTTATAATAATGTTCATACTGATCGGCGATAATTTGTGAATCGAACCGTTTTGCAATATCGTGTAACATATTTTCACGTAACGATTGGTATAATGCACTATCTGTCAGTAATTTTAGCGCGTAGTCAGCTGCAGTTTGACTGTCCCCGATATCCACTAAAAAGCCTGTTTCACGATGTTGAATGACTTCTTGAATGCCACCTGCACGTGTACCAATAGGAACGACGCCTGTTTTCATCGCTTCTAACAGGGTAAGGCCAAAGCTTTCCTTTTCGCTCATTAATAACACAATGTCTGACATTTGGTAAAAATTACTCATACAATCTTGTTTACCTAAAAAGAGTACATCATCAGAAAGACCCATTTCACGGACTTTTATTCGCATATCATGTAATTCAGGACCGTCGCCAATCAGCAACAATTTGGATTGAATGTGTTCGCGAATGAGAGCAAATGTATCAATAATCGTATCAATTCGTTTAACTTTACGGAAATTTGACACATGAATCAATACTTTTTCATCTTGAGTAATGCCATAACTCTCTTTTAAATCTGTATTGTAACCCGTCGGAAATTCGGATTCCCTTACGAAATTATAAATCGGTACAATCTCTTTTTGAGGTGCAATAATCTCATTCGTTTCGTCTTTTAATGATTCGCTCACACTCGTTACAATGTCACTTTGTTCGATGCCGAATTTAATTGCATTTCTTAACGAGTGATCATAGCCGAGAACTGTAATATCTGTGCCGTGCAAAGTCGTCATAATTTTAATATCTTTACCGGACATTTGTCTCGCTAAAATCCCACAAATCGCATGTGGAATTGCGTAATGCATATGAAGCACATCTAAGTCATACTCATTTATAACATTTGCGATTTTTGTACTTAACGAAATATCATAAGGTGGATATTGGAATACAGCATATTGATTTACGTCAACTTGATGGAAAGTAATGTTAGGTACCGGTTTATTTAAGCGAAATGGCATGTTTGAAGTAATAAAATGCACTTCATGCCCACGTTCGGCCATTAAAATACCGAGTTCTGTTGCAATGATCCCTGAACCACCTACTGAGGGATAACAAGTAATGCCAATCTTCATATAGCTCGTACTCCTTTATGTCTTTCTTTCAAAACGATTTTTATCGCGTTTGTTGAATTTTTTCATTGTTTGGTTAAAGCTTTTTGTCATATCGATATTAAGCGAGTTTGCGAGACAAAGGAGAACAAAAAGGTTGTCACCTAGTTCAGCTTCGATTGTATTTTCAGCCTCACTCGCTTTCTTCTTTTTCTCTCCATGATAGTGGTTGATTTCACGTGCCAATTCACCAACTTCTTCTGTTAAGCGGGCAAGATTTGCAAGCGGAGAAAAATAACCTGTTTTAAACTGTGAAATGTATGTATCGACTTCTTTTTGCATATCAGAGAGTGATCGATTCATGATATGACATCCTTTCTGTTTTCATTCTTCTTTATCTTACATGAAATGTGTGGCGTTGAGCAATCTATGCACCTTTTTGATAGATGAAACACTATTTTTTATAGTAGTACTTTATCAATATAATTCACCAAAACTAAAAAAAGAGCTGGGCGTCTGTCCCCCAACTCTTTTTTGCTTACTATTGATCTGCCGAACGTGCGATTAAAATTAAACGAACGAGTTCAGCAACTGCAACGGCTGTCGCTGCAACATAAGTCATCGCTGCTGCTCTTAATACGCGACCGGCATGTTTATATTCTTTTTCATTCACGATATGCATTTTTTGTATTTGATTCATTGCTCGTTTACTTGCGTCAAATTCGACTGGCAACGTCACAATGGAGAACAATACAGCAAATGCCATTAAGAAAATACCAATCCATAACGCTGTTGAACCAATCGCCATGTGTAATGATGTCATGATAATCCCAGCCATAATGAAAATATATGACATCGAACTACCGATGTTCGCTACAGGTACTAATGCACTACGGAAACGTAAAAAGAAATAACCTTCGTAGTGCTGAATTGCATGCCCTACTTCGTGAGCGGCAATTGCAGTTCCGGCAACACTTGGTTTGTTATAGTTTGAAGGTGACAATACGACGACTTTGTTTTTCGGATCGTAATGGTCTGTTAAAAATCCTTGACCTTCTTTGACTTCGACATCATAAATGCCATTTGCGTGTAAAATTTCTAATGCTACTTCTCGTCCCGTCTTGCCACTTGTTGATCTAACTTGAGCATATTTTTCATAGTTAGATTTAACTTGGTGTTGTGCATACATTGGGAGGATCATAAGTATAATAAAATAAATAATTAAAGACATGATAGACATTATGCTCACTCCTTTATAATATTATTGTACTGGCTTCATCAAACTTGGTCAATCTTTTTACCCCTGCTGAGTCGATAAATTACAAACAAAATTGGCACCACTGATAACCAAAATGCGAGGTAACCAATTTGTGCTTCATAATGTCCAAGTCCGCCGTATACTGGATATTGATGAAAAACGTAATCGATCACATCATTATGGAAAACCCAAAAGATCGTAATGGCTATACTCGTTAACGTAAATTTGAATTGTGGTAAAAATAATACAGCTTGAATCGCCATAATACCGTGAGAAATAATTAACAGGACACCCATCACATAAATAGTATCGTCCTCTATAAATAACAGAAAATTCATCATGACTGCCCAAACGCCATATTTCAATAATGTGACAAAAGCAAGCGTATCAATGATGGCACTTTGTTTTTTACATAATAGTAAGATTAAGCTGACGACTAAAAATAACGTCGCAGTGGGACTATCAGGAATAAATGGCCAAAAATACCACGCTGATCTATAAAGTTGTGGTGTATACCAAATATAACCATAAAGCGTCCCCAAAATATTACTCATGATAATCAATATGAGTATTGGACGTTGATAGAACAACATATTTTGTAGAGCTGTCCACATGATTGAGATCCCTTTCGTCAGTCATTGTTTAAGTTTTGTCAGTAATGTGCCTCAATTTAATGAGATTTAATATTTTTGTATAGTGCTTAAATAATTGAATATCTTTCAAATTTAAACTTAAGTCAATATGCGATTTTAATAAGTGAATGATTTGCTGCTCTGTACTATTAGAGAACTCGATATGATACATATCCATATGATAAGCATCTCCATTTTGCGTTGCGAGCAGTTGTTGCAATAATAAATGATCGAGACGTAAATCACGATCAGCTTCCTGGTTAAAATGAATTTTAACGTCCAGTTGCTGTGAATGATAAATCACTTGGTGAAATATTTCATCGGTGTTCATCAACAATGTCTCACCTTCATGATATTGAATCGCTATGACAGGCGCATCCGACACAGCCATTTCTAAAGTAGGATGATCTGCTACAATTTGGTCGACAAAATGAATTTTTTCAATCAGTGCATGGTTCGTTTTAATGAAATTCAGTAACCAAACACTGATACGAGATTTAAACTGATAGTGAAAGAGTAAATACTCGATAAAGTCACGTTTTTCAAAATTTAAACGCGTATCTAGCATAAATAATCACCCTAAAGTAATCGTCCTTGTTCTGCATCCCACTCAGGGTTACCACTATCTTTTTGCAACAGTAATTGAAGAATGGATTTAGCTGGTTCGATTTGACCGATTTCAATGAGATAATAGTAGTAATCTTTTAAGAAATCAATGTTGTCACGCATCGATGCAAACGCTAAACCGTAAAAATGTTGTGCTTCTTTATCACGTTCTTCTTGTCCTAATGCATATGCGAGTTGCCACATGAATTGAGGATCCATATCTTCTTCATCGACATACTGAACTAATTCAATTAATGCTTCATAATCCTCTTTGTTACGTAAAAAGTCAGCTAACATCAGTAAAGGTTCTTGATAGCCCGGATCCACTTCAAGTGCTTGTTTTAATAATGTCACACCTTCATTTTGATCGCCATGTTCAATTTGCAATGCACCCGTACTGTACATCAATTCTTTATAAAACTGGTTGAGACGTAAACCTTCTTGACCGATTTCAATCGCATCTCCAAAAGTTTTCTCGTTTTCATAAAGTTGTTGTAAATAGTAATAGCCTTGAATGAAGTCCGGATCTTTTTGAAGTAATGTTTTCACCAACTTAATCGCTTCATGCGTCATGTCATTCTTTTCATACGCAATCGCTTTTTTAAGATAATCATCTGATGTCAGTTCATTGTCATTAATTTCATCAAACCAACGTAGGGCATCGGTATAGTTTCCGCTTTGAAGACTGCTGTCTGCTATACGTGAGAATAAGTTGACGCCATTGATTTCATACTCTCCACTCTCTAGTACAGTGTCATACTCTCTTGATGCGCGCAAATATTGACCATCATAGTAAAGTAATTCTGCTAATGCAAAATGGACAATCGGATCAGCAGGTTGTAACTCGATTGCTTGTTCAATTTTTTCAATCGCAATATCTATCATATTAATTTGTTGATATAAATCAGCTTCTAACATTAAACGTTCAGGTGTCAGTGGTACTTCATTTAAGAACTCTAATGCTTCATCTGTTTGATTTTCTGAAATAAGCCCATCAATAAAATAGATTAAAATTTCATCTTCATCTGGATATTTCATGTAAAGCGTACGAAAAACTTCAAGGCCTTGTGGTGTCAGTCCGAATTGATATAATGTCTCACCCAGTACAAACAATGCATCATCATTATCTGATTGCAACGCTTCCTGAACGCGAGAATCAAGTTGATCTAATTTTTGTAAGTTGATATCGTCAATTAATTTGTAGATATCTTGCATACTATCCCTCATTTTCTAATTGTTTAAGTAGTGGCAAAAACCCTGGGAATGACACATTGACACTCTCGAATTGTGCAATCTCAATCGGTTCTGGTGTCATAAGTGAAGCAACTGCTAACATCATACCGATACGATGGTCGTTATGACTGTCAACAGGTTGAATTTGACTGATTGTTGACGGCTTAATGATGAGTCCGTCGTCAGTCGGTTCAAGTTTTAGACCTAGCTTACCGAGTTCGTTTGCTGTTGTATCAATACGGTTGGTTTCTTTCACTTTTAATTCTTCAGCATCTTTTATGATACTTGAACCATGCGCTTGTGTACAGAGTAACGCAATCGTCGGTAACTCATCAATGCATCTTGGAATGAGACTGCCACCAATTTCTATACCTTTTAAGTCATCCGTATATTGAACACGGATCGTCGCAGTTGGCTCTGGACCATTTGTTTGATTTGAAAGTGAAATTTTGCCGCCCATGCGCTCAACAATTTCGATAATTCCATCACGTGTTGGGTTTATTCCGACATTATGAAGCGTAATGTCGCTACCTGGTGTAATTAATGCCGCCACGATGAGAAAGACTGCCGATGAAATATCTCCAGGCACATCGAAATCACGCGGTTGAATATGATGAATCCCTTCCCCTGGTAGGGTCACTGTTAAATCTTGTGTTTGCACAGGGATACCATAATGGGCAAACATCGTCTCAGTATGGTTACGTGACAAATCTATTTCGCGAATAGTCGTAGTATTTTGAGCAAATAAGCTTGCAAACAAAATGGCACTTTTAACTTGTGCGCTTGCAACTGGCATTTCATAATGTATCCCTTTGACTTCACTTGAGCCAATGATTAGCGGCGTGTAGTTATCCTCTACACCTGAAATGTTGACATTCATTTGTCGAAGTGGTTGGAGCACGCGGTCCATAGGTCTTTTGCCGATAGACGCGTCTCCAGATAGCACACTTTGAATGCTTAATCCACCAAGTAATCCGGCCATCAATCGTGTTGTTGTTCCTGAATTACCTGTATATAACGTTTGGTGTGGCGTTTGAAAATGAGCGTAACCAGGAGAATCAATTGTAATGGCTTCATCTGTAATGTCCATTTTAACGCCTAACTTTTCAAATATTTTTGCTGTACGTAAACAATCTTCACCGAGTAAAGGTTGATGTATAACAGAGTGTCCTTGTGCTAAAGAAGCAAGCATAATCGCCCGGTGCGTCATAGATTTGTCCCCAGGTACTGATGCTTCACCTATCAGCGGCCCGTTAATCATAATTTTTTTCATCTATATCACCTCAAGATATTGTTGTTTGAATGTCTCAAGTGCTTTTTCTAATATAGGTATCTCAACATGTTTAACGATTGGGTCGCCAATTGCTTGTAACAGAACCATCCGCACACCCTTTGCGTCATTTTTCTTGTCATTGCGCATAAGTTTTAATAAGGGTTCGAATTCAAATTGGCGAATGATATCTAGCGGATAACCTAAATGATTTAAATATTTCAAGTAATGTGGAACATCAAAATGCGTGCCCAATAATAGATTTGAAACGATAAATTGATAGACAATCCCTATCATAACAGCGTGACCATGTGCAAGTTGATATTGATACTCGATCGCATGACCAAATGTATGACCTAAGTTTAAAAATTGACGTTGACCCCATTCTTTTTCATCATTCAAAACAATTTGCAGCTTCGTTTGAATCCCGTTAATTAAATACTGTTCAATCGCTTGTAGTGTTTTTAAATGCATGCTATCAGGATAAGCATTTTCAAGTATCTGTACTGATTGCGCATTATTCAACAATGCATGTTTATACACTTCACCATAGCCGCTTAAAATTTCCGAATAAGGTAATGAAGTGAGGAACTCTAAATCATAAATGACCGCTTTTGGACGATGAAAGGCACCGACAAGATTTTTACCATGTGTCGTATTGATACCCACTTTACCGCCAATACTCGAATCATGAGCAAGAATCGTTGTAGGTACTTGAATAAAATCAACGCCACGTAATAATGTTGCTGCTAAAAAGCCAACGAAATCACCAGTTGCACCGCCACCAATTGCGATTAAGCACGTATTACGTGTAGGTTGATGTGCAAGTAGCGCTTCAATATAACGTTCATACTGCGCCATATACTTCACTTGTTCTCCTGAAGGGATTTGAAACGTGGTATATGAATGATGGTGAACGAACCTAGAAATTTTTTGTTCCCAAGCTGTATAGACGTTTTGATCGACAAACACAAACACATGTTGGTAGTCAGAAACTAACGCATCTAATTGGTTGAATGCGGCATGTTCAATAATAATCGGATAATTGTGGTCCGGATATGTCGTTGTTAATTGCATGATTTATCACCTGTCATTAAAATGTTTGGTTCAGCGCGCGTCTTTCAGCGACTTGTTGTGCGAGACGTGAAAAGTCCTGGGAACCGAACTCCTCTAAAACACTTCTCGCAATTTCATATGAAACAGCATGTTCACAAACAATACTTGCAGCAGGTACCGCACAGCTGTCAGAACGTTCAATTGTTGCTTTAAATGGTTCTTTAGAGTCAATATCTACTGAAGCAAGTGGTTTATACAACGTTGGAATAGGCTTCATCACACCATTCACGATAATTGGCATACCGTTTGACATACCACCTTCTAAACCGCCGAGATGATTAGATGCGCGGTAATAGCCTTGTTCCTCTGAATATAAAATCGGATCTTGAATTTCACTGCCTAATTTTTCTGCCGCTTTAAAACCTTCACCGAAACTTACACCTTTAAATGCGTTAATGCCAACAACACTTTGTGCAATTCTGCCATCTAGCTTTCTATCATAGTGGACATAACTACCGATTCCGACTGGCATATGGTTAACAATGACTTGGACGACACCGCCGATAGAATCTCCCTCTTTTTTGGCACTATCAATTTTATCGCGAATCGCTTGTGCAATACTGTCGTCAATGACACGGACATCATTTTTATCAATATTTTCAATAATGGTATCAATGTTATAAATGCCCTCGTCTTTTATGCCGCCGATTTCAATGACACGGCTATAAACGTCGATGCCTAACTGTTTCAACAATTGCTTACAAAGCGCACCAACAGCAACACGTGCGGCTGTCTCACGTGCAGAAGAGCGTTCAAGTACATTACGCAAATCACGGTGGTTATATTTCATGCCACCAACCAAATCTGCATGACCCGGTCTTGGTTTCGTAATGACGCGTTTCATATTTTCTTTCTCTTCTTCTGAAATAGGTGCCGCGCCCATAATATTACGCCAATGTGTGAAATCATCATTCTTAATGACGATCGTGACAGGGCTGCCTAATGTATAACCATGGCGCACACCTGAAACGATTTCTACCGTATCCTTTTCAATTTGCATACGACGGCCTCTTCCATAACCACCTTGACGCTTAAACATTTCTTCGTTAATTTGATCAATATCAATAGTCATATTTGCTGGTAGCCCTTCAATAATGACAGTTAATTGTGGACCGTGTGATTCTCCAGACGTTAAAAATCTCAACATGATGAGCACTCCCCCTACCGTTTAGTTCATATGTTTCATATCATAGCACAAAATAGAAAATAAATTAATAGAAAACACTTTTTCTATTCACCGCTTTTAATTGTTAAAGTAAGTTCGATAATTTCTATTTATAAACTTGGTGTTGTCGACCATTGTTTGAATCAATGTAAGTATACAATCCAGACTTACAAAATGATGATGACGAAATGATGTGTAGAAACAAATTGAGGGCCCAGACAACTAAATGTCCAGGCCCCATTAAATAAGTTTAAATATTACGCTTCATATAACCATGTTTCATCTGGTGTATGGTAAGAACTGATTTCTTCGTCTTTAAACCAAAGTCCAATTTCACGTTCAGCAGATTCCACTGAGTCTGAACCGTGAATGACATTACGCCCAACTGTTAAACCTAAATCGCCACGAATGGAACCAGGTGTCGCTTCAGAAGGATTCGTACTGCCGATAATATGACGTGCAACGGCCACAGCGTTTTCACCTTCAACAACCATCGCAAAAACGGGTGCTGATGTAATAAAAGAAATAAGTGAATCGTAAAATGGTTTTCCTTTATGTTCACCGTAATGTGTCTCAGCTAAAGATTGCGGAACTGTCATTAATTTAGCTCCTACAAGTTTTAATCCCTTTTGTTCGATGCGTTGAACAATTTCACCAATTAATTTACGTTGTACCGCGTCCGGTTTAATCATTACAAAACTTTTTTCCATGATGCGTAATGCCCCCTGTGTTTTTATGTATTACAAGATTATCCTATCATTTGTATGAAGCGCTTTCAACAGGAAAGATGTTTAATTCATTCTGCTTTGCAATCTTTTTATTAATTTTCTGAAATGTGGTTTAATTTCATTTTTAGGCAATGTTTCCAATAACGTCGAAGCTTTGTCGAGATATTTTTGGCTTACATTTAAAGATTGAGAAATCGCTTCTGATTGGCGTATTTGTTCAATGCACCAGTCAAAGTCTTCAGTTGGTGAACCTGGCGTTAATGTTGCGACTTTTTCTTTTAATTGTGGGTTCTGCTTCATCGCTAATAATACAGGAAGTGTCATGTGACCATTACGCAAGTCACTTCCGACAGGTTTACCGAGTTTCTTTTCAGTACTCGTAAAATCTAAAACATCATCAACAATTTGGAAACTCATGCCGATATGATGACCAATATCACGCATTTTTCGAATCGTTGGATCGTCTGTGTGTGAACTCATCGCACCCACTTCAGTAGCGAGCTGCATTAATAGCGCCGTTTTACGATTGATACGACGCAAATAGTTCGTAATCGATTGTTCTGCTCTAAATTGGTCTTGAAATTGGAAAAGTTCTCCGCGACACACTTCTATAATCGCATGTGACAGTGTTTGATGAATACGACTGTCCTGAATATAAGATAAATGTTCTAACGCACGAGCAAGTAAAAAATTACCGGTTAAAATCGCAGTCGGTTGATCCCACTTCTTCTCGATTGTTAACTTACCACGTCTTTTATCACTGAAATCAATCACATCATCATGGACAAGCGTTGCCATATGAATCAGCTCTAACGCTGTAGCAACACGATATGCCGCATCATTAGCAGGATTTTCACCGACGTAACTGCTCAATATCACGAATAACGGACGAACGCGCTTACCTCCTGATGATAAAAGGTGATCTGCAGCACTTTGGAGTGTTGAATCCTCAGATTGAATCAACTGTTTCAAAGTATTTTCAATTTTTTTAATTTCCTGATTCAAGTTTAATTTCGACATGCATAATCACCTTTTAATTAGTTCGTTTTGGGTTTATAAGCTAAGTGCATTGCAGCTACGCCACCTGTAAAGCTACGGACTTTGACATTTTCAAAGTTGACACCTTCAAACATTTTCTTTAAAGTTTCGCGATCTGGAAAATCGAATGCAGACTGTTGAAGCCATTCATATTCTTGTTTTGATTTCGCAAAAATTTTGCCAAAGATAGGCATCACAAATTTAAAATACAAACGATATCCTTGCTTGAAGACAGGCATTGTCGGTTGGCTTGTTTCTAAACACACAACCATACCACCTGGTTTCAGGACGCGATACATCTCTGACAATGCTTTTGAATAATCTGGAATATTACGTAATCCAAATCCGATCGTTACATAGTCAAATGTATTGTCATCAAACGGCAATGCCATCGCATCACCTTGAACAAGTCTAATGTTGTCCATATGCGCCGTTTTTTCTTCGCCCACTTTAAGCATATTTTCACTGAAATCTAATCCAGTGACTTCACCTTCCGGCCCTACTGCTTGGCTTAAAGCAATGGTCCAATCAGCAGTCCCACAACAGACGTCCAAAGCAATTGTCCCTGCTTGGACATTCATTTCTTTCATTACTTTTTTACGCCACACTTTATGTTGTTCGAAGCTAATAATATTGTTTAAACGGTCATATTTGCCAGAAATATTTTGAAACACTTCATGGACTTGTGCTTTATTTGCCTTGTTTTTAGTCATTTTGAAACCTCATTTACTTTTTGTATAGTTTTGTAATGCGATGATTATGTCATTGATCTCATCCGTCTGCCAATCAATTAAATAACTCAGTTGTTGCACGTCGAGTTGTTGAATCAGTTGATGGCGTATATCATCAAAGGACTGTTGGATACGGTAATGTTTCATCAATACTTGAATTAACAATGTTTCAATCGTAATCATCATATCTTTTAAATTTACATCAGTGCGTATATCCTTTTGATGTTGAATATAAGATTTTAATTCATTTATTTTTACAATTGCTTGGCTCATTTGAAGTTGTAGTTCAACATCTTTCAAATCAGCAAGTAACTGATAATAGTGTGCACTCAGCAAATCACCTATGAGTATGGCATCACGTTCATAATGATAGTAACTGATACGATCAAGATGTTTCATTGATGTATCAATAGAGAGACACGCAAGTTTTGCATTTAAAGGCACATCAAGTTGATCTAACAATTGACTTAAAGTTCGATTGATATGTATATTTTGGGGGCGATTGAGTTGGTTCAATCGTTTATCAAGTTGTTGTTGTAAACATTCAAAAGTATTCTCCATTTGACACACCTCTAATTTTAATCACTCTCTATCTTAACACTATCAACCTAAAAATTAAATCTGATTTGCTTTTTTTGTCATAAAAGCCATGAATGAAGTTTGATGTCGCTTGATTTAATGTTGCTGAAAAAATTCGTATCAAACAAAGTGACGAGGTTTTCTTCGTCTGAAGTGAATATATTTTGTTTAAAAAGTATGGAACAAAAATGTATATACAAATCAATGGAGATAGATGTATCGCCTTGATAGGACATCACAAATGAAATGATATAAAAAAAATGAAGGATTACTTTCTTAAAGAAGTTTATAAATCGAGATGAAGTGGATAAACTTTTGAATGATAAAAAACAAAAGAAGTCTATGTTTGAATTCAAATCGTTTGAACAGTCTTAAAATGACGAAGTTATGAGTGGCATTAGTCATAGGAAAGGCTGGAAAACACCATTGTGTCCCAGCCCCTTTCCTAATAATTGAATTATTTCACAGCATCTTTTAATGCTTTACCTGCTTTGAAAGCTGGAACTTTGCTTGCAGGGATGTCAATTTCTTTACCTGTTTGAGGGTTGCGACCTTTACGTGCGGCACGCTCACGTACCTCAAAGTTACCGAAACCAATTAATTGTACTTTTTCACCTTTAGCTAATGATGTTTGAATTGCTTCAAAAACAGCATCAACAGCTAAACCAGCTTCTTTTTTAGTTAAATCAGCTTGTTCTGCAACAGCGTTAATTAAGTCAGTTTTGTTCATGTCAATTCACCTCCTCAAAGGTTATGTAATGATAATTCAATTACCATTATGGTATGACTTTAACACAAGCGAATGCAAGACTGCAACGATTTATACAAGAAAAACGTTGATTTAATCGCTTTTTGTCGATTTTTTTATAATTTTGTCATGAAAATGGTCAATTTCTATCTTTATTCCGATTTTTTTGTACGTCCCATTAACGTTTTGACTGCCTGTTCAACAGGTTGATTTTCGAATAAAACATGATACAATGCTTCAGTAATTGGCATTTCAACATTTTCTTTTTTAGAAAGATTGTACACCGATTCAGTTGTGTACACCCCTTCAGCGACCATATTCATATGATTCATGATTTCATCTAAACTTTTCCCTTTACCAAGTTGGTAACCGAGAGAGTAGTTTCTCGAATGTGTAGAAGTACACGTTACAATTAAATCACCAATGCCACCTAAACCTTGGAATGTGAGCGGATCGGCACCAAGTTTAACGCCTAAACGTGTAATTTCTGCTAAACCACGTGTCATTAAAGCAGCTTTTGCATTATCACCAAAGCCCATACCGGCAAGGACACCGCTCGCGATAGCAATAATATTTTTAAGTGCACCACCGAGTTCTACGCCGACAAGATCATCATTTGTATACACACGTAAATAATCCGTCATGAATAAATCTTGTATCAATTTGCGTAATTCTGGATTACTTGAAGCTGCTGATACGGTGGTCGGTTGTTTGATAACCACTTCTTCGGCATGACTTGGACCAGAAAGTACGCCAATGCCTGCGTTATATTCTGGTGAAATGGAGTCTTCCAACATTTCTGAAACACGCTTAAATGTTGCATTCTCAATCCCTTTAGTAACATGAATAAAAGATTTTTTTGAAATAAGCAATTGATTGACTTGCGACATGACCTCTCTAATCGCTTTTGTTGGCAGTGCGATTAAATAAATATCTGAATGGTCAATAGCGGTCTGAATATCTGTTGTCGCTTGAATTGTCGAATTAAGCGTAACCCCTTTTAAATAATTATGATTTGTATGTTCATGGTTGATTTCGTCTATTGTTGTTGATGTTTTACCCCACATTAATGTGTTGTGGCCATTGTCTGCAAGCACATTAGCCAATGCAGTACCAAAACTTCCTGTACCAAACACTGTAATGTTCGTCATGTTTATCCCCTCCATCTAATTTCGTTTGCGTGCAATGATGTGTACCGGTGTGCCTTCAAATCCAAATGCTTGTCTAATTTGATTTTCAAGATAACGTTTATATGAGAAATGCATCAGTTCGACGTCATTCACAAAGACAACAAACGTCGGCGGTTCAATCGCAACTTGTGTCGCATAAAAAATATTCAGTCGACGGCCTTTATCCGTCGGCGTAGGATTCATTGCAATGGCATCCGTGATCACTTCATTCAATGTTGAACTTTGAACACGTTTTTTATGATTTTCGCTCGCTTCGTTAATTAATGGGAAAAGTGTACGTAAACGCATTTTTTCTTTTGCTGATACGAAAGCGATTTGTGCATAATCTAAAAATTGGAAGTTTTTACGTACCTCATCCATAAACTTTTTCATCGTATTGCTATCTTTTTCTAAAGTATCCCATTTGTTAACAACGATCACAATCGCTTTTCCTTCTTCATGGGCATATCCAGCAACACGTTTATCTTGTTCAATAATGCCTTGTTCTGCATCTAATACAACAAGAACGACATTGGAGCGTTCAATGGCTTTCAATGCACGTAATACGGAGTACTTTTCAGTTGATTCATAAACTTTCCCCTTTTTACGCATACCCGCTGTATCAATAAGTACATAATCTTGGCCTTCATAGCTATATACGGTATCGATGGCATCTCTAGTTGTACCAGCAATATTAGATACGATAACGCGTTCTTCGCCTAGAATGGCATTGATCAAACTTGATTTCCCTACATTAGGTCGACCGATTAATGACAAACGAATTGTATCATCGTCATATGGATCTGAAGTATCTTTTTTAAAGTGTTTTGCGACCTCTTCTAATAAGTCCCCTAAACCTAGACCGTGTGAGCCCGAAAGTGGGAAAGGTTCTCCAAAACCGAGTGAATAGAAATCATAAATATCATTACGCATGTCTGGATTATCGACTTTATTAACAGCTAATACAACAGGTTTTTTAGATTTATAAAGTATTTGAGCCACAAGTTCATCATTTTGCGTGACCCCTTCACGTACATTAACCATGAATATGATAACATCAGCTTCGTCAATTGCGATTTCAGCTTGTGCGCGAATTTGAGTTTGGAATGGTGCGTCTCCGATCTCGATACCACCTGTATCAATCACATTAAATTCATGTGTGAGCCATTCACCGCTTGAATAAATACGGTCACGCGTCACACCAGGTGTATCTTCAACAATAGATACACGTTCTCCGACGATGCGGTTAAAAATTGTAGATTTTCCTACGTTAGGACGCCCCACGATAGCAACTACAGGTTTCGTCATGCTTGTTCTTCCTCTCTATGAATAACTTAAATATTAAATATATCAGTCTGTGCAAGTATATTTCGCAATGTACGATACATAACAACGTTATTATATCACGTGAAGTGTAGCGAACAAAAGCATTGGTGAAAAGTATCCCCTTACAAAGTGTAGGAATACATTTTTATTTATTTGAATAGGGTTAGAAAGATGGGTTTTGACTTTTGCGTTAAAAATGCAATGCGGTAATATAAGTGGATTTGGTATCGGGATAAGTATGAAAAAAGTTCGAGAAGTGGTACCGATAAGGCGGTAATCAAGTTTGATGAGCGAAATTTCGTAATAAAAGAACTAAGGTTACGTGAAATAACCTTAGTTCGAAATAGATTATAAATTTAAGTCTTTCAACTTATCACCGAAAACGTCACCTAAAGTTGGGTTGTTTTCGTTTTCATCAGCAGGTTGTGTATAGTGCTGTGTTGTTTCCTCAGAAGCTTCTTCCGTTTCTTCGTCAGGATTTGCTGCTTTAATTGATAGTGAAATACGTTCTTCTTCAGGATTAATACCTAAAATTTTAACTTGAACAGTTTGACCTGGTTCAAGAACTTCGCCAGGTGTACCGATATGTTTATGGCTAATTTCTGAAATATGCACAAGGCCTTGTAAGCCACTGCCGATTTCAACAAATGCACCAAATGAAGCTAAGCGCATTACTTTACCTTCAACAATGTCGCCTTCACTATATTTCTCTTGAATTGTTTCAAATGGACTTGGTAATGTATCTTTAATTGATAATGACACACGTTCAGAATCTTGTTCAACTGAACGAACTTTAACTTTAACAGTATCGCCAATAGAAACAACTTCTTCTGGTGATTTTACATGTTCGTGAGATAACTCAGAAACATGGACTAAACCATCAACGCCACCAAGGTCAATAAATGCGCCAAAGTTAGTTAAACGCGCAACTTTACCTTCAATTACGTCGCCAGCTTTAATCGATTGTAATAATTCTGCTTTTTTCTTTTCGTTTTCTTCTGCTTCTACGGCTTTACGACTTAAGATGACGCGATTTTTTTCAGGTTCAAGCTCTTCAACTTTGAGTTCAAGCACACGTCCTTCATAATCAGAGAAATCTTCAATGTAATCAGTTGAAATTAATGATGCAGGAATAAAACCTCTTTGACCTACATCCACAACTAAACCACCTTTAACGACTTCAGTTACTTTCGCTTCAATCGTTTCGTTGTTCTCTAATTTCTCTTGTAAATAAGCATAAGACTGCTCTTCTTCTAATTTACGTTTAGAAAGGATGTAACTGCCTGTTTCGTTTTCTTCATCAACTTCAATTTTAGTCACATAAGCGCCAATTTCGTCGCCGACTTTGACCACTTCGTTTGCATTTTCAACATGATATGTGGAAAGTTGACTAATTGGAATAATACCGTTGTATTTACCGCCATTGACGTGAACAACAACGTGCTTATCTTCAATTTGTTGTACTTCTCCTGTAATCTTATCGCCCTCTTTAATGTCATTAATCATTGATTCATTGAATTCTTCAGTCATCATGATTGCCTCCTTATACTACTACATAATAATAACTTCTTATAAAAGTCTTGAATTGTCAAGAAATTTAGATAAGTTAGAATAAAATAAATTAAACCGCATTTACTAAAGACAGGATCTTATCTGTGACTTGTTCAATACTCAAGCCAGTTGTGTCGATTTCAATTGCGTCTTCAGCTTTTTTTAACGGTGAAATTTCTCTGTTCATATCGTATGCATCTCGTTCAGCAATATCTTTTTTCAATTGCTCAATAGATGATTCGATACCTCTTTCTTGGTTGTCTTTATAACGACGTTCAGCTCGCTCTTCTACAGATGCAATCATATAAACTTTTACTTCTGCATCAGGAAGTACGGTTGTCCCAATGTCTCGGCCGTCCATAACGATGCCCTTGTCCGCTGCAAGTTTTTGTTGCACTTGAACTAAAAATTGACGTACCTCTTTTATAGACGAAACATAGGACACATTTTGCGTTACATCGTTTTCACGTAGAAAATCAGTCACATCATTATCATTCAAAAAGACACGTTGACCCTTTTCAGCATCATAACCGAGGCGTAAATCAATTTCGGAAATGAGTGATGTAAAGTCGGTGAATCGTTCTTTGTTATTTAAATAATAGTATGTGATTGCACGATACATTGCGCCTGTATCTACATATATCATGCCTAATTGAGCAGCTACTCTTTTTGCTATCGTACTCTTACCAGCGGCTGCCGGTCCATCTAATGCAATATTAATCGCTTTCATACGTTACCTTCCTTGTCGTTTGTTTAACAATATTTTATCATAATAATGGACTATTTTACGAGGAGGAAGCTAAATGAAAAATTTATTAGTCATCCATACGGGTGGCACAATTAGTATGTCAGAAGATGAATCGAATAAAGTGATGACGAATGACGACAATCCGATTACGCATCATCAAGATGTCATTGCACAGTACGCTAACATAGATGAACAGGTGCCTTTTAACGTCCCTTCTCCACATATGACAATTGATAATGTCAAAATTTTAAAAGAAATCATTGAGGACCCAGACCATTTAACACACTATGATGGTTATGTGATTACACATGGCACCGATACGTTAGAAGAGACTGCTTTTTTACTAGACTTAACGA
The DNA here is from genome assembly GCF_034042775.1 of Staphylococcus pseudintermedius. Lineage (NCBI taxonomy): Bacteria > Bacillati > Bacillota > Bacilli > Caryophanales > Staphylococcaceae > Staphylococcus > Staphylococcus pseudintermedius. The sequence goes on along the minus strand of NZ_CP120150.1, from coordinate 1,340,537 downwards.
TTTCGACGTCTAAACCAGTCGTTATTACAGGAGCTATGCGTTCTTCCAATGAGATTGGGTCAGATGGTTTATACAATTTTATTTCAGCTATACGAGTAGCGATTGAAGAAGAATCCGCAGGTAAAGGTGTCATGGTGGTTTTCAATGATGAGATACACACAGCGCGTAATGTCACGAAAACTCATACTTCAAACACGAATACGTTTCAAAGTCCCAACCACGGTCCGCTTGGTGTGATTACTAAAGCAGGTGTCTATTTTCACCATAGACCGTATGAGCGTCAATTTTTAACAAATATTAATGCTTCACTACAAATTCCGTTAATTAAAGCACATATGGGTATGGGATGCGAAATGTTGGATTTTTATGCAGAACGTCATGTAGATGGTCTCGTGATTGAAGCGCTCGGACAAGGTAATCTTCCTCCTACTGCCATGCCAGGTGTCAATGCATGTTTGGATAAAAATATTCCTATTGTTCTAGTATCAAGATCATTTAATGGGATAGTGAGTGCGGTTTATGCATATGAAGGTGGCGGTCATCAATTATTTGAAAAAGGTGTGATTTTTTCAAACGGTTTGAACGGCCAAAAAGCGAGATTAAAGTTACTCGTCGCATTAAGCAACGATTTTCAACATGATCAAATTCAAGATTACTTTAATGTATAAAACGACACGAGGTCTATATAAAAAAGAGATATCATTATGAAAATAGCCGCTCTTAATTGTGGAATTGAGATACGGCTATTTTTTGTGCATTTACACAGTATCATGTGTTCATTCTTTTTTAGATATGAAATGTATGAAATGCGTAAGCTACTCTCCACATTCACAACCATGGTATGATATATTGAAAAAATTACACAATAAAAATGCGTCATGTCATATAAAATTAAATGCCCTTCATCAGTAATATCAACGACGAAAGGCTTTTTGATAATATTTTGAGTAAACACTCATACAATTTATGATTCTAATGGCGATTGCTTTTTAGTCAATATATGACGGGCAATGGCTTCACCATGATATTTACCGTTTTCGATAAAAATAGTATTCGCATCATTGCCAGCCGCGATAACCCCAGCGATATAGCAGTTTTCAATGTTCGTTTCATACGTTTCGGAATTGTATACCGGTGCTGTTCCATATTCATTAGTATGAATGTCGATACCAATAGATTGCAAAAAGTCATAATCTGGGTGATAACCAATCATCGCAAACACGTAATCATTATCGATTGTGATGGTTTCTCCTTCTTTTTCAAACATCACTTGATCTTCTGTAATCTTTGTCACTTGACTATTGAAATGCATTTGAACATTACCTCGACGAACGAGTGATTCAAAATTCGGTAATATCCATGGCTTAATCGCTGGTGAATACGTCTCACCTCGATAAATAACAGTGACACGTGCACCTGCTTTTTCTAACTCAATTGCTGCATCGACTGCAGAGTTTTTACCACCGATGATGACAACGTCTTGGTCAAAATACGGATGCGGTTCTTTAAAATAATGCATTACTTTGGATAGCTCTGCACCTTCTACTTCTAACGTGTTATGTTGGCCGTAATAACCAGTCGCAACAGTTAAATAGCGACATTGATATACATCTTTAGTCGTTGTTAAAGTGAAGTGATCATGCATTTTTTTCACTGTTAACACTTCCTCAAATGCATTGACCTTAAGTTGATGATGTTTAACAACTTCACGATAGTACACTAATGCTTGATTTCGACGTGGTTTTAATTCTTCTACAATAAAAGGCACGTCACCAATACTTAATTTATCGCTAGAAGAAAAGAAAGTTTGATGTGTCGGATAATGGTAAATCGCATCCACAATATTCCCTTTTTCGATAACTAGTGTGTCAATACCTTTTTTCTTTTGTTCAATGGCGGCACTCAGTCCACATGGGCCACCGCCTATAATAATACTCTCTACAGTTTTCATTTTTATACTGAAACATTAAAAATGTGCGTTCACAAACGTCAATTATGCTACTTTAATGTTTCATATTGCCTCCTAATTCTCATACTAGCATCGTATATGATAAGAACTGTGATAATCCTTGTATATTATATCAACTTTTATAGTGATTCTAAATGGAAAAGTTTGTGACAGTCACTATTGCAAATAGAATGGCAATAAAAAACAACCTTATCCATTGAATCAGGATAAGGCTGCATTTATCAAATTTATGGAATGATGAGCTGTTGTCCGTTCGAAATGTTGTTATTTTGTAAACCGTTCGCACGTTTAATTTTTTCAACATTTTCAGGTGAACCATTACCGTAATATTGAATAGCGATACGATATAAGTTTTGGTTACCATTCACGACATGAGTCTGTCCGCCAGCAGATTGACCTTGTTGATAAGTGTTTTGTTGGTTATTGATATTGCTATTATTTACGTCGTTTTGACTATTATTCGGATTGGATGTCTCATTTGGATCTGAAGCATTTGAATTGTCACTATTATTGGCGTCTGACTCTGATTGATCATTGTCATCCTTACTGTTGTCGTCGCTATCTTTTGAAGCTGTCGCTTTATCGGAATCAGCTTGTTTATCGTCTTCGTCTTTAGATTGACTTTGTTGATTGTCATCTGAATTTTTCTTCGTATCCTCTTTTTGTGCGACTTCTTGCTGATTATCATTTTGATGATCTTGATTAAAGAGATACATGCCACCGAAAATCGCAACTGTACCTAAAAGAATAATCGCCGCTAGTAACGGTAAAAGCTTTTTGAAAAATCCACCGCCAGATCCATTTGAAACAGTCGTCTCTGAAGATTCAGTTTCTGGTTGACGTTCTGGTGTTTGTTGCGCATGAGCTTTTGAAGCGCCTAAACCTGTTGCTGCGCCAGTCGACGCACCTGCCGCAGCTTTTTTTCCTTTGTTCCCTTGAGGTTTGCTGTCTTCTAAAGTTGGGTTTTCGTCTTGTTTTGGACTTTGATCATTTTTCTCCATGCCCGCTCTTGCCACACCTGTCGCGCCTAAACCTGCCCCAGTGGCCAAAGCTTTTTTACTCTTGTGGGGTTCTTGTTGCTCTCCTTGTTGATTGCTTTGTGCTTCATTTGTCACTTTAGGTTGTTGCTTTTTATTATTTGTCATTTGAACATTTGCACCAGTTCCAACAGCTGTATGGCCTGATGTTGCAGCTCTTTGACCTTTCGTATCCTCTTTCGCTGGTTCATTTTGCATTGAATCAGCTGTTTGAGCACGTTTGCCTTCAGCGTCATGTTGCGTGTGATTAAGGTGATTGTCATCACTCTTTTTAACGCCACCAATCGGACCTGTTTTTTTGTCAGCTGCTGCTTCTTGTGGGTTAGTCTGCGTATCTTTTTGTGTAGGTTTAGCTTTTGATATACCGAAATCTCTTTTTCTGCGGCGTCTAGAAGCATTTCGTGGCGGGAATTGCTGTTCCTGACTTGCTTGAGGTTGATCATCTTTTTCATTTATTGCTTCAGTTGTCTCGTCCTCGTCATGATGATGGGACTTAATTTCTTGACGACTGCGTTCAAACTCATCTTTGAAATTATCTTTTGACACTTAACATTCATCCTTTCCATATCAAATGTACAATAACGATTTGAAAGTATAAACTTTGATACGATCAATATCAATTCATCACATCTATTTAATTCTATGTTGTCGTTAAATCGCCTAATACCATTTACCCTAAATTATAACGGGTTTAAATTAAAAGTGAAAGCATTGTGAAAATTAATGAAACAAATTTTCCAACTTTTCAATGTAAGTTAACTTTCTTTTAACTTTTTTCTTATTTTTTTCATAAACTGGACTAAGTGCCTCGCATTGATCACAACATGCATCTGTCGTTTCTTTCGTCATACCAAAGTAATTCAGTAAATGTTGACGTCGGCATTGTTTGGTTAAAATATAATGATACATATGACGATAACCTTGTCTTTTCATGTCTTCATTTTGAGTGAATATTTGTCTAAGTTGTTGAAATGAAAAAGCTTCAGTTAATACATCTAAAATGGCACGTTTTTCACTATCAATCATTTGACCGACTTCATATTGGTCCACATCTGAAGCATGCATGATATTCACTAATGCCAACGTCTCCATTAAATACTGGTCGTCTGGTTGAAACAGTGCAATGGCTTGACTTGGAAGCCCATCTCTACCCGCACGTCCTATTTCTTGTAGATAACTTGAAGGTGTCGTTGAAACGTGAAAATGAATAATGGTACGAATATCTGGTTTATTGACGCCCATGCCAAAAGCACTTGTTGCAACGATAATTCGTATGTCGTTGTTTAAAAACTGTTGTTGAACGGTATGACGCTCTTGATAAGATAGATCTCCATGGTATATTCCCGTTAAATACCCTGCTTCATAAATCGAAGTTGCTAAATCTAAGCTGACCTTTTTGGACGACACATAGACAATTGTTGGACCAGACGTCGCAATTGTATCAATTAACCAATTCACTTTTTCTTCATATGATGACATGAATTTTACAGATAAAGCCACATTCGGTCGGTCCATCGAGTGTTCAATGACATGAATTGATTTTTGAATGACACGCTGAATATCATCTTTCAAGTGTCGCGTTGCAGTGGCTGTCAGTGCAAGTATGGTGGCTTCGTTAAAATAGCGTATCACTTTACCGATCAAGGCATAGTGTGGTCTAAAATCAAATCCCCATTCAGATAAACAGTGTACTTCATCAAGCACAATCATGCCGAATCGGATATTTTTGAAAAGATGAAAATGGTGCGGCTGTAAAATAAATTCAGGACTCACAAAAATAAATCGGGCTTGTGTTAACTGTTGGAACGCTCGCTTTTTGGCCGCTTGTTCCATCCCTGAATGAATCGCGACGACATGGTGTTCTCCTTGCATTTTCATCTGCATCACTTGATCGTCCATTAACGAAATGAGTGGCGAAATGACCAAGGTCGGTTGTTGCTTCATATAAGTTGGTAGTTGATAACAAAGCGACTTACCACTTCCGGTCGGTAAAATCCCGAGTGTATGTTGCCCTTCTAGAACGCTTGAAATAATACTTTCTTGACCGGGGCGGAATGTTGTAAAACCAAAATATTGTTTTAAAGCATCTTTAAGCATGTAATTCTCCTTTTGCGCTGCCAATAATCGCGAGTTTAAGTTCAAAATAGGATAATGTGTCAAATTGTTCTTTGTACAGTTTTAATCGTTGATAGGGGTGCGCTTGATAAAATTTAAGAAATTCATTATACGGATGCGTGAAAAAATCATCATAGTTTGTTAAAAGCTGTTTCATAAACAAATCAAGAATATGATCTTTTATCGTCGTTTCCCGTACTTGCTCAATTTGTGCGACTTTTGCTATTGAATATCCTTTTTGTAGCAATTGTAACGTTTGCATTACTCGATCGGATAATTCTATAGGCATGATACATTGTGAAAGTATTGGAAACGTATCAGCATTTTGAATGAAAAGATAAATGGATAATAACTCTTCGTAATATGCAGTATACAAATCATGGATATCAATGGACTCAATCATGCTTATTTGGGCAAACGTGTACATCGGTTCGTCATATCCAGTCAATAAGTAATGCGTATATAATGTGTCATGTTTCTCGGATAGCATTTTAAATAATGTTGTGACCTCTTCTTCAAATGCATCTTGTAATTGCTGTTGCTCAATTTCATAATAAATAAGGCGTACAACTTCGTGAATGTCGACTTGTGATGTAATAGGCAAAAATGTACGTTGATTGTGTTGAATATGAGAAACCGTTTGAACTAATAGCTGAAATGCTTTAAAAGTAGCGTCTAAAGTTGAATACGTCATACGATTGCTTGTTTGAATAGTCGTATGATGGTATGACTCATGACTAATCATTTGTTCCAACTGTTCATACTTTAATTTGGGTGCACAGCCATAGAGTGATAATATATTTAAAGAAACAGCATCAAAAAAAGTTTGATGAGATTTTTTACCTATGATAATATTAAAGATGCTTTTTTTAGTTTTGTAGGCTGATGCATGATGATAGAGATATAGAATTAATTGTTTCATGTTTAGACCTCGTTAAAAACGTATATATTGAAAAATCGGGTACACAGAACTACAATAAAATTATAATGTGAGTATGGTACTTTGAAAAGGGAGGCGAAAAAATGGCTAAATATACAATTGTTGATATGGATACTTGTATAGCTTGTGGTGCATGTGGTGCAGCTGCTCCAGATATTTATGACTACGACGATGAAGGTATTGCATATGTAATTTTAGATGACAACCAAGGTACAACGCCAGTACCAGAAGAATTGTATGAAGATCTTGAAGATGCTTTTGAAGGTTGCCCTACTGACTCTATTAAAGTTGAAGAGGAGTCATTTGATGGTGACGCACTCAAATTTGAATAGTTCATATTGAGGACACTTGTCTTTAATATTAATATAAAACAACTTAAGGTCTAAGTAAACTAAGATGAGGGTTGAGTAGAAAAATGGTTTGATTACCATGCTACTCAATCTATTTTTTATGTTTTGAATAAAAATCCGCTTTGTATTGATAGAAATCATATCCGAACATTCTTTACATCAACAGCTTTATTGTTTAACTATTGCTTCACTCATTGACTATAAAAAAGGCTGGAAACCACAATGTCCCAGCCTGTTAAGATATTTATTTCAAAATATGTCCAATGCGTTGATAGAGCAATATAAAAATAATAGATATCAATGCGCCTTTGATGATGTTAAATGGAATAATGCCTGCTGCGATAATCAACTTAAGATTATTCGCGATATCAGTAAGGTTCATTATCATGCCATAGAGTGGGAGTAACACGAAATAATTCATGACAGCTAACACAATGGTCATGACAATAGTACCAGTAATTAATCCTAAAATGAGATGTTTTGTTGATTGATTATTACGGTAGATTCCATAACTTACAAGTAATAAACTCGCACCTGCTAAAAAGTTAGCAATTGGCCCAACAGGATCACTTAAGTTAAAAAAGAAATTCAGTAAGTTTTTAATTAATTCAACGAGCAAACCCGCAACCGGCCCGAATGTAAATGTCGCCAATAATGCTGGTGCATCACTAAAATCAATCGTTAAATATGGCGGTAAAAATGGCAACGGAAACTTTATAAATGTCAGTACAATTGCAATTGCACTTAACATCCCTACCGTTATCATTCGTTTCGTTTGCTTTTGTTTCATAAAAAAGACCTCCCATTAAATTCATCTTTCACGAATAGGAGGAATAAAGAGCAACACAAATAAACCTCCATCTTCTCCCATCCAGACTTTAACTGTCGGCTCTAGAATCTCACTAGATCAGCCACAAAGATGCTGAACATCATTTGCAGGTCGCAGGCTTATTTTACTGCCGGTTGGGAATTACACCCTACCCCGAAGATGAATTAATTTTTTATTATTTTCGTTAATAGTTTACATGAGATAACTTTTGAATACAATCTATTTGCAACAACTTAAACATCCTGAAGATATAAATAAAGAACGGCGATACCTCGATTTTAAAATGAGATATCGTCGTTCCTGTAGAAATTCATCCTTGCTTAATCGATTTCTTCTACATGTGATTTTTTAGGTAATGAAATGATAAATTTTGTTCCTTTGTCGAGTTCACTTTCTACTCGGATGTGACCACCATGCGCATTTACAATCATGCGTGTAATAAACAATCCAAGCCCTGTTCCTTGTGAGCCCCTTTTACGTGCAGAGTCCACTTTATAAAAACGCTCGAAAAGTTTCTCTAAATGTTGAGGTGCGATACCAACGCCCGTGTCTTCAATAGTTAAAATTTGATGGTCATGATCCGCCGTTGCTTTAATTGAAATTGTATCGCCGGGTTGTGTATAACGTGACGCATTATCGACAAGGTTCGTCAACACTTGTTCCATGCGATCAAAGTCATAGTACCAAAGTGAAGCCATCTCGCCGTCCATTTGAAAATCTAAGGTCAAATTTAGTTCTTGTGCTTGTTGACGATATTTCATCGCCATTTTTCTAACTAAATCTTGCATCGGTTGCACTTCTTGCGTAACATTCAACCCCTCAGCATCCATTTTCGCGACATTCAACAATTCATTGACTAAGCGACTTAATCGTTTAGACTCGTCTAATACAACCGTCAAAAATTCATTGATTTCTTCCGGTTCAGTGACGACACCATCCACGATCGACTCGGTATAACCTTGTAATAATGAAATCGGTGTGCGCAATTCGTGAGAGACACTTGCAATAAAGTCTTTTTTCACTTGTTCAAGCTCATGTTCGTTTGTCATATCACGTACGATAGCAACAAGGCCGCCTTCACCGTTAGTTTGAATTTTTTTAATATGACTCATAATAATCACATAAAAACGTTGATTCATTTCATATTCTCGATATTCCGTTTTTTGACTCTCAAATGTATCTTCAATTTGTAGATTAAACATTTCGCGGTCGGATTCGTTAAATTCTGAAAGCATCCGTTCAGCTAAAGCGTTTGAAATAATAATTTGTTTTTTATGATTGATACCTAATACCCCTTCAACCATTGAATTAATAAGGGTGTCACGAATATTTTTAGATGTCGTTAACGCATCGATATGCGTTTGAATACTGCGACTCATTTTGTTAAAAGTCATCGCGAGCTCGCCAATTTCATCTCTCGTTTGAATTGGTACACGCTTGTCATAGTTTCCTCGAGCGACTTCTTTCGCCTGGGTTTTAAGTTGACGCAGTGGATTCGTAATACGTGTTGATAAGAAAAATGCGAAAACCGTTGTAATGGCTAGGAAAACGACAGCTGTAATTAAAATCATAACCGTAATGATGTTATTTGTATCATCAATACTCTTTAAATCTTGATAAATAAATATCGCTGAAGATTGGCCGTTGTTATCTTTAGAAGGATAACCGAGTAATACATAAGTATGCGTTTTACCATCAATTTTAAAAGTGACGTGTTGTAACTCAGAATGATTATTTTTTAGTACACGGTCAAAATTTGGATGCTCACTAATTTCTTTAAGCATTTTCTTTTTAACAGTATCTTTTTCATTGATATGCGCACGGTCGGGTAATATAATGAGGCCTTTGTTATCCTCTAACAAAGCTTCACTATGTTCAATGGCGAGTTTTCGATTATCATTTTTAAGTAATACTTGGTTTACGTTTTCAGCACTTTGATAGAGCGCACGTTCAGTTTCTTGCGTGAAATAATATTGGAAAAACGTGATTAATGCAGCACTTAATAAAATTAAAACTGTCGTTACTATTAAAATAATAGTTAACCACAGTTTTACGACAACGTTATTAAGTCGTTTCATCCGACTTGCTAACTTCGAATTTATACCCTACACCCCAAACGGTTTGTATCATTTTTGCTGCATCTGCAGAAACACGATTTAATTTTTCACGCAAACGTTTGACATGTGTATCTACAGTACGTAAATCACCGTAAAATTCGTAATGCCAAACTTCTTTTAATAATTGTTCTCTATCAAATACTTTATTAGGTGTTTTAGCTAAGAAAATGAGTAATTCATATTCTTTTGGCGTAAGATTAACCGGCGTCCCATCAGCCAATACCTTATGTGCATCATTATCAATCGTTAAATGTTTAAATTCAATCATATCACGGGCATGCGGCTCATTTTGTTCAGCTTTTGAAGATTCTGTACGACGTAATAACGCTTTAACGCGCAACACAACTTCGCGTGGTGAAAATGGCTTAACGATGTAGTCATCAGCACCTGATTCAAAACCTTCAACGCGATTATTTTCCTCGCCTTTTGCAGTGAGCATAATAATAGGCGTATCTTTAAGTTCACGTAATTTAACCGCAACTTCAAGACCGTCCATTTCAGGCAACATTAAATCTAACAAAATACATGAATAATCATATTTTGTCGCCATGTCTAAAGCTTCGCGTCCATCACTAGCTTCTGCGATGACATAACCTTCTCTTTCTAAATATAATTTTAATAATTTTCTAATTCGATGTTCATCATCTACGACTAAGATTTCATTAGTCATCATGACATACCTCCCACACATGGTGACATTTCTAACTCAAAGCATATTATACCATAATGATTTCTTCGGGTAATAATAAAACAATGACGTGCGTGCTGACTTGAATAATAGTTAACGTTGTTGTTGACCGTTCTCTGCAAGGTGACGGAGTGATTTCACTTCATGTGGTGACAATACACGCCCTTCTCCAGCGCCGAGCCCTTTCAAAGTGAGCGGACCAAATGAAACGCGTGATAACTTTTGTACACTAAAACCAAAATGTTCAAACATACGACGTACTTGACGGTTTCGCCCTTCAGTAATGGTAATTTCAACAAGTGACGTATTTTTTTCTTTATTTTGCTTTTTCACTTTTACTTTTGCAGGTTGTGTGAGTCCATCTTCAAGTTGAATTCCTTTTTCAAGTTGTTTCACTTGTTCACGTAAAATATACCCTTCTATTTTTGCAACATACGTTTTGGGAATTTTATAGCGTGGATGTGTCATTAAGTTTGTAAACTCACCATCATTTGTTAATAACAGCAGTCCAGATGTGTCATAGTCTAAACGACCCACTGGATAAATACGTGTTTCTAAGTCATCAAAATAATCAGTAACGACTTTTCGACCACGATCATCTGAAACGCTCGTAATGACTTGCGCAGGTTTATAGAACAGGATATAAAGTTTGTCTTCTTGCTCAAGTGGTATCCCTTCTACGGTCACTTCATCAGATGGACGTACTTTTGTCCCTAATTCAGTGACAGTTTTACCATTGACCTGTACTTTGCCTTCTTCAATTAATGTTTCTGCTTTACGTCGAGAGGTATAACCACTGTTCGCAATACGTTTTTGTAATCTTTCTAATTGTTGACTCATTTAAGAATCTCCTTTCTGATTCACCAGTTGGCTGAAAAACGATTCAATTTCCTCTTCTTCTTCATCTGTTGTTGGGAGTGCCTCAAGACTTTCCAAACCAAAGACATTTAAAAATAAATCTGTTGTAAAGAGCTGTTGTCCACGTGCTTCGGGATTAGTTTTAGGTTCAACCAATCCTTTAGCAATCAATGTTTTAACGGGACCGTCAGATTGAATTCCGCGTATCAATTCGATATCATTACGTGTCATTGGCTGATTATAGGCTATAATGGCTAACACTTCCATGGCAGCTTGTGACAATTTGGCAGATGCTTTATTAATGATGAGTGATTCGATATACGGTTCTGCTTCTTTTTGGGTCGTTAAAACATAAGTTTGACCGAACTTTTGTACCATGAGCCCAGGTAACTCAAGTGTATCGATCGCACGGTTTAACGTTTCGTAATCCACGTCGAGTGATGCCATCAGTTGTGCCTCATCAATGCCATCCTCACCAACTGTATACAGTATCGCAGTTAGCGCTTCAGTAACTTTAAGCGTCATAATTTACTCCTTTTCTAATTTCAAAGTTGTGGAAAGCTTTCACTTGTTGCAATTGTATCATGCCTGTTTTTGACATTTCGAGTAAAGCCAGAAAATGTGTGACGACGTGTTCGATAGATTCATTAAATGTAAATAAATCAAAAAATGTAATTTGAGGAACTTTCTTTAATTTATCATAAATGTATGTCGTTGATTGTTGGATGGTATACGTTTCTTTTCGAATATCCACAGTAGTCGGTTTTTTCAAAGAGACTCGTGTTTTCATTTTTTGATAAGCGACGATCAGTTTCGTTAAATCAATCGTCGTATCTTCGGGAAGGCGCTCAGAATATTCATAATGTGAAAGGTCAGTCGGTGGTTTCGTGTAATAATGTTCACGTGCTTGGCGTTTCTCTTCTAACATTTCTGAATAAGCTTTGTAATTTTGATATTCGATTAACTTTTCAACGAGCGCCTCACGTGGGTCTTCATCTTCAACTAAATCAGATGACGTATCAGGCAACAACATTTTACTTTTAATCATCAGTAATTCTGAAGCCATCAATAAATACTCACTTGCAATATTGATCTCTAATTTTTTCATAGCGTGAACGTACTGCATATATTGTTCAGTTAATTCGCGCATAGGGATGTCATAAATATCAATTTCAAATTCATTGATGAGATGCAATAATAAGTCTAAAGGCCCGTTAAAAGCATCTAGTTTCACTTCGTACATATCTGTACCTCATTTCATAACGCATGTAATGTGCATAATAACAAAAAATATTATAACATGTTTGATGTATAACAATAAATTTTTGGAGTGAGCCATGTTGGAAAATGATTTAGTCCATTTTTACTATCAGTTTCATCATGAACAGCATTATTTTCTCTGTCATGATATTTTAGAAGAAGCATGGAAAATGAAACACGCCTTTTCAAAACAAGATGCGGTCGTTAGTTTAATTTTGCTTGCAACAGGAAGTTATCATTATCGTCGTGGTAACTTTAAAGGTGCGCATAAAACATTTAACAAAGCTTATCAAATTATAGTCAATTATTCTGAAGAGACGATGGCCACTTTAGGACTTGTACGAAAAGCCTATTTAAATATATTAACACAATTGATACAGGATACTGCACAAGAAATTCCGTTTTCACCGATTCAGCTCCCCCTCACAGCAACGATGATTGTGAAAGTTAAGATGCAGTTTCCGGATTTTCAGGTGACTGATACAGTGGTAGAGACACCAATGATCTTACATCATCATCAATTGAGAGATAGAAGTGACGTCATTATAGCAAGAGAAGCGGCTTTAGAGGAAAGAAGGAAATAATCTCAAGCCCCTCATTTGTTGAGGCTAAATCAAGATTCTACAAGATTGTTAAATGACGCTTCTATGTAACATGTTAGGCGTCTTTAATGGCCAACTGATCCTCGGGAGTCTCGGGTGGTTCCTGTTATCTTTCTGGGTAACGTATTTCAAACACTGTGATGATTTTAAATCATTATTGGGATGTACTAAAAATTTCGTTTGTATGATTGTGAACGATTTTTATCATTAAATACAAAAAATGGATGGGTATGAAGTGTGAACGGTTAGCTTCTTACCCATCCATTTTACGCTCTTGGATGATAGTCTTGGTAAATTTTACGGATTTGATTTTTCGTAATATGTGTATACAACTGTGTTGTTGATATATCAGAATGTCCTAACATATCTTGTACAGCACGTAAATCAGCACCATTTTCTAATAAATGTGTTGCAAATGAATGCCGTAATGTATGTGGGGTTAAACGCTTCATAATCCCTGCTTTGACACCAGTTTGCTTAATCATTTTCCAAACGCCTTGTCTGGAGAGTGGTTTGCCATGTAAATTTAAAAATAAAACATGTGTGACCGTATGCTTTAATAACTGAGGTCTAATATTTTGAATGTAGTGTGTTAAACAATCAATGACCGTTTCGCCTAATGGGACAATGCGTTCTTTACTCCCTTTACCGAAAACTTTGACAAAGCCCATCATTAAATTGATATCCTCAACTTCAATATTGATCAATTCAGAAACACGTATACCTGTTGCATACAGTAGCTCGAGCATTGTTTTGTCTCGATAGCCGTTAACTTTCGATTCGTCAGGCGCCATTAATAATTGCTCAACTTCTGCGATAGATAAAACATCTGGAAGTTTACGATCATATTTAGGCGTTTCGATAAGTACAGTTGGATCATGTGAGGTATAGTTTTCTCTTAAAGCAAACTGATGGAAACTCCGAATTGTAGATGTAAAGCGTGCAATGGTTTTTGCTGAGCGCCCTTCATCATGTAAAAAACCAAACCACTCTTGAATCATTTGGCGGTCCACAAAGTTCAAATTCGCGACTTTATGCTCAGCCAAATAGTTCAAATAATGATTCAAATCACGGCGATAAGCAGCAATCGTATTGTTGGATAGCCCTTTTTCAATTTGAATAAATCTTAAATACTCATCTCGAATTTCTTCCATAGATTGCCCCCAATTCTGTTCAAGAACTGTACTTGATTATCATTTAGCCCCCTTGCCTTCTTTTTGACAAGTTTCGCAAATACCATGAAATGTCAGACGATGGTCTAAAATTTTAAAGTTATATTCATTTTCTACACGTTCTTCAACTTGCGGTAATAAATCTTCTTCAATTTCATCTACGCGGCCACATTCCATACAAACTAAATGATGGTGGAAATGTTTTGAGCCTTCTTTACGTAAATCAAATCGAGAAACACCATCGCCAAAACTCACTTTGTCGACAACTTTCAAATCTGCTAATAGTTCTAATGTACGGTAAACAGTTGCGAGCCCTATTTCTGGTGCTTTTTCTTTCACTTTTAGATAAACATCTTCGGCACTTAAATGGTCAGCTTCATTTTCGATCAATACACGCACGGTTGCTTCACGTTGCGGTGTTAATTTGTAAGAAGACTGTTGCAACTGTTGCTTCACGCGATTCAGTCTTTCCTCCACGGAAGCCTCACTCCTCTACTGAAAATTATAATTATTACAATTAGACATGTTTTCTTGTTATAAATTACCAGTAATTGAGAAAAAAAGCAACCTTTTTTCGATTCTTATTTAGAATGATTATAATGTAATAATAGATGTTGAAATGCAATGAATGTTTTCGCATCTTCAATCGTACGGGCTTCAACAGCTTTTTTAACATCATCTAATGAATAAAGCACTTTCTCAACAAATTCATCTTCATCTAGGTTGACTTTACCTTCAACTAAATTATCTGCAAAATAAACAGAAATTTTCTCATTTGAAAAACCAGGTGTGCCATAAACTTCACCAATTAAAGTGAGTTTCTTTGCTTTATATCCTGTTTCTTCTTCAAGCTCTCGCATCGCTGCAGATTCGCGGTCTTCTCCAGGTTCAAGTTTGCCTGCAGGTATTTCTAACAACTCTTGTTCTAGAGCTTTACGATATTGCTTCACTAAAATAACTTGTTGATCCGGTGTTAAAGCACAAATTGCGACTGCCCCGTTATGTTTTACCACTTCACGATAAGCGGTCTCATTGTTTGGTAAAGACACTTTATGTTTTTCTACTTCAATAATTTTCCCTTTATAAATGGATTCTTTAGAAATAGTTTTTTCTTCAAAATGCATGGTGAGTCCTCTCCTTTTCAAATATTCATACGGTTTGCTATCATGAATATACAATGATTTTATCGGAAGGAGTGGCATCATGCAAAAAAATGTTTTGAAAAGTGGTATCGAATTATCTGAGCTCGGCCTTGGATGTATGAGTTTAGGTACAGAAGAAAATAAAGCTGAAGAAATTATTGATGCAGCAGTGACAGCAGGGATTACATATTTTGATACAGCAGATATTTATGATCAAGGGGTCAATGAAAAAATCGTTGGTCGCACACTTAAAAAGTATCAAAACCGTGATGATATTGTGATAGGCACAAAGGTGGGGAATCATTTAAAGGAAAACGGTGAAACATTTTGGGATCCTTCCAAACGTTACATTAAAGGAAATGTGAAAAACTCATTACAACGGCTTGGATTAGATACACTCGATTTATATATGTTACACGGGGGTACGATTGACGATCCACTTGATGAAACAATTAGTGCGTTTGATGAACTGAAACAAGAAGGCGTCATTCGTGCGTATGGTCTTTCTTCAATTCGTCCTAATGTGATTCGTTATTATTTACAATATAGTCAAATCGAAACGTTAATGACTCAATTCAATTTAATCGATAATAGACCCATCGATTTATTGGATGAGGTCCAAGACAAAGGTGTGAAATTGCTCGCACGCGGTCCTGTATTCAAAGGTTTATTAACGCCAAGTGCTGAAAAAGTGTTAACAACAAAATTTGCTGAGGGCATTTTTGACTACGATCATCATGCCCTGAAAGAAACTGTAACGGCATTACAGCAAATGAACCCAGAATTGACAGGATTAGCATTCAATTATTTAAAGTCATTTGATGTTTTAGGTTCTATCATTGTCGGTGCAAGTTCAGTTGAGCAATTACAACAAAATGTGACGCACTATCATCAAGAAGTCAACCCAGCACATTTAGAACAAGCCTCTGATATAGTGAAACACTTACACTATGCACAACATTGGGAAATGCCTAACAGTTAGTGCTTCTTCCCTAAGAAAAAGGGTCGTCCTATTTTCTCAAAAAAACGTGGTGCGAGTTGGTAAAGTTTAAGTAAAAAATGAACGGACTGAGGCATATTCAGTTCTTGTTGGCGATGTTGAATCGCGTGAACAATCTTTTCGGCGAGTTGTTCAGGGTTCAACATTATTTTTTTCATTTTACGTGCATAACGACCAGATGGATCTGCTTTTGCATGAAAAGGTGTCTCAATGGGTCCAACATTGACGTTGAGCACGTGCCATTGGGGTTGTTCGATACGTAAAGCGTTAAGTACATGATTAAAGGCTGCTTTACTTCCGCCGTAATGCGCTGCATAAGGTTGTGTTGCTAAAGCGGCTTGACTACTGATTCCAACAATAGAAGCATGCTTTGTTAAAAAAGGTGCGCATTGATTGATTAACATTGAGAAATGCACCACGTTCACTTGATACGTTTGTAAAATTTCAACAGGTGTATGTTCAAGTAACCCTTTAAAATAACCGAGTCCAGCTGAGTGTATCACGCCATCAAATTGCGTTTGGTTATTAAAATGTCGAGCTATTTGATTTACATCACTTTCTGTCGTCAAGTCACACTGAATTATTTGAACTTCTGCATTTGGAAATAACGACCTTGCTTTGTTTACATCACGTACAAGTAGTGTAATAGAAAAATGGGCAGATATGAGGGCTTGTGCGAGTGCATACCCTAAACCGCTCGTACCACCAGTAATTAAAAAATGGCCTTGTTGCATTGTATCTCTCCCCTATTTGACTCAATAAAATGTGGTTATATGTTACTATAAGACAAGAAAATACTTTTAGGAAGTGATAGTTCGTATGAAAATTGTATTTTATGGTGCAGGCAATATGGCGCATGCGATTTTTACAGGTATTCTAAATTCAAAAGTTGTTCCAGCAGACAACATTTATTTAACAAATCGTTCAAACGAAGACATGTTGAAAGAATATGAAGAAGATTTAGGTGTTCAATATAGTTATGACGATGCCGCCTTGTTAAAAGATGCTGACTATATCTTTTTAGGCTCGAAACCACATGACTTTGATCAATTGGCTGACAGAATTAAGCTACATGTAGAGCCAAACAATCGATTTATTTCTATTATGGCAGGGCTTCCTATTTCTTACATTAAAGAAAAGCTTGACACGACGAATCCGATTGCACGCATTATGCCGAATACAAATGCGCACGTCGGCCATTCTGTGACAGGAGTGAGCTTTTCTTCAAACTTTGGGGGTAAAGCGAAGGACGAAATTTTAGAAATTATTAATGCATTCGGTACAGCATTAGAAGTACAGGAAAATCACTTACACCAAGTGACAGCGATAACAGGAAGTGGCCCTGCATTTTTATACCATGTCTTCGAACAATATGTGATTGCAGGAACAAAATTAGGGTTAGAAAAATCGCAAGTGGAAGAATCGATTCGCGAATTAATTATCGGAACGAGTAAAATGATTGAACGTTCAGATTTAAGTATGGAGCAATTAAGAAAAAACATTACTTCAAAAGGCGGTACCACACAAGCAGGTTTAAACGCTTTATCTGAATATGACATCGAGGGTATATTTGAGGATTGTTTAAATGCTGCCGTGAATAGAAGTATCGAACTCTCAGCACAAGATGATGATTAAGTGGATAAATCAACTTAACTGTGTGCGTGCAAAGTAACTTCATAACTTAAAACTAGGAAAAGGCTGGGAAAACATGATATTGATATGCTCCCACCCTTTCTTTTTGTATAGCAATATAATGACATTAAAACTGATAGCTATCGAAATCTTCTACAAATTGGAAGGATAATGGCGAATGGACTTTCAATTTCGTTTCGATTTCATTAATATCTTCTTTCATGTAACGACTACTTATGTGTGTGAGAAGTCCGTGTTTTACGCTAGCTTTTTCAATTAACGCGAGGACATCTTCAATATGGCTATGATGATACGCATTCGCTAATGTTTTATCGCCATCAATATAAGTAGACTCATGTACTAATACATCGGCATCTTTAGCCAGCTCAAGCGCATATTGACTCGGTCGTGTATCGCCAAAAATCGTCACCACTTGCCCTTTTTTATCAGGTCCTTTAAAGTCATTGGCATTATAGATTTGACCTTCAAATTCAAAAGTATCTTGTGATTTCACTTTTTGATACTGTGGTCCTGGAGGCATACCAAGTGCTTGTAATTTTTGCACATCTAACTTACCCGGCGTATCAGGCGCTTGAATACGATAGCCAAAACACGGGATACCATGATTCAGTGGACGTGCGTTAACTTCGAATCCATTAATAGATAAATTCATTTGATCTTCTATTTCAATGATATGTAATGGATAATTAAGATGTGAATATGTGAGTGATAAATTGTATTCAACATAGTCTTTAATGCCTTTAGGTCCTATGACAGTCAATGGTTTGGATTCGCCACCTTGAAATGAACGGCTCGTCAACACACCGGGTAAACCGAATACATGGTCGCCATGCATATGTGTAATAAAAATATGACTGACTTTTCCGAGTTTAATTGAATGGTGTAATATTTGGTGTTGTGTTGCTTCACCCACGTCAAATAACCAAACATCAGTCGCATACGGTTCGAGTTTGAGCGCAATTGACTGTGTATGGCGTTCTTTTGTAGGTAATCCAGCACTTGTACCGAAAAATGTAATTTCCATGCATCGTACCTCCTTTAGCGTTATATTATCATAAAACGATGAACAAACGGCAAATTTTAAGTGTAAAGCAGAATATATGACCGAAAACGCGATATGTTCTATAATAAACACATCATTAATGTATGAACTAAAATTAAGAATTGGGGTTTTGAATCTTGAATAAGACAATTAATCATGTTCCAGCACTCATAACAATTTTTGGTGCCACTGGTGATTTAAGTCACCGTAAACTTTTTCCATCACTCTTTCACTTATATCAACAAGACAATTTAGATGAAAGAGTGGCAATTATTGGTATCGGAAGACGTGAATTAACTAATGATGATTTTAGAGCTCAAGTGAAATCGTCAATTCAAGAACACGTACAAGATACAAAACATCTAGACAAGTTTATGCAACATGTATTTTATCAACCACACGATGTCAGTGATGAGGAAAGCTACCAAAAATTATTAGAATTAAGCGAATCATTAGACCGTGAATTTTCATTAGACGGCAACCGTGTCTTCTATTTAGCAATGGCACCTCGATTTTTTGGTGTCGTAACGGATTTCTTAAAATCTTCAGGTTTAACGAATACAAAGGGCTTTAAACGTCTTGTTATCGAAAAACCATTCGGCAGTGATTTGAAATCAGCTGAAGAGCTTAATGAACAAATCCGTCGTTCATTTAAAGAAGAAGAAATTTTCCGTATCGACCATTATTTAGGTAAAGATATGGTGCAAAATATTGAAGTATTACGTTTCAGTAACGCAATGTTCGAACCATTATGGAACAATAAATACATTTCAAATATTCAAGTGACATCTTCAGAAGTGCTTGGTGTTGAAGACCGTGGCGGTTATTACGAAACGAGCGGGGCTTTAAAAGATATGGTACAAAACCATATGTTACAAATGGTTGCGTTATTGGCGATGGAGCCACCTATTAGTTTAAATAGTGATGATATCCGCGCTGAAAAAGTAAAAGTGTTAAAATCATTACACGTGCTTCAACCAGATGAAGTGAGAAACCAATTTGTTCGTGGTCAATATGATCAAGGTTTTATTAATGGTCAAGAAGTAAAAGCTTACCGTGAAGAAGATAAAGTTGCTGCTGATTCGACTACCCCTACTTTCGTGTCAGGTAAAGTAGAAATCGACAACTTCAGATGGGCGGGCGTGCCATTCTACATTCGTACAGGTAAACGTATGAAACGTAAATCGATTCAAGTCGTTGTAGAATTTAAAGAAGTACCGATGAATTTATATTATCAAAAGGATAAACATTTAGATTCCAACTTACTTGTGATTAACATTCAACCTAATGAAGGTGTGTCAATTCACCTCAATGGTAAAAAATATGTTCAAGGTATCGAAACTGAACCAGTACAATTATCTTATGCAATGAGTGCACAAGATAAAATGAACACAGTGGATGCTTATGAAAACTTACTTTACGATGTGTTAAAAGGTGACGCAACGAACTTTACACATTGGGAAGAATTGAAATCAACATGGAAATTTGTGGATTCAATTCAACAAGCTTGGGATCATTTCGAACCAGAATTCCCTAACTATGAATCAGGAACAAATGGTCCATTAGACAGTGATTTATTATTAAGTCGTGACGGCTTTAAATGGTGGAACGATATTCAATAAAGATAAGCATACATCTTCATTGATACACATCAGCTAAGTGACTCACATTTTAGTGTCACTTAGCTGTTTTTTGTTATATAATAAATTATTAGATACATCATGAGAGAAAGAGACTTTAAGAGTTATAAGGAGTGAAAATTTTGGACGTCATTAAACATTTACAACGCGCAATGGTTTATATTGAAGACCATTTATTAGAACCATTCGACTTACAAACTTTAAGTGAATACGTTGAAATTTCTCCTTATCATTTAGAACAATCTTTTACGATGATTATTGGAAAAACGCCTCAAGAATATTGTCGCGCACGCAGACTGACACTTGCAGCTAATGATTTAATCCACGGTGCGAATCGTTTGATTGATCTTGCAAAACGTTATCAGTATGCGGATGCGAATACATTTGCACACGACTTTAGTGATTATCATGGGGTGTCACCGTTACAGGCAAAGCTAAAAAAAGATCAACTTCAAATGCAGGAACGACTTTATTTAAAATTATCGACAACTTCGCAAAAGCCCTACCCTTATCGTTTAGAAACATTAGGCGATTTTTCGTTAGTCGGTTGTTCTCGTTTTGTACCATCAGCGGAATTAGAACATCATTTCATCATTCCGGATTTTCTTGAAGATTTAAAAATGGACGGCACGCTAAAAGATATCATCCGCTATAATGATATCGGACCGCATGAATTGTTTGTGGTCAGTTGCCCGCTTGAACAAGGACTTGAAATCTTTGTCGGTGTCCCAAGTGAACGTTTTCCTGGTCATTTAGAAGATCGCTTTTTAGCAGGACGTCAATACGCCGTGTTTAATTTACAAGGTGAAATTGATTTTGTTACAAGTGAGGCTTGGCACTACATTGAAACAAGTTTACAATTGACTTTACCATTTGAACGCGATGCCTTATATATTGAGATTTATCCACTCGATATTTCGTTCGAGGATCCATTTACAAAAGTGCAATTATGTGTTCCTGTGAATATTGATGAAAATTAAAGCTATAGCAAGCACAATCGTTGAGATGCGTTGTTTCAGTGACGGATGAGAAACGATTGTGCTTATTTTGTGTGTAGTTAGATGGGAAAATAAACAACTCACATATATTTCTGAATATTCACTCTTTAAATTTATTCCCGTATCGCATATGATACAAATAAGGAATGAGGAGGAAAATATGATGCAGAAGTCAGTTATTCTTATTTTGTTTAGTACCATTTCAACTATGTTTTCAGACATCTTCACTTTTGCATGCGGCTTTTATGTATTACAACTAACCGGTTCAGGCAGTCTATTTGGTACTTATTTATCGATTCTAGCTATTATTCAAGTATTGACTATGCCGATATTCGGAAATATGATTGATCGACATTCGAATCAAAAAATGCTGATTTTAGGGCAAGTTTTAAGTGTCATTACGCTATTCATTTTTTCAATGGCATATCATGAAGAAATTGCGAGTATTTTTTGCGTCATGATTGTTTTAGCAATTATAGATATGATTGTCAAAACCATTGTCTCATCAAACTTGTAGTACATCACACGAGACTATTTTGAGAGAGTTGTCACGACTAGACAAAACATTCAATCTGCAACGATGATAACGGTCCCTATTGTGGCAGGATTTTTAGTAACTCTTGTCCACATTAATACTTTAGCGCTATTGAATAGCTTCACTGAATTTGTTGGCTTGATTCTGATTTTTATGTTGCGTTTTAAACCAGCGAATGCGGTGAGTAAAAGCATAAAATTTACAGAGGGGATGGCAGAAAGTTTTAAATATGTCTTTAAAAATCGGAACTTGTCGACACTCTTTTTAACATCAAGCGTCATTAACTTTTTAGGACAATCTTTAACTGTCGGACTTCCAATTATTATCGTGACACAACTTGGCTATTCATCTGCACATTTAGGAACGATGGAAAGTATTTTAGGAGTGGCACTTTTATTAACATACATTACATTGAATTTCTTTAACATGAAAAATAATTTAAAAAAATTGTCTGTGCTATCTAAGCTCATTTTAATTGCGTCACTTTTCGTTATCGCATCATCAAACCTTTTTATAGCGATATCGTTTGGGGCGTATATTGTGATGATCATTGGTATCGTATTGATTGGCATTGCCATTCCTGTTGACAATGTTCCATTTCAAATTATGATACACAATACGATAGATGAAGATTATAAATCTCGCGTATTCGCTTTATTGCAAAGTTTGGCCACGGGACTCAATCCACTCGGGCTCATTTTCTTTGGATTTGTCATACCGTATAGTTACGGTTTGGTTTTTCTAATCAGTGGGATATGTATGATTTTTGTCATGTTGTATTTTATTAAAAACTATCATGAGCACGAGTTGCAGTCATAAAGATGAAATGAAAAGAGGCCAAGAATGCGCCTAGCCCCTTTCATATTTGAGAAGATCTTATTTAGTCCATTGTGTATGGAAAGTACCTTCTTGATCTTTACGTTGGTAAGTGTGTGCACCGAAATAGTCACGTTGCGCTTGAATTAAGTTTGCTGGTAAGTTTTCTGTACGGTAGCTGTCGTAGTAGTTGATACTTGCTGAGAAACCAGGAAGTGCCACACCGTTTTGAATACCCGTAGCAACAACATCGCGAAGTGCAGATTGATATTCAGTCACGATATCCTTGAAGTAACCGTCTAATAAAAGGTTTTGTAAGTTGTTGTCGTTGTCGTATGCATCTTTAATTTTTTGTAAGAATTGCGCACGAATGATACAACCTTCTCTCCAAATCATCGCTAAATCACCTAATTGAAGGTTCCATTCATTGATTTCACTTGCTGTTTTCATTTGATCGAAACCTTGCGCGTATGAACAAATTTTACTCATGTACAGTGCGCGGCGAATTTTTTCAAGGAATTCTTCTTTGTTGCCATCAAATGCAGCAGAAGGTCCGTTTAACACTTTTGAAGCATTCACACGTTGATCTTTTAATGAAGAAATGAAACGTGCAAACACAGATTCCGTGATGATTGTTAATGGTGCACCTAATTCTAATGCGTTAATAGATGTCCATTTACCTGTACCTTTTTGACCCGCTTTGTCCATGATTTTTTCTACAAGTGGTTCGCCATCCTCATCAAGTCTTGTGAAAATGTCACCTGTAATTTCGATAAGGTAACTTTCTAATTCTCCAGCATTCCATGATTTGAATGTTTCAGAGATTTCCTCATGTGACATGCCTAATAAATCTTTCATCATAATATAACTTTCTGCGATTAATTGCATATCTGCATATTCGATACCGTTGTGTACCATTTTGACATAGTGACCCGCACCATTAGGCCCAATGTATGTGACACATGGTTTACCGTCTTTCGCCTTAGCTGAGATAGATTCTAAGATGTCTGACACTTTATGATAAGCAGCTTCTTGACCACCTGGCATTAATGAAGGACCTGTTAACGCACCAACTTCACCGCCAGAAACCCCCATACCAATGAAGTTAATGCCACTTTCAGCCAAAGCTTTATTACGGCGAATCGTATCGAGATAGTTTGTGTTACCACCGTCGATTAAAATATCATCATCGTCTAATAAAGGTAATAAGCTGTCAATGGTTTTATCTGTCGCTTCTCCTGCTTTTACCATTAACAAAATTTTACGTGGTTTTTCTAAAGAATTTACAAACTCTTCTACTGAATAAGTCGGTACAATGTTTTTCCCTTTAGATTCTTCAACCATTAAATCTGTCTTATCTGCAGAACGGTTGTACACAGATACACTGTATCCTCTTGATTCAATATTCCAAGCTAGGTTTTTACCCATTACGGCTAAACCAACTACACCGATTTGTTGTGTCATTATACTTAACCTCTCTTATTATAAATTATGGCCTTATTGTATCACATATTAGCGGATGAAGCCTTTGATTAGCTTACGCATTCATTTCAATGATTTTTAATACAAAATTTGTTAAATCATATAACGATTGTTTGGAAATACGTTCATCTGTTGTATGAATTTTTTCATAGCCCACGCCTAAAATGACTGTTGGGATGCCAAGATGATTAATAATATTACCATCAGAACCGCCACCACCGACATCTGCTTGCATCTCAAAACCTAATGCCTTTGCAGCTTGTTCAGCCACTTGGTAGACACGTTCATCCGATTCAACATGAAAGCCTGGATAAGATAACTCAGTTTCAACTTCAGCATGACAGTGATGTTGTGCTGCCGCATGTTCAAATGTTTCTTTCATATGTTGAACTTGTGCATCGAGTTTATCTTTAGCATGTGAGCGTGCTTCTGCCCAAATATTCACTAAATCTGTTATAACATTTGTCGGCCCCCCACCTTGGAATTTACCGATATTAGCAGTCGTTTCATGATCGATTTGGCCCAGTTTCATTTGACTAATCGCTTGAGCAGCAATATTAATCGCGCTAATCCCTTCATTTGGTGTACTGGCATGCGCTTTTTTACCATGGATCGTCGCATTAACTTTCATCTGATACGGTGCACCAATCGTGATACTGCCTACCGGTACTGCTGAGTCAATCGCATAGCCGTAATCTGCATCTAAATCTTCTTTACGTAAAGCTTTTGCGCCAACTAATCCAGACTCTTCACCCACTGTAATAACGAATTGAATTTGACCATGGGGTAACTGTTGTTCATGAATGATATGGAGCACTTCAAAAATGACAGCTAATCCTGCTTTATCGTCAGCACCGAGTACGGTTGTACCATCTGAATAAATGAAACCATCTTCTTTAATGATTGGTTTCACATTGCGACCCGGTTCCACAGTATCCATATGACTCGTGAAATAAATTTTATCTTTATTTTCTCGATTTGCAGGTAATGTACAAATCAGATTATTAGCTCCAAAACCTGTCGTTGCTTTCGCGTTATCTTCTACAACAGATAGGCCGAGCGATTCAAACTTGTCTTTCAGTATGGGTTGAATAATGTCTTCATGTCCTGTTTCTGAATCGATTTGCACTAATTCTAAAAATGTTTCAATTAATCTATCTTTATTTAGCATACCGTCACCTTCCCTTATGTTCTATACTCATTTTATCGAACTTTGGATAGATTGCAAAAAAGACATATCCATCATCATTTTTATAAGAACTTTTGGCTTTTATTTGAATGAATGATATAATTCAGTCATTGTACATGAGATTATTATAGGTTATTTGGAGGCTTATCATCGTGTTAAACAAGAAAATAAGAAAAGTGCTCATCATTGTGATGCTTGTTGCCATCGTACTTGCGTTGATTTTAACAGGTATCGCACCATTATTGAGCATGTAACAGAAATCAAAAAACAGGCAAGGATTTAAACTGTCCTCGCCTGTTTTTGTATACAATTAAATTTCATGATGCATTTTCAGTGAACCAAATTTTGCTTTAATCGTTAAATATTCCTCAGTATCATACAAAATTTGAATCATACTTGAACGTGTCAACAACTCTTCATGTGTCTGAGGTAAAGGCAGTTGATCGATTTCAAGACGAATTTGATATAATGTGTGTAAACGTAATGCAGTATAGTTATTTTCATTGACATTTTCTGCCATTTCATGAAATAACTGTGCCACATGTGCACTCATGACATCATTTGCATTAATGTGCCTGATGTGATTTTTAATGCGCTTAAGTATTTCTAACTGATCTTCACGCATGTCAAAATAATGATAGTAGCTATTTTCATTCCGAACAAAATGATTTTTAACATCTTTGAATGCAATTGATTTCGCCTCTTGAATTGTATGTGCCAATGAATTAAACGTCACATCAGGTCGGTTATTATGCATCGCACAGGCTGAACTAAACGTATGGAAAATGCTTTTGAATTGAAACTCAATTTCCTTTTTATATTTAGATAATTGGTGGTCCAAATTTGGCATGATTGTATTCATCGTAAACGCAATAGCTAACCCAACGATAATCAGCAATACTTCATTGACGACTAATGAAAAATCGATGACATCAGCATTGAAAAAATGGAGTAAGATGACAATGCTTGTTACGACACCTTCTTGCATATTAATCATCACAGTAACAGGAATGAAAAAGAGAACAATTAAACCAAGTACCCAGGCGTGTTGCCCTAATAGCGGAAAAATAGCCCAACCAAAGCCGATTGCAATTAAACAGGATATAAAACGAGAAATAATCGCGTGAACAGAGTGTATTTTCGTATCTTTAATACATAATACAACCAAAATGGCACTAGAAGCGTAATTATCCAACCCTAGTAGTTGTGCGATGATTACACCTAGTGCCATGCCGACAGCGGTCTTTATCGTTCTCAATCCGATGCGATATGGATTTAAACGCAACATGATGAGCACCTTACTTAGCGTTACAATAACGGTCAAATAAAGCTTGAAGTTGCGTAATTACGTCCATTGTATCATGGCCTTCGATTTGGTGACGTTCGATCATTTCAGTAATTTTGCCGTCTTTCATGAGCGCAAATGAAGGGCTTGATGGTGCATAACCTTCAAAATAATCACGTGCACGTTGCGTTGCTTCCTTATCTTGACCTGCAAATACTGTCACAAGACGATCGGGTAATACATCATAGTGTAAAGCGTGTGTCGCAGCTGGACGTGCAATACCCCCTGCACAACCACATACTGAGTTGATCATGACTAAAGTTGTGCCGTCTTGTTTAAATACTCGATCAACATCTTCTTCAGTTGCTAATTGTTCGTAACCCGCATGGTCCATTTCAGAACGGGCTTGTTTGACGATATTATTCATATATAAATCGAAGTTCATATCCATGTGAACATTCCTCCATCATAAGTATTTCAATTAATTACATTTTACTAAAGGTCATGCACAACTGCAATCATTCGGCAACATCTGGCCAGAAAAACTAGGATTTGGACCGTAGTTTGCGTGACGAGTTTAATTTTAACGAAGCACGCCAAACCATTAGAAAAGGCTAGGAAAACATCCCAGCCACTCCCTTATTCATAGATTACTATCCAACTTTTTTCACACAAATTAATAAACGTGTGTATGTTCAACGGTAAACGCTTCAATACGTTGTTTCACTTCATTTAAAAATTGTCCGGCTTGTAAACCATCTAAAATACGGTGATCGAGTGATAAACATAGGTTCACCATAGAACGAATCGCAATCATGTCATCAATGACAACTGGTCTTTTAACAATAGATTCAACTTGTAAAATGGCTGCTTGTGGATGATTAATGATGCCCATAGAATGTACCGAACCAAAAGTTCCCGTATTATTTACAGTGAAAGTACCGCCTTGCATATCTTCATACGAAAGTTGATTTTGTCGTGCTTTTTGTGCGAGTTCGTGAATTTCTCGAGCAATGCCTTTAATAGATTTTTCATCGGCATGACGAATGACTGGAACAAACAATTTATTTTCATGCGCAACAGCGATTGAAATATTGATGTCAGAATGTACAACAATCTCATCTTCTTGCCATGTACTGTTAAGTAATGGATATTTTTTAAGCGCTTCTGCTACAGCTTTAATGAAAAATGCAAAGAATGTTAAATTATATCCTTCTTGCGCTTTAAATTGATTTTTGTAATGCGCGCGAGTTTTTGTTAATTCTGTAGCATCCACTTCTACAGCCATCCAAGCATGTGGAATTTCATGAACACTTTGAACCATTTTGTTCGCTATTTGACGGCGCACGCCATTGACAGGAATCACGCTATCACGATCGCTTGTTGTTAATGTATGGTGATTTTGCTTGGCTACAGGTGACGTTGGTGCAATGCGCTCTACTGTCTCTTGAGGTGCAGCATTTTCTTTTGGTGTAGTAGTGCCTTGTTCAATCGCACGTTCGATATCTTTTTTAGTGACACGCCCTTCAAATCCTGTACCTGTTACTGTTGATAAATCAATGTTGTTTTCGGAAGCCAATCTAAATACAACAGGTGAAAAACGGCCATTATTTTTAGATTGATTTTCTGTTGAAGGTGGTGCTGGCTGCACATTTGTTTGTTCTGTAGTTGTCGCATCAGCTTCTGGAGCTACATTTTCAGTTGTTTCGTCAGTATCACCTTGCACTTCCATTTCGCAAATGATAGAACCGACTTCAACTGTGTCACCAGCAGCAGCAATAATTTTTTTAATCGTTCCTGCGTATGATGAGGGTACTTCAGCTGTCACTTTATCCGTAATTACTTCACACAATGGGTCATATTCTTCAACATGGTCGCCTTCTTGAACGAGCCACTGTTCAATTGTACCTTCATGCACACTTTCCCCGAGTTTAGGCATTTTGATTTCCATGAGTGCACCTCCTTAAAATTGTGCTAATTCACGCATTTTATTTTTAATTTTATCCGGGTTAATCATAAATTCATCTTCTAACGGTGGTGAAAATGGCATCGCTGGCACATCTGGACCCGCCAATCGCATTACGGGTGCATCTAAATCAAATAAACAATTTTCAGCAATAATCGCGGCAACTTCTGACATGACGCTACCTTCTTTATTGTCTTCTGTGACTAACAAACATTTACCTGTCTTTTTCGCGCATTCAATAATCGTTTGTTGATCGAGCGGATAGACAGTACGCAAATCAACCACTTCGACGTCGATAGCTTCACCTTTTAATAAATCTGCTGCTTGAAGACAATAGTTCACTGCTAGACCATATGAAAATACTGTGATATCGCTACCTTGTCGTTTGACATCAGCTTTACCAAGCGGCACAGTGTAATATCCTTCTGGCACTTCTTCTTTTAGTAAGCGATATGCCTTTTTATGCTCAAAGAAAAGCACAGGGTCATTTGATGCAATTGACGCTAAAAGTAAGCCTTTTGCATCATAAGGTGTGGATGGAATGACAACAGTTAAGCCTGGAGTAGACGTAAATACACTTTCGATACTTTGTGAATGATAAAGTGCGCCATGAATACCACCGCCGAATGGTGCGCGAATCGTTAATGGTGCCTGCCAATCATTGTTAGAACGATAGCGCATTTTAGCAGCTTCACTCATAATTTGGTTAGTCGCCGGTAAAATATATTCCGCAAATTGTATTTCAGCAATAGGACGTTTCCCCATCATCGCTGCACCAATAGCAGAACCGACAATGTTGGATTCAGCAAGTGGTGTATCTAATACACGATAAACGCCATATTTTTCTTGTAATCCAGCTGTCACCCCAAAAACGCCACCTTTTTTACCTACATCTTCACCAAGAATCATCGTTTGCGCATCTTTTTCTAGCGCGACATCAAGTGCTTGTCTAATAGCTTCAAGATATGAAATTTTAGCCATGTTGACGTCCTCCTTCTTCGTAGACATGTAAGTATGTTTCAGATGGATCTGGGTATGGTGCGGCCTCAGCTTCTTTAGTCGCTTGATGAACCCACTGTTGATTTTCTTTTTCAATCGACTCAAACCACGTTTCATCAACTAATGACTGATCGATTAAATATTGTTTGAATTTAAGGTTACAATCATTTTCTTTATCCGCATTTTTTTCTTCAACTGTGCGGTAACGGTCATCATCATCTGAAGAGTGTGCTGTTAATCTTGTACACATGGCTTCGATTAATGAGGCACCTTCACCATTTACTGCACGTTCTCGAGCTTTTTTAATAGCACCATAGACAGCAATTGGGTCATTACCGTCAATCGTCTCACCGAACATGCCATATCCTTTCGCACGATCTGATAAATATTTTGCACCATATTGGAATTCTTTAGATACAGAAATCGCATATTTATTATTTTCAATTAAGCAAATAAATGGTAAGTTATGGACGCCTACAAAATTCAACCCTTCATGAAAATCACCTTGGTTTGAACTCCCCTCACCTAGTGTCGTTAATGCGATTTGAGATTTGCCATCCATCTTAAATGTTAATGCTGCACCGACTGCATGGAGGATTTGTGTAGCCACTGAAGACCCTTGTGACATAATGCCGACTTCTTTTTTACTGAAGTGAGATGGCATTTGTTTACCTCCAGAACTGATGTCATCACGTTTACCAAAAGCGGATAACATCGTTTCTAAAGGTGTCATACCTAAATAAGTAACTAATGCTAAATCACGATAATAAGGCGATGTAATGTCTCCTTTTTGTAAAGCATAAGCCGTTCCGATTTGTGTGGCTTCTTGACCTTGACAACTGATGACGAATGGAATTTTCCCAGCACGATTTAAGAGCCACATTCTTTCATCTAACTTACGGCCTAAATCCATAGCACGGTACATGTTTTTTAAATCTTCAATTTCAAGGCCAACACTTTGATAATCTTTCATATCTATTTTCCTCCTTCTTATCTATATGTGAATAGATTGATGATTAGATTTTAATCCTAATTCCATGAGTAATTCTGAAATGGACGGATGTGCGTGTGTTGAAAGTCCTAATTCAAGTGCAGAACCATTCATAAATTGTAAAACACTTAATTCGTTGATGAGCTCTGTAACATGAGGACCAATTAAAGATGCACCGATCAAACTACCAGATGCTTGATCAAACAATAGTTCAGCAAAGCCTTCAGAAGTTGATGAAGTAGTAATCGTTGCTTTACCATTCGCTTTAAACGGTGCTTTCATGACTTCAAATTTAAGACCGCGTTGTTTTGCTGTTTCTTGATTAACACCGATTGACGCAATTTCGGGTGATGTATAAACACATCTTGGCATCAAATCATAATCAACGGGTAGTGGATTTTCATTAAACATATGTTCAACGGCAATCACACCTTCTCTAGCTCCGACATGTGCAAGTTGTAAATGGCCGATTACATCTCCAGCAGCATAAATATGTGTATCAGCCGTTTGCATATATTCGTTCGTTTCGATCATTTGCTTGTCATTCAATACAACTTTCGTATTGTCTAAACCTAAATCCGCTGTATTCACTTGTCGACCAATAGCAACGAGTACTTTTTCAGTGGAGAATGGTTTTTCAAGATTGAAGGTCACTTCCTCGTCGCTTTGTTGGATGTCGTCTCCTTTGAGCACCGTATTGATATGGAAATTGACACCTTGCTCTTCCAATTGTTTTTGAATTAATTGACTGATTTGTGCATTTTCTGTTGGTAAAATACGTGGACCAGCTTCGATAATATGTACCGTGACACCTACACTACTAAAGAAAGATGCAAATTCTAATCCGATAACACCGCCGCCAATAATCGTGATGGATTGTGGTAAAGCTTCAAGCGTCATCATATCATTACTACTATATATTTGTTGTTGATCAAACGGTAAAAACGGCAGTGCCATAGGTTTGGATCCTGTTGCAATTAATACATAGTCATTCGGTAATAGTTCAGATGTTCCGTCTTCATACTCTACAGAAACTGTGCCACTTTGAGGTGTAAAAATTGAAGCACCCATTAGGCGACCAACGCCATGAAATACATCAATTTTGTGACGTTTCATTAACCCTTGTAGCCCTTGATACATTGTGTCGACGATGCGATTTTTACGTTCCATCACTTTTGAGAAATTAAACGTCGGTGGTTCAGCAGTCACACCAAAGTCATCGGCATGTTGTACGTATTGAAAGACCTCTGCTGATTTGAGAAAAGATTTTGTTGGAATACAGCCTTGATGCAAACATGTTCCACCCATTTTTGATTTTTCAACTATAGCAACAGATTTTCCAAGTTGACTCGCGCGGATTGCAGCAGAATATCCCGCAATACCCCCGCCAAGGATAACGATATCGTATTTTTCTTTTGTCATATGTTTTCTCCTATTGATATATCTCAATTTTAATTTGCTGATTCAATGCTAATTGTGCACGTTCTGCAAGCGTGATAAGTTCATGCTCTCCTGGGAAAACTGAAATTGGAGCAATCCACTCTATATACTTCGCAAGCTGATCCATTAATTGAACACTATAGCTCATACCGCCTGTAAAAATAATTTGATCGACGTGTCCTTTTAAAACGACAGCACGTTCTCCAATCACTTTGGCAATTTGAATCACCATTGTGTCGATAATTAACTTCACATTTTCATCTTGCTCATACTTGGCCATAATTTCCCTTAAATCAGATGTCTGAAAATATGCTTTAAGTCCAGACTCACGACTTAACTGCACCTTGATTTCATCAGCGGATAACTGATGCTTCTCCATGTATTGGACAAGTAAATCATTTGGTATGCTGCCAGAACGATCCATTGCCATTGGACCTTCCCCATATAATGCTTCATTCACGTCAATGACACGCCCTTTTTCATGCGCACCAATGCTGATGCCCCCTCCCATATGTATCACAATCACATTCATATTTTCATAAGCACGATTGACTAGTGCGGCATAACGACGAGCCATCGCTTTTTGATTTAATGCATGAAAGATACTTCGACGTTGAATGGACGGCACTCCAGTATGACGTACTTCGTCGATCAATTCATCTACGACAACCGGATCAGTCGTAAAAACTGGGATATTGTATTTTTGGCCAAGTTGATAACCAATCATGGCGCTTAAATTAGAAGCATGGGCGCCATACTTAAAGCTTTTTAAGTCGTCATACATTGCTTCGTTTACTGAATATGTACCGCCTTCAAGTGGTTTGAGAAGACCGCCACGACAGGCAATGGCATCAATTTGATTCAACTGATACCCCTGTGATTCGATTTCATCTTCAATCAATTGTTGTCTCAATGACTCTTGATCAATTAAGGGTTGCTTTAAAATAGTTTCAGTGTGGCTGATATTTTCATTTACTTTACATTCATCATTTTCATATATTGCATATTTACTAGAGGTACTCCCTAAATTTAATACGAGTGTTGTTGTCATACAATCCCTTCTTTCAAAAACAAATCAAAAATGTATGGAGATGGAGAACAAAACTTCAGATGCTATAGTCGCAATATTATAGTTTAACTTGCTCTCTTTACGAATTGTGTTTTTGATTGCCTTCATGTCTTGGTGTTCCTATGGGTTTGCCCTTCAACTCACTAACGCTTGATTAAACTGTTACATTTGTTGAGGTGTTAGTGGATTATGGGAGCAGTACAGAAATCTCATGTGTCATAAAGATTTCGTCGCACTGACCCGGATGGCTGACTCGACATCTGAAAAACATGCGCCTTGAGAAGGCAGACAGCTACTGTGATAAACAGTAACCACTATTAAAGTAAAGAAGTGAACGCTAGCAGTATACACGCAATCTCTTAAGCGTCTTAGCCTTTTGGTCAAACTTACATCAAATGCAACAACTTAAGGCAAGTTGATAGAATGAGGACAAACAATAATATCCAATTCATCCACATTTTTTGACTTTTTTATCATCATTAATGGATTTGCGTCCATAATATAGATAGAGACTGGGAAAACTCAATATCCCGGTCCCATATTTTGTTTACAAGGTTAACCGACTTTTAATGCGACTAAAATAGAGTTGATTTTATTTTCAATACTGTCCGCTCTTGATGTAAGAACGATTGGAAAATGTGCGCCGAGAATAAGACTCGCAACTTTTGCACGACCAAAATATGTGAGTGATTTATATAATACATTGCCTGCATCTAATCCTGGAACTATAAGAACATCTGCATTCCCTGCAACTTTTGAATGGATACCTTTTTGAATCGCACTCTTTTTATCAATCGCATTATCTAACGCAAATGGACCTTCAACATGCACATGCGGTTCAATAGGATGTGATTGATAATATTCACTTAAACGCTCAGCTTGAACGGTAGATGGTATTTTAGGGCTGACCTTTTCAACGGATGACAATAATGCAATGTGAAGTTGTTGATATTGTAGCCTTTTTGAAAAATCAACCAAATTTTGAATAATGGCTTTCATCTCTTCTTCTGTTGGCGCAATATTGAGCGCAACGTCTGAAATCATAAGCAGTTTGTGATACGACGGGATTTCACATAACGCCACATGGTTTAAAAAAGGTTTTGTACCTTGTGCGTTACGTTTTAATACCGCAGATAAGATTTTAGCAGTTGAAATTTGCCCTTTCATCAAAATTTGTGCTTTGCCATGATGCAAATCATTTAAGCAACCTTCAATTGCAGCCTCTTCTGTATCAAAAGTTTGAATATGGATACGCTTTAAAAAGTCGGCCGACAACTCAAATGAACGAATAATTTCAGCTACATCTTGATTATTATAAAGTTTGAAGTCAACTTCGGTTTGCTTTAAAACTTCAATGATGACTCTAATAAGTGGTTCATCCGTTGCATTAACAATCG
The DNA here is from genome assembly GCF_034042775.1 of Staphylococcus pseudintermedius. Taxonomy (NCBI): domain Bacteria; kingdom Bacillati; phylum Bacillota; class Bacilli; order Caryophanales; family Staphylococcaceae; genus Staphylococcus; species Staphylococcus pseudintermedius. The sequence goes on along the minus strand of NZ_CP120150.1, from coordinate 1,305,956 downwards.
CAATTGTCCCTGTTAGAGCTTGAGGTTCTTTAAGCAAGTCTGTAAAATTCAACTTTCATCATCCTTTGTGCTTTTGGTTTTGTTCAATCATTTCTTTCGCATTTTGTCTTGTCAATTCGGTAACAGTTGCACCAGAAATCATGCGTGCAATTTCATCTATCCGTGCATCACCTGTAAGTTCGCGTACAGTTGTAGTGGTGCGGTCATCTTTCTCATGTTTTGAAATGTACAAATGATGATCACTCATTGACGCAACTTGTGGTAGGTGAGAAATACAGATGACTTGAATAACTGAAGCAATGTCTTTCATTTTTTCAGCCATCTTTTGTGCCGCTTGTCCAGAAACACCGGAATCCACTTCATCAAATAATATCGCAGTTTGCCCGTGTGCGCGTACAAAAATACTTTTCAGTGCGAGCATAATTCGTGACAGTTCACCGCCACTTGCAATTTTGTTCAAACTTTTTAATGGCTCACCTTTATTTGGGCTAATTAAAAATTCAATGCGTTCTAAACCATCTTTTTGCGGTGTTTCATAAGGTTTAAACGAAATTTCTAAATTCGCATCCTTCATTTGTAAGTATTGGATTTCATTGACAATACGATCGCGCAACTGTCTTGCTACTATTCTACGCGCTTTTGTTAACTTTTCCCCATCTTCCTGAACTTGTTGCGATAATTGTTGGATTTCTTCACGTAGTTTCGAGGTACTTTCTTCATAATTTTCGATTTTATTAATTTCATCAGCGATTTTTTCTTGATAAATCATCAAATCTGAAATATCTTTGCCGTATTTGCGTTTTAAATTGTTCAACAAGTTCATTCGTGATGCGAGTTCATTTAAATATTGTTCATCAAATTCAGTTTGGTTGATTTCTTCATAGATTTGATGTTTAGCATCTTCTAACGTGTAATAAAATTGATCAACTTCTTCTTTTAGCTTTTCAAACGTTTCAGGTAAAATTTGATTCACATTTTGTAATTCTGAGCTTAAAGTATAAAGGCGATCTGTAATCGCATGTTCATCCGTTAAAGTCACATAAGCAGCGTTCAATGCTAAACTTAAGTTTTCGGAGTTCTGAATACGTTTAATATCGATTTCTAATTGTTCGATTTCGCCTTCTTTTAATTGCGCTTCTTTTAATTCATCATATTGGAACTTCATTAAATCTAGGCGTTGTAATAAAGCTTGATCTGCAGACTCTAGTGCTTCAAGCTCTTTTATCTTTTCTTGATGTTGTTCATAAGATTGGGCATATTGCTGAAGTTCTTTAATATATTCACCGTCAGCATAACGATCAAGTAGTTCAACGTGATACTTTTGTTTTAATAAAGATTGTGTTTCATGTTGACCATGGATGTCAAGTAAAGATTGCATGACTTGTCTTAAATCTTGTAACGTCACAGTTTGGTTGTTAATTCTACAGATACTTTTACCAGAACTAAAAATTTCTCGTTTAACAATTAAAAAGTCTTCATTAATATCAATTCCTAACGTTTCAAGTTGACGTATCGCATCTTTCGCATCATCAATATCAAAAATGCCTTCAATAATTGCTTTCTTTTCACCATGTCGTACAAATTCAGAGGAAGCACGCATACCAATCAGTTGTCCAATGGCATCAATAATGATTGATTTACCCGCACCAGTTTCACCACTAAGCACAGTGAGGCCATCTGAAAACTGAATATCTAATGTATCGATAATAGCAAATTGTTTAATGGAGAGGCTTTGTAACATCTGACATCCATCCTTATAACATATTGAAAATTCTTTCTTTAATTTCATCAGCTGAAGGGTTATCGCGACAAATAATTAAGCACGTATCATCACCACAAATCGTACCTAGCACTTCTTCCCAATCAATTTGATCCAGTATCGCACCAATTGATTGTGCATTACCTGGCAACGTTTTTAGCACGAGTAAATTATTAGCACTGTCGATTTTTACAAATGAATCCATCAAATAACGTCCTAGTTTTTCAAGTGGATGATAACGACGATCATTAGGCAAACTATAAATATATTGACCACTTGGTGCAGGGACTTTAATTAATTGAAGCTCTTTAATATCTCGTGACACTGTTGCTTGCGTGACGTTCATATCGTAATCATTTAAACGTTTCACCAACTCGTCTTGTGTCTCGATTTGTTCGTTTGAAATAATTTCTCTAATTTTTATATGTCTTACAGATTTTTTAGGCATAATAGACACCTCGTAACGAATATTTATACAATGATTTTACCACACTCGGTTATGATTTACCTACTTAAGTGATGTACGTCATCGTAAGAAACAATTGATATAACGATTGACTTTTAAAATTCAAAAACAGCGTGCGTAACGATTCAATATATACGAAAAATGTATATGATTCTCCTTTTGAGTAGGAAAATTGAATAAAGATAGAATTGAAATGAAACAAATGTGATCATTTTCGTCATTAAAAAACACGAGCAACTGTAATACATTACTCGTGTTTGGATATTAGTCTAAAAATTGTTGAATTGTATGAACGAGCGGGTCATGCGTTAATCCTAAATCTTCTAAAATTTGCTCCACATCTCCGTGCTCAATGTACGCATCATCAATACCGAGTCTTTTGATACGATTGGTGTATCCATGATCGGTGAAGTAATTTGCGATTTGACTGCCTAAGCCACCATTTAGCATCGCTTCCTCAACTGTAACCACAGGCGTGTTTTTGGCACCTAAGTCACCTAAGACAGTCGTGTCCATCGGTTTGATATAACGTGCATTAATGACGCGTGCTCGAATCCCTTGCTCTGCTAAAGTTTTAGCAACTTCAACTAAAGTCGCGAGTGTGGGTCCATAGCTGATAAGAGCCACGTCTTGACCTTCAGTTAAGTCTTCCCATGTTCCAATAGGCAAGTGCTCACGTTTATCAGTGATTTCAACGCCTAAACCATTGCCACGTGGATAACGAATTGCAATTGGCCCTTGTGCATGATGCATCGCTGTATAAACGAGATTTTTCGCTTCATTTTCATCTTTAGGCATCGTTACAATCATATTTGGAAATTGTGTCAAGAAACCAACATCAAACACACCTTGATGCGTTTCACCGTCTGCACCGACAAGGCCAGAGCGATCCACTCCAAAAATGACGTTTAAGTTTTGACGATCGACATCATGTAACACTTGGTCATACGCGCGTTGTAAAAATGTTGAATAGATCGCAACATACGGTTTCATACCTTCTATCGCTAAACCAGCCGCCATCGTGACAGCATGTTGTTCAGCAATACCGACGTCAAAAAATTGTTCCGGCAACTCGGACTGGAATTTTGTAAGTTTAGAACCTACAGGCATTGCAGGTGTAATAGCAACGACACGACGATCCTTTTTCGCATATGACAGAATTTCATCACTCATTAACTGACTCCATGAAGGTCCTTGTGTTTGGCCTTTAATCTGTTCGCCAGTTTCTAATTTGTATGGTCCTAAGCCGTGCCAAGTGCCAATTTTATCATTTTCAGCTGGATGGTAACCTTTCCCTTTTTTCGTTACAACATGAATCAACACTGGTTTGTTAATAGAATCTGCTGCAGCCAAGGCATTCTCCAGTTCTTCAAAACTATGGCCATCAACTGGACCAATATAACGAATTCCGAGCTCTTCGAAAAACGCGCCATCTACAACTAAATATTTTAAGCTGTCTTTGATACGATCAGCAGATTCACGTAATCGACTGCCCCCAGGCAACCGACTTAAAATCGATTCAGCATCAAATTTGAGTCGGTTATAACCTTGGTTCATTCGAATACGACCGAGCATGTTATGCATCGCGCCAACATTAGGTGCGATACTCATTTCGTTATCGTTTAAAATAATTGTCATGTTTGTACGGTCATGGCCGATGTTGTTTAAAGCTTCAAGTGCCATACCACCAGTCAGTGCACCATCACCAATAACTGGAACGATATGATTCTTTTTGCCTAAAATATCTCTCGCTTTTGCCATACCCATCGCTGCTGATAATGAGGTAGAACTATGCCCAGCTTCCCACACATCATGATCAGACTCTTTTAATTTTGGAAATCCACATAATCCTCGATATTGTCTTAATGTTTCAAACTGATGACCGCGGCCTGTCAAAATTTTATGAATGTAACTTTGATGACCGACATCCCAGATAATTTTATCTTCTGGACTATTAAAATGCTTATGCAGTGCGATTGTGAGTTCAACAACACCTAAATTTGCACCAATATGGCCCCCCGTGACAGCACACGTTTGAATTAAGAACTGTCTCACATCGTGACTCAATGCTTCAAGCTCTTTAACAGAAAGACTTTTTAAGAATGAAGGATTCTGTATATTTCTTACGTCCATTGAAATCACCCTTAATTTTTTCTTTCGTACTGATTATAACACTTCAATCACATCATAGATAGACAGAACCTAATTTTGACGTTGGTAAAAAAGTGTTAACAAATAGTTTAAATCTGTTGTATCAAATTCCGTTGATAATGATGTTAAAATGGCTTCGGCTTTTTGAATATGTGCTTGAAGTTCTTGTTCAGCACCCTTCTCACCTAAAAGTGTGACATACGTACTTTTATGATTAGTGACATCACTTCCAACTGGTTTGCCTAATTTCGCTTCATTACCATACACATCTAAGAGGTCATCTTTAATTTGGAAAATGACACCTAAATGTTGAGAGAACTGAATCAATTGTTGTGCAGTTGTTTGACGAATTGATGTAATGATTGTTGCAGCTTCAATCGCAAACTGAATCAGTGCACCCGTCTTATGAATGTGAATGCTTTCGAGTTTTTCGAGTGAAATTTGTTGATTTTCACTTTGCATGTCTAATGTTTGACCACCTACCATACCTTGATGTCCACTTGCTTGACTTATTTTTTCAATAAGTGCAACTTTAATTTGAGCGTCGATATGAGGTGTCAACGCAATCTTTTCGAACGCTTTTGTCAACAAGGCGTCTCCAGCCAATATCGCTAGCCACTCACCATAGACCGTATGATTCGTCGGTTTACCACGTCGCAAATCATCATCATCCATTGCGGGTAAATCATCATGAATCAATGAATATGTATGAATCATTTCGAGCGCTAAAGCAACATGCATACCACTCTCAAGCTTTTGATGATCCAACATTTTAATTGTAGCTAGCATGAGTAAGGGGCGTATTCTTTTCCCACCAGCTTCTAGAGAATAACGCATACTCTGTTCAAGAGAAGTACCTAGTTGAGAATCTTCAATTGCATGATTCAAGTGGCCATTAAATTGTTCTAATAACTCATTCAGATTTTGATTCATTACTTTCATCTGCCTCTTTATCCATTAATTCTGCTACTTTCTTCTCAGCATCACTCAATGTTTTTTCACATGATTTAGAAAGCGCAATGCCTTGTTGATACAATTCTAAAGATTTTTCTAGCGATATCGTATCATGATCTAGCTGATTTACAATATTCTCTAATTCTTTCATCATTTCTTCAAAAGATTTATTTTCGGTCGTCATTTTGCCACCTCACCTTTTCAATTCTTGCATCTAAAGCGCCATCTTTCATAGTGACTTCAATGCGTTCACCTTCATGTATGTCATGACTACTCGTAATAACTTCATCATCTTTTTTAACTATAGAGTAGCCTCGTAACATCGTCTTTGTAGGACTCAAATTATCAAGCGATAACAGTTGATGTTGAAAGATTTGCTTTTTAGAAGTTAAAATACGTTGAATTTGTTTATGTAACTGAGATGATAAATCTATAGATGCTTGCTTTTGACGTTGTACGTTATCATAAAAATATTTAATGCGAATGCGTTGTTGCAACATCGCTAACCGTTGTTGTTCATGTTGTAGTCGCAATTGCATAGATTGATGAAGGGCGCGATCGAGCTCGTCACGTTTTTGTATTTGCTGTTCATATAACAAACCAGGTTGCTTAAGTTTGTAATACGATTGCAGCTGCTGTAGTTGTTGTGATGTGTGTTTTAAATGTTGCTTCATATAACGATTTAAATACGCACGCGTTTGATACAACACTTGTTTGAGCTCTTGTTTGTCCGGCGTCGCTAACATCGCAGCTTGTGTCGGTGTCGCGGCACGTAAATCAGCAACAAAGTCACTAAGTGTTGTATCTGTTTCATGTCCAACAGCAGATATAACAGGTGTTTGACATGAAAAAATAGCTTTAACAACATCTTCCTCATTGAAGTTCCACAAATCTTCAATTGAGCCGCCACCCCGTCCAAGTATAATCACATCTGCACCGAGTTGATCCGCAGATTGTAATTTTTCGATGATGTCCGCTTTTGCTTGTGCCCCTTGTACGAGTGTACTGATTTTGATTTGTTGAGCAAGTGGGTAACGATTGTTCAAAGTGTTTTGAATATCTCGAATAGCTGCGCCGGTACTGGCTGTAAGTATCGCAATTTTTTGAGGATACTTAGGTATAGGTTTTTTATGAGCAGGGTCAAAATACCCTTCTTTCATAAGCTTATTTTTTAATTGCTCAAATTTTTGGTAAAGATTCCCTACCCCGTCCAGTTGCATATGATTAACGTAAATCTGATAGTTACCACGTCGTTCATAAACTGATACTCGTGCTTCAATGAGAACTTGATCTCCTTCTTTTGGGTCGAAATCAAGTTGATTTGCCTGTGTTTTAAACATCATTGCAGCGATAACACTGTTTTCATCTTTAACGGCAAAATATAAATGACCACTACTGTGACGCTTAAAATTCGACAATTCACCCTTGATGTAGACACTTTGAAGATGTGGGTCTTGATCAAATTTATATTTAATATATTTAGTTAATGCAGAGATTGTTAAATATTTTTCCATGCCATCACTCAATTTCTTTTAATGTGACTTAATACACCATTGATAAATTTATAATGATCATCATCGCTAAATTGTTTTGCCAGTTCTACTGCTTCATTAATAATAACTTTTTCTGGTGTATCACTGTGGTTCATTTCAAATGTCGCCATACGCAAAATGATACGATCAGTTTTCAACAAACGCGCAATCGTCCATCCGTTCAAATGCGGACTAATTGTTTCGTCTAAAACATGTTGATGATCTTTCACACCAGAAACAAGCCATTTAATGAAGTCGAAATCTAAATCTGGATAGTCTTCTTTTATAAAACTAATCGCTTCATCAATCGTCAACTCTGTATTTTTCATCTCTAGTTGGAATAATGTTTGAAAGGCTTGACTTCTTGCTTGTTTTCTACTCATTTTAATTCTCCGTTCATCAGTTAATCACGATTATTTTTGGCCATTTCTATATGTGTAATGTGCACATTGATTTGTTGAGGTGTGAGTGCAGTCATCGTTCGCAATGCACTATGAATGGATTCTTGAACTTTTAACGCTGTTTCGGAAACTTTAACGCCATAATTTAAAGAACAATAGACATCAATAGTGATTTCATTGTCTTTTGTTGTGATTTTAACGCCCTTACTTAAGTTTTTGCGACCAAAGCGTTCCAAAGTTGAATTTTTTAAATCCGGAAATACCCCTTCAACACCCTTCACTTCTGACACTGCAATACTTGCAATAACAGAAATGACTTCAGGTTCGATTTCAACACTTCCAAGATTTGGGTTGAAATGTTCAATTGGCTTTGCCATATAAGTTGCCCCCATTCAATTTAATGATCTTCATTCATAATATCGTAAATCTCTAAAAATTTGGTGCTAAAGAAACCTTGATTGAAGACTGGATGATTTAGTAAACGAATATGGAAAGGAATGGTTGTATCGATTCCGAGTACGACAAATTCACTGAGCGCACGTAAACCAGACATAATGGCTTCCTCTCTCGTCGGTTGATGTACAATCAATTTCGCAACCATTGAATCATAGTATGGTGGAATGACATAGTTCGTGTAACAAGCTGAATCAATCCGTACACCAAATCCGCCTGGTGTTAAATACTGTTCGACTTTACCAGGTGAAGGCATAAAGTTTTTATAAGGATTTTCAGCGTTGATACGAAATTCAATGGCATGACCTTGAATTTGAATATCATCCTGTGTATAAGGTAATTTTTCTCCCATAGCCACTTTGATTTGTTGTTTTATGAGATCCACACCTGTCACCATTTCAGTCACTGGATGCTCGACTTGAATTCGCGTATTCATTTCCATAAAGTAAAATTGATCTTCATCTAAATCATATATAAATTCAATAGTTCCTGCGTTAAAATAATTGACCGCTTTAGCTGCTCTTACAGCTGCATCACCCATCTCTTTTCTTTTCTCTTCAGTAAGAATTGGAGAGGGTGATTCTTCAACAAGCTTTTGCATGCGGCGTTGAATCGTACAATCACGTTCGCCAAGGTGAATCACGTTTCCATGCTCATCACCAAGAATTTGAATTTCAATATGACGGAAGTTTTCAATAAATTTCTCTAAATATAAGCCACCATTACCGAAAGCTGTTTCTGCTTCTTGTTGTGTCATTTTATAACCATTGATTAATTCTTCTTCATTTCGTGCGATACGAATCCCTTTACCACCACCACCAGCAGTTGCTTTTATAATAACAGGGTAACCAATTGAGTTAGCAGTTTGGATGGCATCTTCAATCGTGTGCACAAGTCCCTCACTACCAGGAACAACAGGGACATTTGCACGTTTCATTTCTTCTTTTGCAATATCTTTAATCCCCATTTTCTGAATCGATTCATAGCTCGGTCCAATAAACTTCAGTTGGACAGCTTCACACAATTCCGCAAAATCACCATTTTCAGCCAAGAAGCCATAGCCAGGGTGAATACCGTCACATCCCGTAGAAGTGGCGATAGATAAAATGTTCGGTATGTTCAAGTACGAATCCTTTGATTGCTTGGGCCCCACACAGTAGGCTTCGTCGGCTAATTGAGTATGTAATGCATCTTTGTCGCCTTCAGAATAAATCGCTACAGTTTGGATACCCAATTCGTGACATGCGCGAATAATGCGCACTGCAATCTCGCCACGGTTTGCAATTAATATTTTTCTCATATTATTTCACCTTGAATAAAGCTTGGCCATACTCAACCATTTGTCCATCTTCAACTAAAATTTCAACGATTTCACCAGCCACTTCAGCTTGAATTTCATTAAATAACTTCATGGCTTCTAATATACAAACAGTTGTATCAGGTGTCACTTGATCACCGATTTGAACATAAGCGCTCTCTTCAGGAGACGGTGATTTATAGAATGTACCGACCATAGGTGCTGTAATCGTTTTGAGTGATGTATCAGCCTCTGTTGTTGGTGTATCTACTGATGCAGCGTTTACTTGGACAGGTTCAGCTGTTACAGTTGGTGCAACCATTTGCTGAGGTGCTGAGATTTGTTGAGTTACAATTTCTTTTTCTTTTTTTAAGTTGATCGTTGTACCTTTATCTTCAATACTGATTTCAGTGAGGTTAGAATTGTCTAGAATATTAATTAATTCTTTAATCTCTTTAAAATTCATTTTGGTTACTCCCTTATGATTGATTATTTCTACCCTACTATTTTACTTGAGTGTATAAGGCAATTCAAGAAAATACATAATATCTAAAGCGTAGTAGTGACTTTTTCATTCTTACTAAATGATTCAATCGATTCGCTTTTGTTGATCGTATCGTCTTTGAAATATTCAACGATGCTATGTTAATAGATAGAATAAACAACGCTGATTATGGCTATGTATAGCTTAAAAAAAATATGGACTAACAAGACAATCATCAGCCTCATTAGTCCAATAATAATATTCTATTGGTCACATTATCAGGAAAATCTCGTTCACCTGATATGAATTAAATTAACCACGTGATACGTAGCTACCATCTGTTGTGTTAATGACTAACACATCGCCTTCATTAACGAATAACGGCACATTCAATGTGTAACCTGTTTCAACCGTTGCTGATTTTGTTGCCCCTGTCGCTGTATCCCCTTTAATCCCAGGTTCAGTTTCAGTTACTTCAAGTTCAACAGTTTTTGGTAACTCCACACCGATTGTTTCGCCTTGGTACGTTTGGATATGTACATCCATGTTTGCTTTTAAAAACTTCAATTCGTATTCTAAGTAATCTGTGCTTAGTTCTGTTTGTTCGAAAGTTTCGTTGTCCATGAATACGTGATTGTCGCCATCAGCATACAAATATTGCATACGGCGGTTTTCAATCATCGCGGGCTCAACTTTTTCGCCTGCACGGAAAGTTTTTTCTTGGATTGCACCTGTTCTTAAATTACGTAATTTTGATCTTACAAACGCAGATCCTTTACCAGGTTTAACATGTTGGAATTCTATTACTTTCCAGATTCCGTTATCAACAGAAATCGTTAAGCCTGTTTTAAAATCATTTACAGAAATCATTCAGTTTCCTCCTCAGAATCACTCTTCTTTTAAAATAATAAGGTCTTTTATGCAATTAGTAAAGCGTTCGCCGCCATTTTCTGTAATTAAAATATCATCTTCTATACGAACACCACCTAATCCTTCTACGTAAATACCAGGTTCAATCGTCACACAATGATTTTTTTCTAAGACGACATCTGATTTTTGAGACAGACCAGGAAGTTCATGAATGTCTAAACCGATACCGTGACCTAACGAATGACCAAAGTGTTTTCCGTAACCCGCTTCTGTAATAATATCTCGCGCAATACTATCCATTTCTTTACCTGTCATTCCTGGACGAATCGCTGCAATGGCGGCTTCTTGACTTTTCAACACGATATTGTAAATTTTAACCATTTCTTCAGAAGGTTGGCCGACAGCGAAAGTACGTGTGATATCCGAACAATAACCGTTGTAGTAAGCACCAAAGTCTAACGTGACCATTTCTCCTGACTGAATGACTTTATCGGAAGCTACACCGTGTGGCATCGCACCTCGAATACCTGAAGCAACGATAGTATCAAATGACGTGTCGTCTGCGCCTAAATGCAACATTTTACTTTCCAAATGCGCCTTAACTTCTTTTTCAGTCATACCCGGTTTAACAACAGTGAGAATATATTCATATGCCTCATCCACAATTTGTGCTGCTTTTTGAATCGCTTTAATTTCATCTTCATCTTTCGTTTGACGAATCGTTTCAATAGCTTGACCGATAGAAATGAGATCGTGACGGCCTTGGTTTAATTTTAAAAATGAATCATAAGCGACGAGATGACCTTCAAAACCAATATTTTGTAAATTTAATGTTTTAAATTGTTCTGTTAATGCGGAGAACAAATCACCTTTTTGTAAAATGACCTCAAACTCAGTGGCTTGCTGTTGTGCTTGATCAGTATATCGGAAATCAGTAATGAGTAGTGCTTTGTCCTGTGTAATGATGAGTGCGCCACTTGTACCTGTAAACCCTGATAAATAGCGGCGATTAAAGTCAGATAACACAGTTAAACCATCGAGATGTTTGTCTTGTAATAAAGTTCTTATCTTTTGAAGTCTATTTTTCATACAAAAATTCCTCCTTATATTTGTACTTAATTACATGATACCTTAAAATGTAGTCATATGTAGTGAAAAACAATTGAGTGTTTAGGAGTTTAATATGAAAAAGAGAATTTGTGCGAGTATCAGTGTTGCATTTTTATTGTCAGCCTGTGGAAGTCAAAACCTGTTACCTCTAGAAAAGAGAAGTACGGATTTAAGTGACAAAAATCATGAAATTAAATTAGAAAATCAGCAACTTAAAAATGAAAATGCGAAAAAACAAAAACAAGTGGACGCTTTGAAAAAAGACTCAGAGAATACAAAACAAGCGAAGTCTAATCAGAAAAAAGCAGATTATCTTGAAATTTCATCACAATATTATGCCTCTGTAACGGATGCGATTAATGCCTACCAACAAATTGATTCGAAAGTGTTAGCAAACAAAAAAGAGGATAAAGTGTTGGATCAATTAGATCAAATTATTGAGGATCATGAAAGTGCGATGGAAAGTTACCAAGATGCCACGGAAGATGAAAAGATTGTTAAAAAGGATAAATCAGTCAAAGCACAGGACAAAGAAATTAAAAAACTACAAAAAGAAATCAACAGTGCTTTAACAATGATTCGAAAAGGTTATAAAGCGAAAGATAAAAATGAAATTCAAAAAGGACGTCAGAGCTTATCAAACATCAATGTGAAAACTACAAATGCAGGATAATATAAAGAGGAGTAATTAACATGACAACTTTCCAAAAAATGATATTCGGTGTAATAATTTTTGTCGCACTAATCGGATTAATTTTCAATTTAGATGTAGTACTTTTTAGTATTTTTAGATCAATCATTACAGTAGCTATTATTGTCGGCATCATCTATTTAGTCTATTTCTTTTTCTTTTTAACGCCAGATCAACGGGATTACAAAAAGCGTGTTTGGAAAAATAAATTCAAAGGACGTCGATAAGTGCGTGTTTAAGAATCACTTATTGAGAAAAATTGAAGTTAACAATATTATAAGGCTGGGCGCATATCATTGAGCGTTTTCCAGCCTTTTAATTTACAGTGATTAAACCTGATGATTATTTGCGATATAAAAATGCCTCTGAACGATATTTTTCTTCTAATGCTTTTACTTCATCTTGTTGCGCTACTGTTAATTCTAGCGGTTTAAATTCAATATCGAGTGCTTTTTTGAAACCTTCTTTAAACGCCACTTCCATTTGTGCTAAAGTGATTGTTTCATTTGATAAATCATTAATGGCCACTGCTTTTTCGACAAAGGCTTCTTTCATTTTTGCTTTCAATCTCTCGTTTTTGAAAATAAACATGTCGAACAAGTCATCAATATCCACATCTTGAAGAATCGAACCGTGCTGTAAAATCACGCCCTTTTGTCTCGTTTGAGCACTGCCAGCGATTTTTTTACCTTCAACAACGAGTTCATACCAACTTGGTGCATCAAAACAAACAGAACTTCTCGGTTGTTTGAGCTTCTCTCGCTCTTCTTTTGAACGTGGTACCGCGAAATGTGCATCAAAGCCTAATGATTTAAAGCCTTCTAGTAAACCACCTGAAATCACACGATAGGCTTCAGTAACGGTTTGAGGCATATCAGGATGAGCTTCTGGTACAATCACACTATAAGTTAATTCTTTATCATGTAAAACACCACGGCCTCCTGTTTGGCGTCTCACTAAACCGTAGCCCTTTTCTTTGACCTTTTCGATGTCAATTTCTTTGGAGAGTCGTTGGAAATAACCAATTGATAACGTTGGTGGATTCCAAGTGTAGAATCGAACGACCGGATCAATTTCTCCTCTTGATACAAAATTTAACAAAGCCTCATCCAATGCCATATTGTAGTATGGATGATGACTTCCTGTATTCATAAAATGCCAAGTTTCTGTCATTTGCTATAAAGCCTCCCTATGAAATCTCATCGGGCATATGTTATGTTTCAAAAAATTTAAAATTGCCAACATATGTCACACATAAAAATTTTGATAAATTAGTCTATCAGTCTTATAATAATAATATCGGTATTTTAGGGAGGATGCAAGATGAGTAACATGACATTAATCGTTTTAATTGTGTTAGCATTGGTCATCATTTGGATGGTAACGAACTTTATCATTAATAAGCGATCAGTAACAGAATTAAACCAAGAAGAATTTCAAGAAGGTATTAGAAAAGCACAAGTGATCGATCTTAGAGAAAAGGCAGACTATGATTATGGTCATATTATTGGTGCACGAAATATCCCTATGACAATGTTTCGTCAACGATACCAAGGATTAAGAAAAGATCAACCCATCTATCTTGTTGATGCAAATGGTATCGCAAGTTATCGAGCTGCACGTACACTTAAGAAAAAAGGATATACGAACTTGTACATGTTAAAAGGCGGCTACAAAAAATGGACGGGCAAGATTAAATCTAAAAAATAGTAAAAAGAGCTAGTGGATCCAGTAAAAATGTGGATAATCTAGCTCTTTTTTATGTGTTTGATTAAATCAGAATCGTAGTATGTTGACTTTCTATCACATTTATAAATTTTTGAAAAAGCATGGATAGATCGAAAAGATAAAAGTAGACAATACTACGCTTAAAAAGAAAGAATAGCCATGATGCTGCGTTTTTTAAGGTTTAGAACAAATGTTCGCAATTCCTATTTTTTAGCATTTTACGCTGAATCACACAATAAATATCACGTTCAAATAAAAACAGGGGTGGGCATCAAAAATTTTTATGTCCCATCCCTCTGTTTACGATTAGAAACAATAAACAGGTCGTAAAATCTAGTTACTTTTCTTCTTTTAAGTTCTCAAATTTTAAAATTGGCTTACGTGCTGCTGTAGTTTCATCCAAACGATCGATAATTGTTGTATGTGGTGCTTCTAAAACTTTATCTGGATCTTCCTCAGCTTCTTTCGCAATTTGGATTAAGGCATCACAAAAATAGTCTAGCGTTTCTTTAGATTCTGTTTCTGTCGGTTCGATCATCATACCTTCATCAACAATGAGTGGGAAATAAACTGTAGGTGGATGAACGCCAAAGTCTAATAAACGTTTCGCCATATCTAAAGTACGTACACCCAGTTTCTTTTGCTTCGTACCACTTAATACAAATTCATGTTTACAATATTGATCAAATGGAATAACGAACGTATCTTTTAAACGCGCTTTCATGTAGTTCGCATTTAACACAGCCGCTTCAGACACTTCTTTCAATCCTTGATAACCCATTGTACGAATATACGTATAAGCACGTAAATAAATACCGAAGTTGCCGTAGAATGGTTTCACACGTCCAATGGAATATGGGATGTCATTATCATACTCAAAACGGTCGCCATTTTTCACAACGAGTGGTTTCGGTAAGTAATCACGCAACTCTTTTTTCACGCCGATTGGACCTGAACCTGGACCACCACCGCCATGAGGCCCTGTAAATGTTTTGTGTAAATTAAGGTGAACAGCATCAAATCCCATGTCTCCTGGACGTACTTTATCCATAATTGCATTGAGGTTAGCGCCATCGTAGTATAGTAAGCCCCCTGCTTCATGCACAATATCGCGGATTTCCATAATATTCGTTTCAAAAATACCCAATGTATTCGGGTTTGTTAACATAATTGCAGCTGTTTTATCACTCACGACTTCTTTTAGGTGGTCGATATCTACTTCACCTTTTTCATTCGACTTAACTGTGACAGATTTGAAACCAGCAAACGCTGCAGAAGCTGGATTCGTACCATGCGCTGAGTCAGGTACAATGACTTCATCTCTTTCTGCATCGCCATTTTGTAGGTGATATGCCTTGAAAATCATCAGTGCTGTCCATTCACCATGTGCGCCCGCTGCAGGTTGGAGTGAAATTTCATCCATTCCTGTAATTTCTTTTAATTCTTCTTGCAAGCTGTAAATGATTTCTAACGCACCTTGAATTTGATCCTCATCTTGTAATGGGTGTGCTTCAGTAAATCCTGGAATACGTGCAACTTTTTCATTGATTTTAGGATTATATTTCATTGTACACGAACCTAATGGATAGAATCCTGAGTCAACGCCAAAGTTTTTATTCGAAAGCTCAGTGTAATGACGAATTAAATCAAGTTCTGATACTTCAGGAAATTCAGCTTTATTTTTACGAATGAATTTTGAATCGAGAAGTTGATTCGTAACATCGTTATCAATTTCTCTTTGCGGTAAAGAATATGCAAAGCGACCTTTTCTAGAACGTTCAAAAATTAATGGACTAGATTTACTTACCATTGATTTCACCAGCTTTCTGCACAAATGTATCGATTTCTTCTTTTGTTCTCAATTCCGTTACAGCAACGAGCATGTGGTTTTCAAACGTATCATCAACTACACTTAAGTCGAAACCACCAATAATACCTTCATCTAGGAGGGCACGGTTCACTTCAGCAATTGAACGATCAAAGCGAACGACAAATTCGTTATAAGATATGCCGTCTAAAACAGTGAAACCGTTATTTTTAAATTCCTCTTTGGCATAGTTGGCATTTTCCATGTTTTGAACGGCAATTTCTTGAAGCCCTTGTTTACCTAACGCTGACATTGCAATTGAAGAAGCTAATGCATTCAGTGCTTGGTTTGAACAAATATTAGATGTCGCAGTTTCACGACGGATATGTTGTTCACGTGCTTGTAACGTTAATACAAAACCGCGATTGCCTTCATCATCTGTCGTTTGACCTACAAGACGGCCAGGAATTTTACGCATTAATTTTTTCGTTGTTGCAAAATATCCACAGTGCGGACCACCGAATTGTGTAGGGATTCCGAATACTTGTGTATCACCTACAACGATATCTGCGCCGAATTCTCCTGGAGGCGTTAATAAACCTAAAGATAAAGGATTCGCATATACGATAAAGAGCGCTTTTTTATCGGCAATCAATGTTTGAATCGCTTCTAAATCTTCAATTGAGCCATAGAAGTTTGGATACTGTACTGCAACAGCTGCCGTCTCATCATCAATAGCTGCTTCTAACTTTTTCAAGTCTGTCACAGTGCCATCTAAATCTACTGTAACGACTTCATATTGTTCGCGAATTTTTGAATAAGTATTTAACACTTGTAAAGCTTGATAATGTAGACCCTTAGATACAACAATCTTATTTTTCTTCGTGTTACCCCACGCTAATAAACACGCTTCGGCAAAACTTGTCATACCGTCATACATAGATGAGTTCGCAACGTCCATCGCAGTTAACTCACAAATCATAGTTTGGAATTCAAAAATTGCTTGTAATTCCCCTTGTGAAATTTCAGGTTGATATGGTGTATAGGCAGTGTAGAATTCAGATCTAGAAATCATCGCATCTACAACAGCTGGTGCATAATGGTCATAAACGCCTGCACCTAAAAATGATGTATGTGTTTCTTTTGTAATATTTTTATTTGCAATACGTGTTAATCGCTTCAATAATTGTGTTTCAGGCTCTGCATCTGCAATGTTTAAATCTCTGCTTAATAACACATCTTCAGGAACATCACTGTATAGTTCTTGAATAGATTTAACACCAATCGTCTCTAACATTTCTTGCTCGTCTTTTTCAGTTAATGGAATATAACGATGACTCACTTTATTCACTCCCTATCTTTCAATTTGATTCTTTTTAACAATTTTCGCTTTCACTTGACGTTTTCTCACTTGTACAACGACTTCTTTCCCCATTTCAAAAGCATCACGTGCAATGATGCCCATACCGATAGCATGACCTGTAGATGGTGATTGTGTACCTGAAGTCACTTCACCAATTTCGTTGCCGTCTAAATCATAAATCGTGTATCCAGTTCTAGGAATGCCTTTATCAATCATACGAAGGCCTACTGTACGTCTTGGTGCACCATTCTCTTTTTGTGATTGAAGTACAGATTTACCAATAAAATCTTCCTCTATTAATGGTTTAGCTGCAAAAGCGATCCCCCCCTCATAAGGTGTGATAGATTCAGATAAGTCTTGTCCGTGAAGTGGTAATCCTGCTTCTAAACGTAACGTATCACGCGCGCCTAAACCACATGGCGTCACATCTTTTGATAAAAGTGCGTCCCATATTGTAGTGACATCCTCACTGTCACAATAAATTTCAAAGCCATCTTCACCTGTATATCCAGATTGTGAGAGAATCACATTTTTACCGAAGATTTTGACATTTTGCTTAAATTCGAACATACCCATTTCACTGACATCTTCAGAAACATTGTCTTGAATGATTCGTCTTGCATTTGGACCTTGTAATGCCAGCTGACCATATTGATCGGATACATTTGTCACTGTAGCGTCAAAGCGACTACTATGTTGTACAATCCAGTCGTAATCTTTATCAACGTTAGCAGCATTAACGACTAATAAATATTGCGTTTCTCCAAGTTGATAAATGACTAAATCATCAATGACACCACCTTCTTCATTACATAAAGCCGTATATTGAGCTTTAGATAATGTCAGTTGGTTTGTATCGTTAGAAAGTACATATTGAACAAGGTGTGCGGCTTCTGGACCTTCAATGCGAATTTCCCCCATGTGGCTCACATCGAATAAGCCAACGTTAGTACGTACCGCGTTGTGTTCTTCTTTAATACTTGAGAATTGAACTGGCATCGCCCAACCACCAAATTCAACAATTTTAGCCCCTGAATCAACGTAATGTTGGTAAAGTGACGTTTTCTTGAGTTCTTCTGACATGTAGTCCCCTCCTAATGTGTAATAAAAAACAGAGGAGTACCTTCATACTCCCCTGTTGAGATGCCTTCAGGAATGCGTCACAATATTATCCTTTTACCTGAGAGATTCGTAATCTATCATTACTTGCTCCTTCGGTGATGAGTCGTACCCATACTCTCTAATATTGATCATTCGCAGACAATTTAATTTTAATTTCATTAAGCGTTTCTGATAACGGTGCTGCTGATGAAATCTTAATGAATGCGATTTCATTATATCTTGAAATACGCGTCGAATACAAGTGTTTTAAAGATTCGAAACTTTTTTTATTAGCATTAGGTCGATTTGTATCGTCTTTAACCCTTTCATAAAGTGCTTCAATCGGTGCATCAACCCATATGGCTTTCACTTCTGCTTCTTTAAGAAATTGATACGTCGCGTCATAAGTGAGAATGCCGCCGCCTGTCGCAATAATATCATAGGATTGTATTGCTTTTTCTAAACATTCAAATTCATGCCGTCTAAAACCTTGTTCGCCTTCTTCTTCAAAAATTTGTGGAATTGATTTTTGCGTTTCAGTTTCGATATAAGCATCCAAATCAATGAATGAACATTGATAACTCTCTGCTAGTGTTTCTGCAATGGTTGTTTTACCTGCACCCATAAATCCGATGAATAGAAGAGGTGTATCCATTTTTAATTTCATATATTACTCACCTTTGTCGATAATTCGCGCTATTTGATATTCATAGTCATCTGACAGCGCATCTATAGTTTGTAATTTTAGACTATAAATCAGTAAATAAAAAGAGATAAAAGCAAAATATGCAGATAAAATGATAAACAATAATGGCAAGGTAAAGCCGTGTTTACAATAGAATCTCTTTTTCATGTGTTGTAGTCCCTTCCTGGTAGGTTATTTTCATTAGCATTAAATCATGAGTTAATTTTTCAAAGTGAACGTCTACAACATGGTTACACATCGTAATATTTCCTCGATGACCAACAGTTTTTATAATTTTTTGATTGCGCAATTTGTAATTAATCTCTGTATTCGAATCTCTTATTTCTAGTTCTTTCTTTTTAATCATCTTTGCTTTTACATCTTTAGCATGAAGTGTATGTGAGATATCCTTAATCATCAGTTCGATATCATATGTTCGATCTTCAAATACTGTCGTTTTTAATTGACCTAAACTGAAAATAAGTAAGGGTATGAGTAATACAATAGTCATTTGAATTACTAGAGCAACGAGACTTTCAATGAGCGTGAAGCCCTGCTTTTCGATAGCAATATTTTTGTTTGGTTTGATGATTTTGTATACACAATTGATGTGCTGTCGGAATAATTTCATAATGAGACACCGTCAACTTCTTTTCTGGAATTTGATGTTGAATGACTTCAAACAATGTACGTTTTAACGTTAAATCTTCCACCGCTTCACGATATGTTTTGACCATTTGGTGCGTCATAGGAAGAAGCTGTAAAATCATGATACTGAGGAGAAACATCGCAAAAAGACTTTCTATAAAAACAAAGCCTGATGTTATTTTGAACTTGTTTACTATTGATAAGATATACGGTACCTCCCTTGTTCAATATGGAAAATAAGAGAAAAGGCACGCTGTTGATGTTCAAAACGTAATGTGCCAAATTGATTCGCTTTTCCGTCTTTATCAAAAATGAGCGCATGAATATTTGAAGTCATCTTTAATTGAAGCGGTGCAAGTGGAATCGTAGTCACTCGGTGTGGGTGAATTGTCTCAATTTTAATATCGTTACGGTTAGGACGAAAAAGTAGCATGACAGGCGCGTGACTCTTAATGGCATACGCTTGATAATAGTCGATTTCACTTGTCAGTTTTTTGATCTCATATTCTGTCGAATTATGGAACAAGTTGAATTGGGGATGCGCCATAGTTATGGAAATAAAGACAGAGATAATGGCGAGTACTAACAGCATCTCAATGAGTGTAAAGCCATCATGACGCAACTGCTTCGCCATCTCTGATTGTGATCTCTTCACCTGATTTGCATGTTTTTTGACTTTCTTTAATGTAGCCTTCACGAACTAAATCATCAATCGTATTCGGTTTGTGGTTAAACTTTAAAGCATAGGCTTCTATTTGACTATCGACCATTTTTAATTGTGCAGCACAACCCGTTTTTTGGATATGATCTGACTGCTTAGCAATATTCGGGATAATGAGAATCAATAGTACACTAATAATTAACAGAACAAGTAGCATTTCAATTAATGTAAAACCTTTCTTTTTGTTGAATTTTAATTTAAGTTGTTGAATCATTGTCAATCGCTCCTATTCTTTAATAGCTTGCATCATTTCAAAAACAGGTAACATCATAATTAAATAGACAGATAGCACTAAAATACCAATAAATGCGAACATGATAGGTTGGATCCATTTGATGTGCTGGTGAATCATTGCTTCTATACGCTCCAACAAGAATGTGCTATAGACTTCTAACTCAATATCCAATTTATCTCGTTTTTCACCTTGTTTGATATAGCTTATAAATTGAGGTTCAAAACAGTCTAATTGAAGTAATATGTGAGAAAAAGATTCGCCTTGCTGAAGATGTTCTTTCAATGTGTGTCCGATATATTGTAAAAACAGGTTTGCCTTTTGGTTCAAATAAATCTTAACAATATCATTTAATGTAATACCATTTCTAAAAAATAATACAAATTGGTTCGTCATGTGGTAAGTTGTAAAAAGTTTATAATATCTTTTGAAAATAGGCAGGTGGGTTAGAAAATGAACTTGGCGTTTAATTGGGAGATGGTTCAAACGTAATTTGACAATATAATAAGTTGAAACAATCACGAGTAATATGATTAAGAAGATGGCTGGGAAGTTTTGAATGAACATCTTAACAATATATTGCAATGAGGATTGATTCAATTGCATCGTTTCATACATTTGGTCAAATTGTTGCATGACCGTGTGATTCAAAGTCACAATCAGCGCGAGAAAGATTAAAATGAGTACGATCGGATATTGGATAGTTTTAATCAGCTGTTTTTTAAGTTTGCGGTTTTTGGTATAAAACTGATGACACAATTTTAACGTTTCGGGTAGTGATCCATACCGTTCAGCAAAATAAAGCTGCATCAAAATGGTTTCAGGATAACCAAACATCCGAAAAATGTCATAGCAATTTGCACCTCCCTTTAATTTTTCGATGAGTTGATTTTCAAATGTAGGATGTCGTATATTGAGTTGTTCATATATAAATAACATCGCTTCAGCAAAAGTAAAACCATGTAATAATAATTGATAGAGGCGCTCCATAATGAGTAAGTGTTGCACATGAAGTTTTCTTAACGTGCGTTTAAATCGTATACTTTCGTAAAATCTTTTCATCTATAACCCCCTCTTTATTCAGAAGTTGAAGCTTATGAGAAAGGCTTGTGAAAGCAGTAGGTAGTTGGAAGTTATTATTCAAAAAGTAATGAATCTCCTGTTGATCCATCGTTTCATAGACGAGTTGTCGCTGGTCGTTTTTTGTTGTAATGAGTCTTTGATTGATGATGAGATTGATAGATTGAGATAAATCTTGGTGAGAGAGTCCCATTTCAATCAGTCTAAGGAGCACCCCTTGACAATCATTGGCGTGTATCGTCGACAATACTAAATGCCCACTTAAACTCGCTTGTATAACGTCCCTTGCAATATGACTGTCACGAATCTCACCAATTAAGATGACATCTGGATCACAACGAAGAATTGCTTTTAACGACGATCCATACGTAATATCAGCTTTTTCGTTAACGGAAATTTGCGTAATGCCGTTCACAAGCTGCTCGACCGGGTCTTCTATTGTGATAATATTCAGGTTTAACTTTTGTTTAGCATAGACGACCATTTGATACATTAACGTGCTCTTTCCTGCACCTGTAGGCCCGCTAAACAGAATTAAACCTTGCTTTTTCTCCATATTAGATTTGATGTCTAATACACTATGAGCTTTCGCATTTTGAAAATATTGGGGTGTAATACGAATAACACAACTTTCAGTACCTAAGTTTAAAGGTAACGTGGACACTCTTAAATAATATAACGCTTTATGTTCATAAATATAGCGCCCACTTTGCGCTTTGTGGCGTGTCGAAATATCTAATCCAGCTTGGTATTTCAACAAAGTTAACAATTTTTGATACGTTTCTAGATTTAATGTGTCATATAATACAAGTTGATCTTTCACTCTGAGTTTCACTTCGACTTGTGATTGTGATGGGATAAAATGAATGTCTGATGCCTCATTTTGAAGTGCAAATTGTATTACATGATCTAATAGTAGTTGCATAAAAATCACCTCTTGCATATATACACGTAAGAGGCGAGGAAATTACTTGTTACTCTATTAAAAAATCATTAAATTTTTGTGCTCGTTTAGTATGACTGCATTACACATCTAAAAAGAGCAGAAGAAAAGTTTTCATAGACATTTTCTCCTGCTCTTTGATTTAACTTTGACCGTCTAAAAACGGATTCATATATTCATCTTCAACTGTTGTAGAAGGCCCATGACCTGGATATAACGGTAATTGCTCGTCTAAACTAAATAATTTATCTTTAATAGAGTCGACTAATGTTTCATAGTTGCCTTGATATAAATCTGTACGTCCAATCCCATTATTAAATAACGTGTCGCCCACTACTGCAAATTCATCAAACACATAAGTCAAACTACCTGGTGAATGTCCTGGTGTATGCAAAGTTTGAATGTTAAATTGACCAATTTGCTGTGTTCCTTCATCAAGTGCGTGTGGTTCTGCTTGACTCGTAATAATAGGAAGGCCATAATCTTTAAATTTTGCAGAACCATTTTTTTGTGGATCCGTTAAAAACGAAAATTCTTCCGCATGCATATAAACAGGTACATCATATCGTGTCAGCACATCATCTAATGCAGCGATATGATCAAAATGAGCATGTGTTAACAAAATAGCAATCAGTTGTTTCCCAGACTGTTTAATTTTATTATCAATTTTATCAATTTCACCAGCTGGATCAATCAAAATCATCTCTGTATCATTTTCCACAAAGTAAGTGTTTGTGCTAACAAATCCTAAAGTAAGATTAGAAATATTCATGTGACACCCTCATTATTTCAAATGTTTTTTGACAGAATCTAGTTTATCGTTCATTTTACGTTGTTTATCACGACGGTCGTCTATACGAATGTTTGTACATACACGATCGAGCCCTTTATTGAACGGTAACTCATGAATAGCTTGAATGACTTCAAATAAATCGGCTAGCTCTCCTTCAATTAATGTATTCATTGGTGTGAGTTGATAGTCGATTTTACCTTCTTGCTTAAATTCCTCTAGTTTCGTTTGAATTTCTGCAATATATTGGCTGACACTTGGTCCTTCTGTGCCAACAGGGATGACTACTACATCAACAATCGCCATTTAAATACGCTCCTTTTCAATGATATATGTCTTAATGAGTCCTGCAGCCCCCACAATACCTGCGTCATTACCTAACTCAGCACGTACAATTTCAGTGCCTTGTTGTGAAGGCGTGAATGCAAGATGGTAATATTCTGTTTTGATATTCTCAATTAAAATATCGCCTGCATCGGACATACCGCCACCTAAAATAATGTATTTAGGGTTAGTTGTGACACTGATAATGCTTGCAAGATATGCGACGTATTGTGCGACACGTTCTGTAATGAAAATGCAGAATTGGTCACCTGCTTTAGCTGCATCGAATACTGCTTTAGCTGTGACCTTGTGTTCTTTAATGAGCGGTAAAATTGAAGACTTGAAAGTGAGCTTCGGATAGTAGAAATAAACTAAATTCATGACACCTGTCGCAGAAGCTACTGTTTCAATACAGCCTGATTTACCACAATTACATTTGAAACGTTGATCGTGGTCGACACGGAAATGTCCAAGTTCAGCACCTGAGCCGTTATGACCGTGAACAATTTCACCATTAGCGATAATACCGCCACCTAAACCAGTCCCTAGCGTAATTGCAACGACATCATCCGCATCTTTACCGGCACCATTATGTTTTTCACCAAGAGCGGCCACATTTGCATCATTATCAACATACACCGGGAATGACACAAATTGTTGCATTATTTCTGAGACGTTAACGGGTTGTGGCCAATTCAAGTTAACAGCACCATTTACAACACCAGATTCAAATTTAACAGGGCCTGGTACACCAATACCCATACCCACTACTTCATTCATATCATAGTGGTTGCGTTCCATTTCATGCACAAACGCATCATAAATTTGTTTAAGTAATACTTCACCTGTTGGATCTGAGATATCCGTCTCTATAGACCATTTAGATAATTGTGTTAAAGATTTATCAAAAATACCTAATTTACATGTCGTGCCACCAATATCTGCAGCTAAAATTAATTGTTTGTTCATTCTTTATTCATCCTTCTTTGATTAATTAATAATTTAGATTGGACAAATTCGTCTCTAGTGATTAATTCATGGCGATATAATGTTTGAATTTCTTGTTCAATCATTTCTAGCATATCACCTTTGTTATCGAAATAAATAATAAAGCCAAATTTTTTTAATAGTTGGAGTACATCATAAAACGTATTCAATTGCGTTTGCATATTAATCATCCAGTTCTTTTTTCAAATTCTGATATTCTTGATTGTTTGGGCTTGCTTTAATGGCTTTCTGGATATAAGATTTGGCTTGTTTATCATCTCCTAATGAGCGATTCGCAATGGCCATATGAAAATTTAACGTTGGAGAGTTGGGGAAATATTTCAGACCCCGCTCCCATTCAGCCATTGCTTCAGCTTTAGAATCCTGTGTAGCAATAATAATACCTGATAAGTAATAAGTCACATCATCTGCATAGCCATTTTGATACGTTTGTTTAATCATATCTTTCGCTTCGGTATATTGCCCATCATGCATTTCACGTTGAATAATTTGATTATAAATATTTGTATCAGATGTCATAAAGATTTTAATACAAATCAGTGTTAGTATCACGATTGAAATACCGAGTAAAATATAAAAATAAAGACGGTTTTGGTTGAAAAAATAACCTGAATAAACGACGAGTACACCGCCAAGTAGCCCCCCTAAATGCGCAACGACATTCACGTTTTGAATCAGAAGTGTTAAGCTCGCCATGACCACAACAGCGATTACCATTTGCAAAATCACTTTTTGATCAAAGCGACGACTAATAATCATGAGCGCAATTAAAGCACCCATTAAACCGAAAATCGCACCACTTGCACCTAATGATAAACTCGTTGTGATTAAAGCAAGTGAAATCAGGTTGCCGATAATACCTGATAATATATACGTCCCTAACATTTTCAGAGGACCGATAAATGCTTCCACAAGTTTGCCGAAGATAAAGAGTGACAACATGTTTAATAATAAATGTTGAAATTCAATATGTAAAAACATTGATGTAATGAGTCGGTACCATTCCCCATGGACCACATTAAAGTGAGCCAATGCACCTAAATTTATAATTTCATAATCGGTATGATGTGGTGTAAACCACGTAACAATCAACCAAATTAACACATTGATTGCAACAACTGCATATGTAATCGGTGTAAAACGATACATTGCTTTTTCAACGATGTTTTGGTTAAGGACACGCTTTTGGTACTCTTTTAATGATTTTGAATCTTTTTGACCTAATTTTCGTTTGATGATGGGATGCGTTGTGGTATTGCGAAGTGCTTTGACATTATGAATACTATGGAATTGCACTTGAAGTGGTTCATGTACGTTAAAGTTCACTGTGTTAAAAGATTTATCTGTTAACACATAAACATCATAGCGTTTAATATCATATCCTAAAAACTCGGCAATCTGTTTTTGATGTTCTACAATACGATCTTTATCGAAATCAAGTTCTTGCGTAGTGAATGTCCCTTGCTTAAAAATAACAACATGTTGCCTTTTTTTATGCGCAAGCCAAACTTCATTTTTATCTTTTTCGTAATGAACACAGTCATAGTTTAAATAACGCATCCAAAGAAAACTCGTTTGCCATAAATGTTTTTCTTCAAACATATGCTACCTCCAGTCTTTTTATGTCTTTGCAATAATAAGTTCTGACACAGGATAGTCATGAGGTTCAATGTCCACTATTTCATTGAGTTGTATATCATAAATGAGACTTAAATTGGTAGGCTCATATTGTGATAGATAGCGATCAAAATAACCGCCACCATAACCAATACGATAACCGTCTTGATTGAATACAACGCCAGGCACTATGACTAAATCTAAGTCGTTTTGCACCGGACTATCATCTTGAATATAGCGAATCCCCTTGTCGTCTGTTGCTAACTGATCAAATGTTGTGAACTGTTGAAACACCATTACTTTTTTTTCATAATCTGTTGTAGGCACATAAACGGATTTGCCTTCGTTGATTGCATGCCGAATAATGGCATCAGTCGCAACTTCATGTGACATTGACAATACTAGGCCGAGTTGCTTGGCCTGTTGATATTTAGGATGCTGAATGAGTTGTTCGAATAACCAACGATCTGCTGCTTTCTTTTGTTCAGTTTGAAGCATTTTCATTTTTCGTAATGTCGCTTGTCGCAATGCCTTCTTAGTCATTTCATTTTCACTCCCTCACATCTCAACCTATTATATCGTGCATTGGGCGTTGTGTCATGGAAAGATCGTCTCGAATTTACGCACAGTGTTTTGAAATAAGAGTATAAAAAATGGCTAGAACGTAATGTCCTAGCCCAAGATTGAAACAATTATTTTGTTTCGCGGTGTAATGTTTGTTTGTTTTCACGTGCACAGAATTTTTTCATTTCAATACGTTCAGGATTAGTACGTTTGTTTTTAGTAGTGATGTAGTTACGATCTCCACAGTCTGTACATGCTAAAGTAACGTTTACGCGCATATTAACCCTCCTCATCTATCATTAAAATACGACCTTATTATCATACCATTTTAAATGAAAATTGGGAAGCGTTAATTCATATAAGATTCATAACGATCTCCGGTAATAAAATAATATAAATGTTCGGCAATATTGACAACGTGATCACCAATGCGTTCTAAATATCGTGCAACAAGATGCGCCTGCCCCGCAACAAACGGATCATTATCGATTAAGTAACTCGTATTAATAATTTGCTTATATAAATCATCAATGTCAATATCTCGTTCTATAATTTCTTTCACAAGATCTAAATCATCGTTTTTAGTCGCGTCATATAAATCTTGCAGCATCAACAACGCCAAGGTACCCATTGTTTCAAGCCGTGTCATAATATAGTGGTCAGTAATTTGTGCACGCGTTCTAATTTTAGCGATATTTGCAGCATTATCTCCTATACGTTCAAATTCAGATGCGATTTTAAGTGTTGCAATCATCATTCTTAAATCTTTCGCAATCGGTTGTTGGCGAGTAATCAACATTACAACTTTTTCGTTAATATCATATTCCATTTGATTGATTTTTCTATCGCTTTTCACAATTTGTCGTGCATGTGTAATCTCTTCATCAGATAAGACTTTTATGGATTTTTGAAGCATACTGTACGTGTGCAAGCCTAAAGCACGTAAATCTTTTAATAAATCATTGAGTTGGTCTTCATAACGTTTTCTAATGACTGTCATATTAACCAAAACGTCCTGAAATATAATCTTCTGTTTGCTTATCAGAAGGGTTTGAAAAAATCTTATCCGTATCATCGTATTCATTCACGTAACCATTTAAGAAAAAGGCCGTTTTGTCAGATACACGTGCCGCTTGTTGCATATTGTGTGTGACAATAATGATGGAATAATCTTTCTTTAAATCTTGAATCAATTCTTCCACTTTTAACGTCGAAATAGGGTCAAGGGCTGATGTCGGTTCATCCATTAAAATGACATCCGGCTCAATTGCTAAACACCGCGCAATACATACACGCTGCTGTTGTCCACCAGAAAGGCTATATGCATTTTGGTTCAGACGGTCTTTTAATTCATCCCAAATCGCCGCTCCTTTAAGTGATTTTTCAACAATTTCATCTAATATTTTTTTATCTTTAATGCCGTGAATGCGCGGCCCGTAAGTAATGTTGTCATAAATGGATTTTGGAAATGGATTCGGCTGTTGAAAAACCATCCCAACTTGTGTCCGTAACTTTTCAACCGGATAACGTTTATCGAAAATATTTTGTTCTCGATAAAAGATTTTGCCTGACGTTTTTACAAAAGGTACAAGTTCTACCATGCGATTCAGTGCTTTCACATAAGTTGATTTACCAGAACCGGACGGCCCAATAATCGCAGTGACATTCTTTTCGTAAATGTCTAAGTTAATATTTTTTAAAGAATGTTGTTCTCCATACCATAAATCTAAGTTTTGAGTAGAATATACGATAGGATGATTTTGTTCTGATTGAAGTTGTGTATGAATTTGTTGCTTTTGATGAACCATTTTAGTTTCTCTTTCTAATGTTTGAATTTCGGTCATGACTAACCCTCATTTCATTAATACTTGTTAGAATATTTGTTCCGAATAATGACTGCAATTGTATTTAAAATAAGTAGAATGGCGAGTAATACAATAATAGCAGCTGATGATAACGCTTGGAAATCAATACCTGGTTTACGTGCCCAATCATATATTTGTAAAGGTAAGGTTTGGAATGAATCTAAAATACTGTTTGGCGTGCGTAATAGAATCGTTGGAATGCCAATCGCAACTAATGGTGCTGTTTCTCCAATAGCCCGTGAAATGGCTAAAATAACACCAGTAATAATGCCGGGAATCGCTGCGGGTAACACGACTTGTTGTATCGTTTGCCACTTATTCGCACCTAACCCATAAGATGCTTCTTTTACTGATTGCGGTACAGAGCGAATGGCTTCTTGGCTAGCGACGATAATGACAGGTAAAATAAGTAATGCGAGCGTTAATGCAGCGGCTATAACCGAATTCCCTAATTGTAGTAACGCCACAAAAATCGTTGCGCCCAATAAACCATAAACGATTGAAGGAACCGAAGCTAAGTTTGAAATATTAACACGAATAAATTTAGTAAATGCATTGTCTTTTGCATATTCTTCTAAATAAATGGCACTACCTACTCCTAAAACGAGTGCAATCGGAATTAAGGTCATCATGAGCCATAACGTTCCGATTAAAGCCCCTTTCACCCCAGCTGAACTTGCTGATGATGAAGAAAAGTTTGTAAAAAAGTCAGTGCTCATGACTGGTAGCCCTTTTCTTAAAATATCAATAATAAGAATGGCTAAAACGATGAGTCCTAATAATGTACACATAAAGAAAATGGTTTTAAATACTTTATTTTTAGTCAAACGGCCAGAGAGTTGTGCTTCGACATGTTTTTGATCTACTAAATTCATCATTAATACTCCTCTCTGAAACGTTTCGTCATCCATTGTGAAATAAAGTTCATCACTAATGTGAACATAAATAATGTGAACCCAACTGCATAAATACTGTAATAAAGGTCAGAGCCATTTGTTGCATCCCCTTGTGAAACTTGAACAATGTAGGCTGTCATCGTTTGAATTGAATGTGAGAATGACAAATCAAATGATGGACTTGAACCTGCTGCGAGTGACACAATCATCGTTTCACCAATAGCTCGTGAAATAGCTAATACAATAGAAGCCATAATGCCAGATGTTGCTGCAGGGATGACCACTTTGAATACCATTTCTAGCTTCGTGGAACCGAGGCCAAGTGCACCTTCACGAATTTTTTGAGGGACTGAAGACATGGCATCTTCACTCATACTTGCAATCATTGGGATGATCATGACGCCTACAACCAAACCTGGACTAATGGCGTTAAAACTGCCGATACTTGGAAAAATCGTTCTGAGTACAGGCGTCACTAACGTAAGTGCAAAAAAGCCGTAAACAATTGTTGGAATACCCGCCAAAACTTCCAAAATCGGTTTAATGATTTTACGCGTTTTTTTAGATGCGTATTCGCTCAAATAAATTGCGGCACCTAAACCAACAGGTACTGCAAAAATTGTTGCGATGAGAGTAATTTTTAAAGTACCTATGATTAATGCCCAAATGCCGTATCGAGGCGTGGCACTAAAAGGATTCCAATCTGTTTCAAGTAAAAAATGGGATAACGGCACGCGTGTGAAAAAAGTGATTGTTTCCGTGAGCAACGTGATCACAATCCCAAGTGTTGTCAAAATGGATATCGCAGCAATGATAGCTAAAATTATCGGCATGATTTTAGCACTGAGAGATGCGCCTGCATGACTCTTTTTTTGAATGAGTGCTCTAATATTATTTTGTGATTTCATCTTACTGACTCCTTTTCTAAAAAGGGTTGAAGCATTATCTTATAGTGACAATACTCAACCCTGAACAAGACTGTTTACAATTCAATTGTTTAATCAGTATAGTTAGCACGTGAGATTTTATTTACTTTCACTCGTAATCTTTTCTAATTTTTTAAGTTGCGCATCATAATCTTTTTCAGGTAATGCTACATAATCGACACCTTTTGCTTCAGCTGCTTTACCTTTATTCTCTAATGTAAACTTCATAAATTCAGCAAAAACGTCATTGCTTTTTAATTTTTTATTGTTCGCATAAATGAATAATGGTCTGCTTAATGGATATGAACCATCTTGAATTGATTTTTGATTTGGCCCAATCGCTTTACCGTCATCGCCTTTTACTTTAACCGCTTTTAAGCTATTCTCATTTTCTTTATAGAAGTTATATGCGAAGAAACCGATACCTTCTTTGTTATCTTGAACAGATTTTACAATGACATCCGTATTTTGATTTTTCTCAGCTTGAATATCCACGTCATCCATCACTTCTTCAGTAAAGAAGTCATATGTACCATGGGATTGGTCTGGAGAGAATGCTTTAATCGGTTTGTCAGGATAATCACTATCAACATCTGACCATTTTTTAGCTTCTCCAGAATAAATCTTTTTCAGATCTTCTAGTGATATCTCTTTAAGAAAGTCGTTATCTTTGTTGACTGCAATCGTTAAACCATCTCGAGCTACTTTAAATTCTGTATAATCAATCCCTTTATCCTTCAATTGTTCTTTTTCTTCATCTTTAATGGGACGTGATGCATTTGAGAAGTCAGTTTTACCTGCAATGAATTGTTTGAAACCGTCGCCTGTTCCTGAAGTCACATTTTCTACCGTTGCTTTATCGTGACTTGAAGAAAAGTCCTCATTCAATTTTTCAATGATTGGGGCTACTGTTGACGAACCGTTCCCTTTAACTGTTCCTTCAACGTTAGAACTTTTCGTATCACCTTGATCACTACTTTGTTGAGATGCACCACCACATGCACCTAAAACTAATGAGACACCAATCAGTGTACCGCCCAGTGTTTGCCATCTTTTCATTGAAACATCCTCCTAGAATTAACTTTCGATTTGCTTACGATTTAAGGATACAAATGTTTTATTAATTAGGAATGAATGAAGTGTAAAGTTTGCGTTAATTTATTGTTCGATATATTTTAATGTATTGAATTCAGTTTCGTGGAAGATGATTGTTTTGGACGGAGTGTCATGTAGAAGTTGAAGTATTTTCAAAGCCAGTAAAAAACAGGGCTAGAATGCTTTGGAGGTTCTAGCCCTGTCTAACACTTTTCAGTTATGAATGTGTGACTTATTTATCAAAATAATAATTAATAACATCGCGTCCTAAATCCCCACCGTTGAGCCAAGGTTCTGGCACAGGTTGGTTCGTATAGACGATAGAGAACGCTAGTTGAGGATCATCTACTGGTGCGTAGCCGATATATGTTGAATTAACACGTGGTTCCCCATCTTGGAATACTTCGGCTGTTCCAGTTTTACCAGCTGCACGCACTTTTGTTTTATTAAAGCTCGCATAACCGGTACCTTGTGGCTTATTAAATGCCATGTCGAAACCTTTTTGGACTTCTTTAATTTCATCCGGTGTGTTATTAACACGGTTAAGGACGTGGCCATTAATTTTATGTTTAACTGGTCCCAATTCGTCATCACTTGTCGCTTTATGAATTTCTTTACCGATATGTGGTTGAATACGGTAACCGTTATTAGCGATTGTCGATACATATTGGGATAGTTGTAGCGGTGAATAAGTGTCATATTGGCCAATTGCTAAATCTAGATAATTACCAGGATTGTCTTTTAAACGTTCAATTTGACCACTCACTTCATTAGGTAAGTCGATCCCTGTTTTGACACCGAGGCCAACTTGGTTTAATCCTTTGCGCAATTTTTGACCCGGTGCCGTCACATCTGTTGGTAATGACATATGCGGTTGATATTCGAGTCCTGCTAATTTCAAGGCCGTTTTAAACATGTATACGTTAGAAGAATGCATGAGCGCTTCTTTATCATCAATCAGTTTTTGGCCGTTTTTATTGAAATATGAACGTTTGGTTAATCCACCTTTAAATGTCAAAGGTTCGTCCACCATTTTATCGCCAACGTGAATGACATCATTTTGGTAACCTGCAAGTAATGTCGCTCCTTTGACTGAAGAACCCACTGCATATTGAGAAGTAAATGTCCCGATGTCATAGTCGGTTAAGGTGCCGTCTTTTGCAATTTTTTTACCGACCATCGCTAAAATATCACCATTATTAGGATCTTGAACGACCATCATTGCGGAATCCATATCTTGAGCGCCTTCAGACCGCAATTTCTTAATTTGTGATTCTAAATATGATTCAGCTTTTTGTTGAAGCTTAATATCTATCGTGAGCACTAAATCGTCCCCACGTGAACCTTCATTTACAACTTCCGAATCAATAATTGCGCCAGATTTATCTGTTGTATAGCGCATCTCTTTCTTTTTACCGCGCAGCACATTTTCATATTGTAATTCAAGGTAACTTTTACCTACACGATCATTACGTGAATAGCCTTTTGAAAGATAATCGTCTGTCAGTTCTTTCGGTAAACCTTCTTCAGGTGTCGAAACACTTCCTAAAATGCCTCGAAGTGTATTGCCGTACGGATACTTTCTATCCCAGTCCATTTCTGTATTAATGCCTGGTAAATCCGCTAACTTTTGAGAGACTGATGCATACTCTTCATCAGTGACCTTATCTTTTTTAATTGTTCTCGGACTTAATGTAGACCCTTGCATCATTTCTCGATAAATTGCTAATACTTGCAAGTCCTTTTTAGAAAGACTGTCGAGTTGTTGTTCGGAAATTTTTGTAAGCAACTGCTGGTCATAGTCTTCTTGAGAAATATCGCCATTTTCATACAGTTGTTGCTCTTTTTTCATTAGATCTTTCGCTTTATCAGGATGTTTTAGAATCCAAAAGTCCTTTTTATCACGTTCGGTAATTTTAGAAGTATCCATTTTAATTAATTTTGAAAGCTTCTTCGCTGTGTTCAGTATTTCTTGTTGATTGGTATTTTTACCGCGTGTATATGTAATGGATTTTTTTGATGCATTGTCTACTATCACATTGCCATTTCTATCAAGAATACGTCCCCTTGGCACAGATTCATTCACAGTCACATTCTCACTTTCACGAATCATTTGATTATACTGTGAGCCTTGAGCGATTTGTAAATAACCTAATCTTAATACAATCGCGACAAACGCAAAAATGATGATCGCAAATATAAAGTTTATCCGTTGGTTCATATGATGACGCATCTTCTCGTCATTTGTTTTTTCTTTTAATCGTTTTAACAATACAACCGACCTCTATTCACATCGTTCTCTTTAAAATGATATATGAAATACATCGTTTTTGCTAATATTTTGTGATGGATCAAACAAAAAATTCACCGTATGTTTTTAAATCCAATGGCGTTCAATCGTGTGAATGATGTGGCTATTTTTCTCTACTAGTTATATATTCAACACAACAGACATGACGAGGGATATTTAGATCAGTGAGCGTTTAAACCAAAAAGAGACTAAGCAATATCACATTGCCTAGCCTCAAACACTAATTTTACATTTGAATTGTAAAAGCTAAATATTATTTTGCAGCTTTGTATAATTCGTCAACTTTTTCCCAGTTTACAACGTTCCAGAATGTGCTAATGTAGTCTGGACGTTTGTTTTGGAATTTAAGGTAGTACGCATGTTCCCATACGTCTAACGCTAAGATTGGTGTTAAACCATCAGTTAACGGACTATCTTGGTTTGCAGTTGTAACGATTTCTAATTTACCGTTGTTAACAACAAGCCAAGCCCAACCTGAACCGAAACGGCCAGCTGCTTTGTCTGCAAATTCGCTTTTGAATTCGTCTAAAGAACCCCATTGTTCTTTAATTTTATCTACAACTTCACCTTTTTCTTCTGAGTTAGGTGCTAAGATTTGCCAGTAAATAGAGTGATTTAAGTGACCGCCACCATTATTACGAACTGCTGTACGTAAGTTTTCAGGTACGCTGTCTAAGTTTGCGATTAAATCTTCTAATGATTTATTTTCAAATTCAGTACCTTCAACAGCAGCATTTAATTTTGTTACATAAGTGTTATGATGCTTGCTATGATGGATTTCCATAGTTTCTTTATCAATGTGTGGTTCTAATGCATCATATGAATAAGGTAATTTTGGTAGTTCAAAAGCCATAATTAATCATCCTCCTAAATTTGATTCCATATTTATTGTATCAACTTTGTACCTTTAATCAATCAATTTGCTTAAAGGAAGTTGGTGCGTCATCATATTAAGACTTACATTATATATTATAGCTCATTTCTTGGATTTTTAAACATACACATTGAAAATACTCCAAAAGACTGATGTGTTATCATATCGATGAAAATAATGACGATATCGTGAAATTTTTGCGTCGTTTTAAACATATTATTTTGAATAAACACACACGCATATTGTATAATATGTAATAACGTTGATTAATGGTCTCTGAGAAGTACATTTTCAAGTTAAAATTATTTATAAAGGAGTTCCTAACATGGCTGAAATAACACATCGTAAAAATACGCGACCAGTTAAAGTTGGTGATCTAACTATTGGTGGTGCAGATGAAGTTGTTATCCAAAGTATGACAACAACAAAAACTCACGATGTTGAGGCAACAGTAGCTGAAATTAAGCGATTAGAAGAAGCAGGTTGTCAAATTGTACGTGTTGCTTGTCCTAATGAGGAAGACGCACATGCAATTAAAGATATAAAAGCACAAATTAATATTCCACTCGTCGTTGATATTCACTTTAATTATAAACTCGCCTTAATTGCGATTGAAAACGGTGCGGATAAAATTCGTATCAATCCAGGTAATATCGGTAGACGTGAAAAAGTAGAAGCTGTAGTAGAGGCATGTAAAGCAAAAGGTATTCCGATTCGTATTGGTGTGAATGCAGGCTCACTAGAAAAGCATATCCTAAAAAAATACGGATACCCTACTGCAGATGGTATGGTAGAGAGTGCTTTACATCATATTAAAATTTTAGAAGAACTTGACTTCCATGACATTATCGTCTCAATGAAAGCGAGTGACGTTAACTTAGCTATTGAAGCCTATACAAAAGCAGCAAAAGCTTTTGACTATCCATTACATCTCGGCATTACAGAAAGTGGTACGTTGTTTAATGGTACAGTAAAATCTTCAGCAGGTTTAGGTGCGATTTTATCTTTAGGTATCGGTAACACAATGCGAATTTCTTTATCAGCAGACCCTGTTGAAGAAGTCAAAGTGGCTAAATCATTATTAAAATCATTCGGTCTTGCAAGTAACGCAGCGACATTGATTGCATGCCCAACATGTGGACGTATTGAAATTGACTTAATTTCAATTGCGAATGAAGTTGAAGAATACATCGAAAAACTACAAATTCCATTAAAAGTTGCGGTATTGGGCTGTGCTGTTAATGGTCCAGGTGAAGCACGTGAAGCAGACATCGGTATTGCCGGTGCTCGCGGTGAAGGATTACTTTTCATGAAAGGTAAAACTGTGCGTAAAGTTCCTGAAGAAACAATGGTTGATGAATTGAAGATGGAGATTGATAAATTGGCTGCTGAATGGGAAGAAAACAAGAAACAAGAAGCGGCTCAAAATTAAAAATTCCAATTCCCACATAAAATATATGAAAGACAATTTAGCTTCCTACTTTTGTGGGGAGCTTTTATATTTGATTGATTTGCAATTGACTGAACTGGCCTCACGTTTCCTAAAGGCTGCCCCCTCTTACAAATACACGATTTGATTTTACTGTTACAATTGTAGCAGGCGCGTCGTGGATGTATTAAATTTTTGAAGAACAGTTGTGTATGTCCTTGTACTAAAATTAAAAAAGCACTCAATGTTTCTTCATGCTACATTGAGTGCTTTTTATTATTTACATTTTTCGCACATACCGTATACTTCTAATTTGTGCATTTCAATCTCTACATTAGGCAATGATGCTTTAATTTCTGTCATTGGACAAAAATCAATGACTTTCGTATCACCACAAACAGTACAAATAAAATGATGATGGTGATGTGACGTACATGCCGCACGGAATTTCATTTCTCCATCCAACTCAGTTCCCTCAATGATCCCCAAAATTTTAAATAGATGGAGATTACGATAGATCGTATCAAATGAAATTCCTGGATAATGGTTGTTCATTTGTTGTTGCACTGTTTTTGCATTAATATATTTATCTTCTTTGATAAACATTTCAATCATATCTCGACGTTTATCTGTATATTTATGCCCATTATTTTTCAATATACGAATGGCTTCTTCCATTTTCATTACGCTTCACTCCTTTTAGCTTCCCAGTAACAAAGGACTGATAGAAAAGTGTTAAACCTAACATGATGACTAAAATAACTACGATGATTCCACCAGGTGAGATATTTAAATAAAACGCTGTAACTAGCCCTACAATAACTGAAAACTCTCCGATAATGATACTTATTAATATAAATTGTTTAAACCCTTTTGTCCAACGCATTGCAATAGCAACAGGTAAAGTAATGAGTGCACTCACTAACAGAACACCAATGACACGCATCGATGCAGAAATAACAAGTGCGACAATAACAATAAACAAAAATTGTATCCATTTCGGAATGCCAATCACTTGGCTATATTCTGTATCGAAAGACAGGATGAACAACTCTTTATAAAACAACATAATGAACGCTAACACTAAAACAGAGATGGTTACAATAGTAATTAAATCACTAATGGATACCGCACTGATTGAACCGAACAATAAACCGACAAGTTCTTGGTTAAACCCTTTAGCCAACGAAATAAAAATAGCACTTAAACCAATACCTGTACTCATAATAATCGGTATCGCAATTTCTTGATAATTTTTATATGAAGTTCTCAAATATTCAATGAGCAGTGCACCAATTATCGCAAATAGAATCCCTGTCCAAATTGGATTAACGAATGCAAATAGCGGAGAAAGTGTAATTAAAAACATCCCGAATGAAATACCGCCTAACGTGACGTGACTCAATGCATCGGCAATCAATGAGAGACGCCTCACCACGATAAATGTCCCGATGAGTGGTGCAATCAAGCCAATGAGTATCCCACTAATAAATGAGTATCTGATAAATTCAAAATTTAATATTGCATCAATCATACACAACAATCCCTATCATGTTTATGGTCTACAAATTTAATGGGGTGACCATAGATTTTTGATATTTCTACTTCATCTAATGATTTAAATTCACTGACTGCGCCATGGAAGTGAAGATGCTTATTTAAACAAGCCACATCAGTAGCTGTATCGGCAACGACACCGATATCATGTGTCACGAGAATAATCGTCACACCTTCTTGTTTGAGATGATTTAATGTTTCATAAAACTCACCTACATGTTTGGCATCGATCCCATTCGTCGGTTCATCTAAAACGAGTACAGCAGGATCAGACACTAATGCACGTGCGATTAATACGCGTTGTTGTTGACCACCAGAAAGCTGTGCGATATTTTTATGTTTTAATGTTGAGATATTCAGCCTTTCTAATACTTGGTCCACTTTGTGATCGTCTTCTTTACTAAACCATTTAAACAGCTTTTTCCTACGTGTAAGACCACTCAATACAACCTCTTTCACGGTTGCTGGAAAACCTGCAGTAACGGACGATGCTTTTTGAGACACATAACTAATTTTATCAGTCGTTAATTTCTTATTGTAAGATTCACCATCAATATAAATCTCACCTTTTTGAATGGGTAAAATGCCTAATATTAATTTAAGGAGCGTTGATTTACCTGCCCCATTCGGACCGACAATAGCTAAAAACTGGCCATGATGAATACGAATATTAATATTTTCTAGCACTTTTTTATGTTCGTAAAAGAAATCTATATTTTTGAGTTCGAATACAGGTTGTGACATTTTTTCACCTCAATTTCTAACTATAACGCGCCTATACGGAAATGTAAATAGTAACGTTTACGATAAGACTTTATCATTATACCACAATTTGAATGGGTTTAAAGTGAGAAAACAAGTGTAGCTGATGTTGTGAAAATAAAAACAACCATACCCCTTTTGAGGTACAGCTGTTTTAAAAATTTGATTATGCTTGTGATAAAATTTTGTTTTTCATATTTGGATCAAACGTTTCATTTTTGAATGCTTCAATTTCATAACGATACGGTGGCTTTTTATTTTTCTTGTCTTCACCCACATATGGTGTTTCTAGAATTTTAGGGATATTTTCAAATTGTTCATGATGTACCACGTAATTTAATGCATCAAATCCGATATGTCCAAAACCGATATTTTCATGACGGTCTTTATGTGCTGATATCGGATTTTTACTATCGTTAACGTGGACAACTTTAATACGGTCGACACCAATAATACGGTCGAATTCATTTAAAACACCATCAAAATCATTGATGACATCATAGCCCGCGTCGTGAATATGACACGTATCGAGACAAACAGATAAGCGTTCATTATGGGTTACACCATCAATGATTTGTGCGATTTCTTCAAAAGTTCTACCGATTTCTGAGCCTTTACCTGCCATCGTTTCTAATGCGATTCTGACATCGTTTTGATTCGTTAAAACTTCATTTAACCCTTCGATAATACGCTTAATGCCCACATCAGCTCCAGCGCCGACATGTGCACCTGGATGTAACACAATATCTTTTGCACCAAGCGCTTCAGTACGTTCAATTTCATTTTGTAAAAAGTTAACACCTAATTCAAACACTTCTGGCTTTTGCGTATTCGCGATATTAATAATATAAGGCGCATGCACGACAATATTTGAAAGATTGTAACGTTCCATCGCTTTATGACCTGCTTCGATATTCAGCTCTTCTATCGCTTTACGACGTGTGTTTTGAGGTGCACCTGTATAAATCATAAACGTTGAAGCGCCATATCGATGTGCTTCTTCTGCTGATGCTTCTAACATTTTTTTACCACTCATAGACACATGTGATCCGATTAACATATTTATCCTATCCTTTTTAATGAACTATTTTTTTCGAGATTGACGCTTTTTCATACGACTAAATTGACGTTTTTCTTGGCGTTTCAGTTGTTCGAGTTCTTGTTTGTACTTCTTCTTATAGCCTGGTTTTACTTTCTTTTTCGTATTGCGCTTTACTTTATGCTTTACTTTTTGAGTAATATGGTCATCCTGTTTTTGACGCAATTGTCGTGTATTGTGCGCTTTGATTGGCTTAAATTCGCCATCTTTAATATCGACATTTTCAAAGAGATAGCCTTTGTTTTCGATAGCCGCGATTAAACCATCTTCTTCAGGTGTATAAAGTGTTATCGCCACACCTTTATAATTCCCTCTGCCTGTACGACCAACACGGTGCGTAAAGAAATCAATATCTTTAGGAACGTCAAAGTTTATGACATGACTGACTCCTTCAATATCAATACCACGAGAAGCAAGATCACTCGCAATCACATATTGAAATTCAAGGTTACGAATGCGTTTCATTTGTTGTTTACGTTCACGAGGCGTTAAGCCACCATGAATCATACCCACTTGAATGCCTTGATGTTGAAGTTCATTGGCAAGTTGATTGGCACTATCTCTACTGTTACAGAAGATAATCGCTAAGTATGGATTCAACATTTCAAACAATGCAACTGCTTTTTCGATTTTTTGAGACCCTTTAGTTGGGATGAGATAAAATTCGATACTCTTTTTGTTTTTCGTCTCGCTTTTCACTTCGACAAATTCAGGGTGTTCTAAATATTTGTTTAAAAATGGATGTAGTGACTTGGGAATGGTAGCACTAAACACAGCCATTTTTGCGTCATCATCAAGTTTTGCAGCGATTTGATCGACTTCCTCAATTAAACCTAAGTCAATCATTAAATCCGCCTCGTCAATGACTAAATAATGTGCAAGATGAACGTGGAGTGCACCAATTTTAGCCAAATCGTTAATACGTGTCGGTGTCCCAATAATTAATTGGGGTTGTACTGTCGTTTTTTGCTTGTCTTTTTCAAAATCCGTTCCACCGATAAACAGACTCACTTTAATCCCTGTTTTATATTCACTTAATTGTGTAGCTGCTTGATATAATTGTGTGGCAAGTTCACGTGTTGGTGCTACAATGATAGATTGTGGCTCGTGAATTTCTGGGTCGATTTGTTGGAATAATGGTAAAAGAAATGCATGTGATTTACCTGTCCCTGTTTGTGATTGACCAATAAGATTGACTTGCTTCATAATTTTAGGGATAACACGTTGTTGTATTTCTGTCGGTTGTTTAAAATTTAATGCCGTTATTGCTTCAATTAAAGTTGAATCAAAACGAAATTGGTCAAATGGATGCTTTGCCATGGTTTGGCCTCCTTAAAGATTCGTCTCTATATTATAAATGAATTTATGGTTAATGAAAACATACAAGTAAATGTTTTTGGTTTTTAATGTCCTTGACTTTACAAATCGCTAGTTGTGTATTAATTTTAAAACTGCTGTGTAATTGGTATAATGAGTTATTAAAGGAGGTTCGCTTACAGAATGGAAATCATTAAAATTACCCCACGTGGTTATTGTTATGGCGTG
The DNA here is from genome assembly GCF_034042775.1 of Staphylococcus pseudintermedius. NCBI lineage: Bacteria > Bacillati > Bacillota > Bacilli > Caryophanales > Staphylococcaceae > Staphylococcus > Staphylococcus pseudintermedius. The sequence goes on along the minus strand of NZ_CP120150.1, from coordinate 1,264,818 downwards.
GTCGATGCGATGGTGATTGCACGTAATGCATCACTTGATCCAAACTTACCACGTCCGATATATATATTAGGAATGATTGTGCACAACAAGCACGTGACAGATGCCTTTGAATCAGACGGAATTATTACATTAGACGGACCGAATCGTTTAGAAATATTAGATCAGATTAATGAAGGAACAGTTATCTTCACTGCACATGGTGTATCACCTGAAGTTAAAAGACGTGCTAAAGATAAAGGATTGACATGTATTGACGCGACATGTCCAGATGTTGAAAATACCCATCAACTCATTCGTGATAAAAAAGCGCAGGGCTATCATGTCGTCTATATTGGTAAAAAAGGACATCCTGAGCCAGAGGGAGCTGTTGGTGTCGCACCTGATATCGTTTATCTCGTGGAAACGAAAGAAGACGTGGAAGCGTTGCCTGATACACTGAACGACTACCCTTTAATCGTGACAAATCAAACAACCATGTCGCAATGGGATGTCTCACATTTAATGGATGATTTACAAGAGCGATTCCCTCATGTCGAGCAGCATAAAGAGATTTGCCAAGCGACACAAGTACGTCAAGAAGCAGTTGCAGATCAAGCAGGTGCTGCAGATTTACTCATCGTTGTAGGCGATCCAAAAAGTAATAATTCAAATCGTCTCGCGCAAGTGTCAAAAGATATTGCACATACAAATTCTTACCGTATTGCAGACTTATCACAGCTTGATTTGCGTTGGTTAAAAGACGTAGAAACTGTAGCGGTGACGGCGGGGGCTTCTACGCCTACCCCAATTGTTAAAGAAGTAATTAATTTCTTAAAAGATTATGATCCAATGAACTCTGAAACACATGTCACTGCCTCTAACGTGCCGGTTGAAAAAATCTTACCTAAGATAAAAAAAGCTAAGCCGGTTAAAATTATGGAATAAATCACGTTTAATTGAGTAAAGGAGCATTATAAAAAGCCTGGGATGTTGCATCTCAGGCTTTTTACTGTTTAAACTTTTTGAATGTAAGTTTTCTGGTAAGCGTTTGAACATATCATTGCTTTTAGTCAATCATGCCGAAATGAACGTCCTTATCTACATATAATCATAAGGGTCAGTGTGCACGGATGATGCTATCACTGGTATTTGTGTTGATACATCTGCTAACCAATCTTGCAATAGTGATACTAAGCCTTCTTTCATTACATATTCACTATAATGGTTGATGTCTAAAAGATTGATTCCAGCCATTTTAGCATCTAACGCTTCATGATGCTTAATATCTCCTGTGATAAACAAATCTGCACCGCGTTGATGTGCAAGGTTTTCAAAACCAATCCCTGCACCGCCCACGATTGCAACACGTTGAATTGTCGTATCTCGATTACCAATATAGCGCACACTTGGCATCTTGAGCACTTTTTTCACTGATTGAACAAAACTTTCAACTGACTGCGGTTCTGGTAAATCGCCTATCATGCCGAGGCCATACTGACTCATTTTTTTCATCGGTATAAAATCGTATACAGGTGTTTCATATGGGTGATTAGCTTCAATAATTTTTTGAACGCATGTCATTTGACTGCCAGGAATCATAAACTCAATTTTTAATTCATTAACTGTTTCAATATCACCAATTTGTCCAATATGTGGATTCGCTTCTCCCACTGGCTTAAATTGACCCTCTCCTTCAGAATTGAAAAAACAATATTCATAATTGCCCTCAGTCGCCATACCATGGTCAGCTAAAGTATCTTTAAAAGCCTGTGCGTTTTCTTTTGGAATGAACACTTGAACTTTATAATACATCGTTGTTTGTCTATCTAATAGTTCATTATTTTTTAAGCCCAACTTTTTAGCTAGCATCGCATTGACGCCTTTTGGATGGACATCCAAATTCGTATGTAATGCTATCAAATTAATATTGTTTTGAATGAGACGATATAAAATCGAACCGTATCCACCATCTTCTGTAATGTGTTTCACACCTTTAAAAATAAGAGGATGGTGTGCGATAATGGTGTTAATATTTTGGTCTATTGCTTCCTCTACAACATCTAACGTACAATCTAATGCTGTCAAAATGCCGTTAACTACACTTTGTTTATCACCGATGAGTAAACCGACATTATCCCAAGATTCAGCAGTATCAAACGGTACTTCTTGATTTAATGTTGTTAACAATTCATGTAATTTCATTGTGATAACACCTCTTTAATGTCGTTTTCTTGAGCTTCAATTTCATGATAACGATGATGATGCTTATCAGGATCTAATTGCTTCTTAATATCTGCTAGTGCTTCGAGTTCACGCTCCCATTTTTCTACAAACAATGCATTCGGTTCTGGATGAAGATATGGACCAAATTTAAAGTCTCTGTCAGATAATTGCATTTTTCCTGGGTCTGCAACGATAATTTCATAAATATGTGCACGTTCTTTCACCAAAGTTTCTGTTGTAATGCGATAGCCATGTTGTTGTAAAAAGCGGCGAATCGGTTCGCTTTGAATATTGGATTGGAGGATGAGTCTCGGTTGATTCGGTATATATGAAATCCCTTCAGTTAAAATACGCGTGATGAGTGGACCTCCCATACCACAAATCGTTACAGTATCGGCGCGGTCTGTCGGTTCTAATATTGTTAAGCCGTTGCCTAAACGGACATCAATCTGTTCTTGATAGCCATGTGTCGTTACATTCGTTAATGCAGATTGGTAAGGGCCTTTGATGACTTCTCCAGCAATCGCCCGTTGAATCGTGCCCTTTTGAATGCAATAAATGGGTAGAAATGCATGGTCAGAACCAATATCTGCAAGCACTTCCCCTCGCACGAACTCGCTTACTTTATCCAGTCGTTTATTAATAGGAATCATGATGTTTCTCCTTCATATTGATAATCATAATAAAAAGGGACCGGGATATTGAGTTTTCCCAGTCTCTATCTATTTTATGGACTCAAATCCATTAATAATAATAAAAAAGTCAAAAAAATGTGGATGAATTGGATATTATTGTTTGTCCTCATTCTATAAACTTGCCTTAAGCTGTTGCATTTGATGTAAGTTTGATCAAAAGACTAAGACGCTTTAGAGATTGCGTGTATGCTGTCTGCCCTCTCAAGGTGCTCGCTTTTAAGAAGTCTAGTCAGCCATGCGGGTCAGTGCGACGAAATCTTTGTTACACATGAGATTTCTGTACTACTCCCAAAATCCACTAACGCCTCATCAAATGTAACAGTTGAATCGAGTGTTAATTCATTGTATGACCGACCACTAGGAACGCGAAGCCATGAAGGAAATCAAAACCCACAATTCATAGGGTGGACAAGTTTAACAAAAATATTGCATCAACAGCATCAAAAATTTTTATGCTTCATCTCTTTCAATTGTATTAGTCCATAAAGTCTTTTAAGCGTTTGCTTCGACTTGGATGTCTTAATTTGCGTAATGCTTTAGCTTCGATTTGACGAATTCGTTCACGCGTAACACCGAACACTTTACCTACTTCTTCAAGTGTACGTGTACGACCATCATCTAAACCAAAACGTAAGCGTAATACGTTTTCTTCACGGTCAGTTAATGTATCGAGAACATCTTCTAACTGTTCTTTCAACAATTCATAAGCCGCATGATCAGACGGGCTTTGTGCTTCTTGATCTTCAATAAAATCTCCAAGATGGCTATCGTCTTCTTCGCCAATTGGTGTTTCAAGTGACACTGGTTCTTGAGCAATTTTAAGAATTTCTCGAACTTTTTCTGGTGGTAAATCCATTTCTTCACCAATTTCTTCAGGTGCGGGATCACGACCTAAATCTTGCAATAATTGACGTTGAACACGAATCAGTTTGTTAATCGTTTCAACCATGTGTACTGGAATACGAATCGTACGTGCTTGGTCAGCAATCGCACGTGTAATCGCCTGTCGAATCCACCATGTCGCATAAGTAGAAAACTTGAAACCTTTACTAAAATCAAATTTTTCAACTGCTTTGATGAGGCCCATATTACCTTCTTGAATTAAATCTAAAAATAGCATGCCACGACCGACATAACGTTTAGCAATGCTGACAACAAGACGTAAGTTCGCTTCAGCTAACCGTGCTTTCGCTACTTCATCACCTTGTTCAATGCGTTTGGCAAGCTCAATTTCTTCTTGTGCACTTAACAAATCGACACGACCGATCTCTTTTAAATACATACGTACAGGGTCATTAATTTTAACGCCTGGAGGTGCACTTAGATCATTGGGGTTCAATTTATCATCTGTATCAGAACTGTCTTTTTCATTAATAAGTTGAATGTCATTGTCGTTAATCATGTCGAAAAATTCGTCCATTTGATCAGAATCCATATCAAAATTTTGTAATTTATCTGCTACCTCTTCATGACTTAGATGACCTTCTTTTTTACCTTTTTCTATAAGTTGTTTTTTTACATCTTCTAATGTGAGTGTCGGATCGATGGTTTCTTTTTTGATTACTTTTACCTGGTTATCTGACATAAAAAGGCCTCCCAAAATTATTCTTGACTCTTCAATCTAGCTCTATTTTTGTTAACAATCATCTCTAAAAAGTATTTTTGAGATGCAATATCTCCTACACGTGTCGCTTCTCGCAATTTTTCGTGGAGTGATTCAATCGATTCAGAATAGCGATGTTCAGTCATCACTTGAATATAGTCAGCGATTTCGTTTTCATACGGTTCCCGGTTAAGTGGATAATCCCATAAATATATCAACACTTCTTTTAATATGTCGTGATCTATATATGTGACAAATTCGCTCATCGTAAACGAATCAAATTTTGAATAAAATTCTCGTAAGGTAATAAATATACGTTTAAAATATTCATTTGTAAAGTCTGTTTCATCAATATCTTGATAAAAACTTAAAAATACTTCTTTATCCATAATGAAATGCTTTAAAATTGCACGTTCAGCTTTTTCATATTTATTATGTTGCATCCACTGCGTCGTTTGTATCGGAATAGGTCCGGCTTGTTCAAAATGTTGTTGTGGGTGAACACTTTCTACTTCCTTATTTAGACTATCAGCGCTCACTTTAAACAATTCTGAAGCATTTTGTACGACTTTATTTCTTAAAATATGAGATGAAATCAACGCAGCATCTTCAACAAACATGTGATAGTACTTTTCATATGCTAAATCATTGTTTTGAATCTCATGCTGATGTTGTTGAAGTTTGAAACTAACAAATGCCTTTTTCTCGGTATTCACAAAACTATTAAACTTCTCCGCACCGTATTTCATAATATATTCATCTGGATCCATTTTTGACGGTAATTGTACGACATAAACGTTAAACTGTTGTTGTAAAAGTTGTTGTCCTGTTTTCATTGTCGCTTCGATACCCGCAAAGTCCCCATCAAACATTAACGTGACGTGACTACAGAGCTTCTTTAAAAATGTGATATGTTCATTAGAAAGCTGTGTGCCCATACTTGCTACCACATTTTTCAAACCTGCATCATCTGCTTTAATCACATCCATAAAACCTTCAAGAAGAATGACTTCATCTTTTTGACGAATACTTTTGCGTGCTTCAGACAAGTTGTATAACAGTTTGCGCTTTTGGAAAATAGGTGATTCTGGACTATTCAAGTACTTCGGTTCTTGCTCTGTGTACGTTCGACCAGAATAGCCTACGATACGTCCTTGTGCATTAGCAAGTGGGAAAATAATACGATTCCGGAAGCGATCGTAGTAATTAAAATCTGTGTCATTACGGGACAAAATGCCAGCCTCATAGCCTAGCTGTAAATCATAACCTTTCTTTTCCATGAAATCCGTAGCAAAATGGGATGAATCAGGTGCAAAGCCAATTTTACGCGCATCAATCATATCATCTGTAAAGCCACGTTCATATAAATAATTTAAAGCTTGTTCACCTTCAACAGTTTTTTTCAACAAATAATGATAATATGACAATATCTCTTCATGCATTTGAATCATCTTTAAATCATCAGAAGCGATATGCATATCATCATTTGTTTCCTCAATATCAACCTTTATATTGACACGTTCGCCGAGATGTTGGACAGCTTCTGTAAAGGATATATTTTCAATTTCTTGAATAAACTGAAAGACATTGCCTCCCTTTTTACACCCAAAGCAATGACAAATTTGCTTATCTTCAGAAACAGTGAACGATGGGGTCTTCTCATCATGAAAAGGACACAAACCGATATAATTGCGCCCTCTTTTTTCAAGCTTTACATATTCACTTACAATGTCGAGTATATCAGACTGCTGCTTAATTTCTTCAATCGTATTTTGTGGTATTCTCATGTCATCACCTTGTATCACCATTCATCTCTATGTTATAGGTACAATTTACACATAGTTGTAACATTATACAACTTATTCGCTCGTAAAGGAATGATTATGCTCAATAATTTGAATAATGTTATTCGCCGTCTCTTCAATTGCTTTATTTGAAACATCGAGTACTGGGCAACCAATACGTTCGACGATTTGATTGAAATACGCTAACTCTTCAGCGATACGTTGGTCAGTTGCATAACGTGCTGAATCTGATAAGCCAAGTTGTTTTAATCTCTCTTTTCGAATAGCATTTAATTTATCGGAACTAATTTTGAGCGCTACACATTTTTTCGGGTCCACTTCAAATAATGATTCCGGCGGTGTCACTTCAGGGACAATCGGGACATTCATCACTTTATAACGTTTATGCGCTAAATATTGTGAGATAGGCGTCTTTGATGTACGAGAGATACCGATAAGCACAATGTCCGCTTTAGGCAACCCTTTTGGATCTTTACAATCGTCGTATTTCACTGCAAATTCCATTGCTTCAATTTTTTTAAAGTAATCCTCATCTAATTTATGCACGACACCCGGCTCATTCAATGGTTTTTTGTGAAATGTATCTTCCATTACATTGAGCATTGGTCCCATGACGTCAACGGATTTGAGGCCATATTTGTCGATATTTTCTTGAATATGCGCTCTAATATCTGGTTTCACGAGTGTATAGATAATAATAGATTCTACTTCTCTAGCAACCGCTATGACTTCATCTATATTTTCTTTCGTTTCAATATAAGGATAGCGAAGAATATGATTTGAACAATCGCTATAATTAAATTGAGACATACACGCTTTTGCGACTAACTCAGCTGTTTCTCCCACTGAGTCTGAAGCAATAATGATTTTTACATTCGTCATAGATTATCCTCCTACTAATCGAACAACGATACAAATAATTTCGTAATCGTTGTTTTGGAGATACGGCCAGTGACTTCAAATTTGCCGTTATCTTTTTCTCTTACAATAGGTATTGAGTCGATTTCTTTATGAATCATCTGTCTCGCAGCATAAAGTACGAGGTCATTTTCTTTAAGTAATACAATATTCGGCATACGTGTCATAATGATATTAACAGGCATCGAATGAATATCTTGTCCTGCCATCGACGCTCTAAGCAAATCTTTTCTTGAACATACGCCGACAAGTTCATTATCTTCATTAACGATAAATAATGTTCCTACATCTTCAATAAAAATTGAACAAATCGCTTCATAAACGGTAACATTACTTTTTAAAATGACGGGCTGGGATTGGTAATCTTTAACAACATATTTTTTAAATTTTTCGGTCAAAAGTTGCGAGCTCGATTTTCCTGAATAAAAATAACCGACGCGTGGTCTTGCCTCTAAAAATCCTGCCATTGTTAAAATAGCAAGGTCTGGGCGTAATGTTGCACGTGTTAAATTCAGTTGTTCCGCAATTTTTTCTCCAGTAATAGGTCCATCAGACTTTACAATTTCAACAATGTGTTCCTGTCTTGAATTGAGTTCTATCTGAGTCTCTGTCTATTTAAAACCGACAAATAAGCGGTTATGCTAATTAAATAGCAGAAGTGCCCCCTTTTTACATATTAGCACTATATTTTTTACATTTCGTATCATCATTTGTTACTCGAATTGACTCCTTTCTGATGCGCATCTATGTTCATCATCGAAAAAACAATAAATATGTCACATCGCAAGGAATAATCATGTGGCGTAAATCAATGCATCTTTTTATTGAATACAATTTCCATTATAACTTGTTATGGATTATCAGACAATTATGTTTTTCCTTGCCTTTCCTTTTCGTATAATTTAAAATTAAAAATAAAGCGAGTTAAGGACGGTGAAAGCTTAACACTTTGATTTGGCGTAACGATTCAATTTAAATAAAAGTGAGTGGCTACACTAATTTGGGTGGAACCGCGGATTATTCTAATAATTCGTCCCAAGGCAAAGTTAATTCTTTGGCTTGGGATTTTTTTAATTTTTAAGGAGTGTAAAATATGGAAAAGAAAAACATGGATACGATTGTACAACTGGCTAAGCATAGAGGGTTTGTTTTCCCAGGTAGTGAAATTTATGGTGGCTTAGCAAACACTTGGGATTACGGTCCTCTAGGTGTTGAGCTTAAAAACAACGTTAAAAAAGCATGGTGGAAAAAGTTTATTACACAGTCCCCTTATAACGTTGGTTTAGATGCTGCTATTTTAATGAACCCTAAAACTTGGGAAGCTTCAGGTCACTTAGGTAACTTTAACGATCCAATGATTGATAATAAAGACAGTAAAATTCGTTATCGCGCGGACAAGTTAATTGAAGATTATATGGCTAACGTGAAAGGTGACGAAAACTTTATAGCGGACGGTTTAAGTTTTGATGAAATGAAACGTATTATTGATGAAGAAGGCATTACGTGTCCTGTTAGTGGTACTGCAAACTGGACAGACATCCGTCAATTCAACTTAATGTTCAAAACATTCCAAGGTGTAACTGAAGATTCTACAAACGAAATTTTCTTACGTCCAGAAACTGCACAAGGTATTTTCGTTAACTATAAAAATGTTCAACGTTCAATGCGTAAAAAATTGCCATTTGGTATTGGTCAAATCGGTAAATCATTCCGTAATGAGATCACACCAGGTAACTTCATTTTCCGTACACGTGAATTCGAACAAATGGAACTTGAATTCTTCTGTAAACCAGGAACTGAAATTGAATGGCAAAACTATTGGAAAGATTTTGCGGCAAATTGGCTTGAAAGTTTAGGGTTGGCTAAAGAAAATACGCGTTTACGTGACCACGATGAAGATGAATTATCACATTACTCAAACGCGACAACTGATATCGAATACCGCTTCCCATTTGGTTGGGGCGAACTATGGGGTATCGCGAGTCGTACAGATTTTGACTTAAAAAAACATAGCGAACATTCTGGTGAAGACTTCAGCTATCACGATCCTGAAACAAATGAAAAATATATTCCTTATTGTATCGAGCCTTCATTAGGTGCAGACCGTGTGACATTAGCATTTTTATGTGATGCCTATGATGAAGAAGGGGTTGAAGGAAGCAAAGATGCACGTACTGTTCTTCACTTCCACCCTGCTATCGCGCCGTATAAAGCTGCTGTATTACCGCTAAGTAAAAAATTGTCTGCAGATGCGATTAAAGTTTACGAACAATTGAGTGAAGACTTTGTAGTAGACTTTGACGAATCTCAATCTATTGGTAAACGTTACCGTCGTCAAGACGAAATCGGAACGCCATACTGTATTACATTTGACTTTGATTCATTAGAAGATCAACAAGTGACTGTACGTGACCGTGACACAATGGAACAAGTCCGTATGCCAATTAGCGAACTTAATGCATTCTTAGCTGAAAAAGTTAAATTCTAATTAATATCGAATAAAAAACCTCGTCCAATGATGCGAACTATCGGGCGAGGTTTTTGATATGAATGACAAATTTGAGAAATAACGGTTTAATCTTTAATTTGGGTAGACCATTAAGTTTTCCTACCCTCTATCTACTATGTTTATATCTATAGTTAAAAATCAATTGAAAACTGAAGATGATGAGGACAAAATTTTTTATCTCTCCCCTCAACATATCAATCATCAGTGCTATCCGTGACCTTTAGTCGATTCAATTGATTAATCAACCGTTGACTTTTAAAATACATCCCTGCATATTCTTTATATAACAATAAGATGAACTTAGACATTTCTTCAACAATTGCATCTTGAATACGCAATGCATTGATTTTGTCTAACGGTAAATCTTTTAAAACATACGTTAAATAAATGGTTTTATTTGATAGAGGTAATGCATGTGGATCGCGATGTGTGACTTCTGTTGCAATAATACCATCAAATTTAAAACTAAAATGCGTCAACTTTGCAGGATTGGTCTCACCTGTCATGACGCATTTCGATAAATCTACATCAAAGCCAAAACGAGGCATACATTTTAACATCACAATATTTGTAATCAGTTGTGGTGATACACCTTGTTGAAAACGATCAAAAGCGAAATCCAACAATCGATACATTGTTGGATTGATTTCATCGGTTTCCATCGCACGATCAATCGTTTCCAAACATAAACTGGCATAACTGTGCGCATAAATGTCTTGGCGAAGTTCATAATTAAGATTGAGGACGTCAACGGAAGTGAGCCTCCCCATCCCTTTCCACTGATTATAAATAAACAAACCTTGTACAAAAATTTGAGTTGTAGCTTGGAGACCGGATTTAATCTTTTTAGCACGGCGGACCATGAGCGGCACTTTTGCCCCATGTTCATTTAAGATAGTAATGATTTTGTCAGACTCACCATAATCGACTGCTTTTATAATGATGCCTTTTTGTTTAACGAGCACTTCATCACCACCTCTAATTAACGATTATTCATCTTCTACATAGCCCATTTGCTTAATAAAGCTTGATTTGTTACGCCAATCTTTTTGAACTTTCACCCATAAATCTAAATAAACTTTAGAACCTAGCAAATGTTCAATATCCAAACGCGCGCGCTTACCTACTTCTTTCAGTTTTTTACCGCCTTTACCAATAACGATGCCTTTTTGTGAGTCACGTTCCACATATATGACCGCTTCAATATGCACCCGATCTTCGGATTCCTGAGTCATACGTTCAACGTTGACACCAATAGCATGTGGAATTTCCTCACTAGTCGTTTGTAAAATCTTTTCACGAATGAGCTCACTCACTACAAATTGTTCAGGATGATCTGAAATTTGGCCATCAGGATAGTATTGCGGGCCTTCTGGTAAATAGGATTTAAGTACATTGATGAAATGGTCGACGTTATGTCCTTCTAAAGCAGAGATAGGGATAATTTCTGCAAAATCCATATAACGTTGATATTGTTCGATTCTTGGCATTAAAGCATCTGGATGTACTAAATCGATTTTGTTCAGCACTAAAAAGACAGGTGTTTTAACCGTTTTTAACATTTCCATAATGTATTCATCTCCGCGACCAATTTCTTCATTAACATTGACCATAAACATGACCGCATCAATTTCAGAAAGTGTGTTTTTAGCAACTTTCATCATATAGTCACCTAATTTATGTTTTGGTTTATGAATACCAGGTGTATCTAGAAAGACGATTTGTGCGTCTTGTTGTGTCATCACACCTTGAATTTTATTACGCGTTGTTTGCGCTTTATCCGACATAATCGCGATTTTGTGACCAATAACACGATTGACAAACGTTGATTTCCCTACATTCGGGCGTCCAATAATGGTCACAAATCCTGACTTATATTCACTCATAAATTTAAATCCTTTCCTGAAAATCCATATGGTAATAGTTCGGCTACTGTTGCTTCACGCATTTCACCCGTTTGGTTCGTCATATACACTGGCATATCGTCATCACAAAGCTCATGAATTACTTGTCGACAAGGTCCACATGGTGATGCAAGTTCTGGACTGTCTACTGTGATAGTGATTGATTCAAAATCTCCTGGTTTGTATCCTTGCGAGATTGCCGCCACTAATGCGGAACGTTCTGCACAAATACATGAGGGATACGCGGCATTTTCAACGTTGGCGCCATGGAAAGTTTGTCCATCTTTAGTGACTAAGTATGCGCCAACTTTAAATTGACTGTATGGCGCATAAGCTTTTTGTTGTGCTTTTCTAACCTCTGTGTAATGTTTATCTGTATAGCCCATGTTTATCTTCTCCTCTTAAAAAAATGAAACGAATTTCGGTATAAAAATGATGCAACCTACAATAAATGCAAAGAGTGATGCAAGTAAGACACTAAATGCTGCCACGTCTTTAGCATGTTTTGCGAAAATGTGAAAATCTTGCGTCGCCAAATCGACAACATATTCTATTGCAGTATTGATAGCTTCCGTAATAATGACAAGAAATATCGCTAAAATGATGAAGAGCCATTCTATTGTACTTAATGGCAGTGCCCATCCTAAAATGAGTATTAAGAATGCTATGATAAGATGATATAAAAAGTTTCGATCTTTAATTAAAATCGTTCGGCACCCTTGAAAGGCATATTTAAAACGGTTGAACATTAGTCTCTCGTCAATCCAAATTGATTTAAAATGTCTTTTTGGCGCCCAAACATGACCTTTTCGTCTTCTTCTGTCATATGATCATAGCCTAACAAATGTAAAAACCCATGAAGTGCTAAAAAGCCGAGTTCACGTTCAAAAGAATGTCCGTATTGTTCTGCCTGTTCCGCTGCGACATCCGTACAAATAATGATGTCTCCTAAAACGCGGGGGACATCCATACCTTCAAAAATGTCTTCCTCTTCTTCAAAAGCAAACGAAATGACATCTGTGACTTTATCCTTTTGACGGTAATCACGATTAATCTCTTGAATCTCAGCTTTATCTACAAAAGTGACAGAAAGTTCGGCGTCTTCATCAATGCCCTCTTCATTTTTAGCGAATTCTAACACATCTCGAATCTGTGTGTACCAGTCATCTTTCACTTGATCGGTATGGTCACTAAAATCAATTGTAAACATCAATTAGTCCTCCTCATATCTACTGATGATTTGACCTACTAGCGGATGACGGACCACATCAGCTTGGTCTAAATGTTGAATCGCGAGCCCTTTAATATTTTTTAAGCGTTGTTCAGCTTCAATCAGACCACTTTTAACACCACGAGGTAAATCGATCTGTGTTTTATCTCCAGTGACAACCATTTTAGAACCGAATCCAAGTCGCGTTAAAAACATTTTCATCTGTGCATGTGTCGTATTTTGCGCTTCGTCTAAAATGACAAACGCATCTTCTAACGTTCTACCACGCATGTAGGCAAGTGGTGCAATTTCGATGACGCCACGTTCAATGAGCCGTGCCGTTTGTTCCGTCCCTAAAACGGTATTTAAACCATCATATAGCGGACGTAAATATGGATCCACCTTCTCTTTTAAGTCACCTGGTAGAAAGCCAAGTGATTCCCCCGCTTCTACGGCTGGACGTGTTAAGACAAGACGTTTCACTTGTCCTGCACGTAACGCTTTTGCAGCAAAAACGACGGCTAAAAATGTTTTACCTGTTCCAGCAGGCCCAATTCCGAACACTAAATCATTATTTTTCATTGCATGGATATACATCCGTTGTCCCATCGTTTTAGCTCGAATCGTTTTGCCGAATGCGTCTTTAGTAATCTCCTCTTCGTACAAATCAATGAGATGCTCAATTTGTCCGTTTTTAGCCATTTTAATTGCAGCTTGCACATCTTTAACAGTAATAGATGCCCCTTGCTCGATGACTTTCAATAAGTTGATTAGCACAGATTCAGCTTCTGTTACAGCGCTGACCTTTTCGCCCTTAACTGCAACTTCTTGTCCTCTGGCATGAATGACAACATCAAATGCTTCTTCAATAAGTTGAATATGTTCATCATTGTTTCCTAATAAAGCTTGTGCTTGGTTGATGTCGTCGATCTGAATCAATTCCGGCATAAAGTAACTCCTTTGCTCATATTGTTTATTATCAATGTATCAAATTGTCATGTATGATGCGTTTTATATTTTTGCGACTGCTACATACTTATTATAGCACGTTTACGCCGTTTGTTACTTGTTATTCACATTCAATTCATATGTTGAAAGATAACTTGTCAGCATTTTTATAGGGAATCTATTTTAACATTTTAAAGGTTGAAAAGCTATGTACATTTTTCATTGAAGAGATACCGTGCTTCATGAAATATTTCTACATTTATTTAATAATTAAAGAGCAAAACAAATGAGGCAAGCGACAATCTCAGCTGCTCTACTGAAATCATTTCTTGCCTCATCTTAAGAGAGTTTTATAACTGCTTTGGTCGGTTTAAAACTTCTGACCAAATGAGCCCATTCACGACCTCATTATTAGAAAATGTTAAATCGCCTTGTTGGATAGCAGTTGTATTGTTTTCTTCCAACAATTGTTTTAATTTAAATTGCTTTGTACGATGCGATAAATAATTATCTTGAATGATATTTTTGGCGCGTCTTTCAATGTGTGCAATTCGCTTTTGTCTTTCTTTATCAAGTTGTTGATCGAGTTCACGCATATGTTGATCCAACATTTGTTGCATTTCTATAGCCTGCTTTTGATTTTCTTGCGTTTTTGGCTTTGTCGCTTCAGCTTGTTTTTCGAATTGAGTAGGTTCAGGTCTTACCGTCTTTTTACGTTTCAGTTGTTGTGCTGGTTGTGGCTGAGACGGTTCGTTTGGTTCATCAAAATCTGAAAGTTCTCTTTCAAACTCTTCAAGCTTTTGTTGGACATTCTCTAGGAAACCGCCACTTTTTTGAGGTGCTGTTTCCTTTTTGTTGTTTTGAGGTTTGTTTTGTTTTTGGCGTTTCTCATGACTTTTATCACTAACTGCACTAAATAAAGAAATAGCAATGGTGATAATAAATATAATCGTTCCAATGCTCATCTAATCACCTCAATTACTGTTCAGGTGTTGAGTTATTGTTTTGAGTGCTTTTATTAATGGCTTCTCTCATCCCTGTATCTGCTTCAATATTTTTTAGATTATAATAATCTTTTACACCGATATTACCAGAACGCAATGCTTCTGCTAATGCTAGAGGTACTTGTGCCTCTGCTTCGACTACTTTTGCATGCATTTCTTGTACACGTGCCTTCATTTCTTGCTCTTGTGCAACGGCCATCGCACGACGCTCTTCCGCTTTGGCTTGTGCAATGTTTTTATCTGCAATGGCTTGTTCAGTTTGTAAGTCGGCACCAATGTTTTTACTAATATCTACGTCAGCAATATCAATAGATAAAATTTCAAAGGCTGTTCCTGAATCTAAACCTTTACTTAAAACAGTTTTAGAAATGTTATCAGGGTTTTCTAAAACTTGTGTATGGTGTTCACTAGAACCAATTGTTGAGACAATCCCTTCACCTACACGGGCAATAATCGTATCTTCACCCGCACCACCGACTAAGCGTGAAATGTTTGCACGTACAGTAATACGCGCTTTTGCCTTTACTTCAATCCCGTTCATCGCAACACCCGCAATAAATGGTGTTTCAATGACTTTAGGGTTGACTGACATTTGTACAGCTTCTAATACGTCACGACCTGCTAAATCGATAGCTGCACCACGTTCGAACGGTAAATTAATATCCGCACGTTGCGCCGCGATATTCGCATCAACAACACGATCCACGTTCCCACCTGCTAAATAGTGAGACTCAAGTTGGTTTGTTGTTAAATGTAAACCTGCTTTATGCGCTTTAATGAGTGGGCCAATGACTTTACGCGGTGACACACGACGTAAACGCATCCCTACTAATGTACCAATTCCTACTTTTACACCAGCAGCTAATGCAGAAATCCATAAGCCGACTGGGACAAACGAAAATAAAATTAATAACGCAACAATTATTAATACGGCAATAACAATGAAAGTAATTAATCCACTTGTTAACATGACATTCGCTCCTTATATTTAAATTTCTCTTACAACGACACGTGTACCCTCAACCTCGATGATTGCAACTTTCATGTCTTTACTAATAAAAGAACCTTCAGAAACAGCATCAATACGCTCGTTGTTCAAAATAATAATACCTGAAGGACGTAAATCAGTATAACTCACTGCAATTTCGCCAACGAGATGAGAGCGATCATTATGAGATGTGTAGCCAGATTCTTTACTCGTTGAATCTTTTAATACTACTTTGTCAAATATCGCTATACTTTTTTTGAAAAATTTCACTAAAACCACCCACTCGATTAATGTCAAAATTGATGCAAACACGACATTAAATAACATCATTGATAAATTATCACCAAGCGTAACAAAGCTTATAATAATAAGTGTAATGCCAATAATACCTAACACTGCACCAAATACAAACAATTCAACCAAAAGTAAGAGCACACCAATAACAAACAACATCAATGTAATCAATGTAAAACTACCTTGGATGATAAAACCTAAAAATAAAAACAATAAGGCAAAAAGCGCTATAATTCCAGAAAAATTAATTCTCCGTGAATAAAGTTGATACAAACATCCAAGAAAAACAATACAAATTAAAATAAGAGACAGCATTTCAGAAGTTAAAATCTCTCCTAGTTGATTGAAAAAAAGCAATTGGCATTCCTCCAGTGTCAAGGCTCATATATAAAGCATTATACACATTTAACTCTCCTCTATGTAGTATACATTAAAAAAGTGTATTCTAATAGAATTTCATACAAAAACCTTTCAGTAAAGTATTGATATATCCAAATGTAGTAGAATGAATTTTCAAATATTTATTGTTAATATAAGTCTAGTTTAAACACATCCACTAGTAGACGTAAGCAGTATGTAATCAATATAGTATCAGATATGTTAGGTAAAACGAAGCAAAGCCACATCATGTCATAAAAGGACAAGATGTGGCGATATTTAATAATTAATTAAACATAATAATCACGATAACTCTAAATTTACACGCTTAATAAAATAACACATATAATATATGCTATCAAATTAGTTAATCATGTCATATGCTGAAAAAACGTTCTCGTTGTGTGTACGGCTCGTTGCTTTTGTTGGTTGTGTTGCTGTTTTAGGTTGTGCTTGTTTTAACGCTTCTTCATTGATCATATCGTATTGTGAAAAAATGTTTTCATTGTGTGTACGGCTCGTTGCTTTTGTTGATTGTGTTGTTGTTTTAGGTTGTGCTTGTTTTAACGCTTCTTCATTAATCATATCGTATTGTGAAAAAATGTTCTCGTTGTGTGTACGGCTCGTTGCTTTTGTTGATTGTGTTGTTGTTTTAGGTTGTGCTTGTTTTAACGCTTCTTCATTAATCATATCGTATTGTGAAAAAATGTTCTCGTTGTGTGTACGGCTCGTTGCTTTTGTTGATTGTGTTGTTGTTTTAGGTTGTGCTTGTTTTAACGCTTCTTCATTAATCATATCGTATTGTGAAAAAACGTTCTCATTGTGAACATAGTTAACTCCATCAAAATCATTTGATTGTGTTTCCGGTGTTCCTTCTGCTGCATAAGCTTGAGACCCCGCTAAGCCGACTAATCCTAGTGAAATAGAAAGTGCTGAAACTTTAAAAATATTTTTCATTTTCTAATTACCTCCTACTCTTGATATAAAAAGTATACCAATAAATGGATAAATTGTAAATCATGATGCTTTGAAAAACAAACAATTTCATAAGCATAATAATTATTTATCTGTCTATATATTGCTAGATAATTTTATAGTTCATACAAAAAGGAGATCAAGCAACACTTTTTGCCTAATCTCTGTATTTTACACTTCAAACCTATTTGAAAATAGCCAAATAAAACAACACACTCTCTTATTAGTGAGAGTGTGTTGCAATATATCATTATTTGAATGTTGAGGGAGTTCAACACATTGAATGATTATCTGAACTTACGTTTACGCGCAGCTTCAGATTTCTTTTTGCGTTTTACGCTTGGTTTTTCATAAAATTCGCGTTTGCGAACTTCTTGAATTGTACCGCTTTTTGAAACTGAGCGTTTAAAACGACGTAAAGCATCTTCTAATGATTCGTTTTTGCGGACTACTGTTTTAGACATCTGTATTTCCCTCCCTCCAAATATCAAAAAAACTTTTATTCATCATTTACACAGTAAGTAACCATGTAATGAATAGTATAAATTAAATCTTTTTCTCGGTCAATCTTCAAATTTACATTTTTTTACAGAATATGAATCTTTTTTACGTGATAATAAAAAATGTAAATAAAAGCAAACAATTTACTCGAGTAGTATGTTAAATTATCGGCTAATTTAACACCTTTTCATTTTCTGAAGCATTCGTCGCATGTTCAACGACACGTAGTAATGTCCCTTGATTGATTGGATAACCGGCTTGTGTCACTTTCACTTTGCAAATTTGTCCAATAAGAGATTCGTCACCTACAAATTCAACTTTCATATAGTTATCTGCATAGCCAACGAGTAAGCCGTCTTGAGAACCTTTTTCTTCCGGAATTACTTCTAATACATCATTTTCAAATTTTGAAGCATAAGTTTTAGCAAGTTGATTGCTCAATTCAATCAATTTATGGACACGTTCATTTTTAATTTCTTCATCAATTTGATCATCCATACGTGCAGCAGGTGTACCAATTCGTGGTGAATATGGAAAGACGTGTAATTCAGAAAAATGATGGTTAACGATAAAATCATACGTTTCTTGAAATTCTGCTTCAGTCTCACCTGGGAAACCAACAATAACATCGCTTGTAACGGCTAAACCAGGTAACGCAGCGTGTAATTTTTGAATACGTTCAGAAAAATGAGCCATTGAATATTTACGGCGCATACGTTTGAGCACACTGTCTGAGCCCGATTGAAGTGGAATGTGTAAATGACGTACTACTTTTTGTGACTGTTGCAATACTTCAATCACTTCATCCGTTAATTGGCTCGCTTCGATTGAAGAAATACGAATACGTTCTAAGCCATCAACTGTTTCTAAATCTCTTAACAATTGTGCTAGGTTGTAGTCTTTCAAGTCTTGACCGTAGCCCCCAGTATGAATACCAGTGAGCACAATTTCTTTATACCCTGAGTTAACGAGTTGTGTCGCTTGTTCAATTACCTTTTTTGGGTCTCTTGAACGCATTAAACCACGTGCCCATGGAATAATACAGAACGTACAAAAGTTATTACAACCTTCTTGAATTTTAAGCGATGCACGTGTTCGATCTGTAAAATATGGGACATCTAACTCTTCGTATGTACGATTTTTCATAATATTGCTTACACCGTTAATCGGTTGACGTTCATCTTGATACGTATCGATGTAATCTAATAATTTATGACGATCTTGAGTACCGACAACAATATCGACACCAGGAATTTCCATAATTTCAGCTGATGACGTTTGTGCATAACATCCTGTCACACATATAACCGCATCAGGATTTTGTCGAATCGCACGTCGAATAATTTGGCGACTCTTTTTATCACCTGTATTTGTTACTGTACATGTATTAATCACGAATACGTCCGCATTTTGTTCAAAATCCACACGGTTATATTCTGCATCTTTAAATAACTGCCAAATTGCTTCAGTTTCATAATGGTTTACTTTACACCCTAATGTATGAAAGGCAACTGTAGACATAGATTCACCCCATTAATTCTATTTCGTAGCTTATGGCACTTAATGCATAAAGTGGCGCTGTTTCAGCACGTAAAATACGAGGTCCTAGCCCTACGCTTTGTGCAACATCTTCAAAAAGTGCGATTTCATTTTCAGAAAAACCACCTTCTGGGCCGAATAATAATAATACATGGGACCCGTGTTTGAATTGACGTAATTGTTGCTTAAACAGAGCGCGTTCATTTTGTTTAGCAGCCGCTTCATATGCCATAAGCACACAATCATATTGACCTATCATATCATATATTTCGTGTAAATTCGAGACAAATTTCACTTGAGGCACGGCTTGACGATAACTTTGTTCTGCCGCTTCTTTCACTATTTTTTGCCAACGTTCAACCTTTTTGGCAGCTTTTTGTTGATTCAGTTTCACGACAGAACGATCCATTTGGGTAATGATGAACGATGTCGCTCCAAGTTCAGTCGCTTTTTGTAGTAACCATTCGTATTTATCGCCTTTAATTAAACCGCTACAAATTGTAATATTCAAAGGGAGCTCCGTTTCTACTTCAATACGTTCCACAGTTTCAATCGTAATACGTTGCGCTTCAATATCAATAATTTTGCAGCGATACGTGACGGCATTTAAAAAGTTAATAATGAGTGCGTCGCCAACGTTTTGTCTCATCACACTTTTAATATGATGTATATCATTATTGTTAGTGATAAAAAAACGCTGATGCTGCTCAGCGTTTTCATTTAAAAAGTATCTTTGCATGTTAATTCACCTTCTGACCGATGATACAAATCCAACCTTCATCGTTTTTAACTTCTTTAATTGTGAACCCTGTTTCTTCCATTAACGTTTGAACAGACTCACGTTTCTCTTCAATAATACCAGAAGTGATAAAATAGCCTTCAGGATTTAAATGATCATATGCATCTTGAACCATTTTTTCAATGATGTGCGCTAAAATGTTAGCAATAACGACATCATATTGGCCCTTTTCTTCTGTCAGTAAATTACCTGTTGCCGTTTCAATCGCGTCTAAACAATGATTCTTTTCAAAGTTTTCTTTTGCAACTTGGACAGCCATTTCATCTAAGTCTGTCGCTTTAATTGATTGCGCCCCTAATAAATATGAAGCGACACTTAAAATACCTGAACCCGTGCCGACATCAATGACACGGTGCTCTGGTTTGACAATCTGCTCAAGCGCTTTGAGACACATACTTGTCGTTGGATGATCTCCAGTACCAAAGGCCATTCCTGGATCCAATTCAATATAAAGCTGCGTATCATCACGCTCGACAGATTCCCAACTAGGTACGATGAAAAAGCGTTCAGATGCTTGAAATGGATGAAAGTAATTTTTCCATTCGTTTTCCCAATCAGACTCTTGGACGAACTTTTGTTCTATCATCAACACATCTGGGTCTATTAAGGGTGAAGCTTGAAGTTTTGAAAATATGTTATTTTTCAATATTTCGTCATATTGTAAATCATTAAAATAAGCTTTAACAATCATATGTTGCTCTGGATAGTCAGCTGGATTAAGTTCAAAAATTTCTCCAAAACGATCTTCTCGAATTTTAGAAATCTCACTTGAGTCTTCAATCGCAACACCGTTAGAACCTGCTTCTTGTAAAATTTCAGTGGCGATAGATTCTGCCGCTTGGTTAACAGTTACTGAAAGTTCGATCCAATTCATGGGTTATTCTCCTTTAAAAAAACGACGTGCTTTATCTTTAAAATTTGAAGGTTGTTCGTTCACTGTTTCTCCAGACATTTCGGCAAATTCTTTTAACAATTCACGTTGGCGCTCGTTAAGGCCAGTTGGTGTTTGAACACGGATGTTAACAAATAAATCACCATAGCCATAACCGTGGACATTTTTAATCCCTTTACCTTTAAGTCTAAATTGTTTACCTGTTTGCGTTCCCTCAGGCACTGTTAGCATAACATGCCCTTTTAATGTTGGAATTTTAACTTCGTCACCTAACGCGGCTTGTGCAAAGCTAATATTGTGATTGTATAAAATGTCATCGCCTTCACGTGTGAATTTATCAGATGGCTGCACACGGAAAATCACAAAAAGATCACCAGCTGGTCCGCCATTTTCACCTGGTCCACCTTGTCCTGCTAAACGAATTTGTTGATCATTATCGACACCTTCAGGCACCGTCACTTCAAGTTTAACATTTTTTAATTCTGTACCTTTACCGTGACATGTTGGACATGGTTCTTCAAATTCTTCGCCAGTACCATTACATTCAGGACAAACTTTTTCAGTTCTCACACGTCCTAAAATAGTATTTTGTTCGACAGAAACGTGACCTGCCCCATGACAGTATGAACATGTTTTCTTTTTAGTACCTGGTTTAGCACCTTCGCCACCACATGTATGACATGTCACTTCTTTTCGAATTGAAATTTCTTTCTTTGTACCGAATACAGCTTCATCAAAAGTGACAGTCATTGTGTATTGAAGATCGTCTCCGCGACGTGGCGCATTCGGATCACGTTGACGTTGTGCACCACCAAAGAACTGGCTAAAGATATCTTCAAAGCCGCCACCACCGAATCCAGAGAAGTCTTGACCACCAAATCCCTGTCCAAAGCCACCTTGAGGGCCACTATGACCAAACTGATCGTATTGCGCACGTTTATTTTCGTCACTTAATACTTCATAGGCCTCAGAGATTTCTTTAAATTTCTCATCTGAACCTTCTTCTTTATTAATATCTGGATGGTATTTTTTCGATAATTTACGGTAGGCTTTTTTGATTTCATCTTTACTCGCACTTTTCGACACGCCAAGGACTTCGTAATAATCTCGTTTTGCCAATGCACTCTCTCCTTTTGATTTGATTTTTTGAATAAAAAGAGGCTGGGACGATTGAATGTCCTAGCCCCTTTGAGCGACCTTTTACAGTCAATTTATATGATCGAATGACCTATTTTTGTTGATTGTCGTCGTCGTTTACTTCTTTAAATTCTGCATCTTCAACAGTACTATCGTTTTGAGAAGTATTCTCGCCACCCTGTTGTGCAGCTTGTTGTGCTTGCTCATAAACTTTCATTGATAATTGTTGCACGACTTGTTCTAAAGCTTCTTTTTTCGCTTTAATGTCTTCAATGTCGCTACCTTCTAATGCAGTTTTTAGTTCGTCTTTTTTCGCTTCAGCTTCTTTTTTATCTTCTTCACTCACATTGTCGCCTAAGTCTTTCAATGTTTTGTCGACTTGGAATACAAGTTGATCCGCATCATTTCTTAAATCTACTTCTTCACGACGTTTTTTATCTGCTTCAGCGTTTTGTTCAGCATCTTTTACCATACGATCGATTTCTTCATCAGATAATGCAGAAGATGATTCGATTGTAATGTTTTGTTCTTTATTTGTACCTAAGTCTTTTGCAGTTACATTTACAATACCGTTTTTATCGATATCAAATGTTACTTCGATTTGAGGTACGCCACGTGGTGCTGGTGGAATATCAGTTAATTGAAAACGACCTAATGTTTTGTTATCTGATGCCATTGGACGTTCACCTTGTAAAACGTGAATGTCTACAGCTGGTTGGTTATCTGCTGCTGTAGAGTAAACTTGAGATTTAGATGTTGGAATCGTTGTGTTTCTTTCAATTAACGTATTCATACGACCACCCATAATTTCGATACCTAATGATAGTGGTGTTACGTCTAATAATACAACATCTTTAACATCACCAGTGATAACCCCACCTTGGATTGCTGCACCCATCGCAACAACTTCATCAGGGTTAACACCTTTGTTTGGTTCTTTACCAATTTCTTTTTTAATTGCTTCTTGTACTGCAGGAATACGTGTTGAACCACCAACTAAGATGACTTCATCAATGTCAGCGTTTGAAAGACCGGCATCTTTCATTGCTTGACGTGTAGGTCCCATCGTTTTTTGTACAAGATCATATGCTAATTCTTCAAATTTCGCACGGCTTAAAGTTATTTCTAAATGCAATGGACCCGCTTCACCAGCTGAGATAAATGGTAATGAAATTTGTGTTGAAGATACACCTGATAAGTCTTTTTTCGCTTTCTCAGCAGCATCTTTTAAACGTTGTAATGCCATTTTATCTTGTGATAAGTCGACACCATTTTCAGATTTGAATTGTTGTACTAAGTAATCAATAATCACTTGGTCAAAATCGTCCCCACCAAGTTTATTGTCACCAGCTGTTGCTAATACTTCGAATACACCGTCACCTAATTCAAGGATAGATACGTCGAAAGTACCACCACCAAGGTCGAATACAAGTACTTTTTCATCTTTGTCAGTTTTGTCTAAACCGTAAGCTAATGCTGCAGCTGTTGGTTCGTTGATGATACGTTCAACTTCAAGACCAGCGATTTTACCCGCATCTTTAGTCGCTTGACGTTCTGCATCATTGAAGTAAGCAGGAACTGTAATAACCGCTTTTTCAACTTTTTCACCTAAGTAGCTTTCTGCAGTGCTTTTTAAGTTTTGTAAAATCATTGCAGAAATTTCTTGAGGTGTATAAGATTTACCGTCAATATTTTCTTTATGGTCTGTACCCATGTAACGTTTAATAGATTGGATTGTATTAGGGTTTGTGATTGCCTGACGTTTAGCAACTTCCCCAACTTGTGTTTCACCATTTTTAAATGCAACAACAGATGGTGTAGTTCTAGCGCCTTCAGGGTTTTGAATAACTTTAGGTTCGTCACCTTCTAATACTGATACACAAGAGTTTGTTGTACCTAAGTCAATTCCAATTACTTTACTCATAGTCAAATTCCTCCTAATTTTCAAACACAATTATTTTCACATAAATGGTTTTCTTCGTCAAAATTATTGATTTACTTTTACCATTGAAGCACGTAACACTCTATCTTTCAACTGATAGCCAGCTTGTAATTCTTCGGTAATTTGTCCAGATTCAAAATCCGGATTTTCATCTTGCATGACTGCTTGATGGAAGTTCGGATCAAACTGTTCACCTTCAGTTTTGATTTTTTCTAATCCATTATCTTCTAGTGCTTTTAATAGGCTCTCGTAAACCATTTCCACACCTTTTTTCAGTGCGTTAAATGATTCATCATCACCTTCAATTTTTAGAGCACGTTCAAAATTATCAAGTGCTGGCAATACATCAGTAAGTACTTTTTGTGCCTGATATCTCTTTTGTGTTTGCGCTTCGTTTTGAATACGTCTTTTATAATTTTCAAATTCTGCATATAAACGCAAATATTGTTCTTCTTTCGCATCAACTTCAGCTTTTAAAGAAGCAATTTCCTCATCTTTAAGATCTTGCGTTTCATCATTGCTTGCATCATTTTCGTTCTCAGAGTCTTGATTTACTGCAACTTGTTCATTTTCCACTTCTAGTTCTGAAGTTTCTGTTGTTTCTTGTGACTCAGTTTCTTTGATTTCTTCGTCCTTACGCACGTCTTTTTCCTCTGACATTTTCAAACCTCCATTACGTTTAAACATTTCGTATCACCTCGTTATGAAATCCGACTCAACAATTGTATCACATTATGATAATGCATAGCAGTAGGACCAATAACAGCAATATGACCTGTTAAATCTTTATCTATTTGATATGATCGGCTTAATATCGCAATGCCGTGTAAATTTTGTTCAATATCGGTCCCAATACGTACATTAATCAATTGGTCAGACATATGATGAATCACATCAGCAATACGATCGGACTCAATATATTTTAATATAGGTTGTATGGACGCCACAGTCGACTCGTTTAATCCTTCAATGAGTTGATGTTTACCACCTAAATAAACACGCGTAGATTGATTGTTACGGTACTGATGCAACATGTGTAAAATACGAACGATTAAATCTGCCTCTTCTGCATTAAATCCCAGCATGCGATACACTTCTATGGATTGCACATCATTACCATCAAA
Organism: Staphylococcus pseudintermedius; assembly: GCF_034042775.1. NCBI lineage: Bacteria > Bacillati > Bacillota > Bacilli > Caryophanales > Staphylococcaceae > Staphylococcus > Staphylococcus pseudintermedius. The sequence goes on along the minus strand of NZ_CP120150.1, from coordinate 1,239,451 downwards.
AAATTGACGCACGTTCGCAGATAGATAGTTGGATACTTTAATGATCGAATGATCAGCATAAGGTTGATCGCTTGTCACATGCAGATGTTTCACTTGTCCCGTCTCATCAATCATCACTACGATTAAATGGTGTGGATTTAACTTCATCAAATGCACATCCAGTATAGAGGCCTTTGAGTGATCAGGTCCTATAACAAGAGTGGTATAATGTGCTTGATTTGAAAACACTTTTGCAAAGGTGTCTAGTGTCGATGATAAATCATAATGATGATTCACTAACATCTGATGAATATCAAGACTACCTTGCATTTCAAAATTATAGGGTTGTTCTAACAAATGATTGGCATAGAGTCTAAATCCTGCTTCTGAAGGGATTCGACCAGAAGAAAAATGTGTTTTAGTGATGAGTGAATTTTCTTCTAGTGTCTTCATGTCATTACGAATCGTCGCAGGACTGACATCCACATTGTGCCTTTGTATTAATGTGTTAGATCCAATAGGTTGTCCTAAGTCAACATAATCTTCAACAATTGCAGTTAAAATCTTCAATTGCCTTGGCGTAATCATGTTTTTCACCTCATTAGCACTCTTTCTCTGTAAGTGCTAATTATAATTTATCAAATTGGTCAAAGTAAGTCAATGTTAAAGCATCATTTCTCAAAAAACTTTTTATACTTGAATAAATGCCTCAAACACCGTGTTTCCGACAATTCTTCCTTTATCCGTTAAAGCGATGTGTGTATCGGTTTGGTCAATGAGATTTTGACCTTCCAAAGAGATGATTTCTTTTGCATAGATAGCTTCAATTGTTTGATGATATTTCTTTTGGAACTTTATTTTATCAACACCGGTATTCATTCTTAATCCTAGAAACATTTCTTCTTCAATTTGTTCTTTAACAGTCGGAGTCGTTTCAGTTAAACGCGGAAATTCATGTTGTTGGATTTTTTTAATGTAGTGATTGACCGGATTAACATTTGTATAACGTACCCCACCAATATAACCACTCGCACCTGCACCAAAGCCATAATAGCTTTCATTTTTCCAATAGACTTGATTGTGGATAGATTCATGCCCTTTTTTAGCAAAGTTAGAAATTTCGTATTGCTGCAATGGGCTATTTTTCATACGATTCATTAAATATTGATACATTTCTGCACCGACATCTTCGTTAGGCATTTTTAGTTTCCCTTTACGATACTGATTATAAAACTGTGTCTGGGGTTCTAGAATTAAGCCATAACTGGATAAATGGTCGATATCAAGGCGGAGTGCTTCTTCTAAACTCTCTTGAAATTGTTGCATACTCTGACCAGGCAAATGATACATTAAATCTAAACTAATGGATGTAATACCTTGTCGACGTGCATTGTCTATCGCTTGATAAATATCAGCTTTATGATGACTGCGACCTAATGTTTGAAGTAAAGTATCGTCAAAAGTTTGTACGCCAAGTGAGAGTCGATTCACACCGTATCGTTTCAATAGCGCCACTTTTTCTTCTGTCAGTTCGTCCGGATTCGCTTCAAAGGTGTATTCCCCTTTAATATCAAACTGGTCTTGAATTGCTTGTAATAAATATTCTAATTGGGATTCAGATAATGCGGTAGGCGTGCCACCACCGACAAATAACGTCTCTAATTGAGATGCTTTGGATTGTTTCATCTCCTCGACCAAGCACGCCAAATATAGATCGACAGGCTGATTTTGGATGAAATATTTATTGAAATCACAATACGTACAGATTTTTACACAAAAAGGAATATGAATATAAGCACTTTTTGCCACCATTAGTATTCACCTCATAAAATATGCCCCCTCGACACCTCAAGATGCGCGGGAGCATGAAATTTTCACTTTATTCATCGTCCATTTTCAGTACAGCCAAGAAAGCATCTTGTGGAATTTCCACACTACCGACAGCTTTCATTTTGGCTTTACCGGCTTTTTGCTTTTCTAATAATTTACGTTTACGGCTAATGTCACCACCATAACATTTCGAAAGTACGTTTTTACCCATTGATTTAATGTTTGTTCTAGCGACAATTTTATGTCCTACTGCAGCTTGAACAGGCACTTCGAATTGTTGTCTAGGGATTAACGTTTTTAATTTTTCTACAAGTGTTTTACCACGTTCATATGCAAAATCACGATGTACAATAAAACTCAAAGCATCTACCTTATCGCCGTTAAGTAAAATGTCCATTTTCACAAGGTTACTTTCTTTATTCTCGATAAATTCATAATCAAATGAAGCGTAACCTTTCGTGTTGGACTTCAATTGGTCAAAGAAATCAAAAACGACTTCTGACAATGGTAATTCATAAACGATACTTACACGAATATCATCCAAGTAATCCATATTGACAAACTGACCACGTTTACGTTGACACAGTTCCATAACCGCTCCAACATAATCATTTGGCACCATCATCGTTGCACGTACATAAGGTTCAAACACTTTATCGATTTGATCTCTGTCAGGCATTTGTGCTGGGTTATCTACATGAATCTCATCACCATTTCTCAAAATAACTGTGTAAATAACGGATGGTGCTGTTGCGATAAGTTCAATTCCAAATTCACGTTCGATACGTTCTTGAATGATTTCCATATGCAACATACCGAGGAAGCCTGTACGATAACCAAATCCAAGTGCTTTTGAAGATTCTGGTTCGAATTCTAATGACGCATCGTTTAACTGCAATTTTTCTAATGCTTCACGTAAATCATTGTAGTCTTTATTGTCAATTGGGAAAAGACCACAATACACCATTGGATTCATTTTCTTATACCCTTTTAAAGGGGTCTCAGCAGGTCTATTAGCGTGGGTAATAGTGTCCCCAACACGTGAGTCATCTACATTTTTAATGCTTGCGATGATATAACCTACATCACCAACAGTTAACTCTTCAACCGGTAATTCTTTCGGTGTATTAATGCCGACTTCAGTCACTTCAAAAGTTTTACCAGTCGCCATCATTTGAATACGGTCACCCGCTTTAACTACACCGTCAACAACACGAATCGAAGAAATGACACCGCGATATGGGTCATATTCAGAGTCAAAAATCAATGCTTTCAATGGTGCAGCTGGGTCCCCGTCTGGAGGTGGAATCATTTCAACAATCTTTTCTAAAATTTCTTCAATACCAATGTTAGCTTTCGCACTCGCTAGTACGGCATCATCTTTGTCTAAACCAATAACATCTTCAACCTCTTGTTTCACACGTTCTGGTTCAGCAGCTGGTAAATCGATTTTATTAATGACGGGAATCAGTTCTAAATCATTGTCGAGTGCTAAATATACATTCGCTAAAGTTTGTGCTTCGATACCTTGTGCAGCGTCTACAACTAGAATCGCGCCTTCACAAGCAGCTAACGAACGTGACACTTCGTATGTAAAGTCGACGTGTCCTGGTGTATCGATTAAATGGAACGTGTAGGTTTGTCCATCTTTAGCATCATATTTTAAACGTACAGCATTTAATTTAATGGTGATACCACGTTCACGCTCTAAATCCATTGAATCTAACAGTTGTGCTTGCATTTCTCGAGATTCAACAGACTTTGTATTTTCTAAAATTCGATCGGCTAAAGTTGATTTCCCGTGGTCGATATGCGCTATGATCGAAAAATTCCTGATATTTTCACGTCTATTTAAACGTTGTTGGTTATCCATATCATCATACTCACTTTCATAAGTTTACCCGTAAATTAACGATTACATCTTTGCTATAATAACGTTTTTAAGCATTAATTGCAACTCTATCATGACGCAAAATGATAAGTGAAATGCATTAATTCAATACTTCAAATAGAAATCATTTTCGTCATGGTCACACTTGCATTAAAGAAATGATATTGTCACGTCAGTACATGTCGTCGAAAAAAATAATTCAACGGTTCAATTAATTATTGCACAATGAATAGAGTTTTGATAGAATGAATCTTGTTGTAATCAAATTATTTTGATACGAAGACGATTATAGGAGGTGTCTTTCATGCCAAATATCAAATCTGCAATTAAACGTGTGAGAACAACTCATACAGCAGAAAGCAAAAACATTTCACAAAAAAATGACATGCGTTCTGCAGTGAAAAGCGCGAAAAAAGCAATTGAAACTAATGCTGATAATAAACAAGAATTAGTAAGCAAAGCAGTGAAACGTATTGATAAAGCTGCCCAAAAGAATTTAATTCATTCTAACAAAGCTGATAGAATGAAATCAAAATTAATGTCAGCAAAATAATGAAAAAGAGCTGTGCCATTTGAGGTATAGCTCTTTTTCATTGTCCGCTCTCCCAACTTTCATTTTTATAGAGTGAGAACGACACGTGTGCATATATCACACTCATATGCTGAAGTGATACACGTGTCTATCTATCATATCGCCTTCCTAAAGCCTTTTGTTATATTCATCCTTTACAATTTCATAATAAACAATTCTAAAATCAATACCTTATCCATATAAGACGATTTCAATTGATAGTCTGTTTCTGTACAAACATCCATAATGGTCAACAACGTGTCTAAATCATATTTTCGTGCTTGATTCAATGCGAGTTTTACGCGATAAGGATGGACACCTACCGTTTTGGCAATCTGCTGACCAGAGTATCCTTTTTGATTGAGAATTTTACTTTGGTAATATAAGCGATAGTTACTTGTAATTAACGCCAACAGTTTAATCGGCTCTTCTTTTAATTGGATTAAATCTTTAACGAGCGAAATAGCTTGTGCCTTTTGTCCTTTTTGAATATAATCCGTCAATAAAAAAACGTTTTGCTCCAAACTTCTATTCACTATCGTCTGGACATCTTCTTTATTAATCGTTGGGCGATCACCGACAAACAACAACAACTTATCTAATTCTTGCTTAATCATACGATAATGAATGCCTGTCAACTGAATCAACGCTTCTAATGCATCTTGTTTAATTTCTTTATAGGACTGATTCAAATATTGATGAATCCATTTTTGCATTTCTTGTTCAGTCATTTGTTCAATTTTCTTGATGTTCGCCACTTTTTTCAATGCTTTAACAACTTTTTTTCTTTCGTCTAACTTCACCGCTTGAACTTGAAAAATAATTAAAGAAGCCTCATCATACTTTTCAATAAACTCTAATAAGCTGTCAGCGTTTGTCTGTGCCTCTTTAGGTGGTTTTTCACCGGTAAATATATAGCTATTTTGTACAACAATAATCTTTTTATCCGAAAAAAATGGAAGTGTCATTGCTTCTTCAATGATTGTATTTAAAGTCGTTTCATACAAGTTGTATTTAACATAATTAAAGTCATCTTTAGGTTCATTGCCCAAATACTTTTGAGTAAGTTGTTCTGTTTCACGATCTATTAATTCTGGGACTTCACCGTGAATGACATGAATATTTGACATGATGTGATTCCTCTCTATCTCATTGCTTTAGCTGTATTATAACATGAATGTTAAGCCGACTTCATTATCAGTTCAACGGTTCTGTGCGCAACGTATAACCTGCTTCATTGAACGCATCAAATCGGACATGAATATGATGATTATCTGCGGTGTTATAAATTTTCGCATGAATGTCATGTAATTTTTGTAGCGTTAAAGGATGTGGCAAATGATACATATTTTGTTTACCAGCAGAAATGAGTGCGATGTCTGGATGAATTTGACTCAGAAAGGTCTTAGAGGAACTTGTCCGACTGCCATGATGACCTACTTTTAATATTTGAATTCGTGGTAACGAATATTTCTTTAACAAGACATCCTCATTTTTTGTCGTAGCATCGCCCATCAATAAAACATGAATATCGTGAATTGTAGCTAATGTCACAATAGAATGCTCATTGGGGTCCTCACTTTCAGGAATGTCAGTGTTGAAAAATTGAAATTGAAAATCACCTAAGACAATACGAGAGAGGTCCTCATATGAATACAATTGTGCATGTTCACTTGCAATCACATGTTGAACCTTTTGAAACTTCTCATCATCAAAATGTGATGGATTAATAACCACATTTTTGATGTTCACATATTGTGATAAATGTTCGATTTCTCCCATATGATCTTGATGTGCATGTGTAATGACAAGATAGTCGATTTGGTGAATCCCTAATTTCTTAAACAATGGATAAATATTTTTCTTTGTAATATTAATATTCGACTGTTTGCGTTGATGATGTTCATATGCGCCACCCGTATCAATCATGAGTGTTTCACCCGTTTGGCTTTGGAACAATATAGCATCACCTTGACCCACATCAATCATGGTCATTTGGTTAGTAAAACGAGGATGAACTTGCCATAGTAAGATGCACAGACAACAAACCAGAACGATAGAAATGATATATCGACGTTGAGAAAGCAAATAAAGTAGTATAAACGTTGCTATCGTACAACAAAGAAATCCAAACTCTCCAAAGTCTGGTATTGGAAGTGTGAACCTTTCTAGCACTGTGAGTCTTTTTAATAAAAAAGCTTGGATATCAAAAATAACGTGTGTGAAGTGCGTGAACATAGATAAAAAGGCAGGTGTAACAATCGCAATGATGGCAAGTATAAACGACAGTGGAATGATGATTATACTGTAAAGTGGGATGAAGAATAAGTTTGAGATTAACCCTTGCCATTGAATCTCATTAAGTTGCACATAGTTTAAAGGAATGGCTGCAATAACAGCAATATAAGAACCTAAAAAGAGCGATTGATAAATAGGACGCTCTGTAAAAATATCTTTCATCAAAATCAATATCCCTGAAATCAAAAAAGAGTATAAAAAGCCTAAATGATAGTGATAGTCGCTATTCATCAGACTCATAACAAAATAAACGAGTAAAAGCGACTGCAGTGACGTCATATGAAAGTACCTTGAAACTATGAGTAGGAGCAACGTCATAGCTACCGCACGTGTCGCACTTGGACTGGTACCTACAAAGATTAAGAATACCGGTAAAAAGAGTATTAATCCCACTTCGGTATAATACATAGGTAAAGGGAGACGTTTCCCAATTGCATAAAACATGAAAATGAATATACTCACGTGGGTCCCGCTCACAGCAAACAAATGAGAAATACCCAACTGTTGTGCTAATGACTTCATATCTTTATCTAAATAATTCGCGTTTCCCGTTGCAATCGCGATCAGTTCGCCTCTTCCGAAAAGTTGTGAATTTAACAGTCTTTCAGTTACAACACTTCTTACATACGTTATGCGTTGTTTTAACGTCGGGGTTGTCATATGACATTGGTCAAATGTTATTTTTTTAACGGCAAAGAGCGGTCGTTGTTGGCGATAAAGTGGTGGTTGAAAAGAACCTGTTAATTGACATTGGTGATTGAGGAGAAAATGCGCATCTGGGATAAATTGTTGTGGTTTGATACGCCCTTTAATCAGTATTTCTTGTTTATTGAATGTTGCTTGAACAGTTAAAAGTTGGTCTGTCACAATAGGTAACGTCGTCAAATGGACGCTAATCGTTTTGTGGGATGACGTCGGGGTTGCTGTTAGGATTGAAGGCTCATTTTTATGTTGTATCGTCTCGATGGTATAACCAATGAGCACAACAATCAAGGTTGAAATGATGAATAACCATGACATTTTCTTTAAGTATAAACTGCATGCTAACACGCTATATATGAAGCATGCAGTTAACAAATGATGATAAGCAATATTGCCGATAATATATGTAATTAACCAATAAGTCATTATTATTCCAATAAATATTCCGCAATGTGTTGACGATTAAAACTGATTTTTTCATAGTGCACACCAGATTGTTCTAATAGCTTCACTGCGTAATCATGATTATGGTAATCTTCCGCATAATAAATCGTTTTAATCCCAGCTTGAATAATCGATTTTGTACAGTTCAAACAAGGGAAATGCGTGACATAAATTGTTGCATTTTCAGTAGAGACACCTTGTTTCGAACATTGCAAGATAGCGTTCATTTCAGCATGTATCGTTCTAATACAGTGTCCACCTTCCATTAAACAGCCTTCATCTATACAATGGACTTCACCTGAAACTGAACCGTTATAACCTCCCGCGATGATCCGATTATCTTTAGTAATTGTTGCACCTACAGAGAGGCGTGTACAAGTAGATCTCAATGCTAATAAATGAGACTGTGCCATAAAATATTCATGCCATTGAATACGTTTCATACTTTTTGTCACCTCGTATCATTGTTGATTTTATTCTTATTATAAAGGATTCGACTTGCTTCGACTAGTTACACCCTATTTAGGATTAAACTGTTAAATAGTTCTTTAGTTTTTCAAATGTTTTTTCCCCAATTCCTTTGACATTTTTTAAATCTTCAACACTTTGGAAAGGTCCATTTTCTTCACGATGTTTAATAATCGTTTGCGCTTTTGAAGGCCCTATGCCAGGAATTTGGGTCAGTTCCTTCTCGTCGGCAGTATTTAAATTAACAGAGATGTTTTGTGAAGTAGACGCAGCTGACGTATCATCTTGTTGTGATGCATGACTAGAGTTAGAGGTTGTCACTTCACGTTGATCCGGAATATAAATCATTTTTTGATCTGTTAACTTTTCCGCTAAATTAACACGACTCAAATCAGCAGTATTCAACGGTTCTGCCTTATCTAATAGCTGTTTCATTCGATCATCTGATTGCATTTCATACGTATTCGGTTTTTTTACTGCGCCTTTAATATCGACAATAATTTTTTGAGGCGTCTGTGAATTTTGCTCTTTTTTATCTTTACTTTTCGATTTTGCTTGATGCACCTCAATCGGTTGCGTTTGTTGCATTGCTAAATTATCTTTTGCAGGGTCTTCCTCACCAGAATTAAAGACAAGCCATCCTCCAATCGCGATGAAGATTGCAATAACAACAGCTGTTTGCAATTTGTACTGTTTGACTAACGCGATGATTTGATTTACAGAAAACATAAATAAAACCTCCTATCATACGTATTACACGCATGATGGAGGTTTTTTACTTGTTATTTTTTTACAATAAAGAATAAGCGGTCACTTTCTGGGGCTTGTAAAGCTTTATTAAAATCATAAAATGTTTCGATATGATTAAAACCGACTTGTTTCAGCATATCGATATACTGATCCTTTTCAAAAGTGCGCTGATATTGTGATTCATCTTGTCTGACGTAAGTTTGTGCTTCATTTAATATAAAGAATGTTAAATCATGCCAAACACTGTATGGTGCTTCAGCAGGTTCAGTTTGCCATACTAATGTTAAATCTTCACGGTCATCAAGATAAACTTGTCCGTTAAACTGATGTGTCATTTTATGCGTCGTATGGACGTCGAAAATGAAGTAGCCATCTACATTCAAATGTTGGTAAACATGTTCAAACGTTGCCACCACAGCCGTTTCATCAGCTAAATAATTCAAACTGTCACAAAGAATTGTAATTAAGTCAAAGTCGGTATTCAGATTAAAATCCGACATGTCACCTTCAATCCATTGCACTTGACTTGATTTTTGTTTGGCTAAAACTAACATTTCAACACTTAAATCCATACCCATGACTTCATCAGCAAATTGCGTAAAATGCTGTGTCAAAGTTCCTGTGCCACAACCGATGTCGAGCACACGAGAAACCTTTTGTTGTTGAAGTGTCTGTTGTATCAAATCGAGCCACAGATCATAGGGTTGATCATCGGTGAGTCGATCGTAAAATGCACTTAAGTTTTCATATTGCATTATGAGTTAATAACCTCTTTATAACCTAACATCTCAACATCTTGATACAATTTTTCAAGGTTGTAATAGCTACGTTCGTCCTTATGGAAGACGTGTACAACAACATCCGTTAAATCTACAAGTATCCAACGCGCTTCATTAAAACCTTCCATACGCTTCACTTCAATTTGGTGTGACTCAGCACTTTCTTTAACAGCACGAGCAATCGCTTGGACTTGTCTTTCGTTATTCCCATGACATACAACAAAGTAATCAGTGAGATCAGAAACACCACTCATATTAAGCGAAATAATTTCTTCCGCTTTTTTTGCATCGGCTGCTTCAACTGTTAACATTAATAAATCTTTTGCGTTCATTTAATCATCCTTTATTTTAGAGTCATTAAAATTATAGTAGTTCAGACAATCAATAGTGGATTGGTACACGCTAACATCTTTTTTGACGAGGTACAAGACAGTTCTTTTTGAAATTTCATAAATTGTTTTATCTAACCCACCGCCATTGTATACCAAATCACGAATTTCTTCCACTTTTGGCGTATTTCGACCAGGTTCAATATAGTCAGCAATAAAGACTAATTTTTCGGTTTTAGTCATGTGCTTACGGCCAGTTGTGTGGTTGTATATTGCTAATAAAATTTCGTCATCTTGGATACCATATTGATGCTTCATTATTGCTGCACATACAGGTCCATGTAAAATCTCTGAGCCATAACTTAATAAATCATGGCCGAGATCATATCGTGTCACTTGCTGGTATAAAAAGCTTAAATCATCATATTTACAAAAGTCATGCAAAATCCCTGCAAGTTCGGCTTTTTCTTTATCTCCCTCATAAATCTCTGCCAATTTGACTGCCGTTTCAGCTACGCGTAAAGAATGTTCAAATCTCTTTTTCGGTAGCTTTTGTTCGACAAGTTCAATCGCAAATGTTCGATCCATATAACCCCTCCTTCAATATGTAGTGCTCGACATTGAGCGGCACCCACATATGAATTGTTTGTTGTTGAGACCTTCTCTGACGAATTTCAGTTGAGCTGATCGCCATCTCTGGTATGTTAACCATCATGATTGCATCGTCATCTGATTGAATCACAGCACCACGATTCACGACGACAAATGTTACAAAAGATTTCAGAGCATCAATTTCATACCACCGATCAAGTTGCTCATATTGGTCCGTTCCGATGACAAAAAATAACTTTGCATCCGGTGATTCTTGACGTATATTCAACAAAGTATCGTAAGTGTAGCTTTGGCCTTTACGTTCAATTTCATCTAAACGAAGCGTTCCAAACCCCAAATTTTCTATGACCAACTTAACCATTTGAATACGATGTTCAACCTCAATTAATTCATCATGCTTTTTCAGTGGTGACATAAAACTAGGCATAAAATAAAAGTGATCCGGTTGAATAGTTGCATTCACTTCACTTGCAACCATTTCATGTCCACTATGAATCGGATTGAATTGTCCACCATAAACAACGATTTTTTCCATATTTATGGTAACTCGATTTGTTTATTTTCTCGAGATTCTTTATAGAGGACAATCATCGAACCGATAAGTTGGACTAATTCACTATCCGTTGCTTGACTAATATTTTGTGCCAATTCGCTTTTATCATCCATATTGTTTTGTAAAATATGAATTTTAATCAATTCGCGATTTTCGAGTGTTTCTTTTAATTGCTCTACCATATTTTCGTTAATCCCAGACTTACCGATTTGGAAAGTAGGATCAACATGATGTGCTTTACTTCTTAAAAATCTTTTTTGTTTACCTGTTAATGCCATAATGGCCTCCTTAAGTCGTTGTTGGATTTAATTTATTTAATACTGCGTTGCGCATCGTCGTAATATCACTCTCTAAACCTGTCCATATTTTAAAACTTTCAGCACCTTGATAAATAAACATATCTAATCCATTATAAGTCGAAAATTCTTTTTCAGCGGCTTCTTTTAAAAATGTCGTCTGAAATGGAATGTAAATAATATCACATACAAGCACATCAGCTTTTAACTGTGCAAATGACATGACACTGTCTTGAGATTGATGCATCCCAAGAGATGTCGTGTTAATAATAATATCAAATTGATGGGCAATAGATGCGACATCTTCAAGTGAGTGCGGTTGAATTTGAAGTTGCCAATCATTGAAACGAGACATCGTACGATTTGCAACGGCTATTCTTTTATCAGACACTTGAGATAACGCATAAGCAATACCTTTACTTGCGCCCCCTGCACCGAGTATTAAAATGTGCGCACCAGTTAAGTCACCATATTTCACCTGTAATCCTTTGACAAATCCGGTACCGTCCGTGTTATAGCCCATCCATTTCCCGTTTTCAACTTTAACTGTATTCACTGCACCAATGGCTCGCGCTTCATCCGACATGTCATCTAAATAGTTGATAATGCGCTCTTTATGCGGAATCGTCACATTAAAACCGTCAAGTTCTTTTTCACTAATAATATCGCGAATATGCTCAAAATGTGTTGGTGGAATATTAAGTGCTTCATAGTCGTAATCTAAGTTTAAACTTTTAAAATTCGCATGATGCATCAGTGGAGACAATGAATGGTCAATCGGATGTCCAATTACTGCAAATTTCATTGAATCTCACACTCCTTACATAATTGAAGGTCTCAATGTCACTTCGACATTTTGAGGTACAATCACTTGTAATTCTGCACCTGCGTCCACAGTGACAAAGCCTAAACCTGAAATCATAATGTCTTTTTTCTCATTTTCCGTCGTTAAACGAACTGTTTTTAACTGTTCAAAGTCAAAACGATCTTTCGGGGACGGTGGTGATAATAATGTACCAATTTGTTTGCGCCACAATTCATCTGCTTTTTCTAATTTTGTGCGATGGATGTTCAATTCATTTGAAAAATAACAAACGAGCGGACGTTTACCACCTTTTAAATAATCGACACGCGCTAAACCACCTATAAATAACGATTGCGCTTCATTTAATTGATATACACGTTGCTTAATTTCTTTTTTAGGCATAATCGTATTTAATGCCTTTGTCGACACATAATGGGTCATTTGATGTTCTTGAATAATCCCTGGCGTATCATACATATAGTGATTATCATCAATCGGAATATCAATCATATCCAATGTCGTACCTGGAATACGCGAAGTTGTGACGACATTTTTTTCACCTACTGTTTGTTCAATCAACTTGTTAATCAACGTTGACTTTCCGACGTTCGTTGTACCGACGATATAGACATCTTGGCCATTACGATGCTTTTCAATTGTTTGTAATAAACCATCAATACCAATGCCTTTATATGCAGAAATTAAACATACATCTTCAGGATATAAACCGTATTCTTTAGCTAAACGTCTTAGCCATTCAGAAACACGACGCTTATTGATTTGTTTCGGCAATAAGTCAATTTTATTAGCAACTAAAATAATCTTTTTATTGCCGACAATACGCTTGACCGCATGAATAAAAGAACCTTCAAAGTCAAATACGTCGACTAAATTTACAACAATACCCGGTTTGTCTGATAAGCCGTTTAATAATTTTAAAAAGTCGTCACTTTCCATGCCCACATCTTGCACTTCATTATAATTTTTCAATCTAAAACAACGACGACAAATGACATCTTCTTTTTCTAAACTTGCTTTTGGAACGTAACCCGGTTTTTGTGGGTCGTCAGATTGTAGTGTTGCCCCACAACCAATACATTTTAAAGTTTCAGTCAATTACGATTCCTCCCATTTAATATAGCCTTTTCTTTTAAAATGCTTTAATAATCGTCGTTCAACTAAACGATTAAATTTTGTGATAAAACCATCTGAATTTTTCACCGGTACGACCATAATTGTATAAAGGCCGTGTCGATTACCACCAAATACATCTGTTAACATTTGGTCTCCAATCACTACCACTTCATCCTTTTGCATGCCCATTTGTTCGGTCGCACGGCGCAATGCTTTCCCTCTAGGTTTTTGCGCTTTAAAAATATAATCCACTTTTAAATTTTGGCAAAAGGATTTCACGCGTTGTTCATTATTATTAGAAACAACAGTCACTTTAAATCCTTGCTCGTCTATAGTTTTAAACCAATTTTCAACTTTAGATGTCGGTTGCGCTTCATCCCAGCCGACCAATGTATTATCCAAATCTGTGATAATCCCTTTGATATTCAATTGTTTCAGTTTGTCAAAATCAATTTCATAAATCGAATTCACATATTGATTTGGTAAAAATAATTGCTTGATGATACCCATGTTCATCCTCCACTTTAAAAGACTTCATTCGTTATATTATAGCATATTTATGTGCAATCATAGTGTGTTTTGTCAGAGCACTTTCACAAGTTCGTTGACCATTTGACTTGATGACTTTGCTGCTACTTTAAGGAAAGCTTCAAATGTCATTCCCGCTTCACCGTCAGCTAAATCAGAAATCGCTCGTGTCACGATAAAAGGCACATTAAACTGGTAACATGTTTGCGCAATGGCAGTGGCTTCCATTTCGACAGCTAATGCATTAGGAAAATATTCCAAAATAGCTTGACGCTGTTCGTTTGTGCCGATAAAGCTATCACCTGAAACGATTAGGCCCTCTCTACCGTTTTGATTTAAAGATTTTAAGACGTTATCTACTTTTTCAAATAATGACGTATCTGCTTCAAAATAAGTTGGCATACCTGGGATTTGTCCCATATCATAGCCGAACGCCCGTGCATCAGCATCGTGATATGCGACTTGTCGACTAATGACCACATCGCCAAGTGCTAAGCCAGGCTGTAATCCTCCTGCAGATCCTGTGTTAATGATACATTGGGGTTGAAAACGATCAATCAGTAGACTTGTAGAAATGGTTACATTCACCTTACCGATACCGCTTTGAGTTAAAATAATATCTTTGTCGTTCAATGTCCCTCTATAAAAAATGGCATGTGCGATTTTAATTTCTTCTACCGCATCCATTTGAGATTTTAAAATTGCTACTTCTTCTTCCATTGCACCGATGATTCCGATCATTCATATGCCTCCTCAATCCATTAGCTGTTTCATTTTATGTTTACCGTTGTCATTTTATCATATTTATATATTAGCGTTCAGTTTTATCATTGAGATGTTGCTGTCATTTAACGAAAGCAAATGATTAAACAACGATATCCAAAGCTATTCTTTCATACTCATACTCGATTTCAATAATCAATCTTATAACAAATTGAGGGCCAAGACAACTGAATGTCCTAGCCCTTAATCATTAATCGGATTGAATTTTTATTGGCTCCACAATGCAGCTAAACCTTGTAACGAGAAGAAGCCGGTAAAGATAGTAACGATAACTGCAACAATACCGAATAATAACATCCAAGTGGGGTGTTGATAATCTCCAACAATACGTTTATTTTTCGAAGCAATCAATACAGTTCCTAAAATAATAGGAAGAATCAAACCGTTTAATGCGCCTGCAACAATTAATAATTTCACCGGTCGACCGATAAATAAGAAAATCAATGTCGATACAACGATAAATGTCACGACGACATAATTATCATACGTTCTCAATTTGTTGTGCATTGTTTTAATAAATGTCGTACTCGTATACGCTGAACCAATAACAGATGACATCGCCGCCGCAAACAGTACGATACCAAAAATATTTTTACCGATTGGCCCAATAGCATGTTCAAAGACAGAAGCTGGTGGGTTTTCAGGATTTAAAGCGACACCTGTGACAACAACACCAAGTACGGCTAAAAATAGTAAACTTCGCATCACACCTGTTGTTAGAATCGCTGAAATAGCTGAATGATTCACAAATGGTAAGTAGTCTTTCCCTTTAATCCCTGCATCAAGAATACGGTGCGCACCTGCAAATGTAATATAGCCACCTACAGTTCCACCTACTAATGTGATAATGGGTAGAACAAGTGCTGAAGGATTTTCTGGCAATACCATGCGTTGTGCTGCTTCTACATATGGCGGATTGGATTGAATCATAACGTAAGCAACAATTAAAATCATGAGTACTCCGAGAATCATCGTAATGACATCCATGATTTTCTGGCCATTTTTAGAAATAAAAACGAGAATCGCAATAACCGCAGTAATCGCGGCACCTACACGAACATCTAAACCAAAGATGGCGTTCAAACCTAGTCCAGCTCCGGCAATATTTCCAATATTAAAAGCCAATCCCCCTAATGCGATAAGGAGAGAAATAAAAGTACCTAAACCTTTAACAACTTCATTAGCAATTTCTTGGCCACGATAACCCGTTACAACTAGGACACGCCAAATGTTAATTTGTGCCCCAATATCAATAATGATAGATAATAAAATTGCAAATGCAAAACTTGCTAAAAATTGTTCAGTAAACACTGCAGTTTGTGTTAAAAATGCAGGCCCAATTGCAGAAGTGGCCATTAAAAATACAGAGCCGAGTAACAACCTTCGATGCGCTTTAGTGAATACAAATTCACCTGTTTTTTTAATTTGATTGGACTGTTTCTTCATCGCTTAACCTCCTAAAGTTACAATATCGACATTCACCTCTGATAAACGCGAACGAATTTCTTTAACGAATTCAAGTGCATGTGCCCCGTCACCATGAACGCAAATTGTATCCGCTTCAATTTCAATCACTTCACCTGAAATCGCTTTAACTGTGCCTTCCGTTACCATTTGTACCACTTGCGCAATGGCTTCTTCACTCTCTTCAATCGTTGCGCCTTCTTTTTTACGGCTCACTAATTGTCCATCACTTTCGTAACGACGATCTGCAAATACTTCAGACGCGACTTTAAGACCTTGTGCTTTACCGGCATCAATGAGTAATGATTTTGATAATCCGACTAAATACAGATTCGGATCAATATCATAAACTGCTGAAGCAATCGTACGTGCAATGGTTTCATCTCTGACAGCCATTTGATAAAGTGCGCCATGCGGTTTGACATGATTAAGCACAACACCATTAATATCACAAAACATTTTTAAAGCGCCCACTTGATATACGACCATGTTATAAATCTCAGTTAATGACATATCCATATTGCGTCGGCCAAATCCTTGTAAATCTGGAAATCCGGGGTGGGCACCTACACGCACGCCGTTTTCTTTAGCACGTCGTACAGTTTCAGCCATCACATTTTCATCACCCGCATGAAAACCACATGCAACATTGGCAGAGGTAATCAATGGTAAAACTTCTCGGTCATTGCCGATTTGATAATTACCAAAACTTTCTCCTAAATCACAGTTTAAATCAACTTTCATCTTCATTCCCCTCCTTAAAAATACGATGACGATCTAAGAATTTAATGTCCACATCGCGTGCATCGCCTTCATAATATGGTGGATAAGATAATACTGCATATAAGAAATCTGCTGTCGTTGTAAATCCATCAATCACCAGTTCATCCAATGTGACTTTTAATTTTTCAATCGCATGCGCACGATTTTCACCTTTAACAATCACTTTTGCGACGAGTGAATCATAATATGAAGAAACAGTATATCCACTATAAAGTAAAGAGTCAACACGTACATTGAATCCTTGGGGTAAATGCAACCTTTGAACTGTGCCAGGTGTCGGACGAAAGGCTTTTTGTGGATCTTCTGCATTAATTCTCGC
Source organism: Staphylococcus pseudintermedius (assembly GCF_034042775.1). NCBI lineage: Bacteria > Bacillati > Bacillota > Bacilli > Caryophanales > Staphylococcaceae > Staphylococcus > Staphylococcus pseudintermedius. The sequence goes on along the minus strand of NZ_CP120150.1, from coordinate 1,222,133 downwards.
TTCAATGACATGCCCATAAAAATGAACATCGTCTTGTGTAAGTGAAAGTGTGCCCTCTTGCATAATGCGTAGTTGTTCACGTACTAAGTCGATATCTGTACGCATTTCCGTCACTGTATGCTCAACTTGAATACGTGCATTCATTTCAATAAAATAATATGCATCTTCCGTGACGAGAAATTCAATCGTACCCGCACTGCGATATTGTGCTGCTTTTGCGACTTTTACAGCATCATTACAAATTTTCTCACGTTTTTCTTCAGTTAATGCACTACATGGTGACTCTTCAATCAGTTTTTGGTTTTTACGCTGCACTGAACAGTCACGTTCCCCTAAATGAATATATCGTGATTGCCCATCTCCAAGAACTTGCACCTCAACATGTTTCGCAACAGGTATAAATGCTTCAACATAAACGCGGTCATCATTGAAATATTTGTTGCCTTCGCTTTTCGCCTCTTTAAATGCGCGTTCAAGTTGTGACTCTTCTTTGACGATACGAATCCCTTTTCCACCGCCACCACTCGCTGCTTTAATGACAAGTGGATAACCAATTTCCTCAGCAAGTGCTTTAATTTCATCAACGGATTCGACTGACGATTTAGAGCCAGGTATAATCGGCACACCTGCTTTATCAACCGTTTGACGTGCAGTAATCTTATCGCCCATTCGTTGCATCGTTTTTTTCGTTGGTCCGATAAAGTAGAGCCCTTCATTTTCTACCTTTTCAGCAAACACAGGACTTTCAGATAAAAAGCCATAACCGGGGTGAATGGCGTTTGCTTTTGTAATTTCAGCAGCAGCTAATATTTTACGTATATTTAAATAACTGTCTAAAGGGTTCGCTTGACCGATACAAACTGCCTGATCTGCTAATTTAACATGTAGACTATTTTCATCACCCACGGCATAAATAGCGACAGACTCCATTTTCAGCTCTCTTAACGCACGTATAATACGAACCGCAATTTCACCTCTGTTTGCAACTAATACTCGAAACATGTAATCCCCCCCTTTACTTCAATGTTAAAATAACTTGATTAAATTCAATATTTTCGCCATGACCAACCAACACTTCTTGAACTTCACCTGATTCATCTGCTGTTACTTCATTCATCACTTTCATCGCTTCAATGTAGCCGATAATATCCCCTTTATTGACTTTATCGCCTACTTTTACAGCAGGTTTAGTTAATTCTTTTTCATCTTGTAAATAAAATGTCCCAATCATCTGAGAACGAATCACTTTAGTATTATCTTCTGCAGATTCATCAGTTTGCTGAGTTTGTTCTACGTGTTGGTTTGACCGCTGCGTGCTTTGTGGTGGGTCTACAGGCGCTTCTGTTTGTTGAATGGACGATAAATCCAATTCTAGCTCCATCTCGTCATCCCGATATTTAAAATGCTTCGCGCCGTATTGTTTTAATAAATTTAACGTTTGCTCAATTTGTTTTAAATCCATGGTATACTATCTCCTTTTAGAACCTTTTTAATTTTTTGTTGTGTAGGTCTAATGTTGTGCAGTAAACGTTGAGGCCGTTGACGAATTTGTGCTTTTGCCTCTTCTAACTTTCTATTTTTTCGTGCTAAAATTTCATTCGCTTCGTTAAATGTCATCCATTCGAATTTCACCTTATCACCAGGTTGTTTTTGGACAATATCGACAATATCAGAATCAATCACAGTGCCAATTTTAGTGTAGCCCCCTACTGTCTGCCGGTCATTAAGTAGAATAATCGGATGACCATCTTTAGGCACTTGGACACTTCCTAATGCGACTGGCTCAGAAATGATGTCAGCATCTGTAAAAGGTTGTATCGATGGCCCTTTAAGTCTGTAGCCCATACGATCTGAATTTTCTGAAATAGTGAATTCGAGCTGCTCAAGTTCTTTAATCGTACGTCGTGTAAATGATTCTAGCTGTGGTCCATCCATTAATCCAATCGGCAATTGTCGCGCTTTCGTAAAACTTGAAAAATCACTCGAACGACCGATGAGCTGATAATCTAAAAATGATGGTTGTGTAGGAATGATGTCATTGACTTTCAATGCACGACCTTTGAAACCACCAATTCCTGTCCGTGTATGTGTCGCATAGCTACCTTCAAAAAGTGGAATATCTAATGGTTTCGCAAATCCGATATAACCACGCATCCCATGAATGACATGTCCTATTTCTAAAACATCATTTTTTTCGACCTTGATAACAGTTTGATGTGAGACAGGTTGCCCATTCAACGTGGCTGAAAATGGTGCACCAGTCATCGCAAATAAGTTTTGATCGAGAAATTTGATCGTTGGGCCAATCATCGTAATTTCTAATGCGGGTTGTCCCTCTGTTTCTAATAAAGTGTTTAAAATCTCATAGCTCGGGCGATCCATTACACCAGCAGGAGAATAACCTTCAAACTGATGACCTGAACGTCCTTTGTCTTGAACTGTCGTAAACAATCCAGGTTTAATTATTTTAATGGCCATCTTCTATCATCACCCATTCATCATAGTCTAATTGATTTTTACGCACATACTTTTGAATATGTAAAAATTGTTCTTCATTAATGGAATAAAATTTAATTCTGTCACCAGGTTGATATAAAATTTTAGGCTCCCGATTCGGATTAAAAACATCTATCGGTGTACGCCCTATAATTTGCCAACCTCCTGGTGAATCGGATGGATATAAACCTGTTTGATTATTCGCAATCCCAACTGAGCCTGCATCGATTTTAATTCTTGGTTCTTCTTTTCTCGGCGTATGAAGACGAGGACTCAAACCACCTAAAAATGGAAATCCAGGCATAAATCCAATCATATAAACAAGATAATGATTTTCTGTATGATATTGTATCACTTCATCAACCGTTAAATGGTTATGATCCGCGACAATCTCAATATCCGGTCCCCATTTCCCACCATAGAGAACTGGAATATTCACGATTCTCTTTTGAACCGTATTTACCTTCGTTTGTTGCATGTCCAATGTATCAAGTTGTAGTGCTTGAATTAACGTTTCGAAATCTGTTTGAATGCCATCGAAATATGCCAAAATTGCACGATAAGAAGGTACAATTTCATGTATGTGCGGATGGTTCATCTTTTGAATATGTTCCACTACAGCATTGACATGTTCATAAACCGATTCACTAATTTCTGCTTTGAAGTAGATTATAAAAGATTGCTCGCTAATTTGTCGAAAATACATGTACATCCCCCTTTTCGGAAAGCCCTTACAATTATATATATTATCATTATACAGTATCAGTGACAATTAAGTATTGACGAATATAAGAGAATAGCGCTCGGAATTATAATCCTTACAACCCAGTTAATTTATAAGTATAAAAATAAGCTGGGATACAATGAAGTTTTCCCAGCCGCTTTTCTTCCGATGCCTCACATCAAATATTTAATTATATAATGAGATGATGCTTGTACGCATACAGATTTGGCGCATTGATTAATGAATATCTACAATTTTAACATTCATTTCGCCACCATTTGGAAGAGGAACACGTACTTCGTCATCTACTTGTTTACCAATAAGTGCTTGTGCCATTGGAGATTCGTTTGAAATCTTGCCATTAAATGCATCAGATTCAGCTGAGCCCACGATTTGATAAGACTCTTCGTCGTTACCTGGAAGCTCAACGAATGTTACCGTTTTACCAATTTGGACAACATGGTTATCGCCAGTATCTTCAATGATTAAAGCATGACGTAACATTGTTTCAATACGTTGAATATCCTGCTCGATAAAACCTTGTTCATCTTTCGCTGCATCGTACTCTGAGTTCTCAGATAAGTCACCAAAACTACGTGCAACTTTAATTTTTTCAACCACTTCAGGGCGTTTGACTGTTTTTAATTCTTCTAATTCTTTTTCAAGTTTTTCGTATCCTTCTTGCGTCATTGGATATTGTTTTTGGTTTTCCATTGTCTGCATCTTCCTTTAACTATGATTTAATCTTTTTTACGTACAAGTGCTTGAATCTTAGTTGTCATGATGTCAATAGCAACTTTATTTGAACCACCTTCAGGAATAATAATATCCGCAAATTTTTTCGTTGGTTCAATAAATTGGTTATGCATTGGCCTCACAACAGTAAGATACTGATCAATTACAGATTCCATTGTACGACCACGCTCTTTAGTATCTCTCACAAGACGGCGCAAAATTCTTAAATCTGCATCAGTGTCTACGTATATCTTAACATCCATCATATTGCGCAATTCTTCATTCTCGAGCGCAAATATACCTTCTACGATAATAACATCTTTAGGTTGAAATGCAATCGTTTTATCACTGCGTGTATGATTTGTATAGTCATAAGTCGGTACTTCTACACTTTGACCTGACTGTAATGATTTAAGATTTTGGATTAACAAATCATTATCAAACGCAAATGGATGATCATAATTTGTTTTAAGACGTTGTTCAAATGTCAGATGTGATTGGTCTTTGTAATAATAGTCTTGTTCAATGAGTGCAACACTATGCCCTTCTAAATTATTCATTATTTTATTTGTCACAGATGTTTTACCCGAACCAGAGCCTCCAGCAATACCAATGATCGTTGTTGCCATTCTTTAAACTTCCTTTCTCATCATGTTGTTTGGATAAATAGGCTGGTCAACTTTGATTTGCACGATTTGTAATGGGTGTCGTGCCGCATCAAGTTCATTTCCTTCTTCATCATAAATCTTATCGACGACTTGTTTAAAGGTTTGAATTTCAGGTCCGAAAAACTCTACTTCTTGACCTGGTTTAAAGTGATTTCTTTGTTGTATTGTCGCCATTTGACTGTCTTTATCATAGTCTAATACTAAGCCGATAAAGTCAAATGGTGCTTTTTTACTTGATTCATTTCCAAACATTTGTTCTTCATAACCTGGTGTCCCTTTGAAAAATGCGGGTGCGGTATCGCGGTTCGCACATTTATCTAATTCAAAGAGCCATTCCGGTTTAATTTTGAAATTTTCTGGGTCTGCAGCATACGCATCAATCACTTTACGATAAACTGAAACGACTGTTGCAATATAGTGAATAGATTTCATTCGGCCTTCGATTTTAAGTGAGTCAATTCCTAAATCCATCATGTTCGGAATTGATTCAATTAATTTTAAATCACGTGGACTCATTGCAAATGGCACGGCATTACCATCTTCATAATAGACATCTAGTTCGCCGTCATTATCAACTGTTAATAAATCATAATCCCAACGACAACTTTGGCAACAACCCCCACGGTTAGAATCACGTGCTGTCATATGGTTACTCAATGTACAACGGCCTGAATACGCAATACACATAGCACCGTGAATGAAAGCTTCAATTTCGATATCCACTTTATCTTTAATTTCTTGCATTTCCATCGCACCTGTTTCACGGGCAAGTACGACACGGTCTAAGCCTTCTTCTTTCCAATATTCTACGGCTTTATAGTTACTTAATGATTGCTGTGTAGATAAATGGATTTCTAACTTCGGTGCAACACGTTTACACGTTTCAATAATTAATGGGTCTGCTACGATAATACCTGTTGCACCTGTTGCTTCTAATTGCTCTAAATAGTCATCTAGACCCTCCATATTTTCATCATGTGCAATAATATTTGTCGTTACATAAATTTTAGCACCGTAACGATTTGCAAATTCAACACCTTCACGAATTTCGTCCATAGTAAAGTTGTCCGCATTTGAACGCAACCCATACTCTTGACCGCCGATGAATACAGCATCTGCACCATAATGAACGGCGATTTTTAACTTTTCTAAATTACCAGCAGGCGCAAGTAACTCAGGCTTTTTCATTTTCGCTTGCGTTGCTGGTTTAACTTCTTCAAGTACCTTCATCCATGCTCTCTCCTATCTTTAGTATACTGTTTGCTTGTAATAGAATCCTTCATCAAACGGTCGATGCTCTGGTTGTATTGCTTCAATTGGGTCTACAAGCATAAATTTTTCATCTTCATACGTATCTGGATCTTCTTCATATAAATCTATCGCTTCACGATATTGCTCAGTCGCTACATTGATATATTCTTCTGTTTGGAGTACCCCATCAATTTTCAAGCTATCGATTCCCGCTTCAAATAGTGGTTCTAACTCCTCAATTAAACAAATATCGTTCGGCGACATAATATGCGTACCATTATAATCTTCAAAAACAGGGTATTTATTATCACGCTCTTCATCGTAAAGTAATAATTGACTGTCCGTTGCTGCTTCATTACGTTGAATTTTCATTTGACGGTCTTGGAATGTATAGTAGTTTCCTAATAGCATACGTTTCGATTGGAACATACACGTCATACCATGGACCTGCACTTCAATCTCAACATCACTATTTTCTTTGATGTTCAAAATTTCTTCTAAACTTAACTCCCGCGCAAGCACCGCTCTTTTCGCACCACGTCTTCCCCAATAATTACATTGGAAGTGGTTCGTAACGAGTGTTTCTGCATTCCAGTTTAAAGGTATAGGGTTTTCTTGTTGCTTTACAATCATCACTACTGCAGGATCACCAAAAATAATACGATCTACTCTAATTTCATGCAAAAACGCGATATAATCTTCAAGCGCTGGAATATGATAGTTATGGAAAATACCATTTACTGCAGCGTATGCTTTTTTACCAGCATGATGAATGATTTCAACCGCTTTTTTCATCTCTTCTCGATTGAATTCCCCGGCTAATCTTAAGCCAAACTTTTCTTCACCGATAACAAATGCATCTGCTCCCTTTTCAATTAAGGTTTCGATGTGACTTAAAGACTTCGGTGTCACTAATAACTCAGTCATGTTTACTCTCCTTTATTGATATCGCTAGCCCATCATCCATATGAATAAAATTCGTTGTAAAACCTTGTTGTTGACTTAACCATTGATTGTATCGTTGTACCTTTTTTACCATTTGTTTGACATTGCGACTTCTTACTACATCGATGTCCGCAACGAAACCATGGTATAAAATATTATCTGTTATCATAACACCTTTTTCGCGTAACAAAGGACAATAAAGCTCAAAAAAGCGTTGTGATTGTGCCTTAGCAGCATCGATAAAAATCATATCATAAATACGGTCATTCACGAGTTCAAATGCTTCTGTCGCATCTGCTTCAATTAAACGAATTTGATCCGCATAACCATATTGACGAATATTTGTTTTCGCTTGTTGAATCATTTCTTCATTGCGTTCAATGGTCGTCACGTTAATCGATTTATCCACTGAAGCGAATTGCATCGCACTGTAACCAATTGCACTACCGACCTCTAAAATTTCTTTCGGCTGATGTAGACGAATGATTTGTTGAATGAGATCTAAAGAAAGCTGATCGACAATAGGCACTTGATGTGTCTCGGCGTAGTTACGCAATTGGTCGATATCATTGTCATATTGTTTTAAGCTTAAAAGATATGATTGATTTTTATCTTCCATGTATTCTTGACTTCCTTTTTATATTCTAAAAATCATCAAAAAATAAACCAGCCAAGTTGGACTGATTTAACTTTGATGTCTGTATATGCATCACGGAAATAATGTTCGTTTATCCGTTCTTTCATAGCATTTTAAAATGACTTCTATACATTTTATCACATAATCGCTTGACTGATAAGCTCCAATCATCATTTTAGTGAAAGATTTCATGGAATTCAATACCCCTTATTTATAATAGTTTAGTAATAAAGGTGACGAAACGAACTTATATTACAGATTTGTTATCATGCATCACAAATTAAACTGTGATTTTTATCCTAAAGAGAACAATCGTTTAAAACAACTAAAAAGAGCAGGCACATCTTTCAATGCCTACTCTTTAATTCGCATCAGCAATTAATGCTCATGATCATCATCCAATTTCGTATTGACAACTTCTTCAATCATATCCCATTCTTCATCTGTCTCAACAGGTAAAAAGCGTCCGCCTTCTCCTGATTCGTCTGGCTCGTTAATCATAGGAATCAATTCAATTAAATCATCGTCATCTGCTTGTGCGCCTTCTTCTGCAAGGATTACATACTCTTTTTCAAAACCTGGGTGATAAAACTCTAACATTTTACGATATAAGACTTCATTACCTTCTTCATCAAACAAAGTTAATAAAGTTTCGTCATTTTTAATTTCAATTTCTTGATTATGGTTTTCGTTTGTCATATTCGCTCTCTCCTTAATTCAATCCATCTAAATAGCCTTGTAAAATGAATACCGCAGCCATTTTATCAATCACTTTTTTTCTTTTTGCTCTCGATACGTCGGCTTCTAACAATGAACGTTCTGCAGCCATTGTACTTAAACGTTCATCCCACATAATAATTTCTAGATTTGGCATCCGCTCTGCAAGTGCATCTTTATATTTTAACGAAGCTTCACCACGAAAGCCAATAGAATTGTTCATGTTTTTCGGTAATCCAATGACAACCGTACCCACATTTTCCTTTTGTATGATGTCAATTAAGGCATCGATGCCGAGCTCATTTTCTTCTTCGTTAATTTGGAGTGTATCTAAACCTTGTGCTGTCCAACCCATCAAATCACTAATCGCAATACCAACTGTACGGCTTCCAACATCTAACCCGATAATTTTATGTTTAAGCATGCTCGTCCTTACTATGGTTTTGTAAGTAGTATGACACTAACTCTTCCATAATATCATCTCGATCGATATGTCTAATTTGGTTGCGTGCTTCGTTATGACGAGGAATGTACGCGGGATCACCTGAAAGTAAATAACCTACAATCTGATTGACAGCATTATATCCGCGCTCTTCTAGGGTATTGTAGACATTGTTTAAAACTGTTTCGACATTGTCTTTTGGAAGTTCATCATAGTTGAATTTCATTGTTTTATCAAAATTAGCCATAGTCTAACACTCCTTAAACCATAATGAGATTGCTCTTTCATTTTACATGAATTCAACACTCATTATAACGATTTAATATAATTTTTAATAAATTGTAATGCTTCTGTTATCTTGCCAGGTTCAGTACCGCCACCTTGCGCCATATCAGGACGGCCGCCACCTTTTCCACCAACGACTGGTGCCATATTTTTAATAATGTCTCCAGCTTTCACACGATCCGTCAAAGCTTTTGGTACACTTGCAATTAATGAAACTTTACCACCGACATCACTTGCTAAAACGATAATACTATCTTGTAATTTTGATTTAAAGTCATCCATCGTTGTACGCATCGCTTTTGCATTGTCAACCTCAACTTCAGTAATGAGTACAGACATGTCGTTAATCGTTTCGACTTGATCTTTAATATTGCCCATTTTCAATTCATTTAAGGCTTTGTTTTTGTCTTCAATCGTTTGCTTTAATGTTTTTTCATTATATTGCAGCTGTTCAACTTTTTCAATGACTTGTGCATCCGATTTTGCTTTCACTTGTTGCTTAAGCGCATTGAATTGATCTAAGTAGTGTTCTAAATAAAGGAATGCATTTTGTCCAGTCACCGCTTCGATACGACGGACACCCGCACCTGTACCTGATTCACTTGTGATTTTAAATAAGCCAATTTCTGATGTGTTGCGCACATGTGTCCCACCACAAAGCTCGATTGAAAATGGTTGCATATTTACAACACGTACGATGTCGCCATATTTTTCACCAAATAACGCCATTGCACCTTTAGCTTTCGCATCCTCAATGTTCATTTCTTGAATTTCAACCGGAATGCTGTTCCAAATTTCTTCGTTGACCATTTGTTCCACTTGTTTCATTTCTTTGGCTGTCATTGGTGCGATATGCGAGAAGTCAAAACGGAGACGGTCACTATCGACTAATGAACCAGCTTGATTGACATGCTCACCTAAAACTTTTTTCAATGCCGCGTGTAATAAGTGAGTGGCACTATGGTTTTTCATAATTGCCGTTCTTGCTTGACGATCGATCGTTGCTGTGACTTCGGCTGCTTCACGGACTTCACCAAATTGAACGACACCTGTGTGTAAATGTTGGCCATTTGGCGCTTTAATGACTTCTGTCACTTGAATTTCAAATTGCGCATTGCTCACTGTTCCTTTGTCGGCCACTTGACCGCCGCTTACTGCATAGAATGGTGTTTGATCCAAAATAAAATGAATCGTCTCACCTGCATCAGCCATCGTCACGCGTTCACCGTCACGTACGATGTCTGTAATTTTAGCATGCGTTTCAAACGCTTCGTAACCTAAAAACTTGCTCACTGTGTTAATCTCTTTTAACACTTCGCTTTGAACTTGCATCGATTGACTGCTTTGTCTCGCTTTACGTGCGCGATCACGTTGTGCTTCCATATGATCGTTAAATGAATCCATATCAATCGCTAATCCTTCATTAAGCGTAATTTCTTCAGTTAACTCAATTGGGAAACCATATGTGTCATATAATTTAAATGCATCTTCTCCCGCAATGGTCTCGTTTGAAGATTTAGCTTGTTTGATTAAATCATTTAAAATCGCTAGACCTTCCTCTAGCGTTTCATGGAAGCGTTCTTCTTCAGATTTAATGACACGTGCAATAAAATCTCCTTTTTCTTTTACGTTTGGATAGTAAGGTTCCATTATGTCTGCCACAATTTCTACCAATTGATACATAAATGGTTCGTTGATTTCTAACGTTTGGCTAAATCTGACCGCACGACGTAGTAAACGACGTAAAACATAGCCTCGGCCCTCATTCGCAGGTAATGCACCATCAGAAATAGCAAAAGCAATCGTACGAATATGATCAGCAATGACTTTAAATGCGACATCGTTATCTTTATCGACTAAATATTTTTTGCCTGAAATAGCTTCAACTTGACCGATAATCGGCATGAATAAGTCTGTTTCATAGTTTGTACGTACGTCTTGGGAAATAGAAGTCATGCGTTCTAATCCCATGCCCGTATCAATATTTTTACTTGGTAATGGCGTATACGTATGATCTTTATTATGATTAAACTCACTAAATACAAGGTTCCATACTTCTAAATAACGTTCGTTTTCGCCACCTGGATACATTTCTTCAGCGGAATCATCTTGTCCATACGCTTCACCACGGTCATAGAAAATTTCTGTATTGGGTCCAGATGGTCCTTCACCAATATCCCAAAAGTTCCCTTCAATACGAATGATGCGGTCTTCAGTCAAACCAACCACATTTGTCCATAAATCGTATGCCTCAGTATCTTCAGGGTGAATCGTTACATACAGTTTTTCAGGTTCCATCGCCATCCAGCGTTCACTTGTTAAAAATTCCCATGCAAATTCAATCGCTTCACGTTTAAAGTAATCGCCAATCGAGAAATTACCCAACATTTCAAAGAACGTATGGTGACGTGCAGTGAAACCTACATTTTCAATATCGTTCGTACGAATCGATTTTTGTGCGTTGACGATACGTGGTTTTTTCGGAATTTCACGACCATCAAAATATTTTTTTAATGTCGCAACCCCTGAGTTAATCCATAGTAATGAATCATCATCAATAGGAACTAATGGCGCTGAAGGTTCAACCATATGGCCTTTCTCAACAAAAAAGTCAATATACATTTGACGAATATCACTTGCTTTTAATTTTTTCATCTTTACAACTCCTTGATTCAAATAGATACAAAAAAACACCCGTCTCTCAAAAAGGGACGAATGTTTCGCGGTACCACCCTAGTTATGGCTATATTGCCATCACTCATTATCATATACGTGCTCATACATAGTAGCGTTCAATGAATCACACTCGTACATTCTCAGCAACTTGTACGTCTCTGTATAGTGGATACTCATTTACTCGGCTATGCACTTGAACTTAACTTTGATTATATAAAAAAGGTTTAAACTTTGTCAATTTCTAAAAAGTCATAAGGTGTCACTTCACCCATATTAATCATCGGATGGATTTTAAACATAGTCGCTTCAGTTAAAATAAACTCAGCCGAAGCTGTATCAGTATCTGTTTTATCATCAGTATCTTCCGGAGTAAAATATTGCATAAAGAACGTTTGTAATTGTGTTAATCGCGTTTGACCCGCAGTCGCTAACCCGATATTAAAAGCATCTGCATCACCAAGAAAAACGAGCGATTGTTTGGCACGCGTTAATCCAGTATATAAAATCGGTTTTTGTAACATTCTAAAATACTGCTTAACAATCGGCATGATGACAATTGGAAACTCTGAACCTTGCGCTTTATGAATCGAAGTACAATATGCATGTGTCAATTCCGTCAAATCAGAGCGTAAATAAGTAATTTCGTTCCCATCATAATCAACGACCACGACATCTTTATTTAAAGCATTTTCCTTTGCCCAAAAAATACCGACAATAACACCAATATCACCATTAAACACATTATCGTTTGGACGATTAATCAGTTGCAATACTTTGTCGCCTTTACGAAATAGAACATCACCAAATTCAATCTCACGTTGCGATTCGTCTGACAAAGGGTTCAAAATGCCTTGTAAAATTTGATTGAGCTTTTTAATCCCTGCATTACCACGATACATCGGCGCGAGCACTTGAATATCTGCCATTGTATACCCTTTTTGCACGGCATTGTTGACGACTTTTTCTACGACTTGTGGAATTTGATCGGTTTGACATGGAATAAACGAACGATCGTGAAAACGTTGGGTAATATCAACTTTTTCACCGAGTTTCATACGATGCGCTAAATCAATAATACTGGAGCCGTCCTGTTGGCGATAAACTTCAGTTAAATTGATGCGCGGTAATACATTTGCATCAATGAGATCTTTAAAAACTTGTCCAGGGCCAACTGATGGAAGCTGGTCTTCATCACCGACTAATACGACTTGGGCATCTATAGGGACTGCATCCATAAATTGATGGAATAGCCAAGTGTCGACCATAGACATTTCATCAATAATAATCAATTTCGCATGAATTTCATTGTCTAATTTGTCTTGCGGCTTCGTATCTTGATTCCAACCAATTAAGCGGTGAATCGTCATTGCTTCTAACCCTGTCGCTTCATGTAAACGTTTAGACGCTCTTCCGGTTGGTGCAGCTAATACGACCGGATAATCATCTTCATCTGAATAGTCATCGTAATCTAATGAGATGCCGTGAATTTCTGCATATAACTGGACAATTCCTTTAATGACAGTTGTTTTCCCTGTACCTGGTCCACCCGTGAGAAGCATGACTTTATGTTGAATCGCATATTCTAAAGCCTCTTTTTGAGAAGGGGCATAATGTACTTCATTGACCTCTTCAATTTCCCCAATATGTAATTGAATATCTGAAGCATCAAATGTAGTTAAATGCTCTCGATTGGCAAATATTTTATATAAATTTTGTGTGCTTTTAATTTCCGAATAATAAAGACTTGGGATGGCCACCATTTCCTCTTGATTCACTAGTCGTTTTTCTTCAACTAATTCAGCTAAAATTTGCGTCATGGTGTCATAGTCGACACTTGAATCTTTGCCCTGAGACAGCAGTTGAATCGTTTCATTGATTAACGCTTCTTGTGGGAGGTACGTATGACCTTGTTTAATACACGTATCTTCAACTAAATAAAGTAAGCCGGCTTTTAAACGGTCGGGGTGCTCTGGATGAATACCGAGCTGTTGTGCCAGTTGGTCCGCTTTGTTAAAACCAACCCCTTTAATGTCATAAACAAGTTGATACGGATTTTGGTCGAGTACCGTTAATGTATCACTTTTATAAAACTTGTAAATGTCCATCGCAAGCTTTGAACCAAAACCAAGTTCGTTCAATCGAATCATCACTTGTTCACTTTCTTGGTTGGCATAAATCTGCTCGACAATTTGTTGTTGTTTCGCTTTAGACAGTTTAGGCACTTGTTCGATGACAGATTCATCTTTCAAAATGTCATGAATCGCATTTTCACCTAATGTATTGACAATGGATTCTGCTGTTTTTTTACCAATCCCTTTAAACAATTCACTAGATAAATATGCAATAACAGCATCTTTGGTATGAGGAATTTCTTTTTGAAACGTCTCAGCTTTTAATTGCTGACCATATCTTGCATGTTGCACGATTTGGCCTTTAAAAGTGTACGACTCATCTTCTACCATATTCGGAAAATATCCAACCACTGTTGCCATATCATCAAAGTCACCATTTGTTTCTTCTATTTCAACTTTAAGCACTGTGTAATGATTGTCCGTATTCTGAAACAAAATCATCTCTACGGTGCCTTTAATAAATGTATGGTCAAACAGTGTTGGATTTTCCATGGTTACGCCTCCTCTTCGGCTTTTATTAATCGAAATGTTTTCAGTGCGTGCTGACTGAGTAAATGTTGCGAATCCATTTGTACTGCACGTTCAAAGCCTTGAATGGCCGCATCGATATTTTCATTGAGCATATAAAGCGCTAATGTTAAGTTGTATTGTGCGTCTGCATGTTGTGGATCGCGTTCTAATATTTGATTCAAAACCGGTATCGCTTGATCAAACATTTCCAGCTCACACATAAGCAACGCAAATTGAAATTGGACTTCAAGATCTTCAAATTGAGCATCTAACTCTGCTGCACGCATTATATAAGGTAGGGCTTGCTTCTTAGCGTCGAGCTGGATCAAGGACAGCCCTAACATATAATAGGTATCTTTGTGATCGACATGATGCGACAAGGCTTCTTGATATAATTTGACCGCTTCTTGAAAACGACCTTCATTAAAGTAAACATTCGCCAAATTATAATAAATCACACCATTATCTGGTTTAATCGTCAGTGCACGTTGAAAAAAACGTTCAGCTTTTTCAATTTCACCTGCTTCTGCTAATAACACACCTGAATTGATATAATTTTCGACTTCATCAGGATGTGCTTCTATGTTGTTAAAACTTTCTTGTAATGCACGTTCGAATTGTCCTTGTTGAATGAGTTGATGAATCTGTTCAAGTTCCATTTGAATCACCTTTTCCTATACGACATAATCTAGTTGTCCGTCTTTTTTATAGACGTCATCAATCGTTGCACCGCCTAAACATACATCACCATCGTAAAACACGACAGCTTGGCCAGGTGTAATGGCGCGAACTGGCTCGTCAAAAGTCACTTTAACTGCATCGTCACCATGTGCAGTCACAGTGACACCGACATCTTTTTGACGGTATCTAAATTTAGCCGTACATTTCAACGGCTCTGTTAAGTCTGTTGCATTCACAAATGATACATCAGAAGCGATTAAATAGTCACTGTATAATGCATCGTGATGGAAACCTTGTTCAACGTATAAAATGTTGTCTTCTAAGTTTTTACCTACAACAAACCAAGGATCCCCATCGCCACCAATACCGAGACCATGTCTTTGGCCAATCGTATAATACATAAGCCCGCCATGTTGACCTTTTAATTCACCATTAAGTGTACGCATTTCACCTGGTTGCGCAGGTAAATATTGTGATAAAAATGTTTTAAAATTACGTTCACCGATGAAACAAATCCCTGTTGAATCTTTTTTCTTCGCTGTGGCTAAATCTTGTTCCAATGCGATTTCACGGACTTTTTGCTTATCGATATCACCAATAGGAAACATCACTTTACTCAATTGTGCTTCAGTCAATTGATTTAAGAAATACGTTTGATCTTTATTATTATCGACGCCACGTAACATTTCTACTGAACCATCTTCATGATGACGTACACGTGCATAATGGCCAGTCGCCACATAATCCGCGCCGAGTTTTAACGCATGGTCTAAAAAGGCTTTGAATTTGATTTCTTTATTGCACATGACATCTGGGTTCGGTGTACGCCCTTTTTTGTATTCATCTAAAAAGTACGTAAACACTTTATCCCAATACTCTTTCTCAAAATTGACTGCATAATATGGAATACCGATTTGGTTACATACAGCAATCACATCATTGTAATCTTCTGTCGCTGTACATACGCCAAACTCATCCGTATCATCCCAGTTTTTCATAAATATACCGATCACATCGTAGCCTTGTTCTTTCAATAAGTGGGCAGTTACGGAACTATCTACACCACCTGACATGCCAACTACGACACGTGTGTTTTGATTGGTCACTATTGTTCCTCCTTAAATTTTAAATATATTTTCTGTATTTCAATGACAATTTCTCTAATATCTGCTTCAGTGACTTGTTCATTTAAACTAATCCGAATCGAATGATCCACACGTGATGATTGTTCACCATACATCGCTAACAAAACATGGGAAGGAATCGTTGAACCAGCCGTACAAGCGGATCCTGATGACACATATACGCCTGCTAAATCGAGTAACGTTAACAATGTTTCTACATCAACAAATGGGAAATGCAAATTAATAATATGATTTGTCGTATCAATCATTGAACCATTGTATTCAAAAGGAATCGAACGTTGTTGTAAACCGACAATCAATTGTTCTTTTAATCGTGTCAAATGCACGTTATTATCATCGCGTGAAGCTTCAGCTAAAGTTAACGCAGTCGCAAGTCCTACAATTTGAGGTACGTTTTCAGTTCCAGCACGACGTTTCGTTTCTTGTTCGCCACCTAATTGCGGATATGTGATGCGTGTGCCCGTTTTAACATAAAGAACGCCGATGCCTTTAGGACCACCGAATTTGTGCGCCGTCATACTTAAAGCATCAACAGCTAAATCCTCCACATCGATAGGCAAATGACCAACTGCTTGAACGGCATCCATATGAAAGTAAACGTCATGGTCTGCTAATACATCTTGAATGTCATACACATGCTGAACTGTACCGACTTCATTATTTACGAACATGATTGACACGAGCGTCGTATCTTCACGTATACTTTGCTTTAACTGTTCTAAATCAATGATTCCTCCAGCATCAACGTCTAAATAGGTCACTTCAAATCCTTGTTGCTCGAGGTATTCGAAAACGTGCAGTACAGAGTGATGTTCAATCTTTGTCGTAATGAGATGCTTCCCTTTTGCCTCATTTGCATAAGCAATACCTTTAATGACAGTGTTGTTAGACTCGGTTGCCCCACTTGTAAAAATTACTTCATTCGGTTTCGCATTCAAATATTGTGCGACCGTTCTTCTTGATTCATCTAGTAATCTTCTCGCATCTCGTCCTTGAGAATGTATTGAAGAAGGATTACCAAAATGTGTTTGATAGACAGCCATCATTTTTTCAGCAACTTCAGGTTTTACCGGGGTTGTTGCCGCATAATCTGCATAAACACCCATCATTACGTCAGCCCTTTCTTATAATCAATGCTCCTATTTTAGCACTTGCTTTCTAAAAATTCTAGTACAGTGATTACGTGTTTTTTACGGTTATAGTCATTTCTATTGTAATCTTTACACCTTCAGAATTCAATGTATGCCAAAAGGCAGTTTTTGTGAGTTGATGATGAAACTAATGTTATACTAGCGCTATAAAAAGGAGTGTATTATGATGCCAAAATCAATGAAATACTCAGCATTAAATCTTGTTCCGATTAGAGAAGGAAATAACGAAAAAGAAGCAATCTCACAAATGGTAGCACTCGCTCAGCATTTAGAACAAAATCAATACGAGCGATTATGGATTGCAGAACATCACAACGCACCAAACCTTGTAAGTTCAGCAACTGCATTGCTTATTCAACATGCATTACACCATACGAACGAAATGAGAATTGGCTCTGGAGGTATTATGTTACCGAATCATGCCCCGCTTGTCGTAGCTGAACAATTTGGTACGTTAAACACGTTATATGGAGATCGTGTAGACCTAGGATTAGGACGTGCACCTGGGACAGACATAGCAACCGCAAGTGCGCTCCGTCGTGATCAACATCAAGGGGTGTATCAATTTCCTGATGAAGTGCAACAGTTACTGCAATATTTTGGTCCTGATACGATACAAGGCTATGTCAAAGCCATTCCTGCAGTTGACAAAAACGTACCGATTTATATTCTCGGCTCTTCAACGGACTCTGCACATTTAGCTGCTAGAAAAGGATTACCTTATGTTTTTGCAGGTCATTTCGCACCACAGCAAATGCAAGAAGCCATTGCAATTTATAAAGATCTCTTTGAACCATCCGAATATTTACAAGCGCCGTATATTATCGTTTGTTTAAATGTCATTATGGCAGACACTGATGAAGAAGCGCAGTATTTGGCTACAACCCAATCGCAAATCTTTGCAAGTATATTAAGAGGTAGAATGAATAAAATGCAGCCACCTACTGAAGATTTGAGTCAACTGTTGTCACCGAGAGAAATCGCAATGGCTGAAGCACGTTTACAGCATTCACTGATTGGCAATAAAGCATCAGTCAATCAACAATTAGACGCCTTTTTACAAAAACACGGGTGGATTGATGAGATTATGGCCATCAGTTATATTTATGACACCGACTTGCAACACCGCTCATATCGCTACTTTAAAGCATTGATTGACGAACGTAATCAAAAGCAATAAAGCGTCACGATATTCACAGGAATCATCTATTTTAGTACACGCCATTGAAGTTGCCAACGTTTCATGTTTGATGAGAAGCGTTGGCAAGTTTATTTTGCCTAATAAACGAAATCATAGAGCGTCATACCTCATCTCAGTGCCGAATCAGTTGTGAAAAAAGGTACATTCCTTGAACTTCACATGTTCAATCTTGTGTTTCAATAAACACCCCAAAATATAAAAAACGGCTGCAGGCACATACCTACAACCGCTATTATCAATCTGATTATTTATTACCGCCAGTAAATTTATCCAAAGCATCTTTCGCTTTATCAACTAAACTACCGCCATCTTTAATATCTTTGGCGTCACTTTGTTGACTATTTTGATACTTATCATAAGCGTCTTTTGCTTTGTTTAAATATTCTTTACCTTGTTTTTTTATCCATTACACTTATTCTTTCATCATGATTTTTAACTAAAAATTATTTCTTAAACTTATCAATCATGTCTTGTGCTTTGTCTTTTACATTTTCAACGACTTCTTTAGCTTTACCAGAAGCTTTATCTTGCTTACCTTCATTTTCTAATGATTGGTTATCTGTTACATTACCAACTGTTTCTTTGAAGTTTCCTTTAGCTTGTTCGAATTTATTCTCTTGATTTGCCATTTATAATGCCTCCTTATGAATATTTCAATATACTTATTCCACATTTTATATAGGCCTAAACATCTTATTAAAATTCTTCGTAAACAGCAGGATCTTGGTTCTTGCGTCGACCATCAGCACGAGTCAATTGGTCAATCGCTTGTAAATCTTCATCTGTGATATGAAAGTCGAAAATGTCAAAGTTCTCAAGTTGGCGTTTTGATGATGTTGCTTTCGGTATCGGCATGACACCATTTTGAATATGCCATCTTAAAATGACTTGAGCGACTGTTTTGTCATATTTAGATGAAAGTTGTTTTAATGCAGGTTCTTCCATCACACCATTGTCTCGACCTAATGGGCTCCACGCTTGTGTCAAAATGCCTTTCTCTTCATGATAGGCAATCATCTCTTTTTGGTTAAAATAAGGATGTAGCTCAATTTGGTTAATTGCTGGTAACACACCTGTTTCTTTTTCAAGTTGCTCGATATGTTCAGGTAGGAAATTACAAACACCGATATGTCTGACTAATCCAGATTTTTGTGCTGCGATCATTGCTTTCCATGCTTCTACAAATTTACCTTGTTTCGGATTAGGCCAATGAATTAAGTATAAATCAAGATAATCTAAACCGAGACGATATAATGATTCTTGAATCGTTTCATAAACATGCGCTTCACTTTGGTAACGTCCAGGTAATTTTGAAGTGACCCAAATGTCGTCTCGCTGCACGTGACTCTGTTGAATCGCTCTACCAACAGCACCTTCATTTTCATAATTATATGCGGTGTCTAATAAACGATAACCCAAATTCAGGGCATCCGTCATCGCATGCGCACCTTTTGTTCCATTTAATTTATACGTGCCGAAGCCTAATTGATCGATAAATTGTCCATCTTTCAAAGTAAACTGTTCCATAATACCCTCCTTAAATTCTAGCAAATTGCACCTAATGAGATTAAATATAAAACATGTAGCCTTCTAAAGCATCTTTATCCTGATAGTCTGCGAGTGATTGTAATGTCGTTTGATCAAGTACCTCTCTCACCGCATTGCGCATACGTAACCATAATTGTTGTTGTCCAGGCGGTTCAGATTCCATACGTTCTACGATAGTCAATGGGCCTTCAAGTAAGCGGATAATATCACCCGCAGTAATTTCAGTCGCTGACATCTTTAATTCATACCCACCTTTTGCACCTCTCACACTTCTAATGAGACCTGCATTTCTAAGTGGGCCTACGAGTTGTTCTAAATAGAGATCACTTAAACCATTTTCTTCTGCGATCGTTTTCAATGACACACAACCAGTTCCGTGTCGTTTGGCTAGAGCGATCATTAATGTTAAACCATATCTTCCTTTAGTGGATATTTTCATTTTTACCTCACCTTACATCATCCGATTTATTTTTATTTTAGCATTTTTTATATTAATATAATACCATTGTATATAAGAGTACAAAACTAATAACAATGGAGGGAAAACGATGTTGACTGAACCACTCGCTTCTAGAATGCGTCCACGGAATATTGATGAAGTCATTGGACAACAACATCTCGTTGGAGAAACAGGGATCATTCGTCGTATGGTCAATGCGAAAAGGTTGTCATCTATGATATTTTACGGTCCTCCAGGCATCGGAAAAACAAGTATTGCTCAAGCAATTGCAGGCAGTACTGCTTTCAAGTTTAGACAATTGAACGCTGTAACGAACACGAAAAAGGATATGCAAATGATTGTCGATGAAGCGAAAATGTCAGGACAAGTCATTTTATTACTGGATGAAATTCATAGATTAGATAAAGCGAAACAGGATTTTTTATTACCTCATTTAGAAAACGGGAAGATTGTCCTTATCGGTGCAACAACTTCCAATCCATATCATGCAATTAACCCAGCGATTCGTTCAAGAGCTCAAATTTTTGAATTATTTCCGCTCGATAAAGATGATATTAAAGTCGCTTTAAACCATGCATTGGAAGATGAAGAAAGAGGCCTAAAGCAATTCGATGCTTCCATTGACGATGATGCGTTTGAATATTTTGCAACACAAAGCCAAGGTGACGTGCGGAGTGCTTTGAATGCTTTGGAGTTAGCTGTATTAAGTGCAAACAATCAACCCCCGCACATCACATTACAAGACGCGGAAGATTGTTTACAGCGTGGGGCGTTTTTAAGTGATAAAGATGGGGATATGCATTATGACGTGATGAGTGCCTTTCAAAAGTCTATTCGTGGGAGCGATGTCGATGCGGCACTTCACTATTTAGGACGTCTCATACAAGCAGGAGACCTTCCTACAATTGCGAGAAGGCTGCTTGTGATCAGTTATGAAGATATCGGTTTAGCTTCTCCAGGTGCCGGTCAACGGACATTAGCTGCAATCGAATCCGCTGAAAGGTTAGGGTTTCCAGAAGCACGTATCCCGCTTAGCCAAGCAGTTATTGAACTATGTTTATCACCAAAATCTAATTCAGCAATTCGTTCTATTGATGCCGCGTTAAGTGATATTCGTAAAGGGCATATCGGTCAAGTGCCGGATTATTTAAAAGATGGCCATTACCAAGGCGCTAAGGCTTTAGGGCGTGCAGTCGGCTATCAATATCCACACAACCATCCAAACGGCTTCGTTGCACAACAATATTTGCCAGAATTATTAAAAAACAGGCAGTATTACACGCCTAAAGAGACGTCGAAGTCAGAGCAACAGTTTAAACAAATATACGACAATATTCGACAGCAGCAAAACGAATTGTAAAAGTGAATTTCAATATTAACAGGAGCTCTGACGTAATGATATCTGAGCTCCTGTTAATATTTCCAATTTATTTATCTTTAATACGTTGTACGTTGATGTCTTTCAAAATGTTATTACATACATAACTTGCACAAATTAAACCGACGACACTTGGCACATAAGCATTGGATGATGGCGGCATTTGTGCTTTACGGTTTTTACCTTGCGCATCCCCAACTACCGCTTTCACATCCTCACGAATCACAATTGGGCTTTCACCTGAAAATACAACTGGAACCCCCTTTTTAATCCCTTTTTGCTTTAATTTATTTCGAATGATACGCGCGATAGGATCCGTATGTGTTTTTGAAATGTCAGCAATTTCAAATTGTGTTGGATCTGTTTTGTTCGCTGCACCCATACTAGAAATGATTTGAATGTCCCGCGCTAAACATTGTTCCATTAAGTGCACTTTATAAATAATAGTATCACTCGCATCAACAACATAATCGATATCATAATCTTCAAAAAGTTGTTCGTACGTTTCTTCCGTGTAAAACATATGTAATGGGGTCACTTTACAATCAGGGTTAATTAAGCGAATACGTTCTTCCATCAAACTCACTTTACTTTGTCCTACTGTTGTCGTTAACGCATGCAATTGACGGTTTACATTTGTAATATCTACATCATCTTTATCTATTAAAATAATATGCCCTATGTTCGTACGCGCTAAAGCTTCTGCAGCAAAAGAACCTACCCCACCGACACCTAATACAGCGACTGTTGTTTGTTTTAATTTGTTGAGCCCTTCTTGTCCGATTGCCAGTTCGTTACGAGAAAATTGATGTTTCATATTAAACTCCTTTAATTACAAATTCACATACCATTTTAAATAAGCACATAAAAAATACGCAAGACACGAAGCCTTGCGTACCGATAGATCCGTTATGCCGTAGTTGTAAAGTGCTTGATCATTTTGGCCTGCTATATACAGGTGGGTGCCCTGTTTCTTGTTTTGCACGTCCTCCTAAAGAGGCGTGTGCGCTGCAAGAAAACCCATTGGGCTCCCTGATCAAAGAGTGTTAGGTCAAAATACATAAAGCGAACTTACGAACACTACAGATGACTATCTTATGAATTAATCATATCACAATTTAATGATTATTCAAGAAAAAAGTTTGCACACTGTGTATTTAAATTAATGTTTGATACGTAATGATAATTCGTCTAATTGTCTTTCTGATACCGGACTCGGTGCATCTGTCATTAAATCTGTCGCAGATGCTGTTTTAGGGAACGCAATCGTATCACGTAGGTTTGTACGGCCACTTAAAATCATGACGAAACGGTCTAAACCTAGAGCGATACCGCCATGTGGAGGCGCACCATATTTAAACGCATCTAATAAGAAACCGAATTGTTCTTGCGCTGCTTCATCAGAGAATCCTAATGCTTTAAACATACGTTGTTGAAGTTCACCATCATGAATACGAATCGATCCACCACCTAATTCGAAACCATTTAATACAAGGTCATAAGCTTGGGCTTGCGCTTGTTCAGGTGCTGTTTCTAATAAATCAATATCTTCTACTTTAGGTGATGTGAATGGATGGTGTGCTGCAACGTAACGACGTGCTTCTTCATCGTATTCAAGTAATGGCCAATCTGTCACCCATAAGAAATTATATTGTTCTGGGTCAATGAGTCCACGTTCTTTTCCAAGTTTATTACGCAATGCACCTAAACTTTGGGCAACGACATCTTTAGAATCAGCAACAAATAAGACTAAGTCTCCTGCTTTAGCGCCTGTTAATGCTTGTAATTTCGTAACATGAGCGTCTTCAAAGAAACGAGCGATTGGACCGTTTAAACCATCTTCTACTACTTTCACCCATGCTAAACCTTTGGCACCATAAATATTTACAAATTCTGTTAAACCGTCAATATCTTTACGTGTATAGTCAGCTGCAGCATTTTCAACAACGAGCGCTTTCACTTGACCACCACTTTCCACTGCACCTTTGAATACTTTGAAGTCCATAATTTGACCTAATTCTGAGACGTCTAACAACTCCATACCAAAACGTGTATCAGGTTTATCTGTACCATAGCGTGACATTGCTTCAGTATACGTCATGCGTGGGAAGGCATCAGTCATCTCAATGCCTTTTACATCCGCTAGCACGTTTTTCACCATCGCCTCACCTAATTGCATCACGTCTTCTTGCTCAACAAAGCTCATCTCAATATCGATTTGCGTAAATTCAGGTTGGCGGTCAGCACGTAAGTCTTCATCACGGAAACATTTGACGATTTGGTAATATTTATCAAAACCACTGATCATTAACAGTTGTTTAAACAATTGTGGTGATTGTGGTAACGCATAAAATTCACCGTCATGTACACGTGAAGGCACGAGATAGTCACGCGCACCCTCTGGCGTAGATTTTGTTAATACAGGCGTTTCAACATCATAGAAACCATCGCCGTCTAAAAATTGACGGATTGAACGTGTGATTTGGTGACGCATCTTAAAAGTTTGCGCTAATTTTTCACGACGTAAATCGAGGTAACGATATTTTAAACGGATATTTTCATCAACATTTAAATTTTCTTCATTGATTGAAAACGGTGGTGTTTCAGATTGATTAATAATTTCAATAGATTTCGCTTGAACTTCCACTTGTCCTGTTTTAATTTTAGGATTGATTGTTTCATCGTCTCTTTTTGTAACTGTCCCTGTAATTTCAACGACATATTCAGAGCGGATTCGTTCAGCGACTTCAAGCGCTTCTTTTGAAAAGTCTGGGTTGAATACGACTTGTACATAACCTTCTCTATCTCTTACGTCTACAAAGATAAGGCCACCTAAATCACGACGATTATGCACCCACCCTTTCAACGTAATTTCTTGTCCTAATAATTCTTCTGTCACTGAACCACAGTATGTCGTGCGCTTTGCCATTATTCTTTACCTCCATGAATATAACTTTCTATTTCTTCAAATTTCATCGTTTGTGATTCACCTGTCGCCATATGTTTCACAGCGACTTCCCCGGCTTCAAGTTCTTGATCTCCAATCACAATCGTATACGTTGCATTCAATCGATCTGCTTGTTTCATTTGACCTTTTAACTTGCGAGATAAATAATCTTTATCTACTGAAATGCCAGCGTGTCTGAGGCGATTAAGAAGTGTTACTGCGAAATCATCTGCTTTTTCTCCCATCGTTGCTACAAACAAATCAATGTGCTGCATTTGTGGGAATTCAATCCCTTCTTCTTCTAGTGCTAATAATAATCTTTCAATACTTAACGCAAAACCGATACCCGTTTCGCTTGGTCCATCTAACAATTCAAGCAAGCCATTGTAACGGCCACCACCACATAAAGTCGTAATCGCACCATCATAGGCTTCATTATCCATCATCAATTCAAATGCAGTGTGCGTGTAGTAATCCAAACCTCTTACTAATTTGGGATCCACTTCATAAGGCACACCTAGACGATCTAAGTGTGATTTGACCGCTTCGAAATAATCTTTGGAGTAATCATTTAAAAAGTCAGTAATTGACGGAGCTGTTTGAATTTCAGGCTGATGACGATCCACTTTACAATCTAAAATACGCATAGGATTCGTTTTGATACGTTGTTGACAGTCCTTACAATAATTGTGAATCACTGGTTGGAAATGTTCACGTAATGCATTTTGATAATCCACGCGTGACTCTGCATCCCCTACACTATTGATCACTAATTTTAATTTTTTCAAACCGAATGATTGATAAATGTGCATGACCATAGCTAGCACTTCTGCATCCATACTTGGGTTTTCAGCACCAATCGCTTCTACGCCAAATTGATTAAATTGACGGTAACGCCCCTTTTGTTTTCTTTCATAGCGAAACATTGGACCATTATAATACAATTTCACCGGCTGGTTCGGTAAGCCTTGCATTTTATTTTCAATATAGCTACGTACGACCGCAGCTGTTCCCTCAGGACGTAACGTAATACTACGATCACCTTTATCTTTGAACGTGTACATTTCCTTTTGTACAACATCGGTAGAGTCCCCCACACCGCGCGCAAATAAATCGGTACTTTCAAAAATAGGCGTTCTGATTTCTTGATAATTATAAACTTCCATCAATTTGTGCAATTGGTTTTCGATATAGCGCCACTTTGTCGTTTCTTCAGGTAAAATATCTTGTGTCCCACGTGGAATGTGAATCATCTTTATCGCTCCTTTTCATCTCTATTCTTAACTTCAGCCATTTGTGCGAATAAAAAAATGCCCCCTGTATGCACTAAACATACAAGGGACGTACTTTATTATGCCGTGTTGCCACCCTAATTAAGAACAATCAAATAGAGACTGTTCTTCACTCTAGGCTCTTAACGCGAGCGACACGACCTTACTTTCATAAAGTACCTTTCCTTGTGTTCATCTCACTAAGCACGACGGTCTATCTTTCAGCCATTGGATAGACTCTCTTCTGACATCGTTGGTTGCTTAGTTCATTCAAGAATACAAACGGTGTTAAATATAAAATTCATTGTTAATCATACCTGTTTTTTCAATTAGTTTCAAGACATTAACTTAAAAAATAACTTTCTAACCCGTCGACAATCGCTTGTTCAACGATTTGACGATGATTTTTGTCTTTCATCATCACGGTGTCAGTCGGGTTACTAATATAACCCAGTTCAAGTAACACTGCAGGCATTTCTGTTTGTCGTAACACTTGATAATTTTCTTGTCTCGTGCCTCTATTCGATAACATTGCTTTCTTTTGTATGCTTGCATTTAATGTTTGCGCGAGACCTTCTTGTTGCTCATGAAACCAATAGACAGTCGCACCATTGGCATTCGGTGTTTCTAGAGCATCATTATGAATACTAATAAAAACATCACCTTTAAGATTACGGTCTTTTAATTTAACATATTCATCCGTTGAACGCGTCATTTTCACTTTTGCGCCCTTCTTTTCAAGCAACGATTTCAGTTCTAACCCTGTTTTCAATGTGATATCTTTTTCTAAAGTTTTGTCACCTTGTCGACTCGAAGCACCTTGATCGCTACCCCCATGACCTGGATCAAGGACAATCGTTTTATCTCTCAATGGATTCGCATGTGGATTGACATCTGCGGGTATGTCGAGATTCGTATGCCATCCCGCAATCCATCCCTTTTGCTTGCCATTAGCTGAACGGACTTCAATCCATTTACCTTGCTTACCAATTTGAAGAAATTCATCGCCTTTATGCACTTGATACAGTACTGGATACGCTGCGTTTGGACCTGTTCGTATTTCCGCGTCCTCGATTAAATTGATATGATCATCATCACTATGCCTCAACACAAAATATGACACGACAAGAATGCCCACTAATGCAATCGTGAAGCACGCGCCATAAAAACGTTGCGGATGGATGCGTTTTTGTTTTAACCACTGATCAACCTTTTTCATACGACTTTGCCATCTACACTCTCATAAATAATCGTTACAGGACCATCATTTTGTATACTGACAAGCATATCTGTTCCAAATTCACCTGTCTCAACTGGAATTTGAAATGCACGTAGCTGGTCATTAAAATACTCATACAGTTCATTTGCTTGATCAGGTGCCATCGCTTGTGTAAAACCTGGGCGATTTCCTTTTCTCACATCCGCATACAATGTAAATTGCGAAATAGATAAAATCTCGCCATTGATTTGTTGAATATTTAAATTAAGTTTTTCGTTCTCATCTTCAAAAATTCGAGAGTTCGCAATTTTTTTCGCTAAAACTTTCGCATCTGCTTGAGTGTCCCCTTCACCAATACCGACGAGTAGACAAAATCCTTGTTGTATTGTGCGCTCTATTTGATGATTTTTCACACTTGCAGATTGAACTCTTTGTACAACGATTTTCATCCTTATGCACTCCTAATTCCAAACTCGCGTCACTGTGTAAATATCCCCGAGTTGTTTAATTTTATCTGCAACTTTATAAACTTCATGTACATTTTTTACCATAATACTTAAATTAATAACAGCATTTCTATCGACGTCCGATTTTCCTGCGACTTTTATCAATTGACTTGAAGTACTGTTCACTGCTTGAAGTACCTCATTGAGTAAGCCATTGCGATCATATGCAGTCACTTCTAAATCAACTTGATATTTTTGTGAAGCATCTTTAGATTTCACCCATTCTACATCGATTAAACGTTCATTTTCGTTTTTAATATTCGGGCAATCTGTACGATGAACTTTAATGCCATGACCTTTCGTAATATAGCCGACAATTCGGTCACCAGGAATCGGATTACAGCATTTTGATAATTTAATAAGCACATTATCTAGTCCTTCTACATAGACGCCTGAATCTGTCGTAATCGAATCTTTAATCGGTGCAGCTTTTGTCACTTCTTGCGCTTGATTCAATGCTTTTTGTTTATGTTCAATGCGTAAGCGCTCAGACAGTTTATTTACAATTTGTAGTGCTGTCACACCACCAAATCCAACTGAAGCATATAAATCGTCTTCATTAGCGAAATTGTATTTATCATTCACAATCTTAATATTTTTTTCAGTTAATAACTCTTCTGGTCTAAATCCTTGTTCTTTCAATTCTGCTTCGACCATAAACTTCCCTTTTTCAATATTGGACGAGCGGTCTTGCTTTTTGAAGAAACTTTTTATCTTACTTTTCGCACTTGAAGAACGGACAATTTTTAACCAATCTCGACTTGGGCCATACGAATGTTTACTCGTACGAATTTCAACAATGTCCCCAGTTTGGAGTACATAATCAATCGGTACAATTTTTCCGTTAACTTTGGCACCAATCATTTTATTTCCCACTTCACTATGAATGGCATACGCAAAATCAATAGGTACTGCACCATAAGGTAACTCGATGACATCACTTGCCGGCGTAAAAGCATACACTTTATCACTTTGTAAATCGAACTTCATCGACTCGATAAATTCTTGGGCATCTGAGGACGTATGATCCGTTTCTGCAATATCTTTTAACCAGTTTAACTTTTTATTATAGTTTTCGTTGTCTTTATCAACTTGCTTGCCTTCTTTATAAGCCCAGTGTGCCGCAACACCATGTTCTGCAATTTCGTGCATCTCAAAAGTACGAATTTGAATTTCAAGGGGATCTCCATTAGGGCCTACTACAGTCGTATGCAGAGATTGATACATATTTTGCTTTGGCATCGCAATATAATCTTTAAAACGCCCTGGCATCGGTTTCCATAGAGTATGTACCAGGCCTAAAACAGCATAACAATCTTTAATCGAATGGACGATGACGCGGACAGCAAGTAAATCAAAAATTTGATCGAATTGCTTTTTTTGCTTCATCATTTTGCGATAAATACTATAAATATGTTTCGGACGGCCATTAATATCACCAGCAATATCCATAATATCCATTTCTTTGCGGATATTTTCAATCGCATTTTCAATATACGCCTCACGCTCACTCCGCTTTTTCTTCATGAGATTAACGATTCTGAAATACTGTACATTGTCAATATACCTTAAAGCAATGTCTTCAAGTTCCCATTTAATTGTATTAATCCCTAAACGATGTGCTAATGGCGCATAAATCTCTAACGTCTCTTTAGAAATGCGAATTTGTTTCTCACGTGGCATCGCACGCAATGTTCGCATATTATGTAAACGGTCTGCCAATTTCACTAAAATGACACGCACGTCTTTAGCGATGGCAATAAATAATTTTCTATGATTTTCAGCTTGTTGCTCTTCTTTAGAACGGTACTTCACCTTTTTCAATTTGGTTACGCCATCTACAATCGTTGCAATTTCTACATTAAACATTTCCGCGACATCATCAAAAGTATATGGCGTGTCTTCAATCACATCATGTAAAAAACCAGCAACAATCGTAGGCCCATCAAGATGCATTTCTGTTAGGATACCTGCGACTTGGATGGGGTGCATAATATATGGTAAACCGTTTTTACGAAATTGTCCTTCGTGTGCCTTATAAGCGATATGATAACTTTTAAGCACGTATTCATACTGCTCTTTATCTAAATATTGTTTCGCTTTATGTAAAACTTCGTCAACACTATATGGATATTCGTTATTCATATGGTCACCCCCACGTTATCAATAATAATACTATCATACTACATGATTTGAAATAATTGAACCGAATCATAACGCATTATTCAGAGAAAGTCCGTAATTTATAAAATATCTTTCATTTTCCGTACAGAAAGCCATCAAAATATATCATTTATAACGAAAAAGCCCTGTTTTGTGCCAAGAGTCTGCGAACGATAAAAGGAAAAATGACACCAAAGTTCGATATGAGAAGTGATAAAGAACAACACAATATCATTCAAGTCAAGATACTCGTATATACCTCACATACTTATCCTTTTCTTGATAAATAAAAACAACTCCAGACATCACTGCATGAAGTTGTTTGAACATATTAACAATTATTCGTCATATTTAATTAAGCACATTACATCATAATCTTTAATTTTCTCCATACCATTTAAATACGTAAGCTCAATAATAAATGCAATACCCGCAACGATACCACCTTGTTTTTCAACGAGATTGATCGCCGCTTCGATTGTGCCACCTGTCGCCAATAAATCGTCTGTAATTAAGACACGTTGACCAGGTTTAATCGCATCTGCATGCATCGTTAATACATTACTACCGTACTCTAAATCATATTCATAGCGAATGACTTCACGTGGTAATTTCCCTTCTTTACGTACAGGTGCGAATCCAATCCCCATCGCATAGGCCACTGGACAACCGATAATAAAACCACGAGCTTCTGGTCCAACGACGATATCTACATTTTTTTCTTTCGCAAACTTAACGATTTGATCTGTGGCATATCCGTATGCTTCACCGTTATCCATAATTGTCGTAATATCTTTAAAATTAACCCCTGCTTTTGGCCAATCTTTTACTTCTGATACATATTGTTTTAAGTCCATTAAAATCCTCCTCATTCATTCCGTGCCAATTCATTTTCTATCCAAGACTTAATGGCGCCAAATTCTTCATAAAGTAACTGCTTCTCTACCTCAATCCGCTGTACACGCGCTTGATAAACACGGCTAGAGGTGATGGGTTGTTTATCTGTTGAATGCACAATCTCGATTATACCATTTTTTTGAGAAATGATTCCAAGATCAAGGAAAACTTTTAAAATAAATTTGAGCATCATCGGTTTAACGTTAATAAATTGACTTAAAGCCACCCCGTCTTTTTGTAAATCGGTTTGTCCTTTTTGATACAATGCTTTATAACAATTTTTAAAATCTGCAGGCTGTGGTAATCCTTCAAAATAAATCGAACGGTCATGTTGAAACACTAAATACACTTGAGATGTATTTAAATAATGACAAGATAACTTAATATCCTCCATCGTTAAAGGTAAGTCACGCATCACACATTTGTCATACTGCTGTGGTATGTTTTCACCGTAGTAATATTCATGCGCTGATGTTTTGTCTTGATTCGGATGGATTAAATAACAAACATGTTGATCATCCTCAAATACTGGCAAACGTTTATTTTTACTACGATAATCTAAAATTTGACGTTCATTACTTTTCATATCTGTTAAAACCATTTGTGCCGTACGATTGCCATTCCATTCATTAATCTGAAGTTCGCCTGTGACATCAACATGTTGGTTAGGCATTAACTCACTTGATAACGCACCTTGATTCCAAAATAATGCTTGTAAGTTTTGTTCGACAAAGGTCATCTTTAAGTGCGCTTGTTGTTGTCCAATACCTTTACTTTGTAACACAGTCAGACCGTTAACTTGAATAATCGGTCGTTTAAAATCTGTCCCAAACGGTCGTAAACGCTCAATGGATTGAATTTGTTCCACTGTAATGTGACCAACATCTATAGTGACGTCCACTTTTTGAATCGGTTGTAACGCGGTCGTATCAATGTGCGTGCGCATCCAATCGTTTAATCCTTCACGCAATGCAGAAACTTGGTCGATAGGTAAAGTTAAACCTGCCGCCATATGGTGTCCACCAAATTTTGAAATTAATGTTTGTTGTGATGATAATGCTTCAAACATTGACACTTGCGTAATACTACGAGAAGAACCTTTTGCATGTTGTTGTTCGTGGTCAATATTTAATACCATTGTTGGTAAATGGAAGGTTTCCACAATTCTTGAGGCAACAATTCCCAGGACGCCTTCATGCCAGTCTTCTTTTGCGAGAACTAAAAAGTGTTCGCCTGCTTGGATTGCATCTTCAGCCATGACCATAGCTTCATCAACAATCGTTTGTACAATATCTTTCCGTTCAACATTGAAATGTTCGACTTGCTCAGCTAAAAAGAGTGCTTCTTCTGCATCATCTGTCATGAGCAATTCTGCCGCAAGTGCCGCATCGTCTAACCGTCCTACAGCATTTAACCTCGGTCCAATGATAAAGCCGATCGTTTCTTCAGTCACTGTATCATTAAATTGCGCTTGATTGAGGATAGCCGCAATTGAAACGGGTGGACTTTCATTCAATAATTGCAAACCATGTTGAACAATAAAGCGATTTTCATCTGTTAAAGAAACAAGATCCGCAATGGTACCTATCATGGCATAAACCCAAAATATATTCGGAACATCCCCGAGCAAACTTTGAGCTAATTTCAATGCTACACCGGCACCACACAAGCTAATAAATGGATAGTCATAATCTGGATGCATCGGGTGAACAATCGCATACGCCGCTGGTAATGTATCACCTATTTCATGGTGATCAGTTACAATGACATCCACACCTAAATTTTGAACCATTTCAATTTCTGTATGACCTTGTATGCCATTATCTACCGTAATGATGAGAGAAACCCCTTCATCATACGCATTTTTGAACGCAGGCTCACTCGGGCCGTAGCCTTCAGTAAAACGGTTAGGAATATACCAACCAACAATTGCTCCAAGTTGCTGGAGTGTCTTGACCATAATCGTTGTAGACGTCACACCATCTGCGTCATAATCCCCGTACACTAAAATTTTTTCTTGATTTTGAATCGCTGTATGTATACGTTTGACGGCTTTATCCATGTCACTCATCAAACTTGGATTATGCATATTGTCTTTAGAAGCTGATAGTACTTGTGCGAGTTGTGTTGCCTCAGTATAGCCTTTACTTTCTAAAATATAGCGCATCAAAGGGGTTAATTTATATTGTTCAACCAATACGTCGTCCATCGATTGACGATTTGTATCGGTTTGCCATTGAAATTTAGATTTTATCATATCATTCACCGCCACTTTCTCCACACAGTATTATATCGAAAATTCATCAGAATAAAAAGAACGAGAGGCTAAGACATCTGATCAGTCTTAACCCCTCTTTGTAAAATGTGTGAAATCTATACTAATACTTTTTCTTCATTCGTACGTTTACGTTTATACACGACAAGTTTATGATGAGGTGATTTACGTAATTCGCGTTTCTTCAACATGCCCCATAGTGGTACGGCAATAATGATTGAAGAATATACACCAGACAATAGTCCGATTAATAGCGCGAGTGAGAAGTTGAAAATACTTGACGCACCTAACACGAGTAAGGCGATAACCACGATGACTACTGTCAACACTGTATTAATGGAACGCGTCAATGTTTGGCGAATAGAACTATTAACAATGTAGTCAATTTGGTCCTCTTTCGTAATGACTTTTATTTTCGATAACATCTCACGTACACGGTCAAACGTTACAATCGTATCATTGATCGAATAACCGATAATCGTCAGTACCGCTGCAATAAACGTAATGTCAACCTCTAGTCTGAACAAACTGAAGACCGCAATAATCATAAATGCATCATGTAACAAGGATATGATAGAGGCAATACCCATACGCCATTCGAAACGTAACGAAATGTAAATGATCATGCCGATTGAAGCAATAATTACGGCTAACATCGCATTTTTCGCTAATTCTTGTCCAATGACTGGTGAAACCGTATTGACTGACGGTTCTTTACCATATTGCGATTTCAATGTATCTGTTACTTTTGCGACTTCATCTTTATTCAAGTCACGTTTAAATTGCATTGAAGCATTTTCATTATTGCTACCACCGATAGATAGTTGATTTGGTTTAAGATCAATCGATTCCATCGTTTTTTCAACTTGTGCTTGTGTCAATTTTTGGTTACTTTGTAAGTCAACACGTGTACCTGATGTAAAATCAATCCCTAAATTCAACTTGAATATCGCAAGAATGATGACACCTGCTACAATCACGACGCCACTCAATGCAAATAACGGTTTTGCCCATTTCATGAAATCTACTTTATCATAAGGCGTGCTTAATTCATGCACATCATAACCTTTGTTAATATCATGAATTTGTGATTGTTTAACACCAAACCACCATAATTTTTTCTTAAAGACATTAGAATGTACCACGAGTGATAATAAAACACGTGTTAAAAATACCGCTGTTACGAAACTCATCAGAATCGCAAGTAATAACATCGTCGCGAAACCTTTGACTGAACTTTCACCAAAGAAGAAAAGTACCGCTGCCGCTAATACAGTAGTTAAGTTGGCATCGAGAATTGTAATAAACGAACTTTTATTCGCTTTCTTATACGCTTGCTTTAATGTGCGACCGATACGAATTTCGTCTTTAATCCGTTCGTACATAATGATGTTTGCATCGACGGCCATCCCGACACCAAGAACGAGTGCGGCTAAGCCTGGTAATGTCAGCACACCAGAAATAAAGTTAAATGCAACCATAGTTAAGTAAATGTACGTCGTTAACGTAATCACAGCTACAATACCTGGTAAGCGATAGAATAGTAGCATAAATAAGAAAATAATGCCGATACCAATCATAGATGCATTAATTGTTTTATCTAAAGCATCTTGTCCAAATTGCGCACCTACTGATGTTGAGTAAATTTCTTTTAATTCTACAGGAAGTGAACCTGAATTTAATAAGTCAGCAATTTGTTTCGCTTCAGAAATACCTTTTTCACCTTGGAACCCACCAGAAATTTCAACGTTAGTCGAATTGATCGGTTGGTTTACAGAAGCGGCAGAAATAAATTTAGGATCTTCTTTCGTTTTTTCTTTTTCATAACTGTCGCCTTTTTCGAAATCTAACCAAACGACCATCACATTTTCTTGTTTTTTAGAAATTTCTTCTGTCACTTTTTTAAACTTATCACTGTCTTTTAATTTGAAAGTCACAGCGGGTTGATTCGTATTTTGTTTAAACTCTTGCTTAGCTGAACCTTGCACAAGATCTTTACCTGTTAATAAAACTTTGTCATCTGCATCACGAATCGTTAAGTTCGCTTGTGAAGACAAAATTTTACGCGCTTGGTTTTGGTCTTGTACCCCTGCCAGCTGAACGCGGATTCGGTTTTGATCTTCAACTTGAATTTTAGGTTCTGATACCCCGAGAACATTGACACGACGTTCTAACGTTTTAGCTGTCGATTGTACTGCAGTGTTATCAATTTTTTCACCATCTCCAAGGGGATTAACTTGGTACAACACTTCAAATCCACCTTGAAGGTCAAGTCCTAAGTTAACATTTTTGATTACACTTTTATATGTCGCACTCATGCCCGCAAACAAGAGTACTACAAGTAATATAAAGGTAATCAGTCTACTTACTTTTTTCACATGAACACCTCATTTAATCTTATGTCACAAGCATACTTGAATTATTCCGTTTAGTGCAAGTCATTTTGAGCAACCAATAAAAAAGACATGGTGTTAAGCCATGTCCTTTATTGTATGCAAACTTACGGATACAATCAATGTTTATGAAGGGTCAACTTGCTTAATGGCTTGCTTTTCAAAAGTCAATTCTGTACCTTTACCGTTTACAGTAATAACCGCTGATGTTTCATCTACTGCACGAACTGTACCTTTGATGCCGCCGATTGTAGTCACACGTTGACCTGCTTGTAATTGTTCAACCATTTGGCGATGCTCTTTCGCACGTTTTTGTTGTGGACGAATCATAAATAACCACATCACTACAAACAGTAAGACTAATGGCAATAAACTAATAAGTGAAGACATAAATCATAACTCCTATCTAGAAATTTTTCGGATTATCAACATTCAGACCGTATTGTTCGAAAAATTCCTCTTTAAAATCTAAAAGACGGTCTTCTCGAATAGCCTGTCTAATGTTCTCCATTAATTTTAACAGAAAATGAAGATTATGGTAAGTAGTAAGACGAATACCAAATGTTTCATCTGCTTTAATCAAGTGTCGTAAGTATGCACGCGTATAGTTTTGACACGTATAACAATCACAATTCTCATCTAAAGGACGGAAATCATCTTTAAATTGTGCATTTTTTACGACGAGGCGCCCTGTTGATGTCATACAAGTCCCATTACGTGCGATACGTGTAGGCAACACACAGTCAAACATATCCATACCACGAATACTACATTCAATCAAGGCATCTGGTGAACCCACACCCATTAAATAACGTGGTTTATCTTTCGGCATAAACTGCTCCGTATGTTCTACCATTTCGTACATGACAGGTTTCGGTTCGCCAACTGACAATCCACCAATCGCGTAACCAGGAAAATCAAGTTTCACAAGTTCTTCGGCAGACTGTTGACGTAAATCTTTATATTCACCACCTTGAATAATGCCAAATAGCGCTTGATCTTCAGGACGTTGGTGCGCTGCTAAACAACGCTCCGCCCATCGTGTTGTACGCTCTAATGAGTTTTTCACATAATCGTATTCAGCAGGCATCGGTGGACATTCATCAAATGCCATAATAATATCAGAGCCTAAGTCGTTTTGGATTTTAATAGAATCTTCAGGTGAGAGAAATAATTTCGAACCATTTGTATGATGTCGAAATTCTACACCTTCTTCTGTGATTTTCCGCAAGTTACTTAAACTGAATACTTGGAAGCCGCCTGAATCTGTTAAAATCGGTCCATCCCAGTTCATGAACTTGTGTAATCCTCCAGCTTGTTTCACGATATCATTGCCAGGTTGCAACCATAAATGATACGTATTACCAAGCAAAATTTTAGTGTTCATTTGTTTTAATTCTTCAGGGCTCATTGTTTTCACCGTTGCTTTCGTTCCTACTGGCATAAACATCGGTGTTTCAAAAGAACCATGAGGCGTGTGCACAATTCCTAAACGTGCACCCGATTGTTTACAAGTTTTTATATGCTCATATGTTACTGCAGGCATCATATTCTCCTCTCAAACTAAATAATAATCATCGCGTCACCGAAACTAAAAAATCGATACTTTTCAGCAACTGCATGGTGATACGCTGATAACACAAATTGACGTGAACTAAATGCTGACACAAGCATCACCAATGTTGATTTCGGTAAATGAAAGTTTGTAATTAAACCGTCAATTGCCTTAAATTCAAATCCAGGATAAATAAAAATATTGGTCCAACCACTCGTTGCTTGGAATGTATCAAACTGACTGCGAATCGTTTCAAGTGTACGTGTGGACGTCGTTCCTACCGAAATAATTCGATGTCCTGCCGCTTTCGTTTGATTTAAAATATCGGCAGTTTCTTGTGACATTTGATAATATTCACTATGCATTTCGTGGTCATCAATATGGTCAACACTGACAGGTCTAAATGTGCCTAAACCGACATGCAGTGTAATAAATGCAATTTGAACACCTTGACGTCGGATGTCGTCCAATAAAGCATCTGTAAAATGTAGTCCTGCTGTCGGTGCGGCTGCTGAACCTGCTGCTTTAGCGTAAACCGTCTGATAGCGTTCTTTTTCATCTAAACGTTCTTTAATATATGGCGGTAATGGCATTTCACCGAGTTCATCTAGTCTTTCTTGCAAAATGCCTTCATAACTCAAACGCATGATACGCCCGCCTTGATCCAACTCTTTAATACAAGTTGCTTTAATCTTACCTTCACCAAAGCTTAACGTTTGTCCAAGCTTAATTCGCTTCGCCGGTTTTAAAAGGACTTCCCAATCGTCACCTTCAATTTGTGTCAGCATTAACATTTCTACTTTGGCGTTCGTTTCTTCTTTTATCCCAAACAAACGTGCTGGCATCACGCGCGTGTCATTGAGCACTAACGTATCTCCAGGTTGGAAAAAACGGGTGATATCCTTGAAATGTAAATCCTCAGTCTCGCCTGTGTCGCGGTTCAAATATAATAAACGACTTTGATCTCGCTGTTTAAGCGGAGTTTGAGCGATGAGTGATTCAGGTAAT
Source organism: Staphylococcus pseudintermedius (assembly GCF_034042775.1). Lineage (NCBI taxonomy): Bacteria > Bacillati > Bacillota > Bacilli > Caryophanales > Staphylococcaceae > Staphylococcus > Staphylococcus pseudintermedius. The sequence continues at coordinate 1,184,117 of NZ_CP120150.1, read as the reverse complement.
ACATAATCAAATTCTTCTATGTTCAAAATAATGACTCCTTCACTTATGGGCTCGTATATTTAAAATGTTCGTACGCATAAGGTGTTGCTTTTCGGCCTCGAGGGGTACGCTCTAAAAACCCTTTCTGAATGAGAAATGGTTCATAAACATCTTCAATCGTCACTCTTTCCTCACCAATTGAGACAGCAATCGTGTCCAAACCAACAGGACCACCTCGATATTGTTCAATAATACAAGCCATCATTTTATGGTCGATATAATCCAATCCTTCATCGTCCACTTGAAGTAATTTCAACGCATGCTTTGTTGTTTCAATATAAATCATATCGTCTTGTTTCACTTGTTGAAAATCACGAATCCGTTTCAACAAGCGATTGGCGATACGTGGCGTCCCTCGGCTTCTTTTCGCAATTTCAAAAGCACTTTCTTCATCAATGGCAGTTCCTAATACTTCTGCTGTTCGTATAATGATTTGTGTTAGTTCTTCTTCAGTATAATATTCAAGCCTTAAATGCACGCCAAAACGATCTCGTAGTGGACTCGTCAAACTACCGGCACGTGTCGTTGCACCAACTAAAGTAAATGGAGGTAAGTCAATACGAATACTTCTTGCTTCGTCGCCTTTACCTACGATGATATCTAAGAAAAAGTCTTCCATTGCTGGGTAAAGCACTTCTTCAACAACGCTACTTAAACGATGAATTTCATCAATAAAGAGCACATCACCGGGTTGCAGAGCTGTTAAAATGGCAGCTAAATCACCTGGTCGTTCAATCGACGGACCGGAAACAGTACGCAAATTGACATCCATTTCATTTGCGATAATGTGTGACAAAGTGGTTTTACCTAAACCAGGTGGGCCAAAAAGTAAGACGTGATCTAATGGCTCCTCACGAATTTTAGCGGCTTGTATAAACACATCAAGGTTTGACTTAATTGTAGACTGACCTATGTATTGTCTTAAACGCTCGGGTCTTAATGACAACTCAAATGTCTGTTCATCTACTTGTTCATGTCCATCCATCATTCGGTCTCGATCCATATCCATCACCTCTTTATGAAATCAATTGTTTTAAGCCATACTTAACAGCTTCATCGACATCACTAAATATTTGTTGCTGCATCGCTTTTTCCACTTTTTTCAGTTCACGTTTAGAGTATCCTAACGCCTCTAACGCAAGTAAAGCTTCTTGTACAGCAAGCTCCTCCTGTTCTGTCGCTATATCTAACAAGCCTTCGCTCACTTCTTCCGTAACAACGACTTTACCTTTTAAATCAAGCACAATTTGACGGGCAGTCTTTTTACCGATACCTGGAAATTGTGTCAAATAGGCATCATTTTCATTTTCAATCGCACGTTTCACTTCATTTGGCGAACTTGCTGCTAAAATGGCTAACGCTGACTTAGGACCTATCCCTGTTACTTTAATCAAACTTAAAAACATATCCTTTTCTTCTTGATCAATAAAACCATAGAGCAATTGCGCATCTTCACGTACAATGAGTGACGTATACACTTTCACCGTTTGATCTAAGTTTTTTTGAAAGCGATAAGAGTTCGGTGTTTGAATTTCATACCCGATACCAGATGTCGTTTCAACAATGATATGCGTTGGATGTAGAGCTGTTAATTTTCCAGAAATATATGCATACATTCAATAGCGCTCCTTACATGTTCATTCCAATAATGTCTACGTTATATACATTTTCCATTTGGCGTAGTTCATTAATGATTTGATATGGTCCCCACTTCGCATTTCGACCGTCTAAAGATAACGTAATTGATGCTTTTTGATCAGTAGGGACACTTTGATGAATCGTTAATACAGAAAGGTTTAATTCGGAAAGTTTTTCGAGAATTTGAGCTAATATACCCACTTTATCTGTCACAAATAAAATAATCGTAAAAACTTCGGTCTGTTGCTGAACATCTTCTAACGGAAATATAGTATCTCTATATTTGTAAAACGCACTACGCGAACAGTCATGCATATCTACAGCTTCTTGAATCGTAAGTGATTGATCCGCTTTTAAAGAGGATTTCACTTGGAGCACACGTTTTACAACATAAGGTAATACATCTTCACGAATAATATAAAATTGATGTTTCATCTACCATCGCAACCTCCACTCTCAATATTATTCGACAAATTCAAATTCTCCACCTAGAATACGTACAATATCTCCATTTTCAGCGCCACGTTCTCTCAATGCATCATCAATACCCATTGAACGCATTTGTCTCGCAAAACGACGAATCGCTGGTTCACTGTTGAAGTCAGTCATTTTAAACATACGTTCAATGGCATTACCACTTACGACATATGCACCACCATCATCACGTGTGATTGTAAACTTATCTTGAGACGGTGTATGTTTATAAAGGACACGGTTGACGCCGACCTCTTCTTCTTTCGCAGAGAAATCAATATCTTTAACTTCTTCAAGTGTATTGGCAATTTCATAGAGCAATTGATCAATATTTTCTCGCGTATAAGACGAAATCGGTACAATGGTTACCGTCTCATCATTAAGTTGTTCTTTAAACATTTCGAGTTGTGCTTCAGCATCTGGCATGTCCATTTTATTCGCAACAACAATTTGTGGACGATCTTCTAAACGTTGCGCATACGCTTTAAGTTCTTGGTTGATAATTTGATAGTCTTCATACGGGTCACGCCCTTCCATGCCACTCATATCAATCACATGCACAATGACTTTCGTACGTTCCACATGTCTTAAAAATTGATGACCTAAGCCTACACCTTCAGAGGCACCTTCAATTAACCCTGGTAAATCGGCCATAATGAAGCTACGTTGGTCACGTGTTTCTACTACACCGAGGTTCGGTTGAATCGTAGTAAAATGATACGCCCCAATTTTAGGTCTCGCTTTAGAAACAATCGATAATAATGTAGATTTACCCACACTTGGAAAACCAACTAAACCGACATCTGCCAACAATTTAAGCTCTAATGTTACGTCAATCTCTTCACCTGGCTCACCATTCTCACTAAAATCAGGCGCAGGGTTTTTAGGTGTCGCGAAACGAGAATTACCACGTCCGCCACGTCCACCTTTAGCAACAACCGCACTTTGACCATGTTCAACGAGATCAGCTAGCGTTTGACCCGTCTCAACATCTTTAATAATCGTTCCAGGTGGTACTTTTAACACGAGATCCTCAGCATTTTTACCATGCATGTTACTACTTTGACCATTGTCACCTTTTTTAGCTTTAAAGTGACGTTGATATCTAAAATCCATTAATGTCCGCAAGCCTTCATCCACTTGAAACACGACTGAAGCCCCACGTCCACCATCACCGCCAGCTGGACCACCAAATGGGACATATTTTTCACGACGGTATGCAGTAATCCCATTACCGCCATCACCAGCTTTTAATGATATTTTTACTTGATCGACAAACATGTTTTCACCTCTTTTACTTTAATTTCTTTAATAATGCTTATCTATCACGTTATATTATATAACGATAAGTTCATTTAATATAAAAAATAAACACCAGAAGTTACCTTCTGGTGTCAAAGATTGACAAATTATTCAGCAACTGCATAAACAGAAACTTGTTTTTTGTCTCGACCTTTACGTTCGAATTTAACAACGCCGTCGATTTTAGCGAATAATGTATCATCGCCACCACGACCTACGTTTTCACCTGGGTAAATCTTAGTTCCACGTTGACGGAATAAGATAGAACCACCAGTAACGAATTGACCGTCAGCACGTTTAGCACCTAAACGTTTAGATTCAGAGTCACGACCGTTTTTAGTAGAACTTACCCCTTTTTTCGATGCGAAAAATTGTAAGTTTAATTTTAGCATGAGTTACACCTCACTTCAGATTTAATTTAATATACTCATTATATTCTTCTTCAATTGTTTGTAAAGAAATAAGTAATGATTGGAGTATTAACTGAGCCTGCTCGTTATTCGTATCCACAGCCCTCACATGAAAATACCCACCATCTTCAGAATAATCAATATCTGGACGTTCAGAAGTTAAGCCAATAATGGCATTCACACTCCCAAAAACAACTGCCGATGCACCTGCACAAACAATATCTTGTCCGTGTTCACCATAATCTGCATGACCATCCATAATGACATCTGTGATTTGACCTTCGTCATTTAACTTAATATCAACATTAATCATAATTATGCATTAATCTTGTCGATTGTTAATTTAGTGTAAGGTTGACGATGGCCTTTTTTACGTTTAGAGTCTTTACGACGACGGTAAGTGAAAACAGTGATTTTCTTACCACGACCTTGTTTGTTAACAGTTGCTGTCACTGTAGCACCTTCAACTGTAGGCGCGCCAACTTTAACGTTGTCTCCACCAACAAATAAAACTTTATCAAAAGTGAAAGTGTCACCTTCATTTACGTCTAATTTCTCAACGAAAATCTCTTGACCTTCTTCTACTTTGATTTGTTTTCCACCTGTTTCAATAATAGCAAACATACTCTGCACCTCCTATTTATAAGTCACGCCATACATAGGTGACATAATGTACTTAAAACCTATGTTTGAGCGGTTGTATGTAGCTACGAACTACTCAACTATTGCATCATACCATTCGTTTTACTTCGTGTCAATAGAACGTTTAGGATTTAAAAAATAGTTTGCAGCAAAGTAAAGGAATATCAGTAAAATCGCATTGAGCAATAATGTCGGCAGTATGCGAAATACGATAAATTGAATGAGATTGAAATCAACTAAGCCGACAACTAAATAAAGCATAACAACAAAAACTTCTAAAAAAACAATACCAATCAACGTCATCACATAGACCATCACATGATCACGGAAAAATACTTTTAAAAACTTATCAGCAAATAGAATGGATACGATATAACCAAATAGGTAGACACCATAAATTTGTCCGAAAAACAAGTCGTGGACGGTACCTAATAATACACCAAGAATTAAAGCGATACTGGTATTTTTATAAACCGTAATCAACACTAAAAATAAAAACACGAGATGGGGTACTAAAATGAAGCGATGCCCCCCTATGATAATCGGTGATAAGAAAGTTAAAACAGTATCTAAATAGAACATGAGTATCGCAACGAGAATATAGTAAATAGATTTCATTATGAGCCGTCACCCTCATCATTAACAATCGTTTTAGGATCTCTCTTTGCAATAAAGACATGGTCAAAATGGTTAATATTCGCACCGGTTTCAATCGCAACTTGTTTAGACAAACCGTATTGATCATTTTGAACTTTTTTCACTTCTCCTATGTAAAGCCCTTTAGGTAACTGATCACCTAAGCCACTCGTCACGACTTTGTCTCCAGCTTTAATCTTTTCATTATTATCAATATCACTAATAATGAGATGATTCGTTTTCTCATCGAAATGATCAATTAAACCAAAAACTTCATGCCCATCATGTTGTACGTTCACAGATAAGCGATTTGTGCGCCCTTTAGTCGTGATTAAATGAATTTGAGATGAAAATTGGTTCACTTTTGCGACGCGGCCGACTAAACCATCTGCTGTCATTACTGCCATATTTTCTTTGATGCCAGATTTTTTCCCTTTATCAATGACAATCGTATTTAACCATTGGTCAGGTTGTCGCGCTATGACAGCTGCAGTAAAGGGTTCATATTTAGAAATATCACTCATATCTAATTCTTTTTTGAGATTTTTATTTTCTGATTTAAGACGTTCATTTTCAGCTTCTAATTGTTTTTCTTTATTCGTTGGCTTTTCAGTCTTATGAAAAATATCCGAGATTGACCCAGCAATAAAATGAATTGGATAGGAGAAGACCCTCTGTCCAAAAGAAGTGGTATCACTAACATACTGTTCAGGAACTGATTGTGCGTGCGAACGAATTGATAATCCAATTAAAGCGATAAATAGTATTAATGCACAAAACAACACAACGAGTTTGTTGTTTTTAAAAAAATTGGACAACCTCAACACCTCAAACTATATTTCAATGTATGTACTGTTATCATTTTATATTACTCTGGAAAGTAAATAAAGTCCCATGCTGTACAATATTGATAAATATCTGTATGAACATGATTATCTCGTAACAATTGACACGGATGATAATAAAATTAAAACGAGATAGAAATAGCTATTACACCTTAAGCCTTCTATCCCGCTTCAATCTAACTCCTATGATGATTCTTCCGATTGTTGTGCATGAGATTTTTCTTCATCTTCTTTATACAACGTTTCATCTTTACGCCATTTCGCAAATAAGTTTTGAGCTTTTAACTGCTCATTGCTTTGTTGCGCTTGATGGTTGTCAGACATCGCAAAATCACCTCTCAAAAATTTGTCTCATCCATAGCCTAACTTATCAAAAGCGTTATCTCAAGCTGCACACCTCAATATCTGATTAATCATCGTCAGCTTGTTGGTACGCACTTAGAGGCTTCATTTGAATGGATGCACCAAGTTGATTAAGGTCATAATAAAGATCATGCTCTGTTGTATAGACACGCATCGCATCATCACCAAAACGATATAAAATAAACTGTGTATCGCGTTCTGCAATTAAAAATTCTTGATCATATCCCATACGTGTCATTTCATTGACTTGCATAAATTCATATTTATCAATCCAGTTAAATACATTCCTCATCTGACTTTTAGGTATATTTCTAAAAATGTCGTTTTCACTTTGAATATAGCGCCGTCCATTTAATGGTACGAGATACCCTTCATCATCAGTCACTTGGTACACTTCTTCATTTCCAACAGGATTCCATGGTTCATTTTTGAAATTCGGTACAAACTTTAATACAGCAAAAACGAGGGCGATGAGTAATACAATCATCATAAATAATTTAACAAGACTTTTAATTATCCGCATGAATGCCCTCCTTAAAATTATCTCTCATCAACACTACTCCCATCATTATACGTTATATTATAATAAATAAGATATTTAAAGACATCCATCCGAAGCATGATAAATATAACTTTAGAATGATGTGTTTGTTTCATAAAAATACTACAATATCAATGAAGGAGTGACATGAATGAACATTATCGCATTATTTATAATGATTTTACTTGCCGTAGTTCTTTTTAGAATCAGTGTTTCAATCATTGGCTTTTTAATTAGACTCGGCTTGATGATACTAGTTGTCTATCTTGGCTATCAATTGTTCTTATGGTTTGTGAGCTATATTTGATGACGAGAAGATAACGCTTCATAAAGGGGATTGGGGCATGAATATTTAAAAAATGAGTCGTATTGATTTGCGATTTGAATTTCATAATTGGCATTAGATGGCTCCCATTTTAGGAGAAAATCTCTCAGGCGTTTCAACACTTTGAGCGCTTCAATATCAAAAAAAACGGAAATCATTAAGAACGACTATTTAATGATGAAGCAATGCTAAAATTTTCATACCCCGCCCCTTTCTATTTTTACGCTTCATTTGTTTCACTCATAATCGAAACATACGATTCTTCCCCAATCACAATATGATCAAGTAACTCAATCCCCATTGCCTCTCCACATGCAACCAACCGTTTTGTCGTTTCAATGTCCGCTTCTGATGGTGATGCGTCTTATCAAGAGTAAATTACAAAAGAATCATTTAAATCAATACTTTCACTTTGAATACATGTATTTGAAGTGAAAGGTAATTATTTCAAAAATAGTAAAACCTGTATCTTAAATTACTTAATAGTAACATAAGATACAGCTGATTTTTATTCATTGTTATTTAACTAAAGCACCCGTTAGCACAACAATTTTTTCTAGTCATTCATATAATGTAACAATTTTTCAAAAAAGTCATTGCTAACGGTTAACTGATACTGTTTTTCAACGAGATTTCGAAGTTCCATAACGAGAAGCAAAGAATTCTTATAGGCTTCATATAGTTCTAATTCATTTAAGCGAGCAGTAGTCTTTTTAAACTTTTCATAGTTTTCAGGACTAATTTCTTTTTCAAGATTCTTTGTCATATTAAACCAATTATCGGCATTTTCTTCCGCTATTCGAATGAGTTGTAGTGTATTTTTTTGTAATTGAGATAAAAGTTCCAATGAACGTGCATTTTCCCCTCTTTTAAGAACATTAATCCCCATTAACCATAGGTTGGAAAAGTTATTCAGTAAAAAATTTACGTTTTCTTCTGTAAGTCTATTTGGACCAGGACCTTCTAACTCTGATAAGTACAATTCTAGTTGTCCTGTTTCATCATAAATAAACATTGCTTTTGTGTCAGGAATGTAGCCTGATTCTTTGAATGAGGGAATAATTTTCATTTCGTTTTCGGAAAGGAAATGAAATTCACCACGTATTAGATTTTCAAAAATTACTACTTCCGTACCGTACTCATTTTGATAGAGTAAATGGTAGGAAGCGACTTCATTTAACCACTTTGCTGAATCAAAGGTGGAAATTGTATCATCTTTCAGAAAAACATAATATTCTATATCAGAGTATTGATCTCCCTCTCCTTTTGTAAAAGAGCCATACATCATACAAGCAGATATTCGTTCATCTGACTGGACAAGTTCCTTAACCCTTGCCATTAGTTCTTTTTGTTTTAACAATTCGATTCCTTCTTTCTTTATTTTGATTCTGGGAGAATAATAAAAAATCCTCCCATGTAATGTTGGAAGGATTAGTCATGTCACTTTTTACGATACTCAAATAAAACTAAGTAGCCTTTTTAGCTATTCAGTCTTACATTTATTTAGTGTATGGAAAAATGGGCAAACTAATCCTAAGTTTTTAAACTGAAATATACTATTTCAATTGTTAAAAATTAGATTAGTTCTTCATTGTCCACCCATCTCTCCTTTCAATTAATAGTATATTAACTTTAACACTTCAAAGTTCAAAGTACAAGTTGTTGTGAAGAAATACACTTAAACTATCCTGCTCCGTTAGTTTAAGTGCATCCTTTCACAATCTGTCTACAGATTAATAATTAAAACTACTCTTTATTATACAGATCTCCATATAATTTTTGAATTTGGTTCTGTAATTTTTTATTTTCTTTTTCTAATTCCATAACTCTTCTTTTTAAGGTTTTAATAAGGATTTCCTCCGAACGAGAACTTTTCTTGGGTTTTGAGACTACATTTGATGTTATTTGACGCTCACGAAGGGATTCGATTCTTTGCCTAATATCGTGTTCCTTATAAAGCCATGATTTAGAAACATTAGCTTCCTTTGCTATTGAATTAAAATTAATAGCTTTACCTTCAATCGAAAATTTAGAAATCGCCTTGTCTACTTTTTCCCTTGTCTTTTGTGATTTCTGCTTCGCCAAACGTACAATTTCTGTTGTATTTCTAACTTGTTTATCCATTGATAATTACCCCGTCAAACTTCCAATGATTTGTTCTAAACGCTCTTTAACACGGCTATTAGTCTCTATTTGTCTTTGCCATTGTTTATCCTTTGCTATGGTTAATAACTCTTCTGTACGCTCTAACTGTTCTTCGTGCTGTGGTAAGAATTGCTTACTGGTACAGAAGTGAGTCCAATCTAAGCATGCATTCGCATGTGGACAACCACCTGCTATTACTGGCAATCTACAATAACCATTTGGAAGCACTTGTGCATTTATATTTTTCTTGAACCATTGAAGCTCTACATCATCGACTTCACTATCATCATCTAGATCGAGCACATCTCCATTATTGGTAACCAGTTTTTCTTGAAATTTAGTAAATTCATTTTTTAGAGTTTCATCAAAGATATGAGCGTATCTGCTTGTCATTTCTGGGCTTTCATGCCCCAAAAACTTCTGCACAATATGCTGGGGCACCCCGTTGTTAATCATTCTTGTTCCTACTGTATGGCGAAAGGCATGGGCATGGAATCTATAAATCTCACCTGATTTATCTACTATATTTTGCTCATAAGCTAATTTATTTAACTCGCCTCTAAATGTTTCTTGTTTTAATGGCGATCCATCTTTTCTTGGAAAGAGGTATTCACTATCTGGAAATTCCTCTGATACTTTATCTTCCCGAACTTTAATAAGTAAAGCTACCTCTTTAGATATTGGAACTATATGCTCCTTTTTCATTTTCCATTGATAATACTTTAAAAAGTAATCTCCATCTTTGTCCTCTAATAGACAGCCTTTTTTCAAGGTGCACAATTCACTTATCCTCATTCCACATTCTTGAACAATCATAGTCATTGTAGCTATATATTCGGGTAATTTATCAAGATGACTGTTCAATTGCTCTAGAACGAATTCGTCTATAAATCGAGGTTTTGCTCTTGGTATTTTCGGATAGTCCTCGGGATAAATCAATATTTTGGAAGGAACATCATCCCATTCTAGCCTATGAAGGGTACTAAATAGTCCTTCCAATATAGAGATCCTCCCAGTTATTGTACTAGGTTTTATCCCCATCATGTTTAGTTCACTTAAATATGCTTCAATTTCCACTCTTGTTAATTGGTGTACTCTCTGAACGTGTTTAAACTTCTTATCCAGAAAATTAAAGAACTCTTTAAGTTTTTGGGCAATATCACTTACATAGGAAAAGCTATCCATGTTCAATCTTAACTTACAATATCTTTTTACAAGCTGTTTAAAATATGTATTCCGAAACCCTTTAAAGTTAATTGTATATTCATATTGTGTTGGGTTAACCTTATCATCTGGCAAAGGTAAGTTTCGTCTATCCCAAACGTCTTTATCCCACTCCTCTCCATCAAAATAAAAGTCCTCATAAAACTCCATAAATTGTTTTAGATTAGTAACATAGTAAGAATTAGCTTTTACAGGCGTTTTTTCTTGATTAGCAGTAATCTTATAATTAGTAGTGGTAATTCTAACACCCTGTTTTGTCAAATATGTTCTATACTCCGTCACTGCTTTTTCAATAGGAACTTCAGTAATTGAAGTAATGCTGGGATACTTTAAATCTAAAAAATCTAACATTTTATTAATTACTGTTCCTTTTCTAATCCAGACAGTTTTTGCATTCCATATTCCATTGTTTAAATGGTAAAAATAAAAATATTTCAATTCTGTTCTTAACCACAGATTTTTAACACGTTCAAAACGAACCCAACGATTTCTTAAAGCAGGATTCTTACTTAATTCTATGGCAGAAGGATGTGGACATTTTCTTATATCCCAACTATTATTAGCCCAAAACCCTTGCATTTCTTCATTCATTACAGCTATTTTTTTGCTGATCTCACTCTGACTGATAATTTTACTTTTACTAGAAGCATTCATTTCTTATGCTCCTTTCTCTCAAGGTATTTATTAAACTCATTTTTCATATCCTGATCTGAAAGATGAACATAGGTATTTAACGTTGTCTGAACATGTGCGTGACCTAATCTCTTTTGAACGAACGCAACATCCCATCCTTCCCTAATTAGCTGCGTTGCGTGAGTGTGGCGAAGCATATGCGATGTAAATTCTATTCCAGTCCTTTTAACTATTCTTCTAACTAGATCAAGAACACTTTGGTACTTTAGTGGTTTCCCAAAATAGCCTTCTTTTAAGGAAATAAAAACATAATCATGCTCCAATTCCTCACTATACTCATATACCAAGTAATCTGTATAAAGTGACATCAGTTCTTTACTCACATGTATTGTTCTTTCCTTCCTTAATTTAATATAAGCTTCATTAACATTAACATCTCTAGGTGTTAAATGGATTTGATTGTCCCAAGTGGCAATATCTTCAAGCCTAAGCGATAACACTTCACCGATTCTTAAACCACCCTCATACATAAGCATTAAAATTAATTTATCTCTTTTCGTATGACAAGCATCAATAATTTGCTTAACTTCCTCTGATGTCAATGTTCTTATCTGTTTCTTTTTAACCCTTAACTTTAAGACATTCTTTTGGTATCTACCCTTATTAACATGATGTAAAAATCCTTTGAAATTTCTTCCCTTTGCTTGTTTAAATACATCAATTGATTTAAATTCTCCTAATCTACTTAAATAATCAAGAAAACTCATAACGGCATTTAAAATTGTATTCACTGTCGTTTCTTCTCTTATGGCTTTTTTTGACTGAAGATCAATTACATTTGTTGCTGTTGGATATCTCAACCAACCTACGAAGTCTGCTAACAACTCAAAGTTAATATCATTAAGAATAACGCCTCTCTGTTCCATGAACTCATACAGCAACTTTAAATGATAGCAGTATGCTTTAATGGTATTTGGAGACTTACCTGTGTTATCTAAGTATTTAATAAATTTCATTACTGGTTCAATTAGCTGGTATTCTTTATCTAGTAATAAATACAATGGATACGGCTTATTCTCCACTTCTATCCTTTGAACCCTCACACGCTCCCCCCTCTTTAAACACTTTAAGTACTACAAATTATAAACCTTGTTAATTTTTATTTAAAGTAAAATCTCCCTTTAACATCTCCTCCTAAACTACTTTAACTACTATTGTTTATTATACTATGGTTAATGCGTCCCCTGAAGGATGGTTATGAATCACAATAATCGCATTAGCAGACCATTTCAAAGCTGTTTTAAACACTTCTCTAGGATGTATGATGGCACTATTTAACGTTCCAATAAAAAGCGTTTGTTCATGAACAATTTGATTTTTCGTATTTAAGATGAGTAAAACAAAATGTTCTTGATCATAATCCTTAAATTTTGCATAATAGCGTTCTGCAATTTGGCTCGGAGAATGAATAGGATCAGATAGGTATTGCTTTTTATCCTCTGCTAAACGTCGTGACAATTCGAATACAGCGAGCAACGTTGTCGCCTTATTACGCCCTATTCCGACAAACTTTTCTAATTCAACTAATGACATTTTTCTAAGCGCTGTTAATGACTGACATTGCGCTAAAATATGTGAAGCAACTTGTATGCTAGAACGTCCTTTACTCCCGGTATTGATAATAATTGCAAGTAATTCTGTGTTCGATAATGCCTGACTACCAAATTGAATTAGGCGCTCTTTTGGTTTCTCATTGGATGATAAATCTTGAATGCGTGTCATAAAAATCCTCCATAAAATGAAATCAACTGTGGGTATATCGTAGAAACGGTAACAAATGCGGTGAAAATAGCAGGCGCAAGTGGTACTCGGCGTTGGTGTATCCAATTAAACATAAATGAAATCGGTAATAGTATACAGCCTATTGGAAAAATGAGTTCTAAAAAGAAGAGTAAAAACGGTACAGGAAAAAAGAAAATGATGATAAGAAATAATTTAATATCGCCCATACCCACATAATTTTGTTGAATGCACCCTATCAAAAAAGTAGTAACCCAAAGTAACAGGTGTGGCACATCTATATAGAAAGACGGATGAAGTGCGACTAACAAAATGGATATTAAACAAAGGAATCTGTGAAGAATCAACTGTGTACGTATATCAACAATTGCAATTGTGAGTAATAGTAACGCCATGACATAAAACGTCTCAAGCGGAATGTATACAGGTAGTAATAGCGGATAAATAATAATGCACCCCCCTAAAACTTCGCCTATAAAAAGGGATATTGGAATGCGTTGTCGACAAAAACGGCACCTTCCCTTTAACGCACAGTAACTTAGGATAGGTACTAAATCGAGCAGCTTTAACTCATGCTGACATGTTTGACACTTTGATCTTTGTAAGCAATGTCGCATGCTTAATGAAGGATGATCAGCGAATTGCAGTAAAAAACTCATTAAAATACTGCCTACAAAAAATAAGGCGACGATTATTCTAGACACCTCCTCAACACCGTCGAAACTTTAATTCACGACAGCAACATTTCATTGAATGCACTTATTATATGCGCATCCATATGAAGAGTCAAATCGCCAAAAAACACTTTTTAAGTCGAAAAAAACGTATATGATAAAAAACCACCTTATATGTATCTCGATTTTTCGGAATACATACAAAGTGGTTCGATTTTTATGAATTAAAGTCAACTTTAGATTTCACTTCACTGATGAAATAAAGACTACCTGTAATGAGCAATGCATCACCATCGTAGTTGTTTATAAATGAGATGTAATTATCGACCATTGATTTTTGTCCAAATTCAATTTCATCATATAACGTTTGCTTAGGAAGTGCTTTTGGAAAATCAAATCCTGTCACATAAATATGCTTTGCGATACTTTGGAAAGCATCTAACATATGATGAATCGGCTTCCCCTCAATAGCTGCAAATAAGACGTCTACTTTCGCTACATCGTAATACTTCTCAATTGTGTCCACTAATGCGTCAACACTTTCTTTATTATGTGCACCGTCAATTATGATAAGCGGTTCTTTAGAGACACGTTCAATACGACCTGTCCAATACGCATGTTCAATCCCTTCAATCATTTTGTTGAAGTCTAATTGAATTTTTTCTTGCTCATACAACTCAATTAACGCAGTAATTGCAAGTGCTGCATTTTCCTTTTGGTGTTCGCCGACCATGTGTAATGCTAAGTTCTCTAATTCGTAATCTTTATAACGATATGTAAATTCATCGTCTTCTGATTTGATAAAAATATCACGATCGAATTCTAAAGCTTTCGCATCTAATCGTTCAGCGATATCTCTAAAATACTTCAATGCTTCTTCATTTTTAACAGCGTAAACAATTGGCGTATGCGGTTTAATAATTGCCGCTTTATCTTTAGCAATGTCTAGATACGTTTGACCGAGAATGTCCGTATGATCTAAACCGATACTCGTCAAAATACTCATCAATGGCTGTATCACATTTGTAGAATCATTTTTGACACCTAGACCTGCCTCAACGATAACGATATCAACTGGATGAAGCTCGCCGAAATAGAGATACATCATTGTTGTAATGATCTCAAATTCGGTCGCAACTCCTAACTCAGTTTGTTCTTCCATCATTTCACTGACAGGTTTCACACGAGCCACTAGCGCTACTATATCTTCGTTTGTAATTGGTAAACCATTTAAACTGATTCGTTCATTAAATGTTTCGATATATGGAGACGTAAAAGTACCCACTTGATAATCATTTTTGAGTAAAGCTTCACGTAAATAAACAACCGTAGAACCTTTACCATTCGTCCCACCGACATGAATAGCTTGGATATTCTGTTGTGGATTACCAAGTTTATCGAGCATCCATTCCATACGTTTTACACCTGGTTTAATGCCGAATTTTGTTCTTTCGTGTATCCAATATAAACTGTCTAGATAATTCATAACTAAGACTCCTACGCTTTTAATTGTTCAATTCTCGCCTTGACACCATCATATTTCTCTTGATATTTCACTTGCTTTTCTTTTTCTTCATTAATGACGTGCTCAGGTGCTTTATTCACAAAATTCTCGTTTGATAATTTCTTATTAACACGATCTAACTCTTTTTGCCATTTTTGTAAATCTTTCTCTAGACGTTCTAATTCCTTGTCCATATCAATCAAACCTTCAATAGGTAAAATGACTTCACCAGCAGCAACGACTGTTGTCATCGCTTTATCAGGAATGTCGATTTGTGTTTCTATTTCAAGCGTACTTGGATTACAGAAACGTTCCAAATAATGTTGATTCGTCTTCAATAATTGTTGGATCGTTTCATTTTTAGCTTGAATTTTAATTGGAATTTCTTTAGATAGTGGTGTATTCACTTCTAAACGCGATTGACGTACTGCTTTAATGATTTCAACTAATTGTTCCATCACATCTTTACTTTCTTCAAACACGAGCGATGCATCCACTGTTGGCCATGCACTTGTCACGATAGATTCACCTTCATGCGGTAAATTTTGCCAAATGTGTTCAGTGACAAACGGCATAAATGGATGTAATAGACGCATAATACGATCTAAAGCATAACTAAGTACAGAGCGTGTAACGTTTTTCTGAACCTCATCGTCACCGTTCATTGGAATTTTACTCATTTCAATGTACCAGTCGCAGAACTCATCCCAAATAAAATTATACAATACGCGTCCCACTTCGCCAAATTCATACTTGTCGCTCAGCTGTGTGACAGTGTCAATCGTTTCATTCAAACGTGTTAATATCCATTGATCTGCAACTGATAAATCGCTCGATAAATTAATATCTTCAAATTTGAATGAGTCACCAATATTCATCAAACTAAAACGCGCGGCATTCCAAATTTTATTAATAAAGTTCCAAACAGACTCTACTTTTTCTGTTGAATAACGTAAATCGTGACCTGGTGAAGACCCTGTTGCCAAGAAATAACGTAAGCTGTCGGCACCATATTGATCAATGACGTCCATTGGGTCCACACCATTACCTAATGATTTACTCATTTTACGACCATCTTCAGCACGGACTAAACCATGTAATAATACGTCGTTAAATGGTTTTTGACCTGTGAATTCTAAACCTTGGAAAATCATACGCGCAACCCAGAAGAAAATAATGTCGTAGCCTGTTACTAACACATTCGTTGGATAAAAACGTTGATAGTCTGCTGCGTCTTCATTTGGCCAACCAAGAGTTGAAAACGGCCATAATGCACTAGAGAACCACGTATCTAGCACGTCTTCATCTTGTGTCCAATTCTCAATATCTACAGGTGCTTCTTCGCCTACATAAAGCTCTCCAGTTTCATTATGGTACCACGCTGGAATTTGATGCCCCCACCAAAGCTGTCTCGAAATTGTCCAGTCACGGATTTCTTCCATCCAACGATTAAATGTCTTTTCAAAACGCGGTGGTACAAATTCGATGCGGCCATTTGTTTTTTGATTATTTAAAGCTTGTTCTGCTAGTGGAGCCATTTTAACGAACCATTGTGTTGATAAGTATGGCTCAACAACAGCGCCCGAACGTTCAGAGTGGCCTACCGAATGGACATGGTCATCGATTTTAATAACTAAACCTTCTTCTAACAAGTCTTTAACGAGCTGTTTACGGCATTCAAAACGATCCATGCCTTCATATTTGCCCGCTTCAGCATTCATGCGCCCTGCTTCATCCATGACAACAATACGTTCTAAATTATGACGATTCCCTATTTCAAAGTCATTCGGGTCATGTGCAGGTGTTACTTTCATTGCACCACTACCAAATTCTTTATCGACATAGTCATCTGCAATAATCGGTAATTCACGACCAACGACAGGTAAAATCACAGTCTTACCGATAACATCTTGGTAACGTTCATCATCTGGATTCACGACAATCGCAGTATCTCCTAACATCGTTTCAGGACGTGTCGTAGCAATTTCCATGTAGCCTTCACCGTCAGCAAACGGATATTTAAAATGATAAAACTTGCCATTGACGTCTTCGTGAACAACTTCAATATCAGAAAGTGCGGTTCTCGCAGCTGGATCCCAGTTAATGATACGTTCGCCACGATAAATCAATCCTTTGTTATACATATCAACAAAGACTTTACGGACAGCTTGACTTAATCCTGAATCCAATGTAAAGCGCTCTCTAGAATAGTCTAAACCTAGACCTAACTTTGCCCATTGTTGGCGAATAAATGACGCATATTCTTCTTTCCATTCCCATGCCTTTTCAAGGAACTTTTCACGACCAATATCATGACGAGAGATACCTTCTTCTCTCATTTTCGCTTCTACTTTCGCTTGAGTTGCGATACCTGCATGGTCCATGCCTGGCAAGTAAAGCGTTTCATAGCCTTGCATACGTTTCATACGTGTTAAAATGTCTTGTAATGTCGTATCCCACGCGTGACCTAAATGCAACTTTCCTGTCACATTCGGTGGTGGAATCACAATAGTATATGTAGGTTTATCTGAATGATCACTTGGTTTAAAAAGTTCTTGGTCTAGCCATTTTTGATATCGACCCGCTTCAACTTCTTGCGGGTTATACTTCGGTTTCATTTCCATTAAAAATCCCTCCATTAAAATAAAAAAACACCTGTCCAAAATAGGACGGATGTTCCGCGGTACCACCTATATTCAATAGTGCAAACAAATCTCTACACTACTGCTCTCTTATGATTAACGCTCATGACACGCTTTAACCTACTCTTAGTTCAATTAAAGTTCAAAACGGGCTACCTTCAGTTATAACTTTTATGCATTTCCAGCTCCCATGCACTCTCTATAAAAAGCGAATAACATACTCTTCCCTAACACTATTTTTAATTTCATTCTTATAGTATACTGAAACGACAATGAAGTCAATACAAGGAGGAATGAAAACGTGAACCCATGTGCATTTGGTACAAAAGATCCACTTTATCTCGATTATCACGATCACTGCTGGGGCAAACCACTCTATGATTCACGCGCTTTATTTGAGTTGTTAGCCTTAGAATCACAACATGCGGGACTTTCTTGGTTAACGATTTTAAAAAAGAAAGAAGCCTATCAACAAGCATTTCATCATTTTGATCCCCATCAAATTGCACAAATGCGTGATGAAGATATTGATGCATTAATGGTATTTCCAAATATCGTACATCATCGTCCAAAATTAGAAGCCATCGTCGCACAAGCGAAAGGTTATATTCAAATTGAACAAGATTACGATAGTTTCAGTTCGTTTTTATGGTCATTTGTCGATGGGGCACCGATTGATTTTAAATATCAATCTGTAGAAGAACGCATCACCGTCAATGATACAGCTATAACATTATCAAAAGCATTAAAAAAATATGGTTTTAAATTTATTGGTCCTGTTACTACATTTTCATTTATGGAAGCTGCCGGCCTTTATAACAGCCATTTAGTATCATGTCCCAACCGCTAAACCATATTAGATCAATCTATTTCACATACCCATCAATAACATTGCGCAATATAAAAGGACTTGGACGTGACATTATCCAAGCCCTTAATTGAAATCATTTTTATTGTTACGCTCTAAACATTTTAAATACACACTGACTAATGGTGCTATTAAAAATAAAATAAAGAATATACGGAAAATATGATAACTTGAAATCATCGCAACGTCCGCTCCGATATCCAATGCGACTAAGACGATTTGACTCATCCCACCTGGTGCCGCGCCGAGGAATAATTCATCAATAGAAGCATGGTTAATGAATTGTACAAGATAAACCATTGCTAACGCTCCAAAAATGAGCATGACATTTTGATAAGCAATTGCTACTGCAATTCTCCCTTTTAATTGATCGGTTAAATGCGCAATTTGAATACCGACACGAATCATATAAATAATTTGCGCACCTGCAATAATAGGTGCATCAAGTGTGAATGTAAGGTTCGTTACAAAATTCCATATGACTAACACAACAATAGGTGCCATCAACATTTTTGTAGGGAAATGGATCCACTTCATCAGTATATAAACGACTGCAATCCCTAAAGCAATGATTACAATATGTTGTATCGTTAAAACATCTGTTAAATATTGTACATTTGCTTCAGTGACACGATTCGAATGATCAGTTTTAAAGAAAAATGATATTAATGGCACTAATAACACGACAAAAATGACACGTGACGTTTGTGTCAGACTCACGACAAGGATGTCTGCTTTTTTATTTTCTTCAGCCATTACAATCATCTGACTCAACGCCCCTGGGATGACGCTTAAAATTGCCGTTTCACGATTGACATGTGCAATTTTTCTAAAACCAATGGAGACGACAAGTGCTAACAATAATATGAGGACACTCACTAAAACAATTGCGAGCCAATCATCTTTAATATCACTTGTCACGCTTCTTGTAAATGAAGTCCCTATTTGAACTCCGAGCATAATTAAACCCAGTTCACTCAACCAAAGCGGCCATTGAACATCGCGTTTTAGTACTTTTACGACAAAAATACTTGCCAAAATGGGCCCGAACATCCATGGCAACATGATATGCAATGCAAACAAGAGCCAACCAAACAAAATCGCAATGACGAGTACAAGTAAATTATTGAACATTTTATTTTGTACCATGGCCTCGCCTCCTAATTTTTCATCACAATGAGGAGTACGGTTAACACAGTTGCGGTATGACCTCACTCCACTCATAGCAACCATATATTATACGCTTTTCTATTGAACATGCAATTCGTAAAACTCATACGCTAGAATTGCGATAAATGATGATCACTAGCATACAAAAAACGTATGATAGTAGGCTTCAAATTTACACCATTAGAAAAAAAGAGGTCGGGACCACATCAATCCCCACCTCATCTAAGTTGTATTTAATTATTTTCCGAGACGTTCTAACGCAACATCGAAAGCATGCAATGTTTTTTCAATGTCTTCTTTTGTATGTGCTGTCGATAAAAACATACCTTCAAATTGTGATGGTGGCAAGAAAATACCTTGTTCAGCAAGTTCACGATACAATTGACCAAATAATTCTAGATCAGATTGATTTGCCTCTTTAAAGTTTGTGACTGGCCCTTCATTTAAGAAGAATCCAATCATCGAACCTGCTCGATTTACTGTTAACGGCACTTGATGTTTGGCGAAGATTTCAGTTAAACCTTCTTCTAACATATCACCAAGTTCATTAAAGTAATCATAGCTTTCTGGTGTTAATTGGCTTAAAGTCATATAACCACTCGTCATTGCAAGCGGATTACCTGATAATGTACCTGCTTGATAAATATCGCCGCTTGGTGCAATATGATCCATAATTTCTTTACGCCCACCGAAAGCACCAACAGGTAGACCGCCGCCAATCACTTTGCCTAGACACGTTAAATCAGGAATGACGTTAAAGTAGCCTTGTGCACAATTGTAACCTACGCGAAAACCTGTCATCACTTCATCAAAAATAAGTAAAGCGTCATTTTCTTTCGTAATGTCGCGTAACCCTTGTAAGAAGTTGTTAATCGGTGGTACGACACCCATGTTTCCTGAGACTGGCTCTACAATGACCGCTGCGATATCATCACCAAACTCTTCAAATGCGTATTTCACCGCTTCAAGATCGTTATAAGGCACCGTAATTGTATTTTTCGCCGTACCTTCTGGAACACCAGGTGAATCTGGCAAACCTAACGTTGCAACTCCTGAGCCGGCTTTAATTAATAACGAATCACTATGACCGTGATAGTTACCTTCAAATTTAATGATTTTATTTTTGCCAGTATAACCACGTGCTAATCGTAATGTATCTAATGTTGCCTCTGTTCCTGATGACACCATCCGCACTTTTTCAATGGAAGGCACACGTTCAATCACTAATTCAGCCAAACGGTTTTCTTCTAATGTTGATGCGCCAAAGCTTGTACCACGTTCGACAACATCATGAATCGCTTCAATTACTTTAGAATCACGATGACCTAAAATAAGCGGTCCCCAACTGAGCACATAGTCGATATATTCATTTCCGTCAATATCATAAATACGGCTTCCTTCACCACGTGACATAAAAATCGCTGGTGTGTCTACTGATTTAAATGCACGTACAGGGCTGTTCACACCTCCAGGCATCAGTTGTTCTGCTTTTTCAAATGCTTTAATTGATTCGTTATAACGCAATATTGCCGCCTCCTATTATTGTTGATCTAAATATTGACAAATGTCTTTCGCAAAGTAAGTGATGATCATATCTGCTCCTGCGCGTTTCATAGAAATCATTTGCTCCATCACAACTTTTTCTTCATCTATCCAACCATTTAATGCTGCTGCTTTTGTCATGCTGTACTCACCACTCACATTATAAGCAATAATCGGTACGTTGCTATTGTTACGTACATCACGAATAATATCAAGATAACTTAACGCTGGCTTGACAATCATCATATCTGCCCCTTCGTTAAGATCAGATTCTAACTCTCGTAACGCTTCAAGACGGTTCGCTGGGTCCATTTGATACGTTTTTCTATCACCAAATGATGGTGCGGATTCCGCTGCATCACGGAATGGGCCGAAGAAGCTTGACGCATATTTAATCCCGTAACTCATAATTGGAATATGGTAGTATCCTGCTTCATCTAAACCTTGGCGAATTGCTGCCACAAATCCATCCATCATATTACTAGGAGCAATAATATCTGCGCCCGCCTTCACTTGAGAAACAGCTGTTTGAACAAGTAAAGGCAATGTTTTATCATTATCGACATCATGTGTATGTGTGTCAATCACACCACAATGACCATGATCCGTATATTCACATAAACATGTATCGGCAAGAATTAATAAATCATTATACATGGACTTTGCCAAACGTGTTGCTTTTTGAATGATGCCATCTTCAATAAATGCGCCGGTCCCACATGCATCTTTTTCATTCGGAATTCCAAAGAACATAATGGCACGAATCCCTAAATCATATGCCGCTTTCAATTCTTCATGTAGTAGGTTTAAGCTGATTTGATATACGCCTGGTAATGATTTGATTTCTGCTTTGACATCATCTTTCTCTACAACAAAAATAGGATAAATCAAATCTTCTTTTCTCACATGTGTTTCTCTTACCATATCACGCATCACTTTTGATGAACGTAATCGTCTATGTCTATCGAATTGCATTATTGAACCCTCTCTTCTAAAATTTTTGTCACCATTGATTCTAAAGTTTGAATGTCAGCAATAGAACATGAATAGCCGTAATCTTGAATCTGTCGTGCTGTTTGTTGACCAATTGCATAATACGAGTCGAAATTTAAAGACGTATCATCGTGAAAAAACGCCTTGACAGCAGAAGCACTCGCAAACGTCAATGCATCCACTTGACCTGTTTCGATACGTGCTTTGGCTTCTTTCACATTTTCCAATAAAAAACATGAAGTATACAAATCAATTTTTTCAACATTGAAACCACGTACTTGCAACACTTCTTGCAGTAATGGCCGTGCGCGTTGACTGGATGGAATCAAAATATGCTGCCCTTGTTGTGTGGGGAATGCATCGAGAAATCCTTCTTGTGAGTAATCTGCTGGGAAGAAATCCACTCGCAACCCTTGTGATTCACAAAATGCTTTCGTTTTCTCGCCAATGACCGCTAATCTATTAAAATTTAACAACTTTAAATAAGGTTGAAAATGCGTAACGGCATTTTGAGATGTAAAAACAAGCCAATCATAGTGACGACCTAGCACTGATTGATCAAAAGGAAGTGGTTCAGTCGTCACAAATGGAAGATGAACGATTTCAGCGCGCTGATCATTATAACGCTTGGTTTGGGTCATCACTATAATAGGCTTCATCATTTACACCTCTTTCTCATTTAAAGCTTGAATAATCTTATCCGCACCTTGAGATTTAAGAACACGACTCACTTCGCTACCGACTTGTATTGGATCTTGACCTGAAAATGTGTACTCAAATCTTTGTTTACCATCTGGAGACATAATCAAACCCGTAAATTGAATCTCTGTATCATTTTTACGGGTTGCATAGCCCCCGATAGGGACTTGACAACTCCCATTCATTTCTTTTAAAAACGTGCGCTCTGCAGTGACACATGCCGCCACGTCTTCATTATGTACTTTTGCAAGTAATGCTAACAATTCATCATCATCTGCACGACATTCGATACCAAGTGCACCTTGGCCAATAGCCGGTACGAGTAAGTCTTCATCTAAATATGTTGTCACTATGTCATCAGACCAACCCATGCGTTTCAAACCTGCTGCCGCTAAAATAATCGCATCGTAATCTTCTGTTTCTAGCTTTTTCAAACGTGTGTCAATATTCCCTCTTATCCATTTGATTTCTAGGTTCGGATACTTCGCTAAAATCTGTGCACCACGTCTTAATGAACTTGTTCCGATAATACTACCATCAGGAAGTTCGTCCAACGGAATATGATTTTTTGAAATGAAAGCATCAAATGGATTTTCACGGTCTGGAATACACCCTAAAGTGAGGCCTTCAGGTAATTCGCTTGGAACGTCTTTTAATGAATGAATGGCCATATCGATGTCTCGGCTAAAGAGTTCGTTTTGTATTTCTTTCACGAATAACCCTTTACCACCGACTTTAGATAATTGACGATCCACAATTTGATCCCCTTTTGTTACAATTTCTTTAATTTCGATATCTAAAGTAGGATCAACTTCTTTTAAACGATCAATAAATTGTTGGCTTTGAGTCAATGCGAGCTGACTTCTTCTTGAGCCGACGATAAGTTTACGCATAGTGCTTTCCTCCAATTAAAATAATTTAAACTCCGGTCCATTGGTGAAATGTTGATAATTGAGTCACCACAACTAAATTGATCATACAGCATAAAAATAACATGATATTTAAATTCATTAAAAATGACTGTTTAAAACGACGCGTCAATCGTAATGTAATAAAAATAGAATAGGCAATAAAAATAATAATTGACGAGATCACTTTCAAGTCTAAAAAGATATCATAGCCAATCGATACCATACCCCATTGAATTCCTAGCACGAGACTAATGAACATAAATATGACACCAATCAAAGAACTGTAAAACACTAACTTTTCAAGTGTTGCGATACTGCTCATTCTAAAGAAATTTTGCGTAAATCGCTTTTCTTTTAAATTTCGATATTGTATTAAATAAATAATCGCATTTACAAACGCAACTGCGAAAACCACATAACTCAACAATGCGAGTGAAATGTGGAAAAACAGTAATTCATTCAAAGCCGTGAGTCGTGCACCGTCCAATTTAAATTGTCGCGGGTGGAACGTGTGAATCGTCATAAAGACAAACCCAATCACATTCAAAAAGGCGATCATAAACTCAGACTGACGCAACACGGACATCACAAAAGTAATCGTCAAAATCAACCACGTTAATACGTAAAAACTCTCGATTAAAGAGGTTAAAGGGAGTTGCTTTTGCCATATAATAAACATAGTTAAAGAGATTGTTTGACAAAACCAAACAATCCCTAAAGCATAGAACCCTATATTTTGTAGACGATAATTCTTTTGAAATACATCTATTATCAAACACACCATACTGACTAAATAAATCAATAAAATGACTTCATGAAAACGTATGAAAAACGCTTCTTCCATAGCATCACCGTTCTTTAAGTTTCTATACTTAATAATCTTTCTTTCAACACAGATTTTTTCTTTTTAATCGCTTGTGTTTTATAATCTGCTTCAACTTCTAAATCAAAAATTTCTTGGAATAGTGCTAACTTCGCATCCGCATGCTTATCATCACTAATCTCTTTCGCTTGTTTGATCGGATCTTTTAGCATTTGATTAATGATGCTCTTCGTATGCTTAGAAATCACTTTTCGTTCGCGCTCTGACATATTTGGTAATTTTCGAGTAATACTATCCATCGTATCTTGTTGGATTTGCATTGCTTTTTCACGTAACGCACGAATGACCGGAATGACACCAAGCATACGCACCCATTCATTATGTTTATCAATTTCTGTTGGAATACGTGATGCAATTTGTTCTGCTGCAAGTTGACGTTCACGCAAGTTGGCATCAACGAGACCTTTTAAATCATCTACGTCATAAATAAACAACTCTGAATGTGAAACGTCGACAGGTTCAATATCTCTTGGTACAGCAATATCAATCATGACTTTTTGAGATGATTTTGCAACACTTTGACACATTTCTAACATCTCTTTTGTAATGATAAATTGTTCTGCACTTGTTGAACTGATCACGATATCCGCTGAAACAATGGCTTCCCCTAGTGATGCCCACTCTCCAACTTGTACACCATGTTGATCTGCTAATGCTTGTGCGCGTGATAATGTACGGTTAATGACTGTAATGTGACGCACGCCAGCACCTTTTAAGTTTAAAACAGCTAATTCTGCCATTTCGCCCGCACCAATGACTAATGCTTGTTTTTTATTCATTTTACCGAACATTTTTTTCGCAAGTTCAACCGCACCGTAAGACACACTAATTGTATTATTAGCAATATCTGTTTCATGATGTGCTTTTTTACTAAATGTGATTGCTTGTTTGAACAGTTCATTAAAAATAGTACCTGTTGTTCCTGCTGCTTGTGCTGTGAAAAACGCATCTCTCATTTGACCTAAAATTTGTGTTTCACCTAATACGATTGAGTCTAAGCCTGCTGTAACTCTGAATAGATGTTCAATTGCTTCGTCTTCGGTTTTCACTTCAGACATCGCCTTGATATCATCTAATTCAAAATTAAATTGTCGCGCCAAAAATCTTTGAATATAGTAACGTCCCGTATGAATTTGGTCAACTACCGCATACACTTCAGTACGGTTACACGTTGATAAAATCACGTTTTCTAAAATAGATTTTGTCTCGAACAACGCTTCATGTACGTGTGTCAAATTTTCTTCTTGAAATGAAAGTTTTTCACGACATGCTACATCAGCTGTTCGATGATTCACACTAACTGCTATTAAGTACATGCTTATGCCCCCATATATTCTACAATGACTACATTATAACACAGATTAGAGTCATTCTAATTAAAAATGCATAATCATGTTAAGATTTTTAATCATCCTTCCAAATTTTTGTCATAATTGTAGTCGTGCATGATTTTCATCTGTTGATAATAGGTTATTCTTCAGCAATGAACGCACTAATGGCTGCCCAGATTTGATCTTGTTTCTTTTTCTCAATTGATGAGTAACTGATAATTTGATCGCCGGATTCTAACTCCAATTTTTCTTTAATGATTTTAATATGCTTTTGCACTTTACCTTTAGGGATTTTATCTTCTTTCGTTGCGATAATGAGTGTCGGAATGTCGTAATACTTCAAAAAGTCATACATTAACACATCATCTTCAGTTGGCGGATGGCGTAAATCGACTAATTGAATCACGAGTTTTAATGCTTCTCGTGTTGTAATATAAGTTTCGATCATTTTACCAAAAGCTTCACGTTGCTTTTTACTTACCTTCGCATAACCATAACCTGGAACATCGACAAAAATCAATTGGTTATCAATATTAAAAAAGTTTAAAGTTTGCGTTTTGCCGGGCTGTTGAGACGTTCTCGCCATATTTTTTCGCCCAATCATACTGTTAATAAATGTTGATTTTCCAACATTTGAGCGACCACTTAATGCAACTTCAGGCAAATCTAACTCTGGGTATTGCTCTGGTTTAACAGCACTAATTAGAATGTCTACTTCATTTGGGTTGATATTCATCAGTTTTACACCTCGTTTATGTATCATCATACTCTTTTTAGATTACCTTAATTGCTCAAAGCTTTTCAACAAATGTACGGTTTCTCTTTATCGAAATAATGATTATTTATATTTTTACATGTTGGATATTTATACTAAAGCGAAATAAAAAAGCCGAGCCATAATCTGACCTGATTATGAAACCCAGCCTTTTTAAAATTAAGCATACTTATCCATTCGATTACTGAAACATGATTTTAAGCAGATGTTTTTGTTGTATTCACAAGGTTACCTTCCGCATCGTACAGTTCAGGCTCTGTCTCATTTACAATTGTTTCTTTTGTAATGACAACTTTAGCAACGTTTTCTGTAGAAGGAATATCATACATAATATCAATCAATGCTTCCTCAATAATCGAGCGTAAACCACGTGCTCCTGTTTTTCTTTCGATTGCTTTTTCACTAATTGCAGCTAATGCTTCATCAGTAAATTCTAAAGCTACATCATCTAATTCAAGCATTTTAGTGTACTGTTTAACCAACGCATTTTTAGGTTGTGTTAAAATGTTTTTCAACGCTTCAACATCTAATGTTTCAAGGTTTGCAACGATTGGTACACGTCCGATAAACTCAGGAATTAAGCCATAAGTTTGTAGGTCTTCTGGACGGATTTGCTCTAATAAACTTGCTTCATCGAAATTAGAAGCTTCATTGCTCGCAAAACCGATTACTTTTTCACCAAGACGACGTTTAATCACTTCATTTATACCGTCAAACGCACCGCCAAGAATAAATAAAATATTTGTTGTATCAATTTGAATAAATTCTTGGTTAGGGTGTTTACGTCCACCTTGAGGCGGCACACTAGCTGTTGTACCTTCTAAAATTTTAAGCAATGCTTGTTGCACACCTTCACCTGAAACATCACGTGTGATGGATGTGTTTTCTGATTTACGTGCAATTTTGTCAATCTCATCGACATAAATAATCCCTTTTTCTGCTTTATCAATATCAAAATCAGCAGCTTGGATTAAACGTAATAAAATGTTTTCAACGTCTTCGCCGACATAACCTGCTTCTGTAAGGCTAGTTGCATCGGCAATGGCAAACGGCACATTTAACGTACGTGCCAATGTTTGTGCGAGTAATGTTTTACCACTACCTGTCGGCCCAATTAAAGCGACGTTACTTTTTTGTAATTCAACGCCGTCATCTTTAGGCCCAAGTTGTTGAACACGTTTGTAGTGATTGTATACAGCAACTGCCAATGATTTCTTCGCTTTTTCTTGGCCGATAACATAGCTGTTTAATTGATCCATAATTTCTTTTGGTGTTGGTAATTCAGTGAGTTCTTCTGCTTGTTGTTGATTTAATTCTTCTTCAACGATTTCAGCACATAGCTCAATACATTCGTTACAAATATAAACACCACTACCTGCTACCAATTTTTTAACTTGGTCTTGATCTTTACCACAGAAAGAACATTTTAAGTTTTCTTCATCATCATTGAATTTAAACATACTTTATTACACCCCTGTTCTTTTACGACTATACTAGAAAGCATTCTATTACGCAAATATAGACCATTTCAAGTTTTTTGCATTTTGCACAATAAAACACAACAGATGTGTGATATTGTGGCCCCAGTAAAAGTCATCCTCAACTTCTGTTTCTCATCTATTTTTATTCGTAGTGTCTTCATAAAGTTTCATACCAACGCTTCATCCAACAAAATACACTCAAAGTTGCTGAATGAAATTCCCCAAGCTTGCCGTTAATATACTAAGTGCTAGCGACATAAAAATCAAATCATTTGCAAAATTCATTAACGCAACTGTTTGAACAGATGTTGTCATAAATACTAAGCGGAGTGCGGTTGTTGTCAAATGGCATCATTTGAGTACAACAACCCACCCCGGTTGATTTCACATCATATTAAAATTTGTTGAAACGGTTCATTGAGAGTTGTGTTAGTGGGACCGCACATCACCTGAAGTTGATGTGCGGTCCCACTGATTAACCTTCATTAAATTTTATCATTCAAATTTGTAATGAAAGTTTTCAATACGACGCATCAATAAGATATGCGTGCTTATGCTTCTTCTTTGTTATCTTCTGAAGTGCTTTCAACTAATTTCGCTTCGTCTACTAATAAGTTAATAACTTTTTTCACACGAACATCATTTTTAACAAGATCAGTGTTGCCAAGTGTTTTCTTAATATCTTCAACAGAGATGTTGAATTGTTCGCTCATTGTTTCAAGCTCTTTGTCAACATCTTCATCAGTCACTTCGATATTTTCTGCATCTGCAATGGCAGCTAATGTTAAGTTTGTTTTCACACGTAACTCAGCATCTTCTTTCATTTGTTCACGTAAATCATCTTCTGATTGACCTGAAATCTGGAAGTAAGTGTTTAAGTCTAAACCTTGTTGTTGAATACGTTGTGCAAATTCGCTCATCATGCGATCTTGTTCTGTACGTACCATAGCTTCTGGAATATCGATTGTCGCATTGTCAGTTGCTAAAGTAATCGCTTCTTCTTTTTGCGCATTTTCAGCGTCAGTTTTCTTTTGCTCTTCAAGTTGTTGACGTAAGTTTGCTTTGAATTCCTCTACATTGTTTGCATTAGAATCTAATTCACTCGCAAGCTCATCATCTAATTCTGGTACTTCTTTTGCTTTGATTTCGTTAATTTTTGTTTTAAATACAGCAGGTTTTCCAGCTAATTCTTCTGCATGGTATTCTTCTGGGAATGTCACTTCAACTTCTTTTTCTTCCCCAACTTTTAAGCCTACAAGTTGCTCTTCAAAACCTGGGATGAACATACCTGAACCGATTTCCAAGTCATATCCTTCAGCTTGACCACCTTCGAATTGCTCACCATCAACATAGCCATCGAAGTCTAAGTTAACTGTGTCGCCTTCTTCAACTTGACCGTCTTCTTTAACGACCATATCAGTCATAGCGTCAAGACGTTGTTCTACTGCTTTGTTGAATTCGTCTTCAGTCACTTCAGTGTTTTGTTTTTCGATTTCTAAGCCTTTGTAGTCACCTAATTGTACTTCAGGTTCAACGATTACAGTTGCATCAAAAGTGAATGGTTGGCCTTTTTCGATTTGTGTTACTTCAATTTCAGGTTGATCAACTGGATTAATACCTGTTTCTTGTACAGCTTCACTGTATGCTTTTGGTAATAAGATGTCTACTGCATCTTGATATAAAGCTTCTACACCAAAACGTTGTTCGAAAATTTGACGAGGTACTTTCCCTTTACGGAAACCAGGTACGTTAAGTTGTTTGACTACTTTTTTGAAAGCTTGATCTAATGCTTTATCTACTTCTTCTGCAGGTACGGATACTTGTAATAATCCTTCGTTACCTTCTTTTTTTTCCCAAGTTGCTGTCATGTATAAAAACCTCCATGATTTATCATTTTTAAAATTTTTCAACTTCTTTATTATAACATAGGTTGACCTTCTTTGAAATAATGAGACCTATGTATTTAACGATTTTATGAGTTTAAATATCTCTACATATAATGAATCCACATTGACTTCCTCCCCCATTAACTGATGGAAATATGCAACATAAGCATCACGCCACATCTCTACAGTTCCATAGTCTAGGATATTTACAGGATAAAGTGCAATATTATTTGTATTAAGTAAAATATAGGCTTCTTGAACAAGTGAAGGTATCTCCACTTCTAAAGCATCAATCACTGCAGGCAACAATCGATCTTTAAAGGCTGTTTGTTCAATTCCTACAAGTTCAGCGGGTATCACTTGAATTTGACGAAAATCTTTCTCTATGGTGATGCCTTGATTGTATCCAGCAAAACGTAAATATTCTAACATCAAACTTTGAACACTTGAAACGATTGACTCATGAACTAACAAATAAGCAATCGTTTCACTGTACTGATAGACACGATCATCAATTAATGTGAGTACTAATTGCGTTTGATCATAATGACTCAGCTCAGTAAACCGTTGTAATCGATGCAACATATAATCTTGGCGTTCGTCCAGTTTGGATTGTGCTTGATTTTTAATAGGTAATAAAGTCATACGCGTTTCATGTGCAACGACATCATCAAGAACCTGGTCCACCATTTCAACTGCCGCTTTATATTGTTCTAATGCATACAGACTTTTAATGTAATACACGATGAATGTATCATATGGCGGAAAACCTTGCATCATTAAAATGTTCGCCTCTTCTTTTAATTCAAGGTAAGCTCCAAGTTGCCACAATATATCACATTTTAAAAGCGCAAGTTCAGATGTCAATTCAAAGTGACGTTCATACGCAATGAAATAATCATAAGCGTCTTCATAACGTTCCTTGTCGAATGCCTCTGTAATATCATATATTAACTTTTCTTTAAGCTTAGGAAATGGAATGATATCAGACATGCCATTCACCTATTTCAACTGCTCTAATATTAACGCGCTCCACGATTCGAATGCGCTCGTGTCACTAATTTGGCTTAATGGTTGCCACTGAATCTTTAAAGTATCCGTTTCACGCACTTCGACATCTTGTTGCTTAACCTTCACTTTAAACACGACACCGATATGAACTTGACCCACTTCATTATGATCATCATTAATAAAGCCTATGAATTCAAGCGGTGTTTGATTGTTAATTTTAACACCGATTTCCTCTTCAAGTTCTCGACTTGCATTTGTTTTAATGACTTCATCAATATGGTGCGCTTCAGGAACATCATTCATGTGTCCGCCTACACCGATAGACGCATTGCCGTGAAGTCGTGCCTCGCCACCACCTGATAATCGCTCATAGACGAGTAATTCATCATGCTCATTTTCAATTAAACAATAACTAATCAATTGTTTGAAGCTAGGATCTTCTTCCATATCACCACGTCTTTTCACTTCATATTGAGAAAGCTTTTCATAAATTTTTTGACCCTTCTCTTCAGATTGATCTAAAAACCCATTGAATGCGAGCGCCTCTTCTTCAAAAAGCAAACGTCGTGGGACTACAGTAATTTGTTCATCAAATTTTGACATTGTGAGCTCCTTTTATTCGTTTTTTATATCGTAACAAAAGAAATGAATAATGGTAAAGTCATAATGAAAAAGAGTTGGCGCGTCACAATAGACCCCAACTCTTTCTCTACTATTTTAAAGCTGCTTTCGCTTGATTTACTAATTCAGCAAATGCTTTCTCATCTGAGATTGCGATTTCTGATAACATTTTACGGTTAACGTCGATACCCGCTTGTTTTAAACCGTTCATTAAACGAGAGTAACTCATGTCGTGTTGACGTGCAGCCGCATTGATACGTGTAATCCATAATTTACGGAAATCACGTTTTCTTTGACGACGGTCACGGAATGCATATTGACCTGATTTCATAACTTGTTGTTTTGCAACTTTATATAATGTGCTTTTCGCACCGAAGTAACCTTTAGCTAATTTGATTGTCTTTTTACGACGCGCTCTTGTTACTGTTCCACCTTTAACACGTGGCATAATAAACTCCTCCTTTTATCTCTACGGTATGCGCTTCTGCCATACCTCTCATATATTTTCGTACTTTAGAATGATTATTTAACGTATGTTAATAATTGTTTTACACGTTTTGCATCGCTTTTTGATACTAATGAAGCTTTACGTAATTGACGCTTTTGCTTTGTAGATTTGTTAGCGAATAAGTGTGAAGTGTATGCTCTAGAACGTTTAAGTTGACCAGATCCAGTTCTTTTTACACGTTTCGCAGCTCCGCGGTGGGTTTTCATTTTAGGCATGATGTTTTCCTCCTATTATCACTTTTTATTTTTCATTAATTGGGGCTAACATAAGGAACATTTGACGACCTTCCATTTTCGGCTTTTGCTCGATTGTTGCAAGGTCTTGGCACGCTTCAGCATATCGCTCTAACACGCGTTGTCCAATTTCTTTATGCGTAATCGCACGCCCTCTGAAACGAATTGAAACTTTAACTTTGTCACCTTTTGTTAAAAACTTGCGTCCGTTTTTAAGCTTCGTATTGAAGTCGTGTTCTTCAATCGTAGGGCTTAAACGGATTTCTTTAACGTTGATGATTTTTTGTTTCTTCTTCATCTCTTTTTCTTTTTTCTGTTGCTCGAATTTGTATTTGCCGTAATCCATAATACGAGCAACAGGTGGTTTAGCATTTGGCGCAACAACGACTACATCCAAACCAAGTCGATCTGCCATTTCCAATGCTTCATTTTTAGACTTCAATCCGATTTGGTCACCATTTTGTCCGATGACACGTAATTCTTTTGCGCGAATCTTTTCGTTAACTTGCGTTTGATCTTTAGCTATGGTTGACACCTCCAAAAAGTTTACGAATGGTCCAAGTACGAAAAAAAGCGAGGGTATCTAACCCCCGCTTCTCACGTCAACATGAACATACACTACATGTTTAATCGTTAACCTGCCAACAGCTTGTTGCGTCGCTACAGGTGAGAAGCGGGATGCTTCTACTTGGTCCGTTTCGTATTCAACAGATACAATTATACCAACTCAGTGTATATTAGTCAATGTTTTTTTGAAAGTTTTTTTCAACTGTTTCCACATTCGGATCTAAGTTGACGTCTTTTAATGGAATCAATTTCGTTTTATAGCGGACTTTATGATAGATGAAGAACGCTAAAAATACTGGTATACCCATATAAGTAATTAAAAATCGATTGATATCAAAATCACCCGTTTGAATAAAATCAACATCTTGTCCGATGATAACAATAATACAAAGCACAGCTGCGAGAATCGGACCAAATGGGAACCACTTCGCTTGATACTTTAATTTTTGAACATCGTAATTTTGTGCCGCAAACGCTTTTCGGAAACGATAATGACTGACCGCAATACCTACCCATGCGATAAAGCCTGTCAGACCACTCGCTGCAACAATATATTCGTACGCATCGCCACTGACATGTTGTAATACAAAAATCAACACAACAATCAGCGCTGTAGATAACATCGACAAGATTGGTGTGCCGTTTTTATTTGTACGACTAAATGCTTTAGATGCGAGTCCGTCTTTCCCCATCGAATACAGCATACGTGTGCTTGCATACATCCCAGAGTTACCCGCCGATAATACAGATGTTAAAATTACGGCATTCATAAATGAGGCAGCAAACGCGAGTCCTGCATTTTTAAAGACGAGTGTAAATGGAGAAGTTGCAATGTCATCCCCACCGCCCATTAAGGCAGAAGAATTGTAAGGAATAAGCATCCCGATAATGAAGATTGCTAAAATATAAAAGAGTAAAATTCTCCAGAACACTTGCTTAATTGCTTTCGGTACGGCACGCTGAGGATTTTCAGACTCACCTGCAGTAATCCCCACTAACTCAGTACCTTGGAACGAGAACCCAGCGACTAAGAACACGCCGAACACAACGAGTAAACTACCACCAAAACCGTCACCTAAGATTGGTGCGTCACCAGTTGTAAATGTATCAAAGCCCACTGCTTGACCGCCCATAATTCCTAAAATTGTCAATAAACCTACAATAATAAAGACAATCACCGTCGCCACTTTGATGAATGCGAACCAATATTCACTTTCACCATATACTTTGACAGACAAGGCATTAAGGCTAAAAATAATCACCATGAAGATACAACTCCATGCCCAAGCAGGTAAAAATTGTAAGGGGGCCCAATATTGGATGACTTGAGCAGCAATCGTAACGTCGGCCGCTACTGTAATGACCCAGTTAAACCAATAGTTCCATCCTAAAGCAAAACCTAAAGACGGATCGACAAAACGCGTGGCATATGTGCTAAACGAACCCGTAACAGGTAGATACGTCGCCATTTCCCCTAGTGATGTCATTAAAAAGAACACCATCACACCGATTATCGCATAGCCTAAAAGTGCACCTAAAGGCCCTGCATCATGAATAGCGCCTCCAGATGTCATAAACAGTCCAGTTCCAATCGCACCACCAATCGCGATCATCGAAATATGACGGTCTTTAAGATGGCGTTGAACTGCGTGTTGATTTTCTGTTTTTTCATTACTCATTTTCTTAATCCTTTCCTAATTGCTTAGAGGTTAAGACAAATTGTGTGAAGCTCGTTAAATATCAAATCATTCAACCTAGTAAAAAATAAAAGCAGTGATGACATCTATGTTGATGCCACCGCTGCTCATTATTTATGAATCGGTAGCACATCACATTTGTGACAGTCTAGCGCCTTTCGAACACTAGCCCAACGAGAAATGGCGATGGTCCATTTCCGTTTCGGCAACTTTACCTTTCACATGTTGGGGCTTTGTACCATCATACAACCCAACCGCTA
Source organism: Staphylococcus pseudintermedius (assembly GCF_034042775.1). Lineage (NCBI taxonomy): Bacteria > Bacillati > Bacillota > Bacilli > Caryophanales > Staphylococcaceae > Staphylococcus > Staphylococcus pseudintermedius. The sequence goes on along the minus strand of NZ_CP120150.1, from coordinate 1,148,844 downwards.
CTCATCAAAGTTGCGCCTCTAACTCAATCAAATCGTATTATAAATTGTTTCATTTATTACTATACATGATAGTCGTGCACCTATCAACATTATCTTTGTTTTTTCAAACGAATTTCATCGACTAAGTCCCAAATGAATGTATCTTTTTCAACAGTTTTTTGGTCTTTTGAACCGTATTGACGGACATTGACTTCATTGTTTTCAAGTTCTTTATCCCCGACAACAAGTTGATATGGGATCTTCTTCATTTGCGCTTCACGGATTTTATAACCCATTTTTTCATTACGGTCATCAATATGCACACGGACACCTTGAGATTTTAATTCGTCGTGAATTTGACGTGCGTAATCGTAATGCAAGTCGTTGTTAACTGGAATAATCTCAACTTGTTGTGGTGCTAACCAAGTTGGGAACGCCCCTTTTGTTTCTTCTGTTAAAAAGGCTACGAAACGTTCCATCGTAGAAACCACACCACGGTGAATGACGACTGGTCGATGATGTTCGCCATCTTTACCAATGTAAGTAAGTTCGAACTTTTTCGGTAATAAGAAGTCAAGTTGCGCTGTCGACAATGTCTCTTCTTTACCCATCGCCGTTTTCACTTGAACATCTAATTTAGGACCGTAGAACGCCGCTTCACCAATCGCTTCTTCATACGGTAAGTTCATTTCATCTACTGCTTCTTTTAACATCGCTTCAGCAGTGTTCCACATGTCATCATCGTCATAATATTTTTCTTTATCCGCTTTATCACGATAACTTAAACGGAATTTGTAATCCTCAAAACCAAAGTCTTCATATACATCCAAAATCATTTGAACGACACGCTTGAACTCTTCTTTAATTTGGTCTGGTCGCACGAAGATATGCGCATCGTTTAAAGTCATCCCACGCACACGCTGTAATCCTGATACAGCACCACTTGCTTCATAACGGTGCATTGTACCAAGTTCCGCAATACGAATTGGCAACTCACGATATGAATGGGGCTTGTTAGCATAAATCATCATATGGTGTGGGCAGTTCATCGGTCTCAGTACCATCGCTTCATCCGCATCCAGTTGCATTGGCGGGAACATGTCTTCTTGGTAATGATCCCAGTGCCCTGATGTTTTGTACAAATCGACATTAGCCATCACAGGTGTATAGACGTGGTCATAGCCGAGGCTAATTTCTTTGTCTACGATATAACGTTCGATTTCACGGCGGATTGTTGCACCATTTGGTAGCCATAAAGGTAAACCTGCGCCGACAAGTTGATTGTTTGTGAAGAGCTCCATTTCTTTACCGATGCGGCGGTGGTCACGCTCTTTACGCTCTTCTAACAATTGAAGATGTGCTTTTAGGTCTTTCTTGTCGAAAAATGCTGTACCATAAATACGTTGCAACATTTTATTATTACTGTCACCACGCCAATACGCACCAGCAGTTGATAACAATTTGAACGCCTTAATTTTCGATGTACTTGGGACGTGTACGCCTCGACATAAATCAGTGAATTCACCCTGACTGTACAATGTCACTTGTTCGTCTTGTGGAATCGCCTCAATTAATTCCAATTTATATGGATCGTTTGCAAAAAATGCCTTCGCTTCATCTCTTGAAACAACTTGACGCTCGACTTTATGATTTTCTTCAATAATTTGTTTCATAGTCTTTTCAATTTTCTCGAAATCATCACTTGAAACCTTTTCTTCCATATCGAAATCATAGTAGAAGCCACCATCAATCACTGGGCCGACACCGAAATGTACATCACCGTACAATCGCTTTAATGCTTGTGCCATTAAATGCGCTGTGGAATGTCGTAACACTTCTAACGCTTCGTCACTACCCGGCGTAATAATTTCAATTGCGCCATCTTCTTCTAAAGGACGTGTTAAATCGACCAATTGTTGATTAAATTTACCTGCAACGGCTTTTTTTCGTAACCCTGGACTAATGGATTGCGCAATTTCTTCTGTTGTCGTACCCTTTTCAAACGCCTTTTCATTACCATCTGGGAACTGCACTTTAATTTCTGCCATAATGATCCTCCATTTCACATTTTTGCTTAAAATTGAAGAAAATAAAAAACCCCATCCCAACATAAGGGACGAGGTTTTCGTGTTACCACCCTAATTTGTCACATACCTATCCTGTGACATCTCTACATAAGATAACGGTCTTGAGCCGGGCATTCATTACAAACACCATTTATCTATAGAGGGAGTAACATCGATGACTATGCACTACATTCTCAATCACAGTAGTTCCCTGTACCATAGTGATACCGATATCATATCCTCAAACTTTAGCAACATTATTGATTTATATACATATTATAACGCTAATTTTAAAATTTTCAATGCTTACGATAATTTTCTCCTTCAAGCAAATAAGGCGTGCTCAAAGTTTTCACACGTTCCATAATCCGTTTCGCTTTCATTCGATCAACACCATTTTTCGTATCAGCCAAATGTGTTTCTAATTCATCTAAATTCATATTTGAGCTGAAAAATGTCGGTAGTTCTTGAATCATACGGTAATGCAAAATTGGACCGAGCACCTCATCACGTACCCAAGGCGTCATATCTTCAGCACCTAAATCGTCTAAAAATAATACACGCGCTTCACGAACTTGTTCAATACGTTTTGCTGTCGTTCCATCTTTAAAACCATTTTTTAATGTTCGAATAAATTCTGGCACATAAATAATCATCGAAGGGACTCGATTATTTTTCAACTCGTTCGCAATCGCACCTAAAATAAATGACTTTCCTGTACCGAATTCACCATATAAATAAAAACCTTTGACCGAACGCTTTTCAATAATGGCATCGATTAAATCGTCTAATTGCATTGCTAAATCTAAACGATTGCGTCGCGTCATATAAATATCTTTAATTTTGGCGTTTAACGTATCTGGATGCATATGAAATGACGTAATCATACTTTTCGCATTTTGTTCCTCGTCGTGCCTGATTTTACATGGGCAAGGCTTGTAACGAATTTTGATGTGTTGTTGATCAATATACAATTCCGGAATGTGACCTTTCACGAAATTAGGACAATTTTCATACGTATGTGTCCCATCGTAACGCTTTTGCTGATCTTTATATTCTTGCAAGATGTTCAAATCTTCCTCAATCATTCGATTCGTTACTTCAGATTGGTGTGCAGCTAAAAATGCTTTTACATCTGGATCCGCTAATACTTGCTTTTTAATTTGTTGAATCTTTTGTTCGAAAGCATTGTTACCACCGATGATACTATTAAAGCTTTTCATTAATCTTCACCCGCCCTTCTCTTTTGTTTTAATCTTTTCAAGAACGCTGCACGATCTTTTTCCAATGCTTCTTGATCTTCTTCTTTTTGTTCGTATTCTTCTGGATGTGTCACCCAACGCGGTTGCTTTTCTTTTTTGTTATAAAATGGACCATTTGTGTTTTGAGAATAGCTTTCCATTCGTTTTTGCTTTGATTTTTCCTGGTTTTTTTGAATTTCCATCGCCTTTTCATATGCAGAACGCGCGTCCGTCACACCACTTTTTTTCCACGTTGAAGCAACGGAATAGACATATTTTTCCGGCAAGTTATTATCCGTTTTTTGCATCACATATTGCAATAATATATTGATGACTCCAAAATTAAACCCTTCACGTTGTACTAATTCTTCCACCATGTCTTTTTGATAACGCGGCGGTTCAGAACCTCCATATTCCGTAAGCATGACAATCGGACTCGTTTGATCCATTAAAGCAAACCATTCATCCCAATTCGAGACCGTTTCTTCTTGTGCTTCAGACGTTTGTTCTGAAGCAGTCACTGTCACTTGCGGCTGTAATGATGGTAATTGTTGTTGATGTTCCATTAAATAATAACTTTGTGCTTGTTTACGTAAATCTTTAACGGATAAAGACTGGTCTGCATTGAGCGATTTCAAAATAATCGTTTTCATAACATCAGGCGATAAACGATACAATGTCGCCAATTGCACAATAAGCGATTTTGTCGGTTCTGATAAAATCGTTTGGCTCACATAATGCGTCTGCAACATATCAGCCAACAATTCAAAATCAAACGTCACATCTGTTAAATCAACACCTTGATATTGCGATGCTTTGAGTGCTACATCTGAAGTGGCCGCTTGTTTCTTAGGCACTTTAAAAACATCCGTGAACTTTTTCGTCACATTTGAAAATCCTGCCAAATCGAGTTGTGTAGGCATAAAATGATTTTTCAATGTATGATACCGTTCCTGTCCGACAGCTTCATAAAAATAAATCGACAACATCGGATCATTAAAAAAACGTTCTGCTGTAGGCGGAGGTATGAGTTCATACACAAATTGTGTCGTGTTTTCAGATTGACGGACGAACGTTTTTAACAGGCCAATGCCTTCCAACAAATCTAAAAACTCCCTAAAACGACCGAGGCTTAATTTTAACTCGGACATAATAGTATAATGTGTAAACCCTTGGTCGAATGTAGCAGACTCAAATTGGTTCAAAAATTGGTACACACCGATTGCTTCAGCGCCAATTAACGGTGTGAATAACCGATTTAAAATATCATAGTGCACTGCATGATATTGAAATGGACGCATGACGATAAACCCGTCGTGCGGACTCAACTGATTTTGATACATAAAATGATTCATTCGTTATTCACTCCGCTTGTTTTCTTTCAATATCCCTTGCATAGATTGTAATAATTGATCCACATCTTTAAATTCCCGGTACACAGAAGCAAATCGAACATAAGAGACTTGGTCAACATGCATTAATAAATTCATGACATACTCCCCTATGTCTCTAGAAGACACTTCAGCAATACCTTCTTCACGCAATTTCCATTCAACTTGATTCGTAATTTCTTCCAATTGTTGAAAACGGACTGGTCGCTTTTCACACGAGCGCACTAAGCCATTTAATATTTTTTCTCTATTGAACTGTTCACGTGTACCGTCTTTTTTGACGACGATGAGCGGACTCATTTCTATATGTTCAAAAGTAGTGAAACGTGTACCACAATTGTCACATTCACGTCTTCTTCTAATTGCATTCATATCATCTGCATGTCTCGAATCCACTACTCGAGATTGGGTATGATTGCATTTTGGACATTTCACGACTTTGTCACCTTCTTAGTCATAGTTTTTGTTTCATTATACTATGAAACGACATGATTTCAAAAGTTAGGTGATAACTGACAAGTATCATAGTGTCTTGACTGACAATAAATGGATGCGTTCCATTTGAAACTTTAATATCCAGACATACAAAAAAGTCGATGATTCAATTCTCATCGACTTTTTTGTATTTGATTTATTGTGCGACTGTGCTCGGAATTTGAGCAGCGATTTGTTGTAATACATCGACAACTCTCGTTGAATAACCCCATTCATTGTCATACCATGCGAGTACCTTAACTTTACGATCTCCCATGACGATTGTTGAAGGTGTGTCGACAATTGCTGAATGTGCATCAGTCGTAAAATCATCCGATACTAGTGGTTCATCCGAAATAGCGACAACACCATTCAAATCATTGTCTTTAAATAATTGATTCACTTCTTCTTTAGTCACAGATTGTTTTAAATCGACGACTAGGTCAACGAGTGAAACATTTTTAGTAGGCACCCGTAACGCCATCCCATGCATTTTTCCTTCAAGTTCTGGTAAAACAAGTGCAAGTGCTTTCGCTGCACCTGTTGATGTTGGAATGATGCTTTCAAAAGCTGCACGCGCTCGACGTAAATCTTTGTGCGGATTATCTAAATTGTTTTGGTCATTTGTCACAGCATGTACTGTCGTCATTAAGCCATTTTCGATTCCAAAACGATCATTTAATAATTTTGCAATCGGTGCTAAACAGTTTGTCGTACAAGATGCGTTACTAAAAATGTCATAACGTTCTGTATCGATATCTTGGTCATTGACACCTTTAACAATCGTTTGCACGTCTCCTCCTTTTGAAGGCCCTGTTAAAATCACCTTTTTAGCACCTGCACGAATGTGGGCATCTGCTTTATCGCCATGATTAAATTTACCTGTTGCTTCTACTACGATATCGATATCCAATGCTGCCCATGGTAAATTTTCAGGATTACGATCTGACACAAGTTTAATTTTTTTACCGTTCACTTGAATGCCATCTTCAATCGGTTCAACCGCCTGATTAAAGCGTCCGTGTGTTGTGTCATACTTAATAAGATGCGCAATCGTTTCAGGTGGATAGCTTGCATTAATCGCTACAACCTCAACATCTTCTCTATTTAATGCCACTCTTAAAACCATACGGCCGATACGCCCCAGACCGTTAATCGCAATCTTTGTCGTCATGTTTAAAGCACTCCTTATCAATGTGTTATACTTATAATCAACAGTATATCATAATTGCGATAAAATGAAACCGTTTTCTACTATTATTTTTTGTTATTGTACTTCATCAGCCAAAACAATCATAAAGCGTAAAAAATTCAGGAGCTGAGACAAACGCATGTCTAAGCTCCTGAATTTATATAGATATTTACGTCAGTTATCATCCACTATTCTTCTGAGTCACTATGATAAGCTTCTAAAAATCCTTTGTCTACTAAAATCTGTTCTAAATTTTGTTTTAATTCCAACTTTGAACCTAAATTATCAATGACGACATCCGCCATGCGACTCTTTTTATCAATTGAAATTTGACTATAGATTCTTGCTTTGGCATCTTCTATAGACAAGTCATTACGCGCCATTAATCGATCGAGTTGTATCGGTTCAGACGCATAAACGAGCCAAACTTCATCTACCGTGGCTTCTAAATGATTTTCAAATAACAGTGGAATATCCATAATAACATTATGTCCCTCTGCTAAATATTGGTCACGCTCTTGATTCATCATTTTGCCGACAATAGGATGCACAATCGCATTAAGTTGTTTTCTTTTTTCATCGTCATAAAACACTTGTTGTCCGACAAAGGTACGATTCATTTCGCCATCTTCATTGATCGCTTCATCGCCAAATAGCGCTTGAACTTTTTTTAAACCTTCCGTCCCTTTAGCAACTGCTTTTCTTGCTGCAACATCTGCGTCGACGATTTTAAAACCATGTATTGCGAGTAACTCTGCCACTGTCGATTTTCCAGTAGCAATTCCACCTGTTAATCCAATGACTTTGGGCATAATTTCACCTATCCTAACTTTGGCAATTTGGACAAAAATGTGTATTTCGTCCTGAAATAATAACCGTTTCAATCGCTGTTTCACACGTTGCACAGCGCTTTTGTTTATATACTTTCAAATGATCTTGCATAGTACCTCTTTGACCATCAGCATGTACATAATCTGCCACACTTGTCCCACCATTTAAAATACCCATTTCTAAAACTTTTACTACACTATTAAATAACTTTGTCTTTTCCGCTATTGACAAGTCTTTTACTTTTTTCTCCGGATGAATTTGTGCATCAAACAGCGCTTCACACGCATAAATATTGCCACAACCCGATATCACACGATGATCCAGTATAAAGGGTTTAATCGCTTTGTTTAAATATTTCTTTTCATCACTTTTAGCAAGATAATAGGCTAACGCCTCTTGTTCAAAAGGTTCAGGTGCAATCTCTAAAATTGATGGGTAAGCCTCTAAACTTTCGACATTCCGAATCTCACCAAACCGGCGAATATCTGAATAGACTAATTTAATACCATTTTCTAAATGAAAAACAACTTGCCAATGCTTTCGAAAATTCGGTATCGCAATGTCATCGAGCGATTGCACGACAAAGAATGCACCTGCCATCCCTAAATGAGAAATTAATATACGTTCAATATTCCCATTTTCGATACGAAATAAAATATATTTACTGCGGCGTTGCACATCAGCAATCTCAAAACCGACCGTATACTTCACAAAAGCATCAAGGTCAATCCCTTTAATTATCGTTTCTTTCCCTTCTAACTTGCCGCGTTTGACAGGTTCAGAAAACGTCACATCTATAACCTTTTGGTGCATAATATGCGGCGTAATCCCACGTTTGACATGTTCGACTTCTGGTAATTCTGGCATTGATTGTCATACCTACTTTCTATTTTGCATCATACCACGTTTTCCCATAATCTGATTCTACACTTAATGGGACATCTAATTGTAATGCATGCGCCATAATTTCCTCAACAAATTTGCCGAATTCATCTACTTCATCTTTCGGCACTTCAAAAATCAGTTCATCATGTACTTGTAATAATAACTGAGCTTTAAATGATGTCTTTTGTACTTCACGGTGGAATTGCACCATCGCTAATTTGATAATATCTGCCGCACTTCCTTGAATTGGTGAGTTCATCGCAGTTCGTTCAGCAAATCCACGTAAGTTAAAGTTACGACTCGTAATGTCAGGAATGTAACGACGACGTTTTAATAATGTCTCCACATAACCTTGTTGTTTGGCATCTTGCACAATGTTGTCCATATAATCTTTCACACCTGGAAAATGGTTCAAGTAATCGTCAATGAATCGCTGTGCTTCTTTACGTGTGATACCTAAACTTTGACTGAGTCCATAATCACTAATGCCATAGACGATACCAAAGTTTACTGCTTTTGCTTGACGACGCATTAATGATGTGACTTCATCAGCTGCAACATTAAACACTTTCATCGCTGTTGTGGTATGAACATCTTCATTATCATTAAACGCTTGTTGCAACGTTGGGTCTCCTGTTATATGTGCTAAAACACGTAATTCGATTTGTGAGTAATCCGCCGCAAGAATGACATAATCTTCGTGCGTAGACTTAAACGCTTTACGAATTTTACGCCCCTCTTCTAAACGAATTGGAATATTTTGCAAGTTCGGATCAACAGAAGACAGACGTCCCGTTTGTGCAAGTGTTTGATTAAAACGAGTATGAATGCGACCGTCATCCCAAATCACCTTTTGTAAACCTTCAACATAAGTCGACTGCAATTTCGATAACGTACGATACGTTAAAATGTTGTCGATAATTGGATGAGCATTTTGCAATTTTTCGAGCACATCGACCGCTGTTGAATAACCTGTTTTCGTTTTTTTAATGACGGGCAACTCAAGTTTTTCAAATAAAATGACGCCTAATTGTTTAGGTGAATTAATATTAAATTTTTCACCAGCTTGTTCATGAATTTGTTCTATTAACTGATCCAATTCTGTTTGAATGACTGTTTCCATTTCTTTTAATGTGTCGATGTCAGTATGAATACCGATATATTCCATTTCACTTAAAATGAGCGCGAGTGGTAACTCGATTTCTGAGAGTAATGATGTCTGTTCATGCGCTTCAAGAATCGTCATCATTTGCGGTTGCACAACATGAATCGCGTCTAAAATGGAAGCGATATGTTTATCGAGTATGCCATCTTCAGGTATGTGGAATGATTTGCCTTTACCATAAACCGACACATCATCTTGTACAAACGTTTGATCAAAATGCGTCATGACAGAATGTACATCTTCAATCGTACGTGACGGATCGATAATATAGCTCGCTAACATTGTATCAAAAACGACATTTTCAATGGCGATGTCTGAACGTTTCATCGCAATGTACGTTTTCTTCGCATCATGTACCCATTTTTGCGTCGTTTCATCTTCTAGCCAAGCCACTAACTCTGGATATTCATTGACCTTGTCAAATGGAATCACTACATATTGTTCGCCATCGTATAAACCAAATTTTAACAACTCATCTTTTAGGTAGTTTGGTCCCGCAACTTCTACGTGAATGGCCGCTTCTGACAATTGAGTGAAATCTACTTTTGACATGTTTGTCGTTGGGACAAAATCTCGACTCGCCGTAGCGTTGTCTGCCTCGACATCCATCCCATCAAGCAACTGACGGAATTCTAACGACTTGAACAGTTCGATTTTAGCACTTTCATCCATTTTTTGAGGTAAACGTGTGTCTTCGAGTGATACTGTAATCGGACTATCACAATTAATCGTCGCTAAAGTTTTACTCATTAACGCATCATCACGACTATTTTCAAGCTTTTCTTTTAGCTTTTTACCTGATACTTCCTCAATATGATCATAAACACCTTCAACTGTTCCAAATTGATTTAACAATTTCATCGCTGTTTTTTCACCGACACCTGCCACACCTGGAATATTGTCAGAACTGTCACCCATTAAGCCTTTTAAATCAATAATTTGAGACGGTTTAAGCCCATTATATTTTTCAGCAATAAACTGTGGTGTGTAATGATCGACGTCCGTCACACCTTTTTTCGTATAATAGATCGTCACTTGATCTGTAGCAAGTTGCGTTAAATCTCGGTCCCCTGTAATGATGATTGTTTGCATGCCCGCTTGATCTGCTTCACGACTAAGTGTTCCAATAATGTCATCTGCTTCATAGTTTTCAAGTTCATAACGTTGAATTTGATAGGCATCTATTAATTGGCGAATATATGGGAACTGCTCACTCAATTCAGGTGGCGTTTTTTGACGGCCCCCTTTATAATCTTGATACGTCTCATGTCTAAAGGTCGTTTTTCCAGCGTCGAATGCCACGAGAAAATGCGTTGGTTGTTCTTCTTTGATAATCTTTTCTAACAAACGCGCAAAACCATATACAGCATTTGTATGAATCCCTGCTTTATTTTTTAACAACGGCAATGCATAAAAAGCTCTAAAACTTAAACTATTACCATCAATTAATATAAGTTTGTCCACGTTATTCCCTCCATCGTGATTTGTATCTATTTTATCATAATCCGTATGTATCATGTCGATAAAGCGCGTAACACACACTTCTACTTTATAACAAAAATGGAATGCCTATTGTACCATAGTTGATACGATATAAGACCGGGACATTAAGTTTTCTAATCTAGATCTTTTATGGACTCATATCCATGAATGATGATTATACCGGCGAATAATAAGGTGTAATTGGACATAAAAATGGATGCTATTGATTTTCTTCAATTCATAACTTTACCCTATGTGACTATATTTAATGCCAGATTGTCCAGAAGGCTGAGACGCCAGAGGAGATGTGTGCATACTGCTAACAATCAATTCTTTACTTTAATCATGGTTACTGTTTATCTCAGTAACTGTCTGACTTTTCAATGCATAAGCTTTTGAGAAGTCGAGTCACCCTTGCAGAGGCAGTACGGTGAAATCTTTGTGCCGCATGGGATTACTGTACTGCTCCCAAAATCCAATTCGACATCGATTAAGTATTCTTTTAAATCAAACCGAATTGACTGGTAGGGCCACTCCCTCGTAAAGTGAAGCCATAATGGCAATCAAAAACACAATTCGTAGGGAAGGCAAGTTTAACAAAAATATGGCATCAATAGCATCAAGTTTTTTATGTTCTATACCGATTATAACGAAAAGCGAGAACAGTTTTAACGACTGTGTGTACGTTATCACTGTTCCCGTTTTGTGAACATATTACTCTGGTAACACAACTTTAAATCTCGACCCTTTTCCAAGTTCAGACGCCACTTCGATATTCCCTTGATAAGCTTCGATAATATGTTTCGTAATGGACAAGCCTAACCCTGTGCCACCTGAATCACGACTTCTCGCTTTATCCACACGATAAAATCTTTCAAAAATACGATACTTTTCTTTTTCTCCTATACCGATGCCTTGATCAATCACTTCAATGACTGGATGCTGATTTTCTCGATATACCGCTAATGTGACCGTTCGATTTTCAGGAGAATAGTTGACTGCATTCGTCATTAAATTCACGATAACTTGAGAGATTTTATTTTCGTCAGCCATCGCCGTCACATTTGGCTCTATTTGATCAATCAATTGTATCGACTTTTCATTCGCAAGTGGTTGAATGACTGAAAATGAAGATTTAGCGACATCCGACAAATCAATTAAGTGCTTTTCTAACGTCGTGTTCTGTTCAATTTTCGATAAATCTAATAAATCTTCTACTAGAGATTGAATGCGATTAGATTCTTTTAAGATGATGTTTAAAAACAAATCTAAAGAGGCTTCATCATTTTTCGCACCATCAATAAGTGTTTCGGTAAATCCTTTCATCGATGTTATCGGTGTTTTCAATTCGTGTGACACATTCGCTACAAATTCACTACGTAAGTTTTCCAGTTTCTTCAATTGTGTAATATCATGTAATACGATGACCATCCCTTGTAACGACTTTTTCGTACGCGATAAGATAGGCACACACGATGTATCAAAGAACTTTTGATGAATATGGTTAATTGAAATTTCAACTTGTTTGTACATCGCTTTTTCAGTTCGAAACCCTTCAACGACGAGCTGCTTAATTGTTGGATGTAGATATCGCGCATAATCTTGATTTTCTACATTGGTCGATGCATTGAAAACTTCATAAAACGTCTTATTCGCAATAACAATTTTTCCATTTTTATCAATCATCAATATCGCACTGGGAATATTTTCAAGTGTTGTGACAAGACGATTCCGTTGAATTTTTTGCTCGCTATTCAACTGCTCTAAACGTCGTGCCAACACATTAATTGTCACATACAATTCGCGCAACTCTTTCACACTGCTTTCAGGCAATCTGACATGAAAATTCCCTTCAGTAAGGAGTGACGCAGCGTAGGACACTTCATTGATAGGTTGAATATAAGTTCGATTAATATAACGCACTGTAAAGTAAATCAACGCTAAAATGATCATCCCTACTAATATTAAGTATTTCCAAAATTGAAGTTGGAGTTCATAAACCATATCGAAATGACCTGTGATGAGTATCGTCGTCTCACCTTGTTGATGTCCAAACCAATAATAGCCTTGCTTCCCATCGAGTTGATAAATCGGATTTCTCGTGTTAAGTTGCCGCAAAAGACTATCTTGACGTTCTGCTATCGAAAGTTTCCGCTCCCCTTTAAACTCCGTCGTTTGATCATTTTCAATGATTTTAATATTACTATGATAATGATTGGTGAGTTCTTGAATGTGTTGATTATTTCCCGCTTTATAAAATGCAAGAATTTGTTCAGCATCTTTAAGAAGCGATTTCTTCTCGTATTCAACGGTTTTCGTATAAATACTATTATGTACAATAAAGCCTAATATGAGAAAACTTACAACAGTGATTGTTGTAAGTATGATTAAAAGTTTATGGTAAAATTTAATCATTTATTTAGGACGCTCCAATTTATATCCTAAACCGCGAACTGTTTTAATAAACTGAGGTTGCTTCGGATTTTCTTCTAACTTATCTCGCAAATGACTAATATGTACATCCACAATTCGAGAATCACCTGCAAATTCATAGTTCCACACAGAATTTAACATATGTTCACGCGTTATGACACGACCTTGACGTTCAACTAAGTAAAGTAGCAACTCAAATTCTTTCGGCGTTAACTCTAGCAACTCATCATTGCGGTATACTTCAAAAAAGTCAGGACGAATTCTAATACTACCAATAACAATATCTTCATCCTCTTCTTCTTTTTGTACATGATTCACTAATGATGAACGACGAAGAATGGCTTTCACACGTGCGACTACTTCTCTCGGTGAAAAAGGCTTAGTCATATAATCGTCAGCGCCAAGCTCTAGACCAAGCACACGATCAAATTCATCATCTTTTGCAGTTAACATTAAAATAGGTACTTGGTTTTTATCTGAGCGAATCGTTTTACATACTTCAATGCCATCCTTTTTCGGTAACATCACATCCAATACAATCAAGTCGGGTTTCGTTTCTTTTTCTTTTTGTAACGCTTCCTCTCCATCTTGAGCCACTTCAACGACATAACCTGATTGTTCGAGGTTGTATTTTAGCAAAGTGACAATGGATTGTTCGTCATCAACGACAAGCACTCTTTGAGCCATATATGTACCTCCTTATTATGATTAACTTCATTATACCTTAAAATAGTCTTAAAAATAATATATCTTTTAGCATCTTTACAATAACTTAACTTTCGCGTAAAAAATCAAAGATTCTCATCCCCTCTACAAAACTTAAAAGACACCATTTTGATTTCAACTTTATCCCTCAGAAGTGTCAGCCTTCTGAGAAAATTATCTCAAAACAGCGCATGGATAAGGAAGTGTTTTTGACTATAGACTTTATCCAATGTTTGAATTTCATTCGTGCTTTTAACATAAATAAAGGGCCAGGAAATTCCCGGCCTTTTAATCAACTTATTATAAATTTTTAATCAATTCATCTGCAAATTCTGACGTTTTTACTTCAGTTGCACCTTCCATTAAACGCGCAAAGTCATATGTCACAACTTTTGAAGCAATCGTTTTTTCTACAGAATTAGTAATTAAATCCGCAGCTTCTTGCCAGCCTATGTGTTCTAACAACATCACACCTGAAAGTAATACCGATGAAGGATTCACTTTGTCTAAATCAGCATATTTCGGGGCTGTCCCGTGCGTCGCTTCGAAAATTGCATGACCTGTTTCAGAGTTAATGTTCGCACCTGGTGCAATACCAATGCCACCGACTTGCGCAGCTAATGCATCTGAAATATAGTCACCGTTAAGGTTCATTGTCGCAACAACATCGTGATCAGCTGGACGTGTTAAAATTTGTTGTAAGAAGATGTCTGCAATAGAATCTTTAATAATGATTTTGCCATCTTTCTCAGCTTGATCTTGAATTTTGTTCGCTTCGTCTTTTCCTTTTTCTTCAACTAAACGATCATATTGTTGCCATGTAAATACTTGATCGCCGAACTCATTTTCCGCTAAATCATAACCCCATTGTTTGAACGCACCTTCAGTAAACTTCATAATGTTCCCTTTATGCACAAGTGTTACTGATTTACGGTTATTATCAATTGCATATTGAATGGCTGCACGTACTAAACGCTCTGTCCCTTCTTTAGATACTGGCTTAATACCGATTCCAGAAGTTTCAGGGAAGCGAATATTTTTAGCGCCCATTTCATTTTGTAAGAAATCAATCACTTTTTTAACTTCTTCGCTACCTTCTTTAAATTCGATACCTGCGTAAATGTCTTCAGTATTTTCACGGAAGATGACCATGTCCGTTTGTTCTGGATGTTTCACTGGTGAAGGTACACCTTTAAACCAACGCACTGGACGTAAACAGTTAAATAAGTCTAATTCTTGACGTAGCGCTACGTTTAATGAACGGATACCGCCACCGATTGGCGTTGTTAATGGTCCTTTAATCGCAATTAAATATTCTTTAATTGTGTCTAACGTTTCTGCTGGTAACCATTCACCCGTTTGGTCGTATGCTTTTTGACCGGCTAATACTTCTTTCCAGTCAATTTTTTTCTCACCGGCATAAGCTTTTTCTACGGCAGCATCGATGACACGACTTGCTGCTTTCCAAATATCGGGCCCAATACCGTCGCCGATGATAAATGGTACGATAGGTTGATTTGGAACTTGTAGTCCGCTGTCCGTTTTTACAATCTTTTCACTCATGTTTAATACCTCCGAATTTTGAAACTTTATAATATATAGACTTCATTAGCGTTCTTCAATCGGTACATATTTACGGTTAACATCACCGATATATGTTGCACGAGGACGCATAATTCTATTATCTCTTAATTGTTCTAAGATGTGCGCAGTCCAACCAGATGTACGACTTACCGCAAAAATTGGTGTAAAGAGATCATGATCAATGCCCATACTGTGATATACTGTCGCACTGTAGAAGTCAACGTTAGGTAATAATCCTTTTTCTTCTTTCATGATTTCTGCAATTTTAACAGAAACATCGAACAATTCACTTTGTCCAGTTTCATTAGTGATTTTTTGGCTCATTTCTTTCAAGTATTTCGCACGTGGATCACCATTTTTATACACGCGGTGACCGAAGCCCATTACTTTATCTTTATTTGCAAATGCTTTTTGTAAGTAGCCTTCAACGTTGTCCACTGATCCGATTTCAGTCAACATTTGCATGACGCGTTCGTTTGCACCACCATGTAACGGTCCTTTTAATGATGATACGGCAGCAGTGACACCTGAATACATATCTGATAATGATGACACCGCACAACGCGCTGTAAAAGCAGACGCATTCAATTCGTGATCCGCATGTAAAATCAATGCTTTATTAAAGCCTTCTACCTCAACATCAGTCGGTTTTTCGCCTCTAAGCATATATAAGAAATTTGCTGCATAACTTAAAGCAGGATCAGGCTTAACCGGTTCTTTACCTTCTCTTACTCTTGCAAATGAAGCGACGAGTGATGCGATTTTGGCTTGGATACGAATCGCACGCTCTTGTAATGCTTCTTCATCGTTATCATCGGCATTTTCATCAAAGTGTGCTAAATAAGAAACCGATGTACGTAAAGCCGTCATAGGATGTACTTTATCAGTCGTATATTCTTCAAAATGACTATACATTCTTGGATTTAAAGTCATATACTCAAATAATTTTTCTTTTAATTCTGACAATTCTTTTTTCGTGGGTAATCGATAATTCCACAATAAGAAAACAATCTCTTCAAATTGTGCATTTTCAGTTAAATCATCTATATCGTAGCCCGCATATGTAAGTTGGCTATCGATAATTGAACTGATTTTTGTTTCAGCTGCGATTACCCCTTCTAGACCTCTCATTAATTCTGCCATATGAATTTCCCCTTTACTTTATATTCGTTCTTTGTAATGGCTTTCAATAACTATTATAGCCAATATGATACGTTTTGTGAACTTTTTAAGAACTGACATATGTCAGAATAATCTTATAATAATTGGGTTAAAATGATTTCATTAATTTCTTAAACACTGATATAAAGCGTTTTCTTTTATGTTTTCATCGCTAATTTTAGAAAAAACACATCATCATTTGCATTCATTATCATTAATAATAAAAAGATTTGATGACAGAGTATAATTGTAGAAACATTAATTTGAGTGTAATTAAACTCTTTTTACACCCAAAGTCGTACTATTATCCAGAAAATTGTTTAACGTTACATTTAAAAAAGGGCGATAAGGCGTATTCACCTTACCAACCCTTTTAAAATTAATATCGTATCATCTATTTAAAAATTATAGTACGTTTGCATAACCTTCATAAACTCTACCTTGCGTCGCATCTACTGTAACTAATGCGTTATCAGGAATTGTATCAACGACATTGTTGACACCTACAACTGTTGGAATACCTTTTTCAAGTCCAATGATAGCACTTGAAGAAGTTAAGCCAGCTTCTTCAGTAACTAAAGCTACAGCCTGATCTAAATATGGGATAATGCTTTCGTCAATTGATGGTGTCACGATAACAGCTTGGTCTAAGTCGCGACCTTTTAATTCCGAACCATTGTTGACAACGACTGTACGACCTACTGCTGAGTTACGACCAATACCTTGACCACTTGCTAAGTCTTCACCGACAAGATGTAACTTCATCAAGTTTGTCGTACCAGATTCACCTGTTGGTACACCTGCTATGATAATGAGTAAATCACCGTTTTCAACACGTTCGCTTTCGATAGCTGTTGCTACAGAATTGTTCAATAATTCATCTGTAGTAAAGTTACCTTCACGAACAACTGGATATACACCCCATACAAGTGTACATTGACGCGCTGTTGTTTCGAATGGTGTTACTGCGATAATGTCAGATTTTGGTCTATACTTCGAAATCGTACGCGCAGTTTTACCACTTTCTGTTGCAGCCACAATCGCTTTAACACTTAAGTTTAAGGCTGTATGTGCAGCAGATACACCAATTGCGTTTACGAGCGAAGTTTCAACAAGTTTCGTACGGTCTGATAACAGTTGCTTGTAGTTTTGAGCTTGTTCAGCAGCTACTGCGATATCATGCATTGCTTTAACAGCTTCTTCTGGATAAGCCCCTGCTGCAGTTTCACCTGAAAGCATTACCGCATCTGTACCATCGTAAATCGCGTTCGCTACGTCAGACGCTTCTGCACGTGTCGCACGAGGATTACGTTGCATTGAGTCTAACATTTGTGTTGCAGTAATAACTGGTTTCCCTAGCTTATTACATTTACGGATTAAATCTTTTTGTACAATCGGCACTGCTTCTGGTGGAATTTCAACACCCATATCCCCTCTGGCTACCATTAAGCCGTCAGAAACTTCAAGAATTTCTTCAATATTATCGATACCTTCTTGATTTTCGATTTTAGGGATAATGCTAATTGTACGGTTGCCCACTTCTTCTAAAATTTTACGGATTTCTAAAACGTCACTTGCACGACGAACGAAACTTGCCGCAATAAAGTCAACGTCTTGTTCGATACCAAAACGAATATCTTCCGCATCTTTATCTGTAATACCTGGTAAGTTGACACGTACTCCTGGTAAGTTAACACCTTTTTTATTTTTAAGTTCTCCCGTATTTAAAACTTTACAGTGAACTTCACCTGCTGCATGATCAATAGATTCTACCTCTAATTCAATCAAGCCATCATCTAATAAAATAAATGAACCGACTTCAACATCGTTAATTAAGTTTTCGTATGTGACAGAGAACTTTTCCGCTGTACCTTCAACTTCCTGCATGCTCACGATGACATGTGAGCCTTTCTCAAGCGTAATGATGCCATCTTTCATGTCATGCGTACGGATTTCAGGTCCTTTAGTATCAAGTAAGATACCAATATTTTTCTCTAACTTTTTCGCTATTTTACGAATTGAACGAATACGTGCTGCATGTTCATCATGTGAGCCATGTGAAAAGTTTAATCGCGCAACATTCATACCTGCTTTCATTAACTTTTCTAACATATCTTCTGATTCTGATGCTGGTCCAATCGTACAAACGATTTTAGTTTTTTTCATTGGAAATGCCTCCTATAATTATATAGATAATTCTTCAGTTAAACCTAACATACGTTGGTTAATTTGACGTTCTGAAGTGTTAAAAATTTCATCAAAATTAGTCGCAACTAATCGGTTGTCTTTAATGCCGACACCTTTCGCCGTTTCGCCGTTAAGTAAAAGCTCAACAGCATAGCCCCCTAAACGTGATGCAAGTACTCGGTCTGCACCTGTTGGGCTACCGCCACGTTGAATATGGCCGAGCACAGATACACGTGCATCAACATTAATATATTTTGTTAATTCTGATGCGCACATATCACCCGTCATACAACCTTCTGCAACAATGATAATAGAATGCTTTTTACCTCTATCAATACCATGTTGAATTTTTTCTGCGATATCTTTAATGTCTGTCTCTGTTTCGGGTAAAATGATTGTTTCAGCGCCTACAGCTAAACCTGACCATAATGCTAAATCTCCACAGTCACGGCCCATAACTTCAATGATAAAAGTGCGTGCGTGGCTTGAAGCAGTATCTCGGATTTTGTCCACAGATTCAATAATTGTATTTAACGCTGTATCAAAACCGATTGTAAAATCAGTACCATTAATATCGTTATCAATTGTACCTGGAATACCAATCGTTTGAATTTCTTTACACTCTTCACTAATACGTTGTGCACCACGGTAACTTCCATCGCCACCAATAACGACTAAACCTTCAATCCCACGCTTTCTAAGATTTTCAATCCCTTTTTGGCGTACTTCTTTTTCTTTAAATTCTGGGCAACGTGCTGAATATAAGAAAGTACCCCCACGTTGAATAATATCGCCAACTGAACCCAACTCGAGTTTGCGAATGTCGTCATTGATTAAACCTTGATAACCTTGATACACACCATAGACTTCAATATTGTGATAAAGCGCTTTTCTTACAACTGCTCGAATTGCTGCATTCATCCCCGGAGAATCTCCGCCACTTGTTAAAACTGCAATTTTTTTCATGTAGACATACCCTTTCTTGCATAGTTGTTATGTTAAAAATACCACAATTTCATTGCGCATTCCATCATAAATAAATACAAAAACAAATGAAAACGGTTTATTCAAATGAATTCATCAATCCGCCATATTTCATGTTTTCATAGCACTTTCATTCAATTGTAAAAGCAATTTAAATCACACACTGTTGAATCTATGGTGTATCAATAATATACCCAAAAATGCGCATTTTAAGATTTTTTGCTATAATTCTACTAAAAATTAAAAAATATTCCATAGTGATATTCAACGCACAACTTTGCTTATTTCTTCACATACTATTATAGATGACACAATTATTTTTGTATATCAATATAGAACGTAACGATTCATTGCCATATTGAAAATGGTGAATCGTGCAGGATATGCCTATTAAGTGCATTGATTAATTCACTTGATGACTTGACTGCCCTTTCATCAAACAGTTCAATTCAAAATTAATAGCCTCTATAAGCAAAACAAGTATATCAAAAAATAGTATGAAGTCTCATAATTCAGAGACTTCATACTATGCTTTTTACATAGACTTATTCAACAAACGAACCAATATTGCGGAATTTTTCAAAACGATCTTCTTTAATATCAGTAGGTGTCATATGTTCAAACGATGCTAAATGCTTGGTAAACTTTTGCTTAATGCGTTTCGCTAACATCTCAACGTCATGATGCGCGCCACCTAACGGCTCTTTCACCACTTCGTCAATAATGTTTAATTCTAGCAAATCGTATGCTGTTATTTTCATCGTTTCTGCAGCAATTTTAGCCAGAGAACTGTCTTTCCATAAAATACCAGCCGCGCCTTCTGGTGAAATGACAGAGTATGTACTGTTTTCTAACATCAATAAACGATTACTCACACCAAGACCTAATGCGCCACCGCTTCCACCTTCACCAATCACAATTGAAATGACAGGTACTGTTAACCCTGCCATTGAAACAAGGTTACGTGCGATTGACTCGCTTTGACCACGTTCTTCGGCTGCTTTACCTGGATATGCGCCTTTCGTATCAATAAATGTAAAAATAGGACGATTAAACTTCTCGGCTTCTTTCATCAATCTCAACGCTTTTCGATAACCTTCAGGGTGCGCCATACCAAAGTTACGGTAAATATTATCTTTCGTATCTTTACCGCGCTGTTGACCAATCACTGTCACAGGTTGACCATTGAAATAGGCTAATCCCCCTACGATAGCTGGGTCATCTCTAAAGTTACGATCGCCATGTAATTCGATAAAATCATCAAAAATGTATGGAATATAGTCGAGTACAGTCGGTCTTTCAGGTAATCTTGCTATTTGAACACGATCCCACGGTTTTAAGGAAGTGTAAATCTTTTCTTTTTCTGTTTGCAATGCGGCTTCAAGAATTTCGATTTCATCTGATAAATCGACATCATTTTTCGCTTGCGTTTCTTTCAATGATTCAATTTTAGTTTGTATGTCTTGGATCGGTTTTTCAAAATCAAGCATTACTTTTCCACCTCACGATGCATATCAAATAACGTCGCTAACGTTTTCTTCATTTCACTACGATGCACAACTTTATCAAGCTGACCATGTTCTAATAAAAACTCAGCCGTTTGGAAATCATCAGGTAATTTTTCATTAATTGTCTGCTCGATAACACGTCGGCCTGCAAACCCGATTAAGGCTTTCGGTTCTGCCAAGTTAATATCACCTACTGATGCAAAACTTGCAGATACACCACCTGTTGTCGGATGTGTCATATAGGAAATGAATAATAGACCTGCATCAGAGTGTTTTTCTAACGATACACTTGTTTTAGCCATTTGCATGAGCGAAATAATTCCTTCTTGCATACGTGCCCCACCAGAAGCCGTAAATAAGACGAATGGGAGTCGCTCTTCTGTACAATGATCGACAATACGACAAATTTTTTCACCGACTACAGAACCCATACTCCCCATTCTAAATCTCGGGTCCATGACGCCAATACCAAACTTAATGCCATTGAGTTCTGCAGTTCCAGTGACAATCGCTTCATTTAATCCTGTTTTCTCTTGGTCTTTTTCAACCTTTTCTTCATAGCCAGGAAAGTTTAACGGATTTGCAGAGGTCATCCCTTTATCAAATTCTTCAAAAGTTCCATTATCGGCAATTGCTTCAATACGGCCATAAGCTGATAATTGAATATGATGATCACAATTAAAACATACATTTAAATTTTCAGTGAGCTCTTTTGTGTACATTATTTTTTTACAGTTTGGACATTTCGTCATTATGCCTTCAGGAACTTCATTTTGTTTCGAATCTTGAACCGTAACATATTTTTTCTTTTTAGAATTACGGTTAAAAAAGTCTTTAAACATCTTTATTACCTCCACTTTTCCATGGGCTATCAATCAAGCTTGTATTATTTCTTTAAATCTGTGAGTGATAACGTCTTCTCATATACATCGTCTGGGTCGACTTCGATACGGGCTACTCCTGATTCCATCGCTGCACGTGCTACTTCTCGTGCTACAGACGGCGCAACACGATAATCGAACGGACCAGGAATAACGTAATCTGGGTTGCGCTCTTCATCCGTAATTAAGTTAGCAATCGCTTCAACAGCTGCACGTTTCATTTCTTCATTGATATGAGTCGCACGTACATCTAATGCACCACGGAAAATACCTGGGAATGCCAATACATTATTAATTTGGTTTGGAAAATCTGAACGTCCTGTACCAATAACTTTAGCACCTGCATGCTTAGCTTTGTCTGGCGTAATTTCAGGGTTTGGGTTTGCCATTGCGAAAATAATAGCATCATCATTCATAGACTGTACCATTTCTTCAGAGAGTGCATCTGCAACTGAGACACCGATGAAAACATCTGCGTCTTCGATGACATCAACCAATTTTCCTTCAATTTTATCTTTATTCGTCCATTTCGCTACAGTATCTTTCGTTTCATTCATCCCATATGGACGCCCTTCATAAATGGCACCTTTAGAATCACACATAATCATATGACGTACACCATATGAATAAAGTAATTTAACAATCGCAATACCGGCAGCACCCGCACCGTTAAGTACTACTTTAATATCCGCTAAGTCTTTATCAACAATACGTAATGCATTGACTAAACCGGCTACTGTTACGATAGCCGTACCATGCTGATCATCATGAAAAACTGGAATTCTTGTCTCTTTTTTCAGGCGTTCTTCAATTTCAAAACAACGCGGTGCAGAAATGTCCTCTAAATTGACACCGCCAAAATTAGGTTCCACGAGTTTCACTGTACGGATAATTTCTTCTGTGTCATTCGTTGCAAGTGACAATGGGAAGGCATCAACGCCTGCGAAACTTTTGAACAGTACAGCTTTTCCCTCCATAACCGGGATACTCGCTTCAGCACCGATATTTCCGAGTCCGAGAACAGCAGTACCATCTGAAATAACGGCCACCATGTTACTTTTCATTGTATAATCATAAACACGACTCGGTCTTTCATGTATATCTTTACAAGGTTCAGCTACACCTGGAGAATAGGCTAAGCTTAATTCCTCTTTATTCGTTACCTTAACTTTTGGACTAACGGCTAATTTTCCATGATTTTCTTTATGCATTTGCAGTGCATCATCTCTTAAGGACATTCATAATCATCTCCCATTTTCAAATTCCAACTATTTTTTAAGTCCTCTTTTAATCGCCATTATACTATAGCACATTATATCCGTATATCAAAGTCAGGTTTAACGCTTACATCATCACTTACCCGTGCAAAATACCATAGCATTATAACAAACGGATATGTTCAGGTTTAATCGAGTCTAAAAGTGCATCTAAATAGAGATTTGGTTGCAATAAATAACCTTTAAATAGAAATTGATTGTTGCTTTCTTGATATTGGTACACAGCGATATTGTTGTTCGATTGTTTTTGGGTTAAATACTGTTGCTCTAGTGTATCGGTCATACCTTCTCTAATGACAATTTTGCGCGTTTGCTGTCTTTTTTCTATTTCAAAAGCTTCTAAAGTCGTCAATCGGTTGATAATCAATTGAAGTTTATCATTTCTCTTTTCGAACTTGCCCCAAATGATATAAAACTTTGATGTCTCCAAAGTTCCGGTTAATTGCTGATACGTTTTTGGGAAGATGACACCGTCCATTGTCGTTATGCCGTCATTCAACTCAACAAACGCCATCTGTTGACCTTGTTTCGTTCGAATGACCCGTACAGCATCTAATGTAACTAAAATAGGTTGGTGCGTGACATGTGCTTGAAGTTGAAAAATACCAAGATATTGTTTTTGCTTAAACGCCTTTTCAACAGGATGTGCAGTCACGTAAAAGCCTAAATACTGCTTTTCGAAATCACTTAATTGTTGACTCGGCATTTCTTCAGTTTCCGCATATTCTTGTTTAATGGTTGCAACACTGGCCAGAAGATCGGTATCAATACTGACATCTGTATCTGACACCTTATCAATTGATTGTAATAAGGTCGCACGGTTCTTGCCAAAACAATCCATCGCACCTGTCAAAATCAATGCTTCTAATGTACGTCGCGATCTTAAGCGACCGGGAATTCGATTACAGAAATCAAAGAAGTCTTTGTAAGGCCCCTGTTCACGTCTTTCATTCATTATCGTTTGTACCGTTTGATAACCGACACCTTTAATCGCACCTAATGAAATATAGACGCCCTCTTGTGTCGCAACATAACGCCATTGACTTTTGTTAATATGCGGACCGTGAATTGTAATGTGCTGCTGTTTCGCCTCTTGAATCATCATGTTTGTTTTCGTGTCATTACCAATCACGTTGCTTAAAATGTTCGCATAAAAATAAGCAGGATAATGCACTTTTAAATAGGTCATGATGTATGCAATCTTAGAATAACTTACCGCGTGCGCACGTGGAAAACCGTAGTCCGCAAATTTTAAGATTAAATCAAAAATTTGACCACTTAACGTCTCAGCATAGCCTTTTTCTTTTGCACCATCAATAAAATGTTGCCGTTCATTTTCAAGGACTTCTCTATTCTTTTTACTCATGGCACGCCGTAAAATATCCGCTTCACCATAAGAAAATCCTGCAAACTGACTCGCAATTTGCATGATCTGCTCTTGGTAAATAATCACTCCATATGTACGTTTCAAAATCGGCGCCAAATCTGGATGCAAATACGTGACTTGACTTGGATCGTGCCGACGACGAATGTAGGTCGGAATTTCTTCCATTGGCCCCGGTCGATAAAGAGACGTCACCGCAACGATATCTTCAAAATGTTCGGGCTGTAATTTTTGTAAAACACGTCGCACACCTTCAGACTCAAGTTGGAAAATTCCTGTCGTATCGCCACGTGACAATAGTTCAAAGACGTGTACATCATCAAAAGGAATTTGTTCAACATCGATGTCAACTTTTAAATCACGCGCCACTTGTTTGATGATTTGATGAATAATCGTTAAGTTTCGCAGTCCTAAAAAGTCGATTTTTAATAAACCAATGCGTTCTGCTTCCGTCATCGTCCATTGTGTCAGCAAACCTGTCTCGCCTTCTGTTAACGGGATAGATTGATATAGCGGTTGGTCGTTCACAATGACACCTGCCGCATGCGTCGACGTATTTCGCGGTAACCCTTCTAACTTTTTACAATACTCAAACCACCGTTCATGACGATGATTGCGATGGACAAATGCTTTAAAACGTTCTTCTTTATAGGCCTCATCCAATGTGACTCCCAGTTTACTAGGAATTAATTTAGAAGCTTCACTTAACGTCGTTTCATCAAAGCCCATCACGCGCCCCACATCTCGTGCGACGGCTTTCGCAAGTAGATGGCCAAACGTCACAATACCCGCAACACGGTAATCACCATACTTTTGTTGGACATAATGAATCACTTTTTCACGTTGCGTATCCTCAAAGTCAATATCGATATCTGGCATCGTCACACGCTCAGGATTTAGAAAACGTTCAAACAGTAAATCATATTGAAGCGGGTCAATTGTCGTGATATTTAATAAATAACTCACTAATGAACCCGCTGAAGAGCCCCGTCCTGGACCGACCATGACACCATTTGATTTGGCATAACGAATTAAATCACTCACAATTAAAAAGTAATCCGCGTACCCCATCTGTGTGATGACGTCATATTCATATTTTAAACGTTTACGATAGCGCGCTTCTGTCAGTCCAAAATCCGCAAGTGCACGTTCTAACTCAGCCCATAAGTAAGCATTTGCTGAACTACCGTCTGGCGTTACAAATTCGGGCAACAAAGCTTGATGATACTCGAGTTTAGCATCACACATATTCGCAATTTCATCTGTACGTGCGAGCCATGCTTCCGCAAATTGCGAATCATACAATGCATCGACATCATATATATGTTCTGTTGGTGTTTCGTGTGAATCCACCAAATTGACTTTCGTATTATCACGAATCGCATGTAACACTTTTAACGCATTTTTATCTTCTGCCTTTTCATAATACGCCGCCTGCATCAAAACTTTGGGCAACTCACAATCCTCGGCCGATTGATGGTCTGTAAAACATGTTACCCCGTCAGGCATTTCTTCATGCCAATGCTTTTCTTGGTTCGTCATCTGCTTAAAAATAACGACCGTATCATTAAACAAATCTTTCTTTTCATAAATGGATACATGTTTAATTCGATTTACTTTAATATCAGATGACAATTTAAATAAGTTTTGCAACCCCTCATTATTTTTAGCAATGACTACCGCTTCTAGCACATTCAATTGATCAGTGAGGTAAACAGTCATCCCTAATAAAGGTTTAATGCCATGCTGAATACACGCGTCATAAAACTGCGGCACACCATACATGACATTCAAGTCGGTAATCGCGATGGCTGAATATCCTAATTCAATTGTGCGCTGAACGGCCCCTTCGATCGTAATACTCGAATTCAAAAGATCATAAGCCGTATGAATATTTAAATGTGCAACCATCGTTAAGTCACCTTCTTTAACCTGTTATAGTTTTTGGCGGAGCGCTTCGGTAAGTGATTCAAATTCATCCCATGTATGGACAGACACACCTGAAGCATTTGGATGTCCACCCCCACCAAAGTCACCCGCAACATCATTAATCGTAATCTCTTTTGAACGGATGCGACAACGGATTTCTTCACCTTCGTCTACCGCAAATATCCAAATTTTCAAGCCTTTTAAATCGGCAATTGCATTCACATACAACGACGCTTCATTCGGTTGGATATCAAATTTTTCTAACACGTCATGCGTAATTTTCACCTGGCAAAAACCATCTTCAAAAAGTTGGAAATTTTGCAGTACATAGCCATGAAACGGCATTAACCGTGGATCCTTTTCGCCCAACTGATTTAATAGACGGTTGTGTTGAATATCATATTGTAACAACTGACTTGCGATGGTCATCGTTTTCGGCGATGTATTGTTGAAGAAAAAGCGACCTGTATCGCCAACAATACCTAAATATAACGCACTCGCAATTTTGTCGTTCATTAAAGCTAAATCATTTGAACCTTGTATCAAATCGAAAATCATCTCACTAGTAGATGAAGCACTCACATCAACATCATTGATTTCCGCATATGAATCTACAGGGGGATGATGGTCGATTTTAATTAATGCGTTGCCGCGATCGTAACGAGCATCGTCAATACGAGCGGCGTTTGCTGTGTCACATACAATGACAAGTGCATCGTCATATTGCGCATCATCAATCGTATCAAACGTTCCCATAAATCCAAGTGTCGGTTCTTCCGTTCCAACAGCATAGACATTTTTAGTTGGATATTTCGCTATGAGGTATTCTTTCAATCCAAACTGCGACCCTAATGCATCTGGGTCAGGTCGGACATGACGGTGAATAATAATCGTGTCATATTGTTGAATTTGTTCTTGAATTTCTGGAATAAATTTCATACTCAACGCTCCTTAATGATCTAATAATTGGCACATAATTAATGCTTTTGCAACAGGCTGGTTCGCACTGAACATCGTTACTTCTAATTTCGCAAAATTACGTCCCATATCTAAAATGGTATAATCCACTTCTACTTCACTTTCAATTTGTACAGTTCGAATATAAAAGATATTTAAACTCTCAATCATCACTTCTAACTTTTTATGTTTGCGCATTACAGATTTAATCGTTTCTTCAATGATAGCGACCGATACAGATTTACTCAATGTGCCGAATTGATTTGTCAGTTGCGGTGTAATTTCGACAATGATTTGTTGATTGCGAATCTCAATATGTTTCGCCACTTGATCATTAATCGTTTCGCCTACTTGTGGCTGTCGCCCGACAATTTGCATCGCTTTCAGAACATCTTCACGTGAAATAACGCCGACAAGTTGTTTTTGATTTCCTGTAACTGGCAGTAATTCAATACCCTCCCAGATCATCAAATGCGCACAACTCGCCACCGTCGTACTCAGCTGGACACTAATCGCGGGTTTCGTCATGACACGATAAAGTTTTTCGTCCAAATCTTTGCCGATAATGTCTTTACTAGTAATTAAACCCGCTAATTTGTTCTGACGGTCCACAATCGGAAAACGAGAATGTGACGTTTCTCGAGATTTTTTACCTACATCACCAACAGTCATTTCATCGTATAAAAAAGAAGTCTGTTCGATTGGAATCACGATATCTTCAACGACTAAAATCTCTTTTTTAATCATCTGATTGTACATCGCTCTATTAATAATATTCGCAACCATAAATGTATCATAATTGGAAGAAATGATAGGTAGATTTTGTTCATCTGCCATTTTCTTAATTTCGTCCGTCGTATCAAAACCACCTGTAATCAAGACGGCACTGCCCCGTTCTAACGCAGCTTTTTGAACATCAAGACGATTTCCGACAATCAGCAACGTATTTTTAGAGACATAGTTAACGACATTGTCTAGCTCCATCGCTCCTATCGCAAATTTAGTCAGTGAATTGAACTGACCGCCTTTACCACCAATTAAATGGCCATCAACAATTTTCGCTATTTCTCCAAATGTTAGATGATCGACTTTGGCACGCGCTTTCTTTTCAATACGGACTGTACCAACACGATCAATCGAAGCCACTAACCCACGTTGCCCCGCATCTTTAATCGCACGATATGCCGTCCCTTCTGAAACGTCCAAATCTTTCGCTATTTTACGGACTGAAATTTTTTGGCCTACAGATAATGATTCAATGTGTTTAATAATTTGTTCGTGCTTTGTCATGTATCTCCCTCTATTGTTATGTCATATCACTAAACGATGTGATGTCTCTGAATAAAAGATAGTGATTCATCTTTAAGTAGATACCCCTTGATTGATTTGTGAGCTACTTCTAAATTCCCATGTCATCAATTTTATTTCTTTTATTATAACGTTTTTCAAATCGTAATGCGAAGTGATAACCAATAAATGTTTAACTCCTTTTTAAACCGGTTAAAATAGTGACGGTTTAAGATGTTCGATGTTAAAGCGCATTGCTTCATATGTATTGAATCACTTTTACCGATATTTTTGTTACACTAGTTTTAAGGAGGATGATAGAGATGCATCAAAATATTTTACTTGCAGTGGATACAGATTTAAAAAATGCGAAAGCGCTCCAAGAAGTTGTTAAAATTTCAGGCGACAACTCCGTTGTGACATTGCTCAATATCATCGGAGAACAAGACGTCCAAGCTTCTGTTAAAATGGGGACACATTATGAAGAACTTAAACAAATGCGTCACGAACAAATGAAACCGACACGTGACACATTAGAACAAAATGGTTTGCAATATGAAGAAATTATCGAACGTGGCAATCCAAAAGAAAAAATCGTAAACTATGCGAACAGCGGTCAATACGATATCGTCGTGCTCAGTAATCGTAAAGCAGAAGCAGCGAAGAAGTTCGTATTAGGTAGCGTGAGCCATAAAGTCGCAAAACGCGCCAAAATACCAGTGTTAATCGTAAAGTAAAATCAACACAGCAAACTAACGTAATCCATTCAACCTATAAAAACTGAATGATTCTTATGCGCCACATTATTAAATCACAATCAATCAAGGGGTTCGGACAAATCAACGTCCAGCCCCCTTTTTATTATGTATCAATTAACTAGTGTAGCAAATGTGTTTTAACATCAAAAAACAATATTTACATTAAAGTTCTTTAATTGCAAAAACAGATTCGAATCACGCATATATGAATTGTTATGTAACCGACATTTCCTAAAATACGCAAAGTTTATGACCCAAAAATAAAAAAGATTGTGAGCACTATTCTTCAATTCCACTCAGATGTTTGACTAAAGGTTAGGCGCTTGGGTGACACTCCTGAGAAATGAGTTAACAGCATTTAACTTTAAAAGTGACTACCGTTTAACGCAGTAGCTACCTGACTTTTCAATGCATACCCTTTTGAGAAGTCTAGTCAGCCTTGCGGGGGCCAGACCAGCGCCTAGGAAAGATAGCCCAAATAAGCTACACCATCAGTCAAAACTTTCATTAATGAAGAATAGTTCTACAGTCTTTCGTTTAACACGCTTTGTAATGAGCTCAAATTGTTATATAAGCTGTATAAAAACAACCTCTATAGTTCAACAACGCCACCAGGTTTGACAATTTGCACTTCCCCGACATTCACAAGCTTTTTAAACGCTTCTGGATCTTGTTCAATCAATGGGAAGGTATTATAATGAATCGGCACAGTCAACTTAGGTTGGATGAATTCATTAATCGCATAACTTGCATCTTCAATACCCATAGTAAAATTATCACCAATTGGTACAAAGCATACATCAACAGGATGACGATCAGCAATTAATTTCATGTCGCTGAATAAGCCTGTATCACCTGTATGATAAATCGTTTTACCTTCTAATTCTAAAATGACACCCATCGGCATACCTAAGTACATCGGAATACCATTGTCATCTGTTAAACTTGAACTGTGAAACGCTTGAACAAATTTAACGACACCAAAATCAAATGTCCATTTCCCTCCAATATTCATAGGGTGTACATTTTCAACGCCTTGGTTTGTAGATAAATAATTCGCCATTTCAGCTGAGCCAATGACTGTTGCGTTATTACGCTTAGCAATTTCAATCGTATCTCCAAAATGATCTTCGTGACCGTGTGTTAAAATCACGTAGTCTACTTTTAAATCCTCAACATTTAAATCTGTTTGTCCATTTCCTGTAATAAACGGATCAATAATACCTGATTTCCCATTTGCTTCAAAATATACAGTCGATTGACCATGAAAAGATAATTTCATGTTCGCATCCTCCTTCATCATGTGTAATGCAGATTCCTAACTTTATATTAACAGGGGCTTCAACATAAATCTAAAATTTACAACTAGCACCCCCATATTTAAAGTGCTTTTTATAATACTTATTTCTAAAAAACAAAATAACTTCTGCTATTTTTATTCACTTCACCAATATGATTTAAACATCAAAGCGTGCGCACTTTGCATTCTCAAATCAACTGACTTAAAATGAATATGAAGAAATAAAGGAGGCGTTTTTATGTCAAAAATAGAACAACTCGTTCAAACATTAAAGGAGCAACAAGCAGATGCGATGTGGGTGTCCAACCCGATTAACATCTTCTATTTGACTGGCTATAAATCTGAACCACATGAACGATTATTCGCATTACTTGTTCGAGCAGATGGCCAACAAATTTTATTCTGCCCTCAACTCGAAGTAGAGGAAGTGAAAACCTCTCCATTTACTGGTGACATCATCGGCTACTTAGACACTGAAAATCCTTTCGATAAGCATCGTGAAACGTATGGAACATTATTGATTGAAGAAAATCATTTAACGGTACAACGCTATCACGCCCTTAAAAATGCCTTTTCTGTGCATACTTTTGAAGCTGCTGACCCTATCATTCGCGCGTTACGTAACGTTAAAACAGCAGACGAAATCGACACTTTAAGACAAGCTGCAAAATTAGCGGATAAATGTATGGAAATCGGTGTGGCATTTTTAAAAGAAGGTGTCACAGAACGAGAAGTTGTAAATCATATTGAAAATGAAATAAAAAAATACGGAGTCAATGAAATGAGTTTTGACACAATGATCTTATTTGGCGATCATGCAGCGGCACCACACGGTACACCTGGAGACCGTCAGCTTAAAAATAACGAATATGTGCTGTTTGACTTAGGCGTCATTTACAATCATTACTGCAGCGATATTACACGTACTGTCGCTTTTGGCCAACCTGATGATAAAGCACAAGCCATTTACGACATCGTATTAAAAGCAGAGCAAACAGCAATCCAACATATTAAACCTGGTGTCACGATTAGTGAACTTGATGATATTGCACGAGGTATCATTACTGAAGCGGGATATGGCGAATACTTCCCTCACCGTCTAGGACATGGCTTAGGTCTGGAAGCACATGAATACCAAGATATTTCAAGTACGAATCAAAATTCTCTTGAAGCCGGTATGGTACTGACAATTGAGCCTGGTATTTATGTACCGAATGTTGCGGGCGTCCGTATAGAAGATGATATTTTAGTCACAGAAGATGGCTATGAATCACTATCAGGTTATAAGAAATGATTAAAGAAGCTGTTGCATCCTCATTAGTAGAAGTTGAAGCTAAATTAAAAGCGGGCGCCAATCGAATTGAACTTTGTGAAAATATGCATGAAAGTGGCACAACACCGAGTTATGGCATGGTTAAAATCGCCAGTGATATGTGCCAAATGTATGATGCAGAACTGGCTGTGATGATTCGTCCTCGAGGTGGGGCGTTTGTTTACAATTGGTACGAGTTCGAATCGATGCAAGCTGACATTCAACAACTCAAAACGTTGCCCATCGATTATTTCGTGTTCGGTTGTTTAACGACTGAGAGCACGTTACATCAGTTTCAAATGCAAACATTGATTCACCTTGCCGCACCGATACGTGTTGTGTGTCATATGGCATTTGATCATATCTACCCTGCCGGCCAATCAAAAGCATTACAACAATTGATCAATTTAGGTGTCACACGATTACTGACGCATGGTGGCCCTACTCAATCAAACCTATTTGATAACTTACCCCAACTCGCCAAATGGGTTCGTCAATCTAAAGGACAAATTGAAATCATGCCAGGTGGTGGTTTGAATTATGAGAATTTAGATGCGCTATTGGAATTATTTCCTTTTCAAGAAGTGCATGGGACACATATTGTAAAAACTTAAATTCAATATTGAACTTGCTCATATTCATTCAAAAAGACGAGTCAGGGAAATGCAACATATCCCTGACTTTTTTATATTTTAGAACAATTTAATTATGCTTCCGTTAATACTTGTGCCACTGGCGTATAATCATAATTGAACGCTTCAGCAACCGCTTTATTTGTCACGTGTCCATTAAACACGTTTAACCCATGTGAAAGTGGTACGTTTTCTGTTAATGCACGTTGATAGCCTTTACTTGCAATTTGTAACGCATATGGTAACGTTGCATTATTTAAGCCAATTGTAGAAGTACGTGGCACTGCACCTGGCATGTTTGCAACGGCATAATGAACGACACCGTGTTTAATATAAGTTGGGTCATCATGTGTTGAAATTTTATCTGTCGTTTCAAAAATACCACCTTGGTCAATCGCGATATCAACGACGACAGAACCAGATTTCATTTTCTTTATCATGTCCTCAGTAACTAATTTCGGTGCTTTTGCTCCCGGAATCAATACTGCCCCAATGACAAGGTCACTTTCTACGACATGCGATTCAATGTTTAAAGGATTAGACATAATTGTGTGCACACGACCATCAAAAAGGTCTTCAAGTTCTTGCAAACGTTTCGGATTCACGTCAAGGATCGTTACATCTGCACCAAGTCCTAATGCAATACGCGCTGCATTTGTTCCTGCTTGACCGCCACCGATAATAGTCACTTTACCTTTTGGTACACCTGGAATTCCTCCAAGTAAAATACCCATGCCCCCATTGAAGCGTTGTAAAAATTGCGCCCCAATTTGTGTAGACATACGTCCAGCCACTTCGCTCATTGGTGTGAGTAAAGGTAACGAACGATCACCAAGTTGTACCGTTTCATATGCGATAGCCACAACTTTTTTATCGATGAGCGCTTTTGTTAATTCAGGTTCATTTGCCAAGTGAAGATATGTGAATAAAATGAGTCCCTCTCTAAAGTATTCATATTCTTCTTTTAATGGTTCTTTCACTTTAATCACCATGTCGACATTCCAAACATCATCTTGGCTATTGACGATGTTTGCCCCCGCTTGAACATAATCCATGTCTTCGAAATAAGAGCCCTCACCTGCTGCTGTTTCAACTAACACTTCATGTCCAGCTTCTACAAGTGCATGTACACCACTTGGGGATAAACCGACACGATTTTCATTATTTTTAATCTCTTTCGGAATTCCAATTCTCATACTCCTTGCACCTCCAAAACCAATCATAACGCATACAACATGTAAGCGCAATCATAACAATTTTTGATTTTTTAGTTCATATAAATTTCACTTAAATTTAGAAATGATATGTTATAATAAAGGCGAAATAAGAAAGGGGTTTTAGCCATGTATATGTACAAAAATATTTTAATTGCTGTTGATGGTTCTCATGAAGCGGAATGGGCATTTAACAAAGCGGTTGCAGTTGCAAAACGTAATAATGCCAAACTGATTATCGTGAATGTCATCGATTCAAGAACTTACACATCTTTTGAAGTTTATGATTCACACTTCACTGAAAAGTCTAAATCATTTGCAGAAAAATTATTGGATGGCTACCGTCAAGTGGCACAAGATGAAGGCATTCAAAATGTGGAAACGCGCTTAGAATTTGGATCACCTAAATCAGTTCTTCCAAAATTAGCAAGTGATGAAAATTCAGATGTTGACCTTGTGATGTGTGGTACTTCAGGCCTTAACGCGGTAGAACGTTTCATCGTAGGTTCGGTATCTGAAGCCATTGTACGTCATTCAGCATGTGATGTATTAGTTGTACGTACTGAGCAAATTCCAGAAAACTTCGAACCAAAAGTAGCAACAGACGAACTATTAAAAGATTTCAGCATTTAATTAAACCCTATATCAAACATTTGAATGGATATGGGACATCAATTTTAGTCTCCTATTCACAACAATCATCAAGGCATGAAGTAGTTAGACGCTAAAACATATCATGTAACATCTTACTTCATGGCTAATAAAGAGGCTTGGAAATTCGTTTTCCTCGTCTCTTTTTTAATGCCTTTCCCCTTTCTTTACAAAAAATAAAACAGTACAAGCCGTGAAAATATCACAACTCATACTGTTATTATCATACGCTATTTCAAAATTAACCTTCTAACTCACCGAAAGTCATCACGTCGCGTGCAATCATCACTTCTTCATTTGTAGGGATGACTAATACTTTTACAGGTGAATGTGGGTAGTTGAGCTCAGCTTCTTTACCACGTAATCCTTCATTTTTACGTGGATCCCAATAAACGCCCATAAATTCTAAACCTTCTAATACACGCGCACGCACTGCATCTGAGTTTTCACCTACACCGGCAGTAAAGATGATCACATCGACGCCATGCATACGTGTTGCATATGAACCCATGTATTTATGGATGCGTGATGCAAATACTTCTAACGCTAACTCTGCACGTTCTTCTCCATTTTTCGCATCGTCTTCGATATCACGTAAATCTGAAGACGTTCCAGTGATACCTAATAAACCTGATTCTTTGTTTAAAATATTAAGTACTTCATCAGCCGTTTTACCTGTTTTCTCCATCAAGAATGGAATTAATGCAGGGTCAATATTACCTGAACGTGTACCCATTGTCACACCCGCTAATGGTGTAAAGCCCATTGACGTGTCGATTGATTTACCGCCATCGATTGCAGCAATTGAAGCACCGTTACCAATATGACATGAAATAATACGTAATTCCTCAATAGGTTTACCTAACATTTCAGCTGCACGTTGTGATACATATTTATGGCTTGTACCGTGGAAACCATATTTACGAATACCATATTTTTTATAGTAGTCATAAGGTAAGCTATATAAATATGCTGATTCAGGCATTGTTTGGTGGAATGATGTATCAAATATAGCCACATGAGGAATTTCAGGAAGCAATTTTCTAAATGCTTGAATTCCCATTAAGTTTGCTGGGTTGTGAAGTGGTGCTAAGTCTGTTAATTTTTCAATGTCTTTAATCACATCATCTGTCACTAAAGCAGACTCAGGGAATAATTCGCCACCATGTACAACACGATGACCCGTACCATCGATTTCGTTAATGTCATTAATCACGCCGTGTTTTTGTAAACTTTCTAACATCATGTTTACCGCTTGTTCGTGATCTTTAATATCTTGTACTTCTTTGATTTTTTCACCATTCACTTCAATTGTGAAAATCGAATCCTTTAATCCAATACGCTCAACTAACCCTTTAGTGATTAATTTTTCTTCTGGCATTTCGATTAATTGAAATTTCAATGATGAACTACCAGCGTTAATCGCCAAAATTAATTTTGACATGTCAACGGCCTCCAATATATATATTTTATTCACATCTATTTAACCATTAATACAGTTTGATTTCAAGGGTGTAACAGACTAATTTTTAGGTTGATTTTGTGACAACCAAGTTTTAAGTTCAGATAAAAATTGTTGGAAGTTTTGTGGGTTTTTAAAATCTGGAATATTAGCGAGCAAAACTTCTACAGGCTTCGTCACATTATGTTCTTTACGTTGCAAAATGAGAATCGATTTTTGTGCACGTTCACTTTTAAATAATGTTTTCGGCAAGTTTAGGAAAGCTTGCATTTCTGTTTCTGTAGCAATAAAATTTTCCAACTGTTTTACATAGTCGCCCTCGAACAGTTGACTTGGTACAACGAGGAAAGCGTACCCTGATGGCTTCACCGCTTCAATTGCTTGTTCGATAAATAAGTGGTGTGCAAAACTGTGCCCCTCATCAAAACCTAACTGTAGTTGTTCGCTACGCGCGTCATTCGGGTAATACCCAATCGGCAAATCACCAATGACAACATCCGCACCATCAAAGGGTAACGGCATAATAGCATCTTGAGGATACACATCAAACGGAATTTCTAAAAAATTCGCAAGGTGTACACTCACTCTAGAAAGGACTGGGTCAACCTCAACTAAATGGTGCATGATAGTGAAGTCTGACATCACTTCATGAACGGTAGCGCTTAAATGGCCTGTACCGCTGCCTAAATCGGCAATATGCAGTTCTTTGGTGCCTTCTTTAAATTGCGACACTAAAAACCCTAAAATAAGTCCAATAGAATCGGGAGTAATTTGATGATTAGCTTGAACTTCCTCTTTTTGCAGTTGATTCAAATACGCAAATTGAAATGCTTTTCTTCTATCTTGAAGTGTAGCTTGTTCTAACATATCACGTTCAGAGGTATAAAGTTGTTCCATTGCCAAGCCTAAGTTTTCAATAAAGCTTTGACCATTTTCTTCATTTAAATTTTGTGTTCTTTCATCGAGTTGATGGAACAATGTCTCCATAATAGAGGTGCTTTCTGTCATCATTCATCATCCTTTCATAAAAATAAGGGAGCATTTCAGAAGCACACACTAAAAAATGTGGCTTCTGAATCTCCCTTTGTTCATTTCATCAGCATTCATTGATTGAACGACATGTCAACAGAGATAGGGTATGTCAGAAAAACCATACTTAAAGTAGGTTGATGCTGATACAGCGAATCTCCACTCAACTTGGTCATTCACCCTCAATTAAATGTTGCGATAAGCTTCAAGTGCTGCTTCAAAGTTAGGGAAATCCGTACCCTCTGCTACAATCTCTTTATATACGACTTTATTATTTTCGTCTAATACAAATACTGAACGTGCTAATAATTGTAAACCGTCCATCATCACACCGTAGTTTTGACCAAATGAACGACTTTGATAATCACTTAATGTAATCACGTTGTCTAATCCACTTGACGCACACCATCTTTGTTGCGCAAATGGTAAGTCCATAGAAATCGTTAATACGTACCCATCTTCAGTACTTGCTTCTTCATTGAACTTACGTGTTTGTTGATCACATACCCCTGTGTCAAGAGAAGGAACAACGTTGACTAATTTTTTCTTGCCTTCATATGTTGCCAGTGTCACAGGCTGTAAATTATTGTCTACTACTGTGAAGTCTGGAGCTTGGTCCCCAATGTTAACCTCTTGACCTAATAATTCAACAGGGTTTTGTTTAAATGTAATTTGTGCCATCAATAGTACCTCCATTAACTAGATTACTTCCCTATTATATCGTGTTAATCAGTCGTTATCACGTCATATACCTTCAGTTTCTTTAATATAATGAAGGTATTTATTTTTAACGACGACTGTATCCGCAAAGTAATCATGCACACCGATATGTTTAGGCGT
The DNA here is from genome assembly GCF_034042775.1 of Staphylococcus pseudintermedius. Classification (NCBI taxonomy): domain Bacteria; kingdom Bacillati; phylum Bacillota; class Bacilli; order Caryophanales; family Staphylococcaceae; genus Staphylococcus; species Staphylococcus pseudintermedius. The sequence continues at coordinate 1,110,663 of NZ_CP120150.1, read as the reverse complement.
GAACAGTACAGCTAAGTATGGCAAGCCGAAAAAAACATTTGAAATGATACGGCCAATCCATTCTCTCATTAAGACATCTGACCAGTTCAATCGCGTTAATTTCCGGTGATACACTTTAATGCCGACAATCATTTTACCAACTGTTTGTTGAAAGTATTTCGTCATCAATACAAAGTAACCAAAATAAATAAGTACATCAAGCATATGACCTAAGCTGAATTTATCAATCCACAATTTCCAACTATCGATACCTGTCAGTCCATAAATAGGGTTTAAAACAATTTGTGTCACACCCCATAGGATTGCAAGGTCAATGATATAACTTAAAAACCGTCTGCCAAAACCTGCATAGAAAAATGCATCCAGTTCATATCGATGTTTTTCAATCGTTTTTGTCGCAAGTCCCTCTGCTTGATGACTATTCATTGGACGTGACATCTCAGGGCGGGGTTGAGACGGATTATAGTTAAACTCATTTGAATGTTGCATCTCAATCACCTACCCTTCATATTTGTACATTGGTCGTGTTTGTGATTCATTATTAATAATGGATTTCACATCTTTCAACTCTGCACGCAATCCATTTATGAATGATTTCATGCCTAAAAAGCTCGTTAAATTACTTTCTTCAGGGTCGAACGTAATAATTTCTGGGTTCTCAACTTTAATCGCTTTCTTCAAGTCTTTTAAAGTCTTATCTTTATAACCGATAGCGTCAATCAAACCATTACTTTTCGCTTGTTGTGCACTATAAATACGTCCATCTGCCAATTCACGCACTTTTGATTCGGACATTTGACGTCCCTCTTTAACCACATTGACAAATTGATCAAAACTATCTTTATTAATAGACTGTAAAATCTCTCTTTCTTCATCTGTCATTTTACGAGAACTACTTAAAATATCTTTATGTGCACCTGATTTGATTGTGTTTGTTTTAATGCCTAAGTTGTCCAAAAGCTCTGAATAATCTTTTGACTCAGAAATGACACCAATTGAACCTGTTAAAGATTGAGGACCCGCATAAATTTTATCGGCTGGTGCTGAAATGTAGTAGCCTCCAGATGCCGCTAAATTTTCCATTTGGACAAAAATCTTTTTACCTGAATCTTTCACTTCTTTTATTTTTTGATAAAATTCATCACTTTCATATGTACCGCCACCCGGACTATTAACGCTGAGTAACACACCTTTGATAGAATCATCATTTTTAATCGTTTCGAGTTGTTTTAAAGCCGCTTGATGATTATAACCTGTGCCACCACCGAACAGCCCACCGCTCGCACCTGTATCGATAATTTCACCTTCAACGACAATTTCTGCAATTTTCTTATTACTATCGCCTTCTTCAAGTACAGTACTTGTCGCTTCCTTATTAATGTTAAAATCCCCACTCATAAGAGAGGATACAACTGTTGTCATGGCACTCATTAAAATACCGCCCAGTACGATGACACTTGCTAATATAATCGCTATGATCCTTTTTGACATAATCAACTTCCTTTCAAATGTTTTTCAAATTTATCATAACAAAAAATATAGTCTTTAGGTCAAATAACTGTAAGAAATCATTTGAAATTTAAAATTGAACGTAAATCAATAGTTTTTGAAGGACATGCATCTTAATCATGCACAATCTCTTCCTTGTTAATGCGTTGAGATGTAATCCCAGACATTTTTTAAAATAAGGACGACAGTGACGATAACAAATAAGATTCTGACATAACTGACTCCTTTTTTCAGTGCAAATATCGCGCCAACATAAGACCCCGCAATCATACTGACACCCATGCTTAACCCATAAACATAATCGACACGGCCTAAATAAATAAACAACAGTAACGCACCTAAGTTTGAGGCAAAATTCAACACTTTCGCATTACCCGCAGCACTTAAAAAATCAAAGCCTAATAATAAAAAGACGAAGAGTAAAAATGATCCTGTCCCGCCACCAAGAAAGCCATCATAAAAGCCGATGACCACAATGAGGCACGTAAACAAAATCATTTTATATAAAGGGAGCGTAGTATATGTACGGATACTGCCCCAATCTTTTTTCAATAACGTATAAACGAGAACCATTGACAAAATGGCAATCACAATTGGCTTTAAAAGTTCAGCAGGTAAATAAACTGCTACGATTGCACCTAAAATCGAGGTGATAAAGGATAAAGGGAACAGTTTAGCAACAATAGCGAGATCCACTTTACCCGAGCGAATAAAACGAATCGCACTCGTCAATGATCCGAATGCACTCGCTAATTTATTCGTCCCTAATGCAACAGCGGGTGGCATACCAATGGCAAGTAATGCGGGGATCGATATTAAACCGCCTCCACCGACTACAGCATCGATAAATGCAGCTAAAAAGCCTAAACTAATGATTATTAAAATCAGTGTCCCATCCCATTCTAAAATCATTGTTTATCCCCCTTTTTAGAACAAGTCATCATCCCATGTGTTTTGCTCATCTTGATGGGTTTGGTAGTTTTTATCGATCACAATGGTTTCAATATTACCTACCGCTCTATCAATCATTTCTTCAAAATCAAAACCAGATTCATATTGTAATACTTTTTCAAATTGCGGCTCTGTCACTGGATTTTTCGGTGTGAAAATCGTACAACAATCTTCATAAGGTTGAATAGACGTTTCAAATGTGCCAATATCCTTTGCCTTTAGCACGATTTCTTCTTTATCTAATGACAATAACGGACGTAAAATTGGCGTGTTCGTGACCGCATTAATTGCATACATACTTTTCAATGTTTGGCTAGCGACTTGTCCTAAGTTTTCACCATTTACAATCGCGTCAGCTCCAATTTGATACACGACTTTATCGGCGATTCTTAACATCATGCGGCGTGTTGATGTCATCGTGTAACGTTCATGAACGACTTTATGAATTTGTTTTTGGACTTCTGTAAAAGGCACAATGTGTAAACGAATTGAACCGACTCTCTCCGCCATAATTCGCGTCAGTTCAATCACTTTTTCTTTCGCTTTTTCACTTGTAAATGGCGGACTGTGGAAATGAATCGCTTCAATCGTCACACCACGGCGCATCACTTCCATCCCTGCAACCGGTGAATCAATACCGCCTGATAACATTAACAGCGTCTTTCCTCCTGTTCCGACTGGCAAACCACCAATCGCTGGAATAATGCGGTCATACATATAAATCGCATCTAGACGGACTTCCACTTTGATTTCATGGTCAGGTTGGCGAACATCCACATGGAGTGATGTATTACTTTTAAGCACTTCACCACCGACCATACGTTGGATTGCAAATGTTTCATATTCAAATTTTTTGTCAGAGCGTTTCACTTCAATTTTGAAACTATCTCCCGCTTCATAATTTTGAGCGAATAATCGTGCGTGTTCATACACCGCATCCATCGACTTTTCCAACTTTAAAACTGGGCTGATTGAATGTACACCGAACACTTTCGATATACGTGTCATCATTTCTTCAATGTCAGCTTCTGGTTCTAATTGAATATACATGCGATCACGATTCGCTTTCACTTCATACCCTTTTAATGGCATGAGTGCACGTTTTACATTGGAACGCAACTGACTGACAAATGTTTTACGATTCCCCCCCTTTAATGTTAATTCTCCATAACGAACTAATATATGGTCATAAATCATTTTTCTAACAACTCCTCAACTTCTCTATATACTTGGTGAAACGCCACTTTAAACGTTTCAATATCTTGCATTGTCGTATGTCGATCAAATGACAAACGGATACTTCCTAAAATACGCGACACTGAAATGTTCATCGCTTTTAATACTTCATTGACATTCGAATGTTTGGACGAACATGCACTTGTCGTCGAAATCATAATCCCTTGCTTCGAAAAGGCATTGACTAATACTTCTCCTCGTACACCTGGAAATGCCAAATTTAAAATATGCGGTGATGCATCAACCGGTGAATTAATGACGACACCAGGATAATCTTGAATCATCTCACGCAATGCAGTGGTAAATGTCGACAATGTTTGTATTAAGGACTCACGTTGATCTTCCGCCAGTCGAATGGCTTTCGCTAATGCCACATCACTTGCGACATTGACCGTCCCACTACGCAAACCAAATTCTTGACCGCCACCTTGAATAATTGGATAAATTTGATGTAAGTTTTTTAAAATGAGTAAACCTTGACCTTTTAAACCATTAAACTTGTGACCACTCAACGATAAACTGTCAATCCCTGTCATTTGAATCGGCCATTTACCAAGTGCTTGTACCGCATCAACATGAAAATGTACTTTCGGATAAGGCTTTAAGCTTTCAACAATCTCTTCAATAGGTTGCATTTGTCCCATAATATTATTCACTTGCATGCACGTCACTAAAATCACATCATTGGTTAACAGTGACTTTAAATCATCAATGTCAATGCGCCCCTCAGTTGTCACATTGACGTACTTTAATATAAAACCTTCTCGCTCAAGTTCTCGCATAACTTCTAATACAGATGGATGTTCAAGTAACGACGTGATGATGGTACGTCCAAAATGCTTTTTCTGATGTGCTGCCCCTTTTAAAGCCATATTGTTCGACTCTGTTGCCCCGCTTGTAAATATAAGTGTTTCATCGTTTAACTTCAGCGTCGATTTAATTTGGTCTCTCGCATTTTGTAATAAACGCTCAACTTCTTGCCCTTTTTGATGTGGGCTATTCGGATTATAGAAAAACTTCTCGTTCACTTTCATAAAACTCGATAACACGGATGGATCGGGTTTCGTCGTCGCTGCGTTATCAAAATATAACATGTGCAGACTTCCTCTCTTTAAATTTCATTTTACATTGTACTACAAGTCTTGGGTCTGATGTCATATCCATTCGATATTTTCTAAATTTTTATCATTCCGGTAAACTTTTCGGATTGAATGGCTTCACTATACCATTTTCAAATGAACCCCATAAAAAAGTGCACCTATCATAGTTAATGACACTACGATAGATGCACGTGTTACTTCGCTGTTGCATTCATATATTAAGATTGTTGTTCTAACACTTCTCGTTCAATATGTTGTGCGATACCAGGCTCAAGTTGTTCGAGCGCTTGTTCTGAAATTTCACTTGAACGCTTGTAGCGGTTGTTTTTAAATAAACGTTCTGCCTCGTTCAAGCTCTTATCTAAATCATGATTGTCTTTACGATAACGGTTGCCGTATTGAATGAGACGTTCTGCGTACACCGCATTAATGAGCACATCGTTCGCTTCATCTTCAAATTTGTTCATTTGAAGCACGACTTTATTAACTTTATCCTTCAATTGTTGCACATTAATTGGTCGCTCACTAAAACGTTTATTGACGTCACGCACTTCATAATCAATTTCATTTTTCAAAATAATGAAACGTTCTGGCACGCTTGTTAAGTTTGAAGCAAGTAAACGACGATAAATTTCTTCTTTTTTACTTTGGACACGTAAAATATGTTCTTCTGCCTCTGCTTCATCTTCTCTTAGTGACACGAGATGATTTTGTAGCTTTTCTTGTTTCGTATTAATTACTTCAACATGGTCTTCAATATATTTCAAGTTATCTTGGACTTCGCTATAACGTACAGATGATTTCGCCATTTCAGATAAAATTTCGTCATACACTGAAATTAAATTTTGAATCTCATTTTCAAATTGACGCACACTTTGTACATCACTTTCATTGATATAATAATTCTCACGCACGTATTCAATTTCAGTTTGTAACGTGTAATTCATATCTTTGGCATGGAACAAATCATTTGTAATACGTTCTTTAGATTCTTCTACAGCATTTTTCGATTTAACTTCATGCTCGATTAAGTCATACATATCATCAAGGCGGTCATTAATTTGAGCCAATTTGTCATTCGCTTCATCTAGCTCAAGACGACTGATCATCGGTTCAACAAAGCTAAGCTCTGTCTTTAAGTCTTGTAATGTACTGTCGACTTTCACATGATCTAAATCATAACCTTCTACTTTCAAATCACGTACGCCATATTTAATATCTTGAAATTGACCAGGCAGTTCTTTTTGTGCTTCACGCATTAAATCAGGAATTTCACTCATATCTTCTTTTAAATAAGCAATATCTTGATCTAACCCTTGAATATGCGTGTGTGCTTCTTGGTAGTTACCTTCAGCTTTTAACGTCTCATACACTTCAAATTCTGGTTCAAAACCTTCAATTTCCTTTTCTAATAAACTTGCTGATTCACCATATTGATGACGATTTGCAAGGACATCGCGCTTCAATTTACGGTATTCATTTTTACTTCTTTCATAAATTTCATCGCTCTGTTGATGCATGTCGTATACTTCATCCGCTTGACTAATCAACTCTTGATGTTTCGCTTCGTACTGGTCCATTAAAGCATGTGCATCATCAATGTCCGTTTGAGCTAATGAAAACTTGAATTTATCTAGATTCATTTCTGCTTCATGGATTTTTTCATCTACAGGTGCCAAATAGTTATTTGTTGTGTCCGTCCATGATTGGTTCAATGTATCGTACTGATTTTTTGTTTCACCAGATAAGTGTAACGTTTTCAATTTCTCCAAACTTTCATCATACGACAATGCATTTAACTTTTCTCTTCTCTCTTCAGCAGATTGAATAATCGACCTTTTGTTTGATCGCATGTAAAATAAAACACCGATTGCAATCAAAATAACAATGATAATCGCTAGTATAATATATAATGCCATGTCCACTCGTCTCCTCCTAAATACATAAAACTATTATAACGTAATTTAAGGATGCATTAAAATAAAATCTTAAAATTAATTGCAGTTTTTTGCAGTTCTATCAAAATATCTCAGAAAATTGCGTCGTATTCAAGAGATAGCTTATAATATGGGATAAATTGATAAGAAAGTGAGTGAATTGAATGACAGAAACAACAGACTATCATCTCTTATCTCGTCAACTTGATGCGATGTTAGATGGAGAAACAGATTTAATCGCAAATTTAAGTAATGCTTCTGCGTTATTAAATGAAAATTTATCTCAAATTAACTGGGTCGGTTTTTACTTAATGAAAGATGAGGCATTAATTTTAGGACCGTTCCAAGGTAAACCGGCATGTGTTCATATCGAAGTCGGCAAAGGTGTATGTGGTACAGCTGTTGCAAAAAATCAAACGCAACGTGTCGCTGATGTGCATGCCTTCCCTGGCCATATTGCCTGTGATGCGAACAGCCAATCTGAAATCGTTATTCCAATTCATAAAGGCGGCGAAGTGATTGGTGTATTAGATATCGATGCCCCTATCCCTGCACGTTTTTCTGAAGCAGACGAAGCAGGTTTAGAAGACGTCGTAAAAGTACTAGAAACACACCTCTAAACCATTTATTCAAATTATGTTTGACTTTTACGTATAAAATGATACAATATCCTTTGTGTGAATAAACGAAAATAGCAGTTGAATATTAATAGGCGCTATGATGTTCCCAAAGCGGACGTGTCGTGTAACCGGAGCTATGAGGTGAGGATACATAAAACATTATATCCTATTGAGCATTCAACACTCTTTTTTGTTTTTTCATAACAACAAAAAAGAAAAAGGAGGAGTCACATTATGGCTCGATTCAGAGGTTCAAGCTGGAAAAAATCTCGTCGTTTAGGTATCTCATTATCAGGTACTGGTAAAGAATTAGACAAACGTCCTTACGCACCAGGACAACACGGTCCAACTCAACGTAAAAAATTATCTGAGTATGGATTACAATTACGTGAAAAACAAAAATTACGTTACTTATATGGTATGACTGAACGTCAATTCCGTAACACATTCCAAACTGCTGGTAAACAAGGCGGTGTTCATGGTGAAAACTTCATGATCTTACTTGCTAGCCGTTTAGACGCTATTGTTTACGCTTTAGGTTTAGCGCGTACACGTCGTCAAGCACGTCAATTAGTTGGTCACGGTCACGTAGAAGTTGACGGTAAACGTGTTGACATTCCATCATACACATTAAAACCAGGTCAAGTTGTTACTGTTCGTGAAAAATCACGTAAATTAGCAATCATCGAAGAATCAGTTGAAATCAACAATTTCGTTCCTGATTACTTAGACTTCGATGCTGATAACTTAACAGGTACTTTCGTTCGTCTTCCAGAACGTAGCGAGTTGCCAGCTGAAATCAATGAACAATTAATCGTTGAGTACTACTCACGTTAATCTGTTATTTTTCGGACACCAAGTATATACGTATGCTTGGTGTTTTTTGCGTTTAAAAATGTATCATAAGATGGCTAACAAAACGACCTTCCATATAAATTGCATCATCAGTAATCAATGCAGGCGTCACATACGACTTCGCATCTGTCACAGTTTTAACAATACCAGTGTGTTTGTCCTTTAATTTCGTTTCACCCAGTGCCACTTTCGTTTTTGCAGCTTCTGTAGGTGAGGACGTACCGCCACCACTAGCCGTGTCATCAGCAAAAAATTGTAAATTGAATTTCAAATTAAATTTCATCATCAAATCAACCTTTCTTAATTTAAAAATGTTTTCCAAGCTTCATCTGTTTTAGGCGCTTCAACATGATTCCCTGCAACGTGGTTTTGTGTCGCTTTACTTTCTAATTGACGCTGCACTTCCTGATTGACCATCGAAACAAAGCTATCTACAGCTTCTTTTGTTGCTTCTGCTGTATCCTGAACGACCATATTTAATAAAGATTCAGGGGCTTGCATGCCTGCCTCACTGAACATCGTCATTGCCTCTTGACGCATCTTGTATGACTCCAGTTGTTGTTTATAGTCATCACGTTCTTTTTCAGCCTTTTCAAGCTCGTATTGATGCTTTTGTTCGGCATTCATCTTACGTAATTTATCAGCTTCTTTTTGCTTTTCATTCAATTCATCTTGAATCTGTTGACGCATCTCTTTCGTACGACGTGCCATTTCTTCATTCACACGCTCATTCACTAACTTAAGTTGCGCTTCAGTTAACTGTTCCGTATCATTCGTTTCCTCAGTCGAATCACTATTTTCTACAGTATTATCCGTTTCCGTATTTTCCTCAGTACCTGCATCATTAAAAAATTGTAAGCTTAACTTTAACCATTGTTCTTTCATATTTCGCACCTCATTTAAATCTACTCTTGCAAGTTTTATGTCATTGCATGGTTTGGACTACACTTGCATCTTTTAACGCCATAAGCACGGTTTGGGCAATAAAAAAAGCCACTGCAATACAGTAGCTTAAAATTGGGTATAAAAAGAGCACCGAGATGAATGATTTACCACTTCATCCGGTGCTTAATCTAAAACTTCAATCGATTTAATTTGACTTTTATATATGTCGTATATTTGTATTCCGTCATCTAAATATATAGATTCTTCTCCCCTATTATTAGCTATTTCATCGTCATAATCATCAGCTTTACCAACAAATTGTTGACCATTCTTCAATTCTATCAATACATTTTTCCCCACATATGTCCATAGTTTCATTGTTTATCCTCCTTCAATCTTGGTACAATATGGGTTCCGGTTTTTGAGTAGTGCACCTTTCCCCATCTCGTTGCGATAAATTTACCATCAATGTATGCTTTACCGATAATTTTATCGAAGTTAATAATTTCTTTGTTATCCCAATTCCCATTAGTATCAGTTGTCAAATGACCTTTACTAGCTTTTTGTAGTACAAGTGAATTCAATTCACTATTGTCCAATATTGTATAACTCGGTATTGGAAGCCCTTTTTGTATATTTTTTTTCTTATAATCTTCATACAATTGATGACCTAATTGGTGTCGATTCTGCTTTTCAACGTTCAATTCAACTTTTATTTTACCACTATCAATGGCATCCGTCATTTCCTTTTTAGCTAAAAGTTGCTTCGTTTCCTCGTCACCCCTTAATCGATATTTCCCTTGTCTGTCTTTGAAGAACTTGTCACGCCAGTTACCTACATGTGGCACTGTCGTACTTCGACAATGGGGATGCATCGGCGGGGCATTGACACCAGGCACCATGTCTTTCACTTTAAACACTTTTTTATCATAATGACGACAGATTTTAGACGTCTTTTCATCACGTTTGGCCACAAACTCATATTCAGCATCTTTTCCTATCGTCTCTAAATAGTGCAATTTCTGCGCTTCTGTTTGAACGCGTGCAGCTTCGGTAATCAATAATCGTTTCGTATTAGCCACTGTCTGTTGTTGCTTCTTGCGTATCTCTGGCACAAACTCATATGGATGACGTCCCCGCAACATCACATGGCTTGCCATCCGCTCAACATCTTTTCTGAGTTCATCTTGATTGTTCCAAAGTCGCTCAGACCAATTCAGCTTGCCAAAGTTAGAATACACAATTGCTTCAACATCTGTCTGCTTTACATGCACATCAGCACCTAATATGCCCGCTTGATGTCTCAATGTACGTGTCACACTATCATGGAGATGTTTGTTAATCACGTTCTCTTGTTCTGCATAGCCTTTTGTGACAATCAAACCGAGCTCATGCTTTAATAACTGATCACGGTTTACATACATCGCTGTATTGTAGCGTTTAAGCTCTTTATTCGCCTCATCACTAAAATCTTTATTCTCTACATAGGCCTTAGCTTGCATTTGGAACGCTTCAACATCAAACTTATCCGCGATTTGCTTTGCTTCTCGCCAATCAATCCCCTCAGCTGTCGCCAATTTCCCATAATAGGCCAACAAGTTTTTGTAGATGTCCGCAATCATCATCGCAACGATACGCTCAATTTCAGCCACTTTCGCAGCATCTTCCAAAGTCTCAGATTGAATCGCTTGTTGAGCACGCTCTAACCAGTAATCACTCAAGTTCGACATCGTTCATATCCGCTTTCTCTTGCTGCAATGGCATGGCGTCGTGGTAGTCGTGATTTTCTGAGGCCTCTTGTTCCTCCGCTTTCACTTTTTCAAGTTCTTCTTTCGGGTTCTCAATATTCGGTAACCACGATAACAACGTCTCTTGACTGACACGGCCACCAAGTTTAATAAAGATGTCCGCGTATTCTGATAGCGATTGCGGGATGTTCGGCTTATATTCGATACGCATATGCGTCAAATCAATCGGGTCGTTCAGTTGATTTCTCACACTCTGAATAATCGCAAATCGACGTTTAAAACCTTTCGTCAACTGCCTTTCAATTGTTGAGCGTAACTGTTCAAGCCCGAATAACTTATATTTCATCGCCTCACCTGACTGCACACCGCCAAAGTTCTCATCTGATAAATCAGGCGTATTCGTAAACTTGTGGATGTCTTTTTGAATACGCTTCTTATACGCTTCAACACCCGCAACATCATATTGCTTGTAAATAAAATCCACATTCGCATTACCCATACGCCCTGATGCATCCGCTTTTGTCTTAGCGAGGATGATACGGGACTTACGCATCTTTTTCACTTCTTCAACATCTAAGTCCAAATGCCCTGTCTTTATTTTTTCAGTCTAATTATTATTTTCTCCAGTGTTATCTGTTTCCGTATTTTCCTCAGTTCCTGCATCATTAAAAAATTGTAAGCTTAACTTTAACCATTGTTCTTTCATATTTCGCACCTCATTTAAATCTACTCTTGCAAGTTTTATGTCATTGCATGGTGTGAACTACACTTGCTCTTATTTATAGCTATATACTATGAAATGGAGCAGGATAAACAAAAAGCTAAAGAAAAATGACAATTTAAATGTCAAATTCCTTTAGCTTTTTCATAGCATTATGGGACTATAATTGAATTATAATTATTTCGCACTTACCACTTCAATATCAATATTCTTAATGTCTTTACCACTAATTTGATTACCAGGTAATTGTGCATGTGATTTTAAATTAATTGTTTGTTTCTTACCATTATTCCAAGTCACTGTATATTTTGCTGTTTTAGCGCGATTAATATCTTTGTTAGACAATTGATATTCATTATTTAACGCTGATTTAACTTTTTGATTTAATTGATAAAAGTTAGTTACGTTCTTATTAGAGATATTTAAAAATGATTGAACATATGCTGTTTGACCATCTATTGTGACAGTATACGGAACACTTTTTACATCTTGTTTTGCAGTTTGGTTTTTAACTACGATATCAATTTGCTGAATATCTTTGACATTAAGCTTTTGCGCTGATAGTGCTGCATCATTTTTCAAACTTATTGTCTGCTTTTTGCCGTTTTTCCATGTAACAGTATATTGTGCTGTTTTAGATTTTTCTATTTGAGTAGCTGAAATTTTGTAATCTTGCTTTAAAGTTGATTTAACTTTTTGATTTAATTGCTTAAAGTTGCTAACGTTTTCATTTGATAATTTAAGATATGATTGGACAAAAGGTGTTGCGCCGTCAATTGTTGTTGAATACGGAATACTACTTGTCTTAACTTGATGATGTTGTTTGCTCGCTGCCTGTGCTTCATGATCAGTGTATAAAGATGCTGTAGATGTTAAAATTCCTAATGCTAAACCTGTAGCTAATAATTTTTTTGCTTTCATAATGAATAACTCCTTTTTTTAAATCATTTCTTACAATACCAACTATACACTAATTATTAAAACATACAATTAAAATGCTATTAACTCTTTTGAAAATAAAGCTTAAAAACAATTAATAATCATTTATTTTAAGTTAAAACAACTATGAAATAAACACTATACAAGGTGCTTTGTAAGTTGATTTCAATAGTAAGCATATCATCTGTAAAGCTAAACAATGATTGTACAACATCAATACTTCTTATCTTAGTATCCATAATAAATGGATTGAATACAACACCGTTGAGGGTGTGGTCAGTAAAGTTGTTAAAGAAAAAAGTTTTAATTATTAAAAAACTACTTACTTCTAACAACTAAGTACGCTCCATAAACAGATGTATTCACAATAACAGGTAATAAGCAATATATAAAAATTACAACAAAATTACCTTCAACTTTCCAAATGAAGAAAAATAAAACAATCAAAATAATACTAATAATTAAACCTAATACAGTTAAACTTCTAACATACTTGTTTACATTCTCTTTTGCATCCTTCATAAAATATCACCTTTATAAAAATATAAATAATATCATTATTGGATTACTACTATTATTTATCGCCTTAAATTCAAACACCCTATACGCAAAATGATAACCAATACTTCTAGAGACTCAAAAAGAAAAGCTCAAAAATGAGAATGTTGAAATAACAAAAATGATTGAAAAAGAAGATCTTGAAAGATTAATATCAAAAACAATGACATTATTCAATTAGAAAAGAAAAACAAAATGAACCTCAAGCAGTAGGGGTGAGATGGAATGGTAAAGCATATACATGTAGTATGGGAAGGTTTTATGCATGTGCTCATTATTGCGGAATGTGAGCAATTGTAAGCCCAATAGCAGGCGCAGGGTGTGAAGTGATTTGTGGTGCTGCATTCGCAACAGCATGCGCTCTTAACTAATTTATTTCAATTACAATATTAGCAGCGCTGTTTTGACTTCTGTTTAGGGTTGATTATCATCTCACATAGCCTAATTTTAATTGTCCAAATGACTTTACATCATCTTTTCTATTAATGTCACCATATAAAAGAAACACTTTTTATTTGGAGCTCCATCATATTGCTATATATTTAACGATGTTTTATCATATTCTTTTATAATTACATCATATTATCTTTATGAATAAAGGTTGTCTCATTGACGCTCTTTTGTAGTGCGACTTGTAAATGTGAGACATTAATGTTCAAACCTCAAATTGTTTAAACACAAATATCTCATATCTCAACCCACAAATGATAACCTTCAAGCGAAACTTGCTCTTTTTACATCATGTCGTATTTCCACTATACTGATAATGAACTTAACAAAGGAGGCGTGCAGAACTGATGAAAGTTTTTAATGAAGCAATAGTGAAAAATACTTACAAAATGTCTGATGCGATTCAAGACATTGAACAATTATTTACAGATATGGATGGCATTCATCTCGCTCAACGAACTGTGATTCCAACAGGTGATGGCGCAAAATCGATGCTTTACATGCCTTGTGTTCATACCGGACGCCAACTGGGTATTGTGAAAATCACGTCGATTACGCCAGAAAACCCGCAAAATGGTCGACCAACAACACAAGGTACTATCATTGTGACTGACCTTGAAACGGGTGAACATGTCGCAAGCTTGGATGGGAGTTATTTAACGCGTTTACGTACAGGCGCGCTCAGTGGTATTGCGACGAAATATTTAAGCCGTGAAAACGCGACAATATTAGGTATGATTGGCACAGGTGGTATGGCATTCGAGCAACTACTTGCAAATATTGAAGTGCGAGACATTGATCGCGTTATTCTCTATAACCGTACCATTTCTAAAGCAGAAAATTTTAAATCACGAGTGCTAGAGGCATTTCCAAATTTAACTGTTGAAGTGGTTGATGATGTTAAGCAACTTGTCGAACAAGCAGACATTATTAACTGCCAAACCCAATCTGCTGAACCCGTTTTTGATGCGGATACGATTCAACTAGGAACGCACATTAATGGCATTGGTTCGTATCGTCCTGATATGAAAGAAATTGATAATCGTATCTTACCGAGAGCAGATAAAGTCTTTTTTGATGATATTGAAGGCGTCAAAGAAGAAGCTGGTGAAATCATTGAAGCGAATGAAAAAGGTATTTTTAAATTTGAAGATGTCGACGGTGATTTAAAAGCATTGTCACTGAATGGCACACTTCAACGCACAAATGACGAGAGTATCACAGTGTTCAAATGCGTCGGTGCAGCACATTTCGATCTTGCTGTCGCTTTAGGTGCATATGAACGTTTAATTCAACAGTAATGATTCAAGGGCACGCATCTTTTAATTGGATGTGACGCCCTTGTTCTATTACAACTTAAATAATATATGCGGGGCATCGGAAATCAGTCCATCTACCCCTAATGTAATGAGTCGTTTCGCATTTTCCACCCGATTCACGGTATAAGGCATTACTTTTAATCCATGCTGATGTGCCCGCTTCATCAATTTTTTATTAATCAATTTGAAGTTAGGATTCGCATATTCAGCATATGTCGCAATCTCCTCTAATGGCGGTTGTTTAAAACGATATTGACGTAAACTGAGTAACACACCTAATCGAATGTACGGAGCCAATTGATGTAATTTTTGGACACTTTGTTGGTCGAATGACTGTAAAATAACCCGATTAAACGGAAAGTGATGTTGTTTAATCGTCGCAATAACCGCTTCTTCAATACCTGGATATTGCTTGGGTTTTTTAATTTCGATGAGCAATGTTTTAGAATAGTTTTTCGTTAACGTCAGCACCTCATCAAATGTCATGATTGCTTCAGGTTGACAGCCCTCTTTCCAACTTCCAAAGTCATACGTCCGCAATTCATCCAACGTTAAATCTTTAATCGCACCTGAATGAGTAGAAGTGCGGTCAATGGTATCATCATGAATTGCTACGAGGACTTGATCTTTGGTCATATGTAAATCTATTTCTAACATGTCAATATGCTTCCCTAACGCGGCTTGATAGGCTGAACGCGTATTTTCAGGATAAATGTTTGAAAGACCACGATGCGCAATCACTTGAAAGTCTTTCGTTGGTTTAAACAATTTGGTCATAAGAGTCTTCCTTTCAATTCTATCTTCTTTCTACTACACTTAACTTAACATAAATGATAAAGGAGTGAAGTGTTTTGATTGAACATCAATTTCCAGTACAAGTCACATGGCAAGGTGGTCGCAATGAAGTCGGCCAAATGCAAGGTGACGTTATTCAACATCGCGTCTCAATTCCCGCTTCACTCGGTGGCATTGGAACAGGTACAAATCCTGACGAACTTCTCGTGGGTGCTGCCGCAAGTTGTATGACGATTTCTTTAGCAGCTACGTTAGAACGTGCACACCTCACCGCTACTAAAATTGAGATGAATAGTTACGGCGAAGTACAATTTGATGGGCAACGCTTTAAAATGAACCGTATTGTGCATGAACCTAAAATTTATGTACAAGATGACACCCGACAAGCACAACTAGAAAAGCGTTTATTGAAGCTGCTTGCGATTGCGGATAAAAATTGTATGATTTCCAATAGCATCAGAGGTAATGTCGAAATTGAAGCGCATCCTACTGTCATTGTAGCCGCTGAACATTAATTTTAAACCATACTGAGTCATCTTTCGCAAGCTCGGTATGGTCTCTTTAAAAATTTTTTCTTCAAATGCCGTGATGATTTACAGAATTTTCACATCTTCTATCTATTAATATGTCAGAAAATTTGGTAAAATGTAAAAATATTACTGGAGGAGGTTTTCTATGTATACTCATCATTCATTACTTTTAACACCTGGTCCTACCCCTATCCCCCAACGTATCCAAGCCGCAATGAATTTACCCATGGTGGGGCATCGTTCACCTGACTTTGAACACATTGCTGAGACTGCATTTCGTTCATTAAAACCGATTTTCGGCAGTCAACATGATGTCATGATCTTAACGTCGAGTGGTACGAGTGCATTAGAAGCAAGTATGTTGAATATCGTCAATCCTGATGATCACATTCTCGTCATTGTGTCAGGCGCATTCGGTAATCGTTTCAAACAAATTGCAGAAACGTATTACGAACACGTCCACGTCCTTCAAGTTGAATGGGGTCAAGCGCTCGATGTCAACGAAGTGATCACAACGATTCAACATCTTGATGTCCCCATTACTGCAGTATTCACTCAGTATTGTGAAACGTCGACAGCTGTCCTTCACCCTGTAGCTGAACTCGGACATGCATTGAAAGCTCACAATGAGCACATTTATTTCGTCGTGGATGGTGTGAGTTGTATCGGTGCAGTAGATGTTGACCTTGAACGTGATCAAATCGATGTGCTCGTTTCTGGCAGTCAAAAGGCGTTAATGTTGCCTCCCGGTGTCGCTTTTGTAGCATATAATGATCGCGCATTGGCACGTTTCAAATCAGTAACGACCCCACGTTTTTATTTAGACTTAGCGAAACATCACGCTTCATTAGAGGCGCATTCGACACCATTTACCCCTAACGTGTCGACTTTTAGAGGGGTCGTTGAATATGGACAGATGGTTGAAGAAGAAGGATTTGAACACGTGATTCAACGCCACTATTTGATTAGAGATGCTGTGCGCGCGGCATTGCGACAATTGGAATTGGATTTACTTGTTGCTGATGATGACGCATCCCCTACTGTCACAGCCTTTATACCGAAAGATGAAGCAGAATTAAAACAGATTAAAAATGAATTAAAGTCACAATTCAACATTACGATTGCAGGGGGACAAGGTAAATTAAAAGGCCACATTTTACGTGTCGGTCATATGGGCTTTATTTCGCCATTTGATTTATTATCTTTTATCTCAGCACTCGAAGTTATTTTAACTCAGTATCGCCAGCATTCGTATATTGGTACTGCAACAAAAGTATTTTTGGAGGTTATTCATCATGAGTTATAAAGTTTTAGTCGCGGACCCTATTTCAGTAGAAGGGTTAAAAAGTTTAAATGACGATGCCGATTTTGAAGTCATCCACCAAACAGGTTTATCTGAAGCAGAATTAATCGATACTATTCAAGACTATGATGCTCTAATTGTTCGAAGCCAAACGACAGTGACTGCGGACATTTTGAAAGCAGGCCAAAAATTAAAAGTTGTTGCTCGCGCGGGTGTCGGTGTCGACAATATCGATACGGAAACTGCGACAAAAGAAGGTATTATCGTCATTAATGCACCTGATGGCAATACGATTTCTGCTACAGAACATTCTGTCGCTATGATTTTAAGTATGGCACGGAATATTCCACAAGCCCACGCTTCACTTAGTCATGGTGAATGGGATCGTAAAACATTTCGTGGGACTGAATTGTATCAAAAAACGCTCGGTGTCATTGGTACCGGTCGTATCGGTACAGGTGTCGCAAAACGTTTACAAAGCTTTGGGATGCGCGTTCTAGCCTATGATCCTTATTTAAGTGAGGAAAAAGCGAAAGAGTTAGAATTTACGAGAGCAACAGTAGATGAAATCGCACAACAAGCAGACTTTGTGACCGTGCATACACCGCTTACAGAAAAAACAAAAGGGATCGTTAATGCCAACTTTTTCAATCAAGCCAAGCCGAACTTGCAGATTATTAACGTAGCACGTGGCGGTATCATTGAAGAAAATGCATTAATTGATGCGTTAGATCAAAACAAAATTGCCGGTGCTGCATTGGATGTCTTTGAAAACGAACCTGCAATTGATTCACCGGTAACGAAACACCCAAAAATCATTGTCACACCTCATTTAGGCGCGTCTACACTTGAGGCACAAGAAAAAGTAGCGGTGTCTGTTGCACAGGAAATTATCGACATTATTAAACATGAAAATGTCGCCAACGCAGTCAATGCGCCAAGTGGTGTATTCAATGAAGATGAAGAGCTTAAACCTTTTGTCGATTTGGCTAAAACGACAGGTAAAGTCGGCATTCAACTCCTTCCAAAAGCCCCTCGTACGCTTAAGATTACATATGCGGGCGACATCGCGTTAGATGATACAAGTCTCATCACGCGGACACTCGTTAAAGGTGTACTCGAACAAGATATGGGCGATCACGTGAACTTAATTAATGCGCTCGTGTTATTAAATGAACAAAATGTGACGTATACGATTGAAAAAACGAAAAAGAAAAAAGGATTCAGTAATTATATCGAGCTAGAACTCATCAATAAAGGAGATGTGGTGAAGATTGGTGCAACGGTATTAAATGGTTTTGGTCCTCGCATAGTACGGATTAATGACTATCCTGTTGACTTTAAACCGGAACATTATCAGCTCGTTATCCATCATTTTGACCGCCCTGGCATTGTCGGTAAAACAGGACAAATTTTAGGTGAGCACGGTGTCAACATTGCTTCTATGCATTTAGGTCGTTCTCAAATTGGTGGCGATGCGATGATGATCTTATCTATCGACCATCCGATTAACGAAACTGTTCGTGAAGCATTATTAAAAATCGACGGCTTCCAAAGCGTTTTACAAGTCACACTAGATGAATCATAAATTTCATGAGTAGAGGCTGGGAAAATTGTGTTCCCAGCCTCTTCGTTATCATTATAATAAGACTTTTTGAATGTCTAACACATTATCGACGATGATTTCCGCTCCGTGTGCCCTTAATTCTGCTTCAGCGGACTTCCCTTTCAAGCCCGTCAATGTCCCGATAAATTGTGCATTAACTGTTTGCGCACTGAACAAATCCGCAAGTGAATCGCCGACAATCGTGACTTTCTCAGGATCCATTCGATTCGTTTGGTTCGTAGCATAATCGTAATAGTCTTGTTTTTGATTACCATTGAATGCTGCAATATAACTAAATGGGTTCGGCTTTCCGAGTGGTTTTAACTCCGGATATCGTGTTTCCACCTCTAACACTTCACTCGCTGAAACAATAAACGCGTCATCAAAATAGGACAATAAATCCAATGTTTCAAAAGGCACAAGCGTTTCTGTTCGTGGTCGCCCTGTCGCGATAGCCAATTGGTAACCTGCCGCTTTTAAATTTGTTAACAACTGTTTGATATCCTCTATCGGTGCCAATGCGATTTCATGATAAATGTATCCGCGCTTATAATCGGTTTTCGCTACTTTTTGTTCAACTTCTTCATAAAGTGCTGTCCCTAGATACCACTCTTGATAAATTTCTTGTGCTAACTGCCATAACGGACTATTAATATCAAAAAGTGTTGCTTCCTCAACATTAAGTTCTGTCATCGCGTAACTTTGTAGTGATTGATAAATTTGTGAACGTCCTTCTGAACCATTTTCAATAAATTGAAGCGGTCGTTCATAATTGATAATGCTATTTGTAAGTTGTTGACCAACTTTCCGCAAAGTCGTCTCATCGAATTGTACAGAATTTAAAAAATCTATGCGTGCCTCATGTGATATCTGTTTTAAACATTCAATAAAATGCACCGAAAACACTACAAATAACATATCCCAGTTCGAATTTATCCCCATAGATTTTAACCGGTTTAAAATCACATCGTTTTTAAATAATGTTGCACGAATGTCAGTGATTTCTACGTCCGTCAACTGTGACAAATCTATATGTGACTTTAATCCCAAATAATCCGTACTATATAACAATTCGTACACCGTTAAAGCTGAAACGTCAAAACAACGTGATTCATCTAAAAACACGCCATCCACGTCAAAAAGTATCGCTTTCGTCATACTTAGACCCTCCATTGCAGAAAATTCAGATAAAAACATTATAACATGAATGACTCAAGATGCGTAAACATGATTTTATACACCAAGAATTTCCATCTTGTTATGGTACAATCATTCATGAGAAACACCCACACTATCCAATTTGATATGACATTGAAAAATAAAAATAGCGATACAAGTCATCATAACTCATATCGCTTTATCATCTTATTTATTTCTTACATAAACATTTAATTCGTCTTGCAACTGTTTCGTACGCGCACTGATTTGCTGCGTCACATAATCCACTTTCTCTTGGCGATTTAAATCTTTTGGAAGATCTGTCGTATCAATCGGTTCGCCAAACTTAATGTAAGCTTTGCCAGTAAATAAACCGAGCAATTTCGTTGGACCAACATAGGCAGCTGGTAAAATCGGTTGTTTCGCTAAAATCGCAATCGTCGCAGCACCACGTTTTAAAGGTGTTTCTCCTGTCGTACGATGCCCTTGTGGAAAAATACCTACAATTTTATTGTCTCTTAATAATTTTACCGGTGTTTTCAAAGTACTTGGCCCAGGATTTTCACGATTTACTGGAAAGGCATTTAATCGTGTTAATAATCCGCCAAAATATTTGTTTTTAAATAACTCTTGCTTTGCCATGTAGTGAATTTGATTTGGCAATAATGATACACCTAACAATATGATTTCGTTATAACTTTCATGATTACACGTCACGACATAACGATTCGTCTTAGGTTGATGTTCTCGCCCTATCACTTCTAAATTTTTCAAAACTTTCACTACGATAAGCTCAAAGATCTTGCCGATAATATGATATAACATGTTCACACCTGCTTTTACTTTAGATTAATCCTTTAAATTCTATCATCTCCATACCTTTTCAACAAGCATTCTCTAAAATCGGTCTAAAGTTGGATAGTATCCTACTGGTAAATCGTTGAAAAATTTATCATAATATGATTAAAGGAGGAATTTTATGCGAGAAAACGATAATGAACAACAACCTAAAGAACAACAAGAAATGCATCAAAACAAACAGATAGATGATGGTCAACGTGCTTCATCTTATCGTACGTCACCCCCTCCAAGGCAACCTCATTTCCCATGGCTTAAAGTGATTCTCGTTTCACTACTTGCTGGTATTTTAGGTGCGCTCATTGTAGTCGGGGCTACGGGCGGCTTTTCAAACATCTTTCCTTGGGGCAATCAAAATGGCTCGGATGTCAAAGTAGCAAGTGATCAAAAAGGTGGTAATTCGCTTGATGGCAAAAGTCATAAATACAAATCAGTGCACGAGATGATCAATGACCAAGCACCCGCCATTGTAGGTGTCATCAACGAACAACGCGCCCAAAATTTAGGTGATTTATTACAAGGCAAATCTGCTAAAGCTGAACCCACAGGTATCGGTTCGGGTGTCGTTTATGAAAAAAATAATGGCGATGCCTTTATAGTTACAAACAACCATGTTATTGAAGGTGCTTCTTCAATTAAAGTTCATTTACACAATTCTAAACAAGTCGATGCGAAACTTGTCGGTACAGACCCATTGACAGATATTGCAGTACTTAAAATTAAAGACAGAGACGATATTAAAGCCATCACATTTGGCGATTCATCAAAAGTTAAAACAGGCGATTCTGTTTTCGCGATGGGTAATCCACTTGGACTCGAATTTGCGAATACCGTGACTTCAGGTATTATTTCTGCAAGTGAACGAACAATTGAAGCGGATACGTCTGCAGGTGCAAACAAAGTGACAGTGCTTCAAACAGATGCAGCGATTAACCCTGGTAACTCAGGCGGTGCATTAGTTGATATTGATGGTAACCTTGTCGGTATTAACTCAATGAAAATTGCAGCACCACAAGTTGAAGGTATTGGGTTTGCGATTCCAAGTAATGAAGTGAAATTGATTATTGGTGAACTCGTGAAACACGGTGAAGTCAAACGTCCTTCTATCGGTATCGGCATGATTAATGTTGCGGATATTCCAGAACAATATAAAACAAATAGTGGCGTAGATTCTGGTGTGTATGTTGCTCAAGTACAAAGACGTGGCATTGATATTGAAAAAGGCGACATCATCGTTTCCATAGACGGCCATAAAGTCGAAAATGATACAGATTTAAGATCTTATCTCTACAAAGATAAAAAACCTGGTGATCATATTACACTCAAAGTCAACCGCAATGGTAAAACAAAAGATGTTGATGTTACATTAACAGAATCAAATTCATCTTCATAAAAGGTATAAAGGCTGGGACGCAATTGAAAGCTTCCCAGCCTTTATCTTATCTATTATTGATAATTCACCATAAAATATTTTTTCTTCCCACGACGAATAATCGTAAATGTATCATCATAACGGTCATCGCTTGATAATGTATACGCTAAGTCTTGTTGACGTTCACCATTAATATAAATCGCACCGTTCGTAATATCTTCACGCGCTTGACGTTTTGAAGAAGAAATTTTTGTTTCCACTAACGCGTCCACTATATTTGTCGTCTCATTGGATAATGTCACTTGAGGGACGTCTTTGAAACCTGCTTTAATCTCTTCCGCTGATAATGATTTCAAGTCACCTTTGAATAAGGCTTGTGAAATACGTTGTGCTTCGGCTAGCGCGTCGTTACCGTGAATGAAACGTGTCACCTCTTCAGCAAGTGTCGTTTGTGCTTTTCTTAAATGGGGTTCTTCTACAACAGATTTTTCTAAAGCTTCAATGTCTGTTTTAGATAAAAATGTAAAGTATTTTAAGAACTTGATCACATCATCGTCACTAGTATTAATCCAAAATTGATAAAATTCGTATGGGCTTGTTTTTTCAGGGTCTAACCAAATCGTACCAGATTCAGATTTCCCGAACTTTTTACCGTCAGCTTTTGTCACTAATGGAATCGTAAACCCATAAACATCCGTCACACCGTACATACGACGCATTAATTCGATACCACTCGTAATGTTACCCCATTGATCTGATCCACCAATTTGAAGTTTACAGTCATGTACGCGATTCAAATGACCAAAGTCGATCGCTTGCAAAATGGTATACGTAAATTCAGTGTATGAAATACCATTTTCAAGACGTGATTGAATTGAATCTTTACCGAGCATGTAATTTACACCGACATGTTTACCGTAATCACGTAAAAATTCGATTAATGAAATTTGGCTCAACCAATCATAGTTGTTAACTAAAATCGGACCATTTTCAACATTGAAATCAAACAGTTGCTCCATTTGCTGTTGAATGCCGCGAACGTTTTTATCAACTTGCGCTTCTGTTTGGAGTACACGCTCTTCAGATTTACCAGACGGATCACCAATCATACCTGTACCGCCACCCACTAACACAATCGGACGATGACCAGCTTCTTGAAAACGACGCAATGTTAAATAAGGTAATAAATGCCCGATATGCAAACTATCAGCAGTTGGATCTGCGCCACAATAAATTTTCACTTCTTCTTTATTTAAAAGTGTTTCTATGCCCTCTTCATCTGTTTGTTGATAAACGAGACCTCTCCAACTTAATTCTTCTAACAATGCATTTGCCATAAAATAACCTCCTTAAAAATAAAAAAACACCACTTACATCGACGTAAGGGCGCAATTTGCACGGTACCACCATACTTGGAACTCTTACAATGATACGTTCATTGCTAACGTTGAAATCTGTAGCTGAGGTGTATTCATAAATATGCGATTATCAGTTCACAGCGACCACTGACTCTCTTAAAATCTACAAATTTATTACTTGTCCTCGATTTCAATGCTTAATGTGATTGCTATTCATTATATAGATTTATAATTTTAAAGTCAATCATCAAATGTCAATCTATTTCTACTCACATTTTTAAATATGATATACTGTTGATAAAAATAAAAGGAGGCTTGTGACTGATGAAGACAAAAGAACAACGTGATTTAACAACGCATACTTCATTCGCTCGCTATGACTTTTACATGCGAAAAACGAAACAATTCATCATCTCGTTCGTTCTTTTCATGCTCATCGGTTTAATTTTTGTGTGCGGCTTATTACTCGGCTATTTTGCAAGTATTGTGTCAGATTCAAAATCACTGAATGATCATGACCTAGTCCAACAAGTCACACGCCTCCCAGAACTTGATAACGACCAACCTGACAACACAGATTACATTGCACTCTATAACGAACAAGAACCGAGCTTAATCGCAGGACCTGCAGAAGTCTCGCCCTATGTGACAAAAGCATTAGTTGCTTCAGAAGACGCTGATTTTTATGTGCATCATGGTGTATTACCAAAAGCGATATTAAGAGCGATGTTCCAAGATATTTTTGATACCCAATTCCCAACAGGTGGCAGTACGATTACACAACAACTGATTAAAAACCAAGTCCTCACAAAAGAACGGACATATGATCGTAAAGCAAAAGAGATTATGTATGCGATGAGAATTGAACACATTTTAACGAAAGATGAAATCATTTATACGTATTTGAATCTTGTGCCTTTTGGACTCGACACGAACGGCCAAAATGTGACAGGAATCACTTCAGCGTCATACGGTTTATTCGGCAAACCTCCTAAAACATTGAACTTAGCTGAATCGGCTTATTTGATAGGATTATTGCAAAGTCCCTACGCCTATACACCATTCAATCATGACGGTTCACTTAAACATGAAGATGACGTCATTTCTTCAATCCATCGTCAACATTACGTTTTGAAGCGGATGTTAGTAGAACAGATGATTTCTAAAGATGCATATGACAAAGCAGTCCATTACGATATTTATACACATTTGTATGATGAATAACCATTAAAGAAAAGGTCTAGGTTGAAATATAACCTAGACCTTTCGTTTGACATTCACTTCATTCACGTTAAGAATTAGAATAATCCTATCGCATGGCCGTCTTCTGTTACGTCCATTTTTAGTGCTGCTGGTTTTTTCGGTAATCCTGGCATTGTCATAATGGCACCTGTTAACGCAACGATAAAGCCCGCACCTGTTTTAGCTTCGAGTTCACGAATCGTAATTTCAAAATCAGATGGTGCACCGAGTTGTGTTTGATCATCCGAGAATGAATATTGCGTTTTTGCCATACATACTGGATAATGATCCCAACCGTTCGCTTTAAACTGCGCCAATTGTTTTTGTGCTTTTGATGTAAACGTAACTTTAGAACCACCGTAAATCTCTTTAACAATTTTTTCGATTTTTTCTTCAAGCGGCATTTCGAGTTCATATAGGCGTTTGAATTGTTTCGGTTCGCGGATGACTTCAAGCACTTTTTCTGCTAAATCCGTCCCCCCCTTACCACCTTTTTCCCATACTTCTGTTAACGATAAACGTACACCATTCTCTTTTGCCCATTGTTGTACGAATTCAAATTCAGCATCCGTATCATGAATAAATGCATTGAGTGCAACAACAGGTTCAACACCGAATTTGCGAATATTTTCAACGTGACGTTCTAAGTTTTTAATCCCTGCTTTAAGTGCAACGACATTTTCTTCTTTTAGCTGATCTTTAGCGACGCCCCCATGCATTTTAAGCGCACGAATCGTTGCAACAATCACGACTGCATCTGGTTCAAAATTGGCTTTACGTGATTTAATATTCAAGAATTTTTCAGCCCCTAAATCAGAACCAAAACCAGCCTCTGTCACGACGATATCTGCCAAATCACGTGCTGTTTCTGTTGCGATAATTGAGTTACAGCCGTGCGCAATGTTCGCAAAAGGTCCACCGTGAATCAATGCAGGTGTCCCTTCGATGGTTTGTACAAGGTTCGGTTTAATCGCATCTTTTAAAATCATAGCTAACGCGCCTTCTACACCTAAATCTTTAACAGTGACAGGTTGACGGTCACGTGTATAACCAATCGTAATTTTCGAAATACTTTCTTTAAGATCTTTGATACCTGTACTTAAACAAAGAATCGCCATAATTTCTGAAGCTACAGTAATATTGAAACCATCTTCTCGAGGGACCCCTTGTGTAGGACCACCAATACCGACGATCACTTGACGCAAAGCACGGTCGTTCATATCTAACACACGTTTCCACTCAATACGACGCTGATCAATACCGAGTTCGTTACCTTGATGAATATGGTTATCTATAAAAGCTGAGAGTGCATTATTCGCTGTTGTAATTGCATGGAAATCACCATTAAAGTGCAAGTTAATATCTTCCATTGGGAGCACTTGTGCGTATCCACCGCCCGTAGCGCCACCTTTAATACCAAACGTTGGTCCAAGTGCTGGCTCACGTAAAGCGACCATCACGTTTTGATTGATGTGTTGGAATGCATCAGCTAAGCCGACTGTCACTGTTGATTTCCCTTCTCCAGCAGGTGTTGGGCTCATCGCTGTCACAAGAACGACTTTCCCTTTTCCATTTTGAGTTTGAATTTTGGAAATATCAATTTTTGCTTTGTAGTGTCCATATTGTTCGAGCGCTTCTTCGGAAATACCTGCTTTTTCAGCAATCTCCTTAATTGGTCTTAATGTTGATTGATTTGCAATTTCTAAATCTGATAAATGACTCACATTATTCAACCCCTTAATCAATTTGAGAAATAATGGCGTTATGTAAACGCATACAAATAAAGTATATCAAGTTCTTTCAATTTTTATCATAACGAACAATGGGGTGATTGTCGAACAAAAACAGGGAGACTTCTTTTTAATTTAACGCTTCTTTCAAACGATCGATTTGCGTCATTATTAAACAACGACATGTGTAACATATAAAGCTACGTTGTATACCGATGACACCTTCTTACGTGATTGGTGATTGCTCTTTTAAAATTTAAAAAGGCCTAGACATCAAAATAGTCCAAGCCCTTTCATAGTTGTTTTGTCTTAATCTTCCATTGTACTTAAATCACCAGTCGGTAAATCGAGCTCCCATGCCTTTAACACACGGCGCATAATTTTACCTGAACGTGTTTTCGGTAATTTATCTTTAAATTCAATTTCTCTCGGTGCAGCATGAGCAGCTAACCCTTCTTTAACAAATTTACGAATATCTTCTTTTAAGTCATCAGAAGGTTCATACCCTTGACGTAATGCGACGAATGCTTTAATGATTTCACCACGCACTGGATCAGGTTTACCAATGACACCCGCTTCTGCCACTGCTTCATGTTCCACTAATTTAGATTCTACTTCAAATGGACCGACACGTTCACCAGCAGTCATAATCACATCATCGACTCGACCTTGGAACCAGAAATAACCATCTTCATCTTGGTAAGCAGAGTCACCAGATACATACCAATCACCAATAAAGTATGATTGATACTTTTCAGGATTTTTCCAAACTTGACGCATCATAGAAGGCCAACCTTTTTTAACCGCTAAGTTACCCATGCGATTCGGTGGTAAAACGTTACCTTCATTATCGATAATTGCCGCTTCAATACCAGGCAGCGGTTTACCCATTGAACCGAGCTTAATATCTTCTGCCAAGTAATTCACAATCATATGTCCCCCAGTTTCAGTCATCCACCACGTATCTAGTACACGTTTACCATAGACCTTTTTCGCCCATTTGATGACTTCTGGATTGAGGGGCTCCCCAACAGATAAAATGCTACGTACAGACGATAAATCATACTTTTCGACTAAGTCATCACCTGCACTCATGAGCATACGTAACGCTGTCGGTGCAGTATACCAAATCGTGACTTTAAAGTCTTCAATCATTGCGTACCAATTCTCTGGTGAAAAACGACCTCCAGCGATACAGTTCGTTACACCGTGCAGCCATGGTGAGAAAATGCCATAAGATGTGCCTGTCACCCAACCTGGGTCAGCAGTACACCAATACACGTCATCTTCTTGAAAATCGAGTACGTATTTACCCGAAATGTAATGCAACAACATTGCTTCTTGAACATGCAATACCCCTTTTGGCTGACCTGTTGAACCAGATGTATAATGTAAAATCAAGCCATCTTCACGGTCTAACCATTCTATATTAAACGCTGTCGATGCGGTTGCCAATGCTTTATTAAAGTCTACATATTTCACATCAACTTCATCATCGACAATAACAATCGTTTCTAAATTTGGCAGTTGCTCTTGGGGAATACGCGATAATAAACTATTTGTCGTAATAATGACTTTCGCATCACTATTTTCCAAACGGTCTTTCACTGCCTTTTCCATAAATGCTTCAAATAAAGGACCTACAATACCGCCCAATTTTAAGATGCCAAAAAATGCAAAATAAAGTTCTGGTGTACGAGGCATAAAAATGAAGACACGATCCCCTTTTTGTACATTCGCCTTATTTTTCAACACATTGGCAGCTTGGTTCGATTTTTCTTGTAAATCTTTAAATGTATAGCTTTCTTTTCGTCGATTATCTTTATAATTTAAAGCAATTTTATCTGCTTTTCCTTCATTGACATGACGATCGATACATTCATATGCCATGTTGATTTTTCCAGTTTCGTTCCAAGAAAATACTTTCTCTACCTCTTTCCAATCAAACTGATCATATGTTGCTTGATAATTAGTTAAATTGAAGTTGCCTTGCTCCCCTTTGTAAACTTCGACTTTCATCACAAGAACCCCCTTGCATTATGTAATCGCTTTCAAAACTAATATCATTATACCCTATACGCGTATTGTTTTCAAAAAATTGTACTTATTCAGAATTTAAGGTGAAATTAAGTAAGCGTTGTCATATAATAACGATAGTGCAATATGTAAGAAAGGAGATGTGCCCATGAAACATATTAAAACCTATGAACATGAAAGCTATACAGTTGATGGTCAAACTTTTATCATTGAAGGCCCAGTTTCTAAAACACAATTACAAACTTATTCTTTTGACGAGGGTCTTGACGCATTTCGAATTCCTATCGAGCAATTTGAGGCGATACAGGATATCAGTACGTTAGATGAGGGGCGCATTTATATCATTCGAAAAGAAAATCACATCATCGGTTACGTGACGTATTTATATCCGGACCCTATGGAGAGGTGGTCTGAAGGTCAACTTCCCTATTTGTTAGAACTCGGTGCGATTGAAATCAGTTTAGCGTATCGTGGATTAGGTTTGGGACGCATGTTGTTAAAAGTAAGCACACGGAGTCCTGAATTAGAAGATTATATTATCATTACGACAGAGTATTATTGGCATTGGGATTTGAAAAACTCAAAATTAGACGTTTTTGAATACAAAAAATTAATGCAGCGGATGATGTCGAATGGTGGCTTAGAAGTATTTGCGACTGACGACCCTGAAATTACAAGTCACCCTGCTAACTGTTTAATGGCACGTATTGGCAAGAACATCACAGTCGACCAAATGGAAGCTTTTGATGATATTAGGTTTATGAATCGTTTCTTTTTCTAAGGGGGGATGTGATATGCCAAATCATTCACAACAAGAAACGGGGTATGTTTATTCTGATGCCTTACTGCGTTATCGCTTCCATAATAAACATCCATTTAATCAAATGCGGGTTAAACTAACGACAGAACTCTTGCTATCGACAGGATATTTATCTGAATCACAAATTATTACACCAAGACAAGCCACTATTGATGAAATTGCGATGGTTCACAAATATGATTACATTCAAGCAGTGATGCGTGGTGAAAAAAATCTACTCACTCCTGATGAACAACAAAAATACGGCTTAGATGATGAAGATACACATGTCTTTTCTCGCATTCATCGGAGTACTGCGACCATTATCGGCGGTGGCTTAAATTTAGTTGATGCCATTATGGAAGGCAAGTTTCGCAATGGCTGTCATTTAGCTGGCGGTTTACACCATGCACATGAAGGACGCGCGAGTGGCTTTTGTGTCTACAATGATGCAGCGATTTATATTAAATATTTAAATGAAAAATATCAACAGCGCGTACTTTATATCGATACAGATGCCCATCACGGTGACGGCGTGCAATGGACGTTCTATGCATCCAACCAAGTAATGAACTATTCCATTCATGAAACAGGTAAATTTTTATTTCCAGGTTCTGGTCATTACACAGAGAGAGGCACAGACCAAGGCTTTGGTTATTCAATCAATGTTCCACTCGAACCGTATACAGAACATGACTCATTTTTAGAAGTTTTTAAAAAGACATTGAATCAAGTCGCTGAATCATTTCAACCTGATTTTATTGTCAGTGTGAATGGTTCAGATATTCATTACTTAGACCCATTAACCCATATGAGTTGTGATCTAAATACACTTTATCAAATTCCTTACATCATTACAGAAGTTGCTGAAAAATATTGTGGTGGCAAGCAAATCATGTTAGGTGGCGGAGGTTACAACATTTGGCGTGTTGTCCCAAGAGCATGGAGCCATATTTACCTTAGCTTAATCCACCAACCTCGACTACATGGTCGCTTACCTGAAGACTGGTTGAACAAATGGCGTCATTATAGCCCAGTTCCTATCCCTGAATATTGGGAAGAACAGTATGATGATTATCAAGACATACCTCGACGTCCAGAAATTGCAAAACAAAATAACCAAGTTGCTGAAAATATATTAAGTTGGTTTTAAAGGGAATAAGTCATTGAAACAACATCACTGACATGGGGGCACTATTTATAACCATGAAAAAAGGCTGAGACAATCATGTTATCTTAGCCTTTTTTCATATTTGTCGTTTAATTCATGATTAACGTGTTGTGCCACGGTATTGAATTTTATGTGGCAAAATTACATTTGGATTCTCGATATCTTCATTGTTCATATATTTTGTTAAGAGACGCATACCTACCGCTCCGATATCATATAAAGGTTGGATAACACTTGATAATTGTGGTCTCACCATTTCAACTAAACGTGTGTTGTTGAAGCTCACCACTTGAATGTCTTTCGGTACTTCCAACCCATGATCTAACGCACCGTGAACAATACCAATGGCTTGTTCGTCACTAATAGATAATACCGCATCTGGTTGATAATGACTTAACTTTTCATATGCACGTAACCCATCTGTATACGTTTCATTACCAACGTATAGTAAATGTTCATCAACCGCGAGCTGATGTTGTTCTAACACTTCTTTAAGGCCTTCATAGACATCCTCTTGAGCCTTTTTAGAATAGCCACCACCAACGAAAGCAAACTTTTTAGAACCGGTTTTAACTAATTGCGCTGTCACTTCTTTACTTGCTTGCACGAAATCAATGTTAACCGATGCAATACCGTCGTCTTTACCATTTGTTCCTGATACGACAACTGGAATAGATGCACGGCTAATTTGTTCTTTAATCTCATCTGTCAGAGTACCACCAAGGAAAATGATACCATCCACTTGTTTACTTAATAAATTGTTAAAGATTTCTTTTTCTTTCTCAGGGTCATCATCTGAATTAGAAATAATTGTATGATATTTATACATCGTCGCAATATCTTCTAATCCTCGTGCTAATTGTGAGTAGTAGATGTTAGAAATATCCGGTATAATCACACCTACTGTCGTTGTTTTTTTACTTGCTAACCCTCTTGCTACAGCATTTGGACGATAGTTTAAACGTTTGATTACTTCATTCACTTTATCTCTTGTTTCGGGTTTCACGTTTTGATTACCATTCACTACACGTGATACCGTCGCCATAGATACTCTTGCTTCTCTCGCCACATCATAAATGGTTACAGTCATAATCGTTCCTCCTAGAAAACGCTTTATTTAGTATTATAATAAGTTTTCATGTCATTTTCAAAGTGTATCATAATTTCAATGATCAAAACATCTAAAACGCTTTCTTGTCATTGATTTGTCAAATTTATATCAAGCTTTATTTTTAGCAAATTCATTTTTTATAACAAAAATAATGATAAATCATGCACTGTGAGGATACGAATGATATCCATATTTGATGGTATGATGTTTGTAAACAGAAGGTCGTACGATTGGAAATCATATCACTGCAATTTTACACATAGAAAAACTTTAATTTAAAGCACTTAATCAAATGTCACGATTTCTTTTATACATATCAATAGACAAATAAAAAGGACAAGCTCCTACGCACATTGTAGGATTTTGCCCTTTTTTCAATCAACCTATTATTTCAATTTTTTCTCATTGTACATATCAGCTAAAGGTTTGATCACATTGTAGAATTCATTGAACTCGTTTAAGTCCATTTGTTGACCACTATCACTTAAAGCAACTGCAGGTTCTGGATGTACTTCTGCCATTACGCCGTCAGCCCCTACTGCAAGTGCTGCTTTCGCTGCTGGTAACATAATGTCTTTGCGACCTGTGCTGTGCGTCACATCAACCATGACTGGTAAATGCGTACCTTGTTTCAAGATTGGCACTGCTGAAATATCTAATGTGTTACGTGTTGCTTTTTCGTATGTTCGAATACCACGTTCACATAAAATAATATTTTGGTTTCCTTCTGATGCAATGTATTCTGCAGCGTATACAAACTCTTCAATCGTTGCAGATAAACCTCGTTTTAATAAAATTGGTTTACGTGTACGACCTGCTTCTTTTAATAATTCGAAGTTTTGCATGTTACGCGCACCAATTTGGAAAACATCCAAGTATTGATCAGCAAGCTCAAAATCGTTTGGATGAACAATTTCACTGACAACATTAAGGTCATATTTATCTTTCATTTGTTTAAGTATTTTTAATCCTTCTTCACCGAGGCCCTGGAAGTCATACGGTGATGTACGCGGTTTGAATGCGCCGCCACGGATAAATTTTTCGCCTTTCGCTTTCAAGTCTTTAGCCACTGCATCGATTTGGTCATAAGATTCAACCGAACATGGACCGAAGACAAACGATTTTTGGCCTTCACCAATAATACCACCATTATCAAAATGTACAATCGTATCCTCAGGTTTTAACTTACGTGAGACATACAAATGTTTTTCATTATCTGATTTTTGTAAATCTGTTGAGGCTTTAAAAATTTCTTTAAACAGTTGTTTAATTACATTATCATTAAATGGGCCCTGGTTTTTATCAATCAGCGTGTTGAGCATTTCTTTTTCACGTTGAGGATCATAAATTACAGTGCTTTGTTTGCGTTTTTCCTCACCGATTTTTTGTGCTAACTCGCCTCGTTTTGATAATAAGTCCAAAATTTGATCATTAATGTCTTCAATCTGTTTTCTGTACGTTTCTAATTTACTTGTCATCATTTTTCACCCCAACCATTTTTCTAACTTGCTTTAAAGCAGTAAAATTTAAAAGTAGATATTGAGTATACTAACAATAATATGTAGCATTTTCAACCTTTTACGCTTAATTTGGTTAAAATATTTTTCTAGTATGTTATAAAATGTAAAGTATCCATTGTCATATGTCAATGAACAGAAACTTTGTTGTTTAATTCTCATATTATGTATTTTGAAAATTAAGATAACTAAAAATAGTAAAAAGTTGAGCTTATGAGATCATATATCGCTCACAAGCTCAATGAGATATTAAGTTATCATTTTATCATACACTTCATGATTAATCGTTAAATGTATGCTTTTCTACTTTTTGATTTGTTTTTTTAGCTTTTTCCGTTACTTTTTTACTACCATTTGTTTTCTTAGATGACGTTGCTTTTTTGGCAGTTGAAGTGCTGTTTGATTTTGACGTTGAAGCCGATGCTTTAGTTTTGCCAACTGTTGGTTGTTCGTTTGCAATTTTTGTAGCACCTTGTTGTGACGTAGTTTTTTCTGTTGTCGCACCTTGACGATCGTGTGTAATTACACCGTTCTCAAATGTCGCTTGACTGTGGGAATTTTTTGGTACTGCTGCAGTTGGGTCTGCTTTTACAGCGTCGACTGTTTTTCCTTGATCGTTCACTTGTGCATTCGTACTTTGACCTTTGTCTTGTAAACGGTCCGAATCGACTTCACTACGAATGGCGCGCTGTTGAGCTTTTACTGTACTGTCTTGAGTTGACTGCGCTTCAGATTCACCTTTATCATTCACTTTTACATTTGCATCTTTGCCACGTACAGACGTATCTTGCAAACGGTCTGAATCCACTTCGCTTTGAATCGCACGTTGTTGTGCAGCTACTGTACTATTTTCTGTTGATGGCGTTGATAACGCTGATACTTCAGTCTCTTGTTGCTTTTGAGATTGTCTTTGATTTGCAGCTTGAGCCAAACCTGTTGCCGTTACAGCTTCTGTCGTTGATGTCGCAACTGTTGTTTCTGAAGTCGATGGTTCACGTGGTGTTTGACCTTCTAATCGATCTGAGTCCACTTCATTACGAATGGCACGTTGTTGTGCTGACAATTCATCAGCTGTCGCTTCGCCCGTTGATGTTTTTGATTCTTCTCTAACACGGCGCGCTTGTGCTTTTAATGCTTCTGCTTTACGGATTGCTTCTTCCTTAAGTGCAGAAGATGGCTCAGCATTTACTGTTTGTTGTGAACTTTTACGTCGTTGTTGTGCAGAACCTGGTTTTAAAATTAATCCTAGTGCACTTCCTAAAACAGCGCCAGCAACAAAGCCAAATACAAAGTCTAAAGGCTTATATCCTGGTTCGTACTGGGGAACTTCATAGCTTTCTAAACCTTTCGTATATAAATCACGGTTATATTTTTCCATCTTCTATTTGCGCCTCCTATAATAAATGCACTTAAATCAAGTATGAAAACTCATTTAAGTGCATTCTGTTTAAAGCTTATTTAACATGACAACACTTATTTTGAATCTGTGTCATTCAATGTTGTGTATTTTGTGTTTACATCACTCGGATTTGTTGCGAAATCGTTAATGTTTTTGTTTTCATATTGGTTGTTTACTAATTCTTCATTAGATAAAGATTGACCATTACGACTTGCATCAGCTGCTACGTTGTTCGTTTTGTATGCTGCACTACCGCGACGGCTTTTTCTATTTTGCCATTTGTCAGCGATTTCCATTGCAACGTTTGACCATTGAACAACTTGTGAAATTTTGTCTTCATTTTGAGAAATGTTATGCGTGATTGAGTGTGTTACTCGATCAACAGAACCATTTAATGTTTGTACTGAATCACCAATACCTTTAACCGCATCTACAACAGAGTTTAAGCGATTGGCTTTGTCTTGAACGTCTTCAGTTAAACGATTCGCTTTGTGTAACAAGTCTGTTGACTCACGTGTAATCCCTTGAATCTGACCTTCCACACCATCAAGTGTTTTAGCCACATGATCCAAGTTCTTTTTAACAGAAACCAATACAGCAACGATACCGATTGCTAAAATAAGAAAAGCAATTGCTGCGATGATTCCCGCGATAGGTAAAATCCATTCCATTCCTAAACGCCTCCTAATTGACTTAAAATAATATGCTATTTATTTTAATTAAATACCCAACCTATGCGAACTCAAACATTAAAACTGCTGTTCAACACCAATTTTTTCCATGTATGCTTTAAGAATTTTTTGAATATCTCCCGCACCCATGAATAAAAGTACAGCATTGTCATGTTTTTGCAGTTGTTCCACACTATTTTCATCAATCAAATGCGCGCCATCGACTAATTTTAATAAATCATTAATAGACAACTCGCCTTGATTTTCACGAATTGAACCAAATATATCACAGAGATACGTTTGATCAGCAAGGTTTAACACATCTGCAAACTCTTGTAAAAATGCTTTCGTTCTTGAGAAAGTATGTGGTTGGAAAATAGCCACTACTTCTTTATTTGGATATTTTTTTCTAGCTGTTTCAATTGTAGCACTAATTTCTCTCGGATGGTGTGCATAATCATCAACCAACACTTGATTTTGAGCAAATGTTTCATTAAAGCGACGTTTCACGCCACCAAAAGTGATTAATGCTTCTTTAATGTTATCAAGATTTAAGTTTTCAAGATAACTAATCGTTAATACCGCTAATGCATTCAAAATATTGTGATCCCCATATTGCGGTGAAACAAAATGGCCATAGAATTCACCTTTAACATAAACATCAAATTCTGTACCGCTACCTGTCACTTCAATATTTTGTGCATAAACATCCATCGACGTATCGAAACCATAGTAATAGACTGGAATATCTACTTCAATATTTTTAACGTATGGATCATCGCCCCATGCAATAATCGCTTTTTTAACATTTTTCGCCATACCTTGGAATGCATTGATGACATCATCTACATCTTTAAAGTAGTCTGGATGGTCGAAATCAATGTTCGTAATGATGGCATAATCCGGTGAATAGCTTAAAAAGTGACGTCGATACTCACACGCTTCAAATGCAAAATATTCACTTTGCGGCAAGCCCATGCCAGTCCCATCGCCAATTAAAAAGGATGTCTTTTTATCCCCATTCATGACATGAGAAAGTAGCCCCGTTGTAGATGTTTTACCGTGAGCACCTGTCACTGCCACAGAAACATATTCATTAATCACTTCACTTAAAAAGTCATGATAGCGAATAACTTTTAATCCGAGTTCATGTGCGCGAGCGATTTCTTCATGGGTATCTTTAAAGGCATTACCTTGAATGATCGTTAGCCCTTCTTTAATATTATCCGCATCAAAAGGTAAAATTTGAATGCCTTTATTTTTTAATGCAATTTCAGTAAAAACGTACTGATCGATGTCTGATCCTTGGACCTCATAACCAAGATCATAAATAATCTGTGCTAATGAGCTCATACCAGCACCTTTAATACCAACAAAATGGTATCGTGTCATTGTGTCATCGCTCCTTTCTCTATTTCCATTAAAGCTCACTTAATTCCGACTCTGTCAAATAAACATCACGTGGTTTAGAACCATTTGCCCCTGAGATATAACCCAATTGTTCAAGTTGATCAATAATGCGTGCTGCACGGTTATAACCGATTTGGAAATGGCGTTGAATTAATGACGTTGAAATGTGCTGTTCTCTCACCATAAATTGGCACACTTCATCAAAGAGTTCATCTCTGCTCGGTGCATCATTTTTTTCTAACAACTCTTTTTCTTGGAATAAGTATTCTGGCTCGCGTTGCGCACGTATGAATTCTACAACTTGATCAATTTCTTCATCTGATACAAACGTGCCTTGTACCCTAATCGGTTTGTTCATACCACTTCCTAAATACAGCATATCGCCATAACCAAGTAAACGTTCAGCACCGCCACTATCTAGTATTGTTCTAGAGTCCACACTAGATGATACCATAAATGCAATACGAGTTGGAATATTTGCTTTAATTAATCCTGTGATGACGTTCACTGATGGACGTTGAGTCGCAACTAGCATATGAATCCCACAAGCACGTGCCTTTTGAGCTAATCGCGCAATAGATTGTTCGACATCTTGCGGTGCCATCATCATCAGGTCAGCCAATTCATCAATCACGATGACAATTTTTGGAATA
The DNA here is from genome assembly GCF_034042775.1 of Staphylococcus pseudintermedius. Classification (NCBI taxonomy): domain Bacteria; kingdom Bacillati; phylum Bacillota; class Bacilli; order Caryophanales; family Staphylococcaceae; genus Staphylococcus; species Staphylococcus pseudintermedius. Next base: position 1,073,115 of record NZ_CP120150.1, on the reverse strand, counting down.
CGTTGATCATAATTTACTTTGTTATTAAATGCAGAAATGTTACGAACGTGATGATGTGCAAACAATTTAAAACGACGTTCCATTTCATCGACAGCCCATTTCAAACTTTGAGTTGCAGCTTTCACATCAGTAATGACAGGCGCAACCAAATGTGGCAAGCCATTATACGGTGCAAGCTCTACCATTTTAGGGTCAATAAGTAACAGTCTCAGCTCTTCTGGATGATTGCGATACAATAAGGAAATTAAAATACTGTTTATCGATACAGATTTTCCTGAACCTGTCGCACCTGCAATTAAGGCATGCGGTGTTTTTGCAATATCCATCAACAATGGTTCATTATTAATACGATTCCCCATCGCCACTGTCAGTTTAGATTCTGCATTTTTGAACGCCGGATGACTTAAAATAGAACTAATATTCACTTTTGTGGTATGTGGATTTGGCACTTCAATTCCGACTAAACTTGTACCTGGAATCGGTGCTTCTATACGAATATCTTTTGCTGCCAGTGCCATCTTAATATCGTCTTGCAATGCAGTAATGCGCGAAACTTTGACGCCACGTTCCACCGACAATTCAAAACGCGTCACACTTGGTCCTTCGACAACATTTACGACTTCTGCAGGTACATTAAAGTAGTAAAATGCGTTGTTCAACTCTTCTTTTTTCTCAGCAATCCAATTTTCATCTTGTTCTTGTTCTTCAGGTGCTTCGAGCAAATCAAGGCTCGGTAACTTCAAGTTTGGACCACGGCGAATCGTTTTCACCTCTTGTTGTGACTGGGGCTGCTGACTGTCTCTCGTGTGCGTTTCGTTATGTACATGTTGCGTTGTCAATTGAGATGATGGTTGTTGTTCAACTGGTTGTACAGGACGCACTGGTTGCTCAGTTGCTTCCTCTTTTTTCGCCTGTTGTTGACGTGACATCAGTCTCTTTTTATCTGAAGGTGTCATGACGACGTTAAACGGTTTGCTACCTTTTCGAATCGGTACTTTATACGGCTTCGGTTGTTCAGTCTGTTGGGATACTTCAGTCGCCTCAGACAGTTGTTCCGCTGTTACCGTATCATTCTGTTGTGGCGTCACCTTTTCAACAGACTTCTCAAGCGCTTCATTAGATTGTACAAGTTCTGGCTTCAACTCAGGTTCAAGTTTCGGCATGGAGCCAACCTGTTGTCCTTGTTGTTCGTTTACGTCCTCATCTTCTATGTCTACATCTACTGAGTCGCTTTCAATTTCACTGTCAATACGTTCACCATCCGTTTCATCAGTGATTATATCATCAAGTGCGTTATCATCATCAACTTCAACGACTTCAAACTCAATATCCGAAGCGTCAGTTTCAACTTTGTTCGCTGTGGTTTCATCCGATGTTGTTGTGTGCGCATGAGTATCTCGATGTTGTTGTGCATCTTCCACTTGAGATATACCCGATTCATCTTCAAACGACAGCGCTTCAATATCTAATTCATTTTCAGCAATCTCTTCATTCGTTGACGAGTCACTCTCATCATGATTTTCTGACTCAACTTCCGATAAATCTACCTCTTCATATTCGAAGTTAGACGTCAATGTAGTGGCATCCTTATTTTGTTCAGTTGTTGCATCTACTGTCTCTTCGTTGAGTAAATCCTCAGAGATGGTTTCATCAGTCGATTCAGTATACTGGTCACCTAACAATTGACGTGCTTGTGCAGAATACATTTCATCAATCGCTTTTTGAATATCGGGATTTGCATGTTGTTCATAAGATTCCCGTTTCTTTTTAAGCGCCTCTTTGAAGTTTTTCTTCTGCAACATTTTCTTTTCACGTTCTCGACGTATCTCTTCTACAATTTGAGAAGCATAAATATTTTCGATATGAATTGTGTTATGACGGCGTGTTGGTGATTTTGATGTCCCAGAACGTTCAGTTGTTCGGTTTTGTCTCGTTGTTGTTGACTCTGCTTGTTGTGTTGCTTCTTGGACTACACGTTCATTCTTTTGCAACTGAGGCATAGCTTTACGTGCTCCAGGTGGTTGATTCAATCCACTGTTTTCAATTTTTTTTGGTTGTTTCGTACCAAAAATAGCTGACGGTACTTCACTCGCTTGGAATGGTTTTTGATGATAATTCGGCTTAGCAACAATATCATCACGATGACGTTTTGTTTTTTTTGAATGTTGTGAAGATTGTGCAGCGAATGTATAGTCGTTCTGATGAGAATTACTATGCGTTGAATTTGAACCACGTGTTTGCTGTTGTTCATAGCAACGCGCTTGTTGTACACCACGATGTCGACGATGTTGACGATCAACAGTAAAGGAAGGACGTCGCTCGTGTAGTTGTGTATGCATGGTCACATCTTGTGTTTGCGTCGTGTCTGCTTGTTGATGGTGACGTTCAACCACTTCGTCATGCATCTCAATCGGAAAACGAAACTTCCCACGAGGGCGTTGATAAACATCTTGACTTTGTTGAACGAAAGACGCATGTTTTTCTTCGCGCGTTGCTTCACTTTTTCTTCTTCGTGTTGAACGTTGTGACGATTGGTCTTTATCATTCTCACCAAATAATTGATCAAACCAGCTCATTTAATTTCACAACCTTCCTCTATTCATCAAAAAATGGTTGACCTACTTGATAATGAGCATCTAATACCATAATGCCTTTCTCTTGTGGTGCATTCGGTAAATTCAACTCTTTCATTGAACATACCATTCCACTTGAAGGTACACCTCTTAATTCAGCATCTTTAATGATCATTCCACTTGGCATTACCGCACCTACTTTTGCGACAACGACCTTTTGACCTTGATCAATATTAGGTGCACCACAAACAATTTGTAATGTTTCAGTACCAACATCTACTTGAACAATGCTTAATTTGTCAGCATTCGGGTGTTTTTCTTTCGATTGAACATAACCTACTACAAATTTTGGTGACAAGTCTACCTCAATTTGATAATCAAGGTCCGTATGATCAATCATCTTTTGAATTTCTGTAAGCAACGTCTCCGTCAATTTAATATGCCCGATGCCCTCAATATTCAAATGATTTGTCGCTTCAAATAAATTAAAACCTACAATTTTTTGATTGTCTTTAATAGCGACGACATCACCGTGACGTTCATATTCAAATGGCCCTTCACCTTGTTCAAGTTGTAAAAATGCCACATTTCCTACACCAGTTGGATTAAAAAACAAATTCATCTTCATTACTCCTCATTGTTATTGTTAATATCTTTCGTTGCTCGTAGATGATGAACAACGTTAGGATTTTCATTCGGTTTTTGTTTATTATTTTTACCTAAAATAAATATCGGTTCAAAATGACCGTTCTCATAGGCAAAAGAAAGTGATGTAATTGGTACAAGCCCTTTTGCGAAAAAATCCATCGTCATGTGTGCCATAATATCGTAACCTGTTTTATTACGAATATCTGCAATCAGCAACACATCTTGATGAGGAACCGCAACAAGCATTTCCCCTTCACACCGTTCTTCAAATTCAGCTAATAATTTTGCATTCATAATTCGACTTGCATCATAGCCATCATTTTTATTAATAAAATAAAAAATGTTCCCTTTGACCTCATCAGTCGTAAATGAATTGTTTAATTTTCTAACATTAAACATCGCCATTTCTTTAAGTTGTTGCTGGGACAAATTTAAAGACTGCATTAAATCTTCATCAATCAAACGATATGACTTTCCGAGATCGAGTGCATAATACACGCGTGTTTCAGCGGTATGAGGTTCAGTAATAAATGCCTTCCCTTCTTTCGTCTGTTGATCAAAACTTGTCGCACGAATCACAGGCATGACACGAATTTCATCTAATGTTTTATGTGATTCATCTTTCATTTGTTGAATCGTTTCTTCTACATAATAAATAATCTCATCAACAATCTTTTCCTGTCCTTTATTATATTTGGCAACAACTGGAGAAAGTTTAACAGTGATCCCTTTATGATTATCTTGTCGATAAATTCTTAATGATTCTTCGTCGCGATTAAATTGATAATCCACTTCTAAATGTGTTAATCGCGATTTGATTAAGTCTCTCATTTTAAAGACATTCATGTTTTCACTCCTAATTACACGCCTTATATTAGTTTACAATAAATATACCCTTAGGACTAGAAAAAAACCATGTCCTAAGGGTTAAAATCTCATTAAAATTGACTGAGAAATGTGTCAATCTGTTCAATTGTTTTTCTTTCTTTACCAATGTATGAACCGACTTGTTGTCCATTTTGATATACGAGGAAGCTTGGAATGCCCATAATATCATGTTCAATCGCTAAATCGATAAATTCATCGCGGTCGACTTTCACGAATTTAAACTGTGCATATTTCTCTTCTAACTCTGGTAATCCTGGTTCAATGACACGACAGTCACCACACCAATTTGCGCTAAATAAAAATACAGTATTGTCGTTAGCAAAGTCTTTAAATTGTTGTTCGCTTTCTAATTGAATCATCTTCGTCACTCCTATTGGTATTGTAATTGTTCTATCGTTTCAAGATTTAATGTTTGAATCGATGCCGTTAACCACGTTTTTGCAGCTTGATAATCTCGAATATCAAATACGGCATCCGTACTGTGAATATAGCGTGCACATACACCGATAACAGCTGTAGGGACACCGATATTCGCTTTATGAATTGCACCACCATCAGTACCGCCGGGTGAAATGTAATGTTGATACATAACATCATGACGTAACGCAACATCTTGTAAAAATGTTTTAAATGCCGGTTTTAACAACATCGTTCCATCTTTAATACGTAATAATGCTCCTTCTCCGAGCACACCGGATAAACCTTGTCGACCTTTCATGTCATTTGCAGGGGAGCAGTCCACAACGAATGCTACATCCGGATCCACTAAACGTGCTGCCACTTCTGCACCACGGAGACCAACTTCTTCCTGAACATTCGCACCGACGTACAAATCAAAGTCTAGTGTCACATCTTTTAACTGTTCTAACAATTCTAACGCAATGACGCAACCATAACGATTATCCCAAGCCTTCGCAGCATAGCGATATTCGGACAATTGCAATAGTTCTGTATAAGGTACGATCGCATCTCCAATTTGAATACCTCTGTTATATACAGCGTCAGCATCACTTTCTCCGATATCCAAGAGCAAGTCTTCAATACGTGGCGCTTGTTCCTGACCACTTCTAAAATGTTTTGGGATATTCGCAACAACACCAATAATTTCTTCACCTTGTTGCGTCATAATTTTCAAGCGTTGACCTTGCCAAATATCGTTTGCAACGCCTCCAAGTGCAGTAAATTTAATAAAGCCTTGTGGTGTCACCTCAGTAATCATAAAGCCGATTTCGTCCATATGTGCCGCCACCATGACACGTTTTGCATTCGGTTTACCACTTCTTTTTACACCATAAAAACCACCCATACGATCATCTACAAACGTATCTACGTAAGGTGCCATCATTTTTTTCATATACTCACGGACATGCTGTTCAAAGTTAGGAGCACCATGCATTTCCGTTAATGTTTTGATTTTATCTATTGTATGATTCGACATGACACACACTCCTCTGAATTTTTATTCTCTTTACTTAGTATATCATCTTTATTGTGGTAAACTATAATTAAGTCTTCAATAAGGAGATGTAGAAAATGATATCGAAAAAAAACTGGCCTTTATTGATTCCCATTTTAATCCTTAGCCTTTTAGCAGGAAGTTATTTTTACGCGCTGAATATGAACAAGCAAAAATACATATCAGCAGATAAAGTCATCCAATCTGTGAAGGGCTATTTCAGACATGTCACAGGCTCTTATATTTTGTATGAACCAACGACATATCGTAAATTCGGTATTGAATATGAGGTTTATAAAGGCGGCATCACTGCTGAGCGACACGGAAAAACATTTAACTATGAATTTATTGCAGATGCATATAATGGCCAAATCATTGATATTATAGAAATCTAACGTTGCTCATCTCAAAGGTGAACCAGCATAGTCACATTTATTGTGGTATGTTGGTTCACTTTCTTTTTAATCAACATGCTCACGTAAAATTGACGCTTCGACACTTTTTAAGTCTTTGCTCAATTTCGCCGCAAAATGTTGAACATCATGATAAAACAGAAACCAATATTGATGTGCGACATAGTAACGTGTGAGTCGCTCTTTTTCACGAATAGATTGCATAGGATAATCATCGTAAGCAGAGACCCATAATGGATTGCGATGTGCAGTCGTACTTAAAATATCCGCCATATGCACAGCTTTTTCACCTTCACTTTCTATCTCGATGACAGCATGACCAAAACTATGACCACCGGTATGTTTCATTTTAATTCCCGGATAAGGCTCAATAGTATCTTCAAATAAAATCAAATTCGCTTCATAGGTTCCTCTATTTATAGGCCAATACGTCGCTTGACTTCTAATATTAGGTGCAATAAATTCATACCATTCATCTTGTTGAACATAGTGCCACGCATTAGGAAATTGCGCTTGACCGTTCGCATCTGTTAACCCTGTCGCATGATCAAAATGCATATGCGTCATTAACACAATATCGATATCCTCACATGTTAGTGAGAATTGTGCGAGTGATGCATCAATATCCGATTCATAGCGTACACCATAATTACGCAACTGCTTCTCGGTTAATTTTCCTTTACCAATCCCAGTGTCTATTAAAATATTTTTATCTTCAGTTCGAATCAGTATGGGGGAAGTCGTTAATGGGACTTGGTTCTTATCATTCACTGGATATTCACGTTCCCATAATGGTTTAGGAACGACACCAAAAATCGCCCCACCGTCCATCTGTGTGAATCCTCCGTTTAGTGGATCAATTTGTAACTTGCCTAATTGCATATCGAACACCTCAATTTCATTTTACGCATTTCCATTATCAACGAAAGCATAGTCCGGTTTCAACTCTCAACACTCGTGAGGTTGGGACATAGAAACGTTTGAGTTTCAATCTATTCATAGATTTATGATTCATTAGTAATTTTAAAGTAGATGGAAAATGTCAGAAAATGAGATACAAAAAATTGCATCAATAGCATCAAAATTTTTATGTCCCATCCAAATCAAAAAAGCAATGCGGGCGATTTGGAGTCACACACATTGCTTTTATAAATTATTCGGTTGTCTGTTTAGAATGAAATTTTGCTTCCATTCGATAAATACGCGAACCTTTTTCGGCAAATTTATGTTCATACTCAGTCGGAATATTATCCCCTTCGTCTTCTTGATGGAGGTTCAAGTTAATTTTTGTAAAATACATGCCGAATTGAGACATACTCTCAAGACTATATGCAAACAATCCGCGATTATCTGTTTTAAAATGAAGCTCACCATCTTCACGAAGGATTTGTTGATAGAGCGCTAAAAAGCTACGGTAAGTTAATCGACGTTTGGCGTGCCGTTTTTTCGGCCATGGATCAGAAAAGTTTAAATAAATTCGGTCCACTTCGCCTTGACGAAAATAGTCTGTTAAAATGACCGCATCGTTACATAATAATTTAATATTCGTTAAGTTATGTTCGCGTACTTTATCCAACACACGAATCATCACATTTTTATCTCTTTCAATGGCAACATAGTTAATATGTGGATTTTGCTGAGCTAAGGTCGTAATAAACTTGCCCATGCCAGAACCGACTTCTATGTGAATCGGCTGTTGTCGTTCGAACCACTCACTCACTTGATGGGCATGCACGGCTTCTAAATCCACAATATCGTTATGCTCAGTTAAGTAAGACTCAGCCCACGGTTTATTTCGCATTCTCATGATTATTCATACTCCCTAAATAAATACATTACTCTTCATGACTTCATTTAAGAATTTGAGCCAAGTATTCATATCTTTATAACGTTTATGTTCTTCGTTCCACTGAATCATACCAATAGACTGAATCACCGTATACCATTTCATACGTTTTTTTAAATTCATCGTTTCTTTCACTTCATATGTGTCAAACCAACTCGACCATTGCGCTTCAGGCACGTAGTTGTAGAGCAGCATACCGATATCAATGGCAGGGTCAGCAATCATCGCACCCTCCCAATCGACGAGAAAGAGTTCATCTTTATCTGATAAAAGCCAGTTATTATGATTGACATCCCCGTGAACTACCGTATAAAAACGTGGATCAAACTCCGGCATATGGTCTTCCAAATACGTTAAAGCCTTTCTCACGATATGATGCGTTAACACATCACGAGACAAAGAGGCGTTAATTTTATGCAACATAATTTCAGGTGTGATAGGCGCCATCTCCATACGCTTCAACATCGTTAACAATGGTTTTGACTGATGAATTTTTTTCAACAAATGCGCCACACGATTTTGGGCCATTTCTTGCGATTCTAGTTCACGCCCATTTTTCCAATGTTGGGCTGTTACCACTTCGCCTGTTTCGATACGTTTTGTCCAAACCAATTTAGGCACGATGCCTTCTGCTGATAATGCAGCAATAAATGGATTGGAATTACGTTTCAGAAACAACTTTTGACCATCTTGTTCAGCCATATAAGCTTCACCAGACGCACCACCAGCCGAGTCAAGCGTCCATCCTAACTGATAAAACTGCTCCACAACTCGTTCACCTCACTTTCAAATAGAAAAGGCTCAAGAAATTTTTTCAAGAGCCATATTTAAATCATTTTTTCAATGATTTTAAATTCACGTTCATGTTTTGCACTCATTTAAGATTTTATAATTATTGAGCCTTTTTTTCAACCAAAAATGAAACACAAAATGTGACTTTTTACCTTTATCCGTTTTGAAAGTTTCACAAACTCTTCATAATACTGTCAAATCAGCCTACTTAGTGTGAATGTGAATGAATATATCTTTCAAAACCTTCTTGTAGACGTCTTGTAATCGGACCCACTTCACCGTCATTAACCACTTCACCATCGATTTTAACGACAGGCATCACTTCGGCAGACGTACTTGAAATGATTACTTCATCAGCGTCTTTCAAAAATGCTAATGAGAATGCTTCATCTTTAAAGGTAATTTGCTCATCATCACAAATCCATTTAATCACCTGACGTGTAATCCCTTTTAAAATTAAATTGTTCGCCGGATGTGTGTATACAACGCCATCTTTAATCGCATAAACATTACTTGAAGCACCCTCTGTCACTGTACCATCACGATGTTGAATCGCTTCAGTCGCATTGTATTTTGTCGCATATTCTTTCGCCAATACGTTACCTAATAAGTTTAAACTTTTAATATCGCAACGTAACCAGCGAATATCATCCGTAGTAACGACTGAGACACCCTCTTCAAGCGCTTTAAACGGACGATCGTATGATTTTACGAAAGCTGTTAATACAGGTTCTACTGATGGCGTTGGAAAAGCATGGTCACGTGGTGCAGCACCACGTGTCACTTGCATATAGACCCCACCATTTGTCACATTATTCACTTGTGCGAGTTCACGAACAAGTTCAGTCAATGATTCCACTGTATAATTTAATTCTAAACCGATTTCACTCGCACTGCGTAATAAACGTTCGAAATGTTCTTTAGCAGTAAATAATTTGTTGTCATAAATGCGAACGTATTCGTAAATACCGTCTCCAAAATTGTATCCACGGTCATTAAAAGCGACTTTAGCCTCGCTTTCTTCTACAAAACTTTCATTAATCAATACTTTTGTCATAGATTATCCCTCCACACAAACCGCATAAATCGCTTCTAAATAGATGCTCGTTGCGTTAAATAGTTGTTTTTTCGTGATGTATTCATTTTTTTGATGCATTAAATCTTCTGAGTCCTCAAACATCGCACCGAACGCGACACCTTTATCTAAATTACGGGCATACGTCCCTCCGCCAATCGTAAATGATGGGCGCATGTCTCCTGTTTGGTTGCGATAAGCTGTGAGTAATTTTTGCACAAATGGATCTTCAGGGTTCACAAAATGAGGTGTTTGTACTTTAAGACCTTCAATGTCAAAGCCTAATGCTTGAATCTCGGCAGTAAAGTCGCTGATGGCACGGTCAAAATCAAAACCTTCTGGATAACGTAAATTAATGCCGAACGAACCTCCTTCATCTAAGTCATAGCGAATAACACCGATATTTGTTGTTAAATCACCCATCGAATCTGAATGGAACTTCATACCCATTTTTTCACCAAAGTGAGAATCAAATAAGTATTTTTCTCCAAAAGCTGTCCATGATTGCGCAGATTGATTTAAATTCAACGTGTTTAAGAAATGAATTAAATATAAACCAGCATTCACACCAATAGATGGATCCATGCCGTGTACAGCTTTACCAAAAACAGTTAATTTCAAAATGCCACTATCAATTTCGTGGTGGCCTTCTAATTGATGTTCTGATAAAAATGCTTCAAAACGTTGAATCGTATCCGTCATATTTTCTTTTACTAAAATATCTGCATTGGCAACGTCTGGTACCATGTTGAAACGTTCACCGGAAGCGAACTGCTTCAATTCGATTTCAGGTTCATCGTCATCTAACGTTAAAGTTTGCTGTTTAATCGTAAATGTCGTAATCCCTTTTTCACCGTGAATGAGTGGGAATTCTGCATCAGGTGCAATACCAATCGTCGGCATTTCTTCAGTTTTGAAATAACGTTCTGTACATTTCCATTCAGACTCTTCGTCTGTTCCGATAATAATATGTATTCTCTTTTTCCAATCGACATTCATATCATTAAGAATTTTTACTGCATAATAAGCCGCAATAGTAGGCCCTTTGTCATCAAGTGTTCCACGCGCAATAATACGGTCGTCCGTCTCAACAGGGTCAAATGGATCTGAATCCCAACCGTCACCGGCTGGCACAACATCAACATGACCTAAAATACCAAAAAGTTCTTCACCTTTACCGATTTCGATACGGCCAGCTAAATGATCGGTATCAAATGTATTAAATCCATCGCGCTCAGCTAACTGATACATATATTCCAGTGCTGCCTTAGGACCTGGACCCACTGGCGCGTCTTCCGTAGCTTCTGTATCATTACGGACTGATTTAATAGCTAAAAGTCCTTTTAAGTCTTCGATCATTTGCGTTTCATATTCTTGTACTTTTTCTCTCCACATGCTGATCAACTTCCTTTTTTTCATGATTGTATTTCTTATTTTACATGAATTATTCATTAAACGACAGTAATATTTCTGCACACTTTTTTAATTTTTCTGATAAAACATTGTCCTTCATTTTAAAATGGCGATACACTCGCGGAAATACTGAAAATATTATCATGAAAAAACATCTTACATAGAACTCAAGTCATCATAGGCACCATGAGTTCTATAGCAATTCATAACAATGCTACAAATGTCCTCAAAACTGTGACAGTAAAATTAAAAAACAGACGCTAAGGGCATCGACATGACACCTTAACGTCTGGTTTTAAAAATGTTACTTGTTCGGTTCGTTATCACGCACCACATGTAAATTGTGTGAAGAATCTCCGCCACCTTCATCATCAAACAAAGCTTCTCTGTCATCTAAGTTATCCTGTTGTTCGCTATTCAATAACTGTTCTTTTTTCTCATTAATAAATGATTTCGGATCTTGTTTTGCTTCGTTAATATAAGCTTTTGGATCCTCTTTCACTTTATTAAATTCTTGCGTTGCAGCTTCACTCACTTGTGCTGCTTTTTCTTGTGCGCGCTTTTTGTAGTCTTCCGGATTTTCTTTATATTTTTGATATTCTTGCTTCAAGTTTTCGCGGTTTTGTTTATTTGAAAGTACAACTGCTGCCACTGCACCTCCAATACCAAGAATCGCTTTAAACAGTTTTCCTGATTTTGCCATCTTTAATCACCTCAAATACTTTTAATGTAAGGTTACCCGACAGATATGCAAGTTAAACCTCTTTCAATTAAATATTTGACCGATTAACGATAATTCAGTAATTTTAGCTCATCCTCTGTTAAAGATCGATAAGCACCTGGTGACAGTGATGAATCTAACGTGAGGTCGCCAATAGACACTCTTTTTAACCCGACAACCTCATTATCAATCGCATGAAACATTCGCTTCACTTGATGGTACTTCCCTTCTTGAATTGTAACGAATGCCGTCATTGAATCATCCAAAATTTCAAGATGTGCAGGTTGTAGCCTTCCCTCTTTTAATGTGATACCTTCTTCAAAACGTTTTGGATCATTTGTTTTCAATGCATACTTCGCTTTAACCCAATACGTTTTCGATACATGCTTATTTGGATTCATCAACGCATGGTTAAATTGACCATCATTCGTAATTAACAAAAGCCCTTCTGTATCTTTATCAAGCCGACCTACTGGAAATAAGTCTAAATGTCGGTAGCCTTCAATTATGTCAATCACTGTTTGATGTTGATCATCTACCGTTGCAGAAATGACGTTTTGAGGTTTATTCATCATCAAATACACAAACGGTTCGTAAGCAATCACACGCCCCTTCACTTCGACCACATCATGCTCTGGATCAATTTGTGTTTTAGAGGACTTGATTTTCGCGCCATTATGCAATACATGCCCTTTTTTCAACAGTGCTTTAACTTCTGTACGTGTACCGACACCCATTTGCGCTAAAAATTTATCAATACGCATTATAAAAAGCTCACTTTACGTCTAATTTTGTTTGGAATCTCACCTAAAAACTTATCTGCCAAGCGTGTTTTCATCGTTAATACTGCATAAATAATAACACCGACGATAGCACAAATGACTGTAATAATAAATGCGCCGACATGACTTGCTGGTGAAATCACGAATTGAAAGCCAAAATAAATGATTTCAACAATAATCATCATCATAAAGCTATATAATAAAATTTTACATACATCGATAATCGTCTCGTTAAATTTGAAACGCGCATATTTTTTAAGAATGAAAAAGTTACATACAATCGCAAAAGTTAATGCAATCGCTGTACTTAAAATCGCACCAGCTGTTTCAAACATAATAATTAAAGGCATGTTTAAAATGAATTTCAACACGACTGAACCAACAATGACGAACACCGTTAATTTTTGCTTATCAATCCCTTGTAGCATCGATGCCGTCACACTCAATAGTGAAATCAAAATCGCGACAGGTGCATAGTAGAACAATAGACGACTGCCATCCATACTGTATTCATAAAACACCGTATAAAGTGGCACAGCTAAGGCCATAATCCCTAAACTTGCCGGCACGGTAATGTACATCAAAACACCTAATGACGTACGAATTTGACGATGCATTTCAACATAATCGCCTTTTTCATATGTTTTAGTAATAAATGGAATTAAACTAATCGCAAATCCAGCAGCTAAAGACGTTGGAATCATAACAATTTTATTCGTTGTCATATTGAGCATCGTAAAAAATGTACCTTGTAAACTCGTTTCCACGCCTGCAATGGATAATGCATTATTGTGCGTCAATTGGTCCACAATCATAAACAATGGGAAGTTAAGACTTACAATGACGAATGGAATACTGTATGAGAGAATTTCTTTGTACATTTTTGAATATGACACATCAATCCCCGTCATATCCGAAGCCACCATTTCATGTATACCGCGACGCCGCTTAATCCAATACCACCAAAGTGTTAAAATACCTGCAATCGCACCAATCGCAGCACCGAACGTCGCGATACCATTTGCTAATAATACAGAGCCATCAAAGACATTTAATACGAGATAGCTACCGACTAAAATGAAAATGATACGTGCAATTTGTTCTGTAACTTCGGATAATGCTGTCGGTCCCATCGATTTGTAACCTTGGAAGACCCCTCGCCAAGTGGCTAACACTGGAATAAAAATAACGACAAAGCTAATCGTACGAATAATAGCAGTAATTTGATCGACTGTCCAACCCGCATTTTTATCCATATTATGCGCAATCGTGACAGACGCAATCATTGGAGACAAGAGATATAAAATGACAAAGCCTAATATACCTGTAATACTCATCACGATAAAGCTGGATTTGTACAGTTTTTGACTGACACGATATGCACCTAATGTATTGTATTTCGCAACGTATTTCGACGCCGCAAGAGGTACACCTGCAGTGGCAACAGCTATCGCAACATTGTAAGGTCCATAAGCATAGTTAAAAGGTGCAAGATTATCTGCACCGCCTATGATTTGGTAAAACGGGATAACGTAAATAATGCCTAAAACTTTTGTAATTAAAATACTTAAAGTTAGTAAAAATGTTCCCCTTACTAATTCCTTGTTTTCACTCATAGATAACCTACCTACTCTACATTTTTTCAAGATTTAATTATAACACAATACGGATATTATACACTGATTGAGAATATGTTAAAATCAAAATATCAATTTTAAGGGGTTTTTATAAAATGTATCAAACAATTGTGATCGGTGGCGGGCCGAGCGGATTAATGGCTGCCATTTCATCAAGTCAAAACGGGCAACCCGTACTCCTGTTAGAAAAAAAGAAAGGTTTAGGACGAAAATTAAAAATATCCGGCGGGGGTCGTTGCAATGTGACGAACAACTTGCCCTATGCTGAAATTATTCAACACATTCCTGGAAATGGAAAATTCTTATACAGTCCTTTTTCAATTTTCGATAACCAATCTATTATCGAATTTTTTGAATCGCGTGGTGTTGCATTAAAAGAGGAAGACCATGGTCGTATGTTCCCTGTATCAAATCAGTCACAAGATGTACTCGATGCATTGATTCGTGAATTGAAACAAAATAAGGTTACAGTCAAAGAAGAACAAACTGTAGTGGACGTGAAAAAAGTGGATTCAGACCATTTCCAAGTCCAACTTCAAGATGGTGATACGTATAAAGCAAAAACAGTCATTGTTGCGACTGGTGGCACAAGTGTACCCCAAACTGGGTCAACAGGCGATGGCTATCGCTTTGCACAATCACTAGGTCATCACATTACAGAACTTTTCCCTACAGAAGTTCCGATTAAATCAAACGCACCATTTATTAAAAACCAATCACTTAAAGGGTTGAGTCTAAAAAACGTCGGTCTATCTGTCTTAAAGAAAAATGGCAAAAAACGCATTACTCATCAAATGGACATGCTCTTTACACATTTCGGTATTAGTGGCCCTGCCGCACTGAGATGTAGTCAGTTTATTTATCACGAGCAAAAAAGTCAGAAGCAACAAAACATTCAAATGCAAATTGATGCCTTTCCTGAAATCAATGAAGAAGCACTTAAACAAAAAATCACGAAGCAGCTCAAATCACAACCCGATAAGCATATTAAAAATGCACTCAAAGGGTTGATTGAAGAACGCTACTTAACACTGATCATTGATAGCGCCGGTATTCCGTTTGAAACGACATACCATCATATCAGCGCGCAACAACTTAGCACACTCGCACATCAATTCAAAGCATTTACTTTCGAAGTCTACGGCACATTACCGTTAGAAAAAGCTTTCGTAACCGGCGGCGGCGTTTCCATCAAAGAAATCGTACCCACGACTATGGAATCTAAAATCACACCTGGCCTATATTTATGCGGTGAAGTATTGGATATTCATGGATATACGGGCGGTTACAACATTACGAGCGCCCTTGTTACGGGTTACGTCGCAGGTTACTTCGCTGGCTTTGTAGAATAAAAATTAACCCTGCCACACAACATTCCCCCATCTCAAATTGATAACGAGCTGGGGGTTTTGATTGCTGTATCCATTCAAATGTTAACATCATTAATCTCCGCATTTGGCCGTCTCAACGCGTACAAAGAGCTATGTTAAGGTGAGTGGTGGCTTTTGATAGTTTGTGTTGTTGTTTGTCCCCCCCACCCCCCTACATATTGCAAGACCGTGCAAGACTCCTGAGAGGAAAGTTGAAAGCAAAATCAAATCATTGAATTATGAGAGTGGCTACTTTTTAACGCAGTAGCTATCTGACTTCTCAATGCTTTTGTCGGTGAGAAGTCGAGTCAGCCTTGCGGGGGCAGTACGACGAAATCTTTGTTGTACATGAGATTTCTGTACTGCTCCCAAAATCCAATTCGGCCTCCATCAAGTGTATGCTTTAATCCAGCCGAATTTAGTTGAAGGATCAGCCCCTAGGAAAGGGAAGGCAAGTGCTGCAATCAAGAAATATTAAACTAAACTTTTCGAAATGTTCAACAACCTACAAACACACTCAAATGTAATCGAAATGTTCACCAAACAACAACACAAAAACACTGCTATTATCGCATGGTCTCCCACACAACAATAACAGTGCATCATCATATTCTAAATACGCTTAAACTCTAATCCTTCTTCCCCCCAAGCACGCATACCACCTTCAACATTCACCGCATCAATCCCGTGATCATTCAAAAACGCAACCACTTTCGCACTTCTCACACCGCCAGCACAAACAATGTAGTACGTCGTATCCTTTTTGAAATCATCCACATGATCCGGAATGTCATTCATCGGAATATGTTCAGCATTAGGAATCATTCCCATTGCCACTTCTTCATCTTCGCGTACATCGACAATATTTACTGGTTCTGAACTTAAAACAATCTCTTTTAATTCATCTGTAGTAATTTCTTTCATTATCCTCTACGCTCCCTCATTCTTCTTTATTTCGCGACAATATTCACCAATTTTTGTGGAACTGCAATAACTTTCTTAACATCTTTGCCCTCAACTGCAGCTTTAATGTTGTCATTGGCTAACGCTGTCGCTTCCATATCTGCTTTACTCATATCTTTAGGAATTTCGATTTTAGCACGAACTTTACCATTCACTTGAACGACAATTTCAACCACATCTTCTTCTAATAGCGATGGATCGAAACTTGGCCATGGTTGGTAAGTAATCGTTGTATCATGTCCTAAAATAGACCATAATTCCTCACCGACATGCGGTGCAATAGGGGCTAGCATTTTCACAAAACCTTCTGCATAAGCTTTAGAAATGTTGTCAGCCTTATAACATTCATTAATAAAGACCATCAATTGACTAATTGCCGTATTAAAACTTAATGATTCGAAGTCTTCAGTGACCTTTTTAACTGTTTGATGGTAAACCGTTTGTAATGCTGGTGTGTCACCTTCAATCACTTTATCCGTGAGTTGACTGTCTTCAGTGACAAATAAGCGCCATACACGATCTAAGAAGCGACGTGAACCATCTAAACCATTTTCACTCCACGCAATTGAAGCTTCTAATGGCCCCATAAACATTTCATATAAACGTAAAGTGTCTGCACCATGTGAACGAACGATATCGTCTGGATTCACCACATTACCTTTTGATTTGCTCATTTTTTCGTTACCTTCACCTAAAATCATACCTTGGTTGAATAATTTTTGGAAAGGCTCAGACGTAGGAACAATGCCAAGATCATAAAGCACTTTATGCCAAAAACGTGCATATAATAAGTGTAATACAGCATGTTCAACGCCACCGATATAAAGGTCAACAGGCAACCAATGTTTAAGCTTTTCAGGGTCGGCTAACATTTGATCATTTTTAGGGTCGATATAGCGTAAGTAATACCAACAGCTACCCGCCCATTGTGGCATTGTGTTTGTTTCACGACGCCCTTTCATACCGGTTTCAGGATCAACGACATTCACAAAATCATCAATATTCGCAAGTGGTGATTCACCTGTACCTGAAGGCTTGATTTCATCCGTTTTAGGTAGTAATAAAGGTAATTCGTTTTCCGGTACCGTTGTCATTGAGCCATCTTCCCAATGAATAATCGGAATCGGCTCACCCCAGTATCGTTGACGACTAAATAACCAGTCACGGAGTTTATAATTCACTTTCTTTTCTCCAAGGCCTTTTGCTTCTAATAGTTCAATCGCTTTTGCAATCGCCGCCTCATTGTTCAGACCGTCTAATTCACCAGACTGAACGTGTGCACCGTCACCAGTGTAATAAGGTGTCTCTGCATCGTTTTCAATAACTGTCACAACTGGTAAATCAAATGTTGTCGCAAATTCGTAGTCTCTTTCATCATGTGCTGGAACAGCCATCACAGCCCCTGTCCCATATGAGGCTAACACATAATCA
This sequence comes from Staphylococcus pseudintermedius, assembly GCF_034042775.1. Taxonomy (NCBI): domain Bacteria; kingdom Bacillati; phylum Bacillota; class Bacilli; order Caryophanales; family Staphylococcaceae; genus Staphylococcus; species Staphylococcus pseudintermedius. The sequence continues at coordinate 1,055,107 of NZ_CP120150.1, read as the reverse complement.
GCAATCCAAATAGGCACTTGCTTTCCTGTAAACGGATGAATCGCATAAGCCCCTGTGAAGACACCTGTTTTTTCTTTTGCAAGATCTGTACGTTCTAAGTCAGATTTTTTCGCCGCTTCATCTTGATAATGTTTCACTTTTTCATATTGTTGTGGTGTCGTAATACGATTCACTAAAGTATGTTCAGGACTTAACACTAAAAATGTTGCACCGTAAATCGTATCTGGACGTGTTGTAAATACTTCAATCGGTGTGTTGATATTTTCGACTTTAAAGTTCACTTTCGCCCCTTCAGAACGACCAATCCAGTTACGTTGCATATCTTTAATCGATTCAGGCCAATCAAGTGTATCTAAGTCTTCAAGTAAACGATCCGCATATTCTGTGATTTTCAATACCCATTGTTTCATCGGGCGTCGCACCACTGGGTAGCCCCCACGTTCTGATACACCATCGACCACTTCTTCATTAGATAGTACTGTGCCTAACGCTTCACACCAGTTTACCGGAATTTCATCAATATACGCTAATCCCTTTTTATAAAGTTGAATAAAAATCCATTGTGTCCATTTATAATAATCAGGGTCTGTCGTACTGACTTCACGATCCCAGTCATAACTAAAACCAAGCTCTTGAATTTGACGCTTAAATGTTTGAATGTTACGTTTTGTAAATTCGGCTGGGTCGTTTCCAGTATCAAGTGCATACTGTTCAGCAGGTAAACCAAACGCGTCCCACCCCATTGGATGTAATACATTGTAACCTTGCATACGCTTATAACGTGACAATATGTCAGTTGCTGTATAGCCTTCTGGATGCCCCACATGTAGCCCTGCACCTGATGGATAAGGGAACATATCTAATGCATAAAATTTCTTCTGCCCGATATTATCTTCTGTTTTAAACGTTTTGTTCTCTAGCCAATACGTTTGCCACTTTTTTTCGACTTCTTGATGATTGTAACTCACAATTAAATCCTCCTCATTCATAAAAAGACACCTCAAACTATTCATATATGCTAAGGGACGACTTTTGCCGCGGTACCACCCTCATTCACTCCTAGAAGTGCACTTCATTTTAAATAGTAAGAGATGTCATTTATTTTTCATTATTTATTGGCAAGTTCACTTAAAGTTTTTCGTTAGTTCGCACCACCACTAACTCTCTGTGGAAACCCTTTTAAGTTACTACTCCAGTCCAGTACGACCACATGCTTAATTCGTAATCATCTACTATATTATGCAATTTGGTACGAAGATGCAAGTGTCATTTACTGTGATTAACGATATAACGTTTTCGGATCAACTTTTCTATCATAAATCGTAAGGAATGCCATAGCGATGACGAGTAAACCTATCATTGATAAAAACATGATTTGCATATTGAACACATCGACGAGTATCCCGCCAACTAATGGACCGAAAGCTTTCCCCACTGTTGAAGCAGAATTCACAATGCCTTGATAGACCCCTTCTCTACCTTTAGGCGCTAAATTATTAGCAATCGTTGGTACAGCAGGCCAAACGAACATTTCTGCAAATGTCATAATGACCATCCCTACAACAAAAATTGAAAATGATGTCGCAAAACTTGTCACGAAAAACGACAATATAAATACGACTAATCCAAAGTAAAGTTGCTTTTTCAGCTGCCCTTTAATGAGGTGAATAATCGGTAATATTAAAGGTTGTCCTACTAAAATGAGCACCCCGTTCACTGTCCATAACAAACTATATTGACTCATAGAAATACCAATACTTTGTGTAAATGACGCAATAGTTGTTTGCCATTGAACGTATGCAATCCAACATAGCGCAAACATCACACATAATAAAATGAGTGCTGTGAAATGTTTCTTGTTTTGAATGTGCGCCACATTTTCCAACGTTTCTTGATGTTTAACCGTCGCTTGATAGTCCATATTAAATTGAAATAATGCGATAAAGAAGAAAATGACATACATCGCCAAATTCGCCATAAAAATATAATTAAAGCTTAGTTCAGCAACAAAACCACCTAGCGCTGCACCTAATGCCACACCGATATTTTGTGCTAAGTAAATCGCATTAAACGTTTGTCTTCCCCCTTGAGGCCACACTGCTCCAGCCATCGCATAAATAGCAGGGATAATCATCCCACCGCCAAAACCGAGCATAATGAGCCAAATCGCATACCAAGGCCAACCGTGGAAGAAATTTAATAAAATGGTAGCGCACAAACTCACAATCGTGCCTAACATAATTGTCCGATATCCTCCAAGTTTATCGAACAATGTCCCACCAAGTAAATTTCCTACAATCATTCCAAATGAATTGACCATCAGTACGAGCCCAGCAGTACTTAATGATTTGTCGAGTTCCTCATTCATATAGATCGTATTCAACGGCCATAAAAAACTCGCACCTGTGATATTAATCGCCATCCCAATGACGAGCCACCATATTTCTTTAGGCATATTCACTGATGTTTCACTCCTTTTTGTCTCTAGCACACACTATAACACGTTATAATGAAAATATGTTAAAATCTTCAAATACTGTTTAAGAAAAATGGCGAATACGATATGATAAAAACAGTTTAAACATAGAAAGTTGAAAGGAAGATTGTGATGGGCACTTATTTCCCATATGCTTTTGAGAAGAAACGATATCATACTTTAAATTATCATCTAAAAAATAAATTTGGACAAAAAATATTTAAAGTTGCTTTAGATGGTGGTTTTGATTGCCCTAATAGAGACGGTACAGTTGCGCACGGCGGTTGTACTTTTTGTTCAGCAGCAGGGAGTGGTGACTTTGCGGGTAACCGTGCTGATGCTATCGAAGTACAATTTAAAGAGATTAAAAATAAAATGCACGAGAAATGGCACGAAGGTCAATACATTGCATATTTCCAAGCCTTTACCAATACACATGCGCCCGTTGCTGTATTGCGAGAAAAATTTGAAGCTGCATTAAAAGAACCGGGTGTTGTCGGATTATCTATCGGGACACGTCCAGATTGTTTACCAGATGACGTCGTGGACTACCTCGCCGAATTAAATGAACGTACATATTTATGGGTAGAGTTAGGTTTACAGACCATTCATCAAGAAACATCGGACTTAATCAACCGTGCACATGATATGGATTGTTATTACGAAGGCGTCGCAAAATTACGCCGTCACAACATTAAAGTATGTTCACACATTATTAATGGCTTGCCTGGTGAAGATTATGACATGATGATAGAGACTGCAAAAGCGGTTGCTCAAATGGATGTCCAAGGAATTAAAATTCATTTGTTACATCTATTAAAAGGTACACCTATGATGAAACAATATGATAAAGGTTTACTTGAATTTATGACGAAAGAACAGTACATTCAACTCGTCTGTGATCAACTCGAACAATTGCCACCAGAAATGATCGTCCACCGTATTACAGGTGATGGTCCTATTGATTTAATGGTCGGTCCCATGTGGAGTGTCAATAAATGGGAAGTATTAAACGAGATTGACGCAGAACTTGAACGTCGTGGAACTGTTCAAGGCGCATCTTATAGTTCTCAGGTGCACATATGATAGTCGAACGTATTTTACCTTTTGCCAAATCATTAATTCGAAGCCATACTACATCAGAAAGTGTCGTCATTGATGCAACATGTGGTAACGGTCATGATACAAAATTTTTAGCAGACCTCGTCCCTCATGGTCATGTTTATGGCTGTGACATCCAACAAGAAGCCATTGAAAATACAAAACAACGTGTTCACGATTACAACAATGTTTCTCTTTTTCATACAGGGCACGAATGGATTACACAATATATTAGAGACGAACATCTCACTCAAGTACATGCTGCCATTTTTAATTTAGGTTATTTACCGAAAGGCGACAAATCTATCGTCACACAATCAACGACTACACTTGCTGCTGTTCAGACGATTTTTGATATATTACAACCAGAAGGCATCATCGTTTTAGTCGTTTATCCTGGTCATGAAGAAGGCAAGGAAGAAAGCATGACTTTGATGAAGCATTTGGCAGCGTTTGATCAACAACGTGCTCATGTTTTGAAGTATGAGTTTATTAATCAACAAAATCGACCACCATATGTGATTGCGATTGAAAAAAGAGCGTAGTGTCAAATGAGGTTAAAGCGTTGTAAAAGATGTGTAGATTTTTAAGTTTGTTTCAGTTTTGTAGATTTTAAATTGGAAAACGATACCCCAATCCTTTTGATTTAGCACTCAATATTTAGCTATCTGGTCATGCGTTTCAAAAGGTGGGCGTATCGTTTTCATTCTTATATCCTACTTCAAGTAAATTTAAAAATTCATTGCTATATTACTTCTTTCAAAATACTAAGAGAGATGTGAATGCGGTGAATTAAAGCTTTTGTATTGATTTCAAATTTACGTTCATCGCTCACTACGAGAAAAACCAACGACAATCCTCATTAGGGAAGCGTTGGTTTTATAATAGGTAGTATGAATAATTTATTTTCATTTGCACTCTCTTTTTAATTCAATGTCGTCTTTGGTGATGCCAAGAATTGCGGGCTTTTGTAGCTCTTCAATTCTTTTTAGCTTTTTCAGAATGGGTGGATTAAATCTTGATATCAAATGAGAGTCGCATTGGTCTTTAAATATCACAGCCGTTGACAATGTCATTTAATAATGTTCTCAAATGTGCATCTCTTTTTTCGATTTCCATACATGTAAAATTAATTAAGTCTTGCTTGTCCGCTTCTTTATCCTCATTAAAATGAATAATAACGGTTCTTTCATCGTTTGTCGGACGCTCTTTAACAATCCATTTCATTTCTACCAAATTGTTGTACGTTCTTGTACGCTTATAAGTCTTAACTTTCACGTAGTCATCCATTTCTTTTAACGTCATAGAACCTTGATTCCAAAGTGTCAGTAAAATCAAAAACTCTTCTTTCGATAAACGATATTTTCCCTCAATTTCTTCAAAAATGGCTTCAACTTCTTTTTGCAGTTGGTCCAGGCGCATGATATCGCTCACTTTATAATTATTTTTTTCAGTCATAATAAACCCCCATTCTTTTCTACCTATCGTTTATTTGTACCCACAAAATAGAAATCTAATCATATTTAATATTTTAGTAATAATTTGTCATTTTAAAATCGCATTCTTAAGTTTTTACCCTATTTGATTGTATATGACTGACTTTGAAATAAAAGAAAGAATGCATATTTTAAAAAAGGTGAGCATTTTTAACAGCAAAAAACGGCCCTACACTCTACAAAAAGAGATAGGACCATTTAAAACTCTATTTATTTATTATTTTTCATTAGAAAAGGTGAGAAATAGAATCTTGCATATCTTTTAAAATTTTAACAGATTTAGCAAATTTTTCTTTTTCATCGTCATTTAATGGTGTTTCAATGACACGTGAAGCACCATCACCATTGATCACTGTCGGCACGCCAGTGTACACACCTTCATGACCGTATTCACCTTCTAAGTAACTAGACACTGTTAATACGATGTTTTGATTTTTTAAGATGGCTTTTGAAATATGCATTAATCCCATTGCCACACCGTAGTATGTTGCACCTTTTGCTTTAATGATGTCATAAGCTGCATCACGAGTATTCACATAAATATCTTCAATTAAATGTGATTTTTCAGGGTCGTTTTTCAATTGTTCATAAATTGAAACACCTGCAATTGTTGCGCCAGACCATACTGGCACTTCAGAATCACCGTGTTCACCAATGATATAACCATGAATACTTGCAGGTGCTACATCGAAGGCTTCACTAATTAAATGTCTGAAACGTGCTGTATCTAAAATTGTTCCTGAACCGATAACTTTGTGTTTTGGTAAGCCTGAGTATTTTAAAGTAACGTAAGTTAAAATATCTACTGGATTGGCTGCGATTAAGAAAATACCATCGAAACCGCTATCCATAATTGAAGTCACAATATCTTTATAAATTTTTGCATTTTTTTCTACTAAGTCTAAACGTGTTTCGCCAACTTTTTGAGGCGCGCCTGCACAAATCACAACTAAATCTGCATCACCACAGTCAGAGTATTCACCTGCTACGACTTTAACTGGGGAATCTGCATACGGTGCACCATGGTTTAAATCTAATACATCTCCAAGCACTTTATCTTTATTGATATCAATAATAACCAGTTCATCTGCTACACCTTGACTCATCATTGTAAAGGCATAGCTTGCACCCACTGCACCATTACCTACTAATACTACTTTATTACCTTTTGTCTTCATGAAAAACACTCTCCTAACTATGCCAAATTTGTTCACTATTTATTACTTGTGATTCTTTTCACATATATAACTTAACACGTTTTCCATATTCTTTCAATGATAAAATTTTAGGACAAACGAAAATTAATCATTTATCCTATACTTTTTGTATATTTTTAACTTATTTAAGACTATTTTCATCTTCAACTAAATAGCCTGCCGCATACACCCGATTGTTTAAAAAGCTTAAAATATAACGCATGACAGCTTCACGTTCGGGTTCATTATGAATCTCATGTGCAAGAAGTGGCCACGCTTTAAAATAAACTTCATCTAAATTCAATGAGTGCAATAATTGGTGCGTCACTTCAGTATCAGAAATCTGATCAGCCGTTCCATACATGACACACATCGGTTTTGCCGTTAATTTATGAAGATGGTCGGCTGTGTCTTTCATGGTACGTACAACTTCTTTATACCAATGATAACTCACTTTTTTTAACATCATCGGGTCATTTCGTGTTTCTTCTTGGACTTCTGGATTGTGTGTCAGTACCTCAGCTTCAATGCCTATATCAAACTTTGTGCCTTTTGAAATGTCGCCAATGTTGGATGCTAAAATATTTTTACGAGTTTTATAATGTTTTTGAAATGCGAGTAGTGGCGAAAGTAAGATTAAACCTTCGATATCCAATTGCACTTTTTCTAATAAATTTAAACAAATCAAACCACCTAATCCGACACCAATCATAAAAATAGGCAAATGATATTCTTCAGCAATTTCTACCCATTCCAACACACGCTCTTGGTAGACTTCAAAGCTTTGGATTTGCCCTTTGTTCATACGTGAAGTTTGGCCTTGTCCTGGCAAATCACCCATAATAACATGGTAGCCATTGCGTTTTAAATGTGTAATAACATAAGCATAACGTCCTGTATGTTCTAACATGTTATGTACAATGACGATGACCCCTTTAGCCTCACCTTCAGTTTCCCATTTCCACATACTACATTATCCTTCCTTTAATTCTATGTATTATAACATCTATTATAGCGTGACTTCCCTACTCATCGCGACTAAAAACATAAAAATACACGTGAATCCTTCATGACCGAGTGCCACAACCTTTTCACGTGTTGCATTTATTTTATACAAGTTTAAATATTTTACGCATCCAATCGACACGTAATAATAGTACGGTTAGTAAAATTTCATAAAATGTAGGGAAAAATTTTGCCACTAAGAGTAACATCAATTGTCCAAAGAAAGTGCCCTCACCTTGGCTTACATTGAATTGTGCTAAAATGCCGACGTCGATCACATTCAAACCTACAATGACTACGATAACTGGCCAAATTTTCTTTGTTAAAAAACCTAATATTAAACCGATAACGACCAATATAATCAGTTCAAATATAAAATACTGCACAAATGTATCTAACTGCGTCCCAAAAATGTAGAATGCCATATCTCTAAACATTACCTATCTCCCTCAAATCGTTTTCACTTTATTTTATCACGATTCACTTGTCTGCTATTTAAAGATATCGTAAAGATTCAGATCAATCATTTACACAATGTTAATATTCATGACAGTCCTTTATGATGTTTAGAGGAACTTCACAATGATTTCATCATAGCTTGACATAAACGTGCTATATTGAAAATAAACAAAGTCAGATTAAAGGAGTTCATAATGAAGCTCGTTTATAAATGTTTGTTTTGCATCGTCCTATTTTTATGTACACCACTCATCACAGCGATCGCTCAAGAGCCAATTACGATAGAAGCACACCATTAATCCATATATAATGAATACTCTTTTTATAACCTTTTTTACATTTAATTATGCCGTCACCACTCAACTTTGTAAAATTCGCACCTTTTTACATGAAAACGTTTTCTTCCCTTATCTCTTCATGATACACTGATATTACATCAGAAACATAATGGGAGGAATTCAGCATGGCCTTAGTCAAACACTTTTTTATCGCATTGTCTAATAATGCATTTTTAAATTCAGCAGCGAAAATCATTGGGCCTTCATTAGGGGCAAACAGAGTAGTCGCGGGGAATACAATTGATGATGTGATTAAAACAATTAAACGACTGAATGAGAAAAATATTTCAGCTACAGTAGATAATCTCGGTGAATTTGTGAATAACGAACGAGATGCTATTGAAGCGAAAAATAATATATTAAAAGTGATGGAAGCGATTCATAAACATCAATTAGACGCACACATGTCTGTCAAACTGAGTCAACTCGGTAGTGAATTTGACCGTGCACTTGCATATCGTAACATTCATCAAATCGTTTCTAAAGCGCAAGAATACGATCATATGCATATCAACATTGACACGGAAAAATATGATAGCTTATTCGATATTACACAAACATTAGACCGTTTAAAGCCTGAGTTTAACAATGTGGGTACCGTCATTCAAGCTTATCTATTCAAAGCAGACGTATTGATTGATAAATATCCAGACTTACGCTTACGACTCGTTAAAGGGGCTTACAAAGAATCACCATACATTGCATATCAAGCAAAAGAAGAAATCGATGAAAATTATATTCGCTTAATTGAAAAACGTTTATTGACTGCGAAAAACTTTACGTCGATTGCAACACATGATCATCGCATCATTAATCATGTGAAAGAATTTATTAAAAAACATGATATCGATAAATCAAAATTTGAGTTCCAAATGCTTTATGGCTTTAGATCCGAACTCGCTGAAGAAATTGCAAATGAAGGTTACAACTTTACGATTTATGTCCCATTTGGTGATGATTGGTTCGGTTATTTCATGCGGCGTTTAGCAGAAAGACCTCAAAATATCACACTAGCGCTTAAAGAGTTTGTGAAACCAAAAGCGTTAATTTCTGTTGCAGGTGCCACGTTAGGCACACTTGCGTTATTTAAAATTTTGAAGCGTAAACCTTAAAGGGTATCAGCACATAAATAGAAAGCAGGGACTGGGATATTATGTCCCAGTCCTTGTCTTTTTATCTTGGGTGTAACGACAAAGATGCTACTCACCTATTTTAAATACACGTATTTGATGTCGATTAAGCGTTCATTTGTCGAAGTAAGTTCGCCATTTCAATAGCACCGACTGCAGATTCTGCACCTTTATTGCCTGCTTTTGTACCTGCGCGCTCAATCGCTTGTTCAATATTTTCAGTCGTCAATACACCAAAAATAACTGGTACGCCCGTATCATCACTCGCTTTCGCAATCCCTTTAGCCGCTTCATTACAGACATAATCATAATGCGATGTTGCACCACGAATGACACATCCTAATGTTACGACAGCATCATATTTGCCTGTTTGTGCCATTTTTTTAGCGACGATTGGAAGTTCAAAGGCGCCTGGTACGTAAGCGACATCTATACTATCTTCTGCCACTTGATGTCTTCTCAATGCATCTTGAGCCCCATCTAATAAACGTCCTGTAATTAAATCATTAAAACGACTCACCACAACTCCAATTTTTAAACCTTTACCATTTAATTGACCTTCGAATTTCATCATACTTCCTCCTCTATTTATATTAAATGACCCATTTGTAATTTTTTCACTTGCATATAATCATGGTTGTGCACATTCGTTTCAGTGATGACTGGGATACGTTTACCAATTTGAATACCATAGCGCTGTAATCCTAATAATTTTTCAGGGTTATTGCTCAATAGATTAACCGTTGTAATATTAAAATACTTTAAAATTTGCGCTGCAATGTCATAATCACGTAAATCCGGCTCAAATCCAAGTGCTTCATTCGCTGAAACGGTATCATAGCCTTGTTCAATTAATTCGTAAGCTTTTAGTTTATTCATTAAACCAATGCCACGCCCTTCTTGAGGCAAATAGAGCAACATGCCACCGTGTTGTTGGATATACGCCATTGACGCCTCTAACTGTTGACCACAGTCACATCTTTCACTATGAAATATATCACCTGTCGCACAAGCGGAATGGACGCGGACATTCATCGTGGGTTGAATGTCACCTTTGACGAGCGCTAAATGTTCTTCTCCGTCAATATTTGAAGTAAAACCATACATGTCAAATTCACCAAATTGGGTTGGTAATTTAATTTTCGCTTCCACTGAAATCAATGTACGTTGTGATTTAATATATGCAACAATATCTTCAATCGAAATCATTTTCAAGTTGTGTTGCGCTTTAAACCGCTCTAATTGTTCTCCTTTGGCCATCGTCCCGTCATCATTCATAATTTCACATATCACACCGGCTGGACGTGCCCCTGTTAACTTCGCCAAATCGATTGTCGCTTCAGTGTGCCCCCGACGTTCGAGGACCCCATGCTTTTTAGCGATTAACGGAAAGATATGACCAGGTTGATGAAATGTTTCAGCAGTCATTTTTTCATCTATCAGTGCTCTCGCTGTTACTGTTCTTTCAAAAGCACTAATTCCTGTTGTTGATTGCACATGGTCAATACTTTGTGTAAATGCCGTACCGTGGGGATCGCGATTGTGTTCGACCATATTATCAAGTCCCGCTTGTTGGGCAATCTCTGCTGTAATTGGTGTACAAATGAGGCCTCTCCCGTGGGTCGCCATAAAATTAATTGTGTTTTCATCCATCCACTCTGTAATTGCAACAAGATCACCTTCATTTTCGCGATCTTCATCATCAACGACAATAATCGTGCCGCCTTGTTTCAATGCTTCTAACGCTTCTTCAATTTTGTCTAATTGCATGTAACGCCCCTCCTTAAAAACCTGCATTCAATAATTCTTCTACTGACAGCTGTGATTTTTCCTTTGTGATGGCTTGGACATATTTAAAGAGCATATCTGTTTCTAAATGCACCGGATCACCTTGTTTTTTCTCAGCAAGAATGGTTGCTTTACGTGTTTCTGGAATTAAATGAATATCAAAACAATCTCTAAATTTTTTAAAAACCGTTAGACTGATACCATCAACAGCAATCGACCCTTGTGGAATCATTTGATCGATTAGACACGGTTCAGCTTTAATTGTATAAATCCATTCATTTTGGGATGTTTGAATGTGTTGAATCACGCCTTTACCGTCGACGTGACCTTGTACAAAATGGCCACCTAACCTCCCAGTAGCTAATAATGCACGTTCTAAATTAACGGTATCATTCGTTTTTAAATCTGCTAAATAGGTTTTATTTTCAGTTCCGTGAATGACATCGACTGTAAAGCTATATTGATCAAAGCGCGTCACAGTCAGACATGTACCATTCACACTAATCGAGTCGCCTATATGCATATCGTCTAATATTTTTTTACATTGAATTGTCAGTGCTGTTGTAGGGTTACGTTTTTGAATATGTTGAACTGTACCGACCTCTTCAACGATACCTGTGAACATGTCGTCACTTCCTTTGCATTCGGAGTTTCAAATCGGTATCTATTATGTCAGTTTGTACAATTTCAAATTGTGGAAGTTGGTTTAAAGGGGTCACCAATGGAGTTTGATAAAATTGATTCACACCTTGACCACCTATGATTTTCGGGGCTAAATATAGGATGAAGTGCGTCACCAAACGAGACGCTAAAAATTGTGAAGTTACATTAGGGCCTGCTTCGACAAGGACATGACCATAACCTTTTTGATATAAATCTTTGAGCACATCTTCAATTTGAATGTCGGTTTGCTGAATTATTTCAACATGGTCGAATGATGAAGTGAGTGCTTGATTTTCAGTATAAATATAAATCGGTGTCACATGATCTTGGAAAAGTTGTGCATCCCAGTTGATTTTGCCGGAGCGCGATAAAATCACTTTCGCTGGATGATGTCCATCTTCCACGCGTGTCGTTAAACTTGGATTATCATGTGTTAGCGTGCCATTTCCAGTTATTATCGCATCATGAGAATGTCTCAATTGGAAAACATCTGCCTTTACTTGTTTAGAAGTAATCCATTGACTTTCAAAATGATCCGTCGCTTGTTTACCATCTATACTGGCGCTCACCTTAACTGTCACAATGGGAACAGCACCTTCTTTACTGCGATAAAAAGCGGCATACAATTGCTCGGCACGTGGATGTGGACGATATTCCACCTCAATACCATGTTGCACCATCACGTCATGGCTTGTTTCTTGTAATGTGGTATCTTTGGCAGCATAAACGACTTTCGCTATACCAGTGTCAATGATACGTTGTGCACATGGAGGTGTACTGCCGTAGTGTGAACACGGTTCAAGGGAGACGTAAATCGTAGCACCTTTAACGTGTTTAGCACCGGCCATATCAATCGCTTGAATTTCAGCATGGCGTTCACCTTTTTTTAAATGTGCACCAAAACCGATGATACGCCCATGTTTCACAATGACGGCTCCTACTGCTGGATTCGTTCCAGTTTGGCCTTGTGTCATTTCTGCCAATTGTATCGCATAGTCTAAATAATGGTTCATACTTTCACCTCAATAAAAAACCACTCGATTGTCGACTTCGAGTGGTAGGATGTATGAAAAGTGATCAAAACACATTGATTCTTTTTCATTCAAAATTTGGATACGACAAATAAACTCACATATTGTATGTGAAAAAATGTCGTCACTATTCTTCCTCCCATCCAGACTTTAACTGTCGGCTCTAGATTCTCACTAGATCAGCCATATCAAATCAATGATACGGGTCGCAGGCTTATATTTTACTGCCGGTTGGGAATTTCACCCAGCCCCGAAAGAATATATGAAATTGTATTGAGAATAAAAGATACACATGGACCTATCAAAAGTCCATGCGTCTATATTAGCGTATCTTTTTAAAATTTACAATTGATTAAACATCAAATCTTCAGCATCACCAATTAATAATATAATGATTTATCACAACATTAAAGCTCTCTCCGCCCTAAAACAGCGTCTTTATTTTTTCTTCTTTTTCTTCTTCGTTTTTTTCTTTTTTGCTTTTTCTTCCGCTTTCTTTTGTTGTTTGCGCGCTTCTTTTTCTAGAGCCTTTTTTGCTTTATAGGTGTCATATAAGTTTTCTACCGCACTGACTGCCTGTTGAATAATCATGCTCACGCCATTACGTTCAAAGTTAACACCGTTTGTCATTTGTCCAATTGCACGCATGTTGTTGAGTGTACCATATAACGGACTAATGACTTCATTCGTTGATGGCACGATTTGGATCCCACCAAGAGGATGTGCCTGGACGATTTGACGATTCGCCACATCTAGAAGTAATGCATCGTCATCATCTAATTGACTCAAATGTTTTTTCGGACCCGTCGCATTAATGACTACATCCATTTTCATTTCTTCATGAACATTTTTAAAGCGCAAACGGTATTTACCGTAAAATTGACGCACATGCTCCAAACCAGACAACACTTGTAAATGGCCAGCTTTGATTTCTTCCACCAACAATTGTGCTGTTTCTCTAGGCATTGGATTTGTATTCTCTTTCATGTAGCGGTGGTATTTGTTGATAAATTGTTCTTGGTCTTCACGACTTAAACTATTCCAAATCCAATTCATATTTTCTTTTAACGTTTCAAACATACTTTGTAATGCACCGACTTCTTCTGGATGATTCAAATCATAATTCAAGTCACGAATCGCATCATATTTACGACGTTTCAATAATTTTTCTAATGGTATATCTCGTACTTCAAATTCTTTTTTAAACAATGCTACAGCGTCTTCTAATGGAACGACGCCCATGTTTTCTGCCTTCAGCGCATCAAAATTTTCCAATGTTAAAAATTGAAAGGTAATATCCTGCATCGTTCCACGCACACTCGGTAATTTACCACTACGACTCGCCATCACAATCGGTTTACGCTGATGATGACTTAATGCGTGACGTACAACATCTAAACTTGCTAATCCTGTCCCAATAATCGCCACAGCATCGTCATCATCTACTTCAGCTAACGTTTGATTAGCAGGATAAGGTGAATGAATGTACCCTTTTAGTCCTTTTAAATCAAATGGATCGTTGTAAGACATCGTACCAGTCGTAAAGAACACATAATCATATTTTTGACACGAATCGACATCGTTCCCTGTACATACGACAATACGTTTAGGAGTAATTTCACTTTCTTGCTCTTCAATATACATATGCGTCACTTCTTGTTTGATGACATTGACATTTTCAAATGTTGTGTCAAATTGTTCTAAATAACTTTTCATATAGTGACCAAATACGTATCTCGGCAAATAATCCGCATCACCGTAATCAAACGTATCTTGTTCGTTATACCATTCTCTAAATTCTAGAATGTTATCGACGTTTAATGATAAATGATCAACAGGCACATTAATCAAAAAATCTTCACTATCATTTTGAAAAGGTTCTCCTTGCCCCATGTTATAAGCATTATCATATAAATCTACTTCAATCTTCTTAAATTGCTTATATTTTACGAGCTGTCGCAAAACGCTCACACCTGCTGTTCCCATTCCAACAATGGCTACTCTCATTTTGCACCATCCTTACTCTAATTTGTACATTGCTTCTCTATTATACCCTGAATGATACCTATTAATTAATCATTTTACATTTTACTATCGTATTGGTCCTGTTCGAGTCATTAATGATGTACAAAATTTGAGCAGTAAGAATCGTAAACGTCACACATTTACTTTGATTACAATTCACACGCATAGTACACTTGAGACATAAAGGAGTGCGTACTATGTTAAAAATGATTGTCAAAGTGATTATTTCAACAGTCATCTTATTTTTTGTACTCGGTCGTAACAATAAAGCTGAGTAATCTCGTATTTATGCAGCAATAAAAAAGGTTGAGTCGTTCACATGAATACCGTGACAACTCAACCTTTTCGTTCAATATTAATCAAAATGGATTTAATAGTTATGACCATCTTGATGCTTTTTATCATCTTTGTATACGTACCAGTTAAAATATTTACCTTCCGTTTTCATATCTTTATAGAAATCCGCCATAATCACCGCATTACTTTTAGCCCAGTTAATGTCTGTAGCATATTGGTGTTCACCAGGATTTTTAGGATTCCAACGCATACTATATAATGTGTTTTGATTTGGGTTAGATAAGTAGTGGTCGTGAATAAACGCTGCACCACCATTAATGGCTTTTTCTGGTGTATCCCAACCCTTTTTCTTCGCATATTCTGCACCGGTTTTAACAGGCGCTTCATCTAATGCACCGACACCATAAAAGTTATAATATTTTTTCCCGTCAATTTCCACACCATTCGACAATTCAGAAACGACTGAGCCTGTCTCTAAAAGCGCATGTGAAATCAAATACACTTCATTAACTTGTTTGGCTTTCGCCGCATTCACAAAATCATCCGTATGTGCTAACAATGTCGGATGATCTCGTAACATCCGTTTAATTCTGTTTTTATCAATACCTTGATACTTTGACAATTCTAAAAATTGATATTTCTGCCGCTTGTCATCCATAAAAGATGAACTATCCATCGCTTGACGAATTTCAGAATCTGAAGCGTCACGCCAATTGGTATGGTCTTTATTTGAAACTTGCTGGCTTGTGTAGTTATCAATTTGCTTTTCAGATGCTTGTTTTAACGTCACATCTAACTTTTCAACACGTTCAACTTGGTCAACACTTTTAAAGAATATTTGATCTTCAATCATCTTGAAAAAGAAAAAACCTGCAGCTGCAGCAATCATTAAAGATGCAAGGACAGCAAGGATGGAACCTTTCTTGTGCTTTCTCATAAACACACCTCTTCAGAATGTTTCATATTGTTACATAAATTAAATTTACTCGCTTGACTTCAAATTTTACCACCTTACACGACTCTGTACAATTGGTTTCATCTCTTGTTACAAATTCATAAAAAAATAGTAATGAATATGTAAACTAATCCATTACTATTTTTCTTCACGGTGGTAATCCATCATAATGAAACTTGCTGCTTGAGAACGATTTTTATAGTAATAGCGTGCAAGGTTAATCGTTCCTTCTACATCACCGTCACGATACATCATTTCTTTTGTCATATTATTAATCATAACGAACTCTGAACGATCTCTAATGATGTCCAAATCGTCATTACGCGCAAAGAAATGCTCTAAATTTAAATGTTCGTAATCCATAATATCCTCCTCTATACATTTGTAATGGTCGAAATGTCTTAATTGCGTCCTTATACACCGTTTCATTAAAAAAATAGCGATAAAACAGTGTCTCATTCTTGTATTAAACATAAAATAGCACAAAAAGTAAAATGTCACAATCATTTCGCTATGGTATAACTCCATTGACCGGTCAAATTAGAAAAGGAGTGATTGATATCATTTTTGATACACTTTATGCTCAATACTATAAATTCATACATTTTTTACTACATCAGTATCAAATTTCGTATAATTATGATGAATACTTCCAATTGTTGTCGATACGGTTATGGGAACTTTCAATGAAATATGATGCGACTTTTAATCAGTCTTTTAAAACGTATATCAATTATCAACTGAAATATTATTTAATCGATTTATTACGCTCGGCACATACACCGTTGACAACAACACCACTGGATACATCAGCCAATCAACTGAAAGACATGTCGACATCACATTTGAATTTGATGCTTGAAGATATCATACGAACTTTAAAACCGACACATCGCACTTGGTTTCGCTTTTATTTGCAAGGTTATCAGCAAAAAGAGATTCAACAGCTGATGCAAGTATCAGCTACCACGGTTCGTAAATATAAAATTGCCACCTTCCGTCATATCAAACAAGTATTGACACAAGATGATTTAAAGAAAGGATTTTAGCCATGACTGTCACACAACCACAATACGAAAACATACTTTATATTAAATCGTCAGAATCAATAGGGCATCAATTGGTTATTCAACATCTCACGCATGAACAACGAAGCCAAATGTCGATGAAACAGTATATTGACCAACTGGCTTATCAATTTCAAAGAGATGTACGTACGCAACAAAAAATTGCGAGCGAGACGTTGAAAGTACATCAAATGATCCCGATATTTTTGAGCAAATCACTGATACTTTGTCCACTTCAATCACAACGCGCAGCCATTCAATATTATATTAATGTCACACACGTTATCGCCGCTTCGTCACATCAGCAAAATACACGCATTCATTTTAACAACAACTTGTCACTCATTGTCCCAATGCCTTTAAATCAATTCGTTCGAAAATGGAAAGACGCTTATTTACTCACAGCACTAATGTAACTTTAATTCACTTTATTAAATTTATACAACAACAATCTTTTGGTGAAAAATGCGTTGACACGTTTCATCAAATAAACCGTCCCAATCATTAATACAATCGCACCGAATAAAACAGCGATCACGGTACCTACAGATAATGTCACTTGAGGTTGGATAAAGTAATTCACCGCACTTAAACTCAGTAGCAAGCCAGTAATAAATAAACCGAGCAACAAAATATTCGAAACAAGTAAGCCAACCAATGATGTAACTAAATGACCCGATGAAACAATACGTGTCCCAAAAACTTCATGTTGCAAATAATCATTTACAAAACGGCGTGGTGTCGAAAATTGTTGTTGGATAGTTTCAACACGATGCTTTTCAAAATATTGTGTTAGCGCATTTTTTTCGCGGCGATTGAGATACCATAACTCTTTCTTCACTTTATACTCAAATACGTCTTTTCGCATATTAGACTCCTTTATGTCTTTTACTTAACAAAGCATAGCTAAAATTGAGATGTATTGCAAGCGCCATTCAACTCAAAAAAGCACATGCGTGCGGGTTTTGAAATCTATCATTGACTCGATTTCAGCCCACGCACATGTGCTTTTTGTAAATGATGTCGTTGTCAAATTATAAAATGCTAAGACCTGAAGATTTGATGTCTTTAGCGAAACCTTGAACTGTGTCTACTGATAATTCATTGATGTCACGACCGATGTTTGATACTTTTTTAACAACATCTGAAGGACAAGTAATGATGTCTGCACCAATTTCATCAGCTTGGATGACGTTGAATAATTCACGACAGCTTGCCCATAAAAGTTGCACGCCTTCCTTGCTGTGAGTCACTTCAACTGATTCTTTCATTAATGGCATTGGGTCTACACCTGTGTCAGCAATACGACCTGCGAATACTGATACGTATGTTTCAACACCAGCAGTTACAGCCTCAGTGATTTCTTTAACTTGTTCAATTGTGTATACAGCTGTAACGTTAAGTTTTACGCCTTTAGCTGATAAGCTTTTGATAAGTGGAATCATAGACTCCCCTTTAGTGTTCACAACGGGGATTTTAACGAAGATGTTCTCACCAAATTGTTGGATGATTTCAGCTTCTTTTTCCATTGTTTCCATGTCGTCACCGAACACTTCGAATGAGATAGAAGCATCAGGAATCGCTTCAACTGCTTCTTTAGCAAATTCAATGTAATCTTTTACGCCTGCTTTCGCCATTAAGCTTGGGTTTGTAGTAAAACCGTCTACCTCTTTATTTTGATATGCTTTCTTCATTTGTTCGATGTCTGCACCATCAGCAAATACGCGTACTTTTAAATCAGCCATTTAATTATGCCTCCTTGATATTTTTATCATATTAACGTTATAACATTTTTTATGTCCTCAATGCCATTTTTACGCTTACAAAATTTTTAACCAGATGTAAATGAATTCAAAAATATGATATGATAACAAGCGATATGAAAAGGAGGCATATGATGTCTAAATCTAAGAAATACTTTTACTTATCCGTGTTGTTAATGTTAATCAGTCTCTATTTTAATACGCTTAATCCATTACTTAACGCACACTTCACATCTATTATTAAACTCATTTTTGTATGTAGTGTCGTTAATTGTTTAATATTGTTGATCGCCATTCGTTTTGCCGACAAATCTATTAAACATTTACCAGAGCGTCGCAATTGGATTCATAAAGCCTCGAAAATACAACCATTATTACTACTCATTGTATTAGTGGTCCATCTACTTGCTTCACTTTACACATTTGGCATCATTTAAAATTAAGAAATTTGAAGAGAAATGGTGATATTTTGAAGTATATTTTAATCTTTTTAGGTGGCTGCATAGGTGCACTATTGAGATGGCAAACGAGCTTCATAACAATTGGATATCATTTACCGATAGGCACCTTCATTGCAAATTTGTTAGGTGCCTTTTTAATGGGTTATTTCACAGTACGCCTTCATCATTGGAATTCAAGCTATCCGAAACTTAAACTAGGACTCACAACAGGATTTTTAGGTGCATTAACGACATTTTCCACTTTTCAATTAGAACTTGTCACACTGGCACAACAGTTAGACTGGTTCAATTTAGTCATATATGGATTGTGTAGCTATTGTGGCGGCCTCATCTGTTGTTACTTAGGCTACAAATTAGGGGGTGTGCATGCATGACCATGTTATTCGTGGCATTAGGCGGTGGCATCGGAGCTGTATTACGTGGCTTCATCAGTGCGATAACATCACGTTATATGAACATATCATTTCCTATCGCGACGTTAATCGTTAATCTTATCGGTTCGTTTTGTATTGGTTATTTCAACCACTTTACATTGTTATCACCTGAATTAAAGCTGTTAATCATCACAGGTTTACTCGGTGGTTTTACAACATTTTCAACATTAACTTTGGAACTATTTCAAATGTTGCATTCCAAAACGTGGGGCCGATTCATTTGGTATAGCACATGCCAATATATCGGCTGTTTTGTACTATGTTTCATCGGCATGCAGTTGTAGCAACTTAAAATCTTATGTATAAAAGTTAAAGGAGCTAGGACATTACGTTTCCTTAGCTCCTTTAATGTATCAAAAATCTATATTTACATAAACGTTGACAATTACTTACCATCAAAATGTAATGGATCAGGTCCAATACGACGATCTTCATTCAATCCATCTAAAACTTCCATTTGACCAAGCGATAATTCAAAGTCAAATACGTTTAAATTCTCTTCAATACGACTTGGTGTGATTGACTTAGGAATTGTGACAACCCCATGTTGCAAGTTCCAACGAATAATCACTTGTGCTGGTGACTTGCCAACTTCAGCAGCCACTTGCTTCACAGTATCATCTTCTAAAATTTGTGCGTTCATTAGTGGTGACCAAGATTCCATATGGATATTTTGCGCTTCTAAATACACGCGTAAACGTTTTTGCGTTAAATATGGATGGAATTCCACTTGGTTAATGACCGGTTTAATCCGCGAAGTTGCTAATAACTTATCCAAATGTTCCACATTAAAGTTACTTACACCGATATTTTTCACTTTTTGATCGTGATATAGCTCTTCCATCCCTCTCCACGTATCAATCATGACATCTTCATCTAAGCCTGGCCAATGCACTAAATACAAATCTAAGTAGTCGAGTCCTAGGCGCTCTAATGAAGCCTGATATGCCGCTGCAACATTTTCACGACCATAATCAGATAACCATAATTTTGACGTAATAAACAGATCTTCGCGCGTTAAATCCGTTTCCGCTAAAGCTTCGCGAATCCCCTCGCCCACTTTTTCTTCATTTTGATAAATCATCGCAGTATCAATACTACGATAGCCACTTTTAATCGCATGTTTAACCGCTTCTTTTGCAGTATCATTGTTTTCAACTCGAAAGACACCTAAACCCACTTGCGGCATTTGATTGCCATTATAAAATGTTACATGTTTCATATGTCATCGCTCCTTTGTAATCTAACCTTATCGTATCGAATCGTGACGTCATTGCGCAATCAATACAACCTAAAATATAGAATATCACCCGCCTCAACAACACAAAAAGAGCCGGAGATCACACCCCAGCCCTAATTATATTTAATTAAATGATTCAATTTCGTCCATAATATTTTGTAAATCGTTCACATCATACTGAATACGTCCATGGAACACAAAACGATTGAAAAATTCATTCAACTGTTCCGGACCTACTAATACTTTTGTAACACCTTGTGACGCATAATTTGAAATTGTGACATCATCTTCATGACGCGGATTGAAATATAAAATCGGTGTTGGTGTATATTTCAAATCCAGCTCGTGTTGTAACTTCACAGCTAAAGCTTCCACATGCGCTAAACGGTCTGTGTAATCAACAATTGACAATGCATTGTGAGACGCGTCGCTTTGATCTAACACAACGGTTTGTGGTGTTTTTGGGCTTAAGTCCAATGTCTTAAAAACTTGTTCCATCATTGGATTATCAGAAAACTGCTGTTGACTGATACCTTGATAAACATGGCCTTTTAACAATTCTGAATCAATTACATAAAGGCCTGTGCGTGTTAAAACAAGATGACTGACACGTGTAATGTCTTCTAAATCATTTGTTGGTAAAAAGATATTCGCCATGATATGCATATCTTCTGGACGGATTCTCTTTTCTTTGACTAAACGCTCACGAATGGTAAGCAAACGCATATCAGTCACATATTCACTATGATTTTTAGAGAACAGTTTCAGTGCATCGATTTCTCTGTTTTTAGAAGATACCATTGTTTCGTATTCTTCTTTATGACGTGTTTCAGCTTTTTTCTTGTCGATGCGGACTTTTTCAAGTTCTTCTTGATGTTCGTGTGTTAATTTCTCTTGTTTTGTTTGATATTGATTCGCATAAGTTTCTTTCGCCTTCTTCTTGCTTTTCAATGCCACTAAAAACAAAATAAAGAATAATGCTGCTACAACAATCGCAGCAATGAGGCCGATTTCCATTGGACCAAATTGTGTCATGAGCAATACCTTCCTTTATCACTTTTCTACAGTTATTTCTATTATATTAAATAACTATAAAATTAGCGATAGTTATCATCAAGAATTTTATTTTAATGTATTCACTGTTTCTTGTAAAACTTCAACTTTATCTGTACGTTCCCATGGCAATTGCACATCGTTACGACCGAAGTGACCGTACGCCGCAGTTTGTTTATAAATCGGCTTTTGTAAATCTAACATTTGAATAATACCTGCTGGGCGTAAATCAAAGTTTTGTCTTACCGCTTCGATTAATATATTTTCGCTTACATTACCAGTACCAAATGTATCAATAGCAATCGAAACAGGTTGTGCTACCCCAATTGCATATGCCAATTGGACTTCGCATTTATCAGCGAACTGAGCTGCTACAATATTTTTAGCCACATAACGTGCCGCATACGCAGCTGAACGGTCTACTTTTGTCGGATCCTTACCAGAAAATGCACCACCGCCGTGACGTGCATAACCGCCATAAGTATCAACAATAATTTTACGTCCTGTCAAACCTGCGTCACCTTGTGGTCCACCGATAACGAAACGGCCTGTAGGGTTGATGAAAAATTTTGTTTCTTCATCTAATAATTGTTCATCTACAGTTGGATAAATGACGCATGCTTTAATATCATTTTGGATTTTTTCTAGTTCAATTTCTTCGTGATGCTGTGTTGAAATCACAATCGTGTCAATACGTTTCGGTTGATCATTTTCATCATATTCCACTGTAACTTGAACTTTACCATCTGGACGCAAATAATCTAAAGTACCGTTTTTACGTACTTCTGATAAACGTTTTGACAATTTATGTGACAAGTCAATCGGTAATGGCATGAATGTATCTGTTTCATTCGTCGCGAAACCAAACATTAAGCCTTGGTCACCGGCACCTGTGTTTAATACTTCTTCGTTTCCTGCTTCACGGTATTCTAGAGCACGGTCCACCCCTTGTGCAATGTCAGGTGATTGTTCATCAATCGCTGTTAACACTGACATCGTTTTGTAATCATAACCATATTTCGCACGTGTATAACCAATTTCTTTGACAGTTTCACGAACGACTTTTGGAATATCTACATAAGTTGACGTCGTGATTTCACCAACGATTAAAGCCATCCCTGTCGTTACCGTCGTCTCACAAGCTACACGCGCATTGGGGTCTCCTTTTAAAATTTCATCTAAAATTGCGTCTGAAATTTGGTCGGCAATTTTGTCTGGATGCCCTTCAGTAACTGATTCTGAAGTGAATAAACGTCTGTTATAAGTCATAATAAACTCCTTTTTGTATGTATTACGAACATTCTCTATCTGAGCTCAATAAAAAAGAGCCTTTCAACACTATAAAATAGAGTGAAGGCTCTAACGTCCATTCGCTCTTATCGTTCAGACTAGTATTGTGTCTGCAAACGGTTTGGCACCTTTCTTCGTTAAAAGAGGTTGCTGGGTTTCATTGGGTCCATGTCCCTCCACCACTCAGGATAAGAGAATCCGTTAAAATCATATTACAAAACTTTATTACCGATGTCAATTTCATCTTACTGGGCTTTTCAAAATGATGTTTGAAGCACCTTTATCCTTTGCATTTGTTTTTCTACTTTGGTGTAACATTACTTTACTTTCTTTATTTTATCTTAATTTTTTTCTTAATTGAGTAGGGATTATTTAACGAATATGTTATACTCTTGAATTGTAAAGGCTTACATTGCCGAAATTACTTTGGAGGGATATTATCATGTCATTCGACAAACATGCGATTGAAACAGTAGCTAACAAGCCGAGTTCACATTTTCAACTCACAACGACTGAATTGTACAACAAAATTTTAAAGAGAAATGAAGCCGAACTGACAGAATTAGGTGCAATCAACGCGAAAACTGGGGAGTATACGGGACGTTCTCCAAAAGATAAATTCATTGTTGACAATCCACAAGTTAAAGACGACATCGATTGGGGTTCTATCAACCAACCGATTTCAGAAGAAAAATTCTTGAATCTTTATGAAAAAGTTGTGGAGTACTTAGATGAAAGAGATGAGTTGTTCGTATTCAATGGTTATGCAGGTAGCGACCAAGAATCACAACTGAAACTCACAGTTATCAACGAATTTGCATGGCATAATCTATTTGCTCAAAACTTATTTATTAAGCCCACTTCAAAAGAAGAAGCAGCAAAAATTAAAGCAGACTTCACGATTATTTCTGCACCACGCTTTAAAGCAAATCCTGAAGTGGATGGCACGCGTTCTGAAACATTTGTCATCATTTCATTCAAACATAAAATCATTTTAATCGGTGGTACAGAATACGCTGGGGAAATGAAAAAATCTGTGTTCTCCATTATGAACTATTTATTGCCACAACAAGGTATTATGAGTATGCACTGCTCTGCCAATGTAGGTGATAAAGGTGACGTCGCATTATTCTTTGGTCTTTCTGGTACAGGAAAAACAACACTTTCAGCAGACCCGAATCGTAAATTGATTGGTGATGATGAGCACGGTTGGAATGAAAATGGTGTCTTTAATATTGAAGGCGGTTGCTATGCGAAAGCCATCAATCTCTCTGCAGAAAAAGAGCCACAAATTTTTGAAGCCATCCGTTACGGAACAGTGTTAGAAAACTTAGTCGTTGATGAACAGGGTTACATTGATTTTGATGACAACAAATATACTGAAAATACGCGTGCCGCATATCCTATCAACTATATCGATAACATTGTGTTACCTTCCAAAGCATCACATCCAAATACGATTATTTTCTTAACAGCTGATGCGTTCGGCGTCCTGCCACCGATTTCGAAATTAGATAAAGATCAAGCGATGTATCATTTTTTAAGTGGTTTCACATCTAAGTTAGCAGGTACAGAACGTGGTATAACAGAGCCACAACCATCATTCTCAACATGTTTTGGCGCACCATTCTTACCGTTACGTGCAGAAGTCTACGCTGAATTGTTGGGTGACTTAATCGACAAACACGACGTAGATGTTTACCTTGTCAACACAGGTTGGACAGGTGGACAATATGGTGTCGGTAACCGTATCCAATTAAAATACACTCGTAAAATGGTAAATGACGCGATTAACGGTAAATTAAAAACAGCTACATTTGAAAAAGATGACATTTTTGGTTTATCGATTCCAACTAAAATTGAAGATGTCCCAACAACGATTTTACAACCTAAAAATGCATGGACAGACCCAACTGCATACGAAGAACAAGCACAAAACCTTGTCAGTCGCTTTAAAGAAAACTTCAAAAAATTTGGCGAAGATGCACAACAATTAGAAGCAGCCGGTGGATTTAAAGGTTAATCCATCGCATTATATTAACAAAGTAGTGTCTATTTTTTGTTCGACAAGAGATGACACTACTTTTTATTAGGTTTAAACTGATCGTACCTATATATTCTTATGAAACACTGACGTGACCTAGAATATTACAAAAACTTCTTTTTGTTACCTCAAATGATAGCAGTCTACTCAAATAACTCTAGAATCAACAAAAGTACCAAAAAGTCGTAATTGTAACCTTACTTATAATATTACTAAAAAATGCCAATGCTGTTATCATTCATGCATCTTAATTTAATGTGGGCACTCAAACTTTTTAATCTTTGAGCACAAAATAAAAACGTCATGCGTATGCCTTTTCAAAATGAGCGTACATTTCTAACGTTCATTTCGTGACATACACATGACGTGATAGTATTTAAAATTTCGTGCCAGTTTCGATGTCCGTCATCCATTGTTGAATGCGCGCTAACACGTGTTTCATGGCAGGTGGACGCGGGACATGCCCTTCATCCATTTGATATAAAGTGTCAAACCGTGCACCGACATTTTTCAGATGCTGTTCTAAAAAGTACGCTTGATGAATGCCCACTTGTACATCTTTGCCACCATGAATGATCAATATCGGTGGTACACCCGCATATATGTCTTTCAATGCATTTCGTGACTCGTAAGCCGCGATATCTTTTTTAGGGTGGCCAATCATTCTTCGGAGCATCCCCCGTAAATCCACACGCTCTTCATACATCAAATGTAAATCTGTCACTCCACCCCAAATGATGTAACTGTCTGCTTCAACTGTTTGAAACGTTAATAATCCTTGGATACCGCCACGTGAAAAGCCGACCAGATGTAATGAAGCTTGGGGATAACGTGCTTTTAACATGTCTGCTGCGACCGTAACATCCGCCAAATCTGCACCTGCAAAATCATCGTTGCCTTCACTCCCGTTATTACCACGATAATACGGCGCAAACACTAATGTATCCAGTGTAATAAATTGCAACAATCTCGCAAGACGCACACGACCGACTTGGCCTTTGCCGCCACGTAAATAAATGACAATGCGTTTCACAGGCTGATGCGGTGCAACATTTAATCCTTTCACATGTAGCCCATTGACCTCATACGTCCATTCTTCTACTTTGTGACTTTCTAAAAAGACTGGCATTGTTTTATTCTTGATAAAAGCCAAGTACGCTCATCCTTTCAACACATTGTAAAATAGCAGGATCCTTTAATAAATAACTTTTATCCGCTTCATCTATCGCCTCTATCGAATGCGTTAAAATTGGACCCATCGTTTCATGATAGTGTACATTGCGATCTATCGCATTAACGATGACGACATAAACATCCTTTTTAAAACAATCCTGTTCGCCCTGGACTTCATACTGTGCAATATAATAAATATGTTCAGCTATAGCGCCTGTTTCTTCATACAACTCTCGCGTTAATGCTTCTATACTTGATTCTCCTACTTCACGTTTACCGCCTGGAAATTCAATGCCGCGTTGTTGATGGTGTGTTAATACCAATTGTTGTTCATAAATGGGTAACGCTAGCACATGACCCCCATCTTTTTCATCAGCATCATTTTTAAACGTTAAAATGACAGTTTGCTGATTTTCATCTGTAAACTTCACGCCCCATACGCCCTTTCTTTCTGTGTTACAATATGATTGATTGAAGGAGGATTCGACTATGAAAACACTGTTTATTTACGCTATCCGTTTTTATCAGCGTTTCATTTCGCCACTGACACCGCCTTCGTGTCGTTTTTATCCAACATGTTCCAATTATACATTAGAAGCGATACAAGTTCACGGTGCACTTAAAGGAAGTTGGCTCGGTTTGAAACGCATTTTAAAATGTCATCCGTTTCATAAAGGTGGCTTTGATCCTGTACCATTAAAAAAATCATCTCATCATCATAGCGGTAATAATAAAGACTGATTCACTACGGGCGGTTCGAAATATAACTGTCCGTCGTGCAACCGTCCTACATTGTTTGTCACATCTCGTTCAAAGTAAAATCCTTCCGGGGTCACATCTCCTGCATAATCGCCCCATTGACTAAGCCAAGCTGTAAAATATCGACTTAACCCACATTCATACATTCCGCCAATAACGACATGAATCCCTTTGCTTTGCAACACTTGCATTGCTTCTAACACACGATCTATCCCACCTAAACGAAATGGTTTGAGTACGACGGTTTTGATATGCGGGTTTTGGGTGAGCTGTTCGATTGTTGTAAGACACGTCGCCTGTTCATCGAGTGCAATCGATGGAAAACCAGTATAATCCGCTTCGACATCCAATGTTTCAAATGGCTCTTCAATAAACGCAAGATACGGTTTTAATCGCTCTAACATTTTGGTATCTGTCGCTGTTAACGTTTGATTCGCATCGGTTGAAATCGGAATATCCGGATACATCGTCGCTAACATTTTCACTTGTTCTATCATTTGTGATGTCCATTTAATTTTAATCCGGCCTACACCATCGAGTCGCATCAAGCGTTCCGTAAAGTCACCATTAATCGTCAGCGTCATTGGCACGTGAAATGATTCGAGGCTGTGAAACATTTGGTACAACGCCATCATCACTGTGGCACGAGCAGCTGGGTATGGATTTAACGTTGCCGCACACTGTTTCGCCTCTTCAAATGACACTAGATCAAGGCCACGTACACCTTCAAACCACACCTTTAAGACATGCATCACATTGTTTATCGTCTCGTGATAATACCAAGCTGTGTCGAACGCATTACACTCCCCAAACCATGATTGCTGCTTTTCATCCGTCCATTTCACAAACAATGTTTTTCGATGTGTCATTGTCACTTTCGGCGTACGAATCGGATGGATAAATGACGGTTCATAAAGATAAAATTGCATGTCAGTTAATTCCATGGTCATCCCTCATTTAATATCCGTCTTTGAAGTTTTCCAGTACTTGTATAAGGTAAGGCCCTCACAAAATAAATATGCACAGGTAATTTATATTTCGCTAAACGAGCTTCAAGAAACGCTTCCATATCTGACACCCATTGCTTTGCGACAACGTATAAAATCGGACGTTGCCCCCATGCCGAGTCCGTGATACTTGTACACATCGCATCAGCAATGAACGGATGTGATTTTGCGACAGACTCAATTTCATAAGGATAAATATTCTCTCCGCCACTAATAATTAAATCTTTACGACGGTCATAAATCACAACGTCTCCATGTTCATCGACACTCGCAATATCCCCAGTTTTGAAATAGCCCTCTTCATCAAACACATGGTTCATATTTTCAGGATACAAATAACCTTGCATCACGTTGCCCCCTTTAACATAGAGTTCGCCGTGACCATTGGCATCTGGTGAAACAACTTTAAGTGCAATATCCGAACTGGCATGACCTACTGTATTCGGATTGCGTTGTAACATCGTCGGATCAGCAGTTAAAAATTGTGAACACGTTTCCGTCATCCCGAACGAATTATAAATAGGTAATTGTCGGTCTAACGCTTGACGAATAAACTGCCCGTCGAGCTTTGCGCCACCTAACAGAACTTTTTCTAAATGGTAAGGTTGATCCAAACCTTGTTCCATCAGACGCATTAACGTAATTGGGACTAACGATACGTGGGTAATCCCTTCAGTTTGAAACAGTTCCACCACAGTTTTCGTATTGAATTTTTCGAGTAAAAAGACTGTAAATCCATATTGAACGCTTCTCAATAAAATACTTAACCCTGAAATATGATAAATCGGCAAGACTGCTAGCCATTTGGAATCATAAGCGAAACCTAAACTTTCCCGACATGACGCCGCGCTCATACGATGGTTTTCAAACGTCTGCGGTACTGCTTTTTGCGGGCCAGTCGTCCCAGATGTAAACATAATCGAAGCAATCTTTTGTGGATGAAATTCAAATGTATCTACTGCCATATTTAAGTCTGTTGATGGCATTTCAAGATCATCAGATTGTATGACACGGGTTGATGTATTGAATGTTTGTGGCGTTGCTGTACTCACAATTAAATCGACATCAATCGACACCATTTGACGATCAATTTCAAATGGCGTTAAGCGATTATTGATGAGTGCGATTTCGATGTCATACAACCATGCACCGTGAATTAAAATTGCTGCTTCCAATGAATTATCTAAATATAAACCGAGGCGCGTACGTTGTAACTGTTTGAGTTGTGCGCCTTTTAACATTGCTCGGTCCAATAACGATTGAAATGTGATTGTTTCATTCATCGTCTGGATTGCGATCTTGTTTGGATGCTGTTTGGCTTGTTGAACGAGCCAGTGTTCCATATGTGTCCCCCCAAAAACAAAGATTCATTATATCTATTATAGACCTTATCTTATAAACTTGCATCGTATAAAATTGAATGATCAAATTGACAAAAAAACAACGATGCTTCACCACTTGAGTAAAGTCGTTGTTCACAATAAGAATCAAAATCATACAGTTGTTCAACGTAATCACTACATTTCCTTTTGCAATCGCATTTTCGTTTCGTATAACTGTTCGATATATTTAAATTTTTCCTCTTTCGACAATTGTTCATTATCAATAATCTGAAATATCTCGGATTTACGTTGTTGCAAAGACAAGCGATATTGTTTCAATTGATAAAGTGTCTCATAATCTTTCAAAGTCAAATATTTATGGATATGTATCGTTTGGCAATTCGGGTGATTGTAATACGTAGATGTCGTAATACATAAGTCAAAGTTTTGAGACAACAACGTCGCTTCTCGTTCAGAATATGGCCCGTGAAAGTGACCGATAGGCAACAAGTCATTTAATTTCGTATACAAAATACGTTGTTCCACTTTTGAAATATTCGTCACCACTACAATGTCCATATGATGTTCGGGTGTTTGATGTTCAACATATAAGGATTGAATCGCATAAGCAAACTCTGATAAATCTGACACACTTAAAGGTCTTCTAAATTTTTGTTGAAACTGCTGTGTTTGCGAAAGTTGTTCCATAATTTGCGCAGTTAATTTTGACCAATTGTTAATATCTTTATCCATTTCCCCAGTCACATTACAACGATCTGCATAACCAAAAAACTGTCGATAATACACGACCTTTACTAACGTTTGAATCAGCTCGACAAATACAGCTCTATCGTTAAAATGAATTGCTGTTTGACGTTCAAAGGCATCAATAAACATCTCACTAATGCACATCAAATCTTTAAAACTTTCACTATCATAATAAAAATCATAATCTTTACTAATACAAAGCAGTTGGATCGCTATAAAATGAACCTCAGTCACTATCGACGGCATATGAGTCTTTAATTTTTCGACTAACTGTTGGCTAATATAATATTCTAAACGTTTCTCAATCATTTGACGTTGATGAATTTCCAATGCAATCGGTCGCTCTGAGTGAAAAATGAGGGTTACAAACAAACATCGACATAAAATCCGTTTATTCGATAGCGATATCTTTTTATGTAACATATGTTCATACTGATCAAAAGCACGATAAAACTCATATTCAAATGACTGATATTGATGAATGAGACACGCTTCTTGATTAAAGGTCAGCATATTTTCAAATAATGCATGATAATCTTCAATTTCGATCATTTTAATCATTTCATAAATGACATTGCGTTCAAAATTCACAGCTGTATCAACGTAATAGCCTTGTTTTTTATCATTTAAAAGAGGGATTTGATAGCGAGCCAACCACTTTTTCACTTCATTCAAATCGCTAATGACGGTATTTTTACTCACATCAAAATAGTCTTCAAAGGTTTTCACTCTGAGCACTTTTTGACTTAACAAAATGGCGGATGCTATCAAAATAATACGTTCATCCCTCTTAAAAATGTAATTCGTCGTGGATGCTTTATGATGAAAATATGTTTCAATCACCGTAGACTGCAACGGTTCAATATAAAAGTAACCTTCGTCATCTTTTGATATCGGAGACATGTCTGACAGCTTTAAAATGTCGTTCAATTTGTTAATATAGTAATAAATCATACGTCGCGATACACCAATGGCCTTCGCAGTTTGACTCACACTTTTAAACTTTTGTCGCTTTTTAAAGTAATCTAAAAAGCACAACAATTTTTTATCGAAATCAACCATCAGAAATCACACTTCCTTCAATATCATCAGACTTTATATGAGAAAAGGAATGACTTACGTGTTTTATTGACCGTAATAAGCAGTAGCACCATGCTTTCTAAAATAATGTTTGTCTAATAGAAATCTATCTATTTCATTCATATCTTGCTTCAACAATTCAGACTTCATTGCCATTTCAGCAACTTCTTCTAAAATAATCGTATGTTCTACTGCTTTCTTTAAAGATTTACCAAAGATAAATGGACCATGTTGATTCACAATCACTGCTGGAATCGCGGCGGGATCAATTTGTCTTTGTTCAAATGTTTCTACGATGACTTTGCCTGTATTCAACTCATAATCCGTCGCTACTTCTGCTTCAGTCAAACTTCTCGTACACGGTACCGGCCCATAAAACGTATCTGCGTGTGTCGTGCCATATGCAGGAATATCACGACCTGCTTGGGCATAAGCTACGGCATGTAACGAATGGGTGTGGACGATACTTTGAACATTATCCATATGTTGATATAAGTAGACATGTGTTGCCAAATCTGACGACGGCTTTAATTGATTATCAAAAGGTTTCCCGTCTAAATCTGTTATCACCATATCTTCAGGTCTCATTTTAGAATACGGCACACCACTCGGTTTAATACAGATGATGCCTTTGTCACGGTCAATCACACTCACATTTCCCCATGTCAATTTTACCAAATTATTTTTAGGTAATTGCATATTCGCTTCATAAACATGTTGTTTGATAATTGCATCATTCATGTTGATATGCACCACTCTCTTTTAATTGTTCCATAATAAAGGTTTTAGCTTTTTGAATTTCTGCTCGTGGATCGGCAGCATTTTCTGACCACATTTCAATTAAAAATGGTCCGTGATAATCGATAGCCTCTAACTCACGAAATGCATTCACAAAATCAACACATCCTTCTCCAAAAGGGACATTTTTAAACTGACCTTCGTAAGTTGCCGTCACTGCTCGTGTATCTTTCAAATGTACCGCGACAATTTCATGCGCCGCTAATGCTAATTCTTTTCTTACATCGTTTTCAGGCCAAGCTGACAAATTACCGATGTCTGGATACACTTTCAATAACGGGTGTTGAATTTCGTCTTTAATCGCCATGTATTTCGTTAGACTCGACATAAATGGGTCGTCCATAATTTCGATTGCGAGTATGATTTGTTTTTCCGCAGCTATTTTTAATGCTTCACTTACACCTTCGATAAACAAACGTCTTGAAGTTGCTGTTTTCTTCTCATAATACACATCATAGCCCGCTAACTGAATCACACGAATGCCGAGTTGATGTGCGAGTTGAACGGCTTTTTTCATGATAATCATTGCTGTTTCACGCTTAGATGCATCAGCTGAACCAAATGGAAAACGGCGGTGGCCACTTAAACACATACTTTGAATCGCAACACCTGTGTCGAGTTGCGCCTTCACAATACTGTTAATTTTATCTTCTCCCCAGTCTAAACGTGCCAACCGGTGATCCGTCTCATCAATGGATAACTCCAAAAATTGAAATCCCAAATCCGCAGCCATTTTTAATTGCTCTTCAATGTCGATTTGATTGGGCAATGCTTTTTCATAAATGCCTAAATACACCATTATCCAAACACCCTTTGAATTTCAGCTTTAAAATTTAAAGCCGCTTGGTGTGGTGATTCTGCTTCTCTTAAACTACGCCCCGCTATAAAGGCATACACGTCTAAGCCTTTAAATTTTTCAATCGTGTCGAGTTCTAATCCACCCGTTACTGAAACTTTAAAGCCCATCTCAATCAGTCGACGAATTTTATCCAAGTCTGCATTTGACCATGTTTCACCTGCTAACAATGCATCCCGACTTTGATGATAGACGACTTGTTGAATACCATTGTCCATCCATTGTTGTGCTTGTTCAAATGTCCAGTCGCCATAAAGTTCAACTTGTAAGTCATCCATCACTTTGCGTGCAGCCACCATAGTTGGTAGTGTTGCAGAACAAATGACCGTCATCCAGTTTGCACCAGCATCTTTACAGTTTTGTGCGACCGTTTTACCTGCATCTGCACATTTCGTATCCGCAAGTATACACTTATCAGGATATAGCGCACGCATTACTTCAATGGCAGCCTTTCCTTCTTGTAAACATAAAATTGTTCCCACTTCTACAACATCAACGACATCACCGAGTTGTTGAATCGTAGTAATTGCATCTGGAATATTTTGATTATCTAAAGCAATTTGTAATAATGGTAATCCCATTGCTAAACCTCCAATGTTATATATATTGACTCATATCAGCTTGATCAATAATGGCGAATACCTCCTCAACTGAAGTCGCCGAACTTAATTTTTCAATAATGTTCTCGATTTCAAAAACCGCAACGATTTGTGGTATCGCAATACTTGTATGAATTTCTGCAGAGGTTGCCGCTAGTACGACAAACACTTGCGCAGGCTTGCCATCCGAAAATGGAACCGGCGTATCAAATGTGACTAATGAAAAGGCATTTCTGTTCACACCATCTTCAGGACGCGCATGCGGCATTGCCATCCCTTCCATTAACAAGTAATATGGCCCATAATGGTGCGTACTTTTAATAATGGCATCAACATATTCTGGTTTTACCGCTTCACTTTCAACTAATGGACGCGCCGCAATACGGACAGCTTCTTCCCATGAGTCTGCATGTTGATTTAACAAAACTGATTTTTCTGTAATTAAGCTTTCTTTAAACGATAACATCACACATCACCTTTAAATGACAGTTTTTAAGTTCTCTTTAATTTCTTGATCATCCATTAAATTTTCTAAACCGAGCAATTTGCTAGAAGTACGCCCTTCTAGCTCGTGAATCAAATGTTTACTCGCAAAAACGACATCATAACTACTTGCTTGAGATTTCGCTTCACCGACACTGCAATAATCTACAACAAAATCACTCACGTTTAATTCGCGTAAACATTTTTCAATTTTCATCTTAATGACCATCGAACTTCCCATACCATTACCGCAAGCTGCTAAAATTTTTAACATGATATTTCCCTCATTTCTTCATCTTATTCGAATCCTGTATCATATGCTGCTTTATCTTTAGCGCGACGATATTGCAACTGTGGAATGATTAATAAAATAACGACAATCACCACGTAACCAATCAAACCAAAATGTTGCATCAACGCACCGAAACCTGGCCAAATTAATTCAAAGTCGATATTGCCATGCCATCCTCCAAATTTGTACAGTTGGAAAATGACCACTGCAATGGCACCTATCGCAACTTGACAAATACCTGAAACAAACGAACAAATCATAGCAGCACGTGTACCACCGACTTTATTCGCAAACACTGCAATTGTGGCATTGTCAAAGAACACAGGAACGAATCCGGTAATAATTAATACTGGTGAATGAAACACAAGCAAACCGAGAATCGTTAAAAATTGTCCGATAGAGCCGAAAATAAAACCAAATAAAATCGCATTTTGAGGTGTAAAGTTATAAGATGCGGCGCAGTCAACAGCAGGCAGTGAGCCAGGTAAAATTTTGTTTGAAATACCTTGGAAAGACTGCGTTAACTCGGCAACGAACATTCTCACACCCATCATTAAAATTGCAAGATATACTGCAAACGATAGCGAACTTGAAACGACATATGTCATAAAAGATAATGTCTCAGGGAACTTTTTAGGATCTAAATGACGCAAGAAGTCTTCACCTAAAATAACTAAAATCGTACCAAAGAAAAGTAACATCAATGTCCCTGTAGCAACGATATTATCATGGAAAATAGACAACCATTTCGGCAGTTTAATATTGTCCAAGTTCTTCTCTTTATTGCCGATTTTAGGTGCAATTTTATCAACGATCCAAATCGCAAACATTTGTTGGTGACCAATCGCAAATCCTGAATGATTCGTTAAACGTTGTGTTGGACCAACCGTTAAATTTGAACCTACAGCCCAATATAGCCCTACGATAATACCGACTAAAATGGCACCGACAAAGTTACGATACTCTGGAAATGCTAAGAAAATAATCCAAGTCACCGTCGACGCCTGTTGCACCATGACGTGTCCTGTAATAAATAATGTTCTGATTTTAGTGAATTTCCGTAACAACACAACAACGATATTGAGTAAAAAGCCCACCAATAGCGCTAGCATCGTGTATGACGTCGTTAAACCGATTGACTTCAACGCGCCATCAACTGCATTTAAGCCAAAGTAAGGATCAATAACGGCCGCTTTCAACCCAAAACGTTCCCCTAACCCTGCAAGAATTGGTCGGAAAGTCGCAACTAAGCCCCCTGCACCTACCGTTAAAATCATGTAACCCACTGTTGCCTTAATAAAGCCCGCAAAACATTCATAAAGTTTCTTTTTCAATAATGCGTAACCAATAAATACAATAATGCCTATGAAAAACTCTGGTTTAGATAAAATATTGTTACTAAACCACGTAAACCCATTCATAAATATTTGCATGTGATTCCCTCCTATCATGCATATGGCTTATAAAAATGATGGGAAAGGTAAATCAGTATCTGTAGAGAATACATCATCAAAACCACGTGGGTAATGGTACTCTAAATCATCTTTATCTTTCGGGAATACAAATTTACCACCAACTTGCCAAATGTAAGGCTTAAATTGATACTTTAATACTTTACGTTTAAACTCCCATAGTAATAACAATTCTTTAGGATCTGCTTGGAAATTCGTCCAAATGTCATGATGCACTGGAATGACAACATCTGCTTTTAAACTTTCCGCCATTCTAAGCATATCCACCGATGTCACTTTGTCCGTAATTCCTCTTGGATTTTCACCAAATGCACCGATGACTACATTGATATCGTGTTCATTGCCGTGTTTCGCAAATGTATTCGAATAATGTGAATCACCCGCATGATACAGTGAACCGCCAGACGTTTTGAATAAGTAGTTCACCGCGATTTCGTCCATATCCACAGGTAACTTACCTTTCAATGTTACAGAAGGATCTGCTGTTACGAGTGCGGTACGGTCGAACGCTTCCAACACTTGAATTTCAATACTTTTCACTTGAACGGAATCACCTGGCTTAACGACGATACAGCGTTCTTCAGGCACACCCCATTTTTTCCATGTGTTGACCACTTCTTGAGGACCAATAAACGGGACATCTTCATTCGTATTTTGCATCACTGCAGCCGCTGTATTGATGTCCAAATGATCTGAGTGAATATGCGTCACCACTAAAGCATCCACACCTTTAATCTCAAACGGGTCAATGACAAAAGGCTGCGCTCGTAAATTCGGTTGTAAATTTTGACAACCACTCATTCGTTGCATCTGATGCCCTTTTTTCATTTTCCCAACTTTTTGCGTACGCTTACCCGTACCACACCACATATCGCACAAAATATTCGTGTTCTCATGAGATTTCAACCAAATACCTGTACAACCTAACCACCACATGGCAAAAGTATTTTCTTCCACAACCTCATTTTCTATTTCTTCGTTGAGCCAAGTGCCCCATTCCGGAAAAGTATTCAAAATCCACTTTTCCTTTGTTACTTCATTAATATGATTCAAAGTCATGCACTCCTTTCAAAATATGTAAACGCTTACTTATTCTCAGTTTATGCCTATTGTTATAAAAGAAAAAGTCCAATATATGTACAAAAAACATGTACATCACTGGACTGTTAGCGCATCAAAATATTCAATTTCAAGCATTCATCAGTTCAAATATGTGCGTTTTAAAACTTTTGTATCAACGTTGTAAGTATAAACATCAGGCATCGTCATCTGTTTGAACTGTTCATAAGCAAATGTACCATCTGTCAACGTATGAAAGAGCACAGCGAGTGACGTACCATGACCACTGATCACAATGGTCTCACCTTTCTCTTGTGACAAAATGTCCTGAAAACTCGATACGATACGTTTCTGCACTTGTTTCAACGACTCCCCTCCAAGTAAGCGATAATCAAAATTCATCCATTGTTCAGCAGCGTATGTATCAAAATCATCCACCCATTCACCGATGACGCGTTCTCTTAAACCATCCTCTACTTGAATATTTATATTGTTCACACGTGCAAGTGGTACTACAGTTTCAAGCGTACGCGCATATGGACTCGCATAAATGGCATCGACATGTTTCCCCTCAAACCACTTCACAAGGTTTTCTGCCTCTCGTCGCCCTTTTTCTGATAATGGCGCCGTATCAGACTTCACCGTATGCTCCCTCGTCGCATGTCTTACAAAATAAATCGTTTTTACCATTTTGACCTCCCTTTAGAAAACCTTATCACTAATAACATTAATTTTTTTCATGGCACATTTGACTGCATCATAATATCCGGCGTTTTATGAATGAATGGTTATTTAAAATACTATTCGCTAATAAAAAACACAAAATTATCAACACAAGAATTAACATATCAAAAACATGACTGTTTAATACGAAAAAATTCAAAGTTAATAAATAGTTAATAATACAAATTTTAATCCACGCTAAATAAAACCCGAACTTATTTTAATATTACTTCGTTTACATTCGTCTTTTCAACTACTCTATCCATCTTCTCTTGCCATTATGATGATAATAGCGCGATCTAGATATACCTTTCAAAATCTTGTTTTTATTGTTGAACATAGATTCATGTGAAAAAATGAACAAAGAATATTCTATTACGAAATAGTTAGGCTAACTCCTCTTTTAATAAATAGTTAATTTTAAATTCCCAAAAAATATATTATGATGAAATTGCATTAAAAGTATATATAGAAAGAAAGTGGTTCTTATGGTAAAAAATAAATTATTAGCCGCAACACTATCTATAAGTTTAGTTCTTCCACTTATTACCCCATACAGTGAAGAAACCAAAGCTGCAAACACTATAGAAGAGATCGGCGAAGGAGCACAAATTATTAAAAGAACTGAGGATGTAAGCAGCAGAAAATGGGGCGTTACTCAAAACATTCAGTTTGACTTTGTTAAAGACCCTAAATACAACAAAGATGCATTAATTATTAAAATGCAAGGTTTTATCAAATCTAGAACAAGTTTTACTGATGTTAAAGGGAAAGGATATGAATCAACAAAAAGAATGCTTTGGCCTTTTCAATATAATATTGCTCTAAAAACAAATGATCCTAATGTCTCTTTAATTAATTATCTACCTAAAAATAAAATTGAATCAATAGATGTGAGCCAAACATTAGGTTACAATGTTGGCGGTAACTTCCAAAGTGCACCATTACTTGGGGGTAAAGGCGCATTTAATTATTCAAAGAAAATTAGCTATACTCAAAAGAATTATATTAGTGAAGTCGCACAACAAAATTCAAAAAATATCAGATGGGAAGTCAAAGCAAATTCATTTAATACAGAAAATGGACAAGTATCAGCATATGACAGACACTTATTTGTAAGAAGTCCTATCGGGCCAAATGCAAGAGACTTTTTTGTGCCAAATGATGAGTTACCTCCTTTAATTCAAAGTGGTTTTAATCCATCGTTTATTGCAACTGTATCTCATGAAAAAGATAAAGGCGATACAAGTGAATTCGAAATTGCTTATGGTAGAAATCTAGACATTACGTATGCAACTTTCTTCCCAAGAACTGGCATATTTGCTGAAAGACGTCATAATGCTTTAATGAATCGAAATCTTGTCACTAAATATGAAGTGAACTGGAAAACACACGAAATTAAAGTAAAGGGGCATAATTAATATGAAAATAAGCAAAGTTATCAAAGCTGCTACTGCAACATCCGTGGCATTGATGTTATTTTCTAATCCTGTCTATGCCGCTAATCAAATTACACCTGTATCTGAAAAAAAAGTAGACGATAAAATCACTTTATATAAGACTACCGCTACTGCAGATTCAGATAAGTTAAATATTTCTCAACTCTTAACTTTTAATTTTATTAAGGATAAGAGCTATGATAAGGATACCTTAGTACTTAAAGCTGCAGGTAATATTAACTCAGGTTATAAAAGCCCTAACCCTAACGACTATATCTATTCAAGTTTTTATTGGGGGGCTAAGTATAATGTGTCAATCAGTGCAGAATCAAAAGGTGCTGTTAACGTAGTTGATTATGCACCAAAAAATCAAAATGAAGAGTTTCAAGTTCAAAACACTCTAGGCTACTCTTTTGGAGGAGACATTAGTATCTCCAAAGGTTTGTCAGGCGGTTTGAACGGCTCAGAATCATTTTCAGAAACAATAAACTATAAACAGGAAAGTTATAGAACAACTATCGATAAACACACAGATAATAAAACTATTGGCTGGGGCGTTGAAGCACATAAAATCATGAATGCTGGTTGGGGCCCATATGGTCGAGATAGCTTCCATGACCTATATGGAAATGAATTGTTTTTAGGTGGTAGACAAAGTAAATTAAACGCTGGACAAAACTTCTTACCTACGAGTCAAATGCCACTTTTAGCAAGAGGTAACTTTAATCCTGAATTTTTAAGTGTATTATCACATAAACCAAATGGCGCTAAAACATCAAAAATTAAAGTCACGTATCAAAGAGAAATGGATGAGTATACAAATTATTGGAATGGCTTTCATTGGATGGGTACAAACTATAAAAATCAAAACAATGCCACATTTACATCATTTTATGAAATTGATTGGGATCAGCATACAGTAAAACTAATCAAAACACATTCTGATGAAAAAAACCCATCATAATTTAAAGTTGATATATCAATAATTCAAATATTTTCAAAGTGATATTTTGTAATACGCCCTAAAAAGGAGAATTCAATTCTACTTTTTGGGGTGTATTCTTATTATTATTCGGTGTCGTCACATGATTCCCAACAACATGGTTTTGTGTCGCTTTACTTTCTAATTGACGCTGCACTTCCTGATTCACCATCGAAACAAAGCTATCTACAGCTTCTTTTGTTGCTTCTGCTGTATCCTGAACAACCATATTCAATAAAGATTCAGGGGCTTGCATACCTGCATCATTAAACATCGCCATCGCCTCTTGACGCATCTTGTATGACTCAAGTTGTTGTTTATAGTCATCACGTTCTTTTTCAGCCTTTTCAAGCTCGTATTGATGCTTTTGTTCGGCATTCATCTTACGTAATTTATCAGCTTCTTTTTGCTTTTCATTCAATTCATCTTGAATCTGTTGACGCATCTCTTTCGTACGACGTGCCATTTCTTCATTCACACGCTCATTCACTAACTTCATTTGAGACTCAGACAGTTCTTCAACTTCTTGTGTCGGTTCAGTTTCAACATTCTCATCACTCACGGCTTCCTCAGTACCTGCATCATTAAAAAACTGTAAGCTTAACTTTAACCATTGTTCTTTCATATTTTGCACCTCTTTTAAATCTACTCTTGCAAGTTTTATGTCATTGCATGTTTTGGACTACACTTGCATCTTTTAACGCCATAAGCACGGTTTGGGCAATAAAAAAAGCCACTGCAATACAGTAGCTTAAAATTGGGTATAAAAAGAGCACCGAGATGAATGATTTACCACTTCATCCGGTGCTTAATCTAAAACTTCAATCGATTTAATTTGACTTTTATATATGTCGTATATTTGTATTCCGTCATCTAAATATATAGATTCTTCTCCCCTATTATTAGCTATTTCATCGTCATAATCATCAGCTTTACCAACAAATTGTTGACCATTCTTCAATTCTATCAATACATTTTTCCCCACATATGTCCATAGTTTCATTGTTTATCCTCCTTCAATCTTGGTACAATATGGGTTCCGGTTTTTGAGTAGTGCACCTTTCCCCATCTCGTTGCGATAAATTTACCATCAATGTATGCTTTACCGATAATTTTATCGAAGTTAATAATTTCTTTGTTATCCCAATTCCCATTAGTATCAGTTGTCAAATGACCTTTACTAGCTTTTTGTAGTACAAGTGAATTCAATTCACTATTGTCCAATATTGTATAACTCGGTATTGGAAGCCCTTTTTGTATATTTTTTTTCTTATAATCTTCATACAATTTATGACCTAGCTGATGCCTATTCTGTTTGTTAGGGTTTAATTCAACTTTTATTCTACCACTATCCAGGGCATCCGTCATTTCATCTTTAGCTGATTTTTGTAAAACTTTATCGTACTCAACGCTGTATTTCCCTTGTCTATCTTTGAAGAACTTGTCACGCCAGTTACCTACATAAGGTACTGTCGTACTTCGACAATGGGGGTGCATCGGCGGAGCATTGACACCAGGCACCATGTCTTTCACTTTAAACACTTTCTTATCATAATGACGACAGATTTTAGATGTCTTTTCATCACGTTTCGCCACAAACTCATATTCAGCATCTTTTCCTATCGTCTCTAAATAGTGCAATTTCTGCGCTTCCGTTTGCACACGTGCAGCTTCGGTAATCAATAACCTTTTCGTATTAGCGACTGTCTGCTTCTGTTTCTTGCGTATCTCTGGCACAAACTCATATGGATGACGTCCACGTAACATCACATGGCTTGCCATCCGCTCAACATCTTTTCTGAGTTCATCTTGATTGTTCCAAAGTCGCTCAGACCAATTCAGCTTGCCAAAGTTAGAATACACAATTGCTTCCACATCTGTCGTCTTCACATGCACATCAGCCCCTAAAATTCCCGCTTGATGTCGTAATGTACGTGTCACAGTCTCTTGTAGATGATGATTCACCACATTCTCTTGTTCTGCATAGCCTTTTGTGACAATCAAACCGAGCTCATGCTTTAAC
Source organism: Staphylococcus pseudintermedius (assembly GCF_034042775.1). Classification (NCBI taxonomy): domain Bacteria; kingdom Bacillati; phylum Bacillota; class Bacilli; order Caryophanales; family Staphylococcaceae; genus Staphylococcus; species Staphylococcus pseudintermedius. Next base: position 1,012,960 of record NZ_CP120150.1, on the reverse strand, counting down.
AACTGCTCACGGTTTACATACATCGCTGTATTGTAGCGTTTAAGCTCTTTATTCGCCTCATCACTAAAATCTTTATTCTCTACATAGGCCTTAGCTTGCATTTGGAACGCTTCAACATCAAACTTATCCGCGATTTGCTTTGCTTCTCGCCAATCAATCCCTTCAGCCGTCGCAAGTTTGGCATAATACGCTAATAAGTTTTTGTAGATGTCCGCAATCATCATCGCAACGATACGCTCAATTTCAGCTACTTTAGCTGCATCCTCAAGCGTCTCAGATTGTATCGCTTGTTGAGCACGCTCTAACCAGTAATCACTCAAGTTCGACATTTTTTGATTTAACCGATACCTTTATTTCAATGATTATTAGTTGTATCAATTGCAAGCGTTACATAAATTCTTTTAATGAACCAGTAACTTTAATACAAACCATTACTCATCCATCCGGTTACTCATATAAAAAATCACTTATTCCTTATTGTTGGACTAAGCGCTCTATTTTTTATTTATATTGTAGAAAGCTGTTTTCAATAGATGAATCTAATGTATTAGACAAAGTGAAATTGATATGTTAATTTATAAATATAAAAGGTAACACACATGAAGTGTATTGCCTTAATGAGACCGTTAAAAAGACGGTGGATTATTATTTGATTATTAAATAACCATCACATTCTCCAAAGCTAGTGATGGTTATTTTTTGATTTTTTATCGATTGAGACAACTAAATGTATGAGGGCTACAGTAAATGTACCAAACCCTAGCATAATCATTAGTGCATCTGCAATACTAATCATTAAAGGCTCTCCTTTCTAAAGATTTTGTTGATGCACTCATAGGCATCACCTCACTTTATACTAAGATAGCCACCATCTATCTAACTCTCTCACCACCCCATTTTATAGTGACAACAATATTTTGTCTATGTATATTAAATTTAAATCAAAATCTACATGATAAGCCATAAGCAATTATCATGCTGCCACATGATAACTTCTGGTATGAATACTGATTGTTTACGGTTATGTAAAAATAAAATAAGCGATTGATAATGCGCTCAGTAAGCCAATAACAAACTATTACTCAATTAGTAATTCCACTGTCTACCAATAAAAAAGCACCTAATCCATATTGTTCATTGGACTAAGTGCTTTATTTTTATGTATATTGTAGAAAAATGAGATGATTGATCAATTGTGGCTAAACGACTCAAATCTTGTGACTAAATTTGTGTTTTGGGCACCTTCAATCAGCCACATTGTGACCAAAAATTTTAAAAACTAAGTTAAGTATAATTAAATTTTGTTTTCTATGTATTTAATGAAGTAGTCTCAAATCCTTGATATGACAGTGTTTTGAGCTTATATGTAAAAAGAGAGCCGAAAAAGTAGTTTAAACTTTTTCGGCTCCTTACGGAGAGCAAGGGATTCGAACCCTCGAGACGCTTGTGGCGCCTACACACTTTCCAGGCGTGCTCCTTCGGCCAACTCGGACAACTCTCCACCTTATAAAATATAAAAAATCAGAAGCGATATTTCACTTCTGACTATATGACCCCTACGGGACTCGAACCCGTGTTACCGCCGTGAAAGGGCGGTGTCTTAACCGCTTGACCAAGGGGCCGTGGCTCCACAGGTAGGACTCGAACCTACGACCGATCGGTTAACAGCCGATAGCTCTACCACTGAGCTACTGTGGAATAACAATGGAGCGGGTGATGGGAATCGAACCCACAACATCAGCTTGGAAGGCTGAGGTTTTGCCATTAAACTACACCCGCATTAAAAATAAACGATATAGGCGGTTGATGGGAATCGAACCCACGAGTGTCGGAACCACAATCCGATGCGTTAACCACTTCGCCACAACCGCCGTGATTTAAGAAGTGGTTCAGGACGGAATCGAACCGCCGACACAAGGATTTTCAGTCCTTTGCTCTACCGACTGAGCTACTGAACCATTTTAATAATGGCGGTCCCGACGGGAATCGAACCCGCGATCTCCTGCGTGACAGGCAGGCGTGTTAAACCGCTCCACTACGGGACCACTTATAAAAATTGCGGGAGGCGGATTTGAACCACCGACCTTCGGGTTATGAGCCCGACGAGCTACCGAACTGCTCCATCCCGCGATAATAGTATTTGTAAATCACTTACTTAATTATCATAACAAACTATCAATCTAATGTCAACAATTTTTTAATTTTTTTAAAATAAAAATTTCAAATTTAAAAAATTGTGATGACTCCTACGGGACTCGAACCCGTGTTACCGCCGTGAAAGGGCGGTGTCTTAACCGCTTGACCAAGGAGCCAAACCATTAGAACTGTAAAGGACTTTTTAAGTATATATTTAACCATTAAAAACGTCAACATGTTACCATTAAAAATATGTGTAATTTAGATACTTTTTGGCAAAAACATACTTAAAGTGATGAATTAACTTCCCTTGCTTCATTATACAAGTTAAAGTCAGCACTCAAACAACAAAAAAAAGACTCTCAAGGCGAAAGGAGGACCTTGAGAGTAAATGGAATCTTAAACATGATTAGGAGAATACAAATATTATGTAGAATTGTATCCTACACCTACATTATATTTAGGCTCGCCTAAAAAAGCAAGCGAATTGATATACGTTTAAGAATTTGTCATATTTTAATCGAAATTCTTTAGTATTTTATTTCTCAAGAACAGAAATGTATCATAGCCATCTTTTTCAAGAAAATGGCCTCCCTCTTCTTGTAAATAAAATTTAGCATCAAGTGCCTTACACAGTTCAGCTGTTAACGTATATGGCACGATATCGTCTGTTTTAGAAGCAATCCCAAAACGTTTAATGATCTTATGTTTAAGCTGGTCGAAATCAATTTCTTGTTCAATAAAGGCATCCAAAGTTTCTATGCCTTCTAACTTATCTTTGAAACCTGAAACAATAGCTAATCCACCTACTTTCGACACATCTAAATCGTTTAAAAATTTCAAAGTTGTAATGACACCTAAACTATGTGCAACGAAAATGGTATCAGCATCAACTTCTGGAATTGTTTGTCGCATATATGTAAGCCATTCTTCGACATGAGGTTCATGCGAGTTGGGTAAGTTGAGTACTTCTACATCATGGCCTTCAATTTCAAGTGATTGCTTTAACCATGGAAACCAATGCTTTGATGCATCGGCTTGGTAACCATGCACAATATATAGCTTTGTCATGATACAAAACGCCTTCTTTCTATAGATTCAACACTATTATCATAACATAAATCAACATATCCATTTGAAAACATAAATTTTTAAAATCGTCAAATAATAGAGTGCTATCACAAAACTTTACAAATTAAGTTCGCATTTGAGTTAAATGACACAGAAAGACCTTTGAATGTTTTTATAAATAATTAAATCATGTGGTTAGTCACAATCAGCAAGAAAATGAAAAAAGCTGCAACATCTCGCAGCTTTTTTCTTATCATTTATCCAATTCGTGACAACAATTGTTTAACTGCTGTTTCTGCTTGTCGAATACAGTCTGGCAATCCAACCGCTTCAAACGGTGCACCTGTAATTTGTAAATGTTGATAATTGTCACAAATATGTTGTTGTATCGCTTTAATTCGAGCAATATGACCGACGTGATATTGAGGACTCGCATACGGCATTTTATTTACGATTGTAAAGTCAGGTTCGCCGTGAAATGTCATCATTTGTTGTAAGTCATTTTTAGCGATTGCTACCAGTTCTTCATCTGTCTTTTCATTAACGATGTTATCACCTTGTTTGCCGATATATGCACGAATGAGGACTTTGCCTTCTGGTGTCGTATGTGGCCATTTTTTGGTTGTCCACGTACACGCAGTAATATCCGTCGCACTCGTTCTCGCAACCACAAATCCTGTACCATCAGACGTATTTTCAATATTTGCTTCATCAAATGCAAAGACAATCGTAGCGACAGATGATGCTTCTAGTTTCGAAAAATAATCAAACATCGGATCAGTGCTAAACCACTCTCTAAACACTTGATGTGGCGTTGCGACAATGACACCATCATAAAATGAACGCGATTCGTCATTTAACTCAACGTAATACCCCTTTTGTGTGCCAATTAAATCATGCACGGGCGTTTCATAATGAAATGTCACATCATGCGCTTTAAGCCATTGTTCAAGTTTGTTCACAAAGTCATTCAAACCATGTCTGAATTGCTTAAATTGTCCTTGTGGGCCTTGTTGATTATGTTGTGCTTGTTGTTGACGCTCTTTTTTGACATGTTGCATCCCTTTAATGATACTACCGTGCTCTTCCTCTAATGCTTTGAAGTTCGGAAACGTACTCATTAAACTCAACACATCAATGTCTGTACCATAAATACCACTCAGTAACGGTTCAATTAAATTTTCAAGTACTTCGTCACCGAGACGTGTCCTAAAAAATTCACCTACCGACATGTCTTCATTTTCCATCTCAATCGGTTTAATCGTCAAATCTTTTAATGCGCGCAATTTCCCTTTCATTGAGATGAGTTTTGTTGACATAAATGGTTTAATGTCAGTCGGTACACCTAAAATTGCGCCGCCTGGAATCGGATATAATGTATCATTGGCAAAAATATACGATTGACCCGTTTCATTTGTCACGATATCATCATCTGTCATCCCTACTGCTTTAGCCACTTCAGTCATAATCGTTTTGCGACCTAAATAAGATTCGGGGCCAAGTTCAATCGTATAGCCATCATGGTGTACCGTTTTAATTTTGCCACCAGGTCGATCTGTTGCTTCATAAATCGTTACATTCACATGCGGATACTTTTGTTTAATAAAGTATGCACTTGATAAACCTGTAATACCCGCACCAATGATTGCTACATTTGTCATGTTTCTCACGCTTTCGGGAAAATTTTTGTAATTTCGCTCACAATTGCACCGATAAACAATGGATGTGTGTCAGGCATAGGTGGGCGATGATATGTTGCGCCGACTGCATCACAAACCACTTTACATTCGTAATCATTGTCGTATAACACTTCTAAATGTTCTGCAACAAAACCAACTGGTGTATAAATGAAATGTTGATACCCTTCTTGTTCGAATAAGTCACGTGTTAAATCTTGAACATCAGGCCCTAACCACGGTGTACCTGTGTTGCCCTCTGATTGCCAACCCACTGCAACATGTTCAATTGCTGACTGTTCTTGAATTAAACGCGCTGTGTCTTCTAATTCAAATGGATATGGATCATTACTTTCTTTAATCATTTTTTCAGGCAAGCTGTGTGCTGATACGACGAGGACAGTTTTTGCGTGTTCTTCTTGTGGAATATTTTCTAAAGTTTCATTCACACGCATCGTCCAGTAATCGATAAATTGTTGCTGTTGATAATAATGTTGAACATGATGCAACTGAATGCCAAACGTGTCGGCTTTGTCTTTAGCACGACGATTATATGAAGCTATTGAGAAATTAGAAAAATGCGGTGCTAAAACGACTGTTACTGCTTCTTTAATACCATCTTCATTCATTTGTGTCACAGCATCTTCAATAAATGGGTGAATATGTTTTAATCCGATATACAACTTGAATTCAACATCTTCATAAGTCTCATTTAGCGCCTTCTGAATTGCATCAGCTTGACGTTCAGTCGTTCCTGCTAACGGCGAAAGCCCCCCAATCGCCTCATAGCGTGAAATGAGATCATTCAACTCTTCTTCGGATGGCTTTCTACCGTGTCTAATATCGGTATAATATGGTTCGATGTCACTCTTTTGGTAAGGTGTCCCGTATGCCATCACTAATAATCCTATTTGTTTTTTCATCTTTTAATCCGTCCTTTATATACTCGATTCTTGCAACTTAACGTTTTGTATAGTCATGTACAAATTGAGCCACGTGTTTTAACGTTTCCGGTTTCACTTCAGGAAAGACCCCGTGACCTAAATTGAAAATGTGTCGTCCGTGAGCCACCCCTTGATCTAAAATCGGTTTCAAGCGTGCTTCAATCACTTCCCACGGTGCCAATAAAATGCTTGGGTCTAAATTGCCTTGTAATGCTTTTGAAACCCCTTTGGCACGTGCTTCATTAATCGATGTACGCCAATCTAGCCCTAAGACATCGATAGGTAAAGCATTCCATGACTCTATTAAATGGCTTGCCCCCACACCAAACATTATGACAGGGACGTTGTATGCTTTAATCCCTGTGATCAATTTTTCCATACATGGCTTAATATAGTAATCATAGTCCGGTTGATTCAAAGCCCCTACCCATGAATCAAACACTTGAATGAGCTGTGCACCTGCTTTCACTTGAGCACCAACGTATCGAATCGACATGTCTGTCAACACGTCCATTAATTTAAACCATGTCGCTTCATCACTATACATCAGTGCTTTCGTCTGATTATAGTTTTTAGATGGGCCACCTTCAATCATGTAACTGGCTAAAGTAAATGGTGCACCTGTAAAGCCAATCAATGGGACATTTAATTTTTCTTCAGTCAATAATTTGATTGTGTCTAAAACATAAGGGACATCGCGCTCTGGATCGATTTGACCTAATGCTTCCACATCAGACATTTGTCGAATCGGATTAGCAATGACGGGTCCAATGCCAGATTTAATATCAACATCTACACCGATTGATTTTAATGGTGTCATAATATCTTTATATAATACTGCTGCATCTGTGTCGTATTGTTCAACCGGTAATGCAGTGACATAAGCACATAATTCTGGTTGATGTGTAATGTCGAATAGTGAGTATTTTTCTTTTAATTTGCGATATTCTGGTTGTGAACGTCCTGCCTGCCTCATAAACCATACAGGGGTATGAGAGACTACTTCTCCTTTAATCGCACGCAAAATTGTATCGTTTTTTGTCGTACCCATATGTTCCTCCTTAAACAACGTCATTCTTCATTAATATATCATATCAAGCCCCTCTAACATCAGTATCTGGCTCAAATGTCATAAAAATTTAAAATGTACATTTAACTAAGTGATTTCAACCATGAAACTTTTTTATTTTGAAATAGTTTTCATATCTTAATCGATGCATATTTAGCGGGTATTTTATCAATCGTGCGACATGAATTAATCGTACAAAAATAGTCACTTAATTTAAGTGAGAATTAAGTATATTTTAGTGGTGATTTAAGCGAGAAAAACTTATAATGAATGAAAACAAGGAGGAGAACACCATGAAATTTTATATCACATATGGTACTTACGGATATTTAAATCAAATCCAACTCAACAACGAAAACCATGACTTATTTATTTTTTCTGGAAACGACCAATCTGTCATGATTGAGGAGACAGACGACGAGACTATTTTTCAACAACCTAAAAAATTTCGCGTCTTAACTCGCTTTGGTTCAATTTCAAGTGATGATTTTCATGCATTAATATCAATACCGACGACTGAAGATCATAAATATCAGTTGGAAAAGAAACTAGAGAGTTACCTTCCTCATTTAGACGAATATGATGGTTTCAATACTTACCGATTATTAAAACCTTTACAAAGCAATATTTATAAAGTATTTTTAGGATTTTCATCACGTAAAGCCTATGAAGATTACAAAAAATCTTCTGCATTCCGTGAACATTTTTCTAAAGAAGCTGTGCGACCACTTGCAGGATCATCAAGTGCACACGCTTCATACTTAGAACAATTCTTTTATCCAATTTCAGAAGAGGAATGAAAAAACAGGCTGGAAGTCGCCCCAGCCTGTTTCTTAATCTTTCAATAAACTTTCTTGATATTTCAATTTCTTGATTGTACTGCGGATAGTGAAATAACCGACGATAAAAAAGAAGATGATGAAATAAAACTGTGCCACATGGAGTAACACATAAACGATACTGAATAAGATTCCTATGATCAGTACGGTTTGTTGTAAAAACTTTCGATAGCCTTCTATCACATACAATTCTGACACTGGCCAAACTTGCGGCCATAAACTATACGCCTCTTGAGTATAAAATTGGGACATTTGTAACACGATAATATACATCGCCAAACTTCCAATGACCGCATTCACCCATGGATGATTTAACCAAATCATGATGAATGCACAAATCACCACTAAACGCAATGTCATGTTTAATGCGTCTTTACCACGTAAAAAGTTACGCTTAAATAAAAATGGATAGAGTTGTGTCGAGTCAAATGGTTTTGGTGTTTTTAACAAGAAATCAAGATAACGACGACGAACTGCTTGTTCTTGCATTCCTTTAACATCAGTAAACATGTTCACAAATTTGTAATAGTTAATGCGATGTTGATGCGCGTGTTTAATCATGGACTCCCATGGAAACAGCTGATTCACATTCAATCTGTTCAGCAATACACATAAAGCGATGATACCCACGACAGCAATGATAGCTGATAAGTGAGAAGTTTCCAACATGACATAGTAGCCACCAAGATTGAAAATGAAAAGCACGAGTTGAATAGACCAATTTTCAAGTCTGTAGCGGTACCATTCCCACTTTAAGCATAAACCTACTAACGGTAAAATGATGGCTAACACACTCGTCACAATGAATGCGGCCATACGTTCAGGATAAACTGTGTGTATGAGTGGATAAAACACGATCAGCATTAAAATTTGTAGTGGCAATCTTGATAAATAGCTAAATATAATACTATCACACATATACGCTTTCATTTGACGTTCGAATGGTAGTAAAAATAAACGGTCAGCATCTTCCAACAAAGTTTTTAATGGGAAGATGGATGTAATAGACAACACCATGGATACCCACAGCGCGTAATTGATGCCTTCAGGTACATTTTTTAACCATTGACTATAACCCAATATAAATGCACCTAATAATATGACGAGAAACACTGAAAAATGGCCGTTGAAAATAAATTTGTTGTAGTAATTTTTTTCCTTTCGCTCAGCATTTAAACGCTCTCGAAAAAGTTGTCTCGCCGTTTTCATGAGGATTGTGCTCCTTTAGTCACATGAATGTAAATTTCATCCAACGTCGCATGTGGCATTGCTGTTTGGTGACGTAACGCTTCCAAATTCCCCATCGCGACGATTTCACCTTGATCTAATATAATAAAACGATCACAATAGCGCTCAGCAGTCGCTAAAATATGTGTACTCATCAACACTGTGCGGCCTTCTTCTTTTTTAGACGCCATCAAATCAAGCATCGACTGTATGCCAATCGGATCAAGACCTAAAAATGGCTCGTCTATAATGTAAAAATCCGGTTCTACAATAAACGCGCAAATAATCATTACTTTTTGCTTCATCCCTTTTGAAAAGTGACTCGGAAAAATATGTAATTGGTCTTCTAAACGAAATGTCTTCAATAAAGGTAATGCGCGCGCCATCGCTGTATCATAGTCAATACTATACGCCATCGCTGTCATTTCAATGTGTTCTTTTAACGTCAGTGCATCATAAATGACAGGTGCTTCTGGAATATAGGATAAATGTTGTCGATAGGCATGTATATCCTCTTTAATATTAATGCCTGAAATCGACATGTCACCTTCAGTCGGCGTCAACAATCCTAAAATATGTTTAATTGTTGTACTTTTACCCGCACCATTTAAGCCGATTAAACCAACAATTTCTCCATCTGTGAGTTCAAAATTTATATTTTTAATGATAGGCTTTTTACCATAGCCGCCTGTTAAATTTTTAATTTGTACAGTCATTGATCTGCACCTCCATAATTGTTATTGTATCAAAAATACGGTTGCTATTGCTATTTAATAGACATTTGATAATATCGTTACATGAACAGTCACACGTGCTATAATAAAACTAAATGAAGAAATGAGGGAATCTATATGACTGAAACGATATTCTCAAAGATTATTGACGGCGACATTCCAAGTTTTAAAGTTTACGAAAATGATTATGTCTATGCATTTTTAGATATTTCTCAAGTTTCTAAAGGCCATACATTACTCATTCCTAAAACGCCGTCACCAAACATTTATGAAACAGATGCTGAAACGATGAAACATATCGGAGAAGCATTGCCGGTTGTGGCGAATGCAATTAAGAAGACATTTAACCCAGACGGCTTGAACATCATTCAAAACAATGGTGAATATGCATCACAATCTGTTTTCCATATTCATTTTCATTTAATTCCGCGTTATAAAAATGACATTGATGGTTTCGGTTATCATTGGGAAACAAATGAATCTCGAATTGATGATGCTCAAAAGGCAGAGATTGCTGCTCAAATTGCTTCAAACATCGAATAAGATTAAATTATACTGAAACCGCATATTTTATAAACAAATGGGTATATATAAAAGAAAATTGTCCGAGGAGGAAAATTATGAAAATCGTTCGAATGACATTAGGCGTTGTTGCTGGTGTGGCAACAGGTTTAGGTGTGGCTTTAGTTGCGAGAGATGGTCAAACACGTATCGCCAATCCAAAAGCGGCACGACCTAAGACAGAACTTGAACTTGAAGTCGATACGATGAAAAATAGTATCCATGATATTAAACGTTATATCGCTCAAATTAAAAATGAAAGCCAAAGTTTTGCTGGCTCAATTGGTGATGAAGTGAAAACAATGATTGGTGAGTTTAAAGCTGACATCAATCCAAATATTAAACAACTTCAATCACATATTGAAAATCTACAAAATCGTGGCGAAGAAATGACAAATTTTCCAACCAAAAAATAATTTTTTAGTGTTTGAAGGACCATTATTCGATATAATGACGTTAAAGCATGGTACAATACGGTATCATGCTTTTTTATAGTCTAAGAAAGGAGTCTAGCATTATGAATGACAGACAAGCACAAATTGAGGGAATGCTTTACACACATAAAATTGCCATGTTATCTAAAGTTCTATGGAAAAATGCCGAAAGTGATTGGCAGCGTTGGTTAAAAAAATCGGGTATCGCCATGAATGAACATCTGATTTTATTAACACTTTACGCTTTTGGTCGCGCAACTATTTCAGATATTTCTAAATACGGTGTGATGCACGTTTCAACTGCATACAATTTTGCCAAACGCCTAGAACAACAAGCATTGCTTAACATGGAAAAAGATCACAATGATAAGAGGAACACGTACATTACTTTAACGGATAAAGGTAAAGCTTTAGTAGATGAAATTTTCGAACAATATGATGAAACACAAAATAAAATCTACAATGCTTCAAAAGATTTCCAAACTGAAATGTTCCACCTTCCGAGCTTTAGTGATGTCCATTATCTCGTTGCTAAATTGCACGGTAAAGACTTTATTAATGACGTGAATTTATGTCAAAGTCATATTCGAGAAAATTTGCTTGACGAACAGTAATTTGAGGTAGATAATACGTTATATTACTGATAGCAAAGGAGCTTGTAAATGTTAAACTGTTTGCGTTCAATTGATGTACATTCAAGATTTGGTTTACCTCGTATTGCTTTTATAAGTTTTGTAACGGTTGTTATCACATTTTTTGTTAGTTTTGAAATGTTTCATTATTATTCTGATGTACCATTCACAGATCAAAACTTTCTATTGTTTATTGTCTTAATGTTATTTTTATATCCCGTTCACAAACTTATTCATATTCTGACGGTACTACCTTACTTGAAATATTTAAAAGCTCACAAGTTAATACGTCAATCTTGGCTACCACTATACAATATTTATCTTGACCGTCCCATACGCAAGTCTTATTTTTGTATATGTCTCATCATGCCACTGATTGTGATTACCATCATTTGTATCCTTGTAGCACGCGCAAACCCTGAGTATGGTCATTACTTTATGTTTTTATTAGCTTTGAATGCTGGTTATTCTGTAATGGACATACTCTACTTAAAAGTAATCCTTTCAGTTCGTCAAGGGCATTACGTCGAAGAACATCAAAACGGTTTCCTATTGTTAGTACACAATGAACATTCAAAGCATATTAATATGAGCTGATACATTTTCACTTTTGAAATGTATCAGTCTTTTTTTATGTTGCGTCAATGAATATGTCCCCCCCTAATTTGCTGTATACTGTCATATCAAAATTTGGCTAAAAAGATTAAAAAATGACGCATAAACCGATATTGATCATCATGTTACCTCTTACATTTCTTTTTACTTCATCTACAGTATTTTTTACAATTTAGCGATTCTCTGCATTGCCTTAATAGGTTATGGTATTGTTAGAAAGATGAATACTAACCCGGGGTTAATAGCAGTCGTAAGTAGATAATGCACTTAAGAATGCATTAGGGACATCATTTAGTGCTTACAACTTTATCGGTTTGACTACCTCCATTCTCGCATCTTATATCACGGGATATTTAACAGATGTGACTGGTTCCAAGGCAATCAGTTTCTATCTTGCAGCATTTTTACTACTTGCAAGCTTTTCAGTATCATTATTATTGACAGAACAACGCAAATCAACACATGCACAATCCTCATAATTTGAGAAAAGGTGTGGATCCTACACTATCATTAGCATGTAATAACATAATTATTCATTAAAAATGTTATAAATGTGGACACATGCTCAGCTTTTAGTCGTATTTATACCCTTCTTCGTTGGTTACTGCAAGACATTATGGTAATATTTATGTGTGTTAATTACATATAAAGGAGCTCAAAAGATGAAGAAAGGCATACAAAGATTATTTATTCCTATAACAGCAAGTGCAGTATTACTCGGAGCATGTGGAAATGATGCCCCAACTTCAAAAGATCAAACTTTAATTTCTTCTAAAGCAGGAGACGTAAAAGTTGAAGACGTTTTAAAAGAAATTGGCAATGAACAAATCGCTAGCCAATCATTTAAAGTATTATTGAATAAAATTTTAGAGAAAAAATATGGCGATAAGGTCGATCAAAAACAAATCGATAAAGAAACTGACGAAGAAATTGAAAAATATGGTGGTAAAAAACAATTTGAAAGTTTATTGAAACAACAAGGCATGACCATTGACGACTATAAAGAACAACGTAAATTGGTGAGTTACCAAAAAGAGTTATTAAATGAAAAAGTTAAAGTTTCAGATAAAGAGATTAAAGAAAGTACGAAAAAAGCCTCTCATATTTTAATTAAAGTGAAACAAGATAAAGACGATAAAGAAGGCTTATCTGACAAAGATGCTAAGAAGAAAATTGATGAAATTAAAGAGAAACTCGATAAAAATCCTAAAGACTTCGACAAAATCGCAAAAGAAGAGTCAATGGATTCAACAAAAGATAAAAATGGTAGCTTAGGTTATGTCATTAAAGGACAAATGGTTAAACCGTTTGAAGAAGCACTGTTCAAATTGAAAGAAGGCCAAATCTCAGATGTCGTTAAAACGGAATATGGTTACCATATCATTCGTGCAGATAAAGAAGATGATTTTGATAAAGAGAAATCTAAACTAAAAGAAAAAATTATTCAAAACAAATTACAAGAAGACCCTAAAATCTTAACAGATGCTTATAAAGATTTACTTGACGAATATAACGTTGATTATAAAGATCGTGATGTGAAGAAAGCCATCGAGGATAATATTTTAAATCCAGATGCGTTGAAAAAACAATCATCACAAGACGGTCAACTAGGCATGTAATTGCGAGAAACAAATGTCAAAAAAGGAAAGGTGCGGGACAACTCTTTCAGTTCCCGCACCTTTTTGATGCCCTTTACACTTACTTGCGTTACTTTCACCCGAAAATCGCTTTATCACATGATTTTACTTTGGAAAAACAACGAATCAAACGAGAATCGAGTGCAATGTTATTGAAACACCATACATAAATGTTTCAAAACATTCATTGATTAATCCAACTTTTCAGGCTTATAAAATTGACGTCCTTCTAAACCGAAAATGCGCTCTGTAAATTGACCTTTATCAATCTTCTTAAACGCTTTTTCAAACATATTCATACGTGCATCAATGTTATCAATAAAGTTTAAAATTTCCGCTTCTTTCACATAAGGTAATTTCGGTGAGCCATATTCCAATTTACCATGATGTGACAAAATGAGATGACGGAGTAACAAAATCTCTTCCCCATCTACATTCAACTCACGCGCTGCATCTGCCACTTCATCACTCGCGATTGAAATATGACCGAGTAAATTCCCTTCCAATGTGTATGATGTCGCAATCGGACCAGACAGTTCTCTCACCTTACCCATGTCATGTAAAATAATACCGCTGTACAATAAACTTTTGTTCAATTCTGGATAAATGATACATAATTGACGAGCAATTTCTAACATTGTCAATACGTGATAACTTAAACCACTGACAAAGTTGTGGTGATGTGTACTTGCGGCTGGATACACGAAATAACTCTCTTCATGTTTATTCAATAAATAACGCGTTACACGTTGTAGCGGTGCATTGTCAATTTCGAAAATGTAATCTTGCATCGCATCCTTGATTTCTTCAGGAGACATCGGTGCCCCATCGATAAAATCTTGTGTACGTAACCCGTCTTCTTCAGTCGCAACTCGAAATTGATTCACTTTCATTTGTTTGCGACCACGGTAATTGATCATATCGCCTTTAATGTGCACAATACGTTCAGGCTTCAATTGGTTCATACCTTCTTTTGTAATGGTCCAAACTTTCGCTTCTACTTCTCCACTTTTATCTTGTAAGTGAAGCGTCATATAATCTTTACCTTGCGCAGTTACGCCTTGAGTCGCACGATGGATGAGAAAAAAGTGATCCACCGTGTCTCCAGGTTGTAGCTTTTCAATATTTCTCATTTTTAACGCCTTCCCATTCTATTTATCTATCTTATTTAGCGTGACAAGCTGTTTTGCTGGAATATTGGTATCACGCGAACATGTAAAGTAAAGAATTTGATACTCTTCAGACATGCCCCTTAAATATTTCATCATTTGCGCTCTGCGTTCAGCATCAAAGTGTACAAAAGCGTCATCGATAATAATCGGTAACGAATAGTACGGCTTTAATGTATGAATCAGGCTTAAGCGGAGTGCAATGTAAAGCAACTCTTTTGTCGACTGGCTTAATTCAATGGGATGGTACATTTGGCCATCTTGGTGACGCACCATCACTTGCTCATTCGCATAAGTTACTTGTACATATTGACCACTCGTTAAATCATTATAAATATCTGTTGCAATATTTACAACTTGCGGCAATCGTTTATCTTTAATTTGTTTAATATGTTCATCTACTAATGCTTCGAGATAGCTTAACGCCGCCCAATCTTCAGCACTTTCATTCAATTGATTTCTTAAAAGTTGATATTGATGGCGTAAATGTCTCAAAGTATCATCCGTTTCCATATGGTTCATTTGCGCTAATAAGTCGCTCACTTCGCTTTGTGATTCCAAAAAGCGCTCATTGTAAGTATCAATTTGTTCAGACAACTTTTGATATTCTTCATCAAGTTGAGCTGTTGTTTTCTCACTTAATTTAGAACTCTTTTCATAGCCGTAGTTCTGGTTATCCAGGAAGTGTGTTAGGTCATTAAAACGTGCTAAACGTTCATGGTAGCGTTGATAGCGTTCGTGATGTTTGTAATAACTTTCCTCATCTAACGCGCCAATCGCACCGAATAATGTTTGAATTTCTTGATGATTTTCATTTAAACGATGCTTCAAATGTTTCAGCTCATTTTCTAACAAGTTTAATTGTTCCGTATTATGTTCATGACGCGTCATATCTCGACTCGTTGTTTTTAACCATTCTCGCACATCATGGAACAGAGTGTTTCTATCAATCTCTTGAAATACTGAACCAATTTTGTCATACACTTCAGTATAAAATGATTCTAATGATTCACTTAATTTTAAGTAGGCTTCATGCAACTTTTCAATATATTGTTGATGGTCTTTGATCATTTGAATTGTCTGTATCGCATCGACGAGCAGTTCATCTGACAAGTTTTCAGACAAGTGAAGTGATGCTTTCAATTGTTGTAACTTGCTCGTCGCATCTGCCCATGCCATCTGTGTATCTTCATATTGTGTCTTTGCATGTTGCGTTTTTGTTTTTAAAATTGCCAATTGTTGTTGACGTTGCGCAATTTGATCACGCAACTGATATTGTGTCGATAAATCAAAGTCTAAATCATATTCCGCTTCTAACTGTTCGACTTCTTGTTCGAGTTGGGCAAGTTCTTCAGAAAATTGCGTATCATATCCGACTGGTTTAGAACGGAATAATGTCATCCCAATGATAAACACAATGGCCATGACAGTTAACACAATACCTGCCACCATCGCTTCTGTGACGAACATCCAGATGGCAAACGCAATAGAGATGATCGCAAGGAAGAATGATGCCCCTCTAACACGACGTTGTTGCTGTGCCTTTTGTTCTGCTTCTTGTTCAAAAGAAGTCTTCATCTTATCAAACAGATTGCGCTTTTCTTTTAATTCTAACAATCGTTGATCATAGACTTTTTTCTTTTCGAAGTTTTCATCATCAACCAACTGACTACTTAAATGTTCCAATTCTTCCTCAAAAGACACCGTTTCAATTTGATAGTCATCTTGCGTCTTTTTCAATTGTTGAATCGTTTGTAGATGCTCTTGCTTTTGCTTTAACGTCTCACTCGCAAAGCTTTTTTGTGCTTCGCTCGAATCGACATCATCATGTACCTCTTTCCAGCCGATATGAGACTTCAAACTTTTAATTTCCATCTCATGTTGATTGAATTCTCGCTCATTCTGTTTCAATTCCATGTCTTGCTGTTTCACTCGGTCTTCTTGTTTCGCGATAGATTCAAAGTTTTGATAAAGTGATTTTTCAGGCACATACAACTGTGAATTCTCATTTTGCAATTGTTGTTGCTTTTCAACACGTAAACCAATGTCACGTTCGAGATGATCCACTTGAACTTTCGCCAATTCATAACGATCAATCCCTTTTTCTGGAAACTCTAACGGTTCAATATTTAAATCCGCTTCTAACCCTTTCCATTCTTGAACTTGATCGATTAAAGCCACTTCTTTTTGCTTTTCTTCAAACAGTGCTGTTAATTGGCTCAGGTTTTGCTTTAATGTGTCAAGACGTCGTGACGCTTTTTCATGTTCTTCCGTCAAACGTTGATACGATTCCATTTTGGCTGATTCTTCACGGATTTGATATTCCAAGTTGCGAACTTCTTCAATTTTACGGTTGATTTCAGGATTTTGACCTGACTTTTTATAAAGTTCTTGCTTCTTTTGATTGATCAGTTCACGCATACCGATAAATTCTGTAGAACCGAGCGCACCTGCTTGCATTAAAAAGTTTTGTAATTGTACTTCACTCATATGCTTATGAATGTCTTGAAGGCCAAGCACGTTGAAAGAAAAAATCGCTTGATACGTCTTTTTATTGATGTAATTTAACTGTGCTTTTAACCACGCTTCATCTTTAATCGATCCATTGGGCATGTAAACTTTGACATCCCCTTGGGCACTCCCTTTGACACGTTCGACATCCACTTCCATACCGTCATCTAAAATCAATGTCACACGACCACCGTAATGATTGCCCATACGTGGTTCAAGACGTGGTTCGTTTTCCTTTTTCGTCGGGAAGCCAAATAAAATCGAATGTATAAACGCTTGAAGTGTCGATTTACCTGCTTCATTTTGTCCAAAAATCTCAGTAAAATATTGATCAAATTCCACTTTTCGTTGGACAAATTGACCATAACCATAAATTTCAACTGATTTAATTTTCATCGGTTAATTGCCCCCCTTTAACTCAGCTTCAATGATGGCTTCTGCACGTGCAACCAACGCTTTACGATCATGTTGTTGATAGCTCTCCAAATATTTTGAGGCTTTCGGATTCATATACAAATCTTTCACTGCACGCTCATACACATCATCTTGCTCAAGTAATTCTGCAGGAAACTCTTGAATAATAGATTTTTGACGAATATCAATATAACGGATGTCCCATTCATCAATTAAGACAAAGTGGCGTTCATTTTCTTCATATTCTGTGGACAATACTTTCAATTGTTCTAAAACTTGTGGTGAAATCATTTCATCGCCGCGTATATTCAACTGTAATCGATAAAATGCACGACCTTGATGTCTGACACGTGCTTTAAAGTCTTGAATCAGTTCGAATAACGCTTGTTGGCTAATATCTTCCGTCTCTAACGTTGCTGATTCAAAACGGATGAATTGTGTCGGCACAAAGCGTGTCTTTAACGCAACGTGATCACCTTCAACAATTAAACAACCTTTTTCACCTTGTTCTTTAAAATGACGGCCTTGAATATTGCCAGGATAATGAATTTCAGGCATATCACTCAGTTGTTGTCTCAAATGAATGTGACCCAAAGCCCAATAATGGTATAATTTCGCGTTTAAATCTTCCAATCGAAACTCTGTGTAACGATCCGAAGCTTCAGATTTACTATAAGTCCCGTGCAATACGCCAATATGTACAACATTACGATTTTCATTCGTCGGATAAGCATCTATTTTATTTTCGTAACTTTCACGTTTTTCATAGCTGAAGCCATGAAGATGCACTGTTTCTCCCGTTTTCGTAATCGCTTGATATGTTTCGACCTGATTTGAAAATACAGTCACATTCTCAGGCCATTTCGTTTTAATTTCATCCGATAAAGGATCATGATTCCCATGTACAATGTAGACAAAAATTTGTTCTTTCTGCAAACGTTCAAATTGAGATTTTAAAAACACTTCCGCCTTTAAAGTACGATTGTGTTGGTCAAATAAATCTCCACTAATTATGACAAAATCGACCTCTTCTCTCAATGCAAGGTCAATAATGTTTTCAAAACTTTTGTAAGCACTATTTTCAACATCCTTCAAAATTGTCGGATTTAAATAGCGCTTGGATGCAAATGGACTATCGAGATGCAAATCTGCACAATGCAAAAACTTAACCATTCAAGCATTCTCCTTTTATCATCAAATTTCATCTATGTATGCATGTTTCGTATTCATTTATTTTATCATATTTTCGTTAATTAAAGTGCGTCTCATTTAAGTATTATTGAAATGGTTAATTTTTTTTACCGTAAAATTGACTTGACGATCAGTGAGATAAAAAGCATGAGTAAGCCATTACAAGAGCTATTAACTAAAAAAACGAGTTTGAGACATCGCATCTCAAACTCGTTAGTTCAATCGTTTATCTTTATTAGTCTGCGTAAATTTCGTCTAAAGGTTTAACGATAATTTGGTTGATTTCTTGGAATACTTGACTCATTTTTTGCTCAGCATTCATTAACTCAGAAATATTGCTGTCTTTTTCAATTTGTTGCGCTTGTTCTTGCGCTTTTTGTAAATCTTCTTCGCTAATTTCTTCACCTTGCATTTGTTTTTGTTGGAAGTTCATTTGTGTTTCACGGAACGCATCAAATAATTTTTTAGAATTTTCATCAGCCTCTACTTTAGCGTATGCATCTTTAATTGCATTGTACTCGTCACTTTCACGTAAAGCTTGCTCTAATTTGTTTGCGTAATCATATAAATTTACAGCCATTTTAATCTCTCCTTGAGTTGTGTATTTTAAGATTGAATTCTGTCTCTTTCAACCTCGTTCCTAGCTTACGATACCACATTTTATAGTGTTATACAAAGATTGCTATTAATCCTTGGAAAAATCCGATAATTCCTCCCAAAATAAAGCCGAGCAACATAATTAATTTTAATTCCTTATTCGCAATTTCAAAAATTAAACGTTCAATATAATCGAGGTCAAAACGATTGATTTGCTCTTCAATTAAGCCGCGAATATTCACTTGTTTCAAAATGGTTGATAAACGTTGCGCTAATGTATCGAGAATCAAGTCTGTAATGCGATCGATACCTCTATCATGTAACATTTCAAATAAGTGGGGTACAAGCGATTTAAGCGGCATATGCGCACGTTGTTTTAGATCTATTTGTTTTAATACCAATGCACTCACTTGTGCTTCAATATCAGCCATTTGTTCTGGTTTAATCCAATCTTGTAACGTAGCATGCTTTAATTTTTCATATTCTGCGTGAATTTGTGCTGACAGAATACCTCGCGCCTTAGAATGTGTCGTCAAACGAATTAATTCTCTCTGAATCCTTTCTGCTATCGCTTCTTTAGTCATAAACATTTGAAGCATTGACACAATTTTTCCTTTTTCAACAAAGAACGTCTCTAACATTTCTAGAATATCGTCATAACCTTTGTCAGATTCTAAATAAATACGTGCTCTTTCGAGTAACAAAGTATCTAATGTGCTCACTTTATGATCTATCTCAGCCATCACTTTGGCAGGTATCAGTTCTGCAATTTTATCTGTTTGATGCAATTGATATTTCTCGTTTAACTTTTGTTTCGTATAACGTTCAACAAAGCTTTCGCCATCCTTCACGACATCAATATCAAATCGCTCCACCAAAGATTGCATCGTCATATGATTTTCCTCTAATGCTGCCACCTGTTGTGAAACGGCACGATGCACAGTCGCTCTCATATCCGGCGTTTCTAACTTTTCTCTCATTAAAGACTCAGTTAATAAATGGTCTTCCACAACTTGTCCGATTTTTTCAGCAATTTCTCCTCTTCTTTTCGGAATCAGTCCCGGAGTGAAAGGTACACGCTTACCAAAAATGTAATAAGATTTAAATGGATGGAATAGCATTTTGACAGCAATCATATTCGTGACACCACCAATCACAGCGCCAATCACGATCATAAACAATACGACTAAAATCGCTTGCATATTTACATCTCTCCTCTAAATTTCAACTGGAATCAAACATGAATAGAGCGATCCATTCATTCTTGCTCATGTTTAACAAACAAACGTAATGTTGTATTCTCAGTCAAATACATATGTAACCTTATGACCGAAAAACTACTGTGTTAAACATCAATTTCCCTATAAAAAAGGAGCACGCAACATTTCGTTTGTTGATGCTCCCACATTCTATCATTTATTTTAAATTATGCACGAATAAGCTCTTCTTTCACGTTGCGTTGGAAGTAAGTTTCTGCTTCTCTCAATTTTGGTGATGCAAAAATCGGTTGTTTATCCGCATCTAGAATACGGTAAAGTTCGCTGACTTTGTTTGATTGCAAGATGTAACCATTTTTGCTTGCAAGCGTATCCCAATAAATATCACTTACTGTTGAATATCTCGGGTAAGCTGCTTGATTTCTTGAAATAGTTTGAACGATTTCTAAAGGATCGCAACCGAAAGTACCGTTCAATACTTCAGAATCTCTAAATAATGCACAAATAGATACACATGTTGTCCAATTTGGTAACACACGCTCTTTTTCAATTTGTACTAATGTTTTTTTAGATAGGCCGATTGTTTGAGCCATCGTATCTTGTGTATAACCTGCCTCAATACGTACCATCTTGAACTTGCTTTGAATTAATTCAGTAAAACTTTGTCTATCCATTTATTATGACTACCTTTCTTAAATAAAAATTTATCCGCACACAAGCATTGCAATTCTACACAATTCTTGAAACACAAATTACATATTAATACAAAATGCGACAAATGAAAAGTGGCATTTTTAAAAACAATCTCTAACCTGGAAAATGCGCAATTGTCACAAAAATTCAACTTATTTTATTAGAATGCTTAAACTGTAAATCAATGACTTTCCATGCGCCATAAAGCTTTGAAAATCAAGAATACTTTATCTCACATTGAATTCTTTTCTTAAACGCAATTTACAATAACCAATGTTATTTTAATAAGACAATCAAATCTATATTAAAATAGTTTTATGTATTTTTATTAGATTTCAATGACTCATATGTATATCCCTGTACGATAGATGAACATGATTAACTAAACAGTCTTGTACCGTAAATATGAGTTCAAGAATTATATTATAACACAAATCATCATCCTTGTTATTGAAAATTTAGTGCGCATACGACAAACACTCTTATGATAATTAAGAAAAAGTGTTGAGAAAGGGACATTAACTTGATTTCAAAAAATATAAAACTACAAGATTCTTCTTATGAATAAAGTAATACTCCATTAACCTTAAAACTTAAAAGAATAGAAAATGATGAAGACAGTAAGATTTATTATTTGGACGCTATACTTGAATTTGAAAATAAAAAAGCTGGAACAAGATTAGTTGTTTTTGACTTCGGCGTTGATTTTCTAAAAAACTTATAGTATTCGTTCCATGTAGCAGTCGTTGATTATGAAACTGATGAGCTTTGGATATACGTTAACTTAGATTCTGGATTATCAATAAGCTAATTGTAGAAAAGCAAGCATTTGAAAACTTTATCAATCAGATTACTTTATTCTAACAAGAGTCACAAATGCAAAAACCAAAATTATATTGCTGTATTTTAAATTTTAAAGCATACAAAATACAGGTTAAGTTTATAATGTTTAAATTGATGTTTTCTATATATTTTTTTCAATTTAATTCCTCCTAGCCTCATGTACTAAAAAATAGTTACAATTAAATTTTTCTCTTTTTCAGCTAGTTTTTAACCATGTGAGTTCTCAACAACTTCTCTTCAAAGTAAATATCAAAATCAGATGTATTCTTTAATAGGATTGTTTGACCACGTTTACTTCTAATCATTGTTACAATATCAAAAATATTTTCCTCGTTAAAATAAACTATGCAATCTTATTTATTGTAAAACCTCTTTATCGTTGCGGCTAAAGGTTGAACGAAAGATGTAATTTCTGGTTTAACACCTATTTTTTCGTAATTTCCATTGAAACAGGGAGCACTTCGTTTGAACTTGAGCCACCAAAACCAACTATTATCGCTATGTTTGTTTATCAAAGAATATAGACAAGGCCACTTTTTAATTTAATGGATTAAGAACCCTACATACTATTTGTCGTATATAGGGTCCTCTCTTTTTATTCATTTTTAATTTTACTAAAGTACATTCTAATGCCAACTATTAACTTTATTTTACGTGCATATTCCCTTTTAATTTTCGTCCTTCACGTTCGGATAGAATCAATGCACATGCGGCATCACCAGTAATGTTTACTGCTGTACGTGTCATATCTAACAAACGGTCGATTCCTAAGATAATACCAATAGCGGCTGGATTTAAATCGACTGCAGTTAATACCATCGCCAACATGATCAGTCCTACACCAGGGACGCCTGCTGTTCCGACAGAAGCAATAACAGCTACAGCGACAACGGTAATGAGCTGTAGAACTGTTAAATCCGCACCAGATAATTGCGCAATGAAAATTGTAGCGACACCTTGCATGATTGCAGTACCATCCATATTAATTGTTGCCCCTAAAGGTTGAACGAAAGATGCAATTTCTGGTTTGACACCCATTTTTTTCGTACATTCCATTGAAACCGGAAGTGCAGCGTTAGAACTTGAGCCCCCGAAACCAACTGTAATCGCTGGGAAGAAACCTTTGAAAAATTCAATTGGGCTACGACCCGCTAAAAACTTCACTGCACCGCCATAGACGACAAAGAAATGAATAAAGAGTGCGGCTAATACAACAATAAAGTATAAACCAAGTTGTCTGATTGCACCAAAGCCTGCGCCTGTAAATGCATGTGCGACAAGTCCAAATGTACCGATTGGCGCAAATACATTCATTACCATTGATATAATATACATCAGGACTTCATTAAACTGTTCGAAAAATTGATGTACAATCCTTCCTCGTTCGCCTACCATCATAATACCGATACCGACGAAAATCGCAAATGTAATAATCTGAAGCATATTTCCTGTTGTCATTGATTGAATCGCGTTTTTTGGAAAGAAATTAATTAAAGTTTGATCAAATGTCTGGTTGATTGGAGAAGCCCCAGTTGCCTTTTGATCATCTAATTTCTTTTGATATGTGGTAACTTCTTCTGATTTTAATAAGTCTGAATGGCCAGCACCTGGTTTAACGATTAATGCTAAACACATCGCTAACGTTATCGCAATCGCTGTTGTCGATAAGAAAAAGACGAGTGTTTTTAAGCCAATGCCGCCTAATAATTTTGGATCACCAACACCAATTACACCGAGTACAATCGACACGAATACAACCGGTACTACGAGCATAAAGATTAGATTTAAGAAGATTTGACCAATGACATTAAAAACATATTGATCGATAAATCCAACAAATTTAGATTCGACATAGAAATTGAAAATCGAACCTAACGCAATCCCTAAGATTAATGCTATAATAATTTTCACTGTTAACCCTTTAAATTTCATACTGACTATCCCCTTTAATGTTATAACAACATTATAGTCTGAAAATTAACAATTTTGCAATCTTTATTTTTATAGTTATAACTAGATTTATATTCGTTTTCGTAGGATAATAGTATAGCTAAACGTATTTTATTATAAAAAGGTTAGATAATCACAGTCTCAAAACCTTATCAATTCATTTAAGAGGTGTTTTCGTTGCAATTAGAATATAAAATTTCTCAAGCTAAAAAAGGCGCAACACTAAGCATCATTACTTATACATTTTTAACATTATTAAAAATTGCATACGGATGGTTGGCGAGCAGTCAAGGTCTAGTGGCAGACGGAATTAACAATGCAACAGATGTCATTAGTTCGATTGCCATACTCATTGCACTTCAAATCTCTATGAAACCTGTGGATAACAATCATCCTTATGGGCATTATCGTTCTGAATTTATCGCATCACTCATTGCTTCATTCATTATGTTTGCGGTCAGTATTCAAGTGATTATTACAGGCGTGAAGCATTTTTACCAAGGCGAATTCGTTCAGCCAAACCAATCTGCTATTATTGTCGGTATGATTTCAAGTATTGTTATGTTTGCTGTATTTATTTTCAATCGTAACCTTTCTAAAAAAGTGAATAGCAGTGCTTTAAGAGCAGCGAGTTATGATAACCTTTCGGATGCGCTTGTGTCGATTGGTACAGTGATCGGCGTTTTAGGCGTTTATATGGGCGTGCCGATGCTCGATACTATTGCAGCCATTGTGATTGGTTTGCTCATTATGAAAGCAAGTATTGATATTTTTAAAGAGACGGCCGTTACACTTACTGATGGGTATGACGAGGAAGAGCTTACACAAATACAACAAATTATTTCATCTGTTCCTGGTATTAAAGAGATTCGTGATATTAAAGCGAGAAGTCACGGTGTTATTTCATTTATCGACGTCACTATAGCTGTCAACCCCAAATTAAATGTCATCGAAAGTCATGAGATATCTGATCATATTGAATCAAAATTACAGGCACGGCTAGGTGAAGTTGAAACGATTGTACATATTGAACCTTATTTAATCACTAATGTTGAATAAGTATGCAAAAAAACAGGAGATTGGACGATGATTATCCATACTCCTGTTTATAATTTAATGCTTTCAAATTAAATCAAATGATTCTCCATGGCATAAATCGCGGCTTGTGTACGATCGGTCACTTCCAATTTAGAGAAAATGTGACTCACATGCGTTTTAATCGTCTTTTCCGATACGAACAATGTTTCAGCAATTTCTTTATTCGTCTTCCCTTTCGCCATTTCTTTCAGCACTTCTGTTTCCCGTTTGGACAATTTATTGAGCATATGCGGCTTCGTTATGACTGTATCCATCACCTGTTGCGCATCCTTATGAATCACTTTATCTCCTTGTAAAACCGTTTCAATAGAGGTCATTAATGCTTCCGGATCGACATCCTTCATTTCATAACCGTCTGCACCTGCTTGCATCGCTGACATGACATGCTCTTCATCTACATAACTTGTAAGCACTAATATTTTAATACCTGCATGTTGTTCTTTCAATTTTTGAATTAATGTAATCCCATTCATTTCAGGCATAACCAAATCAACAAGGATAAGTTCTGGTTCGATTTGATCGGTTGCTAAAGCATCTAATAGTGCTTGACCTTCCCCAAAGCTTCCTACAACTTCTATCTGTGGTTGTGTCGAAAGTAAAAATTCTAAGCCTTGCCTTACTATAAAATGATCATCCACAAGTGCAATTTTAGGCATTATTGTCCCTCCCTGGGCTGTTGAAGTGGTAGTTGTATTGTAATTTTTGTTCCTTGATCACTTGCCATTTTTATTGTTCCTTTTAAAAATTTAATCCGTTGTCGCATATTCGACAATCCGTGTTTTTCGGCCGAATCAACTTGAGTCACGTCAAATCCTATACCGTTATCCTTCAATTCAACAATCAGATAGTCGTCTGTTTGGTTCAACACAATATCCATATGGTTCGTTTGCGCATGCTTTTTCGTATTATTCATTGCTTCTTGCATGACACGGTACAGATGGGTCTCAATTTTATTTTCTAAGTCAATGAGTCCTTTGACCGTCACATCAATATCTAGACCTATAAGACTTGCGTAATTTTTTAATGCATGAACAAGCCCTTTTTCGAGGCCTACCGGTTTTAACTGCCAAATTAACGCACGCATTTCATTCACAGCGTTTTGACTCGTTTGCTCTATCTGCATAAATGCACGTTTTGACGTTTCCTCTTGCGTCATTTGACCTGCCGCATGTGCCGTTAATTTTAAAGAAAACAACATTTGATTAACCGAATCGTGTAAATCTCGAGCTAAGCGGTTACGTTCATTAATTCGTGCCGCTTCTTTCTCTTGATTGTTCAAGTCAATCCGTTTTATCGCAGAACCGATTTGAAATGCAACAGATTCTAACAATTCGAGGTCTTCATCCGAGTAATGCGTCGTAAACGGCGTCGCGACATTTAACAGTCCAAATTGTTCATTACCAGAGCGTAAAGGTACTGTCGCATGATGGGTAATATCTTCAGTTTCTGTCACAAATTCTCTACTGGCTAAATTAATGCGCGAACAGTTAATGATATTAGAGGCTTTGGTCAATTTATGGTTATGGTATGCTTGGACACACCAACATGTCCCTTCTTTCATATAATGGCATTGGCGATTGGTTAAAGCTGAAGGTAATGAGTGCTGTGACTCTAATGTATGGTGGCCTTCTTCATCAATGAAAAATATCCACCCTGTTGTAAAATCGCTTCCCTTAATTAAAGAGTCTAACGCACCGTCGAGCATGGATTGTAATTCAGTTTCTTCGTTAAGGAATTCGGCAATTTCCTTTAATAACGCCAATCTTGTTGGTTTTTCCATTATTGTCACTCCACTCTTTGCTACACATCAATCATCCAATTTTTATTCGTGCATGGATGTACATTTAACTTTATTATACACGTTGTTTCAATGAATAAAACCATCAATCACGATTCGTTTTGTGTTATGATAAAGGAAATTAAGGAGGATTTTATGAAATTTAAAGTTGCCGATACATTTAATGGACAATCCATTCGTGACATATTTAAAACATTACAATTGCCCAAAAAAGAGTTGCATACATTGAATATGTCAAAATCTATCACAGTGAATAATGAAGCTGCAAATTTACAAACTATCGTCCATACAGGTGACGAAATATACATTCCTGATGAAGACGCGAAAAGCCAATATTTACCGAGCTATCGTTATGCGCAAATCGCTTATGAAGACGACTTTTTAGCGATTGTCTACAAACCGAAAGGCGTGAAAACACATCCGAATGATTTAAAAGAAAGTAATACGTTAATGAACCATGTCATTTATACGTTGAACCACCCTTATGTTGAGCCTATTCATCGTCTTGACCAAGAGACAGTCGGCTTACTTATTGTGGCGAAGCATCCGATCATCAAAAAAATATTAGATCGTATGTTGGAAAATAATGACATTCATCGTATTTATAAAGCACAAGTGAAAAGTTTATTGCCAATTAAGCCACAAACGATTGATTTACCAATTGGCAAGGATAAATTCCATCCGAATAAACGTCGTGTCTCTCCTACCGGTCAACGTGCAGTGACACATATTTTGTCTTCTGAAATGATTGAAGAAGGTGTTTGTGAAGTGATGTTAAAGTTAGATACTGGTCGTACACACCAAATTCGTGTGCATCTCGCTGAAATTGGTTATCCTGTACTGGGGGATCCATTATATAGTGATTCGAAATTACGTCAATTACAGCTTGAAAGTTATCAAATTGAAATGACGCATCCGATCACGCAACAACCGATTTCTGTGACGATTGATGATATTAAACAATAATTAATTACAGGCAGATTTGAGGGCTTAGACAACACCATGTCCAAGCCCCCCTTTTTTATACGCTTCATTATTTACGCTTCAGATGCCCTTTCACACGGTCCATCCAATTCCTTTTTGCGCGTACGGGTTGTCCTGTCTCAATCATATTTTGCTTGGACAATGCTAACCCATATTCTTGTGCTTCACGCATTAAATATTCTTGTGAGTTGATCGGTGCTAACTCATTTTTAACGTAATGATACACACCCGAAGCATCTTGATAACGACCTTTTTGATTGTCAGAAAGTTGTAAGTGCATAAAATCTACCAATCGTCTCGCAATGCGTTTATCCAAAATTGGGAATAAAATTTCAACACGTTTTATCATATTTCGCGTCATCATATCTGCAGAAGATAGATATATTTTCTCTTTGCCATTGTTATAGAAGTAATAAATACGTGAATGTTCTAACAAACGTCCGACGATACTCACGACTTCAATATTATCGCTAATACCAGGAATGCCCGGTTTCAAACAACAAATCCCACGAATAATTAATTTCACTTGTACACCTGCTTGTGACGCTTCATACAATTTTTTAATTAATGCTTTATCCGTCAATGAATTCATTTTCATCATCATTTTACCGTTTCCGTGTTGACGATGGCTTTCGATTTCTTCATCAATACGTTCAATAAATAAGTCACGTATTTCGTATGGTGCCACGATTAACTGTTGATAATCCGGCTTCATGGAATAACCACTCAAATAATTGAAGAAATTCATCGCATCTTCTCCAATTTCTCGATTTGTTGTAATAATTCCCATATCTGTATACAATTTGGCCGTTTTATCGTTGTAATTTCCTGTACCTAAATGCACAAAAGGAACGAGTTTACCATTGACACGTTTGACGACCAATGTAATTTTACTGTGGGTTTTCAAATGCGTCATACCATACATGACGTGACAACCCGCTTCTTCCAACATTTTTGCCCAATGCACATTATTTTCCTCATCGAAACGCGCTTTTAATTCCACTAATACCGTGACTTGTTTACCATTTTCAGCAGCATTTTTAAGTGCTTCAATAATCGGTGAATCACTGCTGACACGGTATAACGTTTGTTTAATTGCCAATGTGTCGGGGTCCTCAGATGCTTCCGTTATAAAGTCAACAATCGGATCAAAGGATTCATACGGATGATGGAAGAAAATATCACGTTTCAACGCCAAATCATACACATTGTCATTGCCTAAAGATTGCGGCACTTGTGGTGTATAGCGCTCGTATTTCAAGTCCTTTAATTTATGTGATAAATGATCCACCAATTCAAATACCATCGTTAAATCAAGTGGGCCATTCGTATAATACACATCTTGAGGTTCTAATTCTAACGTATCAATCAACCAATCTATTTGCATCTCTTGTTGTTCACGATGATCAATTTCTAACCTCACCGCTGCACCACTTTTACGCTCTTTTAAAAAGCGTTCAATTTCAATCAACAAATCTTCGGCACCATCTTCATGAATCGTTAAATCGGCATTTCTTGTAATTCTAAATGTATACGTATTCAGAATTTCATATCCTTTGAAAAGATAACCCATGAAAAAAGAAATCATATCCTCGATTAAAATAATATATTGACGATTGCCTTCATTAATTGTAATAAAACGATTTAATAGTGTGGGGATTTGAACGATTGCTGAATTAATTTCATCACCAGTATCAATATCGACAAAAATATTTAATGTTTTATTGTTTAGTTTTGGAAATGGTCGATATGCATCAATGCCCAACGGTGTTAATGTCGGCAAAATATCATTTAAGAAGATTTGTTCAAGTTGCTTCCGCATATCTTCATTTAAAACATCCGGTTTGCATAAATACACATCATATGTTTTCAAAGTTTCAACTAAAGTATTGAAACGTTGGTATTGAAAGGCAACGTTTTGACGATTTTTCTGTTCAATTGCCTTTAACTGTTGTTGCGGCGTTAATTGCGCTTTATTCTCAGGCTTATTAAATCCCATTTTGACTTGGTCTTTTAATCCTGCCACACGCACCATAAAAAATTCATCTAAATTTGCGCTCCCAATCGCAATAAACTTAAGTTGCTCGAGTAATGGGTTTTGGTCGTCACAGGCTTCTTGCAATACTCTATAATTGAAGTCTAACCAGCTGACTTCACGATTGTTATAATAATCTGGATGGTTCAGGTCCAAACTTCCTTTTTCAATAGTCACTTTCATTGTCACCCCATTAATATTTTACAAAACATAGCGCAAGTCCCTATTTAGCGTAACATAAAATGAATGGGCTATAATTTAAGCATTTGTAAAAATAATATTAACCTTTGTTTTAAGTACTTTTTCGATATGTTTCTTTTGTCGATTAGATTGATAAGATTCGGCAATCGATTCACCTTGATCATTGACAAACAAGTCGTAACCTTCTTTTGTTGACTGTAATTTCACGTCTTGGACACTGTTCGTATTAGAGATATTTAATGCGTTTACAAACTTAATAATGCCCCCTAATGCTTGAATGTCTGATAGTTCATCATCAGAAAACCAATTTGTCTCTTCACTATACAATTTGAGTAACGTTTTATTTTTAAAGCTTGCGAGTAATGCCAATCGCACACGCTCTTTATGTGATAAGCCGTTAATCCCTGAATTTGCGATAATGTAATACGTATGTTGTGAACTCGAATCGGAATCAATAAATCGACCTAAATAATAAATATACGCCGCTTCAAGAAAAACTTGCTTTAAATCTTCATCAATTTTAAGCTTTTTCTCTTTCGTCAACTGTTCTAAGAGCGATTCGGCTAGTTTCACACGTTGATTGGCGCCACTTTCCTCGATTTTATACTCATTGGCTAAATGACGTAACGCATCTTGCAGAACATTGGTTTTATTAAATTCTTTTGGATACTTTTTAGCAATTTGATTCATAATGAAACCTTCACGTATCCCTTTTCTTGAGAAAGTGAACGCTGTCGCATCAATCATATCGAATAACACATTAAATACCGATACGGCAGGTAAAATGATGTCTACACGATCACGACTCAATCCATCTAAAGTCGTTAACGTGTCACGTGAAGATTTTTTAAGCATTTGAAATACTTCTTTTAAATCACTTTGTTCCATCGTATAGCCATGGACACCCGCGATAGGATACTGATGTAAAGACTGATGAATACGCGCACAGTTACGCGCAGAACCACCGATACCGACTAAATTAATATGCTGATTTTGTATCCATGACACTTTGCCAAATTCACTTTTCAAAAACTTTTCCATTTTCTTAATCGCATCTTTATCATTATGCTCTTTTCCTTCAAAGAACATCCGTGTTAAAGTGACAACACCGAACGGAAAACTGATGGCTTCTTTAATCTTTTTTTCTTTAAATAGTGTTAACTCTGTAGAGCCCCCACCGATATCGACAGTGATGCCATTCCGAATACTTGTCGTGTGCGTGACTGCATAAGAGCCATAAAAAGCTTCATCTTCTTCAGGAATCATAATAATTTCAAGGTCGAGTTCTTGTTGAATATGTTTTAAAATTTCTTTTTGGTTTTTAGATTGACGCATCGCTGCTGTCGCAATCGGATACAAATGTTCTACTTCAAAATCTGTCGCTACCTTTTTAAAACTTCTGAGTGCTGTGGTTAAAACATCGATCCCTTCTTGCGTCATATTCTGTTCAGCATCTAAATATTGACTTAATCGTGCCGGTGTTTTAATGTTTTGAATTTCATTTAATCCTGTTTTCGGATCGTATCGAAAAATCACTAAGCGGATTGTGTTTGACCCAATATCTATTAAACCGTTACGTTCCATGTTTAAAACTTGCCTCCATACTATTTCGGGTGGACCATGTTTTCTGGCTTAATCCATTCCTCAAATTGTTCTTCTGTCACATAGCCTGACTGAATTGCAGATTCTTTTAAAGTTATTCCTTCTTTATGTGCTTTTTTCGCAATGGCTGCTGCTTTTTCGTAACCAATATGTGGATTCAGTGCAGTCACTAACATCAATGAACGGTTCAAATAGTTATCAATGTTTTCAGGAATAGGTTCAATACCTACTGCGCAGTTTTGATTGAATGTCTCCATACCGTCTGCTAATAAATAAATAGATTGTAACGTATTATGCAAAATAACAGGCTTAAAGACGTTTAATTCGAAATTCCCTTGAGCGCTTGAGAACCCTACTACCGTATCGTTACCCATGACTTGTACAGCCACCATTGTTAACATTTCACATTGTGTTGGGTTCACTTTACCTGGCATAATCGATGAACCTGGCTCGTTTTCAGGAATAGAAATCTCAGCTAAACCTGCACGAGGGCCTGACGCTAACCATCTTACATCATTCGCAATCTTCATTAAGTCACCCGCAAGCGCTTTGAGTGAACCATGTAATTGAACCACTTCGTCATGTGCAGTTAACGCATGGAATTTATTTTCAGATGATACAAATGGATAACCTGTATTTTCCGCAATGTATCCTGCAACTTTTGTACCAAATTCAGGGTGTGCATTAATGCCAGTACCGACTGCTGTGCCACCAATAGCTAAGTTTAAAATATGCTTTTTAGATTCTGCCAATAAGTTTTCACACACGTCTAGCATATAGCGCCAACCACTAATTTCTTGGCCTAATGTAATCGGTGTCGCATCTTGAAGGTGTGTACGTCCAATTTTAATGATGTCTTTAAACTCATTTTCTTTTTTATAGAACGTTTCACGCAAGCCTTTCAAAGCAGGTTCTAAACGTTTTTCCACTTCATGATACAGTGCAACGTGCATTGCTGTCGGGAATGTGTCATTAGAACTTTGTGACTTGTTGACATCATCGTTCGGGTGGATTGTTTCGTCACTCCCCTTTTCTTTTAAGTATTCATTGGCCACATAGCTCACAACTTCATTCACATTCATATTACTTTGTGTACCGCTTCCTGTTTGCCACACAACTAATGGAAAATGTTCATCTAATTCGCCTGCTAAAATACGATCACAAGCATATACAATCGCATCTTTTTTCGCATCGCTTAGCTTTCCTAATTCATTATTTGCCAATGCAGCTGCACGTTTTAATTGTGCGAAACCATAAACCACCTCAATCGGCATTTTTTCTTTACCGACTGGAAAATTTTGTTTACTTCTTTGTGTTTGAGCGCCCCAATATTTATCTGCAGGCACCTCAATTTGACCAAATGTATCATGTTCAATTCTTACTGACATATCTCTCGCTCCCCTTTGATTTTTCAATATTCTTGTCACTTAAATTATAGCATTAAACGAAATCGCCATTCAATGAACATTGGCGTGCAATTGCGTTTTTTCTCCAAATAAAAAAGGCCGAGAAAATTTAATTTCCCGACCTTATTTCAACAATACGTGAAAGTAGCATATTGAAACATCACATCCATCGCCTCTACAAAGTGATAATTCAATGAAAGCAATCCATCATTTATTCATTTGAAGTTGTTTCTTTAACTTTTACCGCTTCAGTATGCATAAATTTGTGTTTCACAGCTTGAACGACTGCAATAGCTGCCAAAATATACAAAACTAGGCCTATTACCATCATGACCGGACTGATTTGAATGAATACACCTAAAATGCCACTGAACTGATTGTAAAAATCATCTAAATAAATCGTCAACGCGACAGTTATCGCGATACAACAAATAACACTAATAACGATGCCTTTTTGATTCGTTTTCACAAAAGTTTGAACGTGTGATTGTGCATCATCGACTAACCCATTGGATAAGTTTAGTTGAAGTTGTACAATTTTAAATAATACCGGTAAATATAACGTCCCTAACGCCAATGGAAAGGCTTTAATCGATAATAAGTTGATGATTGTTGAAATTATAATTAATGTAACCCATTTCTGATGTAACTTCATGTATGTCACCTTTCATCATTTTTTAACATGCTCCCATTTTATCACATTTATCTCGAGGTACACGAAAGAAAATAAAAAGACTGGACCATCTCCATGGTAAACCAGTCTTCTCATTAATTTTTATTTTGTATTTTTATCAGAACGCACTTTGGAATCATGTGCTTGATTGAGTTTCTCTTCATCGTTCGCTTCAGAAATTTGTTCCATTTCTTTACCGAGCTCCACAACATCATCAAAACTATCAACCATTTCATTATCATAATGCTTTTGTTCGTCTTTCATTATGCCCTTCACCTCTTCTCTTATGCGTACAATGAAGTAAAGTAATTGCGCACATCTTCAGGTAAACCTTGTGCAGCTGCTTCATCAAGGACAACAGTTACCATACGATGTGATTTTAATGCTGACGGAATAAATGTCGTATTACCGTTTTCTTCGTATAATTTCTTCACTTGTTCTGCTTTCACTGCACCTGTCACGACAACAATAATTTCACGCGCTTGTAACAATGCGTCATTCATAGGTATACCGATTTGACCTTTTGTATCGATTGTCACGACTTGTAACGTCAATTTACCTTTATTATCTTTTGTTTTTGCGTGATGTTTAATAAATGATTCCACTTTTTCATCTTCTGGTACGTGATGAATTTGTTTTTCTGGGACACCTAATGCTTGATAATATGATTGTTGCGCGTCATAATCCAATACATGAATTTGACTGAAATCAACGCTATGACGATCGACATCTTTTTTTAATGCATCTAATACAGGTGCTTCTTCTTGATTTAAATGAAGACCTACAATCGATGTCGGATTGTTATTTAACTGTTTTCTTAAGATATCTGCTGTGAAAGTTGCTGCTGTTTCTGCATCTTTAAATACTTTAAAATTCATTGCCATTATCGTACACTCCTCTATTGTCCTACTCGTCTTTTACATTAATAATTACATACCCATTTTAAACATCAATTAAAACATTAAAAAATGAGGAACATTCGGAAGGGTCTCCGTTATCGTTATTATAACCTTTTTTTACACATTTGTTCTTGTCCCAACCTCAAACTATGAACCATGCTATGAAATTCATCCCTATCTATTGTAGATTTGGATAATTTTGTTGTCTTAACGCCTCATAAACTAGAATTGCTGCAGTATTAGATAAATTCAGTGCACGTACATTTTCGTTCATTGGAATGCGTAACGCTGTATTATCATACTTATCCTTCACCCAGTCTGGTAATCCAGTTGTTTCTTTACCAAAAATAAAGTAATAATTTTGATCAACATCCGAAAAATCTTGGGACGTATGATTTTTAGACCCAAACTTTGTCAGTAAAAAATATTGACCCTCTGTTTGTTCAAAAAATGATTCAATATTGTCGTAATAAGTAATCGATACATATTTCCAATAATCTAAGCCGGCACGTCGCAACATTTTATCGTCAGTACTAAAACCTAGTGGACGAATTAAATGTAAATGTGTGTCAGTCGCTGCACATGTCCGTGCAATATTCCCTGTATTCGCAGGAATTTCTGGTTGATATAAAACTACATGAATTGGCATTATTCATCTCTCCTCATTTCTAATCCTTTAATCATCTCGACTTGGACTTCTTCAAGTTCATTATCATAATGTGAGATCACATAATCTTTAGCGGCCTCACCTAAAATTTGACCGATTGCCCAAAAGGCTGTCGCACGAATCATAGGTCTCGGATCTGTTTCAGCCACATCTTTTAAATCGGGAATTGCCGTTTCTTCTTTAAAGTGTGCCAGTGCAAGAATCGCATTCCGTTGAATCGGCTTTTTACCTCTCCACGCACCAGCAAGATGGCCAAATTGATTTTTAAACGTCTTATTATTCATTTTCAGTAATGGAACTAATCGTGGTTTTAAAATTTCTGGCTCTAGATGTATATCGTCTTGTTCCGTATTAATACCTCGATTTTTCGGACAAACTTGTTGACACGTATCACAACCGTACAGACGATTACCGATTTTATAACGATATTCATCCGGTAAATAGCCTTTCGTTTGCGTTAAAAAGCTAATACATTTTTGGCTGTTCAATTGCCCATTACCAACGAGCGCGCCCGTAGGACAACGATCAACACAAATCGTACAATCTCCACAACTATCAAGGAGTGGATCATCTGGTGGAAATGGAATACTCACTAACATTTCTCCTAAATACGACCACGTCCCTAGGTCAGGATTAATGACGAAACCATTACGTCCTACAAATCCAAGCCCCGCACGTTCTGCAACTGCACGGTCAGATAGCACGCCCGTATCCACCATTGACATGAGCTCTACATCAGGCACTTTACGTTGTATAAAAGCAGCCAAATCATCTAAACGTCGCCGCATAATCGAATGGTAATCTTGTCCCCATGATGCGCGTGCAAACACACCTCGACGATCACCTCGAACACTTTTAGGCGCACCTTTTAATTTATTCGGGTATCCAACAGCAATCGCAATAATTGAACGTGCAGTCGGTAATGATAATTTCGGCTCTGTACGTAAAGCAATATCAGACGGCTCAAAACCTGATGCATAGCCTTTTGCATGATAATCGACAAGTTTTTGTTTCAATTCATCAAAAGGATCTGCAGTGGTAAAACCAATACTATTGATACCTATTGTATGCGCATATGCGATTATCTCTTCTTTCAATCCCCGTACATCCATCATGTCACCTCTTTAAAATCACCATACTATTTTAACATATCTGACTGTCATTGCGTTGAATTATTCCATAGAAGCTTGGAATCTCATTTACATCATTTGAAGCATCAACTAAAAAAGAGCCGGAATCAATAAATTCCTAGCCCTTTCATTGATATTTAGTTTAACACACGTTTCAAGAAATTTTGTGTACGTTCATGTTGCGGATTTTCAAAAATTTCATGTGGTGGTCCATCTTCTACCACCACACCATCTGCCATAAATACAACACGATCACTCACATTTTTCGCAAAATCCATTTCATGCGTCACGACAACCATGGTCATCCCTTCATTAGCGAGTGATTTCATAACTGCTAATACTTCGCCAACCACCTCAGGATCTAATGCGGATGTAGGTTCGTCAAATAACAACACGTCAGGATCCATCGCCAACGCACGCGCAATCGCAACCCTTTGCTTTTGTCCACCTGATAATTGATTCGGATAAGCTTCTGCTTTATCTGCTAAACCTACTTTTGATAATAAGTCCAATGCACGTGTTTTTAATTGTTGTGCATCCCCTTTTTTCAATAATTGTGGCGCTAGCATAATATTATCAATCACCTTTTTATGTGGAAATAAATTGAAGTTTTGAAATACCATGCCCATTTTTTGACGTAATTCATCTACTTTAGTGCCCTTATCAGTCAAATCACGACCTTCAAAAATGACTTGCCCTGATGTAGGAACTTCTAATAAATTCATACATCTCAGTAATGTACTTTTCCCGCTTCCAGAAGGACCAATGATCGCGACCACTTCACCTTGTGCAATTTCTAAATCAATACCTGTTAACACTTCATTTTGACCATACGATTTATTTAACTTTGAAATTTTAATCACTGATACTCATTCTCCCTTCTAAAAAGCTCATTAAACGTGACAGCGTGAATGTTAAAATAAAGTACAATACAGCGGCAATTAACAATGGCGTGAATGGATCAAATGATGCACCTTGTACAACTTGTGCATTGAACATAATTTCACTCACACCAATTACAGAAACGATAGAAGATTCTTTAATCACTGTCACAAACTCATTCCCTAATGCAGGCAATATCTTTTTAATCGCTTGCGGCATAATAACTGACTTCATCGTTTGACTGTAGCTTAAACCTAAACTACGTGCTGCCTCCATTTGACCTTTATCTACGGCATTAATTCCTGCACGAATAATTTCTGCAATGTAAGCCGAGCAGTTAATCACTAACGCGATGGCCCCACAAATAAATGCTGAAATGTCTAAACCTAATACTGCTGTTGTACCAAAGAATACTAAAAAGACTTGTACGAGTAACGGTGTGCCACGTAAAAACTCGATATACGCTGAAGCAAACCATTTTAACGGGCGAATTGTACTAATTTTCATCAACGCAAACATGGAACCAAACACTGCGCCTAATACAACTCCGATTAATGAAATGGCAATTGTGCTTTTAATACCTGTTAAGAAAAACGCCCCATATTTTGTTAAAAAGCTACCATCATCTTGCATTGCATCAGCAGCAATTTTTTCATATTTAGCAAGCAAATTGTGATCATTGACGTCTGCAATAGATTGATTTACTCGTTTTAATAACTTAGGTGAATCTTTCGGAATCGCAATTGCAGTCTGTTTTTTTGAATCTGCAAACGATGCATCTGAGAACGTTAATTCCTCATTCTGTTCTAAATACGCCTTACCTACAGCACTATCCATCACAATCGCATCTACTTTGTTACTTTTGAGAGATAAAATGACTTCAGGCAAACGTGTTAACGATTGTACATCTGCACCTTCAATTTCCTTTTGCGCTAATTCTTCTTGCGTCGTTTGTTTTTGCGCCCCAATACGATGATGCGCTAAATCTTTCAACGTTTTATATTTATCTTTATCCTTTTTACGAACAACGACTTTTTGATCAACTGTCATATAGTTATCGGAAAAATCCACTTCTTTTTTACGTTCAGCTGTTGGTGTCATCCCAGAAATAATCATGTCGATTTTTCCAGTTTTTAATGCACCAAGTAAACTATCAAACTGCATATTGACGATTTTTAATTTAACACCATTATCTTTCGCAATTTTTTTGGCTAATTCAATATCGATACCTGCATATTCTCGTTCACCATTCACTGTTCTTTCAAATTCCATTGGCGCATAGTCTGCAGATAGTCCCACTCTCAATTCTCCACGATCTTTAATGACATCCCACTGATCCTCACTTGCAGCTTGGGCATCATACTTCGCAGGAATTCCCGAAATACTAAATACGACGATTAACATCATTGTCATCAGTTTCCCCAAATACTTCATTACACTGCCTCCTCCCGATAATATTGATTATTATACATTTATATGTAAGTTTATGCAATAATAATTTTCAAAATTTTTCATTAACCTTCTAAACAACAAAAAAACATCAATCAACTTTGTATCGTTGATTGATGTTTTATTCATTATGCTATGATTCATTTCAAATTCATATATGACGGCTCACATTTAATCTTTCAGTACTTCAAAATGATAAATTTCATCTCGATAACCTGGCAATACTTTTTTACTCAATTGATGTACAAACCATCCTACTGTAAAAGGAATCACGAAATAGGCAATCAATAATAAGAAAATATTCATCATCGGATCTCCTTCTAAACGGTTGAACGCATTAATCGGTCCAACGAGCCCTGAATAGCCAAAACCTGCTGACATCGGTGTACCTTGTATGCCCACAAAGTATGCAATCAGACCTGCCACGAAACCATTGATGATTAACGGGATGCTAATAATAGGATGTTTGAAATAAACAGGAATCATCATTTTAGCCGCACCAAATAAAAGTACGATATTCACTCCTAGTTTATTGACCTTTATCGATCCCATTATAAATGTAACACACGCCGCTACAACACCCATATTACCGGCACCACTTCCCAAACCTGTTAAAGATATTGCCGTTGCTATCGCTACAAGTGAAATCGGTGTCACCATCAATAAGGCATATGTAATCGCAATTAAAAGACTCATAATTAATGGATTAAGTTCAGTAAACGTGTGAATTAAATGTCCTAATGATTGTGTTACTTTACTCACATAAGGTAATGTCATGAGTCCAATCATTCCCGCAGTCACAGGAATTAACGCGGGTAACACGATAATTTCTAATGATCCTAATTTGCCAGACAATAAAATAAACATGAGACACGCAATCATCACAATGAGCATGACATTAATGATATCCCCAATGCCATGTAACACAAACGCACCATTCTTAAACTGTAACGCTCCTGAACCAATCATCGCAGAAGTCCCTACAAATGTTACCCCTGGACCTGGAAATTTAAAGGCATGTGCAGCAAGTGCCCCAATAATAAATGCCATAAATGATTGGATAACCAAAACAACTTGATAGATCATTTCAAGAATGGGTTGACCGTCTTTAAAAAACTTCAACAATTCACCTAGAAAGGCATTAGGAAGTAACGCAATTACCACACCTGCCCCTACCGCATTTAAAATGACGCTAAAAAATTGCTTGCTGTTAATTTGATTTGTCGCCATCTACGCAACCCTCCGCTTATCAGAATAGATTAATCATAATATAAGTGAACTTATGGTACAACAGTATTCTGAAAATTTCTTAAAATATTCATCAATGCTTTAAAGTGTTATGAATATTAGGTGGATTTTAGTAGAAAATTGGAAAAAGATCAACTATCTTTGCATGAGAGAGATAGTGAAAATTGCAATGACCATTTTCTTTAAACTTTGATTACACAAAGGCTAAAATAGTGAAATAATCAATGCTTTTTGTCGTATAACAATCACGGTTAGAAAAACATGGTCAATTTATCGATGTGACTCAATGATAGAATACATAAAAAAATCAGGCTCAAACATGCGCTTAAGAACATTTATTAAGAATAACGTGCAAAGATGTTTCACGTGCCGCACACCAAGGCGTTATCGTGCCATTTTCGTGCCAGTTAATTTGAGCTATTAAATGCGCTATAATACTTGGACACATTGGACATACAATGTAGCAATCGTGTCCAATGTGTGACCAAAATTTTGATATTCTATGGTGTATAAATAAAAAGAAACCCCGTAATAACAGGGTTTCTGATGTGCTTTGGTGTGTAATTATGGTTATTAGTACCGGTGGTCGGGGTCGAACCGACACGTCTGTGAAGACACGGGATTTTGAGTCCCGCGCGTCTGCCAATTCCGCCACACCGGCCCACTATTATTGATTTTATACATTTTCCTAAACTTTCATACGCGCAAAACTCGTTTGAGCTTCGCGGGATTTTGAAAAATCCTCGAAAACATCTATAAACAGATTAATTCAATGTGACTTAAAAGTCAACAAGCGTATTAACATTCGTAATAAGTTTTTAAAACAAGTCGTAACAATTATAGTAATTTGTAATTTATAATGTAACATTTAATCGGTATCACAATCGATTTGCCTACGAAAAAATATAGAATATGTATCAAATATGTATTCGTATAATTTACGCAAAAAAATAACCCACCTAACCGTCTATTTCAACGACTAAGTGGGCGATATTTATTTATCAAACTAAAATACGAATATCCAAAATATAGTGATAACAATTAAATTGATTGGCACCATTGAAAATAACATGATTTTTGCTTTTTCTTGAAGATTATGAGATTGGTTAATTTTCGACTCAACTACAAGGGTAGAAAGTATTATTACGATGCTCAATATTAAATATATCAACACTCTATTTGTAAACATATCTGTTATTGATATTGAGAAAATTAATAATATAGTAAAATATATTATAGTGAAATAATACTGTTCAATTGTATTTTTCATTTCTAATCACCTCATGGTCTTTATCAACAAAGTGTGCTACCAGCAGTGTATAACGCTGCCATTCCGAAACCTACGCCCCAACCAACTGGACCACTAACACCTAGAGCGGTCATTGCTGCTGTAGTCGCCCCAGTGTGTAGTAAACCTGATACACTGATTGCAGTTGAGCATTTAGATCTGAATTTATCATTACTCACCTGATTTTTCATATGTTTTTCAACTTCTGAATTATAAGTTTTTAGTTGTTTTTGTGCTTTTTTACCATTTTCGCCTTTTATTGTGGCATTATAGTTTTGCACATAAGTCTGAACGTCTTTAACACTCACTCCTAAATTTGATGAATTCAAATCTTTTTTTAATTTACCCTCATCTGATATAACTAAATCGCCATCTTTACTTTTAGCTAAATTAGAGTAAATAATATTTGCCATTTCTTCATTTACCTGCTCGTCTCCTGCTTGCGCTTGTGTAGTCTTGTTTTCACTTGATGCGTTTACGACGCTGTCTCCTACACCCAACGGACTTAGAACTAAACCTCCAGATAAAACTGCTACACCTAAAAACTTCAGATTCTTACTTTTCATAAATAATTCCTCCTAAGTATTAAATGTTTGCGTTTTCAATGTAACATATATGTAATATAATTGTAAGCACTTTAGAATACAAAAAAATTAATTTACACTATTTAGAAACTGCTATCGTATGCTTATGAACCCAACTTTTATTTGCCGGCGTATACATACGACACCAAATATTTCCTTGCTCATCTTGAATTTCTTCGAAGATATAAACCGTTTCTCCCTTCCCTAAAATTCCCTTCTCATGTCCGAATGAATAGTTATTGAAGCTATCTCCGGAACGCTCACGTAATGATGCATTGTATTTAATCTTACCGCTATAGTGTGCTTTTTCAGACCACGGTTTAATTCTTTTAGCCGTTTTAGGTTGTTTCTTGACTGGAATCTTCTGCGTAGCTTTTGACGTAGGTTTAGGTGCTGGTTTCGATTCTTTAGGTTTAGACTCTTTCGCTACACCATCGAGATATTTCAGTACATACTTATCTACTACCGACATATCTTTCGAATATCCACACGCTTCCAATACGCTCTTTGGAA
The DNA here is from genome assembly GCF_034042775.1 of Staphylococcus pseudintermedius. NCBI lineage: Bacteria > Bacillati > Bacillota > Bacilli > Caryophanales > Staphylococcaceae > Staphylococcus > Staphylococcus pseudintermedius. Next base: position 970,343 of record NZ_CP120150.1, on the reverse strand, counting down.
CAATCTTATCAGCTTGTATTTGATAATGACCCGGCATTTGGTTGCGTGGATTAATTCCGTATTCTTTGCAGATAAACACTGCAATTTTACACGCATTATCGAACGACTTTCTTGAACGCTCTTTATCGCTAAAGTAACACGCCTCTACACCTACTGCAATATCGTTAGTGTCATCGCCATACCATAAGTTATCCGTAGAAGCATAGTACAACACATGTCATGCTTTTTCGTCTAACGGTACGCAATTGATACACTCTTTGTCATCTACAAACACATGCGCTGACACAGTCGTAGCCCACGGTTGATTATACGTATTGTTGTAGTAATTTACATTTTGTTGCGCTGTACTATTTCTATTACCTGTATCGTGAAAAACTAAGAACTTCGGATGACCACTATCTAATCGTTGTCCTGTACGTCTAGTTCCGATTTTCAAAAACTCTGTATACGTTGGTACTCCGTTCCAATCTCCAATATATTTCTTCACCATTTTACCATTCCCCTTTGTTGTTTTTACGTATGAATCTTTTTCGATATCTAGGTCGTCAATAAACGGAAGCCTAATTACGCCCCAGAATTCTAAATCATCGTAGTTATGAATTACTTCTTCGACTGGACTACCGTTCCCATGTGTCGCCCAATTCTGATCTAGCGACTTAAACAAATCTAAATTACCTTCGACTCCAAGAGCCACATGTCCGCACTTACCTTTGACCCAAACGCATATATCTAACGGCTGTACTACGAAGGTTTCTTTATTACGAATAAACTTCCTTCCTTTGGGCGCTTTCCTTCTATTCTTTTGACTGATAATATCCTTCGCATGTCCTTCGAAATGCCAATCGAAATACTTTTTACCGAATATAATTATCCAGTCAGCGCATTGTCCCGGCCATATTCCGTCGCCATCATGCATTATGCCTCTTTGTCGTTTAGCCCACCGCAATGCTTCACTAGCTTTTGTTTCGTAACCTATCGGCATAAATCGTTCTCCTTACTACAGATTTTCTGCAAAATAAAAAACCGGCATTACACCGACTCAAAATGGTTTATATACGGTTGATTCTCACCAATCGTTTTCCTGCGTATATTGCTACAATATCTGTTTCGCCGTAGAACACTTCTTTCGTAATCAATAAATTCATATCGTCTTGCACTTTACCGGATTTCTTCGTACCGATAACTAATAAATCATTGAGCGGATATTTTTCAGTTTCCACTCGTTCGTTTCGTGTTATACCTGTAGGTACTTCGTCCTTTTATTCTACTTCTCTACGGTTAACTATTGTGCCATTTAATCCTCGCCTCTTAACGTATGATTGCGTAGGAAGTAGATTGCTGTCGTATTCTGCGGTTGCACTGCGTACTAATGAAGGTAAAACATCTACAACGACGCGCCATTCAGTTTTACTATCGTCTCTAAAAAATACTACCTTCGCAGTTACTACGCCTGATAAGTTGTATTGATCATTCGATAACAACACAGTAATTGACGTATCACTTACAACCATACTTTCGATATCGTAGCTGACATCGTTAATTGTTAGCGATGAGTACGTATGATTACCCAATACTCTACCTAAGCTACGGTTGATTACGATATCAAAACGACTAGGTTGTACAGTTATCTTACGATTACCTAAAATTACTTTCGCCATATATCGTCACCTCAATACGTAATTAGGTACAACGTAGTGCTGCTAATAGAAGACAACGCATCATACTCGTCATTTGTACCTGCCCATAAATTAATAATATCGCCTTTTTGTCCGTCACGACCCGCCTTACCTTGAATACCTTGTTCGCCACGTTCGCCTTTAGCATCATCTTCGCCTTTTAGCAATTTCAACCATTCTTCGATAGTTCCAGTGAACCCACTGTTCTTCGCAAGCTCATACGCACTTAGACCATTTGTTCCGTTCACACCATCTCTACCGTCTTGCCCTTTCGGAATAGTTAGCGTAGTCTCATCCGAGAACTTAACCAATATATTTCCGTCTTCTACACGTTGACTTAAGATAGTTATCGACTGACCTGCCTCGCCTTTCGCGCTTGCTTCTCCACCTTCTCCACGCTGTCCTCTCGGTATAGTTACGTACGAATTATCGCTAAATTTAATGATTATATTACCTTCTTTATCTAAGTCCGCACCAATAACTTCTAATGAACGTCCATCACGCCCACGTAACGCTTCGAGCAAACCCTTCTCTATTTCGAACTTGATTAGCTCATCATATACAGATTTATTCACTACTTATTCGAATGTACGCCCTAAAATCGATTTAGTAACCTCAATCTTTTCGCTTTCATCCGACGGGAATACATACTTATCATCTACGACTATTTCTAACATATAAGTACCGCGAGGAAGTATATCGTCTATTTTTACGATTACTACGTCCTTGTCATCGATATTTTCTACCGTTGTTTCTTTTTTATAAATAATTTTCGAACTTTTATACAAATAAACTACCTCTACTTTTCCTACGATAGATAGTTCGTCATTTTCATCAATCAATTGATATCTCATCACAGATTTATCGCCTTGCTTGATCCTGTTTCCGTCTCCTAAATTCAAGACGTTTAATACGATTGTCTGCAAATAGTCCACCTCTTCCTCGATAATTCAATGCAAAATACGAATAAAATACAAATAAAAAAGACGCCCATTTGAGCGACTAATTTATCTTATGCTTTCGGTTTCTTATAGCTTAATGCTCGCACACTATCTCCGAATCCTGGTGTCGTATTATCTGCGTATACATTGTATGCTGATACGCCAATTGTTGCAAATACATATGGATTACTTACAGCGTCTGTAACTAATTTAAACAACGTTCCCCATGACGCAATTTGCTTCGCAGTAACACCGTAGTACACCAAAATTGGCATAAAAATAGACGCAACCATTTGCGCCCAAAAGTGTGGATTTCTCGTTCTAACACCGAAGTTTGTTTTAAATTTATTCATTTGTATTTTCCCTTTGTTCGTTTTATTTTCACTTCTGTTCGTCTAATTCTGCTACAATTTGATTCTTTATTTTCGCAACTTTTCTACGTTCATCTTCATCTATAATACGCATCAAATTACGGAATATTAAAGCCAACACAAGCACCATTATCCCTAACCCAAATTCGGATAGTTGAGCAGAAAGCTACTCGTCACTATACCGAAATAAAAGAATCCGATAGTATTAACCGCCAATTTTAGTATCGGTCTCTTCGTAAAAAATCCGATTAGATAAAATATTGCTACGCTTAAAGATATATGCAAAAGCGATGATTGACTACCGAGAAGGTTAACGTAACCTTTGTAAACATCGTTGTCAATCTTACTAAATAACGATGGCTCTAACGCAAGTGTAAATGTTACATACAATGCGTAAAAGAATATGACGATTTCTATCGCCGCCGGTTTCCTAATCATTCTTAACCTCCTACTTCATTCCAAGACGGATTAAAATGTAACCACTTATACCGCCAACAATCGTAGTAATAAACGTCTTCTTAATCAATTTCCAAGTTTCAGAATCTGATTCTATCTGCGCTATTACTTTCGACAATTGTTCATCTGACAACTTCGTATTATCTTCCAACTTCGCAATGCGTTGATCATGCGAATCTATTTGTGTTTCGATATAAGCGATGATGGCACGTAACGCTACGTCTTCTACTTTTTCTATCAATCCACGTATCACGTTTCTCTACCGCCTTTTATTTTCTTGTTGTTATTTGCGCATTTTCACTGCTTTATAACTACTCTTCTACCGCTTTCTTTCAACATCTACTTGCATAACTTTAAACGTTATTGAGCTTTCTCCGTCTTCATCTTCGTGAAGTATTTCTAACGCCGATTCTACCTTCTTCGCTGATGCCACACTCTTAATCGATTTAGCAAATGCTAGTTCCTCCGTAGCGTAATACGTCCCAGAATAAGAGTCACGCATCAACGCTTTCTCATTACTTTCACTATCCACTTGAACTAGAATATAGCTTGTCGACTTACCTTGAATCTCTTTTGCCATAAATTACCACCCCTTATATTTATTCAACGCGGAATACTTCGCACAATCTATCGTAAGTAACAGCGTCCTCTTCTTTCAATTGAATATCTAACTCATCTAAAACTTCAAATAGAGTTTCGAACACTTTCGGGTAATCTTCGAGATTGATAATAACTTCTTCGTTATCTAATTCCGCACGCTCATCGATATATTTTTCTAAGTTACCATTTTCGAATTCATATTGATTGTCTACAATCTTAGGCTGCCCTGCCTCGTCTTTAACTGCGTACATACTTAACAATTCATCGTTACCTTCTTTATATTCCTCCTGCTTTTCGTCTAGCAATCGCATAAATTTCGTTCTTGACCTACTTTGTTTCGCTTTTAGTTCTAACTTATACATAAACGTACTAACTTTATTTATTTCGACATTTTTTAATGTTAACTTCACTAATCTTCCTCCTTATTCATATTAAACTTTCCAAGTACTATCTTGAAGTATATTTCCTACATCATAGACAGCGTTGTTATATAACAGCTCCACACTATGATTTGATATCACTATACCGTAACGACCATTCCAACTAGTAAGACCTGCATTCCCACTTCTATATGTCACGAGTTTAAACTTATCATTCAAACCTTGCGTCCAAACTGAATAGAACTGCGCATTAGCTTGCCCTAATTCATAACTATATTCGACAGAGTTATTACCGAAAAAGGCTCGCATTTTACCACTTTTACGATAATTTTCAAGCGTCCAACCACCTGTATTAGGCTCACCTCCATGACTATCGAAATAAACTTTATCTGAATATATTCCTGTAGAACTATACGGATTTGCATAAGAGTGCGCTACTATTCCCGCAAAATCTCCACGTTTAGGATCGACTGAACCACTTCTATTAGCTCCCAACACTACTGCCGGACTTGTAGTTCCTTCTGTATTCGTAAACATTAAAAAACCTACCCCATCTTTATTTTTATATTTAAGTATATTCGAGGATGTGTGGAAGTCGATATGTGAACTCCCGTAAAAATCGAGTGAGTTACCGTTTAAATTCTATTTAACAGCACCATTAGTTGATTACATCTAACGTTAAATCTTCATCGTTATCTACCCTCCATTTACGATAGATAGAATAACGCTCATTATAATATTTAATCGTATGTTTCGATAAATCTTTAGTCACCTGATGTCGCATAAACTTTTCGAAATAATAATCGAGTGAATCAGTTTGACCTCCGCCAAAATCATTCGCCACTTCCTTACGTAACTCTGCGGCAAACTTGGCCGAAATGGAACCTCGTCTAATTTCCGACATAAAAAATACGCCTACTTTTCTTAGAGACGTTTTCGTTGTTCTTCGAAATATAGTACCTTTACGAGAATCCCGCGAAAGGCTTTCGAAATATGTGCGATTGTAATCACAACACAGTCGAAATTTTAGGCAATAAAAAATCCGTCTAAATCCACATCCTACGTGTGATTCAACGGTTTGCCTTCGTAAAAATTTATGAATATGTATGCGTATAATATACGAAAATAAATTTCATGAGATATCGTGAAACCTACCATTTACTTTTGAGTCCCGCGCGTCTGCCAATTCCGCCACACCGGCATAATACAAAAAAATCCAATATGTCATTGGAAAAATGGAGCGGAAGATAGGACTTGCACCTATACCTCTTTCCGGGAAGGAAAGTGTTCTAGAATTGAACTACTCCCGCATCATGAGTGATTAACTTGAATTTAAAATGATTTGGAGCGGAAGATAGGACTTACACCTATACCTCTTTCCGGGAAGGAAAGTGTTCTAAAAATTGAACTACTCCCGCATGTTTCATATCAATGGAGGCGGCAACCGGATTTGAACCGGTGAATAGAGGTTTTGCAGACCTCGGCCTTACCACTTGGCTATGCCGCCAAAAGTAACTGGGCTAGCTGGATTCGAACCAGCGAGTGACGGAGTCAAAGTCCGTTGCCTTACCGCTTGGCTATAGCCCATTAATTTTAAATAAAGGGCGGTTGATGGGAATCGAACCCACGAATGTCGGAACCACAATCCGATGCGTTAACCACTTCGCCACAACCGCCATGGCAGGGGCAGTAGGAATCGAACCCACATCAAAGGTTTTGGAGACCTCTATTCTACCGTTGAACTATGCCCCTATTGATATGGTGGAGGGGGGCAGATTCGAACTGCCGAACCCGAAGGAGCGGATTTACAGTCCGCCGCGTTTAGCCACTTCGCTACCCCTCCAAGACATGGTGCCGGCCAGAGGACTTGAACCCCCAACCTACTGATTACAAGTCAGTTGCTCTACCAATTGAGCTAGGCCGGCAAAAAAAGTGGTTCAGGACGGAATCGAACCGCCGACACAAGGATTTTCAGTCCTTTGCTCTACCGACTGAGCTACTGAACCATTTTAATAATGGCGGTCCCGACGGGAATCGAACCCGCGATCTCCTGCGTGACAGGCAGGCGTGTTAAACCGCTCCACTACGGGACCACTTATAAATAATATTGCGGGAGGCGGATTTGAACCACCGACCTTCGGGTTATGAGCCCGACGAGCTACCGAACTGCTCCATCCCGCGGTAATAAAAAATAATAATGGCGGAGGAAGAGGGATTCGAACCCCCGCGAGCCGTTAAGCCCCTGTCGGTTTTCAAGACCGATCCCTTCAGCCAGACTTGGGTATTCCTCCGAATTATATGGACCTTGCAGGACTCGAACCTGCGACCGAACGGTTATGAGCCGTTAGCTCTAACCAACTGAGCTAAAGGTCCTAATAATATTTTCAACTAAAATTAGTGGCGGCGGAGGGGATCGAACCCCCGACCTCACGGGTATGAACCGTACGCTCTAGCCAGCTGAGCTACGCCGCCTTATGTAGTTGTATTAGTATTAAATTTAAATGGTGGAGACTAGCGGGATCGAACCGCTGACCTCCTGCGTGCAAAGCAGGCGCTCTCCCAGCTGAGCTAAGCCCCCATATAAATAATTTTAAAAGCTATCGGGAAGACAGGATTTGAACCTGCGACCCCTTGGTCCCAAACCAAGTGCTCTACCAAGCTGAGCTACTTCCCGTAAGGTAATGTAGCGCGCCCGATAGGAGTCGAACCCATAACCTTTTGATCCGTAGTCAAACGCTCTATCCAATTGAGCTACGGGCGCATATGAAACAGAAACAATGGTGCCGAGGACCGGAATCGAACCGGTACGGTGATCTCTCACCGCAGGATTTTAAGTCCTGTGCGTCTGCCAGTTCCGCCACCCCGGCAAATAATGGAGCAGAAGACGGGATTCGAACCCGCGACCCCAACCTTGGCAAGGTTGTATTCTACCGCTGAACTACTTCTGCATATGCGGGTGAAGGGAGTCGAACCCCCACGCCGTAAGGCGCTAGATCCTAAGTCTAGTGCGTCTGCCAATTCCGCCACACCCGCAAAGTGAGCCATAGAGGATTCGAACCTCTGACCCTCTGATTAAAAGTCAGATGCTCTACCAACTGAGCTAATGGCTCATCATGGTGCCGGCCAGAGGACTTGAACCCCCAACCTACTGATTACAAGTCAGTTGCTCTACCAATTGAGCTAGGCCGGCTACTCATATTTATTTTTTAAAAATGGTGGAGAATGACGGGATCGAACCGCCGACCCTCTGCTTGTAAGGCAGATGCTCTCCCAGCTGAGCTAATTCTCCAATTATGTAATAACCTGGCACCGTCCTACTCTCGCGGAACGTAAGTCCGACTACCATCGGCGCTAAAGAGCTTAACTTCTGTGTTCGGCATGGGAACAGGTGTGACCTCTTTGCCATTGGCACCAGATTAAGTTTTTGAATGTCATACATTCAAAACTAGATAGTAAGTATATTTATCACAAGCATTACCTTATGAACAATTATATTGATTAAGTCTTCGATCGATTAGTATTCGTCAGCTCCACGTATCACTACGCTTCCACCTCGAACCTATTCACCTCATCATCTTTGAGGGATCTTATAACCGAAGTTGGGAAATCTCATCTCGAGGGGGGCTTCATGCTTAGATGCTTTCAGCACTTATCCCGTCCATACATAGCTACCCAGCTATGCCGTTGGCACGACAACTGGTACACCAGAGGTATGTCCATCCCGGTCCTCTCGTACTAAGGACAGCTCCTCTCAAATTTCCTACGCCCACGACGGATAGGGACCGAACTGTCTCACGACGTTCTGAACCCAGCTCGCGTACCGCTTTAATGGGCGAACAGCCCAACCCTTGGGACCGACTACAGCCCCAGGATGCGATGAGCCGACATCGAGGTGCCAAACCTCCCCGTCGATGTGAACTCTTGGGGGAGATAAGCCTGTTATCCCCGGGGTAGCTTTTATCCGTTGAGCGATGGCCCTTCCATGCGGAACCACCGGATCACTAAGTCCGTCTTTCGACCCTGCTCGACTTGTAGGTCTCGCAGTCAAGCTCCCTTATGCCTTTACACTCTATGAATGATTTCCAACCATTCTGAGGGAACCTTTGAGCGCCTCCGTTACTCTTTAGGAGGCGACCGCCCCAGTCAAACTGCCCGCCTGACACTGTCTCCCAGCACGATAAGTGCTGCGGGTTAGAAATCCAATACAATTAGGGTAGTATCCCACCAATGCCTCCACGTAAGCTAGCGCTCACGCTTCTAAGGCTCCTACCTATCCTGTACAAACTGTACCGAATTTCAATATCAGGCTACAGTAAAGCTCCACGGGGTCTTTCCGTCCTGTCGCGGGTAACCGGCATCTTCACCGGTACTATGATTTCACCGAGTCTCTCGTTGAGACAGTGCCCAAATCGTTACGCCTTTCGTGCGGGTCGGAACTTACCCGACAAGGAATTTCGCTACCTTAGGACCGTTATAGTTACGGCCGCCGTTTACTGGGGCTTCGATTCGTAGCTTCGCTTGCGCTAACCACTCCTCTTAACCTTCCAGCACCGGGCAGGCGTCAGCCCCTATACGTCACCTTACGGTTTAGCAGAGACCTGTGTTTTTGATAAACAGTCGCTTGGGCCTATTCACTGCGGCTCTTCGAAGCGTGAACCTCAAAGAGCACCCCTTCTCCCGAAGTTACGGGGTCATTTTGCCGAGTTCCTTAACGAGAGTTCGCTCGCTCACCTTAGAATTCTCATCTTGACTACCTGTGTCGGTTTGCGGTACGGGCACCGTTATTCTAGCTAGAGGCTTTTCTCGGCAGTGTGAAATCAACGACTCGAGGAACAAGTTCCTCTCCCCATCACAGCTCAATCTTAAGAGTGCCGGATTTGCCTAACACTCAATCTCACTGCTTGGACGTGCACTCCAACAGCACGCTTCGCCTATCCTACTGCGTCCCCCCATCGCTTAAAACGAATAATGGTGGTACAGGAATATCAACCTGTTATCCATCGCCTACGCCTGTCGGCCTCAGCTTAGGACCCGACTAACCCAGAGCGGACGAGCCTTCCTCTGGAAACCTTAGTCAATCGGTGGACGGGATTCTCACCCGTCTTTCGCTACTCACACCGGCATTCTCACTTCTAAGCGCTCCACATGTCCTTGCGATCATGCTTCAACGCCCTTAGAACGCTCTCCTACCATTGTCCAAAGGACAATCCACAGCTTCGGTAATATGTTTAGCCCCGGTACATTTTCGGCGCAGTGTCACTCGACTAGTGAGCTATTACGCACTCTTTAAATGATGGCTGCTTCTAAGCCAACATCCTAGTTGTCTGGGCAACGCCACATCCTTTTCCACTTAACATATATTTTGGGACCTTAGCTGGTGGTCTGGGCTGTTTCCCTTTCGAATATGGACCTTATCACCCACATTCTGACTCCCAAGTTAAATTATTTGGCATTCGGAGTTTGTCTGAATTCGGTAACCCGAGAGGGGCCCCTCGTCCAAACAGTGCTCTACCTCCAATAATCATCACTTGAGGCTAGCCCTAAAGCTATTTCGGAGAGAACCAGCTATCTCCAAGTTCGATTGGAATTTCTCCGCTACCCTCAGTTCATCCGCTCACTTTTCAACGTAAGTCGGTTCGGTCCTCCATTCAGTGTTACCTGAACTTCAACCTGACCAAGGGTAGATCACCTGGTTTCGGGTCTACGACCAAATACTCATTCGCCCTATTCAGACTCGCTTTCGCTACGGCTCCACATTTTCTGCTTAACCTTGCATCAGATCGTAACTCGCCGGTTCATTCTACAAAAGGCACGCCATCACCCATTAACGGGCTCTGACTACTTGTAAGCACACGGTTTCAAGTTCTCTTTCACTCCCCTTCCGGGGTACTTTTCACCTTTCCCTCACGGTACTGGTTCACTATCGGTCACTAGAGAGTATTTAGCCTTAGGAGATGGTCCTCCCAGATTCCGACGGAATTTCACGTGCTCCGTCGTACTCAGGATCCACTCAAGAGAGAATTCGTTTTCGACTACAGGATTATTACCTTCTCTGATTAACCTTTCCAGGTTATTCGTCTAACAAATTCTTTTGTAACTCCGTACAGAGTGTCCTACAACCCCAATAAGCAAGCTTATTGGTTTGGGCTCTTCCCGTTTCGCTCGCCGCTACTCAGGGAATCGATTTTTCTTTCTCTTCCTCCGGGTACTAAGATGTTTCAGTTCTCCGGGTCTGCCTTCTTGCATGCTATGTATTCACATGCAGATAACACGACATAACTCGTGCTGGGTTTCCCCATTCGGAAATCTCTGGATCAAAGCTTACTTACAGCTCCCCAAAGCATATCGTCGTTAGTAACGTCCTTCATCGGCTTCTAGTGCCAAGGCATCCACCGTGCGCCCTTAATAACTTAATCTATATGATATTTTGGCAAACGTTCGCATTCGGCTTCATCACTTCACATTCACTCAGTTACTTACGCGCAGTAAGCGCCTTCGCTCATGCTTGTGATTCATAGACTGACAAACGTTTTCAAAACATCATGTCGTCTACCGAAATACAATTTTTTCCAAAATCACCAGTTATTAATTATGTGAGTCGTCATTTGACGACTAGCGATAATTTTTTGTTTCAAGCTTTTAAACGCTTGTCACTCGGTTTTGCTTGGTAAAATCTATACTTACTTATCTAGTTTTCAATGTACAAAACATATAAATGGTGGAGACTAGCGGGATCGAACCGCTGACCTCCTGCGTGCAAAGCAGGCGCTCTCCCAGCTGAGCTAAGCCCCCAATATATAATTTGAATTTTAAATGGTGGGCCTAAGTGGACTCGAACCACCGACCTCACGCTTATCAGGCGTGCGCTCTAACCAGCTGAGCTATAGGCCCCGAACATTTATACAAACATTCAAAACTGAATACAATATGTCACGTTAATCCGTTTATCACCTGATGGTGATATTCCGTATATTATCCTTAGAAAGGAGGTGATCCAGCCGCACCTTCCGATACGGCTACCTTGTTACGACTTCACCCCAATCATTTGTCCCACCTTCGACGGCTAGCTCCAAAATGGTTACTCCACCGGCTTCGGGTGTTACAAACTCTCGTGGTGTGACGGGCGGTGTGTACAAGACCCGGGAACGTATTCACCGTAGCATGCTGATCTACGATTACTAGCGATTCCAGCTTCATGTAGTCGAGTTGCAGACTACAATCCGAACTGAGAACAACTTTATGGGATTTGCTTGACCTCGCGGTTTCGCTGCCCTTTGTATTGTCCATTGTAGCACGTGTGTAGCCCAAATCATAAGGGGCATGATGATTTGACGTCATCCCCACCTTCCTCCGGTTTGTCACCGGCAGTCAACTTAGAGTGCCCAACTGAATGATGGCAACTAAGTTCAAGGGTTGCGCTCGTTGCGGGACTTAACCCAACATCTCACGACACGAGCTGACGACAACCATGCACCACCTGTCACTTTGTCCTCCGAAGAGGAAAACTCTATCTCTAGAGCGGTCAAAGGATGTCAAGATTTGGTAAGGTTCTTCGCGTTGCTTCGAATTAAACCACATGCTCCACCGCTTGTGCGGGTCCCCGTCAATTCCTTTGAGTTTCAGTCTTGCGACCGTACTCCCCAGGCGGAGTGCTTAATGCGTTAGCTGCAGCACTAAGGGGCGGAAACCCCCTAACACTTAGCACTCATCGTTTACGGCGTGGACTACCAGGGTATCTAATCCTGTTTGATCCCCACGCTTTCGCACATCAGCGTCAGTTGCAGACCAGAAAGCCGCCTTCGCCACTGGTGTTCCTCCATATCTCTGCGCATTTCACCGCTACACATGGAATTCCACTTTCCTCTTCTGCACTCAAGTTTTCCAGTTTCCAATGACCCTCCACGGTTGAGCCGTGGGCTTTCACATCAGACTTAAAAAACCGCCTACGCGCGCTTTACGCCCAATAATTCCGGATAACGCTTGCCACCTACGTATTACCGCGGCTGCTGGCACGTAGTTAGCCGTGGCTTTCTGGTTAGGTACCGTCAAGATGTGCACAGTTACTTACACATTTGTTCTTCCCTAACAACAGAGCTTTACGATCCGAAGATCTTCATCACTCACGCGGCGTTGCTCCGTCAGGCTTTCGCCCATTGCGGAAGATTCCCTACTGCTGCCTCCCGTAGGAGTCTGGACCGTGTCTCAGTTCCAGTGTGGCCGATCACCCTCTCAGGTCGGCTACGTATCGTCGCCTTGGTAGGCCGTTACCCCACCAACTAGCTAATACGGCGCGGGTCCATCTATAAGTGACAGCAAGACCGTCTTTCACTGTAGAACCATGCGGTTCAACATGTTATCCGGCATTAGCCCCGGTTTCCCGGAGTTATTCCAGTCTTATAGGTAGGTTACCCACGTGTTACTCACCCGTCCGCCGCTAACGTCAAAGGAGCAAGCTCCTTATCTGTTCGCTCGACTTGCATGTATTAGGCACGCCGCCAGCGTTCATCCTGAGCCAGGATCAAACTCTCCATAAAAGAAGTAAGCTTGATATAGCTCGTTGATTGTTTAAGTCAATCACTCTCGAAAGTACTTTTGAAGTACTCAAATTATTGGAATTAACGTTGACATATTGTCATTCAGTTTTCAATGTTCGTTTTTGCTGTTACAAGAAAACATTATACTTTAAACAAATTTCTCTGTCAAGATTTAATTTAAAGTTTTTTTTAATTTTTTGTTAATAAGTTGTTGTCTCGTTCAACATTTAATATCTTATAATGTTACGGAGAAAGTTTCAAGCGTTAATTTTACACTTTTAATCATTCGTTTACATGCGTTCAATCATGAAAGCATTATTTTTACAATCTCCTCGAAACGACTTCCTTATCTTACCAAGTAGAATCCCCATCGTCAACACAAAATCAACTGTTATTCCTAATCAAATTTACTATGTTTTTGAAAACTAACACGTATTGAGTTATTTTTACATCAAAACATTTAAAACATAGCGTGAATTATCTTTTGAATCAATTTAAACAGTTATAGCCTCACTCAATTCAAAAGCGAACGCACACATATCCTTCAGTTCTAACCAAGAAGATTAACATCTTACTAAGTTGCCCGTCGTTCAAAAATTTAATACCTGAATTAACATGCACGATTCAAAACAATCAACGCATCTTAAACTAAAAATAATCACTAAAACTTAAAAAAGGCTTATTCATCATAACGTTTCATTCATACGCTTTCTGAATAAGCCTTCAATCACTTATAATTCTTTTTCAGCCTCTTTACACGATTGACAAACACCATATATCTCCATTCTGTGATGCGTGACGTCAAATTCTGTTACATGTTGCGCAAGTTGTTCAACTTCATGAAGTAATGGATAGTGGAAGTCAACAATCTTACCACATTTCTCACAGATGACATGATAATGATTCTGTGTGTCGAAATCAAAACGACTCGACGCATCACCATATGTTAACTCTTTAACAATGCCTGTCTTTTTAAATACTTTAAGGTTATTGTAAATCGTTGCAACACTTATACTTGGGAAGTCAGGTGATAATGATTGATATATTTCGTCAGCAGTTGGATGTGATTCCGCTTTGATGAGGAAATTTAATATTGCTTGACGTTGCGGTGTAATACGCACGCCTGCTTCACGTAAAGACGCTATTGACTCTTTTAATTGATGATCATGAGATTCCAATTCAGCAGTCATTAGGTTCACCCGTCTTTCTTATTAATAATAATTCTTACCTAATAATATATAAGGTTTACCTATTTATTGTCAATATTTATCTAATATCCTCTATCAATATTAACCTTATTCTCAATCAAATTACCGTTACTGAGAAAAGATTTTAAATTGTTAGAAAAAATATCAGTTGCTAATTTTTTGTTATCTACGTGACTGCCTGAAATATGTGGTGTTAAAAAGACATTATCCAACTGGTAGAGTTCTGAATCGGATTCTAGTGGCTCCTGTTCAAATACATCTAAATATGCTTTACGAATCGATTTGTTTTTTAAGGCATCAACAATAACTGATTCTTGTGCAATTGTACCTCGTCCTAAATTAACAAATAATGTATGTTGATTCATCGCTTTAAAATCTTCTACGGTCAATAAATATCGTGTATCTGTTGTTTCCGGTAACAAATTCACAACGATATCCACTTCTTTATAAACATGGTGTCGTTCTGAAATAGGATACGTCTCGTCAAAATGTTCTGCCGCATGACCTGTTGTATTTAACCCTATCGTTTTCATCCCCAATATTTTTGCTATTTGGGATGCACGTTGAGGAATTTTTCCGGTACCTAAAAATAAAATATGCTGACCTTTAACGGATGGTGTAACACGTTTATGATTATAAATGCGTGCTTGTTGTTCTTCATAAATTGATTTGAGTTCTTTGTAGTCATCTAATATGTACGCAAACAGAAATTCCGTAAGTTGTTGTGCATGTACACCCCCTGCATTAGTCAATTGAATCTCTCTTTTCTTGAGCGTTTCAAAAGGCAAACGATTGACCCCTGTCGCATACCAAGCTATCCATTTTAGATTTGGTGCGTTTTCAATAAAAGCTGCATCAACTTCTGGATGATATGAAATCAACACATCCATTTGTTGGTGCACTTCTTCAGGCAGTTGAGAGGGATGCTTATAAAATTTAAAGTCAACATGAGGAAATGCTTCTTGTAATCTTGTTTCTTGATCATCTAAACGCATCAAGCTAACGACTAACATGTAGAATCACCCTTCCAAGATTTCTTTAAGTTGTGCCATTTGTTCTTTGACTTTTACTTTTTCAATAACATCTATAATTTTCCCTTCTTCATCTAGTACAAAAGTTGTTCGTACGATGCCCATCGATTCTTTACCAAAAGATTTCTTCAATTGGTATACACCAACCGCTTCTGAAAGTTGAAAATCTTCATCTACCAACAAATCAAAATTTAACTGATGTTTCTCTATGAAATTTTGATGTTTGCGTTTTGAATCGCCGCTTACACCGTAAACTTGCACATTTAAATCATTAAAGTATGCGATGTTATCTCTGAAGTCACATGCTTCTGTTGTACATGTAGGTGTGTTATCTCGTGGGTAAAAATAGAGAATTACTTTTTGTCCTTTTAATGAAGCTTTTGAAATTTGCTCGCCATTTTGATTTTCTAATTGGAAGTCTGGAAATGTGTCACCTTTTTTTAACATAACAACCCTTCTTTCTAATATCTTCTCATTTTATGATACGATAATAGGGAAAAATATTAAATTAAAAGAGGTTGGTTGATTTATGAATTTTAATCGAAGTGAAGCATTACAAGAACAATCCAATGAATATATTTTAGGGGGTGTCAATTCACCGTCTCGTTCATATAAAGCTGTCGGTGGTGGCGCACCAGTTGTGATGAAGTCTGGTAAAGGTGCTTATTTATACGACGTCGATGGCAATGAATATATCGACTACTTACAAGCATATGGTCCTATTATTACTGGACATGCCCACCCGCATATTACTGAAGCCATCCAAGAACAGGCTGCCCTTGGTGTATTATACGGTACACCTACAGAATTAGAAATTGCATTTGCACGAAAATTACGAGCAGCCATTCCTTCATTAGAAAAAATGCGCTTTGTCAATTCAGGAACAGAAGCTGTGATGACTACGATTCGCGTTGCACGTGCTTATACAAATAGAGATAAAATCATCAAATTTGCTGGCTGTTATCACGGCCACTCTGACTTAGTGCTTGTCGCTGCAGGAAGTGGCCCATCACAACTTGGTTCTCCTGATTCAGCGGGTGTGCCGAAAAGTGTAGCCCAAGAAGTAATCACTGTGCCATTTAACGATATTGAGTCTTTTAAAGAAGCAATGAAACACTGGGGCAATCAAGTGGCTGGCGTGCTAGTTGAACCTATTGTCGGTAACTTTGGCATGGTCGAACCTCAACCTGGATTTTTAGAAGAAGTGAACCGTGTGACACATGAATATGGTGGCTTAGTTATTTACGATGAGGTCATTACTGCATTCCGTTTTCATTATGGTGCTGCACAAGATTTATTGGGCGTTTATCCTGATTTAACTGCTTTCGGTAAAATTGTAGGAGGTGGCCTTCCAATCGGTGGTTACGGTGGTCGCCAAGATATTATGGAACAAGTCGCACCACTCGGACCCGCCTATCAAGCAGGGACAATGGCAGGTAACCCATTATCAATGAAAGCAGGTATTGCGTTGTTAGAAGTATTAGAACAACCAGGTGTATATGAAAAATTAAATCAACTCGGTAAAAAATTAGAAGCCGGTTTACAAGCTGCTATTGATAAATATCAAATCAAAGCAACTATCAACCGTGTATATGGTGCGTTAACGGTATACTTTACAGATGAAAAAGTGACACATTACGAACAAGCTGATGCGTCTGATGGCGAACAATTTGCGAAATTTTTCAAACTGATGTTACATCAAGGCATCAACTTAGCACCATCAAAATATGAAGCATGGTTTTTAACAACTGAACATACAGAAGCAGATATTGAAAAAACAATTGCTGCTGCGGATTATGCATTTAGCCAATTGTAAACTTCGCTATTGAAATTTGCGATGTAACAGTGTATAACATGATTAAACCTATGCACGACTCAGGCTTTAATTTAATCAAAGGAGCGCGATGTTTTGAAACTGGGAGCTAGAATTTTAAAAACAGGTATCGCCATTATACTTGCGGTTTCGATTGCCTCACTGTTACCTCATAGTGCTGGGATGGTGACCGTCGCAGGCATTGCAGCGGTCGTTGCCATGCAGCCTAGTGTCTATCGGACATTTAAAACGATTGTCGATCAATTCCAAGGTAATGTCATTGGTGCCCTTCTCGCTGTAGCTATGGTGACCATTTTCGGCAACAATGTCATTATTATGGGTGCGACAGTCATTTTGTTAATCGCATTACTCTTTAAAATGAAAATCGCACATGTTGCAACGTTAGCGACAGTGACTGCACTGGTTATTATGGGACAACATGACGGCTCTTTTTACATCTCAGCCTTTTACCGATTTTCTCTTGTGATGATTGGGGTCATCAGCTCATTCATCGTTAATCTCACATTTTTACCACCAAAGTTTGAGACGAAGATTTATTACAACTCATTAAACATTTCGACCGATATTTTTAAGTGGTTTAATTTAGTGTTAAATGATGCGACAGAATTTAATTATGTGAAGCAAGATTTAGAAAATTTACGTCAACGTATTGTCAAACTTGAGCAGTTACTTGAATTTTATAAAGAAGAACGTGTCTATACAAAGAAACAAGTCTTCGCACAAACACGTAAGAAAATCTTATTTAAAGAAATCGTCTTGTCGACACGTGATGCGTATGACGTGCTCAGACGAATGAATCGATATCAAAATGATTTGGTGCATTTAAATCATGCATTATTATTACAAATCAAATTAGAAATTGATGAGCTGACACAATTTCACGAACAAATTTTAATTAGTATAACGAAAAAAGCAAAGTTCGACGTGACACTCGATCAACGTTTTGTCCCGAACCCATTGAAAAAAGAAGTCATCACAGCCTTTCAAGAAGAGGTCATAGTAGACCCAGAACCTGAAAACTTTTCTTATGCCAACATTATGCATATCATTTCAGCTTTAGAAGAATATCGCTACAATTTAGAACACTTAGATCGTTTACGTGTCAGTTATTTTAAATACCATAACACAGACCCCGATATCGATATCATTGAAGAAGATTTTGATTTATAACAAATAAAAGCTCGAGCAAAATGATTTAACGTCATCTTGTTCGAGCTTTTTCTGTATTGATAAGGCTAGTAGATCAACTTTTTCTGCCTCTATCACATTTAATGAGGGTGCGCATCAAAAATTTTTTGTACCACCCCATTTCCCCATTTAATCAATCAACTTTAATTGATATTGATGAACCGATTCAATTTCACCATTCTGATATTTAATCGTCACATGTTCAGGACCGATTTCAGTTGGACTTTTCACACCAACCGCTGCCGCAATATTAAACAACCCTTCATGCAAGCTCGTAATATAGTTCGTTACACGATATTGTTTTTCATCGACGACAAGCGCTTCTTCTTTTTTAGGATCCGTCGTTGCAACACCGACTGGACAAATATTTTTATGGCATTGACGACTCATGATACAACCTACACTAATCATCATCGCTCTGGCTACATTCACGAGGTCAGCCCCTAATGCTAACGCGATGGCAATTTTATCAGGCGTGACCAGTTTTCCAGATGCAAAAATTTTCACCTTGTCTCTTAACTGATGCGCTTTGAGTAAACCATCAATGATAGGTAACGCTGTAAATAACGGTAAACCGACGCCATCTTGCAATTCCTGGAACGTTGCACCTGTCCCACCTTCACCACCATCAATCGTAATAAAGTCTGGATAAATCTGTAACGTTTGCATAGCGTCAATCAATTGTTTAAAGTCGTCTTTTCTACCAAGTACCATTTTAAAGCCCACTGGTTTTTGACTCATTTCTCGCAACTCATCAATCCATTTCAACAAATCATACGCGTTATTAATAAAGTCAAAACGGTTCGGCGAGTCGACAGTTTCATAAGGTTGAAGCTTACGAATTTTGGCAATTTCTTCTGTCACTTTTTTACCTTCAATATGACCGCCACGTGTTTTAGCGCCTTGTGCCAACTTGATTTCAAACGCTTTAACTTGTGTATGTTGTGCAACTGCCATGAAATGATCAGGGTCGAATTGTCCGTGCTCGTCCCTAACGCCAAATAAACCAGGCCCGATTTGGAAAATAATATCAACATCACCGGCAAGATGATAATCAGATAAGCCGCCTTCACCGGTATTCATCCATGTGTTCGCCATGCCTAATCCTTTCGAAAGTGCCGTAATCGCATTTTTACCCAGAGCACCGTAACTCATGCCCGACTGTCCAACTAAACGTTTAACATAAAATGGATGCGCGACATGCTCACCGATTTTGACATAGTGTTCAGGCGCCAAATAAAAAGGTTCAATTTCTTTCGCACGAATATGCTCTGAACGATTAAACAATGTTTCGCTTTTAATTTGATAAATGAACGTTGAAATCCATTCATCATTGTCGACCCTTAACTGATGCTTTTGCGTTGGAAACATTGCATTATTAATAAAATAACCGCTGTCGTAATTTTTCTGCGTCCCAAAACTCGCCCCTCTTGAGTTGTACTTGCCCGCAATAACAATATTTTGATATTCCATTCTTGAAAAAGGTTGGTCTTCATTGTCATTTAAAAATAAATATTGGCGCATTTCAGGTCCAATATGTTCTAAAAAGTATCTCACACGTGCGAGCACAGGATAATTACGTAATACACTGTGCTGCTTTTGTCGTTTATCAAAAATTAAAAACGCAATCAATGCGATACATGCAATGACGAATATACCTACTAATAAAACATTGATAATTAATTGAAGTACAGTTAAAAAAGTCATTGTACCCCCCACTCCCTTTTTCTTTCATTATACATGAAATATAGGGCCATATTGACTTAAGTGACCGATTTAAATTGGAAATAACTTGATTAATCACCTCTAGGCACATGCATCATTGACACATTCTATTTATAGATTTTTCCACTAACAATGAATTCAAAAATGATTTATTCTTATCACATTTTGCACTCAGAACATCCTATTTATTTTTAAATTTAAATTTTCACCTTGCTTTTAGGCGTCACGTTATACCTCACAAACATCAAAAGGAGCTAGGACATTAAATTTCCTTAGCTCCTTTACTATATGTTGTGTATGCCAAGGGATGGGACATAAAAATTTAAGCCTCAAACCCTTCATAGATCGATGATTCATTAATAACTTTAAAAAAGTCAGATAATGAGGGTGAAAAGGATAAAAAATTGATGTTATTGTTTTGGGGTTCATCATCTTGCATCAATAGCATCAAAATTTTTCTGTGTTCCAATCCCTTTCATATCACTATCATACGATTGCAATTGCAATTATAAGTTTTGAATTGAGAATAATCGACGGTATGCGCCTTCTCGTTGCATTAACGTCTCATGGGAACCTTGCTCCACAATTTCACCATTTTCAATGACGACAATTTTATCTGCATGTGTAATCGTTGAAAGTCGATGTGCTACAATAATAGTAGTCCGGTCATGACTCAGCTTTTCTAACGCCTCTTGAATAATCGCTTCACTTTCTAAATCTAACGCACTTGTTGCTTCATCTAAAATCAATATAGGTGGATCATTTAAGAAAATACGAGCAATCGATAAGCGTTGTTTTTGCCCACCAGAAAGTTTTACGCCACGTTCGCCGACTTCCGTATCATAACCTTGAGGCAATGCCATAATAAAGTCGTGGGCATTTGCGAGTTTCGCCGCTTCTACAACTTCCTCAAATGACGCATCTGGACGACCGAGCAAAATATTTTCTTTCACCGTATCAGAAAATAAAATGTTGTCTTGCTGCACCATACCGATTTGACGTCTCAAACTTGCCGTATCGAAATCTTTAACGTCATGGCCATCAATTTTAATATGGCCTTCCGTCACATCGTAAAAGCGAGGAATAAGATGAATTAAGGTTGACTTTCCGCCTCCACTCATACCGACAAATGCGACTGTTTCGCCATGTTGGATATCCAAATTCAAATGGTTCAATACATTTCGCTCTTCTGGATTGTACTTAAATGAGACATTTTCGATTTCAATTTGCCCTTCACGAATCGGTATCGCTTTCGCTTGTGGTGCATTTTTAATATCATAAGGCTCGTCAAACAATTGAAAAACACGATCCATTGATGCAAAACTTTGCGTTAATGTTGTAAAAGAAGACACAAGTCGACGCAATGGCCCGTATAGTTGTTCAAGGTAGCTGACAAATGCCGCAAGTGTCCCCACTGTCACAGATCCCGTAATGGCTAAATAAGCACCGTAACCTATAACAATTAATGGACCAATATCAGTCACAGTGTTGATAGCCGAAAATGAATAAGCATTCCAACGTGTATGTTTAAAGGCCTTGTTTAAAAAGTTCGTGTTGCGTTGATCGAAATTTTTAGCTTCATTTTCTTCAATCGCAAAACTTTTAATGACCGCCATCCCATTGACACGTTCATGAAGAAAACCTTGTGTCTCAGCAAGTTTTTGTGAACGTTCACGAGTCAGAGCCCTTAAACGGCCGAAAAAGAAATATACCGTTAAAATGTAAAAAGGTAAGACAACGATTGCCGCTAACGTCAGTTGTACGTCTAAGAAAAACATCACCGACAACGCAATAATAATCGTAATACAGTCAAGCCAAATATTCATGAGCCCCGTCATGATGAAATCTTTCGTCTGTTCGACATCATTAATAACACGTGAAATGACTTCACCTGCTTTGTTGTTCGCATAAAACTTTGAACTTAACGCTTGTAAATGATCATACAATTTTTTTCGAATATCATATAAAATTTTGTTACTTGTCCATTGTGCTAAATATTGTCTAAAAAACTCAATCGGCGGACGTACTACTACAAAAATAAACGCCGCGATAAGCATAGACACACCTAAACGCATTAACTTATCATCTACTGTTAGAGCCGCATTATTTATGACATCATCAATGACATATTTGATTAATAATGGAATCAGTAATGGAATACCAAACTTCAATATTCCGACTATAATCGTACCAACAATCAGCCATCGATACGGCTTTACAAACTCTAAATATCTTCTTATCAAAAAAACGCCCCCCGGTATTATCCTACGTCAACATTGACCCCATTTGTATCATGTGTTAAATAAATTTCGCGCGTCTCTTTGAATGACGAATTGAACGGGACTGGGACATGATGTTTTCCCAGTCTCTGCTTCTATTTATGGATTGATATCCATTAATGGTGATTAAACCGTTGAAAAATAAGGGTGTATGTAAAAAATGATGCGATCGTTTTCTTGATTTCATCAACTTGCAAGCAGTTGCGCAGTATTGAAATATGATTGCCCAGAAGGCTGAGACTCCTGAGGGATAAGTTAAACGCTAAACAACGTCATTTAACTTTAAAAGTGGCTACCGTTTAACGCAGTAGCTGTCTGACTTCTCAATGCGCATGATTTTGAGAAGTCTAGTCAGCCTTGCGGGGGCAGTACGACGAAATCTTTGTTACACATGAGATTCCTGTACTGCTCCCAAAATCCAATTCGGCTTCAAACAAATGTTGACTTCAATCAAGCCGAATTGAGTTGGAGGGCCAGCCCCTAGGAAAGGGAAGCCATGATGGCAATCAAAAACCGAAAATCGTAGGGAGGGCAAGTTTAACAAAATATTGCATCAATCGCATCAAAAATTTTTATGTCCCGCCCCCGTATTACATTGTCATCGCCAATCGGTGTTGTTATTCAATTACAAACGATATGATATTTTAAAAGTTTTTCACCTTTTGAAATCGTTGACGCCACACTTTAATAAAATCAGGTGCAAATGGTCCCTTTTTCTGCTCAATCCATTGTTGTAAAATATCAACATTGCGTCTTAAAATCATATCAATATCTTTTGGATAATTCATTTGATTCATATGTTGTTCGTACTCATCTTCATCTAATAAATGATATTTGCCATTTGGATAAACTTTAATATCTAAATCATAATCGATATATTTTAAAGCTTCTTCATCACAAACAAAAGGCGACGATAAGTTACAATAATAATAAACGCCATCTTCACGAAACATACAAATGACATTAAACCAATATTCTGAATGGAAATAGACAATTGCAGGCTCACGCGTTACCCATGTTCGGCCATCACTTTCGGTTACAAGCGTATGATCATTACCACCGATGACGACATCTGCTGTTCCTTTTAAAATTGTAGTTTCGGACCATACACGGTGTATATTGCCATCGTGTTTATAAGATTGAATTTTAATCGATTCCCCTTCTCGAGGTATACACGATTTGACCAACTTCTCACACCACCTTGTTAAAAATTCACCTCGTTATTATATCATATTCCATTCCTATTACTTAATTATTCCGCTTCATTTATTGCGTTAAATATTTTTGTCATCGGGACTGGAAAAGAGTAGTTATCCTTTTCAACGGATGCCATCCATCTTCTTCCATTTGCGACAACCGGTGCGACCGTTTCATCCACCGTTGCAGTATGTACAGTCAAATGCCATGTCAAATGTGTAAATTGATGTTTCACTTTCACTACATTTTTACGTTGAATCGTTAAATGATTGATGTCTAAGGTTGGTTCTATGTCTTCTTTCGCACCATGTTCAATCATCGGAAACTGCCACATACCTTTGAGTAATGATGCTGTACGTTGTTCTATTAAAAAGTCTCCTAATTGATTTTGAATGACATACACATCAAAGTTCAACGTTTTTTTCTTCAACTTTTTCGTTTTGACAGGACGTTCTAATACGGTCCCTTGTTCGTAGGATTCACAATGCATTTGAACTGGACAGAATAGACAAAGTGGCGCTTTAGGTGTACACACAAGTGCACCTAACTCCATCATCGCTTGATTAAAATCACCTGATTGTTGTGCAACATAAGGCGCCAGCTCATTTTCATAAGCTTTTCTTGTCGACTGAAGCGCCGTATCACGTGTATCATCATTTAAACGAGACCATACACGAAAGACATTTCCATCCACTGTCGCTAACGGTAAATCAAAAGCAATACTCATCACAGCTGCTTGGGTGTACGGACCTACACCTTTCAAATTTAAAAATGTCTCTGGATGTTGTGGTACGCTTCCATCATGAAATGCGACGACTTCTTTGGCGGCAGTGTGAAAATTACGTGCACGACTATAGTATCCAAGACCCTCCCATAGTTTTAATACATCGTCCTCATCTGCATTCGCCAAATCTTCAATTGTCGGAAACGCTTCAACAAAACGATGATAATAATCACGAACCGTATCGACTTGTGTTTGTTGTAACATCACTTCACTAATCCAAATATAATAGGGATTTTTCGTTTCTCTCCAAGGCATTTGCCGTTGTTCCTTTTCAAACCATTCCAATAAATGTGGCTTGAATGTAAGTTCATCTAACATTTCAATTCTCCTTGCATATATTAATGATTTTTGTTCATTTCAATAATCGACTATAATAAAGTTACGTTATATTGAAAAGAGTGAGACATTATGGATACAGCCACACACATCGCGATAGGCGTTGGACTTACAGCAATCGCAACGACGGATGCTGCTATGAGCGGAAACTTCGCTGCAACAGCAACCGTACTGATTGCAGGTTCTTTAATTCCTGATAGTGATACTGTACTAAAATTAAAAGATAATGCAACATATATTTCAAATCATAGAGGCATTACACATTCTATTCCTTTTACTTTACTTTGGCCATTATTGTTAACTTTACTGGTCTATAGTCTTTTCAAACATGTCGATCCCTTACATGTTTGGTTATGGGCACAACTCGCCGTCTTTCTCCATGTGTTTGTTGATATTTTCAACTCATATGGTACACAAGCATTACGGCCCTTTTCGAATAAATGGATTCAATTGAGTGTCATTAATACATTTGATCCGATTATTTTTGCGATTTTGCTCGTCGGTATCGCCATTTGGGCCATCGGTGTACACCCTTATGTTGTGTTTATTCCAGTGTTAATTGTCCTCATTGTATATTATATTTTAAGATTTCAAATGCGCAGTTGGTTAAAAAAACAAGCTTTAAATCAAGTGGAACATCTCGGCACACCAATTAAAGTTTTTGTAGCACCGACCCTTCGTTTTATGCAATGGCGTATCGCAATCCAAACTGAAAAACACGATTATGTCGGTCGCAGTTATGGACGTAATATTGTGTTTAGTGACAAGGTAGAACGTCAGCCTTTTCCAAGTAATGCAATCATGAAATATGCACAATATGATAAAAATGTGAAAGCTTTTCTGAACTTTTCTTCCATTTATCGTTGGCATGTGAGACAAGTTGATTCTTATACGACTGAGCTGCGATTTATTGATTTGCGTTATTTGAAGGATGGGCATTATCAGTTTGTGGCGATTTTGCATCTTGATCAAGAGATGAAGGTGAAGCATTCGTATACAGGGTGGGTGTTTAGTGAGGAGAAGTTATTGAGAAAATTACTCGCTCATTAATTCAGCGTGATGATATACTATAACGATTTAAGTGGTTTTACTCCAATCAAACCTTAGATTGCAACACGATGCTGCAGTTTTTAAAATTATTTAGCCTTTATGGGTTGCACGCTTTAGACTCGTCTTCCTAGGCGCTGAAACTTCAACTAACAAACGTTTTTAATTTTACTGTTACATTCATGAAAGCGATAGTGGATTATTTGTTTCAGCTGATACCTCAGGAGTCTCGCCTAGCTTTGCTCCCCTTAAAGGCTTTTTATTGTTTTATCACAGCATCGTTCTGTTATCTGATATGTTTCTTAAACTGAACAATTGCACTAATTATCATTAATTAATCACTTGTATTCATGGTGCTTCATATCTCCTTCACCTTAGCGTTAAAACGTGTTTCCTAGCCCTTACCGCTTCAAAACCATCAAACAAAAAAGCTGTGTGCAACGATGAGATGTCGTTGTTTCACAGCTTTTGGTTTATTCGGCTTTTTCTTTTTGTACTTTTGATTGATGGTGTTCGTTTGGTCTTAATTGTGAGACATAATCTTTTAATGCATAACAAAATACAATCATCAATCCAATGAAACACATGAAATAAAAATGATAACCGAGATGATTCATGGCTTCATGGCCAACGATGACAGCTTGTTGCATGCCATTGACTAGATAATACATCGGGTTCAGCATCATCACATGTGTCACCCAGCCGTTACTATTAGGTGGAATATAAAGGATAGGCACGAGTAAAAACGTCAAAATCACAATCAATGTAAAGACACGGTCTAACTTTGGATAGAGCACATACACTAAACCAAGTAAAAATGACATGATGACAATAAAAACAAACGACATCGCACTATAAAAGAATACGCCTACCCACGTCGTATCAGTATTCAATGGTTTTAACCAAGCCATGACAGTCATTAAAACAGTTAATATTATGGTATGCATGCCGCTCGACAAAACAATATGGAAAAATGGACTCATATTAAAGTGACGCGTCACATAATAATCTCTAGGAAAGAAGCGGTAATGGATATAAATCGCAACCCATATGACACCAAAAGCGACTAGCCCTGTCAGTCGATAATCAAAAGTCGCTTGTGTCACTTCCACGATATCTAAAAAATAAAAAGCTATTGCGGTTAAAACCATTAAACCAAATGCAATTAAAAAAGTTAATGCTGTCCATTTGCGATGTTTTTGAAGGCGATATTTACTGTGTCTAAACAATCTCGTTCGATTATGAAAAAAATGAATTAAGTTTTCTAACACGCTCATCACCTACAATTCGATATAAATCCATTTGGAATGTTTAAGATCGGCAATGAAATAACCTGAATCTGTTTTGCTCATCCAAATATCGGTTTTAATATTAAATTCATCTTTAAATTTGTCTTGCTTCACGATTGGAAATGTAAAGCCGAGTAAATGATCGCGGTCATCAAACAACATTGAAATCGGCTGTTCGACAATCGGCTCTACAAATCGTTGTTCATGTTCTGGCACAAGTGTTTCATTCACCTTTTTATGTGATTTATGGAGTGCACTGTTAAAGTAATCGACAAAGTTAATATAGTTGTCTTTCATATAAGGTTCTAACTGTTTACGATCGACTTCTTTATAAAGTGCTGCTGGATTTAAATAAAGGAATTTGTCTTTGTTTGCTTTATAACTTTTGCCGTCCACTTCAATGCGGTACGTTGTTTTATTCTCACCCGTAATCGATGCGACTGTATAGTGCGGTAACTGTTCTTCTTTACCCTTATTGTCTAATGGCGTGATCGTCATTTCACTGTCGTTTACAATGCCATAAGCTAATTTGTCCACATATGGATCAGATGTCGATTTCGAAATGGTTGCTTGGGTCACTAATGGTGCGCTTGCAATTTTGCCTAAGTTAGTAAAAATTAATACACCTGCCATGCACATACCAAGAAAAAACAGTGCCAACCAAGTCCATATTCGCGATAAAAAGGCTGGTGGTTGCGCATGACGATAACGTTCAATCCGTCTAAAATTATATGTAAGCTCTGGCATGCGTGAACGATTGCGCTTCCAGTCTTCATCAAAGTGTTCTCGTTCTTCCGCTGTCGTTAACGATGCCATATCCCGTTGATGCGACAGAAAATAAGGCAATACTTGTTTAATCGAGCCTTCTTTACGTACTTGACCGTGTGAAATCCATGCTAAATAGTTACTCACAGCTTTCACTTTTTCGACATCATTGTCAATCGCAATCCAAGTCCATTCGCGGTCGATATAATCTTCTACCATTACTTTTGCTTTTTCAAAAAATCCTTCATCTAAATCACTCAATATATGACTTAGAATGACAATTTTTGCTTCTGATGCGCGTGCTAAGCTGAATAACAACTGCGCATATTGTGCATCTGTTAAGTCTTTGACCCGTTCATCTTGTACAGCTTCTAAATGTGCATACTTAATGACTTGTGTAGCTTTATGTTCAGGTGCATCGTAAGGAAACAGTTGAATGACATCTTTTACATAGTCCATCACTAGAATATTTTCAACTGATTTTTGATTCATATTCGCATAAAACATTGATGCAGCACGTGCGATTCTTCCTTTATCGGGTTCGACAGTCCCAGCTAAAATTTCACCGATTAATGATTTAGATGATTCAGCCTCACCAATAATCCCTAGCGCTTCACCTTCATAAATATGCAGAGAAATGTTGTTCAACTCAATATCTTCTGGTTGATAACTAAAAGGTTTAAGCACATTTTGCTTTTTTTGATTACGATAATAATGTGTGACATTAATCATCTTCAAGACAATTGAACTACCCATGCGCTAAAGTCCCTTCTATATTTGTAATAATGAAATTGGTAAACCTTCTTCAGCTTCCGCCCCATTAATGCGATAGCCCCATGCGAATA
The DNA here is from genome assembly GCF_034042775.1 of Staphylococcus pseudintermedius. Taxonomy (NCBI): domain Bacteria; kingdom Bacillati; phylum Bacillota; class Bacilli; order Caryophanales; family Staphylococcaceae; genus Staphylococcus; species Staphylococcus pseudintermedius. The sequence continues at coordinate 941,857 of NZ_CP120150.1, read as the reverse complement.
CCCCTTTGAGACGTTCGACTTTAAAATAATTGCCTGTGCCATCTTTAAGGCGATAAATTTTACCAAGTTCAATTTCATTCGTGTCGATTAAATAACTCTCTGCAATAACTACTTTATTCGCATAAACATCATATTCATTCATAATGCCGTTCATTTCAGCTTTTCGCATTTTCTCTTTACTCGTCTGGATAACATGTAAAATTTCTTGTCTATCCATGTCGCTTAATCGTTTTTCAATCATGATCAATACCACTTTCTGTCAGTTTTCGTTGGATATCGTCATACGGATACCCTTTTCTTAGTAATGCCTCAACCGTTTTCATATATAAAGGCTTTCCTTCATATTTCTTCTGATATTTATTATAGACTTTCTCTAAATCCCGTTGCAATAAATTATCCACAGTTTCTGGGTCCTGTTTAAAATCTAATGCATCCATCACTTTAAATATCGTGTCTAGGGTGAATCCTTTTTGTTGTAGGGATTGTTGTACTTTCACCTTTACTTTTGAGGGAGGTCCTTTTTTTTGATTCATTATTTTTTGACCAATGTCTACTATGCTTTCGAATGGTTGTTCCTCTTCGTATACACGGACGCCTTCTTCTATCAAATCCGCTTCAATTCCTGCTTGATGTAGCTTTTGACGAAATACTTCCGGTCCTTTATCCGTTGTTCGTAGCATCGTGTTTTTTAAACTGATCATATAATCGCGGTGATCAATGAGTTTAAGTCGCTCACAATAAGCAATGGCTTCGTGAATGATGTCTTCTTCATAACCTTCTTTTCTTAGCTGTGTGGCGATTTCTTTACGTGTTCTTTTGCGATAGGACAAATATTGAATGGCATGATTGTTCGCTTGCTGTTGATATTCACGTTGGGCCAATGATTTAAGTTCATCTATGTCCAGTTCATCGCCCTTTTTAATATTAAACGCCACCAACGTATCTATTGAAATGCCGATCGCAAATTCATTATCAATATAAATGTTAAAACGTTCATGATTATTTTTTTGCACTTCAATTTTAGTAATTTTTGACATCGTTTCACCCCTTTAAATAAGAAAAAGAGTAGAGCTCAAATCTAAAAATATAATTAGATTCCAATGCTCTACCCCACTCTGTTGACAGCGTCGTGACCGGCATTAAAGTTTGTGCAGTGATAGAAATCGCAAATTGTCTCGTTTTCCTCAACACTTCATGTCCTTATTATGCCATATTCATACATTAAGCACCAAGTTCTTGCAACGCTTCTGTATATTGTTGTTCATTGATAAATTCTTGTTGTTTCATTTTTTCTAACGTCATTTTCGTACGATTAATAAATGAAGGTGACATGTCATTCACATTGTACACGGAAGGCGCATTCACCTTACTTGCTAATATGGCACTTTGTAATACTGTAATATGCGGTAATGTGTAATTTTGTTCATTTGTTGTGACACCAAAATAATCATTCGCAGCAGATTCAATTGTATAATGATTGTCGCCATAATAAATATTATTCATATAGTAGCTTAAAATTTCATCTTTGTCGTAATACCGCTCAATCCGTTTAGCGACAAACATTTCTTTCAACTTACGCGTCACGGTCTGTTGGTTATCATAATAATAATTTTTTGCAAGCTGCTGTGTAATCGTACTCCCACCTTGTAAACGATCACGGTCACGCACCGATGCAAAAATCGCACGTAAACTTCCTCGATAATCTACACCTGAATGTTTGTAAAAACGACGATCTTCTACAGCGATAAATGCCCCTTTTGTATAATCTGGCATTTGTGAAGCACTGACATAACTACTTTTTTGTTCAATACTTTTTAATTCATCTATGTCCGCGCGCTGTGCCATAAAATACATCGCACCAATAAATAATGCACCTGCTAATACAATTAACATCAATAACGTGCGAAAAATACGGCGTGGCTTTTGTTTCTTCGGCGGTTGTCCGACAGGTTGATAATACGTATTGTGATGTGGTTCATTGTGCGGTGCAGGCTTGGCTATTCGGCCTCTTCTTTTCATATATGTGTGACCTACTTTCTCATATTAAATCACTTAATAATGTGAGTTTACCAAGTCCTTCAAAATTATGCTATATGTTTCGGCAAAAATCAGTCTGTAGAACGAGCTTGAGCACGAACATTGAAGATTGTTACTGAACGTGAAAAAATGGGTATGTAACTGTCATAAAGAGAATCAAAACAGAAGGAGTAATCATTATTATGGGAAAAGTAAAAGCAAATATGGCGTTAGTAAGCGCATTAAAAGCATGGGATATTGACCATGTCTATGGGATACCAGGTGACTCTATCGATGCTGTTGTCGATGGATTAAAAGTAGCTGAAAACGACATTGACTTTATTCACGTACGACATGAAGAAGTCGCAAGTCTTGCAGCAGCCGCTTATACTAAATTAACTGGCAAAATTGCAGTTTCACTTGCAATCGGTGGACCTGGTGCCATCCATTTATTAAACGGGATGTACGATGCGAAAATGGACAATGTGCCACAACTTGTATTATCAGGACAAGCAGACAGTCATAAACTAGGCACAAAAGCATTCCAAGAAGTGGACTTACCAAAATTATTTGAAGATGTTGCAGTTTACAACTATCAATTGAAAGAGAGTGATGCGACACGTATTTTCGAAATTGTTGACGAAGCGATTCGTACCGCATATCGTGAAAAAGGTGTTGCAGTGTTGACCTTACCAAACAACATTTTAAATACAAAAGTTGAGGACAATTTTCCTACAGAAGTTGAACCTTACGTACCAGAACGTCGTCAACCTTTAAGCCACGAAATTCAACGCGCTGCACAGTTATTCAATGAAAGTAAGCGCCCTGTCATTTTAGTCGGTAAAGGGACAGACCATGCGAAAGCAGAAGTACGTGAATTCATTGAAAAAGGTAAAATTCCAACTATCGTGACGTTGCCATCAAAAACGATTGTAGGCGATGACCATCCATACAATCTTGGTAACCTCGGTAAAATTGGTTCAAAACCTTCTTACCAAGCCATGCAAAATGCGGACTTGCTCATTTTAGCAGGCACGAACTATCCGTATGTGGATTATTTACCGAAGAAAAACATACCAGCGATACAAATCGATGAAAATCCAGAAGCTATCGGTCACCGCTTTGATGTCGATGCACCTATCGTTGGGGACAGTCAATTGGCATTACGCGCATTGACAGACGCAATTCAACCTGTCGAAAAACGATCATTCTTAAATGAAATGTTAGACCATCGTGAAACTTGGAAAGGTTGGATGACTGAAGATAAAAATAATGATGCTTCACCAATCCGTCCTGAACGATTGATGGATGCGATTAATAAAGTTATGACTGATGATACGGTCATTGCAGCTGACGTGGGCACATCAACTGTATGGTCAACACGGTACTTGAACTTAGGTGTGAACAACCACTTCATTATTTCAAGTTGGCTCGGTACAATGGGTTGTGCCCTTCCAACAGCTATCGCATCACGCATTGCTTTCCCTGGCCGCCAAGTGATTGGGATTACAGGTGACGGTGCGTTCGAAATGGTGATGCAGGACTTCTCAACAGCGGTGCAATACAATTTACCAATGGTGTTGTTCGTCCTTAATAACAGTGAACTTTCATTTATTAAATATGAACAACAAGAAGCGGGTGAATTAGAGTACGGTATCGACTTTAGTGATATTGACTTCGCGAAATTTGCAGAAGCTTGTGGTGGTGTCGGTTACACATTAAAAGATCCGAAAGACATTGATTCAATCGTACAAACAGCAGTACAACAACACAAACCAACAATCGTTAATGTGTATGTAGATAAAAATGCTGCACCACTTCCAGGTAAAATCGTGCCTGAACAAGCGATAAATTATGCAAAATGGGCATACCGTAGCTTAACAGAAGACCGCAAATTTATTTTTAACGAAATGCCATCATTAACAACAGCAGTAAGACGTTTCTTATAAGCACATTCAAGCAGCATAGGTGAAATCACCTGTGCTGTTTTTTTACCGTTTTCAACTGTTACGTTCAAATGTAAGTTTAAGACATTTTGAGGCAATGTAAATTGTAAAAATTTCATATTCAGACGACTCAATCCAAATATAAAAATCGGCAATGCAAAGTGATTTCCATCAATTAAAATAAATGAGAAGTGTAAACACTTAATATACTTTCCTTTCGTATTACGACCATTCTCACATTCGAAGTTTCACTTGAAATTATAACCATAGAAATTAAGAACTGCGAGTGCTAAAGACTTTCACTTTCTATTACAACACAATTCATTTTTTGCCATAAACTGTTAGATTGCAAGAACTTCTCAAGACTGTTGATGAATCAGACCCAGCCGAAAATCCAATTCAACTTCATATAAATGTACACTACACTTAAGCTGAATTGAGTTGAGCCCCCCTAAGAAAGCGAAGGTTAGTTCTGCAAACTAGAAAACCCTTTAAATATATGAGTATGTATCAAAAACAGGACATATTAAAAAAGCGAACACTAGAAATTCTAGCGCTCGCTCTCAATCAATCACATATTATTTAAATTGATTTACAATTTCTCTATTAAAGTCATCTAAGTCATCAGGTGTACGACTTGTTACTAATTTTTTATCAACAACAACAGATTCGTCAACAACGTTTGCACCTGCGTTAGATAAGTCTTTACGTACATTAAGCACAGCCGTTAAAGTACGACCTTTTAACTCATCTGTGTCAATTAAAATTTGGGGTCCGTGGCAAATGGCGAATGATGGTAAATCTTCTTTTAAGAAATATTTCGCGAAAGTACCAAATCTTTGTTCTGCATCTCCACGTAATATGTCTGGTGAGAATCCACCTGGTAATAATAAACCATCATAATCTTCTGGTTTTGCATCAGCAATAGATAAATCCACAGTCACTTTAGTCCCGTGTTTACCTACAACTTCAGCATTGGCAGTTGTACCAATGACTACCGTTTCATGGCCCGCTTCTTCAAGTGCTTCTTTGGGGCTTGTGAATTCAACATCTTCAAATTCGTCTGCTAATAATACAGCTACTTTTGCCATAATTTGCATCACCTTTCTTTTAAATATCTATTTCAATGTATACCCCAAAGTAAATCGTTCAAACATATTGACCCATATTTATTGACGTAATTGATTCACTTTCGCTTCAAGTTGGTCTAACAATTGAAGCCATTCGTCGATATCCGCAACATCCACCTTGTTTGGATCCGCATGTTCAATCTCTTCTAAAAATTGAGAAAGTCTCTCTTTCACTTGATTCATAGTTTGTGGCTCTTCCATACTTTACGATTCTCCTTTATAATTGCAGTTGTCATAGTTATATTAACATGAATTTGATTTTCCTCAATGGTAAATATCAAGTGATCATGTATTTTAAGATGAGGAGTTTTTAAAAATGTTAACGACCCAAAAGGAGCCTATTTCAATATTTAATGACCCGTGGGAGCCTTATATAGATATAGAACAATACAGTCAATTGACGCTGAGCAACGTGGAATTCACGACAACGAATTTGTGTAATATGCGTTGTAGTCATTGTGCTGTGGGCTATACATTACAAACGAAAGACCCCGATATATTACCGATGTCATTAATTTTACAACGTTTAGATGAAATTCCAACGTTACGTACGATTTCTATTACGGGTGGCGAGCCCATGTTTTCAAAAAAATCAATTCGTGAAGTAGTTAAACCATTATTAAAGTACGCATATCAACGTGGAATATATGTCCAATTGAATTCGAATTTAACTTTACCGTTAGACCGTTATTTGGACATTGCAGAATATATTGATGTCCTCCATATTTCACACAATTGGGGCACAATTGATACTTTTACTGAAGTCGGTTTCGGTGCGATGGAAAAGCAGCCCCCATTAAAAGCGAAATTGAAATTGTATGAACAAATGATTTCAAACGCACGTACTTTAAGTGAGCAAGGAATGTTCGTCTCAGCAGAAACGATGTTAAACAAAAGTACCTATCCACATCTCACGTCTATTCATCGTGAAGTCGTGAATGATATGAAATGTCAACGTCATGAAATTCATCCGATGTACCCTGCTGATTTTGCGAGCCAATTGGAAGTGCTCGATTTGAAAACGATGAAAGAAGCCATTTCACATTTATTAGATGTGCGTGATTCAAACACGTGGATGTTGTTTGGAACTTTGCCGATATTCCCTTGTTTGCAAGATGAAGCAGATGCGAAATTACGTCAAAAGCTAAAACAAGCACCGAATGTAACGATGCGTAATGATCCTGATGGCCGCAGTCGCTTAAATGTGAATGTGTTTACGGGAGATGTTATTGTGACAGATTTTGGTGATGAAACAGGTACAATTTCTAATATTCGTCATGATCAATTGACGGATGTATTCCAAAGATGGTTGGACAGTCCTTTAGCTCAGGCAATTAATTGTCATTGTCCAAAATTTGAATGTCTCGGACCGAATATTCTTGTTAAAAATATGTATTATCCAAATGTTGATTTTAAGGTACAAGAAGCGCATATGCATACACTTTTTAATCAATAACGAATAGATGCGTGCTAAAAAAGGCTAGGAAGCAGTTTTTGACGTTTCCCAGCCTTTCTATTGTTTATTGCTTAAATTCTAATTCTGAAATAAATTGCAATGTTTGTTTACTTTCTTGTCTTCTTGCTTTTCGACGTGCTACACGGGCTTCAGCTGTTTCGTGAAACCATTTTTCTGCTTCCGTTTCAGGATATACTGCAGGCACTTTTGTTGGCTTGCCGTCATCATCTAATGCGACAAAAGTTAAAAAGCTGAGTGCTGCTAACTCCTGCTTATTGTTCGGAATATCTTCAATTAAAATTTGAACACAAACTTCCATTGATGAACTACCTGAATATGAAACCATCGCGATATACGTTAAAATGTCACCGTTACGAATCGGTTTTAAAAAGTCTACTGAATCTGTAGACGCCGTCACGACAGTTTGATTCGCATGTTTCATTGCACAAATTGCCGCAATTTCATCAATATTCGCCATCATTGTACCACCGAACAACGTCCCGAGATGATTGGTGTCTTGTGGAAATACTTGTCTCGATTTATAAACTTTCGAATCTTGCATCGCTTTTTTATCTATTTTTGCCATGTCATCACCTCAATATGTTTAATTGCTCCAATTTCCGTCTTTAAATATTTGTTCTTTTGTACCATCTTCAAGTACACCGTAAATATTAAGGTCACTACTACCAATCATAAAGTCCACATGTGTTAATGAATCATTCAAACCATGGGCTTTCAGTTCTTCAGCCGTCATTTCAGTCCCACCTTGCAAATTAAACGCATATGCAGCACCTAACGCAATATGGCATGATGCATTTTCATCAAACAATGTATTAAAGAAAATCGTGTTTTTATTTGAAATCGGTGAATCATCTGGCACTAATGCGACCTCACCTAAACGACGCGCACCTTCGTCCGTGTCTAGTAAGTCTGCTAAAACTGCTTCTCCTTGTTTCGCTTCAAAATCAACGACAGCGCCATCTTTAAACGTTAATTTGAAACCATCAATAATGGTGCCGTTATAACTGAGCGGTAATTTATTAGTGACATAACCATTCACATTGTTACAATCTGGTGCAGTGAACACCTCTTCAGTCGGGATGTTTGCGATAAAACCTTGACCTTGTTCTGTATAACTCATCGGTTCTTCCCAAATATGGCCTTTCGGTAAGCCAATATGTAAGTCTGTTCCTTCTGAAACGAAATGAAGCGCTGTATAAGCTTTGTCGTTCAACATTGCTGCACGCACTTTTAAGTTTTGTGCATGTCTTTCCCAGTTTTCAATTGGATCATTGCCATCGACGCGTACAATACTCAAAATATCTTCTAAAAACCGCGCCATCGCTTCTTCATCACTTAATTCAGGATACACACGGTTTGCCCATGCTTGGGAAGGATAACATGCAACAAGCCACGGGAAACTATTTTTTTGTGCTGCAATCATGTATGGTTTAAAAGCTTTTGCGTATTGACGTTGTGCCGCCTTTAATTTGTCAGAATCGATGCCATTCAGTAAATCTGGATCTTCTGATAAGAGTGCTAGCATACATGCACCACGGTTCACGTAATCCATGCGTTCTTCTACGTCATAGCCTTTAACCTCTTGTTCAAAAAATGAAGTCGGCTCATTTTCGTAAGTCAGACGTTTAACTTGAGGATCCTCATATTTCACTCTTACATCCGAGGCCCCTGCTGCATAAGCTTCTTTTACAATTAAACGTGTGAAGTCCACGGTTTCTACAGATGTGCGAATGTACACAGGTTGACCTTGTTGCACATTCATCCCCACACGTACGAGCAATTTAGCATATTGTTGTAATCGTTTCTCAGTTGTCATATAAAAACCTCCCAATTCGAATTACTTGCGAATATCACCTAATGCTTCAGTAATACCTGTCATTTCACGTGGTGTAAAGTCACGTTTCGAAGTGACAAACGCATGTATATCTTCTATATCTTCACGATCATTTTCACTATAGTTTTCTGGATCAATTAATCCGGGGTTTACTAAATTTAAACGATTGCGTATTTCTATAATCATTTCTTCAATAGATTTTGACATTTATCTCATCCTTTCGTCTCCAATATTTTATCAAAGTGATGAATATTTGAAAAATTTTTGTCGCTATCACTTTCGAATTGTTTTAAAAAAGGCTAAAATGGGCATATAGATTTAGAACATGGAGGTTATCTGCATGACAACAGTTGCTTTTGTATGTTTAGGTAATATTTGTCGATCTCCTATGGCTGAGGCAATTATGCGCCAACGTCTAAAGGATCGCAATATTGACGACATTGAAGTATACTCGAGAGGGACAGGTCGCTGGAATTTAGGTGAACCCCCTCATCAAGGTACACAAAAAATTTTAAAAGCACATGACATTCCTTTCGATGGGATGATTAGCGAATTATTTACAGAAACGGATGATTTTGATTACATTATTGCCATGGATCAAAGTAATGTAGATAATATTAAGGACATTAATCCTCATCTTAAAGGTAAGGTGCACAAATTGCTTGAATTCAGTGATATGGAGGAAACAGACGTTCCAGACCCATATTACACAAATAATTTTGAAGGTGTTTATGAAATGATTCAGTCATCTACGGATCATTTAATAGACTATATTCTTAAAGACACACGAAAGGGGTAACATCATTATGCAAAACAAATTATTACCTGGAATCTTAATTGGGGCTACAGTCGGTGGTGCGATTGCGTTAATCGACAAAAACACACGCCGTTCTGTGAAAACATCAGTGAATAACATTAAAACAGGGCAACGTTCAAGCCAACCTTCTAAGTTCACTCAAGTGAAAGATGAAGTATTATACTGGAAAAATACGTTTGACGAAATTCGTCGTAACAATCCAGAACTAGAACGTTCTTTACGCAACGCAAAAGATACATTTATGGAACGCAAAAACAACAAACAAATTGGTCTTTAATCTAACCATTTTTAGAACTATCGTTGGATGACAATGACATCTTAAGTATGAACAGCTCATATGACTCACATTGATACGTTCACATTTCAATGCATTGACGCTATATGTCGTTCATATGTTTGATGTCGTCTGTCATACCCAAGGGCAATTTCAATGCACATTTTATGATGCCTTGGAGATTGCCCCTTTTAATTTTTAAGATAAGGAGTTTAGCTATGTCTAAAAACGAACAACAGTCAGAAGGCTTTATTGATAAAGTCAAAAAGACAATTTCTAATGACGAACATGCGCAAAATCAAAAAGAAGAAACGCCTTCTCCTGATCGAAAAGGAGATGCGACAGGTGAAACGGAAGAGAAGCATAAATTCGTAAAGCCTCAACCGTTTCAATCTAAAGAAGCACCGAAAGAAAATCAAACATTTTTCGTTTCAAGAATTAACAAACCAGCCAAATATACAGACCGTCCGAACTTTTTTAACTATTTAATTTATCGTATTGGAAAAGATGATGCATCTGGATTAGCCGCACAACTTGCTTACTATTTTATGTTGTCGCTTTTTCCAATGTTGATTTTCATCTTATCGCTCGTTCCACTCTTTAACATTGATAGCGATACGATTACAGCACAAATTTCAAAGAATGCCCCTGCAGAAACGTCCTCCATCATTACCGGTATTATTGATGATGTCATGGGTAATGCAAGTGGTGGTCTACTCTCAATCGGGTTGATCTTGGCATTGTGGACAGCATCGAACGGAATGACTGCGATGATGAATGCTTTTAACGTCGCTTATGATGTTGAAGATAGCCGTAACTTTGTCGTATCGAAGTTGTTAGCGATTTTCTTTACATTATTAATTGGGATTACATTACCACTCACACTCGTCTTATTTACGTTTGGTGAGCAAATCGGCAACTTATTATTCGGACCACTAGGCCTAGACGAACAAGTTCGTTGGGTATTTAGTCTGTTACGTACTGCCCTTCCTGTATTAGCTGTACTGATTGTTTTTACAATTATATATACGTTAGCACCAAATGTGAAAATTCGATTTAAATCGGTTATTCCTGGTGCCCTATTCTCAACGATTGTATGGATTTTAGGTTCATTGGCATTTGGTTTTTACGTTTCAAACTTTGCCAACTACTCTAAAACGTATGGTAGTATCGGAGGCGTGATCGTCTTAATGTTATGGTTGTACATCACTGGCTTTATTTTAATTATTGGTGCTGAAATCAATGCGATTGTTCATCAACGTAAAGTCATTAAAGGCAAAACACCTGAAGAAGAAACGTATGATGAACTTGAAGCAGAAGACGAAGAAGACTTAGCTGAAGCACATAATAATTATGGCGAAAAAGACGATAAACAAGTGAATGATGATCAAGAAACAAACGACACGCGCCATAAAGAGAGCGTACAGAACACAGCGTCTGAATCAACACATGACATGACCACGTCAACAGACCGTGCACCACAATACAAAGAACCAGAAATAGTCGAACGCACGAATACAGGTCGTTCAAAGCATATTAAAACAACAGAAGATTAAACAACACTGTACCAATCTTGGGAGGAAGTCTAATGACATTACTAGAACACATTTTAGAATACAACGAAGAATTTGTAGCGAATAAAGCGTACGAAGCTTATTCAACAAGTAAAACACCTTCAAAAAAAGCGGTATTACTCACTTGTATGGATACACGCTTGCAAGATTTATCAACCAAAGCACTCGGTTTCAATAATGGGGATTTAAAGGTCGTTAAAAATGCAGGGGCTACGATTAGCCATCCATTCGGTTCAACAATGCGAAGTTTACTCGTAGGCATCTATGCATTAGGGGCTGAAGAAATTATTATTATGGGACATAAAGACTGTGGTATGGGAAATATTAATGTCGAAGAAGTGATGACAACGATGCAACAACGTGGTGTCGACGAGCAAGTGATCGATATTCTCAACTACTCTGGCATCGATGTTTCCAACTTTTTAAAAGGCTTTGACGATGTTTATGATAATGTAAAACACAACATTGAAATGATTTATGAACATCCACTGTTTGATAATAAAGTGCCGGTTCATGGTCTTGTCATTGATCCGCATACCGGTGAATTAGACCTTGTGCATAACGGTTATGAGCGCGCTGAATCCTATCAAAATTAAACGAACTTGAGGAGGAGTAGGAGATAAAAATTTATTTCCTACTCCTCCTCATTTTTTTGACTGTTTCATCACCATTACTGAAATAGATTAATGGTAATCGAGCGGTCGAAAAATAGAGGTAAATGGGATATAAAAAATGTTGCTATCGTTTTCTTGATTTCATAAATTTGCACTCTGTTTGCGCTGTATTTGATATACGATTGCCTAAAAGGCTGAGACGGCTGATGGAATGCATACATACTGCTGACAGTTACCGCTTCTCTTTAATAGTGGTTACTGTCAGCAGTAGCTGTCTGACTTCTCAATGTTTGCAAGGGCAGTCAGACGAAATCTTTGTGACACATGAGATTTCTGTACTGCTCCGATAATCCACTATTGTCTCAACAAATGTAACAGTTTAATCAAACAGTAGTCAATTGAAGGACCAGTCCCTCGGAACGCGAAGCCATGAGGGCAATCTAAAGCCTCAAGTCATAGGAAGGGCAAGTACAACAACCATATTACATCAACAGCATCGAAAATTTTTATGTCCTACCTCTTTCCCTTTTTATGAATACTCGTACGTTCTACTCAATCAAGCCGTGTTGGAAAGCATAAATAACCGCTTGCGTACGATCCTGCACCTCAAGCTTACTTAAAATATTACTCACATGCGTCTTCACTGTCTTAATCGTAATATGTGATGCACTCGCAATCTCTTGGTTCGAATAGCCTTTTGAAATCAACAACAAAATTTCCATCTCGCGCTCAGTCAACAATTCATATAACTCCGCACGCTGCTTCATTCGATTGCGCATTTTCACTAATACTTCCGCTTCAAACACAGACTCACCACGACTCGTTTTACGTACAGCTTCCGCAATATCATTCGCACTCGTCGTTTTTAAAATGTAACTATCGACACCGGCATCTAACGCTCGATACACTTCTTTATCTTCAATATAACTCGTCAGCATCACGACTTTAATATGTGGCAAATCTTTCTTAATTTGCATTGTCGCTTCAACGCCGTCCATATCCGTCATCACTAAATCCATTAAAATTAAATCTGGTTTCAATTCGTGGGCTTTTGCGATTGCTTCTTTACCTGAGGCACCTTCTCCCACTACTTCGATATCGGGTTGTGTTGATAAATAACTTGAAATCCCAATACGTACCATTTCATGATCATCAACAAATAATACTTTAATTGTCATGCTGTTCCTCCTTTTCAAGTGGTGCTTTCACTTCTATTCTCGTCCCCGCATCAGGTAATGAGACGATATGAAATGTGGCACCAATCTCTATTGCACGTTCACGCATATTTTTTAATCCATAACTTTGTTCTAACTTTTCATCGACATTAAATCCAATGCCGTCATCTTGTATACGCAACAATAAATAATCATTGCGGTTAAGTAATTCTACCGTTACTTGCGTCCCCTCAGCATGTCGTAACGTATTGGAAATCGCTTCTTGGGTAATTCTAAAAAGGTGATCCTCAATGCCTTTAGGTACTTCAAACTCATCAATTTCTTGCACGACTTTAATGGGTACTTTACGTTGTAGATCCGTCACAAGCGATTTAATTCCCTCACCTAACGATTTGTCCTTCAATCCTATAGGTCTCAAGTGAAGTAACAGAGCGCGCATTTCAAGTTGTGAGTCTTGCACCATTTTTTCTAACGTTGGAATTTGTTGGTCTAACGGTGGTGCTAAATCTGTTTCTTTGATTGCAGACAACATCATACTTGCCGCGAAAAGTTGTTGCGACACACTATCATGCAATTCTCGTGCTAAACGCTGTCGTTCATCTTCTATAATCTTTTTCACCTTCAAATCATTTAAATTATACGTTTCATTCGTTAAATTTTGTGTTTTAATTCGCATTTTATGCAATTCTTGATTTAATGGGACGAGTGCTTGATATAATTCAATCGTTTCATTATACAGCTCGAGTTGTTGATCATTGATGCCCACTGTTTCACCTTCAAAGGCACGAACGATTTGTTGCTTGAGCCAATCATTTTGTTGATTGATTTTATAAGCTAACACACTGCCCACAATAATACATAAAAAAATGACGACTAAATTTAAAAAGATAAAAACAGGAATACCTAAAATTTGTGTATAAAACATGCCTTGAAAGAAAATAATATTGGTGAACACTTTGTCAATAAAGAAAAACGCGGTGAGCATACTATATACGAGAATGAGCATCGAACCTATCGCTCGCACGTAGTGATTCATCGATAAACCACCTCAACATCACCTATAAATGTTGAGACGAAGATATTGACGGTATAGTTTTCTGGTTTATGTTGTGATTGCATTAAAATGTTATTATTTTCAACTTTAAAACGCTGTTGATCTAAAGTGACATTGCCGTAAAATGCAGCCACATTCAAATTCACATTATAATTAAGGGGTACCACGACTTGCACTTTACCTACGATGTGACGAATGACGACATGGTTTTGCATTTTTAAATTCGCCGCTTTCGTCATATCCACAACTACGTCACCAATCCCATGTTGAATTTGCAAATCTTCCCATTTATAAACATAGACTGGTGTTTTTTGTTCGCCAAACCATTTTTGTTTGATGAATGAAGGGTTTTGCGCCGCATCTTCTGTTGATAATATTTCAAGTGGTCGTCTTTTGTAGATCACATAGCGCACCGCAACGATAATCATAAACAAGAATAATATGACGAGTGTGTACTTATTAGATAATAATGTAAATAAAATCATTAATGCGCCAATCCAAAAGAATAGTAATCCACGCACTTTATGAAAGTAAATATAACCGACATACATTAAAATACTGCCTAATAATAAAACGAAGAGGAACCCGATTTTCTCAAAAAAGATATAGTAAAGGTTCGCAATAATCATTAGCGCAGTAAAAATAATGAGTAATTCGGTCGAAATATATTTTTGTGTCATATTTCCACCTTTCTAGTATGCATACATTAAAGATTGAACAAAATCACATTCCTTTTTCATCAAACCTTTATCTTCTCTTAACTTGAGGAAGTAATTTTCCAATTGCGCATACTCTTTTTCAATTTCATTCAAATCACTTTTAATCGAATTGATGTCTCCACCCTCAATCACTTTCGCACTTGAGAGATGATATTCATTCATTAAGTCGATATATTTATTTTCTAATTCAATCGTTCTTCTGTCAATCATCATCCGCATTTGGCATTTTTTGCGTTCGATATAAGCCATTGCACAGTCAATATTTTGAATTTTAATATCTAATCGATTCAAATATTGATGAAACAGTTGTTGATAAACCTCACGAAAAAACTTTTCAAAATAACTTTTTAATAGTTGTAACATTTTAGAATCACCTCTAACGTTACCCCTATTATAAAATGGTTCTATAACCTTGATAATAGGCTACAGAACCATTTCCCTTTAAGACTTAAGTCCGAATCTATTCATCACGGTCGATTTTCGTTGTGAGTACAGGACCGTCTTTTGTCACAATGACAGTATGTTCGATTTGAGCGACATAACTTTTATCTTTCGTTTCAAATGCCCACTCATTTTTACCTTCAGTGACATATGTCGCATTAGAAGAAATAAACGGCTCAACAGCAAGGACCATCCCTTCTTTTAACAACAACTTTTCATGCGGATCGAAATAATTTAAAATGTGCGCAGGTGCTTCGTGTAAAGATTGACCGACACCGTGACCTGTTAAGTTTTTAATGACAGTCAAATCGTTTTTACGCGCCACAGCATGCACCGCCTTACCAATTTGACTGATTTTAGAACCTGGCTTAATTTTTTTCATTGCAGCTTCAAAAGCTTCTTCTGCAACGTCACATACTTTTTGCTTCATCGGCTCACTCGTTTCACCTACAACGAACGAAACGCCCGTATCCGCGTAATAACCATTTTTCAATGCTGAGACGTCAATATTCACCAAGTCACCTTCACGAATGACACGCTGACTTGGAATCCCGTGAGCGACTTCTTCATTAACACTAATACAAGTCTGTCCAGGGAAATTTTCATCATGAATCGGCGCAGAAATTGCAACCGCTTGTTCAAACATATCTTTAGCGATTTGATCAAGTTCTTTCGTTGTCACGCCTGGCTTAGTCGCTTCACGCATTGTATCACGAACCTCAGCACAAATCGCACCTATTTCTTTTAATGCCTGTAATTCTTCGTCTGTTTTTACTATCATTGTTATCCCGTTCCTTCTAAAAGTTTATACAGTCCTTATTATAACAAAAAATTTTTGATATACTAATAATGAACTACGAAACAGGAGATACGAACTATGAAGGATAAATGGTATAAAAATTTAGTCGGTGCACGGACGCTTAAAACAGGGTTAGCTACTTTTCTTACTGCGCTTTTTTGTTTGTCACTCGATCTCAACCCTATTTTTGCAATTTTATCAGCCGTCGTAACGATTGAACCCACTGTCAAAGCTTCCATTCGAAAAGGTTACAAACGACTTCCAGCCACAGTCATTGGTGCATTTATTGCTGTCGTCTGCACTTACTTTTTAGGTGATGACTCGGCACTCACTTATGGTTTGACTGCAACTTTAACCATCTTACTTTGTATTCGCTTGAACTTACATGTCGGGATTACAGTTGCGACACTTACCGCTTTAGCAATGATTCCAGATATACACGAAGATTATTATTTCAACTTTTTTTCACGCTTATTAACAGCCTTCATAGGATTAGGTACAGCAGGACTGGTGAACTTCATCATAATGCCACCGAAATATTACGACCAAATCGATGTCCTTATTGAAAAAACAGAACGTGAAATTTACCATTTATTTGATACGCGGATGAAAGAACTGGTCATCGGCTTATTTCACTCTAAAAAAAGTGATCAAGCGGTACAAAAATTGCATGTATTGAACGCACGGATTGAAGAATTACTCGGATACCAAAAAGATGAATTGAATTATCATAAAAGTCGCAGTCAATCCGATGAATGGTTGCGTTTAAGACGGTTGACAAATCGCGCGCATGAAAATCGACTGATGATTACACATTTGTCGAATATTATTTATTTACCAAATGATACAATGATGATTTTTACGGACGAAGAAAAAATTGCGATGATTTCGATATCACAGCGGATGGATCAAATTTTTAATTGTGGCACGTTTAAGCCGGAGAAAAAAGCTGCATCGACATTGAAGAACTCAGTGAAAGGTTTGAATGAGTTTGACGATAACCAAGTTAAAAGTCATACCATTTATGAGATTTTGTTAATTTATCGTATTTTATTGTTGCGTTATAAAGTCAAATAGAGTGTATAAAAGTGAGTGCGAACCATTCATACACTTCTTATATAATTGACCGGGAATGGGACATAAAATTTTGATGCCATTGATGCATTTTCATCTAATTGCCTCATTTATCACCTTTTTAAATTCTCACAATTGCTATCATGGACTCGCGTTCCTAGGGGACTTGCCTCAACTAGCCAACGCTTTATTGAGCTGTTAAATATGAATGAAGCGTTGGCGGATTTTCGGCTACGTCTGATCCCTCAGGAGTCTCGTCCATTTTAGCAATTTGAATTTAAATGCTGTGAATCAATGAAACGAGCTGATAAGATGAAACAATCAAAAATTTTTATCCCCATTCACCTTAATTAATTTTATATTTCTATATTTTGCTTTTCGTTCATCGTAGGAGAGGGGCTCGGAAACTCAATGTCCTACCTCTGTTCTTTCAATTTTTAAACACTTTATTTTCAATGAGACTAACAGCAATGGGTCATTTAAAAATCTCTTTACGTTTGTTCGCTCCGGTGAAATGAGTGAATAACAATTCTGGTTTATATGAAAATCTGACCTCTTTTGCGTTCCTTCCCGAAAACTTAAAACAAGTTCTATTCTCTACTTTAGCGTAAAAAAATGGAGCAAGGCACTGCTATCGCTCACTCCATTTTGAAATATGTATTTTATATAATGGACACTACCGCAACACACTGCTGTCTCAAAAAGCTTCTAAGTGCACACTCAAAGTTATAAGAAAAAAACACAATTCTTGATGTATTGAATCGCTTTATTCACATAAACCTGCCTGCTTCTTTTAACAATTAACGTAAAATTGCCCCAATGGACGAGACTCTTGAGACTTCAGCCCCTAAGAACGCGAGTCCATTAAGGGCAATTACAGTTAATATGAATGTTTAAATTTAGATAAAGGCAGGTTTATAGAATAACCTCATTAAAAATACATCAAAAATTGTGTCCGAGCCGCTAGATTCATTTTCTCTTACGCGCACGATCCACTAATACTTGTTTGGCTTGTTCTTCTTCCGCATTATCAATATGGAGTGGTTCGAACGGAATGCCTTTTCGTTCTGCAGCGGCTTTCAATAAATAGTCCGTCATCTCATGGTTTTTCGGTAAAATCGGCCCATGTAAATACGTCCCTAACAAGTTTTTATAATGAATCCCTTCTTTAAAGTCGGTATCATTATTACCGTAACCGTGCGTCACAGTGCCTAATGTATCATAATCATGGTACGTGCGACCGCCATGATTTTCAAAACCGACGATAGTGCCAAACGTATCACTTTCGATCACGATATCACCTGTTAGACGCTCTTTTTTTGATTCTGTATAAAAGTCTAAAATGTGTAAGCCTTCGAGTTCTTGCCCATCCGGTGTAATATACTTTTCACCCAAAAACTGGTATCCCCCACAAACTGTGAGACCCGGTAAGCCATCTTCTATTGCTGCTTTCAATTCCGTTTTAATTTTGCGTAGTGATTCCGTAGCCAAACTTTGTTCACGGTCACTTCCACCACCGATGAAGAAAATATCCGCTTTAGAAAGGTCGACATTCTCAGTATCATTTACATCAACAACGTTAAGATGAATACCACGCTTTTTGGCACGATATTTCAACGCCATAATGTTGCCAATATCACTATATAAATTGAGTTTGTCTGGCATAAAATGATAGACAGTGAGTTCATGCATATTAATCGACCTCCTTAAATGAACGATTCAGTTGTTCGAGCATTGGTGCTAATGATGTGTAGTTCGGTATCGCAACTGTAAAACTGTTGTAGTCCATCGTCAGCGCCGTTGCTTTATAAATGTCTTTTTCTAAAATAATCGGTGCTGTCACTTCCGCAAGTTTTAATCGCAATTGCAATTCTTCAGCTCGTGAACCTGTTACAATGATTGCTTCTATCGTTTGTTCATTTAACTTTTCAAAGTCAGCATCATAAATCCATGACGTATCCCGACCATCAGCTGCAAAGTCGTTCAGGCTCAAGACATACACTTTTGATTCATCTAACTTTTCACCCATAGCAATCGATGCGTTCATGCCAGCCGGGTTTTTCGCCAAGTTAATCAGTGCCTTTTTCTGTCCTTTTTCGAAATACTGCATACGACCATTATCTGAAGTATACGTTTCAAAACCTTTACGAATCGATGTATCACTTAAACCTAATTCTCTTAATACTGTATATGCTGCAAGTGCATTGTATGCGTTAAAGTCACCTGCAATTTTCATATTAAAGGTCGTGTCATTGACCGTCATTTCAATAAAGGGGTCCACAGTAAATGAAGCAATCTCATATTGCGGTGTCTCTCGCTTAAAGCCACAATGACATGTGTAATGACCGAGTTGGTTATAATGAATGTGGGAATAATTCAGCAGTGACCCACAGTTCGGACAATAACGACTCTCATTCATCGTGGACTGTTCAAATTCGTACGCATGGGCTTGCATCCCATAATATGTGACATGATCACTTGCGATTTTCAAACGTGTCACAAATGGATCGTCAGCATTTAATAATAACTGAATACCTTTATTTTCAATGGCTGAAATAATGCCATTTACCATAATATCGATTTCGCCAAACCGGTCCATTTGATCTCTGAAAAAGTTTGTAAATACCATTTTAGTAGGTGTCATTTCATTTAAAACACGTGGAATAGAGCCTTCATCAATTTCAATGATGGCGATTTTCGTTTGAGGTGTCGATTGGACGATGAAAGCTGAAGTGATCCCAGCAGCCATGTTCGCACCTTCATTGTTATGAATAATTTCGATATGATTTGCTTTAAGCGTATGACCGATTAAATTCGATGTCGTTGTTTTACCATTTGTACCACTAACAAACACGACTTCATCCACACGGCCAGCCAGTTTACGTAAAATATTTTGATCAATTTTGCGCGCAACTTGGCCTGGTAAATCTGTTCCTTTACGCCCTGTTGCACGACTTGCTTTTCTTGCGAGCTTTGCCATATTAATTGCTGTCCATTGTCTCATATTCAACATTCTCCTCCGATTTCCTACAATATTATATCATGGTGACACAAATTACCAAATAAAAAGATAATCGCTCAACATCGACTGACGACCGATGTACATTTTGATAAAAAACTCTTAATACAACGTTCTTTTGAATATTGTTCACAATATAGGGTACAATGAATAAATACCAAAGATTTTAGGGGTGATTGATATGTTAAATGAAAAATTATTAAATGCATTAAATCGTCAAATGAACCATGAATTTTTTGCAGCACATGCTTATATGGCGATGGCTTCTTACTGTGATTATCATTCGTACGAGGGCTTTGCGAATTTTTACATCCAACAGGCAAAAGAAGAACGTTTCCATGGTCAAAAAATTTATGATTACATTAACGACCGTGGAGAACAAGCCGTTTTCAGTCAACTTGACGCACCAAAAGTTGAGTTCAACAGCATTCTTGAAACATTTGAAGACGGTTTAAAACAAGAGCAAGATGTGACACACCGTTTTTATGATTTATCTGAAATTGCACATGAATATAAAGATTATGCGACAATTTCATTTTTAAATTGGTTTTTAGATGAACAAGTGGAAGAAGAATCAATGTTCGAAACACACATCGATTATTTAAAACGTATTGGTGATGATTCAAATGCGCTTTATCTTTATGAAAAAGAATTAGCGGCACGTAAATTTGAAGTTGAAGTATAAACAATCCTTATAGACCAAATTTACTTTCCGCATAAAAGGCTAGGTAAACACCCTTGTAACCTAGCCTTTCTTTCTACAGATATAGAACATGGCTTTCTGGCAAAAATCCCCTACTGAATGCTAAACTGGACAAATTTGTACTTAACTTGTTCTCATTTCTTGATTGGTTTCAAATACCGAGAATGAAACCTTATTCATTTTTCCACAAACCGCTTCAACATCATCTTATTTTTATCTCTCGTCCAAATGTGCTAATATTTAGCTATTATTTTGAAAGGAAGTATGGCTATGATGGAAAATAGTTTTGTTGCGCTCGATTTTGAAACTGCCAATTATAAACGGACGAGCATTTGTTCAGTCGGTATGGTGAAAGTTGTCGCCAATGAGATTGTAGAAACTTTTTATACGTTAGTAAATCCGAATGATTTTTTTGCAGCACGTAATATTGAAGTTCACGGTATTCAAGCAAAAGACGTACAACATTCGCCAAATTTTGCGTACGTGTATCCCTACATGATGCAATTTATAGGCGATCTTCCAGTCGTTGCACATAATGCCGCCTTTGATATGTCAGTCCTGCACGCCAGCATCCAAGCAGAAAACCTCATCACGCCACCAATGACTTACTTTTGTTCATATCAACTCGCAAAAAGGACGGTATCTGCACGTCGCCATGGCTTAAAACATATGATGTCTCATTTCAATCTTGATTTTCATGGTCATCATGATGCTTTAAATGACGCGAAAGCCTGTGCAATGATTACGTATCGTTTGCTGAAACACTATCCTAGCCTTAACAATGTCCTCCAAGTTTATGGCAAGCAACTGACTGATAAAGATATGTTATAAAAAGTCATAAATCGTCATGTTTCTGAAAAAGGCATCTTGCAAACCGCCTGCCGTCACACCGACTAAACGAATCGGGACTTCTGCTTCTTTCAATTCATAATATAAATCATATGCAATGCGATATATTTCATCGGCATCTTGGACAGGCGTGATTAAACTTTGTTGCTTGGAAAAATTTTCAAAGCGATGTGTTTTAATTTTTACTGTAACCGTACGTCCTGCCTGATTCATTTTTTCGAGACGCTGTGCAATTTTCTCGCTTAACATTTCTATTTTTTGTAAAATTTCTTCGTCATCGTTCGTATCGAGTGAAAATGTCCGTTCCGCCCCTACAGTTTTCCGAATTCTTTCCGCTTTTACTTCTCTATCATCATAGCCGCGTACACGTTGATATAACTGATGTCCTCGTTTACCGAATAAATAGACCAGTTCGCGCTCAGATTTTTCGTATAAGTCTTGACCATTATAAATCCCTTTTGCATGCATTTTTTCTTTCGATGCTTTGCCAATACCTGGAAAGTCACCGATATCGAGTTGCATTAATATGTCGTGTACATTTTGGTAATCAATTACCGTCAGACCATTTGGCTTGTTCATCCCACTTGCGAGCTTTGCTAAAAATTTATTATAAGATACACCTGCGCTCGCTGTCAGTTGTGTTTGATTATAAATATCGCGGCGAATATATTCCGCAATTTTTGAAGCTGGGAGGTCTGGACGAACAAGTTCTGTAATATCCAGATAGGCTTCATCAAGTGAAAGCGGCTCGACCAATTCAGTATAACTTTTAAATATTTCCATAATTTGTTGTGATACTTCACGGTAGGCTTCAAACCGTGGTGTGACATAATAACCATTCGGACACAGTTGATAAGCACGCGCCATGGGCATAGCTGAATGAACACCAAAGGCACGCGCTTCATAGGATGCTGTAGAGACAACACCGCGTCCACTCGCTTTACCACCGACAATGACTGGCTTGCCTCGTAAACTCGGATGATCTCTCACTTCGACTTGTGCGAAGAAAAAGTCCATATCAATATGAATGATTCGCCGCTCTTTCACATAAGCCCCTCCTTTCTATCTCTTCATTTTTATCCACATTTTGATTGCCCTTTCAAAAACAAAGAACCTTCACACGCCAGTAAAAACGCGGAAGATCCATCCTATCAATGTGCAGTTCGTTCAGCTGGTTTTTTGCGAGAAACCAATAACCCTGCTTCAGTCATTTCAATATATTGTGCTTTTTTATCTCTTAACGCTAAAAAGACTAAGTAGAACGACAATAGGCTATAACCCATATAAATCGCAAACGTAAAAATAATCGACGTATAGGGCATATTAATAAAAACAATAAACAACAACATCCCAACTAACGCAACGGGCATTAACATCACAGTAGAAAATGTCATTCGGTTGAAGTAATATTGCGGAAGAAATGTTAATAAGACACCGTTTTTCACCTGGTAACGACGTGTCTTCACGGACATCATTTTGAGTAATATCGTCTTAATCCCTTCATGACATAACACTGTCACTAAAAATCCAATGATTCCTATGAAAAGGTTGGTTGAAAAGTGTTGCTCTTGTAATGAAATTGCCGCCATCGACCATTTGTAACTTAATACAATGAACGCAAGAATGACAATAAATTGAAGTAATAAAAAACGTTTCATGATCTGTTGATTTTGAAATAGATCAATTTTATACATGCATTCACCCTCTTATGATGTATCGTTAGGCTTCATGGTCATTCTTATTATACCCTAGCTATGCAAGCAAATTGTAAGACTTAAGCCCTAAATTTATCCCATCGATCACAATGTTCATTTACTTCCATATTCATGAGGTGTTGAAGACACATTTCAGCTAATAGTTTAGCACTTTTCATCAGATTTTGAAATATTTCAATCTTACAGAGGATATCTCCTTTTTGCTTCAACTCCAAATATCATTTATATAGTAGGACCATTCATAGATATTGATTTGCATACATTTGACATCGTTTTGCTCATTGAATAAGTGCAAAAAAGACACTTATATGTTATAAGTGCCTCATCATGTGATTATATGGGCTGTAGAAAAATGCATACATGAAATGTCAGACGATTTGCTTTCTTTTTTTAAAAACTAGCAAACACGCCAATAATAAACAAATGACGACAATCCAAAAACTAAAGATTACCCCAAAAACATCAGTGATTGAACTCATCACAAAAACAAAACTTGAAAATGCGAGTGTAGAGATGACCTCAAATACAGAAAAAACATTGACCAAATCTGCTTCATCCACAATTTCCTGTAAAAAAACGCGTTCTGCTATTTCTTTTAACTGAGAAAGCACACCAATAATTAATGAGAATATTAAAAAAGCCCAAGCATTCTTAAATTCAATAATTAAAACTGTTACTATAGCCATGAACATTAAAGAAAAAAGATGCTTTGCCATTTATATTGCAGTATTTTGTCTGATAATCGAAAAACGATGATAGCGCTTAACAAAATACCAATAGAATAAGTGGTATTTGCATATCCCCAATAACTTTCATCTTTATGCAAGTATTCATTCACAAACACTAGAATAACCGATGACACCCAGATCGTATTCGCCAATATTTCTAAAAGATTCGTTTGTACAAAAAATCGTAGTTTAGGCTCAACAATGATTAAGCGCCATCCCCTCGTCAATGTTTCTATATTTGTCTCAGATTCTATCACTTTTGTTTTGACAGCTGGTAACATCAAAAATAGAATTGTGGATATGACATATAAAAATAAAATGATTACAGTACTCATTATCAAACCTAAAGTGGCATATAATAATCCACCTAATCCCCACCCCACTAGTTCTACACCTTCACCACTCATTGAAAGCGCGGTATTGGTTTTTCCTAAATCTGTTGCATAGATTGGCACGATGGCAAAAGCTACAGGTGCTTCAAATCCATCAAGTATAGAAATTGTAACAACAAAAAAGTACAAAATCGAAATATCAATCACTTCGCTATAACACATTAACCCAAGAAGTAATCCTAGCGAAATCGTTTTACACAATTGTGTATATGAAAGCACCCGATTTAATAACATTTTTTTGGTAACTAAAGGGACAAAAAAACTTGCAATAAAAGAAGATAAACCTATCAGAATAGGCACCATTGATGTCGCAATGACTGACTTTGTGATGGTGAATACATTTGCAATGACTACAACTCTAAGAAACACATCAGCTAAATTACTAACTGCTTGAGAAATCAATAATTGTTTGATTGCCTTAGTCATTTCTGTTCAGTTTCTCCCTTACTTGTGGAATTAAAATGGCCTCCACAAACTTTTCAAATTCCTTTTTTTCCATCTCACATTGTTTAACAAAATCAATGTCAGCAGATAACTTACACCCACCAGAACAAAAACCGCCTATATGACAAATCTGACAATCTTTATAATCTAAGAAGCTTTTTGTTTCATGTTGGTAGTTCATTAAATCAATATCTTTTAAGTTTCCTAAAATATATTGAGGGCGCCCTACTGTTACAGTACATCTAAACAAATTAAGTTCATTGTCAATATAGAAAACTCTATCATAGGGAGACACGTTCCAGCAGTAATGATATGTGCCTTTAATTTGAGATTCATTAAAAGACAAGTTCAATTTATCAGTTAAGTTCTTGCACGTTTGAATAAAGCCTGCATGAAGGTTTGATGGTACTGGTTTAGGTATTTTCATTAATTGTAGAAGTATATCAGTCTCAGAAACAATATATTCATCATAACCAGTATCAAAAAGGCGATCGTCAACCCTTCCGATATTCCAATGAAAATTCCACTTTGAAAAATACCCTTTGTCGAAAAAATAGTGATAGATTGGCAACAGTTCACTTAAATTATTTCTATCAAAATTTGTCCCCACATCTACAACTATATTATAGTGTAATAATAAATCAGTAACAGCTAATAATTCCTCAACATTGTTTGCAACTTTCGTTATTTTAATTGTCTCATTATATTTGTCCGGTAACGTATTAATAGTAATTGCTATAACAGATATAATACTTCTATGTATCACTATCTTTTTGGCAAAATAAGGCAAAAAGCTTCCGTTAGTAGTAATGTCTATCTTCAATTTGTTTTCAACACAATATTGAAAAACTCTATCAATAATTTTTTCATTTTGTGGCAATAGTGGTTCCCCACCAAATAACCCAATAGAAACATCAACTTCTGGATTTTGATAAAGGATTAATGAAACCTTATCTAAAATTTTTTCAAGTGCTTCTATAGTTATTGGTTTTCTAACGAGATGATCATAGTTCTGCTGAAAACAATAACTACATCTTAAATTACAAGAATAAGTAATTGCTAAAGATATTTGTATTTTCTTTTTTGACTCTGATAACAAAAGTTCATTATAAAGTGTATCAGAAGAAAATTGATTTTTATTAGAAGAAGGTGTATCCAACCATTCACGTAATCTATAATCAAATTCCATTTCTTAATCTTATATCTTTAATATAGCGTATGAATACAGAATATGTAAATGTGTATTTTGAATATACAGAACAATGTTTTTATTTTATATTTAGAATAACTTCAAAACTTCATTACTCGCCATTCTCTAGAGATTAACACTGTCAAATCAGTTCCAGTATCAACGCTCCTAAAATAGCACCAAAACAAAAAGGGTTTTAAGTCACATTCTCAAAAATGTTCTCAAAAAACCCTTGAATGATTCATCTATATCAATATTTTCTTACTAATAACGCAACTGTCTCGACATGTGTCGTATGCGGAAACATATCGACAGGTGTCATTTCTTTTAGTTCATATTGCGCGCTTAGCATTTCAATATCTCGTAATTGTGTACTTGGATTGCATGACACATAGACGATACGTTTTGGGGCTAACGCGTTTAAAGTTTCAATAAATGTCGCGTCACACCCTTTGCGCGGTGGGTCAACTGTGACCACATCAGGCTGAATCCCGTCTTGTTGCCATTTTAAAATCACGTCTTCAGCAGCACCAGCGACAAAAGTTGTATTGTTCAATTGATTGTAGCGCGCATTTCTTTTCGCATCTTCTATCGCTTCAGGGACAACTTCTACACCATATACATGTTGGGCGTGGGGTGCCATAAATAAACTGATCGTCCCAATACCACAATACGCATCTAACACGACTTCATTACCCGTTAAATTCGCATACTGTAACGCTTGACGATACAACTTTTGCGTTTGTGTCACATTGATTTGATAAAAGGACAAATCGCCAATTTCGAAAGTCAAATCATCTAATGTATCCTCAATAATGTCTTTACCGAAAATCGTTTTGGACGTATGCCCCATAATGACATTCGTTTTGTTCGTTTGGAAATTCAACTTGATACTCACAATTTGCGGAAACTGTGATGTTAAAGCGGTCACAATATCGTTATGATGTGGTAACTTTTTTCCGTTGAGCACAAAAATAACCATCACTTCATTCGTATAATAGCCTTTACGAATCACGACATGACGTACGAGACCTTGATGTATGTGTTCGTTATAAGCTGGAATATGATATTTTTCCAGTAAACTTTTAATCACATTCATCATGTCGTTTTGATCATCATTTTGTATGAGACAATGGTCCATATCGATAATATCATGGCTGCGTTGACGATAAAAGCCCATTTGGATTTGACCATTGCGATTCGTCCCAACCGGAATTTGAGACTTGTTTCGATAACGCCAAGGATCATCCATTCCAATCGTGTCATGAATCGGCACCTCTGTCATTTTTCCTTTATGATGAAACAAATTAATCACTTGTTTACGCTTCATCTCTAATTGCGCACGATACGACAAATGTTGAAGTTGGCATCCCCCACACTGTTGGTAATAATCACATGGCGGTGTAACACGATCTGGACTTGCTGTTTTCACATTCATCAGCTTGCCAATCGCGAAATTCTTTTTCACTTTAATCACTTTATATTGCACTTCTTCATCAATTAACGTTTGAGGGATAAATATCGGATAGCGATCTTGTTTAATCACACCATGCCCTTCATGTGTCAAATCAACCACTTTTCCCTCATACACTTCATTTTTCTTTACTAAAACCATCAATTTCATCTCACTTTTTTATAAACAGAATCTACTTCAAAGGGAAAGGAGCAGGACCAAAAACTTAACATCTGAGTCAAATTTCATCGTCCCGCTCCCACGAGAGTAATGTCATTACATCATGCGGTTTTGCGTACACTACCTATTTATTTTCAGCACACCTCTGGATCGTTACTCAGATTGCGTAGGCTCATCAATTAACAACGCATTATCTTCTTGCGCCGGAGAAAAAACTTCAATATGACGAACTAAATTTAAAAAGTTCGCTGGTAATTGACCCCCATATTCACCATCTACGTTTAACGGCATATCGCTAAAGGAAGAAATATTTACCGATTGCGCTTTATGGTAATGTACTTTCGGATGTTTAATATGTTCACCGCGTGAGGCAAGTGTCATAATATGTCCCAATTCTGCAATATTTGCCTTTTCAACAATCAACAGTGTAAACATACCGTCATCCAACTTCGCATCTGGTACTAACTTCTCAAAACCAGCCATTGAATTGGTTAAGCCGAGTAAGAACAACATGATTTCACCTTCAAAGACTTGCGAATCAAACTCAATCCGCACGTCGACTGCATGCATTTGAGGTAACATTTCAAATCCTTTAATATAGTACGCAAAAGGTCCGACTATCGATTTTAATTTACTCGGTGCTTCATACGAAACTTCCGTAATTTTACCACCGCCAGCTAAATTAATAAAATAACGGCTATTCATTTTACCAATATCAACTTGAACAGTTTTACCATCTAAAATGACATCCACGGCTTCAAAAATATCAGTTGGGAGATGTAGTGCTCGACCGAAATCATTCACCGTCCCCATTGGAATTAAACCTAACTTAGGACGATTCGGTTTTTCAGCAATACCATTCACGACTTCATTCAATGTACCGTCTCCACCAGCGACAATTAACAAATCGTATTGGGCCTCAATCGCACGCGCCGCCTCTTCTGTCGCATCGCCAACCTTTTGAGTCGCATAGGCACTCGTCTCATAACCAGCTTGTTCCATTTTAATTAGTACATCAGGTAATGCACGTTTAAACACTTCCTTACCCGATGTAGGATTATAGATTATTCTCGCACGTTTTCTCATTTATATCCCTCAATTTTTCAGTACTCACAACTTATATTATAGTAAACAAAGATGTAATGAAAGCTAAAAACAACCAAAAGCGTAAAAATGATAAGAAAATAACGTCAATCCCGTTTTCAAAAGGCGATTGCGTCATATGTTGACATTTCAACTTTCCTAGCCAAGCAAAGAAATTGAGTTACTTCATCATTCTTTCACC
The DNA here is from genome assembly GCF_034042775.1 of Staphylococcus pseudintermedius. Classification (NCBI taxonomy): domain Bacteria; kingdom Bacillati; phylum Bacillota; class Bacilli; order Caryophanales; family Staphylococcaceae; genus Staphylococcus; species Staphylococcus pseudintermedius. Next base: position 912,956 of record NZ_CP120150.1, on the reverse strand, counting down.
ACTACACCTAAGATCAATTAATAATCATATAAATAAAATGAGTGAAAAAATGCATGCGTATGATTAATACATGCGCCGTCTGTTTGGTAAGAGTTATTCGTCATTTCAACTCGTTTGAGCACCGCAACTAAGATTGCTAGAACAAGCTCGCTTTCATTCCTTGTTACGCAACTGATTACCATTCAGGGCGCGACTCCTGAGGGAAAAGATGCGCCGGAAATCCATCAACGCCTCCACCTTATAACAGTTTCAGTTAAGCGTTGATTACTTGGGAACAGCCCTAGGAAAGCAAACCCTAAAAGGCAATCCATACAGATATTCACATTATGAAAGCGAGCCCTAGTTCTGCGATTGCAAGGTGTTATAATCAATACGACATCTTACGTCATACTCAAAAAACAAAATGTCACAAAAAAGACGAGTGTGAAATACAATCATCACCATTGCATTCCATCTACTCGCCTCTATTCAAAACAACCTATTGTTTATCTAACTCTTGCTTCAACAACTGATTTGCAAGCTGTGGATTCGCTTGACCTTTCGACAATTTCATAATTTGTCCAACTAAGAAGCCCATCGCCTTACCTTTCCCATTCTTATAATCTTCAACAGATTGTGGATTTTCAGCAATTGCTTGTTGTACAAATTCTAACACAGCACCTTCATCAGAAATTTGAACAAGACCTTTATCTTTCATAATTTGCTTTGCGTCCCCACCATTTTGCGCTAATTCTGGGAACACTTTTTTCGCAATTTTACTACTCATTGTGCCATCTTCAATTAATTTAATCATACCTGCTAAGTTTGCTGGTGTAAGGCCTGTATCTTGTAACTCAATTTGATTTTTATTGAGATATTCGTTTACGCCACCCATTAACCAGTTCGAAATCATTTTCACATCTGCGCCTTCTTCAACAGCCGCTTCAAAGAAATCTGACATCTCTTTTGTTAATGTTAAAACATGTGCATCATATGCAGGTAAACCGAATTCTTTTACGTATTTTTCTTTACGTGCATCTGGTAATTCAGGAATCGATTCACGAACACGCGCTTTCCATGCTTCATCGATATATAAAGGTACAATGTCAGGTTCAGGGAAGTAACGGTAGTCATCTGACGCTTCCTTAACACGCATTAAAATCGTTTTACCTGTGGATTCATCAAAACGACGTGTTTCTTGTAAAATTTCGCCACCATTTAACAATTCTTCTTCTTGACGTTTGACTTCATATTCTAAACCTTTACGCACGTTGTTAAATGAATTTAAGTTTTTAAGTTCAGCTTTCGTACCAAACTCTTTTTGACCATATGGACGTAAAGATACGTTCGCATCACAACGCAATGAACCTTCTTCCATTTTACCGTCAGATACGCCTGTATATTGAATAATAGAACGTAATTTTTCTAAATATGCATACGCCTCTTCTGGCGAGCGAATATCTGGTTCAGATACGATTTCAATTAATGGTGTCCCTTGACGGTTTAAATCGACAAGTGAGTAACCGTCTTTATGTGTAGATTTCCCAGCATCTTCTTCCATGTGTAAACGTGTAATACCGATACGTTTCGTTTCGCCGTTCACTTCAATGTCGATATAACCATTTTCACCAATCGGTTGGTCTAATTGTGAAATTTGATAAGCTTTCGGGTTGTCTGGATAGAAATAGTTTTTACGATCAAATTTTGATTCAGTTGCAATTTCCATATTTAATGCCATTGCCGCACGCATTGACCAATCTACTGCACGACGGTTCACTGTTGGTAAAACACCAGGATACGCCAAATCGATGACGCTTGTATTTGTATTCGGTTCTGCACCGTATGCTACCGGCGCATTTGAAAACATTTTTGAGTCCGTTTTCAATTCAACATGGACCTCAAGTCCGATTATCGTTTCAAAATGCATTGATTGCCACTCCTTATAATTTTTGATATTGGTCGTGTAAGTTAAATTGTGTTTCGTATTGATGTGCGACGCGATATAACGTTTTTTCATCAAATGGTTTACCGATCAGTTGTAAACCAATTGGACGACCATTTTCCGCTAAACCACACGGTACAGAAATACCAGGTAAACCGGCTAAGTTCACTGGTGTTGTTAATAAGTCATTGGCATACATTGTTAATGGATCATTAATTTCAGCACCTAAATCAAACGCAACAGTTGGTGTTGTAGGTCCTAAAATCACATCGTAATCTTTAAAAACATTTTCGAAGTCATTTTTAATTAATGTACGTACTTTTTGTGCTTTTTTATAGTAAGCATCGTAATAACCAGAACTTAACACATATGTTCCTAATAAAATACGACGTTTCACTTCTTTGCCAAAGCCTTCGCTACGAGACAATTTGTAAAGTTCTTCTAAAGTTTGTGCTTCTTTTGAATGATAACCGTAACGAATACCATCAAAGCGTGCCAAGTTAGATGATGCCTCAGCTGAAGCAATGACGTAATATGAAGGAATACCATATGCTGTTCTTGGTAATGACACTTCTTCAACGATGGCACCTAAAGATTTAAGTGTTTCTGCAGCTTTTAATACCGCTTCTTTCACTTCTTCGTCGACACCTTCACCGATATATTCTTTTGGCAACGCAATTTTCATATCTTTAATGTCTTTACCAATATCAGCAGTAAAGTCTGTCGCAACGTCTGGTGCACTTGTTGAATCCATTTCATCTTCACCAGCAATAGCTTCTAACACTAATGCATTATCCTTAACATTACGTGTAATCGGTCCAATTTGATCCAGTGATGACGCAAAGGCAACTAAACCAAAACGTGACACACGACCGTATGTTGGTTTTAATCCTACAACACCACAATACGCTGCAGGTTGGCGAATAGAACCACCTGTGTCTGTACCTAATGTAAATGGTACAAGCCCTGCTGCAACTGCTGCTGCGGAACCACCTGATGAGCCACCTGGAACGGCTTTATGGTCGAATGGGTTTACCGTCTTTTTAAAGTAAGACGTCTCTGTAGAACCACCCATCGCAAATTCGTCCAAATTCACTTTACCGATAAGAATACCATTTTCATTATGTAGCTTCTTCATTACTGTTGCTTCATAAATCGGCACAAAGCCTTCTAACATCCTACTTGCACAAGTCGTCTCTAGACCTTCAGTAATGATATTATCTTTAATCCCCATTGGAATACCGAACAATTTACCTTCCATTTCACCTTTCGCTTGTAAGGTATCTAATTCTTCAGCTTTTTTCATCGCATTTTCTTTATCGAGCGCTAAAAATGATTGGATAGTTGGATCTGTTTCTTCAATTGCATCGTAAATATCTTTCACAATTTCAGAAGGTTTAATTTGATTATCCTTAATCATCTTTTGTAAGTTTTCAATAGATTCATAGCGGATGCTCATCTTTATGCGTCCTCCCTGTTCATAACTGCTGGTACTTTAAATTGTCCAGCTTCCACTTCTTTTGCATTCGTTAATGCTTTTTCTTGTGGCAATCCTGTTACCGCCACATCGTCACGTAACACATTCTGTAAATCTAATACATGGTTTGTAGGTTTAACTTGTTCTGTATCGACAGAATCAATTTGATGACAAAAATTTAAAATACCTTCTAATGTCTGTTGCATATCGGCAGTATCTTCTTCTGTCACATTTAAGCGTGCAAGATTCGCAATATGCTCAACTTGTTTTTTGGTAATCTCAGCCATGCCGGTAAAGCCTCCTTAAAAATACTCTTTTATCTATAAATTGTACCAAATTTCAGCATAAAAATCTAAAATATTTCAAACAAGGCGCATCACGACACAATGTTGACACGAACGAACACGGACGACGCTATCATTTTTCACAAGTACGCCGCCTCACTATATGTTTTATTTATATTTATAACATTAAACTTAATAATTATCGATATTCAACTTCTCTCTGCTTATGCGCCTAAATCGCTATTTCTCTTGTGATGACAAGGTTAAATTACACATAAACTGTGAAATACTTCTTTCCTTTCATATACAATTCTGTATAATAATCTTATGCAAGTGAAAACAAAAGGGGAGATCAATATGGTTTTATTTGGTTCTACTTTGTCAAATCAAGTGAATCTCGATTGGCAAACGTATATTATGATTGCCATTTATTTCATTATCTTACTCGGCATTGGTTACTATGGCTATAAACAAGCAACGAGTAACTTGAGTGAGTATATGTTAGGTGGCCGTAACATTGGTCCATGGGTAACTGCCCTCTCTGCCGGTGCTTCTGATATGAGTGGTTGGATGATTATGGGATTACCTGGTGAAGTATATTCAACTGGGTTATCTGCCGTATGGATTACGATCGGTCTAACACTCGGTGCTTACATTAACTATTTAGTTGTTGCACCAAGACTTCGTGCACATACAGAAATTGCCGGTGATGCGATTACGTTACCAGATTTCTTTAAAAACCGTTTAGATGATCAGTCGAATTTAATTAAAATAATTTCCGGCTTAATCATTGTCGTATTCTTTACATTGTATACGCATGCTGGTTTAGTATCAGGTGGTAAGTTATTCGACAGTGCATTCGGATTAGATTATCATGTCGGCTTAATTTTAATTGCGGTTATCGTTATTCTCTACACGTTTTTCGGTGGGTATCTCGCTGTTTCGATCACTGACTTTTTTCAAGGGGTCATTATGTTAGTGGCAATGGTCATGGTACCTATTGTTGTGATGTTAAAGTTAAATGGTTTAGACACATTCCATACGATTGCAGAAATGAAACCGACCAATTTAGATTTATTTAAAGGGACAACCGTGATTGGGATTATTTCATTCTTTGCATGGGGACTTGGGTATTTTGGCCAACCTCACATTCTTGTTCGTTTCATGTCGATTCGTACTGTGAAATTATTCCCTCTTACACGTCGTATTGGGATTGCATGGATGATTGTCGGATTGTTAGGTGCTGTGTTAGTCGGGCTACTCGGTATCGCGTTCGTTCCAGCACAAGGTGTTCACATTCAAGACCCAGAAACATTATTTATTTTGATGAGTCAGTTGCTATTCCATCCATTAGTCGGTGGTTTCTTGCTTGCAGCGATTTTAGCAGCGATTATGAGCACCATTTCTTCTCAATTACTCGTTACGTCTAGTTCATTAACAGAAGACTTTTACAAACTGATTCGTGGTGACAAAGCCAATGCCGCTGCACATGAGAAAGAATTTGTGTTAGTAGGACGTATTTCTGTAATGATTGTAGCGGTTGCTGCTATTGCCATCGCTTGGACACCGAACAACACGATTTTAAACTTAGTCGGTAATGCATGGGCAGGTTTTGGTGCGGCTTTTGGCCCGTTAGTTATACTTTCATTGTATTGGAAAGGGTTATCACGTACAGGGGCAATAAGCGGGATGGTTGCTGGTGCGTTAACTGTGATTTTGTGGATTGTATTTGCGCATCCATACGGTGACGTGAACGATTTCTTTAACTTATACGAAATTGTTCCAGGCTTTATTGTGAGTTTAGTCGTTACTATCCTGGTTTCAAATATGACACAAAAACCGGGTGCCTTTGTAGAAGACGATTTGAATCAAGTCGTCAAGCAATTGAATGACGCAAAATTAAAAAATTAAAAGAAACGATACAATTTTTACAATCAATTGCTTATTGTGAATGTGTTCCATGATATGATTATACTGAGAGACTGGGATAATGCCCGGTCTTTTTTATTTAGCTTATGCTGTCCAAACTGCGGACTTTCAATGTTTTTTACGCTTTTTCTCGAAATATAGAATCGACATGCATTGATGTTGGACGAGTCATCATATAGAGTTATCTGGAAAATAAAAAGTACTTACAAATGTGACGACGAATTGATATTACGCTTTTAACTACCATGTTTAAAAAGAATAACTACTTTGATTCTCAAAATGACTGCCTTAAAAAACGACCACTGTTACCTTAGAGTCATATGAACTCATGGTATCGTGGTCGTTTTTCTCATTTTATTCACCATTCATATTAGTTTTGATAAATATGTACTTGTGGTGACTTTTCTTCTTTCGTTTTACGTATAAGCGCACGTGGCTGACTTCCATCTTTAATATGAATCTCATATTGATCCACAGATTTAAAGTCTTTTTCAGCGAGCTGTGTCACATATTGCGTAATCCCGATTAACTCCGCTTTACCATAATAATCAATTGGTAAATCAACAGTTAAATTTTGTACTTTTTTGTTTTTAAACTCTGCTTTACCAACAGCTTGTGTAAAGTTAGAGAAGTAAGATTGTAATGCACTGTTAAAGTCTTTGAAGTTCGCATTGAGATTTTCATTCAAATCTGATGCCTCACTTGACGGTAACAACACAGTCTTTTGATCAATTTGATGCCAGTCTGACAGTTTAGACCCTTTTTTCTCGGCTGTCGCATAACTCACAAAACGACCCGGAATAATGTCCTCTTGTGCTGACTGAATGTATATCGCAAAGGTGATTGGAATATCTTTCAAATCATCATTTTCTCTTAAACGTACTAACATTTCTTCAGCCATTTGTCGGCCTTGCTTTTTAATTTCTTTTTCATCGAGTTTTTCATGATATGTTTCGCCATATTTTTCTTTTTGATAGTAATACACACTATTCATTGCTAAACCTATTGTCATACCTTCAATATCTTTACCTTTAGTGTCACCATTATCGTAAAAATCTTGTTCTAAAATATTAGATAAATAAGCAGGAGATTTTTTAGCGATTTTTTCTTCATCTGTTTCGCCATTCACAGATGGATTTAATCCTAAGTTCGCTGTCGCATTTTTATTCTCTTTTTCTTTGTCGCTCATTTTATCAAGTTCTTTTTTCGTATATTTCGGACGCAGGTAAGCTCTAATCGTGTCTTTATCTAAATATTGACCATCTTGATACAAGTATTCATCAGTTGGATACACTTCTTTACTGATATTGAGTAGGCCATCTTCAAAATCTTCACCGTTATAGCTATTCGCCATATTTTCTTGAATTAATCCACGTGCCTGACTTTCTTTAAATGGCAAAATTGTTCGATAATCTGTTCCTTGCACATTTTTATCTGTTGCGATTTCTTTTACTTTATTGTGGTCTCGTTGTTGCGCTTCTGTTTTTTCTTTCGAGGACTTTGATTCATCTTCATCTGGACCACAAGCTGATAATACAAGTGATAAACCTAAAAGAAGTACTATTGACTTTTTCATCGCCTATCCCCTTACTCATTAATTTCATTTTGCTTATCAATAAAATCTTGTTCTGTCCAAATCATTGTACCAAGTGATTGCGCTTTTGTTAATTTTGAACCTGCATCTTCACCTGCAATGACAAGATCTGTGGACTTCGTTACGCTACTTGTTACTTTTGCACCTTGTAGTTTCAACCAATTCGTTGCCTCATTACGTGTCATCTGTTGAAGTTTACCTGTTAAGACGATTGTTTTACCTGCAAATTCTGGATGGCCTTCAATTTGCGATAATTTTTGCCCTTTAAACGTCATATTGACACCTTTTGATTGCAACTTTTCAATCAGTGCGCGAATGTCTTCATTTTCTAAATACGTCACTAACGATTGCGCTAACTTTTCACCGACGTCATAAATTTCAACTAATTCATCTTCAGTGACTGTTAATAGTCGGTCCATCGTTTCGTATTTTTCTGCTAGTACTTGACTCGCTTTAACACCTAAATGACGAATACCCAGTCCAAATAATAAGTTTTCGAGGGAGCGTGCTTTTGAAGTTTCAATCGCATCAATTAACTTTTGCGCTTTCTTTTCACCCATACGTTCTAACGGTAATAAATCTTCTTTCGTCAAGTAGAAAATGTCAGCTACATCTTTAATCAATGCGTGTGTATACAATTGTTCAATTATTTTCGTACCTAAGCCGTCAATATTCATCGCTTGTCGAGATACGAAATGAATTAAACCTTCAACGAGCTGTGCCTGACATTTTGGGTTGATACAGCGGAGTGCCACTTCGCCTTCAATCCGTACAAGTTCATGATCACAGCTTGGACAATGTGTCGGCATGTGATACGTCTCGGCACCCTCTGGACGACGATCTAAAATGACACGCACGACTTCCGGAATGATGTCTCCTGCTTTTTTTATGACGACACTATCACCAATACGAATGTCTTTCTCATGAATTAAGTCTTCGTTATGTAACGACGCACGAGAAACGGTTGTGCCTGCCACACGTACGGGTTCGAGTATCGCAGTTGGTGTCACTACCCCTGTACGACCAATACTCAACTCAATATCTAACAGTTCTGTAATGACTTCTTCAGCAGGAAACTTGTATGCAATCGCCCATCTCGGTGATTTTTGTGTAAAGCCCATCTCCTCTTGGTGCTCAAGATGATTCACTTTAATGACAATTCCATCAATATCATAAGGTAATTGTTCACGCTGATTTGTCCATTTTTTAATATATTCCAGCACTTCATCAATCGTTTTTACTTTTTCACGCTCATGGTTCGTTTTAAAACCGAGTTCGTCCAGTTCATCTAATGCTTCACTTTGAGATGACGCATCAAGTTCTGTAAAGTCATTAATACTGTATAAAAAGATGTCCAATTTTCGAGCTGCTGCAAGTTTTGAATCGAGTTGGCGTAACGATCCTGCAGCGGCATTTCTCGGATTGGCAAACGGTTGTTCATCACGCGCCGCTTTCGCCTCATTCAACTTTAAAAATGATTGACGCGGCATGTAAGCCTCACCACGCACTTCAAAGGAAATCTTTTTGTCTAAAGTAAGTGGGATCGCATAAATCGTCTTTAAATTTTCAGTAATATCTTCACCTGTTGTGCCGTCACCGCGTGTTAAGCCTTGAACGAGCTTTCCATCGACATATTTTAATGATACGGCTAAACCATCAATTTTCAATTCACACATATATTCAACTTCACCGACTGCATCGCGCACACGTTGATCGAACTTTCTTAAATCCGCTTCATTAAATGCGTTAGATAAGCTTAACATCGGGGTATCATGATTGACCTTTTCAAACGATGACTGTGCCTCGCCGCCTACACGTACAGTAGGTGAATCCGAAGTTTTCAGTTCAGGATGTTTTGTCTCAATATCAATCAATTCATGTAATAATTTGTCGTATTCACTATCTGGAACACTTGGATTGTCTTGAACGTGGTATTCATAGTTGTATTGATGCAATAATTTGTGCAATATTTCAACACGTTGAGCTATAGATGACATCCTTTAATCCTCCTTCTTTTCAATAGGCGCAAATTGAGCAAGTAAACGTTTAGGTCCTTCAGATTTGAAAATAATATCTAACTCGATTGAGCCATTTTTATCATTGACGTTCGAAACCATGCCTTCTCCCCATGATTTATGCATCACTTTATCGCCGACTTTCCAATTTGACGCTGTTGATGATGAAGCTGAATTTTTCACCGCACGTTGACTAAAGCCTCGTTTCGCCGGTTGACGTTTTCTCGAACCAATCGTCGTTGCATATTGACGTTCTGGTAAATCAAGCAGTTCTTCTGGAATTTCATTTAAAAAACGTGAACGCGCATTGCTTTGCGGACGTCCAAATAACGTACGTGATGTCGCATGTGATAAGTAAAGCTCTTCTTCAGCACGCGTAATGGCAACATAACTGATGCGTCGTTCTTCTTCCATTTCGTGATCACTCTCACTTTGAATTGCACGAATGTGCGGGAAAATGGATTCTTCCATACCGATAATAAATACAATTGGAAACTCTAGCCCTTTCGCTGAGTGCATCGTCATTAACGTCACACCATCTTCTAAGTTCGCTCCGTCGACATCCGCCACTAATGATAAGTCCGTTAAAAAATTAATCAGCGACTGCTCCTCTAAAGGTGTGTTCTTTTCATAATCGACAGGTACAGACATAAATTCATCAATATTTTCTAAACGGCTACGTGATTCTATTGATTGTTCACGCTCTAACATTTCACGATACCCTGATTTTTCGAGCACTTCATCAACAATTTCTGAAACCTCTAGAAATTCTTGTTCTTGCATTAAGTTCGACATCAATTGATAAAATTCTGCCGCCGCTTGTGTTACCTTTTTTGATAACCCGATGAAGTCGACTTCTGCCAATGCATCAAACATTGTCAATTCATGATCTACAGCATAGGTTGCTATTTTTTCAACTGAAGACGGTCCTATACCACGCTTTGGCACATTAATAATACGTTGTAAACTGATATCATCGGCACTATTCGCAATTAAACGCAAATAACTTAGTAAGTCTTTAATCTCTTTACGATCATAGAACTTTTGACCGCCGACCATGACATAAGGAATGTTGGATTTCAAAAATGTTTCCTCAAGTACACGTGATTGTGCGTTTGTTCGATAAAGTACCGCCATATCTTTATAACGTTTACCCTTTTTTTGTTGTTTAAAAATTTCTCTCACGACATATTCAGTTTCATCACGCTCACTCATCGCTTCATAATAATGAATTTTTTCACCTTGCTGATTGGCAGTCCATAGTCCTTTAGGTTTACGTTCAGTATTATGACGAATAACTTCGTTAGCCGCTTGTAAAATCGTCTTTGTCGAACGATAGTTTTGCTCTAAAAAGATTGTACGTGCATTCGGATAATCTTTTTCAAACGATAAAATATTGTGAATGTTTGCGCCACGCCAACCGTAAATAGACTGGTCTGAATCCCCTACAACACATAGGTTTTTAAACTTTTGCGCTAACATATTCACCAATGTATATTGTGCTGTGTTCGTATCTTGATATTCATCTACATGGATATATTGGAATTTGTTTTGATAAAAATCTAACACGTCAGGCACACGTTCAAACAATCGAATTGTCGTCATAATCAAATCATCGAAATCTAATGCTTGGTTACGAACAAGCTGTTGTTGATAGCCCTTGTATACCGTAGCGACCATACGTGAATAAAAGTCATCTGCTTCTGCCTCAGCTTTTGCAGGTGTCAATAAATCGTTTTTAAGTTTACTGATTTCTCCAATAAAAATTCTCGGTTCATACTTTTTCGGGTCGATATTTTCTCGTTTTAAAACATCCTTAATGACTGACTTTTGGTCGGTCGGATCGATTATCGTAAAGTTGCGTTCAATACCGATACGATCAGCGTCACGTCGCAAAATGCGCACACACATAGAGTGAAATGTTGACATCCAAATCACTTCTGCCTCTTCACCTACAAGTGCTTGCACACGTTCTTTCATTTCCTTTGCCGCTTTATTCGTAAAAGTAATCGCTAAGATATTGTATGGAGATACATCTTTTTCATCTAATAAATAGGCAATTCGATGCGTGAGTACTCTCGTTTTACCAGAACCTGCACCTGCCATAATTAAAAGCGGTCCCTCAGTCGTGCGCACCGCTTCACTCTGTTCTTTATTCATATTTGCAACGAGTGGATTCATTATGTTCTCTCCTTTATTTTCGTCGTTTTAAGTGCTGCTTTTAAATCTTCATAAATCACATTACCTACAATAATCGTATCTGCTATTTGTGCCATTTCCATCGCTTTATCTACGCCATCAATTCCCCCGCCATAAAACAAATGCGTATGGTTAAGCGATTGTTTCGCTGCACGGACGATTTCAGGATTGCCGTATTGCCCACTGTATTCTAAATAGAGCACGGGCAAACGATAAAACGATTCAGCCATTTGCGCATAAGCCACGACATCTGATTCATCTAATGTGGCCTGTGCACTTGTCTTTGTCGCGACCTTACTTTCAGGATTCAACACGACATAACCTTCAAACACCATTTCATCAAAATCAATCATGTGTCCATAGGCTTTAAGCGCACTATGTAATAATCCATTATGGTATGTCACATCTGTACTATTCAATACTGTCGGCACAAAATAAAAATCAAATCCTGGCATCGTACTCTCAAGATTTGAAATTTCTAAGGCTAACGGTAATGGATAACGACGAACGCGACTCATTAAATGAATGACATTATCTTCAGTGACATCATCTGTGCCCCCAATCATAATGGCGTCCGTATTTGACATACAAATCTGTTCTAAATCGGCGTCTGAAATCTCTTTAGCAGGATCAAGTTTAAAGATATGACGCCATTCCTTGATATCATACATCGTTGGTGACTCCTTTAATTTTCGTAACTCATATTATAGCACTTTTGGTGGTTGATATCTAAGTTCATTTGATGATTGTGCTTACTTTTTTTGAACATGTCATATGCATGCATTCCTTTTTGAACATGTCACTTGCATACGCTCCTTTTGAACATGTCACTTGCATACGCTCCTTTTGAACATGTCACTTGCATACGCTCCTTTTGAACATGTCACTTGCATACTATTGCCGTCTTGGACTCGCGTTCCCAGGGGCTGATCCTTCAACTAACCAACGCTTTGATTTTACGGTGACAATTGTTGTAAGCGTTGGTGGATTTTCCGGATCAGCTGTTCCCTCGGGAGTCTCGTCCATCCGGCAATCTCGCATGAACAGAAGCAAAGGAGGAGAGCAATGTCATGCATCTCACTCAGTTAACGTTATTTAGATAGCTACTGCGTTTAATATGAACATGTGGGTATATGGTTCAAATGAAAGAAACGGTTCAGACTTTGGTCATGGTTTTCACGTTAATTAATCACTTCGCAAAAATGAATGCTATCATCAACCAAAGTGCATCTGCTGACTTTTTATCATGTTCTTCCAACTGTCAGACAGCCACTTAAAAGATAACCATTCCGTGATTCAAAAGTGCTTTATTTGTATTTTTTGTAGTGTGATTTGAACGCACTGTTTCATTTGATACTCTCGCACGAAAATTGAGTGGTGCGTGTGCATTGCTCAAATAAAAGAAACAGTTCAGACTTTGGTCATGATTTTCACATTAATTAACCACTTCGCAAAAATGAATGCTATCATCAACCAAAGTGCATCTGCTGACTTTTTATCAATAAGAGACGTCCTTTTCACTTCAACGCGGTATGTTAACTGCCTCGAAAATAAAAGACTTCTTTCGCTATTCACTTTATTAAAAGTCAATGTTGAAAGAAGTCTCTTCATTTTACTTATTTCATTCAGTTACAATTTAGTTTCAATATTCATACGGTCTAAAATCATTGTGTAGGCATCATTTCCCCATTGTAAAGAACGTTTAACGCGAGAAATTGTAGCCGTCGATGCACCTGATTCTTTTTCAATCGTTGCATAAGTGTAACCTTGCTTGATCATCTTCGCAACTTGAAGGCGTTGTGATAAAGATTGTAACTCATTCACTGTACATAAATCATCAAAAAATTGATAACATTCTTCACGCGTCTCTAAAGTTAAAACTGCATCGAATAACTCATCTAAAGCTTTTCCGCGTAATTTTTCTATTTGCATGCGAACAACCCCTATATTCATAATCTATGACTATTTTAACGGATTAATAGATTAAAGTGTAGTGAAATTATTCTAAACCGACTCTTTTAAATATTGTATCAACTTGGTTCAAGTGATGTCTAGGGTCAAAACAAGCATCCAGTTCTTCTTTTGAAAGCTTATCTGTAATTTTCGTGTCCGCTTCTACAAGTTCTCTAAATGGCGTTTTCGTTTGCCAAGATTCCATTGCTTTTGGTTGTACTGTATCATAAGCTTCTTCACGGACCATACCTTTATCAATAAGCGCAAGCAACACACGTTGTGAATAAATCAGACCAAACGTTTTATTCATATTCTCAGTCATGTTTTCTTCATAAACTGTTAAACGATCAATAATATTTGTGAAACGGTTTAATGCATAATCTAATGCAATCGTTACATCCGGCAACATAATACGTTCAGCTGAAGAATGTGAAATATCGCGCTCGTGCCATAATGCGACATTTTCATATGCAGTCGTTAAGTAACCGCGAATCACACGCGCGATACCTGTAATGTTTTCCGAACCGATTGGATTACGTTTATGCGGCATTGCTGAAGAGCCTTTTTGCCCTTTAGCAAATGCTTCTTCCACTTCACGCGTTTCTGTTTTTTGAAGATTACGCACTTCGACAGCAAATTTTTCAAGAGAAGTTGCAATTAAGCTTAACGTCGCAATGTAGTATGCATGACGATCACGTTGTAACGTTTGTGTAGAAATCGGTGCAGTACCAATACCTAAATGTTTACAAACATAGGCTTCAATTTCAGGCGGAATGTTTGCAAACGTCCCCACTGCACCACTCATTTTACCGACTTCGATTTCAGTTCTTACATTTTTGAAACGTTCCATGTTACGTTGCATTTCTGCATACCATAACGCCATTTTCAAACCGAAAGTCGTTGGCTCAGCATGCACACCATGTGTACGCCCCATCATTAATGTTGTTTTATACTTTTTCGCTTTCGCTGCTAAAACATCAATGAAACGTTGAATGTCTTGTTCTAAAATGTCATTCGCTTGTTTAATCTGATAGCTTAACGCTGTATCTACAACGTCAGTTGAAGTCAAACCATAGTGTACCCATTTACGCTCTTCACCTAAAGTTTCTGAGACTTGACGTGTGAAAGCGACAACGTCATGGCGTGTTTCTAGTTCGATTTCTTTTGCACGGTCCACATCTACACGTGCATGTTGGCGAATCTTTTTCACATCTTCTTTCGGAATGTAACCTAACTCACTCCATGCTTCACTCGCAAGGATTTCCACTTCTAACCAAGCTTCATAACGATTTTGATCCGTCCAAATTTGAGCCATTTCTTCTCTTGAATAACGTTCGATCATGTTTATTAAACTCCAATCTTGTAATGTTAGTTTCATTGTATCAAAACAATCAATCGTGTACATGTATTATTCAAACAAATTTATCGTTCGTAATCAAGCCTCAAATGCTTATTCGTGTCAATTTATTGTTTTCATTCATACGCATAGTAAATTCCAATGTAATCCAACCATCAAAATACTGATAATTCAAAGTTTATCGTGCTTTGATTTGCATTTCTACATGTTCGTTTTCGGTACTTCAAGTTCATGTCTCACTCTTGACAACACACAACAAAGACGAACATTAAAAAGTTAAATCATTAAAACATTCGATATTTCTTTTTCGAGTAACACGTTGTCATTGGATTGCTTTAACATATTCAATGTACATCATAGCTATAAAAAAGACAGCACATGTTCAATTGTTATGTGCTGCCTTTCTCTTATGATTCAAAAGCATCCGGTATTTTTTTACCTGTAAATTCAATCTCTTGTCTTAACACTTCGATGTCACCGTGCTCATTTTCGATAAACACGGGCTTTTCAAACCGTTTCACTGGCATATATCCTGCCGCTTTCATTCTTGCTAAACAATCTTGAATCGTTTCATCAGGTTCAACTTTAAATTTCATCTGTATCATACGCCTTTACTTTTTTACTTCTTACGCCTTTAACCCAGAAACCACCGTGAATATTTCGAGGTTCGTACGCAATAATAAATGCCTTAGGATCCAATTGTTTAATCGTATCCATTAGTTTCAATTCATAACGACGCGGTGTTAAAATTTGCATCACTAAACGGTCACCGTCACGGCCATGTGCACCAAAGTGCGTTACACCATATCCTAGTGCACGCAGCTGACGAGGCAAATCCAACTCATAGTCTGCTGTCGTAACATTGACGACCGAATAACCGAGTGCGAGTTTTTCTTCTATCTTCATTCCTACAATAATCCCCACAGAGAAACCAAGGGCATAGGCAATAATATTTTGAAATTGATCTAAGCTCGACATCACCAAACCTAAACCGATAATATAGACAAACACTTCTACAAAACTAACAAGTGCCGCAACATAACGGTAACCTTTTAACGTTAAAATCACACGCATCGTCAGTGCTGTGACATAGGCAACGTTAATGACGAAAATGGCAATGAGCATTAGCCAAGGATTGTCATTGATTAAACTCATACGCACCCTCTTTTCCTTTTAAAAATCTAGCTCATTGTATCAAGTTCTTTTATATTTGTCATTACTTATCTGATTTAGGCCATGAAAAGCGTGTGTATGCCAATTCACGTTTATGTGCATTTCTGACGTAGTGACGCTCGATTACTGCTGCGTCTTCTGGTGATACGCCTTTTCCTTCAAGATAATTATCAATCGCTTCATAAGTCACGCCTAAAGCTTCTTCGTCCGGAAGTTGGGGTTTGTCATCCTCTAAATCCGCAGTCGGGACCTTTTCATATAAATGTGCGGGTGCGCCTAAATATTGTAACAGTTGACGACCTTGACGTTTGTTCAAACCGAATAGTGGCGCAATATCTGCCGCACCGTCTCCATGTTTTGTGAAAAAGCCCGTGATATTTTCTGCAGAATGATCTGTACCGACAACAATCCCACTCGTATTCGCCGCTATCGCATATTGCACTTTCATGCGTTCTCGAGCTTTTTCATTCCCTTTATGAAAATCACTTAATGCAATACCCGCTTCTTTTAGCGACTGCACACTTTGGTCGACAGCCGGTTTGATATTTACAGTCAGGATACGGTCAGGCTGAATGAAGTTCAATGCATCCTCGACTTCATCAGCGTCTTTTTGCACACCATACGGCAACTTCACCGCAATAAACTGAACATCTCTACCTGAAGCATTTCTCATATTTTCTACAGCGAGCTGCACAAGTTTTCCGGCTAAAGTAGAATCTTGACCTCCTGAAATCCCGAGCACTAACGTCTTAACAAACGTATGTGCATGGAGGTATTGTTCGATAAAATGTTGCATCTCCTTAATCGTTTCAGCACTATCGATACTCGGTTTCACTTTCATCTCTTCTACAATCATCGCCTGCATTTCACTCATGGTCATACTTTTCTTCCATCTCCTTTACATTTTCAGCGACTTCAAAAATGCGCTTTTGTTTATTTTCCCAACATAACGTACTTAAATCGACAGGGTACTCTTCAGGATTCAAGTAACGCTTGTTTTCTTCCCATAAATATTCCAAGTTGCTTTTCAAATATGCTTTCGCCTCCATTTCTGTCGGACAATCATAAACGAGCTGACCGTCTTTAAAAATGTCATGATGTAAATCAACGGCCTTAAAGTTTTTAATTCGCTTCATTTTGTATGTGTGAATCGGATGGAACATTTTTAAAACTTTTTCTTCATTCGGGTCTTCATGTTCTAGCGTAATATAGTCCCCTTCTGATTTGTTCGTTTTCGTATTAATAATGCGGTACACTTTTTTCTTACCTGGTGTCGTTACCTTTTCAGCATTGTTGGAAAGCTTAATCCGATCGACAAGTTTGCCCTCGTTGTTCTCTACAGCAACCAGTTTGTACACAGCACCTAAAGCAGGTTGTTGATAAGCGGTAATCAATTTTGTGCCGACACCCCAAGAATCAACAGCAGCGCCTTGTGCTTTCAAACTGCTGATCGTCTGTTCATCTAAATCGTTTGACGCGATAATTTTCGCATCTTTGAAACCCGCTTCGTCTAACATTTGACGCGCTTTTTTCGATAAATAAGCGATATCACCTGAATCTAAGCGAATACCGATAAAATTAATACGGTCGCCAAGTTCTTTTGCGACACGAATCGCATTTGGTACGCCTGATTTTAAAGTATGGAACGTATCAACCAGAAATACACAATTGCGATGTCGTTCTGCATATTTTTTAAAAGCAGTATATTCATCACCATACGTTTGTACAAATGCGTGCGCGTGTGTACCAGAGACTGGAATATTGAAAAGTTTCCCTGCACGTACGTTACTTGTCGAATCAAAGCCACCAATGATTGCAGCACGCGCGCCCCATAACGCAGCGTCAAATTCATGTGCACGTCTTGTACCAAATTCCATTAATACATCATCGACAGCTACTTGTTTAATAATACTCGCTTTTGTTGAGATGAGTGTTTGGAAATTAATAATATTGAGCAATGCTGTTTCAATGAGCTGTGCTTGAATGAGTGGCGCTTCAATACGCATGAGCGGTTCGTTATTGAAACAAAGTTCGCCTTCTTTCATTGAACGAATATTGCCAGTAAATTTTAAATCAGCCAAATAGTTTAAAAAGTCATCTTGATAACCAATGGATTTAAGGTATTCAATATCTGTGACTGAGAAATGAAGATTTTGAATCAATTGAATGACGCGTTGTAAACCATTGAATACGGCATAACCGCTTCCGAAAGGCATGTTTCTGAAGTAGAGGTCGAATACTGCTTTACGCTCATGGATACCATCAAACCAATACGATTCGGCCATATTAATTTGATACAAATCATTATGTAACATGAAACTGTCATCTTTATATTGATACATGATAGACTCCTTTTATCTTTTCTTATTATTGCTATCATATCACACAATAGGAAAGGTTTCTTGCGTTTGAACATTTCAATTTTAAGGGCTCTAAAGTTAAATTTATTCTTTGTCCTTACCATACTGGTTGCGAACCCACCCTTGCGTTCCTAGACGCTCACTCCCACTAACCAACGTTTTGATTCAACTGTTACAGAAAGGAAAGGCTTGGTGTATTTTCAATTTCGCTTTAATACCTCAGGCGTCTCGGGGCATTCTGCAATTTTATTCACTTCAAACCTTTTTATGCGAAAGTCTTATCAATCGTGATATTCCCTTTCTATTCTAATATGCCATGCCTTAATCTTTCAAAGTAGTCATCAACTATGTATCTGTGGCTATTCAAAATTGGTGATGGATTTTCAGGTTCAGCTGATTCCTCAAGCGTCTCCTATCATTTGGCAATCTTTCATTGTACTTTTTCACTCTATAAGTATAACGAGTGAGATTAACGTAATGAACTCAACTAAGGTTCAAATTGCCGATATTTACTGTTTCAAGAATCATTAAAGTCAAACAATATTATGACAATTGTCATATTCATTTCAAAGGTGACATGAATTTCATTATAATAACGATGAGGTGGGGAATATGCTAAAAGAAGCACAAGCATTTATTAAACAAATGTATGATGAATTAGATTTATCTACAACTGAACGTGATGCGCGCTTAGCAGAAATAGAACAAGCCATTCATACAACAGGGACATACCAACATACGACAGATGAACTGACCTATGGTGCACGTGTAGCTTGGCGTCATTCTAATCGCTGTATCGGTCGTTTATTTTGGGAAAGCTTGAAGGTGATTGATGCGCGGGATATTAAAGAAGAAACACCCTTTTTAGAATCCATTGAATCACACATCAAAACTGCGACTAATGACGGTCGTATCAAGCCTTGTATAACGATTTATGCGCAGTCGGATGAAGAGGGGCCTCAAATTTGGAATAATCAGCTGATTCGGTATGCAGGATATGACGATAAAGGCGATCCAAGTGAAAAATCGATCACGAAGCTGGCTCAACATTTAGGGTGGACGGGCGCACATACCGACTTTGATGTGTTGCCACTCATTTATCAACTCCCTAATCAACCTGTGAAGTATTTTGACTATCCTTCAGATTGGATTATGGAAGTACCGATTACACATGACCAATTTCCGAATGTGTCAGCGCTAAATTTGAAATGGTATGCTGTACCCATTATTTCAAATATGGATTTAAAAATAGGCGGTATCACTTATCCGACAGCACCTTTCAATGGTTGGTATATGGTGACAGAAATTGCTGTTCGCAACTTTACAGATACATACCGCTACAATTTACTGGAAACATTTGCGACGGCGATGGGCTATACAGATTTACGAAATGCAACTTTTAACAAAGACCGCGTGATCGTTGAAATCAATGATGCTGTCTTACAATCATTTAAAAAAGCTGGCGTGTCCATGGTCGATCATTTAACGGCCTCTAAACAGTTTGAAAAATTCGAAACCGCCGAAGCACGTAAAGGCAGAACTGTTACAGGCAAATGGTCTTGGCTCGCACCACCGTTGTCACCTACTTTGACCACCAATTATCATCACGGTTTTTCCAACGAAACACGTCAACCGAACTTTTTTTACAAGAAAAATACATCAACAGGCTGTCCTTTTCACTAACATCATGTAAAATAAAGGCAATTCATGTGAAAGGAATGAGGTTATGACACTTTTCTACCTTGGTCCTAAAGGTACTTTTTCATATTTAGCAGCTTTGAAATTACAATCTCAGACAAATCAAAAAGAACAATTGGTCGAACGTTCTAATTTGTATGAAGTGATGTCATCCTTACAAAAAGACCCGTCAGCGAGTGCAATTGTGCCGATTGAAAATTCTATTGAAGGTACGATTAATGTGATTGCCGACTCACTTATCGAACAAAATTTTGTCATCATTGAAGAAATATTTTTAGATATCGCCTTTGCACTGTACGGTTTACCAAATCAATCGTTCAAAGATATTCAGCGTGTCTATTCTATCAGCCCAGCGATTAGTCAGACACAAAAGTTTATTCATGAACAACAATTTGACTATGATTATACGACGAGCACTGTCGCATCACTCGAAAAAATTGATGCCACAACTGGTGCGATTGCCCCTCTCGGAAGTGGAGAAATGTATGGATATGAGGCACTCGCGACACACATCGAGGATTATCCTCATAATATGACGCGTTTTCTCGTTTTAAAACATGCTTCTGAAGTGACAAATCAAAGTGGATCCGAATGTTTATTAGTCATTACACCGACAGAAGATAAACCAGGTCTCCTTGCGAGTATTTTGAACACGTTTGCGATGTTTCAAGTCAATTTAAAATGGATAGAGTCTCGACCACTCAAAACACAATTAGGCATGTATCGCTTTTTCGTTCAAGCCGAATGCCCAGATACAACAGTGTTAAACAAAATATTAACGATATTAGAGACTCTTGATTTCAAAATTAAAAATTTAGGCCGTTTTCATTAATAATTGTTGAAGAAGGGGATGGGATAACTTAATGTCCCATCCCCCTTCCTAGTTACTCACTTTTATCTGTGATGAATGCTGTGACATGCTTTTGATTCCATTGAGGTGAATGTTCATTATTTAAAATAGCAATGTCATGTACACCTGTTAATTGCGCGACTTGATGTCCGCCCATAAATGTATTGCCTATCACGTTGACATCGGTATGGGGTGCATCATGGTGACTTCGAATGTGCAGGACATCTTTAGCCCCGTTATTCACAAAGTCATTGTGCATTACATACAAACCGTCGCCTCCTTGTTTACCTTCATGATTTCCTTCTAAAGTCACTGCATTTTTACCTTGATGTACACCTAAATAACGAATCCCACCTGTACAGTTTAAAAACAGATTATGCTGAATAAAGATATTTTTACCCTTTAATGGCGTTAGCGCATAATCTTGCGTATCTTCAAAAACATTATGTTGAATAATGATATTTTCATAAAAACGATCGAAGCGTGTCGCGTGTGAACCTATTGCACGATTCCAACTTTGCATATCTCCTTCAAACGAATTACCAAAATAACAATGTTCGATGACCGCATTTTTCGTAATCGTGCCATCATTGACACCAAATTTTGGAAAGGCGCCTTCAACAAATAAATCTAATTGTACCGCTTCTGAAAACCAACGTTCACCAGTCACATCATAAAATCCAACAAAATTGCAATGATGGACGTGCAAACCGTCGAGCCCACAAGCATCTATCCCATGACCTCCTACAACATTTTTAATTGTTAAATGACAAACTTCAATTTCTTGTGCATGTCCTAAACACATTGCTGTATTATTGTAAGGGTAATGGACGCCATTCATATTCCAAATGCCGCCTTGAATTTTAATGTGACTGTTGCCATTGTATCCGTAATAGCGTTTTAAACTTGTGCCGTTTTTCAACAATGCATCTTTTCCAGTCCTTAACATTTGTGCATCTGGGTCTAATATGAGCGTCGTTCCTTCATAAATCTTTAATGCTTTTGCGATATGATAAGTACCGCTAGGAATGTAGACAGTAATCGGTCCTTTTTGAGCTTGGTTGAGCGCACGCTGTATGCCCCAAGTATCTAACAATCGATTCTGGCCTTTTGCACCAAAATCTAAAACATTTATTTTCATATACGTGCCTTCCTTTCGCGATTAAGTTATACTTATTATACTGTTGTTTAATCTTTATACCACTTTTAGGAGAGAATGAAATGTCAAATAAAGCTTTAGTTGTTGTTGATTATTCGTATGATTTTGTTGCAGACGATGGTAAACTGACTTGTGGTGCGGCTGGTCAAGCTATTGAGCCGTACATTGTGGAACGTATAAAAGCATACCACGAAGCACAAGAAAATATTTTTTTCATGATGGATTTACATTTTGAAGATGATCCTTACCATCCTGAGACAAAATGTTTCCCACCACACAATATTAAAGGCACAAAAGGTCGTGAATTGTATGGTGAAGTGAAAGCATTATATGATACGATAAAAGATAGCGCACATGTTTATTTTATAGATAAACGCCGTTACGATTCATTTTACGGCACCCCTTTAGATAGTATGTTACGCGAACGCCAAGTCGACACTATTGAAATTGTCGGCGTGTGTACAGATATTTGTGTCTTACACACTGCGATTAGCGCATACAATTTAAATTATCAATTAATTATCCCTAAAAAAGGTGTAGCGACATTTAATGAAGCTGGACACCAATGGGCACTCACACATTTTAAAACGACATTGGGCGCTCAGGTAGAATAATTGCTATTCGCCGTGCTAAAATAGAACTGAAATTTATAATATGAATAAGGAGATTTAATAATGACAACTTATATTTTTGGTCATCAAAACCCAGACACTGATGCCATTTCTTCGGCAATCATAATGGCAGATTTCGAACAACAACATGGAAACAAGGAAGCTAAAGCATTTCGTATTGGTGAGTTAGGTCCTGAAACTCAATATGCGTTAGATTATTTCAACGTAGAAGTTCCAGAATTCTTAACAGATGACTTAACTGGGCAAGACGTCATTTTAGTTGACCATAATGAGTTTCAACAAAGCGCTCACAACATTGAAAAAGCGAATATTCGACATGTCATTGATCATCACAGAATCGCGAATTTTGAAACAGCAGGTCCGCTTTATTACCGTTCGGAGCCTGTGGGCTGTACAGCAACGATTTTGTACAAAATGTATAATGAGCGCAACTATGAAATTCGTCCTGAGATTGCAGGTTTAATGGTATCTGCAATTATTTCAGACAGTTTATTATTCAAATCCCCAACATGTACACAACAAGATATTGATGCAGCACAAGCACTCGCTAAAATCGCTAATGTCGATTTACAAACATACGGTTTAGAGATGTTAAAAGCTGGTGCTTCTACAACAAATAAAACAGAAGACGAATTATTAAATACAGATGCAAAATCATTCAGTATGGGGGACTACACAGTTCGTATCGCACAAGTGAACAGTGTGGATGTCGAAGAAGTGTTTGCACGTCAAGAAGCGCTTGAAAATGCAATGAATAAAGCAAGTGCTGAAAATAGTTACGACACATTTATTCTTGTCGTTACAGACATTATTAATAGCGACTCAAAAATTCTTGTTGTTGGTGCAGAACAAGAGAAAATTGCTCAAGCATTCAACACAACATTAGACAATCACACAGCATTTTTGCCAGGCGTTGTTTCTCGTAAAAAACAAATTGTACCACCGATTACAGAAGCATTATCATAATTTAAAAATATAAACAAAGGTGTGATAACATGTCTGAAAATGTGAAAGCAGGACATCATAAATTCTATTACGGTGAAACTGAAAATAGACCCGACGCACAAATTCTATTTTCTTACTATGATACAAATGTGATCGATGTTTATAGTACTTATGTCAGTCCTTCTTTACGCGGTGGCGGTGTGGCAAAACAATTGTTTGATGCTGTCATTGAAAAAGCGAAAAATGAAAATTTAAAAATTATTCCATCTTGCAGTTATGTTGCGCATCAATTCGAACGTGATGCATCACTCGCACCATATCGAGCGGAATAAAAAGATGACTTGAAGTCGAGGCACAATCCAACGTGTCTCGATTCTTTTTTGACCACAATCGCGATACCGTCAATTTAAGATTGTATTTAAACTGTTTTTGAACATGATTGCAATACGAGTATCCTATTGCGTATGAATTTTAACTGAGTATGTTACAATCATACATAATGAAGCGTTACATGTACGATAGCAATAAATGCAACATCAACTGACTTTACCCTATTTGAACTGATCAAAGACATTTGATTATTTGAAAGGAGCATTTCCTATTGAATCCATTTCACACACAATTCAATGCAACACAACGTTATTTTCAATCACATGCGACACGTTCGCTCAAATCACGTAAAAAAGCTTTAAAACAGTTAGCTAAACAAATTAAACTGCATGAACAAGAGATTTTCGATGCACTCAAACAAGATTTAAATAAAAATGAAGTTGAAGCATTTGGCACAGAAATAGGTTATACGTTAAATAACATTCGCTATATGCGTAAAAACCTATCAAAATGGGCAAAATCGCAAGCGGTCGACACACCCTTTTTTCTTTTTCCAGCCAAAAGCTTTATTGTCAACGAACCTTTAGGCACAGTTTTAATTATCGGACCTTTTAACTATCCATTTCAATTAATTTTTGAACCTTTAATTGGGGCCATCGCTGCAGGTAACACTGCCATTGTGAAGCCATCCGAACTAACGCCAAATGTTGCTGCTGTCATTGAAAAAATTATTACAGAGACATTTGACCCAGAATATGTTGCTGTCGCTCAAGGTGGTGCCGAAACGATTCAATCTTTATTGGAACTGCCATTTGATCACATTTTCTTCACAGGCAGTCAAAAGGTCGGCAAAATCGTATACGAAGCAGCGGCAAAACAACTGATTCCTGTGACACTCGAACTCGGCGGTAAGTCACCTACCATTATTGATAGAACTGCCAACTTAAAAGTCGCAAGTGAACGAATCTGTTTTGGTAAATTTATGAATGCCGGTCAAACGTGTGTCGCGCCGGATTATGTCCTTATTGATGAAACGATTAAGGCTGATTTTATTGAAGCACTAACTACGACGATTCGTGAATTTTATGGTACCCACCCGATTGACAGTGAAGATTTAGGTCGTATTGTTAATGATCGCCACTTTGACCGTTTAGCACAACTTCTAACAGCACATCAATCGAACATCATTGTCGGTGGCGAAACAGCAGCAGAGCAACGATACATTGCGCCAACGTTACTCGATCGTGTTCAAGCGGATGACCCGATAATGCAAGAGGAAATCTTCGGACCTATTTTACCAATTTTGACATACCGTGATTTTGACGAAGCTATCGCATATGTCCAATCGAAACCAAAGCCATTATCGCTTTACTTATTCAGTGAAGATGAAAATGCCACAACACGCGTTTTGAATGAACTGTCATTCGGCAGTGGTGCGATTAACGATACGATTTTACAATTAGCCAATCCGAAACTTCCTTTTGGCGGGGTTGGCGCTTCAGGTATTGGCCGTTATCATGGCAAATATTCATTCGAAACATTTTCACATCAAAAACCATACATTTTCAAAACGACAAAGTTAGAAACAGGCTTATTGTTTCCGCCGTATAAAGGGAAACTCGGCTACATGAAAAAGCTGTTTAAGAAATAAAGGTATCTATTTTTCCCCTTCAATTATGTCAAACTTTAACTCAAAAGAAAAAGGCTTGGGCAATTATTTAAAAATGCCTGAGCCTTTTCATTATTTTTCTACATGATTATAAGTGTGTTTCGTCCAAAAACTTCACACAAACGCCTTCTGGAGCTGTTTGTTGATCGTCTGTTTTAGTTAATCGACCTGTATCGAGATCACGTTTAAATACGACCACTTCTGAATTTTCTTCTTGATGCGCCACTACAAGGTAAGCATCATCTTCTGTAATATTAAAATCTCTTGGGAATGCGCCACCACTTGAAACGATGTCGACTAATTCAAGTTTGGCACCGTCTTCTAATAATTTGAAAATAGCAATACTGTCGTGTCCACGGTTACTTACATATAAGAAACGTTGATCATGTGATAAACGGACTGCAGCTAATTTTGTAGGTAACAGAAAATCTTCAGGAATCGTTAAGTGACGCTCTAATTCCGTAAAACTACCATCTTCATATGCCATCACAACAACAGTATTTGACAATTCATTAACGACGTAAGCATAACGTCCAGTTTTATGATAAGCAATATGTCTAGGTCCGTCACCTGGTTCCAATGCTGTTCTGTGTGCTACTTCTAAGCCTTGGTCACCATAATGATATGTCACGAGTAAGTCAGCACCTAAATCAACAGCAACCACATATTTGTGCTCAGGTGTGACATCTAAATAATGCACATGTGACTGCTCTTGTCTCTCTACATTAGGGCCATGTGGGTATTCGTGAATCACTTCTTCTATTAAGCGGGTAATGCGGTTATTTGCAGCATCAAGTTCATAAATACGGGCCACCCCATCACCATAAACCGCTTCAAAAACATACTTTCCATCTGGTGATACTGCGACATAACAGCCCGAACCTTTAAAGGACTCCAATGATTCCCCTGTTTTTTCAAGGCTACCATCTTGTTTAATTTTAAATGTGGCTAAACCAGCGTTTTTATCATTTTTCGTAATTCCGATTAATGTATCTTCATGTTGGACAAGATATGTTGAGGCATTCAATTCGTATCCTGTTTCAACCGTTTCAATACGTCCTGCTTGTTCATCTAATTCAAAGCGATAAATTCCTTTACCGTCTTTTTTTGTATAAGAACCAATATAACCTTTTACCATGGCATGCATCCCTCCATTTTCTTACGCCTATTTTACCAAATTTTGATGATGAGACACACGAGAAACGTTTCATATCTCGCTTCACCTTGACAATAAAAAAAGCGAGATTGAAATCTAATACTCTCATAGACTTCATATCCCCGCTCTCAGTTCTCAAAATCATAAAAATGGTTACGCTTCAAAAGACGCTTTTATCTTTTTAAAAGCGAATGTTACTTTTAACCTTGGTTCGCTTCGATATCAGCAATAATTTCTTTCGTTTTGCTTTCGATTTCTTCAAAGTCTTTTTTAAATACATATGTCAACACTGCTAAACCAACACCTACAACGCCAGTAATCACTAGTGTTGAAACGAATAAAAATTTAAATAATCCCTTAATGAAATTCCACATAACTCTTCACCTCTAAATTATTGATGTTACAATTATCATACCATAAAAATACAACATCATTAAACTTATACCCTAATCTCGACTTTATTAATCAGAAATCAATTCAAATTTTAAAGCCAATATGTTACATTATCAATATAAAGAATAATGAAAGAGGGCTCTTAAAATGCCATATATATCATTAGTAAGTTCATGGAAAAACAATGATATTGATAAAATTGAGGATATGCTAGATGATCGTGTCGCTGCATATTATGTGAATGAACTCGGAGAACCACAGTCACTCACAAAATCAAATGTCATCGATATGTTGCGAAAACGTATGAATCAGATTTCCAAAATGAAAGATACACAATGGAATTTTGAGATGATTCATCGTGCACAAATCAACGACGATCAAATGATTATATTTTATGTATACTCCGTAGAAAATCCAGATTATCCAAAAACAACGAAAACACTTGTTGCCATAACATTTGGAGACACGCAATCACTCAACCATCGTATTAAAACGATTTACATCACAACAAATGTCACAGAAATTCACTCAACATAACGCCATCATTGAATGCTTGACGCCATCACTTCAAACTGTATTTATCTGAATAAGGTGAGTGCAAGACGTATACATCAGACCTCCTTTCAATCACGATGCAGTTCAGCAATTGAATCTTTCACATGCACAACATCTCTTTCTCACTTCATTTCATTGGCGTAAATTGGACTGAAAGCGCGACGATACACAGGATTTTCAGTTATCGTTCAACATGTTAAAGTGGGACGGCCCCATCTTTTGAAGGGAGATTTCTGCCCCACTTTTGTTGTGACACACACGGGTTCATTCATAAAAAAGAACCGAGATACGTACCATACCTCAGTTCCCTCAAGTAAATATCCTTATTGACTTCTCACTGTAACCTACTCATATCGAAATTATTTCATTTCGTTCTCGTTTTTGCTCGTGTGTTATTTATATTTAAAACCTATACGAAACGCTTTCATATACGCATCGTGTTATCGTGTATGCATGTTAAACTTATTCGTAAAAACTTCAAAACAGCAGTTATTTGGTGAAATTTCTATAGAACCAACGCTTAGCTTTAAAATAGTATTCCCACATATACTTCCCCCCTATTGATTTAATATACTTTTCGAATTGTTATAATGATAAAATAAGTATATTAAAATAGTGTATGAATTACCATTAAGGAAATATTACAACCTATTAACAAATTATGTTATACAGATGTCAGAAAGGATGAATACACATGCAACAAGTATCATCAGACGTTTCAACTTTTCGTGGTACACATTATGATTATGGTGTTGCTACCGGTCAATGGCTACAACAAACTGCCATGTTGAAAAATAGAGAAAAAGAATGGAAAAAGCGCGTCCCTCGTTTTGACATAGATGTAGAAAAAACCTATCAAATTTTCCAACAGTTCGCTCCTAAAATATGGGATGAAATTCAAGGGATTCAAGATGTGTTAAACATACCGACAAGACAAGCGATTTTAAACTTTGCACATTATCGCTTTACGACATTACCTGAGAGTGGTTGCTCGGTATTTGTTGGAGGAGATTACTTAGTACGCAATTACGATTATCATCCGGCCACATACGATGCACGTTATCAACTGTTCCAACCCACTGATGGTGGCTATGCGCAAATTGGTCCGATGTCACGAACAACTGGGCGTATGGATGGGATGAACGAGCATGGATTAGTTATGGCTTATAATTTTATGCACCGCAAAAAACCTGCGAATGGCTTTGTGTGTTATATGATTGGGCGTTTAGTATTAGAATATTGTCGTAATGTCGAAGAAGCGATTCAATTTCTAAATGTATTGCCCCATCGAAGCTCATTCAGCTATATTGTGCAAGATAAGACAGGTGCACACGCCATTGTTGAAGTGACACCGAGAAGCATTGATGTCCGTTACGATACGACTTGTACGAATCATTTTAAATTACTAACACATGAAAACCGTAACTATACCAAAGAGTCAGAAGAACGTTTGGCGCGGCTAGATGGCCAAGTCCAGTCATCTGAGCCATCACGTTTCGATATTTTCAAACGTTTTAATGACCCACAATATGAACTCTATAGTAAATTATTTAAAAGTTGGAGTGGCACGATTCACACAACGATGTATGAACCACGACAACTTTATGCCTGGATCACTTTAGGTGAAAATCAACCGCCCATCAAATTTGATTTCGGCGCCTGGCTTAATGGCCAGCCAATTGACAAAACTATATTAACAGGTCACCTCGATACTGACATTCACTTTGCTACACATTAATGTTGGGGATGGGACATAAAATTTCTATGTCAAATCCCCGTCACAATATAAAAAATACAGGGCTCGGATCACCTCATATCCAAGCCTCTGTATTATTTGCCTAATCAACAGTAATATCGCCACGTGTCGTATAAAGTTCTATTTGATGTGTACCTGTCCCATTTTTTCCTTTTTTAATCTCGTCGTTATTGATGATAGCTTTACCATTTTCAGGATTAAGCGACAGCATCACGTCAGTTGGCGGTTGACGATACCCTAAGTAAATGTTGCCATCTTTCACTGAACTTTTGAAATCACAATCCGTTTGCATCTCTTTCAAGTGAATATCACCACTATTCAACTTAAAAATACTGTTCTTGAGTAGCGTCTTTTCACCGTTAATTTTTCCTTGTTTAATATTGAATTCACTTTTATCTATGCGACTGTTTTCAATATTGACAAGCGTTTCGTTGGCGCTAAATTTAGAATGGGTCAACTCACTATTATGAATATTCAATTCTCCACTGTCACCATTCCAAATCGTTGCATGCTCAACATTGACATCTACTATATCTATCGCACCTAAATTCGAAGTGAGATCGATTTCTTTAAGTTGATTTTGAGGAATACCGATTTCAAGCTGCCCTTCTAAATTATTAAAGGGGTTGAGATTCGGCGTTCGAAAACCTGAGCGATTCATCTCAGTAATGGTCAGCACGCGACTTTGTTTTGAAACTTTCATATCTTGTTTGCCTTCATACGAGATATGAAAGTCATCGCTCGGCACCATTTTTATATGCGTCGAATCAACGTTAATTACAATTTGATTGATTGCGTTTTTTTCAAAGGTTTTATCGATTTTCTCAACAGATTGTTTTTTCTTTTCAAAACCAAACCACACGGTTGTTCCCAAAATAAAACAAATTAAAAAGCAACTGAGTCCAAATACAAATAACTTTCTCATGACTGTGATGTTCCTTTTTTAATAAAATTGACATTCCATTTTAGATATTTAATAAGTAATTTTTTAATCGCAGCAATCAGTTTAACAATCATAACGATAAACATCATGCCCAGTCCTAAATAAGCAAAACTATACAAGTAATTGCTGAAGGAAAAAGAAAACATCCCTGACCAAACATCTGTAATCAACAGTAACAATGGCGATAACAACATGCCTAAAGCGAGAAATGTCCCTATGAGTAGAAGTAAGCCCACAAAAAAGAGCGGAATCACAATAAAAAACAATGTAATCATGCTCATGCCAATCGTTGCAAAAACAGCGCGGACTAAATGCGTCACATCTGGTTTCTTTTCAGCATTTTTGACTGCGTATTTCGCATAACGTTGCTTCGCGATTTGTTTTGGTGTATCGAGAGCATTGACGATGGCTTCATCCGATTTGCCATCCAAACCTTCACGATAAAAATGGTTTTCATACTCATTCATCACTTCGTCAACGACATGATTAGGCAATCGATGTAATTGGTATTCTAATTCATTCAAAAACGTAATTTTATCCACCGCAGCTCCCCCCTTTATTGCAATCTTTTATCACCTCAAATTATAAGGAGTTGTGCTGTAAAATTAAACACTTTTTGAATATTTGTATTGTAAATGTCATAATCTTAATTTGTCGTAATCTTTTTAATTTTCTTTAAAATCATACACTGGTATAATGAATAAAAAGGGAGGGGTATTTTATGGCACATTTAAGAACTTATTACGCAGAAGCTAAACCTTTCGAACAGTATATTCAAGATATGGAACAAAATCAAACAGAACTCTTAAACATTTATAAAGATTTCGATATGCCGACTGATGATGAGAGAATTGAAAAAATTAAAGATAGCGGCTACAAATATGTCCTTGTCATTACAGAGGATTGGTGTGGCGATGCAATGATGAATAACCCTATTTTGAAACATATTGCAGAACAAGCCAATTTGGAAGTACGCGTATTTCACCGCGATGATAACACAGATTTAATCGATCAATATTTAACAAATGGTAAGTCACGTTCCATCCCAATTTATATTTTTATGAATGAGAAGTTTGAACAAAAAGCGGTATGGGGTCCTCGTGCACTCAATGTCCAAAAATTTGTTGAGGCGTTACGAAAAGCATCATTGCCGGATAAAACAGATCCGAGCTTTGAGGAAAAACAAAAAGAAGTACATCTCAAGATTCGAGAGCGTTATTTGACAGACGCATCATTTTGGCATGATGTGTATGAATCGATTATGTCTCGACTCGTTTAATCAATAAGACGGGGTTGGGACATGCAAATTTTTGAATGAATTATATCTAAAAATTTTTACGTTCCAACCTCTAATTTTTTACAAAGCTTATACGAATAGACTGATAAACAGTACAAACACGAGTCCACTCACTGAAATAATCGTTTCAATTAATGACCATGTTAAAAATGTTTCTTTCACTGTTAATCCGAAATACTCTTTGAACATCCAGAAACCTGCGTCGTTTACATGAGAGCAGAAGATACTACCTGCCCCAATCGCTAATGCAACGAGCGCTAAATTGACATCTGCTGTTTGTAACAACGGTAACACGATACCCGTTGTTGAGATTGCCGCTACTGTTGCTGAACCGAGCGCAAGTCGTAAAATGGCTGCGACTAACCATGCCAATAGAATTGGCGAAATATTCACGTCAGTAAATATTTTTTCAATCGCCCCACCAACGCCTCCATCAATGAGTACTTGTTTGAATGCGCCACCTGCACCGATAATCAACAGCATCATCCCAATCGGATAAATGGCTTGTGTTAATGTATTCATCACCTGTTTCGTTGGGATACCACGACGAATACCCATACTGAAAACCGCGAAGACAACCGCGATGAGCATGGCTGTACCTGCACTACCGATAAAGTAAATCATACTTTCAAGTGTATTGTGCGCTTTTCCTTCATGCCCAGAAATCAGTTGCCAAAGTGTCGCAAATAACATGAGTAATACAGGTAATAATGCTGTGAATGTACTTAATCCAAAACTTGGCAATTCTTCGTCTTTAAAGGACTTCGTTGCACCTAATGATGAAATATCGCCTTCACGTTGAAACGCTGTCGGTGTTAAACGTGGTGCAATTTTCGCAAAAACAGGCCCCGCTATAATTGTCACAGGTATCGCAACAATAAAGCCGTATAATAAAACTTCTCCAATATTTGCGCCTAATTCTTTAGCGATAACGACTGGACCTGGATGTGGCGGTAAGAAACCATGTGTTACTGATAATGCGGTTACCATAGGCATACCGATTTTTAATTGAGACACGTTCATTCGTTTCGCAATCGTAAAGACAAGTGGTATTAATAACACAAGACCGACTTCGAAAAATAATGCAATCCCGATAATAAATGATGCAATCACCATCGCCCACTGCACATATTTTTTACCGAGTTTAGCAATTAACGTATCCGCAATTTGCGTCGCGCCACCACCATCTGCAAGCAACTTCCCTAGCATCGCACCGAGACCAAAAATCAAGGCGATATGGCCTAATGTACCGCCCATACCTGTCTCGATCGTTGCGACAATTTTATCAAATGGCATCCCTAGCAAAATACCGGTCACCATTGCCGTAATAACCAGTGCGACAAATGTATTTAACTGCAATTTCATAATTAAGATTAATAACACAATAATTGCAATAGCCACACTCAACAGTGGCCAAATTTCCTGAAACATACAATCCCCTCTATTCTTTATTATTTTCTAAATCACGTTGAAATTGTGCCAATGTTTGATATGACGGACTTAAATCTCTACTAATTTGAATAAAGATAGAAGCCAATTTTTGATACACATTGACATGCACTGCTTCTGGATGATGTTGATGTGTCGCACCTACCCAAGATTTAACAATGTCATAGTTATCAATTTGTCCGAGTGCTTTTAATCCTAAAACACAGGCACCGAGACATGAACTTTCATAACTTTTTGGTATTTCAACATTTGTATTAAAAATATCAGCCATCATTTGACGCCATAAATGACTTTTTGAGAAGCCACCTGTTGCTTTAATCGATTGTGGTGACGTGCCAATGACTTCTATTAATGCTAAAAAGACAGTATATAAATTGAATAATACGCCTTCCATCACTGCACGAATCATATGTTCTTTCTGATGCGATAAAGTCAATCCGATAAATGAACCGCGTGCATCAGATGTCCATAAAGGCGCACGTTCACCTGTTAAATAAGGATGGAACAATAAACCTTGCGCGCCTGGTTGAACATTTTGTGCAATGCGAGACATCACATCATAAGTTTCAATCCCTAATCGTTTTGCCGTCTCGATTTCGCTCGCTAACAATTCATCACGGAGCCAGCGCAATACGACACCCCCATTATTGACCGGCCCACCAATGACATAATGTTCATCATCGAGCACATAACAAAAGATACGCCCCTTTTCATCAATGACAGGATGATCGACAACTGTACGAATCGCGCCTGATGTTCCAATCGTAATAGCCACATCTCCTGGTTCAAAACTGTTCACACCTAAGTTCGACAATACACCATCACTCGCACCCGCAATGATAGGCAAATCGCGACGCAATCCAAGTTTTTCAGCTATATAGTCATCTTTCAAACGGAGTTGATGCGTCGTCGATACGAGTGTTGGTAATTTCGAAGGCGGAATATCAAGTAACGCCAACACTTTTTCATCCCACGTTTTATTTTGTAAATGATACAATCCTGTAGCTGAGGCAATCGAAGCATCCATCACCCATTCACCTGTCAATTGGTACAGAACATATGATTTAATATCGACATAGCGTGTTGCCGTTTCAAAAAGTTCATTTTCATCTTGTTTCAACCACCATAATTTACTTAACGGTGACATCGCATGTATCGGTGTTCCAGTACGTTGATAAATGCCATGACCGTCATGATGATTCAGTAAATCTTCAGCAGCAAAACGTGCACGATTATCCGCCCACGTCATACTTTTAGTCATTGGATGTTCGAATTCATCAATAAGTAATAAACTATGCATTTGCGCACTGAACGAAATAAATTGCAGAGCTTCATGTTGTACGTCACCTTTCCGTACCACTTCTGCAATGGTTTCTGTCACTGCATTGACGATAATATCTGGATCTTGTTCTGAAACATCCACACGTGGTGTGTGCAATGGATATTCTATCTGTGCTTTCTGTTGAACTCCCCCGTCAGTGTTAAACAACACAGCTTTCGTGCTGGTCGTTCCAATATCTACTCCAATCATATATTTCTCCATAGTGATACACCTTTCTTTTAATATTACTGTGCCCAAAATGCGCCGATATCGTTGTTTAAATCATTAAAATTGGCTTCGAATGCTTCATACATCATTTTTCTATCTTTTTGTGCAATCGCTGTAACAAACAGTTCATGGTTTTGAATGACTCGTTCAAAATCCTCAAAATTCTCGTCCATTCGCTTTTTCATACTCATATAGTTCAGACATAGCATTGTCGGCATAATTTGTTGCCATAAATGCGTTAAATAATGATGATCACACGCTAAAACCATTAACTCATGGAATTTCAAATCATTTTCGGCAAAACTCGCAGCATCTTTATATTGGATATTTACTTGCATCATAGCTAATGCTTGTTGCATTGATTGCACAATTTCCATCCAATCAGACCGTTGAATAACTTTCGTAAAAGCAAACGATTCAATCATCAGGCGAATATCAGTCAATTCTTGACGCTGCTTATCTGTAAATGGAATAATTTCAGCTCCCATGCGTTCCAAACGAATTAAACGTTCTTGCGCTAAAATTTTAAACGCATCTCGCACAGGTGAACGGCTCACTTGAAACTCATTTGCGACTTGGTTTTCAGTCAGTAATTTATGAGTAGCACGTTCCCCACTCATAATACTTAAGCGTAAAGTAGCAGCTATGGCCTCCCCTTTTGATAAATACGTCAACCATTGTTTAGGAATTTCCATCTCATCACTCCTAACTTGTATACAAGTATTCTAAAGTAAAAAGATATAAATGTAAACGCTTACGCATCGATTTTTATTTTTACAAGATTGTTCATCGAATGATTTGAGTACAAACCCTAGCAATTAAAAAAGACA
The DNA here is from genome assembly GCF_034042775.1 of Staphylococcus pseudintermedius. NCBI lineage: Bacteria > Bacillati > Bacillota > Bacilli > Caryophanales > Staphylococcaceae > Staphylococcus > Staphylococcus pseudintermedius. Next base: position 877,483 of record NZ_CP120150.1, on the reverse strand, counting down.
TAATCTCAAAAGTAAGGCGTGGCAATATACATGATGTTACATTTTAAAAGCATAAAAAATCACCCCACTTTTGAAGTAGAGTGATGTTTTTAATGGCTCGTCGGAGTACAAGACTCCTGATGCATAAAGTTGGAAACACAATGATTTTTTTAATTTTGAGAGTGGTCGCCGCTTAACGTAGTAGTTGCATGACTTCCCTACACCTATGCTCTAGTCAGCCACTTGGAATGCGCGTCTCACTGTAGCAATCATTAAGCTACTATATAAAAGTCGACGTAAGTTTTAAATATCTTTTTTCGCGATTAACGCTAAGTTTGCCAACCACAAGACGACGATGGATCCAACATTAATGACCCACTGCCAGTTCGTAAACGTCACACCATTTCCTAAAGTCTTATCGCTTAAGTAACTAAACGGAATATACTTTAATGAATCTTGAATATTATCGCCAATTTCAGGAATAAGCGGAATAAACGGTTTCACGACTGGTAATAAAAGTAACAATAAAATACCGAGTGTATACACTAATGCTGGTTTTTGAACAATAAGGTTAATCAAAAACAGTAATAGCCCATAGACAAAGAATAAAATTAAATAAAATACGAGTAATTTCCACGACTGATCATTATCTAAATCTTTACCATCAGTTGACCATTGAATTAAATATGTGACTAAAACGACAACAGCTGTAGTGAAAATACTGATGAAAATGATAGATAATGTTTTCGCAATAAAATAACCAATACGACTCTGTGTTTGATTTAAAAAGAGTTGGATCGTTCCTTGAGCGGTATCACGTGTAATCGTTTTGATAACGAATAGTAGACCAATGAGCGAAAAGAACCATTTTCCGACACTAAACATTGTATTCGCATTTACCGGATTATCGTTCGTGACTAAAATAATGACTGTAATGAGCAATGGTGCAATACCGAGAAGAATCGCTAAATAAGTAAGCGGACTTTTTAAAATACTCACGATGTCGAATTTGAACAATTGCAATATATTCATGATTGACCACCTCGTTGATTAATATTGAAATAAGTGTCGCGTAATGATACTTTACGTGTTTCAATATATTGTGGGAAAATACCTTTTTGTGCTAATCCTTTAAGGAAATTGCGATAATCGCTTTGCACATTTAAAATAATTTCTCCTGATTCTTTCTGTGATTGTACGACTTTAAAATGATCAGTTAAGTAATATAATGCTTGTTCAAAGTCATCAGGGTCCACTTGAATAATCGTTTGAGCTGTGGATTGACCTTCAGCCATATTCACGTCTTGAACAAAATGACCGTCTCTCAAAAATACAGCACGGTCACAAATGAGTTCAATATCTTCTAATTTATGACTCGAAATGAGAATTTTCATGTCTAATTGTTGTACAAGTTGTTCAATGGTTTTTAAGACGTCGATTGAACCATCTGGATCCATGCCATTTGTTGGCTCATCTAAAATTAAAAATTTCGGTTTATTCATGAGAGAAACAGCGATAGCCAGTTTTTGTTTCATCCCCATTGAATATTTTTTCACTTTTTTCTTAATATAGGACTCCATACCAAACGCTTTAATAATATGATTCGTATACGCTTTATCAAAACCAGTACCTAAAACTTGCGCAAAAAGTTTTAAATTGTATAGACCTGATTTATTATCGTAAAGTTTCGGATGTTCAATTAAATAACCGATTTTATCGTCATTGACTACTTGAACGTCTCCTTGGTAATTAATAATATTGCCATTCATAATTTTCATTAATGTTGTTTTACCAACACCATTTTTACCAATTAATCCAACAATTTTACTATCATTAAATGCAAAATCAACGCGATCAATGACAGTATTGTTGCCATATTGTTTGGTGATTTGTTTCAATTCCATCCACGAATCCTCCTGTTTATTGATTAGATGATACATTTGAAATGACTTCACTCATATAATTGCGATTACTGATCATAAAGTATGGCTCATTGAACCTTGAGCAACTCACTATCGTCTTAATAGCGCATCCTGTTAAATAGTATTGGTCAGTCAAAAAATGTGAAATATGTATATTTTCGACTGCACTTTTTGAAAATTCCCCTTTATCATTAAGGATAGACTGAACTCGTGTTATAAATGACGACACACCTATGTACTGAGTGCGAATACTTCTATATGTCAACACTTCAACATTTCTCCCAAAAGCATTTGTCGTGAATAGAAATGTTCAACACTCGTTAACATAACAAAATCATCTGATAGAAAACAACTATCAACTTGTTATATTTAAAATTTTAAACTTTTTTACATTACATTTCATCAAATTCAATGCTTTTAATTGCTTAACGTTGCTTTTTCCGATCATTATGACGGCTAATAAAGGCACAAATCATAAATAAAATGGTCGCGATAAACAGTTTGATGGCTGACGTTTCTTCCCCTAAAAACTGTAAGATGATGCCAATAACAAAAATTAATAACGCAATAATGACAAAAACTTTTGTTAAATGTTTCATTGGATTCTCCTTTTAATTAATTGCTGATTCAAACATTAGAAAAAGCTGAGCCATTTGTCAACAGCACTTCATGAACTGATAACGTCGAGTTCCTCCAAACCCATTCTTAAACTCACCACCTAAACATTACATATCTTTCGTAAATAAATCGTTTGCCTCCAAATTGTGAAGGTGATAAAATAATAGTGTATCCACACATGATTAAACACCCCAAACTTGTTGCCGCAAGTTTGGGGCTTTTGTTTGCTGGGCCTTAGTTCATGTATGTGTTGAATCATCTTTTTGTTGTTTTTCCTGATCTCGCCTTCTCCACTTCGATTCGACCCAACACCTAAAAATAATGAGAATGCCACCATTAATTAATAACATCCAAAATTCTGTCCACGACATGATTAAACACCTCCTACTTTTAGAAACCGTTTTCCTATAAAGCGCCAAAAATGTAGGGAGTGGTGGCTACATTTATTTTAACATAAAATACCGAACATGTGTTCTTATTTTGCGCTTTTAAGTTGAATTTTCTATCAGTCTATTCTTTAAATTTATTGTTATTCACTGTATGATAGACGTATATGATGAAAAAATAGAAAGAGGTCGAATCTTATGAACCCTTTAGCGCTACAATTAAACGAACAGTTAAGTGAAGAAAATCCAGTCGTCCTAGATATGCTTTCCGACCTTGGAACAAATATGTATTATCCAAAAGGTATTTTGACACAATCTGCTGAAGCCAAAGCGACAAAATATAACGCGACAATCGGTATGGCTACAACAGCCGAAGGTAAAATGTACACTGAAACGTTATATGGCATGTTTGATCATTTAACGACAGATGAAGTTTTTGCTTATGCCCCACCACAAGGCTTAGCTGAATTACGTGAACTATGGCAACAAAAAATGTTAAAAGAGAATCCTGACTTAACGCAAGAAGCGATGAGTTTACCTATCGTGACGAACGCTTTAACACACGGTTTATCATTAATTGGTGATTTATTTGTAAACCCAGGTGACACTGTATTATTACCGCAACATAATTGGGGCAACTATAACCTCGTGTATGGTATTCGTCACCAAGCAACAATGCAAACTTACCCTATTTTTGATGCACAAGGTCATTTCACAATCGAGCACCTCGTGAAAACGTTAGATCAATTTGAAGAAGATAAAGTCATCATGCTGTTAAACTATCCAAACAACCCAACTGGTTACACACCTACAACGGATGAAGTTGAAGCAATTGTTCAAGCAATTGACCGTTTGGGAAAACGCGGTGTCAATGTCGTTGCTGTTGTTGATGATGCATATTATGGCTTATTTTATGAAGATGTTTATACACAATCGATTTTCACTGCACTGTCACGATTAAACAATGAACGTGTGTTACCTATTCGTTTAGATGGTGCGACAAAAGAGTTTTTCGCATGGGGCTTCCGCGTCGGTTTCTTAACTTTTGGTACTACAAATGACACGACTAAAACCGTGTTAGAAGCTAAAATGAAAGGGCTCATTCGTAGCAACAACTCAAGTGGTGCTACACCTTCTCAAGCAGCCGTCCAACACGCGCTGAAACAAGGGGCATCTTTCAATGATGAAGTGCAACATAACATTCAAATTTTACAAGCACGTTATGAAGTGACAAAAGAACTTGTTTATGATGAAGCATACCAATCATTATGGCAACCGTATGACTTTAACTCTGGTTACTTCATGGCGTTGAAAGTGAAAGGTGTGAATGCTGAAGAATTACGTGTACATTTGATTGAGAAGCATTCAATCGGTATCGTTGCGCTTAACGAAACTGATATTCGCATCGCCTTTAGTTGTATTGAAAAAGAAGATTTACCACACGTATTTAAATCTATTGCTACAGCGATTGAAACATTACAAGCATAAATCCAGCACAGACAGGTCGTCGCAAGTCACCTGTCTGTTTTTATTTTAGGAGGATTTGATGGACATCCAATCACGTCAGCCACAACAATTTTTAACGAAAGCGAGTGGCTATTTAAAAGATTATACACATACTTTGAATCCATACATGGGCTGTCAATTTGCGTGCACTTACTGTTACGTACGTCGCTCACCGATTTCGCTCTTTTCAGGTAAAACTTGGGGCGATTGGGTCACTGCTAAAACAGATGAACAGCTGAAATTTCGAAAAGAGCTCCAGAAAAATAAAGCTAAAGGACCTTTCACAGTATTCATGTCCTCTTCTACCGACCCGTATCAGCCACTTGAGAAAAAATATGAAATGACGCGCTATTTATTATCTGAAATGCATGACTGTCCGCCTGATTTTTTGTTCATTCAAACACGTAGCCCGCTTATACAACGAGATATCGACATCCTTCAATCTTATCCTGGTAATTTCATCGTGAGTATGACCGTAGAAAGCGACCGTGAAGACATCATTCGGCATTTCACACCCAAAGCACCGAGTATTCAATCTCGTCTCAAAACTGTGGACAAACTTCGTGCAGCACATATTCCAACACAAATTGCCGTTGCATCTGTCCTACCTTGTACGAATCAGTTTGGCGAACGTTTAGCTAAACATGTCGACCGTGTTACGATTGACGATTACTTTATGGGTGATGGGTCAAACGGTCGTCGCACACAATCACTCGGCATTCAGTCTTTATACGAAGATTTCGATTTACAGTCTTGGTATCATCCAGACACCTATCTGCATGTGTTAAAATTAATACAAGACGCTTTTCCACATGACAACATTGCGATCAGTAGTAATGGTTTCGTGCCATTTCAATCAAATTAAAGGAGGTCGAACCGGATGTCATTTTACTTTCAACATATTGATACACCGCTTGGGTTAATGACTGCTGTTGTGAATGATGACGCCTTGTTAGGTTTATCATTTACAGACTCAAAAGATTATCAAACTGCATTGAAACATTTTCAAAAGCAAGCACGACTCATTCAAATTTCATACCACCCAATTGTGAACCAAATTGCTTTAGAGTTGGAAGCTTATTTTCATGGGCATTGTCACACATTCAAGACACCTGTCGCACACGTCATTGGTACACCATTCCAACAACAAGTGTGGCAAGCCCTTCAACAACTTCCTTTTGGGGCGGTTGTAAATTATAGTGACATCGCACAAATGATTGGCCGTCCAAAAAGTGTACGTGCTGTGGCATCTGCTATCGGTCAAAATCCGTTGTCTATTATCGTGCCGTGTCATCGTGTCTTACGAAAAGATGGGCAATTAGGTGGTTTTAATAGTGGTTTGCATCGTAAAAAGCGCTTATTAGCATTGGAGGGGCATCCTTATGGAACAACGACAATTTGATATACTTCAAACATTAATTGCGCATCCGACAGTGAGTCCTCCTGCCCGCAATACCGTCCTGTTACAACTTCAAATTGCATCTTGGCTTGAAGACATAGGTTTTGAAGTCCAAACGATTCCATTTTATGACAATGACTGTATTGTCGTCGGCACTTTAAAAGGACGGAATCCAGAAGCAGCACGTCTAATTTTAAACGGACATGTCGATGTTGCAGAAGTTGAAGATGAACAATTTTGGCGCTTCAATCCTTTTCAACTGACTGCAGAAGATAATTTTCTATTTGGTAGAGGCGTTGCTGATATGAAAGGTGGCATGTCCGCCCTTTTTTATAATTTAGAACGCTTGCACCAAGAAGGCTTACAACCTGAAGGCGATATTATCGTACACTCTGTTGTCGGCGAAGAAGTTGGCGAAGCAGGTACAAAAGTCGCCTGTGAACATTCACCAAAAGCTGATTTAGCACTTGTGTTAGATACAAGCAATAACATTGCGATGGGACAAGGCGGCGTCATTACCGGATGGATCACAATTCAAAGTGAGGAGACGATCCATGACGGTGCGCGCAGTCATATCATTCACGCAGGTGGTGGTCGTCATGGTGCGAGTGCGATTGAAAAAATGATAAAAATCATACAAGCCTTACAAGAACTCGAACGGCATTGGGCAGTTACGAAATCTTATCCCGGCATGCCACCAGGCGCCAATACGATTAATCCAGCTGTAATTGAAGGCGGGCGTCATCCTGCTTTTATCGCTGACCAATGTCGCTTATGGATTACCGTGCATTATTTGCCTGACGAAAGTTACGCCACCATTATAGAAGAAATTGAAACGTATTTAAATAAAATTGCCGATAGTGATTTATGGCTTAGTCAAAATCCACTTCAATTCGAATGGGGTGGCGCTTCTATGATTGAAGAGAAAGGTGAAATCTTCCCAAGCTTCACTTTACCGACATCTCATCCTGGATTTCACATGTTAGCTAAAGCACATGAAGACGTACACCAGGCACCGCTTCAAACGACAATGAGCACAACAGTAACAGATGGCGGTTGGACCGCAGACTTTGGCATTCCAACCATTTTATATGGACCAGGCGAACTCGACGAAGCCCATGGAACGAATGAAAAAATTCGCATTCAAGATTTGGATTATTTTACGGAAGTCTTGTATACATTTTTAAAATCATGGTATGAGAAACCTGAGCGGTAATCGTAAACATTTTCACAATACGTAAAAACCACTTTCCAAATGTCGTGACATCATTTAGTAAAGTGGTTTTTATTTTGTTATGAAGTGTGATGAGGCTATATCATAACGAGTATGATGTCATTCTAGCATCACATATCTCAAACTTAATAACCTAATTGCCTCATAAATGTTAAAAATTGATTCGTATTTTTAACTTTTGTGAAAACATAATTATTATACGTTGTTAATTAATTTAACTCATTAATTAACTTTAATATTTCATCTTTGTCCATGTTTCTCAAGTTCCTATTGCACAGTTTAGTCAATTTATTAGATACATAAGCTGTAGCCATAGAAGTATTCTCACCGCTATTAGGCAATTTATTATCAACCGAAATGAATACGTCAGCATCATCGTTAGAATTAAAGACAGACTTTGAACCTTCCTTATTCAAGACTCCAACCGATATAGTTTCTTTATAGGAAGCTGGAAATTCTTTACCACCAAAAATGTCGTTACCGTTTGCAGCTACAATAATAATGCCTTTTTCATGAGCTTCTTTTATTTTTCTATGTAATTCAGGATAATTTTTAGTAAAGCCATAACTCATATTTATTATATCGACATTATTTTTAATTGCCCAGTCAAGTGCTGATATAGTATCCTCCAATCTTCCGTTACCATGATGGTTCAAAACTTTAGCATCGTAAATAACTATATCTGCTTCATATTCTATAATTTTTGAAACTTTATTAGCATGTACGCTATTCGAGTTATTGTCAAGAGTAAAATTACGAGATATTACTTTGCTTTTAATAGCTTTCTTTTCAACACCTGTATCTAGAACTGCTATTTTACTTTTTTCATACTTGCAATTATAATTCAAATATATAAATACCGATAATAAAATTAGTATTATTAATTTTAAATAAACTTTAATCCATTTCATGACTTACATCAAACAAGAGGTTGCTGTATTTTTGAGAATAAATTTTATATGACTGCTTATTTAGAAAATATAGCCACAGTCCTCTATCATCATACAAGTGAAATAATATGCCTCTTTTACTATCCATTAAATATATATCTAAGTAATTGTCTTTTTGGTTAATTGTTGGGAATAAACCCTTAAAATCTTGATTGGAAATTGCTCGCACTAATTTTTTATAATTTAAATCCTTCAAATTCTTATTTTTATAAGAAAAAATATAACATTGAATGCCTTCATCATTAATATATTCTTTAAAATCTGGTATTTCGTTATTATTGAAATAACTAAACTTTTCTTTGAATCTAGTTTTTTTAAATGAGTCCCCATATAAATAATATAAAAGAACTATATCAATAGTATTACTTTGTTGAAACAAATCTTGTAAAATTTGAATTGCATTGTTATGAATCCTTGCAAAATAATCTTTGTTAAAGCTTTTTCCATCATCTAAAAAAGGGTATTCGCCTTCACTTAAATCTAAATGAACAGCATTTTCACCTTCAGAGAATTTTAAACCACTTACTTCCATACAACTAATAATATTACTCATTTTTATCAATCACCCTATTTACGAAGTATTTTTCCATCTTTAGTTAAAGTAGCTTTTCTTGTACCACCTTTATCCAACAATTTCCAATAAGATCCTCCATGAGGCTGCCCTTTATTTTTTGAAATAGACCATCCAGTTTTAGGATCTCTATAGACTGGGTTTTTCCCTCTCACTTTTTGTGTGAATTTTCCGATATCCACTCCTTTACTAGTTAGAGGGCTAGAGTTTATTCCTTTCGCCACTTTATGCGTATTTGATTTTATAGCATTACTCACTGCCTTTTTACCGTACTTTTTAATAGTCCACTGGATACCATACCTAGCAGCCATTACCGCCACAACTACTATAGGTGCGGCAGAAGCTTCAGCCAATCTTGTATCAAATTCATGTTCCTCGCCAGTTAAATTATCTATTAAAAACCCAGCTATGTCTTTTTCATCAGCATATGTTAAATCAATTGTATAATCTACCTGTTTAGATTCTTCTATATTAGAGATTTCCCCGGATAAATTAATGTCTCCTGTTTTGAAATCATTAGTTAATACAGTATCTAAATCTAATTCTCTATTATTTATCGATGTAGAAAGACGTGACACTTCGCCATTTTTATCCTCACTAATTTTGGTATTTTTAATGTTTTTATTTTATTATTGTATAATATATTTATTGGTTCAAAGTATTTAAATTCAAATTGCTAAAATGGACGAGACTCCTGAGGGATCATATGCTGTCGAAAATCCAATTCGGCTTCATACCAGTGTACACTGTCAATAGCTGAATTGAGTTGAGGCAAGTCCTAGGAAATGCGAGTCCATGACATCAATTGTGAAAATTTAAAAAGATTATTAATGAGGCAATTTGATGAAAATATATCAAGGTAAGACAATTAAAAATTGTTATGTCCCCCACTGTTACCTATGAAGTATATATTGATACTCTTCTCTTGAAAATGCATGGATTTTAATGTGAATATTTCTTGTTTATTAATACTTGATTGAAAGGTGAAATTAAAGACAGTTAAATATTTAATCGTAGGAAAGGGGCTGGGACACCCTATTTATGCGCCGCTTACCTAATACAGTTGTTTAAAAATACGACTTTAAAGATTTATGCTGAGATTATCAATTCACACAAAAGGGCGCTTCCCATAAGTTTTGCTCGCTTAAGGAAAACGCCTCAAAAGAATGAATTTAAATGTCCGTTTGGTTCATCTGAATTAAACGGCATTTTTATCTTTTTGAAATCTTTTATGTTATTAATATGTCATTCACAATTATAAAATGCCATTAAATCAACATTTATAAGCTGTTTTACATCATCCCTGGCATGCCGCCCATTTGTGGCATATCATTCCCTTTATCTTCAGGAATGTTTGCAACTACCGCTTCAGTTGTTAAGAACATTGCCGCAACACTTGCTGCGTGTTGTAATGCAGAACGCGTCACTTTTGTTGGATCCACGATACCTGCTTCTAACATATTCACCCATTCATCTGTAGCAGCGTTGTAACCGATACCTGGTTCAGCATTTTTCATTCTTTCAACGATGACTGAACCTTCAAGACCTGCATTTTCAGCAATTTGACGTACTGGTGCTTGCAATGCTTTTAATACAATGTTCACACCTGTTGCTTCGTCACCTTCCGCTTCGATTGCTTGGACGTCTTTGAAAATGTTCATTAATGCCGTACCTCCACCAGCAACGATACCTTCTTCTACCGCTGCACGCGTCGAGTTTAATGCATCTTCAATACGTAATTTACGTTCTTTTAATTCAGTTTCAGATGCCGCACCAACTTTAATGACTGCTACACCGCCAGCTAATTTTGCTAAACGTTCTTGCAGTTTTTCACGATCAAAGTCAGAATCAGTTTCTTCAATTTGTGCTTTTAATTGACCTACACGTGCATCGATGTTCGCAGGATCACCGTCTCCATCAACCACTGTTGTATTGTCTTTAGTCACTTCAACTTTGTTTGCAGTCCCTAACATATCTAAAGTCGCTTCTTTTAATTCAAGACCTAAATCATCTGTAATCACTTGTGCACCTGTTACAATCGCTAAGTCTTCTAACATTGCTTTACGACGATCACCGAAACCAGGCGCCTTAACTGCAACCGCTGTAAATGTACCACGCATACGGTTTAAGACAAGGTTTGTTAACGCATCGCCTTCTACTTCGTCCGCTACGATTAAAATTGGACGGTTTGATTGTACAATTTGCTCTAATAAAGGCAAGATGTCTTGGAATGAAGAGATTTTCTTGTCAGTAATTAAAATGTATGGTCTTTCTAATTCAGCAATCATTTTGTCAGAATCTGTCACCATGTATGGCGATTGGTAGCCACGGTCAAATTGCATCCCTTCAACAACTTCTAGTTCTGTGTTGAAACCGTTCGATTCTTCAATTGAGATAACACCGTCATTACCAACTTTTTCCATTGCTTCAGAAATGTAACGACCCACTTCTTCATCTGCTGCAGAAATCGCGCCGACTTGTGCAATTTCTTCTTTATTTTCAACTTTTTGAGAAATATTGTGTAATGATTCAATTGCGACTGCCACAGCTTTATCAATACCTTGGCGGATACCGACTGGGTTCGCACCACTTGTCACGTTTTTAAGTCCTTCTTGAATCATTGCTTGTGCAAGTACAGTCGCTGTTGTCGTACCGTCCCCTGCAATTTCATTCGTTTTATTCGCAACTTCTTGAACGAGTTTCGCACCCATATTTTCATAAGGGTCTTCTAATTCAATTTCTTTTGCGATCGTTACACCGTCGTTCGTAATAAGCGGTGCTGTAAATTCTTTATCAAGTACGACATTGCGCCCTTTTGGACCAATTGTCACCTTAACAGCATTTGCTAATTTATCGACACCACGTAACATTGCTTGACGTGCATCTTCAGAGAATTTTAATTCCTTTGCCATTCTATTACCTCCGTTGTTGGATTCATTTGTTTTATATTCAATGTTTGATTAGTCTTCAATCACAGCTAAAACTTCATCTTCAGTTAACACTAAGTATTCTTTGTCGTCACGTTTCACTTCAGTTCCTGCATATTGTTGAAACACAACACGATCGCCTTCGTTGAGTTCAGGTTTGAGACGTTCACCATTGTCTAAAATGCGTCCCGGACCTACCGCAACGATAACACCTTCATTTGATTTTTCCTTAGCTGAATCAGTTAAAACAATACCACTTTTCGTTGTTTGTTCGTGTTCTTTCTTTTCGATGACTACACGATTTCCTAATGGTCTAAGCATGTATGAGTGCCTCCTTATGTTCAACATCAATTTAGCACTTTCATATATTGAGTGCTAATTTAATTCTATAATAATCAAAATTGGTCAAAATTTCAAGCGTTTACCTTTAAAGCCATTGTCCATACCTTTATTTTCCGTTAGAATAAAAGAGATTGAACGGAGGCTAATTATGAAGAGATTTTGGGTTTCACTACTCACCGTAGTACTATACATCCTTGCACAAATATCACCTTATATTGCACGTGCGGTTGGCTGGATTCAAACAGGCAACCAAGCACAATTGTTGCGGCAATCGATAGCAGTTCAGTTCACTGCTTTTATCATTGTCGCCATTTTAATCATCATACTTCAGTTGTTCGTGAAAAATAAATTGAACTTTGAACTTGGTCCAAAAGAGAAAAAACGCTATGTACTACCCTATATATTAGCAGGTCTAGTCATTGTGTTTATCGCACAAATGGTTGTGAATCTCATTTCTGTCCAACTATTTGGGGCTAATCCTGCGAGCGAGAATACGTTAAGAATCATGAAAATCGCTCGTCAAATGCCAATATTTATTGTGTTGATAGCGATTGTCGGACCATTATTAGAAGAGTTTGTCTTTAGAAAAGTATTGTTTGGTGAACTGTATCACGCAATTAATGCAAATCAATGGGTCAAATTCACGATTGCAACGACGATCAGTTCTGCAGTATTTGCTGTTGTCCATATGGATTTTTCACATTTCTTAGCTTATTTTGTCATGGGTATCATCTTTTCGGCATTTTATATTTATACAAAACGTTTGAGTGTGTCGATTGGTATTCATATGGCTCAAAATGGTTTGGTTGCACTCATTCAACTCATGATGCCTGAAAAAATGATTGAAGAAGCCGTTAAGCAAACACAATTCATTCTTTTATTGACTTCGCATTGGATGTCTTTTTTCCTTTCATAAACTATACACGTTCTGCTTCACAAAATTACTTTTAAATACTTCATATTTATTTTTTACAATGCACAAAGGGTTAAGACGACTTTAGTTAAAGCGGCCTAACCCTTTTTTGATTTATTTCCAAAAATGATGCAGTCGTTTCCATAAAATCATACTGATCAGGCCGACAAAACCGACCATGACAATGCCAATATAAATCATCGGCTTGTAACTTAATGATTTTCCTGTATCTTCTTTCGTATTTTTCATATGATGCGTATTAATATTTTCTCCTTGCTGTTCAATTTTCTTCACTTTATCTTGCTGATGCTTATTAACCAATGACTTATCACCACTTTTCTTGAAATCTGGCATCGAACCAAATTCCCCCGTAACGAGTGCTAGTACTTGTTTATCTAAACGATGATAGTATTGCTCTGTGGAAAGCGGGTTAAAATATTGATATCTAAAATAATCTGTACTTTGTTGCAAGTCATCTAAAAATGCATTTTGAGAAAATTGTTCTTTACGACTCAAACTTGCAATATCATGTTGGTCTTGACTTCCAAATTGACTTAAACGCGCAACCTCTTCTTTAAACAATGGATTATATTTATAATTATTATTCAATAAACCTGCGTATTCATCATAAGCCGATGTACCATACTGATTCGAATGATTGGTGCTTGAAACTGAACCGTTTTGATGGGTATCGCTTGCATTGCCATTTGACGGTTGCTCATTCGGTGGTGGACTTGCTTCACTGCCACCTCCACCATTGGGACCCGTTGTTGTACCGTCATTACTGTTTCCACCGTTATCAGTGGCAGGTGGTGGGGTGTTGTTTGAACCATCTTCCTTTTGATGCGGGCGATTTGGCGCTTTAGACGGTGGTGCTGGTTTGTTTCCTTTGTCAGGTTTTTTATTCTCATCTTTTGAAGGTTGGTCTTTGTTCGGTTGATTCGGCTTCCGATGATTTTCTTTATTCGGTTTTTCTCCACTCTCTTCATCTTTGTTTGTTCCTGGTTGATCAGGCGGAGACGGTTGCTGTTCTTGACTTGGGGTGTTGTGATGATTGTCTTCATGAGATGGCACTTCTTCAGTACCCGTTTCTTCTATAGATGTATCTTGTTCTGTACTCGGTGTCGTTGATTCACTTTCATCCTTTGCCGGGACCTCATCACTCGGGTTCACATTTTCCATTGACGCTGCATCCGTTTCATTAGTTGAAGACACAGTTATCTCATTGAATGATGGTGTTTGAGTAGTGTCACTATCTGAAGTAATGGCGTTTCGTAATTCATCCATGTGTTCCGTTTGATCATATGATGAAGTGGCCCTCAATGTACTCAAAGTTGGCATCCTGTTATTGATATCTGCTGCTTGAACAACGTCATGTGTTAATAATAGAGGTGATACAACACATAAAATACTCGTTGAACCGATTCCAAATTTTAATAGTCGCTTTACGCTATGTTCTTTTTTATATTCTACCATCAGATTCACCTCTGATTGTTTAAAGTTTTTTAACAAAGCCAGTATAAACAAAAGTGACTACGATTACCACCCTCATGTATATATGATTGTATTCAATTAAGATTTTTGTTAAACCGTTCATCATTTAGTACACTAAGATTAATTCAGAAATGAGGATGATAACGATGCAAATACAATTATTTCAAATTAATGTCGCAATCGCTAATTCACGTCAAAACGAACAAAAAATCGCTACGTTATTTGAACAACATTTAGATGATCAAACGGATGTCGTAGTCTTGCCTGAAATGTGGAATAACGGCTATGCATTGCCTCAATTAGATAAGTTAGCAGATGAAGATTTAGCACAAAGTTATGCTTTTATACAAAAATTAGCACAAAATTATCAAGTGGACATTGTTGCGGGATCTGTTTCTAACCGAAAAGAAGGTGCCGTATACAATACAGCCTTTGCCGTCAATCGACGTGGCGAAAAAATTTATGAATACGATAAAATTCATCTTGTCCCGATGTTAAATGAACCAGACTTTTTAACCTGTGGCAAGTCTGTCCCCTATCCTTATTCGCTCTCTGACGGTACAAGTGTTTCTCAAATCATTTGTTATGACTTACGCTTTCCAGAATTGAGTCGTTACCCTGCAGCACAAGGCGCAAAAGTGATGTTTTATGTCGCACAATGGCCCGAAGTTCGACTCACACATTGGCGTCAGTTATTACAAGCACGTGCCGTTGAAAACGATATGTATGTGGTTGCTGTCAATGGCAGTGGTCATGATGGTAAAACAACGTATGCAGGTCATTCAATGGTAGTGGATCCAAATGGAGAAATAATCGCTGAAGCAGATGAAAATGAAACAGTGATGACCGTCACATTAGATCTTCAAAAAGTAGACACACAACGCCGTGCTATTCCGGTTTTCGAAAATATGCGACCGTCTGTATACCGCTACGCACAAAAAGAAATATAAAATATGAGGCGCTACCTCTCTTATTCAAGAGAAGTAACGCCTTTTTTATCATGATCATCAAATAAAAATGAACAGACGAGCTTGGGAGGGACTCGCCTGTTCTTCATATTAAGGGAATGTTTTATTTACAGTTATTCTATTTAATTGGGGATGTTATTAATTATGAAAAAATTTAGTGAATTTACCGATTATTAAATATTGCTACAATGGCTTCAATATCGAAACCTGATTTTACTTTAGTCTAAGTAAGGAAAAAGATTCTAACAAATACTTTTATCAAATCTTATTTTTTGATAAATTTTTCTACTGTTTCTGCGATAAGTTTAACAAATTCAACGATTGTGCTAATGATATCTGCTGCCATAGTGAGCACCTCCTTAAATTATAAATAAAATCAAAGACTCCAATAGATTGTTGCTCCCTTAGTCATGTAAGCTGAGCGAAGAATACAATGACTAAGAACATCTGACTTAACTTAATCAGTAAATTTGATTAAGTGTACTCGACAACACTTAATACAAAATCACTTTATCTCCATCACCAATGTGATGATGACTATATTACAACATGTTTTTTGGTCCTTGTGTTAACCAGTGCGTAAGTTGTTGATTTTTATGCTTAACTGTTTAAAAATTTATGGTAAAATATTAAAAAACAACCAATCACAACAGTTAGGAATGATAAATGAACAGTTAGGCAAAAAATAAAGCGTTTTAATAGTTGTGTATTATAATTTAGACAAGGAGGAGAGCCGTATGTTACTTATTGACAATGGAATTGAAAAAATGGCGCTGAAGCTCCAACAACGACAGAATTTAAGTCATATTGAGTTTTTAAAAGTGCGTTTAGGCATGCAAGTTGTCGTGATTAACTCATTTAAAGCTGTTGTGACTTACGGGCTTGCACTCCTATTAAACATTTTTTTATACACACTCATTGTTCACCTAACTTTTCTTGCCTTGAGGACTTATTCTCATGGGGCACACGCGAAAACTTCAATGCTTTGTCATGTACAAAACATTGCTTCATTCGTTGTTTTACCATGGTTAATAGTACAATATGACCTTTCGTTTCAATTTTTGTTAAGCTTGAGTATATTGGCTGCGATGATCGTAATCAAATATGCACCCGCTGCAACGAAAAAAAGACCAATAGCTCCAAGAAGAGTGAAAGGCCTTAAAATCAAATCAATCATTGTATTCATTTTACTCATGACTCTTGCATTCATCGTACCAACGCCTTATAATCGCTTTGTCGTTTATGGGGTATTATTACAATCATTCACATTATTACCTATTTTTTCTACTAAGGAGGAAGTTTAACATGAGAATTTTAGAAGTTTTATTCAACCTTATTACAAATTTATTCCAATCAATCGGTACTTTTGCTAAAATCCCTACTAGTACTGGATTTTTTGATGAGCCAGAAATCCCTGAGGAATTGTTAGAAGAGGACAAATAAAAAGTTAGAAAGTGTGTATAAAATTGGAAATACTTTTAGCCATATTTATAGTATTATTTCAATCCTTTATTTTCGCATCAGTAACAAGTATTATTCAAAAATATAAATATAGTCAAAGGGATTACATTATTCTCATCCTCGGGATAGTAATCCCTTCTATTATTTTATATTTAATTTTCGATAAATACAGTTTGCTTTATTTAATTCTTTGCTTTTTCATCTTCTATTTTAGACGAGCAAAAATCATTGGAATTATTACAGTGTTACTTACAATTCTTGTTTTAATGATTAATGATTTCATCGCGACATGGATTTTTGCATATCTTAATACATATCACATCAATTTTTACGTGACATCATTAATCTATATGGTGGTCTTTGCGCTAGGTTGTTGCCTTTTTTCTTACATTATTATTACATTGTTTAATAAACTTAAAACATCTTGGCTGTATATTAATAAATTTTATTTAATCGCTCTCGTTGTATTTTTAGCGTGTGGATTTGTCATTTTTTTCTCTTTTTTACCAAGATCAGTTGATGATATCTATGAGTTTCAATATTTTGGTATCATTTGTTTTATTTCTTTTTCGGTTTTCGCTATATTAATTATAGCAACCACTTTAACAATAGAACGCGAAATCAATTATAAACGGAAAAAGCAAGAATTAGACGATTATTATAAATATACAGTACAAATTGAAAAAATTAACAACAAAATGCGTAAATTCCGACATGACTATACGAATATTTTATTAACGATGTCCGAATATTTACGTGAAGATGATTTAGAAGGTTTGAAGCAATATTACCATGAACATATTAGTCCTTTAAAAAGCGAATTTGAATCCAATACGATGCGACTGAATGGTATTGAGAATCTAAAAGTCCGTGAAATTAAAGGCTTAATTACGACTAAAATTTTACAAGCGCAAGAAAATAATATTGAAATCACTGTTGAAGTGGCGGATGAAATCACGCAAATTGATATGGATGCGATTCAACTCAGCCGTGTGTTAGGTATTATTATGGATAATGCGATAGAAGCTTCCAACACGATAGAGGACCCTATCATTCAAATCGCATTTATTAAGACGGATGAGTCCGTAATGATTATTATTATGAACAAAGCGCCAAAAGATATGCCTAAGTTACATACCTTGTTCCAGGATGGGTTTTCAACTAAAGGAAACAATCGAGGTATAGGATTAACAACATTAAAAGAGATTATTGATCAAACGGACAATGTATTCCTTGATACGACGATCGAAAACCATTATTTTATTCAAAAACTAGAGATTATGAACGATTATGAATAAGGATGTGTGTATCATGAAAATTTTGATTTGTGAGGATGATCCTAAACAACGCGAACGTATGGTGTCCATTATTGAAAACTATATTATGATTGAAGAGAAGCCGATGAAAATTGAGCTTGCTACCAATGACCCTTATGCTATCTTAGAAACTTCTAAAAACATGACTGATATTGGCTGCTACTTTTTAGATATTCAATTAGAGTCTGATATTAACGGGATTAAATTAGGGAGCGAAATTCGTAAGCACGATCCTGTTGGGAATATTATTTTTGTGACGAGTCATAGTGAGCTGACGTACTTGACGTTTGTCTATAAAGTGGCTGCCATGGATTTTATTTTTAAAGATGATCCTGAAGAATTAAGGACACGCATTATCGATTGTTTAGAAACAGCATTAAAACGGCTTGATTTATTAACAAAAGATCATACTGTTGAAACTTTGGAACTCAAACGTGGAACAAGCTCGGTTTACGTGAACTATGACGACGTGATGTTTTTCGAGTCTTCACCGAAGTCACATCGTTTAATCGCGCATTTAGACAATCGTCAAATCGAATTTTACGGCAATTTGAAAGAGTTAGCTCAACTCGATGATCGATTCTTCAGATGCCACAACAGTTATGTGCTAAACAGAAGAAATATTACAAGTGTCGATACGAAAGAACGGATTGCTTATTTCAAAAATGAAGAATTTTGTTACGTGTCGGTGCGTAATTTGAAGAAAATTTAAAAGCTATATATCGCATTAAAAAGCCAATTTCCCGGATAGGTGGGAGATTGGCTTTTTAATTAAAGTTCTTCTAATGTTGGTAAGCTTGAAATGGCGCCATATTGGGACACGACGCGACCTGAAACTTGATGTGCAAATTTTAAAATATCATGCCCGTGTTGGCGTAATGTCTCAATTGGTTGTTGCTCGGATTGACATAATTTCGCACTGATTGCACCGATAAATGCATCGCCTGCTCCTGTCGAATCCACCACTTGCGCTGGCGGTGTGGGCACTTCAATTGTTGAGCCATCTTCGAAAATTAAAGATGCTCCGCGACTGCCTTTTGTGTAAATGACCGCTTGCACGTTGCCGACAAACAGTGATTTTAACGCTTCCGCTTCATCCTCATGTCGTGTAACAAATGAGAGTTCTTCATCTGAAACTTTAACAACATGTGCACGTGGTAAAAATGCTTGCAATGTCTCGTAATAAACATCATGGTCATCCCATAAAGGTAAGCGCACATTCGGATCAAACACAACGGTCGCACCGACTTGTTCCGACTTATCCAGTAATGTCACATGTGCGCGTTTCATAGGACTGTCAACTAATGCTACCGAACAAAAATGTACTAAATCACCTTGTTGCAACTCAATTGTGTCAATATTTTCAGCTTCATATAGCATGTCTGCACTCGGCTTCCGGTAAAATGAAAAGTCTCGTTCTCCATCATTAGATAAACTGACAAATGCAAGTGCTGTATTCGCTTCTTTTGTCGTTAAAATATGTGAGGTGTCTACTTCAACCGCTTGTAACGTCTCGATGATTTTGTCACCAAAAGCGTCTTCACCCACTTGTGTAATCAAATGACTGTTGCCACCTAATTTTTGAACAGCAGCAGCCACATTACACGGTGCACCACCGACTTGCGGTTCAAACCCTGTCACATCTTTCAATGGCGTCTCTCTTTGTGTAGGAATAAAATCGATGAGCGCTTCACCTATTGCATAAAAACGTTTCATTCATTATCCTCCTTCCACAATATCGTATTTAGTCATTTTCAAATAAATTTGACCGGAATCTGTGACGACTTTAAACTTATTTGATGTCGCTTTAGGGAAAATGCGTGACGTCAACACTCGTTCCCCTTCATTACAAAAGATTTCAATGCTTGATGTATCCACGAAAATACGTAATTGTTTCAAATCCGTATGTAATTGCGTCACCCTCATCGTTCCTTCAACTGGATACGGTAATGCCCCACTATCAAAGCGCTCCAGTGAAACCTGACGTGTCGTTGTATCATACCGAATCGTTGTGGATTCATTGCGTGATGCACGGAGTTGTAATTCAAACGCAGAAGCCTCATTTTCTAAAATATCAACGACCAACTCATATTGCACTCCTTCATAAGGATGGAGTTGTTTAATAAATTTGTTCGCATAACCGAGCGCAACTTCTTCATTTTTACGTAACTTTCTTAAATGCATATGCGGTTTTTGTTTTAATTTGCCGTCTTCAATCGTTAATGTTCTTGGCAAAGTTAAACAGTGTGCCCAACCGTCATCATCTGTCGGATATTCGGTGTCAGGTAGACCCATCCAACCAATTAACACACGTCGCCCCGCTTCATCAGTCATCGTTTGAGGGGCATAAAAATCAAACCCGTGGTCAAGTTCGATAAACGGACCATGATCAAATTCTAATGTATCAAAATTTAACGTTCCCATTATGTAACCGCTTTGGTAAATGTTTTGATACGCATCGCCTTCAGATTCTATGCCTTGTGGACAGAATAGCAAAATATCTTTTCCATGAATTTGAAAATAATCTGGACACTCCCACATATAACCAAAATCTTCTAATTGGGTTTGAATTTCACCTTTAAACTGCCACGGTCCTTCAGGGCGTTCAGCTTCGTATAATACGGCACACCCTGTTTCATTCTCACGTTGTGCTCCTAGCAATGCATACAGTTTCCCATCTTTCTCAAACACTTTAGGATCGCGAAAGTGTTGTGTATACCCTTGAGGAGGTGCCGGAATGGCTGGAGGTAATAGTTTACGGACTGACCCATTTGCTTGCACTTCTGCTACGATTTGACTACTGTGACGGTTCCACTCATTGTCACGATGATTGCCTGTGTACATATAATACAATTTTTGATCAAACGAAAATGCACTCCCACTGTAGACGCCGTGACTATCAAACGTTTGATCCGGGCGTAATACGACACCAAGATCTTCAAACTGTACGAGATTGTTGCTTGTGAGTAACCGCCAATATTTTAAACCATGTACGGCACCTAGTGGAAACCATTGATGTGCGATATAATATTGACCATTAAAAAAGATCAAACCGTTTGGATCATTTAATAATCCTGTTGGGGGCTGAATATGGTAGGTTTGTCGAAATGGAGAGCGGTTCACTTTGGCCGTTAATAACTCCATTTCCTCATGTGTTGCTTCTTCATACTTACGATAACGCTTTTCTCTACTCCATTGCTCCATGATATACCTCCTTTTAACACATTGGTAACGGTTCCACCTCTTTTGAGATAAACCCTCATAATTTGGAATTCACGTCAAGTTGACAACTTTGAATAAGGTCCGGCTGTTCCATTTGAAGCTGTAATTGTTCAAATGCGATACGTCCTGCCGCTTCATATTGATAAGGTAGGGTAAAAATCGTTGGATGAACAATTTGTGTCATAGGATCTCCGCCAAAACCAGCAATCCACGGCGGTTCGGTCATATGGTCGTGCATCAACGCTTGATAGAGCGCCAAAGCAATCGTATCTGTCGCACCGACGTACGCCACAGATGGTTGTTGGGTAAGCTGACCTTTAATTGATTGCAGTGCGGTTTCATAATCAAACGATGTCATCAATGTCTCATATGTCACCTGATTTGCGGTTAACACTTCAATCAAACCTCGAAAACGTTGCTCACCGACCGCGACGTCATCTTCTTGAATACTCGCATAAATGACATGTTGCTTCCCTTGTGCCATAATTTCTCGTCCCATTAGTTGACCAGCTTGATAATCATTGTGGTAAACCGAACTTAACGATGCATGTGCTTGGCCAATGATGATGACTGGTTTATCAATTTCTTGAATGACAGCCATATGTGCATCTGTCACAGTAGTCGCCATAAATAAAATGCCATCCACTTTACTTCTTTTAAAAGATTTCAGCGCATCAAGTTCCTGTTCCACATGACGCTCAGTTAAATTTAACAACATTTGATAGCCAAATGCGTCACATTTCGCTTTAATCCCTTTAACGGTTTGTGACACGGCATGAGAATACATTCTCGGGAAAATAATACCAATCATCATACTTTTTTGTGCTCTTAAACTTTGAGCAAATTGGTTCGGTTCATAACCGTATGTATCAATGACGTGTTGAATTTTTCGCTTTGTTTTTAAACTAATCGATCCTTGATTTAAATACCTTGAAACTGTACTTTTAGAAACGCCCGCTAAATTGGCGATATCCTGTATATTCATTGTTCATCACCTCACAGTCTCAATAGCTATTTTATCATAAAACCCCTCACGATTACTGTATAAAATACGATGCAGTGTAAAAATAAAATTTAACATTCAAGTCTTAGTGAGCAATTTCATCATGTAGTGACAATGCGTATGTTCGAATATTATTTTACGGATTTTATTGCATTCTTTTTGTGCATCCCTTATAATACATACTTAAATAGTCGGATATGGAAAGGGGTTATTTTGATGTGGACAATAATTAGCGGTTTAACTGTTGGGGTTTTACTCGGTTTCGTGATGCAACGTACACGATTTTGCCTAACAGGAGGCTTTAGAGATATGTATGTGCAAAAAAACAATAAAATGTTCTATGCCTTACTGGTTGCTATTTCAATTCAAGCGGTCGGGTTATTTGTTTTAACGTCAATAGGTGTGTTGACTATACATAATGGTACCTACCCTATTATCGGCACCATCATTGGATCATTTATTTTTGGTGTAGGTATTGTATTAGCTGGTGGATGTGCAACGGGAACTTGGTATCGTGCTGGTGAAGGCCTTATAGGGAGTTGGATCGCATTAGTGATGTATGGATTGTTTGCTGCGATTTCAAAATTTGGCATTTTATTACCACTGAAAAATGTGATTAACAGCCCAACTGTCGCTAATGCAGATATTTCTACTTCAACTGGTATACCAAGTTGGGTTTGGATCACCGCTTTAGTAAGTATTACACTATTTTTAGTCATCAAAACTTTACGCAAGCCAAAACCTAAAGTAATGATTCCGAAATTAAAATCACGTTATACAGGTGTACGTTACTTTTTATTTGAAAAACGATTTCATCCATTTGTTGCAGCAATTGCAGTAGGACTCATTGCGTTAATTGCTTGGCCGATGAGTTATTCAACCGGGCGTGAAGGTGGTTTAGGTATTACAACACCTTCTGCACATATCATACAATTTTTAACTACAGGGGATTTATCTCTAATCGATTGGGGCGTCTTTCTTGTTTTAGGCATTTTCTTAGGTTCTTATGTTGCTGCGCGTGGTGCAAAAGAGTTCAAATGGCGTTTACCGGATATTAAAACCATTCGCAACAGTGCCATTGGCGGCGCCTTTATGGGTTTTGGTGCGGCAGTCGCTGGAGGTTGCTCTATCGGTAATGGCTTAGTTGCTACAGCAGCACTTTCATGGCAAGGATGGTTAGGTTTAGCTTCAATAATACTAGGGACATGGTTCATGAGTTATTTCTTATTTGTAAAACCATTAAATGCCGCGCGACGTCAAACGCAAATTGCGAGTACTTCAGCAAGCGCATCTCATTAAATCATTAAAGAAAGGTGATAAAAAATGAAACACACATTAGGCACTATCGGAATGGTATGCCCTTTCCCATTAATAGAAGCACAAAAGACAATGGAAGATTTAAATATTGGTGATGAGTTAAAAATAGATTTCGATTGCACACAAGCTACAGAAGCTATACCTCAATGGGCAGCAGAACAGAATTATCCCATTACTGAATTCGAGCAATTAGGTGATGCTTCTTGGACCATTACCGTGCAAAAAGCTTAATGATTGACACACAAAAAGCAACGCCTGCCTTATTCACAAGGACGTTGCTTTTTTGTTATCTAGTCATTATTAGCAAACTCTAAAAAGAGCAATTGTTTATAAGCTCAGTTCGTCAACATTTACCCTTCCGTCGCACCATAATTTTTCATAAAGAAGAGTAACGATTGGAGTTCAATCCCTAAGTCAATTTGATGTACTTGTACTGATTGTGGCGCGTGAACACGTTTAGGCGTAAAATTCAAGATACCTTTGATACCTGCTTCGACTAATTGATCAGTCACTGCCTGTGCTGCTGATTCAGGTGTCGTAATAATAACAACTTCTAATTCTCCTGAAGCAATAGTTTCTTTAATGTCATCCATCGACTTAATCGTAATATCCCCGACTGTAGTACCGATAATGTCTTCTCTAATGTCAAAAGCTTCTGTAATGGTCATATCATCATGTATTGAAAAGTTGTAAGAAATTAACGCCGTACCTAAGTGACCGACACCGACAATACCAATTTTGATAATATCTGAATCACTTAATTCTGATTTAAAAAATTCTAATAAACTATCAATATTATAACCGTAACCTTTTTTACCTAATTCACCAAAATAAGAAAAATCTCGACGTATTGTGGCTGAATCTATATTTAAGCCTTCACTAATGGCTTTTGAATTAACACGATCTTCGCCTTTCGCTTTTAAAGTATTCACAAATCTATAATACAAAGGGAGACGTTTTAAAGTCGCTCTAGGAATTTTGTTCATTGATTTTCCCATTTTGAAGTCCTCCGATATGATTTCTAATATATGTGATAGCTTTCACAGTGTGTGTTTAATTATAACTTAATTTATATGATAAGGAAACATTTAGTATTTGATACATATAGGGTTTGTTGTACAATAAATAAGAATGAAAGGAGTATGCCCTATGATTTTAATGCAGTTAAGTCAGATTACGAAATCGTTTGATGGCGAAGAAATTTTTGAAGGCGTTAATTTTGAAGTGAAAACAGGTGAGCGCATTGGTATCGTAGGTCGAAACGGTGCGGGAAAATCCACATTGATGAAAATTATCGCAGGTGTAGAATCATATGACTCAGGCCACATCTCAAAAATCAAAGGTCTAAAACTCGGCTATTTAACACAACAAATGACTTTAAATACTGAAAATACAGTTTTTGAAGAAATGGCAAAACCTTTTGAACAAGTGAAAGCGATTGGCAAACGTATGCAAGAAGAAACCGACTGGCTTGCTGCACATGCGGAAGCTTATGAAACGACGGAATATCAAACGCATATCGCAAAATATGAACAATTATCTAATGAATTTGAACAACTCGGAGGCTATCATTATGATAGTAAAATCAAAACTGTGTTAAATGGCCTTGATTTTAGTGAGGCTGATTACGACCGACCTATTAATGATTTTAGTGGAGGTCAAAAAACACGGCTCTCACTCGCGCAAATGTTATTGAGTGAGCCAGACTTGCTATTACTCGATGAACCGACAAACCATTTAGACATGGCAACAACAGAATGGTTAGAAGATTATTTGAAATATTTTAAAGGTGCTATCGTCATTATTTCACATGACCGCTTCTTCCTCGATAAAATTGTGACGCAAATCTATGACGTCTCTCTAGGCGAAGTGAAACATTATGTCGGCAATTATGCAAAATTTATTCAGTTACGTGATCAATACTTTCAAAAGCGACTCGCGGAGTATGAACGTCAACAAAGCGAAATCAAAAGACTAGAAACGTTTGTCGAAAAAAATATTACCCGTGCATCTACAAGCGGTATGGCGAAAAGTCGTCGTAAAATGTTAGAAAAAATGACGCGTATCGAAAAGCCCATGCTCGATGCGAGAAGTGCGAACATTCAATTCGATTTCGATCGCAATACAGGCAATGACGTTATGCATATCCAAGATTTAGAGATAGGTTATCGTACACCGATTACAGCACCGATTCGTTTTGAAATTAATAAAGGCGATCACATTGGCATTATCGGACCGAATGGTATTGGGAAATCGACATTAATTAAAACTTTAGCGAAACGACTTCCCCCTCTCTCCGGTCAAATTATTGAAGGTGCTAATTTAAAAATTGGTTATTACGACCAGAAACAAGCAGAGTTCCGTTCTAATAAAACCATTTTAGATTTTGTCTGGGACCAATACCCTCATATGCCTGAAAAAGATGTTCGTGCGGTGTTAGGACGCTTTTTATTTACACAAGATGAAGTGCTCAAAGTGATTAATGACCTTTCTGGTGGCGAAAAAGCAAGACTCCAACTGACATTATTAATGTTAGAGCGTAATAATGTACTCATTTTGGACGAACCGACAAACCATCTTGACATCGACTCAAAGGAAATGTTAGAACAAGCATTAAAAAACTTTGAAGGGACTTTAATTTTCGTATCACACGATCGTTATTTTATTAATGAACTTGCCAATCGTATTTTTGATTTAAATAAGACAGGCGGCCATCTGTATTTAGGTGATTACCAATATTACTTAGAAAAGCTAGAGCAACAAAACGCCCTTGCTGCATACGATGAACAACGTGAAGACAACAATACCAGTGACGACTCGGCCCGTTCACAAAATACGTATCAAGACCAAAAAGCGTTACGTCGTGAAAAACGTAAAATCGAACGCCAAATCGAAGCGGATGAACAAAAAATCACGGAATTAGAAGCACGTATCGCAGCAATTGATGTTGCAATGACCGATGATACAACAATGAATGATTATGAAAAAACACAAGCTTTAGCTAACGAACGAACAAGTATCGAACAATCTTTAGAACAAGTGATGACAAATTGGGAAGAATTACAACTCACATTAAGTCAATTTGAAGATGAGATGGATTGAGCGTGGTGGAATTTTCTACTCCGCTCATTTTTTATACTCGAAATACAGACAATTCATCCACATTAAGAATCGGATAATATCAACTATCCACAAAGTTATTCTAGTTATCCACAATTTAGGAGAGGTTTTCTTCTTACTTTATGCACACTTATCCCCACTTTATCCACGAAAATGCATCGAACTTACACACAAGTTATTCACAAAATGTGCATAAGTACGCACGTTCCCTCTTGACAGATTTCCTACTACATGAATTTGAAATCATGTCCCAATGATTCAAACGCTTTCACAATTTATTGATTTCCTCATCATATTGTGTAAAAATTTATATGATCTTAAAAATATTGAAAGGATTTATACATATGAGTTCGAATACTTTTTTCATTTTATTGCTTGTGGTGGCACTCGTTGGTATGACATTGATAACAGAAACTGTGCGTCGTATCCGCCATCAACGTATATTGACTTACCATTTGGAACATTTCACACGGTTTGATACAACCGAAAATCCTCACGCTGTTTATGATGCATATTTCAATTCTCGGCATACTGCTAGAAATACGATAATCGACGACAAAACATGGTCAGATTTATCAATGGATCTCCTATTTGACAAACTCAATGCGACATACACGTCCATAGGTGAAAATCATTTATATAGTGCATTACGATTACAAACGTCACTCGTTCATTATGAATTTTTAGAGCAGCTGCGTCCATACCCGAATCAGCATCGAGAAATCGTGAAAAGACTCGTTGACCTCGGAAAGTCGATTTATCCCAATTATGACAAAGACATATTAAAACAACAATGTCAGTGGGTTTATGCATTTTTACTTGCTATGCCGTTTGTAGGCCTTATGATTAGTTTTTTCAATTTAGGTATTGGTCTTTTATGGATTTGTTTTGCTTTCTTTCTCAATATTATTATTAGTTTTCGTTACAATTACTATGTAGAAAAAGATTTAAAGCAACTTTTCATTATGGGACGGGTCGTAAGAGAAACTGAAATACTTTCAAAAATGACAATAACACCTGAGTTCAATCATTCATTAAAACCATTAAGTTCGATTTCGCGGTTACGTTTTTTATTAATTAACGTCGAAACGATTCCAGGATATTTCGTAATGGTTTTTAAGTATATGTTTTTAGTCGATATTCATTTATACGCCACACTCGTTCGCCGTTTTATCAAACATTATGATACCGTTTTAGAATGTTACCGCTATATCGGAGAATTGGATAGTTTATTAGCAGTGTATCAATATCGTTGTCATTACGATACGTCTGAGCCTGTTGAAGCAGACCATGTCACATTTGAAGGTTTGACCCATCCACTGATTGATGAAGCGGTACCGAATGACTTCGATTTCAATCAAAATGTTTTGATAACAGGGTCTAATGCTTCTGGTAAGTCAACATTTATGAAAGCTGTCGCATTGAATCTCATCATGGCTCAAGCGATACGTACAGTGACCGCTGACAAGTTTCACTACACTCCTGGTATGGTAAAGACGACAATGGCAAATGCCGATGATGTCACAAGTGGCGACAGTTACTTTATGGCAGAATTGAAATCACTCAAACGATTGTTTCTTCAAGATGCAGCCGTTCAACATTATTATTTTATTGATGAAATTTTCAAAGGGACAAATACTACTGAACGTGTCGCCGCTTCACACGCCGTCCTTGATTATTTAAACCAACTGTCTCATTTAAAAATTATCGCAGCGACACATGATATTGAATTAACAGAAGTTTTAGCTCATCAATATGCTAATTATCACTTTAATGAGCATGTGACCGACGGAGAAATTGTGTTTGATTATCACATTAAAGAAGGCCCGGCAAATACGAGAAATGCGCTGGAATTAATTCGCATCATGCAGTTTCCAAATCGTATTTACACGGATGCTCAAGCATATGTGAAGCAACTTGAAACTTAAAAGTATACTAAAAATGATCAATATAACGCAAAAGGAGATAGGGCATTAAAATTTTTGATGTTATTGATGCGATATTCTCGTTAAAATTGCCCTCTCCCACGAATTATGCTTTTGATTGCCCTCATGGCTTCGCGTTTCCTAGGGGCTAGCCCTTCAACTCAATTCGACTTGATTAAACTGTTACACTTGTTGACGCGTTAATGGATTGGGGGGAGCGTTACAGAAATATCATGTGTCACAAAGATTTCGCCGTACTGCCCCCGCATGACTGACTCGACTTCTTAAAAGTGTAAACATTGAGAAGTCAGACAGCTACTGCGATAAACAGTAACCACTATTAAAGAGAAGCGGCAACTGTCAGCAGTATGCATTCCATCAGGCATCTCAGCCTTCTGGGTAATATTATATGAAATACAGCGAAACTAAGGGCAAGTTTATGAAATCTAGAAAACAATAGCATCAACTTTTTATCTAATTTATGCTCATTTTTCGTCGATGTTTTCATCAATAATGAATATAATTCCATCAAAAGCAAGACGTTTATTGTACTAAATCATTATGAACATTATTAGGGGAAGAAATCATTATCAAAGCCATATTGTGGATTATTATTATAAATTAAGAGAGCAGCCTCATGGGAAAACCCACAAGACTGCCGTAATAGCGAGTATCAATCGCTTATTAAAGACCATTCACTACTTGATAGTCAATAATAAATTATATGATTATCAGAAAGCACCACACTAACGCAACCATATAATCATATACATCATAACACCTTATTCAAAAAAGTAAAAATTGGACGGTCTAGTTCAGTAATGTCAATTTTAATTATTGAACCCTTGACAAATCGTAGGAAAAGGGACTGGGAAAACCAAATATCCCAATCCCTTTTGATTAAATTTTGTTAGAAAGCGCAGAATGGTTCAGCAATCTCCATGAATCTCTGCATAATTGAAATATTCAAGACCTACTTAACAACTTAATCTCGGTACATCTCGATATCCATACTACTTTGACCGTTCAACGCCATATCTCCACGAATTCCTTTTAAATAAATTTCATGCGCTGCTGCACCAATCATCGCCGCATTATCAGTACATAATTTGGGCTCTGGAATTGCAAGCTCTATCCCTTTCTCAGCAGTTGCGACTTCTAACGCATGACGTAAACCTCGATTACTTGCAACACCACCAGCAACGATGAGTTGTTTGACACCATACGCTTCACATGCACGCATTGCTTTTCCTACGAGCACTTCAACAACACTATTTTGGAAGCTTGTTGCGACATTTTCTGGAATAATCGGATCACCTTTTTGTTCTAATTGATGTAATTTATTAATGACTGCACTCTTTAAACCACTAAAACTAAAGTCATAGCTATCCGGTTCTAACCACACTCGTGGAAAGTCGTACGTGTCTTCCCCTTGAGCGGCAAGTCGGTCAATGGCAGGGCCACCTGGATATGGTAAGCCAATTTTACGTGCAACTTTATCATACGCTTCACCAACTGCATCGTCACGTGTTTCCCCTATCACTTCAAATTGCAAATGATTTTCCATGTAGACAAGCTCTGTATGACCACCTGAAACAATTAAGGCAATCAATGGGAATTTCAAGCCACTTTGAAGTTGATTGGCATAAACATGACCGGCAATATGATGGACTGGAATGAGCGGCTTATCATTCGCAAAAGCCAGTGCCTTCGCAGCATTCACACCAACGAGTAACGCCCCAATCAGTCCAGGTCCTTGTGTAACCGCGACAGCATCCACATCTTCAATTGATGTATGGGCCTGTTGTAACGCTTCTTCAATCATGACCGTAATATTTTCAACGTGATGACGACTCGCCACTTCTGGAACGACTCCTCCAAAACGTTGATGACTCTCAATTTGGCTTAATACGCTGTTACTTAAAATCGTTTGACCATTTTCAATGACACTCACACTTGTTTCGTCACAACTCGTTTCAAGTGCAAGAATCTTTGTTTGTTCATTCATATAAATTCACCCACATGACTAATGCATCCTCTCCATCACCATAATAATTTTTTCGTTTGCCTCCAAATTGGAAACCGAGCTTTCGATACACATGTTGTGCAACGACATTATCGACACGTACTTCTAAACTCATCACTGTCGCTATAGACCCCACATAGTTCATCCCATATTTTAATAGCATTTGTCCTAGTCCATGACCTTGATAGGCTGCATCTATCGCAATAGTTGTCACTTGTGCTTGATCGACCACGACCCATAATCCTAAGTAACCGATAATGCGTTGGTCATATTCGAGCACGAAATAATGTGCAAAGTTATTTTGTTCCAGTTCATAATAAAAGGCATCAATCGTCCATGAACTATGTTGAAAACTCGCCTGCTCTAGGTCAAACACTTCAGGCACATCTTCATGGGACATACGTCTAATTTGAAGCTGATCTTCTATTTTTGTTGATTCAGCCAATTTTGTTCCGCCTCCGATAGTTTTAAATATTGCGGTGTAAAGGTATGAATATCGCGTGGCGCTCCTTTATGTGGGTACATTTGATCTGCTCGAGGAGGCGCACTTAATCGTTTAAAGGGTGCTAATTCCGTTTCAAATTGTGCCACATCTTCACCTACAAAGATAACGTTGTCGTTTGTTGTCCATTGCTCAATTAACCTATCGAGTGGTATATATTGATCCGACATCACATTAACAAGTTCACCTTGTTGCCATTGATAAACACCGGCATAAACGTGTTGTCGTCTCGCATTGATGACTGGAATAATATACGCATCAGAATATTGAATTTGTGCTGCAATCGCTTTTAACGATGACACGCCATACAATCGAATATTCAATGTGTAAGCAAGTGTTTTCGCTGTCGTCACCCCGATACGTAATCCTGTATACGAACCAGGACCTTCTGTGACAATAATTTCATCTAAATCTTTCGGCTTCAATTGTGCTTGTTGTAATAACCATTCAATGAGTGGCATGAGCTGCACCGAGTGATTACGTTTTATCGTTGTCGTATGCGTTATCAATACGTGACCCTCTTGCATAATCGCTACTGATAATGGCTGATTGGCACTATCAATCAGTAAACTGTACATGTTCGATGGCCTCCTTTATCTCTTCAAAATGTGAGCCATGTGCTTCAAAACTCAGCTCTCGTTCTGTTTCGTTTATCGTTTGAATGTTGATTTTCAAATAATGTGGTGGCAAATAGTCTTGAATAAATTGACTCCATTCCACTACAGTCACCGCTTCATCCTCAAAAAACTCATCAAATCCTAAGTCTTCATCAGAATCTTCTAATCGATAACAATCCATGTGATGAAATTTCAAATGGGTACCTCGATATGATTTGATAATATTAAAAGTCGGTGAACTGATAGGACGTTTTACACCTAACGCCTGTCCGATAAATTGACTTAAAGTTGTTTTTCCAGCACCTAGGTCGCCATCTAATAACAATACATCTTGTGCTTTGAGATAAGTTGCAAGTTGATTCGCAAATGCTTGCATCGCTGTTTTGTTTTTAATTCTCATTTCGTTCGCACTCCTGACTCGATTTTCTAACCTATTGTAACAAATTTTTATCATTTTGACCTTATCAACTTACTGGAACATTTAAAGCTCACCACTAATGGAATTTTTTGCTTCACCGCGCACCTAAAATATTTTCAGAATTTTTTTGATTTACTGTTGACTTCTTTTCTAATATAAGGTAAATTAATGACATCTAATTTTTAGACAATTCTTTCTATTCTTAACATTAAAGTGCGTTTAATGTTAATTCACACATCTAATCGTCTACATTGTATACGAGATGAACAGTTAACGATGTAGCGAGATTGACCCATTCACGACAGAAAAGGAGCGTATGTACAATGAAAAGACATGCAATGATGACCCATACTGTACAAAATCATAATATTATCATTTTATTATTACGCTCAGGACTGGAGCTTTAGTAGCCATATTACTAAACGCTTAAGTCCTATTTCTAGTTGAATGGGACTTACAAGGTACGTCCCAGATTCAATTTTGGGGCGTACCTTTTTTATTTGAAAAACCGAGGAGGCATTTGAGATGAGAAGTGACATGATTAAAAAAGGAGATCACCAAGCACCGGCGAGGAGTTTGTTACATGCAACAGGTCAAATAAAATCCCCTACTGACATGGACAAACCATTTATCGCAATTTGTAATTCTTATATTGATATCGTTCCGGGACACGTGCATTTACGCGAACTTGGTGATATCGCGAAAGAGGCTATTCGTGAAGCAGGCGGTGTCCCATTTGAATTTAATACGATTGGTGTGGATGATGGTATCGCGATGGGCCATATCGGGATGCGTTATTCATTACCGAGTCGTGAAATTATTGCAGATGCGGCTGAAACCGTTATTAATGCACACTGGTTTGATGGGGTTTTTTACATTCCGAACTGTGACAAAATTACACCAGGGATGTTGATGGCCGCGATGAGAACGAACGTCCCTGCGATATTCTGTTCTGGTGGTCCAATGAAAGCCGGTTTGTCAGCTCAAGGGAAAGCACTCACTCTCTCATCTATGTTTGAAGCGGTTGGTGCATTTAAAGAAGGCGCGATGACTAAAGAGGAATTTTTAGATATGGAACAAAATGCATGTCCGACTTGTGGTTCTTGTTCAGGCATGTTCACAGCGAACTCGATGAACTGCTTAATGGAAGTATTAGGTTTAGCCCTACCATACAACGGGACAGCACTAGCAGTCAGTGATCAACGTCGTGAAATGATTCGTGCCGCTGCGAAACAACTTGTTGAAAATGTTAAAAATGACTTAAAACCGCGTGATATCGTAACAAAAGAAGCAATTGACGACGCATTTGCATTAGATATGGCGATGGGTGGTTCTACAAATACTGTACTGCACACACTTGCCATCGCTAAAGAAGCAGGCATTGATTATGATTTAACACGTATTAATGAAATTGCGAAAAAGACACCTTATTTATCTAAAATTGCTCCAAGTTCATCTTATTCTATGGATGATGTCCATCAAGCGGGCGGTGTCCCGGCCATCATTAATGAACTGATGAAAAAAGAAGGTGTACTTCATCCAGATCGTATCACTGTTACTGGTAAAACTTTAAGAGAAAATAACCAAGATAAAGCAATTACGAATGATGTCGTGATTCGTCGTTTAGACAATCCATACGATCAACAAGGTGGGCTGTCAATTCTTTACGGTAATATTGCTCCAGATGGTGCGGTGATTAAAGTCGGTGGTGTTGATCCATCTATTAAGACCTTTAAAGGAAAAGCGATTTGTTTTGACAGTCATGATGAAGCGGTTGAAGCGATTGATAACCATACGGTGCGTGCTGGACATGTCGTTGTCATTCGCTATGAAGGTCCTAAAGGTGGACCAGGCATGCCAGAAATGTTATCCCCTACTTCATCTATCGTCGGACGCGGTCTTGGGAAAGATGTTGCATTGATTACAGATGGCCGCTTTTCAGGTGCCACAAGAGGTATTGCAGTCGGTCACATTTCACCAGAAGCTGCTGCAGGAGGTCCAATCGGCTTAATTGAAGATGGTGATGACATTACGATTGATCTTGTGAATCGCGACCTCACTTTACATGTTGATGACGTGGTACTCGCAGAACGTCAAGCACATCGTCAACCATTCAAAGCGAAAGTGAAAACGGGTTATCTCGCACGTTATACAGCATTAGTGACAAGCGCCAATACAGGTGGCGTAATGCAAGTTCCTGAAGACTTACTTTAATAAAAATGGAGGGGTTCCAAATGACGCAAACTCATCATACTGTGCCACAAAATCACAATGAGTCAGAAGAAACAACACTGCAACCTGATACGAACGCTTTAAAGTCTGGTGCACAATTGTTAGTTGATGCATTTTTAGAAGAAGGCGTTGAGTACATATTCGGTTATCCTGGCGGGGCTGTACTCCCCCTTTACGACACATTTTACAACGAGCAAATCAAGCATATTCTCTACCGTCATGAACAAGGTGCAACCCATGCGGCAGAAGGTTATGCGCGCGTAAGTGGTAAACCAGGTGTCGTAGTCGTAACGAGTGGTCCTGGAGCAACGAATGCGATTACAGGCATTGCAGATGCATACAGTGATTCGCTGCCACTCATCGTTATTACTGGTCAAGTGGCGACACCAGGCATTGGTAAAGACGCTTTCCAAGAAGCAGACATTTTATCAATGACAACGGCGATTACGAAACATAATTATCAAGTCAACGATGTGAAAGAAATTCCGCGCATTATTAAAGAAGCTTTTCATGTCGCAAATTCTGGTCGTAAAGGACCGGTAGTGATTGATTTTCCGAAAGATATGGGCATTTTATCAACAGATTCACCCGTCGATAATACAGTCAATACACCTGGCTATTACGTCAATACAAAGCCTGACATTGATGAAATTCAAAAACTGAATGATTATTTAAAAACGTCAGAGCGCCCTGTCATTTTAGCTGGTGCAGGGATTCATTTCTCTAAATCGAATTCGCAATTACGGCAGTTAGTCGACAAATATCAAATTCCTGTCGTGACGACGCTTCACGGTTTAGGTGCGATTCCTTATGATGACCCCCACTTCTTAGGTATGGGTGGCATGCACGGTTCCTATGCAAGTAATATGGCATTGACGGAATGTGACTTACTCATTAACTTTGGCTCGCGATTTGATGACCGTTTAGCAAGTAATCCAGATGAATTTGCGCCAAATGCAACCATTGTACATGTCGATATTGACCCGTCAGAAATCGACAAAATCATTAAAACTGACCTTGGTATTGTAGCAGATGTTAAAAATGTGATTGAAGCGTTATTAAAATATGATACGGAAAAAATCAATCACGATGCATGGCTAACAACGATTAAAGGCTATCAAGACAAACATCCATTCAAATATGTCGATGATCCGCTTGAAAAGTTTTGTAAGCCCCAACGTGCAATTGAATACATTGGTGAAATTACACAAGGTAAAGCTTATGTAGCAACAGATGTCGGCCAACACCAAATGTGGGTGGCTCAGTTCTACCCTTTCCAAACGTACGGTCAACTGATTACAAGTGGTGGACTCGGAACAATGGGATTCGGTATCCCAGCCGCTATCGGTGCAAAATTTGCAAAACCAAATGAAACTGTCGTAGCATTTGTCGGTGATGGCGGTTTTCAAATGACGAACCAAGAAATGGCATTGCTGAACGAATTTAACTTAAATATTAAAATCGTATTGATTAACAACGGTACGCTCGGAATGGTGAAACAATGGCAAGACAAATTCTTTAACCAACGTTTTTCACATTCAGTATTTAACGATCAACCTGACTTCATGAAAATGAGTGAAGCCTATGGTGTTAAAGGCTTTTTAATCGATGACCCGAAATGTTTAGAAGCGCAAATCGATGCGGCATTTTTACACAATGGTCCTGCATTAATTGAAATTCGCATTTCACCAGTAGAACCTGTATTGCCTATGGTACCAAGTGGCAAAGCGAACCATGAGATGGAGGGACTGTTATGAGACGAACATTCAAATTACGCGTTTTCGATAAAGCCGGCACACTCAACCGATTAACAAGTTTATTCGTAAGACGCCAAATCAATATCGTGAGTATTACTGCCACACCGACGTTAGATGAAGGGATTTCAGAAATCACGTTTATCGCTGAAGTACCTGATGACGAAAAACAACGTACGATCATTCAACAGTTAATTAAGCAAGTCAATACGTTAACAGTTGAAGATATTACGAACATTAATACGTTTAATCGCGAATTACTACTCATTAAACTAAAAAAGCCGATACCACAACAGCAATTCGACAAAGTATTACAACCGTATGATGCGCTAGTTTCTATTTTGAAGGAAAACGGTCAATATTTGTATTTACAAGCTACTGGCCCGCAATACACATTGAACCACCTTTTAGACGATCTATCATCATTTCATATTGAGCAAGTTGCACGTACTGGTACAGCTGGAATTATTTGAAAAATCAAAAAATATTATTTGGAGGCATTTTAATATGACAAAAGTTTATTATGATTCATCAGTAGAGAAAGATGTATTACAAGGTAAAAAAATTGCGGTTATTGGTTATGGTTCACAAGGTCATGCCCACGCACAAAACTTAAAAGACAATGGCTATGATGTCGTAATCGGTATTCGCCCTGGACGTTCATTCGACCAAGCAGAAGAAGATGGTTTTAATGTTTACACCGTAGCAGAAGCTGTCAAACAAGCCGATGTGGTGATGGTGTTACTCCCTGATGAAATTCAAGGTGACGTGTACAAAAATGAAATCGAGCCTAACTTAGAAGCAGGCAACGCATTAGCATTTGCGCACGGCTTTAATATTCAATTTGACGTGATCCAACCACCGAGTGATGTAGATGTTTTCCTCGTTGCGCCAAAAGGTCCAGGTCATTTAGTTAGACGTACATTTGTTGAGGGTTCAGCCGTACCAGCATTATTCGCTGTGCAACAAGATGCATCGGGTGAAGCACGTGATTTGGCATTAAGTTACGCGAAAGGGATCGGTTCAACACGTGCAGGCGTATTAGAAACATCATTTAAAGAAGAAACTGAAACGGATTTATTCGGTGAACAAGCTGTCCTTTGTGGTGGCGTGACACGTCTCATCCAAAGCGGTTTTGAAGTGTTAGTGGAAGCAGGTTACCAGCCAGAAATCGCCTACTTCGAAGTGTTACATGAAATGAAACTGATCGTTGACTTAATGTATGAGGGCGGACTTGAAAACATGCGTTATTCTATTTCGAACACTGCAGAATTTGGTGACTACGTATCAGGTCCACGTGTCATTACAGAAGAAACGAAAGAAAATATGAAAGCTGTATTAAAAGATATTCAAGACGGTACATTTAGCACTCGTTTCATTAAAGATAATGAAGATGGCTTTAAATCATTTAAACAAATGCGTGAAGCACAACAAGGACATCAAATTACAGCAGTCGGTCAATCTTTACGTGAAATGATGCCATTTATTAAATCGAAAAGCATTCAAAAATAATTTTTTAAGGAGTGAATGAAAATGTCTAGTCATATTCAGATTTTTGATACTACACTACGCGATGGCGAACAAACACCAGGCGTCAGCTTTTCCTTTGAAGAACGATTAAAACTGGCCGAACAACTCGAAAAATGGGGTGTCGATGTTATTGAGGCTGGCTTTCCCGCTTCAAGTCAAGGCAGCTTTGAATCTGTACAAGCAATCGCTCGAACGTTAAAACATACCACTGTTACAGGTTTAGCACGTTGCTTAAAGTCTGATATCGATGCCGTATACGAAGCGACAAAAGATGCCGTTTCCCCTTCTATCCATGTCTTTATTGCAACGAGCCCTATTCACTTAGAGTCAAAGCTTCATATGACGGAATCTGAAGTGCTCGAAGCAATAACGACACATGTGAGTTATGCAAAAGAACGTTTTGATATCGTTCAATTTTCACCAGAGGATGCGACACGGACACCGTTGCCATTCTTAATCCAAAGTGTACAAACTGCAGTAGATGCAGGGGCAACTGTTATCAATATTCCTGATACGGTGGGCTATACGTATCCAACTGAATATGGCAACATTTTCAAAGCACTCACAGAAAAAATCAAGTCGGATGTCCCAATTACGTACAGTGCCCATTGTCATGATGACCTTGGCTTAGCTGTAGCAAATAGCATGGCTGCCATCGAAAATGGTGCGACACGTATTGAAGGAACGGTCAATGGGATTGGTGAACGTGCCGGAAATACTGCACTTGAAGAGGTCGTATTAGGTTTATACGTCCGTCAAGATCATTATCAAATTCAAACGCAAATTCAACTCGAATTGACGAAGCAAACTTCTGATATGGTCGCACGCTATGCTGGATTGAGAGTACCACGTAATAAAGCGATTGTCGGGAAAAATGCGTTTAGTCATGAGTCTGGTATACATCAAGATGGTTTCTTGAAAAACCCGGAAACGTACGAAATTATGACCCCGAAACTCGTTGGTGTGAAAAAAACGGAACTGCCACTGGGAAAATTATCAGGTAAACATGCGTTCCAAGATAAATTGAAACAACTCGGATATGACATTGATTTAGAAGAGCAAAAAGTATTGTTTAAAGCGTTTAAAGGGATTGCCGACAAGAAAAAACACGTCACTGATCAAGATATTCACGCATTGATTCAAAATAGTGAGCATGATAAACATGTCGCCTACCATCTTGAAACACTACAGCTTCAATTTGTATCGAATGGCCTTCAAAGTGCTGTTGTGGTCGTTCGCGATAATGATGATCAACATTATCAAGATTCTAGTATTGGTACCGGCTCCATTGTTGCGATTTATAATGCGGTCGATCGTATTTTCAATGTCGAATCTGTACTGTTAGATTATCGTATTGATGCCGTGTCTGAAGGCCGCGATGCACAAGCTGAAGTTCATGTACAAGTAGAAGTCAATGGCCAAGAATATGTAGGTGTTGGTTTTGACCACGATATTTTATATGCCTCATGCAAAGCCTATGTTGAAGCGATAAGTAAATCGGTGCAATCCATTCAAAAAGAAGGTGTCGTACAATGACTTTTAAAATTGTAGCTTTACCTGGCGATGGCATTGGACCAGAAATTATGTCAGGTACATTGGATTGTTTGGACGCACTTGCATCTCAAGTTGATTTTGATTATATGGTGGACAGTTATGCGATGGGAGGTTGTGCCATTGATCAATATGGCACGCCCCTACCTGATGCAACATTAGATGCTTGTCAACGTGCAGATGCTATTTTACTCGGTGCGATTGGTGGCCCTCAATGGACGAACCCACAATGTCGTCCTGAACAAGGTTTACTGAATTTGCGAAAAGCATTGAATTTATATGCCAATATTCGACCCACACGTGTGACAACAGACATGGCGTATTTATCACCGTTAAAGCAATCCATTGTCGAAAATACCGACCTTGTTATCGTTAGAGAGTTGACGAGTGGCATCTACTTTGGCGAGCCACGCTACCTGAAAGACGATGAAGCACGTGATTCAATGACTTATACGAAAGAGGAAATTATACGCATTGCGCATGTCGGTTTTCAATTGGCTCAATCACGTCGCCAAAAGCTCACATCTGTTGATAAAGAAAATGTACTTGCCAGCAGTCAATTGTGGCGTCGTACTGTTAATGAAGTCGCTGAACAATATCCTGACGTTACGGTCGAACATTTACTTGTTGATGCATGTAGTATGCATTTAATCAAACGACCTGCTGATTTTGATGTTATCATCACTGAAAATTTATTTGGCGATATTCTAAGTGATGAAGCGTCGATGCTACCTGGTTCACTAGGACTCTCCCCTTCCGCAAGTTTTAGTGAAGGTGGACCAAAATTATACGAACCGATTCATGGCTCAGCACCTGACATCGCCGGTCAAAATAAAGCCAATCCGTTTGGCATGTTGTTGTCACTCGCTATGTGTTTACGAGAATCAGCTGAACGAGATGATATGGCAACAATTATTGAAACAACGGTCGATACATTAATAGCTAAAGGGATCACAACAGCTGATCTTGGGGGGCAATACGGCACTACGGA
Organism: Staphylococcus pseudintermedius; assembly: GCF_034042775.1. NCBI lineage: Bacteria > Bacillati > Bacillota > Bacilli > Caryophanales > Staphylococcaceae > Staphylococcus > Staphylococcus pseudintermedius. The sequence continues at coordinate 837,289 of NZ_CP120150.1, read as the reverse complement.
CATTTTCAAACATTTTAAAGCATTCATTAAGGGGGCATAACGAATGGGGCGTACACTTTTCGATAAAATTTGGGACCAACATACGATTACCGGGCAACAAGGTGAACCGCAATTGTTATACATTGATTTGCATTTGATACATGAGGTGACGTCACCGCAAGCATTTGAAGGGCTCAGAATGCAAAAACGAACTTTACGAAGACCTGATTTAACGTTTGGCACATTAGATCACAATGTACCAACGGTCGATATTTTCAACATTAAAGATGATATCGCAAACAAGCAAATTCAAGCGTTACAACAAAACTGTAAAGACTTTAACGTCACATTGTTTGATATGGGCTCTGATGAACAAGGTATCGTACATATGGTCGGACCTGAAATGGGGTTAACGCAACCGGGTAAAACGATTGTTTGTGGCGACTCCCATACTGCAACACACGGCGCATTCGGTGCGATTGCGTTCGGTATCGGGACGAGTGAAGTTGAGCATGTATTTGCTACACAAACGCTATGGCAAACGAAACCGAAAAATTTAAAAATTAACGTAACCGGGCAACTTCCTAAAGGTGTTTATGCGAAAGACATTATTTTGCATTTAATCAATCAACACGGCGTTGACTTTGGTACAGGTTATGCACTGGAATTTGCTGGAGAAACGATTCGCAATTTGTCGATGGAGGGTCGTATGACAATTTGTAATATGGCGATTGAAGCAGGTGCAAAATACGGACTGATTCAACCAGATAACACGACTTTTGCATACCTTGAAGGACGTCGTTACTCACAAAACATTGAGGACAAACTTGATGATTGGCGTAAACTATACAGTGATGACGACGCGCAATTCGATAAAATCATTGAATTAGATGTGACAGCATTAGAACCACAAGTCACTTGGGGCACGAGTCCTGAAATGGGTGTCAGCTTTAGTACACCATTCCCAGAGATTCAAAATGTCAATGACGAACGTGCGTATCAATATATGGGCTTAAAACCAGGTCAACTTGCGACAGATATTCCGTTAGGCTATGTGTTCCTCGGTTCATGTACGAATGCACGTATTTCCGATTTAGTTGAAGCCAGTCACATCGTCAAAGGTAATCAAGTACACGAAAACATTACAGCGATTGTCGTACCTGGCTCACGTCAAGTAAAGAAAGAGGCTGAAGCCATGGGCCTAGATACAATTTTTAAAGATGCTGGTTTTGAATGGAGAGAACCTGGATGCAGCATGTGTCTCGGTATGAACCCCGACCAAGTGCCAGCTGGTGTCCACTGTGCGTCAACGAGTAACCGTAACTTCGAAGGCCGTCAAGGTAAAGGTGCAAGAACACATCTGGTATCCCCTGCTATGGCTGCAGCTGCGGCAATTCACGGACGCTTTGTCGATGTGAGAAAGGTGGTTGAAGCGTGATGGAAATTAAAGCAATTACACAATATTCGGGCAAAACGGTCCCATTATTTCATGACAATATTGATACCGATCAAATCATTCCGAAAGTCCATTTAAAGCGGATATCTAAAACAGGTTACGGCCCTTTTCTCTTTGATGAATGGCGTTATTTAGAAGACGGTTCAGATAATCCTAATTTCGTCTTAAATCAACCTGAATATGAAGGGGCATCCATTTTAATTACCGGTGACAATTTCGGTTGTGGTTCGAGTCGTGAGCATGCCGCATGGGCGTTAAAAGATTTCGGTTTTCAAGTGATTATTGCGGAAAGTTTCAGTGACATTTTTTATATGAACTGTACGAAAAATGCACTGTTGCCGATTCGACTTGACCGTGCATCACGAGAAGCGATTGCGCGTTATCCTGAAATCACAATTGACTTGCCACAACAAATCATCCAAACACCCGAGCAAAATTATCACTTTGACATTGATGAAACGTGGAAAGAAAAACTTGTGAATGGCTTAGATGATATTGCTATCACATTAAAATATGAAGCATTAATCAAAGACTATGAACTAAAACATACTTAAGGAGTGGGAACAATGTCTGTAAAAACTACACCTGTTCAAGCCCAAGATGTTGAAGATGCATTTTTACGTCTCAACACAATTGTTAAAGAAACACCATTGGAAAAGGATCATTATTTATCGCTCAAATATGATTGTAATGTGTATTTAAAGCGCGAAGATCTTCAATGGGTGCGTTCATTTAAACTACGTGGCGCTTACAATGCCATTGCTGTATTACCAGAAGAAAAGAGAAACCAAGGTATCACATGTGCAAGTGCCGGAAACCATGCGCAAGGTGTCGCGTTTACAGCCAAATACCTCAACTTACATGCGGTTATCTTCATGCCTGTGACAACACCAAAACAAAAAGTCAATCAAGTTCAATTTTTCGGTGGTGACAACGTTGAAATTAAACTAGAGGGCGATACATTTGATGATTGCTTAAAGTCGGCGCTGAGTTATACTGAACAACACGATATGACTTTCATTGATCCGTTTAATAATGTGCATACGATCGCTGGTCAAGGGACATTAGCAAAAGAAATGATCGAAGCGGCAAAAACGGACAATATCACAATTGATTATGTGTTCGGCGCTATTGGTGGTGGCGGGCTTATGTCAGGTGTAGCGACTTATTTTAAAGCACATTCCCCTTCTACCAAACTGATTGGTGTGGAACCATTAGGCGCGAGCAGTATGTATCAATCCGTACAAGCAGGCGAAGTGGTGACATTGGACAATATCGATAAATTTGTCGATGGCGCTTCTGTCGCACGTGTGGGTGAAATTACATTTAACATTTGTCGTAAAGCATTAGATGATTATGTGCAAATTGACGAAGGGGCTGTTTGTTCAACTATTTTAGACATGTATTCGAAACAAGCCATCGTTGCAGAACCTGCCGGCGCATTAAGCGTCAGCGCCCTAGAACAATACCAAGATCAAATTAAAGGGAAAAATGTCGTCTGTATCGTTTCTGGAGGGAATAACGATATTAACCGAATGAAAGAAATTGAAGAACGTTCATTATTATACGAAGAAATGAAGCATTACTTTATTTTGAACTTCCCACAACGTCCAGGGGCACTCAGACAATTCGTGAATGATGTGCTTGGACCACACGATGATATTACCAAGTTCGAATATCTGAAGAAGTCTTCTCAAAATACCGGAACTGTCATTATCGGCATTCAACTTCAAAATAGAGCAGACCTAGACACGCTCATTCGTAACGTCAATCAATTTGACCCTAAAAACATTTATATTAACGAAAACAAAATGCTGTATTCGTTATTAATTTAAGATGATTCAAAAGGAGCAAACTTGAGAGAACCACCTCTCACATTTGCTCCTTTTTAAAATTTTGAGATATTAGTCAGATTGATACTTTCTCATAGCGATACTAAATCCAGTTAAGACGACGAGCATCAATATCGCATCAATCATAAAAACTTGTGCGGCATTATCATTAAGGATAAACCCAAAAAAGCTCAGTGAAACAGGTATAATCGCTTGTGCAATAGATGAATTCAGCGAAAAGACGCGCCCTTTATATTCGTCCTCTACTGCCTTCTGTAAATAGACGCCATAAGGTGTATTAATAATTGGTAAACTTACACCAATCAACATATATGTCGCAATCAGAAAGATAAATGACGTCAAATTTTGATGTGGGTACAATAAAAAGACGCCAAGTGAAAATAAAGTGACAATTTCAATCAAAATTCCAATCTTATAAAATAATGTGACCCCTCTTTTCACAGGATAAATCGACATCACAAATGACACTAAAAATAGCGCAATCGTGTAACCTGATTCAATCATCCCAAACTGTGTCGATTTAAGATGCAACTGTTGTATCGCAATAATCGGTACGCCAACAACTATGACATTGATTAAAAAGTTGTTTAACATCGCACAAACGAGAAATGTCATAATTTCTTTTTTCTTCACTAAGTATTGCACACCTTCTTTAAAAGAGTGCACGAACTGACTTTTCATTTGTTGGTGATTAATAATTGGTAATGATTGTATAAGAATAATCGAAATCGCTTCAGTAAGCATATTCATCATCCCGATGACTTGCAGCGGTATAAATGCAATGACAATGCCCCCAATGATTGGAGAAACAAAGCTTGTCAATGTCGACACCGTTTGTCTAATCGATATCACACGCTCTAAATTGTCTGTCACGATAAGTTGTAAGTTTTTCTGAATAATGACAGAGTTTATCCCATCAGGAACCGTTAATAAGAGACCTAAACAAATAATCATATATACATTGTCATCGTATAACAAAGAAAAAATGATCAGTGCAGCCACACTTGATAATTGAGAGTACAAAATTAACCGTTTATTGTTGACTGAGTCTATAAATACACCACTAATTGGCGTAGAAAGTATGGTTGTGATCACAATCAAAGTTAAATAAATACTGTACAAATAACTATTTTCTGTGTTTTTCAAAATATGGAAGGCACAAGCGAAACTGAAGACACTTGAACCAATGGTAGAAATAAAACCAAAGATGATTAATTTTTAAGCATTACGTGTCAAAGTGTGACACCTCCAAACTTTATATTCTTGATGCCTGTGCGAATCGTGTAATGGAGGTTATTTAGTACAATGGAATAGTAGTTTAAATTTTCTTAATATTGCGCCAACTGATATCTGTATTATATTTTATTTTATAAGATCGCACAAGTATCAGTTAGGTTGAAGTTGAAAACATGTCATAGTGACAGGTTTTGCGCTCTAAGAAGATATTGTAAACAATCGTTACACACTGGGAGGATGACGGGAATATAGGCAATAGATGAACAAAGGCATTGATTGAGGGGGATCACATTTCACCTCTATGTGTGATGCGGATGACAGGAACCCTTTACGGTATTAAAAAAGCCCCGAAACAATAATGATTGCTTCGAAGCTTTTGAAATAACCTGGCACCGTCCTACTCTCGCGGAACGTAAGTCCGACTACCATCGGCGCTAAAGAGCTTAACTTCTGTGTTCGGCATGGGAACAGGTGTGGCCTCTTTGCCATTGGCACCAGATTAAGTTGTTGAATGTTATACATTCAAAACTAGATAGTAAGTATATTTATCACAAGCATCACCTTATGAACAATTATGTTGATTAAGTCTTCGATCGATTAGTATTCGTCAGCTCCACGTATCGCTACGCTTCCACCTCGAACCTATTCACCTCATCATCTTTGAGGGATCTTATAACCGAAGTTGGGAAATCTCATCTCGAGGGGGGCTTCATGCTTAGATGCTTTCAGCACTTATCCCGTCCATACATAGCTACCCAGCTATGCCGTTGGCACGACAACTGGTACACCAGAGGTATGTCCATCCCGGTCCTCTCGTACTAAGGACAGCTCCTCTCAAATTTCCTACGCCCACGACGGATAGGGACCGAACTGTCTCACGACGTTCTGAACCCAGCTCGCGTACCGCTTTAATGGGCGAACAGCCCAACCCTTGGGACCGACTACAGCCCCAGGATGCGATGAGCCGACATCGAGGTGCCAAACCTCCCCGTCGATGTGAACTCTTGGGGGAGATAAGCCTGTTATCCCCGGGGTAGCTTTTATCCGTTGAGCGATGGCCCTTCCATGCGGAACCACCGGATCACTAAGTCCGTCTTTCGACCCTGCTCGACTTGTAGGTCTCGCAGTCAAGCTCCCTTATGCCTTTACACTCTATGAATGATTTCCAACCATTCTGAGGGAACCTTTGAGCGCCTCCGTTACTCTTTAGGAGGCGACCGCCCCAGTCAAACTGCCCGCCTGACACTGTCTCCCAGCACGATAAGTGCTGCGGGTTAGAAATCCAATACAATTAGGGTAGTATCCCACCAATGCCTCCACGTAAGCTAGCGCTCACGCTTCTAAGGCTCCTACCTATCCTGTACAAACTGTACCGAATTTCAATATCAGGCTACAGTAAAGCTCCACGGGGTCTTTCCGTCCTGTCGCGGGTAACCGGCATCTTCACCGGTACTATGATTTCACCGAGTCTCTCGTTGAGACAGTGCCCAAATCGTTACGCCTTTCGTGCGGGTCGGAACTTACCCGACAAGGAATTTCGCTACCTTAGGACCGTTATAGTTACGGCCGCCGTTTACTGGGGCTTCGATTCGTAGCTTCGCTTGCGCTAACCACTCCTCTTAACCTTCCAGCACCGGGCAGGCGTCAGCCCCTATACGTCACCTTACGGTTTAGCAGAGACCTGTGTTTTTGATAAACAGTCGCTTGGGCCTATTCACTGCGGCTCTTCGAAGCGTGAACCTCAAAGAGCACCCCTTCTCCCGAAGTTACGGGGTCATTTTGCCGAGTTCCTTAACGAGAGTTCGCTCGCTCACCTTAGAATTCTCATCTTGACTACCTGTGTCGGTTTGCGGTACGGGCACCGTTATTCTAGCTAGAGGCTTTTCTCGGCAGTGTGAAATCAACGACTCGAGGAACAAGTTCCTCTCCCCATCACAGCTCAATCTTAAGAGTGCCGGATTTGCCTAACACTCAATCTCACTGCTTGGACGTGCACTCCAACAGCACGCTTCGCCTATCCTACTGCGTCCCCCCATCGCTTAAAACGAATAATGGTGGTACAGGAATATCAACCTGTTATCCATCGCCTACGCCTGTCGGCCTCAGCTTAGGACCCGACTAACCCAGAGCGGACGAGCCTTCCTCTGGAAACCTTAGTCAATCGGTGGACGGGATTCTCACCCGTCTTTCGCTACTCACACCGGCATTCTCACTTCTAAGCGCTCCACATGTCCTTGCGATCATGCTTCAACGCCCTTAGAACGCTCTCCTACCATTGTCCAAAGGACAATCCACAGCTTCGGTAATATGTTTAGCCCCGGTACATTTTCGGCGCAGTGTCACTCGACTAGTGAGCTATTACGCACTCTTTAAATGATGGCTGCTTCTAAGCCAACATCCTAGTTGTCTGGGCAACGCCACATCCTTTTCCACTTAACATATATTTTGGGACCTTAGCTGGTGGTCTGGGCTGTTTCCCTTTCGAATATGGACCTTATCACCCACATTCTGACTCCCAAGTTAAATTATTTGGCATTCGGAGTTTGTCTGAATTCGGTAACCCGAGAGGGGCCCCTCGTCCAAACAGTGCTCTACCTCCAATAATCATCACTTGAGGCTAGCCCTAAAGCTATTTCGGAGAGAACCAGCTATCTCCAAGTTCGATTGGAATTTCTCCGCTACCCTCAGTTCATCCGCTCACTTTTCAACGTAAGTCGGTTCGGTCCTCCATTCAGTGTTACCTGAACTTCAACCTGACCAAGGGTAGATCACCTGGTTTCGGGTCTACGACCAAATACTCATTCGCCCTATTCAGACTCGCTTTCGCTACGGCTCCACATTTTCTGCTTAACCTTGCATCAGATCGTAACTCGCCGGTTCATTCTACAAAAGGCACGCCATCACCCATTAACGGGCTCTGACTACTTGTAAGCACACGGTTTCAAGTTCTCTTTCACTCCCCTTCCGGGGTACTTTTCACCTTTCCCTCACGGTACTGGTTCACTATCGGTCACTAGAGAGTATTTAGCCTTAGGAGATGGTCCTCCCAGATTCCGACGGAATTTCACGTGCTCCGTCGTACTCAGGATCCACTCAAGAGAGAATTCGCTTTCGACTACAGGATTATTACCTTCTCTGATTAACCTTTCCAGGTTATTCGTCTAACAAATTCTTTTGTAACTCCGTACAGAGTGTCCTACAACCCCAATAAGCAAGCTTATTGGTTTGGGCTCTTCCCGTTTCGCTCGCCGCTACTCAGGGAATCGATTTTTCTTTCTCTTCCTCCGGGTACTAAGATGTTTCAGTTCTCCGGGTCTGCCTTCTTGCATGCTATGTATTCACATGCAGATAACACGACATAACTCGTGCTGGGTTTCCCCATTCGGAAATCTCTGGATCAAAGCTTACTTACAGCTCCCCAAAGCATATCGTCGTTAGTAACGTCCTTCGTCGGCTTCTAGTGCCAAGGCATCCACCGTGCGCCCTTAATAACTTAATCTATATGATATTTTGGCAAACGTTCGCATTCGGCTTCATCACTTCACATTCACTCAGTTACTTACGCGCAGTAAGCGCCTTCGCTCATGCTTGTGATTCATAGACTGACAAACGTTTTCAAAACATCATGTCGTCTACCGAAATACAATCTTTTCCAAAATCACCAGTTATTAATTATGTGAGTCGTCATTTGACGACTAGCGATAATTTTTTGTTTCAAGCTTTTAAACGCTTGTCACTCGGTTTTGCTTGGTAAAATCTATACTTACTTATCTAGTTTTCAATGTACAATTCATTCTGAATCCTCAAATGAATGAGCATTCAAAACTGAATACAATATGTCACGTTAATTCGCTTATCACCTGATGGTGATATTCCGTATATTATCCTTAGAAAGGAGGTGATCCAGCCGCACCTTCCGATACGGCTACCTTGTTACGACTTCACCCCAATCATTTGTCCCACCTTCGACGGCTAGCTCCAAAATGGTTACTCCACCGGCTTCGGGTGTTACAAACTCTCGTGGTGTGACGGGCGGTGTGTACAAGACCCGGGAACGTATTCACCGTAGCATGCTGATCTACGATTACTAGCGATTCCAGCTTCATGTAGTCGAGTTGCAGACTACAATCCGAACTGAGAACAACTTTATGGGATTTGCTTGACCTCGCGGTTTCGCTGCCCTTTGTATTGTCCATTGTAGCACGTGTGTAGCCCAAATCATAAGGGGCATGATGATTTGACGTCATCCCCACCTTCCTCCGGTTTGTCACCGGCAGTCAACTTAGAGTGCCCAACTGAATGATGGCAACTAAGTTCAAGGGTTGCGCTCGTTGCGGGACTTAACCCAACATCTCACGACACGAGCTGACGACAACCATGCACCACCTGTCACTTTGTCCTCCGAAGAGGAAAACTCTATCTCTAGAGCGGTCAAAGGATGTCAAGATTTGGTAAGGTTCTTCGCGTTGCTTCGAATTAAACCACATGCTCCACCGCTTGTGCGGGTCCCCGTCAATTCCTTTGAGTTTCAGTCTTGCGACCGTACTCCCCAGGCGGAGTGCTTAATGCGTTAGCTGCAGCACTAAGGGGCGGAAACCCCCTAACACTTAGCACTCATCGTTTACGGCGTGGACTACCAGGGTATCTAATCCTGTTTGATCCCCACGCTTTCGCACATCAGCGTCAGTTGCAGACCAGAAAGCCGCCTTCGCCACTGGTGTTCCTCCATATCTCTGCGCATTTCACCGCTACACATGGAATTCCACTTTCCTCTTCTGCACTCAAGTTTTCCAGTTTCCAATGACCCTCCACGGTTGAGCCGTGGGCTTTCACATCAGACTTAAAAAACCGCCTACGCGCGCTTTACGCCCAATAATTCCGGATAACGCTTGCCACCTACGTATTACCGCGGCTGCTGGCACGTAGTTAGCCGTGGCTTTCTGGTTAGGTACCGTCAAGATGTGCACAGTTACTTACACATTTGTTCTTCCCTAACAACAGAGCTTTACGATCCGAAGACCTTCATCACTCACGCGGCGTTGCTCCGTCAGGCTTTCGCCCATTGCGGAAGATTCCCTACTGCTGCCTCCCGTAGGAGTCTGGACCGTGTCTCAGTTCCAGTGTGGCCGATCACCCTCTCAGGTCGGCTACGTATCGTCGCCTTGGTAGGCCGTTACCCCACCAACTAGCTAATACGGCGCGGGTCCATCTATAAGTGACAGCAAGACCGTCTTTCACTGTAGAACCATGCGGTTCAACATGTTATCCGGCATTAGCCCCGGTTTCCCGGAGTTATTCCAGTCTTATAGGTAGGTTACCCACGTGTTACTCACCCGTCCGCCGCTAACGTCAAAGGAGCAAGCTCCTTATCTGTTCGCTCGACTTGCATGTATTAGGCACGCCGCCAGCGTTCATCCTGAGCCAGGATCAAACTCTCCATAAAAGAAGTAAGCTTGATATAGCTCGTTGATTGTTTAAGTCAATCACTCTTGAAAGTACTTTTGAAGTACTCAAATTATTGGAATTAACGTTGACATATTGTCATTCAGTTTTCAATGTTCATTTCAATTTGTTTTATGGAGCGGGTGATGAGAATCGAACTCACAACATCAGCTTGGAAGGCTGAGGTTTTACCATTAAACTACACCCGCGTACTTAATTTAAGTGATGGTTGATGCGGCCGAGAGGACTTGAACCTCCACGGGATTTCTCCCACTAGGCCCTCAACCTAGCGCGTCTGCCATTCCGCCACGACCGCTTGGAACAATGTTTTCTTTTTTCAGAACAATGATTATTATATTATATCACATTAGTAGTGTCAACACTTTTTTAATATTTTTTTAATGTTTGTAATCTGTCTTTAACATTCACTTTTTGCGACGAATTTTAGAATACAACATTTCGTCATCATTGTCAAACATCATTTTGAACTGCTTACAACTTTTTTTGACGACTTTGTTATTATAATCAGGCACACAAATAATGTCAATACATATCTCCCTATTTTTCTAACTTTTGGTTCTCATAAAGCACATATTACAAAAATAAAATCAATCATTAAAAAAGGCACTATCGCTCATATTCTTCAGTCAGCATATAGTGCCTCAACAACTTATAAATACCTTTTCAACTTTAAATGCCCTCCACATCGACCACACCGCATCTTAACAACATTAACTTTTCTAATGCGAACATAACTACTATGGCACCTTTGGCATTCATATTCATAGTTCGCTCTTGATGTATAACTTTCAGTCGGTTGGCAAAATCTAGGCGCACCTACTTTTTCAGCTAATACTTTAAAATCTCTATCTTTATGTTGATGCCCTCTACCACTCAAATGCAAAAAGTAGTGACACAATTCATGTTTAATAATATCAACAAGTGCTTGCTCACCAAAATGTTCGTATTGCTTAGGATTAATTTCAATATCATGTGAAGATAACATATAACGTCCACCCGTTGTACGTAAACGACGATTAAAGTAAATACGATGTTTAAAAGGGAGTCCAAAATGTTCCATTGCAAGTTGTTCAGTGAGTTGCTGCAAAGATTCATTATTCATTTGGATCAATCATTGTCAGAGCAACTTTCCCTTTATTTTCATCAATATTTTCAATCCACACTTCTACAATGTCTCCAACGCTGACAATGTCCATCGGGTGTTTGATAAACTTTTTAGCAAGTTTTGAAATGTGTACTAAACCGTCTTGCTTAATGCCGATGTCGACAAAAGCACCGAAATCAACAACATTTCGCACTGTTCCATTCAATTTCATACCTTTTGATAAATCCTCTATCGACAATACATCTGACTTTAATTCAGGTGTTTCATAATCATCACGAGGATCTCGGTTTGGTGCGATTAATGACTTCACGATGTCTTCTAACGTAGGGACACCGATGTTTAACTTCGTCGCATAACTTGCTATATTCAATGTTGATAAAACCTTTGCTAATTCAGATGTGCCAATATCTGTAATTTTGAGTTCTAAACTTTCTAATAATTGATAAGTCGCATCATAACTTTCTGGATGAATTGCTGTATTGTCTAACGGTTCTTTACCATTCACAATACGTAAAAATCCGATACTTTGTTCGAACGTTTTCGCACCTAATCGTTTAACCTTATTCAGTTGACGATGATGAGTAATGGCCCCGTTTTCTTCACGATACAACACAATGTTATCAGCAATTTGTCGTGATAACCCTGACACGTGCTGAAGCAATGTACTTGAAGCCGTATTGACATCCACACCGACTTGGTTAACAGCAGTTTCAACTACAAAGTCAAGTGCAGCATCTAGCGCCTTTTGGTTCACGTCGTGTTGATATTGTCCGACACCGATCGACTTAGGATCAATTTTAACGAGTTCACTTAAAGGATCTTGTACACGTCTACCAATCGATACGGCACTACGCTCTTCCACTTGAAAATCAGGGAATTCAGTACGCGCAATCTCAGACGCCGAGTAAACGGATGCCCCTGCCTCGTTCACAATAATATACTGGACATCGAGTGCATGGTCTTGAATCATACGTGCGACAAACTGTTCCGTTTCACGACTCGCTGTTCCATTTCCTATCGCAATTAAATTAATATCGAAGTCTTTCACCATTTTTAAGAAGACTTTTTCAGCTTCAGCCACTTTAGATACAGGTGGATGTGGGTACATGACGGATTTTTCGATAAATGTCCCATACGGATTAATGACTGCGAGTTTACAGCCAGTTCGAAAAGCTGGATCGACGCCTAAAATTTGCTTCCCTTTTAATGGTGGTTGTAACAACAGATTTTTCAAGTTTTCACTAAACAATGTAATCGCTTGTGCTTCTGCGCGCTCTGTTAAATCGGTTCTTATTTCACGTTCAATGGAAGGAAAGATTAAACGTTTCATCGCGTCATCAATTGCTTCGCCCACAATTGTTGATAATTCGTTGTGGCCTTTGACTTCTTGTTTTTTAATATTTTGTGCCAAAATCGCTTTGTCCATTTCAATTTTGACTTGCAATATTTTTTCATTTTCACCACGATTCATCGCTAAAATACGATGATTCGCAACTTGACGGAGAGGTTCTTGATAATCATAATACATTTCAAACACGGCTTTTTCATCCTCAGCCTTTTTCTTTTTCAGCGCTGTCATGAGCCCTTCTTTTTGCGTCAACTTTAAAATTTGCTTGCGATATTGTGGATGATCTGCAATTTTTTCAGCAATGATATCCTGCGCACCTTGAATCGCTTCTTCCACTGAGGTTACTTCATCAGTTAAAAACGTCTGCGCTTTCTCTCCTAAGTCAGCGTCTAACTTTTGTCTATAAATCCATTCTGCTAAAGGTTCGATGCCTTTACGTTTCGCCTCTGTTGCACGGGTCTTTTTCTTTTGCTTATAGGGACGATACAAATCTTCCACACGTTGCAATTTTGTTTGCTGTTGAATGTCACGTCGAAGCTCATCCGTTAGCAAACCCTGTTGCTCAATACTATGTATCACTTCATCTTTTCGCTTTTGCAACTGTTCCATATAGTGATATTCATCAGCAATTTGTTTGATTTCGACTTCATCTAAACCGCCCGTCACTTCTTTACGGTAACGTGCAATAAAAGGCACAGTATTTTTTTCTTCTAATAATTTCAGAACCGCTTCAATATGTTTAACTGGATATTGATATTGGTTATGTATTGCTTGTACAAAATGATTTGTCAAAAGTATTCACCGCTTTCTCAATCTTTTCTTCTACATTTTAACACGTATCTCTAAAAGTATGTCAGCGAGCACGTAAGACGCATGTGTATCATAGTTCATAAAAACCATGCTAATGCAACTTTTATCAATCCTGGAAAGCTCAATATCTATTCTATTTCACAGATAAAATGATTAGGATGTTCCTCACTATGTTTGAAATCAAGCCACAGATGACAAAATTCAAGTTGCCATAAACACAAAAAGGATCGGAATCCAATCCCAATCCTTTTATCGCAACACTATTTTCTCGCAGCCTCCTGCAATTTCTTAATAGCTGTTCTTTGTAATCGCGAGACATGCATCTGGCTTAATCCGATACGTTCTCCCGTTTCTTTTTGACTCAATCCGTCAATAAATGTACATTGAATAATTTCTCTTTCACGATCTGTTAAAATAGGAAGTATCCGTTCTAATATCATTCGCTTCTCAGTCAACTCGTAATTGTCATCGTGTTGCCCCATAATATCTAACAAAGTCACTGTAGAGCCATCTTTATCCGCTTCAATAGAGTGATCGACACTTAAAGCGTTATAACTTTGTCCCATTTCCATTGCTTCTAACACATCTTCATCCGAAACTTCAAGACGTTCCGCAATTTCGCTGATTGACGGTGAACGTCCTAATTCATTTGTTAGCTCATCGCTCACTTTTTTGATTCTCGGCCCTATTTCTTTAATTCTACGTGGGACGTGGACACTCCATGTTTTATCCCTTAAGTAGCGCTTAATTTCACCTATGACAGTGGGGACTAAAAAAGCTTCGAATTTTCTATCAAATGATAAATCAAATCGATTAATCGCACCAATCAGTCCTACCATACCAACCTGTACTAAATCTTCGTGATGTGATTGACCTTTTGAGTATTTATAAGCTAAGGATTCGATCAGTTTTTCATAATGTTTCACAAGTTTTTCTTGTGCTTCATGATCCTCATCATTCTGATACGCTTGAATCCATTGGTTGATTTGTTCAGGTGAAACAGCACTAGCTGATTTCGACTCTTTCGTCATTATTTCGCACCTGCTCTTTTTTGATATACTTAATCATACTAATTGTAACACCTGTATCTTTATCGACCGTTACTTCATCCATTAAAGATTCGATTAAGAATAAACCGAGTCCCCCTTCTCTCAAGAAATCAATACTTTCATTTTCTTGATAAGGGCCTAGTTTTTGTTTTGTTTCTTGATAATTAAAACTATCACCTTGATCAGACACTACAATTTTAATGCGATCTGATGCGAGTTCAAAACAGACGTGAATGTAGCCTCGTTCTTCTTTATCTTTATAAGCATGTTTCACAGCATTCGTCACCGCTTCACTCACAGCAATTTTAGCGTCTTCAATGTCATCATAATGCGCACCGGCACGTGTAAACACACCCGATAAAGTCAAACGTATTAAACTGACATACTCAGCAGAAGCAGGAAGTCGCATTTCAATGATATCGTTGGATTGCATCATCATTCGACCTCCGTTCCTTCGTTGACATGCATCAAATCATTCAGGCCTGTAATTTCAAACAACCTTTTAATACGATCATTCACACCTAGAATGTATAACTCTTTTTCGTGCTGATTTAACGCTTTTAAAGTTCCAACAAATAGTCCTAAACCTGTTGAGTCCATATAGTTTAACTTCTCTAAATTAACATAAATATCGTGCGTCCCTGCTTGACGTATAGGAACGAGCACTTTTTCAAGTTCCGGTACTGTGGCAACATCTAGTTCACCGGCTACTGCGACATCATAATGTGTTTCATGCTTTTCAGTTTCTATATTAAGGTTCATTATTGATTACACTCCTACTTTATTCTCTACTTGTTCATTTTACCCATTTCAATACATCATTAATCTCATTTTTCAACTTTAGTGCACGCGCTTAATAATTAAAATGGTTAAATCATCTCGTTTGCCTTTTTTTTGCAATCTCAGTAATTCTTCATATAAGAGTTGAACGATATCTTGTGGATGTAATTGCTTGTATGCAAGTATAAAATTAAGTAAATAGCGAGTATCAATAAACTCACCGTTTTCTTTTCGAATTTCGGTTACACCATCTGTAAAAACGATAATCATATCATCAATGTTAATGGCTATTTCTTGTTGTTGATATCTTACATGTGGGCTTACACCTAATACACGACCTCGAACTTTGATTTCTTCAAATGTGTCAGATTCCGCTCTGAAAATATAACCCGGTTCATGCCCTGCCGAACTACAGTAAAGAACGTGATTAATCTCTTCATAAAGTCCATAAAACATGGTTACAAACATATTTTGATTGATATTTTTTTCTACGACGCGATTTAAACGCTTCAAACCATCGTTAGGGAGTTGAGAATGGCCGTACGAATCCATGCCAAACTTAATCATACTCATGGCTAATGCAGCCGGAATCCCTTTACCAATGACGTCCGCAACCGCAAAACTCATCGTGCCATCTTTATGATCAATTAAGTTAAAATAATCGCCACTCACATGTTGAGCCGCAACAGAAATGACACCGATTTGGATACCGTCAAACTGTGGGATATTTGTTTTTAACATCGTTTGTTGTAAACGTGAAGCGACGTCCAATTCCTTATCATGGACTTCAACACGGTCAACCAATGCTTTATAGTCTTCATAATCGTAACCAAAGCTACCAATAACCGCTCTTAAAATATCTAAAATCGCAATCATGTCTTCACGTGACAGCTCATACTTCTGAACGTATTTTCTATGTATATCTACAAATTCTTCTGGCAATAATGCATCATCAGATAAATTTTCAGAAAAAGAATGCGCTTGATTGAGAACACTGGCTTTACTTTCACTTTGCAAAAATTGATCAACAAGTTGAAAGTATCGCGATTCATTCTGATTTGTCATTAAACGTTCTCCTTCCACTTAAAACTGTAAAAGGCTTTAGGAGCGTTATCCTAAAGCCTATTTATGATGATTCATGTGCAGTCCTAAACTAATACCAATCGCATTGTTAACTTCTTTCATCTTCTTCTCAGACAAAAACGTTAACTTTTCTTTTAATCGTTTCTTATCGACTGTTCGAATTTGTTCTAGTAAAATAACAGAATCTTTATCGAGCTTATATTTATTTTTTTCGATTTCGACATGCGTTGGTATCTTTGCCTTATTAATCCGACCAGTAATTGCGGCTACAATCACAGTGGGACTATACTTATTACCAGTGTCATTTTGAATAATGACAACGGGCCTTACTCCCCCCTGTTCAGAGCCCTGTACTGGTGATAAATCTGCTAAATAAACGTCTCCGCGCTTCATTTAGTCTTCCTTGTAATCAGTTGTCAAGTGTGATTCATTACAATCGCAAGCTTCACATTCAACTGGATACGCCTCAGTGGCTAGGGAGAGATTTAAATCTGCCATCTGTACATAACCTTCTTTTAACGACTGTTCTAAATTTTTAAATCTTGTTTGATTGAATGCTGACATAAATAGGACCTCCATATCAATACAACACATTAAAAACTCTTTTTATTATGTCCATCATAACAAAAACAGAGCGGAATCACCATACTATTTTAACAATTCGTTGGATATTTCAACCATTTCTTGTACAAAATACACACGCGGCACTCTTCTTCCGATATTACATAACACTTCATAATTAATCGTTTGTTGTTGTGCTGCAAGGCTTTCTACAGATTGTGACGTATGGGCTTGATCATCAATTAAAATGACCTCCTCTCCCATTTGCACTGTTGCTGGCACACGAATGGCTGTACGGTCCATGCTCACCCGACCAACAATTTCACATTCCGTGGTGCCAATTCTAACATTCGCGCCTTGCATCGAACGTAAATAGCCGTCCGCATAACCAATCGGCAATAATGCAATCGTCATATCTTCAGGTGCCGTGTAAGTTTGACCGTATCCGACCGTTTCACCTTTAATGAGTGATTTCACTTCCATCACTTCTGTAACGAGTTGAACAGCTGGTGCTAATTGTGCAGTTGCAATTTTTTCAATGAACGCTGATGGATAGTAACCGTATAACGCAATACCTGGTCTGAATGCATTACATAATGACGGATTAAAGCGTAACGTTCCCGCAGAATTTTGCATATGAATGTACGTAGGATGCTCTGTACTTTCGATAATTTCTTCAAAGCGTTCATATTGCAAGTGTGCAGAATCATTGTCCTCATCAGCGGAATGAAAATGTGAGAAAGCGCCTTCAAAGACGAGATTTTCATGCGCATGAATGAAGTTGATAATATCATGATACGCTTCAATATCTTTCACACCAAGTCGATTCATGCCTGTATCCACTTTAATATGTAACCATAACGTCTTTTCATTATCTTCGTCAATTTCTGCAGTCGCCGCTTCTAACCATGCTCTTGAAGGAACTGTAACAGCAACACGGTGCTGAATGGCTTTATTAATGGCATCAGGTGGAATGCTAGATAAAATCAAAATTTTCTCTTTTATACCGTGCATTCTTAACTCAATCGCTTCATCCAGAGTGGCCACACAGAAAAATTCCGCACCTAATTGACTTAAATGTTGGGCAATTTGGATACTCCCTAAACCGTATGCATTCGCTTTTACGACAGGCATCATCGTTTTATTCGGTTGTAATTTCGTTAATGCATAATAATTCTCTGTAATCGCATCTAAATTCACTTTCATCGTGGTGGTGCGATAATATTTTTCTGACATGATTGTCATCCTTCCTCTTTCTATATTCGTCCATTATTGTTCTAAAATCACTTGTGCTGCTGCATAATGTTCTGTATGTGTAATGGAAACATGTACATGGTAACCTGCCATCTGAATCGTAGGCTTGCCGCGTGCATCGTTTTCACAATGAATTTGTTTAAACGTAATCTCTTTGCCAATTCCCGTACCTAACGCTTTACTGAAAGCCTCTTTGACTGCAAATCGTCCGGCTAAAAATTCAATACGGCGACGTTCAGTCGTATAATTGTGATAACGTTCGAGCTCTTGTTCTGATAAAATGCGTTCTGGAAAGCGGGGTTGACGCTGTACAGTGTCCATAATCCGTGCTATTTCAACTAAATCGAGTCCTACACCATATATCATAAAGGTCCCTCTTCTTTTTCGTCTTGTTCTACTATCGGCTTTGCTTCTGATATTGGTACTTTCGCATCCTTGTTTTTTATAAATGCCATCACTTTTTGAGCAGTTGCTTTATCGATCAACGTTACATCGACATTACCTCCAGCTGTGGAAAGTGTTAATGTCGCTAACTGATATTTTCGCATCAACCATCCTTCTTTAAAATCGACGTTTTGAATTCTGAAAGTTGGAATACGTGTTTGTTTAATCATGATAAACCCTTTTCGTACTGTAACGATATGTGAATCATATGTGTAGCCAAATGTTCGATATTTATAAATTGGTTTAAGCCACACATCGATAATAAGTTGGAGGAGCAGTACGATGGCCAATATGATGATCAGTGCTATCACGAATCGATCCCAAGCTAAGAAATAACCTAATACGATAGCACCAATGAACAATAGCGCGATGATGGCTGACATGATTAACGCAGCGATACGCATCACTTTAAGGCCACTTTCACTCATCTTTTCCATTGATATCTCCACCTCCTAAATACCATTGCTTGTTACGTGTAACTTTGGCCTGATGTTCAAAACGCAACCCAAAATCTTTAGAAACTGAACCACTTGCGATCGTAAAATCAAAATGTACTAATTGTTTCTGTTGCATCAAAGGGTGTGCAGTTTGTTGGAAACCTAAAATTTTATCCTTTTTAAAAGTCGTCGTTTTAAAACCAAACCATGTCACCTTTCGAATCGATACTTCTTCATCAGTCAACCCTGAACCTGACATACGCGTCGCAATCACACTATGAATAATCAAATACAAAATAATGACCGCGATTGGTATCCATATCCACACCCACCAATAATAATGAATGAGTGCACCGATACCGATTAAAATGAATGACGGTATCCAAAAACGGCGATGAAAACCTTGCCAAGGTAGGCCAGTTTCAACCGGTTGAAACGAATAAATTGGTAGAAGAGATGCCAAAATTTTCGTACCTTCTCGTTGTTTAATGAACGGCAACACCATAATTTCACCTGACGCAAAATCATCCTCTATATCGACTTCCATATCACTTGTAATAATAAAATGATATGACGTAAAGCCAAACAAATGTCTAAAAAAGGATTTCTTTTCTTGGACCGCTTGTAATTTAGCGATAGGCAGCGATAAGTTTGTCACCTTTAATAAGCCATAACGGATTTTTAAAAAGTCACCTGAACGTGTTAAAGTGAATCGATAATACCTCACCATTGTAATGATGACGCCTATAATATAAGCGATTACGAGAATCCCAATTACTAATGTAATGACTAACGCCACTAAATTCTTAATCCAACTCTCAACTTGACCGAAAACGCCTTCCCACGGGATAATATCTTCAAAAGCAGTGACTATCGGACCTACTGTTGCTAATGTAACAAAAACTGCACCACTCGTCATTGCCATTAATAATAAATTTTGGGTAGATAATTGATAAATCATCTCTGTAGGTGCATTTGTTTTAATGATAGGTGGCGCTTCATAGTGTTCGTCTGTAGCGATACTTGAATGCTCGGACTGCATCTGTCTTCCATCTTCACTTTCAATTCTCGATTTGGCTTTCTCTATCTCTTCTTGAATCCATTGACTCTGCCTTTTCGTCACCATATTTAAATCAATACCGTCACTAGGTGTTTTGATTGTGAGTTTCACACCGCCTACTAATTGATGCACAATCGGTTGTACAGTGTCCATGGATTGAATACGACGAATATTAAGTTCTTTTTGCTCCAAGTTAAACAAGCCACTTTTCACGATAAAATAATCGCCTTCAATCCAGTAGCGTGTGCGATAGATTTCAATCGTCCGGTTAATAAAAACGAGAGTAAACGATATTGCGATAAAACCTGGCCATATATAATTGGTCCAATCTGTGAAATCAAAGCTATCGAGTTGAAACAATACAAATATGATAACAAAAAGAAAGTTACTTTTTACTGCTTCAATAATACTTAAAACGTACGAAATAGGGTGCAACCTTTGAGGACTATACATCGCTGTCACCCCCTTTTAGTTGCGTAAGACAGAATGATTCAATCTCTGTAATCGTGTCGTCATAAAGTAACGGCAACACTAACTCATGTCCAGCTGTATAAAAAGACAATCGATTCAGTTGAAACCGTCTCATCAATGGCCCCGCTTTCCGTCTCACATACTGGATACGCTCGATTTGAATCACTTCATTGCGTTTAAACCACCAGTTCTTTTGTATTTCAATATAACTGTCCGTCACGCGATAATGATAGTAACGATAAAGGAGTATTGGGTGAATCAAATAATATAAAATATCAATCAGTACGAGTCCGATGAAAATATAAGTCTCGTAAAATGGCATATCATTGTAAAACCATACAGTGACTGCAGCGGATAAGATGATTAAAGTTACGATGAATTGACAGAAATACCATAACTTTAAATACCGGCGTGCAGGTTCGGGACTTTGAGTAAATTCAAGTTGCATGATGACAGTCACTCCCTAGTAAATTTAGGATTATTATATCATAAACTTTTTTCATTCTGATAGTTCGATATGGTGGCGTTAGACAAAATTCATTTTAGCCACGATACGCTGTAGTTAAAGATTTACCTTACTTTAGACTCGGAACTTATGTGTCACCTTAAACAGCATCAAAAAAGCAGCACGTACATCTCCATTGAAATGCACTGTGCTGCTAATTATTTAAGTGGTTGAACGCTAATTATTTTTGATGATCCGCAAATGTGCGTCCTTTTTTCACTTTTGTTTCTCTTTTATGTTTGAAGTTGCCTTTTTTATTACCACTTGGCTTATGGTTACGTCCTGCTTTTGAATGACGTTTGTTGTTGCCACCTTTACGATTGCCTTTTGGTGAACGACCATTTTTACGCGCCAACGGTTTTTCAAATGTTAATTGTACATCTACTTCATCATTAGATTCCACTAATTCTTGTAATAACGCTGTTACAAGCTCAGTTTGATCATATGTTTCAAGAAGTTGTTTCGCGATGTTTTCTACACGTGGTTCTTTCGCAGCGTCCATCCAACTTTGAACTTTGCTCTTAATTTCATCTTCACGTGCTTTTAAAACTTCTTTACGATGTGGCGGTCTTAACGCGCGCATTTGGCGACGGTTCGTTTGCTCGATTTGACGGATATAATCCATTTCAATTGGATTAACGAATGTCACGGCGATACCATGTTTACCTGCACGACCTGTACGCCCAATACGGTGTGTATAACTTTCTGTATCTTGAGGAATATCAAAGTTATAAACATGACTCACACCTGAAATGTCTAATCCTCTAGCCGCTACGTCTGTCGCAACTAAAATATCGATTTGGTCGTTTTTGAACTTTTTCAATACTTCCAAACGTTTCGCCTGTGTGATATCACCGTGTAAACCTTCAGCTTTGTAACCTTTTGAAAGTAACGCACTAGTTAACTCATCGACACGGCGTTTTGTACGACCGAACACAATCGCTAACTCAGGTTGGTGTACATCTAAGAAATTCGTAAAGGTATCGAATTTTTCAAGTTCTTTAACGATAGTATAATATTCATCAATTTGTGGGTCAGAAATTTCATTATTCATCGTTTTAATGATACGTGGCGATTTCATAAATTTTTGTACTAATTCTTGAATCGCTTTTGGCATTGTTGCCGAGAATAACATCGTTTGACGATTTTCTGATGGCAATTTATCCATAATATAACGCATATCGTCAATGAAGCCCATGTTCATCATTTCGTCCGCTTCATCTAAAATTAACGTTTCGATTTGTTGTGGTTTTAATGTACGGCGATTAAGGTGGTCAATCACACGACCTGGTGTACCTACTACGATTTGTGGTCCGCGTTTTAATGATTTGATTTGACGGTCGATTGGCATACCACCAAATACAGTCACGACTTGGACTTTTTGACCACGGCTGAATTCACGTAATTGTTCAGCTACTTGCATCGCTAATTCACGTGTAGGTGCTAAAATTAAAGCACGCACGCCTTCTTTTCCAACAACTTTTTCGATCAATGGAATACCAAAGGCACCTGTTTTTCCTGTTCCGGTCTGCGCTTGACCTAGGATATCAATGTTTTCGAGTGCGAATGGGATACTATCTTTTTGAATAGGGGTCGGCTCCGTAAATCCCATTGCCTCGAGGGTTTCAGCTGTACGTTCTGAAACGCCTAATTCTGTAAATTTTTGCAAAGTAATTCTCCTTTTTTGAATCATCATTCTTCTATATTTTTGTCAAATAAGTTTAATCTAACTTCTACATATTACCATTTTCGTCACAATACCGCAATAAACGAAAGTTCACTATCATTTAAATTCTTATATATTCTCTATGCTTTGAATTCATATCACTACAGAGTTTAGGCTCCGTTTACGCATCTCAAAATAATAATTTTTGATGCGTACATTTTATTTTTTAAATTAAAAATGGAACAAAGACAGTGATGATTCACGCTCTGTTCCAAACTTGATGCTATTTTGCTTCTACGAGTGCTTCGACAACTTCTTCTAAATGCATACCTCGAGACGCTTTAACGAGGACGACACTATGTTGTTCGACGATAGACGTCAAATAACGCATCAACTTATCTTTTTGATCAAAATGAATCGCCTCATTCACGTACGCCTTGCCCTTTTCATGAATGGCCATCGCTCCTTCACCGAACGTATACAGTTGATGAATACCTTTATTTTCAAGGTAAGCCCCAACACTCTCATGCAATTGACGCGATTGTTCACCCAATTCGAGTACATCACCGAGCACGAGGATGGTCTCTCCTTTCATATGACTCAATGTATCAATCGCAGCCTTCATACTCGTCGGGCTTGCATTATACGCATCATTAATGACCATCGCACCATTCGGCGCCATAAACTTCTGCATGCGCATATCTGTCAGCTTGAGCGACGTTAATTGCTGTTGAATTTGTTCATCTGTTAAACCCATGATTCGGCCCACTGCAATTGCAATCGTTGCATTACGCATATTATGTTCACCTAAAATAGGAATCGTGTAGGTCACGTCATCATTCACTGTGAACGTAATGCCCTCTTCAAGATGAGACACCATTTGACATTGCATATCATTCTTAGCTGACAAACCAACACTCACTTGATTTGCAGATGTTAACGTCTCTACATGCGGTTTTAACAATGGTTCGTCTCCATCATAAATGAAATAACCTTCTGATTTTAAACCTGACACAATTTCAAACTTCGCTTTGGCAATCCCTTCTCTTGATCCTAAATCTTGCATATGGGATTCGCCGATATTCGTAATCACCGCAAAATCCGGTTGTGCAATGTTAGACAGTAACTCAATCTCATGAAAACCTGACATGCCCATTTCTAAAATTGAAACTTCCGTATCTTCGTTCAACTCTAAAATTGTTAACGGCATGCCGATTTCGTTATTGTAATTGCCTTGCGTTTTTTGTACACGGAACTTTCCAGATAAGACATTTTCTAACATATCTTTTGTCGTCGTCTTTCCGTTTGAACCTGTGACAGCAATCACTGTTGGCGCCACATGTTGTAAATACGCCTTTGCCAACTGTTGCAGTGCAGTCAATGTGTTTTCTACAAAAACGACTGGTCCGTTCGTTGGTGCTGTCAATGTACTATCTCGTTGGAAAAACGTCGCACCTGCCCCATCGTTCAATGCTTGTTCACTGTACTGATGACCGTCAACATTTTCACCTTTAAAAGGAATAAATAACTGCCCATGTTGAATATGTCTTGAATCAATTGTGACACCCTTAATTTCAACGTCTAAGTATTGCGCATCAATATCACAGTCTATCCACTCTGCAAGTTGTTTCAACGTTATATTTATCATAGTCAAAACTCCTAATCGATTCGGTGTTTATTTTTTTGCTTATCTTCGTAACGTGCCTTCGCAAGATCAATTAACTTTGTAATCAATTCTGAATAAGAAACACCCATATTTTCCCATAATTTTGGATACATACTATAAGCTGTAAATCCTGGCATCGCATTCGTTTCATTAATGTAGATTTGGTTGTCTGCTGTCACGAAAAAGTCTGCACGTAACAATCCAGAACAGTCCGTCGCTTTAAATGCTTCCACAGCCATGTTACGGAGCGTCATTTGTACGTCTTGATCAAGGTCAGCTGGAATTGCGAGCTTCACTTTGCCATCTTTATATTTTGATTTATAGTCGTAAAATGCGACATCTTTCACAACTTCACCAGGCCATGTCGTTTCAGGGTAGTCATTGCCTAACACTGCCACTTCGATTTCACGCGCATCCACCCCTTGTTCAATGACAAGTTTACGGTCGAACTGAAACGCTTCTTCAATCCCTTTAATCAAGGCAGCTTCATCTTCACATTTACTAATCCCGACACTTGAACCTAAATTTGCCGGTTTAACGAACACTGGGAATGCTAACTTGTCATGCACGAGTTTAATAATATTTTTGCGATATTTTTCGTATTCACTTCTTAAAAAGCTCACATATGGTAATTGTGGTAAACCGCGATGTGCAAATAATTGTTTCATCACTAATTTATCCATTGAACTTGATGCCGCTAACACCCCATTACCTACATATGGAATGTCTAATACTTCGAACAGCCCTTGAATCGTCCCATCTTCACCATTAGGTCCATGTAATAATGGGAATACCGCATCATAACGGCCACCTTGACTACTTTGTGTTAACATCGCTGAAATATCACTCGTCGGTACGTCATCAATGCGTAACGCTTCAACATCAGTAATATCTTCGGTAATATTGTCCATTTTTTTCCATTGACCATCATTAGTGATATAAATAATATCGATGTGGTAACGCGCTTTATCAATTGCATTTAATACATTTTGTGCGGTTAAAATTGACACATCATGTTCGGCACTTTTACCACCATAAATGATACATAATGCTTCTTTCGACATAACTCCGCCTCCATAATTTTTATCTAACCTCCATATTACCACGACTCTTATTTGTATTGCATTTATTTTCCGAGAATATTAGCAATTTGATTACAACTTATGTAAAATCGGTATATAATGACAATATAGAATTTATGTGTAAAGGAGATTGGCATGGTATCCTCTCGTCAACTAACGCAGAAGTCGTTTTTGCGCCGCTTAGATTGGCCACTCATCGCACTGATTATAATCCTTTGTATCATTAGTGTTACGACGATCCATTCGGCAATGGGTGGCGGTCAATATAGCCTTGATTTCGGTGTCAGACAGATTTTTTATTACATACTAGGTGCAATCATTGCGTTCATGATTATGCTGTTTTCACCTAAAAAGATTCGCAATTACACTTATACGGTATACATTATTTTTAATATTTTACTATTTGGATTAATACTCCTACCAGAATCTTCCATTACACCTGTGATTAACGGGGCAAAAAGTTGGTATCGTTTCGGTCCAATCAGTATTCAACCTTCAGAATTCATGAAAATTGTACTCATTCTTGTCATTTCAAAGGTTGTCGCACAACATAATCGTTTCACCTTCAATAAATCATTTCAAACAGACGTCATGTTATTACTGAAAATTGCAGGTGTGAGCTTCGTTCCAATTGCATTAATTTTATTACAAAATGACTTAGGAACAACACTCGTCTTTTTAGCGATTATTGCAGGTATCGTGATTGTAAGTGGTGTCACATGGAAAATTTTAGCCCCTTTATTTGGTAGCGCAATCGTTCTAGGTGGCAGCTTAATCTTGTCTATTATTTATAAACCGAGCTTGATTGAAAATGTAGCCGGTATTAAAACGTATCAATTAGGACGTATCAACTCTTGGCTCGATCCGTACGCATACAGTTCTGGCGATGGATTCCATTTAACAGAGTCGTTAAAAGCTATTGGTTCTGGTCAGCTCATCGGAAAAGGATTAAATAACGGCGAAGTTTATATTCCTGAAAATCATACAGACTTTATTTTTTCAGTTATTGGAGAAGAATTCGGCTTTTTAGGCTCAGTCATCTTATTAGGTGTCTTTTTATTATTACTCCTTCACTTAATTCGTATGGCAATGAATTCCGATGATCTGTTCAACAAATCGTTTATTATCGGTTTTATTAGTTTATTGTTGTTCCATATTTTTCAAAACATTGGCATGACGATTCAACTTTTACCGATTACAGGGATTCCATTACCCTTTATAAGTTACGGTGGGAGTTCGCTCTGGAGTCTCATGTCAGGCGTCGGTGTGTTGTTGAGCATTCATTATCATACACCGAAAAAGTATAACGATGAAGCAACTACACAAAAACGTACAACATCATAAAAAGAAAGAGGCTGAGGAACAAAATGTTTCCCCAACCTCTTTTTAATTATTAATTTGTTTTGCGTCGTCGTGTAAAGAACGCGATGACACCTAATGCGATCATTGAAAGTGCAAGTGCTGTTTGACTGATTGCATTCACTTGTGGTTCCCCTGCTGCTGGTAACATTTTGGCTGCTTTATCTTGTTGTTTCGCTGGTGCTACTTTTGCAGTCGCCATCTTTTTATCTGCTTTTGGTTGTGCAGTTTGTGTTGTCACGTCTTTTTTCTTCATATCTTGGGCTGACGCTCCCGAAGATTTTGTTACTTTGTGGTCATCATTAGATTTTGCGTCTCCCGTACCATCCGTATGTTTAGTAGCTGGTCCTATTAATGCTGGTGGTTCAATTTGTAAATCACTCGGTACCGTATCTTGATCATCTGCCGGTGTATCAACCAAATCTTTCATCGCATTTGGATCTTCAATTTTTAAAACATCAAAATGTGGATTTGTATTCGGTTCTGTAATCGATCCATCTTTATTCAATACACCGTACGGCACTGCGCCTTCTGGTGGATTCGTTGCCATACGTTTTAAATACGCAGCATCATCTTCGCCTTCTAGATGCGGGTAAATGCAAGTCGGTTTATGGATTATCGGTGTCACTTCTTTTTTCGCCTCATCCTTAACCATCACATTCGGAGCATCTGTAGCACCCTTTTCCGCCGCTTGCGTGTCATGCGCATAAACTTGTGTCGCCGCTGTAGCAATCAAACCTGTAACAATTAATTTTTTTAACATATGAGTTCGTCCCTTTAAAATTATTTTTTCACTGTAACTGAGCGCGTATTAATATAACCCATCCACTTATTTTTATCATGAACTACAATTTTTACTCCTTTCTTTATAATTAATCACAGTGTCCTAAGCATTGACAAAACACGGTATATCTATCTTATTCAATCATACATAACAAACGATATTACATTCAACAACACTTTAAATCTTTTATATTTAGTTTTCCTTTAATTTAATTTATATATATTATTTATTGTGAGCCCTTCGTATAATTCGTATGTATTATCAATAAAAATACTAAGCATATATTTTAGAATTAGATTTAAGCACAAAGTAATTTATATTTTATCTCTAGTACTAATTCTTGTATAAAAGCAATACGTTCAGAAATTTATAATCTTCACCATTATGCAGCTTTCATAAGTAAAACTATCCCACTAAAAACCATTCAATCCTCCTTAAAATTAATTACTATTGTCAACCGCTGATTCGTTTTAGATTCAATCGATAGAACACATCAATCTATACCAAAAACATATAAACTTATATATTAAGATTTTGATGTTCATATCGCTACATCTCCCTTGTTTTTTCACCATGATGTACACTTCGATTTTGTCATCGGGTTCTCTCTTAAACTTATATTGATTTTGGATTGCGGAACTGGCCGAGACTCCTGAGGGATCAGACGTAGCCGAAAATCCAATTCGGCCACCATCCAGTGTTCTCTCCAATCAAGCCGAATTTAGTTGAGGCAAGTCCCCTAGGAAAGCAAGGCCAAAGAGGAGCAATCAACAAAATCAATAATATTTCTATAACTCCCCCGATTACAAAATCGAAGATACTCAACGAAGTGTTTAAAAGGTAGAGTTGATATTTAGCTAAGTGTTTAAAAAGGTAAAGTTTAAAAATCTGAAAAAAAGCACCTAGACGTGACATCAGTCAACATCTAAGTGCTTCTCAAACATACTTAATAAGGTTTCAATTTCTCAGTTGCAGGATTAGGTTTGGGTAATGATCGCATAATATCTAATCGGGGCTTCGTTTTTTTCACCTTCACACCGATTGAAGATAACATTTGGACCACATTTTGAAGCTTATCATTCTTTTTCGCCATTTGATCACCCCGTATTCTGCTATCTACTCCTTTATCTTACCCTAAATTGTAGCGCTTTACTACACCAAATTGTAAATTGATAAAATTATTTTTTCACATTTTTTAATCGCAAGGCATTTAATACAACTGAAACTGAACTAAATGCCATCGCTGTACCTGCAACCCAAGGTGCTAAAAAGCCTGCTGCAGCAATAGGGATACCAATCAAATTATAACAAAAGGCGAAAAATAAGTTTTGTTTAATATTTTTAATCGTAAGGCGACTAAGTTGAAGTGCTTCGGCAATACCGTCCAAATGATTACGTACAAGCGCAATGTCTGCGGATTCTAATGCGATGTCTGAGCCAGAACCCATTGCGACGCCGATATCACTTTTCATTAATGCTGGTGCATCATTAATGCCATCACCGACCATCATGACACGTTTTCCTTCGTTTTGGAGTTCAGTAACGACTTTAGATTTTTCATCTGGTTTCACTTCTGCGATGACACGTGTAAAGCCGAGTTCACGACCGATTGCTTGCGCTGTCTGTTCACTATCTCCACTCAACATCACTAAGTCGTAATTTTTGTTTAACGTTTCAATGACTGCTTTCGCTTCTGCTTTTGGTTCATCTCTCACACCGATGATTGCGATGAGTGTTTCATTAATTGTCATACCAACCACTGTTGCGCCCTGTTCTGCCAACGAATGTATTCTATCTTGTTGTTCTTGAGTTAAGTCGTTGTTTGTAACGAAACGAATGGAACCGATACGCACACGGTTGTCGTCAATAACACCTGAAATACCACTTCCTGCATGTGTCTCATATTGTGAAACAGTGTGGACTGCTTCGTCACTATAATAATCGACTAACGCTTTAGACAGTGGATGCTCTGATTGCATTTCCAGACTTTTAACATAAGCGCCAATAGTTGATTCTTCCGTTTCATGGTACACGTGCACGACTTTAGGTTCGCCGTTCGTAATTGTACCAGTTTTATCAAAGACAATCGTATCGACGTGTTGGGCTTGTTCTAATGCTTCTGCTGTTTTAAATAAAATACCAGATTCTGCTGCACGACCTGACCCAACCATAATCGAAGTCGGTGTCGCAAGTCCTAGAGCACAAGGACAGGCAATGACGATGACAGCGATGAAAATTTCAAATGCTGCCGTAAATTGAAACGGTGTGACAACGAAAAACCATACGATAAATGACAGTAATGCCAACACAACGACAGTCGGTACGAAAATATTTGAAATTTTGTCCGCTAACCGTTGAATTTGTGGTTTATCATTTTGCGCTTCTTCAACGACTTTAATAATTTGATTCAATACTAAATCTTCACCAACATGGGTCACTTGAAGTTTAATAAAATTCGTTTGGTTGATTGTACTTCCAATGACAGTATCGCCGATATTTTTTTCAACGGGCATACTTTCCCCTGTCAACATCGCTTCATTGACCGTTGTGGAACCTTCAATCACTTGACCGTCTAATGGAATTTGTTGACCACTTCTCACCCATACAATGTCACCTACACGGACATCATCTATCGCAATCATTTCAATCTTGCCATCACGTTCCACTTCCGCATCTTTCACTTGTAATGCAGCAAGTTTGCTAATCGCGTCACTCGCATGCCCTTTTGCACGCATTTCGAAATATTTACCTAATAAAATGAGTGTAATTAATACCGCACTCGTTTCAAAATAAAGTGGCACATGACCGCTATGGCCCAAATGTGTCAACATTAAATAAAGACTATAAAAGTAAGCCGCTGAAGTTCCCATCGCAACGAGAACGTCCATGTTCGCACTTTTACTTTTCAAAGATTTATAAGCACCGACATAAAATTGCCAGCCGAGTACAAATTGAATCGGCGTTGCTAATATAAATTGAAACCAGCCGTTCATTAAAAGTTCTGGAACTGGAATAAAACCTAAAAATGAAAAATGGCCGAACATCGTATACAGTAACGGTAATGCTAAAATGAGTGAAATAATGAATTTCCCTTTTTGTCGCTTCAATTCATCACTTTTTCGTTTAGCTGTTTCATCTTTCGTCTCCATTGGAAAAGCTTCATACCCGATTTTAGCGACACGTTCATAAATCTCTTCAATCGAAATCTGGCTCGGATCGTACTTCACTGTCCCATTTTCCATCACTAAGTTGACATTAATTTGGTCAATTCCCGTTTCACGCTGGAGCACCCGTTCAATACGTGCTGAACAGGCGGCACATGTCATACCTGTAATTTTGAAAGTTTCTTCTTGAGTCATTATGTCATCTCCTATACCTATAGAGGGTATATTTTAAATACGAAATGAGGGCTTACCTCTCATCTCTTCAATGAAAAACTAAGCCCTGATTGCTGTTAAATTATGATATAACGTCATACCCTTGATCGTAAATACGTTGTTTCACATCTGCTAATGCACTGTCATCTGTTACTTCTACTTCTACTCTGTTGTCAGCTGGAAATGCTTCAACGTGGGTCACATGCGCATTTTCTTTCACTGCACCTTCAACTGCTGCTTTACAATGCGCACAAGTCATACCTTCTACTTCAATCATATGTTTTGCCATCAGTTACACTCCTTTATGTGATTGGATAACAGGAAATCCTGCATCATAAATTTCTTTTTCTATCGTGTTCAAATTTGCTGGCGTGTCATAAGTGAGCGTCAACGATTGTGTTGCCACATCAATAGCAACAGACTCGACACCAATTAAACGAAGCAAACGATCAGATAGCTGTTGTTGCTGTGCTTCAGTTGTCAGTTGTGTTACTTTAACATAACCATTTTCCATAATTGTACCTCACTAATCTTTCATGAGTTTTTGAAATGTTACTAATAACTCTTCCATCGCTTCGTCTTGGTGTCCCGCGTCAATCTTATGCTTGATGCATCCTTTCATATGATGATCTAACAGACGCGACGCCACACTGTTTAAAGCCGAACGTGTCGCTCTAATTTGCGTCAACACGTCATCACAATAGACATCTTCGTCAATCATTCGGTTGATTGCTTTCACTTGGCCTTCAATACGATTCAAACGCGACTTCAAGTTACGTTTAATTTCTTCAGAATGATGTGCTTGTTCAGTCATGTCACATCCCCCAGATTCATTTTGATATTATTATGATATACCCTGTATAGGTATATGTCAATGCGTAAAATTCCTCTATTTTATAGAACATGATACAATAAAAGCACTTCACGAAAAAGGAGATAAAAGTGATGCCAGAGTTTTTTTATGCGATATTTTATAATCACAATGTACTGTTCAATTACATATTAGTCGGTGCATTTTTATTAAATTTAATCTTCATCTTTACCATTATTTTTATGGAACGAAGAAGTGCGAGTTCCATCTGGGCATGGATTTTTGTATTAGGCTTATTCCCGCTTGTAGGCTTTGTACTTTATTTATTATTCGGCCGACAAATCCAGAGAAAATCCATTTTTAAACTTGAAAAACAAGATCGTATCGGTTTAGACTCTATCGTGAATGATCAACTTACTGCAATTAAAAATGGAAAATTTGAAGTTGATAACCCCCATATTCAAAACTACAGTCGTATGATCCAAATGTTACTGTATAACAATGCTGCCTTTTATACGAACAATAACGAAATTAAGTTATTGACAGATGGTAACGAAAAATTCGATTGTTTAAAGGAAGATATTCGTAATGCAGAGCGCTATGTACATATTCAATATTATATTTTCCGTCACGATACCCTTGGTAAAAGTATTTTAAAACTGTTAGAAGAAAAACTCGAACAAGGTGTAGAAGTCAAAATGTTATATGATGACATGGGGTCGCGCGCACTCACATTACGCGATTTTAAACGCTTTAAAGAAAAAGGAGGACATGTAGAATCATTTTTCCCATCCAAACTGCCGCTCATTAATTTACGAATGAACAATCGAAATCACCGAAAAATTGTGATCATTGATGGTCAAATTGGCTATGTAGGTGGCTTTAATGTCGGAAATGAATATCTCGGCTTATCTAAAAAGTTTGGGTATTGGCGTGATACACATTTACGTATTCAAGGGAATGCTGTCAGTGCACTTCAGTTGCGTTTCATTTTAGACTGGAACTCTCAATCGCACCGTGACAACATTACCTATAGTAGTCAATATTTCCCAAAACCGCAACAGACGCATAATGGTAATATTGGGGTTCAAATTGCTTCAAGTGGTCCAGACGAATTTTGGGAACAAGTCAAATATGGTTATTTAAAAATGATTTCGATGGCGAAAAATGATATTTACATTCAAACACCTTACTTCGTGCCTGATGAAGCTTTTATGGATGCGCTTAAAATTGCAGCTTTAGGTGGCGTTAACGTTAATATTATGATTCCATCGAAACCTGATCACCCATTTGTTTACTGGGCCACTTTTAAAAATGTCGCGAGTTTACTCGAGGCCGGCGCACGTGTCTACCTTTATGATAACGGCTTTTTACACGCGAAAACATTAACCATTGATGATGAAATTACGAGTGTAGGTACAACAAATATGGATAATCGGAGTTTTACCTTAAATTTTGAAGTGAATGCATTTGTATATAATGAAGAATTAGCGAGAGAAGTACGCGAAAGTTTTGAAGAAGACTTAAAAGTATGTAGCGAATTGACAAAAGAACGCTATGCCCAACGCAGCTTATGGATCAAATTTAAAGAGTCCGTCAGTCAATTGCTCTCCCCTATTTTATAACTTAAGGAATGACTAACAAAATGAAACAACAGCATATTCAAGCAGCAGAACAATATATGAGAAAGACACATCAACATGATAGTAGTGGACACGACATCGCGCATGTGTTACGTGTTAGAAAGCGCGCCCTTGAAATCGCACAACACTATCCATCAGCTGACCCTTACCATATCGAAATGGCATCACTCCTCCATGACACTGTTGATGACAAATTGGTAGACGTCAAAAGTAGCCGTCAAGCATTATTTGCATTTTTTAAGGAACAAGGTGTATCAGTAATGGATCAAGAAGCCATTATTTACATTATTGACCATATGAGCTTTCGAAAAACTAAAAAAGTCGGTACACTGAAAACAATTGAAGCACAAATTGTCCAAGATGCTGACAGACTTGATGCTATCGGCGCGATTGGCATTGCACGTACATTTCAATTTGCTGGTCACTTTAACGAACCGATGTGGACAGGGACACATCGGTTAACCGAAATGTATCAACTGTCAGACATAGACGCGGTACCACCATCAGCAATCAAACACTTCTTTGAAAAGCTACTCAAATTAAAAGATTTAATGAATACACCTGTAGCAAAAGACATGGCGCAACAACGTCATGATTTTATGGAAAGTTTTTTACAACAATTTTTTGCTGAATGGGACACTGAAATCAAACGGTCATGAATAGGAAAAGGCTGGGAACTTAGCATCCCAGCCTTTAAGTATGTGCAATATGATTATTTCTTTTTGTTCTTTTTACTTACAACTTGTGTGTTTTTACCTGTTTTGTTGCCATTTTTTTCTGCTTCAAACTTTTTAATTAATGGCGCCACTTCTTCTTTTGCTTTTTTACCATATACCACATTGGCAATATAAGTTTGAACTACAAGGAAAGCTGCTGATACTGACCAATATAAACCTAACGCCGCCGCAGAGCTGAATGAAATCCACACAATCATAATTGGTGAGATAATCATCATCATATAACCCATTTGACGTTGTTCTTGAGGCATATTAAAACTTGACACATAGGCTTGGATGAAGTAAAGGACACCCGCAATGATAGTAATCCAAATATCCGGTTTATCTAAATGGAACCATAAGAAATCTGAGTACTTCGTGATTCCGCCACCAGACGGATATTTTAAGACGAAGAATAATCCCATGATGATTGGCATTTGAAGTATAAGCGGTAAACAGCCTAACATACTTGCCATTGGATTCATGTTATATTTTTTGTATACTTGCATCATTTCTTGGTTCGCTGCCATTTTGTCTTCTTGTGTACGTGCACGTTTTACTTTTTCTTGCGCTTCTGTAATTTCAGGTTTCGCAATTTTCATTTTTTCACGCATCATATGCATGTTTTTGTAATTTGATAACATGAAAGGTAATAAGACGATACGTACAACCAATACGATGATAATAATGGCTAAACCATAGTTATTATTTAAATGATCCCCTAACCAGTGAATCAATCTGTCCATTGGTTGAACAAACGTATTGAAAAAGAATCCGTCTCGATTACTCGGTTTACTATAGTCACAACCCGCTAGAAGTAAAACTACACCTGCAAGCATTGTCATTAACGCTTTGTTCTTCATTTTTCCACCTCTAATGATATATTCACATAAATGATATTTTATCATAGAAATAGACGCGGTGGAAACATATTCCGGCATAAATTGAACTTTATTTAAAATATTGTAAGTAACGTTTCACAGATTTTTCAATATCTGTACTGTGTGTAATTGATGAAATCGTCGCAATACCATCAGCGCCGTTTTTAAGAAGTGGCGCCACATTTTCTTCAGTAATTCCACCAATAGCGACCATCGGAATGTTTTCATCGTATTCTCGCATACGTCGAATTAAACGGATGCCACCTGGTTTACTTGCATCTAACTTAGAACTTGTTTCATATACAGGGCCCACACCAATATAATCGACATTGGTAAGGTCAGACTGATCATATTCTTCAAAACTTCCGACGCTGAGGCCGATAATTTTATCTTCTAATAAATGTTGAAATGACTGTACTTTCGCATCTTCTTGGCCAACATGTATACCATCTGCATCAATTTCAATCGCTAAATCAACATCATCATTAACAATGAAGGGTACTTGATAATGGCGACACAAGTCTCTTAAACGAACGGCCATTGCAGTTTTCTCCTCACCTTGTAAAGATGAAGAGCCTTTTTCACGAAATTGATACATCGTAATACCCGCTTCTAACGCTTCTTTTAAAATACCATTTAGGCTACCTTGTTTGACATCTTGTGTACCTGCAATAAAATACACACGTAATTGTTTTCGATTAAATGTCATTTTCACTCACTTCTCTCTTTTTAATCTCCAATAAATAGGACTCAGCTAAAGTTTGGTTTAATGCATCGATAAAAGCGACTAAAAATGTACCCGGTAAATCTGCACCTTCACGTAATTCAGCTTGTTCTGCTGAAATGTTATAGTACGAAACGGCTTCGATGAGTTGGTCGATAGATGGTTTTGTTTCACCTAATAGAAAACTTGCCACCACCGCGCCTAATAAACAACCTGCTCCGGTAATTTTTGTCAACAATGGAGAACCATTTGATAAGATGACCACCTTACCATCGTGTACAATGACATCCTCTTTACCTGAGAGGACAATCGCGGTTTGATACTTTTCGTAAGCTTGTTGTGCAATGCTGACCACATCAATATCAGAAGCACTATCTGTTCCTTTCATCGTCGTCGCTGTATCCACTAATGTCAATATTTCAGATGCATTGCCTTTAATGACAGCCACATCAATTTCTTCTAAAAAGCGTTGACAAAAATCTTTACGGAATTGCGATGCGCCTACTGCAACAGGGTCAAAAACAATGGGTACACCCATTTGATTCGCAGACTTAGCAATGGTAAGCATGTCTTCACTATTTCTCGTGGTTAACGTACCTATATTGATTAATAAGCCTTGTGTTACCTTGAAAAAATCTACTGCTTCTTCTGGTGCTTCACTCATTGCCGGACTTGCCCCCATACTCAACAAACCATTGGCAGTAAAATTTTTGACGACATCATTTGTATAACAAACGACAAGGGGTTGTTGCTTTCTGACTGCTGCTAAATAATTCATGTTAATCCCACCCATTTAATTTTTCATATGCAAAGTGATTCACTGGACCTCGACCTTTACCAATTTCTGGTGTATGTTGAATCGCTAATGAGATGTATTTTTTTGCTTTAGCTACGGCGTCATAAACTGATTTTCCTTTAGCTAATTCGGCTGTGATGACGGCTGAAAATGTACATCCTGTGCCGTGTGTATGTTGCGTTGAAAAACGTTCACTTTTAAACTCGTAATGACCCTCTTGCGTAAATAAGTGATCGATGGCATCACCTTCTAAATGGCCACCTTTAATAATGACCCCTTTTGAACCAATATCATGAATGAAAAAGCGACCAACTTGATGAATTTTTTCCACCGAATCGATTGTAACACCAGCGATTTCTTCAGCTTCTGGAACATTAGGTGTTGCTACATCTGCATAAGGTAACAGTGTTTCTTTAAGACGATTTCGCACTTTTTGGTCCATTAAAGAATCACCACTTTTAGCAACCATAACTGGGTCAATCACATATGGAATATCCACCTTTTTCAAATTTGACGCAATCACTTCCATCATCTCTGGTGTCGGAATCATACCTGTCTTTAACGCATGTGGCATTTCATCATTAAAGACACTGGCTAATTGTTCTTCTAACCAACTTGCTTCTAAATTATGAATATGTTGTACACCCATTGAATTTTGAGCCACGATACTTGTCACTGCAGCCATACCATAGACACCACAAGAATGGAAAGATTTCAAGTCTGCCATCGCCCCTGCACCACCACTTGGATCTGTGCCTGCAATCGTTAGCGCAATTTTTGGTT
Organism: Staphylococcus pseudintermedius; assembly: GCF_034042775.1. Classification (NCBI taxonomy): domain Bacteria; kingdom Bacillati; phylum Bacillota; class Bacilli; order Caryophanales; family Staphylococcaceae; genus Staphylococcus; species Staphylococcus pseudintermedius. The sequence continues at coordinate 800,107 of NZ_CP120150.1, read as the reverse complement.
TTTTCATCATTTTTCTCCTCCAAATTCCCATTTTTCAAGTTGATCGGCCATATTGAAAAAGTTTCGCTCATGAACCGTGCTTTGTAGAAAGTTTTGTCTTAATTGTTGTTGAACTTTTTCGGAACTCACTTCTGCATATGAATCAAGCCAACGATCAATATAGGACAACAACGTATCCATTTCTCTATTGTAAAAATCGAACCACCCTTTTAATGGATGATTGGCTTCAAAGTGATGATTTTCAATCGCCATTTTACCTAATCGTTGGTACACATATGGACATGGCGCCATTGCAGCAATGGTAAAAGCGACATTGTCAAAAGCATATGCGTTATAATACATATGTTTAATATAATGGTCGGCAGATGGATACCAATCCCCTCGTTGAATGATACTTTGATAATCTTCACCGACATAGTCCGCTAAAATATGATGCGCCTCTACCTCTCCAGAACTCGCAAACTGAATTTGTTCTGTTAAAAATTGAATTTCATCTTTCGTATCCACTTTAGGGATCAGCAGTGCATATATTTTAGCAAATTCATTCAAGTAACGTGAGTCTGCGCGTAAATAATGTTTAACTGATTCTGTCGCTATGTCCCCGTTAAGCATACCTTGTATAAAACCATCATGATAAATTTGTTCAATAATGGGTTGAGCTTCTTGTTTAATTTGTTCAGAAAAACGCATCTTCATTCTCCTTTAATATGAAAAAAGACTACGTTAAAAGTAGCCTTGTTCACACACTAAAGCATGCGTGTCCATGTGCTACTTCCCTACGTTGGTTTCATCCAAATCAGGTTCAGAGGGTCTGAATATCCATTCATCTCAGCCACAAATCGGCACCCCTAGTAGTCCTTCATTTTTTAGTTACCTTTAATGTATCAGAAACCTAACGCAAGTTCAATTATGTAAAAGCACTAAACAAATTGCGAAATATATGTATAATTTAACAAAACAAATGACTCTATTAGATTATTTTACATTTCTTATGAATCATTCGATAAATATTAATGAGAATAAAAGTGGTGATTGGCCACTAAATACATGCACGTATTTAATAGCCAATACACCTCATTTTAAGGTTGATAGATAGACAATTTAGGTAGCAGGTTATATACCAAATATCACTAGAGCTCAAGTCAATATGTTGAAGATAAAAGTAATGGTGTGAGATAAATCGAATTATTTCAATCGGAGTATATACTTTGAGAAGGGTTAATAAAAATAGGTGGGATGATCAAATATTGGAAAATCTTTGCTTGTTGCTTTGCTATTCATCGTTGAACTCATCTGTATTTGACTCTATCGTTACTGCACCAATTGGAGAGATTTGTGAAACGAGTAATTCTGTAGCATAACGTTTTTCATCATTATGAACATAACGTCTAGTTTGGATTTGCCCGCTTATGGCTACAGTTATCCCCTCTTGGATCGTTTCGTGAATTTGAAGAGCAATGTTACCGAACGCTTTACAATTTAAGTAATCAGTGATGGGCTTTTGTTTTTTACTTAAATACTCTCGCGTGACAGCAACGGTAAAGGTAACAAAGTAACTCTCTTCTTTTTCGTAAAAACTGGGCGGGCGGTTAATGATACCTACTGCTTGAAAATGGTTAATGTTGTTCACCTCCTGTACCCGTAATATAAACGTTTCATTGTGAAATGGCAAAATGCAAATTCATATAAAATTAAAGTATGTATCGAGGTATATTTAAGCCTTATCGAGAATTATTTTAAAAATTGCGTTATAATGAAAAGTACCATAGAAATTTCGTAAAGTTTTTTAAATGATATGGAGGTGGCTCCAATGAAGACGTTTAAAGCTGTTCGTTTTCAAATCGTTTCTGAAAATAGTAGCGTGGCTGAATATGAACTCCTAGACGGTGTAATTATTAATAAAGAGAATAGCGGTACGGGTTGGGTGTTAGAAATCGTTATTTCAGATATACATCAAGAACAGATGCAAGCGTACATGGAGGCAGAAACACTTTTAGATATTCGTGTTGTCATTACGCGACCGTCTAATGATCCTGCACTATTTGATGCAACAATCAAGCATATTACACCTTTAAATGGCAGCATTTCAGTTGTATTTGAATGTCATATTTATACATTGCGACAAGTTTATGCGGAAAATTTACTCGAGCAATTGGTCAATGAAGGCATGCAAGGTCAAGAGCTCATCACAACGTTCAATCGCATGATGAAATCTAAACCACGCCTTAAAGACGAACGACAATAAGATATGAGACTTACATACATGTACTATGTTCAAATTGAATCGTGAAAATGATTTACAAAGCAACCCATAAAAAAACACCTCATTATGAAGACGAGGTGGTTTTTTTATATTTGATTTATGCGTTTGGATCTTGTAATGCAAAAGTCAATTCACAACTACATGCAATTTGACCATCAACAGTTGCTTTTGCAGTACCTTTACCAATCGGCCCCTTGATTTTTGTAATTTCAACTTCTAACACTAAAGTATCGCCAGGCACCACTTGCTTTTTAAATCGACATTTATCAATTCCTGCAAATAAAGCGAGCTTTCCTTTGTTTTCTTCACTATTTAACATTGCTACTGCACCCGTTTGAGCCAACGCTTCAGTAATTAAAACGCCCGGCATAACCGCATAATCTGGAAAATGTCCTTGGAAAAACGGTTCATTACCAGAGACTTGTTTAATGCCTACACAACGCTGACCTGGTTCGTATTCAACCACTTTATCAATCAATAAAAATGGTTGTCTGTGCGGGATGATGTTTTTTATTTCATTATAATTAAAGATTGTTTCCATTAGTGATGTCCTCCAATTGTTTCGATGATATGTTGCCAAAACCTTAAATTAAATGTATTCAACACGTTATCATGGTTGATAATAAAGCCTGTCATTAAACCGACTACAAACATCATGATTGCGATAAAAACAAATAAAGTTAATTTAAAACTGGTTGAATCCATTAATGTTTGTAGCCCATATCTCCATTTAGTCATTAATTCTTTCAATATTGGCACCTAAAGATTTAAGCTTTCCATGAAAGTCAACATAACCACGGTCAAGGTGTTTTAACTCAGTGACAATCGTTTCACCATCAGCTACAAGTCCAGCTAAAATTAATGCTGCGGCAGCACGTAAATCGGTCGCTTTCACTTGTGCCCCTTGCAACGCACTTTTCCCTTCGATTTTAGCGCTACGACCTTCAACTGAAATTTGTGCGTTCATACGTTTGAATTCCGCCACATGCATAAAACGGTTTTCAAATACGGTTTCAGTCACCACTTTATGCCCTTCTGCTGTGAGGAGTAACGCCATCATTTGGGACTGCATATCTGTTGGGAAACCAGGATGTGGCAATGTTTTAATATCGACAGGCTGTAATTTTTTCGGTGCAGTCACTCGAATGCCCTCTTCTGTATAATCTAATTCGACACCCATTTCTTCTAATTTATATACGAGACTTGTCATGTGCTCTTTAATCGCACCTTTGACGAGCACATCACCGCGTGTAATGGCAGCTGCGATCATCAATGTACCGGCTTCAATACGGTCAGGAATGATAGCATGCTTCACCCCTTTTAATGATTCAACACCATTAATGATTACGGTATCGGTACCGGCACCTTTGATATCGCCGCCCATTTCATTGATATAGTTCGCTAAATCCACAATTTCTGGCTCTCTCGCAACATTTTCAATCACTGTACGCCCTTTTGCTAACGAAGCTGCCATCATGATGTTCTGTGTTGCACCGACACTTGGAAAGTCGAAATGAATTTCATTACCAACTAGTCCTTGAGGTGCCTCTGCGTAAATATATCCTGCTTCTTGATGAATTTCAGCACCAAGCGCTTCTAATCCTTTCAAATGTTGTTCAATCGGACGTGAACCAATCGCACATCCTCCTGGTAATGCGACTTTAGCTCGTCCTAAACGCGCCAATAACGGCCCCATAACTAAAATACTCGCTCTCATCTTACTCACATATTCATATGGCGCTTCTTCACTTAAATCTTTCGACGCATCAACAGTTACTGATTGTTGTTTTTCGTTATATTTAATTTTTGCATTTAATACGCTCAATACATTATTAATAGTTTCCACATCACTTAACGCCGGAACGTTGACAAGTTCACTTTTACCATCACTTGCTAACAAAGACGCTGTAAGAATCGGCAAAACTGCATTTTTCGCTCCTTCTACTCCGACTTCACCTTTAAGTGTATTTCCACCTTTAACAATAATTCTATCCATCTTATTAATCCTCCACTATGCTTACAGCTCTATTCTATTTTTGCTCTGAAAATAAGTCTATCTACCCATAACGTATTAACTTATTTTATACACTTTAAACATCTTAACAATTAAAATAAGTATTTAATCTGAGTTGAAAATTGTAATAAATCAATGATAAAATTACTCACACTTGTGCCAATCACTATTGCCAAAAATATCATGATGACTTGTACTTGTAATGGAAATCCCTTTTTGAAAAACTGGTCTAAACGAACGGCGTTTAATCCCCAATAGGCGACACAAATGCATAAAACATGCATTATAATATGTGCTATCGCAAATTGTCCTAAATAATCCATTAATTGATATTGCTCCTTCACATATAATCTCTTTTACTAATTTTACATGATTTAAAGCCCAAATCATACTATAAGCAACTTAAAGAAACACAATTTTTCACATTATAATGCTTAATGACAAGCAATTTACATTTTACTGGCTTTCATAGTTTTTGTATAGAATTTTTGCAAAGCATGTGCCAACTTTTCAGCATGTAAAATGTAAGCGTTATCACCTTGAGAGTCGTCTTACTATATTTACAAAGTCAGTCGATATGTCTACATCTACTCAAATGTGTCTAAGGAAATTTTACAGGTTGCTTCAATGTCGACCGTTACCTTGTCGCCTTGAATAACGCCAAAAAGCTCGGTCTGCCACGAGGGACATACCGAGCTTTTTGATGTGCATATGATTATTTATATTTCGCAACTTCGATACGATTTTCAGCGCGCTTCAATGCACGTTCAGCACGTCTTAAATCCGTATCATCACGATCGCCTTCAAGGTAGAATGTTGCACGTTGTTTCGCTGATTTCGCACGCTCTAAGTCAATATCATCTGCTGACTCTGCAGCTTGAGCTAGAATGTTCACTTTTTCGTGACGAATTTCAGCAAACCCTTCTGTTACAGCTATATAATCCGATTTGCCATCTTTAGTCACTTTCACATGACCAATACGCAATGGTGTAACCGTCGGAATGTGACCGTACATCACACCCATCTCGCCTGCTGTCGTTTGTAAGACAACAATTTCGACATTGTCTTCTTTATAAACAGAACCATTAGGAGTGACGATATCTAAGGTTAATGTGTTCATTATCCAAGCCTCCTAATTTGTATTAAACTTCTACACCCATGTCTTTAGCTTTAGCGATCACATCATCAATGCCGCCCACTAAGCGGAATGCATCTTCTGGAATGTGGTCGTATTTACCATCTAAAATGGCTTTAAAGTCTTGAACTGTTTGTTTAACTGGTACATATGAACCTTTTTGACCAGTAAATTGCTCAGCGACGTGGAAGTTTTGTGATAAGAAGAATTGAATACGACGCGCACGTTCAACTGTTTTCTTATCTTCTTCTGATAACTCATCCATACCTAAGATTGCGATAATATCTTGCAATTCTCGATATTTTTGTAACGTCGATTGAACTTGACGTGCAACATCATAATGCTCTTGTCCGACAATTGTTGGCTCTAAAGCACGTGACGTTGAAGCCAATGGATCCACCGCTGGGTAAATACCCATTTCACTTAATTTACGCTCTAAGTTTGTTGTCGCATCTAAGTGAGCAAAAGCTGTTGCTGGTGCCGGGTCAGTATAGTCATCGGCAGGTACGAATACAGCTTGGATTGACGTAACAGATCCTTTGTTTGTAGATGTAATACGTTCTTGTAGTTGACCCATTTCTGTTGCAAGTGTTGGTTGGTAACCTACTGCTGATGGCATACGACCTAATAATGCCGATACCTCAGAACCTGCTTGTGTGAAACGGAAGATGTTGTCAATGAACAATAACACGTCTTGACCTTGTTCATCACGGAAATATTCAGCCATTGTTAAACCAGAAAGTGCAACACGCATACGCGCACCTGGTGGCTCGTTCATTTGACCAAATACCATCGCAGTTTTCGCAATAACACCACTGTCTTTCATTTCATAGTACAAGTCGTTACCTTCACGTGTACGTTCACCTACACCGGCAAATACTGAAATACCACCGTGTTCTTGTGCGATGTTATTGATCAGCTCTTGGATTAATACAGTTTTACCTACACCGGCACCACCGAATAAACCGATTTTACCACCTTTAATGTATGGTGCTAATAAGTCAACAACTTTAATACCTGTTTCTAAAATTTCTACTTCTGTAGAGAGTTCATCAAATTTAGGCGCTTCACGATGAATTGGGTCACGACGTACAGCGGCATCAATTGGCTCTTCTAAGTCTATATGTTCACCTAATACATTAAATACGCGTCCTAATGTAGCATCGCCGACAGGGACACTGATTGCTGCTCCTGTATCTCTTACTTCCGCACCACGTTGAACACCGTCAGTAGAGTCCATTGCGATTGTGCGTACAACATCATCGCCTAAGTGAAGGGCAACTTCTAATGTTAAGCTCTCAGTCTCACCGTCTCTTGACACATCAATAAGCAGTGCGTTGTTAATGTTTGGAATTTCGTTATGTTCAAAACGCACGTCAATTACTGGCCCCATGACCTGAGTTACACGGCCTAATCCCATGTTTCTTCCTCCTTATAATCAAAATTATTCTAACGCTGCTGAACCACCAACAATTTCAGTAATTTGTTGTGTAATGGCTGCTTGTCGCGCTCGGTTATATTGTAATGATAAATCGTCAATCATTTCTGTTGCATTATCTGAGGCATTCTTCATTGCATTCATACGTGACGCATGTTCACTTGCTTTTGCATCAAGAATCGTACCATAAATTAAACTCTCAATATATTGAGGTAATAATATTTTCAGAATGGCATCTTTGTCTGGCTCAAATTCATAAGTGGCCATTGCACCGTGACCTAAGCTAGAGTCCTCTGGAGATAATGGTAATAATTTTTTACTGCTAGGCTTATTCTCGATTACACTTACGTAATGGCTATAGTAGATGTGTAATTCATCAATTTGTTCATCTACGTATAAATCGATGGCACGTTTTCCGATTGCCTGAATTGTTTTGAATGCAGGCTGATCCGGGATGTCAGTTAACGTATTTTCAAGTTGATAGCCACGGTTTTGTAAAAATGTCGCACCGATTTGTCCAAGTACGATAATACGATACTCTTCTGGACTGTTATGACGTTGTTCGATATCACGAATCATTTTCTTTAACACGTTCGCGCTATAAGCACCCGCAAGTCCACGATCGCTCGTAATGACCATATAACCTACACGTTTCACAGGACGTTCGTTCAACATCGGATGTGATGAAACTCTATTCGACCCTGCGATTGCTGTAATTGCGTCTTTCATTTTTTCCATATAAGGACGAAATGTCATCGCATTCTTCTCAGCTTTACGTAATTTAGAACTTGATACCATGTTCATTGCATTCGTAATCTGCTTCGTCTTTTTCGTCGATTTTATACGTGAATCAATTTCTTTTAATGAAGCCACCATCTCACCACCTTATCTATTTTAATCATCTGTTCAATTATTCTTCTGAAGCTTTAAAACCTTTTTTGAATTCATTGATTGCTGATTCAAATTTTTCGTCTGCAGGAAGGCCACCTGTTTCGCGAATTTCAGTAAAGATTTCGTTTGCGTTAGATTTTGTCCATTCGATAATTTCAGCTTCGAAACGCGTAATATCAACAACAGGAATGTCATCTAAATAACCACGTGTTAATGCATAAATAATCAATACTTGGTGTTCAACAGGAAGTGGTTTGTTTTGGTCTTGTTTTAATACTTCAACCGTACGTTTACCACGTTCTAATTTGCTTGCTGTTGCTTCATCAAGGTCAGAACCAAATTGCGCAAATGATTCAAGTTCACGATATGAAGCTAAGTCTAAACGTAATGTCCCTGCAACTTTCTTCATCGCTTTAATTTGTGCTGATCCCCCTACACGTGATACTGAAAGACCCGCATTAATCGCTGGACGAATACCAGAGAAGAATAAGTCTGATTGTAAGAAGATTTGACCATCAGTAATTGAGATTACGTTTGTCGGCACATATGCTGAGATATCCCCGGCTTGTGTTTCAACAAATGGTAATGCAGTAATCGAACCGCCACCTAAATCATCATTTAATTTCGCCGCACGCTCTAATAAACGACTATGTAAGTAGAATACATCACCTGGGTATGCTTCACGACCTGGTGGACGACGTAATAATAATGATAACTCACGGTATGCTGCAGCTTGTTTTGTTAAATCATCATATACAATTAAAACGTGCTTACCATTGAACATAAATTCTTCTGCCATCGTTACACCTGCATATGGCGCGATATATAACATTGGCGCTGGTTGTGCTGCTGATGCAGATACAACGATTGTGTAATCTAATGCACCCGCTTGACGTAATTTTTCAACTGCTGCACGAACAGTTGATTCTTTCTGACCAATTGCGACATAGATACAAATCATATCTTGATCTTTTTGGTTTAAAATCGTATCAATCGCTACAGTTGTTTTACCTGTTTGACGGTCACCGATGATTAACTCACGTTGACCACGGCCGATTGGCACTAAGGCATCGATTGCTTTGATCCCTGTTTGTAAAGGTTCATCAACAGATTTACGCGCCATAACACCTGTTGCTTTTTTCTCGATAGGACGTGTTTTTGTTGTATTTAAAGGGCCTTGTCCATCAATAGGTTGACCTAATGAGTTCACAACACGACCGATTAGTTCTTCACCTACTGGCACTTCCATGATACGACCCGTACGTTTCACTTCGTCGCCTTCTTTAATTTCATCATAAGGACCTAAAATAACAACACCCACGTTTGTTTCTTCTAAGTTTTGTGCCAGTCCAAGTACGCCGTTATGGAATTCTAATAACTCACCAGCCATAACGTCGTTCAATCCGTGAACTAATGCAATACCGTCACCAATTTGAATAACTGTACCTACATCCGTTACAGACATTTCTGACTCATAGTTTTCAATTTGTGAGCGAAGTAATGCACTAATTTCTTCAGCTTTTATGGCCATCTATGTCACTCCTCCATTTAATCTAATTAATGTACTCTGTTAAATTTCTTAACGAGTTGATTTAAATCATTTTGTACACTACCGTCATATACTTTTGTACCGATTTTCACGCGTACGCCACCGATCAGTTCTTCGTTTACAGTAGAATGAATGATTAAATCTTTAAGTCCTGTACGATCTAACAATGCGTTTGTCACTTGCATTAATTCATCTTCATTTAAAGTTGAAGCTGATTCAACATAAGCATCTGCCAGACCGTGGAATTGATAATACTGCGCTTCAAATGCTTTGAAAATAGCAGGTATTAAATGTAAATTACGGTGTCCCGCAACAATTTTTAACGTATTCATCAAATAAGGTTGTGTTCCTGCAAAAACATTATCTACAATATGACGTCTATCCGCTATTGTAATTTTTGGTTCATAATCGATGCCTTTTAAGTAATCGATTTGACTTTCAACAGCTGTATTGATTTCTGTAAATTCATCATATACCTCGGATAAGATATTGTGTGATAATGTAACATCATACAGTGCTTGGGCATATTTTTGAGCAACGTTAGCCATTACTTATCCCCTACCTCTTTAACGTACTTCTCTATTAAAGCTTTTTGATCTTGTTCAGAGATTTCTTTACGTAATACTTTTGATGCAATCAGTACTGAGAGTTCCGAAACTTGATTATTAATTTCTGCTAATGCACGTTCTTTTTCACTCTTAATTTCACTTTGTGCCGTTTCAAGCATACCATTGGCACGTTGATTTGCTTCATGAAGGATTTCTTCTTGTTGACGTCTTGCTTGTAACTTGGCATCTTCAAGAATTTTATGAACTTCATCTTGTGTTTCTTTAAGTTTTTGTCTATTTTCTTCTTCTAAACGTTGCGCATTCAATTTTGCACGTTCTGCATCATCAATGTCTTGATTAATTGAACGCTCACGATCGTCCATGACTTTTTTAAGCGGTCCCCAAGCAAACTTTCTAAGTAGTGCGAGTAAAATGAGGAAAGTTACTACTGTTACAATAATATCCCCAATGTTCACGCCACCACCTGCTGCTGCAAGGGTAAATAAATTAGCAGTCACTATGATGTACACTCCTTTCAACCATTTCATCTGTTCAAATAATAAAAACGAATGGCGAAAGCCTAATCTGTACTAGACCTCGCCCTGACAAATGTTTTTCATATGTAAAAATAAGAAATTAACAAATGTCTTTATTACGTCATGCTTCCTAACTGATTAGCTTCGATTAAATGAATAATACGATGAATGTGATAACTACACCGATGATAGGAAGTGCCTCTACTAAACCAATACCGATGAACATAATTGACATTAATTGTGTACGAGCTTCTGGTTGACGTGCCACACCTTCAACTGTTCTAGAAACGATTAAACCGTTACCAATACCTGCACCTAATGCTGATAAACCGATTGCGATTGCTGCTGCGATTAAATTCATTATATAAATCCTCCTAATTGTTTTTAAATTTTAATTTTTATTTTAATGGTTGTCTGCTACTTTATGTGACATATACACCATTGATAACATGATAAAGATATAGGCTTGGATTGAGCCTACGAAAATTGAAAAACCTTGCCAAATAATCAATCCAGGAATACCAATAATAAAACCAAATGCTACTGTTAAAGTCACTTTTGAAAGTAACCCTAATAAAATCTCACCGGCATAAATGTTACCGTACAGACGTAGACCTAACGTCAATGTCGATGCAAACTCTTCAAAGACATTAATAGGAAGTAGTGCCAAATACGGTTTACTGTAGCCTTTAAGATAAGCTTTAGGACCTCGCATTTTAACACCATAGTAATGGGTTAAAAGGACCATCATCGTTGCGAGTGTCAAAGTCACATGTGCATCAGCAGTTGGTGACTTCCACCATAGTGTATGACCGTTCACAAACTGCAATGGAAGCCCTAGCATATTCGCCACAAAAATGAATAAAATTAAAGTGACGGCTAAGAAGTGAAATTGTCCACCTTTTGACCAGGCCATATTACTTTCGATGATGCCACGGACAAAGTCAAAAACCCATTCGATGAAGTTTTGTGCGCCTTTTGGTCTTTTCTGGAGGTTGCGCGTACATAAGACTGCAATAACAAATACTATCACTGCTGTTACTAATAACATCATAATAGTAGATAAGTTGAAATTAATATCTACTCCGAGAAAATGCCAAGTCACCACGGGATGTTTGTGATCCATTCTAGATTTCACCTCTTTTCAAAATATAATTCAATCACGATTCCTTCTTTAACAAAGGACGAAAAACCATTAACACATATGAAACCATCAATCCTATGAGCACGCCGAGTATATGTATTTGCGCTTGAAATAGTACCCATATGACACATGCCAATATAGCGACGAGATAGCGCCAACCATTCCCAGTTGAAATAGGTTCTGCTGAGAAACGCTTTGCCCGCCATAAATAATATTCAAAAATGCACGTATTCACTATAGATGCTATTATCCCTACGATAAGCCCAAGTACAATCGGTTGTTGCACGTCTAAAGAATAGAGGATTAATAGCCCTGCTAAAATCGTAGCGTAATATGTTAAAAACGGCTGAAACATTTTATAAAAACGATTCATATTGAGCCTCTTTTCTGCCTTAAGACACAATTCTGAAAGCCGTTCCATACATACAACTTTCATAATAATATAGGGCGAAAAGTGTGTCAATTGCACAATTAAAAGGGTCAATTTTTATAAATTGAATTGTCACATATTTGACACATTCGTCCCTATTAAAATGTCACTTTACTTGTCCACTCGAAATGGAGCGGGTTTTTGATCGATTAAACCGTAAAAGTATTTAATATTTTCACAAATACGTTGTGACGCTTGCCCATCACCATACGGATTTTGTGCGACACTCATCGCTTCATACAACGCTTCATCAGTTAATAAAGCTTTAGTTGCTTCGTAAACATCCGCTTCTTCAGTACCGACGAGTCGGAGTGTCCCCGCTTCCACGCCTTCTGGACGCTCTGTTGTATCTCTTAATACGAGCACAGGCTTGCCGAGTGAAGGTGCTTCTTCTTGTACACCACCTGAATCTGTCAAAATAAAGTGCGCTTGATGTGCAAAGTTATGAAAATCAACAACTTCGAGTGGTTCAATTAATTCAATACGTTCATGATTACTTAAATGTTTATAAGCAATTTCACGTACTTTAGGATTTTTATGCATTGGGTAGACGATGACCGCATCTTCAAATTCCTCAACAATGCGTCTAGCCGCTTTAAAAATATGATGCATAGGTTCACCAATATTTTCGCGACGGTGCGCAGTGAGTAAGATAATACGCTTATCTTGATGACGTTGAATGATGTCTGATTGGTATTGTGGATCGACAGTCGTATGCATAGCGTCAATCGCTGTGTTACCCGTTACAACAACCTTTTCAGGGTCTTTGTTTTCTTGCAATAAGTTTGCTTGTGCCTGTTCAGTCGGTGCAAAATGTAAATCAGCCATAATACCGGTCATTTGACGATTCATTTCTTCTGGGAATGGAGAATACTTATTCCAAGTTCGTAACCCGGCTTCAACGTGGCCAATGCTAATCTCGTTGTAAAATGCAGCGAGACTTCCTGCAAAAGTTGTTGTCGTATCTCCATGGACCAATATCATATCTGGTTGTGCCTTTTTGATGACATCTTCTAACCCGAGTAACACGCGTGATGTCACTTCTGATAACGTCTGCCCCTGTTTCATCACGTTTAAATCATAATCAGGTTCAATTCCAAACGTATCTAATACAGAATCTAACATTTCACGGTGTTGTGCAGTGACCACGACTATCGGTTCTAATGCTTCATCTTTTTTGAGCTGTAAAACGAGCGGTGCCATTTTAATCGCTTCAGGCCTTGTACCAAAAATCGTCATTATCCTTTTCATGTCAATGCGCTCCTTGTATGAATTATTTTGTACCGAATAGACGGTCTCCAGCATCGCCGAGACCAGGGATGATATAAGCATTGTCATCTAACTTTTCATCCAATGCGGCAATAAAAATATCCACATCTTCATGTGCTGCTTGAAGTTTTTCCACGCCTTCTGGAGCGGCAATTAAACACATAAAGCGAATATGTTTCGCGCCTCGCTTTTTCAATGAGTTAATTGCTTCGATCGCTGATGCACCCGTTGCAAGCATTGGGTCGACTACGATGATTTCGCGTTCTTCAATATCTTGTGGTAGTTTCACAAAATATTCGATCGCTTCAAGTGTTTCAGGGTCACGATATAAACCTACATGACCTATTCTTGCTGCAGGGACAAGGTTTAAAATACCTGTTGTCATACCAAGACCCGCGCGTAAAATTGGAACAAAAGCGAGCTTTTTACCTGATAAGCGTTTCGCAATCGCTTTCGTAACAGGTGTTTCGATTTCAACCTCTTGAAGCTCTAAATCACGTGTCACTTCATAAGCCATTAACATGCCTACTTCATCAACTAATTCACGAAATGCTTTTGTACCAGTATTCACATCTCGAATAAAGCTTAACTTATGTTGGATTAAAGGGTGATCAAATACATGTACTTTACCCATGATATTGCCTCCGTTTGTTCTAAAATAATTGGTTTATTGATATAAAGGGAATTTTTCAGTCAACGCTTGAACACGTGACTTCGCATCTGCTAAAACTTTCTGGTCTTCATGGTTTTTAAGAACGTCGCTTATAATACGACCAACCTCTTCAAAAGCATTTTCATCAAAACCACGTGTTGTTGCAGCTGGAGTACCTAAACGGATACCGCTTGTAACAAAAGGTTTTTCTTGATCGAATGGAATCGTATTTTTGTTACATGTGATACCAATTTCATCAAGTGCCTCTTCTGCTACTTTACCTGTAATGCCTACGGAACCTTTAACATCTACTGATACAAGATGGTTATCTGTACCACCAGATACAATTCTAAAGCCATTATCTTTTAAAGTTTTTGCAAGCATTTGCGCATTTTTAATCACTTGTTGTTGATACGTTTTAAATTCTGGTTGTAATGCTTCTCCAAATGCAACAGCTTTCGCAGCGATCACATGCTCAAGTGGACCACCTTGAATGCCAGGGAAAATTGTTTTATCAATCTCTTTTTTATATTCTTCTTTGCATAAAATCATACCGCCACGAGGACCACGTAACGTTTTATGCGTTGTTGTTGTAACGAAATCCGCAAATTCAACTGGGTTTTGGTGAAGACCCGCTGCAACAAGCCCTGCAATATGCGCCATATCTACCATTAACTTCGCACCAACTTCATCAGCAATTTCTTTAAATTTCTTGAAGTCGATTGAACGTGAATAAGCAGATGCACCCGCTACGATTAATTTAGGCTTGTGTTCTTTTGCTAACTTACGAACTTCTTCATAGTCAATATGCTCTTCGTCTTTAGTTACACCATATTCCACAAAGTTGTAGAACTTACCACTAAAATTAACTGGTGAACCGTGCGTTAAGTGACCGCCATGACTTAAATTCATACCGAGTACTGTGTCACCATGTTCAAGTGCAACAAGATATACAGCCATATTCGCTTGTGAACCAGAATGCGGTTGGACATTGACATGTTCAGCATTGAAAAGTGCTTTTGCTCTATCAATTGCAAGCTGTTCCGTTTGGTCTACAAATACGCATCCCCCATAGTAACGGCGTCCAGGATAACCTTCAGCATATTTATTCGTCATGACTGAACCTTGTGCTTCCATGACTGCTTCAGAAACAAAGTTCTCAGATGCAATTAACTCAATGCTTGTGTTTTGACGATGAAACTCTTTTTGAATACTTTCAAATACAGACTTATCTTGTTTAGCAAGAAATGACATAGACAATTCCCTCTTTTCTGTTAAAGTTGATATTTAGCACGTTCGCCCCCGATTTTTTTCGGTCGAGATGTTGCTACAGTCACAATTGCTTGGCCAACTTGTTTCACTGTAGTCCGAACAGGTACTGCCACATGCTTCAGATGCATACCAATCAATGTTTGACCGATATCAATACCTTTGTCAGCTCGAATATGTTCGACTACCATGGGTGCTTCCATATGACGATACGCATGCGTTGATAAAGAACCCCCAGCATGCACATCTGGAACGACAGAGACTTCAGTCATCACGTATGGATCAAAGTCTTTACGTTCAATAGTAATGGCACGATTGATATGTTCACAACCTTGAAATGCAAATGAAACACCTGTCTCCTGTTGAATCTTAACAAGTGCTTCGAAAATTTCCTGAGCGACATCTATCGAGCCAGTCGTCCCTATACGCTCCCCTTGAACTTCAGAAGTCGAACAACCTATGACACATATCTCACCTTCATTAAAAAACGATTGGGCTTTAAGTTCTTCTAATAATTGATTTAAATCCTGCATACCGTTACCCCCTTGTTCATCGGATGAGTCAAAAAAACAATAATGAAAGGACTACGAAACATGCTATACGTCCTTTATTATAACTTATTTTTTCTTTAACTTATACTGATTATACAATTATTCTGTCACTAATTTAGACTTTAACTTGTCGATCATCCGTGTCAACTGTTCAAAGACTTGTTCATACGTTTCATACTGCCCGCCATAAGGATCTTCTACTGGCAAATCTTCATCCACATAATCGTTTAATGCATACACATTCACTTGCGGGCCATACATCGCTTGAATCATTTGGCGATGTGCAGTCGTCATCGTTAAAATCAAATCCGCTTCAGCATCCCCTGCATCAAACAATTGTGCACCCTTCGGTATCGGTAATTCATGACGTCGTAATAATTCGCGACTATGTGACGATATCGGTTGCCCTTCTTGTGCCATCAGCCCTCTTGAAACAATTTCAAAGTCTGGCATTAATTGTTTCGCAATACTTTCGGCTAATGGACTACGACACGTGTTGCCCGTACATACAAATACGATTTTCATAACGACTCATCCTTTACGACTTGTTGACTGACCGCTTTAAGCATCCGATTTCTCAACGCTTCAGTGTCAAAGTTATCTTCAAATCCATAAATGTATGCCATGTCGACATCATTGAGTTGGTCCAGTTGATGTAACACGTCATATAGATTATGGTTTGCACCTTGAATATCGGATTCACTTTCACTTATGACAATGACTTGCGCACTTGCTGGCAAAAACTTTTTCTTCGTTTCAGGGACGATAAATGCGATTTTCGACCAGTCTTCATGTGCGTCTTCGTGAATCGGTGCATTGAGTTGCGTTATCATTTTAAGAGGCGTTGACGGCGCATAATGACGATATTTCATCCCTGGCGCAATCGGTTTTTCAGTAGCTAGTGGACTGTGAACTTCGACAGATTGTGGTAAAATATCATTCAACATGTTGCGCGTTATCGTACCAGGTCGCGCAATGCGAAATGGAAATGATGTACAATCTACAACTGTACTTTCAAGTCCTGCATCACTTTGCGTCGATCGCATGATGCCCTCCACCCGATGATTCAAATCATGAAACGCATGTTCAAACGTTGTTGGGGAAGGTCGTCCACTTAAATTTGCACTCGGTGCTGCAATCGGCAAATCGACTGCTTTTAATAATGCTAATGCTACAGGGTGACTCGGCATACGCACTGCCACAGAATTCAATCCACCTGTCACCCGATCACATAAAAATCCTTGTTTTAACGGTAATATAAAGGTAATCGGCCCCGGCCAAAAAGCTTCCATTAACTTACGTGTCGACTCCGAAATATCTGCTACAAAATCGTCAAGCTGATCCGTATCATGAATGTGCACAATTAAAGGGTTATCGGAAGGACGCCCTTTTGCTTCATAAATTTTACGAATGGCCGTATCGTCTTTCGCATTTCCACCTAAACCGTACACTGTTTCTGTCGGTAGCACGACAAGACCGCCATCTTGTAAAGTTTTTACAATTTCTGGTAATTTTGGATATTCTTCTAATCGTGTTGTATAATCTCGAACATCCCAAATTTTCGTTTCTGACATTAACGTCCACCTCTCCTTCTCTTCTATTTTACTACAAAAATAAAAATGGGTGCATGACTTCAATCGTAAGAATACGTCTTAGATTTTACTGTCGTGCATCCATTTTTAATTGCTGTTATATTGACGCTCATTCGCGAAATTTTCATTGCTTCACAGACAAAGCGACTATGGCTGAGTCCATTTAAAATGAAAAATTCGTGCATGACCGTTGATGTCGTTTATGACTTCTGGCGTAATATGCGGATACAACTGTTGCATCATGCGCGTTAACTGTGCACCTTGTTGAAAGCCAATTTCAAAGACAACCGGCGCACCGTCTTGCATGACATGAGGCAAATCACGTAATATCGCTGCATAAACTTGATAGCCTTCTTGGGCTGCAAAAAGAGCCACATGCGGTTCATATTGAATCACACTGTTATCCATTAATGTGCGTTCATGCTCACCAATGTAGGGTGGATTAGAAATTAAACCGTCCAATCGAACGTCCTGATCAATCAATGGTTGTAACGCATTTCCTTGTAAAAAGGTGATGTCTCGTTGCAGGCGCTGAGCATTTTCTCGTGCGACCGCTAACGCTTGAAATGAAATATCTGTCGCAATAACACGCAATTCAGGTCGTTCAGCTTTTAAAGTGATGGCAATCGCACCACTTCCCACACCAATGTCAGCAACAACTTTAGCAGCTGCCAACTGTGTTAAAAAATAATGCACCACTTCTTCTGTCTCGGGTCTAGGAATGAGGACATCCGAATTCACTTTAAATTGGCGACCGTAAAATTCCGATTGACCGACAACGTATTGCACTGGCATCCCCGTGAGCAGTTGTGATAAACCGTCATTCAATTGTTTAAGCGTTGATTCAGCTATTGGCGTCATTTCATTCAAAATGAGTGAAGTTCTCGACCATTGCAACGTATCCATCATAAACCATTGGATGGCATTCGGCTCATATCCTTTCACCACCATTTGCTGCTCAGCCTGTTGTCGCCACTCTTTATAATTCACCAGTATTAAGCTCTTTCAATTTTTCAGTTTGTTCATGCATCGTTAACGCATCCACAATTTCGTCTAACTTGCCTTCCATAATTTGATCTAATTTTTGTAATGTTAAACCAATACGGTGGTCCGTCACACGACTTTGCGGATAGTTATATGTACGGATACGTTCAGAACGGTCACCTGTACCCACCGCTGACTTACGTTGCGCTGCATATTTTTGTTGTTCTTCTTGCAACTTCATATCATATAAACGTGCTTTTAACACTTTCATCGCTTTTTCACGGTTTTGAATTTGCGATTTTTCTGAAGATGTCGCAATGACCCCAGTTGGAATGTGAGTAATACGTACGGCAGAGTCCGTTGTATTAACGTGCTGTCCACCTGCACCACTTGAACGATACGTATCGATTTTCAAGTCTTCGTTGCGGATTTCGATTTCTACATCTTCTACTTCTGGTAGGACTGCAACTGTGGCTGTTGACGTATGAATACGGCCACCTGATTCTGTTTCAGGAACACGTTGAACACGGTGCGCACCATTTTCATATTTCAATTTACTGTAAGCACCGTCGCCAGAAACTGAAAAACTGATCTCTTTATAACCACCGTGGTCACTTTCTGTCGCTTCTACAATTTCAAGTTTAAAACGATGTGACTCAGCGAACTTAGAATACATACGGAATAAATCACCAGCAAAAATAGCCGCTTCATCGCCACCTGCAGCCCCACGAATTTCCACAATAACATCTTTTTCGTCATTCGGATCTTTTGGAATGAGCAATAATTTTAACTGCTCTTCTAGTTCTGGCACTTCTGCTTTCAATGCACTTGCTTCTTCTTTTAACATTTCCACTTCATCAGCGTCATCTGTTTCAGCAAGCATTAATTCAATTTCCTCAGCATCTTCTTTCACTTGTTTATATTGACGGTACACTTCTACCGTTTTTTGTAATTCTGATTGTTCTTTAGAATATTTTCTAAGAAGATTTGAATCACTCACAACTTCTGGATCGCTTAACAATTCATTCAGTTGTTCATAACGTTCTTCAACAATGTCTAATTGATCAAACATTATTCCAACGCCTCCTTATCATTTTCACTCGGTGCTACGATATGATGTGCACGACAACGCGGCTCATAACTTTCATTTGCACCTACAAGTATAATCGGATCATCCACTTTTGCAGGTTTACCATCAATCAATCGTTGCGTACGACTCGATGATGCCCCACAAACCGCACAGACCGCTTGTAATTTTGTAATATGTTCACTCACCGCTAGCATTTCAGGAACAGGGTGAAAAGGTTCGCCTTTAAAATCCATATCAAGACCTGCAGTAATTACACGGTACCCTCTTTCGGCAAGCGTTTGTGCAATGTCTACAATATCTCGATCAAAAAATTGAATCTCATCAATACCGATAATATCCACACCATTTAAGTCATGGCGCCATATCTCACTTGCTTTAGAAATGTTAATCGCTTCTATTTCATTACCGTTATGAGAAACAATTTTTTCTTTATGGTAGCGGTCATCAATTGTTGGTTTAAATACAACCACTTTTTGCTTTGCATAGACACCTCGGCGTAAGCGTCTGATGAGCTCTTCTGACTTGCCACTAAACATGCTTCCAGTAATGCATTCTATCCAACCTGAATGGTACGCTTCATACATGATTCTTTCCACCTTTTTCAAAACAAAATCAATTCATTATATCATAAAATATACGTATTCGTTGATGTAATTCGTATGTATATCAAAATTCATTAAATTCTTGTTTATTTGATTTAAAATCCCCCTTTAAACTTTCAGAATGTGATAAATGAGGTAAAGCCCTAGCAAAGCAGATAATAAAAAAGTGGGTACACAATCTAAAGGTTTAGATTCCGTTGACCCACTACAACGCACAACACGTTTCCTTATGATACAGTATCAAAGAAAACGTGTTGACGTACATTTTATTCACATTTCATTAAGCACACAGTTTGAGAGGACAGCTATCCACCCAAGCCAATGTTGTCTTAGTTGTCTGATTTGAGACCAAATTTTTTGTTGAAACGTTCCACACGACCATCTGCCGCAGCAAATTTTTGACGTCCTGTGTAGAATGGATGTGAATCAGAAGAAATATCTAAACGAATAACTGGGTACTCGTTACCATCTTCCCATTCCATTGTTTCGTTAGAAAATTTAGTAGAACCGCTTAAAAATTTGTAATCAGTTGTCGTATCTAAAAAGATGACTTTACGGTATTCTGGATGAATCCCTTGTTTCATAATTTTCAGCTCCTTTGCCCTGAACCATCCGGAACAGAGTTATTTCTGAGTTTTTACCCAATACTTAAACATTATATAGGCCGCATGATGAAATTGCAACCCTACATCTAAAATTATTCTGATTAAATAATCGGTTTACCTGTTTTACTACTTTCAGCCGCACTTTGTTGTAAAAGTTCAAAGAATTCAGCATTGGATTTCGTTTTCTTCAACTTACGAATGAAACGCTCTGTGAAGTCAGGTGAATTTGAAAACATATTGCGTAATTGCCACAAGCTATCCAATTCGTTTTTCGGAACAAGGAGTTCTTCTTTACGCGTCGAACTTCTAGAAATATCAATCGCTGGATAAATACGACGTTCAGAAAGGCGTCGATCTAAATGGAGCTCCATATTCCCTGTCCCTTTAAATTCCTCATAAATCATATCATCCATACGAGAACCTGTATCAACGAGCGTAGTGGCTAAAATTGTTAAACTGCCACCTGCTTCGATATTTCTGGCAGCACCAAAAAATGTTTTAGGACCATGTAATGACGCTGGATCTAAACCACCCGATAATGTACGACCACTCGGCGGTACAACGAGGTTATACGCACGGGCTAAACGAGTCAGTGAATCCATTAAAATAATGACATCTTCACCAATTTCGACGAGACGCTTTGCACGCTCGAGCAACAATTCAGCAACTTTTACGTGATGTTTTGGATGCTCATCAAACGTAGAATGTACTACTTCTGCTTCATCAACTGAACGTTCAATGTCAGTTACCTCTTCTGGTCGTTCACCGATGAGTAAAATGAAAAGTTTAGCATTCGGTTTGTTCGTAACAATCGCATTGGCAATTTCTTTTAGTAAAGTGGTTTTCCCTGCTTTAGGTGGTGCAACAATTAAGCCGCGTTGTCCTAAACCAATAGGT
This sequence comes from Staphylococcus pseudintermedius, assembly GCF_034042775.1. Classification (NCBI taxonomy): domain Bacteria; kingdom Bacillati; phylum Bacillota; class Bacilli; order Caryophanales; family Staphylococcaceae; genus Staphylococcus; species Staphylococcus pseudintermedius. The sequence goes on along the minus strand of NZ_CP120150.1, from coordinate 778,648 downwards.
GTAATTAAGTCCATTACACGTGTTGAATAGTTTCGAGGTTCTGTTTCTAATTTAATCCGTTCATCTGGATATAAAGGTGTAAGAGCTTGGAAGTGAGGGCGTTTTTTGACTTCTTCTGCATTGTGATCGTTCACAAAGTCAACTTGTAGTAATCCATAATATTTTTCGTTTTCTTTCGGTTTTCGAACTTTTCCGGTTACTTTATCGCCTAATTTAATTTCGAATCGACGAATTTGGCTAGCAGAAATGTAGATATCTTTTTCACCTTTGGAGAAGTTAACCGTTCGTAAAAACCCATAACCATCTTGTTGGATATCATCGAGGATGCCTTCCATATAGTAGTTTCCATCTTGTTCCATTTGCGCTTCCATGATTGCAAGTACGAGTTCTTTTTTATTTAATTTACTATAGTTAACAAGTTTAAGAGATTTTGCCTTTTCAGTGAGGGCCTTTGTTGTATAATTCTTGTATAATTCATGAAAAGATTCATATTGCGGAGATGTTCGTTCCCTTGACATGTTAAACACTCATTTCATTTTAAATTCTATTTAATCGCAAATGTTACGATTAAACCTTACTATATCAAATAATGGGCTCAATGACAAAATATCAATGGAAATGACAGGAAAAATTCAGATTTGATACATCATCATTTTTTCAATATCTGTCATCAATTTTACTCATTTTTATAAGTTCAGAAAATCATAGAAAATTGGCTTGTCCATAAAATAAAGAAATCCTAATTTTCCCACTCAGTTTAGCCATTTTTGACTTTATTTCAATACTCAAATTTTCTTTAAAATAATTAAAAAAAGGACTGGGAGACAAAAGATTTTGATGCTATTGATACAATATTCTTGTTGAACTCGCCCTACTACAATGATTTGTGTTTTTGATTGCCTTCATGGATGACCTTTACTAGGGGCTGATTTTTCAACTCACTAACGCTTGATTAAACTATTTCATTCGTTGAGGCGTTAGTGCATTTTGGGAGCAGTACAGAAATCTCATCTGCAACACAGATTTCGTCGTGCTATCTCCGCAAGGCTGACTCGGCTTCTCAAAAGTGTAAACATTTAGAAGCCAGACAGCTACTGTGATAAAGCGTAGCCATTATCAAAGAAAAGCGGTCGCTGTCAGCAGTATGCATGCATTCCCTATGGAGTCTCAATCTTCTGGGCAAACTTACATCATATGCAACAACTTTGGACAAGTTTTTGAAATCCAACAAGACTATAGTATCATTTTTATCCCGTTCACTCACATTTTCCAACAATTTTTAATCATTAATGAAACATAAATCTATGAAAACATTAAGGCTGGGAAAACTTAATTCCCAGCCTCTTCGCTTTCTTTTGATACGCATGTTTTCACACACTATTTCAAACAGTTATTCACCTTTGTAATAACCTGCAATAGATTTCACTTCTAAAAATTCTTCAATACCGAAGTCGCCCCATTCACGGCCAATACCTGATTGTTTATAACCACCGAATGGTAAGTCTGACGCACGTCCAGCTTCGTTAATTTCGATAGTACCTGCTTCAATAGAACGTGCAACACGGATAAGGTTTTCTTTGTTTTGACCGAAAACATAGCCGGCAAGTCCGTATTTTGTATCGTTAGCAATTTCAATCGCTTCGTCTAAATCTTTATACGTAATAATTGACATAACAGGTCCAAAAATTTCTTCTTGCGCGATTGTCATTTGATTATTCACATTTGTAAAGATTGTAGGTTTCGCGAAATACCCTTTATCTAGACCATCCGGTTTACCTGTACCCCCGTATAATAGTTCAGCGCCTTCATCGATGCCTTTTTGAATGTAGTCTTGTACTTGATTGTATTGTTTTTCACTCACAATAGGACCCATTTGTGTTTCAGTATTTTGTGGATCGCCGACTTTCACGTTCGCCATTTGTTTTTTTACTTCTTTAAGAAAATCGTCTTTAATACTTTCCGGCACTAATGTACGTGTGCCTGCTGTACATACTTGCCCTGTATTGTTAACAACTTTCTTCACTGCCGCTTTAGCCGCTTCTTCAAGATTCGCATCATCTAAAATGATAAATGGAGATTTCCCGCCGAGTTCCAATGATACTTTTTTGAAGTCTTTGCTCGCCGCTTCCATAATTTTTGAACCTGTGCCACCAGAACCTGTAAATGACACCATGCGGACATCAGGATGTTGAGTTAACGGTGTACCGACACCTTCACCATCGCCATTGACAAGGTTAAATACACCTTTGGGTACACCAACTTTATCGAAAATTTCAGCTAAAATAATCGCTGCATATGGCGTCAATTCAGATGGTTTGAGGACAACCGGACTTCCTGCCGCAAATGCTGCCGCTAATTTAAGTGATGTTTGGTTCGTTGGGAAGTTCCAAGGTGTGACAAGTCCTGCAACACCAATTGCTTCTTTCACGATTAAGTTATCTCCGCGACGTTCTTCAAATTGGAAATCATTCAATGCGTCACGTGCAGCTTTAAAATGGTTTAAGCCCATTTGATAATGCACTTTTTCTGATTGTGTCACAGGTGCACCTAGCTCTAATGTCATTGCTTCTATTAAATCATCTTTACGATTTTCATATTCTTTAACAATACGATCTAACAAGTCTTGTCGTTCTTTGACAGACGAGTTACGAAATGAAAGATACACGTCATGAGCAGCTTGAACTGCTTGGTCTACATCTGCTTTATTCCCTTTTGCGATATGACCAAATACTTCTTCTGTGGCTGGGTTAATGACTGCTATCGTTTCGCCACTATGACTTTCAACCCATTCACCATTAATATATTGTTTTGTTTGATCTCTCATGAACAAACACTCCTTCATTTAATGTCATACACTTTGTATTGCCAAGTTTATTCCTTTTTAAACCTGACCCTACAAATCAAATTTTTTCTGTCATTACATTAACTTGATAAACAATAAAAGAGTAAGCACATACACCAATCGTTCGCGTCGTCTTACTCTTTTATTATTTTCTTTGAATGCTTATAGCGCTTTTTCTTCTAAATCAATATAGTCATGCGCCCAAGTTTCGAGCGGTTCTAATGCACGTGCCAATGCTACACCTTTTTCTGTTAAATGGTAACAAACTGACGGCGGATTTGTCGAAATAACTTCTTTCGTTAATAACTCTGCATCAGCCAACTCAGCCACTTTCATAGACAAGGCTCTATTAGTAATTGGACGTAAATGTCTTTTCATCTCTGAGAAATGCGCTTTATATCCATCGCAAGTCGAAAGGTAATGCAAAATCAAACCGTTCCAACTGCGTCCTAAAATTTTAAATGTTTCTTCTAAATATGGACATACTTCCATAGTTATCACCTCTCAATTTTAAATTTGTGATAACAACATTAATCGGATTAAGCTTTAACTTGTTCCGTCCAAATATCAGCACCTAACGCTTTAAGTGTTTTCACAATATCTGTATAACCTCGGTAGATATGCTTCACATTATAAATCGTTGTCACACCTTCTGCTAACAATCCAGCTACGATTAAGCATGCACCTGCACGTAAGTCACTTGCGTACACTTCGGTGCCTGTTAATTTCGATGGCTTCACTGTCGCAGTATTTTGGTCTGCTGTTATCAATCCATTCATTTTTTGTAACTCTTTCACATGTCTGAAGCGCTCTGGATAAATCGTTTCAGTGACAAAACTAGGTCCATTTGCTAAGAAGAGTAAAGGTGTAATAGGTTGCTGTAAATCCGTTGCAAAACCGGGGTACACAAGCGTTTTGATATCGACACTTTTATAAGGTGCAGAAGATTGGACTATCATGTAGTCATCGCCTGTCTCTATTGTAACACCTAACTCTTTCAATTTCACAGTGAGTGCTTCCATATGTTTTGGAATAATGTTGTCAATATGTACCGACTCACCACAAGCGGCCGCAATACACATGTACGTTCCAGCTTCGATACGATCCGGTATGATTGAATGGCGGCTACCATGTAAATGAGGCACACCGACAATTTTAATCGAACTTGTCCCTGCACCTGTGACCTTTGCGCCCATACTATTTAAAAAGTTGGCAACATCGACCACTTCAGGTTCTTTTGCTGCATTTTCGATAATCGTTTGCCCTTCCGCACGTGTCGCAGCAAGCATAATATTAATCGTTGCACCTACACTGACAATATCTAAATAAATGTTCGCGCCTACCAAACGTTCTGCCTCAATTTTCATTGATGTGAGGCTCGACTCATCTACTGTTGCACCTAAAGCCTTAAACCCTTTAATATGTTGATCAATCGGTCTCGGCCCAAGCGGACATCCTCCAGGTAAACCAATGACGCACTTTTTAAAGCGACCGAGCATAGCCCCCATCATATAATAAGAAGCACGCAAAGATTCAACTTTATTGTTTGGCAAAGGGGCGTTTTCAATATGTGTCGGGTCTACTACTAAAGTTGTGCCGTTAAGTTCAGTCTTAATGTTTAAATCTCCCAATAAGCTAACCAGCGTTTCAACATCAGAAATTTGTGGCAAGCCATCTAATGTTACCGGTGCTTCTGCCATTAATGTTGCAGGTATTATGGCAACTGAACTGTTTTTCGCACCATTAATTTCAACACTCCCTTTTAAAGTTTGGCCACCTCTTATTTTTATCACTTCTTGTGCCATGTCATTGAACTCCTTTTCCCTTGTTCATTTTAACCTTATAATACTATATTAAAAGCATTATAAAGTAAATTTTTTCAAATTGCAAAATGAAAAAATGACGCTTTGAGATGTTTAGCCCTACTTTGCGTTCAATTTTTGTAAATATGATAGCGATTGAACGACTTTGCCTACCTTTGCATCAAGCATTTCCTACACGTTTTCACTATAGAGCGTCATCACGATTATCAAAATATGAAAAAGAGAGTAACCGACTCACAACTTGTGATCATGCTACCCTCTTTTGAATTTAATGATGTTGACACTGCACAAACATGTGATACGTGTGTGACATCTCTTAAAATAGATTAACCTTTAATGTTTGCTGCTTTACCTGAAGTACCGAACTCTCTAATTTTTCCAATTACAGTTTCTTTAATCGCTTCACGAGCTGGTCCTAAATATTTACGTGGATCGTAAACTTCTTTGTCTTGATCCAATACTTCACGAACACGTTTAGCTGAAGCAATTTGGTTCTCAGTATTAACATTGATTTTAGCCGTTCCGAATGAAATCGCTTTTTTAATGTCGTGAGTAGGGATGCCTGTACCACCGTGTAATACTAATGGCAATCCAGTTGAAGCACCGATTTCTTCCATTTCTTTAAAACCTAAGTTTGGTTCACCTTTGTATGGTCCGTGAACTGAACCTAAAGCAGGCGCTAATGCATCGATACCTGTAGCTTTAACTAAGTTTTGACATTCAGTTGGGTTAGCGTAGATAACGCCTTCAGCAACAACGTCATCTTCTTGACCACCAACAGTGCCTAATTCAGCCTCAACAGATACACCGCGTTCGTGCGCGTATTCTACAACCTTTTTCGTAATTTTCACGTTATCTTCATATGGCTCGTGTGATGCATCAATCATAACAGATGTGAAACCAGCATCAATCGCTTCTTTACATTTTTCAAAGCTTGAACCATGGTCTAAATGAATCGCAACAGGAATTGTGATTTCGTAGTCGTGTAATAGTCCCTCTACCATTTTAACTACAGTGTAGAAGCCACCCATGTATCTTGCTGCCCCTTCAGATACACCAAGAATTACAGGCGCATTCTCTTCTTGAGACGCTTGTAAAATCGCTTGTGTGAACTCCAAGTTATTTAGGTTATATTGACCTACAGCATAACCATTTTCTTTTGCGTCGATTAACATTTCTTTCATTGAAACTAAAGGCATGAAAGTTCCTCCTTGCGTGCATGTCGCACGAATATTTATAAATACAGTATAGCAAAGTCATTGTTAATATGCACCGCAAAATCGCACTAAATTTGTGAAAAATATCGTAATTTATCATGTAAGCGCAACCATTGCTGTGAATTGATTCTAACACGATTATTTTATAAAATGAATTTTGAATTTCGTAGCATTAACAGCTGTTAAAAAACCAAAAATTTAATTTTATATATATACAAAAAATTGACCAAAAAGGAGGCAACATGCATGTCAAAAATGCTCACAACACAATTAACAGGTATATTTAATCGACTCGATCAGCAAGAGTTGGATATTCAAATGGCTGCACAAAGTTTAATTCAAGCGATGGGTGGCGAAGGTCATGTTTACATTAAAGGTTATGGTGATTTAAAATGCTTTGAATCCTACATCTTAACGAGTTTTGAGAAATTGCATTCAAGTTTGGCGCTAGACGATTATCCCTCGTTTGACGTGTTAGACACGACAGATAGAGTGTTACTGTTCGGAGCGGAGTATAGCGAGGAGATGGCTCGTGATTTGGAACAATTAATTGCGGATGATCGCGATGTTGTCGTGATTACGAATAAACCTAAAGAAGTTGAATTACCGGATCATTTAATGCATTTTATTAATTTGTCAACACCGAGACCGATTGTTTACACAGAAGATTATGATAAAGTCGTACAACCGCATCTCATGGCGTTGAATTATGTGTATTATGAAATTTATACGCAAATGGTTGAAATGATGCGTGATTTAGATTTAGAATAGTATTCATAAGATAGGGACTGGGAAAACTAAATGTCCCTCTCCCTACTCACAGTCCAATTTTACACACTGAAAACGTCTCTACTTATTGATGACCTTTCCAGTGTGTAACTTCTATATCAAGTAAGACCGCAATTCTATTCCTTCTCTTTCTTTTTGAACACATACTCAATGATAGAAAAAGCGATTAAAGTGATGATACTGATAATAAGAGACGCAATCCTCATTTCGTTCCAAATAAAGTGCGCGATTAAAATAGATGCAATGATAAAACAAATGAATTTAAGCCAAAATTGCATTGTGATACCCCTCCACTTTCCACACGTTTTATCACTTATCTTAAATATATAAAAATATAATTTGATAATAACATACTAAAAAGACAAGTACCTCTTTTGAATTAAAAGATACTTGCCTCTCATCTATTCTAATGTACGATTTCTTGTCCACGTTTATTCCACGTGAAGAGGAAGCTAATCATTGCTAAGACACTAATGATTGTTAATAAGATGAAGCCTGCACTCCAACCCATATGATCTACAATCGCACCCATGACAATGTTCGCCATGACAGCGCCACCGAGGTAACCGAATAAACCTGTTAAACCGGCTGCAGTCCCCGCTGCTTTTTTCGGCACATAATCCAATGCTTGTAAACCAATCAACATTACTGGACCATATATTAAAAAGCCAATTGTAATTAATGCAAGGTTGTCAATGAGTGGATTGCCAGGTGGGTTGAGCCAGTATACGACAACCGCAATCGTTACACCAATCATAAAGATAAAGCCTGCTGGACCACGACGACCTTTAAATACTTTATCTGATAACCAACCACAGATAAGTGTACCTGGAATACCTGCCCATTCGTATAAGAAATAGGCCCAGCCTGATTCTTTCATATCAAAGCTTTTCACTTCACTTAAATAGAGCGGCGCCCAGTCTAACACACCATATCGGACAAAGTAGACGAAAATATTCGCAATCGCAATAATCCACACCCATTTGTTGTTAAGGACGTATTTGAATAAAATCTCTTTCGTCGTCAATTCTGTTTCGAATGTCTCTTTCTTTTGTGTTGGATAGTCATCACGATACGCTTCGATTGATGGTAAACCGACTGATTGCGGTGTATCACGCACTAAAACGTATGACGCAATCGCAATGACAATCGCAAGTAACGCAGGATAAATAAATGCCCCTTCAAAGCCTTGTAAATAACCAAAGCTCAATGAACCTGTTAAATAAATCCCAAACAATGCGATTGGTGCCATTAAACCACCACCGACGTTATGCGCGACGTTCCAAATCGCCGTTTTACTTCCACGTTCACTCACACTAAACCAATGCACGAGCACACGACCTGACGGCGGCCAGCCCATACCTTGGAACCAACCATTGAGGAATAACATGATGAACATGATCGTGACACTTGATGTTAACGCAGGAATGAAGCCCATCAGTAAATTGACGATAGCTGTTAACACAAGTCCTAACGTTAAAAAGATACGGGCGTTACTTCTATCACTGACCGTCCCCATGACAAACTTACTAAAACCGTAAGCAATCGAAATCGCGGATAACGCAAACCCGAGTTCTGCCTTTGAAAAACCCATATCCGCTAAGTACGGCATCGCGATTGAAAAGTTTTTACGCAACAAATAATAACCTGCATAGCCTAAAAAGATACCGATAAACACTTGTAGCCTTAATTTTTTATACGTTTCATCTTGCTGACTTTCTGGTACAGGTGCCGCAGCTACAGGCGGTTTTAAAAACTTAAACATATGTATCCTCCCCTTGATTATTAATTAAATATTAATTTCATGTAAATTTTATGCATTGTCACAAAGTTTGTCAATCGCATTTCTACATTTTTGTAAGGGTTTCCATTATAAGATTGAGTTCTACTTCAGTCACGTTAACTTGATGCACTTTAAAGCATAGGCGTTATTTCATCATTAAGCTACAAATTGCTTGCCATGAGTGTTGCTTATTCCACAACTTGTTCGATTGCCATTTTTTAAATTTCACCTTAAATATTATCGTCATTTTAAATGTAGCAGAAGATAGCGAGAATGTTAATGTAGCCTGTCATTTTCAGGAGAAATCATTCGTTTTATTTTCTAATGTACCGCTCATCATTTAAGGGGCGGTTTTAACAATGATTTTTCACCTATAAAATCAAAAAACAGCCCTATGAAAAGTTCCATAGGACTGCAATGTTTATTATTTCGTTTTATTTTGTTGTAACAATGCCGCTTCAATGAATGATTTGAAGATCGGTTGCGGGCGGTTCGGTCTTGATAAAAACTCTGGGTGGAATTGGCATGCGATAAAGAATGGATGTTCTTTTAACTCCACCATTTCAACTAAACGACCGTCTGGGCTTGTACCTGAGAAGATCATACCTGCTGCTTCAAGTTGTTCTCTATATTCATTGTTGAACTCATAGCGATGACGATGACGTTCTTCCACTTCTGTTTTTCCGTAAATTTTTTCAGCTAATGTGCCTTCTTGAATTGTACATGGGTATAAACCTAAACGTAATGTACCGCCTAAGTCTTCGATATCTTTTTGTTCTGGTAATAAATCGATCACTGGGTATGGTGTATTCGGATCTAATTCAGCTGAATGTGCACCTTCTAAACCAACGACGTGACGTGCATATTCCACTGTCGCAAGTTGCATCCCTAAACAAATACCGAAGAACGGAATCTGTTGTTCACGTGCATATTTAATCGCTGAAATTTTACCTTCACTTGCACGGAAACCGAAACCACCTGGAACAAGGATGCCGTCGACATCTGATAAATATTCTGCAGCGTTGTCATCATTAACCTCACTTGAATCAATCCAACGAATTTCGATATCTTTCATAAATTGGTAACCCGCATGTTTAAGTGACTCAGCCACTGACAAGTACGCATCTTGAAGTGACACATATTTACCGACAAGACCAATTGTCACTTTACCTTCTAAGTTATTCACGACACGTAATAAATGATTCCATTCATCGAGTTGTGTATCGCGATCCACTTGAAGTCCTAAACGTTCGATGACAATATCGTCCATGTTTTGATGGCTTAATTGTAACGGAATTTCATAAAGTGATTCTGCATCACGACATTCGATGACGCTTTCTTTATCAATGTCACAGAATAATGCAATTTTGTCTTTTAAGTCTTGCGTCATTTCATATTCTGTACGCACAACGATTAAATCAGGTTGAATCCCTAAACCACGTAATTCTTTCACACTATGTTGTGTCGGTTTCGTTTTCATTTCACCTGCTGCTTTAATGTACGGTAATAAAGTACAGTGTACATACATCACGTTGTCGCGGCCTAAGTCACTCTTAATTTGGCGAATCGCTTCAATAAATGGTAACGATTCGATATCACCTGTTGTCCCACCGATTTCAGTAATGACAACATCTGCATTTGTACTTTCACCAGCGAGTAACAAACGTGACTTAATTTCGTTTGTAATATGTGGAATGACTTGGACTGTCCCACCTAAGTAGTCACCACGACGCTCTTTTTGTAGCACGTGTGAGTACACTTTCCCAGCTGTTACGTTAGAGTATTGGTTTAAGTTAATGTCGATAAAACGTTCATAATGACCTAAGTCCAAGTCCGTTTCAGCACCATCATCTGTCACGAAAACTTCCCCGTGTTGATATGGACTCATTGTACCTGGATCCACATTTAAATAAGGATCAAATTTTTGGATCGTCACCTTTAATCCTCTATCCTTTAATAAGCGTCCTAGTGAAGCGGCTGTAATCCCTTTACCTAATGATGAAACCACGCCACCAGTTACGAAAATAAATTTAGTCATAATTCAATTTCCTCCTCGTTTGTTGTCTGAAGTACCTTTCAAAATGTAGGGGTGAATTTGTATGCCAATCATTGATTATGTGCAAGACTGTATTCTCAATTTCAAAAAGTTGTCGTCGTTGCAGTGCGATGAAGATTGTATGGCCAACACTTCGCATTAATGAACATACGGCCACTTTTATCGTCTTAGAATCACTTAACGTCCGCAATGTTTCATAAAATTAAAAAAAGTTCCCACTCACAATATCATGATTGTAAGGGGAACCTTAACGATAGATGAGACTCGTCATTTCGGAGCCATCACTACTTTCTATCGTTTTCATTTATTTATCCGTCCTAATTAAAGGAGCCCGAATAAAATTCTATCATGTTGTCGTAAAAAGTCAACAAACTTTATTTAGAAATCAGAAATTAAAATGTTTCTTCTTCTTCCTCTTCTTCAAGTTCATCGTCTTCATCGTATGTTTCATCGATGTCTTCTTCGTCTTCTTCAACTACGAGGTCTGACTCTTCAATTTCATCTTCAACACGTTCATCTTCAGGATCATCTAAATCTTCTTGATCATCAGTACGATTTGGAATGTTGTCATCGCCATCTAAATCATCTTCACCTAATAATGTTAAGTTTTTATCTTCTTCATCGTCTTCATCAAGAATATCGAATTTTTGAATGGTTGGTGCGATTTTTTCTTCAATATCGTCTACTGAATACCAATCGCGAAGTCCCCAAACGTTATCACCTACACTTAAAAAACGACCATCCGTATTTAAATCTGTGTAGAATTGAACGATACGGTCTTCAATTTGTGCATCTTCGTAATGACCAATACGTTTAAACTCATCAATAATATCATAAAGGTTCATCGTTGCATTTTGTTCACTTAAAAGCGTATAAGCCATATCAATAAATGATTTTTCATCAACCATTTCTTGTGTGTAATCTTGTAATTTCATCAGCACATCTTCCTTTCAAAGGTTAACATTTCTGTTCATTCGGATATTTCAATTTGTAAAAAATAGGTGCGTATGACCGTCACCTTTTGATTATGTTGCGCTACATTCATACACATCTATTGCGTGATAGATGCGATTTAAACATCGACTTTAACAAAATTAAATTATAAATCACTGCTGATGATTTCGCAATGTTTTCAGCGAGATTTTTCGAAGCCATATGAAATGGTTTGCGGATTGGTACATGTATGAATGACGAATCACCCGACTAATAATTAATATATTTTTCTAATGTGACATAATCATCCGTCGTCAATGTCTCCACAAAATTACTTTTAACAAACAGCGGTGTCAGTTGATGATTAGGTCCAAACAATGTGACTTCAATCACTTTCGTATCATGATTTTCTTTTCGTACATAGGTCGCCAATTGACGCAGTGCATTTTGCGCAATGCCTGTATCTCTATGTGCATCATCAACGTAAAGTGCACGAATAATCAGCCGTTCGTTAAATGCTTCAATCGCTAAAAATCCTACTTTTTCTCCATCTAAAATGAAGTTAACAATTTCAATCGGGCCTGCTTTCGAACCCTCGCTCTTTATAAGTTTTAATGAGGATACATATTTATGGTCCAAATCGAGGTAATAGAGACGCTCTTTGCCGATGGGTCCTTCTTCTTTCGTTGCCGTATGCATAAAACCTGCACGCTCATACACATTCCAAGCCGATTCATTTTCTGCATCCACGACTAAGTACAAATGATTAAAATCCGGAAAAATCATTTGCACATATTCTGGTAATGTCATCATAATTTTCGTGCCGTAGCCATTCCCTTGATACGCTTCATTAATGGATAACGAACGTATGTACACCACTTCATACGGTGTGTCATAGCCCTCGTGTTGATAATGTTCATGCAGTACGAAAAATCCAATTACTTCATCTTGATCATTTAGTACGATGTTTGCGACTCTATTGTCATCGTTTAATGCATCATCCAAGACTTCTTTGGGTAATGAAGAATAGATACGTTGTCGCTCATTTAATTCGAATTGATATAACGCATCACGGTATTGCTTATCATATAATTGTATAGTAATATCATCAAAGCGTTTAATTTTTGTTGTCATTGTTTTGACCATCCCTTTATTTTTTATTCTCCATATACAATGTTGACATAATTAAAGGGTTTCAAACAATTATTTATAGAGATAATTTAGAACTTTTATCATTAGCGACCTTATTGTTATCTTCAACTACTATTATCTCTCAATTTCGTGGCATTAAGAAAGGGGTTCACATGAACAAGCACAACAATTTAAAGAAAAAGAATCGCAATATTGTTTACACCATTTCGTTCAGTATCATTTTAATTCTCACTTTATTAGCAGCCATCTTTCCTAAAACATTTGGCGCATATGCCCAAAATACATATGATGCGTTAGCTTTAAACTTTGGCTGGCTCTTTTTAATTATCGTTTTTGTACTCGACATTTTCTTAATTTTCTTAGCACTTTCGAGATATGGCCGATTCAAATTAGGCCGCGATGATGAAGAGCCAGAATTTTCATTTATGTCGTGGATCGGTATGCTTTTTTCGGCTGGCTTAGGTGTCGGCATTGTCTTTTGGGGCGTGGCTGAACCGTTAACCCATTACTTGCATTCACCGTTTCCAAAATCGGTCGACGGTCAATCGGTAGAATCTGCGCGCCTTGCGATGGGTTATACTTTTTTTCATTGGGGAATTTCGCAATGGTCGATTTTCGCAATGAGCGGTTTAATCGTCGCCTATTTCCAATTCCGGAAAAATCGGGATGGTCTGATTTCTACTGCAATGGAACCCGTTTTTGGCGAAACGTATCGACGCCCATTTCGTAACGTCATTGATATTTTGGCCATCATTGCAACAGTTATGGGGATTGCGACTTCTATCGGTCTTGGTATTTTACAAATTGCTGGTGGTTTAAACCATGTCTTTAAAGTTCCGAACACGTCGCTCACATTAATTTTGATTACGTTACTCATGACACTCATTTTCCTCGGTTCTGCATTAACAGGTATCAATCGTGGCGTGAAGTGGCTAAGTAACATAAATATTATGATTGGTGCATTGTTATTGTTGTTTATTTTTATTTTCGGGGATTTACGATTTATCGTCGAAACATTCACCGTTTCAATTGGGGACTATTTGACACATTTCATACAGTATAGTTTACGTATGGATCCTTATACGGGTGACAATTCATGGATTCAAAAATGGACTGTGTTCTATTGGGCATGGGTCATTTCGTGGTCGCCATTTATTGGTGGTTTTGTTGCTCGTGTCTCAAGAGGACGGACGATTCGCGAATTTGTCGTCGGCGTCTTAATTATTCCACCTTGTATTTCATTTTTATGGATTTCAGGTTTTGGAGGGACTGCTATTAACTGGGCATTACATCATCAAGATGGAATTGAAAAAATTGTCGATCAAGATTATACGGTAGCGCTATTTGAATTATTAAGCAAGTTTCCGTTATACGAATTGACAAGTGCTTTAGCCATTATTTTAATTTTTACTTTTATCGTGACGAGTGCGGACTCAACCACACATATCGTATCAGGTATGGCGACAGGTGGCGTTGAAAATCCTAAGCGTAAACACAAAATGGTATGGGGTATTTTAATCGGTGCCATTTCTGTTGCATTAACTGTTGCTGGTGGCCTCACAAGTTTACAAACCGCATCAGTCGTAACTGGATTACCATTTTCGATTATCTTATTATTGATGATTTTTTCATTGATGAATGCGTTGAGACGTGAGCATACGAAGCATTTTAAAATGACGCATATTGATGATGAAAAGGACTTTTCTCGTACCATTGAAGAACGTGAGCGCGATAATGAGATGTGATAGGCGAACCTATTCACGCATCATCATTTCAACATCTACTTTTAATTTAAATATTAGGGAGGGACTGGGACATTAGTTTTCTCAGTCTCTTTTTTCTTTATGGGCTGATATCCATTAATGATGATTAAACTGTCGAAAAATGAGGAGGACTTGGACGTAAAAACATGGACGCTATTGGGTGTCTTCATTTTAGAAACTTGCCCTAAGTGACTGTATGTGATGTAGATTGCCCTGAAAGTTGAGTCTCCTGAGGGAATGTGTGCATACCCCTTAGAGTGACTTCTTTACTTTAATAATGGTTACTGTTTATCGCAGTAGCTGTCTGACTTCTCAATGCATGCGCTTTTTAAGAAGTCGAGTCAGCCTTGCGGGGACAGTAAGACGAAATCTTTGTTGCACATGAGATTTCTACTATGCTCCCAAAATCCACTAATGCCTCGGCAAATGTAACCGTTTAATTAAGTTCTAATGAGTTGAAGGAGCAACCCATCGGAAAGCGAAGCCTTGAAGGCAATCAAAAATCACAAATCATAGGAAAGGCAAGTTCAACAAACAGATTGTATCTATAGTACCAAACATTTTTATATTCTATCCCTTTTTATCTTTATTCAAAATAGTTCATGACCCAGTTGATGCCGTAGCGATCGATGACTTGACCATGTATAGCACCGAAGAATGTTTTTTGGAGCGGCATATGGGGTCCCCCGCTTCACTTAACGCCTCATAAATCCGCTGTTGTTCCTCTAATTGGTCAAAAGTTAAAATTAAATGGTCGCCTTGACGGTCAATCGATTTTCCATAATTTGAAGATCAACGTAATGTTGCGCTGTAATTTCTAACTCTGCATGAAGCAGCTTTCCCTCATGCTCGTTTAAACATTTCAGCACCCGACCAAATGTCTTTTGATAAAATTGTGCTACTTCTTCCACATCACGGATGATATATGGACTTAATTACATCATACACCTTCATTTGTTATCAAATTTAGTCTTGTAATTTCGTCATTATCATATAGTATATATTGGTGATAAACAATTATTTTGAGGTGACAGATATGCGAATAGGTATCGATGCAGGTGGGACGTTAATCAAAGTTGTGATTGAACAAGACGGTGAGCGTACTTTTAAAACTTATCCCACAACATCACTAGAAACTGTAGCAAACTGGTTGAATCAACAAGCGTGCGAAGATATTCATATGACAGGGGGCAATGCGAAAGTTTTAAGCGAATTACTCGATTGCGAACCACAACTTTTCATTGAATTCGATGCAGCTGCAAAGGGCGTACAGATTTTACTAGAAGAACAAAATATTCATATTCAGCAATATATTTTCACAAATGTCGGTACTGGGACATCACTTCATTTTTCTGACAATGAGGGGCAAAAACGTGTCGGCGGCATTGGTACAGGTGGCGGCATGATTCAGGGCCTCGGTTATTTATTAACGGGTATTACGGATTACCAAAAGTTGACAGAGATGGCGCAACAAGGTGATCGTGAAATTATTGATTTAAAGGTGAAACATATTTATAAAAATGACACACCTCCTATTTCTGGAGAATTGACAGCAGCAAACTTCGGCCATGTGTTGCTTAATATGGACAAAACATTTACAAATGCTGACAAAATCGCTTCTGTCATCGGGGTTGTCGGTGAAAGTGTGACGACTGTAGCGATTCATGTAGCGAGAGAACATCAAGTGGAAGATGTAGTGTATATTGGGTCGTCATTCCAAGATAATCCATTGCTTCAAAAGGTTGTGACAGATTATACGATTTTAAGAGGATTTAAGCCGCATTATTTACAAAATGGTGCTTTTTCAGGTGCATTAGGGTCGCTATATTTATAAAATCATTTTAAATCTTTGTATAGAGATGACGCTTTATTAGATTTTGCATTATATCGTTCATCTCTATCAAACAGTTAAAAAGCTAGGCGCAATGGATACGTTCCTAGCTTTTTCATATGCTTTAATCGTAGGAATGAGGCAATCTTTTAATATGAAGATAATCCATTTTTTATGTAATCCACCTCAATTGCCATTCTATTCAACGTTTCAAAAGTCATTATAAAGAGATGTAATTCCCCTTTTATTTATGCTTTCTTTCATTACATTCCTCATCTGAAATAAAAAGGCTGAGATCACATCATCTCAACCTCTCATCATCAAACAGCTTACCATATTACCTTGAATTTACATCTTTTGAGTGACTACCCCCGAAATCAGCTGTTTCCCAATGTAATACGCCTCATTCTATTTAAAACGTTAATTCATTGGCGAGTTTTTGTGCTGAGACGATGGTGCCCACTACGCCTGGTTTCACATCAATTGCGACATAGCGATTGTCATCACGCAATTCATCTAACCAATCCGCAAATACTTCGCCTTCTACATCAATTAATTCAAATGTTTCAAAATCTTCTTCCGCTACTTTTTCAGCACGTTTACGCAAGCTCCAAACTGGCATAAAATGCGACTGATCAAAGTTGTCGTTTTCATCATAAACAATCATAAATTGACGGTCGCCTTTTTGACTTAAACCATAAACGGTATCTGTTTTCGCCACATCTTGTACAAACTCGCGAATACGAATATTGTCTAGATCAGTCATCAAATCATTTGTAGCTTCTACAATTTTAATTTCGTGACCTTCTGCATCATTTGTCACGTTTACCAATGCTTCGTCTTCTTCATCAAACATTTCGTCCAATTCATAAGTCGCAAAACGGTCAATATCCATTGTTTTAATTTTGTCGTATTCAATATTCAAATTATCTAAATACGCTTTGGCTAAAGATTCACGTGTCCAAAAGCAAAATAACAATTTGTCATTATGACGGTGCTTAATCATTTTTTTATCTTTGACAGCAATAAAAAATTGTTCGTTTGTAAGTATATCTTTATAAAAACGCTCATTCTTGTATGACATGACTCTGCTCCTTTTTCCAATCAAAATCAATGACAAATATAAACCAGACATCGCTATTCGTCAAATTTCGATGATATGTTCTCTTTCAACTATAACATACCTCAGTGGATCGTGTTTTATAAGCCTGCTCGGGCTATAAATTGTTTTTCATATGCTTCAATTTGTTCTGGACTGTCGGCATGCCAAATACACCCAAATCTCGAATTGACGTGCGCTTCTTGATACCAATCCCCATCATAATATGAGAGTGGATAAAGGACGCCTTGTTCCACGAAATGACGCACGGCCTCGAAAAATCGCTCGTTGTCACCGTTCGCAAAATAACTATAAAATTTGTGATATGACCCTGTAAGTGCATCTTTGAGCAACAACATGCTTGTCGAGCCGTTTTGTCTAAAATTCAAATCAATTGCATAGACAACACCCTGTTGATCGACGAGCAAATCAAAGCCCGCGATGCCAATAAACCCTTCCTTTACTGCGATGTCCATAATTTCGTAGCCTGCTTGAATGACTTGTTCTGGCACATTGATTGCATTGATGTTGCCGTTATAAAAACCATATGCATTCGTCAATTGTTTGGCTGAACCTAAGTACACGATGCCGTCTTCGGGGTGCCATGCAAACTGGACACAATAGTTGTCGACAGCTTCGACACATTGTTCGATAATTAACGTGTCTGTCGCTGCTTCTGCTTGTTCGACACGTGCGATAGCTTTCTCCAAATCATCCTCGTTATAACAAATCATGACGCCATAGCCCCCTGCAGTCGGCAAGTCATCTCCTGGTTTAATGACGAGTGGCAACTCCCATTGTCGGACTGCTGTTTTGAAGTCTTGAAATGCGACAATTTCACGCTTAGGTATATATTGACCGCCTGTCCATTTCGGAATTAATGATTTATTATTTAAGTCTTTGAATAACTGTTTGTCCATCGCATAGTGCTTCGCGTCAACAATATTATCTCCATGGACATATTGGAAATAAATTAAACGTGATTGCTCTTCTGTCAGTTGTTTTAATGTCTGTTCATAACTTGCTTGGTCTTGAAACGTAATGACATTTTCTGGAATGTCTCGCCCTATGAGTTGGAATAACTGTTGTAATTTGTCGGTGACACTCGCTTCATGAACGATGATTGGCAATTGTGCAATCAGCAATTCACGCCCTGTTAAAAAGTTGGATTGATGCTCATCTGGTGCGAGCCAGGGATTCGAAACATATGAGGGTCTTGACGAGTAAACGATGTTCGTATCATAAATTTCTCCCATTGTTAATTGACTTCGATATTGAATATTGTGTGCCATTGTCATTTCTCCCTTTTATGTTGATGCTCCTTTTGTATTTCTGCTAATAACGTTTGATCTTGTATTAATTTAGCCCCCATTAATGCGATCATTTTCGCGCCTTTAATGAGTGCATCATCCCCCATTGGACTTGCGGCCGCTTCACGAAAACGGTGGGTATGACCGACTAAACTTCTTGGCCCAATTTTGACGTGTGGATGTATCGTTGGCACGACATGACTGACATTCCCCGTATCAGTCGAGCCGTAACCAAAATCATCATGACTGACTTCTTCACCGAGTTCCGTTGCGTAATGTTCAAATAATTGATCTAACAATGGTGATTTAATGAATTCATTCACACCGTTTTGAATCGGTTCAAATTCAAATTCACATCCTGTTTGTATTGCCGCACCACGGGCAATATCATGCACTCTTGAAGTGAGAACATCCAAGTCTTTTCTTGTTGTTGCACGTGTATAAAAGCGCGCATGTGTAAAGTCAGGAATAATGTTCGCTGCTTGACCGCCATCTAAAATGACGCCATGCACACGTTCAGTCTTTTTAATATGTTGACGGAGTTGTGCGACCCCATTAAAATAGCTCAACATCGCATCTAAAGCGTTGCGTGCTTCTTCAGCATTTTCTGAAGCGTGCGCACTTTGACCATAAAACTTAATATCTAGAACGTCTACAGCAAGTGTTGGAATGGTCGGATAAGTTTCATTACCCGGATGAATCATTAAGGCAACATCGACGTCATCAAAGAGCCCTTCTCGTACGTATGATGCCTTCGCACTCCCATTTTCGCCACCTTCTTCTGCCGGACAACCGAACAGTATAACTTTACCTCCAATGTCATCTACTACTTGTTTTAATGCAATCGCTGCTAACATACTTGATGTACCGATAATATTATGACCACAAGCATGCCCTAAACCTGGCAATGCATCATATTCAGCGAGATAACTAATGGTCGGCCCCTCAATTTCTGAGTCATATGTGGCAATAAAACCTGTAGAATGCCCAGCAATGTCACGCTCAACTTCAAAATTGTGTTCTTTTAAATTTTCAATCAGCAAACGCGATGCAAAAATTTCTTCGTTACCGAGTTCTGGACGTCCGTGAATTTGATGACTCATATCTATATAAGCCCATCTATGTTGATCGATATAATCTAAAATACGTTGCTCTACTGTTGTCACCGTGTTACTCCTCCTTAAACAAAAAATGTTATCCCCATTTACACCCAACACAAATATTGATAAGTGTGACTGATGTATATATGTGATAACATCTTTGCCTTCATTTATCTTTCAGCATTTACACTGTTGGAATTCGCACCTTTATCGCCGTTAGATGAGGTTGCTGGGTTTCATCGGGCCAATTCCCTCCACCACTCTTGATAAATATTGATTCAATTTTGTAATTATTTTAACGAACTTTCCGTACTTTGTCATGTCATTTTTAACACTCTTCAAAATTTTCATACTATATTTTACCCTTTTTGCAATACATTTTCATTTCGAGACGCCTTTATGCTATCTTACAAAAAATTTTTTAAAAACAATAATCCCTATTAAACCACTCGTAATAATAGGTTTAAAGCTCCTTTCCCTATTATATCGGCATTTAAACACTTTGTCCCCCCTTTCATCTTAATTGGAATATGTTAAAATGGATTTAAACATGAAGGAGGTCATACCAATGCCAAAAATGAACGTTGAAAGTTTTAACTTAGATCATACGAAAGTGGTTGCACCATATATTCGTCTTGCTGGTAAAATGCAAGGGCTCAATGGAGATGACATTTACAAATATGATATTCGTTTCAAACAACCGAACAAAGAACATATGGAAATGCCTGGACTCCATTCTTTAGAACATTTAATGGCTGAAAACATTCGTAACCATTCAGACAAGGTTGTCGATTTAAGTCCAATGGGTTGCCAAACAGGGTTCTACGTCTCTTTCATTAACCATACCGATTATGATGATGTATTAAACATTGTCGAACAAACGTTACAAGATGTTTTAGCCGCTGATGAAGTCCCTGCGTGCAATGAAGTTCAATGCGGTTGGGCTGCTTCACACTCATTAGAAGGCGCAAAAGAAATCGCACAAGCCTTTTTAGATAAACGTGACCAATGGCATGATGTCTTTGGTACAGGTAAATAAATATTCAAAAAACCGAGCAACGACACGACTTTCAATGTGTGGTTCCTCGGTTTATTTTTCATTATAATTTCTTAATGATATACATGAGTACAAATTGCATTGGGAGACGTCCATATCTCGCAGTATCTGATAATGGTTTGTCACCTAACGGCAATTTTTTACGTGCCATGTAAATGTTGGCTGGAAAAACGGCAAGTAAAAATGCATTAATCCAATTTTTCAATGCGTCTGACGGGCGTCGCAACACTAATAACGCACCAATCACAATTTCGCACACTCCTGTCACAAGTACAGCTGTCTTACGTAAAGGTAAATACGTTGGCACAATATTTCTAAATTGGCGCTCTTTCGTGAAATGCAAGACACCAATAGCCATAAATGCGAGACCTAATACAATGCGACCTAATTGTTTCATCCTATCACCCTTTATTCAGTAATGATTGTATGAATAAGCTGTGGCTGTTCTGCGTGGTCTGAAATCGTAATGTTATCATACAATTTTTGTTTGACTTGTTCTACATCTTCACTATTCGCATAAATTGTCAATAATGATTCGCCTTCTTCAACACGATCACCGACTTTTTTATTCAATACAAGACCTACTGCTAAGTCAATGACATCTTCTTTTGTTTGACGACCTGCACCTAACATCATGGAAGCAATACCGATTTCATTGGCAATCATTTCTGAAACAACACCGCTTCGTTTTGCTGGTAATTCGAATTGATATTGTGCTGTAGGTAATTTTGATGGATCATCGACAACAGATGCGTCTCCACCTTGGTTGCTTAAAAACGTTTTGAATTTTTCAAGCGCCTTACCGTTATCAATCACTTCTTGTAACATACCACGTGCTTCATCTAAATCTTTCGCTTTTTGAGCAAGTACGACCATTTGAGAACCTAAAGTTAATACAAGTTCTGTTAAATCTTCAGGACCTTCACCTTTCAATGTATCGATCGCTTCTTGTAATTCAAGCGCATTACCAATCGCACGACCGAGTGGCTGACTCATATCAGAAATAATCGCCATCGTTTGACGTCCAACTTGGTTACCAATTTTAACCATTGCATGTGCCAATTGCTCAGCATCATCAACTGTTTTCATAAATGCGCCGTTACCTGTTTTAACGTCTAATACGATTGCATCAGCGCCGGCAGCAATTTTTTTACTCATAATCGATGACGCAATTAATGGAATAGAGTTTACTGTCGCAGTGACATCACGAAGCGCATAAATCTTTTTGTCTGCAGGCGTTAAATTACCTGTTTGACCGATAACCGCCACTTTATCTTCATTCACTAGCTTCACGAACGCTTCTTCTGAAATTTCAACATGGAAGCCTTCTACTGATTCTAATTTATCTATCGTTCCACCAGTATGGCCTAAACCACGACCACTCATTTTCGCAACAGGGACATCTAATGCTGCAACTAATGGCGCAAGAACAAGTGTCGTTGTATCACCTACACCACCTGTTGAGTGCTTGTCGACTTTAATCCCTTCAATGTTAGAAAGGTCGATTTGGTCACCTGATTCCACCATTGCCATCGTTAAGTATGCACGTTCTTCATCAGTCATATCTTGGAAAAAAATTGCCATTGCTAAACTAGACATTTGATAATCAGGAATGTCATCATTTGTATAACCATTGACAACAAATTCAATTTCTTCTTTCGTTAAAGCATGCCCATCCCTTTTTTTAGCAATAATATCCACCATTCTCATGGCTATTCCCTCTTTTCTATATCATTTTATAGTTACCATATTGTTGTATACGCTTTTATTATATACGAATGTCTGCGATTGGTGAAACGAAAGAATTCCTCATTATTTGTCAATTCATCAACTTTCATTCATGTGTCCCTTCAAAACTTCGTCGACATTTAGCGATACATCTGTTATCTTTAAAGTGATAATAACGAATTAAGGAGATGTTTTAGATGACTCAAGGCACACCACACATTCAACCTAATGGTAAAAAAATTGCAAAAACTGTCTTAATGCCAGGTGATCCATTACGTGCAAAGTTTATTGCTGAAAACTTTTTAGAAAACGTTGAGCAGTTTAACGACGTACGTAACATGTTTGGCTATACAGGTACATATAAAGGCAAAGAAATCTCTGTTATGGGATCAGGTATGGGGATTCCAAGTATCGGTATTTATTCATACGAGCTATACAATTTCTTTGATGTAGACACGATTATTCGTATCGGTTCTTGTGGCGCAATGCAAGAAGATATTCAACTTTACGATATTATTATCGGCCAAGGGGCATCCACAAACTCTGATTACGTTGATCAATTCCAAATTCCAGGTCACTTCTCACCACTCGCTGACTTTGATTTAGTCGTGAAAGCGAAAGAAAAAGCAGATGCAATTGGTGCACGTGCCCACGTAGGTAACATTTTATCGTCAGACACATTCTACAATGCGAACCCAGACTTCAACCAAAAATGGATTGAAATGGGCATTTTAGGTGTTGAAATGGAATCTGCGGGTTTATATTTAAATGCGACTAAAGCAGGCAAAAAAGCATTGGGTATTTTCACAGTGAGTGACCATTTACTTCGCGATGAAGCAACAACAGCAGAAGAACGTCAAAATTCATTTACACAAATGATGGAAGTCGCATTAGAAATCGCTGAATAATGATGAAACAAGGCATGGAACTAAAATTTTCATTGTTTTAGTGCGTATTCATTTAATGGCAAAGATTTCTCATGGATAACCCTTTTGAAAGTTGCACAATTGGTATGAGGGGCTTGCCTTTCGAGCTAATTACACAACCATTACTTTTGTTATCTAATGCCAACATAAACAGAAATGAAACTAGCCCCGATAACCATTACAGCCGTTATCGGGGTTTTTGCACGTTGAGTTATTCTTTTGTAGGAACCTGGGTTTGTTTAAAAAAGGACTGCTCATAGGCATTGGCTTTGGCCCAAGTCGTTTTCCACATTTTATCACGGTTATCCGCAAACAATTGATATCCTAAATTACGCAACGGTTTTGGAACGAGCCACAGTAATGCAGCTAACCATTTATAACCATCTAACGTAAAAATCAATTTCGCAATCGCTGTAGATTGAAATGTGAGATGGTCCCCTTCTTGGAGAACCACACTATTATATTCCAACACTTCAGGGTGCGCTTTTTTCAACGCCTCCCCTGCTGGACTTTTTAACGGCACAAACTGATAACTTCTAGAAAGTCCGTGACGTATTAACCAAATGGCATAATTATAACAATAAATACAACGATCATCGTAATAAACGATTGGCATATCATCACCTCTTTCTAGTTATTATACCCATTTTTCATTATATTTATCATTTTGCAGTGTTTGCTTAATTTGTTGCTTCTTGTTGTTGATAATACGTTTTTTCAGCTGGTGACAATTTATCAATTTTAAAACCTGTAAAGCCGTAAATAATCGAAATAATTGGCACAATAAAATTCAATATCGCAAATGGGCCATATTGACTGACAGACACACCTAATGTAGTAAAGATAAACACACCACACGTATTCCAAGGGACAAATACAGATGTCAACGTTCCGCCATCTTCTAAAGCACGCGACAAATTTTTAGGGTGGAGTCCTTTATCAATAAATGTTGCGACATACATCCGAGACGGCACGATAATAGAAATATATTGTTCAGAACAAGATAAGTTTGTCCCTACACATGAAATGATGACACATGCAATCAATGAACCTGTATTTTTCGCAAACTTTAATACGACAGAAATCAGCGCTTTTAACATGCCAGAATATTCCAGTAAGCCACCGAACGTCATCGCAACCAATGTCAGTGAAATCGTATAGAACATTGATTCGAGGCCCCCACGATTAAACAGTTCGTCAATCGTTTTATTACCTGAATCGATTGTAAAGCCTGTCTGTAACACTTTTACCGCGTTAACGAGTGTATCACCTTGTACAAAAATTTGCGTAAAGAATCCTAACACAATCCCTAAAACAATTGCTGGAATGGCTGGCACTCTGAAAGCAACAGCAATGATGACAATAAGGGGTATTAACAACAACCATGGTGAAATGACAAATGCATCTTGAATTCCGTTCATAATCGTATCAATTTTTTGTTGTTCTAAGTGATCACTGCCATACATTTGTCCCATCACAAAGAAAATAATCAATGAAATAACCAAACCTGGAATTGTCGTATAAAACATATGACGAATATGTTCAAATAAATCGACATTCGTTAACCCTGAAGCAAGGTTCGTCGTATCTGAAAGTGGGCTCATTTTATCACCAAAATATGAACCCGATATCACAGCACCTGCAACCATACCTGGTGACAAACCCATACTCATACCAATACCCATTGATGCCACACCGACCGTCGCCATCGTAGACCAACTACTACCAATAGCTAACGATACGATACCACAAATGACCACGACCACAGCTAAGAAATATGTAGGGGAAATCAATTTTAAACCGTAGTAAATCATTGCCGCAACGACACCACTGCCAATCCATGCCCCGATAATCAAACCGACGAGCATAATAATGACGACAGCTGGCAAAGCATGACGAATCCCTTTATACATCATTTCTTCAACTTCTTCCCAACGATAACCGTGCGCCATTGTAATAATAATCGCAACAGATGTTCCAATCAGTAAAGGTAGATGGGGTGGCTGTTGGAGCTTAACGACTGTGTATAGCATCGCACTAATCATAATCGTAAGTGTTAACAAGGCGTACCACACATTGATATCTTTTTTAAATTTGACTTTCTTTTCCATTTGAATCCCTCTCCCCTCGAAATTATATTTATTCATTAATATGTATAAATATAATACGATAAGCACTAGGAATTCTTCAATATTATTTTTCGCTTTTCCTTAAAAGTCATTATACACATTTTTCCATCCATTTAGAAAGCGGTTTCATTTTAAATGTGTTAGAAACGTTGTTGGAGATGTAATAACTATTCACCAAGGCATAATGGTACGTTTATTTTTTACTCATTGGACACTTAAGAGCGCTTTGATACAATTGAAACAACTATTCAAAGGAGGTGAGGATTTATTGGCACGTCAACACAAAATAGATTGGAAGATATATTTTGGACTCTTATTTATTTTTGTACCTTTGATTTTACTTACTGTATTTTACTTACCAGGTAGTTATAAAAGTTTTGGATTTATTTGGGTGCTCATCTTTTGGATAGTTTATCACGTGATTCGCATAAAACGCTAAATCCAAAAAGGCATATAATAATATTTTGGGATAGTTTTGCGACACATTAACATTACAATACTATAGTAGGGTTAATGAAGACGCGTAGGCACTTTATACACCTATACCCTCGCTATTTTTTAGAGTAGTGAAGGTATTTTTTAATGCTGGGAAGCATTACCTATTATTACAACGTTTTAGAATAGGCAGTACGATGAAAGTCACCTTTGTATGACTCTGACAATGTAAAAATGAAAAAAGACATTCAGCTTCTTAACCGAATGTCTTTTTTCATTAATGCTTCACTTGTACAATACGTGCATATTTTAAAAACTGAGACGGATATTTCTCCTTCACTTCTTGCGCTGTCAAATAAGTCACACCTACAATATGCCAGTTCGGATTAAACCGATAAAATGAGTCTTTCTCCCTACTCCATTTCACCATTGAACCATTTTTATTATAACGTGGTAACGTCACTTCATGCCCTTCTATGACGTTAATGTACGTTTGAAAAATATCTGCATCGATACGTTCGAATTGATCAATGACTAAAAATTGGCGATCTGTTTTAGGCATGAGCTCTGTAATAAAACCTTCTCTATAATACAGTGCACCCGCTTCATTAGGTAAGTATCTGCCGTACAACATCTCTTCAGAAAAGTCAGGATGTCCCACTGTAATGACTGGCGTAGCATTGGCTTTTTCAACAAGCGTTTTAGCTGATGCTAACCCTTCTGCTTTATCGTGCGCTAATAATAAAATGAACGGTTTAATATCATCGACTTGTTGACCTTCTTCTGTATGTGTCACGGCTTCGAATTGCCCTTTTAAACCGTCATTTTCGCTCATTTCCATAATCGCATCGAATTGTGTTGGTGTCAGACTTGCAATGGCTTGTTTCGCATTTTCTTGTAAGAAGTACAGATTTTTAAGTTTAGGATGCTTATTTAATGTCATCAAACTGACAGGCGGAATATCTTCTATGTAACGAATTTCAATCGCTGTGCTGTTTGTTCTTCCCGCTTCTGGTGGTCTCGTATGAATATGATGAGCGACTTCTGCACGACCAATGACAGATTGGTTAGAATAACGGTTATAGATGACAACCTGATCACCGACTTCTAATTGTGTGTAATGATGATAGCCATTTCTTTTAATCCCATTAATCGTATGTGTATAGATTGTATACGTTTCATCTGACTCAAAGTTTTCAGTTTCCGCCATAAAAAAGTATCGTGGAATAGATATATCACCGCTACCTAGCCCTTTAATCAATTCGAATTCATCATAAGAAATCTTATTGAACAATGTTTCTTTCATATTATTCATACGAAATTCTAGCGGCTCACTTCTTTTCAGATAATCTGTCGTTAATGCTTTAAATGTTTCAACAAATTTGAACTCAACATGTATTTTATTTTGCGCCCCTGTTTGAACATTGGTAATCTCACCCCAACCGAGTAAACCGGCATCTGTTTGCACTTGGTAGAAGATGACTCTATCACCGACTTTGGCTTGTTTAAAAGCACGAAACCCTTGTGTTGGATTAAACTGTGCTCCTGATTCAAATACTGTTTTTTGTCCAACGAGTGGTTCATTGTGATTCCATCGATTATAACCACAATTCAGCCAAAAATAATTCGTTTCTGCTGTCATGGTAACAATGTATCTCCTTTTTAATTATTTTATCTCATTTATTATAAAAGTATTGTCATCAAACAACAATGCTTTTTTTATCCGTTCATGAGTTGAAAAATGCCAGCAACTACTGGAAATAAATTAATCATGATACCGCCGAGCTTTAACATTGGGCTAATGTCACTTTGAGGTAAAGTCCATAACGTCGCAATGATTCCTACCATTCCAATGATAATCGGAAAAATCAGAGACGGAAATAGCGGCGCTTGAAAGAAAATCGTTGCACCTGCCACGACGCCACAAATTAATGCGATATACAGTCCAATTTTCATAACAATCTCCTATTCTTTAGACGTAACTCACCATCAGCGTAAAATCGCCTTCAAAAACGTTATCTAAATCTTCTGCTGTTAAAATTAAATGATTCCCTTTTTGAATATCATAAATTTCGCCATCAGAAATGAGTTGCCCTTGCCCTTCAAGCACAGAAACTAACACAAACTCTCGAGGCTTCATATAATTCAATGTTCCACTAATTTCCCATTTCGCGACTGTAAAAAAGTGATTTTGTACAAAAATCGTGCATTTGTGATTTTCGATGACTTCCGTTTGTGGAATGACATTCGGGCTTTCATCACCAATTTGAATGACGTCCTTACATTTTTCAAGATGGAGTTCGCGCTTCTTTCCCTCTTTATCCACGCGATCATAATCATAAATACGATAAGTCGTATCCGATGACTGTTGTGTCTCTAAAATCATAATGCCATCACCAATACCGTGCACCGTTCCAGCAGGTACAAAGAAAAAATCACCTTTATGTACAGGAACACGCTTAAACAAACGCTCAAATTCACGGCGCTCTAACATCTCATTTAACGCTTCGTGCGAGTCTGCGTGTGTGCCATAAATAATTTCAGCACCTTGTTTGGCATCAAGAATATACCAACATTCCGTTTTGCCATATTCACCATTTTCATGTTCGTATGCATACGTATCATCTGGATGCACTTGGACAGATAGCTTCTCTGTCGCATCTAATATTTTTGTTAATAATGGAAATTTCTTAGTCGGAAATTCACCGAACAATTTCGGTTGATTTTCCCACACCTCATCTAATGTCTGTCCTTTAAAAGGGCCATTCAAAATGCGGTTCGCACCATGTGGATGAGCTGAAATTCCCCATACTTCCCCAGTATGGTCACTCGGTAAATCATAACCAAATTGTGCGAGATTTGTTCCACCCCAAATTCTTTCTTGAAACACTGGTTCGAGTATTAATGGCATTGGGGATCACCTCTCATTCTTTCATAGTTTGCTCATATTCATTATGTATGTCAGATATGATTTGTGGGCGTGACATAGAAATCATATATATGCATAGATTTCATCGTGCCATCCCGATTTGGATAACTTAAATTGAAATCAACTCAAATGTTAACACGATTTCAATTGCGCTATCAGCGACTCCTGTAAAACTTAAAAGGGTTCTGTTGCGCACCAGGCCATCGATGCGATGACTCAACAAAATAGCACATTAATCTATTGTCATTGTAACACATCTAAAATAAAAGCGCTTCAGATTTTAGAAAGTGTACAGCTTTCTAAAATTCAAAGCACTTTACCATTCATATCGGATATATTATTTTCTATTATATCGCTACGTTGTTTTTACACGCAAATTTTCTCATCATTAATGCTCATTGACGATATAGTTTTCAACGAGCGTTTGACGAATTTCAGCTAAGTGTGCCGTCATCAAGTTTGCAGATGCCACACTGTCTTTATTTTTAATCGCTTCTAAAATGACACTATGCTCTTCCATTAATTTTTCCATCGTCTTTTGTCGACTGTAAATATAAATGTGTCGCGTCCCTTTCATCGTCTGTTGAATCAAGTCCGCGATATTATTCAACAACTCATACAACAAATGATTATCCGACGCTTTCGCGATAGCTAGATGAAATTTCAAATCTGCTTCTTCTCCAGATTGATGGCGTTCAATAGCCCCATTCATCTCATCTAAAGCTTCTTCCATCACTAGAATTTCTTCTTCTGTTCGTCTTGAAGCGGCCAATTTCGCCGTCGCAACTTCTACCACTTCACGCAATTCTAAGATTTCACGCACCCTTTTTTGTGTAAGTGCTTGCGAGGTAAAGTCAAAAAGTAACGGCTGTTTTTGCTTAACGAAAGTGCCATATCCATGTTTAATATCAATCAATCCGATGATTCGTAAAGCATTCAGCGCTTCACGTATCGACGCATTACTCACCCCATACTCTGCTGCCAACTTTTGAATTGAAGGTAAACGGTCGCCCTCTTTTAACACGCCCTCTTCAATTTGTTGGATCAAAATGTCTGCAATTTGCTCATATATTTTTTGATTTGAAATCTTCATTTACGGCTCCACAACCCTTCGACATTATTTTATCAAAAAAGTAGCGCTTTCACTTGAATATTGTGTGCATGCTTGACAATCATTTTACATTTTAAACCAAAATTGAATCCATTTTTGCCCTTTTTTGTTTTCAAACGATACCGATTTTTGATAATGTTGTGTATATGCGAAAGGAGTGCTCACAGTTGTTTACATTTACGAAACTATTTTGGCACAATACGCAAAATCAAAAAGCTAGGTTATTCGGAATTGCTTTCATTGGTTTTGCAATATTATTATTACTGACAATATTAGCCATGTCGCCATACAATCTTTTACTACAAGTATGGCAAATGTCGATGTTGACAGGGCAACAAAATTTAACAACCTTAATTTTAATGATGGTTGGCGCAATACTATTAACGATTTTTTTATTCGCAATGCTGATTTTCCCATTTTTTGTCGGTGTCATTAGTGCCATTCATCATAGCATTTTAAATACGACAAAAGCACGCTGGAAAGATTTATTCCGTGCATTCAAAAAAGGCGTTTGGGGCAAAACGGTTATTCTTGGTATTTTAACATTGCTCTTTATCGTCGTTACGGCCATTATTTATGCCTTGGTGAATGCAGGAATGACATTTCTCATTCAACAGATTTTCAACTGGGTGAGCGGCACAGGACTGGGACAAGGCGTTTTACAATTCATCGTCAGCATCCTGATTGTACTGATTTCATTCGTATTAAGCATCGTCGTTTGGTTTGCAGCGCTTTACATTATAAACATTGCTGTATCAGTGAATGAAGATGCTTCAAGAACGATCAAATCACATTTTAAAGAAGCAGGGTCTGGCTTTAAAAATGGCAATCGAACATTTTTACGCTTTTTTATCGGTATTTTATTATTGAACTTAATCTTTATTATTTTAAATGAGCCGATTAATTTCTTAATTCAACAAAGTTTGGCACATATGTCGCAAAACTTGGCGTATTATTTAATGATGGTTTTAAACGTTGTCTTCTTATTGCTTCGTTATGTTGTTTATTTATTGATTATTGGCACGGCTGTTCAATATTTTGTGCGACGCGGACGTAAAGAAACGCATGTTTAAAATTTAATTTTTTGAGGATTGCTAATATGGATTCGCGTTCCCAGGGGACTTGCCTCAACTAAATTTGGCTTGATTGAAGTGTTCACTTGATAGAAGCCAAATTGGATTTTCGGCTGCGTCTGATCCCTCGGGAGTCTCATCCATTTTGGCAATCGAATCATAACAACACTACAAAATCGTGTAGTGTTTGAAGCCAACAGTATCATTTATATAATCAATGCATTAAAAATTGTATACCGATAAACAAAATCTTTTATCATTTGTTATCGTTAACATACATTAAATTTTTGAAAGGGGCTGAGATGTTTTTGTATCTCAGGCTCTTTTTATGTAAAAAAACCATCAAACATTGTTGTCTTGTTGTTTGATGGTTTTTCATATTTGAATTGTTTTTTGACATCGTTATTTTAATAAATGCTTTTTGAGAAATTGTGCTGCCCCGTCTGCATTGTTATCGACATCTGTTTCATAATCTGTCATTGCTTTAATGTGTGGTGCAGCGTTAGTCATCGCTACAGTTACAGCACCTTTTTCAAACATCGTCCGATCGTTATCGCTATCTCCAATGACTAACGTATCCGATATTGCGATATTGTAATGCGCGCACATTTCTTCAATACCTGTACCTTTATTGATGTGATATGCCATCGTTTCAACATTGTTCGGTGTTGAATTCGACACTTCAATATTCCATTCTTCTGTTTGCGCCATCATCTTTTCGCGAAATTGTTGAATATGGGCTAAATCAGGATGAAATAAATAAATTTTTGAATACCCTACATCAGCTGGAATATCAGCGCGCCATGTTAACTTGCCTTCAATCGCTTCATGTCGAGAAAGCCACTCACTTTGATGTACAGCTTCTGGTTTGTCACCGTCTATCATTTTCAGCATCCACGCTTTGTCTTGTTCTAAAGCAAATCGCGGGTCATGAAATGGAAATACTTCATAATATATTCCATCTTGTTGCGCAGCTGTGACAATGCTGTTCACGGCTTCAACATTCAAGTCATGTTCAAACAACACTGATTCTCCAATATGTCCGAGTGTTCCATTGGAAGAAATAATGCCATCAAACGATAAATCATCTGGAATGAGTAAGTGAATTTCTTCATACGCACGTCCTGTCGCCAAGAACACTTTATATCCCTCTTCGCGCAATTGATTCAAAATCTGTGCTGTTTCTTCAGAAGCTCTGTTGTTACTACGGAGAATCGTGCCATCCATATCTAAAAAGATCGCTTTCACGTTTTGCATAGTTACTTTCCTTTCATTCATAAATTATATGTTCATTGTGTCACCAAAAAAGATATGGTGCAACAATCAACTCGCTAGACTTTCACAATTTGATATCGACCGTGATGTTGATACAATGCGACAGGTATATCAAAAAGTTGAGACAATGTATGATTTGTTAATACCGCCTCTATGCGCCCTTGATTTTGTATTGTCCCTTGCTTAAGTAAAAGTGCGTGTGTAAAATCTTCGGTCACTTCTTCAATAAAGTGTGATACATAAATGACTGCCGTTTGTGGAAAATGTTGACGAATCTGTGA
Organism: Staphylococcus pseudintermedius; assembly: GCF_034042775.1. Taxonomy (NCBI): domain Bacteria; kingdom Bacillati; phylum Bacillota; class Bacilli; order Caryophanales; family Staphylococcaceae; genus Staphylococcus; species Staphylococcus pseudintermedius. The sequence goes on along the minus strand of NZ_CP120150.1, from coordinate 746,006 downwards.
TAAAGTTGCCATCAATTGTTCTCGTCCAACAAAATCTAAACCATTTGCTGGCTCATCTAAAATTAATAATGAAGGTTCATTCATCAAAGCACGCGCGAATAAAACACGTTGCTGCTCTCCTGTAGATAATAACCCGAAATATTGTGTTTCAAATGCTTGCATATTGAGTAATGCCAACATCTCTCGCGCCAATGCGACCTGTGTCTCAGTCGGTTGTTCATAGAGTCCGACTGATTTAAAAATACCACTCAACACGACATCTCGTACAATTTCACCTGCTGAAAAGCGATCTCGTAATAAACCAGACACATAACCGATATGCTCACGAACATGATGTGCCGAATAGCCACGCTGACCTGGAACCATGCCAAATAATTGAATCTCACCCGCTGTTAAAAAGTCGTAAGCATTAATCATATTCAGTAATGTCGTCTTACCTGCACCGTTCAAGCCATATACTAACCAACATTCTCCCTCGTTCACTTGCCAGTTAATGTCGGATAATAACGTTCGCCCACTTTTACGTTTCACACCTTGTTGTATAGAAAATAACATGTGCCCACCCCCATGTTGCATATTAGTTTTATCATAGCAAAATTTCAGGTTTGTACCAATAGCGTGGGGAAAAGTCGCTGAAAAAGGCCAGGAAACACTTCCCAGCCTTACTTAAAAATAAAGAAGATAAATATTGAAAAAACAATCACGTTAATTGGTACAATCGTCCATAACATCCGTTTCGCTTTCGTTTTTAAATCGTGTGTTCGGTTTAACGTCATTTCAACGACCACAGTACTGAGTAAAATCACGAAAGTCATGAGTCCGTACAGCAACACATTTTGCGTATAAATGTGAGTGAGTGGCAATGAAAAAAATACGAGCAACGTTGTGTAAACGAGTGAAAAATAATAGTTGTTAATGTATTGCGTCATCCAAAGCACCTCTATCATCAGTTTGATTCATATTATTACTTATCATATACCCTCATATGCATTCATTAATTGAAGTTATTCAAATTATGACATCTCTAAAAAATGCGATAGCTTTCTATATGAAAAAAAGAGGCCAGGAATTGAGTTTGTTCCTAGCCCCTTAAAAATCTATCAATATCGCTTACAAATTAATTGCACGCAATCACTATTCCACTGTTACTGATTTTGCTAAGTTACGTGGCTTATCTACGTCTAGGCCACGGTGTAATGCGGCATAGTATGAAATCAATTGTAATGTCACAACTGATACGAGTGGTGTTAATAACTCGTGAACGTGAGGAATCACATACGTGTCGCCTGGTTTTTCAAGGCCTTCCATTGCGATGATACATGGATGTGCACCACGCGCAACAACCTCTTTCACGTTACCACGAATTGAAAGGTTCACGCCTTCTTGTGTGGCTAATGCTACGATTGGTGTCCCTTCTTCAATTAATGCAATCGTACCGTGCTTTAATTCTCCGCCCGCAAAACCTTCAGCTTGAATGTATGAAATCTCTTTCAATTTCAATGCACCTTCTAAGCTGACGTTGTAGTCAATTGTACGTCCAATAAAGAATGCATTGCGTGTTGTTTCTAAAAAGTCTGTCGCAATTTGTTCCATTTTCGGTGCATCGTCTACAATAGTTTCGATTGCAGTTGTGACTTTGGCTAATTCACGTAATAAGTCGATGTCTGCTTTACGACCACGTTCTGTTGCTACGACTTGAGAAAGGATAGATAATACCGCAATTTGTGCTGTATACGCTTTAGTTGACGCTACCGCAATCTCAGGACCTGCATGTAACAATAATGTGTGATCCGCTTCACGTGACAATGTTGAACCTGCAACATTTGTAATTGTAAGTGACTTGTGACCGAGTTTTGTTGTTTCTACTAATACGGCACGGCTGTCCGCAGTTTCACCTGATTGAGAAATGTAGATAAACAATGGTTTTTCAGATAATAATGGCATGTTGTATACAAATTCTGATGACACATGTACCTCTGTCGGAATACCTGCCCATTTTTCAATGTATTCTTTACCAACTAAACCTGCGTGATAACTTGTACCTGCTGCAATGATGTAAATGCGGTCAGCTTCTTTTACATCTTTCACAATTTCAGGGTCGATTTTCAACTCACCTTGGTCGTCTTGATATTCTTGAATAATACGGCGCATTACGGCAGGTTGTTCGTGAATTTCTTTTAACATATAGTGTTCGTAAATGCCTTTTTCAGCATCCGAAGCGTCGATTTCAGCAATATAGCTTTCACGTTCAACAACTTCACCATCTAAGTTTTTAATGATGACATCATCACGTTTAACAAGTACGATTTCTTGGTCTTTCAATTCTTTATACTCGCTTGTCACTTGAATCATCGCTAATGCATCTGAAGCGATAACGTTGAATTTTTCACCGATACCGACTAATAATGGTGATTTGTTTTTAGCGACATAGATTGTTTCGCTATCTTCGCGGTCTAATAAACCTAATGCATATGAACCGTGTAATAAACTCACCACTTTTGTAAATGCTTCTTCAGTTGATAAACCAGTTTCTGAAAAATGCTCAACTAATTGTACAATAACTTCAGTATCTGTATCTGATACAAGTGTCACATTAGGAATATATTCTTCTTTTAATTCTTCATAGTTTTCAATCACACCATTGTGTACTAGTGTAAAACGTTCACTTGTTGACTGATGTGGATGTGAATTTTCATAGTTAGGAATACCATGGGTCGCCCAACGTGTATGACCGATACCTGTTTGACCGTCAATCTCGTTGTCTGCTTCACGGCGTAATTCAGCAATACGCCCTTTCGCTTTTGTAACAGTCACTTCATTGTCATTGCGTGTTGCAATCCCCGCTGAGTCATAACCACGATACTCTAACTTTTCTAAACCTTTTAATAAAATCTCTTTTGAATTTTGATATCCAATATAACCAACAATTCCGCACATAAATAAATTCCTCCACATTGAAATAACGGTGCCATTGTACATGTTTTCACATATTGGTACATGCTGTTTTCATGCCTCAATAATGAAAATTGCATTAGCATCGTTCTCTAATTATTATTTTGCTATTGGCGATCTTACTAACTTTGTCCAACAAGTTACCCTGTTGATTTGATTAATAAGCTAACGAATGAGCCACATCCGGGATAGCATCCGCCGATCATATTCGATCACTATCCTCCTCGTCCACAACTACAACCTATACATCTGCTACACACTCTGCTTTAGTATGTAGGTCAACAATCTATAGTGTGTACTTGCGCTGGCGCTTTGTAATACCGACTACCTCTACCCTCCTCCATCAGAATATAACCTATTGTACAATGAGTGAAACTTTCTTTGCAAATAAAAGTACAATATTTCCGAAAATTATTGTTAAATGTTTGAGTCTGATATACTGTGCTTTTTTACTTAATTATATATTTTTGATATTCAATGCTGTTACATTAAAATCATTAATCATTATTTGCGCACAATGGTCAATGCAATTCCCTCATCTATCTTTTAAAATCGCTTTCACTTTAAGTTATGCATTAGTTTGTCCTCATTAACACCATTTGTCATTTTTCTCTCTCAATAGTCCTTTCTAAAAAGTAACATCGAGACATCATTTGTCATTTTACACGCCATTTCACGTCTCATCTTAAACACAGCACGAAGCCGCTTCATTTCTTTTTACTATTGTCGCAAAATTTTTGGTTATTGTTTTCTAAACCATTTCTTCATCGCCATCGCGTTCCTTCTATAATTTATATCACTAAATGTATTTTGTCATTTTCAACGTGACAAGTTGGCATTTTCTATTTATTGTAAACGACTAAATAACACTTTAAGATGTACACACAAACCAATTTTTTAATAAGGGGTGTCAAATAGATGGCAAATCAAGAAAAAGCAGAACAAAAGCCGATGAAAGAACAGATTCAACGTCGCATTCAAGCATTCGGCTCATTTTTAAGTAGTATGATCATGCCGAATATCGGTGCGTTCATTGCTTGGGGTTTGATTACTGCATTATTCATTCCTGATGGCTGGCTTCCAAATGAGGAACTTGCCAAAATGGTCGACCCGATGATCAAGTTTTTAATTCCATTACTCATCTCATTTAGTGGGGGTCGTCTTGTCCATGATTTACGTGGTGGGATTGTTGGTGCGACTGCAACAATGGGTATCATCGCTGCATTCCCAGATACACCTATGTTAATCGGTGCGATGATTATGGGTCCATTAGTCGGTTGGCTGATGAAAAAAGTGGATCAGTTTATACAACCACGCACACCAAACGGCTTAGAAATGCTATTCAATAACTTTTCAGCAGGTTTCCTTGCATTCTTCATGACTATTCTCGGTTTTAAAATTTTAGGACCTATTGTTGAAGGTTTAATGAAAATTCTCGGTGCAGGTGTAGATTTCCTAGTTTCACACCACTTACTTCCACTTGTAAGTATCATTATTGAACCTGCAAAAGTTGTCTTTTTAAACAATGCGATTAATCATGGTGTGCTTACACCGCTCGCATCAGAACAAGTGAGCCAAGCAGGTCGTTCGATTCTTTACACATTAGAGTCTAACCCTGGACCTGGTTTAGGTATTTTACTTGCTTATATGATTTTTGGTAAAGGCACTGAAAAAGCAACATCATACGGGGCAGCATTCATCCACTTTATCGGTGGTATTCATGAAATTTACTTCCCTTACGTTCTTGCACGTCCGTTGTTAATCTTTGCAGCAATGGCGGGTGGTATGACAGGTGTTGCAACTTTTAGCTTATTTAACTTTGGCTTAACAGGTCCAGCGTCACCAGGTTCAATCCTTGCTTACTTTGCGGTGACACCTAAAGGCAGTTACTGGGTAATGTTACTCAGCATTTTCTTATCAACATTAGTGACATTCATCGTCGCATCTGCCATTTTGAAATTTTCTAGAGATGCTAAAACAAGTCTTGCTGATGCAACAGCGAAAATGGAAGCGACAAAAGGTAAAAAATCTCGTGTTCGCGACACATTCATTCAAGAAGATGAAGCAGCTACAACTACAACTGGTGAATCGTCATCTGCAACAACTGACAACGCATTACTTGTAGAAGAAGATCCAGAAGTATTGTTAGACAAATATGACACTGAAAATGTTGAAGCACATGATTATAGCCATATCGACCACATTATTTTCGCTTGTGATGCTGGTATGGGTTCGAGTGCAATGGGTGCAAGTATGTTACGTAAAAAATTCCAAAAAGCTGGTATCGACAATGTAGAGGTGACAAATACAGCAATCAACCAACTTCCTGGTGAGTCGCAACTTGTCATTACTCAAAAAACATTAACAGACCGTGCGATTAAACAAGTACCTAATGCGATTCATCTTTCTGTAGATAATTTCTTAAACTCACCACGCTATGAAGAGTTAATTAAAAACATTAAAGAAAAAGAGAATAAAAAATAAGAAATCGCGTAATGGGGATGTGATTACTTCATGTATATCAAACGTCGGGAGCGTGACATATTAGAAATACTCCTGAAAAATCAAGGGTTACCTATTTCTAGATATGATATCGCTCAACAATTAGGGGTGTCTTCGCGAACGGTGCATCGAGAACTGAACGATCTCGATGCGACCCTCGCACCTTTTGAAATCACCATTCAACGTCCTAAAAATCAAGGACTCCTCTTGGTAGGTGCTCATGATGATATTAGCCGATTACAACAAGAACTCGGTCAAGACACTGTCATTGATTTAAGTACAGAAGAACAAAAAGTTATTATTTTATATGCTTTAATTCAGTCTAATGAACCCGTAAAACAAGTCGGACTCGCTTCGGAAATTGGTGCATCACTGCAACAACTGAGCAAAGTGTTGGATGAACTCGAACAAGATTTGAATCAGTTCAAAATTAAGCTCATTCGAAAACGCGGTGTCGGAATTTCAATCCTCGGTAGCGAAATGCATAAACGTGAACTGTTAAGCCAATTGATGATGGAACGCTTAGATAGTACAAGTGTGTATTCCGTCATTGAAAACCATTTTGTCTTTCAATCGTTAAATCATAACCGACTGCCTATGGTCGATATGAAAGAAATTTTTCAAGTTGAACGATTGCTTATGGATGATTTGGATCACTTGCCGTATGCATTGACAGAATCAAGTTATTTGGCACTCATTGTTCACATCGTATTAAGTATTGAGCGTATGCGTCACGAACAATATGTCTCTATTAACGTCGACACTATGGCAGAAGTTCAAACGACTGATGAATATCACATTGCTTGTAAAATTTCAGCTCGCCTCGGACAGCATTATGGCATTAAGTTCAACCCAGCTGAAGTTGCCTTTATTACGATTCATTTACGAGGGTCAAAGCGAAAAAATGATAAAGAGGATCAACAATTATCACAAAATGTACCACAAGTTGCTGCGTTAATTGACATGGTCGCAACAGAGACTCGTCTGAAGTTTAACAATATCAATGAACTGCAAGAAGGTTTGTTGTTACATCTCACGCCTGCTTTAAATCGGATACACGCCAAAATCGAAACTTACAATCCGATGACGATACGCATTCAAAGCGCTTATCCGTCACTATTTCAAGCGGTACAACATGCCGTCAATGATTTATGGCCACACCTTCATTTTCCAGACCATGAAATTGCTTTTTTAGTCTTACATTTTGGTGGCGCTATACAAAAACGCAAACATGCATCATCTGTACTTGTCGTATGTAGTAGTGGTGTCGGCACAAGTCGTATTTTGGCCAATCGCTTAGAAGAAACATTTCCCATGATTGACCGTACGACACAAATGTCTGTGAGTGATTTGAAATCGCATGACCTCACACAGTATGACGCGATTATTTCTACTGTAGAGCTAGATTTAGAGCAACCGTATTTAACGGTGAGCCCCCTACTACCCGAACATGAAATTGCGAAAACTTCTGCATTTTTGCACCAACAACTACCGCAAATGGCAGTAGACCATCTGGGTTTAAATAATCCGGACACATCACCTACTGTAACGGCTACGATTGATGCGACAAAAGTGAACAGAAAAATTGATGCGATGCGCGAAAGTTTACAACTGTTAGATGCATTTGAAGTATTCCATACAGATCTGACGGATTGGTCATATGATATCGCGCAACATCTTTATCACAAAAAGATTACGCACGATTTAATAGCTGTACAACAACTTTTGAAAGAACGTCATGATAAGCAATCTTTTGTATTATCCCCATTTCGAGTCGCGATTCCACATTTTATAAGTGCACACGTCGAAATACCTTACATCGGCGTATGGCACTTAGCGACACCCTACGACTTTGATGAAGGACTCACTGTCGACACGTTATTCTGTGTCTTTTTACCGGAAGATACACACCTTCAACCTCTCGTCAGTGAAATCTATAGTCAGCTGTCGCTTGCTTTAGATGAGCATAATGACGCACTGACCGACGCAGAACACATTGAACAATGGATTAAGCAAAGTATTATCACATTGAGTCAACAATAACAAGGAGCGATTTGATTATGGAAAACTTATTAAGAGATGAAAATATTTTATTAAACCAATCTATTTCAACACAAGAAGAAGCAATTGAAAAAGCAGGACAACTACTTGTAGACAGTGGTGTCGTTAAAGCAGGTTATGTACAAGCGATGAAAGACCGTGAACAAATTGTATCAACATTTATGGGTAACGCTTTAGCTATTCCACACGGCACAGATGAAGCGAAAAATGAAGTGATCGCATCAGGTTTATCATTATTACAAATTCCTGAAGGCTTACTCTGGAACGGTGAAGAAGTGAAAGTGGTCATTGGTATTGCTGGTAAAGATGGCGAACATTTAGACTTATTATCACAAATTGCAATGACATTCAGTGAAGAAGAGAATATACACAAAATTGTTAATGCTGCATCTCCACAAGCAATTCGTCAAGTGTTCGAGGAGGCGGATGCATAATGAAAGCACTTCATTTTGGAGCGGGTAATATCGGTCGTGGTTTTATTGGCTTTATCCTTGCAGACAACCAGTTTGACGTGACATTTGCGGATGTTAATACAGATATCGTCAATACCCTTAAAGCAGAACAAGCTTATGAAGTGACACTCGCTGATGAGACACAAACGAAGACGACAATTCAAAACGTCAATGCCATTCATTCTGCTGAAGAACCAGAAGCACTTAAAAATGCGATTTTAGAAGCAGATTTGATTACAACTGCAGTAGGTGTCAACATTTTACCAATCATCGCAAAATCATTAGCACCGATTTTAAAAACGCGTACAACACCTGTGAACATCGTTGCTTGTGAAAATGCGATTAATGCGACAGATGCATTGAAAGCAGCAATTTTAGATGAAGTAGATACATTAGATGCCAACATTCATTTCTCTAATGCTGCCGTAGACCGTATCGTCCCTATGCAACGCAATGTCAATATTTTAGATGTAACAGTAGAACCATTTTACGAGTGGGTAATCGAACAAGACACTTGGCACGGTCAACAATTAGACGGTGTGAAATATGTAGATGCGCTCACACCTTATATCGAACGTAAATTGCTGACAGTGAATACAGGTCATGCTTACCTTGCTTATGCAGGTCAGTATTTCGGTCATCAAACGATTTTAGAAGCGGTTAAAGATGTCAAAATTGTAAAAGCATTAGAACTTACATTAACAGAAACAAGTCGTTATATTACCAACACATTTGACTTTTCTGTAGAAGAACAAGCCGCATATCGTCAAAAAATCATCGACAGATACCACAATAAATATTTGTCAGATGACATTCAACGTGTCGGACGCGGTGTTTTAAGAAAACTAGGTCCACAAGACCGTATTATGAAACCATTGAAAGCACTATATGCAGCCAATGAACCACATGATGCGTTAACACAACTTGCAGCTTATGCCCTCGTGTACAAAGATGCACAAGATCCAGAAGCTGTTCAAAAAGAAGAACGGATTCAAGCAGTCGGTGTTGAAACGTTTTTACAAGAACATGCTGAATTAGATGACCAATTAGCACATGCTATTGCGAACAAATATCAAAAATTATCATAACATTAAAAAAAGCCGGGAATTGCGCATCCCAGCTTTTTTATCAATTGTTTGGTCTCAATTTCTCAAACAAAAACCTCCCCCTCTTAACAAGGTACACATGACACTTGTTAGAGGGGGCATTATTTTTAAGCGTCTAAGCCCATTTTTTCTTCTACTACTTTTGCAATACGTTCTGCAAAGCCATGTGCATCTTCGTCAGTTTTAGCTTCTACCATGACACGTACGAGTGGTTCTGTACCTGATGGGCGAACTAAAATTCGACCTTCACCATTCATTTCTGCTTCAACTTCATCCATTACAGCTTTGACGTCTTGATTGTCTTCTACGCCATATTTATCCGTTACACGAACATTCACAAGTGATTGCGGATATTTCTTCATTTGACCTGCAAGTTCACTCAACTTTTTACCTGAACGTTTCACAACTGCTGCCAAATGTACACCAGTTAATAAACCGTCCCCTGTTGTATTGTAATCCATCATAACGATATGACCTGATTGCTCGCCACCTAAATTGTAGTGACCACGACGCATTTCTTCCACAACATAGCGATCACCGACTTTTGTTTTATCAGATTGAATACCTTCTGCTTCTAATGCTTTGTAGAAACCTAAGTTACTCATCACTGTTGACACAATCATATTATCGTTCAATTCTTGATTTTTCGCCATCTCTTGTCCGATAACAAACATAATTTGATCACCATCGACAATTTGACCTTTTTCATCGACTGCGATTAATCGGTCACCATCACCATCAAATGCTAAGCCAAAGTCACATTCATTATCGACGACTTTTTGTGCTAACGCTTGTGGGTGTGTCGAACCTGTCTCATCATTAATATTGTAACCATCTGGATTACAGCCAATTGTCACTGTATCTGCTTCAAGGTCACCGAATAAAAATGGTGCTAGTGCTGCTGTTGAACCGTGTGCACCGTCTAATGCAATTTTTAAGCCTTCTAAATTCACTTCGATAGTTGATTTTAAATAACTTAAATATTTTTGTGCGCCTTCGAAATAATCCGATGTGTGCACAATATCTTTACCTGTTGGACGTGGTAAATCAGGATTTTCTTGATCCAATAATGCCTCAATTTCATTCTCTTGCGCATCTGACAATTTGAAGCCATCTGAACCAAAGAACTTAATACCATTATCCGCAACAGGGTTATGTGAAGCTGAAATCATCACACCTAACTCTGCACCCATTTCTCTTGTTAAATAAGCCACACCTGGAGTAGAAATGACACCTAAACGCATGACTTCAGCACCAATAGAAACTAAACCTGCAATTAATGCATGTTCTAACATGTCACCTGAAACACGTGTATCTTTACCTACAAGGACACGTGGATGTTTTTTATCTTCGTTATGTGCTAAAACATATCCCCCATAACGACCTAACTTGAAAGCGAGCTCAGGTGTGAGTTCTTTGTTCGCAACGCCTCTTACACCATCTGTCCCAAAATATTTACCCATAAATCAAATCTCCTTTTATTTCATTCATCATTCTACATTTATTTTTGCTTTTAATTTTTCTGGTGATGTTTTCGTCACATTTTTCGGTAAGTCTAGCTTTACTTCCCGTTCTGTATCAGATGAAACACCTTTCACATCAATTTCACCACTAATTTCATTGATCTTCTCTAAATCATGACGGTTTCCAAATATTTCTATCGCATCTGACTCCAGATCAATACTCGATATATTGATACCATCTGCAGGGGTTCCTTTTGTCGACACGTCTAATTTAACTTTTTTGGAATAAGGTTCCACTTCTGCAGTTAAATCAACTGTCGGATGATCGACTTGCACATCCAGTTTATTCATGTTCTTATCAAAAACTGAAATATTCGCTTCTCCCGTGGTCTTTTCTGAAATATTGTTCTCATTACGGAAACTTGCTTTCACAAATGCGATGCGGTCTAATTGTGCCTTGCCCCCTGTGATTTTTACCGTATCTGGTGACACCGATGTATCTGTAATCTTGAAATTGGGATCAATCACATATGGACTCACATTCGGCTCAATATGATATGTTCTCGTTTCCTTTTTCTCAACTGAGACTGTGACATCTTTCGGATAAACACGATAGTTAATATCTTTATCTAAGCCACGCACTTGGAAGTCTAGCGAATATTCACCTAGTTGAATGTTTGACGCATCTAACACAACTTTAAAATCTTCTGTTTTTTGTGCGCGTAACACTTTAGATTGCGGTCCATTCAACTCGACATCAACCGTATCAGGCGCGCCAGAGATATAAAGACTTTTATCGTTGTTAATCACTTCAACCGGTGCATTTTTAATCGTTTTATTCCCATCATTGGAAACACTGTCTGTATTAAACGAATCACCGAGCACGTGATTGACTGATAAAAATAAGAGCAATGCTAAAATGAAAGCAGTAAAACGTAAGCCCCATTTTGATTCTAACATCTAATTCACACCTTTCTTTCCAAAGTGTGAGCCAAACCAATGCTCTGTTAATAGTTCTTCAAACACTTCAGGTGATATATCTTTTCTCAATTTCCCATCAAATGTGACAGAAACTGATCCCGTCTCTTCAGACACAACGACGGTAAAGGCATCAGAAACTTCTGAAATTCCAACTGCTGCACGATGACGTGTGCCGAGACTTTTCGCGATTTTCGGACTATCTGACAACGGTAAATAACTGGCCGCTGTTGCAATTTTGTCACCTTGAATAATCATCGCGCCATCATGTAATGGCGTGTTCGGAATAAAGACGTTCGTCAATAATTCTTGTGAAATGTCAGAATGCATCGGTATACCCGTTTCGATGTAATCCTGTAAACCGGTTTCTTTTTCAAAGACAATTAACGCACCTATCCGTCGCTTGGCCATATACTGCACGGCTTTAGAGACTGAATCCACTAATTTGGGCACTTCTACTGTAGACGTCGTGGCATAGCGTTTGAACAAGCTCCCTCTCCCAAGTTGTTCTAACGCACGTCTAATTTCAGGTTGGAAAATTACAATAATGGCTAAGAACCCCCATTGTAATACCAAATCAAAAAGTCTCGAAGTCGTTGTCAGTTGTAAGTATTCACTGATTGCTTTCCCTACAAGTATAAATAATATCCCTTTTAATAATTGAATTGCTTTCGTCCCTTTAAAGACTGTAATCAGTAAATAAATGACATACCATACAATTAATAAATCTAGAATACCTGTGATGACCTCAAGCGTGCTTAAATTTTCAAAGAGGTGTGAAATTTGCATAGTATCTCCTCCGGTAATCTATTCCCATGTTCCTTATTATACCAATGTTCATAAGCGTTTGTCATATCAGAGTAAAAATAAATCACTTTTAAATATTTCATTCGATATATTCAATCGTTTTATGTAAAATAGGATGAATTCAACTGAACAACAAATCAAAAACGAGATAAAGATGACATACTTGCGCCTTACCTCGTTTCAATATTTAACATTCATATTTTAAATGATACTTTATAACAATGTTTCGCCAAAAAATGAACCTAACAGAGCAACGGCTTGTTCTGCAGTATGATTTTCTACATCTAAAAGTGGATTCACTTCAACAATATCCATTGATGTAATCATGCCGGATTGATTGAGTAATTCTAATGCATAATGACTCTCACGATAGGTTAAGCCACCTGAAACTTTCGTACCTGTACCCGGTGTTTCATTAGGATCTAAAGCATCGACATCTAATGATAAATGCACACCATCAGTCTTATCTTTTAAATATGCAATACTTTCTTCAATGACTGAACGAATACCCCGCTCATCAATATCAGCCATCGTATATGTACGAATTTGATGTTTCTTAATATATTCACGTTCACCAAAATCTAAATCACGCATACCGATTAGCACAATATTTTCTGGTTTCACTTTAGGTGCAAAGCCACCAAGTTGAACGAGCTTTTCATCCCCTTCACCCGCCAAAATACGTAATGGCATCCCGTGCATATTACCGGATGGCGATTCTTCTGGTACATTCAGATCACCATGTGCGTCATACCAAATGACACCTAAGTGATCATAATGCTCTGCAACACCCGAGATCGAACCAATAGCTAACGAATGGTCACCCCCTAAAATAACGGGGAAATGTTGTTGACGAATACTGTCCGACACTTTTTCCTTTAATGATTTTGAGAAAGCGAGAATCTCTTCATAATTTTGTAAACCCTCTTGTTGAGACATGAATTTCTCAATATCCACAGGAGGAACGTCAACGTTCCCTGTGTCAATGACCTCATGACCGATACGTTTTAAACGAGGTAACACCCCAGCATATCGAATAGCATCTGGCCCCAAATTAACACCTAGCTTTTTCTGCCCAAATGTAGTGGGTGCACCGATGAGTTCTATAATTTTATTCATTTGTTGTCTCCCCTTTTTTTAATGATTCATTTAACAATGTCTGCATCTCAATTGCCCCTTTAAATCAATTGAATATGCATACAATTTCAGAATAGTTGTTTAGACCGTTGAATTCAAGTGCTGTAATTATGTAGAAGTCGTATAGGATTTAACTATATGTGCTTTAATGAATTTTTATAACTATAAACTATGTGTACGACGATTGGATATGAATGAAACTGTAGATTTTATTCATTTTAAATTTTGTTAGAAAAAGAGCACCGAGCTGAGCGGTGTTCGAGATGCACGTACTGGATGTGGCGTTGCTAATAGCAGGAGGAGAAAAGGGCTAGAACCCAAAATAAAAACCCTATCCCATTTGGAATAAGGTTTGAAAGTGAGCCATAGAGGATTCGAACCTCTGACCCTCTGATTAAAAGTCAGATGCTCTACCAACTGAGCTAATGGCTCTTATGGCTGGGCTAGCTGGATTCGAACCAGCGAGTGACGGAGTCAAAGTCCGTTGCCTTACCGCTTGGCTATAGCCCATCGATGGTGGAGGGGGGCAGATTCGAACTGCCGAACCCGAAGGAGCGGATTTACAGTCCGCCGCGTTTAGCCACTTCGCTACCCCTCCGATATGTATGCAATTAAAAATGGTGGAGAATGACGGGTTCGAACCGCCGACCCTCTGCTTGTAAGGCAGATGCTCTCCCAGCTGAGCTAATTCTCCATATATCAATGACCCCTACGGGACTCGAACCCGTGTTACCGCCGTGAAAGGGCGGTGTCTTAACCGCTTGACCAAGGGGCCATGGCTCCACAGGTAGGACTCGAACCTACGACCGATCGGTTAACAGCCGATAGCTCTACCACTGAGCTACTGTGGATCAATCTTAACCTGGCACCGTCCTACTCTCGCGGAACGTAAGTCCGACTACCATCGGCGCTAAAGAGCTTAACTTCTGTGTTCGGCATGGGAACAGGTGTGACCTCTTTGCCATTGGCACCAGATTAAGTTGTTGAATGTTATACATTCAAAACTAGATAGTAAGTATATTTATCACAAGCATTACCTTATGAACAATTATGTTGATTAAGTCTTCGATCGATTAGTATTCGTCAGCTCCACGTATCGCTACGCTTCCACCTCGAACCTATTCACCTCATCATCTTTGAGGGATCTTATAACCGAAGTTGGGAAATCTCATCTCGAGGGGGGCTTCATGCTTAGATGCTTTCAGCACTTATCCCGTCCATACATAGCTACCCAGCTATGCCGTTGGCACGACAACTGGTACACCAGAGGTATGTCCATCCCGGTCCTCTCGTACTAAGGACAGCTCCTCTCAAATTTCCTACGCCCACGACGGATAGGGACCGAACTGTCTCACGACGTTCTGAACCCAGCTCGCGTACCGCTTTAATGGGCGAACAGCCCAACCCTTGGGACCGACTACAGCCCCAGGATGCGATGAGCCGACATCGAGGTGCCAAACCTCCCCGTCGATGTGAACTCTTGGGGGAGATAAGCCTGTTATCCCCGGGGTAGCTTTTATCCGTTGAGCGATGGCCCTTCCATGCGGAACCACCGGATCACTAAGTCCGTCTTTCGACCCTGCTCGACTTGTAGGTCTCGCAGTCAAGCTCCCTTATGCCTTTACACTCTATGAATGATTTCCAACCATTCTGAGGGAACCTTTGAGCGCCTCCGTTACTCTTTAGGAGGCGACCGCCCCAGTCAAACTGCCCGCCTGACACTGTCTCCCAGCACGATAAGTGCTGCGGGTTAGAAATCCAATACAATTAGGGTAGTATCCCACCAATGCCTCCACGTAAGCTAGCGCTCACGCTTCTAAGGCTCCTACCTATCCTGTACAAACTGTACCGAATTTCAATATCAGGCTACAGTAAAGCTCCACGGGGTCTTTCCGTCCTGTCGCGGGTAACCGGCATCTTCACCGGTACTATGATTTCACCGAGTCTCTCGTTGAGACAGTGCCCAAATCGTTACGCCTTTCGTGCGGGTCGGAACTTACCCGACAAGGAATTTCGCTACCTTAGGACCGTTATAGTTACGGCCGCCGTTTACTGGGGCTTCGATTCGTAGCTTCGCTTGCGCTAACCACTCCTCTTAACCTTCCAGCACCGGGCAGGCGTCAGCCCCTATACGTCACCTTACGGTTTAGCAGAGACCTGTGTTTTTGATAAACAGTCGCTTGGGCCTATTCACTGCGGCTCTTCGAAGCGTGAACCTCAAAGAGCACCCCTTCTCCCGAAGTTACGGGGTCATTTTGCCGAGTTCCTTAACGAGAGTTCGCTCGCTCACCTTAGAATTCTCATCTTGACTACCTGTGTCGGTTTGCGGTACGGGCACCGTTATTCTAGCTAGAGGCTTTTCTCGGCAGTGTGAAATCAACGACTCGAGGAACAAGTTCCTCTCCCCATCACAGCTCAATCTTAAGAGTGCCGGATTTGCCTAACACTCAATCTCACTGCTTGGACGTGCACTCCAACAGCACGCTTCGCCTATCCTACTGCGTCCCCCCATCGCTTAAAACGAATAATGGTGGTACAGGAATATCAACCTGTTATCCATCGCCTACGCCTGTCGGCCTCAGCTTAGGACCCGACTAACCCAGAGCGGACGAGCCTTCCTCTGGAAACCTTAGTCAATCGGTGGACGGGATTCTCACCCGTCTTTCGCTACTCACACCGGCATTCTCACTTCTAAGCGCTCCACATGTCCTTGCGATCATGCTTCAACGCCCTTAGAACGCTCTCCTACCATTGTCCAAAGGACAATCCACAGCTTCGGTAATATGTTTAGCCCCGGTACATTTTCGGCGCAGTGTCACTCGACTAGTGAGCTATTACGCACTCTTTAAATGATGGCTGCTTCTAAGCCAACATCCTAGTTGTCTGGGCAACGCCACATCCTTTTCCACTTAACATATATTTTGGGACCTTAGCTGGTGGTCTGGGCTGTTTCCCTTTCGAATATGGACCTTATCACCCACATTCTGACTCCCAAGTTAAATTATTTGGCATTCGGAGTTTGTCTGAATTCGGTAACCCGAGAGGGGCCCCTCGTCCAAACAGTGCTCTACCTCCAATAATCATCACTTGAGGCTAGCCCTAAAGCTATTTCGGAGAGAACCAGCTATCTCCAAGTTCGATTGGAATTTCTCCGCTACCCTCAGTTCATCCGCTCACTTTTCAACGTAAGTCGGTTCGGTCCTCCATTCAGTGTTACCTGAACTTCAACCTGACCAAGGGTAGATCACCTGGTTTCGGGTCTACGACCAAATACTCATTCGCCCTATTCAGACTCGCTTTCGCTACGGCTCCACATTTTCTGCTTAACCTTGCATCAGATCGTAACTCGCCGGTTCATTCTACAAAAGGCACGCCATCACCCATTAACGGGCTCTGACTACTTGTAAGCACACGGTTTCAAGTTCTCTTTCACTCCCCTTCCGGGGTACTTTTCACCTTTCCCTCACGGTACTGGTTCACTATCGGTCACTAGAGAGTATTTAGCCTTAGGAGATGGTCCTCCCAGATTCCGACGGAATTTCACGTGCTCCGTCGTACTCAGGATCCACTCAAGAGAGAATTCGCTTTCGACTACAGGATTATTACCTTCTCTGATTAACCTTTCCAGGTTATTCGTCTAACAAATTCTTTTGTAACTCCGTACAGAGTGTCCTACAACCCCAATAAGCAAGCTTATTGGTTTGGGCTCTTCCCGTTTCGCTCGCCGCTACTCAGGGAATCGATTTTTCTTTCTCTTCCTCCGGGTACTAAGATGTTTCAGTTCTCCGGGTCTGCCTTCTTGCATGCTATGTATTCACATGCAGATAACACGACATAACTCGTGCTGGGTTTCCCCATTCGGAAATCTCTGGATCAAAGCTTACTTACAGCTCCCCAAAGCATATCGTCGTTAGTAACGTCCTTCGTCGGCTTCTAGTGCCAAGGCATCCACCGTGCGCCCTTAATAACTTAATCTATATGATATTTTGGCAAACGTTCGCATTCGGCTTCATCACTTCACATTCACTCAGTTACTTACGTGCAGTAAGCGCCTTCGCTCATGCTTGTGATTCATAGACTGACAAACGTTTTCAAAACATCATGTCGTCTACCGAAATACAATCTTTTCCAAAATCACCAGTTATTAATTATGTGAGTCGTCATTTGACGACTAGCGATAATTTTTTGTTTCAAGCTTTTAAACGCTTGTCACTCGGTTTTGCTTGGTAAAATCTATACTTACTTATCTAGTTTTCAATGTACAATTCATTCTGAATCCTCAATGAATGAGCATTCAAAACTGAATACAATATGTCACGTTAATTCGCTTATCACCTGATGGTGATATTCCGTATATTATCCTTAGAAAGGAGGTGATCCAGCCGCACCTTCCGATACGGCTACCTTGTTACGACTTCACCCCAATCATTTGTCCCACCTTCGACGGCTAGCTCCAAAATGGTTACTCCACCGGCTTCGGGTGTTACAAACTCTCGTGGTGTGACGGGCGGTGTGTACAAGACCCGGGAACGTATTCACCGTAGCATGCTGATCTACGATTACTAGCGATTCCAGCTTCATGTAGTCGAGTTGCAGACTACAATCCGAACTGAGAACAACTTTATGGGATTTGCTTGACCTCGCGGTTTCGCTGCCCTTTGTATTGTCCATTGTAGCACGTGTGTAGCCCAAATCATAAGGGGCATGATGATTTGACGTCATCCCCACCTTCCTCCGGTTTGTCACCGGCAGTCAACTTAGAGTGCCCAACTGAATGATGGCAACTAAGTTCAAGGGTTGCGCTCGTTGCGGGACTTAACCCAACATCTCACGACACGAGCTGACGACAACCATGCACCACCTGTCACTTTGTCCTCCGAAGAGGAAAACTCTATCTCTAGAGCGGTCAAAGGATGTCAAGATTTGGTAAGGTTCTTCGCGTTGCTTCGAATTAAACCACATGCTCCACCGCTTGTGCGGGTCCCCGTCAATTCCTTTGAGTTTCAGTCTTGCGACCGTACTCCCCAGGCGGAGTGCTTAATGCGTTAGCTGCAGCACTAAGGGGCGGAAACCCCCTAACACTTAGCACTCATCGTTTACGGCGTGGACTACCAGGGTATCTAATCCTGTTTGATCCCCACGCTTTCGCACATCAGCGTCAGTTGCAGACCAGAAAGCCGCCTTCGCCACTGGTGTTCCTCCATATCTCTGCGCATTTCACCGCTACACATGGAATTCCACTTTCCTCTTCTGCACTCAAGTTTTCCAGTTTCCAATGACCCTCCACGGTTGAGCCGTGGGCTTTCACATCAGACTTAAAAAACCGCCTACGCGCGCTTTACGCCCAATAATTCCGGATAACGCTTGCCACCTACGTATTACCGCGGCTGCTGGCACGTAGTTAGCCGTGGCTTTCTGGTTAGGTACCGTCAAGATGTGCACAGTTACTTACACATTTGTTCTTCCCTAACAACAGAGCTTTACGATCCGAAGACCTTCATCACTCACGCGGCGTTGCTCCGTCAGGCTTTCGCCCATTGCGGAAGATTCCCTACTGCTGCCTCCCGTAGGAGTCTGGACCGTGTCTCAGTTCCAGTGTGGCCGATCACCCTCTCAGGTCGGCTACGTATCGTCGCCTTGGTAGGCCGTTACCCCACCAACTAGCTAATACGGCGCGGGTCCATCTATAAGTGACAGCAAGACCGTCTTTCACTGTAGAACCATGCGGTTCAACATGTTATCCGGCATTAGCCCCGGTTTCCCGGAGTTATTCCAGTCTTATAGGTAGGTTACCCACGTGTTACTCACCCGTCCGCCGCTAACGTCAAAGGAGCAAGCTCCTTATCTGTTCGCTCGACTTGCATGTATTAGGCACGCCGCCAGCGTTCATCCTGAGCCAGGATCAAACTCTCCATAAAAGAAGTAAGCTTGATATAGCTCGTTGATTGTTTAAGTCAATCACTCTCGAAAGTACTTTTGAAGTACTCAAATTATTGGAATTAACGTTGACATATTGTCATTCAGTTTTCAATGTTCACTACGTTTGTTAATCAAGTTTACTATATCTTCACTTAATTAACAAGACCTTTATTATTCTAAACTCAATCCTCAACATTTGCAATAGTAAATTTTACACCATTGAAATATTTTTGAATTAAATTTGTTTGCCGTTTTTAACGACTTTTACATCTTATCACCACTGTGATAAGTTGTCAATAAGAAATTTAAACTTTTTATTTCTTATTTTAAATGAGCGCTTTATTTCGCTCACAAGAATATATTGTATACAGGTCGACCTGAAAATGCAAGTCTTTTTTTAAACTTTTTACAGGAATTTAATTCAAGCTTGGACACCCTATTCATCTATCCACTTTTTAACTCATGTCCCCCCTAAAATGATACCGAGTAAAAAGGCATAACATCTCCTTCCTACTCGGCAATAATCTTTATTGATTTGTTTTAGCAATGATTTTCTGAGCGATCTCTTTATAAATCTGTCCTAAACGATCTTCTGGTTGGTATATTGAAGGTGAAAAGTCGACAGGTTTCCATGACGGTTGCTCTAATGGCAATTGACCAAGTAAGTCACTTTGTAATTCATCAGCAAGCTTTTGACCACCGCCTTTACCGAAAATGTATTCTTTATTCCCTGTTTCTTTACTTTCAAAATAAGACATGTTCTCGATGACACCTAAAATGGAATGATCCGTATGTTTCGCCATTGCACCTGCACGCGCTGCTACAAATGCCGCTGTTGGATGTGGTGTTGTCACGATAATTTCTTTACTTGATGGCAACATCGTATGTACATCAAGTGCCACATCTCCTGTGCCTGGCGGTAAATCTAATAGTAAGTAATCTAAGTCTCCCCATTTCACTTCAGTAAAAAAGTTCGTCAACATTTTACCTAACATCGGACCACGCCAAATCACAGGCGCATTCTCTTCAACAAAGAATGCCATTGAAATCACTTTAACACCGTGACGCTCAACAGGGATGACTGTTTTACCTTCGATACCTGGCTTTTCATCAATCCCCATCATGTCCGGTACACTGAACCCGTAAATATCCGCATCAATTAAACCGACACGTTTCCCTTCTCGTGCTAATGAGACTGCTAAATTGACTGCGACTGTTGATTTCCCAACGCCACCTTTACCAGAAGCAATGGCAATAAATTCTAAATGATTCCCTTTCGCTAGCGCACCTTCAATTGTTTGTTCTTCTTGTTGTTGCGCCCCTGCATATTGTTTTACCTTTTCTTCAGGAAGGGTTTCAAAACGAATGCCTACTGTTTTCGCACCATTTTCTTTTAGTTTTTCCACAATCGCCATTTGTAATTCAAGTTGTGGCTGTCCTCCCAATTGAGCCATTGCAACTTTGACGCTAACATGTGCTTTTTCTTCTTTGATGGTCACCTCTACAACCCCTTCAGTTTCTTTAAGAGGTACATTAATTATTGGATCGTTAATTTCTCCAATAAGTTGTTTCACCTGTTCGACTGTTAACACTTCCAACATCTCCTTTTGTATACGCTTTATTCCTCATTTTAACAAACTTTTACACTGTTGCATAAGGTAAAAACTCCACCTATCCATAAAAATTGCGTTTCTCACTCATCAGTTCAAGCTTTTTACAAATACAAGTGTTTAGTCATACTCATTGTCTTTATTTTAGTTCGCTTCCTCATCATAATTTTTGCTTCATTTTGAATATGAAATCTAATATGTTCAATGTTTATTAATTCACTCAGCCTCCATGTATGCATAAAAAAACATCAAACAACGTCATGCTGTTTGATGTTTCATCTTTTATCTTTTATCATCACATTATCGTACGACGTGGCGTTGATTACCACGTTCTTTTTTCCCTCTATCGTGAATAAAGAAACTGAGAATAAACCCGATTAATAAGAAGCCTGAAGTAACGTAAAATGCTAGATCGACACCGTGTGCCATTGCTTCACGTTGAATCATTGTTTTTGATACAGACGCATCTGGTTGATAAAGTCCTGCTCCTAAGCTCATTAATGTAACCATCAGCGCCGTGCCCATAGATCCTGAAATTGTTCGTAACGTATTCATGATTGCTGTACCATGTGACACCATATCATTTGGTAATGAGTTAATTCCAGCTGTGTTGAGCGGCATCATCAATAACGACACTGAGAATAAACGAATCGTAAAGATGATAATCACATACGTATAAGATGTATGTGCTGTCAATTGAGCCATCATCAATGTCGTAATCAAGAGTAATGCAAATCCTGGAATGACAAGTACTCTCGCACCTACTTTATCATATAAACGACCGTTCACGACCGACATGACACCGTTAATGACCGCACCAGGTAATACAACAAGTCCTGATAGTAACGCTGATAGACCGAGTGAATTTTGAATATAAATTGGAATTAACAACGCTGGACCAACCATTGACGTAAAGACAATCATAGATGAAATGGACGTTAATGTGAATGTTCTTGTACGAAAAGCAGATAATCTGAGTATGGGGTTGTCAATACGTATTTGACGGATAATAAATAAAGCCACAATAGCAATACCAACAATCAAACTGATCAATACGATTAAATCATCGAACCCACGCGCACCTGCAATACTAAAGCCGTACAACATAATACCAAAACCGAGTGTTGAGAGGACAACAGATGCTTTATCTAGAACAACTTCTTTTGTATCACTAAAGTTACGCATATAACGCCAACCGAAAATCAAGCCGATAATTGAAACAACTACCACAACGAATAACGGTGAACGCCATGAATAATTGTCAACGAGTACCCCCGACAATGTAGGTCCAATGGCTGGAGCGAACTGAATGACAAGCCCTGATAATCCCATTGCAAATCCCCGTTGATTTTTGGGAAATAACGTAAATAGCGTAAACTGACTGAGCGGCATAATCACACCTGCCCCCAACGCTTGAATGACACGTGCAGTCATCAATATTGAGAATGACGGCGCTAACGCAGCAGTGATAGAACCGACAACAAAAGTCCCCATCGCTGTTAAATACAACGTTCTTGTAGGTACTCTATCCATTAAATATGCCGTTAATGGAATCATAATACCATTCACTAGCATAAACCCTGTAACTAACCATTGAGAAGTGCTTTCATGAATGTCCAGACCTCTCATAATACTAGGAAGTGCAGTATTCAATAATGTTTGGTTTAAAATTGCAATAAAGGCACTGATCAAAATAACAGCAACGATGATATTTCTTTGTGTTTTATCTACATGAACACCTCTGTGCATACACTTTCCTCCTCTTACATTTCTATACCAATGGTTTATTTTACGACCAAAAAGTTAGCTTGGCAAAGTTTTTGATTTCTCTTTAAAAGCGCGACATGACAACTCTTATTTTCGATTTAAATTCTCAGCATCTGGATAAAATACTTCTTTACAAATGTAGAGAAACGCAATGATTAACATCAACACCCAATAGTCGATTTGAATATATTGATAATGAATATGAATCACAAAATAAAACATTGTAATCATCATCGCATACGAAATCAAATGAAATGTGAAACCCTCGAGGTAAGGGTTCGGATATAATTTCTTTTGGAGCCAGTCCATCAAATACTCGACACCAAAAATCACAAAGTAACCGAGGATAATATAGCTGCCGTAATAAATTAAATTGTCATAAAATCCTTCATTATAAGTAAACATGCCAAGGCGAAAGTAGATCAGTAAGCGACTTAAGCCGAATAAGCCAAAACCGAGTAACGTTAAAAAGATAGCACCAGAAATGACAAAAATGGAGAGGATGATTAACAAAGTGACAAAGTTAAACAAATTAAACTTACCTTTCACCAATCAAACCTCCCCATATCTTTAATTATTTATCAGAAACTGTACTTAAACTTTTATCTTTACGTGTAAACCAAACTACCCACAAACCTACTAATACTATGATACAAAATACCATAACATTTTGGATGCTCGTTTTAAAGATAACCACATCCATCGCATAAATGTATCCAATAATTGCTGATCCAATCGAATTCCCCATATTACGAGTCAGTGTAAAGAGTGACATCATCTTTTTCATACTTTCTGGAGATGTTTCTTCTTGTACCATCACACTATCTTTCGTATAAGCCGTCCCAAAGCTCATACCCAAAAAGAACAATGTCACAGCAACAACGATAGGATGAAATGCACCAATCAATACACTGATACTTCCTACAATTAAAATACCTATTGCGAGCAAATATAAACCTCGAACAGTACGGTTCGCTTCAATTTTTTCTAAAGTGAAGTTAATCAACAACCAGCCGATTGACAGAGGGAAAATGATAAGTCCACTTTGCAACGGGGTTAAACCTAAATGATCTTGTAAATAAGATGGAATAAAGACATTAAAGCCAATTAACGTTACTGCAATGAAAAAATCAGTAAAAAATGCTAAACGTACTTTAGAGCCAAATTCTTTCGTTGGAATAAAGGACAATGACACTTTTTTTGAACGCTTGATTGTGACGCCAAAAAAGATGACAAATAAAACTAAGCAAACGACATTCATCCAAATATGACCTGTGATGAGCACACTCGCCATGAGTAATGCTAGTAACACATAAAATAAGCCCATGCCGACAAAATCAACTTTATGTTTAGACGTTGATTCACTTTCAAAATGATATGAAGTTAACACAAGCACCATCACGACGACAGCAATAGGAATATTAATGTAAAATAGCCAATGCCATGAAGAAACTTCTAAAATAAAGCCACCGAGAAATGGTCCGAGAATACTCGAGATGCCCCAGACACTGCCGACAATCCCCATCACTTTATAACGAAATGGAATCTCAAATGCGAGTTTCGGGACGATTTGTACTAATGACATGTTTACCCCAGCGCCGACACCTTGAAGTAAGCGGGCAAACACGAGCATTTCAAAATGGGAACTCATCCCTGATAAAAAACTACCGACTAAAAATAAAATTAGTCCTAACATCGTCACATAGATGATTTTAATCCGTGACATTAATTCACTTAAAATAGGAATAGATAACACAATTCCTACAAAATACACTGTAAACACGAGTGAAATGGGCTGTGTTGCATGTAGATCAGCACGCATCGTCGGTAACGCTAACGACACAATCGACGTTTCGATAGCTGCCATAAACATGGTTAAGACTAGTGAGCAAATAATACTAACTCGCTTTAAATTCATACTTTTCTACCTTTCCATAAAATATTTATTATTGCAGACATAAGGTTTGTGAAGTAAACCTATCTTAACATCGCAATTTAATCACCTTTGCCCTATTAAAAAGTTCAACTCAGCTGAAAATGAAAAAAATGCTTTCAAACGCTCTCATCTTTCAATAAAGAGACCGTTCACATCAAGATGAAGCGTAAGACTCACACATTCGTCCATCACAGCACATTGGACGAATATTTAACACCTTGCTTTTATGTAAAGTTTAAAACCGTTCATTTTCATTATCTCTACTTATTGTGAATTTGATAAGCGATAAAATCAAACTTTATGTATTAAAGAAAGCAATAGAATCCATTTTTGTATCCCATTCACTCTCATTTTCCAACTGTTTTATAATCATTAATGAATCATAAGTCTATGAATAAATTAAGGTCAAAATTTTCCGATGTTCCTTTTCTTAAAACATCATTTACTATCTATACAAGACAAGAGACTGTTATAGTGTCATCAATCCTCGCTACACGAACGATTGATGTCTCGGAACAGTCTCTTTATATGATGATTACATGTTCTTTTTATGTTGCCGGTGTACAGAAATCATGATAATGACAATGAGGATACCTAAGCCTAATGATACCAAACCTAGGAGTGGCGATGCTGTTAACGCCCCATCTCCCAACAAGTAATAATATGCGAAATACACTTGAAACAGCAATAAAACCATTAGTGCAAACATGAATAGCTTATAATGCGGCTTCATCCAAACACCCACCTACATAAAATATAAAATACCTATGAAATGAAATAATGAAGCAATGAGTATAAATATATGCCAGATCATATGAAAGTATGGTCTGTTTTTTTGTGCGTAAAACCATGCCCCTATCGTATAAGCCAAACCGCCTAATAAAATAAAAATAAAGAATAGCCATTTGGATTGGCTGATGATGATAGGTAAGTAAATCACACCGACCCATCCCATAATGAGATAAATCATCAAGCTCAACTTAGGATTCACTTTCGTTGCAATGGCTTTATATAAAATCCCCCAAATCGTCGTACCCCAAAGGATAATCATAATGGACCAACCAAGCCAACCACCTACGAGTACAAGTGAGACAGGCGTATATGTACCAGTGATTGCAACATAAATCATACTGTGATCAATGATGCGCATCACATATTTATGAGGAGACGCTTGTTGCATCGTGTGATAAACCGTTGATGAAATGAACATCAAAAAGATGCTAATGACAAATACAGACACACTGACAGACATCAATACGCCGTGATGTGCATAACTGTATACAGCCGCATAAGGTAAGGTCAATAACATGATGAATGCTGCGACACCGTGCGAGACGCTATTACCAACTTCTTCTCCAAAAGACAAAGGGCTCATTTCTTTAAATGTTTCTAACGTCGTTTTTTTCTTTGTAGCACTTTTGGTCATATTATTACCTCTATTCAATCATGTTCATACGTTTCAAATCATTTGTTGCAGTTTCGATACTGTCTTGGCCTTCTTTATTTTTCAACGGACTAAATTCCTCATCTCGAGCAACTTGTAGCGTCACAAATGAAGTAGCGTATTGAAAAATATCAAAATAAAACAGTTCAAACTTTAATGTCGGCTTTTTCACAACACCAAAATCTTCATCTAATTGCTCAAGCTCTTTAATAGCAAGATGATAAGGAAGTGATTTGTCTACTGCATTTTCAATAAATGTGCGACGAAACGCATGAATACCGATATTGGCATTGTTAAATTGATTCGCTACTTCAGGATCAAGCTCTGAATATTCTAACACTGTGTCTTTACCACTTCGAACTGCTAGACGGCCTACCTTCTCGCCTACAAGTGGTGCAATAGATTTAGACGTCACATCTTTATGGTGATGTACAGTGAAACCAGCGAATAATGGATCCAATACTTTGACAAGAACATTATCAATATTATTCACGAAAATATACTCATTATGACGTTCAGCCATTTGATCAAGGTAA
Source organism: Staphylococcus pseudintermedius (assembly GCF_034042775.1). Lineage (NCBI taxonomy): Bacteria > Bacillati > Bacillota > Bacilli > Caryophanales > Staphylococcaceae > Staphylococcus > Staphylococcus pseudintermedius. The sequence goes on along the minus strand of NZ_CP120150.1, from coordinate 719,336 downwards.
CCCGCCTTTTTCAACGATTTGAAAATACCACCATTACCATTCGGTGTTTCCATAATGCTACCGTTTTTATCTAATATCAATTGTCCTTGTTCATTTAACGCCACGATATTGTCTTGTTTAAAAAAGTAAATATGTTCAGCATTATAATCGAAATGATTATGCTCTTGAAAAAATGCACGTGTAGCCTCATCATTAATATCACTTGTCATAATGTACCAATCGACAAAATGACCTGTTTTTTCTTTTAAAGCCTTTAATTGGCGTGCTTGCAATTCAAACAAGCTCACACCTTCAATTTCAAATGAACCTTTAGGCCCTTTATAACCTAAACGTGTTCCTTGACCGCCCGCCATTAACAATACAGCGAATTGACCTTCTTGAATGGCTTGTAAACCGAGTTGCCGATAAAATTCTATCGTTTCGTCCGTCATATGTGCAGTTGTTTCATAGTTCACTTCTTGGACGTCTGAAACATCATCAATCGTTTGACGGTTCACATAAACTTGCTGATAGAGTGATTGAATTTCTCCTAAATCTAGTTGAGCAATTTTGTCGTTCAGTCGCTCTTTCTCGTTCGTACTCATAAGCTTTTCATATTCTGTTAAATGTGATTGATTATATTTTTCAAGTTTATGGCTTTCTAACATAATAAATTGTACGCTCCTTTAATAAAGCTGTGACTCAATTTCATTAACACATCACTTCATATAATTTAATCACTATTGCAAAAAGTAATTTAAAATTTGTTTCATTGTCGACTCAAACAACAAATACAATGTGACAAAACTAAAAGTAGTCGCAAGTGATAAATCTATAGTACCACCTGTTTTAAAGTGAATTGGGAAACGTATGCGAATCGGTATCGGAAAAAATAAATGTACGCCTCTCGGTGTTAACATATCTAATATCACATGTGAAAGCATACCACAAATTATACCAATCATATAGTAAATTGGTGTTTCAATCATATGTAATGCATAGTAAACCACGAGCATAAAGAGTAAAGAATGTGTAAAAGTACGATGGCCAAACAGATGTTTGATAATCAGACTGATGATAGGCAGCCGTTGTCCAATCTTACTCCGCGTATGGCATATGTCAGGAAAAATACTCGCTAAACCAGATACAACAATGCATGTGGCCATTTCAAAAATATCTAATTGGAAATGTATGCCCACTGCAGCTCCAATAAGAATACCTGCAGCAGAGTGTGTTTTGCCGGTCATGTTAACCACCTTTCTATTGATGTGTGGATTATACCATAAAACGTACAAAAACACGAACATATTTTCGTATATCCCATCAATCCTCAAATAGTATGACACATTTAACTTTCTGTAACTCATTTTATTTGAAAAAGCGGTTTCAATCAGTTACAATGAATCTACAAATAGAAATAAAGGATGTGTTTTGTAATGGCAATGACAGTAAAGAAAAATGAAGAAGAAATTCATATTCAATGGAGAGTAGCAGATATTCACATTCCTAATGACGAAATCCTAAATGTGAGTGAAGATCAAGATATTCATGCAGTACCTGAAGTAGATGCAAAAAAAGTTTATCGTATTGGTTCTACATTTGGTAAAACAAACCGTGTGATTATCGACACAAACAAACAACAATACATTATTTATACGTTTAATGATAAAAAAGTATACAATGAAGTGACGAAGTAATACTTAAAGTTATGAAATGGGATGGCTCACGCTGTCCCATTTTTTTACGTGTTTATATGAATAAGGAATCATACAAAAAGGAAACAAGTTGGGAATTAAAAACCCGTAACCTGTTTCCTTTTTATTAGCAACATTTATCAATACCCAATCATTCAATAAAAACGATTGAGTTTGGCACAAAAATTTAAAACATACTAAGATTAGCTGTGAAGAAATTTATGACGATAGATTTCTTCACAGCTATTTTTTATAGTTGTAGAGAGAAGTAGATCGCGCAGTCCCGTGGATCTTTGAATCCGTAAAAAAACTGATCAGCTTTACTCTCCTTTTGAAATTCGATTGAAGTATGTTGGGTTCTAGAAACCGTGTATAGGAAAATGAAATGAAAAAGGCTAAGTAAAGTTAAAGATTTCTCAATTCAATAAAGAAAGGTATGATTTTTATCAACTGTTTAGGTATTGATATAAGTAAGTCAGAAAGTGTGGTCGCACATTATAAGGATGAAGTTTTGGTTAAAGAAATGGTCATTCAAAATAATCAAAATGGCTATCGTTATCTTAAAAATTACATCAAGCATCTTGATTCTCTATTTATCCTCTTTGAATCAACAGGTATTTATTCAAGAGGCATGAAACGCTTTTGTGAAATTCACAAAATAGATTACTTAGAAATGAATCCCCTAGAAGCCAAGTTCAAAACGAGCTCATTAAGATCATGGAAAACAGATAAGTCAGACGCACATAAACTTGCACTTCTTGCCTTTAGAATGAAAGATTCAAAGGTACAACGTCAGTCTGAAGAGATATACTTTGAACTGAGAGAACGTGCGCGCTTTCACTTAGAAATGGAGATAAACCAAAATCGTCTCAAAGTTGAGTTAGTCGAAACACTACATCAAACATTTCCAGGGTTAGAAAAGCTATTTACTAACAGATATTCAAAAATCGCATTAAATATAGCTAAAGCATTTCCTCATCCTGATTTTGTAAGTACTTTGACTCATGATGAATTGGTGGAAAAAGTACTTCATTCAACTGATAAAGGCATTTCAGTTAATAAAGCTCACAAGTATGTCCAAAAATTAATTGAGATCAAGAATAATAGTTTTCCGAATGTGGACAAGTCTTCTTTCCTCCTACAAAAAGTCCAATACTTATGCGACAAACTGCTTATTGGGATAGAAGAAATGAAAGAATTTGATCAGGAAATGATTGACTTAGCTAAAAATACAACTGAGTTTGAAAACATTATTTCAATTCCTGGCATCGGAGAACTCACAGGTGCATTGCTTATTGGGGAACTTGGTAATATTAGAGAATTTAAAACAAATAAACAATTGAATGCATTTGTAGGTATTGATATTAAACGGTATCAATCAGGAACTTCAAAAAGTAGGGATACGATCAACAAAAGAGGAAATAAAAAAGCAAGACGTTTATTGTACTTAATCATTATGAACATTATTAGGGGAAGAAATCATTATCAAAGCCATATTGTGGATTATTATTATAAATTAAGAGAGCAGCCTCATGGGAAAACCCACAAGACTGCCGTAATAGCGAGTATCAATCGCTTATTAAAGACCATTCACTACTTGATAGTCAATAATAAATTATATGATTATCAGAAAGCACCACACTAACGCAACCATATAATCATATACATCATAACACCTTATTCAAAAAAGTAAAAATTGGACGGTCTAGTTCAGTAATGTCAATTTTAATTATTGAACCCTTGACAAATCGTAGGAAACGGGGATGGGACATAAAAAATTTTTGATGCGATTGATGCATTATGTTTGTTCTAATTGCCCTCCCCATAACTTGTGGTTTGTGATTGACATCATGGCTTTCCTATGGGTGGGTCCTTCAACTCACTGACGAAAATCCAATTTGGCTCCCACCCTATGTACACTTTAATCGAACCAAATTTAGTTAAGACAAATCCCTTGGGAACGCGAATTCAAAAGGGCAATCACATCAATACCAATAGAAAAATTTGCAAAGGTTGTGTCCTCGCCTGTTTTCTTTTGATTGCGCTTTGTTTTAGAAAAATAAATGTGCCACTAACACAATAATTGGTAACGTAATCAATGTACGGATTAAAAAGATTGCAAAAAGTTTTCCTAATCCAACTGGAATTTTTGATCCTAAAATAACGCCACCGACTTCTGATAAATAAATCAATTGACAGACACTTAATACACCGACAATGAATTGTGTCATTGAATTTTCGACACTTTCGATTAAGATAGATGGTAAAAACATGTCCGCAAAGCCGATAATCATTGTTTCAGAGGCCGCTTGTGCTTCTGGTACTTGTAACAGCTCTAAAAGCGGTACAAATGGTAATCCAATCCATGTGAATATCGGTGTGTACGTCGCCAAAATAGTTGCTAATGTACCGACAGTCATCACGACAGGAATGACGACAAGCCACATGTCCATCACCGTTTTAAAGGCTGTAACCATGTATTGTTTAAATCCAGGCGCACGATATGCTGTCAACAGTGCATCTTCATAACCTCGACGGAATGATTCTTTGTAACTGTATTGCTTTTCTGGTCTTTCTTCAGCTGTTGCACCATCTGAATAACGGTCTTCTACATAGCGCAAAGGCCAAATTCTAGGCATAATGAGTGCTGCGATGAAACAGGCTAACACGACTGTCCCATAAAAAAGTGCGAAACGATGAATTAAGCCAATCGTTTCTACTATTACAATCGCAAATGTTAATGAAACGACACTGAACGTCGTCGCAATGACTGTAGCTTCTCGTCGTGTATAATACCCTTCATCATATTGTTTGCTCGTAATCATCACGCCGACTGTGCCATCACCGATAAATGATGCGAGGTTGTCTACAGTTGAACGTCCTGGAAGTGTAAACAACGGTCGCATAACAGGTCTGAAAATCGGACCTAAAAACTCTAGTAAACCGTATTCAAGCAATAATGGTAAAAAGATTGCCGCAAAGAAGAATACTGCGACTAGCGTTGGGAGCAATCCTGTAAAAATAAGACCTCCCGTATCTTCTGAATATACCCATGAAAATCCTTTGTTTAAAAATGTCATACAAACGATAATGATCGCCAGCATCCGAATGACAAACCATGGCCATGTCACAATAAATGCATTCGCTCTAAAGCTATTCTTCGGTATACGATGCTTTAAAACGGTACTACATAATATCGTCAAAATCCCTGAAACGATAATAATCAGCAAAATGATCCATGGAATCGCTGGTCCGAGTATCGCTTGAAATTGTTTTGCTAAAAATGCAATAGGTAACGTTGTCGTACGTTTCCCATCTTCTATCACAGGGAGTGGAATTAAAAACAGCACAATTCCAATGAGTGAAAGAACAATAAATTTCAATCTCCCTGTATTTTTTTCTTTCTGATTCAAATCTTCCATTTCCTCCCGCCTTCTCCCCTTAGTATCAGACAGTTCAACAATTGATATAAATTATACAAAATCTCCTATATATATGCAATATTCAATCAAACACAAACGGTTTTATTGCAAGTTTATCCGTTACATTTTTCGTAACACATAAAGGAAATATGGTGCACCAATAATCGCAATCAACACGCCGACTGGTATATCAATAGGCGGTGCAATGATACGTGCCAAACCATCCGCAATAACCATTAATAATGCACCTACTAATCCTGACATCGCAACGATATGACGGTGTTGGTGACCAACAAGACTTCTTGCAATGTGTGGCGCAATGAGTCCTAAAAAGCTTAATCCACCAACTACAGAAATTGCTGCACCTGCCAACATCACGGATGTGAAGAGTAAAATCATTTTCGTGCGTTGTACATGCGTACCCAACGCCGTCGCAACTTCTTCTCCTAAATGTAAAATATCGAGCTTTCTCGCATATAAGAAAATGACAGGAATCGCTACAATCAGCCAAGGTAAAATAGTCAACACATGGTCCATCGAACGACCGAAAAGACTGCCGGTTAACCATACAAGTGCAATGTTGGCTTCCATAGGGTTACGGATGAGTAAGTATTGTACTAACGCCATCGCAACAGCACCAATTGCCATCCCGATCAGCGCCAGTTGTGAACCTTTAATCCCCTGCCAACTAATCAACAGGGATAAAATGAGACTGATGACTAATGCCCCAATAAATGAAGCAACTGGAAGCACAAATAAAGGCGCAGTCGGGAACACAATAATGACAATAACCGCCGCTAAACTTGCCCCTTTCGTAATCCCAATAACATCCGGTGACGCAAGAGGATTTCGAATGACACCTTGAATGACTGCACCCGAAATCGCTAATGCCGCTCCGACTAATATACCGAGTAACATACGGGGTACTCTAAATTCACTTAATATAAAGTTGTCACCTGACCATACTTCTTTTATTACCGCAATCGGTGAAATCCAAACCGCACCTGCACTTAAACTTAGGATGGCGCCCACAATAAGAAGTCCGATGATTAAACTATAGCGTCTACCAAAATGAATATTCATCGTGTTTTCACTCCTCTCATTGTAATCCATAAGAAGTATAACGCGCCGACAAAGGATGTTACGATGCCGACTGGTGATTCGAATGGAAAGGCAATTAAACGGCTAATGACGTCAGAAATCAATAATAAATTAGCCCCCATAATCATAGACAATGTAATGATTAAAAAATAATTCCGGTTCAAATAATGTTTGACGATATGTGGCACGATGAGACCAACGAAACCTATAGGGCCTGCAATAGACACACTCGCACCTGCTAAAATGATGACGAGTAGTCCAGCTAAGGCACGAATGCGTTTCGTATTTTGGCCGAGACCTGTTGCCAACTGATCCCCTAGATTTAAAATCGCAAGTTGACGCCCTAGTAACAGTGCGGCGATAAGTCCACCGATGATCCACGGTAAAACTTGGAATATTTGCGGCCATTTAATCGTATGCAACGCACCGACAAGCCAAAACATCACTGTTGTCGTAGCATCTTCATTTAACAATATGATACCTTGCGTTAAGCTTGTGAAAAATAAGTGGATCGTCATCCCTGCAAGTGCTAATTTTACGGGCGTCATTCCTTTAGTCGTATCAGCAAGTGTATAAACGGTAAAGCCTCCGATAAATGCACCGACAAAGGCAAACACTACAGTATTATCAGCTAATGCAGGGAGAAAAACAGTAATGAGGACGACTATAAACGAAGCGCCCGCATTGACACCGAAAATTTGTGGGGAAGCAAGTGGATTGCGTGTAATCGCTTGCATTAGTACCCCTGCAACAGCCAATGCGGCGCCAATCATCGCACTTGCAATCATCCTTGGCATTCGTACGTTATGTATTAAAAATGTTGCTTTTGTTGTTTTCAGATGAAAGAAATAATCTAACATCGATTGAAAAGAAATTTTTGATGAACCGATTGCAAGATTTAAATAAACTGCAAAAATAAGAAAGCACACGCTTACAATAAACGTAAGCGTAGTGCGTCTTCTTTGGTGATGTTCATCATTTAATTTTGTATTTAACTTTGACATAACAAATCACCTTTTATATTCAATGACATGAGCTTGGGATACTTACATTTTAGCCCGTTCATCTATCATGCACGTAAACTCATTAGAATCGTACATTGAACGAACTCACTTAATGCGTTAATTTTTCTATCCCTATCGAACTCCTACTTGTCGTTGCTTTCCTTTTTAGAAATTTCAACAAGTTCTTTTGCAATTTCTTCTGAAGAGATTAATCCTCTTGATTTTGCCCATGTTTGACGATCAACAACATGAACGCGATTATTTTTAACCGCTTCGATTTGACTCCAAACTGGGTCTTTTTTCATTTTAGCGTAATATGGATCATTTTCGCCATTCACCATAATAAACATACGCTCAGGGTTCACTTCAGCTAATTGTTCTGAGTTCATATTTAAGTATGGTGCGTTTAAGTATTCAGGTAATTGATCTGCAACTTCTTTAGTTAATGCTTCTTTGAAACCAAGGTCACGCAAAAATTGACCAACATATGATTTGTCAGAGTGTGCTAAAAAACCTGATTGAGAAATTACAGCTGGTAAAACTTTTTTGTCTTTATCCATTGTAACTTGTTTCGTGTACTTATCAATTTTTTCTTCATGTTCTTTTAATCGTTTGTCAGCTTGATCTTCTTTAGATAATGCTTTGGCGATAGTTTTGAACGCTTCGATATTGTCTTTGTAGTCAGAATCTAGACTTGGTAATAAAATAGTTGGTGCAATTTTACTTAATTGCTCATAGTTCCCTTTATGACGGTTATTATCCGCAATAATTAAATCAGGTTTAAGTTCACTAATGACTTCTAAGTTAGGTTGTTTACGTGCACCTACTGATTTGTAATCACCCACTTTATCGCGAAGTGGATCGATAAGGTTTGATTTTTTACCATCATCCGCGATCCCCACTGGTTTCACACCTAATGCGACTAAAGCATCCACAAATGAATATTCTAAAGCGACAACTCTTTTAGGCTCTTTGTCAATTTTAGTTGTGCCACCGTCGTGCTTAATTTCAACACTTTTTGTACCTTCTGACTTCTCTTTTGACTTGTCAGTATCACTTACATTGCCACAAGCTGCAACAATGATCATTACAGCAATTAGGGCGACAATCCCCCACCATTTCTTTGTTTTCACTATTCTGCCACTCCTTTGAACTATGTTTTTCAAATACATTTTAATAATAGTTGATAACGATTCTCAATGTCAATACTGTTTGATAAAATTATTCTTTTTGATATCGACAAATCCCCTTACCAATTGCTCAATGCCCAAATCTTCTTCATAACTTCTCGGAATATGTTGCATATGCATGCTATGTGCGAGCGCGCTATAATCTAAGTGGAACTCAATCTTGTCGCCAAGTTGATAATAATCTGCAAGTCCTAGATTCATCATGAGTGTATCGCTAGAGTGACCGACAATTTTAAGCTGATGATCTACAGGTTGAATACCAGCAATAACGGTGTCGAGCTGTCCAATATCGACTAAAGCTTGCATATAAGATTGACGTGTTTCAAGGTTTAAGCGCGGTTTAATCTCTAAAATACGCCCACTTAATGTCACTGCATTATCAAATAAATACGGCAAGCGCATGTTATAAGCCGTCTCATAGCCTCTAAATAGTGCTTCACCGATTCGTAATTCATTAATACGTCCGAGATCCGCATACATTGCTAGTGTCAACATGCTCGAATTCCCACCTGAAATCGTCTTGAATTTCACGCCTGTGTCTCGTTCAACTGATTCTATAAAATAATTGATATACACAATATCTTCTTCAGTCGGTGGAATTTGACGGAAACACATGAAGTTAAATGACAGTCCCTTTAAATAGACCCCTTTTAAGCGAATAATTTCTTTAATGAGTGGCACAACTTCATATGTGAGTGCACCTTCTCGCCCGTCTTTCCAATCGACCATTAAATAAATATGATGTTTTACGCCTTGTGCAACCGCTTCGTCACTGAGCGCGCGAATCGTCTCCAGTTCTGTTTGGATGCTGATTTGACTATAGCGAACAACATCGTGGATTTCATTTGGCAGTGCCCCTTTAATCATCATATCGTGTTCAGTGGGATGTTGTTCATTCGTCATCATCGCTGTTAACCGTGATTCAGCCAAAGTGTTAAAACCCATTTCACGAAACTGTTGACGCACTTTGGGATCGCCACCCATACACTTCGTCACTGGAATCATACGTATCCCTTGTTCTGCAAGCATGTGCTGTAAAACCATCGCATTATATTTAATTTTACTCAGATTAATGTGTATTTGAGGCATAAACTACAGCTCTCTTTCTAAAGGATTTTTTATGTCTATTTGCACGTATTGTTTTACTTTTTGTTCCATTCTCATATTAAGTAACGCTTTAACGGTCATCTTCTCACCGAATAAAATACGTTTTAGCGCATCTGCATGTGGACGTGTTGGATCAATGGATGCCTCGATTTCTGCTGCTGCGATAGTATACAATGTCGCTTCGTCAATTTGATGTTTATGATGGAAATGATGAATCAAAGTACCGAGTTGATTTTGAATAACTGCATGCTGAAACTTTGCGATGACTGCTTCAATCTTATCACTCACTAAGCTGTCGTTCGTAATTTCAAAATCAGGGACCGTTTGTTTTAATGTTTCAGGATAAATCCGCGAACCTCCTAAGTCACGTACAATAAAGGACAGTGTCTCATTTTCTTTATCCATTTGCAGAATTGTATTTTGTTGATGTGCTTCTAACGCGATACCGTATTGTTGAATATACGCAATGAGTGGCGGAATCAGTGCTTCCATGTATTGACGCATAAACTGCTGTATCGTTTCCCCATTCATGTCCCCGTATAGATACTCAATCAAACTATCGACGACGACTTGGCCATCGACAGGATTTACTTGCGTCAGAACAGCTGTCACAAGTTGCGTATAGTCATGTGTATGCACTTCAGGAGAATGACGCACAATCATCGCAAACTGACGTGCTAAATCTGCTTCCACATCAATATGCGCGCCATACGGTTCACTTGCAACAGTCAAGGTCGGATAAATGTCTAACATGTCTTGTAATTGATAACTGAGTTTAGGACCATCGACCGTCGTCACAGTCGAAACAGTACGCACAGCACTCGTTGCTTGAACGTTAACAGGTAATTTCACATGATATGGGTAATGCAGTAAGCGCATCGTTCTAAATGATAATGTCGCTTTCGAATCTACTGTAAATGGGGTTGGAATAACGTCGTGTTGCGCAATCATGGTTTTAAACCGCGTCGTAATCACATTGGTATATTGCCATGGATGAACGAGTATAATCCGATAATCATCCAACGTCCCCTCATATGTTTGCATCCATTGTCTTAATTGACTTTCTTTATCTGGGAACATCTTTCTCAATACGAAATCCTCTTCACCAGTCATTGTTGTACTTTTTAATATCGCTTTACGTACGAGTACCATTTTTAATGGAATGATTTTCATAAATTCTGGCGCATATTGTTGAATTTCTTCTGCATTGAGTGGCAATTTCGTCTTCGTTAATGGATGTGACGGGTGCCCTTCCCAAACCATACCTTCCGTGTAACCAAGTACTGAAAATAATTCATCACCATTCATATGATTTAACCATGCAATAAAGTTCAGCGTGTCTGGCATGCGTGAAAATTTTAACGAATGCCGCATCACACGTTCACGTTGACGCAGCTGTTGATAGCTCAGTTCAAGACCGAGACGACTATGTAGCAACTCTTCAACCAATTGATCGTGAAACGTTATGCCAAAATGCGTGCCTAAAATCTCTATCAATTGTTCTACTGTTTCAATCGTGACGTCCTCCGTGCCAACACGATAAACAATAGGACCGCTCAATTCGAGTTGGTATAACGTACTTATCGTCTCATATTGAACTGCTAACACATGTTGATGATACTGAATCATGACTTGATTTTGTTTGAATTGAAGTTGTGTTTTTTCAGGAAATAATTGTTCTTTCATACATGCGATGAGAATCCGATATTGAATATTTTGATCTGCATTCAGTTTATGCGTGAGTGTCATGAACTGTCTTGCCTCCATTCATCTTAAAATTTGTTAAAAAGCCTAAAATTGCAATGATGGTCGTCGCGCCACCCATAACTAAAAAGGTCGTCGTAATACCAATCAACTCTGTAAAATAACTGAGCAACATTGCGCCAAGTGGAATCATCCCTCTATCCATCATAATGACGCTTAAAATTTTACCTCTACTCTCTTGTTCAACATCATTTTGAAAGTAAATGCGATTCGTCGTTCGTGCAAACTGACCAAAGAGCCCAACGAAAAAGATCATTAAAAATAAGCCTATTTCGCCAAGAGGGTATAATAAAAGTAACGCAATACCAAACAGTATCGAACTGAGATAATAACAATTGTCAGTTGAAAATTTTTGTAGTACATAAGGAATCGTGAGCGTTGCTAATATACCACCTATTGCACTCACTGTCATCGCTGTACCAAATACCGATGCGCTATTAGGATATACCTCGTCTGTTAAAATCGGTAACATTGTGGTATAAGAATAACCCATCGCCATGATGAGTAGCGACGTCATAAAAATTCTTCTCCCTTGCAAATGCAGTTTAAAATATTGCATCGCGACAGCTATTGAAAATTGCTTGTTTTTAACAGGTTTAACGACTGCCAATTTTAACGGAAGGCTTGAAACGAGTGCAAGTGCATAACAAATCGTTTGTACGACAAATGCAATCGGCACATCATACACTGCAATGATAAAGCCCGCCACAGCAGGTCCGATTGAGCGACAAACATTTAACAAAAAGGAATGATATGAAACAGCTTTAGAAACAGAAAGTCTTTCGGAGATGTCGGGTAGCACAGCTTGTCTCACCGGTGTTTCAATGGCACTCATACAACCGCGCAAACAGGCATATATGTATAAATAAAACATGGGTATGTCATTCATGAACAATACACATACCGTTAAAGTACCTGTAATGACCATCGAACTGGTCACAGTCATTTTAATCAGCGTTGAACGACGGTAACGATCAGCAATACTGCCTGCCCATAAACTTAAAATGAAAATCGGTGCAAGTCTAAAGAAGTTGATGAGTGCAAGGTCCATTGGGTTTTCATTGAGTTGATAAGCATACCAGTTGAGTGCAATCTGACCAATCCAATTCCCTAAAAATAGTAAAAAGGTACTCGGAAAAAACCATTTTGCCAAAATATTCACCTTCTTTAATTGATAATGATTCTCATTTCCGATATTATGGATTATACGAATCCTTTTCGTATTTGTAAAATAAAATGAATGAGGTGTCGTCATGAAAACGGAACAAAATCATCTGAGTATGATGGAGAAAGACTTTACAAAAGATGAAATGGAAAATTATCAAGCAGTTCTCCAATTTGATTCGAACTGGGCTACACAATTTAAACGCCACGTTTTAGTAGGTCGTGACAAAATCACAGCACGACTGATGGCATCACTGTATCGTGAAAACTTGGTTGGAAGTTATACCCATAGCACGTTTATACAAGCAGAACAGTTTGCGCACTCTGCTATTCCATCCGGCGAACTACTTATGATTCACTTTACATATGGTCAGCTCACGTTATATGCCCGTGTCATCAGTCATCACGCATTTAACCGTGTTGATGTGACAGGACCGTTTTATTGGAGAACAGCAGATGGAGAGGACCGTCGCGTATTGCATCCTAACGAAGTACTTGATGTCATCATTAATGAAGACACACGCTATCAAGGAGCAGCCGCAGAACAGTTTCGTGATGATATGGAGAATAGTGCCGCACATATGGCTCTGGCGCTGAGTTACCAAGCACAACATCCATTAAAAGACGCGCCATCATTACTTGATTATATAGAAGCACAGGATGATCCTTACTTAACTTCTGAGCAACTCGTTGTTGAAGGGCATCCGTTACATCCTGGTGCAAAATTACGTAAAGGCATGTCCGCACAAGAAACCATTGATTACTCCTCAGAATATCAACACGCGATGCTGATGCAGTTCATACTTGTTCATCATGATGTCGCACGTACAATGGCACAACATGGCACATATGCAGAAGCGGTCTATCATGCATTTGACGGGTTGAAGTCAGTTGCGTTACAAGCGATAGGTTCGGATGCGCCACTAGAAGATTATATGCCTTTGATCGTTCATCCGTGGCAATATGAACATATTATTCGCACAGAATACCAACACGAACTTGATACAAAAGCAATCATCCCGTTAGATTATACAAAATCATATTATGCAGGATTGTCTTTTCGCACATTAATGCCTAAAAAGCCTGACGTTTCACCCCATATTAAGCTTTCAACTAATGTGCACATTACTGGCGAGATCCGTACTCTGTCAGAACAGACGACGCATAACGGACCTTTAATGACCAACATTTTAACCGACATTTCAGCACGAGATGCACTTTTCAACAACGTCTCAACTTCACCAGTACCAGAAATTGCCGGCGCTCATTTTTATCAACCGAAAGACAGTCACCCTGATGAACAAGAACGACGTAGCGAACAGTTAGGCACGCTATTTAGACAAAATATTTATGACATGATTGACAGTGAGCGCTTGCCAGTTATTCCATCAAGTCTAGTCGTCACACATCCAGAAACAGCGTGTCCACTTATCGTCGAATTGGTTGAACGTTTTAGGCAAACAAATGACACCACAACAGACATCGACGTACGTGCACAGTGGTTTAAAACATACGCCGCTTCACTCATTGATTACGTCGTGCCACTATTAGTGAAATACGGTATCGCATTAGAAGCACATTTACAAAACACGATTGCTGTATTTGAGCCAAGTACTGGCGCCTTTTCACATATGCTCATCCGTGACTTTGAAGGCTTACGCATCGATGCAGAACAGTTAGCACAAATGGGCTATGATACGTCTCATTTCCATGAAAAATCACGAATACTGACGAAGAGTCAAACATCAGTGTTCAACAAAGCCTTTTACTCAACGATTCAAAATCATCTCGGTGAACTCGTCGCAGTGCTCTCACGCTTTTATGATGATGTTGCACTCGAAAACACGTTATGGTCTATCGTTCGTCAACAAATCGAACAATGTTTTGACAAGCTTGAAGCCGCTGACATTAATCCAGAACGTTTAGCCCACATGCAAAACGTATTCTTTAATGAAAAGATTGATTATAAATGTGTGACAACGATGCGGTTAATGGATGAAGCACATGAATACACATATATTAAAGTCGACAATCCACTTTCAAAATCATTGATTTAAAAGTAGCACAATAACATATTTCTACTAAAGATTGAGTCAAAAGTATTTCTTATCCTATGTAATTGTATTAAAATAACTTATAGACAAAAATTACATTTGAGGAGAATGACTATGACAATCATGCGTACCTTAACGTTTATGTTAAGTATTTTTATCGTAGGAATGGTTGAAATGGTTGTCGCTGGCATTATGAATCTGATGAGCGCAGATTTAAATATATCAGAAGCATGGATCGGTCAACTCGTGACGATTTATGCTTTTACTTTTGCTTTAACAGGTCCTATTTTAGTGAAACTTACCGAAAAATATTCACCTAAAAGTGTGTTACTATCAGCGATTGCCTTTTTCGTAATAGGAAATTTGATGATTGCACTCTCCCCTAACTTTACGATTTTAATTATCGGTCGTATCATTTCGTCAGCAGCCGCTGCATTGATCGTCGTTAAAATACTTTCCACAACTGTCGTATTAGCGCGACCTGAAAACCGTGGTAAAATGTTAGGCATTGTGTATACAGGGTTTAGTGCATCCAACGTATTCGGTGTTCCGATTGGTACATTAATTGGCGATTGGGCAGGATGGCGTTTTACATTCGGGCTCATCATCTTAGTCGGATTGATTGCAGGCGTACTGCTCACGATTTATTTGCCAAAAGAAGTAAAATCATCCCTACAGCCTACGCAAAATCATACTAGCCGAATTTTAGACAAAGGAGAAGTGACAAAACTCCTATCGATTACTTTTATATTATTAACAGCAAATTCAGTGGCTTATATTTACATTAATCCACTCATTTTATCTGGCGGACATAACATCCAATTTGTCTCTCTCGCCCTACTCATAATCGGTATCGCGGGCATGCTGGGGACATCCATGGGGGGGTTCTTTACAGATAAACTGTCATTTAAAACATGGCTGTTAGTGAGTGGTGGAGCCTTTGTCATCGTCATGCTCGTTTTAAATCAACTTTGGACAGCATCTACTATTTTACTGATTGCTTTATTCATTTGGCATATTATTCAGTGGAGTACCAATCCAGCGGTACAATCCGGGCTCATTGATCAAGTAGAAGGGGATAACAGTCAAGTGATGAGTTGGAACATGTCTGCGTTGAATGCGGGTATCGGTTTTGGTGCCTTACTTGGTGGTTTAATCGTGTCACATATCGATTTACATGCGACGATTTATTTCGCTGCCGGTATTGGCTTCATCGGCTTTATCATTATCGTAATGTTGAAGAAAAAACGCGTCGCTTAGACTTGATTAACAAAGATATAAAAAAGGGAGGTATACGCCATATTCCAGCGTATACCTCCCTTTTTTATATCTTATTGTAAACCTTTGTTCTCGTTTTGATCTTTGTTTTTCTCATGCTTTTGTTGCCATTCTTTACGTGTCATCACGTCATCCACTTGCATGTTAACTTCAACCACGTCTAAACCAGTAATGTGTTTCACTTGTTCTTTAATTAATTCTGTTACTTTACGAAAGATTTTCGGCGCAGATTCACCATATTCTAAAATAACTTTCAAGTCGATTGCTGCTTGTTTTTCGCCAACTTCAGCAGATACACCTTGTGTCACATTGTTGCCACCTGAGAATGAACCGCTAATGCTATCCACAAAGCCGCCTTTCATATCTAAAATACCACGAACTTCACGTGCTGCAATCCCTGCAATTTTTTCTACAACTTCATCAGAGAAAGTTAAGCTATTTGAAAATTGTTGTCCTTGATTATCTTCACGTTGTTGTCTTTCTTTTTCATTCACGCCTGTTTCTCTATTGTAACTTTCTTTTACTTTATTATTTTCAACTGTCATTTCAAAAACTCCTTTATTATTTATTTTATTTTTCTTTTTCCATGATTATTGAATTAACTTAACCGATTAAGTAAATTTAAGAAATCTTGTGTACGGTCTTTAATATACCCCACACCAATACCGATTAAACATAATACGATGATTAAAATCGTTTTCCAAAAGCCAAGTGTTAAAAACAAGATGGCAATAATGAGGAAGAAGAAAAACCCAATGATACGCCATTTGTAGCTTTGTAATAGCTTCGCAAATTGCTCTACTGAATCTCGCTCACTTTGACCGTTTCGATTTTCATTAGACATAGGACCCCTCCTTTACACGACTCGTGGACCATTGTCTCTTTTTTGGTCACGGACATTGACTTTAACTGATTTGACATGCAATTCTGAGAAACGTTCAACGCTCTCTTTAATGTCTAATCTTACTTGTTCAACGAGTGATGGAACATTCGCCGATTCTGATGGAACAATAAAATCTGTTGTAATATCAATGAAACTGCTCTTTTTCTTGTTATAAAGTTTTGATACGACGTTCGGTTGACGAACCTCATCATATTTCGAAAGCGTATCATAAACCGTGTTTTCGATAGACTTACGTGAAATATAAATATGGCCGTCTGAATAATCTTTATAAAGCCCCGGTTTACGATATGTGGGTTTGAAAGCTCTTAAGAATAAAATCAAACCGATAAGAATAAGTAATCCAGCTAGACCAATTAATAAGGGTTGGAACCAATTAAACTGATAAAAGTAATCTTGATACTCTTTGATTGGCTGATAATCAATATACATAAATAACAAGAAACCTACGATAATGACTATCAACAAGCCAAGAATAAAATTTTTGATTCGTGTCATAATCAAATGCCACCTCCTATTCAATTGTTTACATCAGGTATATACCCTCATTTTTAACAGAAAAACTAAATTTTTGTCATATTTCCAAAAAATTTATTTGTTATTTTGTATCTAAGTTTTTTCGATATAATTATGTTTACATTTTTTTGCTTAAAAGAAATATTGAAAAAGATATTGTTATCATTGAATCGCAGTCAATCAATTGCACGTCATTTTTTAAGAATTAGATACCATTAAAAAAAGAAGTGAAACTGTTATCTAACAATTTCACTTCTTAATGTTTAGTGATCATTTTCTTTTACTTAATCGTGGTCGTTCTGCAGCAAGGGCTTTGAATAATGACCAAATCATAAAGATAATCACAAATGAGAAAGGGAGCGCCGCAATAATTAATAAATTTTGAATAGCTTGCGTTCCACCTGTCAGTAACATAATGAATGCAAAAAGTGCGAGCATAATGCCCCAACTGACTTTCACCCAACTGCCTGGATAATTGTCACCATTTGTACTGAGCATACCGAGCACATAAGTCGCTGAATCTGCTGATGTCACGAAGAAAATCATCACGACCACGAGTGTGACAATACTCATGACGAAGCCAAGTGGAAAATGTTCCAACGTCGCAAACGTGGCTGTCTCAATCGCTTCACCCGCAATATTCGCAATACCATTATCCTGTAAATAAATAGCTGATGCGCCAAATACTGAAAAGAAAATGAAACAGACGAGTGATGGTACGAATAACACACCTATGATAAATTCTTTAATCGTTCGCCCTCTTGAAACACGCGCGATGAAAATACCTACAAATGGTGCCCATGAAATCCACCATGCCCAATAAAAGACCGTCCAGTTTTGAATCCATTGTGACTTTTCTGGATTGTTAATCGTTAAACGTAAACTCATATCGAAAAAGTGTGCAATGTAATGACCTAAACTATTCGTAAACATGTTTAATATGTAAAGCGTCGGCCCAATGATAAAAACAACTACGAGCACGATAAAAGCAAGAATCATGTTAATATTACTTAACATTTTAATTCCTTTACTTAGTCCAGACCATGTCGACCAAATAAATAACGCCGTCGCCATAATGATGATCAAAATTTGTGTTGTGAAGTTGGCTGGAATATTAAATATGAAATTTAAACCTTCACTAATTTGAAGCGCACCGAAACCTAATGTTGCCGATACACCTGTTACTGTCGCAATAACCGCAAGTATGTCTAACAATTTGCCAAGCGGTCCTTGCATCTGTTTTTCACCAAACAGCGGTGTTAACGTCGCACTCACTAATCCAGGATAGCCTTTATGAAAGTTGAAATATGCAAATGCCAACGCAACGA
This sequence comes from Staphylococcus pseudintermedius, assembly GCF_034042775.1. NCBI lineage: Bacteria > Bacillati > Bacillota > Bacilli > Caryophanales > Staphylococcaceae > Staphylococcus > Staphylococcus pseudintermedius. The sequence continues at coordinate 700,834 of NZ_CP120150.1, read as the reverse complement.
TCGCGTAGACCGCCCATGCATGAATGCCCCAATGAAAAAAGGCGAATTGTAAACTGTCATCAATAGCCGCTTGCGTTCCAGCTTGATGAATAGGTGTCGCCGTGTAGGCATGTGAAATAGGTTCAGCTGTCGTCCAAAATACTAAACCAATCCCCATTCCTGCACTAAACAACATCGCAAACCATGATTTTAATGAAAATTCCGGCTCTTCCCCTTCTTCACCTAATGTAATCTGACTGTATCTCGAAAAAAGTAAATAAACGCAAATCAAGAAAATAGCCAATAACAATAATAAATAGTACCAACTAAAATTTTGGCCAATCCAAGTAGTGATCGATTGCGTCGTTTCTTCCATCTGTTTTGGAAAAATTGCGCCAACTAGGACGAATAAACTACATAACAGTAACGATATCCAAAACACGAGACTCACATGTTTCTTTTTCTTTGTTTGTTTCATGACTTTAACTTCCCCTTAATCGTTAGTTAACAGTCATATTCCCTCTTCTGTGCAATTTATTCAACAATTTCAATGACAAGTTTGCCGATATGCGATTGTGCTTCCATCATTTCATGCGCTTTCAATACATTTTCCGGCGTTAAACCTGTTAAGACTGAATTTAAAGTCGTTTGATATTGACCTGCATCGACTTTTGCAGTTACATCTTCTAAATATTTGCGATACATCCCTTCGTCGACACCATGAATTGCACGCGCAAACATAAATTCATGCGTAAACGTAATGCTTTTCTGTTTCAAAGCATTCAAATCTTGATTCTTATTAAACGCAACAATCGTCGCAATATGACCTCTAGGCTGTACTAAGTCAATCATCACATCGTAATAGTGGTCTGTATCATATGTACAGAAAATGTAATTGGGACGTGACAAGTTTTGATCATCAAATTGTTTAGCTAAATCTTCTTTATGATTTAACACAACATCTGCCCCCATCTTTTTAGACCAAGCATTTGTTTCTGGACGAGATGCCGTAGTGACCACCGTCAAACCATACGTCTTCGCTATTTGCGTGGCGATACTTCCAACACCGCCTGCACCGTTAATGATGAACAACGTCTTACCTTGGTTCTGTTGAGGATTTGGAGAAATGTTGAATACATCGAACAATGTTTCGTAAGCCGTAATCGCTGTTAAAGGTAACGCCGCCGCTTCAGCGAATGACAATGTTTTCGGCATATGCGCTAAATAATTTTCATTCACGAGCTGATACGTCTGATTTGAGCCATCTCGTTGATTCGATCCTGAATAATATACTCGGTCACCCGGTTTGAAATCCGTAACCGCATCGCCGACCGCTTCAACCACACCTGCCGCATCAAAACCTAGGACACGTGCCTCAGCATTTAACGGGGCTTGCCGCATTTTCGTATCAACCGGATTGATCCCTGTTGCGTACACTTTGATTAAAATATCATGCGCCTCTGGTGTTGGGAGCTCACGCGATACTTTTTCAAACTTTTGACCTTCTGCTAATTGGAACGGTTGAGTTGCAATAATTGCTTCCATAGATTTCCCCTGCTTTCTATTTATTTTATGAACAATTTATACCTATTATAACATGGTGGCACAATCGAGAGATTCGTACAACATTTCGTATAAACACAAAAAGCCCACAATGCCTCTTATTTATTTTGAAGGCATAGTGAGGTTGATGTACGATTATAAAGAAGGTTGATGATGTTTTCTAAATAAACATAGTGCTAAAACACGCGTAAAAACATGACAAATGGCACGTTGGTTTTACTTCTTTCTAAATAAATATAGTGCTAAAACGCAACAGAAGTTACTCAAAATATTCCACAGGTTTTACTTCTTTCTAAATAAACATAGTGCTAAAACACTGAAAAACAAATTGAATATGCTCAATATGTTTTACCTCTTTCTAAATAAACATAGTGCTAAAACTGATACTATTAAAAGTTTCCTCATCTATTTGTTTTACCTCTTTCTAAATAAACATAGTGCTAAAACGATTACATCATTCACGTGTTAACAGAGTTCGTTTTACCTCTTTCTAAATAAACATAGTGCTAAAACATTGGACCGGCCAATAAACCCAATACTTCGTTTTACCTCTTTCTAAATAAACATAGTGCTAAAACGCAAGTACTCAACACTTTCAACAAATGACAGTTTTACCTCTTTCTAAATAAACATAGTGCTAAAACTGATTTAGATTTAAGAAATAAGTTTAAAGGTTTTACCTCTTTCTAAATAAACATAGTGCTAAAACTACTGCTTGCCCTTTCGTTTCTGATTTTAGTTTTACCTCTTTCTAAATAAACATAGTGCTAAAACAACTTTTCACATGTGTTATTCAAAGATTTGTTTTACCTCTTTCTAAATAAACATAGTGCTAAAACTATAATATCACGGGTTTGACACCAGTTTTGTTTTACCTCTTTCTAAATAAACATAGTGCTAAAACAGGTTGCATTCAGTATATTTTGTACATGCAGTTTTACCTCTTTCTAAATAAACATAGTGCTAAAACAAGGACAACAGATTGGATTATCAGGTAAAGTTTTACCTCTTTCTAAATAAACATAGTGCTAAAACCTCAAATCCAAAAACATTAACTCAATCCTTTTCAAAATTGAGGCTTAGCACTATTAAAAGAAGTCAGATATGATACTCGATGATAAAGTTAACACTCTTCATCACGAATGAAGTCACATAGTCATTACTTCATCGTTGGATCAACTTTTCTCTATCATATAATGTTAAATATAGTATAGCCTAATTGTAATGATTGATAAACTTAAAATATCGCTCATACTCGGAAAGGTTTTCACCAACGAATTCGTGATATGCAATCATGTTAACTAATTGATGACTCACTACTTCTTCAGGCACAAATAACATTAATTCTTCATATATTTTTTCGATGTCGTGGCACTTCTTATTACTTTTACAAAGAAATATGTTTTCCTCGTTAATAATGATAGAAGGATGATTAGTGAAAATAATCGTGGTAAATTTATATCTCTTTATAAGGTGTATAAACTTTTTAATATCGTGTATGCCAAGATGTGATTCCGGAAATAATATAATTAAAATGTTTTCTTTTGTTGGATGAATGAGTAAATCAATGAATGCTTTTCTCTTGTTAAGTTCATTTAAATCTTTCAGCTGGTTGTGAAAATCTAATCCAAACAATTTCAAAAGTTTCCTTAATTTAAATGTTGATGACTGCAACTCTATTTGATAATCACTGTCATATATACCTAAACTGCTTATTAGATGGGTTAGACTTTGTTCAAATTTTAAAAATTCATAGTTTGTTGTTTCACATTTAATGATCTGCTCTTCAAAAATTTGATACACCTTTTCTTCTATTAATTTTTGCCCTAATACATCTCTATCTCCACCATTTAAAATAATCGGATGAAAGTTTTTAGAATTTATCGTTTCATAGTCATCTGATATAAAATGTGCGAACTGATTTTCTACGACTGGTTTATTCGTCATATAATCCATAAAATTTTGTATAAACATTCCACACAGATCGGTATCTTCAAATGTTATAATATTTAAACTTTGTTCTTTAATTTCGAGAACCTCGGTGACATGGCTTGCAATTTTCATAATTCAATCACTCTTTCAGAACTTAACCCTATCTGGCCTTTTGGAGGGTTTCCAACTAAACACTTCATATTTGAAAACTGATTTTCTGTCACAACTAACGTCTGGACGATACCATTTGAAGGTACCACACTTTTTAATTTGGTGATTTGATAATTTAATGTAGAACTGTTAAAAATCAACTTACAATATATTGAGAATTGGAGCCTCACATACCCTTCATTCGTTAGGAATTTAACAAATTGCCGGTATGCTCGTCTTTCACTCGATGTCTCTACCGGTAAATCAAACATTAAAATTAATCTCAAATATCTCACCTCAACTCATAGCTCCTTAATGTTCTATAGTATTTATAAATTAGAATAAAATGGTCTTAATAGGTCCAAGTTGGTATTTTAATAACCTCTCTATTCCCATTCGACAAATATTTAAATAAACTGTCTACATATATTTCTACAGCATTCAGAAAATAATATTTTTTGTTATCAATCTTGAGCTTTCTGTTTAAAATATCCAATATTGCTCTTTTTTGTTCGGTTTCAAATTGTTGTTCTACATTTTTTAAAACCAAATAATCTATAAGTGGCCTGAAAATCTCCATAAAGTCAGACGCTAAATTATAAATATTAAATTCATTATGGTGTTTAATGCCCAATTCAGTAAGATAGCCCTTACTTACAATCGTTCTTGCTACAATTGCTAATAATACTTGATAGCCATAATCCATAGCCGCATTTTGAGCCGTGTCATCACCACGTGCATACCCAGGATCTAATATGATATTAAAATAAACTTTTGCCGCATGCCCTTCGCGATTGGTACTATCATCTAACTCTACATTATTTGCAAATGCGTCAAATAACTCACTGTCTCTTTCTTTAAAACACTCTTGAATTACTTGCTTTTGGTTTAAAATTTTATGCTTGACTAATAACTGCCAAAGTTGACCTTTTCTTTCGTTTTTCCAATTCATTTGATTTTGGATAAGTCTTGCTTGTCTGTGGTGACCGTATAGGGGTAATAAAAGTGTATTAGGCAAATGTTTCGTATTACATAAAATCGTTACAATCTTTTGATCACTTAATGCGTTCATGAGATGCCCAGTCATTGACACATTAGGATGTTCAATGACTAGACACAGAATTTCGTTTAAAGGAATACGGTTTAAATTTTCACTTTTAACAATTAATTGATTCATTCTAAGTGACAATTTCGATTCTTTCGTTATGATTACTGTTCTAAAGCTCATTTCTAGACTCCGCTAATTTAAACAATGACTTAGGTTTCGTTGTTTTCAAGCCTGAAATTGATGTATATGCGATTTTAACATCTTTTCCTTTTCCTAAAAATGCACGATGAGTCATACTGTTTTTTCGACTTCCAATTTTATCTGATCTTGTGGCGGATGCTGTAACGACTTTAAATAATTCGTCTAATGCTTTTATAAAATCTTCATGCGTTTGATTAGATTCTGAAAAAAACGTCCGAACTCTTTTCTCTTTTAACTTACTATTTAAATAATGGTGATATTCGTTAATTACCTTTTCAGCTATAAAATCATATTCTTTGAGTAACTTTTCAACATTTGTCTCTTTATTATTCATCACATTGTATAAAGAAAGTTGTTGCTCAACAGTTAACTCGAATTGTTTTGCATTAATTACTTCCTTTCTCGAAACAAAATAGCAAGGATGATTATTAATGTATAATAAATCACCTTTATTTAGTGAATAAACAATCTGGGCATCTAATACCTCGTCCTTATTCTCACGTTGTGCTAAGTATAATGCTAATTCTTTTTCATTACCGTTTTGAAATTTATAAAAATCAAATACGTAATGATCAATCATTTGATACTCCATTTTCTCTTTTCCCTTTTTATTCACACTTTTAATTGCAACAACATAAGTTTGATAAGGCGTGAGTCCTTTATAAACAACTTCATTACTTTTGTTGGATTCATACTTTAGTTCTGCTGTTTTTGGTGATACTGCTGTCTGGTTATAAAATTGTTGTGGTATATTTGCTAACTTTCTAGAATAATTGATTTTAAAATGATTCATATCTAACTTGATTTTTGAAATAAGCCGTTCACCTTGGCTCACTTCCATTTTTTCGAGCTTTTTAAAAAAGAACAGTTCTCTCGACTTTTGCTTCGTATTAAACTCACCTAAAGCTTTCCATTTCTCTCTTACTTTCTCCCATTTAAAATTGAAATCAAATAAATCTACATTAGGATAAGCAAGTTGCGCTCCGTGATATACAACCCCATTCAAATAAGCATCAATTGCGTGATGTGCATCGTTCATTTGACGTATTTTAGGAATATCAAATTTCTTTCTAAATTCACTCACCATTTTAGCCTTCATTGGTATCACTTTCGTATTCGGATATTCTTCTTTAAGAAAATCTCTCACATGAACAGAAATCTGCCGCGTTTCGACAAGCTGACGTTGGATAAATCCCTCTTTGTCCATTGCAGTAAATTCTGGTTTCATTAATTTATGCAATTTACTGTCACTGATTAATCCCGCTTTGTTTAAACTTTTCCAGTAAGCGATTCTTTCATAAGGTTGTTGGATGAATTGTAACGGAACTTGATCCCCTTTTGTTTGGTTCATTTTTTTAATGACTAACACTTTATTATCGATTGAATCGTCTTTAATAAAACTTCTAGGGAAGATGTGGTCCACTTCGTAATGTTTTGTCGCATTTGGAGATAATAGTGCATCTAAATCTATGCTTTGTCCAGAATACATACACTTCCCATTTTGAGATAAGTACAACCATAACTTTTCTTGTTGTAACTGTTCATTATTCAATTTATTAGCGACGTCAATAATATATTTGTATTCATCCACTGATTTTAATTTGTTTTTCTTGATATTGTCATCCCATAGTTGTTTCCGACTTTTTTGTTTCTTCCCTTTCTGTTGATCTTCTGTCGCAAATTCCATAATAATCTTTTCTGGTTCACCAAATATTGAAGTCAATTCTCTCACCAATTTAATTGTTGACCAAATACCTTTTTTCAATGCTGGAGAAGTTGTTAAATTTGCAATATCTTGATGTTGAATTTTGTTTGATTGTACCTGATTTTCTTCTTTTATAAAATTCTGAAAGCCATAAACATCATTTGTTAAAATTTCCATAAAGTTTTCATCAGAATGTCTCAACAATTCAATTATTGAGTGTCCTTGATACGCGTGCGTTAATAGTTTTTCACTTAATCTTCCCCACCCCGAGTAATTCAACTTTTTCAATTGATTGATTTGTTTTGACGTTAACTCTGGATAGCACTCTTTCAATTTTTGGACTAATATTTTTTTATCTTCAAAAATAGTAATCCATTGAATGATTTCTTCAATTTGTGCTCTTTTACCTTCAATATCCCCAAAAATTTTAGTCATATCTTGATAGGAAGATAATTTCGAAGCAAACTTTTTATCATCTTGCGTTCCAAAAATAGACAGCTTTTCACCGTGATTCATAAAATTTTCGCGATGATTTGAATTCAACATGATTTCTAAAAATTTACTATGACTAACTGTTTTATGCTTCTTGAAGATATGTTCAACTGCAAACAATTTAATTTGAGGCATCATTCTGTATTTGCGATTTTTTGGATCTGTTTGGAGTCTAATTTGGGTCGCATTTAATTCGTTTAATACTTCCATTTCTTGATATAACAAACTATTTTTCGGCAATACATCTTCATTTATTAAATATGAACATTTGTTCGTCATCCGTCTAATAAATTGAGTAGCACTTTTCGAACGATCCACAACTTCGTCAAAGTTCCATGGCTTAATGCTTTCATTTGATTTTCGTTCCACCCAACCAAACTTGGAAGCTGTATGATCGTTAACAAGCGGTCCAACATAATAAGGGATTCTAAATTGAATAAGACTTAAAACTTTTTCAATCATTTCATCAGTAATTTCAGCATGGTACTTTTGTTGGTTTCTCAAAATGGTTTCAGCTTCATACAAATTGATTTGCATCGGAATACTTGCGTTATCTGTTGTATTTAAAACTTTTAACAACGTGTCATTTTCCGCTTCAAAATATAATTCACTATCTTGAGGGATGATTTTTTTGAGTTCCTTAATTAATAATGAATATTGCTTTTTAGGTCGAATTAAATATTGATCGAATAAACAGAGTGAACTAAAGGTTTGGTCATTCGGAGTCGCATCATATTGTTTTAAACTTTTCTTACTCGAAACAAAAATCTTTTTAAACTGTGTTCTCGTTGAATCCGCTTTATATACAATGTCTTTCACTTGTTTTAATTCATTTCTAAATTTATCGTAAGCCGCTACTTTTGACATTGCCATCGATTTTTTACCTTTTAAGATGTCTTGAAGTGTCAACGATAAGTAAATTTTATTGGTACGCTCAATAAATTCCGATTGCTCTACCGTTAAAAATGGCGTTAAGTTTTCCTCATAATTATCAGCAAAAGTATGCGATTGGTTCGCTCCTTTTAACTCCTCTGCATTATCAGCATGATTGAATAGCTTACCTTCATTAAATTTAAGGCCTAAAAGCATGATTGAGAATTGCTCAAGTTTTTTCTCCATATTTTTCACACGTTTGGCTCGATCATTTTTAGTCATTTCATTATCTTTTAAAATTTCATAGATGACTTTTGTCTTCTCGTAATCAAGGTTCAATTTGATATTATTAAGGTTTTCATATGTTTCAATCAGTTCTACAAAATCATGCATGTTATCATTGTTGGTTAAATTCTCGATTTTCAAATGATCGAAAAGAAAATGTCCTCTATATTTCACTAAATGGTATAACGCCATATAGATAAGTTCAGGGTCAAATTTTTCGTCTTTTAATAAAAGTGCTTCTTGCAAATGATAAATCGTTGGGTATTTTTTTGACTCATAGCCTAAGAAACTTAAAACCTCAGAAAGACTCTTATTTTTAAAATCCATGTTGTCATTTTTCCACGCAAACTGTCTTTGAAATTGATAAAAGTTAGGGTTTTGAACTAATGGCGCTAATAATTCTTGAAGTAGTCCTAAACGTTTAATCCGACGATTTTTTCTTCTTCTTGATGTCCTAAACTGTCTCCGTTCTTGAGCTGTTAGTGCACCGTCAAATAAATATACACCTAACGCATCTTTATCATGGTATTTTAAAACATTAAAACCTTTATCCATACACGCATATCCGACGCTTCCCGTACCAATATCGAGACTTAAAATATAAGGTTTTCGACCCATTACACTTACCTCCATTTAATTTATTTATTAATATTATCGCAAATCATTTGATAATTGTGAATACTTATGATATTATTACATTGAAGCTTTTACTTCTTTCTAAATAAACATAGTTAAGTTAAAACAAGCTTAAAGCGTCAATGTAATATTTTATTAACACCCTACTGTGTCAGTGGGGTTTTTTAATATCAAAAAACCAAGACCCGTTTAAAAGTCTCGGTTTTTCATACTATAATTCAATGATTCGTGTTTCTGCGAGTTTCTTATACCAATATGCACTCTTTTTCGGATAGCGTTGCTGTGTTTCAAAGTCAACATAGAATAAACCATAACGTTTTTCATAGCCATTGGACCATGAGAACACGTCCATTAATGACCAAATGAAATAACCTTTTACATTAGCTCCATCCTCAATCGCATCTGCAATCACTTCTAAATGTTGTTTGACATAATCAATACGTGCATCGTCTTGAACTGTATCATTAATAAATTCGTCTTTATAACCTAATCCATTTTCTGTAATATAAATTTTTTTGTAATTAGGATAATCTTTTTTTACACGCATAATTTGATCATACAAACCTTGAGGATAAATCATCCAATCCCAATCTGTTCTAGGGACATCTACATCAAATTCACGTTGCCCAATCCCTTTCAGTTGGTATTTTGAACCGCCTTTGTCACCTTTAGAATTATGCGTAATTTCACTTTCACCTTCAAAACTACGCATCCAATCACTCATATAATAGTTAATTCCTAAGAAATCATTTAAGTCTTTGGCAACTTCTAGTATTTCAAAATCTTCTGGTCTTAAATCCAGTGCCCCACCGTTAATACTCAAAATGTGGTTAACGCCATCCATCGTTTCTTTAGAGTAATGCCCTAAATACGTTGCGTCTAATATAAACTTATTATGGATAATATCTTCTAATTCAGCCGCGCGAACATCTTCAGGATCGTCCGGGTTAAAAGGATATTTTGTAGGCAAGGCATGAACAACACCGATTTCACCTTGATGACCTTGTTCCTTGAATAAAGCAACTGCTTTTGCATGTGCAACCATCATATTGTGATGTGATTGAAACACTTTTTCAAAATGATATTGAATACCTGGTGGGAATTTCCCTACAAGATACTGGCCATCCCCAATAGGTCCGATTTCATTGAATGTTGTCCAATAATTCACTTCTTTAAACTCGTTAAAACAAAATTCAGCATAATCAACAAAATGTTGAATATTATCTCTGTTTAAGAAGTCACCATTAGAATGTAAAGCTTCTGGTGTATCAAAATGATGTAATGTTACGAAAGGTTCAACGTTCCTTTTCATGCATTCTTTAAAAAGACGATGATAATAATCTACACCTTTAGGATTAACCTCTCCATAGCCCTTAGGAAAAATACGTGACCATGCGATTGATATTCGTATTCCATTCACACCAAATTTTTCACTTAACTCTAAGTCAACAGGATAGCGATGATAAAAGTCGCTAGCTGGTTCTGCTGTGTACCAATAATTTTTTTCTAAATAAGTATCCCACGCTACTCTACCTTTACCATCTATATTTGTCGCACCTTCAGCTTGATATGCTGCTGTAGCACCACCAAAAATAAAGTCTTCTGGTAACTTTTTCATTAGATTTTGATCTCCTTTTATCTAAAATGATCTTGCACAAATTTCAAAGCTGCTTGGCCATCACGAGTAAGGCTAATGTATTCCCCACCTTGTGTCTTAACAAGCTTTATTCCGAGCCTATCTGTATCTTGTTTAATATCTTGATAGTTTGAAGCAACTTGTGGGGCTAAAATGACGAGATCGAAATCCTTCATAATATCCATATGTGCGCCATAACTATCTGCAGCAGCTTTAACAGGTGCTTCGTACTCCGTAGCAGCTTGGTTTAAAGCGTTGGCTAGTAAACCACTTGTTCCTCCTCCAGCACATAGTACAAGTACATTAATAGGTTTAGTAATAGGGTTTGAACTGTTTGCTTCTTGAGTCATATCAGCGACGGATTGATTTGTAGACGCATTTAAAATAGCATCTGCTTTTGACGTATTAAAGTTTTCTCCCACTTTTGCATGTAATTCGTTCGTACTGTCAATACCTTTCAACTCATCATCTAAAATTTGATTATCATAGACTTTGAAGAATGGATAGTAAATGAAAGTATCAACAACGATTAAAGTCATTGCTAAAACAAATGACCACACACCAAATCCTGTCCCCATCACGATTCCTAATGGACCTGGAGTCGTCCAAGGTAAGAACACACTAAAACTATTCATACCAATGACATCAACAAAAAACTTAAAAATCCACACATTAATAATGGGTGCCATGATAAATGGTATAAAGAATATAGGATTTAATACGATGGGTGCACCAAATAAAATAGGTTCATTTACACCGAAAAATGTAGGTACAACTGAGGCACGCCCAATTGCTTTATTACGTTTTGATTTAGACAGCCACATAAATATAAACGGGACTACTAATGTCGCGCTTGTTACATAACTATCATTAACCCCACCTATTGCAGGCGGGGTGATTTATTATTCGATTACGCCAATATCTTTTGCGATGCCAGCAAAACTTTTATTACCTTTTAATACTAACGTAATATAAATTTCAGCATCTTGTTCATTTTCGAAGAAGATGCTTTCTATATAATTTTCTCCGGCTTGATCTAGTTCGAGCCATTTAGATTCTAAAGCGTCTACATTATATTTTGTAACCATATCGTCGAATGGCACTTCTTCAGTTCTATTGATTTGAACTTCATAATACATCTTGCCATTGTCATGCTCAACTTTATTCAACAAAACATATTCAACGTTGAAACGACCGTTATTGTCGTTTTCGATGTCAGTAAAATACTGACCGAGACTATCAATTAATGTAATATTATTTTCATTTTCTAATTCTACTACCTTATTTTTTAATTTTTCCATTACTTCCAACCCCTTTTGGTAATTGTATAATTTTTCAGCAGTGTCTAGTGTTAGATCGTCGATTTTATTTTTGCCGTTTCTTAATCTTCCAATCTTCGCTCTGCTTACTCCAGTTTCTTTTTCGATTTTGTAACTTGTGATTGATTTATTTTTAATTAGATATTGAATGCTTTCGTAAACTTTTCGGAAACTATCCATAATTATGAAATGAGGCGAAATCCCCTATATAATGAATAATAAAATTGCTAGTATTAGAATGCCAATTGTCAAAGCGAATGAAATTTTTTGTTTCGTTTCTCTTTTCATTTTAACCACTCCTTTATATAATGAGAGGTAAGGAGCCCCATTCGGGGTCTTACCTTAGAACACCTTGTAGATGAATGTTAAGAGTAACACGATAAAAGTTGCAATCTTTAATTTGTACTCAACATCTTCTCGGTGTTCTTTTTTTATTCGTTGTTTTCGCCTCATTTCCCTCACCTCCTATATATATTATAACAAATACGTATACGTTCGTCTACTATTTTCACTAACTTTTTCTATTTTTCGCACAAAAAATACCACACCAGTTAGGGTGTGGTGGGTGGATAGGCAACCGTCGCAACAGTTACCCTCGAGTACACTCCGCAGATGTATACCGCTATTTCAACTTAATTATAACATAAAAAAAGAGGGCAGCCGTATAAGCTACCCTTAAATCATGTCGTGTGCTGTTAGTATACCACATTATGCCCACTTAATACTGCCCCAGTATTTTTCTTTTTTAATTTTTTCTTCTTTGTCAGTAATCTTACATACTGCACAATAGAAAAACTTTTTGCTTGCTCCTGGAGCTTGATATTTAAACTTAATCCACCAGTAGCCATCTTTTTTAATAACTTGGTAGAATTCAACCCAATCGTTTTTATTGTATAGCCACGATCCTTTGTCGACCACTTCACCTTTTAATCCAGGTTCACGTCTAACTTTAATTGCTTGATTAGGGTAGAATACACCGCCCCAGTTCCACGTCGTTTGTTTAGCTTGTTTTTTACTTGCTGGAGCTCCACCAATTGGCTTGCCATGAATCGCACCCGCAATGTCTTTGGCATATTTGTCATAATTCTTTTTGATATAATCCATATCTTTTTTGCTTGTGATAAAACCTAGCTCAGACAGTCTGTAATTGACGTTAATTTCTGCCGATACGTTTACATTCAACAAGTCATTGCGCGGCGTTACGCCTCGAATTTGCCCCACATTTGACTTAATTACAGACTGAATCGTGTTGTCGATTGAATCAGCTTTGAATTGTCCTGAAATGATAACATGTCCTCCTTTCGCTGATGCACCTGCTGCATCTAGATGAAACTCAATGATCGCGTCCGGTTTTTGAGTGTTTTTAATCCAATACATACCATAATCTTTACGATTACCTACACGCTGACCGTATGCAGTATCTTGATATAAATCTTGTTTCATTGTTGAACCACCATATAAGTACACGTCATGTCCCGCTGTACGCAAGTATTTAGCGACATTAGGTACAATGTACTTACGAATAAAGTCACGTTCATTTGTGCCGTTTCCAACAGCGCCAGGATCATTATATCCGTGACCGGCAACCAAAACGATTTTACGTTTTACTGGTTTAGGTTTTTTAGCCGGTAGAATACTTTTAATCGTTTTCTTTTCAGCATAATGCAATCGAATAAATTTCATTGGATTGTCATAGTAATGCCATCTTTTTGTGACTGTTTCCCAACCTGGAAAGTCGTTAACAAAGCCGCCACCGAGCCAGTTTTGCTCAACAACTTCAAAGCTGTCTAACGTTGCCTGTGTAACGACTGCGACGTGTCCCGCACCGTTTCCGTAACGTCCATTAAATAAGACAATGTCGCCCGCTTGCGGTAAAAAATTTGGTGTGTTGTTATATACTGTTGCGACGCTAGCTAATGTTTTGGCGTTATCGATAGCAATATTTTTAGCGTACATTCCGTACAGCGCTAAACCAGTCATATAATTGAAGTAAGCATTAGCATAATCGTAACACTGGTAGCCATAAGCGCCATCAAAATCATATTGTTTGCCCACCGATTTATTTATCCAGTTGATTGCTTCTTGTTTCGTTCTCATCGTGTAACCCCCTTAAATATTTTGGTCGATGTCATCATACGGGTGAGCAGGTTCAACCGATTGCTTAATAGGTGCTTGCCCTGTCGCTTTAGCGAATTTCTTCTCAGCCTTATATTTTTTTAGCTTTTGATTTGCCCAAATACCCTCTTTAGTAACGGGGTTATCCTTGTACCAAGTCCACAATGCTGCACCTGTTAAGATGAGTGTGTTAAGGTCATCTTCCGTTGTTGGAAGTGGTGACATATTGTGATTAGCTAACCATTGATTCACTAAAGCTAAAATTAATACTGCTGTTCTTAATACCATTGATTTATTCATATATATAATCCTCCTCAAAATAAAAAGCCGACGCATAAGCGCCGACCTTAAAAAAAGTAATGCGCTAATCCTAGCGCTGCCATGATAACGCCGAAAATGCCAGTAATAATCGTCGTTGTAATTTGTACATTTCCTTTTTGCTTTTCTGAGATGTCGTTAGAAATGTCTTCTAGTTTTTCGTCATGTGTTTGTACTTTAAATCTAATCTCTGTAAAGTCATTACCAAATTTAAGCATTGTTTCGTTTAATGTTTCAAGATGTTTTTCTGAACGCTCTTGGGACTCAAAGGCACGCTCTTGTAGTAAAACTTGTCTATCAACTGTCTTTTCTAATTTGTTCAGTGCTTCTGTGTGTTTACGATCATTCTCGTTAATTTTCTCATATATCTTACCTCTTGAATTTTCCCATTCGTGCCTTAAAACGAATTTATTGTCGTCGTTCATAAATCGCCGCACCTCCGAGGAAACCAATCGCACCACACACAACAGTTAATACAGCAAATTGTGCCCATGTCAGCCAATTAATCGCATTGAATATACTTGCACTCGTCATCAAAAAATAGATAATAGCGCTTGATAATCCGCCCACTAAAAGCAACCAATTACATATGTTATTGTAAGGTTGTCGTGGCAGAAAAAAAGCCGATGACATCAAAATTATGGACGCAATCATCAATAAATAACCCCACGCCCAGATAGGCATAACTTCATGTAATCTCAGATAAAATTCAGAATCTTTAATGACTTTGTTTTGTTCATAAGACCAAAAAAGCGCTCTTACAAAAGTAAAAGCACTTAATCCAAAAATTAAAACAAATGCAATCGTTTCACTAAAAGTTTGCTTTTTCAAATAACTGTACCTCCTCTGTCTCTATTTGTTTAGAGGTCTATTCTGTCTCTTCTCTCATTGACGGCTCCTCTGCTGTTTCTTCGTACACTGTGCCGTCTTGATTGTACTTTGTACGCGTCACCTCTTGTTTTACATAGTATGTCTCTGTGCCGTTGTTAAAAATTCCTGCGAGCATGTTTTGGATTTTGCACGCTTGTTTCACCTTTTCTTCTTCGTTAAATTTAAAAGCTGTGTTAGGTGTTGCACCTCTCATAAAACTGTTTGAATAGTTTTGTGTCAAAGGACTTTCTTCTCCTTGTTTATTAACTTCAACTAAGTAATATTCAGTGATTTGATTCATGATAATTCCTCCTAAATTTTTTAATATATTAAAAATAGCCTTACTCTTGTTGAGCAGGCTCATTTTTAACGTGTTTTAATTGTTCGATATATGCTTTAAGTATTCTATTCTCATGAATAAGTTGATTGTTCTCTTGTTCAAGTACACTAATTAAATACTTATTATCAATCGTCACATCTTGATTTTGATTATTTTCCATATTTTAACACTTCCATTTCAGATTTTAATTTTTCAATTTCTTCGTTTTGTTTTTTTAAGATGGGTATTAAATGAATCCACAACCTGTCATATTCAATACCTTCAATTTCTTTATCTTTTCCATAAGTCACAAATTCTTTAAGTCCAACCGACTCAACATCTTCAGCGATTAACCCTGCGTATCTTTTCAGCTTAAAATTTTCGTTTTCTTGACGTTCACCTGTCAAAATTTCTCGAGCATACGTTTCAGCTTCAAATTTATCAAACCATGTCTTAACATCTAAATTTAAAATTTTCTTAGAATGGTTATATTGCTGTTCTTCATCGTTGAACTGTTTCTCTTGCGATAATTTATATTTACTAGCTGATGTCGAACGTCCTAATGTTCCATAAGAAGTGATGTATACGTTCGAGGCACTAGAATATGTTCTGTTGTAAATTGCGTTAGAAGTGATATAGTCTCCTGCAACGTTCATCCCTTGCCATCCGCCGTCTTTAGTTTTAGAGATTATATTGATACTCGCGTTAGAAAAGTGAATGCCAGATCCATTAACGCTATTGTACTGAATGCCGACGCCTTCTTGTTTCTCCAGCACTCTACCCGAAAACATTAGTCTATATTTTGGTTCCATTCCATACGGTCTTAAATAAGCAGTTTCTAAAACTCGTGTGTCTCTTATAACGATATCTTCATTGTAAAAGAATCCTTGACGATAGCCTGGAATTCCTTTTGACCACATCATCGCTACGTTTGATGCGTCGTCTGGGTTTGTTTTGTCTTTGCTATAAGTAAACGCCATGAAATTACCTGCACCTTGCAAACTCAAACTCAAGCCTCTTGTATAACTGTCTACCGTTAAAACTGATGTGCCAATATACCCAACATAAAAAGTATTGTTGTAAAAATGGTGTCCTCCGCCGTTTAAAAGGCTAGTCATCTGTCCATTTTCCCATGTTTCTAAGCCATTTCCAGTCATACTCAAAGATGTACTAATATTATTAAATGCTACTTTTATTTTTTCTGATGACAAGTTTTTAATTGTAGTAACGCCATTTTCTATAATTACGTCGCCTTGATTGATATTGATAAGACTAGAGTTTAATAATACGCCTTGATCGTTCAACACTAAATCAGAAATAGTGCCGTTGTCGTTATAACTTAACGACACCCCATTGACCGCGCTAGTCACGACTTGCGCTATCGTTTTATCTAGCAACTGTTTTGACGCATTATATTCTTCTTTTGTTGCTCTTTGTTCAATGTCTTTACCATTTTGTGTGATACGAGTATCATATGTTGTCAATACTTTATCTTGTTGTTGTTTGAGTGTGTCTGCGTATTGTTTTGCGTTTGTTTCAGCGTTATCTATATTTTTTTGAACATCTTCCGGATTAGGTGTCCAATCCAATTCTTTTGTTCCTTTATATAGACTTAATTTACCAGCATGCACATTTGCGTCACGTGCAATCAATATAATTCTAAAGTCCTCTTTATCACCCGTATTAAAACGTATTATCCTGTCTTTTGTGTACGTTTTAATAATGTTACGTCCCTTATTGTAAAAGACGCCCATTTCAATATTTTCATCAGCCTCGTGTAATTTTAAAATGTAGTCAGTATTTTCTTCGAGCGGCACGTTAATATAACCATTCGCATCATAAAAAAAGATATTGATAGTTTTTCCTGTTGTCGAAAAAAGTAAGCTATAATCATCTTCAACCGTTGCTGTTTTTAAATACTCTGGTGACTTATAGCTTTTGATAAGGTTAACGTTACCTAAAGTTAAATTGTTAACTTGTTCGTCAGCATATTGTTTCATGCTATCAATACCACTGTTATAATCGTTCAAAGTAACTCTATCGGTAATTTGATTACTTAACTGTTGACGATGTGTTTCAGCATTATCTAGACGTTCTACCACACCTTGCAAATTAGATGTATATTCAGATTGACTCACTTTACTATCAATCGAGTTTGACATGATTTGTAGTTGTGCTTTTTGCTCATTCACTTCGTTTTTTAACGGATTTAATTGCTCGTCTAACGTGCGTTGTACGTCCGTCTTTGTTGCTGTTAGTAGTAAACTATCTTGTAGCACTTTGATGCTGTTTTCGGCTTTTGTCGTGCGAATTTTGATAGGTTCTAAAGAATTTGAAACGTTATTTATGGCATTTTCTGTGTCCTCTGGCGCAGGTGTCCAGTCAGTAGGTATTAAACCTTTTTCAAGTTTAATATCGTAAATCCATAAATCTGTTAAATTTTCGCCCACTAGATATAAATTACCGTTGTGGTGTGGTACGTCTTTTTTTAGTGCTTTAGGTCTTAACCTAATGATTACTCTTTGGAATTTATCCGAAATCAATTTAGGTGTTACACTTATCGTCTCTGTGTTATATGCTAAAAAATTAACTTTTTGTTCACTATTTGTTTTTAAATAGAAACTCAACACATATTCCTCTAGGTCTACTCCAAACAATGGTGCTATATCTTTAAAATTAAAACCAACAACACTACTTGAACTCGTTCTGACAATATTAGTAACTTTTACCATATTCCCTGTTCGAGAAGTTTCAGAGGACTCTAAAGACCTATCGCCTTTCGCTCCTACCATTCTCACGAATTTTAGCAAATCATTTGTTCCTAAAAGTAGGTTTCTACCTCCAAACTGAAGATTTTCAACTTTTTCGTCTATATCTCTCACACTGGCGCTTAATTCATTTCTTGTTTTCAGTACTGCGCTATCGGTATAGTTTTTCAAAGTTTTGTCGAGTTCACTTACATTCTCTTTTAAAACTTTTTCAATTTCTTTTAATCTTGCTTCGTTTGGAACGTCACTTGTTAATTGCTTATTATCAGAATCCCAATGTCCATTAGGTAACGCACTGGCAACCTTTTCCATCGCCTCGTTAAACTTTTCGTCTGTATATTGTGATTGCAAAAGTTTAAACCGCTCATCAATTGCAATTTTTGCATTTTCGACAGCGTTATATAAGGATTGCATTTTTTCACGATAATCTACAAATAATGCTTGTGTATCGATAAGTTTTCCAATTGTTGCCGTTTCCTCATTCATACTGT
Organism: Staphylococcus pseudintermedius; assembly: GCF_034042775.1. Taxonomy (NCBI): domain Bacteria; kingdom Bacillati; phylum Bacillota; class Bacilli; order Caryophanales; family Staphylococcaceae; genus Staphylococcus; species Staphylococcus pseudintermedius. Next base: position 682,134 of record NZ_CP120150.1, on the reverse strand, counting down.
CGAGGTTTGTTTTGATGTGGTTAAACACGTCAACAGTAGCATTTAACTTGTCATTAACTTCTTTTTTCAACTCAACATCAACAAAGTATTCTGATTCAACAATTTCCGAAACTTCTTTTAATAGTCGACTATGTTGAATAGTTAGGTTTATGAATGTATTACTCAACCCGCTATACATCGCTTGTTCACGTGTAATAGCTCCTACATCAGAAGCGTTTTCGGCCGATGACTTAATCCATTTACCGTTAAAGTAACGACGTAATACAGGCACTTTAGTATTGCTCGTGTCTAACCATAGTAAATCGTTAATAGGATTCTCTGGTGGTGTATCACCTTTTAATATCTTACGTTCAAAATACTGTAGTTCTCCCTCGATGCTTTCTCTAACGATTGTATTGACGTTACTGAATTTATCATTAAATTTCTGATTAAAGTAGCCTAATCTATTTCTGAAATAGCGCAATAAATCATCTTCTTGATACTCGACGACTTTACCAAATTCGTAAGTACACTTATTGCTAATCAAGTCATGTTCGATGCCTATAACTTCACTTTCTGCATACAAAGTAGGTGTAAAGTCAGGATTCTTGATTCTTACAATATCACCATATCTTATCACTTCATGAGGAAATTCTTTTTCAATATCAACAACACTAATCTCATACGATACTGCTGCTGATTTGCGTTTATTAAGTTCAGTTTTAGCGAGAGTCGTCAGTCGTTGTAACGACATGTTGTCGTCTTCTGTTTCAGGTTCATATACACCCCAAATATAGCGATATGGTAAATCAAACTGTTTTTGCGCTTCGTCATCGTAAACAAATGTTTCGACTCTTTTTCCTTGTTCAGGTTCAGGACCAAGCGCAAATAACGCTGTTTTAACTTCCGAAAAATCAATAACGCGCTTCATGCTTAATAAGTCTTTACCATATTCGATTTCTTTACCTTTAAATAAAGGAGCCGGTATTTTCATATTTACACGACGTTCAACAACTTCATAACCATCGATTTCGATTTCATAATCTGCTTGTACTTCATGAGCTGTTTCAAGTTGACTAATCATTTCTAACGGCGTTCGTACAGACGTCCAAGAATTCGTTTTTAGTCCCGCGTAATCACAATCACCAACAACCCAACCACTATCTCTCAAAGTTTCAGATAACTTCTGATTAATCGTCATCTTTTCATATTTTCCTGGAGGAATTGGTTTAGAAGTTGAAATATCAACTAGATGTGATGCTGTACACTCTACGTCAACGTATCTGCCATCTTCTTCAGCGCGATCAATAATATACTCGCGATATACACCATTCTTATCTTGAATGATGATACGATTTCTTTTCTTAAAATGTTCTGCACGTTGACTTAAAATGCGTATATCAAGCAAATCGTTGTCTTTCGTCTTATGATATTTTGCTATAGTTACAGCGTTATCATCACGGCTGATAAAATCGATAATTTGACTATTGAAATTCAATACGTGAATCATGATCTGTCCTCCTTTCTATAAGTATCTATCTTGCCATTTTACGGTCGTATCAAAAGTTTCAGATGGATATACTACTAGTTCTGATACGCCTGTGTCTACATTAAAGTAGTTTGAACCAAAATCTTTTAAGCTAAGCGCATCTTCGTCATTAATTGTTACAGACTTTCTATGCATATCAATTTGTATTAAATCACCTTCTCGGATTTCAATTGGTGTAACATCAGATTGCTTAGGCAATAATTCTTGTATTTTAAATGCAAGGATACTATGCCATAAATACTTACTATATTTAGCTGCTTTACCACGATATAAACGTGCAATCCTTGCAGGACGTTGATACAAATTCCCTCTGTCAACTGTAATTCTCTCATCTTTGTTCAAGGGTTTTTTTCTGTCTGGGTCTTTATTAATATCATAAAAATAAGTAGTCACTTTAAGGTTTGTACCTTTACGCTCTAAAAATATAAAAGCGTGTATGTTTTTAAGACGCTTTAATTGTTGGGGTACATCTCTTTTGTATATACGACGCGCTTCATTGTGTTCGTTATATGCATACACAAGGATTTGACTATTATTAGTCGTTGCACTCGTATTCACATAAGTAATACTAAACAATGTTCGATTGTTCTCATCAACTAAAAATGCGACCGCTTTACCTGTCCCAATTCCTAAACCTTGATGAATAGAAACTTTGAAACGAATTCTAAAGTCTTGAACTGATTTAGTTAGCGATTTATATATTGCAGGTCCATGCCAGTTTGTTTGAGTATTATTCCCCCAATTTTCAGGATATATACTCTCCCTCTCTTTAGATAACTTGAATTTGCCACCCATAGCGTCGCCGCCATCTAACAAATTCCCAAAAGACGTATCATTCGGCATATATCTCCAATTACTTAAACCAGTTGTATGAAATTCGTCATTGAATACAAATGGTTCGATGTCTTTTGTGACTTTGTTTGCGTCCTCTGATTTCCCAATCATAAAATAATTCCGTTCATCTTTAGCAATAATGAAATTAGTAGAGTCTTTTAACGCTCTTGCTTCTACAATTATTGGTGTATCTGCAGTACCTGCATTTACAACTGAAATCGAATCAGAAATAGCTGTATTCTTATTACCTGTAGCTGAATATTTGTATGGATCAGTAAGTACGACTTGTATTTTGAATTGCACAAAACCATTATTAATACTTACAACTTCTATAGGGCCATCGAAATACGCATACCAAAACCAATTCTTTTTAGATAGTTGTAATTTCACCGGTTCGTTGTAGTTAAAAAATTTTGTTAGCTCATTAAGTATTTCATCATGATTCTTTCGACCTACTAAATAATCATTTCTAGCAATCAGTGGCAAATCAAATTCATAGCCGTTTAATTCACGAGACGACACAATACCACCTGCTCGGCCAGGAACTTTTTCAGTTTCTGTGGCAAAATTAAACGAGGGTATCTCAAACCCTCGTTCAACAATAAGCCAGTCTATTTTTTTATTATTTACAATGATTGTTTCATTTGTCATGTTGCGAATGCACCACCTCTATACATGTTTGACTTCCGTTCTCTACGCTCTCGTTTATCTTGATAACGATTATGACGACGTTCAAATGAATCATCGTCTACGACAAGTTCAAAGTCCTTTTCTGAAACAACTTGATTACTACGTGCAATTTCCATTAGTACATTAATTTGTTGTTGTTGATTCTCGATCATTTTTAATAACAATTCAGTGTTATCATTAGAATTTATGCGTGGTAGCTGACCAGGTCGTTTATTACCTGATGTTTTACCACTGTCAATATCTTGCGCTGCTAAAGCAAGTAACTTCATCGAATCACTATATAAAGCAGGGTCAGTGGAGATTACATATTCAGGATAACCACCTTCAGCAAGGTTATACCAACCTGAATTTTTGATAAATCCTCCACTAGCGAAGCGCTTAGCCTTATCTAATAAACTACTTCCATAATTAACTTTAGCATATCGCATGCCCGCCATTAAGTTGTCTAAAGTGTTATTATATTTGTCGTGACCTTTAGCTTTGAAGGCATTGAATGTCGATTTACTTATATCTAATAAGCCCGTACCATCTTTTTCATTAATTTTCTTCGACCAAAAATCTACAAATCGTTTAGTTGTAGGAAGTCCGGTTTGGTTTAATGCCGTTTTGACGGTTTCAGCAATACGCCCTAGACCACCGCCACCTTTTCCGCTCACTTTTAAACGACCTTGCCTTTGAGCTCTCCATAAATATGGTTCAGGGTCAACATCTCGGCCGTTTTTCCTAATACCAAAATGCAAGTGGGGTCCTGTACTAAAGCCTGTATTACCAGTAAGGCCGATAACGTCTCCTGCCTTAACAGTTTTACCGCTTGGTGGTGTTTTACTAAAATCTCTCAAATGGGCGAATATCATTTCCATTGCACCACTTATAACTTTAACCCAATTACCATATCCGCCGTGCATAAACGATTGTCTAGCTACTTTACCGCCCATAGGTGTGCGTATAGTTTTATAAACGAACGGGAAGTCAACACCTTCATGGAACGGGCGACCTGTAGCGGCTGTATATGCAGCAGTGTGACCAAAATGATAGTTAATCAATCGAGGGTCTAAAATTCCGCCTTTGATGTCTCCACCGGCTGAATCAAGCCCGCCTTTTAACCATTTAATAGCGCCATCTTTAATTTTGTTCCAAGCGCCACGCGTGATTTGACCAACAATACCCATCCCTTTAGTTAAGCTTCCGAAATCAATACCTAACGAAGATAGAAGTTTATTCAATAATTTACTAGGTTTGCCTACAAAATCTAGGACATCGCCCAATCGATCTTTCAACCAATCGCCGGCACTTCTCATTTTACTTCCAATCCAACTACCAGCTTTACTAAACCACGTTCCTCCATTAAGCTTAGGCAACGTTCCCGAATTTGCCATTTGTTGACGAATGCCACCGCTTATAACACGTCCACCTTTAGGGATGATGGTTGGGGTGTCTTTTGCGGGTGTTAAAGCTGTGCGACCATTTGGATATTGAATCAGCTCACGTCTACCATCACGACCTTTACCATTGCCAGGACCTTTATCTCCTACTATAGCCATTGTATCTTGCTTCATACGTCCATCAGAAGTAGTCTTAACACTTCTATTGATTTGTTGGTTATGAACCGTACCAGTTGAGAGTGTAGGAATTTTAGGTAAACTTAATTTTGAACCTACCCAGTTCAATCCTCTAATTAAGCTATTTAAGCCACTCTTAATTTTACTTACCATTCCACCAATATGGCCTTTGATTCTCCCTATAATACCGCGTAAACCGTTTGACATATTAGTAAAAATACGCCGAACGCCATTCCATAAACTTGAAACAATTCCAGTTACAGAACGTTTTATAGAGTTCCAAACATTTACAATACTATTTTTCACTCGATTAAAAATATTTCGAGTTCCTGACCACAAATAATTCCAAGTTCTTTTTATTGAGTTCCATAAATTTGAAGCAATTTTTGACACTGTTCTTTTTATAGAGTTCCATAAATTTGTAATCCATGATTTTACTTTGTTAAAAATACCTCTTGTTCCACTATAAAGAGTATTCCATGTGTTTTTAACGGAAGACCATAAAGACCTTACAATACTCGAAACTATATTCTTTATGCCTGTCCAAAGTTTTGAAATATAACTTTTAACTGCATTAAAGATAGTGCTAGTTGTATTTTTAACTGCTGTAAAATAACGCTTCACAGCATTAAATATAAACTTAACTGCATTCGATATAGCGTTTTTAATACCATTCCATACAAATTTAATGAATGTCCATATCCCGTTAAAAATTAATTTTGTGATTGATAATATACGTTTAAATATAGAACTAATAATTGACCATATAAACTTCAACACAGTTGCTATTACACTTTTAACACCATTAAATGCTGTACTGATTGCACTTTTAAAGAAGCCTCCGAACAATTTAACAACCTTTAGTATTTTACCAATGAACCATAATTGAACAAGATTCCATATTAGAGTCAATGCACCACTGAATATTTGTTTTACACCGTTCCACACTTGACCCCATTGGCCAGTAAAGATTCCGCTAAATATTTTGACGATACCTAAGATAACATCTAGCGCACCTTTGATGATATTTTTGATGTTATTCCACGTATCTACAATTAGTGTTTTAATGAGAGGCCATAAGAATTTCATAACCTCCCAAATAACTTTCATCGCTATTTGGATTGTTGGCACAATAATATTGGTAAATATCGTCTTAACTAAAGTACCTAACTCTCTTAAATTAGGACCTATTAAGTTTCTCAATTCGATAAAGAACCCTTTGAAGAAGTTGCCGATATTTACGAATGCTTGAATCACATCATCGCCGTTTTGTTTCCAAAAAGAAGCAATTTTTCCACCTATTTCTCGACCGAAATTCCATATAGCGTTAAAAACATTTATAAAAGTTTGTCTAACTTTCATTAAATTTACTGTAACTCTATTTGCTGTGGCTTTAGGCATAATTTTAGACAGTAAATCAACTGTAGGTAATGTATTTCCTGATAAAAGACTTTTTAAAGAGTTAAAAACTTCTTTAGCTGTGTTCCAAAGATTTTTAAATGCGTTCACGGCTGGATCAATCACTGTGTGAACGATATTTCTAAATGTCTCAGATTTTTTATAAGCTACTACAAACGCCGTACCAATTGCTACAACTGCCGCAATAGCTAATCCGACTGGTCCGAGCATAAATTTAAATGCTCCACCGACAAGAGTTAAACCTTTAGCTGCAAATGGTGCTTTGATTCCTAAGAAGTTCATTACACCACCAGCTTTAACGATTCCCGTCATCAATGGACCTAACGTTGTCATAATGCTACCTAATGCAGCTGTAAACATTCCTGTTGTTAAAATTAATGGTCCTAGTGAGGCTGCGAATACGCCAAGCCCTACAACGCCTGTTTTAACCCAGCCGGGCATACTTGTGAATTTATCCGCTAGCATGGCGAGAAAATCAGCTGCTCTTCTAATATGCGGCGCTAAAACGTCTCCTATGCTAATCGCCATCGATTCGATGGCTGACTTCATCTTACGGATAGAACCGCCTATGCCACCTTCCATTTCATCTGACATACGTTTGCTTGCTCCTGCGGAATTATCAATAGACTTAGTTAACTTTTGATAATCTTCATCTGACGCATTAATAATAGGCAAAATACCACTCATTGCTTCTTGACCAAATAAGGTTTTAACAGCGGCAGATTGTTGAGCTTTGGATAATCCTCCTAAACTCCCTCTTAATTGATCCATGATATCCCTGAAAGGCAACATTTTGCCCTCGCTATCAGTAATTGAAATACCTAAGCTTTCCATCGTCTTTTTAGCTTCACCTGTTGGCTTTGCTAACTTAGTCATCATGGATTTTAAAGCCGTACCAGCTTGCGATGCTTTAACTCCTGAATTAGCCATTAACCCCAGTGCTATTGATGTATCCTCCACAGAAAATCCAAACGACCCTGCTACTGGTGCAACATATTTAAACGCTTCACCTAATCCTGATACGTCAGTATTTGCTTTGGAACTTGTTTGAGCAAGTACGTCAGCAAAATGACTACTGTCTTTTGCTTTTAAGCCGAATGCACTCAATCCATCTGTAACAATATCACTTACTTGTCCTAAATCTTCACCAGATGCAGCCGCTAACTGCATGACACCATCAATACCGTTAAGCATATCTTTGGTATCCCACCCGGCCAAGCTCATATATTGAAGAGCTTCTGCTGATTCGGATGCACTAAACTTAGTTTTCGCACCCATTTCAAGCGCTTTGTCTCTTAATAAATTAAACTCTTTACCAGTTGCCCCTGACGTCGCTTTAACTTTGCGCATTGAGTCATCAAAATCTATGCTTTTCTTAGCCGCTAGTCCAAAACCAGCTACTACTGGTGCCGTCACATACATAGACATTGAACGACCAACACTTTTCATCGATTCACCGACACTAGTAAGTTTTGGTCCTATATCAGTAAACTTTTGTCCCAATCGACCGAAACTACTATTAGATACTCTAGCTGCTTCTTGCGCTTCTTTTTGAAATCGTTTGAAGCCATCTACAGTTTGTTCTAACTCGTGCTCAAGTCTATTCAATGTATCCGCTTGCTTATTGTACTCTGTACGCAACCTAACAGCAGCAGCGTTATTCGCTCCTTTATCTTTAACCATTTGTTCATATTGCTTGCGCAATTCTTTAACATTGTTACGTTGTTGTTTCGTCGCAGCATCTAGTTCTCGTATTCTATTTTTATAACTTGTCATAGACTTCTCGGAATATTTAAAGTTGTTACTCGACAATTTCAAGTCAGAATTTAATTGTTTAAAACTGCGCTTAATACCTGCAAGTGTTGAACCAATCCCCATATCTTGCATAGATAGGTCAATCTGCAAACCCTTAATTCTTTCTGCCATTCTTCCACCTCCTTACTTATAAATTGGTGAATGCATCTAACATGCTATCTTTCTTATCAACTTGTTTGACAGGCTTTCTACCATCCTCAATAACGTCCATAAAAAAAGAAAAGGGCATGTCCAAGATATCGTTGATATCTTTTCCGCCCTCTTTCATCATGTCGTATGCTACTTTTTTTAAATTTCGTTTGTGTTCAGCCCATGTGATGACTTTATTCTTTAAATCATCTTCGCTAATTGCTTTTTTCTTTGTTCATCCATCTGACCTTGAGCGATAAATTGAACTTGTGATTTGATTTCTTCAACCGCATCAGGTGCATGTAAACGATCTAATAAATCGTCACTTGTGAATTGATTGTTATATACATCAACAACAAAATCAGTCATGCGTTTAACCATTTCTTTTTCTGTTAGTTCGCTACCGTCTTCAGACGTACCTTCCATAATGTCAGTCGCTTCATAAATTTTACGGAATGGGATAAAGTTAGGTGTAAAATGCGTCTCAACCTCGAAATTACCATTTTTATCTTCTTTTGCATTACCTTCACTATCTAATACTACTAATTTAATAAAATTGATTTTTTTAGCCATGTGTAAAACTCCTTTAAATTTTTATTTGCAAATAAAAAGAGGGCGCAATGCCCTCAAAATTAATCTTCAATCTTTTTGATTAGTGGTTTACGTTGACGATTGTCACTTGAAGAAAGTTCAAGAATACGTTCCTCGTCAACCTTTTTATTAGCTGGACGGGGATATGTCTTACCTTTTTCATACAATTTATCGTTATCTTGTAAATCTTTAAATGTTTTTAAAACTTCATATTTAGTCATTAACTATTACCTCCTAAAAGATTAAGCGCTAAGATCATCTGAATCTAAATCTTCGGAAACTGACTTATTTGGATGTTCTTTACCAAAAACTTTTTTCCAAATTGCATCACGCATGACAGTTACACCTTTTTCATCGCGACCGAGAAGCATAGTTTGTTCTTTCTCAAAGCCTTCAACTTCAGCAGGCATGAATTCAGCTGTAGATTTATCTTGAGAGAATTCAACACCATCTTCTTTTGTTTGACCAGAAACTTCAGGAAACGTGAACATACCTTTTAATAATCCAACATATTCAGATGCGCCAGTTTCTGTTGTTTTTTCGAAGATAACCGCAACATATGGTGGCGTGTTATTACCCACACCAATAACACCATCACTTGATTTATCTAAACCGAACAATACTTCTCTATCTTCAATCGGTAAGTGGTGGAATGTAGACTCTAATTCAACGGTACCATTAGACACTGCTAATTCCGCCACACTGTTGTCCCCGTATGCTTTCTCAATAGATTGTTCCTTTGAAACTTGTACTTCTTGTAAGTATTTAATACGTTCAGGCTCTTTTCCGCCTAAAACTTCTTCTGTCCCTAAAGGCATATAGTAAAATCCTGTAATACCTGTAAATGAATTGTATTTTTTTGCCATTCTTAATTCCTCCTATAAATTTAATTCAGTACGATAAAAGGTCCCCTCGTATCTTCGAGCGGACCTGTACATTTTTGATTCTTCGTCGTATTCCGGTTTTGCATTTGATGTGTTCTCCATTTTCAATTGTTCTTTCATTAATCGCGAAATGTGATAACTGACTTTATTCCTTACAAAATACGCTTGATACTTATCAGATTCAGGTACAAACACATCAATTTGTACAAGATAGCTTAAAGCCATATTGTCATTGTCTGCATATTCTACAGGTAGTGTGTCATCAATTTCACTCATCACAATATAAGGTTTTGTCATATCTGATGGTTCGGGGTATTCATAAAACTTAATACGATTGCCAACATATTTTTGGACTAATGTATCTTTAATAAGCACGTTAAAAATATCCATTAAAATATCTCTCAATCATATCAACCCCTTTTTAACCTTTGTTTAATAGCTTGGAAATAAGCTTCTTGTCCACTTCTTAAAGCTCTTTCAACAGCCCCTTTACCACGTGGGTTAGGGTTCTTGATTGTGCCAAATTCATTTAAATGAATAATTCTGTAACGTTCTTTAGGGCCTTTCCAGTGTATTTTAATCGTTCGAACACCATTTAAAGTAAAAGGTTTAGATAACTTTACTTCAGCTTTACTAGCTCCTGTGTCTTTAAAGCTTTCAAAGTTACTTTTGATTTTTTGCACGATTACAAGACCACCAGCAACTAAAGCTTCATCTACTATACGCTTCATTTTCGCTTTACCATATCTATTTTCAAGTTCACGTTCCAACTCTTTCATACCTTTTAATTTAATTGGCATTTGCTACACCTACTACCTTAATCATTTCTTTATTACTTGAATTAGGCGCAAAGTCGATTATTTTAAATGTCGAATTTTCATACAATCCATGAATCAGTTCGAACGTATCTGAATGATTGATATGATAATCGGCATGTGGATTTCTAAAATTAATAGTGATTTTATGGATACCAGTGATGCCGCTTGTCTTTTCTAAATCCTTTGTTGAACTTTCGTACACTTCACAAAGGGTAGCGAACACTTCTTCTTTCTTTTTACTTCCTGGAAATGGTCCATCATTTTCAATCATACGAAAAAAAGTAACAGGAACTCTCAAGTCCCCATTACTTATTTTAGGTGGTCTATAATTCTTGTTCATAATCAGTCTCCTTCATGTTTTCTAACGCGAAAGAGGTGATTTGTCCTAGAAAGTTTTCGTGGAAAAACTCTAAACTGTCGTTATAAGCATATCTTGTACGCTCATAAACAAGTTCGGCACCACGTTTATTCTTATCCATATCAAATTCTTGACAACGATATTTAATATCCTCACAGGATTGTTCAAGTAATGATTGTATGTGCTCATCTTCGAACGTATGAAATATTTTTAATCGTTGCTTCATCTCTTTAACATGCTTTTGAGTGATCATCTAACCACCTCTTTCAATTATGCGCTTAAATCTGATTCGTCTGATTCAGCTACTACAACATCACTAAAAGAATAAACCTCAGCTACTTTATTATCATCTGGCATACCATGCGCATATTGTTTTGCAATGTAAACATTAGCATCTTCAAGAGCCAATACTTCGCCGTATTCGCGAATTTGTGTAGCACCTTTATACATTGCGTAATAACGTGACGGAACAAAGGCAATAATTTTTCCTTTTTCAACAAATTCAGATGGTAAAATATCTAAGTTAAAAGGTAATGAAGTAACCCATTGACCATTAGCATTTTGAATCGTGTATTTAGCTTGAATTGCAAATAATTGGTCAGGGTTAACAAGTAATGACACCTTTCCTGAAATGTTAATACGCTTACCATCTTCTTTAACAGATAGCGAATTCATAAGATTTGATAATTCAGTCACCGTCGTTTTAGCATCAGCAAATGTAAGTTTTCCTTTTTCTGTTTTATCTTTAACAGAAGTAATATTACCGCTGTCATCTTTTACCATATCTTTAATTAATCCAACGGGTTGGTTCTGTACTGGACCATTACCTTTTACAATACCTTCTTCTAATTTAGCTCCCATAGCTTCTGCTAATTGTAGGCGAACATAACGCTCTACCCATTCTGGACCAAAGTCTAATAAATCTTTAGGTACAATCGCAAACGCTGTTAGTTTGTTTTGAGAGAATGTGTATTCACGGAAATTAGCTTGAATTTGTCCTTGAATTTTACCGAAAATCTCACCCCACATCGCGGCACCATCAGGATCACCTGCAATAATACGCGTTTTAATACCTGCGATTTGGAAATTAATTTTAGATAACAAAGGACGTTCACTTTGCATATCTTCAAACACTCTAGAAACAGTTGTCTCAGGTAAGATGATTTCTTCCTTATAAGTGTCTAAATTAGCATCATCTTCAACTAAATTTGTGAAAAATCGTTTTTCTTCAGATGTTAATACGTTTTGACCACGCTTCATTAATACTTGTTCGTCTGTATTAGCATTTAAAGCCTCTTCGCGCGCATCTTTTAAAATATTGTCATGCAAATTAGACGAGAAAGCAGCCATGTATTCTGCATATTTATTCTCAATCGTTTCAGGATCAGCATCGTTGCGTACTGCCTCAAAATATTCATTTTTCAATTTGTCTACGTTGTTTTCAATATCGTCTTTAAATTTAACAACCATTTAAAATTCCTCCTATAAATATCGTTTTTTCTTTGATTTATTCTCAATATTTTTGAAATTGGATAATTGAATTTTCAATCCCTCGATTTCATTTTTTATAGCAATCATTTCGCTATTGTTTTCCACAGCATCTTGAGTTTCTTTAGGTGTTTCAACCGTATCTTTCAACTTATCTGCGAATCCTTTATCAACAGCATCTTTCGCTGTAAACCAAGTTTCATCAGTCATAAGTTGCTCGATTTCTTTGTCATCAAGTCCCGTTTTATCTTTGTAAACCTCTACAATCGATGCATCCACTGTTTCTAAAGCATTTAATGTCTTTTTAACATCCGCTTTATTACCGATTGCAATTGTCGCAGCCTCATGAATCATTAATGAAGCACCCTTGCTCATGACAAGTTCATCAGCACCCATTGCAATGATAGAAGCAGCGCTTGCAGCTAATGCAGTCACTTCAACTGTAATATGTGATGAATGATTCTTTAAATAGTTATAAATTTCAATCCCTTGAAAAGCATCACCACCTGGGCTGTTTAAGCGAATTAAAATGTCTTTATCGACACCGTCCAAAGCTTCTGCAATATCATGGCTGTTAATGGTTTCATCTGCAAAAATTGAGGATTGTGCAACAGGACCACTAAGAGTGAGAACGACCTTATCGTCTTTCACTTCATTTTTAAAAGCATATTTAGACGTTGCTTTCATTAGCTCTTGTTTCGTCTTCATTTTCATTCTCACCCCCTTTCAATTCATCTTCAGTTTGATAGTTTTTAGTCAAAATAAAACGGTCTCCACCGTCAACAGGTGCAAGACCGAGCATTTCACGCACTTCGTTTTGTTTAGCTGCGCTTGATGAAATTAGTTTATCTACTTTTTCAGCATTTTTAATTGGATCCACTGTGTTAATACCGACAACCTTAATACATTTACCACTTATAAATTCATCTTCAGTAAAAAATTTACTGTTTAACTCATCTTCAATCTTTGCGATTAAAGGATTGATACAAAAATCTATATATGCAGTCATGGCATTACTTAAATCTGCGACATCTCCATGTATCAAATTTGATGGAACACCTATAATCTTAGCAACATCATCAATAATCATGCGCTTTACTTTTTGTAGATTTTCCCCTCCATTATCAGTTCCGCTAGTACTGTCTTTCGATAACTCTTTATAATCGAAACCGGGAACTTGAGGGACGAGCGCAACACCATTATTTTTGAATTGACTATAAATTTTATCGATATATTTCTGCAACTTTGCCATTTTTTTACTATCGATATTACCAGCGCCAGAATCAACACTCACTATACCTCTAATCTGATTTTTTCTAAGCTGTGTATCCATCATACGCCCAAATAATTCACCATAATCCGCAAATAAGCTTTCTACAAAACGTTGCAACTTATCGTTGTTATAGTTTAAATAGATGACTTCATTCATCTTAAATGATCGTTCAAATTTGAAATTTTTAACTACAACATCTTTAAACACATCTTCATAAACCGCGAATTCTTCTCTGTAGAAATCGTCAGCGATTAACAAATCATCTGAATCATTTTTTATGATTAACACTTCATTGTCATACACAAGTTTATAAATAACCTTGTGCCAAAAATCAGTAGCGCTTGAATCTGTGTTTGGCCTTACGTTTAATTTGTAGTAAAGTCTGTCCTTTTTTAATTCCTGTCCATCTTTAACCCAGAATTCGGATTGGCTGAACGTGCGTGAAATAAAATTAATTACGGTTTCAATTGCCATTCGCTTCAAATATGCTCGATTTGATGGGTCATTAGCTAAATCTAAATCAAGCATGTCTCTTAATTCCAAATTACGCTTGAAAACTGAATCTAAAAATCCCAATTAACCACCTCCTTTGTCACTAAAAATTAAGTTGATCTAACAAGTCGAATGCTTTATCTAAATCTATTTCTTGCAACTCGTCTACACTATATAATGCGTGTAAGAATGCATGAAATCCGTCCGTTTTTCGTCTATGCTCATCTTTCTTAACGAATTCTTTATTACCATCTTTTTTAACTTGAACCGCAACATTATTTGTATACCAACGCATTAAAGGATTATCTCCGAATATAATTCTATGATTTGCAAATAACGTTTCTATGCGAGGTGCTAGCTTACTGTGTACACCTCTTGGATTCCTTAAAACTTCAATTTCAAATCCAGCTTCTTCAAATAGCGGGCGCATTAAATCCATTCGGAAATTATCGGCTACCACTTTTTGAATAGCGTACTTCTCACGCATTTGTATAAACCAACCCACTATATGCGCAGGATTAATTGACGGTTCATCTACAATTGTCAAATGCCCCTGTCTCTCCCATTCTTTGATAGGAGGCTTTAACTGCGCTTGGTCCAAATACTCTTTACGCGCAAATGAGTGAGAGAGCCAAACAACGTTATCACCTTGTTTAAACAACAAACCTACAGCTGCAAAGTCTTTAATACTTGCGTAATCCACGCCACCGATAGCTGTTTTATTTTTTAGTGGTGGTATATCGCGTTTCGTAGCAAGCACATCATCACGAGAAGCGACAATCTTACTGGAATCTTCTTCCGGCAGATTCATACGCTTAGTCATAAAATTTTCGTAACCGCTAGGACTGTGTTTCAAATCCTTGTATTGGTTTAAAACTTTACGATAAAGACGCTTACCATAATCGCTCATAGGCTCTTCAAACATCGGATTTGCTTTTGACCATGTGCTAGGGTCGTCTTTTTCTTCCCGTTTGTCTAATCGGCAAATGAAAGGAAATAGACGGTCATCAGTCGCGCGTCCTTCTAATATCTCCTTAGAGCGTTCTTTCATCTTATCTAGGAAACCTTCACGAACAAATCCATCCGTGCCTATAAAAAACTCTCTAGGGTGTTTAACTTTACCTAAACCACTAGAAAACACGTCTACAATATCGTTGTTTTCGTACCTGTGAACTTCATCATAAATGATAAACCCTTCACGGCCACCATCTTTACTGCCTGCATTACTCGTTGCGAATTCGAACTTACTTTGTGTTTGAGTCGAAGTTATACGTTGTTTAGTAAGGTCAAATACTCCTTCACCTTCTACATCATTTATATTACCTTCGTATAAACCATGCTTGATAATCATTCTATGCATTTCTTCAAAAGACGTCTTAGCTTGTTTCTCTGTGTTCGCAACAACAGTACCATCATAATTATCGATACCATGCAGTTCGCTAATAAAATATGTTGATAATCCACTGATTAAACCATTTTTACCTGCGCCACGAGCAACCAACCAGAAAAATTGTTCAAAATAAAGTTCATCTTCTTCATCGAATAAAAAGACAAACGCTATTAAGAATTTTTGAAAAGGTTGTAACTTGAAATAGAATCGTTCGATGAAAGCAATACATAATTCGATTTGATCGTTATCAAAATACAATCCATCTCTACACAAAACATTAGTTTCTAAATGATCAATCAGTTTTATTCTGTCACTATTAAGTTTAATCTCACCGTGCTTATATTTGTCGATATACCATTTAACATGTTTATTTATTTTCATTTAACAAACTCCTTAAATTGCCAGTTTCTTTATCAACTACTACCTCTATTTCGTCAGGAAGAAGTTTTGACAATTGCATCATGATTTTTTGATAAGCTGCATCACGTGAATTAAACAATTTGGCTATCGGGCGTTCTCGTTCGTATGCTGGCGTGTTTTCAGATTGGGTGAATAATTCGTAATCGCCTTTTTCTTGAATATCTAACCACGCATCGTCTAATAAAACACGCATTCTTGCAGCTTGAACAATTAACCCTTGCGCAACGCGCTTTTTATCTTCTGGAATTGATTTGAATATTTTATCGAGTCGCTTCTTTTCTTTTTCTACTCTTGCTTCATGTTGTTTAATTTCTTCTTGATTTCTTTCCATTTTAGTCACCTTCTTTCTTCTAGGGGGTCGTATGTGAATTTTTTACAATGAATGTGGAGAGAAGAGTCCCCGCCCCGTTCCCCAAGAATAAAATATAATTAAAAACTTTTAGGTGGGGGGTGTGATTTACCACCATTCATCTTTCCATTTTGTTTTATTTCTTTTGTAAATATTTCTGTCATGATGTTTTTCATGACATTCAAAACAAACTGTAACTAAGTTATCAATGTCTAAAGCTAAATCAGGTCTGTCTTTAACTTCTTGCTTATGATGCACAATAAGGCGTGCGTCATTGTTAGTAACAACTTTACCCTTGTTTTTGCACCACTGACATTCATAGTTATCTTTGATTAATCTTTGCTTCCTTAATCCTTTCCATTCTGATGTTTTGTAGAATCTTTTTCTATCGTTAACATCTCTATAATCTATTCGATCCATTGAATATTAATCGCTCCATCAAAAAAAGACACACCACAACGTGATGTGCCTAGTATAATATAGTATGTTTGAACGCCTTTATTTATCGTTGTAACTCAAGTATATAAAATAATCTTCAACAAACATAATTGTGTGCATTTTGTGCAATCTGTGCATTTTGTGCAATCTGTGTACTATTGAACATTCAGGTATACACTAACAATATCGCTTAATCGATTGTATATGTTCCTTCTACTTATCAACATTAATACTTCTATTCTTGCGATACTCTCACCTTGTTTAAGTAGTTGCAAGATATGATAGTTCTTGTCGTTCGATATTAGATGCTCGTGCTCATCTATAAACGTCACCTTGTCAATAAGCTCTTGTGTCTTTCGTCTGTCCCTATCGTTCTGTATCACACGAACGAGTACCTTATCGCCAGTTGCGCCTTTAGCTTTAGGCATGGCTGACTCTATACCATATTGCCCAGTTGAGGTACTATCATATTCATACACTCGATGATCTATTAATCTTCTCATCCAATGATAATCTAATATTATTTGCTTTACTTCAGATGGCGTATACATCAAACAACCTCCACTATTTATATTTTTCTATTCTCGCTTTAACAGCTTTCATCAATTCATCTTGTGTGAGCTCCTTATTCTGAAGTGCTTTATAGACTCTTTGCTCTATGGTGTTATCTGTCATAATATGATGAATAATCGTTGTATGTTGTTGTCCTTGTCTATAAAGCCTAGCGTTTGCTTGTTGATATAATTCTAAGGACCACGTTAGACCAAACCATACAATGATGTGCCCACCTTGTTGTAAGTTTAATCCGTGACCTGCACTCGCCGGATGCGCTAATAAGATTTTAACTTTGCCCGCATTCCATTTATCTTTATAGCCGTCATCATCTAATGTAAGTACGTCATCAAACCTTTCGAGTATACGCTCTTTATCATGCTTAAAGTTGTAGAATAAAAGAATAGGCTGTCCTTGTGATTCTTCAACAATCTCCTCAAGTTTATCTAATTTTTTATCATGTATGTGTCTGACGCTTTCGTCATCTGTATAAACGGCACCATTAGATAACTGTAAAAGCTTTTGACTTAATGAAGCACCACTTTGCGCTACTATGGTTCCATCTTCTTCTGAGTCTAGGATGTAATGTTTTTCAAGCTCATCATACAACTTACGTTCTTTACTGGATAAGTTAACGGATTGAACGGCATCTATTCTTTCGGGCATATCTAAATAGTCACTGGCCTTCATACTCAAACATACATCCTCTATCAACTCATATATCTTTTCTTCTGCTCCGTCTCTAAGCTCCCAATTAAAAACGTGGTCACTGACTTGATGTGTAGGTCTAAAAAATTTTTCTCGGTATCGACTAAAGGACGTTTCTAAACGTTCACCCCTATCAATCAAATAGACCTGTGCCCACAAATCCAGTAAGCTGTTCGGGCTAGGTGTACCAGTTAAACCAACAAACCTTTTTATTAAAGGTTGCTTCTTCCTAATTGCTTTAAACCTTTGACTTGATGGATTTTTAAACGTTGATAACTCATCAATCACCACCATATCGAAGGGCCATTCTTTTTTATATTGATCACACAACCATTTTGTATTCTCTTTATTTGTGATATAGATGTCAGCCTCTTTACTCAGTGCTGCTAACCTTTGCTTGGGTGTGCCTAATACTTTAGATACACGTAAATGCTTTAAGTGCTCCCACTTATTTATCTCATCCGCCCACGTGTCTTTAGCTACATTTAAAGGTGCTATGACTAACATCTTATTTGTATCAAGTAACTGTAAATCACTAAATGCCGTAAGTGTTGATACCGTTTTACCTAAACCCATGTCCAAAAACAAACCATATTTTTCATTATCAATTAATTTATCAATCGAATGTTTTTGGTAGATATGGGGCTTAAACTCAATCGCCACATTTACCACCTACTTTTTTTATAAACGCATCAACTTGTTTTTTATCCCATAAGATGAATACTTGATGCCCTCTATCTTCTAATTGCTTGTGCATATATTTTTGTAACGGATCTGTTCGTCCTTTAGGTTGTTTCATCTCAACATAATAGGTTTTTCCTTTTGGCATGATGACGATTCTATCAGGAACACCTCTTGTACCAGGTGCAACCCATTTTAAGCACAAGCCGTTTTGCTTTTTAACTTCTCTTACTAAATACTTTTCAATGTTTGATTCTCTCATTTAGCTCACCTGCATAATGTATACATAATTCGTAGTGGTGTTACTCGTGTTACTTCAAAAACTCTTTTTCTATACTTATTTGCTATTAGGGGTGAAGCTCTACTACTATTACTCCCTAACATTACTTTTTAATCTATTTAGTAAATTTAAAGTAACACTGGTAACAGTAAAGGTTGCCTCTTAGAGCCTCAAGGCATAGAGGTGTTACTAGAGGTGTTACTTTTAGATATCCAGTAAAGTAACACTAGTAACACCTAAGTGTATTATTACCATTTTGCTGTTACTTTTAAAAAATTGAAGTAACACTTCCAGTAACAGTAGAGTAACACCTTAAATTGCATAAAAATTCATTTTAACTTATATTAAGTTGTCAAAATCATCTTGCCTAACATAAGCTTTCTGCAATCCGTAGTCCTTTCCGAATCTTAATTTGCCTTCTTTATTGCCGTCATAAACTTCCCAATCATTTAACTGTCTTAAAGCATTTGTTATTTTTTTAAGTTCCATAGAACCCCTGCCGTCGCCTTTATCTTTTCCAAAGCATTCGACAAAAATTTCTAAAGCACACACTCTATCCCTTTGAACCAATTTGCTGCTCTGCTCACTGATTGAGTCATCACCAAACTTATAAAAGTCCCGTCGTTCAGAAATAGACATTTCATTCCAGTTGCTAGGTATAGGCGTATTTAAAAATTCTTCAATAATACCCAAGTATGGAGATTCTTCTGTATGTTTACTTTGTATTGAACGCATTTCTTCTTCAAGTTCAGGATCAAGATAAAGTTCTTCACCTTGTTCGTAATAGTGCTTTGCTTCAGCCCAAATTTGATTGATTTCGTCTTTAGTCAACTTAGACCACTTAACTTCCACTTTGTCAGGATTAACAGTCATAGGCCAAAAACGACGACCTCCCGTTTCATCTCTTAAGAAATCAACTTTGTTTGTTGTACCGATAAAAATACATTGGCGTGGAAAATCTTCAATGTAATGTCCGTACGCGACACGGAAGCGGTCAATTTGTTTTGATATAAAGTGCTTAATCGCTTCAACCTCTGCTTTACGTGTTGCTGCAAGTTCGGCCATTTCCATAATCCAAACCCCTTGTAATGCTTCATAAGCTTCTTTTCCAGTCACCGAAACTAAACTATCTGAAAACCACGCGCCACCTAGTTTTTTAAGAATTGCCGATTTACCGACGCCTTGAGGGCCATATAACGTAAGCATATAGTCGAATTTGCAACCAGGTTCCATCACTCTAGCAACGCCAGCCGTTAATGATTTACGTGTAATTGTGCGATTCACTTTTGAATCTTCAACGCCTAAATATTTAATGAATAGCGTTTCTAATCTTGGCTTTTTGTCCCACTCTAAATTGTTAAGATAGTCCCTAACTGGGTGATAGGCATTTTGAAGCGCCACACTTATAATGGCATCTTTTGTTTTACCAGAATGGTGTATCTCATAAATCTTTTCAATGTAGCTACGTAACGCGCTATCATCGCCATCTTGCCATTGTCTTGTCTTGAAGTCTTTGTTCCATGGAGTTTTACCTAGACATTCAATCTGTTTGGTAAATTCATTAAATGCGATTTTACCTTTTAAGTTAGAATCATTGCGCAAAATAATTTCTATATTAGGTATACTCGCTTTGAATGTACCTTTTGAAGTGATCTCAAGAGTTTCGTCCCAACTGTCATCATCGCCTGTATTAATCTCGTCAAAATCATCTACTGCACTTGAAATCTTGTCGTTAATCAATTGCTTTTTAACGCGCTCGTCATTTTGGGCTTTGGTCTGCATTGCCTTAAAACTTGGCATCCTGTTAATCGGCGTATCGGCTTTTAGGTCCTCATCTTGCGCACCATATAAGTGAATCCGTATTAAGTCAAAGCTATTCACCAATAGCCCACTCACGGGGTCAGTATTGTGATGTGAATAGGCAAATTTGCCATTCTCATATAATACAAGCCCACCTGATGTTGAGCCTTCATGGTACGTGTAACGGTTGCTGCTATGGTGGTCATACAATTCAGGTATAAAGGTATCAATTGCTTCTTCTATTGAATACGCGCGACAAAATGCACCAACAATACCAGGTTTTTCTTCTGGGTTTCCTTGTTTGTCTGCTAAATGTCTTGTTTTGCTTTCTTCTCTCGACGACGTCGGCCACTCGAGGGTATCTGTCCAATTTACATATTCATCTAAAACTTTATCGGGATCTAATAAAGGTAAGTCCTCATAAGCAAAGAAGAATTCTGCATCATTACTTGTAGATGGCCAGTACATTAGCCGATGAGGTTGGTATGTCGTATCATCAAAATAGTCCATACCTACCATATCAGCAACTTTACGCCCAACCGCCTCATATTCGTCCGAATTGACATTGCGTTTAAGAGGAACAACTAATCTTAATCTAGGGCTGACATCTCTATGCTTGTGCGTTGAATAGACACAATATGCAAAATCATAAAACATTGATAACATGTCGACCATATCTTGCGCAGCATAGTCAATGTCAAGCGTTAGCATGGAGCGGTTCATCACTTGCCCCGCTCTGCGCTTGCCTTCTTTTAGATAGCCCCCAACGAACCCACCAACGTCTTTCACATTAGCTTGTTCGGATTTAGACATTTTGTTGTAATCGAGTAGGCTCTCTTTTGTTCTTACGGTTGAAGAAAGCTTTTGCATAAAGTCAGACCAAGCCATATTGTGATTTGTCCAGTTCGTAGCTAAACGACTGCTAGCAAAGGCATACTGAATATCACGATCATATTTAATTTTTTTAGGTTGTGTGACTTTGTCTAACATGATGGTCCCCTTTCTTTAATACTTTCTAATAACTACCTTATTTATATTGATCAGTAATTCGCTTTAGTTCTTCATAATCAATATCATCTTTAAACTTAGTCTGTAAATAAAGAATGGCGTATTTAAGACTTTCATTTTTGGTTTTTAGCGCACTGTTTTCAGCTAATAGAATTAACGCAATCAGTGCTAAGATGATCGTTGTTATAATCCACATTAATTTTGTTCACTCCAATCTATAGTCATTCCAAATGTACTACTGAACTCAACGTTAAAACCCAGTGCGGTATATTGTTTACCTATTGCGTTTATAACATCACGTGTAACGTTATAATAAAAATTATTCATAACCACAGGCATTCCATACTTTAATGTACTAATTCTTATTTGAGCTGAATACTTACCTTTCTCGACTGCCTCATGTATTGCACTGTTTATTACACAAATACAGTAATCTTTAGAACGTTGAAATATTTCCTCTTTATTTTTTTCTGTTTGATTTCTTAACGCAGCAATGTCCATTACCCACTCACCTCTGCACGTATATTATTTAAATGTGTATGATCATATTCATTAAATGCGTCTACCTCATCGTTAGCAGTACGTTTGATGTAGTATTGATATGCGATATATAAAATCATTGCTGTTGTGATGATGTATTTCATTTCTTTTCACCTCTATCTAATTTATGATTCTCAAACCATTTTTGACGTCGCTTTAAATATTCTTCATGTTTATTACGTGTTCGTTTAGCTGCGCGTTCGTATTTACTCATGAATATTTTGTTCTGCATTCTTGCATAGACAACGGTGATAATAAACAATACAGTATAAATCAAGATTGCTATAATCTCAGGCAGAAGTACTAACCACCACGACCAATCAATAACCCCAGTTAGTTTTAAAACGACAAATACAATTGTTAATAATTCAGCTAATCCCATTCTGTTTCCTCCTTAAGCGTCTTTATAAAATCTTGCCACCCTTTATCGTTCGTGTATATCTCCAGCGCTTCCTCTTTACTTTCTGCTAACACAACACTAAACGTTTGATTCTCACGCGCTTTAGTTGCTTCTGTGAATGTTTGACCTGTTGAGTCTGTAAATGTAGTAATTAAGTATTGAGTCATTCGTCTGCTCCTTTCATAAAAACTAACCAATGTGTCTTACTTCGTTTGTTACCTAACAGCGGCTTTTGACTGAAACACTTTAAAACTTCTGACAATTTTATTTGTTCTTCGTTCCATTTAAAAATTAATGTCCCGTTCGTTTTCAAAACACGCATGCACTCTTCAAAACCTTGTTTTAAATCTTCTGGCCACGTTTCATTAAGCCGACCATATTTTTGTACTAACCAACTTTTATCGCCACCCCTTATCAAATGCGGTGGATCAAACACGACCATATAAAAACTTTCATCATCAAATGGCATATTTCTAAAGTCGGCCACTATGTCAGGATTAACTTCTAATTTTCGACCGTCACACAAATTCGTTTGTAGTTGACGGTTATCCATAAAAACTGTGTTTCGGTTATTCTTATCAAACCAAAACATTCGACTACCACAACAAGCGTCTAAAATACGTTTCATTTAATCCTCCTCCATCACATCGAACAATAGCTTGAACGTCATCTCATTTAATGCATAAAAGTTACTATCGTGACCTTTTATTACATAGTCACCAAGTTTAGCAACTTCTGTCCAACCATTGTTAAAAAATTCTAATTGATACTCCCAATCAACAAACGCTATAGAAAAACGTGCTTTGTTATTAGCCCATTTTTTTATTTTTTCACCGATTTCGGTATCGACATATTGAATAAACTCAAATTCTTCTTGTCTAGATTTAGCTTTTTTTATATTCACTTACGCAGCACCTCTTTCACTTTAGTTAGTATGTCCTTCTTAAACCCGTCGAATTCGACCCGTTTAGAATCCACTTGACCCGAACCCTTTTTCTCCTCTTGCTGACTCACTTGTAAATTCCTCCACTTGCTCTAGCTCTGGCGTCCAGATAGGCACAATAACTAATTGCGCTAGTCGGTCGCCTTTGTTGATTTTGTATACTGGATTATCATAAATTTTATCGTAATACGCTTGACCATCGACATTGTAAATAGGATACATAACATCGCCGTAGTTAGTGTCTATTTTTGCCTCATCATATTCTTTTAAGTTGATATAATCATTCTTAATATTAATCTTCATATTTCCGTGAAACCCTGCGTCAATCTTTCCTGTCTCAATCACTAAATGCGTTTTACTACTCACACCACTACGGCTAGTCAATAACCCAACATAACCTTTAGGAATATTCACTGCAATATCTGTCGCAATTAACGCTTTCTCTTGTGGTTCCAACACCACTGTTTCGGCAGCGTATATGTCGAATCCTGCATCAGTATCGTGCTCACGTTTTGGCATTGTTGCGTTGTCTGATAATAATTTGATTTGTAATGTATTAGTCATTGTTTGTGTCCTCCATATTATTTTCTAATCTTTCAAGCGCGCCTAAATAAATTAAGCCAACCATTTCAAACTCTTCTCGTGTTAATACTGGTGTAACTCTCTTTGCTATCGTTAAAAGTTCTCTAGTTTCAGCTAGGCTTATCTCCATTTCACTCGTCCTCCTCATATTTCCATGCAACCGAATCAATCAATTCAATAGCTTTATTAATAATATATCTATCGGCTTCGTTATCAATTTGCCGAATAGAATGTTCTAATTCACGCATTGCTTCTTGAAACACCTCAAATAGTTCTTCATTAGTCATTCACTCGTCCTCCTCAAACTTTTCTTTTAATTTTAAATATGTTTTGTATTCTTGTTCTTTTCGGTATTTTTCTTCTTCCTGTTTTCGCTTATTTATCTTGTAATCAAAATATTCTTTTAGCACTTGTTGGTTGATGAATGGCAATTTTCCTTTATCAAGTATTTCAAATTGTATTTCATCATCTAGTAACATATTTACAAATCTAAAAAGGTTAATCTGATACCTTTTAATAGCATCAATATCAGCTAAGTCTTCGTCTTCTTGCATATCTGTATCAATTCTCAAACAATGGATAAATACCTTCTTACTTTCGGAAACAAAAACTATTGCAGGTAATTTATTAAATGAATTGACACTAAGATTTACATGAAAGACATGTGTTAAAGTTTCACCCGCTAATTTGTTCATATATTCAAATTTATATTCGGGCTTAATAATTCTTTTTTTAATCTCTGATTGAATTTTATAAGGTGCTTCCATCTATTCGTCCTCCATAATTTTATTTAATCTCTGTTGCACTCTGTCGTAATAAGGATTGTCCGACCATGCTTTTTTGTGGTGTAAGTGAGCGTTGAACAAATCAACTACATCGTCTAATTTGCGTTTTAGATCGTCTCGTTCTTTTGAACATTTAATTAGTTCGTTATGCCAGTATTCTTTTGAACCGTGTTCCATTACTTAATCAGCTCCCCGTCACGCCAGATTAACGTTAGCGTCCCATCATCATTTATAATGTATAATGTTTTAGTAGTAATATTTTCTTCAAGGTCAGATTGTTCTAGAAGTTTTTTTATAGACTTTTCTCTTTGAGGTAAAAAAACTAATTCTCCCTCATGCTCATACACTTCTAATAACAAAGGAATAACCGTTCTCTCCGTGATTTCTTCTTCCGCTTCGACGGTGAAAGTGTCCCAATGATAGATGGGTTCCATGGTGTTGAACGAGACGTCGCTATAAAACTTCACGTTCCTTCCATAATTTGATGTGAAAGTTTCACCTTTCACATTATTCTCTCGAGCCCATTGAATTAACTCGTGTAAATTCATTTTTACTTTTTTCTTAATTTTCATCATCGTTCCTCCTTTAACAATTTTTTGTTTTCGTAAATATTCCCAACAACCTCTAAAAGTTCTATTCTCTCGAATAAATCTTCCACATAGATATCCCACTCAATAATTGTTTTAGCTTCTTCAATTCGAACTACACCATATTCTTCATTCATGTCGTCCCACACAATATCACCTTGGTACACCTCGACAGTATGCTTGTCAGTCAATCCTGTCGACTGCATAAGTTCATAATTAAATATTTGATGTAAGGAGCTTGCTAATGCTACTAGAATTTCCGACCCGTTAATTTGAATGGTTAGTTCATTAGGGCTATACATTTCATTCCTTCTTTTATCCCATGCTCTAAATTTGGGTTTCATCTCATACACTCCTTATTCCTCTTTACATCGCGTCTGTCTACTAACATCGTTACGCGATTGTGATTTACGTTTACGACAAAACCTTTTACGCCACGTTTGCGCAACTCCTGATTAATTTCTGTCGGCGTTTTGCCTGCTGTGTTGTATTTATATTTCGCACGTTTAACATTGCTTAAATCACGATGGGATGTACTCATTCACATCACCTAGCCACTCAGGCCACTTCGTTGTCTGCATAATGTGCGGATAATTGTCGTCTACAAACGTCACGTTTAACTCACGTTCAATCATTTCGTTTGGCGACAATTTATTCAGTGATGAAAAATGGAAGTGATCATTATCATCATTTTGTATAAACCACGCACCATAAGCTTCACGCGTTAAAACATCACACTGTACCACAAGCCCGTTCATGCCTCTTATTAGCATGTTGAATAATAAGAATGGTATTGTTCTATCGCTTAACTCCTCAGCGGTATAGAAGTAAAACGAGGGCATATATTCAAGAGGTGAGTGCTTCATTCTGTCGTCATCCCATTTTTGAATTAAGATTCCTCCAGTTCCTGCTGCGGGTTCGTAATAAGTACCATCTTCGCCGTTAACTATTTCAGAAAGCAACTTTGAAATTGACTGGGGTGTAAAGTCTTGCTTCTTCTTTTTACGGTCTGCATGTTCGTCTTGAAAGTACTCATGGAACCAATCGAATGTAACGTCATATTTGAATAACTCTAGAAATTGTTTAAACACTTTGTCTCGTTCATCTCTATCACCACACAAGATGTCCATTAGTCTTTTGGGCGCTTGATAACTATCTTTGATGTTTAATATTTTGTTGACCTCATTCGTAACGTTCATTTTTTATACTCCATCTCTTTGTTATCCCAAAATTTGATAGCAAAATTTATACTCTCTTTTGCTTTCTTCAAATCTTTAACTCCATTTTTAAAAGGTGCTCTAATGATGTATTTGATCGCGTTATAAATTTGTGCTGAAACAATCGATTGTTTGTATCTTTTTACAATCATGTTTATAACCTTGATGGCTTCAGTACCATTTTCAAACATATAGTGATGAGGTCTCTTTACCTCTGAATGTGTCGCAATTTTTGTGTTGCTAGGCACTTTGTACCATTCTGTGTTTGCATTTATAACAGTGCAGGTACCATTTTTAAAATCAACTTGCGCTTTGCTACCTTTTTCATACACATCGATAACCTCTCCATTTTCAAAACACGGTTCATAAACCCATTTTTCGTCATCTTCATCACGCACGCGTTGTACACCACGAACAATCTGTACTTTATCACCAATTTTCAAGTCTTTAATTTGCATTATTTGCGTCTCCTTTTCATATAAGGTTTTGTATTAACAATTTCCTCAATGCTCCAATAGTTTTTATATCTACTCAGCGCGATGCTAGGCGTGATACCTTTGTGTATCATTTTTGCTTTTTGCGACCTAGTAAATCCTATAAATTTGAGGTCTTTCCAAGTTACATCATTCACTCCACAACGCCTGGCTTTTTAAATATTTATAGTAGTCACTCGCTTTAACTGATTGCGGATATTTAACTAAGTGTGTTTTATCTTTACGACTATTTTTATATTCTCTATACGCACGATCAGTTTTTAATTTGTCGAAACTATCTTGTGTTGATTCTGTTACTTTATCGCCATTACGTCCTAACGCAATCGTGTACATTTTCATTCCTCCTAATCTTTCATGTAGAAAGGCGATGTAAAGCCATCGCTATTAAGTTTTAATCCTTCCGCCCATTTGACTGGTTTGCTCATAATATTTTCTATGGCTTTCAATCCTCCTGAGCCATCAGGAATCTCAACAATCACTTCATCGTGTACATGCCCCACAATTGAAAAGCCTGCATGCTCAATTCTGTACATTGATATCGCTAATAAATCCCTAGCAGTTGCTTGTACGATGTTTTCGACAAGCTTACCGCCATAAGTTTTTAACTTTGTCCATTTACGATTAAGGTCTAAACCCATAAACTCAACAACAGGACTGCCCCAACTGTTTTCTCCTACTCGTGCTTTCGGATAGGCTAGTGATCTACCGCTTGGCAGTTCAATCATAAGAAAGCCTTTTTTCATGTAGAATCTAAGCCCATGTGTCAGATGTGTTTGTCTTGTTCTGACTGTCTCAATTGCAGCATCTTGACAACCTTTCCAAAAGGCGACAATATTCGGGTTTGCTTTACGCCAACTATCTACTAAGCCTTGTAATTCTGATTCATCGATGCCCATATCCAAAGCACCCATTGCTTTTAAGGCTCCTGGGCCACCTTGATAGCCCAATGCCAATTCTGATACTTTACCTTTTTGTCTGAGTGGGTCACCTTTTTTTATGGAGTCAACTGGAACGCCAAACATTTGTGCAGCTGACGCCTCATAAATTTTGCCATGTGTATTAAACACATCTAATCGCCACTGTTCTTTCGCATACCATGCAATAACACGCGCTTCTATTGCAGAAAAGTCACTCACCGCTAGGGCATATCCCTCTTCAGCTGTAAATGTGGTACGTACTAATTGGCTTAATAGGTCTTGTGGATGAATATCAAGTAGTAAATCCAAATCATCAAATCTTTGTTCTTTAATAAAGTCACGTGCGATGTTGAGCTCGGTATCGCTAATGTAGTGCTTGGTTAGATTCTGAAGTTGTACGCCTCTTCCTGCCCATCTGCCTGTACCTGCCCCGTAAAATTGGAAAAGACCTCTTACGCGTTCATCGCCACACATCATGTCGTGCATCTTGTTGTACTTTTTAACGCTTGTTTTCGACATTTGAAGTCGAATCTCTAACATCTGTTTTGCTTTGCCAATAGCGTACTTTAGATATTCTTGCACCGTTTTCTTTTGCAAGTTTGGTATGTCGAGTCCTTGTTCCTCGTTTAGCCATTTAAGCAACTGACTCGGACTGTTAGGGTTTTCTAATCCTGTAATTTTCGTGGCTTGTTTAAGAAGTTCTGCTTTGCTTATCTTGTCAAGTTCATTAGCACCTAGCATTAAGGGCTTAGAAAGCTTTATCCCTCTATCATTAATATGCTGATCTAGCGACCAGTATTTCTGTTCTTCTTTAGTAACAGGAAAGTCTTTAATCTTCGTAGCAATAGACATTTCGACTTCTACATCTCTTACACAGTAATCAATAAATTGTTGCCACTTTTTTGGGTCATGCTGTGGTAGGTTTCTTGTTCGGCCACCGTTCACTTTTGTAGGTTTACATGGCACAGAAAAATATCTGATGAGGTTTTTACCTGCTTTATCTTTTTGATTTTGTAGGTTTAGCACCTCGCCAACTTTATCAAGTGAAGCCGGCAGACCAATGCGAGTGACATTAACCATCGTGCACGTCCATTCTTCGGGAGGCATCTCTTTATTAAAATGTTGAGCTAGACAAACCCTTTCAAAATTAGCGTTAAAAGCATACTTTCTAACTTCCGGGTCGAACAACGCAATTTTGAAAGTCTCATAATCTGCGTGAAATGGTTCGTTGTCGACTTTAGTCATGTCAATAGCACTAACAGGACCGCCGTCTATTGAATAAGCGATTATTAAAATTTCAAAGTCTTCCGCTTCTACGTATTTATACGCACCACATTTAGAAATGTCATTACTACTGTAGGTCTCAATATCAATATTCATATATTTCAAGTGCGTATCACCTCAATCAGTTAAAAAAGTAAGGGGCTGTGTAGCCCCGTGTGTTGACTACAATAAGTCATCATCATCTGTATCTAATTCGTCAAAGTCGTCTTCTGCACTGCTTGCTCCGCCAAGCGGCTCGCCTTTCTCAACAAGTTGGATATTGTTTAAGCCTGCAGCAATACCTTTATTGCCACTTGCGCTAAAAGCGTACATGTTGACAGACGCTCTAATGTAATCACCGCTTACAACTGTTCCTGGGTCTGTTAATCGGATTTTGTTTTGATCAACAATACCGGGAGCTTGTTTGCTTGAAACGTTCATAAAATAAGCGTCTTTATAATTCGGGTCATCCTCTCTGTCGATATCACCGTCACGCAATGGAGTTTTTAAGTTTGCAGGAATTTTACCGCCAAACTTTGTTGCTTTACCTGCTTCTTTTGCTTCTTCAATTGCTTTTTCAATTGCTTCAATTGTGCTTGTATCTGATTTAGGAATGATTAAACTAACTGAGTATTTAGCATCTTGTCCTTCTTGCATGCTGTGTGGTTCAAAAATATGAGCGTAAGACGCACGTACTTTTCCTGTGATTACTTTAGTTCCTTTTTGTTTTGCTTTCATAAATAATTACCGTCCTTTTTTAGTCGTTTTATATTTGATCAAAATCTTCTTCAGCACTCTGTTTTATTGCAGGTCTTTTATCTGACTCTTTAGCAAGTGTCAGCTTGCCTTGAGGTTTGGAGATAAACTCTCCTGCAATATCGTTGAATGCTTTTTTACCGATTTTCTTTTCTAATTTTGTAATGCTTAAAAGTTTTGTTTCAGTAATATTCTCGGGCTTAAAGCCGTTTTCAATTAGCTTGTCCTTAACGGCTTCTGTGTCTGTCATGACACGTTTTGAACGCCCCTCTACTAACTTCCATCCGTCATAGTTTTTGTCGTGTTCTGTCATTTGTTCTAAAGCATAGCTTTCTAAATCATCCGCCCACTTTTTGATGTCAGGTACCTTATAAAGTAGCTCGGCTATTTCATCGTCGCTTAATAAATGAGCAGGCTTATTAGGTATATCAAGCATGTATTGAGCGCGTGTTCGGCAAGAATGCTTAATCTTACAAAACCGACAATGTTCGCCAGCCTTGAATTCTCCGTCGCCATTATAGGCAAGTTCGGCTCTAGGTTTAACATACTCTAGACCCCAATTAATAAGCGCCTCAGTCTCTAATTCTTCAGTTGAGTAATTATCGAGTCGAGGTTGTATAATTGTCATTTTAATAGTGTGTATGTCTTCCAAAACGCTTAGCAGTTCATAAGCGCCTAGACCATAAAGACGTAATTGAGGATTGTCTATAGCTGACACCTCAACACCTTTACCAAATTTAAGGTCTATGATTTCAAGTACACCACCCGCATACACAATTACATCACCAGTCCCGAATGACTCAGGAACGTACTTACCTAAATCAAGTCTCGTTTCAAACATCGTTATTACATCTTTATCTCGAGCTTTCGCATCATTAACACGTTCTTCAACCATGTCAACATACTGCTCAACATATTCTCTTAGCTCTTCGCTGTAA
Source organism: Staphylococcus pseudintermedius (assembly GCF_034042775.1). Classification (NCBI taxonomy): domain Bacteria; kingdom Bacillati; phylum Bacillota; class Bacilli; order Caryophanales; family Staphylococcaceae; genus Staphylococcus; species Staphylococcus pseudintermedius. The sequence continues at coordinate 651,208 of NZ_CP120150.1, read as the reverse complement.
TATTCGTTACGCTGATAATTGGCATAAGCCTTATTGAATTCAAACTCAGTCAACCCTTCATACATGTGGCTAAAGTACAATTCACTTAATTCATGAGCAAAAGTGCCTTCTTCGGCAAATGTTGAAGTCTTATCACTTATACCTTCACTAGCTTTTATACTAGGCGGACAGTTGAGCCACTGCTTTGCACCACTTGCACTTAATTTGGCGTGTGCTCTACTTGTGTGATCAAGACTCATGCGTCGAGTCTCGCTTTCATGAAGTCAACAATAATTGGATAGTGTTCTGATTCAACAGTAGATAATTTGCTTGAATTAAGTTCTGATAATTTTTCTTTAAAAGCCTTTTTGTCGCTATCATCTGCATTTTTTACAAACTCTTTACCAAGCGATAAAACATAATCTTTAGAGTAGTCTTGTGTAGGTTCTTCAAATTCTTTGACATCCTCTTTTGATGCTTCCTCTTTTTTCATTGGCACTTCTTTTACTTTTTGCATTACAGACTCGTCTACGGTAGAAAGTTCAACGTTTGTAACTTGTAGGTTTTTGTTTAGACGCTTCACTTCTTCTAAAAGTTCCTCTAAAATACCCATCTTGTAATTACCTCCAATAAGTTATATATTTAAGATATAAATTGTTTTTTAATTGCTTTGACTGTTACTTGTTGGCGCAAGTTTCAGTCTTTTTTAATGTGTCGTACACATACTTAGTTAAGTTGTACGTCACCGCTTCTGCTAAAATTACTATGAATAGCAGTGTGGTGAAGTACACGCCACTGAATGCTAAGACAGTTGTCAATACGATAGCGACTGATACAGTCATGAATATTGCTAGTGTGTGTTTGATGTTAATCACCTCTTCCCCTCGTTTTCTAAAACACGTTTGATAATGCCTTTTTCTAACATGTAATCAAACCAAATTTGTTGTACTTCTTTCGGCATGTCTGTCCCCCCTTAATTTTTGTTGTGCTATACTTTTCTTATCTCCTATTGAAAGGAGGTGAGAAGTATGCTTACTTCCGATAGTAAGTTCGTGATACTCCATCTCTATAAAATTTATTTAGATAGGATTGAAGATGGAGGATCTATTAACACTGCATCGTATTTTGGTAGTGATGAGGAATCACATTATAATTACTTTTTGGGTATGAATTTTGATAAGTATGTTTCCTCGGTTCACCAATTAGGTAGATACGGATTCGCAACAGTTGCTAAGGGTGATAATGGTTTTGCTGCATTAGCTTTATCTAACAAAGGAATAGCTTATTGTGAAAATGAAACTAATAAGAATTATTCATTATTGTTAAAAGCTATCTCTGACTTGAAAAAACTAATAATCTAGAACCCAATCATCTGCAATTAAATCGTCGGCGCTTGGCTGCCACCTAGCGCCGGCGGTTTGCCCTTTTGTTTTGTAATTTTTCGAGATAATTAGACACTGGTAATTAACCAAATTCGTTGGTAATATTCCGTATACGCCTTGATTCTTTCGTCTAATAGCGATACCTTTTTTCATTGCTAACTTTGTTGCCTCTTGAATATTCATAGTATCCCCTTTCGTTTTACTTAAAGTTAATCGTGTTGTAAAATTTTTTGTCGGATTTCAATGTCTTCTATTTCTACATTGTACAGCTTGGCTAGTGCATAAATAACTAACCCTTTTGGTTCGACTTCACCTTTTTCCCACTTAATTACAGTGGGTTTACTAACACCTAAGATATCAGCTACGTCTTGTTGAGTCTTTTCATTATTTACTCGCAAGGCTCTGATTGATAATTTTGCCATTTTGTCACCTCCGATAATCAAATTTTAATTTACTTAAAGTTAAATGTCAACATGTTTCGATAAAAAAGTTTCCTAAAAGTTAAATAACTTATTGTCAATTGCTTTAACTTATGGTAAATTAGTATTACAAAGTAATACTAAACTTTGAAAAAGAGGGGTTAAAATGACCAAAAAATCAGCTAGAAAAATTTTCTCCGAGAATCTTTTATCTTTATTACACCAAAAAGGTATTGACCAAAAACAATTGGCTATAGATTTGAATATTTCACCCGCTTCCGTAACACATTGGATTAAAGAAAATAAGTATCCAAGAATTGGGAAGATAGAAGAAATAGCAGAATATTTTGATGTTCCTATGTCTAGATTGACGCAAGACCAAGAAAAAAAAGAAGAACACCAAGAGACAATTGCAGCTCATTTTGATAAAGAAGATTTGACAGAGGAAGAAATGGAGGAAGTACGTCAATTTATAGAATTTATTAAAAACCGTAAAAAGTAACTAGCAACAGGCAAAGGGTGATGTAAATTGAGATACGAAGACCTATTAATAGAAAATGAAAACATAGATGTAATTGAGACATCTTTCCTACCATATTTTCAAAGTGGATTGTATTATGAGGGAACAATTTACATAAAAGAGAATATGAGTGATTATAAAAAACACGAAACATTAGCAGAAGAAATCGCACATCATAAAATTACATATGGAAACATCTTAGATCAATCAGACATGCTTAATCGAAAATTCGAATTAAAAGCGAGACGCCTTGCAAATGAATCAGTGATTACTTTGCAAGGTTTAATTAACGCTTTCAATTATGGTGTACAAAACATTTATGACTTAGCGTTATATTTCGAGGTCACTAAAGATTTTGTGCTAGATACTATACAACATTACAAACAAAAATACGGTTTAAGGACTAGGTATGGTAACTACATAATTGAGTTTGAACCGTTGATTATATATAAGGATTTATAAAACTGGTTAAATCGCTTTATACGCTTTATATAAAAACAATTTTTAAGGAGTGTAAAACATGAATAGATTGATATTTTTATTGTTCGCTAGTTTATTAGTTTTATCAGCGTGTGGAAATGAAAAGGAAAAGGAAGAACCTAAAAAAGAGACAAAATCAAAAGAAAAGAACGTTGATAAAGATAAAGAGAACAGAAAGAAAAAAGATAAAGAAAATCAAGATAAAGAAGTCGCAAAACAACCGCAGCAACAATCAGACGAACAACCTAATTCACAAGAGCAAACAGTTGAGATGCCGCAACAACAAAATAATAATGGGTATCAACAGCCAGAACAACAAGCATCTCAAAATTATGCTTCTCAACAAGAAACCCCAGTGGTTAATAAAAATACTGTTACAGAATATTACAACGGACAAACACACACAACGACTAATAATCCAGTCAGAGAGGAATATGTTGAAGGAGAAACCGACCCTATTTACGAACATGAATATAAACACTTTTATACGCCAGAAGAAGCTCAAAGAGCAAAAGAGGAAAGTGATAGAATTTTAATTGAGGATGGGTTAGAACCTGGACATTATGAATAATTTCCACGGGTAGCACGCCTACCCTTATTATTTTTTACTTTTTTTGAGGGGGTATAGTAATGAAAGTAGCGATCTACACACGAGTTAGTACACAAGAGCAGGCAAATGAAGGTTATTCTATAACAGAACAAAAACGTAAATTAATATCTTTTTGCGAAGTACATGATTGGAATTCTTACGAAGTTTTTACAGACGCCGGATTTAGTGGTGGGAGTACAAAACGTCCGTCACTACAAAAATTATTTGATAGCTTAGATGATTATGATTTAGTGCTAGTTTACAAGCTAGATAGGCTTACACGAAACGTGCGTGATTTGCTTGAAATGTTAGAAGTTTTCGAAAGTAAAAACGTATCGTTTAAAAGCGCTACAGAAGTTTTCGACACTACAACTGCAATAGGTAAGTTATTTATAACTATGGTCGGAGCTATGGCTGAATGGGAGCGTGAAACAATTAGAGAAAGATCGTTATTCGGAAGTCGGGCAGCAGTTAGCGAAGGTAACTATATAAGAGAAGCTCCTTTTTGTTATGACAATAATGATGGCAAACTTGTACCAAACCAACATTCTAAAATAATAGATTATATCGTTAGTGAGTTTAAAAAAGGGTTGTCAGCGAATGAAATCGCCAAACGTTTGAATGCAACAAATCAATTACCACCTAAAATCAAAAGTTGGAACCGTGTTACGATTAACAGATTAATACGCAATCCCGTTTTGAGAGGCCACACAAAACATGGAGACATGTTTATCGAAAACACTCACGAGCCTGTTATTTCAGAAAATGATTATTTAACAATTTTAGAAACGCTAGAAAAGCGTACGCATAAGAGTAATACAAAACATCATTCTATCTTTAGAGGTGTGTTAGTGTGCCCTCAATGCAAAAATAGGCTACATTTGTATGCTGGTAGAATAAAAACTTCAAATGGCTATCAATACAAAGTTAGAAGATGTAAATGCGATAGATGTAGCAAAGATAAGACAGTGCAAAGCGTTTCTATAAATGAAAGTGAAGTTGAGCGCGTTTTTATAGAAACGCTTAAGGGGTTCGATTTAAACAAATTTAAAATCGATTTAGAACCGAAAAAAGTACCTAAAATAGAATATAACGAAACAAAGATAAAAGCTCAAAGAAAAAAATATACGCGATCATGGTCTATGGGATATATTGATGACGATGAATATTACGAGTTGATGGGTGAAACGCAAAAACTGCTCGATTCGATAGAAAAAGAAGAAATACAGCCTATCAGTAATGATTTGAGTAGAAAACAAATAGAATCTGTCACTAATTTGCTTTTAAAAGGTTGGCAATTAATGAGTGTTGAGGAAAAAGAAGAGATAATTTTAAGTACGGTGAAAGAAATACATTTTGATTATATATCGCGTAAAGAGAATAAAAACGGTAGTACAAACACAATTAAAATCAATCGGATATGCTTTAAATATTGAATGGTAGTTATGTTACAATGTCCGTCGCACCAGTGCCCCCCATAGTTACGATAAACATTTGTGTACCTGGTGTTAAAATTTTATCTGCATGTTCACCAGCGTGTAGTAATTTAAAGTTTGTTTCGATATTGGCATAAGTAATGGCTGCAATAGCAGGCTCCACGATAGAAGGACCGTGAATACCAACAAACCAGAAAAACGCAAAAGCACCAAATATAATTGTAATACCCACATAGCCATCTGCTGCGGTAAATAATGGTTCAAAAACCTTTAAAATTGATTCAGCGACATTTGTTTTATTCACTGATCTTGAAAGGATATCCAATCCATACAAAGTTAAAATAACAAGGCTGAATGGAATTAAATCTTTAAACACTTGTGAAATATTTGGGGGCACTTCTTTAGGCATTTTGATTGTAATATTATTTTTAATACAAATGTTATAAATCATCACAGTAATAAAGGCAGATAAAAATGCTGTTAGTAAGCCTTTCGTTCCCATGAAAGCATTTGCAAATCCTCCTGCTTCAAGTGTATTCGAAGCTAGAAATAAGAAACCACTCATCGAAGCCAGCATCGTCGAGATAAAGTTGATTTGATTTGTTCTTTCTAATTTACGATTGTATGAATCCGTTAGCGCTTTGGCTGTTGTTCCCGCAACAAATAATCCTACAATTCCCATTGAATAATGGTATGGCTTCATAATGAGTGCTTCGGTCTCTTTACTCCACTTGAAATCAAATATATTCGGTACATAAGCAATCAATAAGAAAATACTTGAAAATAAAATAATTGGCATAGCTGAGATAAAACCGTCACGAATCGCTCTTAAATAAATATTACGAGAAAGTTTTTCAAAAAACGGTTTCCCTTTTTCAATAAACCCAATCAGTTTGTTCATAGATGTCAGCTCCCTCGTTTGTACAATTCGATGATATGTTTTAACATGTCTTTTAATAAAATGGTTGTCATTAAGTGATCTTGTCCATGCATCATGGTTACGCTGTAAGCAATATCATCACCCATCGCTTCTTTTTGTAATAAACTCGTTTGTGCTTTGTGCGCATCCACAATACATTGATTACCTTCTTCAATCAGTTGTTCAGCTTTATCATAATCGCCAACTTGTGCTGCTGATAATGCTTCTAAATATTTTGAGCGTGCATCTCCAGCGTATGCCACAATTTCAAATCCTAACATTGCAACTTCTTCTCTGTTCATCCTCATTACCTCCACCGTTTGTTAATTATTTGCTTTTGTATGAAACAGCTGTTTCTTTTAGCACATGATTTAGTTCATTTATATTGTGATAACCTTCAGTGCGCAGCCATTCTCTTGCTGCCTCCTCACCGTTTTCTATATATGCTTTCACTGCACCAGACCATGTTGCTCGTCCACATAACACACCATTAAACTGCGCTCCAGCCTCGTGTGCAAATTTTAATGTCTCTTGGAATAATCGGGCAGAAACACCGGCACTTAAATAAATATACGGTAAGTGTGTTGCTTCATCTTGTTGCTTGAAATACGCTGCTGCTTCTTCACGCGTGTACACAAATTCACCTTGACTGAACCCTTCGACATAGTTCATATCTACAGGTACTTCCACTTTTAAAACATCCACTCCAAAACGTTCATTTGAAAATACGCGCATCGCTTCAATAACTTTTCTTGGCTTTACTTTTGCGTATTCCTTACTTTTGTTATCTTTTATTGAATCATCATATGCTAGAATTTCTAAAAAGAACGGTATCTCTTCTGCCTTACATTCTGAACCGATTCTCTCGATATATGCCTCTTTTTGATCATTGATATATGCTTCATCATCGACATCATAATAGAGCAAGAATTTGACAGCTTGTGCGCCTGCTTCCTTAATACGTTTGGCCGACCAATCAACTAAGCAGTCAGGTAAACGTCCTTTAGCATTCACGTCATATCCCGTTTTTTCATATGCTAATAATAAACCTGTCGAGCTATGTCTTACTTGTGTTGCAGGCAAACCATATTCCGGATCTAATAAAATAGAAGACGCATAAGGTGTGAGCTCCTCTGAAACTAATTTTTTTAATTGTTCTATATCTCTAACTTCGGGTTCAGATGCTTGAAATTGTGCCATCATACGTTTTAATGCGCCACGTTGGTCAAAAGCCAATGCTGAAATGATTCCATTCTCGTCACTTAAGCGTGCTAATAATTCTTGTTTGTTACTCATTTTTACACCTCTACATTTAATAAAATCAATACACTCAAATCTGCAAATATACTTTAATGATTTAGATAAGTTAATCGTGATATTCTCCGTTGTCCCACTTTTCTAAAAACTCATCAAAAAAGGAATCTTCTTTTTGATTTTCATTTTCCGACTCAACTTGCGCTATTTTTTCTATCAACCTTTTATTTTCTGCGGTAGGGTGATATTCAGCATTAATAAAGGCTTCGACTATATCACAAAGTAATAACTCGCCAATAATTTTGCCACCAAAGCCTATGACATTTGCATTTAGTTCTTCCTTAGCATAGATAGCTGATGACATATCACGAACCAATGCAGAACGCACACCTGGCACTTTATTGACAGCGTTATTGATTCCCACTCCTGTACCACAAATACATATCCCTAAATCTGCTTCTCCACTTGTGACAGCTTCTCCCACTTTTTTTCCAAAAATTGGATAATGTGTTCGTGCAAAATCATACGTACCACAATCAAGCACCTCGTGACCCAATGATTTTAAAAATTGTGATACTTCCATTTTCGTATCTGTTACAATATGATCCGAACCAATTGCAATCTTCATCTCATGCTCCTCCTCTTATCCCATTTTATTTAACATGTCTACACGAATTTGGTGACGTCCACCATCATAGTGACCTTCGATAAAGCCTTTCACAATGTTTTCAGCTAAAGTTTGCCCTACCAATGCTGCACCCATTGTAATCATTTTCGAGTTATTATGGCTTCTCGTCATATAGGCCGAACGTTCGTCTGACACCTCTGCTGCTATCATTCCTTTAATTTTTGTTGCGACCATGAAGCTTCCAACGCCATATGCATCAATAACAACACCTAAATTTTCATCATTTTGTTGTACTTCTTTAGCAACAGCAACGGTAACATCTACGAAATCTTCTAATTCTTCGCTTGTGACATCTAAAACCTCATATTGGTGTTGAAGTAAAAAAGTTTTTATATGTTCTTTTAAACTTAAACCATATTGATCTGCACCAATAATCACTTTCACAATAATCATCCTTTCGAAATAAAAGCTAAATCCATCAATTTTCAAACGCTTTCATTGTTTTACAGTTAAATCATACAACTATCTAAACAAAAATTCAACATTATTTGTTTACTTTCAATCAAATATAAACATTTTTAATCATTTATAAACAAAAAAAGAGAACTAAGACATGGGGTTGTCGTAGTCCTTTTCATTAATTCATTATTAAATAATCTCAATAAACTTTTGTAAATACTGCAACTGATCATTGTTCAAAGTATTCGTTACAATCGCAGTTAAATCTTTCAATTCACAAAATGATACAAAATCCTCTTTTCCTATTTTTGAATCATCAGCTAAAATATATTTTTCATTTGAGTGCTTAATAGCTAAGTTTTGTGTATAGGCTTCCTCATAAGATGACGTCATCACATCATTCCCTTTAATCCCATTTGCACTAAAAAATATTTTTGAGAAGCGCATTTTTTCTAACAATGTATTGGCCATCTCACCAACAAATGATTCTGTTAACTGTCTTTTTGAACCACCGATTAAATACACAGAAAATTGTTCTGAACGCTTATGTTCTAGAATTTGAAAAACAGGCAAACAATTAGTCACGATAGATAGGCGTTGATTATCGATTTCTTTCGCTAACATTTCAACTGTTGTACCAGGACCTAGAAAAATAACATTTCCATCTTCAATCAACTTTGCCGCTTTTTTAGCAATTTCTAACTTTTCTTCGCTTTTTCGGGTATGTTTTTCACGGTGAGACATCTCTTTATATTGAGAAGCTTTATTACTTCTGGCACCCCCATGTATTTTCGTCAATATCCCTTGTTCCTCTAATTCGATTAAATCCCGTCTTACAGTCATATCGGACACATTCAAGTCTTCCACAATATCCGTAATACGTATTGTACCTTTTTCGTTTACTCGACGTGCTATCTCATCTAGTCGTTCATATTTGTTCAAACATTTCACACCTTTATATTAACGTTTTTAATACTTATCTTAAGTTATATTTAACATTTCAAACATATATTATCATAAGGTTACTACAAAATGTTTGAAAGTCACACAAAAACGATATTTCCAACAAATTCAAACATCATTGTGCATTCTGTGTTTTTATGTTTTGTTCACTAATTTCTTCGCTATCGACTCACTAAACAAGCGTAAAGACATTTGATGTTTAACATCGTCTTCTCTCGTACTGGACAACATCCACACAAGTCTATTATCAATAATGATGAAATTTTGACTCACTTTGGGTACCACTTGTATTTGAAAGCCACTTTCATATAATGGTGTTAAATTTTTTGCCATTATCCTTTCCGTTTTTTCTGACATAACAATTATTTTGTCTGTTGAATGTAAATCATCTAATGACACCAGCCAGTGAATCATATCTTTGGATAAATAAGCCATCATGAATACAGTCCAATTAGCTGCTTTCAAATCTTTCATGAGTAATGACATATAATCCCCTTCAATCATATTACTTTGATATAACTCTGAACCGCTATTCTCCTCCAATATATAACCAAGCGTTTTATACGTGCGTAATCGCTTCATATACATTTTATAAAACATAGGGATCGCATAATCGACATAATCATATACACGTAACTCTTCTTTATCATTCAAGTTTCTCAAGAGTCTCCCTAAATACTGTTGAATACTTCCTTTTGCTTTTATAGGCATCACTAGCATTAATGTATCTAACGCTGGCAAGTCAAATCCTTCGCCAGCATAACTTCCTGTTGTAAAGAGAACAAACGGTTTCCCCTCTTCTTTTAATGCTGTCATTTCCTCTTTTAATTGTGAGGTTTTCATATGACTATTTAAAATATACACATTTGTCTCTTGATTTAACTTTTCAAATTGTCTTTTTAGTGCTTGAATATGATTAATAAAACGTGATAGCACGATGATATGTCGTTTTTCTTTAATACAATCTACTATATCTTGAACAATGACTTCATTTCTTTGAGCATCAGCTACAATCAGTTCATGATTATCATGAATTGATTGATCTTGAATGTTTGAGAGATGTTCTCCACTTGCTGTAAACCTCAAATACAATTTTTGTGCAATATGATGAGGCACTTCTTTTTTAGCAAAATGACGAATAGGTCCAATTCTAAAATAAATAATATTTTCTAAACCATCTTCTCGTTTAGGCGTGGCTGTTAAACCATAAACATAACGACTGTTGACCTTAGCCATGACATCCTCAAAAGTTTTTGCTGCCACATGGTGGGCCTCATCGACAATTACCATGCCATAGTCATTAAATACATCTTCTAAATTATCCATCGTCGTTAATGTTTGAAATAGTGCAATATCTATATTTTTACTTCTTTTTGATTTGCCTCCTTGAATCATACCAATTTTATCTTTCTTCTTTAATCTACCTTTCTCAGTATATTCAGGAAAGGGGTCATCTTCTAAATCTACAAACGTCTCTATCTGTGATTTCCATTGTGCTGCTAGACTTTTACTATGTACGATAATCAATGTACTGACGCCTTTTTCAACTATCATTTTGCTCGCAATAACCGTTTTACCAAAACCTGTTCCCGCACATAATAAACCATCGTTATGTTGAGTAAGTGCGTCATAAGCCTGTTGTTGCGCTTCATATAATTCAGCTTGAAAAGTCGCATGAATCGTTTTACCTTCGACTTGTTGATGAATGATATTTGCTTTTGGATAAAGTTTTAACACGTTTTGATATAACCCTCGTGGCAGTTTTATTTCACCCGCTTCAACCTCGGATAGTGAAATCATTTTAGGAATATTTCGTGTGTTGAGCCTCTGATTTAATGCTTTAAAATAAGCTTTATTATAAAAACTAGCTAAAAATCTTAACCGCACTGTTTCATCTCTCGTTAACTCTTTTATCGGAATGGTTATTTCTGAACCTAAAGTCACATCAATTTTCTTGTCCGATGAAGCACTCGCATATTCAAATAGCGTCAAATCATCTTGCTGTACTTTTTTCTCAGCTTTATAATAATTAGAAGGGAGATTATGCGTATACTTATTTATAATACCATCGACTTCCTCCTCACTAATTTTCGTGGTCTGTTCTAAAGTACTCCATATATCATCAATAAGCACCAAATCATCATCTACAAATCGACTGAAACCATTCAATACGCGTTTGCCTTGTAGCGGTAAAGCAATTAAATTTCCAAAACCACCATTGGATACATCATCTTGATTCGGAAACATCCGATCAAATGCTTCAAAACTCAGCTCAGGATATTGTTTCATCGCTTGAGTCAGCATAATATCACCCAACGCTCTTGCTTTACGTGCTAATATTTTATCTTCAAAAAACAACCATACATGTGCACCATTACCAGATTGCGAAATTTCAATTAAATAGTCTAATTTTAACGATTGAGCCACTTTCGCTAACACTTTCACTTCTTGTCGCCAGTCCGCTTTATCAAAGTCAAATACAAGCAGAAATGTTTGATTTTGATCGACAATCGGATAAAGTCCGTACATCACTTCTTTCCCGTAACGATTTACTCCTTTTAAATGATTAAAAATCACATCATCCGTCATCTTTTGAAAGCGATGTACGGTACACTTCGAGCATTGAAATTGTGGCTTTTTAACTTTCGGACATGGTGCTTGCTTACGAATTAAACACCATGGATAATACACCATCTTGCCTACTTTTGTCCGAAAACTTGTCGCAACAATTTCGTCATTCCCACGAAAATATGCACGATACAACGCAATTTTCTCATCAGTCGATTTGTTAGTTGTCGTATTATTTTTCGGCGCAACGGATTGTTTCAAGGCAGTCATCTCATAAATATACTGGTGGTTGTCATATAATATCAGAGCATATTGTTTTTCATCTTTAAAATCTTGAATCACATCTAACACTTTAATTTCTCTGCCGTCTTTTAATATATGGACACTCTCTTTCTTAATCATCGAACCCCTCCAAGCCCTTTCATACGTATCGTGCCATCGACCTCATCATAACATTTTAGACTTTTAAATCAAAAATATATTATATTTAGTTATAATTTTTTTATAAAAGACACCGTTCGGACCAGTTGAAGTAAATCATTGGCGTTAACTCTAATTCATCAACTTCCTTTCCTACTTTCCAACAATTAAAAAGCACTTCCCAAACGTGAATTTGAGAAATGCTGAGAATATGGACTAAAAGTGACTGCCTTCAAAAACATACACACGCAACCATTTTTACATTCCAAATTTAATCTTGCCTCTAAACTTATAAACCGCCAATGTCAACAAACCTAATATCGGAAAAATAAGGTAGACATGAGAAATGTCCATGTATCTAACTAAAAACGACGATAACACATATAAAATGGCTGAAAATATGGTCGATATACTGATAATATGAGATTTTGCTTTGCCGATAGCTTTGATAGGTACTTTGCTTTGTAAAATAATTGAAAATGGAATGTTAAATGCCGTACTGCAAGCCCCTAGAAGAAACATGACAATAAAATATAGGATCATACTCGAATTATACGAAAGCAATATAATCAAAATACCTTGAGATATCGCGCTCACTACAAATAACTTGTCCGATTGATACGAATCCAGTTTTAAATATTTCGAGGTCAATATCCCTATTAACACGCCACCAACCATCATCAATATTTCAGTTGCTGTAAAGATATCAGGAGTGGCACTAATATTTTCTCTAATATACGGGATAATGAGTGTCGTATAGGGTGTAATCATAATATTTGCCGCAATCGCTATCATCAAAATGTAATTCACAATAGAAGTATCGTAACCACGTTCTCTTCTTGCTCAGCCACCTTTTCAAAATTGTGGTCCAAATCTTTTGATATCGATAATATGAAGACTAAACTAATCGCATACATGACTAACTCAATATAGATGATCTTATCAATTCCTGTCCTTGCAATTAAAAATGAGCCGATTGACATTCATAACACATAGAGCAATTTTTCAACAATAGATAAATATGAATTCAATGTAACAATTTGCTGTTCTCCAAAACTCTTAATGAATTTCGGTGTAATAGAACCGCTGACCACGTCTAAACAGTTCAAAACAATCGTTAATAGACAGACCGTCCATACATCATCAAAATATTTCAGTGAAAATAAAGCGATAATCAAAATGCATATTCTTGTAATAAACAAATTGCTATTTAATTTCACATGATGAAATAAATCAATTTTGTTGGTAATCACTCTAGACGTCAAAAATCGAATGAAAAAGACGATTGAAACGATAAGAGCTAAAGTAGAATAAGTTGATTTTTCGCCAATAATCCAATATACCGCCACAAATGTTGCACTATTCCCTAATATAATCAAAGCATACGAAATCAGATATATAATTATACTTTTGTTCATGATATCCCCTATTAAATGTCCTATTTTCTGTTAAATTTCATTGTTTGAACAATCGCCTTGTTTCTCCACTGCTGTTATTATAGCTTTCTACACAAGTGCTTATTTATTTCCAGCACAAATGCTTTCGTTTTATATGACAGTTTAGGTTGATGTGTTTGGTACGGTACCATCATCCCTTACATCCCGACAATTATATCTTACATAAAAACAGAAAATTCAATCTTTTTAGTGAAAACCAGTTCGAAAAAGGAGAACAACATTTTAATCACTCGGTAGGATCAAACCGCAAGAAGTTGTCATTTCCTTATTCATCTCTTAAATATAATTCTATTTTATCGCTTTTTAGGGGGAGTAGTTCATTACAGTATTCTTAGGCGGTATAAAGTGGCTTGTGAAGCAGAAGATAAAATACGAGTAACTGGTTCAACTATCTATTTACAATGATTCAAAACATTTAATGCTGCATTATCGACTGTATTGATAGTCAATATATTTGATTGTTTTCTTTTTAACGCGTTCACATTCAACAAGATTGGGATTAAAAAGCAATAAATTCGTAGCATTTTCATTCATAACACTTTTGTACAAAATACCTTGAAACTTTTCATCCGAACTTTTAATAAAATCACTCATGTATTGTAGGGGCAAGTAATGGATATATTTGTCATCATTATTAGCAGGCTTGGCGAGTTCATTAGAAATTCTTATAAATGTATCTCTATTTAAATAATACTCTAATTGGAGTTCATCTCTAAAATCTAACGTTTTGTCTTCAAAATGTCGTAAATCAACAACTTTTATCGGTTCTTTTAATTTAAATTCTCCTATATATACGTTGTCATGAAAACCCGCTCTGACTTCTTGAATACATGCCAATTCATCATCTCCTAAATAAAGATGACTTATCCACTGGGAATTCAATCTTCCTGCTGATGCTTTTTCTTTGGGTGGGGCGTACATTCCTGAAATATCTATTGGCTCGGAGTTAGAAATCCTACAACGATACAACAGAAAGTCTTCAGGCTTAATGATACTTTCTGTAAACTTTAAAAAATGATTTAATAGTTGTAAATTGATATTTTGGGTATGAAATCGATTTTGATATTTGATGGCGTTAGCAAACTTATCCCAGTCGTTGTCTTTTACAATAAGTTTATGATTATCGGTAACAAACTCTTCTTTCACACCTACAAATTCTTGAAGTAGACGTTTATCTATATTTTCATCATTTTTATAAAGTTCTGCTATAATGGTATAAATAGACTCACCATTTAAATTGAATATTGACCACTTAGTTGCAAGACTGTCATGTAATGATTTTAATTTAGACATAGGAAAATTTGCTGGCAGATCTGCTTTAGGTTTATAAATATCAATAATTTGTCTGAGTATATCTCTAATAGGCGTCATTTGAGTATCATTTTCAATTTCAACTGTATGAACGTCTGTGTGATTTCTATTAATATCACAGTGACCAACTGTACCAAACGATTTGATAATGGCTTGAATTTCAATATTAGAAAAACATTCTTCACAAAATTTCAATGACTTCACCTTCTACTCAAATAATTGTCCATAATTTCTAAGTGATGCATAATTGACAACTTCTTTGTAAAACCTAATCCAGGATACCTTTTTTCATTCCACAACACTTGAAATTGTTTCAAAGCATCTGAATGGTTTAATGTTGTTGTTGTCTCCGCCCAATTGATTAATTTTTCAAGTGCTTCTCGAAATTTTCCGGCTGGATCTGAATTATCATCGTTTGATTCTGAAACAAAATGCTTAATTCTCAAAACATCATTTGAATCAAAATAAACGATGTGTATCGCAACTGCAACAGGTGCAAAACCATTATCTAAATAATGATCACCTACAATCGAATAATCTGAGAATGCAACATAGCCCTCGTCTCTATAGTACAAATGATCATCAGAGAAAAATTTGTCTGACTCATCTGCATAATCAACATTCCTTTTTTGTTTGTCAAATGCATCTCTAATTAACCCTATTTCTTGGTGCTCTTGTCTAAAAAAACGACTAAAGCGATGACCGTCTTTCACAAAATTAATACTTGGCACTAAGCTTTTTTCTTTAAGCATCGCAAAATTTTTAAGATCATCTCTTGAAGAATAAATGGCAATAAATTTTTCACTTTTCGAAAGCAAATGCGCGTTTTTCGATACATCTTTAGCATTGTTCATTAAAATCGCATCATAATTAAGATCCAAAACCTCACCTGTAATAGGATGATTTTCTTCATACAAGCTATACTCCCCTACTTGAGGATTGATAATCGTATAAATCTGATGGTTATTTTCAATTCCGGTTTCTAATGTTGATCTTAAAGTCGCAGTTTCTTTAATAGGTTCTATAATTGGAACAACATTTTTGCTGATTAACTTTTTTTCAATTAATTCACGTACTGCGATTAATTCATACTGCTTACCTCTTAGATATGGATAATACATCTTTACCTCCTCCTAATGCGATATTTAAATTGTGGTAATCATTTTTCCTGAATTGACTAAAATACGTTATAAATCTGAGTTCATAAGGTACATTCTTAAAATCATTTTGATAAGCTTTAACTGTGTCTCTTTGCTTCAATAACTGAATGAACTGTTCGTACAAAGGTTCTATTTCAATTTTCTGGAACATTTTTAATAACGCTTGATACTCAGAAAACTGATCAAATTCAGGACTGTAGCCATAAAACATTTTAATAATTGATTTTCTTTCTTCTTTCCTTAACACTTTGTAAATCGCGATATGATTTAACCATTGGCGATTTGGGCTAGGCCTCTGTTTTTGACTAATCGTATTTTTCTTAGACAACACAGAAATTCCAACCGACGTATTTAAGTAGCGTGACTTTACTTTATTGAGATGTGCTTCATCTACAATGATTTCGACATGGTCAAACACTGTATAATAATCCATAATTTGATTGTCCAATCTTTGTAAAGCGTCAAGTTTTGTCTTTATTTCATATACAATCGCCTTACCATTGATTAATATGAAATCTGCTTTTGAGCGCTTTATAGGTAATTCTGTCATAGCAACAGTCGTATTCAAAGCGTGCTTACCTAGAAGTAATTTGTTTAACATCGTGTTTTTAAAAAAATATTCATTCCGATAATTCTTTTTTAATACATTATACAGTTGTTCTATTTTTTTATGATTATTGAGATGAGGGGCATCGTCATTAAAAATTTGGTAATAAGCCTTGTTCAGTAGGTCACTTTCGCCTTCACGTATCAATTCTCTTAACACATTTTTAGAAAACACTTTATTTAAAATATTGATTGTTGCCATCGTCACACCTCTTTCCATCATCACCAGCTCAAACCTTCTCAAGTCTATTCGTAAATCTATTATACATGATATGTGCATAGGATCCTACCGTTAATATTGATTGACTTTCCGCTTCTCAATCACTTTAACATTGTCCCCATCTCGTTTATGCTAAATAGTATAAACTAAGGAGGTTTGAGTTATGACAAAATATGGTTTACTTATAATTGACGTTCAGAACGATTATTTCAGTGGAGGAAAAATGGTTTTACATGAACCCGAAAAGGCCCTTCATCATATTCAACAACTTGAGCATGACTTTAAATCAAAAAATTTACCTATCATTTATATTCAACATATCAATATACAGCCAAATCCTGCATTTTTTGAAAAAGGAACGGATGGGGTGGCATTACACTCTGAATTATCATTGCAAGATGATAGCGTCATCATTGAAAAGCATTTTCCAAACAGTTTCTTTCAAACAAAACTTCAAGCCACACTTGATCAGCTAGAGGTGGATACACTCGTCATTACTGGTATGATGACGCATATGTGTGTCGATTCTACAACAAGAGCTGCCGCTGAATTAGGTTACAATCCTGTGTTGATTCATAATGCGACAGCGACACGCAATTTAGCATTTAATGAAAACAATGTTCAAGCAAATGATGTACAAAACGCATTTATTTCGTCATTAAGTAATTTTTCAACGGTAATGTCTACTGACGATTGGATAAAAGCATAATTCATTCTATATTCTTTGACTACTATTGGTGTATAGGCATGATGACAAACTCATTCATAACGTCATGTACAATTTAGCAGGCTTTCTTTTATCTTACAGTTATTGCTGCCATTTATCATACAGCATTTGTTATTTTTCAATTCGCCCGGTCATTTCAGTGATTAATAACATTCGCTTTATGCCCCACCTATTCTGCAATACATCACTATGAGTCATCTGACTTTCAACAATGAAAAAGACATCTTCCCGCAATGAGAAGATGTCTTGAAACATAATATATAATCGATATTAACGTTTTGAGAATTGAGGTGAACGACGGGCTTTTTTAAGACCTGGTTTTTTACGTTCTTTCATACGTGGGTCACGTGTTAATAAACCAGCACGTTTTAATGAACCTCTGTATTCCGGATCAGCTTCTAATAATGCACGTGCGATACCGTGACGGATTGCTTGTGCTTGACCAGTGAAGCCACCACCGTGAACGTTAACTAAAACGTCATAGTTACCTTTCGTTTCTGTTACGTCGAATGGTTGGTTTAAGTCTAAGATTAATGATTCGAATGGTAAGTATTCACGTACGTCACGATCATTTACTTTAATGTTACCTTCACCTGGTACTAAACGTACACGTGCTACTGAGTTTTTACGACGGCCTGTGCCTCTATATTCAACTTGTGCCAATGTCATTTCCTCCTTCTAATTAACCACGTAACTCGTAGTTTTCTGGTTGTTGTGCAGCGTGTGGATGTTCAGCGCCACCATAAACGAATAATTTTTTACCTTGTTTTTCACCTAAACGTGAACTTGGTAACATTCCTTTAATAGATGTTTCAAGTAAACGTTCTGGGTTAGTACGTTTTAACTCGCCAGCTGTGATTGATTTTAAACCACCTGGGTGATTTGAGTGACGGTAGTAAATTTTATCGTTTTCTTTGTTACCAGTCAATTCGATTTTTGATGCGTTGATGATGATCACGTAGTCACCTGTATCAACGTGTGGTGTGTAAGTTACTTTATTTTTACCGCGTAAGATAGCTGCTACTTCTGATGATAAACGACCTAATGTTTGCCCTTCAGCATCGACAACGTACCATTTGCGCTCAATGTTTGATTCATTTGCCATAAATGTTTGACGCATAATTGAGTCCTCCTAGTGAATAAATGTTTCTATAGTTTTTGGGTGATTGTACGAAACAATCCAGTGCGCTATTTATTCCGTTAGCTGTTGCTCTTTCCTGCTTATATATCTTGTAACACAATAAGTTTCCGGGGCTTATCGTGGGGTGATATAAAACAATACCGTTAACTATGATATAGGTTTTAGCGCATAAAGTCAATGTGTTTCGTTAAATTTGTGTTGATTTTTTAGAGTGAATTTGAATGTGATCTCCAAAGTCCGCTGTTAACTGCTCTGGCGCTAAATAAATCTTCTCCAAATACAGTCCTTCTGCGGGTGCTGTATGAGGAACAAGATTTCTATCTTGCTGGGCTAACAAGTTGGGAACATCGTCTGCTGAACGTTTCCCTTTGCCGACTTCTAATAGATATGCCATAATGACACGCACCATATTGTACAAAAATCCTGATCCTGTAATCACGAAATCGATACCGTCTGCAGTCTGTTCAATACGACTTTCATATATCGTACGTTCTTTGCTTTCAACTTCTGTTTTTTGTGAACAGAACGTCGTAAAATTATGTGTACCGACAAAATACTGAGCCGCACGTTGCATTGCTTCAATATCCAATGCTTTTGGCTCGAATGTTTTCAATTGTGACCAAAACGGGTTGCGATGTTCAGCTTGATAAATGCTATAGCGATAACGTTTCCCGACACAGTCATAGCGACAATGAAAGTCTTGATCAATAAAAGAAACGTCATGAACATAAATATCATCAGGCAATGCACTATTCATCGCATGTTGCCAGCGTTCGGGCGTAATGTTTAAATGCGTATCAAAATGAAAATATTGTGCTTTAGCATGTACACCACGGTCCGTTCGACTGGATGGATGAATGCGTACATGTTGCTGATGCATGCGTTTTAATATTTTTTCAAAGTAGCCTTGAATTGTTCGCCCTTGATTTTGAATTTGAAATCCTAAAAATTGTGCACCGTTATAACTGATTTTAACGAGGACACGCTGCATAATATCGTCCTTTCTTTAAAAAGTATGGCCTAACCATAGAGAAACCGCTGCAATAGGAACGAGGCTGATAATTAATAATGTGTCTTTCAGCTGCCATTTTAAAATGCGATAACTCGTTCGTTCTGCATTGGCATCGTAACCTCTCACTTCCATCGCAATCGCAAGTTCTTCTGCACGTTGAAACGCAGAAATAAACAATGGAATGAGTAATGGAATAAATGCTTTAATTCTCGCAGCCAATGAACCTGAGCTAATGTCAGAGCCCCGTGATTTTTGAGATAAAATGATTTTATCCAATTCTTCCATTAATGTCGGAATAAAACGTAAGGCAATCGACATCATCATACTTAATGCTGCCACAGGAATTTTAATGTATTTTAACGGTTTAAACAGACGATCAAATGCATCTGTCAAATTGAGCGGACTCGTCGTTAATGTCAAAATCGTTGAGACAATCATAATGAATCCGAGTCGAAGCATGATAAGTATCCCTTCTCTAATCCCGTTTGAATCAATAGTAATGAAGCCCCATTCAATCAAACGTGTTCCACCTTTAGTGAGAAACAGATGCATCATAAAGGTTAAAATTAAAAAGAAGAATACCGGTAAGAGTCCTTTGATAAGAAACCATAATGGAATACGTGCAAGTTTAGTAACTGTGAGTAATATAAGTGCAAGCCACAAATAACTTAAAGGCGCGTGACTAAAAAAAATAATGATAATAAACAAAAATACAAAAATCAGTTTCGCGCGCGGGTCCAATCGATGTATGACGGTATCGAGCGGAAGAAAACGTCCAATAATTAGCTTATCCTTCATGACGTTGCCTCCATTCTTCATAAATCGCTACAAACGATGCTTCTGTTAATGCCAACTTGTCGAACTGTACGCCCAATTTCGCCTCAACATCACGCTGTAACCGCACAATGTCAGGAAGGCATAAGTGCAAAGCATTGACGTCATCAGGGCGTTGGAAAAAGTCATACGGCGTCGTGGATTCTATTAAAGTTCCACCTTGCATGATTTTAATTTCATCCGCAAATTCAGCGACATCGTTCATATCGTGTGTCACTAAAATAATCGTTTTCCCTTCTTCCAACTGTAGTTTCTTAAACAACGCCATCACTTGAGCTTTACTTCGTGGATCTAAACCCGCTGTCGGTTCGTCTAAAATTAAAATATCCGGGTCCATCGCTAATATGGCAGCGAGCGCAATTTTACGCATTTGCCCTCCTGAGAGTAGAAACGGAGACTGCTGCATCACTTTTTCTGCATCAAAACCGAGTTCACCAAGCAACGTCATTGCTTTGTCACGTGCCTCTTCTATGTCAAGCCCATAATTACGTGGTCCGAACAATACTTCCTTTTCGACAGTTTCCTCAAATAACTGGGACTCCGGAAATTGAAAAACCATACCTATCCGTTGACGAATCGATTTCAGATGTTTATCTTTCGTTTTTCGGTTGACGATGACATCTAGCACTTGAACCTTGCCACGGGTCGGTTTCACTAAACCATTGAAATGTTGAATCAATGTGGACTTGCCAGACCCCGTTTTACCGATAATCGCATAATAACGTCCAGGTAAAAACTCTGTTGAGATTTGATTTAACGCTTGATATTCATAAGGTGTATTCTTTTGATACGTATAGGAAACTTCTTCAAATTTAATCATGTCAACCGCTCCAATAATCCTTCATACGTTATAAACGATTGGCTAAGATTTAACTTTTGAGCCATGCGCATCTCAAAGGGCAAATCCAAACCAATTTCTACTAACGCTTCACCTTTCTCAAAAATCTTTTCAACCGTTCCTTCTAAAAACACTTCGCCGCGATTCATCACAATCACACGATCTGACGACACGACTTCTGAAAGGTCATGTGTAATCGCAATGACCGTAACACCTTTATGTCGATTGAGTGCTTTCACCATCGCTAGTATATCACGCTTACCTTCTGGGTCCAACATCGCCGTCGCTTCATCTAAAATAATCAATTGCGGTTCTAAAGCTAAAACACTCGCAATCGCGACACGCTGTTTTTGACCACCAGAAAGCGCAGTAGGTTCATGATGCTGTTTATCATACATATCTACATCTTTAAGGACTAAAGGCACAATGTCATGCATCTCATTGTAGGACAATCCTTTATTCTCTAAACCAAAAGCCACATCATAGCTTACTGTTGATCCTACAAATTGATTTTCAGGATTTTGAAACACGATGCCAATATGATGTTCAAAAGCTGAACGATCGACACCTTTAATCGAACTGCCGTTAATACGAATATCGCCTTGATAATTTTGTTCAATACCTGTGAGCAGTTTCGCTAATGTTGATTTACCCGAACCGTTATGACCGACAATAGATAACCATTCACCTTTGTTCACTTTGAATTGGATATCATTTAAAACTTTCGGTTGATCCTCATGATATTGAAATGAAACGTGATCAAATTCTATCAAGTGCTCGTGTTCCATTTCTAGTGCCTCCTTTATGTGCTAATATGACTATTTTACAAAAAACAACGCCATTTGTATATGTATCGGAAATGTTTGCCTGCGATTCAATCCCATCGTATGCCATTAGCGTTTCTGACTTGACTTAACGCTTATCGTCCCATTAAAAAAAGGGTATGAGACAATCAACCATCATCTCACACCCTTGTCTATTATTGTCAGACTGAGACACATCTAAGTTTTCACAGTCTTGATCTTCTCATAGTCTTATTTTCAATCAATAATGATAAAGCAGTCAAAAAAATGAGGACGATTGGAACACAAAAGTTTGACGTCCCGACCCATCCAACATTGACATAAAAAAGCGCGCACCCCATCTGAATTGAGTTCACGCTTTGTCGTCAATATTAAGTTAGATGGGGTACTCTGAGCTAGACAATATTTGTATGTGGCAAACATTATCGTTGCACTCATTTGCTTTCATGTAGTAGTGTGTATCAATTATACTAATTCAATGATTACTTTTAATGCGCCATCGCCTTGGCGTGGAGCAACTTTAAGAATACGAGTGTAACCACCTTGACGCTCTTGGTAACGTTCAGCGATTTCACCGAATAATTTTTGAAGTGCAGTTTGAGTCGTTTCATCTTCGTTTAAGATTTGAACGTTACGTAATGTTTTAGCAGCATTACGACGAGAAGCTAAGTCACCTTTTTTACCTAAAGTAATCAATTTTTCAACTACGCTACGAAGTTCTTTCGCACGTGCTTCAGTCGTTTCGATGCGTTCGCTAACGATTAATGATGTTGCTAAGTCACGTAACATTGCTTTACGTTGATCTGAAGTACGACCTAATTTTCTGTAACCCATGAGTTAACCTCCTTTATCAATCTTCTTTTCTTAGACCTAAACCTAAGTCTTCTAATTTGTATTTTACTTCTTCAAGAGACTTACGACCTAAGTTACGAACTTTCATCATATCAGCCTCTGATTTGTCAGCGAGTTCTTGTACTGAGTTAATACCCGCACGTTTAAGACAGTTGTATGAACGTACAGATAAGTCTAATTCTTCAATAGACATTTCTAATACTTTTTCTTTTTGATCTTCTTCTTTTTCAATCATGATTTCTGCATTTTGTGCTTCGTCAGTTAAGCCAACAAAGATGTTTAAATGCTCAGTCATAATTTTAGCAGCTAAAGATACTGACTCTTGCGGTGTAATTGAGCCATCAGTCCATACGTCTAATGTCAATTTGTCGAAGTCAGAACTTTGTCCCACACGTGTATTTTCAACTGTATAATTCACACGCTCTACTGGAGAGTATAATGAATCTACTGGAATCACACCAATTGGAAGATCACTTGAGTTATTTTGATCAGCTAATGCATACCCACGTCCTGTATTCGCAACTAAACGTAACTTAAGGTGACCACCTTTAGACACTGTCGCAATTTTAAGATCAGGGTTCAAAATTTCAACATCACTGTCATGCATGATATCTTTTGCAGTGACTTCGCCTTCTTCTTTAATATCGATTTCAAGTGTTTTATCCTCTTCAGAATAAATCTTAAGTGCTAACTTTTTAATATTCATCACAATTGTAGAAACATCTTCAACGACATGATCAATTGCAGAGAATTCGTGTAACACACCTTCAATTTCGATATACTTCACAGCCGCACCTGGTAATGATGATAGTAGGATACGACGTAAGGAGTTTCCTAGTGTAGTACCATAACCACGCTCTAATGGTTCAACAACGAACTTACCGAATTTAGCATCATCACTAACTTCAATTGTCTCAATTCTAGGTTTCTCAATTTCAATCATTTACATATCCTCCTTAAGTACGTCGACTTGCATAAACTTTAAATTCAAGTGATTTGTGACAAAACGAAAATTTAATTATACGCGACGACGTTTTGGTGGACGGCAACCATTATGTGGAACTGGAGTAACGTCTTTAATCGCTGTTACTTCTAAACCTGCTGATTGTAACGCACGGATCGCTGACTCACGACCTGGGCCAGGGCCTTTTACAGTTACTTCAACTGATTTTAAACCATGCTCCATCGCTGCTTTTGAAGCTGTTTCAGAAGCCATTTGTGCTGCGAATGGTGTAGATTTTTTAGAACCTTTAAAACCAAGCGCACCTGCAGATGACCATGATAAAGCATTACCGAATTCATCTGTAATTGTTACGATTGTATTATTGAATGTTGAACGGATATGAGCCACACCGTTTTCAATATTCTTTTTCACTCTACGTTTACGTGATACTTGTTTACGTGCCATAGTATAATTTGCCTCCTTTACCTATTATTTTTTCTTGTTAGCTACAGTTTTAACTGGGCCTTTACGCGTACGAGCGTTGTTTTTAGTTTTTTGACCGTTAACTGGTAAACCACGACGGTGGCGGATACCACGGTAAGATGAGATTTCCATCAAACGTTTGATGTTTAAGTTTGTTTCACGGCGTAAGTCACCTTCAACTTTATAACCGTCTACAACTTCACGAATACGACCTAACTCATCGTCAGTAAGGTCTTTAACACGTGTATCTTCTGAAACGTTTGCTTCTGAAAGGATCTTTTGTGCTGATGTTTTACCGATACCGTAGATATAAGTTAATGAGATTACTACGCGTTTATCACGTGGGATATCAATTCCTGCAATACGTGCCATTATAATTTACACCTCTCTTTTAATTAACCTTGTTTTTGTTTATGCTTAGGGTTTTCACAGATTACCATGACTTTACCTTTACGTTTAATGACTTTACATTTTTCGCAAATAGGTTTTACTGATGGTCTTACTTTCATTTTTATACCTCCTTCAATGTTGGAGTGACAATTATTTATAACGATATGTGATTCTTCCGCGTGTTAAATCATACGGAGACATTTCTACTGTTACTTTGTCGCCAGGTAGAATACGGATATAGTTCATTCGAATTTTACCACTCACATGTGCTAGAATTTCATGACCATTTTCTAATTCTACTTTAAACATTGCATTTGGTAAAGTATCTAATACTGTACCTTCAAGTTCGATAACGTCTTGTTTTGCCATTTGGAATAACGCCTCCCTTTTGTTGTAAGGATATAGAATATTTATTCATGAACGGTCTACTTTAGTTATACTCACTTTTACACAATCGTTATAAAGCCTTGTCACCATAAAAATCAATTTATGCTATCAAAGTTAACGACTGATTCAAAATGATCTCACCAAGCCGTTATGATTTAAGTGACTCTAAAATTTCAATCACATCTGATGTAACTTCATCAATGTGTTTTGACCCGTCGATGTTTTTCAAAAGACCTTTTTGATTGTAAAACTCTAAAATAGGTTTAGATTGCTTTACATTCACTTCTAAACGGTTCGCAACAGTTTCAGGGTTGTCGTCTTCACGTTGATAAAGCTTACCACCATCAATATCACAAATACCTTCAACTTTTGGAGGATTGAAAACAAGATGATATGTTGTGCCACAAGTCTCGCAAAT
The DNA here is from genome assembly GCF_034042775.1 of Staphylococcus pseudintermedius. Lineage (NCBI taxonomy): Bacteria > Bacillati > Bacillota > Bacilli > Caryophanales > Staphylococcaceae > Staphylococcus > Staphylococcus pseudintermedius. The sequence continues at coordinate 625,610 of NZ_CP120150.1, read as the reverse complement.
ACGACGACCTGTTAGACGATTCATGAGTTCTTCTTCTGGCACCTCGATATTCACAACTGCATCAATCGTTCTTCCAAGTTCTTCTAGGATTGAATTTAATGCTTCTGCTTGCTCAATCGTACGAGGAAATCCGTCTAATAAGAAACCTTTTTTTGCATCGTCTTCAGAGATACGTTCTTTTACAATCCCAACTGTAACCTCGTCTGGTACAAGTTCACCACGATCCATATAGGATTTCGCTTCTTTACCTAGTTCAGTTTCATCTTTAATCGCTTTTCTGAACATATCCCCCGTTGAAATGTGAGGAATAGGGTACTTTTTAATGATTTCACTCGCTTGAGTTCCTTTACCAGCACCAGGCAATCCCATTAAGATAATGTTCATAAGTGCCCTCCTACAAATTATCGTCTACCAAAGCCTTTATATTCTTTTTCATTCACTTGAGCTTCTAAACTTTTCATTGTTTCAATGGCAACACCGATAACGATGAGTAAGCTTGTACCACCCAATTGAATTGCTTGTGGTAAGTTCATAAATTTAGTTGCGATAATTGGTAAAATCGCAATGACCGCTAAGAAAATTGAACCTACAAACGTTAAGCGATATAAGACTTTAGTGATATATTTTTTCGTTTGTTCACCAGGACGAATCCCTGGAACGTAACTGCCTTGCTTCTTAAGATTTTCTGCCATCTTTTCAGGGTTGACTTGAACAAATGCATAGAAATAAGTAAATGCAATAATCAAGACAACATAAACTACCATACCCATATTATGAGATGGGTCAGCGTAATTTCCTAGCTTTTGTGCCCAGTCGGCATCCGGGAAGAACAATGATAATGTTCTCGGTAATAAAAAGAATGCCATTGAAAAGATGACTGGAATCACACCAGCTGAGTTAACTTTTAATGGTAAGTATGTTGCTTGTGAACCAAGACGCATATGAGATTGTTTCTTTGCATATTGAATAGGTATTTTACGAATCGCTTGTAATACATATACCGCGCCGACAGTTAATAAAATCATACCGACAACGAGTCCAGCGACTTTCAACCAAGCGAAAGTAACATCATCTTGTCCGATAAACTCCTGTTGGTAAAATTGCATGAGTCCAGACGGTAATGTAGATAAAATACCTGCAAAGATGATAATAGAAATACCATTACCAACACCATATTGCGTGATCTGTTCACCTAACCACATTAAAAATGCAGTTCCTGACGTAAGTACTATTGCAATTAACAAATACGACCAAACATTTTGTTCTTTGATAAGTGCCCCGTCCAAATAATTATTGAATTGGAACGACATACCAATCGATTGAATAAATGCTAAAACAATTGTGAAATAACGTGTGAAGTTGTTTAACTTCTTACGACCAGTTTCACCTTGCTTTGCCCATTCAGTAAACTTAGGTACAATATCCATTTGCAATAGTTGCATAACAATTGAAGCAGTGATGTAGGGCATGATTCCCATAGCAAAAATGGAAAAGTTCTTCAAGGCTCCGCCACCAAACGTGTTTAACAAGTCAGTGACGCCTTGAGAACCTTGTCGATTATCAAATGCTGCTGGATTAACACCAGGTGCTGGGATATACGTACCTATTTTGAAAATGACTAACATTGCAAGAGTAAAAAGTATCTTGTTACGAACTTCTTTTGTTTTAAAAAAGTTCACAAGCGTGTGAAACATTAGATCACCTCTTGTGCTCCGCCTTTCGCTTCAATAGCGGCTTTAGCTGAAGCTGAGAATTTGTGTGCTTTAACAGTTAATTTCTTTTCTAATGAACCATTACCTAAAACTTTAATGCCAGCTTTTTCATTCTTAACTACGCCTGTTTCGATTAATAACTCAGGTGTTACCTCAGTACCATCTTCAAATTGATTAAGTTGGTCCAAGTTAACGATAGCGTATTCTTTACGGTTGATGTTTGTGAAACCACGTTTTGGAATACGACGGAATAATGGTAATTGACCACCTTCGAAACCTGGTCTTACGCCACCACCTGAACGTGCTTTTTGACCTTTTTGACCACGACCACTTGTTTTACCGTTACCAGTACCTGCGCCACGGCCGACACGGTTACGTAATTTACGTGATCCTTCTGATGGTTTTAATTCATGTAATTTCATTTTGGCACCTCCTTAATTATTTTTCTTCTACTGATACTAAGTGACTTACTTTGTTAATTTGTCCACGAATTGCTGCGTTGTCTTCAACTGTAACAGATGAATTGACCTTACCTAGGCCAAGTGCTTTAACTGTTTTACGTTGTGTTTCTGGACGCCCAATAACGCTTTTAGTGAGGGTGATTTGTAATTTAGCCATTTATCTGTTTCCCTCCTTAATTGTATAATTCTTCTACTGTTTTGCCGCGTAAACGCGCAACATCTTCAGCATTTTTTAAGTTTTTCAAACCATTGATTGTCGCACGAACCATGTTGATTGGTGTATTTGAACCTAATGATTTACTTAAGATATCAGTGATACCTGCAAGCTCTAATACGGCACGAACTGGTCCACCTGCGATAACACCTGTACCAGGTGCTGCTGGTTTCATTAAAACACTTCCTGAACCGAAACGTCCAGTGATTGTGTGTGGTGTAGTACCGTCAACACGAGTAACTGTAATTAAATCTTTTTTCGCAGCTTCTACTGCTTTTTTGATTGCCTCAGGTACCTCTTGTGCTTTACCAGTACCGAATCCAACGCGACCATTTTTGTCACCTACTACTACAAGTGCAGTAAAACGGAAACGACGTCCACCTTTTACAACTTTAGCAACACGGTTAATCGTAACAACGCGTTCTTCAAATTCTTTAACTTCTTCTTCTCTACGAGCCATTTATATTGTCCCTCCTTTTAAATTAAAATTGAAGTCCATTTTCGCGAGCTGCATCTGCTAGTGCTTTCACACGTCCGTGGAATAAGTATCCTCCACGATCAAATACAACTGCTTCGATGCCTTTTTCATTTGCTTTCTTAGCAATTACTTCGCCGACTTTAGATGCCATTTCAACTTTTGTTGTAGAAGCATCTACTTCGCTATCTTTAGTTGAAGCTTGAACTAAAGTAACGCCTTTAGTATCGTCGATGATTTGTGCATAGATGTGTTTGTTTGAACGATATACGTTTAGACGTGGCTTTTCGCTAGTACCTGACAATTTCGTACGAACACGTGCATGTCTTTTTAAACGTACTTTATTTTTATCAATTTTGCTGATCATGTCAATACTCCTTTCTTATTAGAGTGATTTATTATTTACCAGTTTTACCTTCTTTACGACGTACATATTCACCTTGGTAACGGATACCTTTACCTTTGTAAGGCTCTGGAGGACGAACGTCACGAATTTTTGATGCTGTTGCACCTACTAATTCTTTGTCGATTCCTTCAACTTTAACTGTCGTATTTTTTTCTACTGAGAAAGTGATTCCTTCAGCAGCTTCAAATTCAACTGGGTGAGAGTAACCTACGTTTAATACAAGTTTGCTACCTTGAACTTGTGCACGGTAACCAACACCGATAAGTTCAAGTGTTTTTTCGTATCCTTTAGATACACCTTGTACCATGTTATTGATTAACGCACGAGTTGTACCATGAATTGTTCTATGTTCTTTAGAATCTGATGGTCTAACAACTTCAAGTGTGTTTTCATCTTGTTTGTAAGTCATTTCTTCATTTAAAGTTTGTGATAATTCACCTTTAGGCCCTTTTACTGAAACTGTATTTCCTTCGATCGTTACAGTGACATCGCTAGGGATTTCGATAATTTTTTTACCAACACGGCTCATGTTCTGGCACCTCCTTATTTATTTAATATTACCAAATGTAAGCTAATACTTCTCCGCCTACGTTACGTTTTCTAGCTTCTTTATCAGTGATTACACCTTCAGAAGTTGAAACTAATGCAATACCTAAACCGTTTAATACTTTAGGCACTTCGTTTGCTTTAGCATAAACACGTAAACCAGGTTTTGAAATACGTTTAAGACCAGTAATAACACGTTCGTTATTTGAACCATATTTTAAGAATAAACGGATAACACCTTGTTTATCATCTTCGATATATTCTACATTTTTGATGAAACCTTCATTTTTAAGGATTTCAGCAATTTCTTTTTTAATGTTTGATGCAGGTAATTCTAATTTTTCGTGACGCACCATGTTTGCGTTTCTTACACGAGTAAGCATATCTGCAATTGGATCTGACAATGTCATAGTTGTTGCCTCCTTTCAAGAGTTAAATTTTTACCAGCTAGCTTTACGTACGCCAGGAATTTGACCTTTGTAAGCTAATTCACGGAAACAAATACGGCAAAGTTTAAATTTACGATATACAGAATGTGGACGACCACAACGATCGCAACGTGTATATTCACGGACTTGGAATTTTTGTTTACGTTGTTGCTTAACAACCATTGATTTTTTAGCCATCTAATTCGCCTCCTTTAGAGATTATTTTTGAAACGGCATACCGAATTGAGTTAATAATTCACGCGCTTCTTCATCTGTGTTAGCAGTAGTAACGATAACGATATCCATACCACGTACTTTTGATACTTTATCATAGTCAATCTCAGGGAAGATTAATTGTTCTTTAACACCTAATGTGTAGTTACCGCGACCGTCGAATGCATTTTTAGATACACCGCGGAAGTCACGTACACGTGGTAATGAAACTGAGATTAATTTATCTAAGAATTCATACATTCTTTCGCCACGTAATGTTACTTTAGCACCAATTGGCATACCTTCACGTAAACGGAATGTCGCAACTGATTTTTTCGCTTTAGTGATTAATGGTTTTTGACCAGTGATTGCAGTTAATTCTTCAACAGCGTTATCTAATACTTTTGAGTTTTGTACTGCGTCACCTACACCCATGTTCACAACAATTTTATCGATTCTAGGTACTTCCATTACTGAGCTGTAGTTAAACTTTTTAACTAAGTTTTGTGTAACTTCTGAATTAAATTTTTCTTTTAAACGGTTCAAAGTGGATCCTCCTTTCAACTAGATATTAATTAGACTTAATTTCTTCGCCTGATTTTTTAGCGATTCTTACTTTTTTACCATCAACAAATTTGTAGCCTACACGTGTAGGTTCGTTTGTTTTAGGATCTAATATTTGTACGTTAGAAACATGAATTGCTGCTTCAGTTTCTAAGATTCCACCTTCAGGATTCATTTGAGTTGGTTTTTGGTGTTTTTTAACGATGTTCACACCTTCCACAACGACGCGGTCTTTTTTAGGTTGAGTTGCTACAACTTTACCTGTTTTACCTTTGTCTTTACCTGCGATAACGATTACGTTGTCACCTTTTTTGATATGCATGTGGGCACCTCCTTGGAATTTATTATTTATGATTTACGATCGATTATAGTACTTCTGGTGCTAAGGAAACGATTTTCATAAAGTTTCCTTCACGTAATTCACGTGCTACTGGTCCGAAGATACGTGTACCACGTGGTCCTTTGTCATCACGAATGATAACACATGCATTTTCATCAAATTTGATGTAAGAACCGTCTTTACGACGTACACCTGATTTCGTACGTACAACGACAGCCTTAACAACATCGCCTTTCTTAACAACGCCTCCAGGTGTAGCATTTTTAACAGTTGCTACGATGACGTCACCGATGTTAGCAGTTTTGCGGCCAGATCCACCTAATACTTTGATTGTAAGTACTTCACGAGCACCAGAGTTGTCTGCTACTTTTAAACGTGTTTCTTGTTGGATCATGATTAAACCTCCCTTATCTTTATAGTCATTAAATGATTACTGATTCTTCGACGATTTCTACTAAACGGAAACGTTTTGTCGCTGATAAAGGACGAGTTTCTTGAATTTTAACGATATCTCCGAATTTAGCTGAATTGTTTTCGTCATGTGCTTTATACTTTTTAGAGTATTTTACACGCTTGCCATATAGTTTGTGCGTTTTGTATGTTTCAACTAAAACAGTCACTGTTTTGTCCATTTTGTCTGAAACAACTTTACCAACGTAAACTTTACGATCATTTCTTTCGCTCACTTTAGTAACCTCCTCTTTCAATCAATTATTGATTTGCTTTACCTTGTTCTAATTCTCTTTCACGTGCAACAGTTTTTAGACGTGCAATTGTTTTTCTTACTGTTTTAATTCTTGCAGTCTCTTCTAATTGACCTGTAGCTAATTGAAAGCGTAGGTTAAAAAGCTCTTCTTTTGAAGATTTGATTTGCTCTTCGATTTCTGAAGTGGTTAAGTCTCTAATTTCCTTAGCTTTCATTTGTTTCACCACCCAATTCTTCACGTTTTACAAACTTCGTTTTAACTGGAAGTTTGTGACTCGCTAAACGTAATGCTTCACGCGCAACTTCTTCAGATACGCCAGCAACTTCAAATAAAATACGACCTGGTTTAACAACTGCGATCCAGCCTTCAACCGCACCTTTACCAGCACCCATACGTACTTCTAAAGGTTTTTGTGTGTATGGTGTGTGAGGGAAGATTTTAATCCAAACTTTCCCGCCACGTTTCATGTAACGTGTCATAGCAATACGAGCTGATTCGATTTGACGAGAAGTAATCCAAGATGTTGTTGTAGCTTGAATACCATACTCACCAAATGTTACAAAGTTACCGCCTTTTGAACGACCTTTTGTATCAGGACGATGTTGACGACGATATTTTACACGCTTTGGTAGTAACATAATTATTTTCCTCCTTCACTATTTTTCTTAGTAGGAAGAACTTCACCACGATAGATCCACACTTTAACACCTAACTTACCATAAGTTGTGTCAGCTTCTGCATGTGCATAATCGATGTCTGCACGTAAAGTATGAAGTGGTACAGTTCCTTCTGAATATTGTTCAGCACGCGCGATGTCTGCACCGCCTAAACGACCTGAAACTTGTGTTTTGATACCTTTAGCACCTAATTTCATTGCTCTACCGATCGCTTGTTTTTGAACACGACGGAATGAAGCACGATTTTCTAATTGACGTGCAATGTTTTCAGCAACTAAACGTGCATCAAGGTCAACTTTCTTGATTTCAACTACGTTAATGTGAACTTTTTTGTCAGTAAGTTGATTTAATTTGTTGCGAAGTTTTTCGATTTCTGAACCGCCTTTACCAATTACCATACCTGGTTTACCAGTGTGAATAGCAATGTTGATGCGGTTAGCAGCACGCTCAATCTCAACGTGAGATACTGATGCGTCTTTCAATGCTTTATCAATAAATTTACGAATTTTTAAGTCTTCATGTAAAAGTGATGCGAAATCTTTTTCAGCGTACCATTTCGCGTCCCAGTCACGGATTACACCAACACGAAGTCCGATTGGATTAATTTTTTGACCCACGGTATTCCCTCCTTAAAATTTGATTAAGCTTCTTGAGCTTCCTCTTGTCCATCACTTACTACGATAGTGATATGACTTGTTCTTTTGTTAATTGCGCTTGCACGTCCTTGTGCACGTGGACGGAAACGTTTCAATGTTGGTCCTTCGTTAGCGTATGCTTCTTTAACAACTAATTGATCAGTGTTCATACCATAGTTGTGCTCTGCATTAGCTAAAGCGGACATTAATAATTTTTCTACTACTGGAGAAGAAGCTTTATTTGTTAATTTCAAAATAGCTACTGCTTCTCTTACGTCTTTACCTCGAATGAGATCCAATACTAATCGAACTTTACGAGGTGCGATTCTGATAGTTCTAGCAACCGCTTTTGCTTCCATTCGTATTTCCTCCTCTACTTACTAGAAATGGTATTATCTTCTTGTTTTCTTGTCGTCTGCAGCATGTCCTTTGAAAGTACGTGTTGGAGCAAATTCACCTAATTTGTGTCCAACCATATCTTCAGTTACATATACAGGTACATGTTTACGTCCGTCATATACTGCGAATGTGTGTCCAATAAAGTTTGGGAAAATCGTTGAACGACGTGACCATGTTTTAATTACTTGCTTTTTCTCGCTATCGCCTTGAGCCTCAACCTTTTTCATTAAGTGATCATCGACGAAAGGTCCCTTTTTAATACTACGAGCCATATTGGCGCCTCCTTTCTTATTATGTGCGTGCAGCGATTACGCCGCACACCCAAATAAGCTATTTTTATTTTCTCTTGCGTCCACGTACGATAAGTTTATCTGAACGTTTTTTACCACGACGAGTTTTCTTACCAAGCGTTGGTTTACCCCATGGTGACATTGGAGATGGACGTCCGATTGGCGCACGACCTTCACCACCACCGTGTGGGTGATCATTAGGGTTCATTACAGAACCACGGACTGTTGGGCGTTTACCTAACCATCTAGATTTACCCGCTTTACCAATGTTAACAAGTTCGTGTTGTAAGTTACCAACTTGACCAATAGTAGCACGGCAAGTTGAAAGAATCATACGTACTTCACCAGAACGAAGTCTTACAAGTACATATTTACCTTCTTTACCTAATACTTGCGCGCTAGCACCTGCTGAACGTGCAAGCTGTCCGCCACGACCAGGTTTTAATTCGATATTGTGGATAACTGAACCTACAGGAATGTCTTTTAATGGAAGTGCGTTTCCGACTTTAATGTCTGCCTCAGAACCACTTTCAATGATTTGACCTACTTCTAAGCCTTTAGGTGCAATGATGTAGCGTTTTTCACCATCTGCATATACGATTAATGCAATGTTTGCTGATCTGTTTGGATCATATTGGATTGAATCCACTTTACCAGGAATTCCATCTTTATTACGTTTGAAATCAATAACACGGTATTGACGTTTGTGTCCGCCACCATGATGACGTACAGTCAATTTACCTTGGTTATTACGACCCGCTTTTTTCGGTAGCGGTTGTAATAATGACTTTTCAGGCTCAGATTTTGTGATCTCAGCAAAATCTAATGTAGTCATATTACGACGACCATTTGTAATTGGCTTGTAATGTTTAAGAGCCATTGTCGCTTACCTCCTTATTGGTATTTAGTTTTTAGTTAAATAAGTCGATTTGACCTTCTTTTAATGTCACAATCGCTTTACGACGTTTGTTTGTATAGCCTTGATAACGGCCCATACGTTTTTTCTTTGGTTTATAGTTGATAATGTTGACATTAGCAACTTTTACTTCAAAGATTTCTTCTACTGCTTTTTTCACTTCTGTTTTGTTAGCACGTACGTCTACATCAAAAGTGTATTTATCTTCAGCCATAGCTGCAGATGATTTCTCAGTGATTACGGGGCGCTTTAGAATGTCTCTAGCTTCCATTATCCGAGCACCTCCTCAACTTTTTTAGCTGCTTCTTGAGTGATTAATACGCTGTCTGCGTGAGTTAACTCTAATACGTTTAAACCTTCTGGTGTTGTGATTGTTACACCTGGAATGTTACGTGCTGATAATTCAACATTTACATCTTCCCCAACTGTTACAACTAACACTTTTTTAGGTAATTCTAAGTTTGTTAAAGTTGTTTTGAATTCTTTTGTTTTTGGTGCTTCTAAGTTAAAACTATCAACAATTTTGAATCCATTTTCTTGTACTTTGTAAGAAAGTGCAGAACGTAATGCTAAACGACGCATTTTCTTAGGCATTTTGTAGCCATAGCTTCTTGGTGTTGGACCGAATACGATACCACCACCACGCCATTGTGGCGCACGGATTGTACCTTGACGCGCACGTCCTGTACCTTTTTGTCTCCATGGTTTACGTCCACCGCCACGAACAGCTGAACGGTTTTTTACCGCGTGTGTACCTTGGCGTAATGAAGCACGTTGTAAGTTAATTGCTTCGAATAAAACATCATTATTTGGTTCAATCCCGAATACTGAGTCGCTAAGTTCTACTGTACCAGCTTTTGAACCGTCAACTTTATATACATCATAATTTGCCATTATGCATTTCCTCCTTTCGCTACTAATTATTTGTTAGCTTTGATTGCTGATTGGATTTGTACAAAACCTTTTTTAGGTCCAGGTACATTACCTTTAACTAAAATTACGTTGTTTTCCGTATCAACTTGAACAACTTCTAAGTTTTGAACAGTTACTGTATTACCACCCATACGACCTGGTAATTTTTGCCCTTTGAATACGCGTGATGCATCTGATGCCATCCCGATAGAACCTGGTGCTCTGTGGAAATGAGAACCATGAGACATAGGTCCACGTGATTGGTTATGACGTTTGATTGCACCTTGGAAACCTTTACCTTTTGAAGTTCCTGTTACGTCAATAATGTCGCCAACTTCAAATGTATCTACTGAGACTTCTTGACCTACTTCGTAATCATCAACATTAACGTTTCTGAATTCACGAATGAAGCGCTTAGGTGCTGCGTCAGCCTTTTTAGCATGACCTTCAGCTGCTTTAGTCGCATATTTATTAGTTTTTCTACCTTTTTTGTATGCTTCTTTGTTTTCAAAACCAATTTGGATTGCGTTGTAACCGTCAACCTCTACAGTTTTCTTTTGTAATACTACGTTTTCTTTAGCTTCTACTACTGTAACTGGGATTAATTCACCGTTCTCACCGAACACTTGAGTCATCCCGATTTTTCTTCCTAAGATTCCTTTGGTCATCGAAAGTCCACCTCCTAAAATTTTCTATTATAATTTAATTTCGATGTCTACACCTGATGGTAAGTTTAAGCCCATAAGCGCGTCAACTGTTTTTGGCGTAGGATTTACAATGTCGATTAAACGTTTATGTGTACGTTGTTCGAATTGCTCACGAGAATCTTTGTACTTATGAACCGCACGAATGATTGTGTAAACTGCTTTTTCAGTTGGTAATGGAATTGGACCAGAAACATCCGCTCCAGAACGTTTTGCAGTTTCAACAATTTTTTCTGCTGATTGATCGATAACACGGTGATCATAAGCTTTTAATCTAATTCTGATTTTTTGTTTTGCCATGATTTACCCTCCTTATTCGTCTTCATTAAAGTGATAGACTTCTCCACGAAAACTATCTCACACAACGCCATGGCAAAGCGGCCGGGTGTGTCAGTAACCTTTCGCTTCATCGCATTAAAAGTCCAACATTAGACATGATACATGAAATGTGTTCACTTCGCAACTATTTATACAAAGTTTTTTTATGTCTAATTCACATACCTCATCATTTTACTTGATATATGCTTTAAGTTCAATAGCTTAGAGAGATTTTTTCAAATTTAATCTTACATTTTGTTTCTTATCATTTAAACAATTATAATAATGGTAAATCTTTTTTCCATTGTGATATGATAATCCGACAAAATGTTGAGGCACTGCATTAAAACTTTCTATATTATATAGTGTAGAATAGTTACAATGTATCCCCACATCGCAAGCGTCGTTTTAGGCGTTTGATTAAATCATTAAGGAGTTGCTTATTTTGACGAGAAATTCTAAAACAGCTTTAGTTATACTATCTATCATTGCACTTGTTTCTGAGTTCATTACTGGCTTTCCCCTTCTAGGTGGTTGGTATGTTCTTGCACTAGGTTGGCAGCCACTCGCATTTAATGCATTTATCTATTTAATTATGGTGCTTATCTTTATTTTCAATCGCCAAAATACGATTCGTCCTATGCTACTTATCCCAGCTGGCGGTATCATTGCAAGTGCCCTTGCGGTGATTCCTTTTGTAGGTATGATTTTGCATTGGATTATGTTCGTATTAATGATCTTCTTACTGATTGTATTATTCGTAACCCCTGTTTATCTTAAAGCTTCATATACGCGTTATACGCATTCTGAACGTGATCATAAACGTTATTAAATTATTTCATGGGGATTGAAAAAATATTGATGCTATTGTTGCAGCAGTTTGTTTAACTTGTTCTCAATGATTTCTGACTTTGATTACGTTTTCGTCTTCGCTTTCCGGGGGACTGGCCCTTCAATTCAATTCTGCTTGATTGAAGCACACATGAGATGGAAGTCGAATGAGATTTTGGGAGCAGTACAGAAATCTCCTGTGTCACAAAGATTTCATTTTACTGCCCCCGCAATGATGACTAGACTTCACAAAAGAGAGCGCATTGAGAAGCCAAACCACTACTGCGATAAACTGTAACCACTTTTAAAGTAAAGAAGTAACTGCTAGCAGTATACAGTCATTCCCACAGACGACTCAGCCTTCTGGGCAATCTTACAGTAATCATTTTGAGGGCAAGTTAATAAAAGCAAGAAAACGATAGTATCATTTTTTAATATCCCATTCCCCCTCATTTGGCTACCGTTTAAAATCATTATTGAATCATAAATCTATGAATGGATTGATGAATAAATTTTTCTATGCCCCACCCTTTGTTTCCTTTTGGCTGATCCATCCCAATCGCCTTTAACAATCGAGTAGGAGAATAACCGTTATCCTACTATTCGTCCTCTCACACGGTTACTTACTCGACGGTTCAATATCTTGCCTAAGCCCATTAAGAATGAGTTGTCTAATTCGTCGGTTTAACCAAGATTGTGTGGTTTCAATAAATTCTCTGATAAAACCTCTACCAAAGTATTTTATCCAACCTCGCGTCACTTGGTTAATTTTAGTGATAATGTCTTTAAATGTTCCAGGTCTATTTCGTTTTGTTATTTCCCTTAAGGTGCGTATTAAATTTCTTTTTGCTTCCGTGGTCGGTCTAAAACGACAAACCCCATTACCTTGGTTATTAGACAACTCAAGAACTTTAAGCGTGTGACTGCTCCTACTTTACTTTTCTCTTCCAAGCAGTTTTTTCGTTATCTGTAAAAAGTACTGCAAAAAGTGGACAAGAAGTTCACTGACTTTCATACTGTCAATTCCAAGAGCGCCTTTATTTTTCTTAACCTTCTTGATAGCATTTTCTATATTTTCAGGTCTTACAACAAGCTCCATCAGTGATGCAGATTCATCCATTCTACATAGCCTTAGTATGATGTTTCTGTTCGTCGGTGCGAGTGTTTGCGTCCGACTTCCTTCAGATTTCACTTCGCAATGGACTCCCTTGTTTTTCGCTAACAGTTCCTACTACGAAGCCTGTAATGGACTTTCACCGTCAAGATGTTACCCATTTCGAGCGCACCCTAAAAAAGCCCGAATAGTGCATGACACACTACTCGAGCTTCATTAAAGTGATTTTAACCATGTACAAATGCGAAATATAAAATAAAGATTACCATTAAACCATACATAATTGGATGTACTTCTTTATGACGTTTTGTTAAGACCATTGTAATTGGATAAAAAATAAAGCCACATGCAATCCCTGTTGCAATTGAATATGAAAGTGGCATCATAATAATCGTAATAAATGCTGGTACTGCCACTTCAAAACGTTTCCAGCTGATTTCCGCTAAATTCGAAGCCATTAATACGCCAACAACGACTAGTGCAGGTGTCGTTACTGCTGGCGTAACCACTGCCATTAACGGATTGAAGAATAATGCGAGCAAGAAACAGACCCCTGTCACAATACTAGCAAAACCTGTACGTGCGCCAACTGCCACACCTGAAGTTGATTCAATGTAAGACGTCGTCGTTGTTGTACCGAAGACTGCCCCCACCATTGTTGCTAATGAGTCTGAGAACAACGCACGTCCTGCACGTGGTAATTTGTTGTCTTTCATCATGCCCGCTTGAGATGCAACCGCAACGATTGTCCCTGCTGTGTCAAAGAAGTCGATGAATAGAAATGTTAAAATGACAATTAAAAACTGAATCGTAAACAGTTGTGACGGATCTTGGAGTGATTCAAACGCTGCCCCAAATGTCGGTGCGATACTTGGCACTTTACCTATAATCGCGTTTGGCGGTGCAATTTGTTGCGTCAATAAACCAACGATTGATGTCGCAACCATCCCAATAAAGATAGCACCCGGAATTTTCTTCGCGTATAACACAACTGTAATGATAATACCGAACACTGCTAATAATACACCGGGATCTGTAATTTTCCCTAAAGTTACAAGTGTCGCTTCTTCATTTTTAATAATTCCTGAACCTTGTAAGCCGACAAAGGTGATAAATAAACCTATCCCCGCTGAAACGGCCATTTTCATTTCAAATGGAATCGCGTTAATAATGGTTTCCCTCAAACCGGTAACTGTTAATATCGAGAAGATTAATCCTGAGAAAAAGACCCCTGTTAAGCCGGTTTGCCACGGAATCCCCATCGTTAATACGACTGTAAATGCGAAAAATGCATTCAACCCCATACCTGGTGCGAGTGCAATAGGATATTTCGCTATCAAGCCCATAAATAAACAGCCGACAAATGCAGCAAGTGCTGTCGCAACGAACACGGCACCTTGGTCCATTTTAAGTGCATCAGGTACCCCTTCAACACCTGCAAGACTCAATATTTGTGGATTGACAGCTAAAATGTATGCCATCGACAGAAACGTTGTTAAGCCACCTAAAATTTCGCGACGATAACTCGTTTGGTTTTCGTCAAATCGGAAATATTTTTTCACTTTAATTTTCTCCTTTAAATGAAATACTCCAATAGTCTAATACGATTACGGGTGAATTTCAACAATTTTTCCGAACTTTGTATACGAAAAACTATATTTCGTTCGATATTTATAAGCATCTTACAAGTTTAATCCTTTTAATGCATCTTTAAATGGATTGTTCTCCAACTCGTCTTCTTTCATATATTTCTTCATTTCTCGCTTCGACACTTTGTCTTTACCTTTATTTTTAAAGCGTTGATCCATATGTTCTTGCGTTTCGGTATAACCACAGACACAGCGATACGTCGCTTTTTTACCTGTACCGAATTTCGTCAATCGTTTCTTACATTGTGGGCATCTCGCATTCGTTTTCGTTTTTACATCTTTCTTCGTTTTACATGATGGATCTTGACAAACGAGCATCGAGCCATTTTTCGTATTCACTCTTAACATAAATTTGCCACACGTTGGACATTGGGCAGATGTTAAGTTATCATGTTTGTATTTTTGCTCACTCGATTTAATCGTATGAATAATCTCATGCGTAAACTGTTTCATTTCTTGCATAAATTGGTGCGCTTTGTACTGCCCTTTTTCAATTTTCATCAATTTATCTTCCCATTCAGCCGTGAGACGTGGTGAAGTTAATGCAGGTGGCGCGAGGTCTAAAATTTGTTTTCCTTTAGAAGTGACTTTAATTTTACCGTCATGACTTTCGATCGCATTCACATTAAACAACTTATCGATAATGTCTGCACGTGTCGCAACCGTACCAATCCCGCCTGTTGATTTTAGCGTTTGTGCGGACTTTTTATCTTTTAAGTCGAAAAACTTATCAGGTCTTTCCATCGCTTTAAGTAATGTACCTTCATTAAAATACGCAGGTGGTGTCGTTTCATGTGCCACAATCTGTAGTTGTCCTACATCGAATGTCTCACCTTGTTTAAATGACACTGCTCGTTCTGTTTGCGCGCGGTCTTGTTGTAACTTTTTAAAACCTAACTCTATCGGAACTTGTGATTGGTATGTGAATACATGTTTACCGATGTTCACTTCAACATGTTGTGCACGATAACGATATGGTGGCATCAACACTTCTAAATAGCGCTGTGCAATCATCGTATAAATTTTCTGCTCATTCGGTGATAATGACGCAACGTCCGCACGCACTTCTGTCGGAATAATCGCATGGTGATCCGAAACTTTTTGATTGTTCACAAATGATAATTTTTTCGCTAATGGTTGCTTTAAAATCTCGCGCGCATACGGCATCAACTCCGTTCCCATCGTTGCTTGTACACGTTCTTTCAATGTGTCCACCATATCTGTCGTCAGATAATTCGAATCTGTACGTGGATAGGTCACTAATTTGTGTCGTTCGTACAATTGTTGTAACGTATTTAAGGTTTGCTTAGCACCTAAATGATATTTTTGATAAGCTGCTTGTTGTAAATCAGTTAAATTAAATAACGGTTGCGGATAAACTTTTTTCTCTTTTTCATGCACACTGTTGACTTGTGCTTGCTTATTTTGCAATGTATTCACAATGGCCTCTAACTTTTCTTTCTGATAAACGCGTCCGTCATGTTGATAGGTCATTATCACGCCATTTACTTCTGCTTCTAAAGTATAATACTGTTGCGGTTTGAAATTTTTAATCTGTTCTTGGCGCATTGCTACAAGTTGAATCGTTGGTGTTTGTACACGTCCAAGTGATAATTGCGCATCATATTTCGTCGTCAATGCTCGTGTGGCGTTAATCCCGACAATCCAGTCCGCTTCACTTCTCGCTAACGCAGCTTCGTATAAATGTTGATACGCACGCCCATCTTTTAGCTTTTTGAAACCTTCTTTAATTGCTTTCGGTGTGACGGAGCTGATCCATAATCGTTTAATCGGCTTTTTCACATGCGCTTTTTCAATAATCAAACGTGCAACCAGTTCTCCTTCTCGTCCAGCATCCGTTGCAATAATCAACTCTTTGACGTCACTGCGCTTCATTAAATTCTGAATTGTATTAAATTGCTTCCGTGTCTTACTGATTACGACGGATTTCATTTGTTTCGGTATAATTGGCAAATCCTCTAACACCCATTGTTGATACTTTTTATCGTATTGTTCAGGTGTTGCATTTGTCACTAGATGCCCGAGCGCCCATGTGACGATATATTGTTGGTTTTCAAAATAACCTTCTTTGCGTGACCCTACATTTAAAGCATTGGCAATATCACGCCCCACTGATGGCTTTTCTGCTAATATCAGTGCTTTACTCATGATTCATTCCTCCATATTTCATTCCAATTATTTATCAAAAAACAACTCTTTAAATCCCAGTTGAATGCTTCACAAGTTGCTTTCATTTCATATCAAAAAAACTTATAATTAAGCTAAGTATATCATTAAGGAGGCGCATGATGAAGATATCTCAAGTTACTCCCAATCCAACTATTGCGTCATTTATTCAAACGTATGTGTCAGAACGTCCTTCCTATACGAATAAGTTGCCATTAGATGATGAACAAGCACTCTTTACATTTTTAGAAGAAGCTGCAGATGAAACAGGGCTATTTGTCGTTGAAGAAGCCGATGAAATTCAAATGCTGTTACTCTGTATTTCTTATTCTGAAGACCGTTATAAAGTGATTGGTCCGATTGTAAAAAACGGTTATGAACCAACGAAAGAGACGTTCAAACAACTGTTCGATGCTATCACAGCACAACATTACCAACCATCGACATATTATTTTGCATTTACAGCTCAACACGCACTGATTAAAACGTTTATGAAAACTATTGGCGCATCGTACACATTTACAGATTATCACCTGGAAACAAGTCAAGATTTGGGCGAAACACAAAACTTACATCATATGATTCCCTATAGTAAAGCGTATTATCGCTATTTTCAACGGTTACACGAAGATACATTTACGCACAATGCGATGACTGCAAATGAAATTGTGACATCACTAGACGATCAACATGAACTTGTTTTGTATATGGCAGAGGGTATTTTAAAAGGGTACTTGTACTTAATATATGATGAGTCAGAGCGTCATGCAGAGATTAAGTATTTCTCAAGCCATGCAGACTATCGCTTAAAGGGTATTGCGTTCGACTTAATTCAGCATGCGATTCACCGTGCGTTAACGAGACCTGAGATCGAACGTGTCTATTTTAAAATCCGTAGCAAAAATCACAAACTGGTCGAACGTTTTCATGAGCTCGGCTTTAACATCTCATCTGAATATCAGAAGTTTAAAATTTATAAATAGTCGTCGGGCATGTATCGACAGGTTCGAACAATGGTGGCGATGAAGAAAGAGGCAGGGACACTGATTTCCCAAGCCTCTTTTTTATACGAACCAAAATTGATACAAATATAAAATCACTATACTGATTACAATCGTAACGTTACTCGCCATCGCAATCACCGGTAACGTCCGATATTTAAACTGAACCGCATATGACAGTGATGCAACCCCAACAGGTAACAACCAAATGAGCTGTAATGTCGTTTTGATCATCGCATCATCTACGGGTAAGAAGAAATAGACGAGCGTTCCGAATAGTGCACCAAAACCATAATGTAACACGAGATATTTAAGTGTTAACGGCAAAAAGCGACGTTCTAATCTAAAGTCCATTAAAACACCAAGTAAAATCATCGAAAGTGGTAAGTTGGCATGGCCTAAAATGTCGAAGAAACGAATTGCTGTGTGGGGTAAATGCCATTGAAGAATATTGAGTACTAACATGATAATATATGTCATCAACGGAACAGATTTCAACATGTTCCATAAGATTTGCTTAGGATTAAAACCGCCACCTACTTGTTTGAAATAACTCGCAGCGAAATACGTGAGGCCAAACATCACGATTGCCCCACCGATATCGGCCATCCCAAAATACAACAACCCTTGCTCAGGCCAAATTTGTTGGACTAACGGATATGCAAAAATACCAATGTTGAGTGCTGCCATCATCATTGCGACAGTTCCCCGCACTTCATTACTATATTTTATGAACATGAGTACAATAAGCACTTTTGTCACAACACCATATAAAATCATCATCACAGGTAATACGACGAGTGATGGCGTCAAATTAACATGATTTAAATTGACGATAACGACAGACGGCAAGGTCACATTGAGCACTAACGTCGAAATCACGCGACTGTCCTTCCCATTAATATAACCGATGCGCTTTAGGATGTACCCTAGTGCAATTAATAATAATATCATCAAAAAATTCTCTGTCATGATACATCCCCCTTTGAAACAACTTGCTTTTATATTACTGTAAAACGTTTTAATTAAGCAATGTTAACGTGCTATAATAAAAAGGATTGATATAAGGAGGTGCCCTATGGATTTAGAACAGCAATTACAAGAGCTTAAAATGGACTACGTACGATTACAAGGTGATTTGGAAAAACGCGAGTCCACATCTCAACAAGTCGATCCACTGATTCAACAACTTGAACAAATTGAACAACAAATTGCTGAAGTACGTAGGCAACTTCGAGAAAATCTTTAAAAGGAGCCATTCAACTCTAACTTAATCAACATTTGACTTCACTAGCAAGATATAGAAAGGATGTACTTCATGTTAGCTTACTTAATCTTATTACCCCTCATGTATTTGGTTGTTGCCTATATTAGCATTTTTAAAATGCGTATTATGATGCCGAAGTTATTAAGAGTAATTATGGGGCTATTACTCATCATTGTCGTTGCGACTTCACTCGTCTATTATCCTGCATCAACCTGGTGGGTATTTGTTGTCTTAATTTTATTAATCGGTAATGTTGAAATTACAGCATTCAAACATTCTAAAAATGATGAAAAAGGTGTACGTATTTTAAATATGATGAGTCTTTTCATTCTCGTTATTTATATCGTACTGGTTGCAGTTTTTATTTAAAACTGCCACTTACATATGCATATCATGTCCATGAAGAGCTAACGTTGCGTCTCAGTCATAGCGCACCGTTAGTTTTTTGTATATAACTAAACAAAAAGGACCGATGTGACATTATGTCATGTCACCAGCCCTCTTTTTTCTATGCTTGATGATAAAGTGGCTTCAATGAGACGAGTCGCGCAATGGCTTCATCTAATTGTATTTCATCAATCGCAAAAGATAACCGCACATAGCCCTCCCCTTCTTCACCAAAAGGATGCCCCGGTGCTGCCAAAATAGATTGTTCTTGCAATAAATGTTGAATAAAGGCATCGCTGGAAAAACCTTCTGGACATTGCAACCATAAGAAAATACCCCCTTTAATGGGTTCATGCGGGATGGCTGCTTCATTCAAAGCTGCTTCTATTTTATCGCGTCTTTTCCTAAATATGTCATTTTGTTTTTTCAGTTCATAATCACATGCATTTAATGCGACCGTACATGCATCTTGTAACGCCCCGTACATGCCGGCTTGGGTATGTGTGTGATACTTCCGAAGATTCGCAATCATTTCCTCGTTACCGACCGCAAAACCAACACGATACCCGGACATATTATAACCTTTTGAAAATGAAAAAACCTCTATAGCAGATGATTTCGCACCGTCTGCTTGAAGAATACTCGGGTTCGGTTGATCGAATCCAAATGCTTGATACGCAAAATCATGCACAATTTTGATAGAAGTGTTTTTAAAACGGTCAATCGTCTCTTGGAAAAACTCAAGCGTTGCGACAGAACCAGTCGGATTGTTCGGATACGTTAAATAGATGAGTTTTGTATTTGTAGTATCCACTTCATTCCAATCTGGTATGTAATGACGTTCAGGTGATAATTTTAATGGTTTAGGTATTCCCCTTGCGAGTCGCACGCCTGCATCATAATCTGTGTAGCCTGGATCGGGTAATAACACTTCGTCACCTGGCTCAATGACACACGTCGGCAATGCAACAAGCCCATTTTTGGTGCCATACAACAAACAAACTTCTTTGTCCGGATCCAAAGTAACATTGAATTGCCGTTGATAAAAATCAACAATCGCTTGTCTAAAGGCGTCTTTCCCTTGAAAGGCTAAATATTTTTGATTGGCGGGCTTCACAATCGCTTCCTGTAACGCTTTTATAATTTCAGGGGGTGTGTCGCCATCAGGTATACCAACTGCCAAATTAATCAATGGTAATGGCCCATGTTCAATTTTTTGTCCTACTGTTTTGCCAAAATAACTGTCCGGTATTTCACTCAAAATTGTTGTATATGCCATCGTCTTCCTCCTTACAAATCTTTATTTTTATATGGAAATCGTTATACCTATAAAGAGAAAGGGCTGAGACAAAGTCATATACATATCCTGTCTCAACCCTCTTGCTTATGTTTAAGGTACTCCGTGTCTTGCCTGACGAACCGACTTATTTTATTGAGGATAATGGTTTCATCTTACATAATGAACCGCTTTACGTCAATGGTTTATGCCTTCTTTTTACGTCGTGTTAACTTCGCTTTTAACGTAAACAAAATTTCATAAATAACAGGCACGACAATAAGTGTGAGCAATGTTGATGATAACAAACCACCGATAACTGTCGCCGCAAGTCCTTTCGAAATAAGCACAGAACTGTCTTGACCGAATAACAACGGAATTAATGCACCAATTGTCGCTATCGCTGTCATTAAAATAGGCCGTATCCGTGTGCCGCCCGCTTCTAATAGCGCTTCTTTCATAGGTAAACCGGCTTTTTCATTTGTAATGACACGGTCAATAAGGACAATCGCGTTTGTCACAACGATACCAATTAACATAAGTAGACCAATCATACTTGGTACAGATAATGTTTCACCAGTTATAATTAACGCCAAAACGACACCAATAACCGTGTATGGCAGTGCGAATAAAATCGTAAATGGTGCAAGGGCCCCTTTGAATGTCAGAACAAGTACGAGATAGACGATAATGATTGCCGCTAACATCGCTATCATCAATTGTGAAAAGGCCTCTTGAATATCCTCATTCGTCCCACCTAATGACGTATGCACATCACTTGGTTTATCAAGTTCATTTAACTGTTTCATCACTTTTTGAGAAATCGAGCCAACATCTTCACCAGAAATCGTCGCCGAAACAGTGCTGACATAATCGCCACCTTTTTTCACGAGTGCATTCGGTGTGGATGTCGTTTTTAACGTCGCAATGTCACTCAACTTACGATTATCCCCAGTTGGAGAAGGAATCGGCGTATTTTCTAACTTTTCTTTCGTCCAATCCGTGTCTTTTTCTTGTTGGACAACGACATCATAAGTTTGGTTTTGATCTTTCACTTTCGAAACCGTCATATCTGGGATGTTTTGATTGAGCATCATTGCCAGTTGACCCGCTGTCATCCCTGTTTTTGCCGCTTCATTTGGATTCACTTTCACTTCATATTGTTGATACGTTTCTGTTAAATCCGACTTCACATTCGTTAAACCAGGCACTTGAGACATTTTTTGTTGAATCGCCTTCACTGTGCCTTCAATCGCTGCAGTAGACGGTCCTGTCACTTCTACATTTAACGTGTTTGACGTCGCCCCTGTACCCATATCTAAGTTTTTCCATTCACCGTCATGATGATATGTCTTAATATGTTTCAACACGCGTTCAGGTTCTTGATCAAAGTTCGGTGTATCAGAATCGTACTCGACCATTAACGCCATGTTATTCGTAGAGCCAGTGGGGTCAACAGGTGATGCGCCACCCACGGAATATTGCACGTGACGAACATGTTGATTGCCGAGCAAATATTTTTCGACTTCTTCTGCATGTGATAATACTTTTTGCTTCGTTTCACCTGGTTTAGGTGTATAGGTTAATGCCATAAACTTATCTTCACCCGTACTAATGAAGCTCGTTCCAATTTTCATACTCCCTAATGCAATACTACCAATTAAAATGACTGTACTTAAAATGATAACAGTCCATTTATGGTTTAAACTCCAATTCAATACTTTTCGATATCCTCGTCCAACTGTACCGAGCTCAGATTTCGGTTTACGTTTCAAGCCATGTTTAAAGAAAATGGAACCGAGTACTGGCACGATTGTAATTGATACAAGTAATGAAGCAAGTAAACTAAACGTAATCGCGTAAGCAAACGGTCTAAACATTTCGCCAACCGAACCTGTCACAAATGCAAGTGGTGCAAATACGACGATTGTCACTAATGTGGATGACATAATCGGAATGAACACTTCTTTCGTCGCAGATACGATGAGCCCATCTCCTGATAATGATTCGTCTTGACGTGACAGTCGGCGATAGATATTTTCGATGACGACAATAGAATCATCAATGACACGACCAATCGCAACTGTAAGCGCACCTAATGTCAGTATGTTTAATGAGACATCTGTCAATTTTAATGCCACCATTGCGATGAGTAAAGACAATGGAATCGAAACAATCGAAATCGCTGTCATACGTACATTTCTTAAGAACAACATGATGACAATCACTGCCACGATAGATCCGAGGAGCGCTTTTTCAATCATAGTATTTAGTGAATCTTTAATCGGCTTAGAAGTATCCATAATTTTGACCGATTTAAGTTCTGGATGTGCTTTCACGAAATCTTGTATCGTTTGGTTTACATCGTTAGCGACTGCAACCGTATTGGCCCCTTGCGTTTTAACGATTTGAACATCGACAGCATCTTGACCGTTCGTTCTAGAAATCGATTCACGCTCATCTGATAACTTCACTTCGGCAAGATCACTTAACGCAACCGCTTGTGCACTTTGTGGATTGTTTAAAGATACTTGACCTGACGTTGCACGCCCCCTCTCTGATGCACCCCCGTCTTGTTGTCCTTGTGCGCTATTACCTGAAGACTGTGATGCAAGTGCTAACGGAATTTGCATATTTTTGAGTGCGTCAACGGAAGCATATTGCCCATCAACGACGACAGACTTTTCTGTATCACCAAATTGGAATAAACCTAATGGAGATTCTTTTGTCGCACCTTCAATATAGTCAGACACTTGTTTCGCATTGAGCCCTGCCTTTTGGAGTTTCGCATCATCGAACTTTATCGTCACTTTACGCTCGATTTGCCCATTCACTGTGGCACGTTGCACCCCGTCAATCATTTGTAATTTCGGAATCAACTGTTCTTTAACAGCTTTGGTACTTACTTTCACATCGTCTTTGTCATGTAAAATCGAGTACGCCACGACAGGGAAAGCATTCATTGAATTACGTTTAATGTCTGACGTTTGTGCCTCGTCTGGTAAACCCACCTTTTTCAGCGCTTTTTCGATATCTTGTTCCGCTTTATCCATATCCGTACTTTCATCAAAATTGACCGTAACCATGGAGGCGTTAGATAAAGATTGTGTTTTAACACTTGTGACCCCTGCCATCCCCCGTATTTCTTCATCAATCGGGTCACTGATTTCTTTCATGACGGTTTCAGAAGTGGCACCCGGCATCGGTGTTGTAATCGTCAACATCGGTGGTTCAGTATCAGGCAACAATTCTAACCTCATTTTAAAACTTGCATAGACGCCTCCGAGTATGACAAGGAATACCATCAATAAAATGGCAAACTTGTTCGATAACGAGAAATCGATTAATTTTTTAACCACACGTATCTCTCCCTTTGAAATGACTTTGCTACATCATTATTTCAGTTCGTAAAAATGTAACCTTTCCATTGAATATATATGATACAACGACACGTTTCGTTCTATCACACTTAAAAGGTGACACGAATAAGCACCTACGAGATATGTAAATGCATAACGTCCCACCTTCTCTGTTTTCCTTTGTTGTACACTTTGGAATTACACCACGTTTAACTTATTTATGCGTTCTTTTGTCCTTTACGTTGTTGTATCGATTTGATTTGACGCACCAATTTAATTTTAAATTGTGTCAATTGCGGTTTAAATTGTTCGACCGCTTTATACACAATAGGGTTGAGTACATAGTCAAATTCCCCAATTTTCTCGCTCAAACGTGTACCCCATGCCTTTTTAAACGCCCACAAACCGTAATGACTTGAATCTTTGTCTGGATTATGATCTGTCCCTCCAAAATCATAAGTCGTCGCACCTTTTTCACGCGCAAATTGCATCATTTTAAACTGCATGTGATGGTTGGGTAAAAAGTCACGATAATGGTTAGATGAAGCACCGTAAAGATAATACGCTTTGTGGCCCGCAAACATCAGTAATGCCCCTGATAAATAAATGCCCTCTGGATGCGTCCGTTCAAGTTGTGTCATATCGTCAATGAGTGCTTGGTTTTTATTCATTTTTTGCACTGCATCTTTTAACTTATTTTGAACTTTTTTATTGTTTTGATCTTTTTCGGCTAACGTATCCATTTCAGTTTGTAAGTGTTGTTGTTCTACCTTTAACTCGGCTAAGACAGGTGTCGGTTCAAGTTTCACTAAGAACAATTCCGCGTCACCGTCGGGATGAAGCGCATCATAAATCGTTTCAAAATAAGAAACATCACGTGTTAAGAAGCCATCACGCTCACCTGTTTCTTTCATTAAATCCGCAAATATTTTCAAGTCTTCGCGACCTTTACGTTCCACTTTCGTTCCACGCTTCAATGCCAGTCTCACTTTTGAGCGATTGCGGTTTTCAAAGCTTTGAATTAACGCTTCATCTGACTGATTAATTGGGGTAATCATCGTCATACGTGGTTGAATGTAATCTTTAGCCAAGCCCTCTTTAAACCCTTTATGTTTGAAGCCCATTTTTAATAAATCTTGTACAACTGTCATCCCTTGATCAACTTCTACATCTGGGTCAATTTTAATCGTGTACGCTTTTTCACTTTGAGCAACTTGAATCGCTTCGGATAGTAACGCCTTCACCGCGACGGTATTCGTATAATCCACAACGAAACCGCGTGAAGCATAACAAAGCGTAAAAGGTGTGCGAGGAATCTTTTTAAAGAGTAATTGTCCCACACCTTTCAACTCACCGTTTTCTCCTACAGCAATACGTTTCGCATACCAACCTGTTAATTTTTTCGTATCGCCCCATTTTGTCAATTGTAGTAAATCACCATTCGGATGCGCTTTAACAAATGCATCATGTTCTTGATCGGTTATATTCATGCGTTTCATTTCTCGTTTAAAACTCCTTTTAGTTATCGTCTACTCTTATTTTCTAGTATAATCAATGACACATCCGATTGAAACGTTACAGAACAGATGTATTAATCCAAACTGGAGGTCTCGTTATGCGTCAATTGATTTTACTCTTACTCTCTATCATTAATATCATCTTTATCGTTTACACATTTGTATTTCATATCGGTATCGACTACTTAAGTTTACGCATTATCTTTGTCGCGTTTTCATTAGTTGTTGGGATATACAGTGTGCTACTCCATGAAACGAAACAACAACTCTTGCTATCAGTCATAGAAGCCATCATTGCACTGTTGCATATTGTGCTCATCATTAGTGCCGTATACAGCGTTGTTTATGCGTGAGGTGGAATAAACTGATATCTTGCGCCTCTTGTACGAAAAGCGATAGGTGCATCAATGGTTTGATCGATAAATTGAACAGCTTCTATGCCGTCTTCTTTATCTTCCATCACTTTAAACTTGATTTTTTTCGCAGGGGTTTGGAGGATTGTGTAGCGGTCTGAAGATTCAACTTCTTCCATATCAAACCATTGCTTCCAATGATCCACCATTGTTTGGCGTTGATATGTATTGACTGTAATCATATCTAAAGTCAAATGCTGATGAAAATGCTCTTGTAAATCAGCTTCTCGTGTTTCATCTGACGCGTGCCACTCTATAAAAAAGGGCATGATTACATCGAACTGATGGTTGGCTACATACAACAGTCGCCATTGAATCGTTTGTCCCTTTTTATTCTCTCTCGTCATTTCAACCGGCCCTACCGTTTCAAGCCCTCGCGCTTCAAATTGTGCTTTTAATTGTTCAATATCGTGCGTTCTAAAACAAATCTTTTTAAATCCTTGTCGATAACCATTTTCCATAATCGACGTCGCAAACGAGTGCTTGCCGACATCTGTTTTAGACTGTTGTTTCATTTTCCCTTGATGATATATATCTATCAATTCAATATAAGATAAATCGATTTGGACGAGACGATTATAAGTCCCTAAATTTTCATGTTGACCACCTGGTTGAATTTCCAAATATTTCCCAGGAAACTCGAACTGATTTAATCCATCAATGTAATGAATCACGTGATCAAATTCTATATCTATCATTTATGCGCTCACTCCCAATTCTCATGCCATAATATTATTTTACCAAATATTTGTTGTGAAATCTCGATATAACACGCACTGCATTTTTGCTTTGACAAGCAGGCATTTATCCAACAACTTTCACATGAAATGTTATAATATGCTTTAAGAACCTATTCAGAAAGGAGTCTCGTATGGAACCTTCAATATTATTTGATCATTTCACCAAACTTTACCGTCCCTATATTAAACTCGTCCACCCATTACTTGATGAACACCAACTCTATCCCGCACAATGGTTAGTGATGAAAGATATCGCAATCAATCCTGGTACAACACTCGTTCAAATTTCAAAACGCCGTTCGATTGAAAAACCGACGACGCGAAAAATTTTAAAAGCGTTAGATGCACAAGGTTGGTTATTGATTCGCCCAGGTGAAATGGATAAGCGAGAAAAGCATCTCTATTTATCTGAATCCGGTCAAGCGATCCATCAAAAGTTAAAGTTACAGATTGGCCAACTTCAGCAACAAGTAATCGAACCGCTCCAACTTTCGGACGATGAGATTGCACGTGCAACAGATATTTTAGAACAGTTGTATCAGTCGTTACTCGCACAACTTCAAAATGATGAAATGTAATATGACTTTGGAATGAGATACAAAAATTTTTGATGCTATTGATGCAGAATTCTTGTTAAACTTGCCCTCATTATTGAATTCAAGAAGTGACTGCTAGCCGTGTACACGAATTCCCACAGGAGTCTCAGCCTTCCGGGGAATCTCACATTAAATCCAGGAAAGTAAGGGCAACTTTATGAAACCATGAAAAACAATAGCATCAATTTTTTTGTCTTATTCATCCTCATTTTCGATGAGTTGATTAGT
Source organism: Staphylococcus pseudintermedius (assembly GCF_034042775.1). Taxonomy (NCBI): domain Bacteria; kingdom Bacillati; phylum Bacillota; class Bacilli; order Caryophanales; family Staphylococcaceae; genus Staphylococcus; species Staphylococcus pseudintermedius. Next base: position 598,128 of record NZ_CP120150.1, on the reverse strand, counting down.
ATAAAGTAAAAACAAAAAAGTAGCTAGCTATCGGGTAAACTTGATGTCTCATCTTTTTTCAACGGCTTAGATGATGTCATACCCTTTCTTTTTTTGCTGTTTATCGAAAATCGTCATTATTTTAACCCCTCAACGCCATCGTCTTTTCACGCTATTGTCTTTTTTATCAATTCATCAAATTTTTACAATATTGTTATAGTTGTTTTGGTATACTTAACGCGTAAACAATATTTTTAAGGAGGCAATCTATTGAAAAGCAAATTAATAACTTCAACTTTAGTTTTAGGTCTTCTCACGACAGGCACAATATTCCAAGATTTGGCTGCACAAGCTGAAACGACATCCTCAACACTGATTCATGATATTCAAGGTGCGGGTCATACATCACCTTTGAAAGATCAACGCGTTGAAAAAGTACCAGGTATTGTGACTTATATTTATAAGGCCAACAACTCCTATTATTTCCATCTCCAAACACCAGACGCGCAAAAAGACAACAATCCTGCAACTTCTGAAGGCATTATCGTCTTTGCCGGTAAAGAGAAACCTAACGTTAAAGTCGGTGATCTGATTCATGTTTCAGGTACGGTCCGCGAATATGCGATTGAAGGTTACGCGGAAAAACAACAAACAGATTTACCATTGACTGAAATTGATGCACGTCCAGATCAAGCGGGCCAAATCACCGTTCAAAAAACGCATCAACCTTTACCTCAACCGGTAAAAATCAAAAAAATCCCGCAACAAATCGCTTCTCCTCAACATTTTTCTGTTTTCAAACCGGATACATATGCAGTTGATTTTTGGGAAGCTTTAGAAGGCATGCGTGTAGAGTTTGGCGATGTCCGCAGTGTTGGTCCTCAAGACCACGGCGAAGTGTTTACAGTGCTCAATCAAACTCGTCGAGAAACGAAAAATGGTGGTATATTATTAAAGCCTGATAATGCCAATGGTCAACGTATCGCCTTTAAAATGAATGATGACAACAAGCGCGCACAAGATTTTAACATTGTGACGGGGGATCGCTTCAAAGGGCCTTTAATTGGTTATGTGAACTACGGTTTTCAAAATTATAAAGTCAATATCGATTTAAAAGAGATGCAACAAGCGTATGTTAAAGGGAAAGCACAACCTAAAGGAACGACATTGAAACCGTCCGAAAATAAACTGACTGTAGCATCATACAACTTAGAAAACTTTTCAAATGACGTTAAAAGTTCAAGTGATGATAAGGCACAGAAACTCGCAAATGGTATCGTTAACCATATGAAACAACCTGACATTGTCGGCGTCACAGAGGTTCAAGATAACAACGGACCGAATAAAGGCAGTTCTGATGCCTCTGCTTCATATAAACGTCTCATTCAAGCTATTAAAGATGCTGGTGGTCCGACATATCGTTATGTCAATATCGATCCCGAAAACAATGTAGATGGCGGTCAACCTGATGCTAATATTCGTGTCGGCTTTTTATACAATCCTGAGCGCGTAACATTTAATGACCACATTCCAGCGGGTGATGCCACAACGAGCGTCGCGTATGAAAACAACCAACTTACACGAAATCCCGGTCGTATCGCTCCTCAAGATCCTGCTTTTGAAGATGTACGTAAATCATTAGCTGCTCAATTTGACTTTAAAGGTCAACAAGTCATTGCGATTGCTAACCATTGGAAATCAAAACGTGGAGATGATGGTTTATTCGGCAGTCATCAACCGGTTCGATTAACTTCCGAACCACAACGCGTAGAAATCGCACATCGTATTGGTGAATTTACAGCGCAAGTTCAACAACAAAACCCTAACGCCGCCATTATTTCAGTAGGCGATTATAATGATTTCCAATGGTCAAAACCACTTAAAACTTTTGAGTCATATGGTTTAACGAACAAGGTAAAAGATGTACCTAAAAACAAGCGCTATTCATATGTCTATCAAGGTAATACGCAAACGCTCGATCACATTTTAGTATCGGAACATTTAAAACGCCAGACGAAACTTGATATGATTCACGTAAATAGCGACTTCACTGATATGGCTGGCCGTGCAAGTGATCACGACCCAATCCTCGCTCAAATTGACTTTACTAAGCAAATTAACAAGCAGAAAAAACAGAAGTAACCATTGATGCAAAAAAAGCTGGGACGATGAAATTCCCAGCTTTTTCTACTTATATCAACGGATGTTCTAAAGTTTATCCACCTATATAATTCATATTAATCTTCTTCTGCTGTCTCTTTGCTACTGTTTCTGCTGTTCGTTCATCAGAATAACGATCGTCGCGAATATGCCACAATGCTTTCAATTGTGACAAAATTTCGGCATCATCCATCCCACTTCTCAATAGCCCTCGAATATCAAAGCCGCTTCCGGTACTGAATAAGCAACCATAAAATTTACCATCTGAGGATAGACGTGCTCGCGTACAGCTCGAACAAAATGAATCCGATACACTTGTAATCAGTCCAAACTGAGCTTGACTTCCGACATGGCGATAATATTGTGCGACTTCACCATAATATTTTGGAGATACCGGTTCGATGTCAAATTCACTCGCAATCATCGCCAACATCTCATCTTTAGTGACAACTTTACTAAAATCCCAACCGTTATCATTACCCACATCCATAAATTCAATAAAGCGAATCGTGACGGCTTTATCTTTAAAATAACGGACCATTGGCAAAATTTGATGATCGTTGACACCTTTTTGAACGACAACGTTAATTTTAACTTTCAAACCAATACTGATGGCATAATCGATTTGTTCAAGCACTGTCGTCGCCTTAATATCACGGTTGTTAATCGCTTGAAATACACGATCTTCAATTGCATCTAAACTGACATTAATGCGACGTAACCCAGCATCATACAGTTTTTGACCGTGCTTTTTCAATAATAAGCCATTCGTCGTCAATCCTATATCTTCAATGCCTTCAATCTGTGTAATTTGGGCGATTAATTGATGGAGGTCACGACGTAGTAGCGGTTCACCACCCGTAATCCTCACTTTTTTAACACCTAATTGTGCATATAACTTTGTGATACGTACAATTTCTTCAAAAGATAACAATTGATTTTTCGGCAAAAATACATAATCGTCACCGAAAATTTCTTTTGGCATGCAATAATCGCAACGAAAATTACATCTATCAGTTACGGAAATGCGCAAATCGCGAATGGGTCTGCCCAATTTATCTAGTATTTGGTCTGCCATATTGCGCCTCCTTTTCTTATTTCGCTAGTTCTGCTTCTAATGCTGCCAAATCTTGTTGATAATTCACATTTTGATACCAATAGCGCGGACTCCCAATCGTATTCGCCTCTAACCAATCTGTTGATACTTGATCATACACATGTTTCATACTCAGATCATCCGACTGTAAAACATTTTCAATAATAGGCAACACACGTTTATGATAAAAAGCAATGGTCGGTATCGGACGTGCATCATCCATAAAACCGGCGACGTCTAAATGTTCTTCAATGAGATTTGCAACCATAAACTGATACAGATGGCTGATTGCTTTTTGTGTGACCATCGGCGTATCAACAGAAATGACAAAATAAAGATCCTCATCTGTATCACGGGACATCACACTATAAATACCGGCGAGTGGTCCTTTATCTCGGTGTTTCGGTTCATCTACAACGACCGTGTCATGTTGAAATTGAGAAAATAGTTGTTCATTCGTACTAATTAAAATCTCATTGAACATGTTCGTCGCTTGTAACGTTTGGACAAGTTTATGATAAAACGTCGTCCCATTAATTTTCGCAAATGCTTTCGGTGAGCCAAATCTCTCTGAATGCCCACCTGCGAGTATAATAGCTTTCATGACTAATGTTCAACCTCCACTGACTGGCGGAATCAGTGCAACCACGTCGTATGGCTGAATGAGATCTTCCGCGCGTGCAAACTCTTCATTGATTGCAACTTGAAATTTTTTCCCTTGAATGACGGGATAGGTTTGGTATAAAAGTGTTGTTAAATCAGCAACAGGCACCGCATAATCAAAATGAAATACATCTTCTGAGCGATTCACAAGTTCTTTAATTTCTGCAAAGTATAACACCTTCACGTTGAAAGTCCTCCTTTATTGACAGCATCGTCGTGATAACCACGTTGATGACCTTGCCATTCTGCGCCATCTTCCCAAATTTCTTTTTTCCAAATTGGGACGACCTCTTTAATCCGTTCAATCGCATATTCATTTGCAGCATAGGCATCTTTACGGTGAGGTGATGATACGCTAATACAAACTGCAATATCAGAAATTTGAAGCGCACCAATACGATGACCTATCGCAATGATGGTACCAGGCCAACGCTCCGTTATTTCATCACCAATTTGCGCTAGTTTCTTTTCAGCCATAGGAACATACGCTTCATATTCTAAATACTCTGTGCGGACACCTTTCGTCCATTCACGGACATGCCCTGTAAACACAACCACCGCGCCTTGTTTTTCATTTAATGTGTATGCGCGGTATTTTTCTGGTTCTAACGGTTGTGTTGTCACTTCAAATTGTTTCAACCCAATCACCCTTCGTTCATTTCTATCCACTCAGTGAGCCACGCAAATAACGCATGCTCATCTGACGTTGTAGCATCTCTTTTAATTGCAAATTTCACATTCGACAACTGTTGAAGTTGCGCATATTCTGCTTCATTGCGATACACAATCACTTTATCGTAATGTTCATGTTTGTAACCTTCAACGAATATGATACTTTTTTTAATGGTAACACATTCATCAATTAAAGTCCGTAACGGCATTTCATCAGCACTTTGGACACTTTCAATATACCGGTGGCCTTGCACAATACTTTGATCCGCTCCAGCATTAAAATGGCGCATATGATCCAAATGGTCAGCCGGCAACTTAATGTCCTCTCCAGCATGACCATGGTGTTTGATCGTTACCACAGCATAGCCTAAACGTTTCACATATGCCACTAACTTTTCCATAAGCGTGGTTTTACCAACATCTTTAAACCCTACCACTTGTATAATCATAAGCTACTCTCACGTTGATACGCTTCTGATGATGTTAATATCACTTGTACGTCATGACCTTGTTCAAATCCACGTGTACCTCCTGGTAAAACAATCATGGCATTACTATGCGCAATGGACACAACTGCACCTGACTTGTTGAAACCTGATGGACGTACTGTCGCTTCACGTCCTGTGAGTACTACATTGGCACGAATAAAACGTGTAAATGGATTCGCCTTTTTAAAGTCTTCCATCAACGTCGCACGCACCATACTTGGATAACATTTTTCAGCATGCATCATGTGGTACATTGCTGGTTTAACAAATAATTCAAAGCCAGAATAACAAGCTGAAGGATTTCCCGACAAGCCGAATAAATATTTGCCTTCTGATACTGCGACAGTCGTTACACTACCTGGTCTCATCGCAACTTTATTAAATAACACATCAGCGTTTAATGCCTTATAAATATCTGGTAAATAATCAAAATCTCCTACCGACACACCACCTGTTGTTATGACAATATCGTGTTCATCAAATGCTTTTTTGACGACAGCTAAACTACTGTCAAAGTCATCTTGTTGAATTTTATATAGTTCAGCTTCAATACGTTCTTTACGCAATAATGCATCAATCATCGGTCCGTTTGAATTACGAATTTTACCTGGTTCTAACGGAGCATCGATATCAACGAGTTCGCTACCCGTCGCAATGATGGCTACTGTCGGTTTTTGAAATACAGGAACGTCAACATAACCAAAAGTGGCCAGAACTGCAACAACGCCCGCATTAATCCGTTGACCTTTCGTTAAAACAACATCACCCGTCGCAGTTTCTTCACCTTTTATTGACACATTTTCGAGTGACTCAAACGGCTTACGAATCGTAAAACCTTCTGCAGTTTCCACCGTTTGTTCGAGCATGATAACGGCATCTGCACCTTGTGGCATTTCAGCACCTGTCATGATACGTACGGCTTGTCCTGCTTCAAGTTGCTTCGTCGACACACTACCTGCACCGATATGGTCAATTACTTTAAATTGGATACGGTTGTCACTCGAAGCACCGACAGTATCGACACTTCTCACCGCAAAACCATCGTAAGGGGATTTATCAAAACGCGGAATATCATATGTGGCAACGATATCTTCGGCGAGTATGTAACCTTCACTTTCATAGATGTTCACTGTCGTCGTTTTCATCTCGATATTTTGTTTCATAACACGTTGTATCGCTTCCGACACGGGGATAGGATGTCTTTTTTCTACTGGCATGATGAACCACTCCTAACAAAATGAAAAATTCATGCTATACTATCCTTGCATTCAAGTAAGGAGGAATAACATGTCTGAATTTACACACCTTAATGCACAAGGTCATGCAAAAATGGTAGATGTTTCTGACAAACAAGTCACGAAACGTACAGCCATCGCACGTTCAAGCATTCAAGTTAATACCACGATTTATGAACAAATTACGCAAAATACTAACAAAAAAGGAAATGTTTTAAATACCGCACAAATCGCAGGGATTATGGCAGCTAAAAATACGTCGTCTATTATTCCAATGTGCCATCCGTTAGCACTGACAGGGATTGATGTCGATTTTGATTGGGACACTTCTGAAAAGCAATACATTTTGCACATTACAACGACAGTGTCTACAAACGGCAAAACCGGTGTGGAAATGGAAGCCTTAACTGCCGCTTCTGTCACTGCGTTAACCATTTATGATATGTGTAAAGCCGTTGATAAGGGAATGGTCATCGGTGAAACTTACCTGGTTCAAAAAACGGGCGGTAAATCCGACTTCAATCGCACATCCGACTAAATCGCATCCATCTGTAAACGGACGGGACATCATTACTTTTGCAACTTTACTATGCTAAATGAAAAGTGCTATATGGAATGAAAAATCAAATACGATATGATTAGGCTGAAATTTTTGTCGTTTTTTCTTTTCAAAAGTTTGCCCTAATTGATTTACAGTTTTTGATATTCAATTGCTAAAATGGGCGAGATTCTTGATGGAATACGTATCTATAGTGGCATTTGTAGCATTCAAAATAGTTGTCAATAAGGGCATGCCTTTATTTATTCATTTCATAAACTAAATGTGTGAGTTCTGGTAATATGAGTCGATTCAGCGCTAATTTTACAGCACCTGTTGATCCTGGCAAGCAAAAGATTAACGTTCGTTTCGCTGTACCTGCAACAGCTCGAGATAACAAGGCACGTGTCCCGACATCTTCTGTAAAGCTTAAATAACGAAACAACTCACCAAATCCTTCAATTTCCTTATCTAATAAAGGTGTGACTGCTTCAATCGTCACATCTCTCGGTGCAATTCCTGTTCCGCCAGTCGTCACAATGACATCGACATCTCCCGTAAGCCATTGTTGCACTGTTGACTGAATGGCAGTCAGTTCATCTTTAACAATCATATAATGTTGAATTTCCACTTCAAAATCTGCCGTTTGTAATAATGTTTGAACGCTTTGACCGCCTTTATCTGTCTCAGTCGTTCGTGTATCGGAAACGGTCAATACTGCACAACGGATAGGTCGCTCTAGTTTAACGTTCGTATGCATGGAATCACTCCTTCATTAGCCGAATAATTTATGTATCATCACTTGTGCTGCGTCAATATCTTTTAAACCGTGAATGAGCAGACGACCATCTTGAAAAGCGACAATACGTGAATTTTCAAATTTAAATTGTAATAAATAGCCGTTGGACTTGTAGGGCATCTCTCGCGCATCTAAAAATGACTTTAATCGTTCAAACGTCAGTTCTGGATGATGATATTGTATCGTATCGCGACCACATAAAGCGGCATAAGTAGACGTTCGTGCATTTAAATACGGATAGCTCGGTTGATGACCACACGTTGGGCAAGCTTCACGCTGCAACCGTCGCATGCCAAACGCAAAATGTGTCCCCTCCCATATATCGCCATAAGTTAATTTAGGTTCAAATGGAGTCTCGGTTAAAATTTTAAAGGCGTCTCTCAACTGAAAACTTGTCGTCATCGTGACAGCTGGTTGAATGACCCCTACCGTATCACAAGTGAGGTTGAGAGAGGGTATTTGTGGAACTAAACATTGAAAACAAGGCGTTTGTCCAGGAATAAATGGTGCTGAAACATAGGTACTTTGTACGACGCCGCCATAAATCCAAGGCACCCGATAATAATACGCTGCGTCATTGATGAGCATGCGTGTTTCAAAATTGTCTGTCGCATCCAAAATTAAATCAACTGTCGGCACATGTGTTTCTAAAAAATCACGATCCACATGTGCAATGTAAGCCTCAATGTGTACATCACGACGTATCGCTTGGAGCATGTCTTTTGCGGCCATCACTTTCGGTACACTTTCATCCGCATCACGTTCCGTAAATAACGTCTGCCGTTGTAAATTAGAATGCTCGATATAGTCACGATCCACAATGATGAGCTTCCCGATTCCTGCGCGCACTAATCCTTCCGCAAGATGTGTGCCTAATGCGCCCATACCTATAATGAGTATAGCTTTCGCATTGATTTTCTGTTGCCCCCCCGGCCCTATTCCTTTGTATAAAACTTGCCTAGAATATCGTTCTTCACCCATCATCATAATCCTCTCCACAATACTATTTTCAATTATACGGATTTTTCGAAAGGGACTCAACGGATTGAAACGGCTGATTCCCCTATTCATCGCAAGGTAAAACGATGAAATCGTAAGTGCTGATTCCCTATATATTAAAGCAGCGAACCAAAGTAGTTACAAGCATGCCTTTGATCCGCTTTTAAAATGATTTTTATTTTCTACTATGTTGATGTCTTATCTGAACAACTGAGCCTCGCAGTTCCTAAATCTACCACATTTTCACATGTACTACGTTGACATCAGGGGGTCTCATTCTATCACAATGACTTCATCAGCTAATGTGTCTGCCTCCCATTTCGAATGTGTCACAAAAATGATTGGAATATGCCACTCATCAAAAACCTGCTTCACCAAGTCCATGCTTTCTTTGCGCGTCCCTTCATCCAAACTTGAAAATGGCTCGTCTAATAATAATATTTCTGGGCGCATACTTAATGCTCTTGCTAGTGCGACACGTTGCTTTTCCCCACCCGAACAACGCTCTGGATAAACATGCTTCAAATGTTCGATATTCAAATGTTTCATCAAATCTGCAATATGTGTGTTCAAGCGTGTCATAAAGGTAATATTGTCCAACACGGTCATATGCGGAAACAATTGATAGTCTTGAAACAAATAACCGATATGACGTTCGCGAATAGGAACGTGTCGCTGTTGCTCCGTATCAGTCAATACACGTCCATTAATTTCAATTTTGCCATAATCTGGATTACAAATACCTGCAATGACGTTCAATAAAGTCGTTTTCCCAATCCCTGACACACCTTGAATAGCATAAATTTTGGGTTGATTACTTTGAATTTGAATACCGATGTGACGTTCGTTAATGGTCATGTTGATTTGAAGGTTTAACAATTAATCCACCTCACGATAACGCTCTTGATTCATCATATTCATTGTTCCTATGATACTAATTGCAAAAGACACTAAAACGAGTACCCATAGCCATGCTTGATGTTCTCTACCCTGTTGAACGAGAAAGTATATTTCTAACGGCAACGTATTGGTTTTACCAGGAATGTATCCCGCAATCATGAGGGTCGCCCCAAATTCACCAATCGCACGTGCAAAGGCAAGCATCGTTCCTGAAATGATGGCACGTTTCGACAAAGGTAACGTGATTTTGAAAAATATTTTTCGTTCAGAAGCCCCCATCGTTCGAGCAGTATTCAGCATACGCGGGTTGATATTGCGAAAACCTTGGACCGTATGTTGATACATGAGCGGGAAACTGACGATGACTGAGGCCACAACAGCTCCAACCCATGTGAACACGACTTTAATCCCTAAAATGTCAGTAAGGAGATGCCCCACAGGATGGTCCACCGAAAAAAACATGAGTAGTAAAAAGCCTAATACGGTCGGTGGTAAGACGATAGGTAGCAGTATAATACTTTCAATCAGATGTGTCCATTTCGATTTTCTATAATACATGATACGTGCGAGTGTTATTCCAAGGATAAATACGATAACTGTACTCACGAAAGCCACTCTAATGGATATCCAAAAAGGCGTTAAGTCAGGCATAACAATCACCTATTTTTCAAAATGATAATCTTTTAAAATACGTTGTGCAGTGTTACTTTTCATAAAATCATACCAAGCATTTGCCGCTTCAGTATCAGTCGCAGTACCCATGCGATAAACAATTGGTGTCTTTAATGGCGCGTCCAAAACTTTTTCTACGCCATCATGCGGTGTTTTACCGACGTATAAATCTGTTTGATAGACAAAACCGAGCTGTGCATTTCCTTTCTTGACATAGTTTAACACTTCTCGCACGTCTTTCGCATACACGATATGATTTTCAACTGATGACCACTTGTTTTGATCTTCTAAATAGGTTTTCGCATATTTCCCTGCTGGCACGGATTTTACCTCACCGATTGCTAGCTGATCGTTATCTCCCAGTTGATCAATGCTTTGAATGTCACTGCCTTTGCGACGGATTAATACCAATTTGTTATGTGCGTAATCATATGTATGTCGCACTTTCCCTTTTTCTTTTAACATATCGACGTCTTTCGTATTCGCTGACATGAACACGTCCACAGGCGCCCCTTTGTCAATTTGTTCACGTAATGCACCAGAACCACCATAATTAAATGACACACTAATGTTGGGATGTGCTTTGTGGAACTCTTTTTCTAATACTTTCGTTACATCTGTTAAACTTGCTGCCGCAGAAATGACCAATGGTTGTTCGGATGTCGATTTTTTATCATCCGACTGCGTACCTTTTTGCCCACACGCAGATAAAATGACAGCGAAAAGCCCGATAACCATTAACAAGCCAACCCACCTTTTCATATGTCGCACCTCCTCAATTGCTTTTTTACGTTAAAAATACGCTCGAAATCAGTATATCAAATTTCGAACGTATTTTGAGTCGATTCCTATTTAGTTTTTAACATTTAACGTTGCAATAAAACGTTGAAAGGCAACTTGACCCGCTTCATCTCTTTTAAAGACCCCTGCATCTTGAAGGACGCGTTCAAATTTATAACCGACTTCTTGACGCACAATCGCTTCTGCATCATCCGTACCAAAGTCATACTCTTCTTTCATGTCTTGTGCCCATGCAGTATGCACACCAAGGTCTACCGTTTCATCGCCATTTAAAAATGCAATCACATTTTGCAATTCATTTTTTAAACGTCCCGGTAAAATCGCTGTTCCCATCACTTCGATTAAACCAATGTTCTCTTTTTTAATATGTTGAACATCTTGGTGCGGATGGAATAGACCGTCCGGAAACTCTTCTGTACGCTGATTATCACGTAACACGATATCCATTTCGTATCGGCCATCACGGAATCTCGCAATCGGTGTCACCGTATGATGACGTTCTCCTGAATCACTATACGCTTTCACTTGCACACTCGCATCACTGTAACTCTCCCATTGATGACGTATCCATTCGCTTGCCTCAATTAACTGTTCCGTATCTGTCGCCATTAAACGAATGACACTCATCGGCCATTTGACGATACCAGCGTGTACAGTTGGAAAGTCCTTTAATTCAAAGGCGCGTTCGATTGGTGCCAGTGCCATTGGAAAAGTATGGCGTCCTGCTTGATAATGGTTGTGCGATAATATCGAACCACCAACAACAGGAATATCGGCATTCGATCCAATCGTATAGTGTGGAAATTGCTTTACGAAATCAAGCAAGTTTTCAAATGTTGCTTGATTGATTAACATCGGTGTATGTTCACGAGATAACAAAATGCTATGCTCATTAAAATACAGATACGGAGAATATTGAAACCCCCATGCTTCACCATTAATTTGCATTTGCACAATACGATGATTCGAACGTGCCGCAGAAGTCATCGTGCCATAGTAGCCTTCATTTTCCATACAAATCGCACACTTTGGATAAAAGGACTCAGGTGCATTTTTCTCTCGCTCAATTTGTTTTGCATCTTTTTCAGGTTTTGATAAATTGATCGTAATCTCAAAATCACCATACGCTGTCGGCACGTGATAAACGATATTTTTCGCAATCGCTTCTTCTTTAATGTAATGATTCAGATGGCTCAGTTGATAAAAATAATCTGTCGCTGCTTTTGGCGAAAGTTGATAACGCTTATAAAATTCACGATTTACTGTCGAAGGTTTCGGCGTGATTAAATCCATCAAAGTCGCTTCTAACTGTTCACGCGCTGACAAAATATCTTCAAACGCTCCTCGCTCAATTGCATCTTCAATGAGTAAATTCACGATTTCAATCGGCGCTTGCGGTTGAATGTCATGTTCAGTGTCTAAAAGTGCAATATCGTCTGCCTTTAAACGTGACAAAATTTGGTTGACGACATAAATACGGTCCCCCGCTTCATAGTCACCATACGCAATAATAGCATCTGCAAATTGATACACATGTGCTGCGTTTGCCATAATGAACCTCCTTTAGACATTTTCGTAGCCATTCGGGTGTTTTTGGTGCCATTCCCAAGCAGTACGGATAATTTCATGAATATCATCATGTTGTGGTTGCCACTTCAATAACGCTTTCGCTTTATCACTTGAAGCGACTAATTTACTTGGATCACCCGCACGTCTTGGTGCAACAACTGCCGGAATGTCTCGACCCGTCACTTCGCGTGCAGCATTTAAAATTTCTTTGACTGAGTATCCGTGATTTGTCCCTAAATTGAACGCACCACTTTCACCACCCGCTTTTAAATAATCGTACGCCAAAATATGTGCTGAAATTAAATCTGTAACATGTAAATAGTCTCGAATTGGCGTTCCGTCTGGTGTATCGTAATCATCACCAAACATTTTCAATTCATCACGTTGACCTAATGCGACTTGAAGGACAACAGGAATGAGGTGGGTTTCTGGATGATGATCTTCACCAATCGCACCGTTTTCTTTAGCCCCTGCAACATTAAAGTAACGTAACGCAGCGTAGTTCACACCATACGCTTCATGACACCACCGCATCATTTTTTCCATCACAAGTTTACTTTCACCGTAAGGACTCGTTGGTAATTTTTGTGACGTTTCAACAATAGGAACTGCTTCAGGTTCCCCGTAAACTGCAGCTGTTGAACTAAAAATAATATGTTGAACATCATGTTCTCGCATCACTTCAAGTAACACTTGCAATCCATAAACATTGTTGTTGAAATATTCAAGTGGATATTCTACTGATTCACCGACTAACGAATAGGCACAGAAATGGAACACGCCCTCAATGTCCTCTTTTTCGAAAACGTCATTTAAAAATTCGCGATTACGGACGTCCCCTTCATAAAAACGCGCATCTGCATGAACCGCTTCACGATGTCCTTTGACTAAATTATCAACGACAACGACATCATAACCGGCTTCAACTAATTGATCGACACAGTGGCTTCCGATATAACCCGCACCACCTAATACAAGCATAGACATACTCCATACACTCCTTTATTTTTCCTCTAAAGTACGTACACCGTTTGCGATATCCACATGATAGAACGACGGTGCATACCCTACCGTTTCCGTATATACTTTAGTCACCTTTGCTTCGAGGTCAACAATTTTATCTTTGTGTACTAGCGCAATCGCACATCCTGCAAAGCCTGCACCTGTCATACGTGCCCCTAACACACCGTCGACTTGTTGTGCCGCTTCTGCTAATGTATCTAACTCTAATCCTGTCACTTCATAATCATCTTTTAGTGACGCATGAGACGCATTTAACAATTGACCAAACGCTTCGAAATCATGTGCTTGTAATACTTCGTACGCTTTTTTTGTACGTTCATTTTCTGAAATGGCATGTTTCGCGCGGCGTCGAAGCACATCATCATCAATTTTGTCTCCATATTTTTCAAATTGTGCTACTGAAATCTCACCTAGTGATTGCACATCAAGATAATTTTGTAATTGAGCTAATGCACGCTCACATTCACTTCGACGTTCGTTATATTTCGACTCTGCAAGTTCTCGGCGTTTGTTTGTATTCATAATCGAGATTTTGTAATCACCAAACTCTGTCGGTACGTAGTGATACTCTAACGTATTCGTATCTAACAAAATCGCATGGTCCTTTTTACCAAATCCGACAATAAATTGATCCATAATCCCTGAATTCACACCGATAAATTCATTTTCGACACGTTGTCCCATTTTCACGAGTTCAAGGCGCTCCATTTCAATACCGAATAAAGTCGTCACAAGGTGTCCTGTTAATAACTCGATAGACGCAGATGATGATAAACTTGCGCCATTCGGGATGTTACCTTCAACAACGATGTCAAAGCCACGGTTAATCTCCGGAAATTGCTCAACTAAATAACGAATCATTCCTTTTGGATAGTTCGCCCACTGATGTTCAGCATTGTAATCTAAATGGTCTAGATCGAACGCCATCACACCTGCTGATTCAAAATTCACTGAGTAAAGTTGAATCTTACGGTCGTCACGTAAACGCCCAACACCATATGTTCCTAATTCGATTGCTGCTGGAAATACAAAGCCACCATTGTAATCTGTATGTTCGCCAATTAAATTGATACGCCCTGGTGCAAAAGCTGACAATGTTGGTTCTCCGTTAAAAATATTTTTAAATGTTTGAGTTAGGTTTTGCATATCTCACACCCCAAAGTCTTTATAGTAAACAACAAATACAGTTTACTGTTTATCCTTTTGACTGTCAACTGAGACCGCTTTCAAAAAACTTTCCCGATAGTTTAAATACGTATTCAACTGCATATGAATCGCGACTTGACGTTGTCCTTTCATTTGATCTTGTGCTAAACGCACCGCTTGACGGCCAAACTCCTCAATAGGAATACGAACGCTTGAAATCATCGGCGCTGTATATTGCGTTATTTCAGAATCATTAAAGCTGACTAGTTGTACGTCTTCAGGTACACGTATTTGCGCTTGTTGTAACCCTTGCAATACGCCTACTGCAAGCACATCATTGCCAGTAATGACGACTTGTGGTAGCGCGCCAGACTGTGCAATTCGTTGCCCTATTTCTAGGCCATTGTGACGCTCCCAATTTGACGGATAATAAAGTTCTTCTGCATTTGTTTGTGCACACCAATCAATATAGGCGCGTTGTCTCGCATCAGCAACCGTATCATGCGTTTGACCCACATCACGCACCTTTGTTTCTCCACCAACGTATGCCACTTTGCGGACATGTTGCTGTTGAAGTGATTCGAGTAACACTTGCATGCTGTCATATAAATCAGAAGAAACCGTATCGATATGGTTCGGTGCATCGATTTGATTAATTAAAATAAGCCGTGCATTATATGTATAAAGCTGTTGAATCACTGATTGTTTAAATGGTCCAATGACAATTACAGACCCCGCCTTTTCCACTTGTTGCAGTTGTTCAATCGACGTCAATGTATTCGTTCGAATCGTTTTCTTCAGCGTTAAATTCAAATGCTTCACTTCTTTTTCAATCGCTAATCGGAGTTCTCGATAATACGGGTCAATCATTTCTTTTTCTTTTGACGCATGTGTCACAATTTGGATTTGCCGTGTCAGACGCTTTTGTTTTGTATAATTACGTGCATTGGCAATTTCGATAATGCGCTGTCTCGTCTTTGTTGCAACAGAAAGCGAAGGATCCTCATTCAATACACGCGACACCGTACCAGGACTTACACCTGCCTCTTTCGCAATCTCTCTAATACTCGCCATCATTCAACCTACTCTCTTCATTTGTTTACTACAGTTTACTTCTTTTGTTTTTTCTTTTCAACTCTCTTCATATTTCAAATTCTGTTAATATCATTGCAGAAAGTTTAAAATTGAAATATACATAAAAGCATTTGTACGTTTTTTGAAAGGAGGTTGTACCATTGAGTCCTGACTTTAAAACGAACCAACCGATTGTACGTTTTGAAAATGGTGTTTTATTTGAAACAGAAGATGATTATGTGACAGAGGTGCCGCTCACAATCATGGTGAACCGAGAAGAATTTGCGACAGTCATTTGTAGCCCCAATCAATTGGAAGAACTAGTGCTCGGATTTCTCGCTTCTGAAGGGGTCATTTTAAAGCGAGATGAGTTAAAATCGCTTGAAATTGATGAACGGCGTGGGTATGCGCACGTAGAAATCACATCGTCTATACATGATCGTGTGCAACTTTCAACGAAACGCCTTGTCGCTTCATGTTGTGGGAAGAGCCGAGAGTTTTATTTCCAAAACGATGCCGCCATTGCGAAAACATCAATGTCCAACCTTCAATTGACACCTTCTCAAATTTTAAGCATGATGGCACGTTTACAAGCGCAAAGTCGTGTCTTTAAAGCAACAGGGGGCTTACATAACGCAGCCATTAGTGACGGCAATGCATTTTACATTCATCGTCAAGATATAGGGCGGCATAATGCACTCGATAAACTTTACGGCTACTGTATTCAACGACATATTGGGGTGCGGGATAAGGTACTCATTTTTAGCGGGCGTATCTCCTCAGAAATTTTAATCAAAGCCGCTAAAATCGGTGTCGGTATGATTATTTCTAAATCTGCCCCGACGACATTAGCAGTGCAACTTGCCCATGATCTAAACATTACTGCAATCGGTTTCGTGCGTGACGATTACTTTAACATTTACAGTCATCCAGAACGTGTCAAACAAGCAGAAATGTAAAAAACAGGCGCTGATGAGAGCTGTCTCACCATCCGCCTGTTTATTTTCATTTCTGTTGTCATGTGCGAGTACCCCCATCAATACGATACTGAAACTGTTAATTCCTTCAGGGCACTATACTGAAAACTAACAAATGTATAACCTTGTTTCATATACATTTCTCTCGCTGTATCTTCAGCATCAGCAACTAAAATGACCGGACGTTCACGCGCGATTTCCCCCATAAACGCCTGCATCCGTGAGCCCACGCCACGTCCACGCGCTGCTTCAGCTACTGCAAAACCATCCAGTTCCACCGTTCGCTCCGTTTCAATCACATTCATAATGCCAACAGGTTGTGCATTTTCATAAGCGATATAAGGTTGGAGCGCACGCGTGTCTTTTTTCAAATTCGTTAGCAATGCCTGCGCACTTTCTTTAATATAATCTGCGCCAAATTGAATAGAGAGTGGCTCATAGACGTGCATGTAATCTGCCATGTTCTTTATTGTCACAGGTTCTATCTCAAGACTCGGTCCAGTCAACTGACGTAAATCTGCTGCCTCAATCATATACAGCTCAAGATTACCGACTTGAAAACCTTCAGCACGTAAAAGTTGCATGATATCTATGTTCGGTTTGACGTTTTCTGGAAATTCAAATTTGAGATGTGTCAACACACCATGGTCAGCATGAAGTGATTGTTGCCGTTTCATATCTTCTTTAAACTGAGTCACATCCGGCATTTGATGATATACCCACTTATTATTATCATAAGTCAGAGGTGTCGTTGGCGTCATATAAATCGTTACGTCGTCATCTTTAGAATAAATATCCCCTTCACTGTAAATATCACTCATCTGAACTTCCATTTACATCCCCTACTTTCAAGGTTTATTTTGCTAATTGTTGCATAATTCTTGACACCACAGGATTGTTAAACAGTGCGATTGCAATGAGTGATGCTATAGCTGCTTTAACTAAGTCACCCGGTAAAAATGTTAATGATAAATAGATCGCTTTAGACAATGGCATATGAATCACAAAGCCCATCACGATGGCACCGACTAAGTCTAATAACACCACCCCGAAGATAACAATAATCGCAAAAGTACGTTTAAAATCTAATGTTTCAAAATATTTATCACGCATCCAACCAATTAAAAATGCGGCGATAGGATACATGATTAAAAAGCCGACACTCGGTCCAACGAAGACACCATAACCACCACGTCCGCCTGAAAGCAATGGCGCACCCATGAATACAAGTAATAAAAATACGATAACACTTAATGTGCCATAACGGCGTCCTAACAAAATACCTGCCAAAAAAATCCCAACGTTTTGGAGCACAATCGGTACAGGGATAAATGGTAAAGGAATAGCTGGAATAAAACCCATGACCGCGATAATGGCAGTCATTAATGCTGTATAAACTAAAAATTTCGTGTTCAAAATCTTTTTCCTCCTAAAAATGATAAAAAACATTTCATTCCAGATTATAGCATTAATGTAAATACGATTTCTATACTTGTTTACAATTCAGCAACTGCACCGAGCAATGCGGCATGATTTTGTAATTGTGCGACTTCAACTTTGGCATGACCGTAATCTTCAGGTAAATATCGTTTCAACTCCGGCAAAATATAACGTAATAACACGTCACCTTGTGCAGAAACTCCGCCACCAATAATAATCAATTCCGGATCATAAACAATTTGAATTTCCGCAATACCTCGTGCCACTTCACGCGCCCATTGCTGAATATAATGTCGTGCTGTGGCGTCTCCATTCTCCGCTTCTTCAAACAGTTGCTGAATATTTTGATGCGGATAGTTTTCTCTCATTAACAATTGTTTTAACGCTTCAGTTGAGGCCCGCTGTTCATATTGTGTCTTCGTTTCTGGATCGTATAATAAATAACCAATTTGATTTGGACGATGACGTATGCCCGTTAATAATCCGACATTGCGTTGATAATAACTGCCGCCAATGCCTGTACCTAAAGTTAAACAAAACGCACTCTCATAATCCACTTCTCTTTCATCCAACTCCCCTAACAATGCTGCATCGACATCGTTATAGACGACGAGCTCTTGAACATAGGCACTTAGTTTATCTACAAAGTTTGTGCCTGTATAATTCAAAATATTGGGGTTGGCGTAAGCAATCGTACGCGCCTTTCTATCTACGGCCCCCGCTGTTGAAATACCTACTGCGACCGCTTGTAGTTGATGTTCTTGAATATAACGTTGTAACCTTGCCTCAACATAATTAATAATGGCGTCATTTTCATTAACGGGTGTACGCACTTTATCATAATCTTGTAATTGTCGATTTTCATCAATAATGGCTGACTTAATATAAGTCCCTCCAATGTCAAAAGCTATTTTTTTCATAAAACTCTGCCCCTCTCATGAGATGTTGCGTTAACAATGCCTTAGCCAACGAAAAATTTCCATCCTTCAATGCTTCATAAATATTACGATGTTCTGTCATACTCCGCACATTTTCTTCGTGTGATGTTTCGATAGGGGTTTGATAAAAATACGCTTGCACCACGGCACTCATTTGTTGAAATAATGATGAGTCCACTGCAGTGAGTATACTTTCATGAAATTTTTGATCAGCAGATACATTAAACGCTTGCACATCATCCACAAGTGACTCCGCTATTGAAGTTAATGGTGCCTGTTTACGTTCAATAATATCAATCGCTGCCAATTCGAAAGTCAGCCGTAACATCATTAAATCTTTTAAATTACCATGAGAGACTTGAAAACTAAATAAAAACCCTTCAATCAGTGGCGTAATATCTTGTGCTTTCACTAATGTGCCTCGCCCTTGTACACTTTCAGTCACACCAGTGTTTTCGAGATAACTTAAAGCCTCTCGCACTACAGAGCGACTCACTTGATACGACTCGGCTAATTTGCGTTCAGTTGGTAATTTATCCCCTACCTGTAATGACTCTGCTATAATATAATCCTTAATCTTTTGTACGACTGTTTGCTTTAAACTTTTACCAGAACGACTTAACATTTCTGCCATGCTCCTTACTAACTCCTTGTGTACAGTTTAGTACAGTTTAACATAATTGATGAGACACGTTGTAAAAATATTGACCTCTTCATTGATAACGCTTACAATTAGATTATAAATTGGTCAGACCAATATTACAAACAGATGATTTATTGGAGGGTGTACCATGCATGAAAATTTAAAAGGTTTATATGCAGCTTTACTCGTCCCATTTGATGAAAACGGACAAGTGAAAGAACAAGGTTTAAGAGCGATTATCCGTAACGCGATTGACGAACAACAGTTAGATGGTTTATATGTTAACGGAAGCTCAGGCGAAAACTTTTTAATGAATACCGAACAAAAGAAAGAAGTTTTCCGCATTACGAAAGATGAAGCAAAAGACGATATTCGCTTAATTGCACAAGTCGGTTCATTAGATTTAAACGAAGCGATTGAATTGGGTCAATATGCGACAGAACTCGGTTATGATTCATTATCAGCAGTTACACCATTTTACTATCCATTCACGTTTGAAGAAATTCGTGACTATTATTTCGCTATTATTGAAGCGACTCAAAACAATATGATTGTGTACTCTATTCCCGGATTAACTGGTGTAAATATTTCAATCCAACAATTTGAGGAGCTTTTCCAAAACGATAAAGTAATCGGCGTCAAATATACAGCACCTGATTTTTATTTACTCGAACGCTTACGTCAAGCTTTCCCAGATAAGTTGATTTTTTCTGGTTTTGATGAAATGCTCGTACAAGCTGCGATTTCAGGCGTTGATGGCGCAATCGGCTCGACGTTCAATGTCAATGGTCGTCGCATTCGTCAAATTTTTGAACATGCTCAAAATGGCTCGGTTGAAGAGGCTTATCGCATTCAACATGACACGAATGATATTATCGAAACGGTGCTGAGCATGGGCTTATATCCAACATTGAAAGCCATTTTAGCTGAAAAAGGGATTGATACAGGTGTGCCAAAAGCACCATTCCATCCGTTTAACGAAGCACATCGCGACGCATTGAAAACATTGATCAACCAATATCAACTTTAAGATAATGAGACTTTGAATTAAAAAGAGTGAAGTACTAACGATAAATAGAGACAGAGTTATGCTTCACTCTTTTACTTTGCTATATATTGTAAGCGGTTTCTAAAAAATCTTTATATTGAACATTGAAAGGGGTTTGTTTTTATGGGAACAATTGGCTTTGGTTTTTGGAACTGGATTGCTTTAATTCTATACTTATTAATCATGTTAGGTGTTGGGGCGTATTTTACGAAACGTGCAGGAAAAGATACCGATAGTTTTTTTAAAGCCAGTGGCCGTCTACCGTCATGGGTCGTTGGATTTTCTATTTATGCGACAACTTTAAGTGCGATTACGTTTATGTCAACACCAGAAAAGTCTTATTTAACGGATTGGTCTTACATAGCTGGTAACATCGCAATTGTTGCTATTATTCCGTTACTCATTCATTTTTATATTCCATTCTTTAAAAAACTTAAAATCACTTCAGCTTATGAATATTTAGAAGCACGCTTCAACCCTGCAGTACGTGTGATAGGTTCTGTCCTATTTATATTATTTCATTTAGGCCGTGTAGCCATTGTGATTTATTTACCGACACTCGCAATTACAGCCGTTTCCGATATTAATCCTTATTTAGTCGCTAGCCTTGTCGGAGTTTTATGTATTATTTATACGTTTCTTGGAGGTTTTGAAGGGGTCGTATGGAGTGACTTTATTCAAGGTGTGATTTTATTAGGAGGCGCACTTGTCATTATTATTACCGGAATTGTGCATATCGACGGTGGATTTGGTACGGTTTTGAACGAAGCAGTGAGTAACCATAAACTCATCAGCGCAGACAACTGGAAAATGAACGCCGCCGCTGCAGCTATCCCAATCATTTTCCTCGGTAGTATTTTTAATAACTTGCAACAATATACAGCAAGTCAAGATGTTGTTCAACGTTATCAAGCGTCTGAATCTTTAAAAGAAACGTCACATTCGATTTGGACAAATGGGGTGTTGGCCCTCATTTCAGCACCACTCTTTTACGGCATGGGAACGGTACTGTATGTTTTTTATGCCACTCATACAGCACTACCGAAAGATTTTAATACATCATCAATCGTCCCTTACTTTATCTTAACTGAAATGCCACCATTCATTGCGGGATTGATGATTGCAGCAATTTTCGCGGCAGCACAGTCAACGATTTCATCAAGCTTAAACTCTATTGCAGCCTGTTTCTCAGTAGATATTAAACAACGCTTCTTTGGAATTAAAAGCGATGCAACTGAAGTGCGTATGGCGCGTGTAACGACTGTTGTTACAGGACTCATTGGTATGCTTATCTCATTATATTTAATCGCCGCAGACTCTAATGACGTATGGGATCTTTTCTTATTAATTACAGGGCTATTCGGGGTACCAATTGCAGGCATCTTTGCGGTCGGTATTTTCACGAAGCGTACACATGGTGTCGGTGTCATTATCGGTATTTTTGTCGCAGTCATCGTCAGTTATTTCTTACAAGGACAAGGCATTGGTGGTGCAGGCTCACCATTCTACATCTCAATTATTGCCTTTATGACAGCGTTTATCGTTGCATATATCGCAAGTCTCATTATCCCAACACCGAAAAAAGATATTTCTGGACTTACAATTTTTGATAAACACGGTGCCATCACATACGTGCGTAAAACAAAATAATTCATCTCACAAAAAGGTATTCCATTTCTTTTGAGTTGTGTACTCAATAGAGTGAGATACCTTTTTCATTGGCGGTTAGACCATAAGAGATAAAAGAAAGGAAAACTTAATCTCCCCTCCTCATGCATAACACTCTATTTGAAAGCATCAAAATCCACCATCACTTTCAACGCTGTATCATTTAATCAAAGCGTTGGTTAGTTGAAGCGAGGAGGTGGGAACGCTCCTTTTTTCTCCACTTATTACTACCAAAAAGCGGTACCACTCAATTGAGAGTAGCACCGCTTTCTTATTTTGCCGACCCGTCCGAGATTCCTGAGGCATTAGCTGAAACGGAAAATCCAATTCGGCTTACTCCCTATTACATTTCAACCAAGCCGAATTGAGTTGAAGTTTCAGCGCCTAGGAACGCGAGTCCTAAGGTCAGCAATAGCTAGAATAACGACTCATCTTAATTCGTTGGTAACGCTAAAAGTTGTTTCTTTAAATCCTTACGAATGACATCTAATGTATATGGATCGTTATACCAATACACACTTGAATCTACATTAAACGCATATTTGTTTTGTACCGCTTCTAAATTTTGCCACATTGCTGTTTTTTGGAATTCAGGTTGTGCGTCATCTTTCGCTTTCGCTGTAATAATCACATCTCCAGCATATTTGCCCACTTCTTCTTTCGGCACTTCTGTCCAACCTTCTTTTTTTGTTGCATCGTCTAACGCTTTAGGCATTTGTAAACCGAACGCTTGGTAAAGTACTTCACTACCGCGTCCCCAGTTTTTACCATAAGCATAAATTTTCTTATCAAAGTCTTCAAAAATCGTTACTGATGTGTCATCACCAAGATGCGCTTTAATGTCTTTACTATCTTGTGCGGTTTGTTTCTCCCAATCCGCTTTCCATTTTTTCACTTCATCTGACTTACCGACAATGTCACCCATTGCTTCTTGTTGTTCAAGATAATTGTATTTCGCATAGTCAAAAGCAATCGTTGGTGCAATTTTTTTCAATTTATCTGTGTTTTTGTCTGTGTTGTATGTAATGATGAGGTCAGGCTTTAATGACGCTACCTTTTCTACATCTTCTGCCCCTACTTTATCCACATCTTTAAATTGTTTCGCAAGCACTGGACTTTGGTCAACTTGATCGGACACACCGACAATATTTGCATCAAGATATTTTAAACCACCCGCATACGTCGGTGCCATGACAACAATTCGTTTTGGGTCTTTCGGAATATCGATTTTTTCCTCATCTTTAGCTGTTTTGAGATTGAAAGCTTTTGTTTCCTTTTCACTACTTTGATTATCGTTCTGGCCACATGCCGCCAAAATTAACATACATACCAATAACGGTAATAATAATCTTTTCATTCATCTTCCTCCAATTGATAATGATTATCATTATTATATAGTGTAATGACTTTGGAATCAATCTTTTTCTAAACAAAACTTTTTAAATAATAAAATAGGTATTTCACAAATGTTTGTTTTTGAGTTTATTATATTTTCAACCGTGGCAAACCCAATATCAAAAAATGGCCCCTTGACCTAGCAACTCGATAAAAAAAGCAGAAACGACACGTCACTATAGCGTGCAATTTCTACTTCTTCATCTCGTATTCAGTTTAACGTACATATGTTATCGCATATCATAACTTTTTGGTAAAGTCTTTACCCATGTAAATAAGACCACCGTTTGTATTACAACCATAACCAATAATCCTAGGCGAATCATTGTCACATCCACCATCCAAATCGAGAATCCCACTACAATGTATAAACTAATTAATAATTGTATTTTCTTTTTCATCGTATAGCCACGATGTTTACGAAAATCTTCAACGTAAGCTTGATACACCTTTGTTTGTATAAGCCAATCATGAAAACGATCGGAACTCTTCGCAAAACAGAGTACAGCGACAAGTAAAAAAGGCGTTGTAGGCAATAATGGTAAAACGGCGCCTGCAAAACCTAATAATGTAAAGATACCCCCTATGCCCAGTAAAAGATATCGCATTATCCTATACTCCTTTATTCATAATAAATTTGCGTTCATGCTTGGTGTCGAACTTTTATCTCTAAAACTATCATAACGACTCTTTCACAAAAAAACAATCGTCTTTTCAAAGATGCGACCGTCCTATACATCACTTCGACGTTCAGTTATTGCTTGTTGTGCGACTTTTGTAAACGCCATGTCCTGCATGGGTGGGTTATGCAGGCCTGCGCGCATGTCTCGAAAATATCGTTGCAATGGGCGCTCCATTTCTAAACTTTTTGCACCGACGATACGCATCGCCAAATCAATCACGTCCAATCCTTCATTCATCACTACGACTTTACTTGCAGCGGTTTCTGCAGCAACAACATCTTGTGGTGTCATTTTTTGGTAAGCACGTGCAGTACTCCATAGTAAATGCCTCGCTGTAATGAGTTTTGTTTCCATTTGACCGATATTTTGTTGCACAACCGGTAAGTCTGCAATCGTCCCTTCAATGCTATTCGGACTATATTCTAATGCAAAATCAACTGCATAATCTCGAGCAGCTTGGGCAATACCTAAATAAGTTGCGGGAATGTGTAATAACCAACCATTTTGATACGGTGGCCCTTCTCCTCTGATTTCGATGAGCTGGTCTGGTTGAACTGGCACATCATTCAGTATCACATCATGACTTTCTGTCGCACGCATGCCGACCATATTCCAATTATTGGCAATTTCTAAACCTGGCGTATCTTTCTTGACCATAAAAAAGCCTACTTGTTCTTTTTCAGGGATGTAGGCTGCCACAATGATATGTGTTAAGACAGGACTCATCGACGTAAATGTTTTAACACCATTTAAAATAAAATGGTTATTTTCAAAGCGCGCATACGTTTGGGGGCGTCCACCTCTTGTAGGACTGCCTGTTTCCGCTTCACTTACCGCTCTATTTGCCAGTGCGCCGTTTTTCACTGCTTCAGCAAAATCATCTAAAATCGCTTTATCCCAAATGCGACGTTCAAACACTTCCCCTACAAGTGCAATGTGCCAACCAATTGAAAGTGCAGTAGGTCCATCAATCGACCCAAGTACTGACTGGAGGACGACCATATCTTCTAAAGTGGCTCCTCGTCCGCCGTACGATTCAGGTAATGTCAATTGCGTATACCCCTCATCAACTAACCATTGAATATTCTCGTGAGGAAAACGATGCGCTCGATCATTACTTTGCGCATATTTTGTCAATTCTTCACGATGCGCTTCAAGCTTTGCGAGCCATTCTTTCTGTATAGCAGACTGGATTAACACAGATTTCATTTCTAAAACCTCTCAATCTTTTTATTTCTTACTTACTTTATCAACATTATAATATAAATATGTGCGAATGCCTAATCCGAGTTTTAAAATGGGTTTTAAAATACGCCGTTGATAGCTACAGTTTCCGCCTTGATTGAAGGGGATTTTGTGATAACGTTTTGTACGCATCAGACCCCATCTAGTCATGCTGTGTTGCGATAACATAAAAAAAGCGACAAAAAGCTTATGGTGTACGCTTTTTGTCGCTTTTTCCCCATCTCTTTTTCACTATCTTTAGTGCACTAAAGACCCCATCTAGATAGCGGTTTTCTTTGGATATGTCGCTGCTAGAAACAGATGATATGCCCTTCAATCCGAAACTACTTGCCGCTAATCCAATATTGTTCATTGTTTATTGCCCATTCATGCTACATGCTGTCAATCCGTCAATGATATGCTTAAAGTAACGTTTCGATTTCGTTAAATAAACTCGCAATTTTTTCGTATTGCTCTTTTGAAACTTCAATAATGACTGTTCTTTCATCTTGTTCATTACGCTTTTTAGTTAAGAAACCAAAGTCTTTAAGCTTTTGCATCGCTTTCGTAATGTAATATGGCTTAAACTTAGAAGATCTTATAATATCTTTCACGTTATAAGTTTCTTGTTGATGTTCCAAAATAAACGTTAAAATGAACAGTTCCTCGTAAGTTAAGCTATACTTTTTCTTAATTTCTGTGTAAATCCCTTTTGTCGTGAAGCTGATCGTCATTAATTCTTTCATATTTTTGATTTTATACTTTTCCATACGCTTACCCCCTATAGATAAGTGCCAAGTTTAATAGGTTTCTTCTCTAATTTTTCTAATAACTATATTAACTCGGAAATTTAATATTTTAATGTTTATATTTTAAACCGAATCCGTCTTTTTTTCAATTACTTTCTGTATACTGTTTCAGAAAAAAATTTTGTTATTATTTCTTTAGAAAAACAAGCGATGGACTAAAATGCCTCAAATAAGGGAAAATAAAGATTATAAATAAATTATTTTTAAGCTTCGATTTTAATCGAACAACAATTGAGTTTTGTGCAAATGTCTTATTAACAATCAATAGTATTTCCTAGAAGAAATAAAAAAATAATAACCTACAAAGCGAAATACTTTGTAGGTTAAATTATTAAATATTCACTTTTAAGTTATCGTCATCAATAATAGATTTTCAAACTAAAGAGCTAGTACAATAAACATCAAATGAATATGTTATTGTAATTATTTTTTGTTAACTAAGTTGTCAACTAAGCTTAACCCTGCTAAAGATGCCACGTCGATTGCGTGTTGTGCACCTTCTTTACCTTGACCTGCTTCAATGTGTTTGTAAATTGCACCTACTAATACACCAAGTGTTAACACTGAAGCAACTTGTGATAAACGTTTGTCAAAAATACTAATAGCGAAAAGACCAGCAGCAACAGCTTCAGTAATTCCAATCACTTTAACCATACTTTCAGGTAAGTTGAACATTTTAAAAGCGTCCTTCATACCTTGGTCACCTTTCAATTTTGGTTGAGCTGCATCATATAATTGCTTTGCTACCTTTAAGTTTGTAACGTAACGTAAAATCATTTCTAAATTCCTCCTATTTGTTTTCAAAATATGAATCGACGATAGGTTTTACCTTTTCCCCAAAAAGTCTAATTGCATGCATTGTTCTTTCATGTGGCACAGAACCTAATGGTAAGTGTAACATAAATCGTGTAATACCTAATGCCTCGATGGTATCAATAATTTTTTGTGCGACTGTTTCTGGACTACCAACGTACATCGCACCATTTGGACCAATCTCTCTTTGGAAATGCTCATTAGAGAATGGTGGCCAACCTCTTTCTTTAGCCAATACATTATGATGTGCTTCTACACTAGGATAAAACTCACGTTGCGCTTGTTCATCCGTATCTGCAACGTAACCCCAAGAATGAGAAGCAACTTGAAGTGTGTCACCATTATGACCATTTGATTCAGCAACAGCTTTGTACATCGCAATATTACGTCTAAATCTTTTTGGGTCACCACCTATTATCGCATAAGTAATCGGTAAACCTAAAGATCCTGCTTTTAATGATGACTCAGGTGTGCCGCCTGTTGCTAACCACACTGGTAATTCTTTTTGTACCGCACGTGGATATACACCACGTCCATCAATATTTGGTGTCAATGCACCTTCCCAGTGTATAATCGTATTTTGATTAATTTTCAATAATAGCTCTAATTTTTCATCAAAAAGTTGTTCGTAGTTTTTAAGGTCGTAACCAAATAATGGGAAAGATTCAATAAATGAACCACGACCTGCCATAATTTCTGCACGTCCATCAGATAATGCATCAATTGTCGCAAATTGTTGATACACACGGATTGGATCATCTGATGATAAAACCGTTACTGCAGACGACAATTTAATGTTTTTAGTTACAGCCGCTGCTGCCGCAAGCACTGTTGTTGGGCTAGATACAGCGTAGTCAGGGCGGTGATGTTCCCCTAATCCATAGACGTCTAGGCCTACTTCATCTGCTAATTTAATTTCTTCAACAACATTACGAATACGTTCTCCGTTTGAAATTGCTGGTAATACACCATTTTCTGTATGCATATCTTGGTTATCTGCAAAAGATGTCAATCCTAATTCAATTTTCATCTCAACACCACCTTTCAAGTATAAAAATTATACTAAGATTATATCCCTCTCTTATACGATTTGTCAATAAGAAAGATTCCGATTTCAATTTATAGCGTACCCGCCTTAAAATAACACATTTCTTCTATTATATGTATAGATAAACAATCATGCTTTATTCTATTTTCTTCTATTATAATAGATAAAAAGACGTTCACAAACTTTCAATTAAATCTATTTCTTCATTAATAAAAATACATTCAAGTGATGTTTTAGCTTTGAGGCAAAATAAAGGTGACATTCATCTATACTTTACCCACATATGCAGTTAAAGATGCATAAATATGCCCAATTCAATGCCTTATGTATATTTTCTCTTTTGTTTTCATAACACAAAAACTGCTTAAAAATCTGCGGCGAAATGTTTCTGTAACTATATTACAATTATGTAACAAAATATTTTAAAATACTTTCAAAAGTTTTCTTTTTTGTCTAAAAACCCCTTAACAAAGCGCTTTATAACCCACGCTAATATTACATCAAATTCCATCAAAATGATTAAACATTACAAAACAAAGAAGTACTACACAAGCGATTTTTTTTCTGATACAGTATATATCGTTATTAAACCACAACAGTTGGTTTATACTTATACAGAAAATCAAATCACACTTTAGTGAATTACTTTATAATCTTGAACAAATTATCTAGGAGGATTTTTTACAATGAAAAAATTAATCGCTACAACTTCAATCGCTACAGCAGGAGTTGCTGCTTTAACATTAGCTCATGGTCACGATGCACAAGCAGCAGAATACAACGGTGGATATAACCCACAAGACCCAACGTCTTATAGCTATTCTTACACAATCGACAATCAAGGAAACTACCACTTCACATGGGAAGGTAACTGGTCACCAGAGCGCTTTAACGGTGGTAACGCATCAGCTTCTTACTACACTGGTTACAATGCAACAGCAGGTACTTCATACACGCAACCAACACGTACTTACAGCGCACCATCATACACAACACAAACGACAAGCACGTCTAGCTCATACAGTTCACGTGATTATGCATCATCTTATACAACAACTACAACGTCTACACGTTCAGTATCAAGAGGTGGATCAAGTGCGAACCTATACACTGTAGGACAATGTACTTATTATGTATTTGATCGTGTAGGTGGTACAATCGGTTCAACTTGGGGTAACGCAAGTAACTGGGCAAGCGCAGCAGCTGCAGCAGGCTACACTGTAAACAACCGCCCATCAGCAGGCGCGATTTTACAAACAACTCAAGGTGCTTTCGGTCACGTAGCATACGTTGAAAGCGTTGGTTCTGATGGTTCTATTCGCGTATCAGAAATGAACTACGGTTACGGTCCTGGTGTTGTAACAAGCCGTACAATCTCAGCTAGCCAAGCAGCATCTTACAACTACATTCACTAACATGAATCTTTCATATATTAAACCCTCCGCATTTTGATATGCAGAGGGTTCTTTTTTGTGTATTTTTAAGTTGAATCACATACTTCTCTTTTACAATCTCACAAGTTTAAAATCGCTACGCTCGCCATACATGCCAACTCATCACTTTAAACCACTTCATGCTTTACAACCAATAAGCAATCGTTACCCAATAACCAAATGCAAAGAAATAGAGTAATGGGAAGTTTTCCATGTTTTTAGTTTTCAGTTGCTTAATGACGACGTGTACACCTATCCCTACAAACACTGCTGTCAAAATCAAGCGTATGACGAGCATCATCGTTATGGCATCAGAAACCAACAGGCTTGGGCCACTTGTGGCAAAAATAACAAGTGTGAACAATACAATCATCACTGTATAAACGATAGTATCTATAGAGCGATAAAGATGTGAATAAGTCCAAACCACAATGAAACCAAAAACTGTGACAAGTGCAATTTCATGGATTCGCTCATATAAATGAAGGGCATCAGTCTGATACAGTACAATCGCTACAAAATACAGTAACAGGCTGATAGCCCATAATATTACAGAAGGACTTTTAAGTTGTTTTTCATCGTGATTGATGTATCGGTGAATCCCAAACCATAATAGAATCATCGCTACTAGAACTATTAAGTATAAGATGGAATCACCTCTTCATGTTTATACTATAACCGTTTTCTATCTAGCTAAAACATATATGATTCAATTATTTAAAATTTTCTTTTTATTTTGATACCCATATCCCCTTTTACGATAAGACTTTGCAATCACTTCATTTCTCACTCCTATCGTACTGATTTATTTAACTTATAAAAAAAGCATATACCTAAAATCAGTTGTTTTTGATTTCAGAATATATACTTTTAATCATGCGTCGTTATCCTTTTTATAATGAAGCAGATGCTTTCTTTTTAATGCCGATGCCGGTAAAGCCATAGAACAATGCGAAAAGTACGCAAAGATAACATGGTACAGCCCAAATGAAAAATTGACCGACACCGACACCCAGTTGTTGCGTATAATAAATGCCTGAGGTCCCCCATGGAATGAGTGGGATAATCATCGTACCAGAGTCTTCTAATGTTCGCGATAAATTCACCCGATCCAGGTCCATTTTGTCATACATTTGCATGAATAAGACGCCGACCATAATAATCACAACTGACGCCACCCCTGCAGCGAGCACCATCATTAAACTTCCTATAACCGTCACGAGAATGAGCTGACCGCGTGAATTAATATTTTTAGAAATGCTATGCAAAATTACGTCTAAACAGCCCGCTTTTTCGACAATTCCTGCGAAAGCATAGCCACAAAAAATCGTCACTAATACTTGCGTCATACTCATCATTCCACCTTGCTCAATCAATGACAACGCTTTTTGAGACAAGCCTTCTTGACCAAGTAACATTTTTGGTGTAAAACCACTAAATGTCGCAATGAAGCCATTTTTAAGTTGAAATCCGTTGTTTAACCAACCAACGAAAATGGCTACGACACTTGAAATGAGCATCGATGGTACAGTTGAAATTTTAGCTAAGAGACACACGACAATGACAATTAACGGAAGCCAAATGAAAAAGTTAATATCGTACATTGTAGCAATGTCTTTTAACAATGCGTCAATTTGCTCTGTATTCGTCTGAACTGAAAATCTTCTTGATGCGATATGCCAAACGATGAGGCCAATCATAGATGCCGGTACAGTCGTCCAAATCATATGTTTAATATGGCTGAAAATGTTCACACGTGTCACTAATGATGCCAAATTGGTCGTATCCGATAATGGTGACATTTTATCTCCAAATACTGCACCTGAAATAATTGCACCGGCTGCCATGCCTGCTGGAATATCCATATGTAAGCCGATTGCCATTAAAGCTATACCTGCAGTGGATGCTGACCCCCATGCCGTCCCTGTTGCTACTGAAGTGATGGCTGAAATGAGAAATGCCGAAATGAGAAAGTAACTCGGACTTAAAAATTTCAAACCATAATAAATCAGTGCAGGTACAGTGCCTGAATACATCCACGAACCAACGATAATACCGACTGTCAAAATAATGAATATCGCAGGCATCGCTGTCGCTAAACGATCCGTAATCCCTTCTTCTAAATCTTTCCAACGTAAGCCGACACGCCATGCAATCCATGACGCATACGCTGCTGAGATAATTAATAAAGGTTGTACAGGTATTTCAAAAAAGATAAAACCTACACAAACCACAATCATCATCACGAAAATGGTTGACAGTGACTCTAATAAAGTAGGTTTTCTTTTCATACACAACACACTCCCCTTTGTATTTTTAGTAAGAAGCTAACCCTACATTTTCTCTTCCTAAGTATTCAATTGTTAAGCCCTCATTGAAGAAATCACGCTCTAAAATTGTTGACGCTATTACAATAATCGCATCAATATTCGGTGTAGGCACCCCTATTTCCCTACCTAAGCTCGACCATAAGACGAGGCCATAAGCGATATCTTCAGTTAAATAACGGTTGTTTACTTTATTCGGCCCTGGAATTCGTGAAAAGACCGGGCTATGATTGAACAGTTTGTTGAGTGGTTCATCTTCCATCTCACGCTCTAAATAACCACGTGCAATACGGGCTTCTTTCGCCGTTTCCAATTCAAAACCTAACTTACGTCCTAACGTTAAACGCTCGACTTCGACTGCATGTAACAAGCGCACCGTATGATTTGTAATTCCTTCTTTATAAAGCGCAAAATCTCCACTGTAATCAATACGTCCCACATTCAATAACGTTGGTCCAGGATGTACTTCTGGATTACCGTTTTCTAAGTTTGTACGCCATAAACTTTCTTCTTTAACAATATATGGATAGAGCGATTCCACTTTTTTAAAGGTTTTTGTTAAATCCTTTTCATTTAATGTAGAGAAATAAACTTTTCGTACATTTAATGATAAATCGACTGAAGCTGTTTCAAAGTTGACGCGTGTCCCATACGTTAATGTGTTCGCTTCTGCAAAGATGGGACGTGTCTCTATTTTGTATTCTTCTAAAACTTTAATAAAACGTGCTGACCCCATTGCTGCTGCCATATTAAAGAAAATAATTTGATCATTATTAATATGCGATGACATTAATTCCGCATAATATTCGATAAATGACGAAGGGATACATAACATAACAATTTCAGCACCCTCTAAGACATAGCCCATGTCGTCACTAATATTTGTGAACGGTACAAAACTTTCTGTGCCCTCATTATTAAAATTAAAACCACCTTGTTCAATGGCATAATCAAATTTACTGATGGATTGGTTACGACAATACAGTTTGACGTGATGCCCTTGATTCATCATATCAACCGCTGCTGTCACTGCCCCGTTACCTGATCCTACAATTGCTATTTTCATTTATTTACCCTTCTTTCTGTTTTTTTCTGTTTGATGTCGTGTCATCGAATTGTGACTCAACATGAATCGTAACAGAACGATTATCAAAAGAAAACAATTTTTTGAATATCGTTGCATTCTCATCGCGTTGTTGCTTAGTTATACCCTTTATGCGCACAATTATGTTGCTGATTTTTTATTTTAGTGCTACACATATTGATAGACTGCTCGTTGCCCATCCTCATAGCCTGCTTCCCATGTAGCATTGACTTTAATCGAACTTTTTCAACACCTTCAATTAACTCTTGATATAAAACAATTCATTTTTGTACGTTTCGTTTTAGTTCATTTTTTCAAATTAATGACGTTGCATTTTTAAAGTCTAAAACAAATTAAGTCATTGCTCTAAATATTACATTCACTGTAACATCTTGAATGATAAAAGGTTTAAAAACAAAACTAAATAGCGCGTTAAATCTACATTTGATAAGGAAAAGTGTCGCTGTCATGAGATTACATCGTATCCCATTCGAGTTTTAATTCAATTACAAAACTGTAACATTCCACACAGACGGCTCAATTTTTGATAAAGTTCATATTGTCGTTAAAAGAACGATTTAATTAAACAAACCAACTTTTACAATTCTCAAATTAAAATAAACAACCAAAAACTTTAGGAGGACTTTTATTATGTTAAAAAAATTCGCTACTACAACTACATTAACTGCTGGATTAGGTGCTGCCGCTGCGGTGGGCTTACAACACGATAACGCTGACGCTGCTGAAGGTAATTACAGCTATTCATACAGCTACAACTACGGTTACAACACAAATGCACAAGGTAATACAAACTACAACTACAATGCAAACAGCAACCAAACATACACATACGGTCAAAATACAACAAGCATATCTACTTCAACACAATCAACTGGCGTAACAAGTGCTGGAAACTTATATACACCTGGTCAATGTACTTGGTATGTATATGACAAAGTTGGCGGTGAAATTGGTTCAACTTGGGGTAACGCAAACAACTGGGCAAGCTCAGCATCAGCTGCAGGTTTCACTGTAGACAACAACCCTGAAGAAGGTTCAATCTTACAATCAAATGCAGGTCCTATGGGGCACGTAGCATACGTTGAATCTGTCAATGAAGATGGTTCAATTACAGTATCAGAAATGAACTATGACGGCGGTCCATTCAACATAAGTACACGTACAATCTCTGCATCTGAAGCGAGTTCATACAACTACATTCACGTATAGGATGACATGAATCATTAAATTTAAAAAACCATTGTTGTTACAGCATACAGCAATGGTTTTTTATTGTGTATATAGGATTAGAACATTGAGTTTTCCAACCCCCTATCTTATTAATCATAACAGCGGCAAAAAATGAGGATCAACTAGACGTAAAAATTGGGTGCTATCGTGTGGATAATCAAACGCAGAAATCTTAGGAATAAGACGAGTTTAACAAAAATATTGCATCAAAAATTTGTATGGCTCATCTTGCCGACAAATGAATATTCATTATATGATGGCATTATATGATTTCAAGGAGGCATTTCACATGCAATGGACGAAAGTGATTTTCGCTGGTTTAATGGAAGTGGTCTGGGTTATTGGCTTAACGCATTCTCATCTCCTTTACCAATGGATATTGACCATTGCGCTGATCAGTTTAAGTTTTTGGATGATGGTATCTGCTTCACGCATCTTACCTGTAGGCACAGTATATGCTGTATTCGTCGGTATTGGCACGTTAGGCACAGTCATTGTCGGCATGCTGTTTTTCAATGAGTCAGTGAGTTT
The DNA here is from genome assembly GCF_034042775.1 of Staphylococcus pseudintermedius. Taxonomy (NCBI): domain Bacteria; kingdom Bacillati; phylum Bacillota; class Bacilli; order Caryophanales; family Staphylococcaceae; genus Staphylococcus; species Staphylococcus pseudintermedius. Next base: position 563,002 of record NZ_CP120150.1, on the reverse strand, counting down.
CATCAAACTGTGCTTCATCCTCACATTACTTATCGGCGTTATCGGTCTCAAATTAACAACAGATCAGGCAGGTGAACAGCAATGAGTTGGTTCGCACTTTTATTAGCAGGCTTATTTGAAGTATTAGGCGTGCTTTGGTTAAACGAATATGCACGCCAACATCAAAAACGTTTTATTGTATTACTTGCTATCACCTTTGCTTTGAGCTTAGCCAGTCTTTCTTGGGCAATGGCAGACATACCAATGGGAACCGCTTATGCCATTTGGACAGGAATCGGCACAGCAGGTGGTACGATTTTAGGAATGGTCGTTTATCATGAATCCAAACAATTTATAAGAATCTTTTTCATTTTCTTGATTATCATTTCTGCAGTTGGATTGAAATTAGTTGTATAACCGGCATTTCTTGTAATCTAGAAAGGGGTTTCATATACTAGAGAAGAAAGGTGGGAATCGCATATGAAAAAAGTATTTATTGCAGGTCCTATCCCAGAAAAAGGACTTGAAATATTAAAAGCTCATTTTGAAGTTGAGATGTACGAAGGTGAAGGAATTATTGATAAAGAAACGCTTAAAACTGGCGTTAAAGACGCTTTCGGACTCGTCAGTTTATTATCTACAGAAGTGGACCAAGAAGTGATTGATAGTGGTTCAAATTTACAATTTATCGCCAATTATGGTGCAGGTTTCAATAATGTCGATGTCGATTATGCACGTTCAAAAAATATTGATGTTTCAAACACACCTAAAGCCTCTACAAATTCAACGGCTGAATTAACGATGGCGATTTTACTTGCTGCAGCACGTCGCGTTGCAGAAGGTGATCGTCTAATGCGTAATGAAGGTTTCAATGGGTGGGCACCGTTATTTTTCCGTGGTCGTGAAGTATCTGGTAAAAAATTAGGTATTATCGGCTTAGGTGAAATTGGTACAGCCGTTGCGCGTCGTGCGAAAGGATTTGATATGGATATTCTTTACACAGGGCCACACCAAAAACCAGACAAAGAACGTGAATTAGGCGCGAAATATTTAGATTTAGACACGTTACTTCAAACAGCAGATTTTGTTGCTATTAACGCTGCATATCAACCGTCTATGCGTCATATGATAGATACACCTCAGCTAGAAATGATGAAACCAACAAGTTATCTGATTAACGCTTCTCGCGGTCCTATCGTGCATGAAGCAGCATTATTAGAAGCCCTCCAAAACAAAACGATTGAAGGGGCTGCACTTGACGTTTATGAATTTGAGCCAAAAATTACGGAAGGTCTCAAATCATTAGATAATGTGGTCATTACACCGCATATCGGTAATGCAACATTTGAAGCACGTGATATGATGGCAGAAATCGTTGCGAATAACTTAGTTAAAAAAGCTAATGGGGAAGCACCTGATTTTATCGTTAACTTGCCAAAATAATCGATGCCACACCCCTTGCCTTTATCTATTGAACTACATGTAAAATAAAGGAGTGAGATGGGCACGGACGTAGAAATTTTCTATGTCCCTTCTCCCAATTCATTCTTAATTTTCGACGACTTAATCGATATCAATTCAAAAAATAGAAACAGAGACTGAGAAAACATAATCTCCAAGTCTCTGTTTTTACTTTTATTATTCACTTTTCGTACGATATAAAAGTTGTGTTTGTCGTTTCATGACCCATGTTGGCAACAATCGCATGAATCGATTTCGCATTTTAATACTAAGTCCATTCGCTTTTTGCGCCACTTTTCCAATTTGACGCGAACGCTTCGTGATTTGTCGGGTATGTTTCACACGTAATCGATTGTAGCGTTTCAGTGCACTTTCGAGCGTGTCATATTTTTTCAACACATTTGATAAAACGATCGCATCTTCCATCGATTGACCTGCACCTTGACCCATATTCGGTGTTGTCGCATGTGCTGCATCACCTAATAGCACGATATTCTTTTCATACACAAATGTCGACAATGACTTCAAATCATAAATATCATGATGCAAAATCGCAGTTTCAGCTTGTAAATCTAATACTTTACGCACTGGTTCTGGAAAATGATTAAAATACGCTTGTAAATAAGGTTTATTAAACTTTTTAAAGTGCATATCATTTTCTTTCGCATTCATCGTCGCAAACCAATATGCCCGACCATCTAATAATGGAACAATGCCGAAACGTCCTTTTTGTCCCCAATATTCATCGGCTATCGGTTTTAACATGTCCATATCGTCAACTATTCCTCTAAAGCATGTATATCCTTGATATTGAACTTTATTTTTAGGTTGAACAGATTGTCTCACTTGTGAACGAATCCCATCAGCACCAATAATCATATCGACTTGTACTGCACTTTGCTCTTTAAAATGAATCGTCCCAGTAGTCCCATTACTTTCGACATGCGTCACTTTGTGGTTAAAATGAAACAATTCATCATCTAAATAGGATTTTAAAAGGTCCACTAATGTTTGACGTTCTAACGTTACATTCGTGTTTTTATCGCTTAATGGCAATGTATTTAATATGTGGCCTTGCTCGTCAAAAATACGCATCGCTGTCAAGACTTGACCGGCATTTTTGATTCCTTTAGCGAGATCATGTTCGCCGAGCATTTGAATCACATTGTCTCCAATACCAATGCCCGCACCTACCTCACTAATAGTGTCTTGCTTTTCATAAATTGAGATATCGTGTCCTTGTGCTCGAAGCATTATTGCAGCTGTAAGACCACCAATGCCTGCACCCACAATGCCGATTTTCATATCATCACCCCGTCATTGATCATTTCTTGTAAAAATCTTTTCGAATATCATCTTTTTTAATACCATATTTTTGGTAGTAAACTTCCATACGTGCAGCAATTTTAGCCGGCCAATCGATGTCGCTCGCATACTGATTCGTCGCAGGGCTTTGCGGATTCCATCGCATTTGATACAAGTTGAGCTGGCCATTTTCAAAATATTGCGTTCTTACAAAAGACGCACCACCTTTAATCGCTTTATCAGGTGAAGTCCATCCCGCTTTTTGAGCATAACTTGCGCCTGTTTTGACAGCTTTACGATCAAACGCACCGATACCAAAAAAATTGTAATAACGAGCGTCACCTTTGCGTAAACCTTTCGCCAAAGCAGACCGACCTTCTCCTGTTTCTAACTGCGCATGGCTCACTAAATAAATGACATTGACATCATTTTCCTTTTGTGCCTCTAAAAAAGCTTTCCCATGCCCTTCTAAAATGCCGTTCCCCTTTAACATGTCATTCACTTCATCTTCCGACATTTCAATCGGTTCAGATAAATCCATATACATCAAATCTGAATCTTTGTGGTCAACAGTCATCGCAGCTTTGATGTCTTGCTTAGAAGCATTGACAAACTGGTTACCTTTAGATTTTGTATGTAACGCATCCCCTTGCATTTGTTTGGCAAAAGCTTCATCAAATGTATGTGTTTTATCATTTTTAAAAAGAGACGTTTCATTGACCACAAATAAAACGACAAATAACACAAATAATACAATAATAATAGCTTTCAAAGGTTTCACTTTACGCGACCGATTCATCTCATAGACTCCTTTACATGATTGATGTTACCTCGACATATAAATCATCACACCTACAGCACATAAAACTACAAAATACGCGATATTAACAATAATCTTTACCGCACGCTTACCGTGAAAAAGCATATTGAATAACACGAGACTCAAACCTAACGAAATTAAAAAGCAAACGAGCGCAATCCATGCACTGACAAAAACAAGTAAAATCAATCCCAAAATTAAAAATACATTGGAAACAATACCTAATATTTTAATCTTTTTTGTATCCATTTTCCCACCTCTTTCATACCTGTATTATTTTATCATGAAACGAACATCATCGCGACACAGCATTCATTCTTAGCACGTTGCATAAAACGACCTGATACACGTAGAGCGAGCTTTAAAACTTTATGTAAACTGAAAATGCATACCCCTTTTTAAGAGAATAGCACCGATTCATTTTTGAAGAAATGCATATTTCAGAGTATTGTTTTCTCTCTTACTTTTTATCTTTGTGATGGATGTCACATTTTATCAATCGCTCTCTTTCTAAGGTTGCATGAACGATGCTACACATTTAATCAAAATTGACTGATTGATTTGTAACGCTGGCCGAGACGCTTGAGGGATCAGTTAAAGGCTAAACAACGTCATTTAACTTTAAAAGTGGCTACCGTTTAACGCAGTAGCTGTCTGACTTCTCAATGCATACGCTTTTGAGAAGTCTAGTCAGCCTTGCGGGGGCAGTACGACGAAATCTTTGTTGCACATGAGATTTCTGTACTGCTCCCAAAATCCAATTCGGCACCCTTCAAATGTATACTTCAATCAAGTCGAATTGAGTTGAGGCAAGGCCCCTAAGAACGCGAGACCATAGCGTCCATTCAATCAGTCAAACAACCATTCATGCAGAATCGTTCACAGCAATCTGAAAGATACGTACTATCCAATGTTCTTGAAATGTACTAAAACTGCACAAAACAAAAAGTGGAATGACATCAACTGCCACTCCACTCCGAAATGTCCAAAAAACTAATCGCGAGACATCCCCTTCAACAAATTCAAAAAGTAAGTCAAACTTTGATTCATCTCATCATCCTTCAACACACGCATCAAACCTGTCACAGAAGTACGTGCATGAGGACTCGCCTGATTTGCTACACGAATACCGCGATTCACTTTATTCAACAATACGCGCAGTTCATCAGTCTGCAAATCACCTAATAAGAACAACATTTGGCCCATATTATGAATGACACCTGTATATTGATCTTTATTCAATTCAGCGGTAATTTTTTCTGTAATGACACCACGTTGTTTCACGGCACCATTTAATGCATCTAATATTTTAGCCTCATCTAGTGTACGAATAAGGTCAATGGCTTTTAAGATACTATCTTTGTTTTCCGCAATGGCATCCGTAACTTGTGATAAACTTTCTGCTTTGATTGCTGCTCCACTTTTTTCAAGACGTTTAATTTTTCTAATACGTTCAGCCATTATTTCATCACCTGATCCCCTGGGAAGACATAATCCGATCTTGCCCATTTTTTGTCAACACGTACGCTGTACTGTGGATTTCTTGTTTGATTACGAAAGTTGGTTGGATTAAGTGGTGATTTTCCGCGTTTACTCAAGATTTCCATACGACAGCTTGTAGATTTATAAGCCGGAGTATGTGTTTCTGGGTCTGTCACACTACTTGTTAAATAGTTAATCGCTGCTGCACTGTTGTCATTCAACGGTAAATAAATTTGTTTACCGGACACGCGATCTGTAATGTGCACGTGCATTGTCGCTTCACCATGTTCAGAAATTAATTTAACTGCTGCCCCTTCATGGATACCACGTTCTTTTGCCAATTCTGGCGATACTTCAACAAACGCAGTCGGCATTTTGTATTTTAATCCTGGTACTTTGTATGTCATGTTACCTTCATGGAAATGTTCGAGGACACGTCCATTATTCACATGTAAGTCGTATGTTTCATTTGTTTTATAGAAGTTATTGAAATCTAGTGCAAAGAATTTCGCCTTACCATTATCAAAGTTAAAACGTTCAGTAAACAATAATGGTGAATCGGTACCATCTGCAGCGACTGGCCATTGTAAGCTGTTATAACCTTCTAAACGATGATATTTCACGCCAGCAAACATAGGTGTTAAGTCTGATGCTTCATCCATAATTTCAGCTGGGTGTTTGTAACCCCAATCAAAACCAAGTTCTTTCGCAATCATTTGTGTGATTTGCCAGTCTGGTTTAGAGTCACCAAGCGGTTCTAACACTTGATATAAACGTTGGAAACGACGTTCAGTGTTTGTGAATGTACCATCTTTTTCTAATGACGGGCTTGCAGGTAAAATCACGTCTGCATATTCAGCTGTAAATGTTAAAAATTCATCTTGGACGACAAGGAAGTCTACTTTTTCAAGTGCAGCTTGAACATAGTTAATGTTTGAGTCCACAATGCCGGTATCTTCCCCTAAAATGAATAAACTGTGTACGTCACCTGCATGAATATGATCCATCATTTGGTGGTTGTCGTAACCTGGATGACTTGGTAATTTCACACCCCAACTTGCTTCATAACGGCCACGCGCTTCATCATCTTCAACACCTTGGTAACCAGGGAATTTATCCGGCATACTACCAAAGTCAGAACAGCCTTGAACGTTATTATGTCCACGCAATGGATAAGAACCTGCGCCTGGTTTCATGTAGTTACCTGTTGCTAATAACAAGTTAGAAATCGCTGTACTTGTATCTGAACCTGTTTCTTGTTGTGTCACACCCATCGCCCAACAAATTGAAACTGAATTAACACTCACAATTTCTTTGGCAAGGTGGATGAGGCGCTCTTTTGAAATGCCTGTATGTTCTTCTGCAAAGTCCATTGTATACGGTTCGAGTGATTGATAGTATTCATCAAAATGGTCGACCCATTCATCAATAAATGACTGTGCATGCCATCCTTGATCAATGATGTATTTAGTCACAGCAGATAACCATACTAAGTCTGTACCTGGATAAGGTTGGTAAAATTCATCTGCGCGTTGTGCCATTTCATGTTTACGAATGTCGAATACATGCAATTTGGTACCGAATAATTTGTGTGAACGTTTAATACGAGATGCGATAACAGGATGTGCTTCTGCTGTATTCGTACCGATCGTAATAACCATTTCTGCTTTACCGATATCTTCAATTGAACCTGAATCACCACCATGACCGACCGTGCGGAATAAACCTTTTGTCGCTGGTGCTTGGCAATATCTTGAACAGTTGTCGATATTGTTCGTACCAATTACTTGACGTGCAAGTTTTTGCATTAAGTAGGATTCTTCATTTGTCGCTTTTGAAGATGAAATGAATGACAATGCATCTGGACCGTATTGCGCTTTAATTTCTTGCATACGTGTTGCGACATGTTTAATCGCTTCATCCCATTCGACTTCTTCAAATTGATCACCACGGCGGATTAATGGTTTCGTTAAACGCTCTTCTGAATTGACGTAATCCCAACCGAATTTCCCTTTCACACATGAAGAAATTTTGTTTGCCGGTGAATCATGAGAAGGTTGTACTTTTAAGATTTCACGGTCTTTCGTCCATACTTCGAAGCTACAACCAACACCACAATATGTACATACTGTTTTCGTCTTTTTAATACGTTCTTCACGCATAGCCGCTTCGGAATCAGACACTGCAAACAAAGGACCATAGCCTGTTTCTGCTTTCTTCGTTAAATCAATCATCGAAGCCAGTGAACCTGGCTCAATATCTGTCATGTAGCCTGCATTACCGACCATGTTGTTCTCCATCATTGCATTACATGGACACACTGTTGCACATTGACCACAGCCAACACATGAAGAGTCATTAATTGAGACATCGTTATCCCAAATGACACGTGGATGTTCACGATCCCAGTCAATGGACAACGTTTCATTCACTTGAACGTCTTGACACACTTCGACACAACGTCCACATAAAATACATTGATTCGGATCATAACGATAAAATGGACCAAAATCCACTTCATAAGGTTTCGGTTTATATTCATACGTTTGATGTTCCAATCCCCATTGGTCCATCGTATTATGAATCTCACAGTTACCGTTATTGTAATCACAAACTGTACAATAAAGTTGGTGTTTTTCTAAAATGCGATCTAATGCTTCCTTTTGGCTATCTTGTACCGGTTGTGTTGTCGTGTTCACAACCATTGAGCGTTGTACCGTCATCCCACATGCACGTTCGATTTTGCCGTCAATTTCAACGGCACACGTATCACATGTTTGAATTGGTCCAAGTGATTCGTTATAACAAATTGAGGGTACAAACGTTTGTTGCTCTTTTATGAATTCAAGCAGATTTTTGCCCGGTTCTACAAGATAATCTTTACCATCTAAAGTTACAATAAGATGTTCTTGCATCAATATCCCCCCTGAAATGATTGTTTATTTTATATGCCTAAGATGCCCCCACATACTTAGTTATTTCCATTTTATACCTTTAGTAACCAAAAGTTAACACATTTCCAAAAGTTATATATCGCAAACTCATTTTAAAAATACTAAAACAATTTCTAAACGCTTCTAAAGTGCAGACATGTGCAATATATTTCAAACTTTAATGCGTCGTGCCGTGAACTGTTGCAACATCTGTATCATAGTTGAGACACACGCGAATCGCAGCTGTTAATCCTTTTACCATCATCTCTATCGACATCGATGGTTTTCCCGGCTTATCAATCACTTGTGCAGGCGCAAATGGCACGTGTATAAATCCTGTTTTCAACTTTGGATAATATCGTTCTGCTTCATAGGCAAGTTGGTACATAATATGATTACACACAAATGTACCGGCACTATTCGATAGACTTGCAGGCACACCTTCAGCTTGCATCGCTTCAACCATACGTTTTACAGGTAATGGCGTGAAATACGCTGGCGGCCCATCTTGTTGAATGCGCTGATCAATCGGTTGTTGTCCATCATTATCCGGAATACGTGCATCATCAACGTTAATGGCGACGCGTTCTGGTGTGATTTCATAGCGCCCACCCGCCTGTCCTATAGCAAGCACAATGTCATACTCTGTTTCCGCAAGCTTTTCTCGAACGACTTCAATACTTTGGTAAAACACGGTCGGAATTTCTAACTTATCAATAACGTGTCCTTCAATGGTATCAGGTAACCGTTGTACCGCTTGCAATGCTGGATTCACCTTTTCACCAGCGAATGGATCAAATGCAGTGACTAAAACTTTCATTGACTTAAAGCCTCCTTTATTCATTTAAAAAGCCAGTATATACATCAAAATGATATGCACGACGATGAGCATTATAGCCATTGGAGCTTGTGCTTTAATCACAGCTAATTCGTCTTTCATTTCTAATAATGCAACAGGTAACGTATTGAAGTTTGCAGCCATAGGAGTAAGTAAGGTTCCACAAAAACCGCCCGTCATCGCCAATGCACCGACAATCGTTGGGTCACCCCCGTTTTGAATCACAAACGGTAAGCCAATGCTCGCGGTGATGACTGTAAACGCTGCAAATGCATTCCCCATTAACATCGTAAAGAGCACCATGCCTAAAATGTACGCGATCACACCGAGTAAGGCATTATCTTGAGGTAAAAAGCTCGATATCCCTTTTGAAATCGTCGTCCCTACCCCACTCACTGTAAACAAAATACCAAGTGCTGCTAAAAATTGTGGAAGAATGCCGACTGTCCCAATTTGTTGCACTAAACGATCACTATCATATAAGCCGACTTTCGCTTTCGGACGGATAATCAAGTACGCAACAATCAGTCCGACAATAGAAGAAATACTTATCCCTATTGCACCACCTAATGGCGTCCAAGTCGACACAATGACAGCAACAATCGCTAACACGACAGCTGGGATAAATAATAAATTTCCAAAGCGAGTCGCCCCTTGTTCTTCTTCTTGATGCTCGACCCCAACCACTTTCCCGATTGTTACATTTTTCGTTATCGTTAAAAAACCCATTAACAATACGAGCAAACCATTGAGCCAATTCGGAAAATAAGGTCCTACCATAAATAATAAACCTAAAATACACCAAAACAGTGCTGTCCCGATTCTTTTCATATTGCTCGGTTCACGATACACACGATAAGCTGTATAAACAAACTGTAAACCGATAAGCACATAGAAGATTTCTAGAATTTGACTAATCATTTGAGGACTCATCTTGTGTTCCCCCTTTCTCACCATACTTACGGTTCATTTTTCGATCAAACAAGATATTTTGAATCACACCAATAATCAGCACAACAATCGCGATAGGGGCAGAATATAACGCAATCTCGACGGCCTTTACTTCCATATGTAATGAATGAAACGTTGCAACAATCAACAGTACACCTGATGCGCCGACAAATAAATTTTGCCCGAAAAAGTTGCCATAATTTTCCATTGCAGCAATATGGGCTTTCAGTTTTTCTTCGTCTACAGGCTCTATTTTTTGTTTATATTTCGCTTTCGCCGCTGCTTGGACCATTGGATTCATGAGCGGACGTACAAATTGTGGATGTCCACCAATTCGAATTGAAGCAAGGCCCGCAACTTCGCGAATGAATAAGTAAACGGACATGATCCGCCCCGAAGTGATGCCTTGGATACGATTGATTAACCGTGTCGCTTGTGTTTTTAAACCAAACCTTTCAATCATCCCGACCATAGGCAACGTTAAAATAAATAATGACACCATCCGATTATCCACAAATGCTTTACCAAGTGTTTCTAGAATCGTCATCACATCCATATGAGAAACAAGGCCAGTCACAATTGCTGCAATAAGTACTGTACCAATCGTGTCCCATTTAAAATAAAAACCTAAAACGATGATGAGGATGCCTATCAGTTTAAGCCATTCCATCAAATTCCTCCTTTATGTAGATAGTCACTTTATTTTATCGTTATCTGAATATTGTTTCAAATAAGCATCGGAAAGCTATCTCCCTAAAGAATTAAAAATGCCCTACAATGTGTACGCAGTTAACGTTATACATTGCAAGGCATATTAATAATTGAACCTATTGAACTCCACTCCGCGATTCAATTGTATGGGTGATGGTTCAAAGGCTGCTTTCAAATCAACAGTACATTTATAAGTTTAAATTTTGCTTATACTGCTGTACTAGTGATTGCTTTTGTGTTTCGTCGGGAATGAAGTAATAAAGACCATCGCTTTGAATACCACCAGAACCGTCTAATTGATGACGCTTAACATGATCATTAGCATCACTGTAGTTACTACGAATTTGGTTCAGTTCACCAATCGTTAAATCTGTCTTTACGTTGTCACTCAATTGGTTCATCAAGGCATTAAAATTCGTAAGCGAAGAAATACCTGTTAACTTGTCAGCTAAACCTTGAAGCACAAGTTGTTGTCTTTCTTGTCTACCGAAATCTCCACCTGCCCCTTCTTCTTTACGGCTTCGAATAAATGACATGGCGGTATCACCATCAAGATGCGTACGTTGACCTTTAGTGAATTGATGCCCCCCTGCATTAAATGTCGCATTACTTGTCACATCGATGCCGCCGACCGTATCGATTGTATCTTTCAAACCATCCATATTAACTGTTGCATAATGATCGATTGGCACACCCATTAATTTTTCAATAGATTTCACTGCCATATCTGGTCCACCATAGGCATAGGCGTGGTTGATTTTTTCTGTTGTATCACGTCCAACGATTTCCGCTTGTGTATCACGAGGAATACTGATCATTTCTGTCGTTTTCTTTTCTGGATTCACTGATAAAATCATAATGGTATCGCTTCGTTCACCGCCTCCCGCACTTTCACGTTGTGCATCTGAATCTATACCAAATAATGCAATAGAAAAAGGTTCTCCCTTACTCAAATCCACCTTACCTGATCTCAATTCTGAATGATTTCTATCTAAAGGATTATGAATGGCCCCCCCTACTGCAAAAATTTTAAATGCCAGATAAGCTACAGCAATAACGGCTAAAATGAATAAAATACCTACAAACCATAATAAAAATCTTAATACTGGGTTTTTACGTTTTTGCGTTCTTTTATACTCCAACAAAGTCACTTCTTTCCGAATGTATTGGTCAAGCTTTATGGAGATACATGAAAATATGATCCCGTCACATATTAAGTGTTATTTTACAGTAAAGTTTATCGAACGAAATCGGTCTTTAGACGCAAGTCTACTTTTGATATCCACCATTAGATAACAATATGTCTAAAATTGTTTCGTAACACCCTGGATTACTAATAATAAATGGACCACCACGAACAAAATCGATGGGCTGTTGGTGGAAGTCTGTCATCTTTAAACCAAGTTCTTGTGCAAATAAAAATTGAGCGGCGATGTCCCAAGGTTTCGCATTCGTATGAATATGTGCACCGAACTGCCCTGTAATTACACGTGCTGAATCAAGGCCACAAGCACCGATTAAACGATAGCCAAATGATACATCTAATAAGTCATGGATCGTTTCATCATTCAATACACGATTGTTAAATGAAATAATCTGATCTTTCAACGGTTGTGACGTAATGGGAAGCAACGGTTTGTCATTTAAAAATGCACCGCTTCCTTTCACAGCGCGATACAGTTTTTGTCTTGGATAATCATAGATATAGGAAAGTTGTGGCTCCCCTTCAACAAAATAGCCTATAATCATGCAAAAGTCATCTTGTTGTTTGACTAAATTTGCTGTCCCATCTATCGGATCAATCAACCACGTATGTCCCTCTTTTAAATGCTGCGTTTCATGATGTGCTTCTTCTCCATACAAGCGGTGGTGTGGATAATACGTTTTTAAAAATTGTTCAAATCTTGATTCGATCGTTTGATCAACATTCGTTACAAGATCGTAACGACTGGATTTCGTGTCGGTTTGAATTTGATGAATCAGATTAGGGATTTCTTCTGTCATCTGTTGAATCCATTGTTGGAGATGTTGATCTATTTTATGACGCTCTGATTCAGATAACATATGTATCACCTCTTTATCTATGTTAGTTCCATTATACAGAAGAAAAAGAGTTTTTGGGGGTTCTTCAAAAGATACGTATTGAAATCATCATGGCATACAACATCTGATTGATACGCGAAAAAACCGGTTGGCGTGAACCAACCGGCATAGAAAGGAAAGTAAGTAATAAATATTGAAGATGTTAAACTAGAATTAGTACAATATACCATTCAAACATTACTATCAATAGTGATAGCTCCCCCTTTATTTGAACATTTCTTGTACCATCCCCCCTAGTAGCTAACTACACTATAACATATTTCTAACATAAATGTAAGCGTTTTCTAAAATTTTTTGCGCACTTTTTGTTTACATTTTTCACTTTGTTGTGCAATTGAGATGGAAAAAGTCTTTCACTATAATTATTTAATAGATATGCTATAATATTGTTAAACATGTTTGGGAGGGATTCGTATGAATAAAGAAACACGGCAAAAGAAGCTGTTGGCCTTGATTCAACAAGACAAACCGATGACTGCCCTTGAATTAGCGCAAGCTCTCAACGTTTCTAAACGGACTATTTTACGTGACATGCAAGAATTAGAAGGTAAAGGCGTTCAAATAGTCGCACATGCGGGGATGTATGGTGGCTACCAACTTCAAGCGAATCAACATTACTATCAATTGAACTTGACGCAAACAGAATTACAAGCGCTCTATTTAATATTAAAAGAAAGCCAAGCACAGTCGACATTACCTTATGAAGCAGCAACGAATCATCTCATTCAAAAAATATTAAAACAACCTTACACACATATTCGACGTACATTACGTCAACTGGATCAATACGTTTTATACGAAACACGTCAGCAACCACGCTTGCCCGTTCAATTCAGTGACATTTTAATATATTGCCAAGAGCGCAAAGTGATGGGCATTGACTATAAAAGCGATGCAAATGGTGAACAACGCTTTGAAAATGTCATTTTTATTGGCTTGATTGCACGTCACGACGGTTGGCAAGCGATTGTTTATCATATTGGCGGCGATTATACACAATATGTTGATATCTCTACGATTGAAGACATTTCGTATTCTTTCCAAAAATCAATACAAACGAACGATATTACACTTGAAAACTACGAAACCTATTTAAAAGATTCAAAACATCAATAAAACCAATGTCATGCCTAAAAGCGTAACATTGGTTTTTTCTATGTGGGATGTCACTATTGTATGATTGTGACCACGAACGAAATAAAATTATTTAACATATGAAAAGCGATCGACACACCTAAATTACGGCCACTTTTGATATATAAGAACACAAGTGGTACGGCTAAAATTAAGTAATCGATCATTTCAAATGGGGAGGTCGCTTGAAGCACGTGTACCCCCGCAAACAACAAGGCTGAAATAACGGCCATGACTTTAAAGTTCAATTTCTTACCTAATTCCCCAATTAAAATATGACGGAAGAAAATTTCTTCAACGACTGGTGCTAATATCACAATCATCATGAAATTGATTGGCGTAAACCACGGAATAGCGAAAAGTTGGTCGATCAGCATCTCGTTTTGCGTCGTATCATATTGAAATCGTTCGGGCAAAAACTGTTGTAGATAACCATAGAGGGTTGAAGCGGCTTGTGCAACGAGGTATGCCCCTACAATCCAAAATATGTATTGGCGTATCCCTTGAAGTCCCTTCATAAAGCGTTGCCCCATCGTTTTATAATGTAATAAGTAAAAACTAAGGATGACAATCAAGTAAGCAACGACTGTAGCAATGACTTGTGCGACGAGTGCATTTGAGTCAGACAATAACGCCGCTTCACTCACATTGAAAAACACAAAGCTAATGATAGCGGCAAGTATTCCGAAAACGAACGTTGCAACGATAACAATAGGAACTAATAATAAGTCCCGCCAAGCAATATCTTTCCATTTATATTTTGACATTTGAATACTCTCTTTCCTTTAAAAATGCACGAACGGTTGTATATATATCACAGACCTGTGACTTTTTTACAGTTTGATACAACACTTACGCACGTGAATGATTCTTGTTATACTATATATTATTTCATGAAAGGACGCTACTGATGAACGGTTATGAAATGCCCAATTTGATACAAGCACTCGAGGTTTTGAATGAACTGTTAGACTTAACCACAACTTACGATTTAACCTACGCACGAGATCCCGAATACGCACAAGACATATTGACCAATTTGAAAGCGAAAGTCCAATCGCATTATCTACAGTCACCTCAACCCGTTCATACACATGCATACAGTCCCTATCCCTACGACCTTTACTATTGTTGTCTTTACAACTTGTATCACAATCCATTAGTCTCTATCAATTTTGGCAGTCAACGTAAATTGAATCAAAGTTATATCCAACAAATTACACGAACACGCGCTTATTTTCAAATGTGTACGGGCACATTTTAAAACACAGTTTGTGCGATTTTCAGCAAATTTAAAAAGCGGAATGACATGTGCCATCCCACTTTAAACACGCTTTACAATTAAAAATCGACACGCATATTGAAGCACGGATTCATCTCAACTATGCGAATATAAGCCCGATCATTATAATATCGCTATGTATCTCTTTCCCAAAATACAATACGATGCTTGTTATTTTTATAATTTAAAGTCTTCTTTATCGCGTTTATGATAACCGCGTAAGAAGAAAAATACGGCCATAAAACCTAAGAATAAGAAACCGATAATCACAGATACACGTGTTTCGTTATTAATTAACATTGCAACTAACACCATTAATAAAAATGCGATTGACAGATAATTTGTCACTGGTGCAAGTGGCATTTTGAAAGGATGATTTTCTAATTTTTCTGGAAATTTCTTTCTAAATTGAATATGGCTAAATAAAATCATAAACCATGGAATCATTCCAGGTAAAATAGATGCACTATAAACATAAACGAAAATATTTTCAGAACCATCGATAAACTGTGGTAATACAACATTTAAAATGACACCGATTAAAATACCAATAGATACAGCTAAAACTGTATAAAATGGTACACCGTTTCTCATGACTTTTGTAAATATCGCTGGTAATTGACGATGTTGTGCTAAAGTAAAAATCATACGACTTGAGCTGAAAATACCCGAGTTACAGCCTGACATCGCTGCCGTAATCACAACGAAGTTAATTAAACCTGCCGCTATCGTAATTCCGATTTTTGCGAATGTTGCAACAAATGGGCTACCAATGTCGTGCAATTCATTCCAAGGATAAATCGTTACAATAACAAAGATGGCACCGATATAAAAGATTAAAATACGCCAAATGACGCCGTTGACTGCTTTTTTAATATTTTTTTGAGGATCCTTTGTTTCACCTGCTGTAATACCGATCAACTCAACCCCTTGATATGAACCGATAACAATAGATAAAGCAAAGAAAAAACCTAGCCAACCATTCGGCATAAAACCGCCATGTGCTGTAAGATTGCTAAGACCGATTGGATTGCCTCCGTTCCCTATACCGAAGAAGATCAAACCGAAACCAGCAATAATCATCAAAATAATTGTCACGATTTTAATCATCGCAAACCAAAATTCAAATTCACCAAACGCTTTTACAGACACCGCATTGGCAGCTGTTAACAGAACAATGACAATCAGTCCTGGAATCCATGTTGGTAATTCTGGAAACCAAAACTTCATATATGCGCCGACTGCAATGACTTCCGACATCCCTACAACAATCCATTGAAAGATGTTGGCCCATGCAGTCACGTAACCTGCAACAGGGTGGATATAATCTGTAGCAAAGTTTGCAAACGAACCAGTTGATGGATCAAGATAGACCATCTCTCCCATTGCACGCATGATTAAAAATAAAAATAAACCCGCAACTAAATATGCAAAAATAACAGAGGGACCTGTCCACGCAATTGTACTTGATGCCCCCATGAATAATCCGACACCGATAGTACCACCGAGTGCGATCATTTGAATCTGTCGAGAACTTAATCCTCTGTGTAATTGATTATCTTCCATGACAACGTTCCATCTCCTTTTGTAACCCCTACTCATATAAAATTGATGTTGAACCGTGCATGTCGCTATTATACTATAAACTATCAGAATTTGAAGAAAAAATTAAAAATGTTAACCCATTCATTTACATTCCTATTTTCATCTCCAAACAGCCCTGCTACCTGTATATCCGTTACACCTTTAACCATTGATATATCGACCATCCTATACACAGTAATCTTATCCTACTAAAAATCGCAGTTAAATATGTTAACGTTTGCACCATCGACCGTCGAAATATTGTCACATTAAACCATTGTGAATATATTCACATTTACTTTCGAATTGCTTATACTAGGTTTATTATTTAAGAAAGGAATCTAATTTATGAAAGATACTAATATCAAATGGGATACAATTTTTTATGGTCGCCAGTGGGTTTCAAATATTATTGAGACGATTCAAAAGAAAGATGTACTTCAGAGCTTTTATCTAAGGCGTTATTTATTAAGAGCAATGATGGCAGGATTTATTATTAGCATCATAACCGTTTTTGTATTAACAGTTAAAACAACATTTGCGCCTGACGTAGCGCCCGGTCTCGTGAATATGGCGGGTGCATTTACTTTTAGTTTTGCCCTCGTGTTAATTCTGTTCACAAACTCTGAACTTCTAACGAGTAATTTCATGTATTTTACGGTGGGTTTGTATTATCATTTGATTCGTCCAACACGTGTAATTAAAATATTCACATTATGTTTTGTTGGGAATATGATTGGTGCATTCATTTTGTTTAGTTTACTCCGGTTTTCCAATGTCATGACACCGGATATGCTACAAATGCTTGACCATACCGTACAAGTCAAAATTCATGATTATAGTTTTCAAAACATTTTAGTCCGTGCTATTTTCGCGAACTTCTTTATTAACATTGCATTAGTCATTGCCATGCAAATTGATGATGTGTTGGCCAAAATGTTTGTCATGATGTTCGGTGTAACGATTTTCGCGTTTATGGGCTATGAACACGTTGTTTATAATGCTTGTTTGTTTATTGCCAGTGCCATTTATCAAACAGACGCTTTCAATATGCTACATATGGCTAAAAACATTATCGGGGCTTTGCTTGGAAACTATATCGGCGGTGGACTAATCATCGGGCTATTTTATGCTTATCTGAATGATCACGGTCAATTCAAAGCGATCAAAAAGGAAAACAAAAAGAACTAATGCATCGTTTGTGATAGATGAGTACACGTCATCATTGATTGCGGTCTATGTTATAATAAGGACAATTCAAAGACTAAGGAGCATATTATGGATCGCACACGTATCATTAGAGGTGTCCTCATCTCAATTATTTTAGGTCTACTCTTTTTCTTCCTAAATCAAACACAATCCACATATACGACAACCGAGTTATTGTTACGTTCAGTACTCGTTGCCATTGTCTTTGCGGTATTATACTTCGTTGTCTTCACGATTTTAAGCCACGACACACGAAGACGCATTTATGGACCTCCCCTACTTATTGGCATCATCTTAGGTATACTAGTGGGGCAATGGTTAGAGCATGCTATAGTAGGCCTTGCACTCGGGGTTGCAGTTGGCTTAATCGTCGGTGCAATACGACAACGTTTTTTCAAGGAGTGATGAAATATGTCAACACAAACGATTGGTATCATTGTCATCGTAATTCTTTTAATTAGTTTTCTTCCTAACGCCTATATGTTATATAAAACTTCAAAAGAAGGCACTGAAAACACACGTTATAAATTAATGGTCGGTGTAGACGCCATGCTATTAGTGTTAATTATTGCTGCCATCTTACTATTAACCTAAACCACCCTCATGACATCACAACAGAATCATTGTTGAACTTAACTTGTGGTGTCATGAACTTTCTCTTTGTTACTCCAGAGAGATAAAAACATCCCTAGTTACTACGCTGCTCCACATTATCACCATCTCTTTTGCAACAAATGCCACATGCCATAGTCCAAAAGAAAAACGCAGATACCACCCACTCAAATGAGTATGACACCTACGTTTAACGTTAAATTTTACCTTGTAAGAAAAAATAATAAATGATTGAAGCAAGCACTGCGTATACGATGAGTCCTGTTGCAGCGGATAACAGATGAACGCGCATCGGAATATGCTTTTGAAAACGTGGCGCTAATACTAAATTGCCGACTAAAATAATCAAAGGTGCCACAATGAAAAATAAAATCATTTCTAAACTCATCGTTGTACTCCATCAAAATATTGTGCGACGACTTGGCTCAAATCGACATCTTTAGCAAGCAAGTCCAATTCTGAAAAATCGCTCTGAGCCGTGAATTGATTTGAGTTCACGATAACATCAAGTCCTGCACAAATCGCACCTGTCGCACCATTCACTGAATCCTCAATTGCTAAACAATGCGTCGGACTATAATTCAGTGCTTGTACCGCAGCTAAATATAAATCAGGGGCAGGTTTTACTGTTTCAACATCTTCTCGACCTTTAATCACTGAAATATACTTTTCGATACCTAACTTCTGAACTAATGACTCAATGTGATGTCTTGTACTACTTGAAGCAATCCCCATCGGAATGTGACGTTGATGCAGTTGTTGCATCAGTTCTAACACACCAGGTCTTAAAGGCAGTTGTCCAGCTGTCTCATAATGTTCTTGATAGACTTGATCTGTTAACATTTCTCCTAAATGAGTAAGTAAATGTTGGTGAATCCCTAGCGCTCGTCCGCCAATATTCGAACGATAAAAGTCTGCGCTCATATTGGCATGACCTGCCTCATTCAAATAACGATTCACTGTTTCATATAAATGTTGTTCGGTATCGATAATCGTACCATCAAAATCAAAAATGACTGCGCGATACATGCTTGCTTCCTCCTAAATTCTTGGTTCCGGTTTCTTCATTCATTGTTAAAATCCAGGTGCTAACGTTGCAAATTCATACATAATTTTATTTTGACGATAGTACAGTGATTTAAACCAAATACGATCAATAACACCTGAATGTTTGCCCGCTAAATGATCATGTAGTGAAACGAGTTGATTTAATGTGTCATCATTTTCTGTTGCAAGTGCGTGATGGTGAACATAACCGCGCCCTGGTCGAACATTAGGACCGTCTTTTTCGATGATTACGAGGTCTGAATAATACCCTTGATCATCAATCGCAACGACTGACTGCTCACCAAATTGCGCTTTATCTTTAAAATCTAGTGTGTCGCGTAAATAGTCTAACGTTTTCTGTGCATCTGCAACGTGGATTTCAATCGGTCCTAGTCCTAAAATTTGATACTCTGCAGGAATGTCATTATCGACTGGATTTTGCCATCCATTTGGAATTACTGCATCGCCATTCACCATCATGACATATGACAATGTATCTGGATCGTCAAAATACAGTGCCGGTTGTTCCATGTAAGTGCCTCTTGAAATGTTCGTCGCTTTTTCTTGTAAGCGTGCTTCAAAGAAATCGAGTGCTGCTTCATTTGGTACGAGTAGCCCAATTCTCGCAATCATGTTTGTTCCTTTACGCATTGCACCCGCATTTGGAATTTCAAAAAATGTCAGTAATGTGCCTGGTGAATTTTGTTGGTCACCGTAAAAAATGTGTACCATGCCATGATCATCTTGGTTGACCGTTTCTTTCGTTAAGTGTAAGCCTAATGTTTCCGTATAAAATGCTTTGTTTTGATCCAAATCTTTAGTGTACATTGAGATATGATGATGTCCAGTAATGTTCACGATACACCCCTCCAAGTGTTATTCAAGTATGATTTAAATAAAGTATATTTTTTATATCTAGAGATTGCAATAGATATGATTAGGATACAGTTGGCAGGAGTATGAAACAGACAACACCAATAATGATGATAGATAATGGAAAAACAAGCGTTTGAATAAAGCGTACTTTTCGTTCTGATAATGTTGTGCGTAAGAGCCAAGTTTCAATGGTAAAGTTGATCATAGTCAATATCGCAGTCAATGAAAGTAATAACGTCAAGCCATTCTGAAAATTCATCAAAAAGCCGACTGACAGCACGAGCATCATAAACAATATGGAGACCGTGATAAAGTAATTTTGTAGCACTTTCATCATCATTTTTACATCACACCCTTTTTAAGGCTTCATTATTTTATATATTTAAACATTATTTTCGCACAACCTAATAAAAAAGTAAAACCGCTAGCAATCCTACAATAGCGAATCATGAAAAGAAAAAGAATAGCCCCTATCCTATCGCCTTTAACGACATGATACGCCTATTCTTTCTAAAAAATTATTTTGATTTTGCTGCCCAGTATTTCGCTAATATCGGTCCTGTCACTAAATGAACCACACTAAATATTGCACCTGGTACTGCAGCTAAAGGATTAAAATGGACTGTCGCTAATGATGCAGCTAAGCCAGAGTTTTGCATGCCGACTTCAATCGAAACTGTTTTTTGGTCTGTATAATTTAATTTAAACAAATGCGAAAACCAAAAACCTAACAAATAACCGATCGCATTATGTATCACTACGACTAAAAAGATGAGCAATCCTGTTTGAATAATGAGCTCACCACTGCCCGCTACAACCGCACCTAAAATCACTGAAATCGCAATAACTGAAATAATTGGCAAGATGTCTTCCCCCACATGTGCCACAGGTTTAAGAAATCTTTGAATTAAAATACCTAACACTAAAGGTACGAGGACGACTTTAACGACTGAAATAAACATCGCGATAAACGAAACGTCCATCCATTCTTGTGCTAATACAAACATTAAAAATGGTGTCATGAACGACGCAAGTATGGTTGAAATTGTTGTAATCGTTACAGATAATGGCACATTCCCTTTTGCCAAATAACTAATAACATTGCTCGACGTACCTCCTGGACAACATCCTACTAACAGTACACCAATCGCAATATCAGCTGGTAATTGAAATAACTTCACAACCGCATATGCAGAAAGCGGCATAATCGTATATTGTAAAACGATCCCAATTAAGACAGCTTTCGGTTCCTTCAATATTAATTTAAAGTCATCAACTGTAACAGTTAAACCCATCCCTAACATAACAATACCTAATAAATACGGTACAAACGTTCCGAATCCTTTAAAAATATCCGGAATTAAAAACCCGGTAATACTCGCCAATAACATCCATAATAAAAATGTTTTAGATGCAAATCGACCTAATCGTTGTAACATGGCATTCACTCCCCAATGCAATTAATAAGCAGAATATTATCACAAATAAATGCGGTGTACAATGCTTTTTACAAAAATATTTAGTTTAAATACATAAATATCATGGTCACTTTACATCTATAGTCTTACTGAAAATACAAATGACTCGTGATACAATGAATGCAACAATATTTAAAATGGGGAATTAGAATGATAATCGATAAAATAGAGACATTTATTTTAAATATAGATCAAATGACAAGTCGCTTTGCCAGACGAAAACTATTAAAGTTATTAAATGGGATGAACCTCCATGCCACAATTCAAATAGAATGGTTGAAACATCAGCAAAATTACCTACTCAAAATTCATTTACCGAAACAAGCTTTGCCCTATTTGATTAGTTTTATGAGCTTCCATCATTATCGCATTTACCAAATTGTGCCTTTCCAATTACTTGATGCTATAAAACCATTACACCAACGCCCCCACGAGGAACATCGCTTTGAAATGATGATTGACGGTCTAGACGACCCGTTTATTAAAGATAAAGTGATTGATATTTTAAATGGTTTCCAAAGTGAACGTATCATTTACAGTTTTGCAAAAGACATTTTGAAGGTGACGACAACTGCAGAAGTGATGAGTGCGTTAGTTGGCACTTTAGCAACGCGCAATATTGATATTTATCATGCGAACACAGCTGCACGCTGTTTCCATAAAATGCGTATTTCATAGGCTATGCATCATCTCTCTTTCAGTAGCATGACGTCGATGTCATCCACTGCTTGATTCAATGCATTAAAAAAACGGCACAGCGCACTTGCCTGTACCGTTTATTCTTCATCTATTCTTATTCATTCAATTCAAATTCTGCTTCTAATTCACGTTGCAACACATCAAACATCAATTCAAAACCATGTGCTGTATGGTCGTGATAAGCTTTCTTTTGTTGCTTATATTCAAGGTTGGTCAATCGGCGTTCTTTAGGCAACATACCTCTATAATGAAACGTCATCTCAGTCATCCCCGGTGATCGTTCTTCAAAATAGACTTCAATCTCATCAACATGTTCACTCAATTCCGGCATCTGAATCGTTTTCACAATTTGCTCGCCTTCTTTTAACGTTTTATACGTGCCGATGACTTCAATACGTTTCCCTTTACGTAAATCGACAATTTGGTAATGACCTCCTTCAACAGGATCATTTTCGATAACTTGGTTTGTTCGGCGTGAAGTCATAAACCAATGTATTAATTGATTAGGGTCTAGCCACGCATGATACGCATTCAAAGGTGTCGTTTTCATCAAACGGACAAGCTCTATTTCTACCCATTCATTTTGCATATGCTTCACTTCCATTCTCCTTACTTTTTATTCATTTCGGATGACCTCTATTGTAACTTAAATCTATCAAGAACTAAATGAAGGTGTGTTTTTATGACTGTGATTCACTCTAAAACCAATTAGCGATGAGAACGTAAGCGCGGTAGATTAAACAGAATGGCGATAATCCCACAAATCGCAAGCATCACAGGGTAAATGGAATACGGCAACAACGTCACAGGTGAAATGCTCGCTACACCGGCTGCTGCAATGAGCTGTGGACTATAAGGAACAAAGCCTTGAAATGCACTGCCAAATATATCTAACAAACTCGCCGATTTTCTCGGATCAATATCATATTCTTCCGCAATGTCCTTCGCAAGTGGACCTGCCATAATAATCGAAATCGTATTATTCGCTGTCGAAATATCAGCAACACTGACAAGGCTCGCGATACCTAGTTCTGCACCACGTCGTGTTTTAACGCGTTGTTTAACGAAATTTAACAGCCATGTAATCCCCCCGTGATGTTCAACGAGACCTATCATACCACCGATGAGTAATGCAATCATCGCAATGTCTTGCATACCAAGAACGCCTTCTGACGCTGCTTTCAATAGGCCTCCTAAGTCAAATGAACCATCAATCAAGCCAATTAGAGACGATAACAAAATGCCTCCTAACAACACTAACACAACGTTAATACCGATAACCGCCAAAATTAATACGAGTAAGTACGGAACCACTTTAACCCATTCGAAGTCGTACGTTTTCGTTTGTGTCACATCATAACCGTGAGAAAGCCACCATAAAACGAAAATCGTGACGATAGCACCCGGCACAACGATACGAAAGTTCACTTTAAATTTATCGCTCATTTGCGTCTTTTGCGTGCGGACTGCGGCAATCGTTGTATCTGAAATCATGGACAAGTTATCGCCAAACATTGCACCACCAACCACTGTCGCCATCGCAAATGCAGCAGGGATTTCTGTTGCTTCACTAATACCGAATCCCACAGGTGCAATCGCTGCTACAGTCCCTACCGACGTCCCCATCGAAATAGAAATAAACATACAAATGATAAAAAGTCCGACGATCAAGAAATTTTGCGGGATAAATGATAACCCTAAATTGACAATGGAAGTCACACCGCCCATCGCTTCAGTTGTTTTTGAAAAGGCCCCTGCAAGCAAAAAGATAAACATCATCAACACAATATTAGCGTGTCCTGCTTGACGTGCAAAAACTTCTACCTTTGACATAAATGTTTCGCGTCGGTTCATCATTAACGCCACAACGACACCGATAATCGCGGCAACATTTAACGGCATAAAAGTAAAGTCTTTCGTGATGATACCTGCACCTAAAAAGATACTAATAAATACGACTAACGGAATGAGCGCCCATGGACTACTGTGCTCATGCTCTTGTTCTAACATAAAAAATCTCCTTAACGAAAAGCAAATCACCTGTTTGAATATGTGTGATCTACTTGTCCTTCACTTTATTTTTATATCTTTTATAAAAGCAAAAAATCATTTTTAATGACATTTGAAAAATTGAA
Source organism: Staphylococcus pseudintermedius (assembly GCF_034042775.1). Lineage (NCBI taxonomy): Bacteria > Bacillati > Bacillota > Bacilli > Caryophanales > Staphylococcaceae > Staphylococcus > Staphylococcus pseudintermedius. The sequence goes on along the minus strand of NZ_CP120150.1, from coordinate 538,363 downwards.
TTTTACTGTTAAACAATACATGAAAACATTGTGACCGTCAACGTCTTAAATGTTCATCCCATAAACGCTGAATGAACGCAATAAAATAATCAGGTACTTTATCTAAAATTTGTTCGTTCGGCTGGAATTGTTCGTGATGCAGTGGGTATTCACTGTCTGAGCCAATCATCGCAAAATGAACAGGTGCCACAGCTTGATAACCTGAGAAATCTTCACCTATCGTTAGTGCGCGCGGTAACACTTCTGTCTCATAACCGACTGATTGTGCCACTTCCAACGCTAAATTTTGTAACGTTTCATCATTGATGACAGAGGCAGTTAAACGGTGATAATCCAAATCAATCTTCACATTAAACTGTTTTTCTAATCCTTCACAAATTTGGGTCATTCTGTCTTCAACTTGGTCACGAATATCTGCTTTAAAACTGCGAACTGTCCCTTCTACCATCGCTTCTTGAGGGATAACATTCCACGTATGACCGCTATGAATTTGACCTATCGTGACGACCGCTTCCTCATAAGGCGCAATGTTGCGACTCACGATCGTTTGTAAGCTTAAAATAAGTTGTCCTAAGACGATTTGCGGGTCTACTGAATCTTGAGGCATTGCTGCGTGCGCGCCTCGACCTTGAATACGAATGTTGAAACGATCGACATTTGACGTTAAATGCCCTGATTTTGCACGCCATTCACCGACTTTTATCATTGGTGCATTGTGGAAGCCAAGAATCGCTAACGCCCCATCTAATGCGCCTGTCTGAACGACAGAGGGTGCCCCATCACCTGTTTCTTCAGCAGATTGGAAAATAATACGGACACGTCCCGGCAATTCTGATTCCATCTCTTTCAATTTCACTGCTGTACCGAGAATAGAAGCCATATGAATATCGTGACCACACGCATGCATCACATTATCATTTTGTGATTGATACGCTAAGTTTGTTTTTTCATTAATGGGTAACGCGTCAATGTCTGAGCGAATCGCAATCATTTCTTCCCCTTGCCCTACTTCTGCGATAAGCCCGACCTTTAGCGGTAAGTCGAGTATTCGAATATCGTAACTTTCTAAAATTTCTCGTAACCGTGCTGTTGTTTGAAATTCTTCATTGGAAAGTTCTGGATTTTGATGAAACCATCTTCTCCATTCAATTAATTGTTTTAAATCAGCTGCCATGTTGATCCCTTCCTTTTCGAAATTTTTGAATCCGTTGATAACTATAATAAACCGCTGTGCCGACGACTACCCCGAGTGCTAAATTATGCGCGGTGACATTCAATAAAAAAGTAATGAGCATAATCATGAATTCTGTCCAACGTCGCTCGACAATATACCGCAATGTTTGACGGTCAAAAGCGTTCATCGCAATACGTGTCAAAACGATAGCTAACACGACCATAGGAATGTTGCCGACGAGTGGACTTAATAACACTAAAAATAACAACATCACGATACCTGCTGCCAAAGTTGAAAGTCGTGACGTTGCACCTAATTTAAGGTTATATTTCGACTGTCCCACTAACGCACTTCCCGCAAGCCCCCCAAATAAACAAATGATGAAATTTGTAAGCCCTTGACCAAATGATTCACGATTGAGACTGCTAGCGGTTTTTGTTAGCTGATCGACCATTCGCGCTGTTAAACTCGTTTGAATTGTTGCGACAATTGCTAACATTAGGCCAAAAATGATGAGTTCTACAACTATCCACCCTGTTAAATCAACTTGAGGTAACCCGAGCGTTGGCATTTCGAATTGGATATACGCTAAATCTTGTACGACCATTAAGTCGACATGAAACATTTTGGCCGCGATGGATAAAACGACAATCATAATGAGTGCAGCAGGGATACGTTCTGTGATATGCGGAATGAAAAATATCATGATTAAACTGAGCACTGCAAAGAGGTATGTCGATAGATTGTGACCCAAAATATGTTTTAGTTGCGAGGTAAATAATAAATAAGCTAACGCATTCATAAATCCAACAACGACCGGTACTGGAATTTTATGTATCGCTTTATCCACACGACAAAATGCGAATATGATTTGAAATATGCCCATGATGAGCATCGCTGCAACGAGCATCTGCTGGCCATACATTGAGGTGATTAACACAGCGACAATGGAGACCCCACTACTCGGCGAAGAAACCATTAATGTGCGGGAACCTAAAAAACTGATTCCGATGAGCATGAGTGCGGTACTGAATATGCCGACTGTTGGGCCAACGCCAGCGATAAATGAAAATGCGATAGCACCTGGCACCATAGCTAGAGCAACCAGTAAGCCTGCTGTGATGTTTTGGAAAGTGTGTCCTCTCCAGCTTGTGAGGTAATTTTGGATTGTGTGATGCATCTCCATCCCCCCGACTCCCTTATATTGCATTATATTATATCAAAGCAATCGGGATTTGTTGATTATTTTAGGTTTTGGGTGATGGTTTTGATACATGGTTGTTATGTTTACAATTGCGTTGAGCATAATCTAACGATTGCTTAAACCGTGCTGCGCTTTCCGAGGCGCTGAAACTCCAACTCAATTCGGCTCGATTGGGATGTGCACCTGGTGGAAGCCGAATTGAATTTTCCGTTTCAGCTGATGCCTCAGGAGTCTCGCACGATTTCGGCAATCGTATCGCTACAGTATTGTTATTCAGCGTTCCAAAAACACTTCACGCTTTATGGGAAAGAGTGAGATTGGACTTGCCTCAACTCAATTTGGCTTGATTAAAATGTACACTTGATGGTAGCCAAATTGGATTTTGGGAGGAGTCAACGGCGTCGTTTCTGTTCCTATCATATTCAGCGCGTGCTGCATTTCACAAAAAGATGAAGCGGATGGCAACCTCTTATACAAGGTATTTATCCGCTTCGTTTATTGTCATTATGCTTATGTTAATAGTTGTGGTTGGCGGTCAACGATGACACGTCCGTTTTGAATGACTTTTTCAACATGGTTCACACCGTAATGATACGGAATGTATTCATGGTTAGGTGCACGCCAAATGACGATATTCGCTTCGTCGCCTTCGTTAATCGTACCCGCGTCCACATCGATGGCTTTTGCTGCATTGACTGTGACTGCGTTCCAAATTTCGGCTGGTGATAATTTTAATTTTAATGATGCAATCGCCATCACCATTTGTAAATTGTTTGTGACACAGCTACCTGGGTTGTAGTCTGTCGCAATCGCAATGGCACCGTTATTGTCTAACATGCCGCGAGCGTCTGCATAACTTTCTTTGTCCAAGTAGAACGTTGTGCCTGGTAATAATACCGCTACTGTGTCAGAATCTTTTAAGTTCGCTTTGTCTTTATCACTTGATGCAACGAGGTGATCTGCAGAAATGGCATCTTCTTCAATCGCTAAGCCTAAACCACCGAGTGGATCGATTTCATCTGCATGAATTTTCACTCTTAAGCCCAGTTCTTTCGCTGCTTCCATATAACGTTTTGATTCTTCTAACGTAAATACACCCGTTTCACAGAAAATATCTGCAAAGTCTGCGTATTTTTTCGCTTCTGGTAATAAATCAATCATTTCTTGTAAGAAGTCTGCTTGTGACGATGCTTCTTTTGGAATAGCATGTGGTCCTAAAAAAGTATGACGCATTTTCAAACCATATTTTTCTTCTAAACGTTTAGAAACGCGCAATTGTTTCAATTCGTTTTCTTTGTTTAAGCCGTATCCACTTTTACTTTCTACAGCTAATACACCATGATGCACCATCGTTAATAAATCATATTCAGCCTTTTTAAATAGTTCATCTTCGGTCGCTTGGCGTGTCGCTTCTACTGTTGATAAAATACCGCCACCTGATTCAAGTATTTCTAAATATGATTTGCCTTGACGTTTTAACGCCATTTCGTGTTCACGTGAGCCACCATGAACTAAATGTGTGTGTGCGTCAACAAGCGCGGGTGAAACAACGCGGTCAGAAGCATCAATTGTGTTGCGTGCTTCGTAGTCTTCAGTATAAGGCCCTGCATAGACAATTTTCCCTTCATGTACCACGACTGTACCGTGCTTGACAACATTTAATTCATCCAAATCTTTACCTTTTAAAGGGCGCTCTGTCGTTACTGGTAAAATCAATTCTTTAATATTTTGAATCAGTAAATCATAAGTCATTCTGTTTCTACCTCCTTAGTGATCATAGGCATATCAACGCCACGAGTTTTGGCAGTTTCAATCGCTTTTTCATAGCCCGCATCTGCATGTCGCACTACACCCATACCCGGATCTGTCGTTAATACACGTCCTAATCTTCTGTCTGCACGTTCTGAACCATCTGCAACAACTACCATGCCTGCGTGTAATGAATAGCCCATACCTACGCCGCCCCCATGGTGAACTGAAATCCATGAACCTCCAGCTGCTGTGTTAATTAATGCATTTAAAATTGCCCAGTCCCCTACAGCATCTGAACCGTCTAACATCGCTTCAGTTTCACGGTTTGGTGATGCTACTGAACCTGAATCTAAATGGTCACGACCGATAACGATTGGTGCAGAAATTTCACCAGTACGCACAAGTTCATTTAAGGCTAAGCCCATTTTTGCACGTTCGCCATAACCGAGCCATGCGATTCTTGACGGAAGCCCTTGGAATGCGATTTTTTCACTTGCCATATCTAGCCAACGCATTAATTTTTCATCTTCTGGGAATAATTCACGCATTAATTGGTCCGCACGTTCAATATCTTTTGGATCTCCAGATAATGCTGCGAAACGGAATGGTCCTTTACCTTCACAGAATAACGGGCGAATATATGCCGGTACGAAACCTGGGAAATCAAATGCGTTTTCTAAGCCTTCATCAAATGCGACTTGGCGAATATTGTTACCATAGTCGAATGCAATCGCACCATTTTTTTGGAATTGTAACATTGCTTCAACGTGTTTTTTCATAGATCGTTTTGATAATGTGACATACTTTGCAGGATCACTATCTCTTAATGCTGCCGCTTCTTCTAAACTATACCCTTCAGGCACATAACCATTAAGTGGATCGTGAGCAGATGTTTGGTCCGTCACAATATCAATTTTGAAGCCACGTTTTAAAATTTCGTGATGGACTTCCGCCGCGTTACCGACTAATCCAATTGCAATGGCACGCCCTTCTTTTTTCGCTTTCTCAGCTTTTTCTAAAGCTTCATCTAATGAATGTGTAATCGTGTCACAGTAACGCGTGTCGATACGTTTTTGAATACGTGTTGGGTCAACATCTACGCCAATAACGACACCACCATTCATCGTAACAGCAAGCGGTTGTGCTCCACCCATACCGCCTAATCCAGCAGTTAATGTAATTGTACCTTTTAATGAGCCATTGAAATGTTGATTCGCTAATTCCGCAAAAGTTTCGTACGTACCTTGCACAATACCTTGTGAACCAATGTAAATCCAACTACCCGCTGTCATTTGGCCGTACATCATTAAGCCCTTTTTATCTAATTCATGGAAATGATCCCAAGTTGCCCATTTTGGTACGAGCACAGAGTTTGATAAAAGTACACGTGGTGCTTCTTCATGCGTTTTAAATACAGCAACAGGTTTACCAGATTGCACTAACATTGTCTCATCATTTTCTAAGCGACGTAATGTATCGACAATCGCATCAAATGCTTCCCAGTTACGCGCTGCTTTACCAATGCCACCATAAACGACAAGACGTTCCGGATGTTCAGCTACTTCCGGATCTAAGTTGTTGTACAACATTCGTAAAACTGCTTCTTGTTCCCAACCTTTACATTCGATTTCTAAACCTTTTTTTGCTTGAATATTTCTCACCATAAGACTTCTCCCTTTCATTTAAAAAATAATTAGACTTAACGGAATAGTAATTAATAAAGTTATTGTCACACGCACAAACCAAATCAATAACAATTGCCAAATCGGAACTTTAATTTCTGTAGCTAAAATACACGGTACAAGCGCTGAAAAGAATATAATTGCTGATACACTCGTAATTGCCACTACAAATTTAACTTCAATCGTTGCTTTAACGACAAGTAACGATGGTAAAAACATTTCAATGACCGATATTGCAGACGCCTTCGCTAATAATGCTTTTTCTGCAATCGGAAAAATATAAATAAATGGATAAAAAATGTAACTCAGTATGTCAATAACCGGTGTAAAGTTCGCTAACAATAAACCAATAAAACCAATCGATAAAATGGACGGTAATATCGCGACTGTCATTTCGAGCCCTTCAGCAAAATGAGTCCACATATTTTTAAACAATGGTGTCGCTTGATGTGATTGTCTTTTCACTGCGAGCCATGCTTGTTGAATACGTGTGCCTTCTTCTTTAGGTTTTGTAGGTGGCTGTTGATTGTTATAGTAGGCTTTCGACGCTTTTGAAATCGGCGGCAAATATGTCGAAATAGCTGTCACAACGAATGTGATGACTAAACAGCTCCAGAAATACAAATTCCAATGTGCCATTAAATCAAGTGTACGTGCCACGATGACCATAAATGTTGCCGATACTGTCGAAAATCCTGTCGCAATGATTAATGCTTCTCGGTAGTTGTAAACACCTTGTTTGTACACACGATTTGTAATTAACAGACCGAGCGAATAACTCCCTACAAACGACGCGACCGCATCAATCGCGGATTCACCTGGTGTGTTAAACACTTTGCGCATGATGGGTTGCATTAACACACCGATAAACTCCAGCAAGCCATATCCTACTAACAATGATAAAGCGATGGCACCGACTGGAATTAAAATGCTTAGTGGCAACATCAATTTATCGAACAAAAACGGTCCATATTGTACTTCAAACAAAATTTTCGGTCCAATATGAAACACGTACATAACGCCGATCACAGCCCCTAAAACTTTAGCCAAAACAATGACAAAATCGGTCTTCGTTTTCCGATAATCCTTACGATAGATTGGTAAAATTGCGCCAATTAAAATCATGGTTAGAGCAATATAAGGCATCACACTTTTGAGGCCTGCGCGTATTGCTAAATGAACATGATCGACAATAATCGTTTGTACCCCGTTAATTTGAAAAGGTACAAAGAAACAAATCACACCTATCGAACTTAAAACCCAAAAACGCCACATCTGGTTACCCTTAACAGTTTGATGTTTCATCCCAACATTTCTCCCCCTTTGCGTTGTGAATCCTACACAAAATAACGACCTCTCCCCTTAGTCTTGCTTTATTTTTCATTATTCTGTCATTTGATTATGCGCTGTTACTGACTAACTCTATTGTAATATGCTAAGCTATTAATAACTAATATAAATAAACTAATCACTTATAGCTTCAAACTATAATAAGGAGGCCATAATGAAAGTAATCCAGTTAGAATACTTTATCGAAATCGTGCATCAAAATAGCTTCACAAAAGCTGCGCAAGCTTTACACATTAGCCAACCTTCATTGACCGCAACGATAAAAAAAATGGAACGTGATTTAGGGTATCAACTGTTAAAAAGAACAACGAAAGAAATTTCAATCACCGAAAAAGGCATTCAGTTTTATAACGAAGCAGTGGAACTTGTGAAACATTATCATCAGTCCATTGAAAAAATGTATGATTTAAAAATGAGTCAAACCCCTAAAATTAAAATGGCCATCATTGAATCCACTGCGCGTTGGGTATCGACGGTTATACAAACACATCAAAATGCTCATCCAGAGCAACATTATCAAATCACGGAAATATTAGATCCTAACCAATTGGCACAAAAATTGATTAACTTTGATGTTCACTTAGGCTTATCGAACGACCAAATTCGTCACGACGGAATCATCTCACTCCCGTTATATCAAGAAGATTATGTTGTGCTCACGCCACAGAATGCCTTTGGAAATCAAAAATCAGTGTCGATTAAAAACTTACCTCTCATCGTTCCTAACCGTGGCTATCAAGTTCGCAAGCATATCGATGACTATTTTACACGTTTAGATGAACGCCCCCATATCATCATGGAAGTGGACCGTTTTGAAACAGCGACCAATTTTGTACATCAAGGTATGGGCTATGCAGTTATCCCACAAATGTATTATCAGTCATATTCAACATTTCAACTGAATGCGATTAAAATTCGTCCTAACATTAAAAGAACGATTTATCTGAATTACTCAAAAAAACGCGAATACAATCAACACGTCTTTAATTTAGTCGATGCATGTTGTGAATATTGGAACATCGAAAGAAAAGTATAAAATAGTGGTAGCGGGAATTTAATTGAAATCAATCAGTGGAGAAGAACAAGGTGGCAGACGAAACGGACACATGAGAAGTCGAGTCAGTCTTGCAGGGACAGTACGACGAAATTTTTGTTGCATAGGAAATTTTTGGACAGCTCCCCAAATAAAAAACACCCCTATATTAAGAGGTGTTCTTCAAAAAGTTATTTTTCTTCTTTTGTTGATGCTACTTCAACTTCTTGCTCAGTTTCTACTTTTTCATCTTCTGTCGTCGTATCCATTAACATGGGTGTATCATCGTCTTCCCCTTTTTTGCGAGGAGAGAATAAACGCATGATTAAACCTAATACAACAACGACAATTGCGACACTAGCCGTTGAATAAGCCAATACTTTCATGGAGAAGACATCGCCAATTTCTTCGCTGAAAAAGAACACTTTTGCGAATGTCATACTTGCATGAAACAATGTTGCCACGTAAATCGAACGACCACCTGTACCACGCACTAATTCACCTGCGATCATCGAAAACGCAAAGACGTAAATGGCACTGTACATCGTGTAAGGCATACCGAAAGCCGTATTGACATCCCAAATTAAATACAACACACTCACTACAATATTTGAGAAAAAGTGCGGTAATTTGATTTCAACCATATTTAAAAGATAAGAACGAAATCCAAATTCAATGAAAAAAGCCATGAGTATATGACCAATTAAAATCGTCCAAATCGTTTCGGATAAATCTTTAGACTGTAATAAAATAAAGCTGTCGGCATACGTGTTAAAAACATACATGCCAATCATAAAAATAATGAGCGGTAACGTAAAAGCAATCAACAATCGCTCGATCACTTTTAAATTGATTGTAAGTTTTAAACCAGCGACTTGTTCTTTTTTATTTTTAAATATTAATATACATAATACTGCTGCGATAAATGGGCCCAATGAATTTAGAGAAAATACAAATGATTTGAATCCCGACGCTTTTTGAAAATCCTGTAATATGATAGGCGTTGCATAGGATAAGATAAAAAACACAAAAATCGTCAATGCCCACTGAAAGCCAGAGATACGCGTTCGATTCATAATTAATCCTCCATATTAAACAATCACTATTAATGTTCGTATGCATGAGGTAGTCCAGTTAAGGTTCTTATTGCTAATGTCTGTTGGACGAATATCAAGTCATAGAATCTAAGGTACATTATAACCATTTATGGAAAAGAAATAAATTAGTAGCTGTTAAATATCATTGAATTGTAATATAAGCGAGATGATTTGTTCAAAGTTTTCAAGAATAACAGTGACCGAATGGGACATAGAAATTTTAGATGCTATTGATATAGTATTTTGTTTAACTTGCCCTTTTCTATCATCCCTTTGATTTAAAGCGCTTACTTTTTTCTTGGAATTTATGTTTTAAAAATAGTAGCATGGAAGTGACACATGGGTTATCACTAATTGTTAGTGAATATGAAAGGGGTCCGATTTATGTATCAAAAACCAAATCAAAAGTTGTGGACAGGTCGTCTAGACAGTGAGACAGACCGCCAAGCATTCCGTCATTTTCAAACTGTCCAATTTGTCGACCTTGAACATGAAGCACCTCAAGATGGAGACATTGCGTTATTGGGATATGCAATCGATGAAGGTGTGCGCTTAAATAAAGGTCGTGTGGGCGCAAGTGAAGGCCCGGATGCGATTAAAAGTGCATTTGCAGGTTTGCCCGCTTCAACAGATTTAAACATAATCGAATATGGCAACTGGACACACTCGGCCGAAGATTTAATCACCTCTCAACAAGCGTACGGTCACTATGTTGCACAATTATTACGTCATCATCACCGCACATTTCTACTCGGAGGCGGACATGATATTGCGTACGCACAATATCTTGGTGTTCGTGAAGCTTATCCAGAACAATCGATCGGTGTGATTAACATCGATGCGCATTTTGACAATCGACAAGAAGGTTATTCTACATCTGGGACAAGTTTTCATCAAATGTTAACAGAAGATGAGCATTTAGACTATTTCGTGTTAGGCATTCAGCGTACAAGCAATACACAAGCCTTGTTCGATTACGCTGACAAAACAAATACGCAATATGTCCTTGCAGAAGAATTAATGGGTCAAATTTGTCCGCCAGTCAAAGATAAACTCGATCATTTCATCAACCAACACGACGTCATTTTATTTACAATTTGTATGGATGTCATTGATAGTGCTTATGCCCCAGGTGTCAGTGCGAATGCGGTTCTTGGACTCACACCTTACACTGTTTTAGAGCTTGGACGCCGTATTTTACAATCTGACAAAGTCACTTCAATCAGTATTGCAGAAACTAATCCAAAATATGATATCGATCAACGTACAGCAAAGTTGGCAGCACACTTTTTAGGACATTTCATCCACTGTTAATGAAAAGATGAAGTCATCGTTGTTGAATACTATGTGTTTTTGTAACGTTGATGATATATAGTAAAGGCTGGGATAACTTCACCTGAATCCCAGCCTCCTCCTATAATTTTTATTTAATATCTGACAGTTTAATGAGTTTCACGCCTTGTTCCGTTCCCACAATCGCTTCTTCTACTGTATCTAAAAAGTAACCTGTCTCCAATACACCAACGAGATGGATTAAAAACTCATGCACTTGATACGGATCAATTTCTCGATTTAAAGCACAATCTAAAATATAGTTACCGTTATCTGTAATAAACGGTGTATGTTCCATCATTCGACGTGTCACTTCAATTTCATATTTTTTTTCAATTAACTGTGCCACTTGTTTCCAATTAAAGCGGTCTACTTCAACTGGCAATTTAAAAGTTTGACCTAAATAATCAACCAGTTTCGATTGGTCAGCAATGACGATAAATCGGTCAGCGAAAGTATCCACGACTTTTTCACGGAACAATGCACCACCGCCACCTTTAATCAAGTTCAGTTTTGGATCGATTTCGTCAGCACCGTCTATCGCGATATCGATATGTTGTACGTCATTAATATGTGCAATTGGAATGTTCAATGATTTTGCTTGATTTTCTGTGCGTTCTGATGTACACACGCCAATCAATTGGTACCCCTTTTCATGAATCAATCCCGCAATTTTAGGCACAAGTAACTCTACTGTACTGCCTGTGCCAATCCCAACCGTCATGCCGTCTTCAATACGACTAACAGCTTCATCTAGCGTCATTAATTTAAGCTGCTTATTACTCATGAGCCCACTCCTTCATTGTGACTTATTATATTAACATTATTGTACAACATTTACGCCGAAAAACCATGACGAACGCAACAAATTAGGCTAAAATTAAAGTAAGACTAGGATTGAGGGTGATTTCAATGAATTATGCAATTTATGCGATATCGACTGGCAAAATCGAATCATTGCAATACGAAGACAGACGTCCTATGAAAAGTGCTTTGAATAAAAAGCCCATCCAGGAAAAAATGTGGCTTTCTCGGACAGGATTTTTAGAAGATGAACAAGAGTACAAAGATCATGGCGGTCCCGACAAAGCGGTTTGTTTATACAGTAAATCGAACTATGCCATGTGGCAAGACGTGATTCAACCCTTACCTGATTCAGCGCTATTTGGCGAGAACATTACTGTGTACGCTATTGATGAAACAGAACTCTTTTTCGGTGATCAATATCGTTTAGGTGAAGCGATTATCGAAGTGTCAGAAATTCGCGAGCCATGCTGGAAACTTCAAAGCAAATATGGCTATTCTCAACTCGTTAAAGACATGTCAAAATCAGGAAAAACTGGCTGTTATTTCCGTGTGATTAAAGAAGGCTTCGTTTCTCCAAACAGTAATTTATCGTTAGTCCAACATGCACCTGAACCTACGCGTTTATCTGTGCAAGAGTTAAATGACATTTACTACAATGATAGAAAAAACAAAGAACGTATTGCTTATGCACTCAACAACCCTTACCTCACAGAAAAACGAAAAATCGTATTAGAAAAAATGCTCGCACAAGCCACAATGAAATAAATGAAAGATGTATGAAAAAAGCTGGGTCACAATGAAGTTGCCCAGCTTTTTCATGCTTATTCATAAAAAGTCTATGCGTTTTTTGGCTTTAATTCCACATGATAACTTGTTTTAGAGTAAAAAGGTGTATGCGCTTTTAACACTGAATGTGCTGATGTACCGAAAAGATTAATATCGTTCGGTATGCTTTGTGTTTCTACCGTAATCCCTGAATGTGGTTTAAAAATATTCATACGGCTTTTCCAATCTTCAGAATCATTTAACGTGTACATCACAATTTGTGGTGCATCTGTCTCAACATGTAACACTAAGTCACGGTTTGAAATCGTCATCTTGCCATCCTTCACTTCAAATGGATGATCGAGACCACCACGCGTTGTGACTTGTTGTTGAATATGGACATCTCCGGTATTGAATAATGTCGCAAGTTCAATTTCATGACTGCCCATTATTGCTGCTAAATCAACCGGCTCTAACACTGGCATACCCGACGCGTCCAAAGGAAACATCTGTAGTTTTTCACTTGCAATGACGTGATTATCCACAACTTTGTTGTCACGATTCAAATTAAAGTAAACGTGGTTCATCGGGTTGAACAATGTATCCGCATCAGACTCCGCAAAATATTCAACTGTCCACGTTTTCGAAGCATCATACGTAAACACGACTTTAATGTCTATATTTCCCGGGTAATGATCTTCATCCTGCTTCACTGTAGTCGTAAAATAAACTTGCGCGCTTTCTTCAGTTTCGCTTTCAATGATTTCATAATCAAATAAGCGGTTAGATAATCCTTGTAGTCCGCCATGTAAATGATTGTCACCATCATTTTGTTCTAATTGATATGTTTGTCCATTTAATTCAAATTGACCTTTCGCAATACGTCCCCCAAAACGTCCAACCGTTGCACCGAAATAAAATGGATTGTGAGGATAAAATTCATCCGCTTCCACTTCATTCCCCAGTACAATGTTATTATCTCCAATTTTCCAACTGACAATGCGCGCACCATAATTCATGAAAACAATTTTACTTTCCTTATTTTCAATCTTAATGAGTTCAATTCCGTTAGATTGTTGTTCAATGTTAATATTCATTGCGATTCTTTACTCCTTTACGCTCTCCCAAGGTTTACCCTCTTGCCGGCAACACCATGATTAAAACCCCTATGATACAAACCGCGCCGCCGATGATATCAAATTTATCTGGTGGCTCTTTATCAATCCAATACGCCCATAATAGACTCATGACAATAAAAACGCCACCATAAGCTGCATACACACGTCCAAAAGTAGGAAATGTTTGGAAAGTCGCAACGATACCGTATAAAATCAATACGATTCCCCCTATCCATCCAAGCCAAAATGGACGATCCGCACGTAGCCATAGCCATATGAGATACCCACCGCCAATTTCACACAACCCCGCTATGATAAAAATTGCTGTGGAATATAAAAAGTTCACTTCTTCACCTCATATTACTTTTACTCTATTGTATCAGTTTCCGAATAACAAGTGGGTAATTATTTCTTAATGTGTCACGCAACCCCTATTTCTAACCATTAAAAAAGACTACCGACACAAGTTGCATCGATAGTCCTTCATCACTTCAAATTTTACTGTTCACGTTGAAACGCACGCTTTAATACATTTTTCCAACCTTTTTCAAACGATAATACTGCATTTTTATATGATTTAGCTGCAAGGAAAAGTAATACACCGATAAGTACAATATGGATAATAACTGCGATAATCGCTTCAAACGTTGGTGTCGTCGTTAACGCTAATCTTGAGAAAGTCACGAATGGCGAAAAGAATGGCACATAACTCATAATGTGAATAAAAACGTTGTCAGGATTGAATGAGCCAAAATAACCTGCATAGAACGCTGCCAAGATTAAGAACGTCATTGGCATTAACGATTGTGCTAAATCTTCAATACGGGCAGTTAAATTACCGAGTATCGCTGCTAAAATAACAAAACTCAAAATGCCCAAAATTAAGAAAATAACACCGAAAACAATCAATCTTGTTAAGTGTGATGTGAGCGTTAAATTCACTGAACCGAACATCGATTGCAAATCAAAAATAATGTAATTTGCTACAAATGTTAGGGCTAAAATAACGATTTGTGTAAATGCAAGTGCTAATACGCCTGCAATTTTTGCCATAATATGTGTTGTCGGTTTCACACTAGTAATAATCATTTCTGACACACGTGACGTTTTTTCCGTAGCCACTTCTGTAGCGATTTGCTGTGCATAGTTAAAGACGATAAAGAACATTAAAAATGTGCCTAACATCGCAATAATTTTTGCGAAATCTTGTTCATCCTCAGACGCACTACTATTTTCTTGTCCTGCTTTTTGAATGATTGTATTGTCGATTTGACTTTGACTTTGTAACCTTTGCAAGTCATCTCCTTGTAAACCGAGATCTTGTGCTATTTTTTGCGTTTGAAGTTGCGTCAATATAGCTTGTAATGTCCCTTTATCACTGTCAGAAGGTGACGATGTACTTAAAATCGTCCCTGTTAATGCATGTTGTTTATCTTCATGAATCACATACGCTTGATCAATTTTTTCTTGTTTGATTTGCTTTTTAGCCTCATCTTCTGACAGTTTTTCATAATGGACATCTTTATTAATGGTCGCCATTTGTTCTTTAACTTGTTGATACAATGTGTTGTCTTGTGTGACAATCGCGACATTTTCACTGCCACCATCGAATTGCTTTATAATTTTATCGAAATTCGCCGCGCCTGTGATGATCAACATCATAATGAGAGTTGAGACAATAAACGACCTTGCTTTTAACTTTTTAAAATACGTCAATTTAAACGTAGCAGCAAACTTACGCATCTCAATCCCCCACTTTCTCGATAAAGATTTCGTTCATCGTCGGTTCCATCAATTGAAATCTCTTCGCGTAACCTTTTTGTTGTACGACTTCAAAAATAGCTTCTGCCACCGTTTCATCCGTTACCGTGAAGGAGTTTTCAGTTTTAACCACTTTATGATGTAATACACCTGGTAATGACGCAACTTCTGATAAATCATACGGTGCATCCACAACGACACGTTTATAGCCGACACTTGCTTTGACAGATGGAATGTCACCTTGAACGACCATCTCACCATGTTTTAAAATGCACAACGCATCACACAGCTCTTCAATATGCTCCATACGATGTGAACTAAAAATGATTGTTGTCCCTTGCGCATTCAAATCTTTTACCGCTTGCTTCAACAACTCAACGTTCACTGGATCGAGTCCACTAAAGGGTTCGTCTAAAATCAACAATTCAGGTTCATGCAACATACTCGCTAACAATTGTACTTTTTGCTGATTCCCTTTTGAAAGTGCTTCAATTTTTTTATGACGATTTTCAGTAATTTTAAAGCGTTCCAACCAATAATCAATCGCTTTACGAATCGCGGGTTTATCCATGCCTTTTAATGTCGCTAAATACGTCAACTCTTCAGTCACTGTTAATTTCGGATGTAAGCCACGTTCTTCTGGTAAATAGCCGATATGATTGTACATGGTATGATTAATCACCCGACCGTTATATGTAATACGTCCTTCAGTTGGCTCAGACAATCCTAAAATCATACGGAAAGTTGTTGTTTTACCTGCCCCATTGCGTCCTAGAAATCCTAACATTTTCCCTTTTTCAAGTTCAAAAGAAATCTGATTCACTGCGGTAAATTGACCAAATTTCTTCGTGACTTGCTCGATTTTCAATGACATTGCTACACACTCCTTCTTTACTTGGCTTACATTGAATATAACTTATTCTTTACAATATGACAAGTATATTTGTCAAAATGACGCATTTAAATTACAAAGTATCGATGTGACAAATGACGCAATAGAGATGTGACATGAAAAATTCGATGTCTCAACCTTTTTTCTTTTATCAGCATACCTTCAATCATCATGACCTTTAACAATATAATAAAAGACTTTTACAGCACCATCACTGCAAAAGTCTTTATACTCAGTTCGTTAATAAAGATATGGGTCATCTTTCTTTTCTGTTTCTTCAATATCACGCGGTTCACCTTGTCGCGTCATTGTGTCATTGCGATGACCTTGTTGATACGCCATGCTGCCAAGATTTCTATCATCACCTACATATTGACGACCATATTTCGGTGAAGGACCATATTGATTGTCTTGTTCTTTACTATCCAATAAACAAACAATAAACGTCACTAAGCTTAAAATGATACTGATCGCCATCAACGTGTATGCAATCCAGTTTGGAAGAAATGCAAATTCACTAATAATACTCACATCAGTTCCTGTGGATGTGTTTTGGTACAACGTCTCTTTTTGCGTGAAAGCACTAGCGATATTATAAATAATACCAACAATAAACGATAAAATTGGAATCAACATCGAAAATCCGACGTCATGAAACCGTCTCACTGTTAATGCGAGATTCGGAATAATTGTTGCGAGTCCATATAGGCCAATAGCGAGAAACAAAATGACTGCAACAATCCAACCTAAAACCGGAATAAACATTAAAGCCACACCTAAAAATAACGCTGGTATCGTAATGATGAGATGCCATAACATGACCCACCAATACTCACTCCGACGACTTCTCCCTTTAAAATTCACATAGTTTGTCCAATATAATTTAAATGCTTCAACAAATCCTACTTTAGGTGTCTCCAAATTCATTGACCTCCTTAAATAAGTTGTAGTTCTCTTCTAGTCTACCATACTCTACTTTTATTGCTATAGTATATTAATCATTTTTTATCATTTTATCCGCCAAGTTAAATCGTATGATCCGTTTGGAATGTTATAGCGATTTCCGGTAAAATAGCATCATATAATTAAATAAAATGGAGGCAACTATGGATTTTATTCACCCACCGACAATTCAAACCGCTCAAAACTTACTTGGGGTTCAATTGATTTATGAAGCACCAGAAATCACCTACAGTGGCTATATTGTTGAAACAGAAGCCTATTTAGGTTTTAAAGATCAAGCTGCACATGGCTATCAGGGACGTCGCACACCAAAAGTCGAATCACTTTATCAACAGGGCGGGACCATTTATGCACATGTCATGCACCGTCACTTGCTCATCAATTTTGTTACACAAGAACAAGGTATTCCAGAAGGCGTACTTATCCGTGCTATTCAACCTGAAGCAGGCATTGAAATGATGCAACGTAATCGCGGTCGACAAGGCTACGCGTTAACGAATGGCCCAGGAAAGTTAACTGCTGCAATGCAAATTCCTCGTTCTATTGATGGCAGTCAATTGAATACGGGGCGTTTAAAGATTGATACGAAAAATAGAAAGTTTCCGCGAGAAATCGAAATTGGACCACGTATCGGCATTCCGAATAAAGGCGATTGGACAGCCGCCCATTTACGTTATAGTGTTAAAGGGAACCCGTATGTATCACATCGACGAAAAAGTGAGATGTCGCCTATTGAAGAGACGTGGCGGTAAAATTTAAAGAAGAGGCTAAGACACAAAATGTCCTAACCTCTTACTATGCGCATCATTACAACGACACGACACCGTTATGCTTATTCATCAACAGCATTGTTCTTTTGTTTTCTAAACATACCAATATGAATTGAAATGACCGCACATAAAATTAAAATGAGTGGATAATACGCAAACTTCAATACTTCAAAATAAGAAACATGGCCGAACTGTTCAGCCATTAACATCCCGCTGTCATGTGGCAACACCATCAATGCACTCGCAGCAAAAATGTCTAACAAGCTGGCCATTCTTTTCGGCGCAATTTTATACATTTGACCGAGTTCTTTAGCGATAGGTGCTGAAATAATAATTGCGACCACATTATGCACTAAAGCTGCAGACAATAGTCCCGATAAAAAGCTCATCGCATATTCAGCACTTTTCGGCCCATTTGCACGCTTTTTCATTGTTTCTACAATCCAGTCAATACCGCCATAGTATCGAATTAAAGCGACTAAACCTGAAATTAAGAAAGCGATAAGAAAAATGGAGAACGTGCCTTCCATTCCTTCCCCAATTTTAGAAGTCCACTCAAAGACCCCTATATTTCCTCGTGCGACACCAATAATGCCTGTTAAAACCGTCCCCGAAATGAGCACGAGCATGACATTCATTCCAGCAATAGCCGCAATGAGGACGAATAAATATGGAATCACATCAATAAAATTAAAACTTAAATCACCTTTAATATGCCCTGTGCCACCAACAATAGCATAAATAATAAAAGTGATGATCGCTGCTGGCAGTGCGATAAGAAAATTCGCTTTAAACTTATCTTTCATCTTCGCACCTACACCTGTTGTTGCTGCAATTGTCGTATCAGAAATAATAGATAAGTTATCTCCGAAGTAAGCCCCTGCAATGACCGCCGCAGCCGCCGCAGCTACATTTAAGTCTGCCGCTTGAGCAACAGCAACCCCAATCGGAATAAAAGCGGCTTGTGTACCCGTTGATGTCCCTATTGATGTTGCGACGAAAGCACTCATCACAAAAATACCAGGGATCAACAAACTTGGCGGAATAATAGATAAGCCCAAGTTGACCATCGCCTCTTGACCACCCATTGCTGACGCCGCGCTAGCAAAACCACCTGCTAATAGTAAAATCAGGCCAAGTTCTGCAATACCCGAAGAACCTGCATTTTCCGTAAATATTTTAACTTTTTGCGTGATGGGCGTTTTACGATCGTAGCACGTCCATGCAATGACAATTGCAATAAAAATCGCCACATGTCGCGGTAATAGTTGAAATGCATCTTTTGTGCCGAGCATTGTAAACACAAGCCCCACACCAATGTACAATACTAAAAAGATGACTAATGGTAATAACGCGAGAGCACCATATTGTTTTTGACTTCTTAATTCATTAGACATGTCTTTCTCCTCAATATCTTATTATCATGATAAGGATTATACACTTTTATCTCACTTTGACAAGTCTCGCGTATTATTTTTTTATGAATAGATACGTTTTTTATGCATAGTCATCTGCTTTTTACTTTTATAAATCATCATATCGTTTCATCTTTTCCAATGTATGAACAGCTATTCATATGCTGAAAATGTCGCATCACCATAATTTGTAACTTTAATATCGACTTGATGCTCACCACGACCGACTTGATTATTGTTCAGTCCTTCAACACCATCTAAGTCGACCGCTCCTTCATCCCCATCGATATGAAAGGCTGTATTCGAAAGTTGACCCTTATAATTGACATCCACAATACCATTATTAATCTCCCAAGACATCGGAATATCTAGTGAGACATCCTCTAAAGTAACATCACTAGCATCTACTTTAGCAGTCATTTTTTTAAAGTCAGTATGTTCCGTATATAAAGCACTGTCTTTCATAGCCGTAGCGAGTTGTTGAATATGACTGTCATCCATATACAAATCTGCTCTTGTTAAGTTCAAAGTTAAATGCGCTAGTTCAAACGCATCTACAGTCATAGTTGTATCTGTCCCATTTAACGCCACTTGATCCATTTGTGAACTAGGCAACGTAATGATGAGTTGCTTTCTATCTAAAGGACGAAGCGGATTGAGTTGAATCGAGATGGGTTGACGTCTCTCACTAGAAATGGAGACGTTCATTTGAGTCCCGTTTTTCTTAACTTTAAAGTGATCTTCATTTGAGATGTCACCTTTAATTTTCAATGTATCACCTTTGACAAATGTTACATCTCTACCTTTTATTTCTAGCGCTAACTTTTTTATGCCATCCGTCTTATAAGTTTTTTGTGTTATCTCATGATCTCGTTGGTCATGAAAAAATGTGTAATAAACCGTGCCAGCAAGTCCAACTACAAACATCACACATCCGATTAAAAACACAATGAACAATGCACGTTTCATGCACTTACACCTCTTTTCACCAGTTTAACGTTCCATTTCAAATATTTTACAAATCCGATATAGCTCCATTTGAGGATAAAAAATAATAACACAATCAAGATGAGTCCCAATCCGAACCAACCCATCACCGCAAACACATCTTCAATGAGGATGACTTCTGATAAAACGTAATATTTAAACACTAAGGCGAATGGTGTCAGGAGAAATGCAATGCTCGTCAGGACGATACTGAAAAGGATACCGAGGGCAATCATCAATGGACCTGTAATTAATATAAAATTCAGTACACTGAGTCCTATCACAGTGACAAGGGCTTGTGTGATATTCGATGTTTTTTGACTCTCTTCAGCCTGGTTCACCGCACTTTCTGCATTGATAGCACGTGCCATCTCTTTCGGTGCACCTAACATCCCAATAATTTCTTGTTCAGATTTACCATCACGTAAGCCTTCAATAAAATGATTTTCATATTCAGCCACAATGTCACGTTTTTCTGATTCTGGCATGCCCTTTAAGTATTGATAAAGGCTATTCAAGTATTCTGATTTCGTCATTCGCATTCACTCTCCTCGATAAAAATTTTCACGATACTGACAAATTCATGCCATTCTGATTTCAATTGTTGTAACCGCTGATTCCCTACACGTGTGAGTTCATAATATTTACGCGCAGGTCCTTCCATTGATGGTTCGTAATAGGTCGTCAAACAACTTTCTTTAACAAGTCGACGTAATAACGGATAAACCGTACCTTCAGCAATCATCATATGCTTAGAAATATTTTGTACGAGTGAGTAGCCATACTGTGGCTCCTTTTTAATAATCAACAGTACAATCATTTCTAATGCACCTTTTTTGAATTGGATGTTCATTGTTGCACCTCCATAAATACATTAATCAGTACTAACCAATGTATAATACTCAAATATAAAATACCAAACACTATTATACATTGCAAGGTACTGTGTAAAATTCATTTGAACGGCTATAGGTCTCTGCTCAAAACCAATAAAAAATGCGTACCAGGGGCTTTCATCACCTAGATACGCTTTCAAATGGTATTTTAAACTGTTTTGACATTGACCGGCTCATGTTCGCCATTCGCTCCAATATAATGTGCAATCGTTTCATCTTCTGTCTCTAAAAACAACGTAAAATGTTTCCCTTGTTGCTCTACTAAATGTACCGGAATCACTAAATGGTAACTGCTATCAATGTCCATTACCCCTTTAGCAAATGTGTCGTGTTCTTCGTTTTGCAATAAATAGCTGATTAATGGGGCCCCCTCGATATCTTGAATTTGAATACGCACACTCATATCACCACGCGCATTTTGGCTCACATCGACAGAATAATCCACAATTCGATCGTTCGCCCTTTCGAGTACGTACATATCGTTAAACAGATTTTGTTGTGGGGACATCATCGTTTCTGTTGGCACCAGTTCAATGACATTCATTTCACCATGAACGGCATGTGTTATATCAAACTCGATATGCCCTTCATTGCCCTCTACCGTTCCAACATCACTTTGATTCAAATAAATCATAAAAGATTGCTGTACCCCTTCAATATTTAAATGATAATCTTTACTGTCATCAAAATCTTCAATAATAAAAGAACGTACATAGTGCAAGTCCGACATTTCATTTTTATCCGTAAATGAATGTATGATGCCAGTTTCAGTTTCATAGTGCCATTGTTGATTTAAAGGTATTACCGCATGACTTAAAAATTTGATATATGGTATCGCAAATACATGACGACTCATGTACGGAATATAACGCGTTCTTTTCGTTAATTGATATTGATTAATTCGCATCTCTATCTTTTTCAAATGCTGGTTCATCTCATCACCCCAGTGTTAAAATATATATTTTTTTGTGCTTTTAATTTAACACTTTAGACTTAAAGAGAATATATACCAATCGTCACTGTATATGTTAAAATGTTTCCATATTTAAAGTTAAATGGGTGGGATAAATGCAATTACTCTGGAAGATGTTTAAAAAGAATCAATTTGAAGCCAATATTGATGAATGTGGCATTGAAATCGGAACACCACATGGGGGTTATCAATATGAGGTGACCAAACCAGCAGTGCTCCATATTGTCATGTCTGGAACGGGTACGCTCACATACAATCAAAAGAAGTATACATTGAAACCGGGTGATCTCTTCTTACTTTGTCGTGGCATGAACGTCCACTATGAATCCACTTTGGACGAGCCGTGGACATATTATTGGGTAGGTTTTAGCGGAAAACTCGTTTTTGATTATTTAAATCGTACATCTTTATATGAAACACGCGTCATTCAAAATCAACCAACGAACACCATTCGCCAAATCATATATCGGATGTGTCAGCGTTCTATTGAATACGCCACAGAAAACTCTGATGATATTCAACATATGCGCGATTTATACGAACTCCTGTATGAACTGCATCAACATTTTCCCAAACCGTTTCATGTCGTTAAAAATGAAAGATATTCTAACGTTAGAGAAGCGATTCGTTATATTAATGACAATTATATGCATGCGATTTCGATTAATGATGTCGCCAAGCACGTCAATGTGAGCCGTAGTTACCTATATAAAATGTTTAAAAAGCACATCGATCAATCCCCGCAACATTATTTAATTCATATTCGGATGTATCACGCATCACAATTATTCAAGGAAACAGATTTGCAAAGTCAAGAAATTGCAGATCGTGTAGGATATAAAGATCCATTACTATTTTCGAGAGCATTTAAAAAACATTTTGGTGTCACGGCGACCCAATATCGGGAAGAACAGCAGTTAAGAATTGAAAGTACATTGGACAATCAAAAACGGTGATACAACCCAATGATCAACTACTCACTATTTAAAGGTATATATCTACTCACTTCGAACAATCATACTCGATTTGATTTTTATATAGATTTTTGCCTTTAAAAAAAGTATAATAGTTTAGTATGGGATTGAAAGCCCTTTCTATTTTACTAACTCAAAGGGGGGAGTGTAACAATGTTAGAGCTTAACAGTATTACAACATTGTTTCTTGCCTGTCTATTATTAATTGTGGGGCAAGCTATTGTGAATAAAGTAGAAATATTTAATCGACTCAGCATTCCATCTCCCGTCATAGGTGGACTCATCTTTGCGATTATCTCTGCAATATTAACTTCTACCGGGGTATTACACATCAAAATCGATGGCAAATTTTTCCAAGACTTTTTTATGTTAGCCTTTTTCACAACAATTGGATTAGGGGCGTCATTTAAATTATTAAAACTCGGTGGCAAAGTGTTAATTGTCTACTGGGTTCTCTGTGGTGTATTAGCGACCTTCCAAAACGTCATTGGTGTGTCCATGGCAAAAGTGTTGAACATTGATCCGCTATTAGGTTTAACAGCGGGTGCGATGTCAATGGAAGGTGGACACGGGAATGCAGCAGCGTATGGTCAAACGATTCAAAATTATGGTATTGACTCAGCTGTGACAGCCGCACTTGCAGCGGCAACGTTAGGTCTTGTAGCGGGCGGCCTATTAGGTGGACCAGTCGTACGTTACTTAATTAAAAAACATGACTTAACACCTAGTAATACAGAAACGATTCAAAAAGACTATTCAAATGTAGAATTAAACCGTCGTCTTCATAAAAACTTTACTGTGAATGAAGTATTCTTTATTCAAGCAACAGTCATATTATTCTGTATGGGACTTGGGACATATTTAGGTCAATTATTCAGTGACTGGTCAGGAATCAATATTCCATTATATGTTGCTTCAATGTTTATTGCAGTAATTATTCGTAACATTTCGGAATTTGCAAATCTAAACTTAATCGACTTAAAACTCACAAATCAAATTGGCGACATTTCATTAAGTATTTTCTTATCAATTGCGTTAATGAGTATTAAGTTAACAGAAGTATACAACTTAGCATTACCACTGATTGTTATCGTTATATGCCAAATTATTTTCGTCGCACTATTCTCTATTTTCATCGTCTTCCGCTTGCTCGGTAAAAACTATGATGCAGCCGTGATGATTGGTGGTTTCATCGGACACGGGCTTGGCGCGACACCGAATGCAATGGCCAATTTAGATGCCATTACGAAAAAGTTTGGTAATTCACCACGTGCCTATTTGGTCGTTCCAATTGTTGGCGCATTTTTAGTTGATTTACTCGGAGTACCGATTATTACGACATTTATTAACATCTTTAAACCATAAAAAAAAGAGGTGCGTACACCTCTTTTTTTATGCTTCTTGGCGTTGAATTTCCCAACCATATGGCTCAGAAAATTGTGACCAATCCGCATCAATTTCTTGACTGTTCAATAAGCACGCATCTAATTGTGCAGTGATTGCCGCTTCATCTAAATCAATTCCAATCATAACAAGTTGTGTATGACGGTCACCATATTCAGGATCCCAATCTGCACGCACATCCGGTCTTTCTTGTAAAATCGCCGCACGTTCAGCTTTTGGCATACTTGCTACCCAAAATGTCACAGGATGAATATCAACGGCTGTTCCTGCTTGAGAAACGAGACATGCGACATTGTTGTATTGTGCTAACCAAGCAATTCCTTTCGCACGTACAATGGATTCAGACATATTTTCAAGAAAAGCGTTAAAGCGTTCTGCGTGAAATGGTAAACGTCTGCGATAAACAAATGACGAAATACCATATTCTTCAGTTTCAGGTGTATGTGTCGCATGTCCACCCGCCTCAAGTTCTTGCAACCAACCTGCTGATTGACTCGCCGCTTCAAAATTAAAGCGCCCTGTTTCTAATACTTCATCAATGTTCACTTGTGCATTGACCGCTCGGATTAATTTTGCAGTCGGTTGTAATTTACGCAACATCGCTTCTAAACGATTCGCCTCTTCTTCACTGACTAAGTCGATTTTATTCAAGATGAGCACATCACAAAATTCAATTTGATCGATGAGTAAATCTGCAATCGTACGTTCGTCATCTTCACCCACCGCTTGATCTCGATCTAATAACATGTCTCCAGATTGATAGTCTTTAATAAATCGGTTTGCATCGACAACGGTTACCATCGTGTCGAGACGACAAATTTCCGTTAAATCAATCCCTAGCGCTTCGTCCACGTAAGAAAATGTTTGCGCTACAGGAACCGGTTCAGAAATCCCTGTCGATTCAATAACGATTTGATCAATGCCGCCACGCTTGACGATACGTTCGACCTCTTTTAATAAATCATCGCGCAATGTACAACAAATACAACCATTAGAAAGTTCCACGAGTTTTTCATCTGTACGTGAAAGGCCCCCTCCTTCAGCGACAAGATCTTTATCAATATTTACCTCACTCATATCGTTCACAATGACAGCAATTCTTCTTCCCTCGCGATTGTTTAAAATATGATTCAGCAAAGTCGTCTTACCCGATCCTAAATACCCACTTAATACCGTTACTGGGATTTTTCCCATATATAGCCCTCCTCAATTCATTACAAATCGTAATAATTACGTTTTACAGTATATAATAAATACTTCCATCAACGCAATGAAAATTTGAAATGATTTTTGGGCTGACCCGTTAACTGCATTAAAAAAGGAACGAATGACGGCGTGATGACACCCTCATGCATTCCTCAGTTCGACTACAATTGACGCTGTTGTATCCAGTTTTTTAAATGCGGATCAAACACAATCGCCGCTTGACGCAATTCTGTGATATTTTTGGCATTCAATAAAGTCATAATATAAGCCATTTGTGTTTTAAAATCTTCTACATATTCAATCGTCGCTTCCACGCCCTCTTCATGAAGCATCTTTAAAATCGGTCGCGACATACCCACTGCTTCTGCACCTAAACGTAATGCTTTAATCGCATCAAGTGGGTGGCGTATCCCTCCACTTGCAAGTACATGGACGCGACTGCTCAAATTTCGGGCTTCTAATAATGAAACGACTGTCGATTGCCCCCAGTCTTTTAAATAACCCATATCTTTAAATTGGCGACGTTCATTTTCTATTGAGATAAAGTTCGTTCCACCATGACCACTAATGTCAACATAAGAGACGCCTACATCGATAAGTTGTTGTATCGTGTCATAGCTCATCCCAAAGCCCACTTCTTTCACAATGACCGGTACCTCGACGCCTTTAATAATTTCACTGATTCGCGTTAACCAATGTTTGAATTGTCGATTCCCCTCTGGCATGACTAACTCTTGTGGTGCGTTAACATGAATTTGTAACGCATTGGCATGAATCATCTCAATCGCCGCTTGTGCTTCTTCCAACGTCACGTCCGCACTCACATTCGCCCAAATTTGACCCTCTGGATATTGTTCACGAGCCACTGCATAAGAATGCCGTACAGCTGGATTTTTCAACGCGGCATGCATACTTCCTACAGCCATTGGAATTTGTGTAGCTTTAGCGACTTGAGCCAATTGTTCATTCGTTTTTACCGTCCATTCAGAACCACCCGTCATCGCATTAATATAGAGGACGTGTGACATATGGAGTGCTTTAAAGTTAGGCAACAGTGTCACCTCATCTACATTCATTTCCGGTATTGCATGATGAACAAATTGAATGCGATCAAAATCGGATTGTAGCGTATCACTTTGCGCGAGTGCTAATCGTACATGTTCATTTTTTCTTTGTTCTCTTTTATTCGTCATTACCTTAAAAACCCCTCATTATTGGTTGATTAATTTGACTATATCATATTCAGTGCCGACATAAAGTATTTTCTTGAAATCAACATATTAAAAAAGAAATATGGGGATCTCACACTGTTTTATCTCTTTAACATTTTGCGGTATACTGATGAACAAATAAAACAAAGAGGTGTCCCTATGTTCAATTACCCTTTTTATGATACATATCGCGTTGAAAATGATTGGATTGATCGCAATGGTCATATGAATGATACTGTTTATGCAAGACTTTTTAGTTTAGCCATCGATCATTTTCATGATGCCATTGGGTTAACAACAGCAGAACGCGACCGTCGAAACTACACGGTTTTCACTTTAGAAACTCATATTACGTACCTTAAAGAACTAAAGCATGATACACCCTTTCACATTAAAGTTCACATTTATGATTATGATGTCAAACGCACACACTTCTTTTTAGAGCTGATTCATCAAGAAACAGAAACTGTCATGGCCACTGCAGAAACGATGATGATGGGTATGGATCGAAAAACAGAGCGCCCAGCAGTGTTTCCTGACGATATTTTCCACGCAATTCAACACTATGCTAACTCACAAGGAACGATGCAGTGGCCAAAACAATTGGGACACCGAATCGGCATTCCTCGCGCATAAATTCAAAAAACACTACAAGTCCTCGTCACAGCTTGTAGTGTTTTGTTATGTTATTCAATTATGCGTCTGTTGCACCACGTTTAATCATGTCTGCTTTAGTGACAATTGGATATTTTTTAAAGACAATAGAGCCGATATAGCCCCAAATAAGTCCAATAATCCCCATGATGACACCATACACGACCACAGTCACCCAAGAATTAAAACCAAACATGACGATAAAGCCGGCAATCGGAGTCGCTGTCCCTGTCGCATCGTTAATCAAACCGGAAAGTGCAATGACAAGACCTGCCGTCGCACCACCAAAAAAGTTCGTAATATAAATTGGAATCGGATTGGCCGAAACGATATCTGCTTGTGACAACGGTTCAATACTCACTGAAATCGTCGCTTTACGGTCACCTAATTTTAAACGGTGGAACAGTGTGCCGTTCATAAATGCAGAACTAAATGCGGCCATCGCACCAATAGCCATTGGCACACCTGTTAAACCTAGCAGTGCGGTCAACGCCATCGAACTTAGTGGCGCTGTACCAACGACAGTAATGATGCCACCTAAAATAATCCCCATAATGACCGGGCTTGTATCTGTAGAACTTTGAATAATGTCACCAATTCTAACGAGTGTATTGTTGACAACAGGTGTTAATAGCATCGCGATCGCTCTTGATAATGGTGCAACGATTAATACAGCAACAATAAGATCCACACCGTCTGGCACGTATTTCTCAGTATATTTCATTAAATAACCGATAAGATAACCCGCAAAAAATCCTGGTAATAAATCCATCCCCCCACAAGCCGCCGCAATCACTAAGGCGTAAACGGGCGAAACACCAATGGCTAAAGCCGTCAGACCCGCTGCAGCAACACCACCTAAGTCACCCGCTGCAGCACCCACTTGTTCTAAAAAGTCATTGTGGAACACGCGACCACCAACGTATTTATTAAAAGCTTCAACTAAAAATGTCGCAATGGCTGCATTCGCAAGTGCCCCCATCGCACGCATACCATTAGGTGCTTTATATGTAAATAATGTGAAAATGACGAGTACTAAAACTAAAAATGCTGTACCGATAAGTAAGTCCATAATGCCCCCCTCTTGTTATTCGAAAAAGGCCCCTTGTTCATCATTTCAATTTTTGAATAACTGTAAAATTTTTATAGTTTATTTATTCATGTATTTCATTTTACTAAAGTTTTTTGTTTTTTGCACGTCGGTTTGATTTTGAACTTTCTAAAAATGAATCTTAATAGTCAATTTACTGACCGTCATTTCAATTCTTATAAACATTACCACCCATTTTCCACCTTAAATTAAGCGAAATATACACATTACTTTAAGGTCAACAAGAGAAATAATACAGTAAAATGTTATAAAAATAATGCCATCATTCCTTTAGCATAGTTTAAAAACAAATAAAAAGGCATACCCAATCAATCATTTGTCGGTATCCTTTTTCATACGTAGTCATTTTCCTATTCACATCAGCGTCATGATAAACAAAACTTAATCACAGACTAATGATGCTTATTGGTTTGATCAATGAGTAATAACATATCGTTAGATTGCAAAAAACCGTGCAAAACTCCTGAAGCATCAGCCCTTAAGAAAGCACAACACGATTCATGCAATCTGTATAGCCATACTGATTTATTTGAAACCTTCACGCATCAATCGTTTTTCGAATCTGCTTCAACACTTTCCTTGACTCAACAATCGGGTACAACGGAAAGGCTGTCACCATATCGCGATACTCATAAAAATGAATCGGCTGTTGTTCCGCTTCAAAATAATCTGCTAACTTTCTCATATCAGGATAAAACACTTCACATGTGCCCCCAAACATGTAAACAGGTGGTAATCCTCTCACAGGTCCATACATCGGTGAAATACGCGGGTTTTTACGTTCCAAATCATCGGCCCACACTTTAGCAATCGATTGTAAACTGAAAATATTGTGGATCGGATCTTTTTTCTGCACTTGTTCAGTGATCTCCGGATTGGATAGCGAAATATCTAACCAAGGCGAAATAAGATAGAGCTTTCCAGGCAGTGGCAATTCTTCTTGTTCCATTAATTTTTGCGCAAAACTAAGCGCCATATTTCCACCTGAAGCATCACCCATAATGACGATATTTTCAGGTTCTGTTTCTTTTAATAACCGACGATAAGCTTGCTCAATCGCCTCATGCGTTTCACGATATGTAAATTCAGGCGCCTTAGGATAAATCGGCAACACAATTTCGTGTAACGTTTCATACGCCAACTTATCCATAAACCGCCAATGAAAAACAGAGGGTTGAAAGACGAAAGTGCCTCCATAAATATATAAGATTTTATTTTTAATATGGTGACCAAAATTAAAGCGAAACACCTGCATCTCATCAAACATATCTTTGACTAAATTTGATTTCACATTAATTTGATCTGGCTGTTTATGCTTGGATTGATTTAACACACGTCTCTTTTCTAAAAACACATCCACTTCTGCTTGGGTTTTAAATTTGAGATGACGTTGTTGCGACAAGTATCTCCCCACTAAATTACTCATGACATTTCGTTTCAATTGTATCCCTCACTTTTTCTCAACAATCGTAGTGTATCACTTGAAAACTTTGCTTATATATTTATTTTATATGTTATCCCTCAGAGCGCAATAACTGTTTTCACAAAATCATCTTCATATTATCATAAATTTGAGCCTTTGACGCCTTCATAAATGGTATTCAGTTGTGATTCGATTCGTTCTAAATCAATAAAGCGACCTTCACGATGCATTTCTTTACCTTCAAGGAATATGATATCGACAGGGACAGTAAAAATTGACAGCGCTCCTGCAATTTCAGGGACGTCATCTGCACTGACATTGCCTAACGCAACACCTTCATAACGTGCAACTAGCTCTTGAATCCGTGGTAAAACGGCATGACATACAGAACAATTGTCTCTCGAAACGTGAACGACCGCGATTTGATGGTTGGCAACAAACGCTTCATACGCATCCAATGTTTTTAATACTTCCATCTTGCAACCTCCTTTTCCATTTCCCATTATGAACTTATCTCAGTTCTATCATATTTTATAAAAAAGCACTATGAATATGATTCTAGGTGTACTATAATGCATAATTGTATTAGCGAAAGATTTTAACAAAGCTTGTTCAATGATATAGGAGGCGTTACATATGAAAGAGACCACACGACAACACCCCCAGTTTCAACAACAGTTTGAAAACCAACCTATCCACCGTAGTACATATTATGGTAAAAAGCGACGTTCATGGGTGAGCTTTATTTTAACACTGATAGCTATGGTACTCGTTGCGATTGCTGCATATAGTATGTATAGCGAAACTTTATTTAAAATGAGCTTTCTTGATGAAAATGTCACATTCGATAAACTTAAAGTGATTGCCGATCAACTGACAGCACAATCATTTATCGATACATCAAATATTGAACAAACCCTCAATTATGTAATTATGGGTCTCAATTTTTTCTTCATTTTAGTACTGGTTAATATTATTTTTGCGATTTTGACACTCATCTTTAACCGCACCATTTTGAAAGTCATCAATTGGTTCATCTCTATATGGATTTTACTCATTCCAATTGCTTTCTTATTTTATATTAATCGTGCTGCTGAAGAAATCACACAAAAACTTGCACCTTACATCGGCAACGTAGATCCTGCTACTGTTTTTTCACCATCGAATGCACTTCATAATGCGATTATTTTTACCGCTATTGCCATGGTTCTTTATTTTATCAGTCTATTTTTCAGAAACAGACGTCCAAAAATCCGTAAACAGCTTTAAATGACTCAAATTAAAGAAGTCACTATAGAGACAACCACATTCTCCATAGCGACTTCTTTTTGATTGTCTTTCAATGATTAAATACTACCATCCCAAAAGCACATCAATCTTCATCACTTCTTCATTTATCCTTTGATTGGCCAAGTCTCCAAGTACTCTGCCATATCCCAAAACATATATTCATAATAGCTCGTATGAACGACAATCTCTTCTAATGCGTCCAATGCCTCTTCCGACATTCCTTCAGCGACACGATCCATCATCTCAATGACATCTTCTTTAAACGCCGTAAACTCGGGTGAACTGTACATTTTTATCCATTCACCATAAAAAGGATGTTCTGCAGCGCCTTCTATTTGATTTAACGCCTCTCCAATATAGTGATAACTCCATGTACACGTGAGCACTGCGGCAATCACATTTTCTACACCACCACGTTGGGCTAAATTCAACATATAACTTGTATAAGCCAATGTCGTACTCGCTGGTTGCGTTGATTCTAATTCTTGTTCACTAATGTCAAATTGCGCGGCGTATTGACGATGGAGTTGCATTTCTGTATTCAATGTCCCAGAGACTAAATTGCCAAAAGTGGTCATCATTTCTAAATCCGTCGCTTTTGTTGCACCTATCGCAAATAATCGCGCATAATCTATCAAATAAATATAGTCTTGCTTCATCCAATGTTTAAACTTTTCCTTATCTAACGTCCCGTCACCTATCCCTTTGACAAACGGATGCTCTAGGTAGCTGTCCCATATCGGTTGAACACGTTGCCATAATCGTTCAGTAAATTTCATCATGAACACGCCTTTCAAATTAGAGTTTCCTTCCTTATCATCATAAAGGTGTGTACAGACGATATGCAATCATCTACATCATACACACGCGTTTTATTTTTGGTGAAAATTCATCAAATTGCGATAAATTTCATCACGATAGTACGCATCTAATTGTAGATCATAATCACTACACCACTGATTAATCGAACAGATTGTGGAAGCATAAACATAACTAAACACTTCTATTGGGAAAGGGAATTGAGTAGGTAATTCTGCTTCATAGCGCTGGAGTTCCTTTTGAAAATAATCGTAGAAACTTGCGGTCACCACTTGATAAAACTTCGCATCGCCTTTTTGCGTATGTAAAATTTTTAATATTTGTTGATTAATCGTCTTATCGATACTACTGAATGGTTCTCTTAAACGCATGTCTAATGCCAAGGCGAAATAAGGTTTCAACGCCATTCGACTCACATAATAGAGTAATTCGTATTTGTCTTTAAAATGTTTATAAAAAGTCGTTCTATGGACGTTCGCTCTCTGGCATATTTGGTTAATGGTAATTTTGGTGAGCCAATAATCTTCTAATAAGGTTAAAAATACTTCTGATAATTTCAAATTCGTTTTCTGTACACGTATATCTCTTTCATTCATAAACTCATGCGCACCTTTCTTTTCTTCTATGGTGATGCTTATCAATGAGGTGTAAATTCGAAACATTCATCACTCATATCATTGGAGATGCCCCCTCCAACAACACAAAATTTTTCTTACAATATTATTTTACACCGTTTTTTATTAAATTATTAATAATTGTACTTCAACTTTCGACACAACTCAATAGAAACTAAAATTTATTCAAATAACTTTTACGAAACAAATAACATGATTGTTCCAATTAATTTATAAGTTACTTTAACTCATTGATGATTTACATACTTTGTTCTCATTAATACAGTCGATTATGCAAATTGCTAACGCTTCTCGAACTTTCTTGTATCGCTTTTCATGAACCCCAACTGACTCAATATATTTTTAAATCATCAATCCGAAATATCCATACATCAAAAAATGAAGTTCCACTCCAACAACGGACTAGAACTTCATTAGGATGTTATTCACTTTTATACTTTAGTAATTTTGATAGTTCACAATTTTTAAGTGGTTGGCATTTTCATCCCCATCTAATAAATAATGGGATTGAATTGTACGGCCTTGTGCGTCTTCTTTTTCAACTGTCACTGCGTAGTAATCGGCGTTGCGCGAAACATCTATGACTACAGGATTTTTAAATTTATACTGATTTTGACCTTTCACATTCGAACGCATCGCTTCATAATTTGTTGTATTTTCCTTTAAATATTTAGAAACTAAATCAAAATCATGGCTTTCATATGCTTCATTTAACGACGCCGTATACTTTTTGAAAAAGTCCTTGATCTTATTCAATGTATCTTTTTCTTTAGATTGGCGATATTTTTCAATCTCATCTTTATCAAACGACACAGTGATTTTGTTTTCAGATTGGACATCATCTTTTTTAATCACTTCTGTATTTGTTTTAAATGTATGATCGTAAGCTTCACCTTCAGCATAGACTTTAATGTCCTGATTGACTGGAAACGGCCCATAAGTATCATTTTTATTTTGAGCTATTTTTTCGTCATTAATCACCACTTTAATCTCTTTTAAATCACTCACATTTTTAAGTGACAGTTTTACTTGAGCTTCTTTAAAGTCTTCGGTCACTGGAATGGTTTCATTTTTACTATTCACAAAATCAAACTTCAATTGGCCTTCATATGTACCGCGGTCCGTTGTTTTTACAGTATCAATCGCGTAACTTCCTGGTATGAATTGACCTAGCGATACGGATTGTCCTGCTTCAGCGACCACTTTCTTTTGCGCGCCATCTGAATCAAACTCAAACGTCGCCTTTTCTTTCGGCTTCACAATCGCCTGTTTCGTTGGTGCTAAGAAACTTAAATTATCAAAGATTAAATAACGCCGCCCATTTTTACTAATTCTCAACACATCTTGACCTTCACGTGTTTTAATATAAGAGGCTACAGCGGTTTCATGGTTAAGCCCGTCCACAGTGTCGTATACTTCTTTTTCGAACAGTTTCATGCCCACTTCTTGTTTTACAAATTTGATGTAAGTTGACGCTTCTTGTCGGCCTACTTTATTTTCTTTTGAACTTAAAAGGTTGGATACTTTTGCATTATCTTCGTTATTCACCGCATTAATCAAGATTTTCGCTTGAGCTTCAGGAGAATTAAAGTTTCTGAGCAGCAAAAATAAAATAATGAGTAAAATAATAATAAAACTTACAATAGCAATAGGGATGACTTTTTTTAATGACGGTGGTCTTTTATTGTTATTGGAAGATGATGACTGTGCTGCATCTCGTTGTTTAGGTGACTGTGGACTAGGGGTTTTAGAATACAATATTTGATTTTGACAATTTGGACAGACGCTTTGATGTGGTAACTTTTCATGGTGACATACCGCGCATTGACCCATACGTACACCTCCTATTCTATTCATTGAGCTCATTCGTCATATTTTTCTATCATAAAGGTTAACTATAAAAACTGCATCAGACGTGAGTAGTAGCGCACATGATGCATTATAGTTGATTCAATTGACCTTGTATCCGTTCATCAATCAATTCAAGCATGTCTCGTGTTTGTTCAATTTTTTCTAATGGGATATCTGACAACATTTCGTTTGCTAAATTTGCAATTAAATTTCTTGAAGCGCGGACATAATCGATACCCGCTTCAGTCAGAGCAACATATTTCAATCGTTTATCATATTCATATGCCATATTTACCCATTTGACTAAACCTAAATCTACTAACTTTTTTATTCTTCTACTGACTGCCGCTTTATTCACACCTTGACGTAATGTAATCTCTGTTAATGTCAGTGACTTGTCATTAGAAAGCATTAATAACACACTCGATTGTTCATTTGAAATGCCGTATCGAGATCTTAAATCTTTTAATAATCCTGCTGTGAGTGCATTCACATTCGTCATAAACTCACCCATAAACGTCACATGTTGATTCATTAAATTTGAATGGGTCATTTTTCTTCACCGCCTTCATTACAAACAACTATCTTTACCATCGTACCAACAATTATTTTATAAGGGAACCTCATTTTTTGACATTTTTTGTAAAGAATTTAGTATCATTACCGTAAATGATAAAATAAAGGACTTAAAAAATGAATTTACTTCAAATTTTGCTATTAATAAGCTACATTATAATCTTAACATTGATAAAGATAAAGCCACATCTTTTTTTACGCATCCATTCCTTTACGGCGGTTCTATACATTCATATGCTTTTCATCACGATCAGCTACATCACGCATGCCGATCGCCTCATATGGTTAATGATCACTTTAGTCATTGGGTTGATTTTACTTGCGCTAACGCTATATCGGCACATTCAAACATATTGGCACATCATCGGTCGTGTCATCACTTATCACTTAGCGATTGTCGCGCTGATTATTGGAAGTTTATTAGTCATTCCTTTAATACCAGCCGTTTTGACGATTCCTTTTCAATTGTTAGTTCAATTAGCCATCGTCTTTCTCACAGCTTGGCAAACTTATTTGTTCATGACCTTTACATTTTTACACCACCTGCCTCCCGTGACACGTGCCAACATTATCGTTCTCGGTGCAGGCATCTATACAGAAGCTGTAACACCGATGTTAAAAGCAAGGTTAGATCGCGCCATCGCATTGAGTCGCCAATTAGAAAAGTTTCACATTATCGTCAGTGGTGGACAAGGCCCAGATGAACCGATATCTGAAGCACTCGCGATGCAACGGTATTTAATACAACAAGGGATAGCACCGAAGCAAATTACTATGGAAGACCAGTCGACCAATACGCGCCAAAATATTTACTATTCCAAACATTACTTAGCGTTACATCAACAACCACATACCATCATAGTGACGAGTTCATTTCACATTTTACGTGCATTACGACTCGCTGAACGCCAACAACTACATGCGTTCGGTTATGGTGCCCCAACGCCACATCATTGGGTCAGTCGTGAACTGATACGTGATTACAGCGGCTTACTTTTTCAATATCCACGAGTTTGGGCGCTCTTTACTATCGTTCAAGTCGGTATTTGCATTTTAAATATATTTTCTTAAATTTCAGATAAGCAAGCGCATAATTCAGATAGGGTGTGATGTGATGAAGAATAAAAGCGAAAAACAACCCGTAATTTCATTATTTTTAAATCAAGTCGAAAAGTTAAGCACTCGTTGACCTGACCCGATAATGCTCTTCTTTTCGTTATGTATTGTGCTTGCCATTGTGACTGAGGTGGTGTCACAATTGGATACCGCTGTGAAACATCCAGGTACCGACAAAACGATTGCAGCGCGCATTATTTTAAGTCATGATGGCTTTGTGGTGTTTTTGAATGGTGTCTTACTTACCTTTATGATTAACCTATGCACAATAAAAAATAGGGAGTGGGAAACTAAAATGTCCCAATCCCTTCCTATAATTTATGAAAAGATAGTATCAGAGCAAAATTGATATCTCAGTTTCTCCTACTCAAATATGCTCAATACCTCCCTATCAAACTGTCATAGCAGTCGCTGTTTCCATCAATTCACCATCATTAAGGTAAATGATACGATCTGCATAATCAAACAAGCGTTGATCATGTGTTACCATGATACCGATTGCACCTTCTTGACGTACTTGTTGCTTAATCATTTCAACCACTTCTGTCGCACGTTTAGCATCTAGACTCGCAGTAGGTTCATCAGCGAGTAACAATTTCGGCTGATTCATCCATGCACGCATAATGGCAACACGCTGTTTTTCACCACCAGATAACATATGTGGATAAACATTTTCTCTATGGCTCAATCCGATTTCATTTAATAACATTTTTGCACGCTGTTGTGCTGTTTGACGGTCCATCCCCGCTTCTTTACCCACGAGTTCCAATTGTTCATGCACTTTTAAATAAGGAACTAAATGAGAAGCTTGGAAAATAAAACCAATGTCTTTCAAACGTTTGTCGGTTAATGCTTTTTGAGACAAACCACCCAAATCCTCACCGTCTAATTGGATTTTGCCTTCAGTAGGAGATAACAGTCCACCGATAATCGTCAACAGTGTAGATTTACCAGAACCTGACATCCCATTTAAAATAACAAATTCACCGGGTTGCACCTCAAAGCTAATGCCTTTTAACACTTTTGTGGCAGCATCACCTTTACCGAATGTTTTCACTAAATCTTTGACGACTAAACTCATACTTGTCCCCCTCCAATCGCTTCAATAGGATCAATTTTAAAGACACGCACTAATGAAAGTAATGCGCCGACGATAGCTACAATAATGAAAACAACAACGACGAGTAACATCATGCCACTATTAATAAAGAATGGCATTGTGACAGGTAACGTCGCTTTTAACCCTGTAATGAGTAATAATGCGATGATGACCCCTAACATCGTCACGAATAAAATTTGGAATAATAAACTCCATAATAAATGTGACGTTTTAACGCCAATCGCTTTTAAAATCCCAATTTCTGACGTTTTTTGAATGGTCATAACGTAGAAAAATGCTGTCAGTACTATTGCTGTAATCACAAATAAACTTACAATCATCATATTCAGTGGTGCTTGCTCAGCTTGGTAGCTCGGAATCGCATCCGTCAAATCTTGTTTGTTGACGATTTCGATACCAGAAATGCCCTCAATATTTTTGAGTTGTTTTGCTGTGACATCATTTAAAAAGTAAAGTGACGTTGCGACATGTTGACCAGCAATATCTTTGAGTCCTTCATCCGTTGTCATAGCAATATTTGTATGTGCATACATCGCATCATCAAAGAAACCGACGACCTTTAATGTGACGTCTTTATCCTCGATATTGACTTGGTCCCCGATTTGGACACCTTCCCCTGCTAATTTCTGATTCAAAACGACTTCATTTGCTTTTTCTGGTAGGTGCCCTGCTTTTAATGCCGGACGCGCTTCTTTTGGCATCGTCGCAAAAAGCATATCCGTCTTGTTATCTTGATGTTTCATCGTCGCCATTGCTAATTTTAATGGCGTTGATTTAACATTTTCTTCAATGTCTTGTTGCGTTTTCAAATCGATATTTGATTTTTCAAGTTGTTGATCGACATCCTTTTGAATGACAAAGCGTTCTGATTTGAACTGGTCGATCAGTGCGATATTTTCTCTTGCTAAACCTTGTGCTAACCCCGTAATAAAAAGCACCATACTTGCAAGAAGAATGACGATAAATGTAATTAATAAATACTTAAACTTATAAAATTTGAGTTCGTTCAATGCAAGTTTCATACTCATATCTCCCTTTCAATTTCATCTTGGATAAACTATATCGCCCATTTATGAACTGAATATGAACAAGATACATTTTTATGACACACTTTAAAATCGTTATCAACAATTGAAAAATGGGAGTGGGACATACAACTTATCAGCCGCATCACTCATGGGTTTACGATTTATTATTAGAGGATGAATAGGATACAAAAATTTGATGCTATTGATGCAATATGTTTGTAGTACTTACCCTCCCTATAATTTGTGGTTTAAGATTGCCATCATGACTTTCCTTTCGTAGGTGTTGGCCCTTCAACTCACTAACGCTTGATTAAACTGTTACATTTGTTGAGGCGTTAGTCGATTTTGGGAGCAGTACAGAAATCTCATGTGTCACAAAGCTTTCGTTGTACTGCTCCGCAAGGCTGACTCGACTTCTCAAAAGCATGCGCCTTGAGAAGTCAGACATCTACTGCGATAAATAGTAACCTCTATTAAAGTGAAGCACTCACTGTAAGCAGTATGTACACATTCTCTCGCGCGTCTCAGCCTTCTGGTCAATCTTCCATCAAACAGAAGAAACTGAGTTCAAGTGTATGAAATCAAAAAACAATAGCATCATTTTAGTGTTTTATTTCCCTTCATCTTACGGCTTTTTTAAAATCAATAATGGATCGTAACATTTGAATGGATAGAGGTTAGAAAACTTAATGGACATCATATTTCGCGACATGGCTCACACTTTTCATTTCCAATTGCAACTTTGAATAAAAACATTTATGATAGCTTCAACAGCTTCACAACGTTATATACTTATATACCGTAAAGGCTGAAATTGTACCTCAAGGAGGACGGTCAACGTGTCAGTCACATGTTTAATTGTTGATGATGATCCGGAAATTTTGAATTATGTCGCAACACACTTGCAGCATAAAGGCTATCAAGCTGTCACTGTCTTAAGTGGTGAAGCGGCTCTTGAATATCTTGAAAAACATACAATTGATATCGCTATCGTGGACGTCATGATGGATGGGATGGACGGTTTCGAACTGTGCGAAACGTTAAAGTATGACTATGAATATCCCGTCATTATGCTGACTGCTCGGGATGCTCTGAGCGATAAAGAGCGCGCTTTTTTAGCGGGAACGGATGATTATGTTACTAAACCATTTGAAGTCGCTGAACTCATCTTCCGTATTCAGGCCGTGCTCAGACGTTATCAAATTGCGACTGAAACGCTTTTGACACTCGGTAACTTGACGATTGACCAAACACAGCTCGAAGTAAAAGTGGAGACGAAAGGTATGATTTTACCGCATAAAGAATTCGAATTGTTAAGTTTGCTCGTCGCTTATCCGAAGCAAGTCTTTCCGCGTGAACAATTAATAGAAAAAATTTGGGGTATCGATTATGAAGGAGATGAACGCACCGTGGACGTCCATATTAAACGTTTAAGAGCACGTCTAAAAAAACTCGGGGCCAATGTCCATATTGAAACAGTACGCGGCATCGGTTATAAGGTGACACAAGATGCTTAAATCATTGTACTCTCGTTTCGCACTGTATACCTTCACTGTGATGCTCATCAGTTCGTTACTCAGTTTTGAGATTGCTAATATTTACTACCATTTTCAATTAAAAGAGAAAAATGACGCCAAAATCATGGCTACTTTGAAACGTGCCGAAGCGTATAAAGATGTACAAACTAGCCAAAACTTAGACCGTTATTTAGCGTTATTAGGAGATTTGAATTATCAAGTCGTCGCCTATGATAAACAAGGTCATGCAACATATTATGGTGAACCGTTTCGGAAACAAAATTTAACCATATCCGATATTCAACGGGTGCAGTCAGGAAAAGATTATCATGGTATCGGAAACAGACCTTTCAATCCAGTGATTACAGGCTTTTTTGATAATGAAACACGTAATACAGTCGGTACACATTTCACAACTCCCAATGGCAACGTCGCAGTTTTTATAAGACCTGACATTGGCCATGCTTTTGGTGAATTTCGTATCTTTTTACTCGTGCTACTGGTTTTACTTGTCCTATTCTCCATTGCACTCGTCACATGGTCCACATACGCATTAGTGAAGCCAGTCAAACAGTTAAAATATGCCACTGAACGGTTAATGGCTGGCGATTTCGCAACACCTATTGCCGTCACACGACGCGACGAACTAGGTGTCCTGCAACAACATTTCGACACGATGCGACTCGAATTAAAACAACTCGATGATATGAGACAACACTTTGTTCAAAACGTCTCGCACGAAATTAAAACACCTTTAACACATATTCATCATTTATTGACGCAATTGCAACAAGAACATACGACACCCCAGCAAGCACGCTATATTGAACGCATTTATGATGAAACACACCGCTTGAGCCAACTCGTGCGTCAACTGTTGTTATTGTCAGAATTAGATAATGATACACATTTACAATTTGATGATACTTTTTTAGCTAACGCTTGTATTTTAGACATTTTAAAACATGAAAATTATGCCATCGACCAGAAAAATCAAGTTCTTCTCTATGATTTAGAAGCAGTCACCATTCGAGGCAACTCGCGTTTAATCGCTCAAGCTTTCGAAAATGTGATTCGCAATGCTATTAAGTATACAGAGGCGTTCGGTACCATTGAAATCGATCTTACTGCTGAAAACGATCAAATGATTTTAAAAGTACGAGATGACGGCCCTGGCATGAATGATGCAGTAAAACAACGGATTTTTGAACGCTTTTATAAATCTTCTAGCCATACAGATAGCAATGGGCTCGGACTCGCGATTTCCAAATCTATTATTGAACGTCATGGTGGCCGTATCGAAGTAGAGAGTAAAATCGATCATGGGACGACGTTTACTATTTTCCTTCCACGTATTGATGCATCTCAACCTGCTCAGTCATCATCGGTGTGGCAAAAAGCATCTAAGAAAGTGTAGAATGGTTCAGCATAAATACTTTATACATCACAAAACACAAGATGTATTTGCGTTTTGTGATGTATAAGAATAAGTAACGATTGTCATCTTCACCTGCTTTGACAGTGCCGCTCTCACAGATTGCAAAACCGTACAAGACTCCTCATCAAGCTGCAGTCGAAAGTCCACCAACGCTTGATGTAACTATTTCATCAAGCGTTGGCTAGTTGAGACGGTAGTGCCTTGGAAAACGAAGCATGATTAAGCAATTTGTTGATTATTTTATTATCGCAAAAAAGCAGTGAAGCCATATCGCCTCACTGCTTTGTTATCTACAAATTAACTTAATAACGCACCCGATTCATCCAACTTCAAGTTTTCCGAAATCTCATGATTCAATTGCTTAAACAACGCAATATCATCCGTCAAACGGACACCAAACGACGGTACCATCTCTTTCACTTGTGGTTCCCATTGCTTAAACTTGTCTTTGAACGCACGTTGTAAAATATCTAACATGACTGCAACTGCTGTAGATGCCCCTGGTGAAGCACCTAACAATGCCGCTAATGTACCATCTTGAGACGTAATGACTTCAGTCCCAAATTGTAATGTTCCTTTGCCTTTATCATCTGTGTCTTTAATCACTTGAACACGTTGCCCTGCGACAACCACTTGCCAATCCTCATCTTTCGCTGTTGGCACAAATTTTCTTAAATCATTCATTCTTTCTTTATTAGATAACAATACTTGTTGAATTAAATATTTCGTAAGACCCATTTCTTTAGCACCCGCTGCTAACATCGTTGCAACATTATTCGGTTTCACAGACTTAATTAAATCAAAATAGGATCCTCTTTTTAAGAACTTTGGTGAAAAACCTGCAAACGGTCCAAATAATAAAGCACGTTCTCCGTCAATATAACGCGTGTCCAAATGTGGTACAGACATCGGTGGCGCACCTACTTCAGCTTTACCATATACTTTCGCCTTATGTTGATGCGTAATTTCTGGTTTTTTACATACTAAAAACATACCACTGACTGGGAAGCCACCGATACGCTTCGACTCGGGTAACCCTGTTTTTTGAAGTAACGGTAAACTTGCACCGCCCGCACCAATAAATACAAATTTAGAAACGACTGTAAAGACACGATTTTCTTTTAAGTCTTTAATTTTAACAGTCCACATGCCATCACGATGTTGCTTTAAATCGAGTACTTCATGTTCGTAATATAATGAACCGCCTTTAGCTTCTAGATTGCTTAACATTTTATGCGTCAATGCTCCAAAGTTCACATCTGTTCCTGATTCATCACGTGTCGCAGCAATCGGTTCACCGTCTTGTTGTCGACCTTCCATCATTAAAGGCACCCATTTTTTCAACGTTTCTTCGTTATCTGTAATATCCATGCCCTGGAATAATACATTTTCCCGCAATGCTTTCACACGTGCTTTTAAGAAGTTCACGTTTTTCTCCCCTGTAACGAAACTCATATGTGGTACCGTGCGAATGAAACCCTCTGGTTGTTTAAGCTGACCATTTTTTACAAGGTATGACCAAAATTGTTTCGAAACTTGATACTGTTCATTAATTTTAATGGCTTTTGTAATGTCGACTGAGCCATCTTCTTTTTCACTTGTATAGTTCAACTCACATAGTGCAGAATGTCCTGTGCCCGCATTATTCCACACGTTAGAACTTTCTTGTGCACATTTATCTAAACGTTCGAAAACATTAATATCCCATTCAGGCTCTAACTCTTTTAATAATGTTCCTAATGTTGCACTCATGATTCCGCCACCAATAAGTACAACATCTGTCTTGTTATGTAAGTTTTTCATAACAATACAGACCCCCTTTTTCGTTTTAAATCGTTCACAGCATCCTATGTTGTCAAATCCATCTGTTACATTCATAAAGTATAAAAATATTTCGACTATTCCAATTGATTATACCTGATATGAACTGTTATCCTTTGCCTCAGCCTTACATTTCATAGCGATAAAAAAATCATGCGTATGTCATGAAAATGTTATCCGATAACACAATAGGCCAATAATTTAATTATATACCTTAATCATGTAAGAAAAAAGCGATTCCGTCTAATTTGTGAAATTTTCATTAAATGCATTTGAAAGAAATTTTGTACCTATTTTCATTTCAAACAGCTACATGAAATGAATTACATATTACATTCACAATTCATTAACACTCCACATTTCAGCAGTGCTATAATGAAGAAAAAGTAACTAATCGAGGGATGCGTCATGAAGTCTATCACGTTTTTAATGCACAATATTTTTGCTGTTGGCGGTACAGTTAAGACGATTACCAACCTTGCCAATCAATTGGTTCACCAAGGACATCAAGTCACGATTATTTCAATTTTCAAATCGAAGCAACAACCGTATTTCGAACTTGATTCCCGCGTCACAGTTAAGTCATTAGTTCATTATCAACTTGGCTTACGAAATCTCATCCCACTCGCAGCAAATCGCATTCGTAAGTTTACACCATTGTTAAAACCCAAATATTTAACACAATACGAGCCCGGTTTTCGTCAATATTCGAGTTATATTGAAAAAAAGATGATTCGCGCCATCCAAAATGACACGTCAGATATTTTTGTCGGTACGCGTGCCAGCCACAATCTTCTCATTGCACGATTTGCAAAAGGCCATCAATTAACTATCGGGATGGAGCATATGAACTTGGATGCACATCGCCAAGAGTTGAAAGAAGAGTTATTGACTTATTATCCACATCTCAATGCAATAACGACTTTAACTGAAGCTGATAAACAGCGCTATACACAATATTTAGATGCACCGATTTTTGTCGTTCCAAATATGATTGATGAAAAGCGCCATCATATTATGAAGAAAAACCAAATCATCGCAGCAGGTCGTTTTGAATATGAAAAAGGATTTGATCTCCTTATTCAAGCTGTTTATGAAATCCAAGAAGATTTGCGTGACTTTGGTTATACTGTATCAATTTTTGGAGATGGTAGTGAGAAAGAGGCATTACAACAACAGATTAACTTTTTACGATTACAAGACCTTGTCTTTTTACGACCAACGACACAACATCTCAGTACGTATATTGCAGAAAGTAAGATTACATGTATCCCCTCACGTAATGAAGGTTTCGGCATGACGATTTTAGAGGCGATGAACCAAGGCAGTATTGTCGTAAGTTTTGATGGGAATACCGGTCCGAAATCACTGATTCAACATAGCCGTAACGGTTTCTTAGTGCCGCATCTTCAAGTGTCAGCACTCGCCATGCAGCTCTTAGAAATTGTGGAATATGGACATTCAAAATATTTAAATCCTATCATTCAAAGTGGCTATCAAACAGTGGAACAGTATCAGCCTGAATCCATTTATAATCAGTTTAAAACAGCCATGGATCATGTAATTGCAACACAATC
This sequence comes from Staphylococcus pseudintermedius, assembly GCF_034042775.1. NCBI lineage: Bacteria > Bacillati > Bacillota > Bacilli > Caryophanales > Staphylococcaceae > Staphylococcus > Staphylococcus pseudintermedius. The sequence continues at coordinate 493,621 of NZ_CP120150.1, read as the reverse complement.
ATCATGACTGATTGAAAATGAGGCTTGGAGAATTTAATGATCTCTCAGCCTCATTTTTATATGTATTAAGCGTAGAATTATTTGCCATTACCTCGTGAATCATACGTAATCAATGACGTATGAGGACAAATTCACTGCGCATTGCATCCCTCAAGCATTTCCCCATACCGCCACAAAAATTAAGTATTTGATTTTAGAAAAGAGCGGCTTATTATGTTTTTCCCTCTTCCAATTAGATGTACTCAACCTAGATTGTAAGCACCATGCAAGACTCCTGAGGCATCAGCTGAAACGAAAAATCCAATTCGACTTACAACGCATGTACACTTAAATCAAGCCGAATTTTGTTGAAGTTTCAGCCCTTCAGAAAGCGTAACACAGTTCAAGCAAGGCAAGAATTTTTCATCTATCTAAAAAAGCACGCAAAAAGGACTGACATAGCCAACAAAATCAGCCATATCAGTCCTTCAATCATTAACCTAAAATTAACGATAAAATAAACGTCCAAATACACCAGAATATCAATAAACCGACACTATATTTTAAAGTCATCTTCAACAACTCTGACTCTCTACCTACTTGTTTTACGGCTGCAGTCGCAATCGCAATAGATTGTGGAGAAATCAATTTCGCAATCGCACCCCCTGCAGTGTTAGCGCCAACAAGTAATGCACCACTTGTACCAACTTGAGGCGCAACTGACGCTTGAATTGGTGCGAATAATGCGTTGTTGTTCGTAACTGAACCTGTCATAAACACGCCAATCCAGCCGAGAATTGGTGATAAGAATGGGAAGGCTGCTCCAGTTTTTGAAATACCTTCACCCATCGCGCTTGTTAAACCACCATATGTTGTGACTTTCGCAATGGCTAAGATGAAACAAATTGTTAAAATCGGTAACCATAATTCTTTAAACGCTTCTACAAACAATGCACCGGCACGTTTAAAGTTGACTTTTGACGAAATTAAAACCGTAATAATACCGGCAATCAATAACGCTGTACCTGTTTGATTTAAAATGTTGAATGTTAACATAATCGGATGACCCGAAATATCATTCATTGTTCCTGGAATACCAAATTTAACATTCATAAATGATAATGCGCCATCTTCCAAAAAGAGGCCTTTAAATGCTTTTGAGCTCCAAATTAATACAAGAATTGTTAAAATAATGAATGGACTCCATGCAAATACGACTTCTTTGAAAGAATGATGTTTGACTTCCATCTTTTCTTCGCCAGCATTTAAACGGAAAATATTTTTCGGTTGGAATTTTTTAGAGAATAATGCTAATGCACCCATTGAAGCAAGTGGTGGAAGGATATCCACTAATTCAGGACCGAAAAATTGGTTAAAGAAGACTTGTAATACAACAAATGGCACGACTGTTACAATAATCGCTGGTAATGTTTCTTTAATCCCTTTAAATCCGTCGATAATAAAGACTAATAAGAAAGGTACAATGACACTTAAAATAGGTAAACTTAAGTTTGTCGCTTGAGCAACGTCTAATGCTGATACGTCACCTTTTAATGCTAATGTATCGATAACAGAAACTGGTAAACCAATAGCACCAAATGCACCTGCTGCACCGTTACCTACTAAACAAAGCATTGCAGCTTGTAATGGTTTAAATCCAAGTTGAATCAGTAATACCGCACAGATTGCGATTGGTACACCGAATCCAGCTACACCTTCTAAAAATGCGTTGAACGCAAAACCAATTAATAACAATTGAATACGTTGGTCTTCAGAAATTGTCGTGATACTATCTTGTACAATAGCAAACTGACCTGTCGCCACTGTCACTTTGTATAACCATACGGCCATCATAACGATAAAGCCAATTGGTAAAATACCTTGATAGAAACCTTCTAAAATACCACCAGAAGCAATGCCTACTGGTAATTTAAATACAACTAATGCAATCACAAGTGTGACGACGAGTGTTGTAATTGCTGCATAAATCCCTTTCATTTTAAACACTGTTAAACATAACAAGAATAAAATGATTGGAATACTTGCAACCAATGCAGAAATTGCAAGATTGTGAAATGGATCAAAATGCTCTACTAACATCTCTTTTCATCTACCTTCAATATTTATTTTTTATGCGTCAATCTCCATGAGGGGGCATGTGATTGATTTCACATAAAATATACCACGTCAATACAATTAATTCAATAGTGCTTGTGAATAATTTCCCAATGCTTGTAGAATACTATTTATTCGTGTCACCAACATTTAAAAAGTGTATTTATTACCCTACAATGACGTTTATTTTAGATTATATAAGTTGTTTTTTCTAATTGCAATGATAGATTTCAATATCATAAAAATGCAAAGTTAAAAAATGCTCATTCATTTTATACTATATGTTTATTTTTCACTTTTCACTATCAAATCAAATCTCTAAATTCTAAAATTCTATCGCATTATTCATGAAGCGCAACAAACATGTCAGCTCATATGTTGAAAAAATAAAAAAAGGTTAAGCCGCTCATGTGCCTAACCCTTTTTGTGCAAAATTCATTATTGACGATACGCTGGGTCTACAATTTTCGCATGACCAGTCCCATCTACTGTCACGATTGTATATGTACCCGGCTGTGATTGGTTGATAAAACTAAACATGTAACTGTAACTGTTACCATCACCTTGTAATGCATAGTCATTATAAGGATTGTTTTGACCATTTAATCGATTTACTTCTGCTTGTGCACTGTCGAGTGATGTTTGGAAGTTCGGAAGATGTCTCAATGCTTGTTGACGGTCAACTTCTTGACGTACAATATTTTGAGCTACAGGTGTCACATTTTGTCCTTGATATGGGGCGACGTATTTCGGTTGTGATTGTGAAGATGATTGAGACGTTTGATTTTGACCATTTCCGTTGCCATTTGTCGCATTATTTTGCTGATCTTGTGTTGAAGATTGTCCTTGATCCGCCTGATTTTGATTTTGTTGTGACTCAGTTGTACTTTGCCCATCATTAGTACCTTGGTTGACGTCTGATGATGACGCACCGTTGTCGTTAGATTGCGTATCTTTTGCTTTGTTGTCCTTCTCTTTGCTGTCTTTCGCTTTATTGTCTTTTTGCTTGTCTTGATCTGCTTTCTTATCTTTTTGTGTTGTTTGATCTTTGTTCGACGACTGATCTTTGTCCTTACCTTCGTCGTCAGAACATGCTACGAGCAATAACGGTACAATCATCAAGCTTGCCAATAATCTTTTCATGATGCTTCCTCCTCATTCAGTAAATGATATAGAAAAAACCTATCACTTTTTTATACACTTCACACTGAATACTAAACATTTCCGGCAAAATTTTCAAATAATTTTTATAAATCTTTCTCCATAATCCAATCTTCGTCGATATGTTTTCCCATCTTAAATGGGTGTACACCTGTTTTAACAAGCCCTTGTTTCAAATAAAAGTTAAGTGCCGGACGATTCTCTTCCCACACACCTAACCATAGCTTGGACTTTCCTAGTACATTTTTTACAAAGTCACATACAAAATCAAATAGCCATTGTCCCAATCCTTGCCCTTGATAATCAGGATACAAATAAATCCGTTGAAGTTCTGCATACTGTATCCCTTTTGCTACCGTTTGCGCCGCTCCAACATTCACTTTCACGTAACCGACTATTACATCATCGTTATATAAAAAGAAAAAGTGCATATCCGGATCTTCTAATTCGGCCGTTAACTTCTTTATAGACATCTCTTCCGCAAAGTAACTGTCAAATAATGCTTGTTCATAATCATTGCGATACGCCGCATAAAACGTATCTTTACTTATCTGTTGTAACGTGGCGACCTCCGTCACAGTTACCTTTCTTAATTCATATCCCAACGTCTTGCCTCCCCGCTTTTTCTTTTATTGTACACGAGACACTTCACTTCAACGAGCAAAAGCAATCTAATTGTCTTTCATGAGCGTTTTTGGTAAAGTGTGAACGAAAAAATTTGAGGAGGCACATGCATATGACAGAAACATTTAAAGCTTTTCGCGTGACTCATGATGAAGACACATTGTCTGCAGATTTCACTAAGCTTACGTTAGATGATTTGTCTGAAGGGGATGTCACAATTCGTGTACATTATTCAAGTATTAACTATAAAGATGTACTCGCTACAAAATCGAATAATAAAATCATTCGCAATTATCCGATTGTACCTGGCATAGATTTGGCTGGTGTCGTGATGGCTTCAGACCACCCGTCATTTAAAGAAGGCGACAAAGTCATTGCCACGGGTTATGACCTCGGTGTGAATCATGACGGTGGTTTTAGTGAAGTCGCACGTGTGAAAGGTGATTGGTTAGTTCATCTCCCTGAAGACTTAACGTTAGAAGAGGCAATGATTATTGGTACTGCAGGTTTTACAGCAGCGATTTCTATTCAATTGTTAGAAGACAATAAAATTACAAGTACTAATGGTCCGGTACTCGTCCGTGGTGCTACAGGTGGTGTCGGCGTAATGTCGGTCATGATGTTAAATGCAATTGGCTATAAAGTTATCGCAAGTTCTGGTCAAACTGAACATCATGCGCAATTAAAAGCGTTAGGTGCACGTACGGTTATTCCTAGAATTGATGAAGTGACTGACAAAGCACTCGCTTCAACAGAATGGCAGGCGGCGATTGATCCTGTCGGTGGTGAAACTTTAACTGAAGTGTTAAAACGTATTCAACGTCACGGTGCAGTTGCCGTTAGCGGTAATTTAAGTGGTGCTGAATTCACAAGTACAGTCTATCCATTTATTTTACGTGGTATCCGACTTTTAGGTGCAGATTCAGTCGCTTTTCCAATGCAACGTAGACAACATTTATGGCGACGTCTTTCTAAAGATTTAAAACCTGCAAAGTTGCATGACATTAAAACGGTGGTCCCTTTTAGTGAATTGAAAACGTATTTAGCAAAAGCAGAGAAACATGACTTTTTAGGTCGTATAGTGGTTGATTTACGTCCTGAAGCTTAAAAATATAACATGAGTTGCTTCAGAAATGTGATACCTGTCACACTTTTGAAGCAACATCGTCCAAAGTAATGGGAGTCTAACTTTGTCGTATCAAAGCATATGATTAATAGTTGACAAATATTTTGCAAAGACGAGTTATTTATGATTACAAAACTTTAAACTTGCAAAATTTTATAATTTACTATTACCATATGAAAGCGTATACTTGAATACAGAAAAATATTGGAGGTTGCACAATGAAAATAAATAAAAAGATGATCTTCTTCATTGGTGCTTTAGGTGGTTTATTATACGGATATGACATGGGGGTTATTTCCGGTGCATTACTTTATTTAAAGGATGACATCCCACTTAATGCATATACTGAAGGGCTTGTTGTTTCATCCATGTTGGTCGGCGCGATTGTCGGTGCCGGGTTAAGTGGCCCATTATCTGAAAAATTAGGTCGCCGTCGTTTAGTCTTTATGATCTCTATCGTCTTTATTATTGGTGCATTAATTTTAGCGCTCGCACCAACGATGGAAATTTTAGTTTTAGGTCGTGTCATTATCGGGTTAGCTGTCGGCGGTTCTACTGCGATTGTTCCAGTTTATCTGTCTGAGCTTGCACCGACAGACGCACGTGGCTCATTAAGTTCACTCAACCAATTAATGATCACAATCGGTATTTTAGCATCATACCTTGTGAACTATGCATTTGCACCTATTGAAGGATGGCGTTGGATGCTTGGCTTAGCAGTAGTGCCTTCTGTTATTTTGATGATTGGTGTTATTTTCATGCCTGAAAGCCCACGTTGGTTACTTGAAAAACGTGGTGAAAAAGCAGCGCGTGACGTGATGAAATTAACTTACCCAGCTTCAGAAATCGATCATGAAATCGAAAATATGAAGAAAATCAATCAAATTGCTGATAACACTTGGACTGTTCTTAAATCGCCTTGGTTGTTGTCGACAATCATTATCGGAAGTGTTTTTGCATTACTCCAACAATTGATTGGGATTAATGCCATTATTTACTACGCACCTAAAATTTTCGCAACAGCAGGTTTTGGTGAATCAACCGCCATTTTAAGCACAGTTGGCATCGGTGTTGTAAATGTTCTTGTAACTATTTTCGCAATTTCAATTATCGACAAAATTGACCGAAAAAAATTACTTGTCATTGGTAACATTGGTATGGTGGCTTCATTACTGATCATGAGTGCATTAATTTGGCTTATCGGGGTCAATAGTGCCGCTTGGATTATTCTGCTTTGTTTAACAACATTCATTATTTTCTTCGGTGTGTCATGGGGCCCTGTATTATGGGTAATGTTACCAGAATTATTCCCAATGCGTGCGCGTGGTGCAGCAACAGGTATTGCAGCACTCGTACTTTCAATTGGTAGTTTACTCGTAGCACAATTCTTCCCAGTGCTCACAGATGTATTACAAGTTCAACAAGTCTTCTTAATCTTCGCAGTCATTGGTATCATCGCAATGATTTTCGTTATAAAATTCTTGCCTGAAACACGTGGTCGCAGTCTTGAACAAATCGAACAAGACTTGCGTGCACGTACGAATGCGAAAAATGTCGAATAGAATATAGTGATACAGTCAATAAGTATGAACCGTCATGCTTATTGGCTGTTTTTTATTGATTATATACCCTATCAACCACAATTCTGCTATGTATATATTTTTGACATTTACGGCACTTCAATTGATAATTATTCTCATTTATATGATAATAGAAAGCATCAAATTAACTTGAGGGAGCGTAAAAAAATGAAAGATGTAACAATTATCGGTGGTGGCCCGGCAGGTTTATATGCGAGTTTTTATGCAGGCCTTAGAGGGATGGACGTACGCATTGTAGATGTTCAACGCGAATTAGGTGGCAAAATGCAAATTTATCCCGAAAAAATCATTTGGGACATTGGCGGTGTTGCACCTCAATCCTGTTATGACATCTTAAAAAATATTATTCAACAAGGCCTTCATTTTAACCCTGAAGTTTTGCTCGAAACGAAAGTCACAAATATTATCAAACATGATGAACATCATTTTGAAATCATTACAGCTGACGGTCAGTCTTTAATGTCACGTGCAATCATTCTTGCGATAGGTGCGGGTATCATCAAACCGTTACCACTTAAAATTGAAGGTGCAGAACGATTTGAACTGACAAACTTACATTATGTCGTGCAACAATATCAAAAATTCAAAAATAAAGACGTTCTTATTTCAGGAGCAGGCAATTCTGCGTTAGATTGGGCACGTGATTTATCCGGTTATGCGAAAAGTGTGAAACTCGTTTATCGCAAAAAAGATATTTCTGGTCACGAAGCGATGCAAAACATTTTGGATTCATTAAATGTCCAAAAGTTTCCGAATAGCAAAATTGTACAATTGAAGAATACTGCGGATGATGCGAACAAAATTAACGAAGTCGTCCTTGAAAATGGTGAAACGGGGGAAACAACCATCCATCGTGTAGATGAGGTTATTATTAGTCATGGCTTCGAACGTGAACTGACACTTTTAAACGATTCAGATGTTACAATTCAAACTGTGAACGACGATTATGTGTATGGTGAGAAAAACACATGTACTTCAGTGCCAGGGATTTATGCTTGTGGCGATATTGTCCAACATCCCGCAAAAGTACATTTAATCGCGAGTGCTTTCAGCGATGCGGCTCATGCGGCAAACAGTGCAAAACAATACATTGATCCTTCAGCACCAAAAGAAGGCTACGTATCGAGTCACAATGATGTCTTTAAAGAAGCCAATCGTCAATTTTTACCACACTAGATTGAAAGGAACGTTATGTCATGACAACTGAAGTAAAATATGAAATTCCGACCCCAGCCGACTATTGTGAACTACGTCGTATCACGGGGCTAAGTGCAAAATCAGAAGCTGCTGCCCGCGTTGGATTGCCGAATGCGTGTTTTACAGTTACGATTTATGACGACCATCAACTGATCGGTATGGGACGTGTCATTGGAGACGGCGCCACCGCATTTCAAATTATCGATGTTGCAGTACGTCCGAAATACCAAGGTCAAGGTCACGGCAAAGTGATTATGCAACAGATAATGGATTACATAGAGTTCGTGCGTCACCCCGGTACATACGTCAGTCTTATCGCTGATTACCCTGCCGACCAACTTTATGCACAATTCGGTTTTATCTCAACAGAACCGCGTTCAGGTGGGATGTACCGCCACTATCCCGTTGAAAAGTAATATGTACAAAAAAAGCCACTCAGCACTGTATCTAAATTTTAGATAGCGCACTGAATGGTTTTTTGTTTTCATCGTTTTATTCAACGGGGGTTTCGTCTTTCACTTCATCTTTGGCAACAGCGCCATCTCGTGGTGACACTAGAATGGCTTGTCGTAATAAGAAAAATAACAGAATAAATCCAGCCGTTATCGTTACATGCCCAATACCGGCAAATCCTGCAAACGACGCTGGAATGGTACCACCTGAAATCTGCTTAAACCCTTTCATAAACTGCATTGACACTGTCGTCAACACACCAATATTGTAAATAATAAAATACCAGTTAAATAAATAGTAGCTGCTGATTTTGAATAATTTTTCTATCGGAATCAGTATTAAAAACATAAACATACCGAGCGTTAATAAGTGTGTATGCATGACACTCATTTGGGTAGAACCCGTAAATTCATAATGTACTGTTAATTCTCTGTAAGCAAACCCACTCAATAGTCCCAACACGGTATAAGTCATAAATGCATATAAAATACGTCTCATTGTTTTCACGCTCCATTGTTTTAATTCCGTTAATGCTCAAACTTGTTGTCATGAGTTAATGCAATACGGAAATTGACGTTCCCTTCTTTTTCAAACTAGTTGATGTATCATCCATAAAATCCTAATAAATGGAAGGCAAAAATGTTGAACCCTCATCTTCTATACTACTGATTATAGCGGTAAACATAGACATCATGTCAATAACAATTATTTGTCAGATTTCGTAAAGTTTCGTCGTTTAAACAATGCGACGAGCGCTACAATTAAAGCAGCAATACTGATCACCCATAACCATGGCGATACAGCTGTTGTTGTTGCCCCCGCTTCTCCACTATTCGTTGTTGCACCACCTGTTTTAAGTTCTGTCAATGGTGCAAGGTTTTCACTATCTTCGTCTTCTTGTGTCCACATCACCACCTATGCATACGTTCACCCCTTTCAAATCAATACAGTATATACAAAATCAAAAATTTGTCATCTTTAAAAGATTATCAAAAGTTAAAGTGAACACAATCATTTTGTTTGTTTTTCAAATATTTGTCACTTAACATTATTCTTTTGACAGAACATTGTAACAATGACTATTTATTTTGATAGTTTTTAATGAAATTCCCTCATTTTTCTCAAGTTATATTTTGCTTTCACTTTTCAATTAAAAAGGCGTAGTGTCTGATCAAGATACAAACACTACACCTCATTCAATTCAAAACAAACTATACATTCACAACTTCTTCTTCAGTGGATACATCTTCATTTAAACCAACCATGGCTTCAGAAATATTACGTGAGTTATAACCGATACGCTCTAATACGGCAATAATATCTACATAGAGCAGGCCACCGTCAGTCGAACATTCACCACGATTCAAACGTTTAATATGACCTATACGAAGTTGATGTTCAATGTTAAATGCTTCACGACTCCGCTCGACCACTTCATCCTTCTTCGTTGTATCGTATACATCCAATGTTTCAATGGCTTTCGTAAATGATTCATCTACAAAGCGATACAGTTTATCAATGCCACGCTCAGCATCTTCTGTTAAAGTAATCTCTTTCGCTTTTTTACGGTTCACTTGTTCAATATATGCTTCGATTAATTCGGATACTTTTAAAATGGAGCGATTTACATCAAACATGACAGCCAATCGTTCAACATCTTTTCGAGTAATATTTTTAGTCGAAATACGTACGAGATAATTACGTATACTATCACTAATCGTCACGACAGCTTGATGTTTTTGTTGCACATTTTTAATCATTTTTTTATCCATTTGAGACGGATGGTGCACATCATCAAGCATAGAGCGTACGATATTCCCAACATTTTGTAGCTCTTTTTGTGTCTCTTGTAACGCAACACCCGGTGCATGATACACTAAATCTTTGTTTAAATGTTGCGGTTTATAATCTTCTGTGACATCTTTACCTGGCACAATTTTCGTGACAATCCAAGCTAAAACACCAACAAATGGCAATTGAATTAATGTGTTCGTCACGTTAAAGGCGCCGTGTGCAAAGGCAATCGTCATCACTGGTTTTAAATGCCATGCGTCTTGAATTGTCGCTATCAGTGGGATGACGATAGGTAATAATAACGTAAAAATGATCACACCGATGACATTAAAAATGACATGAACAAATGCCGCTCGTTTTGCAGCTAGTGAGCCTGCCAAACTTGCTAATATTGCTGTAATGGTCGTTCCGATATTATCACCTAACAGGACCGGAATCGCACCTTGTAAAGTGATTAAATCTTGACTATAAAATTCTTGTAAAATCCCAATTGTCGCACTCGAACTTTGCACAAGCGCCGTTAAACCTATTCCAACTAAAATGCCATAAATCGTATGTGAGGACATATCGAGCATCAACTGTCTAAAGCCTTCCAATTCAGCTAATGGTTTCACTGCACCTCCCATAAACTCAAGACCGAAAAAGAGTGATCCGAAACCAAATAAAACACGCCCAATATTATTAATTTTTGAACGTTTGAAAAAGAAGATAAGAAACGCACCTAATGCTAAAATCGGCATCGCATACTCCCCTAAATCAATACCGATAATAAACGCGGTCACCGTCGTCCCAATGTTGGCACCCATAATGACACCAATTGCTTGTTTCAATGTCATAAATCCAGCTGTGACCAAACCAATTGTGATGACCGTCGTACCTGTACTACTTTGAATTAATATTGTCACAATCATACCTGCTAACACACCAAGTACTGGGTTAGAGGTATATTTATTTAAAATGTTACGCAAACGATCTCCAGCAGAAGCTTGAAGACCATCCCCCATTATTTTTAAACCATACAGGAAGATACCCAAGCCACCTAAAAACGAAAAGATGACTTCAGTTACCGACATTTCCATTTTTCCACCTCAATATAAAGTTTGTAAAAAACACCAAAAAAAGACATGAAATAGGTTATTTTTCAATATCTTAGCCATACTATCCAAGTATGATTCACTCTGATTATCTCTTATCTTTGTAAATTTAATGTTAAGATTTCATGAAGATTCGATTTAAATTCATGATTTTCCTAAAAAGTAACTACAAATTTAACGTCACATTTCAAATTTTGTGTTATTTATGTCACATTAAACGCTTAACATTCACATTACAAAATTCACATTGGCATGTGTAGATCTACAGCATGGTTCACCTTCTCATAGATCCATGTGTGAACAATCCTTCAAATTTCATCAACATATCCATGACAGATGTAAAATTCTTTACTATAATGAAAAAGACTTTTCAGAAAAGGAAGTTTACTATGACTCAAAATAATGATTATGAACTGTTTCTTTTTTATTACGCTTATCAAACATTTACTAAAACAGCCGATGATCTCATCGCTGAATATGATATGAGTCGTCAACACCATCGCTTTCTCTTTTTTATTAACAAATTGCCAGGCATTACGACTAAAAAATTATTGGAGAATCTAGAAATTTCAAAACAAGGCTCACATGCGACACTCAAATTATTAAAAGCAAAAGGTTTAATTTATGATGAGCCTGATTTAACGGATCGTCGTTTAAAGCGACTTTATCCAACGTCAGAAGGTAAAGCACTTATCAAAAAGTTAAATCGCGCACAAAGTGATTTATTTAATCGAATTAAGTCTGAGTTTGGCGAAGATTGGTATGCGATTATGGAAGGTTTTGCCTCCTATAGACAAGGCTACAAAGACATCAGACATTTAAAACAAGATATAGAAGAAGGTGACGCAACATGATTCGTGCCTATCGTAATGACGCGGACCTCCGTGTAGTAGAAAGTGAAGACTGGGAACATGCACAATGGCTTAATGTCGTCAAACCGACTCAAGCTGAAATACAACGTCTCATTGATATGTATGCTTTTCCTCAAGATTTCCTTGAAGATGCTTTAGATAGCGAAGAAAGTTCACGTATTGAATATGATGACGATAGCGGCTATTCATTAATTATTAGTGACTTCCCTATTACAAAATCAGGCCAATACAAGCTTAAAAGTTTTACAACATTGCCGCTAGGTATCATTATCGGCAAAGATATTATTGTGACGGTTTGTGCAAAATCATTTCATTATTTTGATCACTTAATTCAAAAGCCGATTAACTTGAAGTATAAAAGTCAATTTGCCTTAAAAGTCATGTATGATATGGCAGCACAATATAATAGAAGTTTACGCTTACTCAATAAAGAGCGTCGTCAAGTGGAGTATAATTTACAACAGCGCGTAACGAACCAACGTTTATTTTTATTAAGTGAAATTGAAAAAAGTCTCGTTTACTTTTTAGGTTCATTAAAAACCAACTCCTCAACGATTCGTCATTTGTTCCGTTTGCCGGCAATTAAACGGTTTGATGATGATGAAGAATTGTTGGAAGACTTGAAAAATGAGCACCAACAAGCGGTAGAAACGACTGAGCTTTATTTACGTATTGTAGAAAGTATGTCGAATTCCTATGCGTCATTGCTTTCGAATCAGTTGAATACGACGATGAAGACGTTGACGATTTTTACAGTGTTGTTAACGTTGCCGACTTTGGTGTTTAGCTTTTTTGGGATGAATGTGCCATTGCCGATTGATACAGAAAGTGGCCTGTCTTGGTTGATTATTATTGTGCTTTCTGTGGTGCTTGTTGTTGTATTGTTTATCTTTTTATGGCGGAATGATAAGCTTTGACGATAGGTTTGGCGGCCGTTTGATGTATGAAATCACAAGGTTTTAGGTTTAGGTTTGGACCATCCCTCGCATTCCTAGGGGACTTGCCTCAACGAAATTTGGCTTAATTAAAATATTCATTTGATAGAAGCCAAATTGTGTTTTGGGAGTAGTACAGAAATCTTATGTACAACAAAGATGTCGTCGTACTGCCCTCCATATGGCTGACTAGACTTCTCAAAAGTGTCTACATGGAGAAGTCAGACAGCTATTGCGTTAAACAGTAGAAATCTTATTTAATTGTTCATTTTATCCCATAGGCGTCTCGGATGGTTATTACACCCTTGCATTCCAAGTACTTTTCACACTAACCTTTTAGCCAATATCAAAGCTTTTGTCATTACTATATGCCACAAATACCACTGTCTTTGGTTCTAAGTCGTTTCGCCCTATTTTGCAATCTCGTCAGTCAAGGCTTTTATTTTCATATTAGAATCGTTTTTCAATACGCTTTAAAATCATCATTCTCATAATAAACTCGTACTAACATGATAAAATTCACACGCTTAACTCATACAATTAACAGTGCTTTTCTTAGTTATCGTATTTTTTAATGATAGATACGTATCCTCAATGATGTCAAAAGACTGGGACGCAATGCAGCTATCCCAGTCTTTCATATAATTAATATTTATCCTCTTAATTCTCACGTTTTATTTTATTCTGCTAAGCCCTGATACTTTTTCTGTTTCGATAAGATTAATGTGATAACAAAGCTACCAATGAAGGCGATACACATGCCTATAATATAATGTGTCCATGAACCTGGTGCGATTGAAATGACACCTGGAATGCCCGCTGCTCCTAATGCCGTTGCTTTCACTTTAAAGAATGAAACATATGCTGAACCTAAAGCTGATCCTGTCATTGCTCCGATAAATGGATAACGCAACTTCAGATTGACTCCAAACATAGCGGGTTCCGTAATCCCTAACACTGCTGATACACCGGCTGCTGAAGCGACACCTTTCAATTTTTGATTTTGTTTAATTAAGAAAAATGCGGCCAATGCAGCGGCACCTTGCGCCATATTCGACATTGCAGCGATTGGGAAAATGAAAGAGCCACCCGTTTTTGCTGAATCTGCTATGAGTGCTGTTTCAATAGCAATAAAACTGTGGTGCATCCCTGTAATAACGATTGGTGCATAGAACAGTCCGAAGAGGAATCCACCAACAGCGCCCCCTGTTTCATAAAGCCATGTTAAGCCATCTGTAAGCCAAAAACCTGCTGTACGTGTCAATGGTCCTACAAATAAAAATGTCAAAAATGCGGTAATGAGTATAGCAAATAATGGTGTAAGTAAATTATCTAATACAGTCGGTACAACACGACGTAACCCTTTTTCCAACTGTGCTAAAATGTATGTCGCAACTAATGTAGGTAACACTTGTCCTTGGTAACCCACTTGCGCGATGGATAAACCTAATATGTGCCATTGCGGGATTGGATCACCATTTGTTAGTGCTTCTGGATATGCATAACCGTTCATTAGCGCAGGGTGAACCATAATTGCCCCCAATGCAGCACCTAAAAATGCATTGCCTCCAAAGCGTTTCGCCGCACTGAATCCAATTAAAATAGGTAACAACGCAAACGGTGCACTTGCAAAAATATTGATCATACTTGCAAATTCAGCAAAATGCGGATACATTTCGACAACAGATTGTGATTCACTAAAAATCCCTTTTGCTGTCAAAATATTGTTCAGTCCCATTAACAAACCGCCCGCAACAATTGCCGGAATAATTGGAACGAAGATGTCAGACAACATCTTCACAAAACGTTGTAACGGATGCCCCTTTTTTTTCTGTTTGTTATTCTCTTGATGGGTATGTTCGTCAGTATCACCTTTCATTAAAGTCTGCACCGCTTGAAATACTTTATTGACGGTACCTGAACCGATAATAATTTGATATTGATCACTTGTAGAAAATGTCCCTTTAACAACGTCTATTTGACTGAGTGTTTCCTCATCTACTTTGCCTTCATCTTTCAATGTGAGGCGTAAACGGGTTGCACAATGCGCCATTTCTTCAATATTTTCTTCTCCACCCACTGCTTTTAAAATCGTTGCTGCTTCTTTTTGATAGGCCATAACATCACTCCTTCAGTTGTCTTGCATGCTTAAATACGTTTCAAAAACAATGCAAGGCTCCAAAATGACCTATTCAATGCTTTCGAAACTTTTTTGGAACCGGTACCAAAAACGATTATCTTCATTGTATTCGTTTTCAAATGGATAATCAATACCTATTCAAAATTCTTTGTCACTTCTGTTTAACGATGTAGCAATCAAGGGTGTCGCTTTGTTAAGAATATGTTATAGTGATGTTACTTCAAAACCTGTCAGCTATTGGTGTTACTTTCTCTCCCAAGTGTTTCATATTCTATTTTTGAGCTTTAAATTTTTCAAACACCTTTCATAGTACAACACCGTTTCTGAAATGTTTACCACGTTTTTTCACTGCGATATATCTTTTTTTAAAGAATATTGTTTTCTATACTCTTTTTAAAACCTTTAATATGTCATTATCTTTTCACTTTAAGTCTTTCTTTTCACAATATTGCAAATCATATTGTGGTCTAACAATCAATAATTCTATAATAATGTTGATTTATTAAGTCATTTCAATGCTGTTGAAAAATACTGAATTTGAGAGAGGTCCATTATGCAAGGCATCACTATTGAATTAATGAAACAGTACACATCTAGTGCATATCGTGTATTTAATCGTATCGAATTATTCGTTTCATTTGAAGGCGTCCTGACACTCGAGCTCAACGGTAAAAAGAGTCATTTTTATCATCAAGTTGCAATCATTAACCATAATGACATCGTTAAAGTTAAAGATGCACAAGCTGTTGCAAAAATCTCTATTCCATTACACTACTTCTCAGAATATCAGCCACATTATTTATTAGGCTTTTTCAATCAAGAAAAGTTATCATCTCACAATATAATCACCACACAAATAAAAAAAGTGATTACCGAAAATAACACGGACCAATATTTCGAATGCTTCAAACCGATTATCGAAATGTTAGTCAATGAATGTTTTATCGATACAGGGGCAGTTCATGTGCCACGGGTTCAAGTGAAAAGCATCTTATTTAATAACATCATGGATTATGTTCATCAAAGACCCCTTTCTCGATTATCTTTGCCAGAGTTAAGTGAGCACTTTTTTGTTACCGAATCATACATCTCAACATTGTTTAACAGATATTTAAATTATACATTCAAAAAGTATTTTGTTTCACTGAAAATTGGCTTATCCATGTATCAATTACTGCACACGAATGAATCGATTAATCAGATTGCATTATACTATCAATTTAGTAGTTACAATCATTATTCTAAACAATTTAAACGTTTTATTGGCGTCAGTCCGATTGCATTTCGAAAGCAACATCAAAAGCAAGTCATTCAAGTCGATATTCAACCGTTTGATGATCAATATTTTGAAGGTCATTTACTCGATGTTCTTGAAAAATTTAATGCAAACCAGCCGTTAAGCATTTATTTAAATCAATCCCAACAAACGCGCTGGCTACCATCTAAACGGTTACTCCTTGAAGTGCAACATATGCGTGAAATGATGCAGATATTCCATCCAACTCCGCATGTGCAAACGTATCAAAAAGCGACTCCTATCACACTGTACTTCAACGCAACATCATGGGGGAATATCACGTTTGATAACTTGGATGAGGTCAAATGTTTAAGCCAGTTAGTGTACCACCATCAATATGGCATTGCTTATCGTATCTCATCTATGCAAAGTTATGAAAAGTTTAAATTGCACTTTTTACAACCGTTATTACAAGTGCTACGTCAATCTGCTATTGATTTTGATATGTCACAGTTGTATTTCAATCTCGTATTAGATGATGCAACACTTTTAGCACGTGACATCAAATTCATCATTCAAGAGATGAATACATTACTCGAAAGTTGCCAATTCACTTTACTCATTTACATACCGATGCCACAACGAACGTTACAACTTGATACAGATTTTGATTACTATATGGTGGATATGTCATTGGTGAACAGTACTGCGCAATCCACATCTTCATCATTACAACTGACACATCCTTTCCATCGCCAACTTAAAGATTGGCTAGAAGATTACAACTTGAATCAACGTCCTATTTTATTATCCGGTGTCAATGAATGGTTATATGCGCAAAAAGAAGAGAAAGTACACCCGAGAGAATGGTTGGAAATTTGGTTAAATATGCATCATACCGTCCAAGGTTTAACTTTACCGCTCATCTGTCATCAGCCAGAAATGCACGGTTATTTCGATAGACTGGGCCATCAAACCGCGCTACAACACGTATTTCATTTAATGCAACCTTTCAATCATTCGCATAGTGTCGTGGAACGTTCCTATGTCGTTCACGAATCGCGATTGGCCTATGATATATTGTTATTTCACCCGTATCAAGTCCAAAACGACCAAAAGGATTTGACGTATGAGCTATACGGTACTTTAGAGTTACATCAACATTTAGTGGCAGAATATACGTATCATCCAAAATACAGTAACATCGATGACATCCTTGCAAAAAACGCAGAAGGTTATTACTTACCTCCACAGTTTATCTCAACCATTCATGCAGCGAATCAATTGTTATTTCATGTTCAGCTCCATCATTTTGGTAAGTCACGTTATCAAACAACACTGCCTGTTGGCCACATCAAATTGATTCATATTACGAAAAGTCAAGCACAGCAACAATCAGATATATTGTAATCGTTTGCTGGTGAGCGTTTGAACGTCATCCAAAATAAGGGTTAGGACAAGGTGCATACCTCGTCTTAACCCTTACTTTTATCACTTATTCATCTTCAATATATTTATTTTGCGCGGCAATCATACCTGCACTAAATACAGCTACGACCATCATTAAAAACAACACAATAGCGACCGTCCAATTATTCAACAAATCATGTGCCATACCAAGTAGAAAAGGCCCTATCGCCGCGATCCAATAACCGACCGACTGACCAAAGCCTGATAAAGCCATACTGCCGGCTGTTGTTTTTGAACGAATCGAAAACATCGTCATACATAAACTAAAGCATGCGCCAATGCCCATACCAGTTAAAATCATCGCCATAAGTAATATCCACGTATTGTTGAAAAACAGCAACATAAACCCTACACTCATCAGCGCTGCAACTATACTGATCAAACTTCTTTGTGTCGACATCTTTGCGGCAATAATCGGAAATGTAAACGTCATCGGTAATTGCGAAAATTGATTCAACATTAAAAAGTATCCCGCCATTTCCGGTTCAATGCCTTTACTCACTAATATTGACGGATACCAAGCGACGATACTATAAAACATCATAGATTGGAATGCCATCGTGAGTGCCACCGCCCATGCAATTTTTGAACAATAAATCGGCTTTCTCAATCCCTCATGTTGTTGTGAAGCTAAATAAGACGCTTGTTTCAGTTGAGGCAACCATATTACGAATGCTACCACTGCAAAAGCGACCCAAAACACGAGTGAAAAGCGATATGATAACGATGTAACAGTAGACAGTGGGTAACTTAATCCCCCACCCAACCCAGCTGTAAAGTTCATCGTCGCACTATAAATTCCTGTAATTAAACCAATTTGTGTCGGGAAAGCCCATTTCGCATAAGCCGGCAACGTGACATTGGCTAGTGCAATCGATACACCGAGTAACACTGTTCCGATGAAAAATGTTAGTATCCCTCCCAAAATTCGAATGAGCAGTGCGACCATCGTTAACATTAAAGTTAAAAATAAAAAGCGTGACATCGAAATTTTTGAAAGCATACGCGATACAAATGGCGATACCACACCAAAAATAATGAGTGGAATGGTCGTAATCAAACCTGCAATCCCATTGTTAATATGTAAATCTGTTTTAACTTGTTGGATGACTGGTCCTACGGCTGTGAGTGGCGCGCGTAACGTGGCCGCAATTAAAATAATACCGAAGACGAGTAGCCATTGATCTTGAATTTTTTGATGTCCATTGAACTCAGACATTGTTGTCCCTCCACCTCTTGCCTCATGGAAGCGATAATTTTTAATATAGATACTATACCACAACGCCATTCACGACTCGCGAAAAAATTGAAGATTCTCTACGTAATCTTTCGTACAGATTTTCATATACTTGTTCACTGTGCACATAATATAGACAACAAAGTCTATCGCTTAACATCGTATGTACATTAAATATTTTGCTTTTCGAAAGTATTTTCTTTCGATACAATAAGAAGTGACTTATTATGAAGTCGCAATTAAATTTTCCAAAGGAGACACATCAATGAAAGAAAAACAAACGATAGGTATCGTGTTGATTGTGGCGATGTTAGTCGTTACAGTAGGCGTAGTTGTGGCGATGATGCTTGCAGGACAAAAGGAAACTTATTACGGTTATATGAAAGATGACACGACTGCTGAAAAAGTGGTGAGTGAGTCTGAGAAAACTGTAGAAACAAATGTGAAGATTCCAACCGATGATGACTTCAGACCTGAGAAAGGTGATTTTGTGAAGCTTGTAGCGAAAAAAGATGAGCCACATGTATATATTAAGAAAAAGATTGTGTCACATGATGATGTGCCACATGGGTTGATGATGAAAATTCACGACATGCATTAGTATGTTGACTTAAAGAATTGAGAAACATTTCTTATCTTCTCGTTCTAAATTGAAAGCGCATTATCTTATAGATTATAGAATGAAGCTTTATATTTATATATTCGCCTTATTGATTGCACTTTTGGGCTCGCGTTCCTAGGCGCCTCTCCTCAACTAACCAACGCTTGATTGAAATGTTACATTGGTAGATGCGTTGGTGGATTTTCGGTCTCGTCTCTATGCCTCAGGAGTCTCGCCCAGGTTGCTATTCAATAAGGCTTTTTAGGACGTCAGCTTCGTTCTGTAATCTTTTTTGTTAGACTTCCTGGGTTGTTATGCAATCTGTTTTTTTATTCCTCAACCTGTATGATGTCGTTATTTGTTTTGGACGACGGAGATGATGACGACCATCATTATGATGCAAGCAACACCAACCAGTTGCCACACTCCGAACGTAGTGTGTAACCAAACAACAGATGTCAAGAGTGCTGTTAATGGTTCAAGTGTGCCTAATAATCCTGATTCATGTGGATGTAAATATCGCAAGCTATCGATATAAAACCAAAATGCGAGCATCGTTCCAAAAATAATGGCAAATCCAAAATAAAGATAAGTCGGTAACGTCCAAGTAGTAAAGTCCATTTGCCATGGCGGATGCACGATGCTTAATGCACAGCCTCCGATAAACATTGCCCAACCGACGACAGTCAGTGAACTCCATCGTGCTAATAACTTCACTGGATAAATGGTATAAAAAGCAAGCGCGATGGCTGACAGTAACCCCCATACAATCGTTAATTTAGGGACTTGTAGATTCAGTATATTACCGTTAGTCAGTAATAAAAATGTACCGGTTAATGCAAGCAATACCGCTACAATTTCCTTCACACCTATTTTTGTAACTTTCCTGAAAACGAGATAAAAAATAATGAAAATAAGACCAAGGTATTGTAATAATGTCGCGACCGCCGCATTCCCATAGCTGATAGTAACCATAAAGGTATATTGTACGGTAAGCATACCGAATAAGCCGTAAATTAAAATTTGTGCTGTGGATCGTTTATCACGCCAGATGTGGAAGACTTTCGGACCTTCTGAAATAAAAGCAATGCCAAGTAATAACAGCCCTGAGAGCATGAGTCGCACGGCTACAAACCATGTAACATCGACATTTGCATGTTGAAAAAGCCATTGTGAGACTGTTCCACCTATCCCCCAAAATGAAGCGCCAATGATAACTAATAAATAACCTAACCACCTTTTTTGATGTTGTTGTGTCATGGAAAGACTCCTCTGTTGTCTTTATATTTTTGTCTAATCTATCATGACTCACACGTGAAGACAATATCTTTTTGCTTCTTTCACATTACTTTTATCGCTCTACATAAAAAGCAGAACACCACTGCTTAGTTGAACAAGTGGAATTCTGCTTAAATTGTGGTTTTAAATATTTTACCAAATGATTTCGTCAATCACTTCATCATTTAACGCACGAATAATTTCAGTGACTAACTTAACGACGGCTTGATAATCTTTGCGACTCAGTATCGATACGTTTGAATGCATGTAACGTAATGGCAGTGACAATGCAATAGAAGGAATACCGTCTAACGCTGTATGGAAACTTCCAGCATCTGTCCCGCCACCTGGAATAGAATCCCATTGCAAGTCGATACCATTCGCTTTAGCTACATTTTTCACGTGACGAATTAACCCGACATGACCAATATTTGTGGCATCTAAATTTAACACAATTGGACCATTGCCTACTTTAGTGTCTCCATTACTTTCTAAACCTGGTGTATCATACGCGACACCGACGTCTACCGCAATGGCTAAATCAGGTTTTACTTTGTGAGCAGCCACTTTTGCACCACGTAGCCCCACCTCTTCTTGTACATTCGCACCTGCAACTAAATTCACATTGATATCCTCATCTTTAAGCTCGTCCATCACGTCGACTGCAACTGCACAACCAAAGCGGTTATCAAATGCTTTCGCGGTCATGTAATCCTCATTTAATAACGTCTCAAATTCAGAATATGGTGTAATCATATTGCCAATTTCAATGCCTGCCGCTTCAACTTCAGCTTTATCTTTTGCACCGACATCGATAAACATATGTTTCATCTCGACTGGGCGTTTACGTTCTTCAGGTGTGAGTACATGGGGTGGCTTTGAACCGATAATGCCGCGAATTTGCCGACCTTCATCTGTCGTAATTGTTACCTTTTGCGATAACATGACTTGATTCCACCAACTTCCAACTTGTGTAAAACGAATAAAGCCATTATCATCTATTTTCGTAATCATAAAGCCAATCTCATCCAGATGACCGGCAATCATAATTGTACGTTGACCTGTTTTGGAATTTTTTTTACCGAAAACACCTCCTAAATTGTCATAGATCATTTCGTCGCTATTTGGTTCTAAAAGGTCGTTCATCACCTTTTTAATATTATACTCATGTCCAGCAATCCCGTTAAGGTCTGTTAATTGTTGGAGTAATGCTTTTGTATCTTTCATTATTCATTGTCCCCCTTTATAGGATGTGTCCTAATTATCATACCAAAAATTCTGAAAAATGTACTTGCTGATGAATTGCTTGGTCATTGCATCTTGTCTTTCACAAAGTTTATACTAATATTATGTATACTTGAGTCAATCTAATGATATATTTTGATACAACTTCAAGGAGGGTTTAGAATGATCAATAAAGTCGCACTCATCGGTTTAGGACGCGTAGGGAGTCAGATTTTAACAGATATTCAGTATGCAGGTCTGTTTCAAGAAATCATTTTAATTGAT
The DNA here is from genome assembly GCF_034042775.1 of Staphylococcus pseudintermedius. Lineage (NCBI taxonomy): Bacteria > Bacillati > Bacillota > Bacilli > Caryophanales > Staphylococcaceae > Staphylococcus > Staphylococcus pseudintermedius. The sequence continues at coordinate 471,198 of NZ_CP120150.1, read as the reverse complement.
ACAGATCGTGACCGTATAGAAGGTGAAGCGCTCGATCATGAGCATTTTCAAGGGTTAAGCGGGACACATCATACACGTATTAAAGTCGGTACATACGAGATGTTAGCAGACGTTGATTTAATCATTATTTCTGCCAGCATTCCTTCAAACGCAGATATGGCGGATCGTACGAAACTGACAGCATACAATACGAAAATCATCCAAGAGATAATGGCCCAGATTACTGCAGTTACGACATCTCCGCATATTATGATGATTTCAAATCCAGTAGATACGATGACTTATATTGCTGAAGTACAATTTAACTACCCACATCACAAGATTATGGGAACAGGCACGATGTTAGAGTCGACACGTTTTCGCACATTGATTGCCAATCATTATCAAGTTGATCCAAAAAATGTCGAAGCTTTTGTGATTGGGGAGCACGGTAAAACGACTGTGCCTGTATGGAGTCGTGTCCGTATTGCCGGCATGTCGTTAGAAGAATATGAACAATTGAACGGGGCGACACCGATTTCGAAACAAGGCATTCGTGATCAAATCGATAAAGTTTCTTTTGATGTCATGCGTAAAAAAGGTTGGACAAATTCAGCCATTTCACGCGTTGCTGTCGATTTAGCAGAAGCTATTTTTTATGATGAGAATCGTATTTTACCGATTTCAACTGTCCATCAAAATGTATATGATTATACGAATGTGGCCTTTAGCTTGCCGACACGTGTGAATCGCGATGGCCACCATGAAATATTCCCAATTCAATTAGATGCAGAGGAAAAAACAGCACTCGATCAATCAGTGGACTATATTCAACAAGCCATCGCAACAGCAGAATCTGTAAAGTAGCATGAGAATCACACTTCATATAAGGGCTGTATCATTGCCTTTGCATAAAAAGACTCGGAACATCAATTCGTCCGAGTCTTTTCTTCATCATCTTATCCACATCATCAAGCAAGAACATGTCCGCATTCGTAAAACTTTCAAGCTCGTATTTCCTAATTAAGAAACAGTTATTTCAACTTATAATCTTCATCAAAGAAACTATATTCCGCGTTTTTATCATGCTTTTTCGTTTCTGTATTAAAGCCTTGTAAGAAAAATCCACGTTTCATATGGATCGGCTGTGCGATGTATGTATTTTTTTCATCGCCTTTAATCGTTAACTCTTTATAAAAAATCCCTTTTCTCGGGTCGTACTCATCTTTTTCCTCAATGACTTTATCTTTCAAATGATTTTCAGTTAAATATTGATCAATCATCTTTAAATTTTGGCTTTTCTGGTACCCTTTAAACGCAAAAAATGCACCGGCAACAACGATAAATATAACGATGAGTGACAAAATAATACCGATTATTTTTTTTAACATGTCATATGCCCCCACTTTGTACTATCTTATTTTACTATATTAACACAAATCAGTTTGAGACATCTAAGAGAACTTCCTCCGTCACACAAACGTCATAAAGTCATTGGATGTCATTGGCAAATGCTATGAAAACACTTACAATGAGATTGTATGCTGGAAACAGTACACAAAGGAGAAGATAGTATGAAAACACATTGGCAAACAGCAGCAGGAAGAGCATTACTGTTAAAACAACTCGTTGCACATCAAAGTGTGACACATTCAGAAGGTGAACAATCGTTTCCTTATTTAGTGAAAGATCAATTGATGTCTCTTGATTATTTCAAAGCACACCCTGAACAGATCCATCTCGTACCGACTGACGATGGTCGACATGCGGTAGTTGCTTTATATCTTGGCGCTACCTCTCACAAAGCCGTCACATGTATCAGTCATTTTGATACAGTGGGTATTGAAGATTTTGGTTTATACCAATCTGAAGCTTTTGATATGGATCGCCTCACAGCAACTTTTCAAGGACATGTTGAGGATTTTGATAAAGAAGTTCAAGTCGATATTCAGTCCGGTCAATATTTATTTGGTCGCGGCAGTATGGATATGAAACCCGGCCTCATGTTACATATGTCACTCATTGAAAAAGCCATCATCGAACAATGGGATATCAACCTCATTTTGATGACTGTACCTGACGAAGAAGTCACTTCAAAAGGAATGCATGCCGCAGTGGCACACTTAGATGAACTTTGTCAGCAACATCAACTCGATATCGTCTTACATTTAAATAGTGAGCCGACATTTCAACAACAAGGCAATGACATCCATTATTTTTATAGCGGGTCGATTGGCAAAATTATGCCAGGCGTTTTTGTGAATGGTCGTGAAACCCATGTCGGTACGCCCGCACTCGGTTTAAGTTCGAATTTTATGATGAGTTATATCCTTCAAGAAATTGAATATAGCGCTCGTTTTAAAGAGACATTTGAAGGTGAGTCGACGCCCTTCCCTGTCACATTAAAAATGAATGATGTTAAGCATCATTATGATGTCCAAACGCCATTTCGTACAGTCGCTTTATTTAATCTTTTCTTATTTAAACAGAACGCAAATGATGTTTTCCAACAATTTAATGCGGCGGTCAAAGAAGGCATGCATAAAGCTTGGGGGGCTTACCAACAACGAATGAAAGATGAAGACGTCGCACCGCTACCTCAGTTGCAGTTGCTGACTTATCAAGAGTTGTATCAATATGCATGTCAACATCATGGTGAGCGCGCAGTTCAAGACAGGGTTGACCAAGCCATTCAAAACGAACAAGAGCCCCATGCACAGTCTATTTTGATTATTGATGCGCTTATTCGCCTTTGTAAATCACTTGGCCCTGTCGTTGTTACATTCTTTGCACCACCGTATTATCCAGCAACGAATGCATCGTTTCACCCTTTAGTTGAAGCAATTAAACAAACGATTACAGACACTGCCAAGCAACAATTCAATCGTGTGTCAGAACGCATTCATTATTTTAATGGTATTAGTGATTTAAGTTACGTTGCGCCATCTCCAAATGGTTCAGGATTTGACGCATTTCGCGATCACACACCTGTATTTGGCCAGACATATCATATTCCGTTTGAAGCGATTGAACGGATTCAAGCACCATTTTTGAACTGTGGTCCTATCGGTAAGGACGCCCATAAAGTGACCGAGCGCGTACATCAACAGAGTGCCTTTGAAGAGTTACCTATTATTTTAGAAACAATAATCAAAACACATTTTTTATCATAATTGAATAGTAAAATATTGCCAAATCACGACATGAAAAGAGGACTGAGAAACATGACGTCTCTCGGTCCTCTTTTTATTCATAACAATGCTCTACTCTGAATCACTTGTCAGTATTATGACACAGTCGCTTTATTTGCGGCTGCTTTTTCACGTTTAGATAAGTTAAACATCGTTACAAGTGCAATTAATCCGAATACACATAACAAGATGAATGCGAAATGACTCGTACCTGTGATAGATGTCACAGCTGAAATGACAAGCGGTGGGAAGAATCCGCCAAGCCCCCCCATCATAGAAACAATACCGTTTGCGACACCCGCTTCTTTTGTGAAATAATGTGGCACTAATTTAAACACAAGTCCGTTACCAATACCGGCACAAACACTCACTGTTAAACAGCCGATTGTAAACAATGAAATTTGACTCGAAACACCTAAGATAAAAGCACCCGCAATCATAATAGAGAAGAAGATTTTCAACATCGTCACCGCGTTAAATTTATCCCCTAAAATACCGCCAAGAGGTCTCAAACACGTCGCTAACGCGATAAACACACCTGTACGAATTCCTGCATCAACTTTATCAATACCGAAATTTTGTACGAGGAAGTTCGGTAAAAATAGGCCAAATGCGACAAATGAGCCGAACGTAATAAAATACCATAAGCTTAAATAATACAGTTTATAGTTTTTCATTAAAATACGCGTTTGTTCTACAAGTGGTACTTTCACTTTAGGTTCTTTATTGTCTCCTAAAAAGAACATGATGATTGCAAAGACTGCCATGACAATTAAATAACTACGTACAGTGTTTTGCCATCCGATGACACCTGCAATCGGTGGCGCTAAAAATGAAGATACCGCTGTCCCCAAGTTCCCCATACCATAAATACCGTTTGCGAGACCGACTTTATCTTTAGAAAAATATTTCGGAAGTGATGTAACACCTACTGAGAAAATCGCGCCCCCGACCCCAAGGAAGAATCCTGCAAACATTAACGCGCCAGGAGAGCCAGCTTGACTGAGTAAAAATATCGGTACGAGCAACACAATAAAGCTCGTAAAAAACACCCATTTCGCGCCTACAATATTTGTTAAATAACCAAATGGTACACGCAGAACAGATCCTAGAATAACGGGAATGGCCAAAATAATAGAGAGTTGACCGCTTGAAATTTTAATATCTTGTGAAATAAATGGAATTAATGGTGCAATGATACTCCACGCCATAAACCCTGCAACAAGGCTGAGTGTTTGGAGCGCAAGTTGTACGCCACCTTTCGATTGATTCATTTCTCATTCACCTTTCTTTACTAGATGCATCAACTTGAACGTTAGCTTCAGTTCAAATAAGATGCGCGATTAGATTTCACCTCTAGTTTAACGATATTGTGAAATTTATAACATAAGGAGTTACCCTATTATTACATAGCGTATCCCCTAACAATCGAAAGTGATAGTGTCCGCTTACACATTTGACATGTGCTCTATTCCATTTATATAACCAATATACTTCTCTAATGTATTAAACTTTTGAACAAATTAGATTTTTGTATTGATGCGTTCTGATCCATCATCGCTCATTAATATCCTATTATTTGTATCATCGTTGGTCGTAATACCTTGTTTATTTTGAAGATCAAATAGTTCTGCTAACAACCGTGCACCACGTTCTTTTGTAGTTTCAATTTTGAAAGACCATTGATACGCTTCAAGTGGCTTAAATCATTTATCTTTACCTACAATGTCTAAATAAAAGACATCAAACTTCTCACAGATTCGATTTATTAACCCTGTCGTAATTGAACTCGTCCCATTTGCATAACAGCTTAATCTATTACAAGAAATATCAATCCTAATTACAAGTAAAATTTCAACTTCAATTAAAAAGAGCAAATGCCTTGAAATGTCTGAATTCCCAATACCTTGCTCGATAGTCTATAAAAATTCATTTGAGAATAAGCGTCTAGTTCACTCCCCCTACATCCTCTCTATCTCCCTCTCATTAAAAAAAGAAAAGTTGCGGGAAGCAGTGGATAAAAGTGTATCAACAACCCGCTCAAAATAAAAGTTGAGGATGACACAAAATATCGTGTAACATCCTCAACTCGAAATGTTTATAAATATCAATTGCACACCTAGGCGAGACTCCCGAGGGATCAGCTGGCCCGGAAAATCCATCAACGCTTCCACTACAAATATAACAGTAAAATGAAAGCGTTGATTAGTTGTAGGGACAGCCCCTAGGAACGCGAGCCCAAGGTAGCAATCATGCAACATACGCCTGTAACAGAAAATGTTTTTAACACATGCCCTTTCACGTCATCTTCTCATCTCAATAAAAATGATAAGTTATTTGAAGTATGTGCGTAAGAATATGTTGTTAGCTTTTTTAAATGACATCTTTCAAAATAAAAGTTGAGGATGACACAAAATATCGTGTAACATCCTCAACTCGAAATGTTTATAAATATCAATTGCACACCTAGGCGAGACTCCCGAGGGATCAGCTGGCCCGGAAAATCCATCAACGCTTCCACTACAAATATAACAGTAAAATGAAAGCGTTGATTAGTTGTAGGGACAGCCCCTAGGAACGCAAGCCCAAGGTAGCAATCATGCAACATACACCTATAACAGAAAATGTTTTAACTCCCGCTACGTTCCCTCAATTTTAAAATGAGCAACATGTTAAAACACTAAAAATCCAACAACTTCTTCTTCAACGCATACTCCACTAACTCCGGCTTCGACTTCAAATTCAACTTATCCATAATACGCGTTTTATGTGCCTCAACCGTCTTCACCGACACAAACAATTTCTCAGCAATATCCTTATTCCCATAACCTTTCGCAATCAATGGTAAAATCTCCAATTCCCGCTTCGATAATACTTTAAACGGATCATTCGAATACTCACCGTCATTTGATGAATGCACAAACTCTTTCACTAAAGAAGTCGTCATTTTCGGATCAATATACGTCTCGCCTTGGTAAACAGTACGAATCGCTAACAATAATTGTTCATCCGGCGCATTTTTCAAAATATAGCCACTCGCGCCACTTCTTAATACGTGAAATAAATATTCTTCATCATCATACATCGTGAGTATGAGAATTTTTGTATTTGGGAAACTATCTAAAATTTTACTCGTCGCAATTAAACCCGATTCTCCTGGTGGCATACTTAAATCCATAATCAATACATCCGGTGCGTGCTCCATCACTTTTTGATACGCTTCAACACCATCTGCAGCGGTACCCACCACTTCCATATCTTCTTGAAAGTTTAAAATCATCGAAAAACCCGTACGTACAACAGCGTGATCATCTGCTATCACGATTCTCATGCTACATTCCCCTCACTTTTAGCTGATTGGTACTTCGAGTGACACAATCGTACCCTTTCCTTTTTGCGTTTCAATATTGAGTTTTCCATTCACCAGTTCTGCACGTTCATACATGCCATAAAGCCCTAAACCGGTTCCTTTAGGCGAATCACTCGGTTCAAATCCTCTCCCTTGATCTGAAACTTCCGCATAAAGGTAGTGATCATCTTTGCGAATAATGACATCAACATCATCAATATCCGCATACTTCATCGCATTGAAAACCGCTTCTTGCACGATACGATAGACGACAGTTTCAATTTCCGCATCAAAGCGCTCCGAGTCAATATCAAAATGATAATTGATCGCTAGGCCGTAGTTATTTTCTATCTGTTTAAAATATGTTTTAAATGCGGCATCTAGTCCTAAATCATCTAATGTAGACGGACGTAATTCTGATGATAAATTGCGCAGGTCATCAATCAATTTTGTCATCAAGCCTTCAATATTTTTGGCATTAGATAGGAGGACATCCATATCGTTTTGATATTTTAATAAGCGCATTTCCACATTGATGTTGATCAGTTCTTGAACGACCCCATCATGCAATTCACGCGAAATCCGTTTACGTTCGTTCTCTTGTGCTGCAATCGTTTTTTGGATCATATTACGTTGATATAGCTTTTCTTGTCGCTGCAGTTGTGCTGTGACATTTTGAAGCGTAAAGGCTTTAATTTGTCGTTCTTCATCGATCGTTTGATAGGTCGCTGTAAATGGCTCAATTTTATTATTGGTCGTTTTCATAAAGACTTGAAATGTCGTATCACCAATTTCAGAAGACTGCAAAAAACAATTTTGACATGTGCGTAAGGCGTGTTCGTTCGTATACCCTTCACATCTGCCACATATCGTCGTCGAAATCCCACTCATATCATTATCCGATGAAATGACGCGTTTTGCCGCTTCATTCATATCAATGACTTGACCTTGTGCATCGATAAAAATAATCATTTCTGATGTTTGATGATAGTATGCTTGTAAAAAATTTAATAATTCGGTCTGTTGTTGTGGCATTATTGCATCACCTTATCTTCACTTGTCAAACTACCAACACTCTTAATGGAGGAAATGTCTTTCGCTAGATGTGGCAATGGCTTTTGATTACGCTGTCCGAGCAAAAGGACACCTTTCACACGATGGTTGTGCCACAGTGGAATCGCAATCAAAGCCGTCAATTGCTCACTCATCAATATAGGATAATCAAACAATGTATTTTGAATTGCATCATCTGTTGTATCCGGAATGATCATCGGCTTGCCTGTTTTCATCACATTCCCTGCAATACCATGTCCATTACGTAACACAATGCGACGATATCGTTCATTCAAGTTGCCTGACACGTAACGCCATTTGATTTTCATCCCCACATGATCTTCTGATGGCAAAGCAATACCGGCAAAGTCAAACTGGTATTCATGACGTAATCTATCTATTTCAGCTTGATAATCATGTTGCGAAAAATCAATCTGGTTCACGGTCATCACCTTCCATTAAATTTTATGTTTGCGATAAATAATATAACTACGACTTGCATAAGTCACCGGCACACTCCACACGTGAACGAGACGCGTAAAGGGCCAGCAAGCCATAATCGTAAAGCCTAAAAGAACGTGCAATTGGAATGCAAGCGGCACCTCTGTCATCAAATTAGCATCTGGACTGAGCGTAAACAATGCTCTAAACCAAATCGAAATTGTTTGACGGTAATCAAACTCTGGCGTTGTCGCATTCGTCACTAAAGTCGCATAACAGCCGACAAATACGATAAGTAATAATAAAAAGTTAACGAAAATATCTGACGCCGAACTTAAACGACGAACATTTTGTTTCGTAATACGACGCGCTGTTAACAAAAACATACCAATTAACGTTATTATACCAAAAATGCTTCCAATATACACTGCACCGATATGATAGATATGGTTATTCACACCAACTGCTTCCAACCAATGTGCAGGGATAAGTAACCCAACGACATGTCCGAAAAACACAGGAATAACGCCAAGATGAAACAACAAACTGCCCCACTTTAATTGCTTCTTCTCAATAAATTCACTCGATTTTGCAGTCCATGAAAATTGGTCATAACGATAACGTGCGATGTGCCCAATAACAAAAACTGCAAGACAGAGGTACGGAAAAATCACCCATAAAAATTGATTAAACATGATGTGTCACCTCTTTATCTTGAACGATACAATGCTTGAACGTTTCACGAAGACCACGAATTAAATGTGCATATGGATTGTGCTCACTTTCCAAATGTTTCATCATCGCGTACGTCCCATCTTCAATAATCATGATCACGAGTTGTACATTTTCTTGCGCACGTGTATCACCATCAAAGCGTGCCGCATATAAGAATTCCAACATGAGCGGCAAGTAATCCGACAACTCTGAAGCTGGCATTTCAAGCCCAAACATTTCATAAAGAACTTTTAACTTCGCCAACATTTGACCGCGTTCTTTTTGTGTATCCAGTTGATTGTATGTCATATACAAAGTGGCTTTTTCATTAAAATCAAACGTGTCTGTGTAAAAAGCTTGTATTTCCGACAAACTCTTTTCATACATTGCTTCTCGATACGCCACGACATGCGGGTAAGCTGGATGTGTCTCATCAAACACTTCTTCAAATGTTTTAGGGTGGAAGGTCAATTTTTCAGGAAAGCTCAACTGCTGACTCATATAACCGAATGTATCTTTATACGTATCCAACATGTGTAGATTAATCACGGAAAATCCCTCCATAGAAACGCTCGTTATACATTTCTTGACCCGTTTTTCCACCTGTTCCGACTGGTACACCGCAACCGTCACAGTTCGCACCAAAGTGTTCTCCCCCATAACCTTGACTGCCTTGTGCTGTGTACGTATCCATATATTGCTCTTTATGCGAAGTTGGAATGACAAAACGATCTTCATGTTTAGCAATAGCAAGTAAACGATACATATCCTTCGCTTGTCGCTCCGTTAAACCTACACGCGCTAAACGGGACATATCAAATTCTCGTCCTGTATTTTGTGCACGCATGTAACTTCTCATCATCGCCATACGCTGAAGTGAGCCCTTCACCGCTACCGTGTCTCCAGCTGTAAAGAGTTCTGCTAAATATTGAATTGGTAAACGCATCTCTTCAATTGCTGGGAATATCGCATCTGGGTTGTTACCTGCATTTTGTCCTTCAAAGTAGTTCATAATCGGACTTAATGGTGGACAGTACCATACCATTGGCATCGTACGATATTCTGGATGCAATGGGAATGCCAATTTATACTCAATTGCTAATTTATAAATCGGTGAATTTTGTGCCGCTTCAATCCATTCTTGAGAAATGCCGTCTTTTTCTGCTTGTTCAATGACTGCTTCATCAAATGGATTTAAAAACAAGTCGAGCTGCTTTTCATACAAGTCTTGTTCGTTTTCAGCTGATGCCGCTTCTTGCACACGGTCCGCATCATACAGCAACACACCTAAATAACGCATACGGCCTGTACATGTCTCTGAACATACTGTCGGAATCCCTGCTTCAACACGTGGGAAACAGAACGTACATTTTTCCGCTTTGTTCGTTTTCCAGTTGAAGTATACTTTTTTGTACGGACAACCTGTCATACAGTAACGCCAACCACGACATGCTTCTTGGTCTACAAGGACGATGCCATCTTCGTCACGTTTGTACATTGCACCAGACGGACATGATGCCACACAGCTTGGGTTTAAACAGTGTTCACATAGACGCGGTAAATACATCATAAATGTTTGGTCAAAGTTGAATTTGATTTCTTCTTCAATTTTTTGAATGTTAGGGTCTTGCGGGCCAGTAATATGACCGCCGGCTAAGTCGTCTTCCCAGTTTGGACCCCAATCCAAATCCATACGTTGCCCTGTCATCACGGAATGTGCTTTGGCTACAGGTGTATGTTGGCTTGGTTTCGCTTTTGTCAGATGTTCGTAGTTGTATGTCCAAGGCTCATAATAATCTTGAATGACTGGCATATCCGGATTGTAGAAGATTTTACCTAATGCAATTTTGTTTAAACGTGTCCCTGATTTCAGCTCTAATTTCCCTTTTTTGTTTAAGACCCATCCGCCTTTATATGTTTCTTGGTCTTCCCAACGTTTTGGGTAACCAATACCCGGTTTCGTTTCGACGTTATTGAACCACATATATTCAGCGCCTGGTCGATTGGTCCAAGTACTTTTACATGTCACACTACAAGTATGACAGCCGATACATTTATCTAAATTCAATACCATTGCGACTTGTGCTTTAATCTTCAAGCCAATCCACCTCTTTCATCTTTCTTACAGCGACATACACATCACGCTGATTCCCAATTGGTCCATAGTAATTAAATGAATAACTGATTTGTGCATAACCGCCCATTAATTGTGTCGGTTTTAAATGAATTCGAGTCGGCGCATTATGAGAGCCACCACGTGTACCTGAAATGTCTGATCCAGGTGTTTCGATATGTTTATCTTGCGCGTGATACATAAACATTGTTCCTCGTGGCATACGGTGTGACACGACAGCACGTGCAGTTACGACACCATTTCGGTTGTAAACTTCTAACCAATCATTGTCGTGGATATCATGTGCTGCTGCATCTTCATTCGAAATCCAAACAGTGGGTCCACCACGGAATAATGTCAACATATGTTGGTTATCTTGATATGTGGAGTGAATATTCCATTTTCCGTGTGGTGTTAAATAGCGTAATACAAGTGCATCCACGCCACCTTTCACTGGTTTATCTTTTGTACCGAAGACCATTGGTGGTAATGTCGGTTTATAGACTGGCAGTGCTTCACCAAATTGTTGGAACACTTCATGGTCGATGTAGAAACTTTGACGTCCCGTTAACGTTCTAAATGGTACAAGTCGTTCAATATTCGTTGTAAATGGTGAATAGCGACGGCCTTGTTTGTTTGAACCTGGGAACACCGCTGTCGGTATGACTTCACGCGGTTGTGATGTAATGTTCAAGAACGATATTTTTTCCGATGCACGTTCAGATGAAATGTCTTTCAATGACATTCCTGTTTGTGCTTCCAAATCTTCATATGACTTTTGAGATACACGACCGTTTGTAGCAGAAGACACGTTCAAAATAACATCCGCTACTTTACGTGCTGTATCGATACGCGGTTTATTATTTTTCACTGTATCGTCTTCCCAAGTACCGACCATACCGCGCAATTCATCATATTGGTCTTTGACAGAGAAGCTGACACCATGCGCGCCGACTTTACCGTTTTCAAGTAGTGGGCCAACTGAGATGAACTTGTCATACACATCTGTATACGTCCGATCAACGACTGCAAATGCTGGCATTGTCTGACCTGGTACAGCTTCCACTTCACCTTTAGTCCAGTCTTTCACTTCACCATAAGCGAGTGAAATTTCTTGTTTAGAATCGTGCGCAAGTGGTGCAGTGACCACGTCTTTATAAGTGCCTGTTAAATGCACGCGTGCCATGTCTGAAAAAGTACGGCTCAACGTTTTGAAAATATCCCAGTCTGAGCGTGATTCCCATAATGGATCAATCGCTGGGTTGAAAGGATGAATGAATGGATGCATGTCTGTTGATGAAATGTCATGTTTTTCATACCACGTTGCTGCCGGTAATACGATATCTGAATAAAGTGGTGTCGCTGTCATACGGAAATCTAATGACACGAGTAAGTCGAGTTTTCCGACTGTATCTTCACCCCACTCAATTTCTGATGGCTTGTCTGTTTCATTCGGCTCAGCCATAAGTGCCGATTTGGTGCCGAGTAAATGCTTCATAAAATACTCTTGACCTTTAGCAGAACTTGAAATTAAATTTGAACGCCATACGAAAAGTGACTTCGGATGATTTTTACGTAAATCTGGATTTTCAACCGCAAAACGTGTACGGCGTGATTTCACATCGTCAACCGCACGTTTCAAAATGGCTTCATTCGTAAACTCACCCGCATCACGCGCTTCTTCACCCCACAATAAACTGTTGCGGTCAAATTGTGGATAAGATGGCAACCAACCATTACGTGCCGCTAAAACGTTGTAGTCTGCTGGGTGTTGCAGTTTAATATTTTCCGCTAATGGTGACGCTAATCGGTCAACACCTGACTCTTCGTATTTCCATTGATCTGTCGCAAAATAGAACCAACTTGTCCCGTTTTGTAAACGTGGTGGACCTTGCCAATCTTTCGCGAAGGCAATCGTACTCCAACCTTCAATCGGACGACATTTTTCTTGCCCAACATAGTGCGCCCAACCGCCACCGTTCACACCTTGGCAACCACATAAAATGACTAAGTTTAAAATGGCGCGATAGATTGTATCTGAGTTGAACCAGTGATTGATACCCGCACCCATAATAATCATTGAGCGACCGCCTGTATCAATCGCATTTTGTGCAAATTCGTTCGCTACTTGCGTCACCATGCTCGCTTTCACGCCTGTAATCTTTTCTTGCCACGCTGGTGTGTAAAACGACGTCGCATCATCAAAACCCTTTGCTTCTAACTCATGATTGAAACGTTTCACACCGTATTGACTCGCCATCAAGTCGTATACAGTTGTCACATATGTTGATTCACCATTTGGCAATGTCACACGACGTGCAGGAATGACACGTTTGAAGACACCATTGCCATCATTATCAAAGTAAGGAAACTGTATCGTAATCAATTCATAGTCACCGTCAATGACTGTCATCGCTGGATCAATCTTCTCGCCCGCTTCATTTTCTAACTTCAAATTCCACTGTTTGCCTTCTTCCCAACGTTGCCCCATTGTTCCATTTGGCACTTGTAGTGAATCTGTTAAACGGTCGATAATCATCGGCTTCCATTCACTGTTTTCAGATGTTTGTCCTAAATCACTTGAACGTAAGAAGCGACCTGCTTTAAAACCATTGTCATCTTGATCGAGACATAGGATAAATGGCATATCTGAGTATTGTTTCGCATAATTGATGAACATTTCTGACGGCTCATCTTCATAAAACTTTTGTAAAATGACATGTGTCATCGCTTGTGCAATCGCCGCATCTGTTCCTGGATTTGGTGCTAACCAATTGTCCGCAAACTTCACATTTTCAGCGTAATCCGGCGCAACAGACACCACTTTTGCCCCTTTATAACGCACTTCTGTCATAAAGTGTGCATCCGGCGTACGTGTAAGTGGTACGTTAGAGCCCCACATCATAATATAAGATGAATTGTACCAATCACTTGATTCCGGTACGTCTGTTTGTTCACCCCAAATTTGTGGCGACGCTGGTGGTAAATCCGCATACCAATCATAGAAACTCAACATTTCCCCACCGAGTAACGAAATAAAACGCGCACCCGCCGCATAACTGATCATCGACATCGCTGGAATTGGCGTGAAACCAGCAATACGGTCTGGACCATCTTTTTTAATCGTGTAAATGAGCTGTGCTGAAATGAGTTGAGACACATCTTTCCAATTCGTGCGGACATGTCCCCCTTTACCACGAGCTGACTTATAAATTTTTGCTTTTTCTTCATCTTCTACAATGGATGCCCATGCTTTAATCGGATCTTGATGTTCCTCTAAAGCTGCCGTCCATAAATCCCAAAGCTTGCCTCTCACATAAGGATATTTAATACGTAACGGGCTATATTCATACCAAGAAAACGACGCCCCACGTGGACAGCCACGCGGTTCAAACTCCGGCATATCCGGCCCACAACTCGGATAGTCGATTTGTTGATTTTCCCAAGTAATTACACCGTTTTTCACAAACACCTTCCACGAGCATGACCCCGTACAGTTGACGCCATGTGTCGTACGAACGACTTTGTCATGACTCCATCGTTCACGATACATCTTTTCCCATTCACGGCTTTTATGTTCTAATACTGACCAATTGCCATTAAATTTTTCAGTCGGTTTAAAAAATTGCATTCCAAATTTAGCCATAGATATCCTCCTTTTTCGCATAGCACGCCCTATCACTCTGATTGTACATTTATTCACAAAACGAAGATATTAGGGAATTGCCTAATTCACTAGTGGGAATCCCTAGTGTTTGTTGTGCACATGAAAACGGTTAAAGATGTTGAATACAGTTAGTGTAGACGGAAATGAAAAAATAAGGTAATAGCGAAGTAAATATTTATGGCGAAGATTTTCTGCATTTCAAACATTTTGATAATTATGACTTTTAAAGTTTACAATTAGTATATAATGTAACAATTTGATCAGAATTAAAATTTTTAATAAACAGTTAGGAACGATTATCCATCAGTTAGGCATATTTAATCTTTAAATTGAAAGATATGATAGCCTCTTAGTATAAAGAAAAAATAATTATATTCTTTATTAATTTCAATTTTTAAAATCTAAGTTAAATATCATTAAGGTGGTCAAAAGCTTGATTAATGAATTGTACTGAGAACCAGCTTAATACTCAATATGACAAAGCTTCTTTATGTATGTGCTTGAAAGTAGGGTGTACATTATTATTTAAACAAAATCATTGGGATATAATTATATTAGATGAAACATTGTCAAATATTGATTTTGATAGTAGAGCGCTTATACTAAAAAAAATAAGTGAAATTGTAGATCAAGGAAAAACAAGTATTATCTTAACTTCACATAATAACATCTTAGACGCGTATGAAGGTGATTTTGAAGTAATTCAACTTAATTAAGAGGATGAAAGACATGCAAAATAAAATTAAAGACGCATTATTACAAATTATTTTAATAATACCTTATATAATTTCTTCTATTTTTGTGTTCTATGCTGTGAAAAGTAATGAAAATTTTATGAAAATTAAATTGAATAATATCAAATCTTCTGCTGAAATAGACAATTTCCAATTTAACTTTTTAATAATCATAATTATAATACTATCAAGTATAGTAACCTTATTCATAACATACTTCTTGTTGAAACTCATCATATTTATTTTTAATAGAGATTCTAGTCATAATGGAAAAGATATTTTTATGAGTTTACTTATTAGCTACATGATAACAAACTTAGTTGTTATATTTTATATCAATGTGCTTGGAGCATCATATGAAAGTGCTAAATTTGTTACACCATTCGCTGATTTAATTATATTCACAATGCTATATTATTTAAATACTAAGAATTCTAAAAACACTATACTACTTTTTGTCGCCAAAGCTGTGATAGTCATACTTGGTATGATATTGATTTAAATACACTCAAATTATCGTGGTATTTATAGAAATCAAATTTTAATGATTTCTTAAGTGTTTATATGTGAATAATAGAGTCGGAGAATAGCCATTAATTTACTATTCACCCTCTCATAACATCGAGCGTGAGACTGTCTAATCAAAACCCGTGTGAATGAAGTCCCCCCTAAAGTTGAACCTTACCACTCAACTTTAGGGGGGATACTCATTTATGCGTGGTGCTTTTGACGTCGCATAATCACTAAACCTGCACCTAGCATGAATAGGCCGCCTACGATAGGTGCTTGTTCTGTCGCACCTGTGTTTGGTAACTGTTGTGCGTCATTCTTAGCTTCATGATGACCTAATGCTGAAACATTTTGTGTCATTACCCTATGCGCTTGTGCCATCTTTCCTGTCGCATCAGTAGATATCATGCTCACTGCTGGTACCATGGATTGAGCCATACCACGATGTTCAGACGCTACGTGCATAGCTGTTTGTTGTGACTGTCCCTCTGCTGTCGGCACTTTTGTCATCGGCACCATTTTGGATCGTTTTGTTTGCGGGAATAGAATCACGTTATCCCCTTTTGATGACGGTGGTGTTATCTTTGGCATTTCACTGTTTTGAGCTGGTTTACCGTTAATAATACGTTGTGGTGCTGTTGTCGCATATTGTGATAAATCGGCTGTTTTCAAATAGTTCGCAAAGACTTGTTCGAGTGAAATCCCTTCCTCACGAGGTCCTCCAAACATGTCAAAACCGTCTCCACCTGAAGCTGTAAAGTCGTTCATCGCGACTGCATATGTCCGACTCATATCTAAATCTTCAAATTGACCTGTTTGCTTGTTTAACACTCGAATCACGTTAATACGTTCGCCAGGTGCTTTATTCATATCGAAATAAACTTGAATTGATTTGGATACTTGTAACAGACCGCCATTTGCCGATAATTGCGTTTCACCGCCAGTTGTCATCGTTGGTGCACTTAAACTATGTTCGAAAGCCTTCCACACATCGCTACCTTTGACTAAAATTTGCGCAATCGTATTGCCGAATGGTAACACCGTAATCACATCATTTAATGTCACTTTGCCTTTCGCAATCGATGCACGAATCCCACCACTGTTTGTCACTGCAAAATCGGACGGACGACTGAAACCTTTTTGACCATAAGCTTCCATTGCATCAGTAATGGCATTCCCCAAGTTCGTTTCATGTGTTCTTACATCATCACGTTCACCTTGAAAATCAACTGTATTATTCGGAATAATCACTTCTGATGTTGCTTTAAGAAATGCTTCATTCGCTTTATCGACTTGTGCTTTCACAGCAGCATCTGGTTGCAACTTCGCTAAATTTTTGACATTGAGCAAACTCGCTTCAGCATTCGAAAACTGCTGACCAGACTGTTTGAACGTCAATTTACCCACATTCGCGAGTGCTGTCCCTGTTTGCGCTAATACGTCTTGATCAAACTTTTGACCATGTTCAATCACCGTATGCGAATGCCCATCAATAACAAAAATCGGATGATGATATTGTTTATTTTGACTGAGTTGACGTGTTAAATAATCCCCACGCCATGCTTCTTTGGTTGTCGGATCAATCCCTAAATGAGATAGCACGATAAACACATCAACTTGCCCATTCAAACGATCCATTTCACGTGTCACACTTGTTAACGGATCTGCAAATGTCACACCGACAATGCCTGTTGGACTTGTCTTTGTTTTCGTTTCTGGCGTCGTCACCCCGATCACACCATAACGGACACCATTTTTTTGAATCACGACTGATGGTTTAAATGCCAATTTCCCATCTTTGTATACATTAGAGCTGACAATCGGAAAGTTAAGCATGCCTTCCAATTTTTTCAGTTGATCATAACCAAAGTCGAATTCATGGTTTCCCGCTGTCATGGCATCATAACCGACTGCATTCATCGCTTTCGCCATTTCTTCCCCTTTAGATTGGTTAGATAACGGTAAGCCTTGAAATGCATCGCCCGCATCGACAAGTAAATCCGGATTTTGTTGTTCCTTTAACGTCTTCAACTTCGCCATACCAAGCACGCGGTCTTTCTCTTCCACCATGCGACCGTGAATATCATTCGTATGTAAAATCGTATGTGTCGTTGCCGCCGTTTCATGACTTGCACGATCAATTGATGTCGCTTCTGGTTGTGCTTTTTTAGCCGACAATCTTAACATCATTGGTGTGTCTTTTTCCGCTTGAGCAACATTTTCTGCTGACGTTGGTGCGATTGATTCAATTGTGTCATCTTCAGTCGTAGCTACCGTTGCAGTAGCTGGCCTTTCTTGTTTTAGACCTGTTACACTTTCCGATGGCTGTTGTGCTGTTTCTTCTGTAGTAGCTAGCTGTTGTGATGTCACATCCGGTTGACTCGTATGCGTTGCAGTCGTTTCAGCATCTGCTTCCACTTGAGTCTCCGGAGCTGCTTGTTGTGATGTTTGTTCGGCTGCATCACTTGAAACGTGATTGAAAATCAACACAGCGATGACCAACACCATCAACAGCATCATACTTTTGAGCCCTGTCCCTTTCATATAAAACCTCCTTATTGTCATTACAATTTTATCCTAGCACAAAGCCTCGACCAATTGTTTAAAATTTTTGTTAATTTGGCGATAAATATAGAACTCGCTCATCCATTACCAAAAACGATATATATTGCGTATTTTGTTTAACTTGCCCTATTCTTAAGATTTATGTTTTTGATTGCCCTCATGGCCTCGCGTTCCGAGGGGCTGTCCCTTCGACTAACTCACGCTTGATTAAACTGTTACATTTGTTGAGGCGTTAGTGGATTTTGGGAGCAGTACAGAAATCTCATGTGTAACAAAGATTTCGTCGTATTGCCCCCGCAAGGCTGACTAGACTTCTCAAAAGCGAACGCATTGAGAAGTCAGACAGCTACTGCGATAAATAGTACCCACTATATAAATATCAGAAATCATATTTAAGTCTTTGATTCATTCCCTCAGGAGTCTCAGCCCTCTAGGCAATCTTACACCCAATGCAGTCACTTAGGGCAAGTTGATGAAATAAAGACAATCTATTGCATCCAATTCAGTTTTATATTTCGACGATGTGAGCATGATTTATGGATATAAATCCATAAAAATAAACAGAACTGGGAAAACTTAATGACCCAGTTCTGTTTATTTTAAATGATGTTAAACTTTGATAATCCCGCTTCTGAGCTTATTTTTCTAAGCAATCATCCCTACTCTCACATTGCGATTTCATTTCCAAACAAAGGAGTCGAGTATGCCCATACGCCGAGACTTATCCTAACAATATTCAGAGGTACCGTCCTGAACGAGACGCTTGAGGGATCAGACGCAGCCGAAAATCCAATTCGCCTTCTATCAAATGGACACTTCTATCAAGCCGAATTTAGTTGAGGCAAGTCCCCTAAGAACGCGAGTTCAAAGGACGCAATCAGCTAAATATTCAAGTCCTCACTTTTGGTTTATGACAAAGCAATCTCACGTGTCAACGCCATTTCGTCCACCCAACGCGCTATTGTCTTTGCTTGTGTCGGATGCAAATCGCTATAATCACGATCGTCAATCAAAACTGCATGCCCTGCTTCTGCCCATTCATATGCCGCTTCAATCGCACGCTGTCTCTCACCTTTAATCAACACCGTGTCAAAATCAGCACCTGGCTTCAATACCGCTTCATCTAACGCTCTTACAACTTGACCTACAATCGTAATGCCAGGTCCCAAACGTTCAGGCAGTGCTGCAATTCGGTCCACAATCGTCGTCACTGTGCCACTGACCACATGTTGATCCGAACGTGTCGCATTAAAAATGATCGCAACTGGAAAATCGATTCCAATTTGTTGTTGAATCGTACGCATGAGTTCAGGTAATCGTTTAATCCCCATATAAATCGCGAGTGTGCCGTCATTTGCGAGTGTCGTCAAATCAATATCATTTTCTTCATTATTTTTAAAATGCCCTGTTGTAAACGTAATATGTGTGGAAACGCCGCGTTCTGTTAATCCACGGCCCAACTGACTCATCGCGGCACTTGCTGCAGTCACACCAGGTACGATTTCAAATGGGATTTGGTGTGCACGTAACGTATCGACCTCTTCTGTGACACGTCCAAATATTGCAGGGTCGCCCCCTTTCAAGCGAACGACCACTTGTGCCGCTTGCGCCTTTTCCACTAACAATGCATTAATGCGCGCTTGCTTCGTTGTACGTGTGTAAGGTGTTTTGCCAACATGAATCCACTCTGCATCTGGGCGTGATAATTGTAATAAAAAGGGATTCACGAGTTGATCATACAAAATGACATCTGCTTTTTGAATACAACGCTCAGCTTTTTTCGTCAACAAACATGGATCGCCGGGACCTGCACCGACTAAGTACACTTTTGTCGCTGCTTGCGTTAAGGGAGACATATATAAATATCTCCATCCACGACTTCAACAGGATATGTCGCGACACAACCTTCATCAGGCTCTTGTACTTCACCCGTGTTTAAATCAATCTTTTGGTCGTGCAGTGGACAAAATACATAATGCTCGCTCACTGTGCCTTCAGATAAAGGACCTTGTTGATGCGGACACACATTATGAATCGCTTTAATGTCACCATCTTCTGTTAAAAACAATGCGACAGGCGTCTCACCGACATAGACTTTTTTACCGATTAATGGTTCTAAATCTGTTAACTTCGCCACTTTTACTTTTTGTTGTAACATCGCCTTACACCTTCTCAACTTCAAATATTTTTTGCTTGCGTTCATTTTCCACAATGTCATGCCATGGTTCTTGATCGACGGCAGCTTTCGCAATCATAATACGGTCATATAATGCTTGTTGTTTTTCTGGATCAAGGACCACCGCTTTAACTTGGTCAAATCCTATACGTCTCAACCATGGGGCTGTACGTTCTGCATAGTTTGCTGTTTCACGATAATATTGCATGTACGCACCGCATAATTTAATCACATCATCTTCTGTTGGTACTGTCGTTAAATGTTCAGCTACTTCAACAGTTGTACCACCATTTCCACCGACGTATATTTGGAATCCATTTTCTACACCGATGACACCGAAATCTTTTACACCAGATTCGACACAGCTACGCGGACAACCTGATACACCCATTTTAAATTTATGTGGCGTATCAATATATTCAAATGTCGCTTCCAAACGAATACCTAGGCGTGTTGTATATTGCGTACCAAAACGACAAAATTCTTTACCTACACAGCTTTTCACTGAACGTGTTTTCTTCGCATATGCTGAAGCTGAACGCATACCGAGTGCTTCCCAAACTGCTGGCAAATCTTCTTTGTTCACCCCATACAAGCCGATACGTTGAGAACCCGTGACTTTCACTAATGGGACATCATATTGTTTCGCCACCTCACCGAGACGAATCAATTGCTCTGCATCTGTCACACCCCCACGCATTTGGGGAATAACTGAGAATGTACCGTCTTTTTGAATGTTGGCATGGTAGCGTTCATTCGCAAAACGTGATGCTTTTTCATCTTCGTGTTCAGTTGGGTACACCATATTTAAATAGTAGTTCAAGGCAGGACGACATTTTGGACAACCGCCTTTGTTTTTGAAATCTAACACATGACGAACTTCTTTTGATGTTTTGAGCCCTTTTGCGCGAATTTGTGTCACGATTTGGTCGCGTGACAAGTCTGTACATGTACAAATACCAGTCGGTGCGTTTGCGACAAAGTCATCACCTAATGTATGTTCAAGCAACTCTGCAATTTGGCCTTTACATTTACCACAAGAGTTCCCTGCTTTTGTGACACGTGTCACGTCTGCAACTGATGTTAAATCATGTTCTTGAATGGCACTCACAATTGTACCCTTTGAGACACCGTTACAACCACAAATCGTTTCATCATCGTCCATTTCTGCAACGTTCATCGCATCGACTTCTCCTGCTTTATGCAAGATTGACACAAGCGTATAATCATCAATCGTTTCGCCTTTTTTCATCATATTGTAGAAACGGTTACCCTCTTCTGTATCCCCATAAAGCACCGCGCCGACAATCGCATGATCTTGAACGAATACCTTTTTATAAATGTTGTCAATACCGTTAAACATTTCAATGCCACGGATATCGTCATTTTCAGTAATGCGACCCGCACTGAACAAGTCACAACCTGACACTTTTAATGATGTAAATGTTGTCGAACCTTGATACCCTTCAGTTGGACGTCCTGTAATATGGTCTGCCAACACTTTGCCTTGTTCGTATAAAGGCGCAACAAGACCATATACTTTTGAGCGATGTTCCGCACATTCACCGACCGCATAGATTTTCGGATCACTCGTTTGCATAAAGTCGTCCACGATAATACCACGACCGATGTCTAACCCTGCTGCACGTGCTTCTTTCGTAACAGGACGGATACCGACAGCCATGACCACCATATCTGCATCAAGTACACGACCATCCGATAAACGAATCCCTTCGACTTGTTTATCACCAATAATCTCTTGTGTATTCGCTTGAAGTTCAAAACGTAATCCTTGTTTCTCTAGATCCTTTTTCAACAATTCTCCTGCACGACGGTCTAATTGTACTTCCATCAACCATTCCGCTAAATGTACGACCGTCACGTCCATACCTTGTTCGACTAAGCCTCGTGCACATTCTAGCCCTAACAAGCCCCCACCGATGACAATTGCTTTCTTTTTCGTTTTCGCAACTTCTAACATTTTTTCAGTATCATCAATCGTTCTGAAACCGACCACTCCTTCTAAACGTGAGCCATCAATGGGTAAAATGAAC
Source organism: Staphylococcus pseudintermedius (assembly GCF_034042775.1). Taxonomy (NCBI): domain Bacteria; kingdom Bacillati; phylum Bacillota; class Bacilli; order Caryophanales; family Staphylococcaceae; genus Staphylococcus; species Staphylococcus pseudintermedius. The sequence continues at coordinate 448,652 of NZ_CP120150.1, read as the reverse complement.
GCGTCAGAACCTGTTGCAATAATCATTTGATCATAATCAACGACTTGTCCTTGTTCTGTCTCAACTTGTTGTGCTTCACGATCAATTTTGACTACCTTATCTCCTGTAATGAGACGAATGTGACGCTCTTCATACCATTCGTATGGGTTCATAATCGTTTCTTCTACTGTCATTTTATTTTGTAAAATGTTCGATAACATAATTCGGTTATAGTTCGGATATGGTTCTTTACCGATAATCGTAATATCAAAACGGTCTGGGTCGCGGTCTAAAATTTCTTCAATCGTACGTACCCCCGCCATACCGTTGCCGACCATTAATAATTTCGTTTTACTCATCATTATCCTCCTCAAGCGTCGCCAAAAACGCCTTTATTTTCGCCGCATAAGCTTTTGTATGTTGAATTGACTGCCCCTCTGAACTGATACTGATCTTCATGCCTTGATGTTCAATATCCAGACTGTTATAAAAATCCGATTGTGTGCGATCTCCTGTATGATTCACCCATTGCGTCGACGCTGCATCATCACGGACTTGTTGATTCACTACTGCGTCATCAGTCGCAATGATGATGAGATCAGCACCATTCAGATCGCCGCGTTCATACCGTTTTTGAATCAGCTGAATATGGGTCCCCCACGTTTCATTCAAAAAGGCATCATTAAAAGTAGGACTCACCACTTTGATTTGCATCGCCTCATCTTTTAATTTTGTGAATTTTCGCCACGCAATGTTTCCACCACCGACGATGACGACTGATTTATGTGTTAGATTTAGCTGGATAGGATACATGGTGTCATGCCTCCGCATGCTTCAAGTCGATTTAAAATCACTTCTTTTAATACCGGGTGAAAATTAATTGCTGTCGTAAAAGTGACGTCACACGGTAAATCGAGTGCGCCTATACGTTGCTTTGTACGCTGCACTAAATAGCCATCATAAAAGAAATACGGAATAATCAGTAGTTTCGGCCATTGTTGGGCAAGTTCAGCTAAGATTTTTTCATAATTTAACTTCCCGTAGACCATACACGGATAGCATGGTCGTGTCGCTGTTGAGAGTTGGTTCGCAATGGTTTCTAATGCGATGTCAGGTTCATTAAAACGTGCACTGCCATGCGCTAACACGACAACAGCTGTATCTTTCACCGTCTCATCTAGGTAACGTGCGATTTGCGATGCCACCCAATTTTTCATTTTTGGATGTGTACCGAGTGGTTGTGCCAAATAAAATGTCGTTTGAGGATACAGTTGACGCCAACCTTCTAAACTATCGGCAATATCTTCATAATAGTGTGATGCCGAAAAGAGTAACAATGGCACTAAATAAAGTTCTGTCACGCCTTGAGTCACTTGGTCTTCAATCACTGTTGGCAAACTCGCCGTCTCACTTTCCAAAAATGCCATCGCGTAATCCATCTGTTCCGCTTCAAATAACTGTGCAACAAATTGTGTCAATGTTTCGTTCAGTTGTCCCTTTCTCATCCCATGGACAACAAAAATCACTTTACGCAACACATCACCCCCTACAGTTGTATTGTAGACGAAAAACGAAATCTAATGTGATAAAATTCACATAAAAATTAAAAAATAGGGAATCCCCTCTCCTGTATCTTGAGGGAATTCCCTATCACTTATCAACATCGTCACCGCTGAATCTATCGGCACATGCTTTTCACTTTATAACTAATAAGATGATTCACCTTGCGCCCATGGTGGTGGTGCGAGTAAATCTTTATTATAACGTTCTGGAATTAAAACCTTTACCATCATTGCACCTTCATCGCCTGTTTCATCTTCAAATGAAAAGAACGTTTCATAACCACGACGTTCATACACATCTTTTAGCCAACTCATTTTGCGCGCTGAAGTCCCTAATACTACAGCAGGCGCTTTTAATGTATCACGTAAAATCGTTTCTTCCACATACGTCATCATTTGATTACCATAGCCTACACCGCCATAATCGGGGTCTGTCGCAAACCACCAAACAAACGGATATTTAGAAACTGGCTGACTCGGCTCCCATGGAAAACGTATCGACAAGGTTGAAACAATTTTCCCCTCTACTTCGAGCACATAAGCAGCATTGTTTTGAATATTGTCTTGAATCATTTCTAATGTCGCATTTACGGACGGCCAATCAATCCCGACCTCTCTTAAAGGTGTAAATGCGCGATGCATCAGTGCGTGCAGGTCCTCTGCATCGTCTAAAGTAGCCATTCTAATGTTAACTTGAGACATAGTGTCGCCTCCCTTTACATTCATATGTAGTTAGATTATCAAATTTTATATCGTATAGAAATTAATACACTTTGCTCACTTTGTTCGATATGGATAGAGGTACCGTTCGATGCTGCGCTTATTATTTTGTTTAAACATATTGATCACATGTATGGTACACATTCATATCAAAAAAAGAGCTGAGGTTTAATGATGGCCCCAACTCTTTTATTACTATTGTCTATTTATTTTTGTTCAATGCGACGTGAGCCGTTGAAATATGCAAACAACAGACCGACAAATATGCCCCCACCGATATAGTTACCGATAAATGCGAAGACGATATTTTTCAGAACACCTAACCAAGAAGTTGCATCAAAATTATAAAAGATCATCCCCACGAATAAGCCTGCATTATAAACGACGTGTTCATAACCCATAAACACGAAAATAATGACACCAATCGCAATGAAAAACGTTTTTGACAAGCCTTCTTTATATTGCATAGAGACATAAATCCCAATATTGATAAAGAAATTCGCGAAGATGGCTTTGACTAATATCGCTTGCCATGTCGATTCAACTGTTTTGGCGTCGACTGTTGACGTTAATGCCGCAATCATTTCAGGTGTCATCACTTTAGTGAAATACATCAATATAAAGAGTACAAATGCACCTAAAATATTACCGATAAAACAAATAGTAAATAACCACATCGTTTTGCCAAATGATACCGTACGATAGTAAAGACCCACTGTCATATACATAAAGTTACTCGTCAATAGTTCAGCTTGTGTTAAGACGATAAACACTAAGGCAATACTGAACGCTGCCGCTCCCATTAAATTTACAACACCAGGGAGCGCCCCAGCCATTTGCGTCTTCATTGCGAGCATAAACACTGTGACAATCGTGAGTAAAAACCCTGACAGCATCGATTTAAGTATGTAACGTGGCATCGCTTTATCCAGCATCACTTCTTTCATCGCAACGGAATGGATAATGCTTTGTACCGTTTCTCGTGATGTATACGTATCCGGAACTGTTTTTGTCGGTTTTTGAATCCCCATAGTTCAACCTCCAATTTAATATTCAATCTTGTTGATGATTCATACAATGTCACTTACATTTTACATGAATCTCATTGCAATTGTCATAAAGTTTGTGAAAATAAATACAAATTCTTTGTCATTTTAAATCATTTTTATTTACACCCCGACGGCATGAAATAAAAACAGCCAAGTGAAGTGTTATCCCATACTTGGCTGCTCTCATGTGTTGCTTCTTATAGTAAGCCTAACCATTTCCAATACGTCATACTCATAATGACAACGAGAATGTAACCGACGATCGTAATCGGAATCCCCGCTTTTAAGAAGTCTTTAACAGTAAATGTTTCTGTACCATAAGCGAGCATACTTTGCGGCGAACTCACCGGCAGTAAGAATCCAAAACTGATGACGAATTGTTGAATTAATACGAAACCAATGGCGTTGTCACCTAGGCTTAATGTGGATGTTAATGAAATAAAGACTGGAATTAATGCAGATGCTAAACTTGTCGCACTTGCAAATCCTAAATGAATTAAAATGTTAAACAGTGAAATTAATGCAATCGTTGCTACAATCGGCATACCTTTCAAACCCATTAAACCGAATGTTTGGTCACTTAACCATTGTGCTGCTGTCGTTTTTAATAAGACGTTACCTAACGAAATACCGACACCGAATACAATGATAGTGCCCCATGGAATACGGCTTTCGACTTCTTTCCAATTCATGACACCAATTTTGGGCGTTAACATAATCGCCAATGCAATTAATGTGATAGATGAAGAATCGATTGGGTGTAACACTTTTTCAGTTGACCAAGACACGAGTAATAATAATGAGATGATAATTAAGCGCCATTCTGTTGGTTTAACTGGACCAAGTTCTGCCAGTTGTTGTTTAACGAGCTCCGTACCACCTTCAATGGCATCTTGTTCAGGTGGAATGACTTTTAACATAACAAAATAAAGCACGATAGACATGATGATTGACCAAGGTGCGGCATATAAGAACCATTCGCCCCATGAAACGTCATGACCGAGTTGATCATTAATAAAGTTAATTGCTACGATATTTTGAGCAGCAGCGGTTTTAATCCCGATATTCCAAATCGATACCGCTTGTACAGCTGTAATGATGAGTAACGCAGCTAATTTACTATTTTTCGTTGCCCCAAACGCCGCAATCATACCTAATAAAATCGGTACAACAGCGCCAGCACGTGCTGTAGCGGACGGTACGAAAAACGCTAAAATAATAGATACAAGAATCGCCCCGATAACGATATTTTTCGTTTTATTACCGACAAACGATAATACTAATAGTGCCAAACGTTTATGTAAGTTTGTCACTTGCATCGCGGTTGCTAAGAACAATGCTGCAGCAACTAACGCGACGGCACTCGTTGAAAAACCACTAAAGGCTAACTTCAATGCATTTCCTGTACCGAATAAGTCGTCACCTTTTAACACCGCACCGCCACTTTGAGGATTGCCTAATGCTTGTGTTAAATTTTGAACTGGACTAAATCCGAGTAAGAGTATGATGAGACCGACAATAATTGTTGCAGATACCGGATAAGTCACCGCTTCAGTTACCCATAAAATGACTGCAAATGCCAAAATTGCTAATGCTGCTTTCCCCATTAACGGTAAACTTGCAGGTGTTGGCATCAATAACACCGCAATTAATGCAACAAAGCTTAAAATAAACCATAACGGCTTAAATGTTGCCCCTTCTTTTTTCTTTGAAGCTGAAGTAGTTGCCATTTTTGGCTCCCCCTTTTGTGAATTTCTTTACTTATATTGTATCAAGAAAGCGCTTCAAAAAGATACCTATGTTCAAATTTTCACAAAAAATTAATAACTATTGATTCAGTTGTATTTTCTGTTCCCCGACATGAAGCCATTGACGTTTAATCATAAAACGATAAATGACAAATGTGACGAATGCAGGTAGGACAAAGTGAAACATCATAATGAGTAGCCACGTATTCAAACTCGCGCCCATCGTATTGATCGTCATAATTTGACCGACTAAGCCACTCGTTCCCATGCCTGCCCCTGCTGCATTGTTCGTCATTGGGAAGAGAACCGTCATGATTGGCGCGATAATAGCACTCGCTAATGTAGGTGGCACGATAATGAGTGGTTTTAACAATATATTCGGCACTTGTAACATACTTGTCCCGAGACCAATTGAAATGATGCCACTCACGCCATTTTCTTTATAACTCGTCACTGCAAAACCAATCATTTGACAAGCACAACCGATCGTCGCTGCACCGGCTGCTAATCCTGATAAATCTAACATTAATGCCAGTGCTGCACTGGAAATCGGTGCCGTTAAACATAAACCAAAGATGACTGCTACAAGAATACCCATCACAAAAGGTTGTTGATCCGTAGAAATCATTATCACTTTTCCGATTTCTAACATGAGTTGACTTAACACCGGACCTAAAAATTTGGCCACTAAACCACCTATCATTAATGTCAGTAGAGGTGTGACAATGATATCAATTTTCGTTTTAGCTGCATAAAGCTGACTTAATTCCACAGCGATAAGCACTGCAAAAAACGCCCCTACTGCACCACCTGAAAATGTCTCATAACCGAGCATACCAACAATGACTGCAGCAAAAATCACGAGCGGTTTCCCTTTCAAACCATACGCAATCGCCGCCCCAATCGCTGCCCCCGTTAAACTTTGTGCAACTTTTCCAACTTCAACTAAAAATTCTAAGTGAAGGCTTGGGAATAACGTTTGCTTACCAATCGTTTGCATAATTAATCCGATAATGAGTGAACTGAAAAGCCCAAGTGTCATATAACTGAGACCATCGATGAACCAACGATAGAGTAATTTTTTCACTGAGTTGAACACTTCCAATCTTTGTTATTTTGTTTTTATAAATTTCATATTAACATAACATTGGAATATTTTTGATTTGAATTTGCATTTGGACAGATAGCATTTAAAAATCCAGTTCATTTTCAAGATTTAGGACATAAAAAGAAGCCTGAGACTTCAACATCTCAGACTCCTTTATCAAAATTAATAGAAAAAGACCCTCATTGATAATCATTATAAATTCTACAATTGCCTTTATGGGCTTGCTTTCCTAGGGGCTGACCCTTCAACTAACCAACGCTTTGATTTCAACTTTAGTTTGGTAGAAGATGCGTTGGTAGATTTTGGGAGCAGTACAGAAATCTCATGTGCAACAAAGATTTCGTCGTATTGCCCCCGCAAGGCTGACTAGACTTCTCAAAAGCATGCGCCTTGAGAAGTCAGACAGCTACTGCGATATACAATAACCACTGTTAAAGTTAAATGACGTTATTTTGCTTTTTACATAATCCCTCAGGAGTCTCGCCCATTTGAGCAATTGAATTTCAAAGATAGTGAATCAATGAGACCTAACTTACGAATGATAACATGACAAGTATTAAAATTCTCAAGTTCCTTATGTTGATATGCATTGTATATTTCAATATTATATCTTTCATTAATGGTAGGAAGGGGGTAAGAACTTAAACTTCACCCTCTCTCATTATTCAATACATATTAATATAAACCTTTTGTTTCATTACTAATATCAATATAAATGTTTTTAACTTGTTGATAGTTTTCGATAGCTGCTTTATATGTTTCACGACCGATACCTGATTTTTTGTAACCGCCAAATGGTGCACCTTCAGGAACTTGGTTGTACGTATTTACCCATACGCGACCTGTGCGCACATTTTTCGCAACATTTAATGCACGATTGATATTAGTTGAGAAGACACCGCCCGCTAAGCCGTAATCAGAATTATTAGCAACATCAATGGCTTCTTCGTCATCTTTAACTTTAATCACTACTAACACAGGGCCAAAAATTTCTTCTTGCGCTAATTTATCGTCCGCATCGTCCACTTCGATAATTGTTGGCTCAAAGAAGTAACCTTTGTCTAAACCGTTATCTGTAATACGGTGACCACCTACAAGAATTTTTGCGCCGTCAGATTCGTTTGCATAGTCAATATAACTTTGAATTTTATCGATTTGTGCTTGACCTGTTTGAGAACCCATTTGCGTTTCCATATCTAACGGATCGCCCACTTTCACTTTTTTAAACGCGTCAACCAAGCGTGGAATGAATTCATCATACACATTTTCATGGACGATTAATCGAGAGCCTGCACTACATACTTCACCTTGATTGAATAAAATACCTAATTGGGAACCTTCTAAAGCTAAATCTAGATTCGCATCATCTAAAATAATATTGGCACTTTTACCACCAAGTTCTAACGTTGCAGGCACAAGACGTTTTGCACCTGCTTCAGCTACTTGATAACCGACAGCAGTTGAACCCGTAAATGATAATTTATCGACACCTTTATGGTTAAAGATGGCATTCCCTGACTCAGAACCTTTACCTGTCACAATGTTTACCACACCTGCTGGTAACACTTCTTGGAAAATTTTCGCCAATTCAATCAAACTTAATGGCGTTGATGACGAAGGTTGAATGACAACTGTATTCCCTGCAGCAAGGGCAGGTGCTAATTTCCATGAAGACAGTAACATCGGGAAGTTCCAAGCGACCACTGCACCCACAACGCCGATTGGTTCATGTTGAATGATACTCATAATGTGATCTTCCATATTGTTGAGCGTACCTTCATCAGTATCTAACACACTACCGAAATATTGATAATGTTTCGCTGTATAAGGTATATCGATACTGCTTGATTCACGGATCGCTTTCCCCGCGTTTAAAGTTTCTACATATGCAAAATGCTCTTTTTTCTCCATAATTTTGTCATGGACTTGACGTAACATATTCGCACGTTCTGCTTTCGAACGACGACTCCAATCCGGGAAAGCTTTCGTTGCTGCTTCTACTGCTTTATCTACATCTTTTTCACTTGCTTTAGCGACTTGTGACAATTTTTCACCGTTTGCCGGATTATATACATCTAAATATTCCCCTGATTCTGCTGGAACAAATTCACCGTTAATAAATAAGTTATACTGCGCATCAATATAATCTCTCACATTTACACTCATGTATATTGCCTCCTTATATTTCGACACCATTTTAAATATTCGGATAAAACAAGCATTGCAACATTCTTATTCATTGCATTTAATGATGTCGTATTCAATATAACTCTAACTGTATTGTAAAGCGCTCTCACAAAAAGGTAAAGTACTTTGACTTATATAGAAAAAAGTATCTTCAGCTTCGTATTTACCCCTTTAAAAACGCAAAAAAACAAGCCTTCAATGGAGAAGACTTGTCTACTGGGGAAAAAGAAGTTAGCCTTTACGGCTCATACTTCCAAACGTTATTGTCATGAGACTAATGGAAGACTCATGTTAGAAAATGACTGACACCTTAGTTTAGTAAAATATGGTTGATTCAACTAAACAACCTTAAAAAAGGCTTTAAGAAACTTCATCAATATAAGCTATATGTTGAAGCATCTAATTGGAGTATAAACGATAATGTTTCAGTTGTAAATAGGAAATGTTACGATTTATATTGTATCGTGCTTAAGTCTGAGATAATGTCCCTCCTAACGTACGATGTGCAGGGACCATTTTAGCGATACAATGAATTCAGAACAGTTCAGACATCACGTTGAGTGAATGACTGTTCGACTTCATCCCAGATAGACATACTTGAAACCCCAATAGACAAATGCTAAATCAAGTATATCCTAAACCTCCTTTTAAGATAATAAAACTAAAGTTGAGCAAAGTCGATGTGTGCCCCGCGCATCGGCTTTATTTTTGTTTTAAGTGTGCCGTGTCGTTTTATCCGTGCTATGAACAAAAGATATTTATGTACTTTCATGTATTTGAATCACTTGTAAGGCGTGCTTTAATTCTGTAGCAAGATCATCCGTTCTCCATTCTCGAGGATACCCGAGACACGGACAAAGAAAAGTCGTGTTGTCATCTACTAATCGCTTCCTAAAATGCACATGCCCCATCACGCTATATGGAATATTAAAATGCTGATACAACGGTTTAAAGTCGCTTGTTCCTAAAAAGCCGTTAAAGAAGTCAAAAATACGGTGTGGCATAGGGACAGTAAACTTAGGGTGGGTCACGACATGTGTCACTAAAATGACTTGACGATCAGCATAAGACACCAAATCTTGCCACACTTCCGCGGCAAAACATTGTGAAAGTTGTGGATCAGACACACCAAAAGCGGTATACACTTTATCTTGCCAGGTCGCACCATAATGCTTCCCTTTTGCTAACTTGTCATACGTAAAGCGATCAGCAGCAAAACTATAATCATACCAGCCCATATGTCCGGCAATCACATAATTGTCGACTTCCACAGGCGTCCCCATCAAACATTGCGGGTGGTCTTGATACAATCGCAATATCTCTGCTGTCGTCAATTGTTCATCGGGTTGTCGCCATAAGTCATGATTACCAGGTATAAAGTAAATCGGAATCGTCACTTCTGATATCAGTTGTGCGATGAACTCAAATGTCGTCGAATAATGGTTAGAAATATCTCCCGCAATGATGAGCATATTTAATGCTTCTTGGTCAATGAGACGCACTACCGCTTCAAGATAATCTTCCATCGTTAACCGTTGATGTCGATCAAAATGCAAATCTGCTATCGTTCCTATTCTCATCAGTCGTCCTCCTATCTTCCTCATTATCTCAAAAGAAACAATTACCTGTGTAGTCGAATGCTTTACGCCATGAATTCAATATAGTCATCTACGTGGCTAAACATGCGTGTTTTTTTGAAAAGAATCATGCCACATCAGCCTTAAAGAGAATCAGACCGAGATGAGTAAACGACATATATCTCTTTTAAACACACAAAAGCACCAAACAACCAACGTTGCCTGATGCTTTATCATTCGAACTTTACAAAAAGCTCAATCATCTATTAAAGTCTCCTTAAATCCTCGCTTCTGCATCCCTTTATGCCGCAACATTTATGGCATAGTCATATAAACGTTCTGCATCTTTTAAAGACACATCATCAAGCGTACGATAACCTGATCTCAAATCAGAGATCACACCTTGACTGACACCTGTGTGAATGTAAATATCGTAGCAGCTTTGGTTAGAACGGATTAATCTTAATATTGATTCTCTCATGTTTAACACATCCTTTAATGATTACTTCTTCCTTACTTTCATTATACCCCTTATTCGCAAAATTACCACGATTTTGTGATGCTTTTCACATAATCATCACAATTACAAATCAATACCTATTACTTCCGAAATTCAAAATTGAAACTATTCAAAAAATAACGATATAACTTCAATCCTCTTGTCCTTTAATCATCTTTATTATGGCTTTACACATATAACATTTCGCACAATTATTATTTTGCACTTTATCTATGTTTGAAAATTGATAAAATTTAAACTTTAAATATTTCACAAATACGCCATATTAGAAAAATTACTCAGATTCTTTAATATTTTAAAGTGAAATAGAACTATAAATCGCTTTTATACCAGTAATTTTATATACACTATATTTTCACAATCTATATATATTTGTTTTCAAATAATTATTTTAACTCAACGAGGCATGTTTAACAATTATGTAAGGGCTTGCATAAGCGAAATGAAGCCCTTAGAATGATGGTTGTTTGGGATAGCTATCTAATTAAAAACATAAAAATAAAAGAGAGAAGGAACTCATATGGATTTTATTTTGGGAATCGGGACATTACTCGTTGTTTTACTTGCAATGACTTTATTCTTAAAATTTGCCCCGAATGGTAAAGTCAGTTTACAAGCTTTATCAGGCGCTGCCTGTGCTTCATTTTTACCGGAAGCATTCTTAAAATACGCAATCGGTGGCGTGTTTCACTCAGAATATTTTATTAAATTAGGGGAAGTTGCAGGAAGTTTAAGTGGTGTTGCAGTGGGCATTCTCACTTGTTTAAAGTTCGGTATTAATCCTGTATTCGCTGTGTTAACAGGACTCGTTCTATTTGATTTTAAACTCTTACCTGCTTTTATTGCGGCATATTTCGTTGCTTTCGGTATTAAAGCACTTGAAAAATATGTTCCTGAAGGATTAGACCTGATCGTGGTGATCTTATTATCTCCTGCCATTGCATATGGTATTGCATCTATCGTATCACCTAGTGTCACTGCCGTATTGAAACAAATCGGTACTGCCATCACAGCTGTAGGTGATAATAATCCGTACGCTCTTGCACTTGTTATCGGTGCGATTGTGCCCGTTGTAGGTATGACACCGTTAAGTTCAATGGTTTTCACAAGCTTATTAGGACTTACGGGTATTCCAATGGCGATTGGTGCGCTCGGTTGTATGGGTAGCTCATTTGTCAACTTTATGATGTTTAGAAAACTTAGAATCGGCAATGCAGGAAAAGCCTTTGCCGTTGCTGTCGAACCATTAACACAAATCGACACGATCGCAAAATATCCAATCCAGCTGTATGGTACAAATGCAGTGGTAGGAATGGTCAATGGCTTGTTTATCACATACATGGGTATCGTTGTGAATCAACCAGGCATGGCTACACCTATTGCCGGTCCGATTGTAGCGCTAGGCTTTAATGAAGTGGTGCCTACCGTGATTACAATTGTCGTTGTAGCAATCATTAGTATTATTATGAGCTTTTTCATTGGCACATTCATCAGTAAGAAACGACCAACGCTTGACATTCAAGTGCCTCATGTGAATCAACAAACAAATTAAGGAGCGGATGAATTATGGCACGTACAAAAGATTATCAAAGCGCTTTTGATATTATTGGTCCAGTGATGATGGGGCCATCAAGTTCACATACTGCAGGTGCAGTGAAAATTGGTCAGGCCGCTCGTGCTGTCCTTGGCGATACACCTGAGAAAATCGTTGTGAATTATTACGAATCTTTTGCAGAAACGCATAAAGGTCACGGCACGGATTTAGCGATTATCGGTGGCTTATTAGGTTTTAGTACATTCGATTCTCGCATTAAAACATCGACAAAAATTGCAAGAAGTGAAGGCATTGACTTTGAATTTATCGAAAAATCAGGTTCCAGTTTAGGTGAACACCCGAACTGTGCAGTCATCGAAATCGATCACGGTGATCGTCACGTCGAGTTGAATGGCATTTCAATTGGCGGTGGTGCATTCAAAGTGAAAAGTATTCACGTTAACCAAATGTGTATTCTGATGGCACACACACCCCCTATTCTTGTCATTGATGGGGAATGTAAAATTGCAGAAGTCAATCATTTAATTAACGATTTAATCGAGCATGAAGTCGACATCAATGAAGAGATTAAAACGATGACAAAAGGCCATTGTTTACTTGCCTTACATTTGAATAAACCAATTAAAAGCGAACTACTTGAATCAATCAAAGAAAAATATGCGTTTTTAAACTTTTCATATATAGATTAAATTGGAGGGACTCTCATGTTTGATACAATGAAAGAATTAATCGACTATGCGACTGAAAATAACACAACTTTTGCAGAAATTATGATTAAACATGAAATGGAAACACGTGGTATGACGCGCGAAGCAGTCATGGACATGATGCAACAAAACCTAGACACAATGCGTGAAGCAGTTCAAAAAGGTACGACAGGGGAAGGGGTTAAAAGTGTAACAGGTTATACCGGGCAGGACGCGATTAAAATCCACAAGTATAACCAACACAATAAAGCCCTTTCTGGATATGATATGATGTCAGCTGTTGAAGGAGCGGTTGCCACTAATGAAGTCAACGCAGCAATGGGCATTATTTGTGCGACACCGACTGCTGGTTCTTCAGGCACCATTCCAGGAATACTCTTTAAACTAGAGCAATCACATGACTTAACGAATGACCAAATGCTCGAATTTCTATTTTCAGCCTCGATATGCGGTATGGTGATTGCTAACAATGCTTCGGTCGCTGGTGCAACAGGAGGCTGTCAAGCAGAAGTGGGTTCAGCATCTGCAATGGCTGCCGCTGCTGCTGTACAAACATTCGGTGGTACACCAGAACAAGCTGGACATGCACTTGCAATTAGTATTAGCAACTTGCTTGGTTTAGTGTGTGACCCTGTCGCAGGGTTAGTAGAAATTCCTTGTGTGATGCGGAATGCAATTGGTTCCGGCAATGGATTGATTTCAGCAGATCTTGCACTTGCAGGTGTGGAAAGCCGTATTCCAGTAGATGAGGTGATTGAGGCTATGGATAAAGTGGGTCGTAACCTTCCTGCATCTTTACGTGAAACAGGTTTAGGGGGGCTCGCTGGTACGCCAACAGGTGAAGCGATTAAAGCAAAAATCTTTGGTGATTCCAAACGATCCGAAGTGTTCTCATAATATTAGGAAAAAAGCTCGAAGTGAGATGACAACTGTTGTCTTAACTTCGAGCTTTTTGATATGAATAGTCGATGATGTTGGTGAACGTTTCAAGTTGTTGTGTACACGACATTTCGGATTGGTACACTTGCATGATCCTTTTCTTAGTTTACACAATGAATTGTTACCTTGAATTCGCGTTCCTAAGCGTCTCGCCTCAACTCAATTTGACTTGATTGAACTGTTCACTTGAAGGAAACCGAATTGAGTTGCAAGGCAAGCCCCTTGGAAAGCGAAGGCATGAGGGCAATAAAAATCACAAATCATAAGGAGGGCAAATCACACAAAATATTGCATCAATAGCATCAAAAATTTTTATGTCTCCTCAACCATTTTATGATTCAAGTTATTTACGAACTAAACGTTTCTTTACATTTTCATCTTCATGTTCTTTATTAACGATCCATTGACGGTCTTGATAACGTTTTTCTTGCCGCTTTTCTTGTAACTGAAAAACGACAAAATGATAAATAAAGAATATGATAAATGCGAGTGATAGAGATTGCATCAACAAATATTGCCATGTACCAGCAATCAGAAACGTTTCTGCAATGGTTGTTGAAATGACCATTGCAAAAAATAGTAGCATCAATTTTTTCAACATCGACCTCATCCCCTTTGTTCCTAACAGTAGCGTCCTGACTTTTAATACAAATTCATGTTCAGCACACTATTTCAACTAGAAATCATCATTTACTTTTTACAATTTTAGTTATTGCACAAAGTCTATCACATTTTTATCATTTTTGCTCGTTTTTTCATAATATTCTCAAATTCTTCTGGTGCATGTTCTCTCTGGCGTCAACTTCTTACATTATCGAAAACATTTTCAATCATTTACAGTCAAATCTTTCCACCTACTGACGTACGTAAACTATTGTTTTTATTCCTGAATATTATAGAAGTGAAATCCTGTCCATTTTACCTTCTTGATTTTGGGTTCAGTGCGTCTTTTAATCCCTCACCAATAAAGTTAATACATAAAATCGTCACTGTAATAATGAGTGCGGGAGGCATCCAAATCCATGGCTTACTCCTTAAAATGTCGCCTTCTTGCGCATCTGTTAACATATTTCCCCAAGTCGGCACACTTTTACTAATCCCAAATCCGAGGAAACTGAGTCCTGCTTCGGCAACGATTTGTACGGCAAATACGAGTGTCGCTTGTACAATAATCACACTTAAAATATTCGGTAATAAATGCTTAAATAAAATTTTATACACAGGCGTTCCGATTGATTGCGCGGCCAAGAAATATTCATTCTCTTTCTCTTGCATCACTTTACCGCGAACGATCCTTGCGACACCGACCCAAGATAATGCGATGAGCACCAAACCTAACACAATGGCTGAGCCGTATTGATTTTCGATTTTACCACTGAACGTTGCATTCAACACGACCGCAAAAGGAATAAATGGAAATAACATGACAAACTCTGTAAAACGCATGAGCACGGTATCCACCCAGCCACCGTAATAGCCAGAAATCATTCCAATCAATACGCCAATCGTCATAAGTCCAATAGAAGTAAAAAATCCGAATAGTAACGACACACGCCCTGCATACAACAAGCGGCTTAAAATATCTCGCCCACCAGAATCTGTACCGAGCCAGTGTTCTGCTGACATCTCACCTTTCAGTTTTGTTGTTTGAACCTTATTTTATTTAAAATTATAATTTAACTTGAGGTTTTTATTTTTGTTATCGGAATACTTTGCTTTTTTAGGACGAACTGGCAACATGAGGTATATCACTTAGATATAACGACAAGGTAGGAGACATCAAAAAAGATACGTGAGAAGACTTTTATTTTTTAAGCCTTCTCACGTATCTAGTTATCTTGATTGATGTGTCCATCGTTACTTTAAAGAAACGATAAAGCCTCTGAAATCTCGTTGTTACCTGTTAACACTTGGAATTCTTTACCACGATGTTCTGCATTGGTAGCCACTTCATACAAGACTGTAGCGACATCTTCACGTGGAATTTGGCGTACATCAGGTTGTTCAAACAATTCAGCAACGTTCACTTTTCCTGTTCCTTGATCGTTTGTCAATGCACCCGGATGCACAATAGTTGTTGTTAATCGGCTATGTCTTAAATAGTCATCGGCGTAATGTTTCGCAATCGTATAGGGTTTCAAGTCACCACTTGCGTCAAATGCTTCACGACGAGAGTCATACGTAGACACCATAATGAAGTGCTCAATGTTCGCGTCTTCACTCGCTTTAATCGCTTTAACCGCACCATCTAAATCTACAATAATTGTTTTGTCTGCACCTGTACTACCGCCAGAACCTACTGAAAAAATGACTTGATCATAGGGTAGAAAGGCGTCTGTTAAATCGTCAATCGTTGCTGTTTCTAAATCAATCAATGTTGCAGAAATGCCTTGTGATGCTAACGCTTGCTGTTGTTCTTTTTTTCTCACAGCCGCAGTAAAATCTTCACCTTGTGCGTGCATTTGCTTCACAAGATGTTGTCCTACGCCACCGTTCGCACCTAAAATTAATGTTCGTGTCATCTAACATCCTCCTCTTTCTCTTTCATACGCGATTATTCTAGTATTTCCCTTTATGACAAACTTAAAAACACAAAATAATTACTTACCACACTTTAACGCCCCATTCTACTTTGAATCGTTATTTAAATGACATTGCACAACTCGATGCCATATCATCGACGTTCTCAATTTTCTATTTTTCGTCTCTTGCTATCACCTCTTCCATAAAAACATGCAAATTGATGTGTATTGATGATATGAATTAAATATAACTTTTCATATTTGTCCACTGTCAATAGCAAACGTCACCCTACTTCAGATGGCTAGAAGCATGCAAGACTCCGGAGTGATTAGACATAGCCGAAAATCCAATTAGCTTCCCTCCAGTTTATACTTCAATCAAGCCCACTTTATTTGAGGCAAGTCCACTGGGAAAGCGTAGCGCGGTTCAGCAATCGATTGATGAACACCTTTTCAAAGTCAAATATAACAACAAATTTCACAAAATAAAGAAGCTGAGAGGCAACATCACATTGCATCCCAGCCATCTCTTCAATATCATTTAAAGTCAAAAGTTTATGCATAGCGAAAATAGAATCATGTCATTCTTACAAAACCAATATTTAGCGTACAGGCGTAAGAGGGGTCACGCCTGTAAAATTCACATAACCGTATGCACGTTCTACATCTTCATCTGTCGGGGGTTCAACATCATTCAACGCATACGGTACACCTAAGGCCTCCCATTTGTGCACACCGAGTTGGTGATAAGGTAAGATTTCAAATTTCTCAACATTGCCAAGTTGGTTGATAAATGTGCCAAGTGCTTTCAAGTCTTCGGGGGCGTCGGTGAGACCTGGTACGAGCACGTGGCGAATCCATATCGGTTGGCCCTTGTCTGCTAAATATTGAATATAGTTGAGTATATGAGTATTAGGTTTTCCGGTTAATTGTTGATGCTTTTCATTATCGATATGCTTAATGTCCACCATCAATAAGTCTGTATGTGTTAAAACTTGATCGAAATGTTTCTTAAAAGCTTCCGTATCGTTTGCACAGCCAAGTGAAGTATCGATACACGTATGAATCCCTTGTGCGTGAAGCTTTTCAAACAGTTCTTCGATAAACGGCATTTGCAAGAGAGGCTCACCACCACTGATAGTGACGCCCCCTCCTGATGCCTGAAAGTAAGGGAGATACGGAACAATTTCATTCACGAGTTCATCTGCTGTTGCCGTACGAGAGGGCTCATTGACTTTCCAGGTATCTGGATTATGGCAATAAAAACATCTCAGTAAGCAACCTTGTGTAAAGATAATGTAGCGTAAGCCTGGGCCATCGACTGTACCTAAGCTTTCTATTGAATGAATGTGTCCTTTAATCATCGTTCTCCCCCATTTAATCATGTCAATTTAAGACTGTTAGTGTTGTGTTACTGACTCGTTACATAGATTCGTGGAATGTACGAGAAATAACGTCGAGTTGTTGCTCGCGTGTTAATTTAATAAAGTTTACGGCATAACCTGATACACGTACTGTTAGCTGTGGATATTCTTCTGGGTGTTCCATTGCGTCTAGTAATGTTTCTCTGTTAAATACATTGATGTTTAAGTGATGGCCGTGTTGTAATGCATAGCCATCTAAAATGCTGACTAAGTTTTGTTCTTGTGTTGCTTCTTCTTTACCTAATGATTTTGGTACGATACTAAATGTGTTAGAAATACCGTCTTTACAGCAGTCATAAGGTAATTTTGCTACTGATGATAATGATGCCAGTGCACCGTGATCATCACGTCCGTGCATTGGGTTTGCACCTGGCGCAAATGGTTCGCCTGCTTTACGTCCATCTGGTGTGTTACCTGTTTTCTTACCGTAAACGACATTTGATGTGATTGTGAGTACACTCATCGTATGTTCAGAGTTACGGTACGTTTGATGTTTACGTAATTTTTTCATAAAGCTTTCAACTAACTGCACTGCGATGTCGTCTACACGTGGATCGTTGTTACCATATTTTGGATAATCACCTGTTGTTTCAAAGTCAACTACGAGTCCATTTTCATCGCGAATTGTGCGAACTTGACCATATTTAATGGCAGAAAGTGAGTCCGCTGCAACTGATAAACCTGCAATACCTGTTGCCATCGTACGGTGCACATCTGTATCATGGAGTGCCATTTCGATACGTTCATAGCTATACTTATCGTGCATGTAGTGAATGACATTTAATGAGTTGATGTAAACACCTGCTAGCCATTCCATCATTTCATCAAATTGTTGGTACACTTCATCGTAATCTAAAATTTCAGATTGAATTGGTGCGAAGTTTGGCGCAACTTGAGCACCTGATTTTTCATCTTTACCACCATTGATCGCATACAATAATGTCTTCGCTAAGTTGGCACGTGCACCAAAGAATTGCATTTGTTTACCGATACGCATTGCAGATACACAACATGCAATACCGTAATCGTCACCGTAGCTTTCGCGCATTAAATCATCATTTTCGTACTGAATAGAGCTTGTTTTAATACTCATTTTCGTACAGTAGCGTTTGAAGTTTTCAGGTAAACGTGTTGACCATAATACTGTCAAGTTTGGTTCTGGTGCTGGTCCTAAGTTGTCGAGTGAGTGTAAGAAACGGAATGAGTTTTTCGTTACCATTGGACGACCATCAATACCGACACCACCGATAGATTCTGTTACCCAAGTCGGGTCACCTGAGAATAATGCATTGTAATCAGGTGTTCGTGCAAATTTTACTAAACGTAATTTCATGATGAAGTGGTCAATGATTTCTTGTACTTCCGTTTCAGTAATCGTACCTGCTTGTAAGTCACGTTCTGCATAAATGTCTAAGAATGTAGATGTACGTCCTAGACTCATTGCGGCTCCGTTTTGTTCTTTAATCGCAGCAAGGTAAGCAAGGTAGAGCCATTGCACTGCTTCTTTAAAGTTTTCAGCTGGGCGACTTAAATCAAATCCGTAACGTTCACCGAGTTGTTTTAATTCGTTTAATGAACGATATTGTTCTGACACTTCTTCGCGTAAACGAATCACATCTTCAGTCATAGTTGATGATAAGTCATTGAAGTCTTTTTGTTTTTCTGCCATTAAGAAATCAACACCGTACAGTGCGACACGACGATAATCTCCAATAATACGACCACGGCCATAAGCATCTGGTAAACCTGTAATAATCCCTGCTTTACGACAAGCTAACATTTCTTTTGAATAGGCATCGAATACACCTTGGTTATGTGTTTTACGATACTCTGTAAAAATGTGCTCTGTTTCTTTATCTAATTCATAACCGTATGCTTCACATGCTGCTTTTGCCATACGGATTCCGCCAAATGGTTGCATAGAACGTTTGAATGGTTTGTCTGTTTGTACACCAACAATTTGTTCTAATGATTCATCCAAGTAACCTGCATCATGAGATAAAATGGTTGATGGCACTTTTGTATCCATATCCCAAATACCACCACGTTCACGCTCTTCTTTCGATAACACCATCACTTGATCCCATAATTTCGTCGTTGCTTCAGTTGGACCGGCTAAAAAACTGTCATCGCCTTGGTAACCTGTAAAGTTTAATTGTATAAATTCACGAACGTCCACATGGCGTGTCCAACGTCCAGTTTTAAAACCTTCCCATGCATTATGTGTAGTTTGAGTGTCTTTAATCATGTCTTTACCTCCAATTAGGTTTGTTCATCATTTCACAAGTAGTATACCAAGAATTGTGAATATAATCACTTAAAATTGAAAGCGTTTTATAAAATGTCATCATTTCGTGTCAATTTGTATAATAATTTGTCACAATTTATAAGAATTTTAAAAAGAACTTTTTTGTTGTGTAACTATTTTAGATAACTTGATTGACCTGGATCAAGGCGGGATTGCTGTCGTTTTCTAAAGGTTTAGGCCCCGAAATAAAAAAGCGCCACTATGTCTCTTTCGACAAAATGACACTTTCAATGCTTTTATTTATTATCTTCTGTTGCAGTAAAACGATAAATTTCAGAGTCATACAATTTTAAAACTTTCCACAAAATGTAATCGACAATAAAGCCAACAACTAATGGAATGACGAAAAATACCGCAAGGACAATCAGTAAGTTGGTCATACCGTTGCCGTCCATTAATTCTAATGCTTTAATTGGGCCGACTAAACCAACAATACCGAATCCCGCTGTTTCTTTCACACCTGAAATACCGAACAATGCACCTGCTGCACCTGTTACGGCTGCTGTAATGCCGATTGGTAAGAGTAAAATAGGATAGCGAATAATATTAGGAATCATCATTTTCATACCACCTAATAAAATCGCGATCGGGACACCAATTTTATTCACACGTAATGTGCCGATGAACAAAACGACAGCTGCAACGGCAACACCAATCGCTGCTGATCCTGCTGCTAAACCTGAAATACCAATCGCTAAACCAACGCCTATTGTTGAAATTGGAGAAACAATAATGAATGAAAATAAGACTGCAATCAAAACGCCCATCAACACGGGCTGTAACGTCGTAAATGTATTCACTAAACTACCGATAGCTAACGTAATTTTGCTGACATAAGGTAATGTCGCTACACCGATCAGTCCTGCACCTCCGCCGACAAGAATAGGCAATAAAATCACGTTCAAACTTCCTAAGCGATTGCCTAACCATAACACAATCAGTACTGCAATAGATGCCGTAATCATTGTATTAATTAAATCACCAATACCAACCAATTGCCAACCAGCCGGCGTCACTTTAGCGGCCCCTGAACCGACAAATGATGCTGCGCCAACTAAAGCTGTTGCCATTGGATTTAAATTGAATTGTAACGCGATGAGGACACCGACCATAATCGGTAACGCAAATTGTACCCCTAAGACAACTTGATTCATCGTTGCGAAAATATCAGCGTATTGGCTTAAATATTTAAACAATCCACCTAACACTGCATTCGGAATAAGCCCGGCAATAATTGCGATGGCTAAACCATTCAATACTTTGAACATAAATGTTTTAAATGTCATTCTCTGCTCTGCTACTTCCATTTCCTTTACCACCTCACTGTTAAATTACATTTGAATCAATGCGCTTCAAATGGTTTTCGAGGTACGCCGTTCATTCTACTTTTCCACTTTTTCTGTCCCCTTCAAATGCGCTTCGTACCACAATAGTGATAGCGTAACCGAACAAAGATCATTTAGCAACACCATTTTTTCAAATATTCGCAATTTAATGTGACATAATTCAATCCAACTTCATTTTATTTTAACTTGTCGTTTATTCCGTACATCATTCACTTTTCACGCAAAAAAAGAAGAGACAAGGACACATTAAAGTTCCCCTATCTCTCTTTATGCTTGTATGATTATTTTTGAGTTGCTGAATATTTACTATGTACACGCATCATCGTATCAATTCGTGATTCTGCAAGATGTTCCGCTGCTTGTAATGGTAAAATACCTTCTTCTTTTGCAATCGTGAAAATTTTATCCATTTGCTCGTAAATGTTTTTCACTTTCTTTTCAGCACGTTCACGGTTATATTGACCGTACAACTCGTCAGCTACGTTGATGACACCACCACTGTTAGCAACAAAGTCAGGTGCATAAGTAATGCCGCGTTCTTCTAACATTTGACCATGCTTGTTTTCTTCTAGCAATTGGTTGTTGGCACTACCGCAAATCATTTTCACTTTAAGCTCTGGAATCGTTTTATCGTTTAAAATACCACCCAGTGCACATGGCGCAAAAATGTCAGCGTCAACTTGATAGATATCATTAATTCCTACCGCTTCAGCATTAAAGTCATTCACTGCACGTTGCACGGCTTCCTCATTGATATCAGTCACAATCAGTTTCGCGCCTTCTTCATGTAAGTATTTACACATATGATATGCGACATTACCTACACCTTGTACAGCAACAGTTTTCCCGTCTAAACTGTCAGAGCCAAATGCTTCTTTCGCTGTACGTTTCATCGCATAATAAACACCTAATGCCGTCATCGGACTTGGATTACCACTTGAACCGTAAGACTCACTGACACCTGTCACATATGGTGTTTCTAAACGAATGAAATCCATATCTTCTACTGTAGTTCCTACATCTTCTGCAGTAATGTAACGGCCATCTAAACTATGAATATAGCGACCAAGTGCTCTAAAGAATGCTTCAGATTTATCTGTTTTCGGATCACCAATAACAACAGTTTTTGCGCCACCTAAATTAAGGCCGGCAGCTGCATTTTTATATGTCATCCCTTTAGCTAAGCGCATCACGTCGACTATCGCATCTTCCTCACTTTCGTAATTCCAGAAGCGGCAACCCCCTAATGCTGGACCTAAAGTTGTGTCATGAATACAAATAATTGCTTTTAAACCTGTTGTTTCGTCGTGGCAAAAAACTAACTGCTCGTAATCAGCTTGTGCCATCTTTTCGAAAATCATTGCCATTCCTCCTTTGTGTTTCACATTTCCCGTCAATGAAACCACATAATATCAGAATGGAACGTCTTATCTATTCAATTAAGTGAGATATCCGTCCCACTCCGCATTATCCAATATATCATATTTGCTATTTTTTGACCCCTTCAGCAAATACAATACAATGGTGTAAGCGGTTCCAATTCTATATTATAGCACATTTAAAACTTTTTGTATCATTACAAATTTGCTTTTTTGAGATATTTTTAAATTAAAATTTATGTAGCGATGCTCGTTTTTCCCTTAATTGACACAAATGCTTATTTTACCAGTACCATCAAAGTTTCTATCCTCTTGCATTGCGCTGACGTCTCTGTAAAAAGGTCACCTGTGTAATTTCCCGTTATTTGTAATTCTAAAATTTTTGAGCTAAGGAGATAATCATGTCAAATATATCCATTTTTCGAAGTGAACACATCCTTTTCCCTAATGTTCATTTTTTCACATTATTGATATGATGAATGTATTACAAGACGAAAGGAAGTTTTAGTATGATTGCTACCCAAGATAAAGTTGCGGATATCGTTACACATTATCCTAAAACAGCAGACGTTTTCCGCAAACACGGCATCGATTTTTGCTGTGGGGGACAGATTTCTCTTGAAGAAGCTGTTTCAAACCATCCTAAATTGTCGCTCACACCACTCCTTCAAGAATTAGAAGATGCAAGTCAACAACAAGGTGAAGGGATGCAACCACAATATTTATCTGTCCCTTCTTTAATTCAATATATTCAAGCTCGCTATCATGACACATTAAGAGAAGAGTTCAAGCAATTGACACCGTATGTCACAAAACTCTCACGCGTGCATGGTCCAAACCATCCGAATTTAGTGACATTAAAATCAACTTTTGATGCATTTAAATCAGCAATGTTGACACATACAGATGAAGAAGACCAAAACGCTTTTCCTAAATTGGTGCGTTCTGCCAATGGTGAAACTGTTGAAGATATAGATGCCGTCGTTCAATCGCTAGTCGATGATCACGATGAGGCGGGGGCATTACTTCAACAGATGCGTGAACTGACGCATGATTTCCAACCGCCAGCTGAAGCATGCGGTACTTGGCGACTCGTTTACGACCGAATTGCACACTTAGAACGAGAAACACATGCGCATGTCCACTTAGAAAACCATGTGCTCTTTCCTAAAATAACAGGTTGATGACGCCCTCGATCACATGTGAAGACATCACCAACCTATTTGAATATATAGTCACTGAGGCCTCTATCGTTTCAGTGGCTTTTTCTTGCGATTGAAATGAATTCTTGTCCTACTTGAAAGAGTAAAATCAACAGCGCTGGATGGGTCATACCGTCATGAATTTCAATACGGTATTCAGGCTTCAACTTAAAAATTGACGCTGCAACAGACATCACATCACGCCCCGATTCATCGCGCACTTCAGCATTGTATGTAAAAAAGCGAAATTTAAACTTAAAACGGTCGCCCTCCGTTGTATCATAGTAAAAGCGTAACGGCAAAAGAGAACTCGCACGAAAACGCCCCATCAACTGCTCATTTTGATACACTTGCCAAGTTGGCAATAACCAACCGAAGACACCTTTATTCCGCGATAAATAAAAACGGTTTTCGCCATCTTCAATTTCATACTCTTGCCATAAATAATTGAATAGCAATGACAGCTTGAACCGTTGTTGACCACGGGCCAACTTCAATTGATATACGGGTTCGTCTTTGTCATTGAATACCGTCATGATTTTTTTCGTAACATCCCAAAAATATTCTTTGTAATGAAATTTTTGCATCCGTTTACCTCTTCTCTTTCATCAGTTGATAAAATTTTGCCATATGCCGCGCCCATTGTTTTAAGTGCACAGGCCCTTCATTGATTGCTTGTTCTAGAGACATGGGCCCTGTTGACATACTGTATACCGCATCAATACCATGCTTTTCAACTGCTTCATACCCTACGCCCAATTTGCCGGCAATCGCAATAACAGGCTTTCCATACTTTTTCGCTGCTTTAGCGACGCCCACTGGTGTTTTACCGTACACAGTTTGTCCATCAATCGCACCTTCCCCAGTAATGACAAGGTCTGCACGTTGCACATACTCGTCAAATTGCGTCACCGAGAGGACAATGTCAATGCCATGTTTTAAGTCTACGGGAAGACATGCCAACAAACCTGCACCTAATCCCCCTGCAGCACCCGCACCTGGAATATCGGCCACTTGTTGCTTTAAATCTTGTTCAATTACAGTATGAAAGTGTGACAAAGCGGCTTCTAATATGACTTGGTCCGCTTGACTTGCACCCTTTTGCGCACTATAAACTGCAGTTGTCCCATTCGGACCGAGCAACGGATTATCGACATCACAAGCGATTTCAAGTTGCACATTTTGAAACCTTTCATCTATATGCGACATGTCGATACGATTTAATTGCGCTAAAGCTTCACCACCTCGAGAAATCGGCTGGCCCTTTGCATCTAAAAGTTGGACCCCTATCGCTTGGAGTAACCCAGCACCTCCATCATTCGTCGCACTGCCGCCAATCCCTAAAATAATATGTGACACACCTTGATCGAGCGCATCCAACAACAATTGTCCCGTGCCATACGTAGAGGTCATACGTGGATTTCGTTCATTTGACAACACTAAATCTAATCCAGAAGCTGCCGCCATTTCAACGATTGCGGTCTGTCCTTCATTCGCAAGGCTGTACGTCGCTGAAATAGGACGACCTAATGGATCTTGAACCGGAATCGTTCGCCACACACCTCGTAGTGCATCGTGAAGTGATTGGGTCGTTCCTTCTCCCCCATCAGCCATAGGTATTTTATGAAACGTTATTGTATCACCCGCAACGTCACGCCAACCTTGTTCAATTGCTTCTGCAGCTTGCATCGCGGTCATAGATTCTTTAAATGAGTCAGGTGCAATGAGTATATGCATCAGTAGTCCTCCCTTAACCTTAGTACTTCTTATATTATAGGTCCGGCGATGAGAATTCAAAAGAATTATGAAACCGCTCTCAACAACACCATTAACATGCTAAATAAAAAAGGTAATGCCTCGCACATGCGATACGACATCACCTCTAAGTTTAATTATCCATTTGACGACTACACACGTTCTGCTACATAAATTTTGCGTGTCAGCCACTGACCTGTTTTCTCATCGTAATCATCACAAGTAATGAGTGTCAGTTGGTCTTTATCTTTCTTCATCTCTTCCAACACTTCAACTTGATACGGATCGACATCTTTAATCGACGTAATTTGATATTTGCGCGTTTCTTTACCCAGTTTAAAAATTACTTCTGCACCCTTTTTCGCTTTGTGTAACTCTGTAAATTGATAGTTCAAACTATAATTCGTATGTCCCGCAATAGCGATATTTTGGTCTTTGAGTGATTCATCCTTTTCCGCCAAACTGACACCGCGCTCCAATTGTTCAGGTGTCGCAGGACCAGGATACACAGCTTCTTTTATACCGACTGACGGCACTTCTAATACACCAACGACTTTCGACGGGTCTTTCGGAATTTCAGGCACTTTTGATGGTGCATTTTGTTGACTTTCTTCATATACTTCAATTTTTTGTTCATTTTCTTTATTGGTCAAATATGCATCAATTTTCGGCTTAAAGATTAAATATACGCCTGCTAAAATCAATGCAATACCAATAAGTGGAACCAACCCACGTGTTAATTTTTGCATCGACTGACCTCTTTCACGATGATTTTATGCCTCTTATTATATCCCCTCAAGCCCAAATTGAAAATAAAAAAGAAAATAGTGGTTACTGTTTATCGCAGTAACTGTCTGACTTCTCAATATCTGCACTTTTGAGAAGTCGAGTCAGCCTTGCGTGGGGCAGTACGACGAAACCTTGGTGACACATGAGATTTCTGTACTGCTCCCAAAATCCAATTCGACACCAGTCAAGTGTACATTTCAATCAAGCTGAATTGAGTTGAAGATTCAGTCCCTAGGAACGCAAAACCATGAAGGCAATCAAAAGTACAAAACATATGGAAAGGGTAAGTTAAAGAAAACATTGCGTCAATAGCATGAAAAATTTCAGTCCCACTTCCTCTATTTATTACGCTTCGTCTTTAATTAAAGGTTGGTCCGGCTTAACAAAGAACCATAATACAATCGCAACGACTACTAAAATAAGCATCGAGCGTAATGTTGGAATCCAACCGATCATTTCTGCAAGGTAACCCGCAAAGATCGGACTTAATACCGCACCGATATTGCCCCATAAGTTCATCCACCCTGAAACAGTTCCTGAATAGTTACGTCCTAAATCTGTCGCTGAAGCCCAGCTCATAACCATCGCTAAACCGATACTACTCAAACAAAGTGACATCCAAACAATATTTTTCACTAAGCTATCTGAAGTGACCGCGAAATTAAGTGAAATACCAAAAATCGCAAAACCTGCAATGGCAATAATACCACGTGCCGCAAAACGTGATTTACCACTGCTCAAGATCTTATCTGAAATCGTACCACCACTTAAAATGAAGACGAACATTACTAACCAAGGAATACCCGCGATTTTACTCATTGTATCTCGGTCAACGTGGAATTGTTCCATTAAGTACGTTGGATACCAGTATAAAAATAATGTAATAACAAATTGAACTACGAAATATTGTAATGCAATCGCATAAAAACTAAAGCGTGAGAAAAACGCGCCCCATGGTGGTGTTGTCTTTTTCGTTTTAACAACGTCACGGTTTTCCATAATGAAATGTTTTTCTGCTTCATTCACCATTTTATGATGTTCTGGTAAGTCTTTCGCAATAATTGCCCATAAAATCGCAATTAAGAAACCAACCGCACCAAAAATGTAGAACACAGCTTGCCAACCAAATGCATTAGAAATTGTCACTGTTACAATTGGTGCAAGTACAGGTCCAAAATAAGAACCCGCTAATAACGCACTTGCCGCACGCCCTTTTTCATGCTTGCTGAACCAATATGTATTGAATACAGCGTTCGACGGAAACATTGGCGATTCCCCTACACCGAATAGAAAACGGACGAAAAACATTAATCCATGATTTTTCACCATTCCTGTAAAGATTGTAAATGCACTCCACCATACTAACGCAATCGTAATCATCTTTTTAGGTCCGTATTTCTCAGCTAAAAATCCTGATGGTACTTGCATCAATGCATAACCTAAAGAGAAAAATGAACCTAAAAATCCAAATTGTGCTTTTGTAAGATGTAAGTCTTCCATCATTGGTACCGCAATATAAGAGATATTAGAGCGGTCCATATAGGCGATGACACCAATTAAGAAAAACACACCTGCAAATAGCCAACGGACATTCGTTTTCTTTTGACTCATAATTTTTGCCCCTCTTTCATTAGGTCACCTGATGACCTTTCATGTAGCTATCTGAATATACCACATCAAGAAAGCGGTTACAATAAAATTTTGAACATTTTTTGAACGTTTTTAGAAAATTCTTTAATAATTTACACTTTAATTAACAAAAATGGCTTAAACCTCCATCATTACAAGGGATTAAGCCATTTTTTAAAATACTAATTTATTATTTTTTTGGTTATTTACTATGCTTCGCAACTATTGCATCACTTTTGACTGACGACGGCCGTGAATAAAGGCATATAAAATGATACATAACAATAAAATGATACCTATCGCTACATACATCATACGATAACCGATAGCAGGTAAAATCATGCCGAGTAACGCTGGACCAAAACCAACGCCAACATCTAGTCCGATGAAAAATGTGGAAGTTGCAAGACCGACTTGATCTGCACGTGATACTTTGACAGCTACAACATTACCGACAGCCGTCATACTACCATAGCCAATACCGACTAATGCACCAGACAATAACAATGCCCATCCACTATGTGCTATCGCTAATATTAATATACCTACACCAAATATCACTAGTGCAGGATAAGCAACCCAATTTTCATGGAAGCGATCCAAAATACGACCGACGAATGGGCGTGTGAAAACTGAAGTGATTGCATAGAAGATAAAATAATAGCGCGCCACTGCAGTTAAATTAATTTCTACGGCATACAATTGTAAAAATGATAAAACAGAGGCGTAACCTAAACCACAAATGAGGACGACAAGCGCAATCGGAATCGCTGGTACTGAAATAAATTGCGAAATATGAAAGCCTTGGTGGTCAGATTGTTGATCAGCCATTTTGACATTGACTTTTAAAAACAGTGCAAAGATGAACGCTAAAATCGCAACAATGAGACAGACTGTGAATAAAACGAATGTTGGATAAATGCCTGCTAAATATAACCCTAAAAACGGACCAATCGCGGCACCTATCACTAAACTTAAACTAAACAAACTAATCGCTACACCTCGCCGTTCAACAGGTGCAATCAGTGGCACAATCGTTCCTGTCGCAGTTGTCGCAATCGCAAGCGCCATCCCATTTAAAAAACGAGTCACAAATAAAAAGATGAGACTCCCTTCAATGAAGTAAAAACATTGCGTGATAATAAATAACACTAATCCAATCATCAACAATCGTTTAGGGCCCACTTCATGAATATAGCGCCCACCTACGAAACGGCCAATCAATGCACCGACGATAAAAATACCCGTAATCAATCCTGCAACACCGGTAGATACGTCATAACGTTGAATGGCATATTGCGCGATAACAACAATAAGTAAGTACATCGCAAAATAAACAAAAAAACTGACTAAAAAGTTGAAGATATAATTTTTTATAAACGCTTGATGCTCTTGATTTTGCACTCAAATACTCCTTTCTCATTTCGGTGAGCTAAGCTAACTAATAACTTTGACATTATATCGCGCTATTATCATAAAATCAAGGGCATGACATACAAAATGCAAAGTGTATCAATAATATTCAAAAAGTTGAGCATCTTCATTGTAGACAATCTGTACATAATCAGGTTCGTTTAACTTCTATAAATAATGTGGTTTAATAGAGTTGAAACGGTTAGACACAGGTCAACTTCATATTTGATAAATAAGGGCAACTTGGCTTGTCATGATGATTGAAGACGGGTGAGAAAGATTCGTATTGTGCTGGCCGTACTACTTTCATTGAACGTGCTATTGAACACAAGAACACGTGCTTCCTTGATTAATGCACATCAAGTACGCGGAACACCATTTCCCACTGATGATCTTCCTCTATCACACAAGTTCATCCATTTTGAGCTACTTAAACAAAAGCAGTATCATTCATGGCCTGCGATAATCTAAAAAACGAACAATTTATGGGTAAAGGAGAAATTCATATGTCATCTCAAACAGAAAAAGAGTTAAAAAGGCAGTATTTAGATTTAATCGCTGAAAAATTCGATTCAGAAGAAAAAGTTGCGACTGAAATTATCCATTTAGAGTCGATTTTGGATTTACCTAAAGGTACAGAACACTTTGTGAGTGACTTACACGGTGAATATCACGCATTTCAACATGTGTTGCGTAATGGATCTGGTAATTTACAACAAAAGATTCATGACATTTTCAAATCACGATTAGACCCCCAAGAAATGAATGAATTGATTGCATTAGTCTACTATCCAGAAGAAAAAATTAAGCGTATTAAAAATGGTTTTAATACAAAAAGTGAACGTCACACATGGTATGAAAAAACGATTAATCGCTTACTAGAATTAGTAAAATATACCTCTTCCAAATATACACGTTCAAAATTACGTAAATCATTAGCGCCAGAATATACATTTATCATTGAAGAGTTACTCTATAAAAGTAACCAATTCAACAACAAAAAAGATTATTATGATGCAATTCTGAGACAAATTATCCAATTGAACCAAGCGGATAAACTTATTATCAGTCTTGCAAATACGACACAAAGATTAGTTGTAGATCATCTCCACGTCGTTGGTGATATTTACGACCGTGGTCCTCACCCAGACAAAATTATGGATACACTCATTGATTACCATTCTGTCGATATTCAATGGGGGAACCATGATGTTTTATGGATGGGTGCCTACTCTGGTTCAAAGGTGTGCCTCGCGAACTTACTCCGCATTTGTGCACGTTACGACAATCTCGACATTATTGAAGATGCTTACGGTATTAACTTGCGTCCATTATTAACGCTAGCCGAAAAGTATTACGATGATAATGAGGCATTTCGTCCGAAAAAACATCCTGAGAAAAATCCATCAGAGTCAGAAATTTTACAGATTACTAAAATTCATCAAGCCATTGCAATGATTCAATTTAAATTGGAAGGACCGATTATTAAACGTCGTCCTGAATTTGAAATGAATGAACGTTTACTGCTCGATCGTGTGGATTATCGCAACCGTACAATCGAACTGAACGGCAAAGTCCATCCGATTGAAAATACATGTTTTAGAACAGTAGACCGTCGCCAACCTACTGCATTGCTTGAAGAAGAGCAAGAAGTGATGGATAAGTTGCTCACATCTGTACAAGAATCTGAGAAATTGCGTCGTCATGTAGACTTCTTAATGAAAAAAGGGAACTTGTACTTACGTTACAATGGTAATTTACTCATTCACGGTTGTATTCCCATTGACGAGCAAGGTGAAATGGAAGGTATGACAATTGATGGCCGTTTCTTGACTGGACGTGAACTGATTGATGAATTTGAAAAGCACGTCCGTTACGCTTATGAACATAAAGAAGTAGAAGATGACCTTTCAACGGATTTAGTCTGGTATTTATGGACTGGTAAATATTCATCATTATTCGGTAAACGTGCGATGACGACATTCGAGCGTTACTTTATTAAAGACAAGAACACGCATAAAGAAGTGAAAAACCCATACTATCGTTTGCGTGAAAATGAAGACGTTGTGAAAAAGATGTTGGAAGAATTCGACATGAATCCCGAACAAGGTCGTATTATTAACGGACATACACCTGTGAAAGAGCGCGATGGTGAAAATCCTATTAAAGCAAACGGTAAAATGCTTGTTATTGACGGTGGTTTCTCTAAAGCGTATCAATCGACGACAGGTATCGCGGGCTACACGTTGCTGTATAACTCGTTTGGTATGCAGCTTGTGGCGCACCAACATTTTAATTCAAAAGAGAAGTTATTAGAGACAGGTGAAGATGAGTTGTCTATTCGTCGTGTTGTGGATAAAGAGTTGGAGCGTAAGTTGATTCGAGATACGAATGAGGGGGCCGAGTTGCAGAAGGAGATTGATATGTTGAAAGCGTTGATGTCGTATCGTTATATGAAATGACGTGGTATTTGAGAAAATCACATGTAGATAAATGAACGATTCTTTATATTGAAATAGCTGTTCTTATTGATTGGTACCTATACTCGTGTTCCTAGGCGATGACCCTACAACTAACCAACGCTTTGACTTAGCTGTTACATTTGTGGAGGTAGCGGTTGTGGATTTTGGGAGCAGTACAGAAATCTCATATGCAACAAAGGTTTCGTCGTACTGCCCCCGCAAGGCTGACTAGGAGCTGGGACATTAAGTTTCCTCAGCTCCTTTACTATATTTTGTTGTGTATACCAAGGGATGGGGCTTGAAAAAATTAAGCCTCAAGCCATACATAGATTGTATATTCATTAATGACTTTAAAACGGTCGGAAAATGAGCGTGAATGGGATAAAAATTGATGCTATTGTTTTCTTAATTTCATAAACTTGCCTTCAGTTCTGTGTATTTGATATAAGACTGCCCAGAAGGCTGAGACTCCTGAGGGATCAGCTGGTCCGGAAAATCCAATTCGGCTACCACCAAATGTACACTATAATCAAGCCGAATTGAGTTGTAGGGCCAGCCTCTAGGAACGCGAAGTCATGAAGGGAATCTAAAGCCACAAATCATAGGGAGGGCAAGTTTAACAAAAATATTGCATCAATAGCATCAAAAATTTTTATGTCCCATCCCCAGACAGATACTGCGATAAACAGTAACCACTATTTAATTAAAGAGGCGACTGTCAGCAGTATGCACTCATTCCCTCAGGAGTCTCGCCAGATTTACAATTCAATAAGGCAGCTTTTTTAATGAATCGTTCATTCTTTCATTTGAACAACAAAACAAATACACCTCTCCCCCTTCTATTACCATGCAATTTCACTGTTATGGGTTGAGCGTAGGAAGGAGGAATATGTCTTTCGAAGCTCTTGCAATTTTTGTTCAACATTTCAATATTTAAAAACACTTTTCACATACGCTTCTTAGTTTCCTTTAACGCACCATCCCCTTTCTCCTTGTTGTGTGGGTGAAAAAAGAAAGTGCTTATTCCATTATGACTGACTAGACTTTTCTAAAGCTGTAACACTTCAAATATAGAATGTCCCCTCATCTATAATGCTAGTTTTCATGCACATGCTTCATAAATTTTCGAGTAAAAAGAATTCAATATGTTGATTTCTCTAATGTTTGAAAATGGAAATTCAAATAAAAGTGGTAATGTTTGAAGGAAAGGTGTAAAATTTGAGAGTGCGTTTTTAATTTACTTGCATGCAATCAACAAGATGTAATGCGGTAACATGCGACGTGTTATGGGAAATGGCATTACCGATGTTGATATCTATTTAATTTAAAAGAGCAATAATTAGATTTTAGTATTATTTTACAATTCAAATCTATGTGTATTATAATGATGAAAGCGTTTACTTGAGAGATGCAAATATTGGAGGGGTACAGTGTGATTAATATCCTAGAAAAATTAAATGCGATATTATGGGGCGCACCGAGTCTCATTTTATTAACGGGAACGGGGTTGTTTTTAACCTTTGTGTTGAAGGGCATGCAGTTCACAAAACTGATTCATGCTTTCAAACTCGCCTTTGTTCCTAATAAAAAAGAAGCCGAAAGTGAAGGTGATATTAGTAACTTTAAAGCGTTGATGACGTCACTTGCCGGTATGATTGGTAACGGGAACATCGCCGGTGTCGCGACAGCTGTCACTTTAGGTGGTCCAGGTGCGATTTTTTGGATGTGGGTCGTTGGTTTGCTTGGTATGACAACGAAATATGCCGAGGCGTTGTTAGCGATGAAGTTCCGCGTTCAAAATGATAAAGGTGAATATTCAAGTGGTCCGATGTATTACATAGAAAAAGGGTTGGGTCATCGTTTCAAATTTTTAGCGATTGCCTTTGCGATATTCGGTGCCTTTGCTGCATTAGGTATCGGGAATAGTGTGCAATCCAATACGATTGCTGACGTTATGACGAATAGCTTTAACGTGAGTGGTTTCATCACTGGAATTGTATTAGTCATTCTCATCTCACTCATTATTTTTGGTGGCCTGAAACGAATTAGTAACGTTGCAGGATTCTTCGTTCCAATGATGGCGATTTTTTACATTGGTGCATCTGTGACAATTCTCATTATTAATTACGATCAAATTTTACCGGCATTCGGTTTAATTTTTAAATATGCGTTCACACCGGTATCTGCTGCTGGTGGTTTTACTGGCATTATGGTCATGCAAGCGATTCAAAATGGTGTATCTAAAGGGATCTTTTCAAACGAAGCTGGTTTAGGTACGGTCGCATTGATTTCTGGTAATGCTAAAGCCGGACATCCAGCGACACAAGCACTTGTAGCTATGACAGGTACATTTATCGTGACAATCATTGTCTGTACGATGACAGGTCTTGTTTTACTCGTAACAGGTTATTGGGATCCAACAGGTGGTTTATTGTCAGGCGTTTCACATGATACAAAATTAGAAGCTGGCGCACTGACAAGTATGGCGTTCGGCGCAAGTTTGGGCACTTTAGGCGAATATGTCGTGTCACTTTCGGTTATTTTCTTCGGATTTTCTACCATTATCGCTTGGTTCGTGTACGGTGCGAAATGTTTCGAATATTTATTCGGTGTCAAATATGTCATGCTTTATGGCGTCATTTATGTCATTGCTACGTTTGTAGGAACAATTGCTAACCTTAAAACAGTGTGGTTGTTTGCAGATACTGCTAATGCGATGATGATGATTCCAAACTTAATCGGTATTTTATTCTTATATAAAATCATTAAGCAAGAGACTGAATCTTATTTCAAACCGAATACACAAAACTATTCTAAAACATCATGATATGCCAATGATACGATCTGTGTCCTTCCAACAGATCGTATCATTTTTTTGCAATGCTTTATCAACAAATTTGATGAAAAGGCGATATATAGACAGATAAAACTGAAACAATTGATTAGCAGTTTTATCACTGGTTTCGTAATATTTATAATGATACTGATCACAGGTGGCACTATAGCATTTCCTGCATTATTATATGGATTTGTTGACTCTTAGGCAATATTTATGTCGTAAAACATCAAGAACGACAAAATCATCATTCATGTCAATAACCTCATGCCATATCATTCTCCAATGCCGCTCCGTTTATCATCATTGATTCAGGGTAAATTAACTTTGAGGTGATAATGATGAAACAACAAGCGATTGAAAAAATCAATCAAGTAATCGAACAGTCACGTATTGGTGTACTCTCTACTGCTGTCAATAATAAACCGAATAGCCGTTATATGATTTTTTATAACGATGAC
This sequence comes from Staphylococcus pseudintermedius, assembly GCF_034042775.1. Taxonomy (NCBI): domain Bacteria; kingdom Bacillati; phylum Bacillota; class Bacilli; order Caryophanales; family Staphylococcaceae; genus Staphylococcus; species Staphylococcus pseudintermedius. Next base: position 413,475 of record NZ_CP120150.1, on the reverse strand, counting down.
TTAGATTTATATACAAAAACGAGCCGTTCTACACGCAAGTTTGAAGAACTGACACAAAACCCAGATGCCCATGTATTATTAGGTTATGAAGAAGGTTCAGGTCAGCCTTATGTCGAAATTGAAGGTCGAGTCGATATCATTACCAACTCGAAAGAAATCGATTGGTTGTGGCAAGAACAAGATCACACATTTTTCGACTCTAAAAATGACCCTGATTTAGTGGTATTACGTATTATTCCATCACATATCACATTATTGAATAGTGATGAAACAGCAACCCCATTTGAAATTGATGTGAGCCAACTGTAACTAAAAAAGGCCGTATTTAAATGATTCAACGCTTACAAGAAGTCATGTTAAACGTGCAAGACCAAAAAAGCCAAACAATTTTGGACATCGCATTTTGATTTCTAAGTCGCATCTGATGATACAATTCAAGGTATGCGTGTCATTACGTTAAAACCAACAGACACAGCACAAACCGCCATCGTCCTCCAAGCCAAAAAAAGTTGAAGCGATGGGTTTTGGCGTCAATACAGGGACACCTTCCCTCATATTCGGGACAACCAATATCTATCGTTGTATGATGACTTAAAATCAAAAGGCATTCAAGTCGGCGAAAGAATGACTTTACCAACAGGCACCGTGTTTAACTTTGCTGATGATGAAAACAACTATTTCGCAGTCCGCCAAACTGAACAATCGTAAAAAACAAACACTATTCCTCAACAGCGTGTTTTCAATACTTAGCGCTATGGAGAATAGTGTTTTTTATATTTAATTACAAATTGCGCTTGACCTTCACGTTACGTCAAGCATTACACTGATATTATTCCAAAGAGAAAGGGGGTTCAATATGTATACCATTAAGGTTGTATCCGAATTGACAGGATTATCTACACGCACTTTACGCTATTACGACCAAATCGGACTTCTAAATCCGAGCAACTCGAGTGAAGCAGGTTATCGTCTATACAATGAGAAAGATATTGCGCAATTACAACAAATTATGATTTATAAAAATATGCAATTGCCACTTGGAGAAATTAAAGCTGTCTTAGAGGAAGATACGCTTATTGAGGACACACTTAACATGCATTTGCACTATTTAGAACAACAACAGCAGCAGATTGCCAAACAAATCAAACTCATCGAAAAACAACTTGGAGGGATCGAAATGACACAAGAAGAAAAATTCAGTCAGTTAAAAGCAGATGCACTCTCAGAAATTAACGCAAAATATGGTGAAGAACTTGCACAAAAATACACATCAACACAAGTTAAAGCGCAACATGAACATTTTAAAAATTTAACACAAGACGAATACCAATCAGCAGAATCAGCCGAAGCAACACTATTTTTATTGTTAAAAACGATTGAGGAACAAGCATTGCCTATCGCGCATCCAACTGCAGAACAAGCCTTTCTTGCACATCAAAATTGGCTCAAGCACATGGTTCCTAACTATTCGACAGACTATCATCAGCAACTCGCAGACCTTTATATTCAAGACTCTCGGTTCAGTGCCTATTACAAACAATATGCTGGCGAACAAGCGCCTTATATTCTAAACAAACTCATCAAGCATTATACGTAAACATAAAAAAATAGACGTCACCTTGGTACTTTCCAATTGACGTCTATCATTACTAACCTTTGCAATCCATTTAAAACGCATTTCTACCAAATCAATAACTTTTTCAACAATCACCTATCCTACAAACCAAAAATAAGACTTTGATATACATTAAGGTTTCATTTATAAAATATCCAGCCAGACTTAACGCGAAAGTGATTTGTACGTCATTAACACACATTTGAGACTTGAGGTTCAAACACAGATTGCAAAAAAACGTGCAAGACTCCTGATGGAATGAGTTAAAGGCAAATTAATGTCATTTAACTTTAAAAGTGGCTAACGTTTAACGCAGTAGCTGTCTGACTTCTCAATGCGCATGCTTTTGAGTAGCCTAGTCAGCCTTGCGGGGGCAGTACGACGAAATCTTTGTTGCACATGAGATTTCTGTGCTGCTCCCAAAATCCACAACCGCTACCTCTACAAATGTAACAGCTAAGTCAAAGCGTTGGTTAGTTGTAGCGAGGCCCCTAGGAACGCGAGCCCAAAGCGTGCAATCATTATGTAATCACCTATCTTACAAACCAAAAATGAGATTTTGAAGTTCACTAAGGTATTATTCATGAAATGTTCAGTAAGTCTTAACGTGAAAGTGATTTGTACATCATTAACATGCACACATTTGCTTTTTGAGGTTCAAACACAGATTGCAAGAACCTGTGCTCGCTTTCAACAGACAAATAAAAATGGATTGTTAAGCCGGGCGAGACTCCTGAGGCATCCAGCCGAAGCGGAAAATCCACCAACGCTTCAACTCTGTCCCCTTCCAATGAAAGCGTTGGTTAGTTGTAGCGAGGCTCCTAGGAACGCGAGTCCAAAGCGTGCAATCCATTTTAAATTAAAATCAATCAAAGGGGCATAGGTTCAGCAATCTGAAGCTTGAACACTTCCCCTCGTGAATGTCTCAATATGTTCCCTAAACGATACAAATCACTCACCTTTAAGCTGCAACTGATACATTTTATAATAAATGCCGCCTTTTGCAATCAAAGCATCATGCGTACCACGCTCGACAATCTCACCTTGATTCAACACTAAAATCTCATCTGCATCTTGAATGGTCGATAATCGATGGGCAATCGCAATAGTTGTCCGTCCAGCACGCATTCGATTCAATGACTGTTGAATCGCTTCTTCGGTCTCAGAATCAATATTCGCTGTTGCTTCATCCAAGATTAAAATTTTCGGGTTAATTGCCATCGTACGCGCAAATGCAATCAATTGACGTTGACCACTTGAAAATGCACTGCCCTTTTCAATCACTTTATGATTATAGCCACCATCCAACTGCTCAATAAACGAATGTGCATGTACAAATTCCGCTGCTGCTTTCACTTCTGTTTCAGTCATTGTCGGATGATACAACTTAATGTTAGAAGCAACTGTGCCATAAAACATAAACGGATCTTGTAACACGAGACCCATATTACGCTTTAAATGTTCATGTGGAAAGGTCTTAATCGACTGACCATCAATGAAAATGTTACCTCGATTAAACTCATAAAAACGCATAAACAAGTTGATGATCGAACTTTTCCCCGAGCCTGTATGACCGACCAATGCAACTGTTTGACCCGGCTCAACTGTAAACGAAATATGCTTTAACACATCATGCTCACCGTCATAACTAAAGGACACGTCATCAAACACGATACGTCCTTCTGTGATTTCACTGTGACCTTGTGGATTCTGTAATGGGGCGTGTGTTGGATTATCCATCATTTTAAATACACGACTGGCCGAGACAATTGCTTGTTGGAAAATATTTAAGTTTTGACTCACTTGGTTAACGGGTTCAAAAAAACGCTGCATGTATTGAATAAAGGCATATACGACCCCTGCTGTCACCGTAGTCGAAAAACTTAAAATACCGAAATACGCCAAAATGATCACGGTTGAAAATGTTGACAACATCGTAATGGCTGGACGTAATAGCATCCCATCTAAGCGAATCGTTTTCATGGAGTATTCATAATGAGATGTGTTAATCGTTTCAAATTCGTCACGTAAGCGCGCCTCTTGATTGAACACTTGAATGATTTTCATACCTTCAATGGATTCACCGAGTTTCGCATTTAAATCTGATAAGCGACGTCTCGTTTCATAAAAGTAAACCGATGCATACTTACGATAAACAGCGAGAACGATAAAGACTAATGGTGTAAACAATATCGCGAAAAATGCCATGCGGACGTCTAATACGAACATCATCGTAAAACTTGCCAAAATCATGAAAAAGGCAATTAAAAATGATGATAAGACACCTGTGAACATTTCAACAATCGCTTCTGTATCATTCGTCAATCGTGATACTATACTCCCACTTGGTGTCGCATCAAAAAACTTCATACCTAAACGACTGATCCGTTTAAATGCATCAATTCTTAGTTGTTGAATGACTTTGAATGCTAAATATTGTAAATAATAAATACTTAAATAGGTCGTCACAGCGCCGATCAGTTGGATGCCGACGAACACAATTAATAGCATCACGATATCATTACCTGGGAAATATCTCGGCGTTAAATATTGGTCGATGAAGATTTTAACCAAATATGGGACCGACATACTCGCAGCAGTCGATAATGTCAGCATCGTCATCGTTAAAAAGATCAGCTTTTTAAACGGAAATGTATATCGGAGGAGTCGATATAACGTTCGTGTTTGTTCTTTCGTCGTCAATTGGGGATTACTTTCTTGTTGTTTCATTCATGTCACCTCCATTGACTTCGCTTTCTAAATCTTGTGTTAAACGGCTTTGCATTGCTTGAGATTGGAATGTTTCAGCATACCAACCGTGCTGCTGCAGTAATTCATCATGTGTACCCCGTTCGATAATCGTCCCGTCACGCATAACGATAATCAGATCCGCATGCATGACCGCACTCATTCGATGGGCAGTAATGATGTTGGTTTTACCTTGTCGCTCTTTTTTCAAGTTACCTAAAATAGCAGTTTCAGTTTCGGCGTCCACGGCTGACAATGCATCATCTAAAATCAACACTTGTGGATGGGTCAATAATGCACGGGCAATAGAAATCCGCTGTTTCTGCCCACCTGATAATGAGACGCCACGTTCACCGACAACTGTGTCATAGGCTAGTGGTAACGTTAAAATATCTTGGTGAATATGACTCATCGCGCTGGCATGATGGACCGCTTCATCATCAATATCGGGTTGACTAAACGCAATGTTCCCTCGAATCGTTGAAGAAAATAAAAAGTGTTCTTGCGGGACGTAACCGAACTGTGCCCGCAACTTTCGAATGTCATAGTCACGTAGCGGATGATGGCCATATTGAATATCTTCAGGTCGCTCAGTATCAAATTCACGTAATAATAGTCGAATAAGTAAACTTTTACCTGCTCCTGTATGACCGACAATCCCCACTGTCATCCCTTGTTGAATCGTAAAGTTGATATCATGCAAACTAGCATGTGCTGTATCTTCAAACTGAAATTGCTTTAAATTAAAATTAATATCGCCAGTCGGTGCGTCACTATTTTTGTATGTCGTTACAATACCACTTGGCACACTTTCAATCTCTCGTATACGGTCATATGACGCCGCCCCTCTTTGAATAATGTTAAAGAAAAAGCCTAGTGCTAGAAGTGGCCATACAAGCATACCTAAGTAAGTAGTGAATGTAATCAACTGTCCAATCGTAATCGAACCGTCAATTACCATATAGGCGCCAAATACAACACTCAGTAGATAACTCGCGCCAATGACCAGCTCAATCGTCGGGTCAAACAGTGCATCGATTTTCGAAACAACTAAGTTTTTCGCTACAACACGATCACTCAATTGGCGAAAGTCATCTTCATCTGCTGTTTCATAGCCAAATGATTTGGTCACTTTCACACCCGCAATACTTTCTTGCGTTTTATCATTCAACTCACTAAACGCCCCTTGTGCTTCTTTAAAACCTTTATGCAACAAACGACCATAATAACTCGTTGAAATCACTAAAATCGGCAGTGGAATCATCGCGATGAGCGTTAACTTTGGACTAATTGTCACAAACATCATCAATAACGTCATTCCACCTGTAATCATTGCCTCTGAAATGGTCATCACACCAATGCCGGCTGTGTTTTGTACAGCACGAATATCATTGGTCGCATGCGCCATCAAATCTCCTGTTCGATATTTTTGATAAAACGATGGGCTCATTTGTGTATATTTCTCGTACAATTGTTCTCTTAAAATACGTCCTAATTTAGCACTGGCTCCGAAAAAGCGGGTGCGTAAAAAGTAACGTAATCCATAGACGAGTATACCTACTGAGAAAATAATCAAGAGGTATATCGTCAAGTTTTGCGGCGTTAATGTTTTTGCCGTAATATGGTCGATTACAAAACCTATAATTTGCGGTGGGATCAAACTCGATAATGCCGCTACGAACAACGCCATCAATGCTGTTATATAACGCCATTTCTCTCGTTTCAAAAACCACCCTAATTGTTTAAAAACTTTCATGCTGTCACCTGCTTTCGGTTGTTCCGAGTCAATACTTATCCTTCACTATCACAGTCTTTTAAAATACCATTCATTTCACTCATATGGCAATTTTGCTGTTTGTAAAAGTGGGATAGGATATCAAAACTTTTGATGCCCCATATCCACTTTTTTCGTTACGATGCACGTATGCCACATGCTTCTGCGACTACTTCAACGATATGTTTCACTGCAACGCGTTGGCCTAAACCTTCTCGTTCCACGCCTAACTTCATCTGTAAATGACAACCTGGATTAGACGTAATAATCAACTCTGGTCGTGCTAGTTTCACGTTGCTCATTTTGTGATCTAAAATTTGCATCGATGCATCATAATGCACAAGGTTATAAATCCCTGCTGAACCACAGCACATTTGTTGGGATGGCATCTCTACTAGCGTAAGCCCAGGTACACGTTTCAATACATTTTCAGGCGCTTCGAATACTTTTTGAACATTTTCTAGGTGGCATGACGGTTGATATACCGCACGATACGCCACTTCATGTGTCATTTCCAACTCAATTTGTGCCATTATTTCAGAAATATCGCGAACTTTTGCGACAAACTGTTCAGCACGCTGACGCCAAATTGTCCCTTTCTCAAACAACAAGTGGTATTCTTTTAATGCTGCGCCACAACCCCCAATCGTATTCACAATATAATCAAAATCATACTGCTCATACGCAACAATATTCTCTTTTGCGAGTACAATTGTATGCGCCGTCTCCCCTGCATGATGTTGAAGCGCACCACAGCACGTTTGTTGCGGCACATTCGTCACATGGACATCGTGTTGGCGCATAATCTGCATCGCAAGTGTATTCACTTCACTGAAAAATGCATCCATCATACAGCCTTGAAAAAAGCCTACTTTCATTTGATGTGGACGTGCTTCATGACCGCTTTCCTCAATAGGATGACTTGGACGCACAGGTGGTAACATTTTTTGGAGTTGTGCATATTTCGGAAGTGGCTTCAAAATTTTTGTGGCTGTGACCGCTTTTTCGATACCTGTCTGTTGATAAAAATAGAGCCCTTTGTTCACTAGACGTAATGCTTTCTTACTTTTTAATACACCTTCAAACGCCACTGTTCGAATCACTTTCTCGACAGGTGATTGCGGGCGTTCTTCGCGGAGCACTTCAACAGCTGAACTTAAAATATCTCCGTAGCGCACATGTGTCGGACAAATCGTTTCGCACGCACGGCAACCTAAACATAAATCAATGCCAGATGCCATATCATCCAATGTAATTTTATCTTCTGCTGCCATTTTCACCAAATTAATACGCCCTCGTGGCGAATGTTTTTCACTCTTGAATGACACATACGTTGGGCAAACCGGCAAACAATACCCACATTGTACACAGTCAAATGTCGCTTCATAGTCTAAACGTTCCTTTAAGTTAGTCGTCATGGCTTAACACCAACCTTGTTTCACCTGTTGCCGGGAAAATCTTTCCAGGGTTTAGGCGATGATCTGGATCTAACGCATCTTTAATCGCTTTTTGAAATACCAAACTTGCTGGGTCAAATTCACGCGTCATAAATGGCTTTTTCATCGTACCAATGCCATGCTCCCCCGAAAGCGTTCCTCCCAGTTCAATTGCATAATTAAAAATCTCCTCAACCGCACGTTCCACATTTTTTACCGCTTCAGGATCACGCATATTCGCACTAATCGTCGGATGCAAATTTCCATCTCCCGCATGGCCAAATACAACCAAATTCAAATCATACTTTTGTTTAATTTCATCAACTTTCTCAAACATGTGCGGAATTTTACTCAGTGGTACCGTCGCATCTTCCGAAATTTTCGTAAAACCACGTTCCACAACGGCTGGTGACACCGCTTTACGCACTTGCCATAACTCGGCTTCTTCTGCTTTGGACCCAGCAATTTTAACTTGCGTCACACCCATTTTGGCGAGCGCGGCTTTAATGGTTTCAAGTTCTTTCGGTAATATCGCTTCATCACCGTCTACTTCAACTAACAGTAATGCCGCAGCATCTCTAGGCAAATCAATGCTCGCATAATCCACAACTTTGTTTATCGCATGGTGATCGAGTATTTCCATTTTTGACGGTCGTACCCCTGAAGTTAATATTTGTGAAATCGAACGTCCTGCTGAACCGAGATCTTCAAAAACAATCAATGCGGTTTGCGTGGCTGGCGGTTTCGGAATTAGACGTAACGTCGCTTCGGTAATAATACCCAGTGTGCCTTCCGCGCCGATGAGTAATTTTGTTAAGTCGTAACCTGTCACATTTTTAATCGTATTGCCGCCCGTCCGTATGATGTCCCCTTGTGCTGTCACGACCTCTAAACCAATCACATAATCTTTCGTAACGCCATATTTCACGCCATGCGGCCCACCGGCATTTTCGGCTAAATTGCCTCCAATCGTACATACAGAAGAAGAGGACGGATCAGGTGGATACATGAGCTGATGTTGTTCTGCTAGCGCATGTATATCCGCCGTTTTCACGCCTGGTCTCGTCTTAATGATTAAATCATCTGGGTAAATCGTCACCTCATCATTCCATTGTGAAAAATCAAGAACAATGCCCCCATTTACTGGCAACGAACCGCCCGACAAGTTCGTCCCAGCGCCCCTCGGATAAATCGGTAAATCATACACATTCGCAAGTTTTACAATTTGTTGCACTTCGCTCGTTGCTAACGGTTGCGTCACAAAATCAGGCAAATATTGACCAAATGAACCATCATAACCGTAAGACACCCGCTGTGCAACATCGACAAACACACGCTCTCCCACAATGTCGCGCAATCGTCGTTCAATTTCAAGTTGACGTTGTTGTCGCATTGAAATCCCCCCTATTTCATTTGCTTGATGTCGGAATATTTTGATAAAGTTGTCATTTCTTATTCTATCACACTTCCAAAAATGTAACATGGGGATATATTTCTAAATAAAAATAAACAGTTTGATACAAAGTAGGGAGACAATCGCTTAAAAGCACATATGCGACATCACTAAAAACGTATGTTAAGCTAGTAAAAAAGGGCAGAAAAGAGGAGAATTCATGTCAAAGTTTGATCATGTGCAACCACCGAAACATTTTGCGCGCCACCATAAAACATTAATCGTCACGACGCGCTATCAATTTACGAGTGATAACCGTATTTACTTTTCAAATACTGAACATGTCGATTTAGAAAACCATACGTATACATTAGAGGTCGAGCTATGGTCTAAAACAGATGAACATGGCATGGCAGTCGACTTTAAAGATATTGATAAAGTGTACCGCGAACATTTGGAACCCTTATTAGATGGACAGTTGATTAATGATACATTGCCAGATATGAATACGACGGTCGAAAATATTGCACATTGGATATGGTTACGCTTTAATGAGTATTTGCCAGAAGGCGTGTCACTCAACACCATTTCGCTATATGAAACACCTGAGCAAGGCATTAAATTAACACGTAACATTATGGCGCAGTAAAGTGAGTGCCGGATTTGACACTTGTGTTAAACAAATCTAAGAAGATGAATAAGACTGGCATTGAGTTGGAATGGAAACTCAAATGTCAGTCTTATTGTTATTACATACGATGAATTTGGGATTAGCAAACGCTCATTGAACTTAAATGTAATTTGAACATTGCTTACTATAAGACAAAAGATGACTAAACTGAGGTAAAGCGTTTCAGTTCAAGTCACCTTTGCCTATGTGCTAAGAGAGATGTTTATAAAGCAGGAGGTCTTTCTCTTTTTTGAATTACTTTTATCTGTTTACTCTTTGTTATTATCAATCCATGTTTTTAATCTTTGATCGATAGGCTGTATTTTAGCGCTCTTATAGGTTGTTCTATTTTCATTGCCATATAGGATACCTAAAAACTGGCCATTTTCTAAAAACACACCCGACCCTGATTGACCAGGAGAGGATGGCATTGAAGTACTTAATTCCTTAGTGATTGGGTTAACATTAGTGATAATGCCTTCACTTCTATACTGCTTCGTCTCACCTTTATCACCAGGATATCCATAACTATATATTTTCTTTCCAATTAATTTCTTAAGTCCCTCTAAATCATAAGCAACAATACCTGTTTTAAAGCCTTTAATATAATACTTATAAGCACTACTTTTATCTGTTTCGGTCCCTTTTAAAATCGCAATATCAACACCCGGGTCTGGCTTATATAAACTTATATTCATCATTCCAAAAGGTGTAGACGCACCGGACTGACCTGGATACACTGCACCAATATAACCTGTTTTTTCTTGATTACCAGCGCAATGTTTTGCAGTTAACCACATGTTGGGTGTAATCAAAACAGCGGAACAATAAAGCGTATAACTCGGGTCGTATCTAGCGTTTAATTTACCATTAGGGTCTTTCTGCGTATCTACTATCGTTTGTGTTCCAGGGCTTGGCTGTTGAGCGTTCGCACTACTTAAGGTTAGTATAGGCAATAAAAAACATAAGCAGAGTATGATTGAAATTTTTCTTTTCATTTTTATTCCACCTTTACACTTTTAATATCTTGTATGCACTTTCAACATTATACCCAGCATGTCACTTATAATTACTTTATACTATAATTATATTAAAAAATATTAATTTTATTGTTACAGTGATGTTTCAGAACTATTAATTTTATGTATAATTTATTGATTTTCTTAATGTCACAAAAAAGATACCACCCCACTGAACCGCAGTAATATACTTTGTCATTTTATGCGTTTTATATATATTTTTTTTTAATTTCTTGTACTCTTTATCCTATTTCTAGATTCGTTCCATTTGCTTTCGTTCGTGTGCTTACAACTACTTTTACCTTGTTAGTACACCACACTTGGCAATGAATATTGACTCGCTAGATTTCATATTAGCCTACTTAAGATTGACTTATTAATTACAAATTTAAAAATGCATGTGAAAGAAACGTTAATCCTTCCACATGCTTTCATATTATGCACTTTCTATGATATTTTGAATCGCTTCAAACAATGCTTTTTCCGTCATCACTGTTTTTGTCGGCTGTTTAGTCATATCAGTTTGCGGGCGATTGCGGCGATTGTACCAGATAGCCTTCCAACCGACTTGCATTGCACCTAAAATGTCGTTGTCAAAATGATCACCGATAAAGTATGCGTCACTCGCACCGACATCCATCTGTTTGCCCACTGTTTCAAATATGGCTGGATCTGGTTTCGATAAGCCCAGTTCCGCTGAGACAAACATATTGGATTTTGGAATATATTGATCGAGTCCTAAAGCTTTTATTTTGGCACGCTGACGGTCTGACTCCCCATTTGTCAATAAACCTAATTTGACGTTTTTTTGAACTAAATACTGTAACATTTCAACAATCGTAGTTGACAATTTGATATGTTGTTGCGCATATTCGTAATCACGTTGAAAGGCATGTGCTTTCTCTTCAGGCAACTCGATATCAAAGTCCGCCACTGCACGTGTGATGCGTACAACATGCATGTCCGGCACCGACAATGCGCCTGTTTGTGTCGCTTCGAATAATTCTTCACTATATAAACGAAAATGACGATAAAGCCTTTCTACACCGATATCCGTATCACCAAAATGACGGTAATAAGCATATTCAAAACCTGAAAGTTGATCATATAACGTATCGTCTAAATCAAAAATCATCACTTTATTCATTGTTCAGCACCTCTTTATTTTAAAACTTACCCCTACAAGTATCATTTTTATACTGACACTTATTATATAACGGGGGTGCCTGAATGAATAGCGTTTGAACTTCACACTGATATGACAAATTACTGTGCAGTTGAACGATGCTTACCAAGTGCTTCACGAACCCTCGCTAAATATTGTTTCGTTACTTCAATGCCTTCTTCATTAAAACGGCGAACGATTTCACTTCCGATAATGACACCATCAGCCACTTCGATGATTTCTTGAACATGTTCAGGTGTACGAATACCAAATCCGGCCATCACCGGCACATCACTATGTTGTTTAATATCTAAAATATTTTGCTTCAATTCAGGGTGGAAATTGCCGTTTTGACCTGTAATTTGATTCATTGTGATCGTATAAATAAATCCTTCAGCGGATTGAGCGATGCGTTGACGTCGTTCAGGTGCAGCAGTCATCGCGATTAGTGAGATGAATTTCAACTGTTGCTCTGGATAACGGGCTTTCAATTGTTCGATATATTCAAACGGCATATCCGGAATGATGAGCCCTTCTACACCGGCCGCTTCTGCTTCAGCCATAAATGCCGCTTCTCCATAAGTTTCAATCGTATGATAATACGTCATCAGTAAATAACGTGTGTTGAGCTGACCGTTCACTGTTTTCAGCTGATCAAAAATTTTCTGGGCCGTCATCCCTGCTCGAATCGCCGCCTGTCCTGCTTCCATAATGATGGGACCATCCGCGACAGGATCAGAAAATGGGATACCAATTTCAACATAATCCGCGCCAACTTCATCTAATGCTTTCAATTGTGCTATAAACTCTGGACCACCCATAATGTACGCTACAAATTGTTTCGCATGCATCGTTACGCCTCCTTTTCTTCCATATAATGTTTAATTGTTTCCATATCTTTATCACCACGACCTGACACTGTTACGACGAGAATGTCATCTTTATCCAATTGTGGTGCGAGCTTTTCAACATAACTTAAAGCATGAGCACTTTCAATTGCTGGAATAATCCCTTCTGCTTTTGTGAAACGTACGAGTGCTTCCATCGCTTCTTTATCGTCAGCAGTGACATAATCGACGCGCCCTATGTCATGGTAATAACTATGCTCAGGGCCCACACCCGGATAATCGAGGCCTGCTGAAATAGAATGTGCCAATTTAATTTGATGGTTGTCATCTTGAATTAAATACATTTTCGTTCCATGGAGTACACCTTTTTTTCCTTTATTAATTGCTAAAGCATGTCGTTCTGAATCGATACCTTCCCCTGCTGCTTCCACGCCATACAACTTCACTGATGCATCTTCAATAAATGGATAGAACGTACCGATTGCATTGGAACCACCACCGACACACGCGACGACGGCATTCGGTAAACGCCCTTCTTTTTCTTGAAGTTGTGCTTTGATTTCATCACCAATGACACGTTGAAAATCGCGCACCATCGTCGGAAATGGGTCCGGTCCGAGCGCTGAACCAAGTAAGTAATGTGTATCATCGACATGTGCGACCCAATATTGAAGTGCTTTATTCACCGCATCTGATAACGTCCCTTGTCCGTCAGTCACAGGTACGACTTCCGCCCCGAGTAACTCCATCCGAAAGACATTGAGTTGTTGACGACGGATATCTTCTTCCCCCATAAATACAACGAGTTCCATATCGAATAACGCTGCAATTGTTGCACTTGCGACACCATGTTGACCTGCGCCAGTTTCAGCGACAAGCTTCTTCTTACCCATGCGTTTCGCGAGTAAAGCTTGACCAATCGCGTTATTAATTTTATGTGCCCCCGTATGATTCAAATCTTCACGTTTCAAATAAATTTTCGCGCCACCTAATGCTTTCGTGTAAGAATCGGCATACGTAAGCGGCGTTTCGCGTCCAACGTAATGTTTTAAATAATGATGATAGTCACGTTGAAATTCAGGATCTTGTTTCGCCGCATCATAAGCCTTTTTCAATTCTTCGATAGCTGGCATGAGCGTTTCGGGTACGTATTTGCCCCCGTACTCTCCGAAAAATCCATGTTCATCTGCTTCTAATTGAATGTTTTTCATTGTCATTCTCCTTTCAAAACTTTTACAATATATGCCATTTTGTCATGATCTTTTTGGCCTTTTGCCTTTTCAATGCCACTTGCAATGTCAATACCCGCGATATTCGGGTGACGTTGGATTAACTGCCGTACATTCTCACTGTTGACGCCACCTGCCACCAAACAATTCGACGTCGACAACGTATCCAACACACGCCAATCAAATACTTGTCCTGTGCCTCCAAAAGCGCTAGACGGTGTATCAATTAACAGTCGATCAACAACATTTCCATAACGTTCGATGTTGTCCGACAATTTTTCATCGGCAGGAATCGCTTTAAACAATTTTATGTCAGGATAGCGCGCCTTCACTGTAGCAATCATGTCTATTGATTCGGTACCATGGAACTGTATCGTATTAATAGCAGTTTGTTCGATGATGGCTTCTAGTTGTGCCATCGTTGTGTTCACAGTCACTGCCACGCGATCCATCGTTTTAGGAACGTGCGCAGTTAGTTTTTGCAGTTGCGCTAAATCAACGTAGCGTGCACTTTTGGGATACGTGATAAATCCGACTGCTTGTATATCGTGCTGGACTGCTTCTCGGATGTCTTCTTCTTGTGTAAATCCGCAAAATTTCAAATACATGTTACACCTCTTTACGCAATTTAAAGCTTTGGAGTTCTGCTTGTGGATCATTCGCTTTCATCAATGTTTCACCGATCAGTACGCCTGCAATCCTAGTTGGTACAAGCGTTTCGATATCCGACACCGTCTTAATGCCACTTTCTGAAATGTAATGTATACCCGGGTGTCGTGAAGTTAAAATTTGTCCGGTATGACTGACATCAGTCTTAAAACTTCTCAAATCACGGTTGTTTACACCAACAAATTGCGGTCGAATACGATGTGCTCGTGCCAGTTCTTGTCGGTCATGGACTTCCACAAGCACTTCTAATCCGAGAGCTGTCGCATAATCATGTAATCGCGCCAATGCTTCATCTGTTAAAATGTTGACGATGAGTAAAATCATAGACGCCCCTGCTTTTTTCGCCACATCGATTTGTCGCTCATCAATCATAAAGTCTTTACAGAGTACCGGCACATCCGTCTGTTTTGTCAAGGCTGCCATCCGTTCATAACTGCCCCCAAAATATTGTTCATCCGTTAAAATCGATATCGCTGATGCGCCTCCTGCTGTATACAATCGCAATTGTTCCTCTAAATTACGGTCCGGTATATCTAAAACGGTCGGGCTTTTTGACTTAATTTCCGCGATCACGCCGATTGTACGGTCATTTTCAAATTGTTCCGCTACAGTCCGTTTGTGTGACACAGCTACTTCTTCTAAATTGTTCAATAACGTTTCATAGTAACCTTCAGCGAGTAACTGCTTTTTATATTCGACAATGTCATCTAAAATCGTCATACGACTACACCTCCTGCTTGTTCATATTGTTTGAATGCAGCGCCTGAATCAATACATGACACTGCATGGGCGATCCCTGCTTCAATCGTGTCGACAATTTCCGCTGTGTAAAACGCAAGTCCTGCATTAAGTAACACGACGTCTCTCCTTACAGATTGATCCGTTCCATTTAAAATGTTTAGTGTTATTTCCTTATTTTCTTCTGGCGTCCCACCTCGAAGCGCTTCATCTGGTGCATAACGCAATCCATAATCTGCCGCATTGACTGTATATTCACGAATCCCTATCCTTTGGTCCATTTCAACGATTTGATTGTCACCCGATAACGTCGCTTCATCCATGCCATTCGCCCCATGAATGACAATAGCTCTTTTACGGCCTAATCGCTGTAACACTTCAGCAATTTTTATCATTCTCGTCGGATCAAACACCCCCATCGACTGATAATCTAACGCAAACGGATTAATGATCGGGCCGACAAGGTTTAAAATCGTTGGACGTCCCACTTTCACGCGGACCGGCTGCATATTTTTCATCACAGGGTAAGATTCTGTCGCACTAACAAAAGCCAAATGTGTATCTTTTAACTGTTGCACCACAGATTGTACAGGGGTCGTCGCTATGCCCATCGCTTGTAAAATATCCATGCCCCCTGACTGTGATGTGACGCTTTTATTACCATGTTTAACAACTTCAATACCACCACTTGCCGCCACAAATGATACAGTTGTGGAGATATTGAAACTATTCGAGCCATCGCCACCTGTCCCGCAGACACACATACTGCCTAGATATTGCGGTTGTTCAGGGTACATCGTATGAATCAAGCTTTCACATAACGCATACAATTCGTCTGATGTTTCACCTTTCATCGTATAAGCGACAAGTAATGCGACTTTATCTTCTAATGGCGTCGTTTCAGATAATAACGTCGCTATAAACGCGCCCATTTCTTCATGATTGAGTGCTTCAAAGTTCATCATTTTATTCAGTAACGTCATGTGGCAACACACCTTTCTTTACGATTGTTAAAAAGTTTTCTACAATGCCCGATACCGCGATACTTGCGAATGATTCCGGATGATATTGAATGCCATAATGCGGTCGGACTCGATGTTCAAACGATTGAATACTGTCACTTGTTCTACCGGTAATATGGATTCCTTTAGGTAACGACTGTTCTTCACAAATGAGTGAGTGATAGCGCATAATATCAGAATGTTCTGAAATCCCTTTATATAACAGTGTCGACTTTTCAAATTGTAACGTATCAATTTTGCCATGCATGACCTTCGACGCGACGACGACTCGGCCTCCATAATACCGATACAATGCTTGTGCACCGAGACAAATTCCTAAAATCGGTATACCTTTAAAATGCTCGATAATCTCATGGAGTCGCGTCGTATCATCGGGATGTCCTGGACCTGGCGAAATAACAAGTGCATCTGGTTGAAGGTCATACAATGTGTCGTCATCCGGATACTTCACCACAACGTCTTCCTTTAAGCGAAACATATCGACGAGGTTATACGTAAACGAATCATAATTATCAATGACTAAAATCATAGCGTGACCTCCAATAAACTTTTAGCTTTCAATTGTGTTTCTGCCAATTCTTTCTCTGGAATCGAATCATAGACAACACCACACCCTGCTTCAGCATGCACATAGGTCTCATCAATGACCATCGTACGAATCGCGAGTGCTAAATCTAACGTATGGTCGCAATTAATATAACCGACGCCACCACTATAAACACCACGTTTTAAAGGTTGCGTTTCATAAATACGTTGAATCGCACGTAATTTCGGCGCACCTGATACCGTTCCAGTCGGTAATAAACTCGCAATGACATCAATAGGAGAAAGTGTTGGGTCCACATCACCAATAACTTCACTGACAATATGCATAACATGTTCGTAACGTTCTATCGTCATCAATTTCGTCAATTCCAAACTTCCTGGTTGAGCAATACGTAAAATATCGTTACGTCCTAAGTCAACGAGCATCCGATGTTCACTCAACTCTTTTTCATCACTTAACAAGGTTTCTGCCAATTGTTGATCTTCCTCATCAGTGGTGCCGCGTTTAATGGTTCCTGCAATAGGATTCGTCATCACTTTGCCTGCCTTGACTTTCACAAAACTTTCAGGAGAACTCCCCACTAAAATAGGACCACCCATATTAAAATAAAACATATAAGGGCTTGGATTGTTCCTTTTCAATTTTTGATATAACTGATACGTCAATGGATGCAATTGTTCACCAAAATGATGTGCATAACGATAAATGCGTGATGGGACGACTTGGAACATATCACCTTGTTGAATACGTCCTTTAAATAGCTGTACTTGTGCAATAAACGTTGCCTCATCAATATTCGGCTCAATCACTTTTTCAGGTAAATCAGGTACTTGCGTCGTTTCAAACAACTCAATTTGATTGAATTCCGCAATCATCTCATCTAGACGCTCATATAATTCATGTTCCGTCGCTTTAGAAAAGAGGTTTGTCGCAATCACGTAAATTTGTTCTTTATAATGGTCAAATACATATACCGATTCAATCATATAAAAATGAACATCATGCGTTGTACCTGCTGCCGGATATTGTTGTAGCACTGGAAACGCGTGTCGGACTAAATCAAAACTACAATAACCGACAAAGCCTGAAATGAAAGGTAATACCTCAAGCTCTGGTTCAGAAATCTGTGCGTGATATTGCCCTACAAAAGCTTTCAATTGTTCAAACGGTGCAGTCGTTTCTTGAATCGTTTGATGCGGGGCCAAAATATTTAATTGTGATTCTGTTAAAATGACTTCCCCATAAGCATCAAAAGCGACAACAGAATATCGCCCCTTTGTTTGCGATGTTGTGGCACTTTCTAATACAATTTTATGTTGACGATGTCGTGCTAATGTTTCTGGATTGATCGGTGCATCTAAAACGCGATAGGCAATGTTCATAGGGCTCCTCCTTCAATTTTCGGCACTAAAAAAGCGCATGATTGTCCTCCGAAAGGACGCTCACGCGCGGTACCACCTTTGTTAACAATATTGTCACTGTTCGCTTTAAGTTATGATTCAGTTGGTTGCTTCAAGTAAGACCCAATTCATTTGAGGTCGGTATAGACTCGCATCAACCGTCTATTTTCTGGAACTACCGATTGTTCAAACTACTTTTTCTTACCTCACAATTGTTTGTTTCGGTTGAAAGGAACACGACTCACTTTGTTCCGTTTATAAGGCATTTCTTTAATTTTTGGAGATGGGACATTAAAATTTTTCATGCTATTGATGAAGTATTTTTGTTGAACTTGCCCTCTCCCTACGAATTTTGCTTTTGATTGCCATAGTGGCTTCGCTTTCCTAGGGGCTGGCCCTTCAACTAAATTCGGCTTGATTGAAGTGTACACTAGATGGATGCCGAATTGGATTTTCCGGACCAGCTGATCCCTCAGGAGTCTCAGCCCTCTGGACAATCTTATATGAAATACAGCGAAACTGAGGGCAAGTTTATGAAATCAAGAAAGCCAATAGCATCAATTTTTTCTATCCCATTCTCCATCACTTTCCGACTGTTCTAAAGTCATTAATGAACCATCAACCTATGAATGGATTGAGGCTTGAAATTTTCTATGTCCCAAACCCACCTCCACACAATCTAAGTTATTGCTTCACTTTGACTCACTTTACGAGGCGCCTCACCTCAACGAAACGGACGTCATTAATGGCTTTAAGATACTTTTAGATAGCCGACAAAAACTAAAAAACACCACAGTAGACGTCTCTTCTGTAAGGACGCGTTACCGTGGTGCCACCTTAGTTAACATGAATTTCTATATCATGTTCGCTCTTTTGATTACAATTCAATTGGTCGTATATTGCGATTGCCCAATTCATCTCTACGTTTGTGCTAACTTGCATCAACCGTTAGCTTTCTGCGTGCTACATTCGTAAAAACTACTTATCAACCATACGTTTTATGAAGTTATCCAACACTATACATGCATTTCAATTTCATGTCAACCATAAAATTTTGCCCTCTACAACAGATTATTTGTTTTGTGCAGCGAAGGCTTTAGAAATTTCGTTTAGGTTCGCTGGTGCATCTAATACATCCATGTGAACTTCAACAACATGCATCGTATCAGGGTTTTGATCGATTTGATCCATTGCTACTTTTAAGTCATTGGATGTTTTGACGTCGTATGTTGGGATGTCTTTGTTGCCAAATAATGCTGGTAATAATTTATAGTCCCACATTTGAATGTCATTGTATTTGGCATTTTCACCATGAATCTTTTTCTCAACTGTATAACCGTCATTGTTAATAATAAAGATGATTGGATTTAAGTTTTGACGTACCATTGTAGACATTTCTTGTGCCGTTAATTGTAATGAGCCGTCACCAATGAGTAATACATGACGACGTTCTGGTGCTGCAAGTAATGTACCTAATGTTGATGGGAGCGTATAACCGATTGAGCCCCATAAAGGTTGGCCGATAAATGTCGTGCCTTCTTGAAGTGCTAAGCGGTATGCACCAAAGAATGATGTTCCTTGCTCGCCTAATATAACGTCACCTTTACGTAAAAAGTCTTGCATTAAGTTGAAATAGTTTTCTTGTGTTAATGGTTCATCATTATATACTGCTGCGGATACATCTGGCCATTGATATTTTGGGAAGTCGCCTCCATAATTGAAATCAATGTCTTTGAACGCTTCTACAATTTCAGGTAATGACGGTTCAGTTGTTGTATAGTCGCCTACTTTAACGTCGCGATGGTTCAAAGTTACAATCGCATCATTTGAGAATTTTTGTGAGAAACCTGCAGTTGCTGAGTCTGTCAATTTGGCACCTAAAGTAATGACCAAATCGCTACCATCGACATAATCACGGATATTGTCTTCTGCGATATAACCGTCGTATACCCCCATATATTGCGCACTTTCTTCATTAAATGAGCCTTTACCGAGTGACAATTGTGCTACAGGTAAGTTTAATTTTTCTGCAATTGCTTGAACATCTTTTTGCAAACCGTAACTATTGATTTGATGTCCGACAATTAACGTCACTTGTTGTGCGGCTTTTAATCGTTCTGTTAATTTTTCTACTACAGTTGAAACGTTTTCTGCTTTTTGAGTTGCAGGATATGCGACGTCATCTGGTACTTCGATTTCTTTTGCTGCGATGTCAATTGGTAAGTGGACATGTACCGGACGTTTTTCTTCTGTTGCTACTTTAATGATACGCGGGATTTCTGTTAATGCATTGTCTACAGTTAATACTGTTTGTGTTTCAGTAATTTGTGCATACATTTTTTGATAGTCATCAAATTTGCCGTTACCTAAAGAATGGTGCACATATTTGCCGGCTTGTTCAACTACTGTCGTCGGTGCGCCTGTAATTTGTATCACGGGTACATTTTCTGCGTATGAACCCGCAATGCCGTTGACTGCACTTAATTCACCGACACCAAAAGTTGTTACCATAGCTGCAAGTCCGTTCAAACGTGCATAACCGTCTGCAGCATAACTTGCATTCAATTCATTCGTATTACCAACCCATTCTAACGTCTCATGTGCTTCAATATCATCTAAAAAAGTTAAATTGAAATCACCAGGAACACCAAAAATTTTATCAACGCCTTGTTTTGCGATTTCATCTATCAAAAATTGTCCAATACGTTTTTTCATCATCATCCCGTCCTTTTTCTCTTTATTGATTACAATTTACATTTTATACGCCCGCGATAATAAAGTCAACATTATTGACCTATAACTGTCAATGACTATTGAAAAACGATTCTGATACGCCTATACTTGAGAACAAACGAGGATGGCTTGTACGATTGCCACTTTGTTAAACTTAGCGCAAAAATATACGTCATGTTCACATGTTACGATGTCATTTCACGAAAGGATCGATGACTATGTCAAAAGTAAAAGGATTATGCCTAACGTTCACTATTGCTATTATCGCTACCCTCTTAGGTCACTTTTTTCCAATTGTAGGTAGTGCGATTTTTGCAATGGTCATCGGTATGATTTTGAATAATACGTTAAAACTAGCTGAATCATTCAAACCCGGTATTCAATATAGCAGTAAAAAAGTATTGCATTACAGCATCATTTTGCTCGGTTTTACATTGAGTTTTCAATCAATCGGAACAGTAGGCCTCAAGTCATTACCGATACTCATTGTGACGCTACTCGTTGCCTTTGTTGTGGTCACATTGTTAGTCAAGTTATTTCATATTGATTTAGATACAGGAATTTTAATCGGCGTCGGTACCTCTATTTGTGGGGGCTCTGCTATTGCCGCAACAAGCCCAGTCATTAAAGCTAAAGACAATATTATCGCTTTTAGCCTTTCTACAGTGTTTTTATTTAACTTAATTGCGGTCATTATTTTCCCTCCGATAGGCCACTTTTTTCATATGAGTCAAGAAGCATTTGGTTTTTTCAGTGGGACAGCAATTAACGATACATCTAGTGTCGTAGCAGCAAGTGCGTTATATGGTTCAAAGGCACTTGAAGTCGCGACCATTGTTAAATTAACACGTACACTTTTTATTATTCCTATCACGATTGGTCTGGCGTTTTGGGTGGCTAAACGTCAACAAGCAACAAATGACAGTGGCCAACGTCAAAATATATGGGCGATGATTCCGAACTTTATTATTTGGTTTATTGTTGCATCACTGGTTAGTACCATTTTTAATTTTTCTGATGGTATCATTACGATTTTCAAACAAGCGGCACTGTTTTTCATTACAATTGCACTTGCGGGGGTTGGGTTATCAGTCAAATTTAGCCAATTTAAGCAAGCAGGTATTCGCCCTATCTTGTTAGGAATGATGACTTGGGCTGCTTTAATTGTGACAAGTTTGATCATTTTAGTGATGATTGGCATGTTGTAAAATCACTCCAGGGGGAGACATACTGTGCATTCGCACGATGGTCCTCCCTTCTTTTTCATTTTCTCCATCAAACAACAAACGTTGATTTCACGCCATTCTTAAACATATGCATCTTTTTTTAACACTAAAAATCACACACTTTTTAACAAATCAGTTTAAAGAAGAAAAATTTTCTTATCCTACTTTAAAATTTAATTGTTATTGTTATAATATAAAATATCACAACTTTTTACTAGCCATCATAACTATATTGTTAAATTAATAATATATAACTTCTAAGGTAATTAGATATAAATTTGCATAAAAAGTAAAAAGTGTTTTATCATAAAAGTACAGTTAACACTTAAACAAGAGTGATTGAATTGCACCTTTACATTGTAAATCAAAGTTAACAAAGTTCAAAAAAACTTAAAGAAAAGGTTTCGGTAAACCTATTACAATCCATTCATTCTATGATATGATATACACATTTAATATCATTCAGTGAAAAATCAAGCGTAACAGAACAAAAAAATTATATTCTATTTTTTCTGTTGTTCGTTTTGGAAACACGCTATGATATGAAGATTGCCCTTTCTCAACATGTATGACAACAGCCCTTTCACTACAAGCTAGGAAGTGTTGGTATTTTGCCAGTCATGAGACGATGCAATCAAAAGGGTTCGTGTGACAAATCCAACAGGCCGACTCAACTTCTGATGTCCATTCTACTATTCAACAAAAGGGAACTGCTTTACCTTTATTTAGAATACATATAAAAAATAGGAGCTGGAGTAAATGATAAAACAACATTGGGCTCAAAAAGTCGTAAAAAAAGCGTCATCTATCATTAAAGCTGAAGTACTGATTACGAATCGGGGTGGTCAAATTATCGCAACATCTAACCCTGATCGTGTAGGTGAAGTACATCAAGCTGCGCGCCACTCGATTGAACGTAACCTGCCCATCGATATTGAATTAGAAGATATGTCTTTTTGGAACGCGCAACATCCTGGTGTTATTCTTCCTATCGAACTACATGGAAGAGTTTACGGTGCCCTACTTGTCAGTGGCAATCCTGATGAAATACGTGCTTATTCGCATTTATTAAAACTTCATGCCGAATTTATCGTTGAAGAAGAGTTAGAACACTACTCTCGTTTTCAAGAAACATTGTCACGCACGCAAATGTTGGCACATATTTTATTCAATCCTGACGTTTACTTTCAAAATTACCAACGCAAAAGTTTGATCGATCGCTTAGGCTTAAATGATGAATTTGCCGTTGCGCTTATTTCTATGCAAAGTTCGAGCAAATCCAAAACGTCAGCTTTACGTGAGGCATTAGAATCATTGAGATTACCAGGGGATGAGATTATCGAAATTTCGCCACAAGAATACGTTTATATCGTCAAATCTAACCCTAATCGCGGTAAATCTCATGAAGAATTAATTGATGGTTTCGATAAAAATGTACAAAATGAAGTATTTGACCGTACATTAATTACACTTGGCTCATTTACAACGGGTATCAAAGGTTTAGTTCAGTCCTATCATGAAGCGCGTTCGTTGCAGTCCCTATTGCACGATTTAAAAATTCAAGAAGGGCTTCATACTTATAAATCACATGAACTTGCAACGATTTGTAATAATATTAAAAAATTCACACCAGAAAATGAAACGACATTGGTCGCAAATTATAAGAAACTACTGCATTTAGGGGAAGACAAGTACTTAGGAGAAACGATTGAAGCTTATTTTAGAAACCACGGGAAGTTAGTCAAAACTGCGAATGATTTGTTTATTCATCGGAATACATTGAATTATCGTATTAAAAAAATCCATGAAATTACAGGTTGGGATCCGAATACAATTGATGGGATTGTGTTATTAAGAATTGCACAGTTGCTTTATGAAGGTTCAGAATAAATTTAAAAACATGAGGTTAAGACATAAAATTTTTATCCCATTCCCCCTCATTTTTCGCCGATGTTATCATCATAATGAATAAAAGTCCATAAAAAGGTAGGGGGCGGGACATAAAAACTTTTGATGCGATTGATGCAATATTTTGTTAAACTTGCCCTCCCTACGATTTTCGGTTTTTGATTGCCATCAAGGCTTCCCTTTCCTAGGGGATGAAGGGAGGTTGTGACAAAAGCGCTTAGGATTTGAGCAGAACCGAGCGATGAGCAAAATTGCTTTCCAAATTTTGCCGAAATCGCGGGGGTTCTGTCGAAAATCCTGCTTTTGGAACACCGTTTATTGATTCCCAGCGCACCCATTCATTGTGGATTTTGGGAGCAGTACAGAAATCTCATGTGTAACAAAGCTTTCGTCGTACTACCCCCGCAAGGCTGACTCGACTTCTCAAAATCATGCGCATTGAGAAGTCAGACAGCCACTACGTTAAACGGTAGCCACTTTTAAAGTTAAATGACGTTGTTTAGCCTTTAACTTATCCCTCAGGCGTCTCAGCCTTCTGGGCAATCATATTTCAAATACTGCACAACTGCTTGCAAGTTGATGAAATCAAGAAAACGATCGCATCGTTTTTTACATACACCCTTATTTTTCAACGGTTTAATCACCATTAATGGATATCAATCCATAAATAGAAGCAGAGACTAGGAAAACATCATGTCCTAGTCTCTACTTTTTTGTGTCTCATTAAAAAAATGGTTATTGCTCAATTTGATACAAGTTCGGATGGATACCAAGACTGGGGACGTCAAATCCAATCGTATGCACGGTCGCCTTCTCACCTTCACGAATGTCTTTTTGTACCGCCAGACTATCCCATTTGCCATGTAATAAAATATCACTGTTCTCAATCTTAATCGTACGATCGCCTTGTTTCAGTTCAATAAACTGTGTTGTGCCTGTCGTCATTCCATGATCTTCTCTATATTTTTCTACGATGATACCTTCATACGTGTGACGGTTAAGTTCTGGAATCACAGTGCCCATACCAATAAATAAAATGAGTAAGATCATACCAAATGCAAAGATAACCTGCATCACACGATGATTGATTTTTCGATATTTTGGAGGTTTTTCGCCTTTCGTTTTTTTCATAGTTATCGCTCCTATCACTCGCATTATATCGGATATGCGAATCATTTCATAGTGCGATTACAAAATCTTAATTAGACTGCGTTCTGATAAGCTGTCGTACTTTCGGTATACGCTTGACCGATACGTAACGCCGCTTGTCGACCACCCATAATATTACGGGCAAAAGGACCTAGTGCCAAGTCAGCTAACATGCCTGAAACGTATAAACGAGGCACCCACTCCAGCTGTGTTGTAGTTTTCGGATAACCTGCGACGAGTTGTGCTTCAGGTAGTCGTAAAATATCTTGAATGAGTGGCTGTGTCATCACATCAAGAACAAAGCCCGTCGCTAAATAAATGCCATCGTATGCCACGCGCGTCTCTCCGGAAACGATACAATGGTCTTCTAGTCGCTCGATAGGCGTATGATGCACGATCAAACGACCCGCTTTTTCATAATTTTTCAATGTCATATACATATCTCTCGGCATAGACCCTTTATGACGTTCTTTTTTGTTAACGTGTATTCTTTCGGCTAACGGCATCGCTTCAAAAGGCTTCATATTTTTCGGACCTAACCACGCTGGATCCGCATCGAAGTGATGGACATCAAAAGGCTTCTTCATCCATAAATGAACAGTTTTATCTGGACTTTCTGTGAGCAATTTAATAACGAGATGCCCTGCCGAAATCCCACTTCCGACTACATGAGAACCTTGCATTGAGGTATCGAGGTCAAGACTATGAATATGTTGCACGTGCGGTTGATCTTGAAATGCAGGTGGAATAAACGGCGTATGGTGTGTACCCATAGCTAAAACGACGTGTTGTGTTCGAATTTGTTGCTGATTGTCTAACGTAATTTCCCAATCTTCACAGCAACGGCATAGGTGTACTGCCTTTTGACAAATATGACATGTCTCTAAACCGTAATGACGTATCCAATGACGTGTATGGTCGAAAAACATATCTAATCTTGGGCGTTGATACGGACCAATCATCGGTTGCGTATAGCCTTGTTGTTTCGCGAATTTTTTCAAATTAAAAGGTTCAGGATGACAATGATGCACTAATGGCGAACGTAAATAAGGCATCCCGATACGCGCTGTTTGTCTATCAAATTGATCTAATAAATGAGGATGTGGATCAATCATTCTCAGTTGTTCCACGGGTAATCCAAGTTGTCGGAGTTGTAATGCAATCGTTGTCGCATGCACACCCCCACCGATAATAACCCATTCGTATGTCATAGGATTCACTCTTTCTATATAGGAATGATTACGATTTATAATAAAGGACTTTGACGTATGAATCAACTATTTTCGTAAAAAGACATGTCGGATTTCCTCCTTATAAAAAGGAAGGCATTACATTTAATATGTCTTCTTTAAAAATCGCGATACTCATCAACCTAAAAAAGAGCTAAGACGTCATTTACTCAACGTCCTAACTCTTTTAATACTCACTCTCATTCTATTAATTAATCGGTGCACCACCAGTGATACCATAAACTTGCCCTGTAATATAGCTTGCGTTATCAGAAGCAAGCAGGACATAAACATCCGCGAGTTCAACTGGCTGACCTGCACGCTGTAACGGTTGATTTTGACCAAATTCAGGGATACTTTCTTGCGGTTGACCTCCTGAAATTTGCAACGCCGTCCAAATTGGGCCAGGCGCCACAGCATTGACACGAATGCCTTTAGGTCCTAGTTGCGCTGCGAGACTTTTAGTTAATGAAATGTTACATGATTTGGTCATCGCATAATCCACTAAATGTGCGCTTGGTTTCACACCTTGAATCGATGACGTTAAAATAATACTCGCACCTGTTTCGAAGTATTCTAACGCTTGTTGAATTGAATAAACTGTTGAGAACACATTCACTTCAAACGTATCCGTCAATTGTTCAGCAGATAAGTTTTCAATTTCATGTTCGAATTGTTGCATACCTGCATTTAATACGAGAATATCTAAACCATTGAGTTGTTCATGTGCATCTTTAACCATTTGTTTCGCATATGTTGCATCTCGTAAGTCACCTGGTAACAAGACAGCTTTTTGACCTGCTTTCTCAATGACGGCTTTCACTTCATCCGCATCGGCTTGTTCGTCAGGGTGATAAGCAATAGCAACATCCGCGCCTTCTTTCGCATAAGCAATCGCCGCTGCTCTACCAATACCTGAGTCGCCACCTGTCACTAATGCTTTTTTGCCCACTAATTTGTTCGAACCTTCATATGTTTCTTCACCACAATCAGGTACCGGTGTCATTTGATTTTGTATGCCTGGATAAGGTTGATATTGTTTCGGAAAGTCTTCATTGTAAAAGCGGTTTGTTGGATTATTTTGAGTCATTATAAAACTCCTTTTCAATAGTTTACTTCTAAAATTCCCGATATCCCCTTGAAAGAAACATTCATTTTGAACACGCTATATAAAATTCTGGGCATTTTCTTTTAATTCTCCTGTTATATTCAACGTCTGAACCTGAATTTAAATTTACTCTTTTTAACATCTTTTACATACGAAAATTTTTTTATTTATAGTATCATTTTTAAATGAGACTCTTTTTAATTGAAAATTCTAACGAAACGGCATACCCTAGCTGTCGAAAATCGCAGCCCAAAAGAAGTTATTTTACACTTAGGCATAAAAATATAACACTTAGGCAAAAATATACTTTGCAATTTATAAATTTATTAAAATTTAAACATACCAAAAGTTAAGGAGTTGTTTAAATGTTTAAATTGTCAAAAAAGGTTTTATTTGGTACTTTATGTTTATCAGTATTATCTTTATCTCCAAATGTATATGCTGAATCGTCGTCGGAAAAGCCACTAGAGAAAAACTTTAAAACCACCGTTAAATCGAAAGCAGATGCAAACAAAGCCTTAAAAGAATTGCCAAGTGATGTGAAAGACAATTATAAGGATTACGATGTAGTCGACGCACTCACTGACGACCTTGGTTATACACACTACACACTTCAACCTGTTGTCGATGGTGTTCATGCGAAAGATCAAGAGGTAAAAGTCCACGTTGACAAAAAAGGACAAGTGGTACTCATTAACGGGGAAGTAAACGCAGAAAAAGTCGATCCAACAAACAGCGTAAGTATTTCTAAAGATGCTGCCCTTTCAACTGCCTTTAAAGCTGTAGATATAAAACAATCTGAAGCATCCAACTTAGATGAAGATGTCGTTAAAGTCAATGATGTCGAAATTGATGGTGAAGACAACAAATACGTTTATCATGTAGAATTAGTAACAATGGAACCCGATGTGTCACACTGGGATCTTAAAGTTGATGCCGAAACAGGAGAAGTTGTAGAAAAAACAGACTTAGTTGCCCATGCAGCTGCAACAGGTACTGGTCGAGGTGTTCTTGGTGACACTAAACGTATTAACATCAACTCTATTGATGGTGGTTATTCATTAGAAGATGTGACAGGTTCTGCAGTAATGGCTACGTATGCTTTTAACCCTGCGTCAGGTTCTGCAGACTTAATTACAGACCCAGACACAAACTTTACAGATGACTACCAACGCGCAGGTGTTGATGCGAACTATTACGCGAAAAAAGTATATGACTACTACGCATCAAAATTTGATCGTCGTTCTTATGACAACAGAGACAGTGATATTATGTCAATTGTGCATGTCAATAACTTCCAAGGTCAAGACAACCGTAACAATGCTGCTTGGATTGGTGACAAAATGATTTACGGTGACGGCGATGGCACTACATTTACAGCTTTATCTGGTGCAGATGACGTCGTTGCTCACGAAATTACACACGGTGTAACACAAGAGACAGCTGGACTAGTTTACCGTGGCCAACCAGGTGCTTTGAACGAAAGTATGTCTGACACATTTGCTTACTTTATGGATCCGGGCGATACTTTAATCGGTGAAGATGTGTATACACCAAGACGCCCAGGTGATGCATTACGCAGCATGTCAAATCCAGAACAATTTAACCAACCGGGCCATATGAGAGACTATGTCAACACGTCAAGTGACCATGGTGGCGTACATACGAACTCAGGCATTCCAAATAAAGCTGCTTACCTTACTGTTAATAAAATCGGTCAAGAACAAGCTGAACAAATTTATTACAGAGCATTAACATCTTACTTAACTTCTACTTCAAATTTTGCAGATGCCAAAGCGTCATTAGTTCGTGCTGCATTAGATTTATATGGTGAAGATGTAGCGAGGCAAGTCGAAGCTGCATGGGAAGAAGTAGGCGTATAATTGCTTGCCTTAATCATGACAACTGAGTTACAACACAAATTATCCGATGAATTCCAATGCCACAATCCAACGAGACGACGCTAAGGTTAAAAGCGACATAGAAGCGTTGTGGGCGGATTTCTCGGACAATCATATCAACCCTACCTTAACCCCCTTAAACAGTAAGAGACTGGGACATTATGTTTTCCCAGTCTCTTACTACGCTTTTACCTTCTTGTTTGTTGTATCCACGTTCTGACCGCCATAAAATTTTGCCAATCCGACTCACTCATCATCACAATGCCATATTTTTCTAACTGTTGTTGGACTGCCTCACGTATAGACTTATCCATATAATGCATTACCCCGGGATAATAACGGTCATAAAATTGAAAATCGCATTGTTGAACAAGGGCATCCGCTTCTAATGGGATATGTTGGACTAACTTTTCCGCTTGCGCCCTACCACCATATTTCAATAGGAAGAGTGCTAAAAAGTCCAATCGTTCGTCCGTTCCCCAAGCGATTCCTGTCGGTTGCACTTGATTGGCATACGCACCTAATCCGAGACGTCCCCGTTCATTTTCAACATCTATAAGGAGACGTTGTTGTACACCGATATGCGGTTGCGACGTTCTCACCGCACGACACGCCTGTTCAAGCATATGGGGCCAACGTTGACAAGCAATTTTCGTATGCCCCACTGCAGTTAACCCTAGCGAATGAGGCAAGTTCACCATGCCTGCAATCGCCTGTTCAGCCTCCATTTTCGTCATGTTCACTGTCAATGGATTCAACTGCATCCCAGTCACCATATAAGTGGTATTGAAAAAATCTTTGTACAAAATACTGCCTATCATATAATAATCTGAAGTAATCAAAGGAAAATGCGTCTCCATCACATTCGTTTTCACGATGCGACTTTGCCATTCATCAAACATGTCATACATATGTGCAGATTCCCAACCAAAATCGAGTGACACTGCATTCACATCACCTGGCGTCAGTGCAAATGCTGACAAATTATATACATCTCCGTTAAAATTGAGCGTTTTGATATCATGTCGCATTATTGTATTAATATTCCAAAAGAGCATACGCCCTTTACAAATCAGCTTGGCACCCGTGCGTTGTTCAATCTGTCGTTTCGTTCGTTGAGAAACTTTCCACTCCATCTCGATCATGTCATAGTACTGACCACAAAGCGCTGCCAATGCTTCCGCTACCAAATCATTGCGCACTTCGATAGGGTCTGCCATTTCAAATCGAATCGTGCCTTCATGTCTCTCATCATAATAAACAGCTTCAATCCACCCTTGCTGATGTCGAATCGCTTCGAACGTCACTTTCACATCATGCGCCTCCTTTGATTCTTCTTTTGTTTTATCGTAACGTAATGATGTTAATTTGATGTAAAGCGACGTTTGATTGTCGTATGCTCATGCTAAGGTTGGAGAGCGAATTGTTGCTCTAGACGCATGCCACATGATTGCGATTCATGTATACTTAAATTATCATGCGACAAGGAGGTTTCTACAATGCGTGTTCTTTTACGTGCTGCCATTGCGATCGGTGTGATCCTATTTGCAGCACACTATTTTCAAGATAATGACAACTTAGCGGCTGTCGAAAATTACAAAAATGATATTGTTCAGTCTTCTTATGTACAAGACTTTTTAAACAGTCAAGCTCTGCAAAAAATAGAGCAGTTGGAATTTGAAGATTTATTGCCTTCTGATTTCTTTTAACTGAATATCAAACTAAAAAAATGCGCATCGACACTTTGTTAGACAAAGCTCAAATGCGCATTTTTGATTTCACCTTACTCATCATTCTGCCAAGAGTTGATTAATGTGATAAGTCATACTGTCTTGTTCTGCGATACTCGAATCATCAAGCACACGTAAAAAGTCTAAATGCCCCACATCCGGATAAATGATTGATTGGACGTCAGCACCTAATGCCTCGAACTTTTCATGGGTAATTTTCGAGTCCTTATTCGGAAAGATCACGTCATCTTCGCCGAGTAAAAAGAGCACTTTGGGCATTTCTTTAATTTTATCAATATCTGCCAAATAATCTGCACGTAACGTGTACATTAAATCTGTAATCATCGTTTCCATTGGCGCGAAATATTGAGAAAAGTTAAAGCCTTCTTTCTGTTTTTTAGAAACGCCTTGAGACAATACGAATTCAGGAATACTGTTGATCATTTCATTTTGCTCACCAGGTTTGACGTCTTTCATAATTTCATACAATAATTTAGAAAAACGCAACTCTTTATAATCGATTTTGGCGGCACTATTTAAATAGATTAAATGTTTAATCGGTAGCGTGTTGTATCCCGCAAGTTTTGTCGCAATTAATCCGCCCATCGAATAACCAATCATGGACATTTCTGAAATGTGAGAAGCCTCAACAATAGTGACAAGCGCTTCGTTAATTCGTTTCGCATATTCAGAAAGGTCATAATCTTGGCGTTCAAGACTCGTACTTTTTCCGCGACCAGGACAGTTGATAAAAATCAGTTTGACATCATGAATGTATTTCGCAAAGATCGTCATAATCTTATAATTCATAATCGCACCATGAAGCAGTACAACAGCTTTATCTGTCTCTTGTTTCCCCATGATTGCGACTTCTAATCCTGCATCGTTTGACTGTGATAATTTCATAATATTTGTTTCATAATTAGCTAGTGACATATTTTTTCCTCTATCTCAGTTCTATTCTTTTACGCGTGGGTGATATGCCTCTATATTATAGTAGAAAACCATCACAATAAAAAAGGGCTTGAGTCTGATTTTCTTAATATTGTTGCACACCCCAAAGCTTTTCTTCACATTTTTGAATGATGTACTTTAACACTTCAATACGCGCTGTCTTTTTATGATCCGCAGCCACGACAAGCCACGGTGCATCTGCAGTATCTGTTTTTTGAATCATATCATAACTCGCTTCAAGATATTGGTCCCACTTATCACGGTTTCGCCAATCTTCATCCGTAATTTTCCACTGTTTATCTACGTCTATCTCACGCGCTTTAAATCGTTTCAATTGCTCGTCTTTATCTAAAGAAAGGAAGAACTTCAAAATAATTGCGCCATCATCCGTCCACATTTTTTCGAACGCGTTAATTTCATCATAAGCGCGAGACCACTCTTTCTCAGTCGCAAAACCTTCCACACGCTCGACTAACACACGACCATACCAACTGCGGTCAAAAATTCCAATGTGACCACTTTTCGGCATCGTTTGTGCGAAACGCCATAAATAATGATGACTTAACTCAACATCTGTCGGCGCACTCACGGCATTGACTTCATAACCAGTTGGATCGAGCAACTCACGAACACGTTTAATGTTCCCCCCTTTACCAGCTGCATCCATACCTTCATATACGAGCACGAGCGGAATTTTTCGTTCATATAAAGCAAATTGAAGTTCGCGCATTCGTTTTTGTAACGCTGTCAACTTCTCTTTATAGTCCTCTTTCGAAATTTTAGTTTGCTTATTATCAAATAAGTCGGTTTCAAATGTATCAGAAAAACGGCCGTCTCGATGTGTGTCACGTTGTTCATGACGTGAAATGGCTTGTGTCAAACGCTCATGAATATGTGTGTACATTTGAACGAGCGCTTTTTCACGTTCATCGTAATCAATCACTTCCCATGAATCATCCAATAACGGTTGCATGTACTCTAAATAGGTATCCGGTGCAACAACTTGTTCATATTCTTGTGCTTTCCAACTCGTTAATGGGTTCGTCTTCATTTGCGCAATATGTTCTTGGCGCTTGTCTTCATTAATTTGAATGAAAAACTTAATCATTTCATGGTGATCATTGTCTAGCATCGTTTCAAAGTCATCTATTTCAGACTTTAAAATTTGTGGGTTTTTAAACAACGGATATTTGATTTGATGCACTTGATAATCCACATAGTGTGAATACCAACTTCTAAAATAAATATTAATGTGACCTTTTTCAGGTAAAGTTTCCCAAAAGCGCTGTAAAAATGGGTACCTTAAATCATACTCTGATGGTGTTTTCGTCGCGATAAATTTTGTGTACTTTGCATCTAAATTGAGCAACAACTCGTTCGTTAATCTCGTTTTTCCCGAAGCAGGCACCCCTTCAAAAATAATCATCATTGGTATACCGAGTGCATGTGTTTGTCGTGTTAATCTCGCAATTTCTAAACGTAACGTATCCAGTTTTTTCATCATTCTCACCTCGTTACTCTTATTATATATAAGTCGTTTCAAATTGAGCAATGGAATATCTTTTTTACATCATGAATATATTGACAAGCTCTTTTTTTATCCCAAAATCTCCCCTTGTTTCATTACAATTCAACTTTATCTTGTAATATTTGTAATATATGTCGATTTTTATTAATTCATAAAATATTCCTATAACCCTTGCTATAATCACCTTTATCAGCATGAATAGTGATGAACAACTTTTTAACAACATGACATTTATGTTACAAAACAGCGAAATGAAAAACGATTGTAATGTTTTGTTAATTACGCGTAATTTACAAAATGGCGTTTCGTTGGTAGAGTGTGATTGTTGAATTTTTTAATTACGCATACTTTTGAAAATGAATATATAAAACTTACTTTACTGGAGGACTTATTTATTATGAAAAAATCATTACTCTTAACTACTACACTTGCAGCAACAATCGGAACAGCAGGATTAGCAGCAAGCGGACATGATGCAAATGCAGCAGAACAAGGGATTGATCAAGTTAAATTAGCAGCAATGGCGCAACACAACGATCCATCATTAAACCAACACCCAATTGAAGAAGGTTCATACGAATACAACTTCACTTTAGACGGTGTATCATATAACTTTTGGTCAAACGGTGTACAATTCGGTTGGTCATACAATGGTTTTGGTCAAGCAACACAAGACTACTCATCAATTGCACAACCAACACAAATGGCTGACGTAAGTGGACTAGCTTCACAACAATCTTACAGCAATGGTCCATCAACAACGCAACAAGCGACTAGTCAAGCACCAAAACAACAAACAGCACCATCATACACAACACAATCAACATCAACTCGTTCAGTTAAATTAGCTAATGGTAACACTGCTGGTAGCTACGGAACAAGAGCTGCTCAAGAAATGGCTAGCCGTACAGGTGTTTCTGCATCAGTATGGGAAACAATTATTGCACGTGAATCAAACGGTCAATTACATGCTCGTAACGCTTCAGGCGCATCTGGTTTATTCCAAACTATGCCTGGTTGGGGTTCAACAAGCACTTATGAAGGTCAAATTGCTGCAGCTACAAAAGCTTACAATGCACAAGGTTTATCTGCTTGGGGTATGTAATCTTCATATAACATTAAAAGAACTTGAAGTGTGTGACACACTTCAAGTTCTTTTTCTATTGTTTCGCCTCTCTTGACTAACATCTAAATCACTTTTCAGTCAAAATCATTGCATTGATATACAGCGCCTTATACAATAGAAAACAATCTTAAAAACAAGGTGAGCTTATGAAGCAATGGTTTTTTCCTCTGCTCTTTTTAAGCATCGTTATTGTGATAGCTGTCACAGTTGTCATGCATTACGATGCAATTCAGCACGAAACATCGAACAAATATCATACCTTATCTGACTCATTTTTCAATCAAGACCGTAAAACACACGGCTTTGGCACGTACAATCGCGATCTATCTTTCAACGGCGACAACCGACATTACGGTAATGACTACCGTTTACCCGAAGATACATCTGTCCTTGCACCTACGAATGGCACTGTAACAAGAACTTTCAAAGACAAACTCGGTGGCAATGTGTTAGAAATCCGCGAAGATAATGGTCAATACTTTCAATGGTTCATGCATTTAAATGAATTCAAAGTGAAAGCAGGCGATACTGTAGCTGCCGGTGACGTCATTGCATTGTCCGGAAATACGGGCGAACAAACGACAGGACCTCATCTCCATTTTCAACGAATGCATGGGGGCGTAGGCAATCGTTTCGCTGAAGACCCCGATGACTTTGTCGACCAACTTCCAGATCAACAGCGTAGTCTTTATCGATTGAACTAGATGAGACTGATAAAATAAAAAACAGGTGCTTTAAGGTTATATTCCTTTTAGCACCTGTTTTTTCATGTTTCTTACTTCCCATTCTGTTCAGTGAAAATAAAATATAAGACAAAATCAACAAAATGGCTATAACGTTTCAACTATCATGCCTAGAATGGTGAGAAACTTGATTAAATTTAAATTGACTATTGGAAAAAATTGGGATGTATTCTTGATGTATAGCGTCACATAAGAGTAAGGTCCATCCAGATTATCAAAACCGCGCAAGCCCCTTAGGAAAGGGAAAATGTTTAAAGAAATCTACACATATCAACAGGTCCCTAATTTTTCTCTGTCACGCTGGATACTCAAATGAATTCGTTGCATTTTCTCCTCCACATCACCAATTTCCATTGCGCACGCTTTCAACGTATCACAATACATCTCAGAATCACCACGTTGATTTTTATAATGCAACTTGTGCTCTAAACTCGCCCACATGTCCATTCCAATAGTGCGCAATTGGATTTCTACAGGCGTGTCGTTCATACCATCTGTGAGAAAAATCGGGACAGAAATGACAATATGCAAACTTCTATAGCCATTTTTCTTTGGATTTTCAACATAATCTTTTCGCGTCAATAATTGAATATCGGTTTGTTTCAACAACAATTGTTCGACGGTATAAATGTCGTCAATATAGTTACAAACAACGCGAATACCGGCAATATCCATAATATTTTCTCTTGCGGCTTGTGCTGTCAGCGGATAGCCTTTTCTTTTTAGTTTTTGCAATAAGCTCGGAATCTCTTTGACCCGACGTTCCATATGATGAATCGGATTATGTGCATATTTAATTTGGAAATCTTCGTCCAAAATACGCAACTTTGTACTAATTTCTTCTAAAGCCGCACGATATAAATGTTCTAGTTCAATAAATGCGACAATTTCTTCAATACTACTAATGTCCTTCAAATCACGGTTCATATATTTAGCGATTTCTTGTCTTAAACTTTCTTCATTAAAAGGTGTGTTTTTATCTACGAACATTTCTTTCACCTCAACATAACTATATTTAAAATCAAGGTCCTAAATGCTATGTTATCTTTCATCATCATATCAGGTTCAATAGTCCTTTACTACTTTTCCTTAAAGCTGCAGTGAAATTTAAAAATGTGATAAAAACTTGTCCTTGAAGCAATGAATTTTTAGATAAAATCACGTTTTTTTATGATTTGAAGGTGCTTAAGTCGTTGTGCGTTCGACTAAAAACTTTGTGTTTTTCGTGTAGCATGCATCATGTTTGTCACTTTAGATGAAGCGTTGCAAAAAAATACAGTTGAATGGACATCACTCAACTGTATCTCTTAAAGTATGTTTATTTTTAACGATATTGTACAATTCTTTCAACATCTAAGCGTGATGTTGGACGACCTTCTTCAGCTGCTTTACCGATAGCGATGATCATGACTGGTACATAACGTTCAGGGTCTAAACCAAGGCCTGCTGCAATGTCTTCACGGTTAAAGCCACCGATTGGATTTGTTTCATAACCATGTTCACGTGCAACGAGCATGAACTGCATTGCCGCTAAACTACTATCGACTTTAACAACGTCATTCATAGATTGTTGATCTAGCCCTTCATACATTGCGACAAATTTGCCTACTAAATCGTCCTTGACTTCTTGAGGCATATACCCTTTTTCAACGGCTGCCCCGTAAATTTCTTCAGCATGTTCATAATTCAACATATCACCAAAAATGACAACCATCGCTGCTGAAGTATCATTTTGACGGCTATTGAATTGTACGAGTGGACGTAATGTATCTTTACCTTCTGGAGTATCCACAACAACAAAACGCCAAGGTTGCATGTTAATTGATGACGGTGCTAATGTTGCCTTTCTAATCATTTCATTCATTTCTTCACGTGGAATCTTTACTTCTGTATCGAATAACTTAACAGAGCGACGGCCTGTAAGGATTGTTTGAAAATCTTGTTCGTGTGTCATAATAGTCACCTTTCCTTTTATAATGTAAACATTTCATTAAATAAAGTGCGATTCAATTATATTTTATACATAGTTTTGAATCAAGAAAAAAGTATGTATAATAGTAGTAACTATTGTTTAAAAGTATTGGGGGTCTACAACATGACAAAACATCCGAAAGCGCTGCATGACGAATTATGTTTTTTATTTTATGTTGCATCGAAGGAAGTTATCAAAAAATATACTGCTTGTTTAAAAGAATATGAACTCACTTACACAGGTTATATTACACTCATTTCAATTGGGGATGATGAGGTTGTCAATATCAAACGACTCGGTGATCGCATATATTTAAATTCCGGCACTTTGACACCACTGACTAAAAAATTAGTGGCTCAGGGCTTGATCAAAAAAGTACGAAAGCCTGAAGATGAACGTAACTTGAACATTTCACTTACTGATAAAGGACGCAAACTGAAGCAACAACTCGCACATTTAAATGAAGAGGTACATGCGTCATTATCAATGGAAGGGACGGATATGACAGAATTAGTCGGAATCTTACAACGATTTCTTGAAAACAACTTTCCTTCGCACCCTGTAACAGTTTAATTTTACAGCTGTATAACCATAGTGTTAACGACGGGGCAATGTGCTACAGATATAAATATCGCTACCTCCCCAGTATCATTGCAGTTATTCCTTTTAGCGCTATTATTCATAATAGCGCCATCTTCATTTACAATCGGACCGCTGGAGTAGAATCATGACCATCACATTTCTACTCCCCCGATGTCGTTATAGCCTAACACGCCCCGTTATTCCTTTCCTTTACTTAAATTGATGCCAATATTGACGGAATAAATAAGAGACAAATCGATGCATTGGTGCTTGTGTCAAGCGATACACACCCCAAGGTAATCGCGGAACAAAGTCATGCAATGCAATTAAGCATGTCGTTGTATCACCCTCTAAACGTCGAAACTCCATACGTGCTGTATGTCCACTTTGTTGTGCAAGCCATCCTCCTGTAATATTCAAAATCACGCGCTGTGTTAAGTCACTGCTCGAATGATGACGCATTTGGATAAGTGGTATTTTAAATGGCATGAGCACAATTGTAAACTGTTGTCCATCATAAATACCATTCACAAGTCGCCCATTCAACGTTTTTAAAAATCGACCGTACATGGCAGTGACCGCTTCCATTGATACACTTTGTGGAATATTTAACGCCTGAATCGAACGTACTGTTTGTCGCTCCTCACTCCATTGATAAAGGACGCGGCGATTCGGAAACCATTTCGTTGTTTTCAAAGCATGATGAATCACTTCAATTTGAAAAGCCTCCATCATTTGTTTAAGCACAGGCTGCAATTGCGATTGCCAAACGATACATTGCTGAATATTCGCCTGCTTCATCGCATAACCTAAATTGTCATACATTAATCGTTGCAATTGTATTGGCTGACTTTGCGTGAGCCGCGTATTTGAAAATAGTGGGTTTCCAATCACGACAACAAGTGCAATATCTTCTAATGCAGAGACAACATTCGACAAATCAAACAAGTCAATCTCTCGTGTTTGTGCAACAGTCGTTTGTCTCATCGTCGGCGGTGTCTGGATAAAAACGTCATGTCCTTCAGCAACCAACATGGCTACATAATTATGGGTATAGGGGTGACCATCAGTAATCACTAAAATATTCACTATGTCTTTCACTCTCTCATCTGTTTCATTTTTTAGTATTATACCACTTCTCCACTTTCATACACTGAATTATAGTAGATTCTCACCAAAATTTAACAAATGATTCATGCCCGCTGCTACATCAAAAAAGACAAAAGTTTAAAAACTGCCCATGCAATTTCTCACTTTTGTCTTTCATTTCTATTATCAACATGTATACGATACATGTTTAATTTTGACTGAAAATAAACATCATCATGATCGTCAATGTTGTCAACACTGCACCGATGATAACCCATGTATTTGGATTGATTTTGCCCTTTTGTCCCGTCTGACGAAATGCACGAATTGCCGTAATCCAAGCAATGACGGTCAGCACTGCCAAAATAATTACTATAATATACACCGCTAGCTCCTCCCGTGTTCAATCATGAATAACTTCATATTATCATAAAAATGATTACAGAAAAATATAAAGTGTGGATGTCACAAAAACATCGAATCCTAAAAGTTTTGGTATACATGCCTAACGGTACTCTCTCATTTTTATGTATTCCATTTGAGATTATAAATTGGGTTGAAAGGTCTATAAATAAGACAGAAATTGGGAAAACTTAATATCCTAGTTCCCATATGATCCATACACCATCTGTTATGGAAAATAGGTTTATACATTAAAAATAACATGAGTGATTACTGACGCAGCCAACATATGATTGAGTGCTAGTAAAAAATAGGAAATGGAGAGTATCTATAGTGTTTGTATCTCCTATCTTTACGATATCAAGCTTGAATACCACACAACTACCTTTTCTATTGTTTTTAATGCCATGACTGTAATACTTGGAATGTAATATGAATAAAGAAAGAATGTCTATGATTGGTAATTCTTTAAGGTTAATTTTAGGGAATATCAAATCTTTCAACCTCAAAAAAACCACCATGGCATATATAGGGGTTGGCCATGATGGTTTTGAATATTAATAGAACAACATCAATAGTATTGGAAGCATCACAGAACTCATGACGGCTGATAATATCATACCAATCGAACTAAATGCACCTGACTCTAAATCCATTTCGAATGCGCGTGCGGTTCCAAATGCATGAGAAGCATTACCAAATGTCATGCCGCGTGCGATAGAAGATTGGAAGTTCGTCATACGTAC
The DNA here is from genome assembly GCF_034042775.1 of Staphylococcus pseudintermedius. Taxonomy (NCBI): domain Bacteria; kingdom Bacillati; phylum Bacillota; class Bacilli; order Caryophanales; family Staphylococcaceae; genus Staphylococcus; species Staphylococcus pseudintermedius. The sequence goes on along the minus strand of NZ_CP120150.1, from coordinate 373,076 downwards.
AAGGGATGCGCCTATCATACTTCCTAACAAGCCCGTTGCGATGATAAAGAGAATCGTAACTGTATCCTCGCCACCGAGCTGATGTGACACTTGAATACCGACCGCTGCTGTAATCGAACGGGGGAGGAGTGTCACAATATCTTCGCGTCCATAGCCGAGTAATTTTAAAGAAAAATAAATTAGGGAGAAATTTAAAATTACCGCTGTGAATACACTGACGAAGATTGTTTTAAAATACTTTACAATCTTATGCCGGTTTAAATACAGTGGAAAAGCGAGACACACGACTGTGGAACTCAATAGTTGATTGATCCATTGCCCTCCCACCATATAACTGTGATAGTCGATATTAAAAAGTAATAATATCGCAATAACGCCAAGAGATGTCACTAAAGCGGGGTTGAGTATTGGTGAATTAAACTTATGATATATTTTTTTGGACAATATAAACATCACGACCGTTAATACAATCATCGCAATGCCTTGCAAGATCATCATGATGGATTTTGTCCTTTCCGGAAGATACGGCCTGTCACCATTTTTTCTGCCACTAAACCAGAACTATATGCCACGAGCACCGTACCAACAGCAACTAATGTAAAAAATATAATGAAGTTTAAGTTTAATTCTGAGACGACATCCATTAACCCTATCACAGAGGGAACGAAGAAAAACACCATCGTCGCCAGTAGAAAATTAGCACCTTCTTTAATCCATTCTACTTTAACAATTTTAAATTGAAGTAAAATGAAAAATAAAAGTAACCCAATAATACTACCAGCTAGGGGGATGTTGAAAAACTGCTGTATTTGATTACCTAACATCGTAATCCCATAAATGATGCATAATTGCGTTACAGTTTTCAATAGCTGTTTCACTTTTGCCATTTCAATCATCCTTTCTTCGTTCGAATGATTCTATTGTAACGGGTAATCAACCATTATAAAAATATTGGTTTTTCATGTTAATCATTACTTTTATCTATGGAATGGTTTTCAGGCACTGTCGTTAACGGTAATTGAATGTTGAGATAGTCTAAAAATGTTTGTGTCGCATGGTTTAAATAGACATCTTTCCGCCAAATGACTCCCATCGTCCAATCAACTGTACTGTCATCAATTGACAACACACGAATTTCTGGATTGCGACTAATAATACGTACAATGTTATCTGGCAAAATACTGATGCCCATTTTGGCTGTAATCAAATGTTCGATAAATTGCCACTGTGAGATTTTAGAAACGATATGTGGCACGAAACCAGCTTGTCGAGTGAGCGCGATAATTTTGTCGTTGATATAAAAGTCTTCATTAAACATAATAAAATCTTCATCTTTTAAATCTTTGAACGTCACATTTTCCTTTTGCGCAAGTGGATGCGTGTGATGCATGACGACTTGAAATTCACCTTTGTACAATGGAAATGAATCAAAAAGCTTACTATCTACAGGTAACGATGTCAGCCCGAGATGAATATCATTGTTCCGCACTTGGTTTTCAATCGTCTTCCCACCATTTTCATCTAAATTAAATACGACATTGGGATACTGTTGATGAAACTGACCGAGCACTTGGACGAGGCGTTCCATATCCATCAATGCAGAAATGCCAATCGAAATATACCCTTTCTCCAACCCCAGCAGACTACTGATTTCATTCGGCAAACTTTCGTATAACTTTAAAATTTCAACCGCTTTATGGTAAAACACTTCCCCCACATCTGTCAGCAACAATTGGCGACGTGTGCGATCAAACAACGGCTCACCGATTTCAGACTCTAACTCTTTAATCGCCTTACTAATCGTCGGTTGCGCAATATATAACGTCTCGGCTGCACGCGTCATCCCACCTTGACGGACAATCTCTATAAAATACTTCATCTGTTTAATATCCAATTGTCCTCCTCCCTTCTTTCTCTTTATTATAGCGTAATGCTTCTTATAAATTGTAGCGCGCATGGCGCTCTCATACAAATTTTGACACACTTACATTTTAAGGGTAATATAATACTAATTTTACATATTTTTTATCTTATACAATGGAGATATGCTTATGACATTACCTAAAAATGTGAAGTTGCGTTTACTCATGTTGTTTATCCAAAATGCCTCTGTGAATGCCGTTTTTCCGTTTATGGCATTATTACTTACACACTATCTAGGCGGTAAAAAAGCTGGAATGATGCTTATTATTGGGATTTTATTAAAGTTTAGCGGTTCGATTATCGGGGGTTATTTGAGCGACCATTTACCACTCAAGAAGAATGTCATCGCTTGTTTGACGTTAATGAGCGCATTCCTTTTCTTAGGTATGGGAGCCGTATTAGCGCAGTTAGAGGGGGTGCAGTCCTTTCAATTATTATTTGTTGTTTTCTTGGCCTGTTATCTTCTCAATGAACTTTTGACTGCCTTAGCCAAGCCGATGTACAACGCTTTAGCTTTAGATAGTATTGACGAGACACACCGACAACGCTATGCCCGCTTCAAATATTGGATTTCGAACACTTCCACTGCGCTCGGTATGCTGATGGGGGGATTATTTTACGGCTCGTTCAAAGTGAGTTTATTTGTGTTAATTTATATTTGTTTAACTGTGAATGTGTTGATTCTCTATTTTGGTGTACAAGAAACACGACGCACAATCAGCCATCCATCAGCACGTCGCTTTGTGGCAATATTTCAACGTTATCAAGTAGCATATCGGAATCGTCCTTTCGTCTTATTACTCATCAGTAGTATGCTCATATTAAGTGCGGAAATGTCGCTCTCATCCTATGTTGCAGTGCGTTTAGAACATCAATTCAAAACGATTCAGTTGTATGACTTCCCGATTGATGGCGTCCGTATGTTTTCAATCCTATTATTAATCAACACGATAACGATTATTAGTTTAAGTTTTGCGATTTTACATTATTTCAAACGCTTCAAAGTCGCGACCATTTTAAATATCGGCTTCCTCTTTTTCGCGGGAGGCTATACGGTCGTCATGAGTAATAACCACGCACTCGTCCTCGTTATCTTTATGTTGATGGCCACGATTGGTGAAATTTTGTTCACGCCAACTGTGGAAGCAGAAAAAATACGTTTTATCCCTGCCGACACACGCGGTGCCCATTCCGCATTGGATAGTTGGGTGCCAATTGGTGCAGAACTCATATCACGGCTATTTTTAATTATTGGTACCGTACTCACGCCGCTGATGATGTCAGGTTTAGTTTTAGCAACAGTCATAACAGGTTTTCTATTATTACTGTCAACTGTCAAACGATACGAGGCAGTTTAAAAAAGCATAGTTAAAAGGATTGAGACATAGCGTATTAAGTCTCAATCCTTTCACATATATTTGGCTGATTAATGATTTTAAAATAGTCAAAAAATGAGGATGAATGGCATTAAAAATTTCAACTACATCCCTTTTCGTGTGATTTGTCGACTGATAAATACGGCTATTAGTAAGCCATGTACAATGCTCAGTCCTTTAAAAATAAATGAACTAAATGAAACGAAAAAGGCGGTTAATTCAATTTCTAGTATTAAAATCATTAGAAACACTGCGAGCGAGATTTACTATGATTTTGGCACCGTGTGATGATGTTCGTTCATCCGGTCTCCTTTTTTCAACTGATATGTCTACATATCATACGTTATCATTGTATGTTGTTGCTTGCAATGATTTCCACTGTACTTCTTGCTGATACCATGTGATGACTTGATCAATTCGCGCAATCAATGTCGCCTCATCTTCTCCTTCGACCACAACTGACATGATATGATCCACACTCAATTGCGCTGCTCCAAATGGTTGGCCTGGTGTTGCTTTAAGAGATTGAAAAAGTACCCAATCTTCCTCTAACGGATGTTGTATCCCTTGAAATGTCGCATTTTGAGGGGGCAACAAGATGAACCCGCCATACCGCTGAATTTGTATGTGCGCCTCGACCTCTTCTGCACGTCCTGTTTGTAAGTAAAGACTCATTTGATTGAGCTGCATCCCAATAGCATGTTCTAGCGTACGACCGATTTCACCACCCCCTGTACGACTCGCAATTTCACAAAAATAGATGTCGTTCGTCGGCGTCACGAAAAATTCTGCATGAAATGATCCGCTCGGCAAGGTCGGTAATGCCGCAACAACTTGCTCCACTTGCTGTTGTAGCGCTTGACTGAGTGGATTATCTGCCTTCAACATATAACTCGCTAGTGGCTGATGGTCTTTAAAGGCTAAACATCCATTGTAATAGTGCGACACATAGGCACACTTCACTTCTGCATTATGAACAAGTCCATCGACATGATACATCTCCCCATCAATAAACTGTTCAATTTCATATCTTCCGATGTCGGGATGCGCCTGTAAAAACGTGTCAATATCCTGTTGTGCACGTGCAATCACAACATCCGACGAACCTGATCCATCTATCGGTTTAAGTACGACAGGGTAGCCATATTTTCCTACAAATCGTTGTATATTCGCGCTGTCTATCGCTTTATCAAAATGTGGTGTTTTCACTGATGTGCTTTGTAACAACTGTTTCATGAGCACTTTATCCCGATACGCTTCTGCACTGATTAACGACTGACCTTCTATTTTCAACAACGCTCTAATTTTGGCTGCTCTTATCACGTCAAATTCCGAAATCGATAGGACGTGGCTAATGTCATATTGTTGACTTAATTCGAGCGCACGCATTTCAATGTCGGGATTTACCATATAATGTTCAAATGCTTCAATTCGCAAATAATCTTCGTCTGCATAACTGTTTTTTTTCTCAACCGGACAAAATAAAATCATTTGCTCTGCTGTATCCGGAAACCATTCATTATACGGTGTTTTAGCATGGTCCGTACTTGATAACATCAGTATTGTCATTCCACAATCACCTCAATCACTTCATGAATCCAATCAATTTTTTGCTGCACCGCTTCAGTCGACTCAGCTTCAAAAACGATATTGAGCACAAAACAACTCGAAAAGTGTTCAGGAGGTAAAATCACCGAATCTCCATAATTTTTCAAAGACACAACATAGTGCACACCTGGTATTTCAACTAAGCGGTCAAGCCCTTGAACCCCTTTAAATATCCCAGCTTGCTCGGCCATGACGCTATAAAAACACATTTTCTTTGACGTTTGATCAAAAGTAGGCCAATTTTCAGTCACATCGTTACCGACTGCAACATCTAATATTTTTTCAATGTATGAATGGCCAGATGCACCTGGAATTAAATGTGACGCAATGAAGCCCCCTCCTGGTCTGGCCGCTGATTCAATCACTTTAAAACCGTCTTTTGTCACTCTACCTTCTAGATGAAAAGCACAATGGTCAATGCCTAAACTTTGAATAGCTTGCGTCGCTTTCGTCTTAATTTCTTGTTGTAAGGCCGCATTTTTATCAGATGGGAAAATCGCAATGTACTCCAGTGAATATTCAGGTGTGACCGCTTTGTCCGTAATCCCTGCAATACGTACTTCTCCATTTTGCACGACACCTTCAACCGATACTTCTTCACCGACAAGATACCCTTCATAAATATAATCATTCGGATAATAATGATACACTTTGTCACGTTCTGGTGATGTCGCATGGCGTAATGTTTCGTACACATATTCAATACATTCTTCACTTTCAATTTTAAAAATGCCTTTACTTCCAGAAGCGCCCACCGGCTTCAATATCCCAGGCGTTCCAATACGCGCAACAGCATGACGTAAATCTACTTCACTACGCACATTTTCATAGTCGGGCGAAATGTCAGGGACTTGGTCAAACGCCATACGCATTAAATATTTATTGCGAGCATTTTTAACATGCGAGACTGGAATGCCCGGTAATTGCAGACGGTCATTTAATTGTGCAACGAGCTCTACATCTTTATCAGACCATGTCAATATCCCGCTTAAATGGTGCTGTTGATGATACGCGATCACCGCTTCAACGACTGCTGTTTCGTCATACGTATCGATTTCAATCACTTCATCTAGACCACTGTCAATCAGTTGTGGATCATGATCTGTCATCAATACGACACGATACCCTTGTCTTTTTGCCTCAATGACCGGTGCGATTCGCTCGACTTTATGACTTCTCAAATTAATAAATAGTAATGTTTTCACGCACTTCACGCTCCTATGTTAAACCTCTATAAATTGCTGTTGATACCATTTACGATCATATGCTGCCATATCAAGTTGACTCTGATGTTCACGACAATAATCAAACCACGCTTGATAAAGTGCACCGACAACCCTTCTGTAATAAAGCGCTTTCATTAAGTCTATTTCAGAATACACTACGCCAGATGTTTTCATCAACCGTAAATCGTAATAGGCGTTTAACGTATACGGTGGACATTGAATCGCCCCAGGACAACGAATGGCATGTTTTACATTTGCAAATACATGCCCTTTATGATGCTGATTGCTCCATTCGGTAATGTCACTCATCACTGGCGGAAAATAGTAATGTCGCTGAATACGATGGCGCTCATACAAAAAATTTCCCGGCGTATAATGCCAACTATTGTATTCCATTCGTTTACTAATTGCTGTCAAAATACCTACCAATATCTGACTTTGATTGCGAAAAGCTTGTTTCATCGCTTCACTCGGTATCGCACAGCAAAAATACATTTGTTGTTTCCATTCAAAAATTGTTTCTAGCTGATGATGTTTTAATGCATCGTAATACATCCATGGATATCTAAACCCTCGCGTCATACCAACATCTGAATGCGTCGCCCGTATCGCATAACCCACCATTTTTTCGAGTAAAGTTTGAATTGTGGTCATATCCGGATGTTGCGCAATATCGTTTAAAAATGCGTCATAATACGTCTGTTCTGAAGCCATCCCTAAAATTTGCGCTAATTCATTCTCCATCGCTTCATCACGATACAGTCCCACTTCTTGTTGATTTAAAAACTGTTCTTGCTTATGTAAATTGAGCCCATTAATTTTTCGATAAATGACATAGTTTTCGGCAACTTTTTCACGTAATTGACAAATCAACCGTGATTTCGCTAAAAGAGATTTTGGCACAGGTTTGGATGGTGTATCAGTCATTTCTTGATAAACGGCTAACTTTTCTTCTAAATAGTGGGATAAATAATGCAGTGAAAAATGAACACCATTCACCTCTTCTCCTCTGGCAGGCGGACCAGATTGCAACAATGTGTAGAGGTTAAAAATAAAAATGCGTTCATCTTTCGTCCACGTGTCCTTATTTTTCTCAGCCAACTCATCCAATAAAAAGTGCGTCGTATCCCCTTCTAAACTTTTCAATAAATTGTTGTAATGATAAAACGTCGTATACGTATGGCTATTGTAATAGAGGAGCACCGGTGCCATAAAATCGACTTTTTCTTTAATCGCATCAATCACTTCTATAACCTCTTGCGGTTCGAGGCGCCGAAAAAATGGAACAACTTCTGATTGATAGCGCAACATTTCCTCCGTATGCAAACGTGTCGTCAATTGTTGAATTTCAGTCATTGCTTCTGTCGTCAATGTGACATAACCCCAAATTTGCGTATAGTCATCATTAAAACTTGGTCCTAGATGAAGACGACCATAGGCTGACATTCCAAAACTGATGACTTGCTCAGAATCTGACGGTTTTTCATCAGTAAACAGACAAGTGCCATGCGCCAAATGTTGATATATCGCCCACTGTTCAAAATTCAAACTTTGTCGTGCAATCTCAAGTGGAATCTTACCATCCAATGTCAACATCGTGTCAATCACTGCTAACGGTTGCTCAAGCTGTGTCACCTTTGCATGCGTTTCTTCCAACAACTGTTCAAACCCTTTTTGCTTCATTACAATTCCTTCTCTCTGTCTAATATAATGGGTAACGAAAAAGGCTGCTGCCCCACTGTGATTGCTGACGTGGGACAATTTTCAACTGCATCATCTAAATTTCCTAAGTCACATTCGGGTATTTGCGCCGTGCCACTATTACAATCTAAGCACATGTACGCTATCCCTTGCGCATCATATCGAAACAATCGGGGCGCCGCAGCACCACAAGCTGAACAAGCAATACACATGTCTCTGTCTACATACGCATAATAGCTCATCAACTCCCTCCCTTCACCACTTTAATACAAAACAAAAACAATATAATATATCACTTCTATTATTTTTATATTATATCCACAAAGTAATTTTGAGTCAATGTAGCATGTCTTCTCATCCCATAAATCCTAAAAACCCCTTCAAGCAACGAATGGCTGAAGGGGTTAAAGTTATAATAATATAATTTGTTGAAGCTATTTATTATTATTTCACGATGAGCACAGGGATGTTCACACGCTTAGCAATTTTATGTGTCACGTGACCGAGTACATGTTTAATATCCATTTCTGAACGTTTATTACTCATCACGACAATATCATAATGTTCATTTCCAACTTCATTGACGATTTCTTTTGTCGGTGAGCCTGTCGCAAATTTCACTTTGTAAGATAAGCCAACATCTTCAATCGTTTTCAAGAATGGCTTCATTTCTTTTTTCTTTTCTTCTACCACTTCTTCAAAATGTTTACCTTGATAGCGAACATAATTCGCTAATTCTGTCTCTGAAATGACATTAAAAACGACAATTTCGTATGGTGCATCATTGCCTGTTAGCTTTTTTAATTGTTCAGGGACATTTTTAAAGCTGTTGCCAAAATCATATGGAACGAGAATATTGCTAAACATATCTAATCCCTCCTCATTTTTGGTGTCTCCTTTATTCTCATGTCGACATGACTATATCGGAGACGGCTTTCTCATTACCTTTATTTTAGCACTATGATAACGCTTTCTCAAGGCGCCCTACTTTGTTAATGGTGCACATGCATAAAATTATTTTTTTACACAAACACGCTACTCTCGTAATGTCAGACATGCATTTCAACTTCTAGAAAGTGCATCCCTCTACAATGTCCCCTCTGTAACATGAAAAATGATTCTACACTAAAAAAGACACTTCTCAAAAAAATGAAGTGTCTAAAAATTTATGATGAAAATTCTATAATATCTAGTGTTTCAGTAATGTCAGCATCATTTAAATCGTGCCCTACCACGACCAAATAAGGTGACATTTCAATTGGACACGGTTTCAACTCTAAATGTCCGGGCGTATATTGTACGACATAGGGTGTTTCACAACCTTTAAAATAGACAAAGCCCTTAACTCTAAAGACATCTTTTAACCCTTTTAATCCTTCAATTAACGCACTTTGTTGGATGGGCGATTGAAATTCATACAACATATGTGACAAATGCCCGTGATGATGGACGGATGAACGTTCACTCATATCATATTTCGACGCATGTTGAATCTCTTGTAATGTAATTTCACCGTAACGTGTAAGTATGTACGGTATATCAGGATAGCGTTGTTGTATAGTTTGGACAACGGCTAACAACTGGTCACTTTCTAGCAAATCAATTTTATTAATAATCAAATGACTACAGTAACGAATTTGTTCATCCATTAACGTTTGAATCGTTTCTGGTAAAGTATCTCGACTTTCATAGGCTGCCGCATCGACAATACCTAACACACTCAAATCTTGAATGAATGGCGCAAGCACAGGCGTCATGCATGCATCAAACACTTCAACTGGATGTGCGGCACCACTGCATTCGATAAAGACAATGTCAGGTTGATGTGTTAAATACAATTCGTGGAGTTGTTGTGAGACATTCGCTTTCAAATCACAGCAAATACAACCATTCGTCAACACTTCCATTTTCACATCTTCAGTCACGAGCTGTGCATCGACATTTTTAGCCCCAAAGTCATTCATCATCACAGCTGGTTTTAACTCTTGATCAATCGCATCTTGTATTAAAAAGTTCAGTGTAGACGTTTTACCGCCACCTAAGAAGCCCGCTAATATGACGATATCCATCTAATCTCCTCCATCTTTCATCCAATCACGAAATAACCGGCTTCCCGTTGTGGTATGTTGGCCTTGATATTTCCCTTGATATTTTGTTTCTGGTACCGTTTTTGTTTCAGCTAATACGATTTGGCAAATACGTTGGCCTTGTTCAATTTCTAACGGAAAGTCGTTGGCATTGTAAAGTTCCAATGTAATTTTACCTTCAAACCCTGGATCGACCCAACCTGCATTTTGTATGAAAAGTCCTGCTCGACCGACTGAACTCCGCCCTTCAATAAACCCAGTTAATTGTTGGGGTAACGTGATATATTCTTCTGTCGTAGCTAAAATAAAAGCGTGCGCAGGTATCACCACTCGAGGTTGTTCAATCGTCTCATACGCAATCGGATCACTCATCCGTTGCACCCCTGTTTCGGGTGGTATCGGTTTTAAAAAGTGCGACCCTAATGTTAAATCAACAGATGCTGGCTCAATATGCGCTTCTACTAATGGTTCAATATTCAATAATTGACGTTCGAGATACGCCTTAATATCACTATCTGACAAAATCATACGATGCACCTCAGTTTCTTAAATATAAATCATCATTTTTACGTAGCGTGATGTTTTCATAATTTATCATGTCCAGAAGATTCGGACAAGATTTTTTTGAATATTTTTCATTTTATTTTCGAGTAATGTTATCAAAATACAATAAATAAGCAATGTTATATAATCGTAAAAATCTTTTGACAACGCAACCAGATGAGATGTTCATACCCGTTGCGCATATTTCATAAACGCACGATGAAACAATACGAAAAAGCCTGCTCGAGTGTCATGACGATACATTCGAACAAGCTTCATTTCTATTTACATAGCTAATGGCGTTAATATTATGTCAAAGCCACTTTAGAATAAGAAATAACGTTGGGTCATCGGTAATTCTGTTGCCGCTTCACTCGTTACTTTTTCCCCATCCACGAAAACTTCATATGTTTCTGGATCAACGTCAAGTTTTGGTAAAGCACTATTATTTTTCATATCTTTTTTTGTTAATTGGCGAATGTTACGTACAGGTCTCACGTCACGTTTTAAGTCTAATGTACGACGAATACCGTTCATATAAGCCGCTTGTGATACGAAAGTGATGGCTGTACTTTGTAAGTTACCACCATATTGACCGTACATGTGACGATACTTAATCGGTTCAGATGTTGGGATAGAACCATTTGCATCACCATTTGCCGCCACGTTAATCATGCCACCTTTAACAACCATGTCCGGTTTCACACCAAAGAAACGTGGATCCCAAATGACAAGGTCCGCTAATTTACCGGCATCAACAGAACCGACATATTCGGATATGCCGTGTGTAATGGCAGGGTTAATCGTATATTTCGCAATATAACGACGGATACGGTTATTATCATCATATTCACTGTCGCCTTCAAGCGGTCCACGTTGTTGTTTCATACGATGTGCGACTTGCCATGCACGCGTAATGACTTCACCGACACGTCCCATCGCTTGAGAGTCAGAGCTGATCATACTAAAGACACCCATATCTTGTAAAACGTCTTCTGCAGCAATTGTTTCTTTACGAATACGAGAATCCGCGAAAGCCACGTCTTCTGGAATCGATGCATTTAAATGGTGTGTAATCATGACCATGTCTAGATGTTCATCAATCGTATTATGTGTATACGGCAATGTTGGGTTCGTCGATGATGGTAACACATTCGGATAACCCGCTGATTTAATTAAGTCAGGTGCGTGTCCACCACCAGCCCCTTCTGTATGGTACATATGGATCACTTTATCACCAATCGCTTTCATCGTATCTTCCATAAAGCCCGCTTCGTTCAAAGTATCCGCGTGCAGTGCGATTTGAATATCATAGTCATCTGCCACTTCAAGTGCATGACGTAATGCTGAAGGCGTCGCACCCCAATCTTCGTGCACTTTCAAACCGATGACCCCTGCATGAATTTGTTCTACTAATGCAGTCGGGTTCACCGCTTGACCTTTACCTGTAAAACCAATGTTAAGCGGTAAATTTTCTGCAGCTTGAAGCATGCGGTGAATATACCAAGAACCTGGTGTCACCGTTGTCGCTTTTGAGCCTTCTGAAGCACCAGTTCCCCCGCCGATATGTGTTGTAATGCCACTTTCTAATGCAACTTCAGCTTGTTCAGGGTTAATAAAGTGTACATGTGTATCAATACCGCCCGCAGTAACAATCATCCCCTCTGCTGCAATCACATCTGTCGAGGAACCAATAATAATATCGACACCATCCATAATATCCGGGTTGCCGGCTTTCCCTAATTTCATGATGTAACCATTTTTCACACCGATATCACATTTAATGACTTTATCGTGATCAATCACGACAGCATTTGAAATAACTAGGTCTGCTACGGCTTTGTTATCACGTGTTGCATTCGGATTTTGTCCCATACCATCACGGATTGATTTACCACCACCGAAAGTAACCTCATCACCATATCTTGCGTAATCTTTTTCGACTTTCGCAAATAAATCCGTGTCAGCTAAACGAATAGAATCGCCGACTGTTGGGCCGTACAAACTAGTATACTGTGATTCTGTCATTTTAAAACTCATTTGACTTCACTTCCCTCTGTCATATTAGGCGCTGTGATGCGAGATTGATCAAGCGGCCCATCGACTAAGCCGTGAAAACCATACACATGTTGTTTACCGGCATAACGTACAAGGCGAATTTCTTTTTCGTCACCAGGTTCGAATCTAACAGCTGCACCCGCTGGAATGTCTAAATGTTTTCCATACGCTTCTTCACGTTCAAACGACAGCGCGGGATTCGCTTCAAAAAAATGATAATGTGAACCGACTTGAACAGGTCGATCCCCTGTATTTTTAACCTTTAATTTTGTATTTTCGCGTCCTTCATTAATCATAATTTCGGTTGAATTCACAATAATTTCTCCAGGTTTCATCATTATCCCCTCCTACACAATTGGATGATGAATCGTAATTAGTTTTGTACCATCTGGGAAAGTGGCTTCGATTTCGATATCTGTCACCATCGCTTCGACACCTTCCATGACATCATCTTTTGATAAAATTTCACGCCCGTAACTCATTAACTCAGCAACTGTTTTACCATCACGCGCACCTTCTAATATTTCATAACTAATTAATGCGACTGCTTCAGGATGATTTAATTTCAAGCCACGCGCTTTACGTCGTCGGGCTAAGTCCGCAGCAACAACAATCATCAGTTTGTCTTGTTCTCGTTGTGTAAAGTGCATCCCATTCACTCCTTATTCTCATAATTAAGTTGTCTTAGACCTTAATTATAGTCCTCCCTATCCGTACTTTCAAATCATAATACTATACGATAATAATAAAAGCGCTTCCCAAAGAAATGTGTGATTCAAATTCAAAAGCGCTATACTCTTATTAACATTATTACAATATAGTTGTTAATTGAAATATGCAAATGTTAAAATGTGAACATGTATTTTGTTTTAGTAATAGAGAAAGAAGTGAACTTTAATGTCAAAATCGATACATACTTTTTTCAAAAACATTTCTCAAGTCGTCCTACTCGAAAATACGTGGACAGGTTTACTCATTTTAATCGCACTTTGGATTGGCAACTGGAAAATCGGACTTGCCGCGATGATTGGAAGTACCATCAGCCTCATAACCGCACGTCATTTCAATTATACTGACGAAGAGATTCATTCCGGACTCGCAGGCTTCAATCCTGTACTGATTGCGATTGACTTAACTTTATTTCTACTCTGGTCTTGGCAAAGTATACTCGTCATTTTAATCAGTATTGTATTAGCGATGCCTATTGCACAAGCCATTAAAAACTTTCTAAAACCTTTCCATCTACCCGAACTCACTACACCTTTTGTCGTCATCACATGGGTTGTTCTCTTGATGTCACAACAGTTTAAATTTGTTAAAACGAACGTCGATGTCTTACCGTTAACTGCAGATGTGCATATCAATTTAAATACAACTTTTCATCCGATACACGCCTTTTTTAGCGACGTGAGTCAAATCTTTTTAGTCGAACATACAATCAGCGGTATACTCATTGTTATCGCTTGTTTTATTGCTTCAAGACGCGCGGGTATTTATCTTTTAATTGCCAACTTCTTAGGTTTATTATTGGAATTTTTCTTTGGCGCAGATATTGGCACATTGAATGAAGGTCTCTTCGGCTTTAACTTGATGCTATCTATCATCGCAATTGGTGTGACATTCCGGTCTGCCAACCATCTCAAAGCAGTGATAGCCTTTGTTTTAACGGTAGTCATGACGCCTATGATGTATGCAGCAACCGCAACATTTTTAGAACCGATTGGCATCCCATCACTGACATTTCCATTTATTATCACAACATGGACTTTACTTTTAGCTGGGCAATCAACAACCTAGCCAGATATTTCCAAATAAACAAAACATCAAAAAAGTGCACGCATCGCCTTAATACGCGCGATGCGTGCACTTTTTTGAGCATATTCAACTTATTCTACGTTTGCTTGTGAAACCTTTCCCTCTTAAAAGTAATACACAAGTGATGAAGTCCAGTGCGTGCTATCTAACATCATTCATCATGCTTCACTTCTTCAAAATACGACTCATTCAAATGATTAATATCCAAATGCTCAATCTGTAGTGTTGTATGTGCCAACCCATACTTTTCTTTCAACAACCGTTCCAATCGATTAATCGTACGGTACGCGTCTTCACTATTTCTGCTATCCAACACGACATGCGCACTAAGCGAATAATGATCCGTCGTAATTGACCATAAATGAAACTCATGGACGTCCAACACTTGGTCTACTGATTTCATCGTCTCCATAATCTCATCAGTCTCCAAATGTTCAGGTACAGATTCCATTAAAATTAACCATGCATTGCGCATAATTTTATAACCACCGCGCAAAATGACTAAGGCAATGACCATACTTAAAATTGGGTCAATCAACTGAATCCCCGTTAAATAAATCAAACCGACCGCGACGATAACACCAACAGAATTCAATAAGTCCCCAATGAAATGCCACAATGCACTTTGAATATTAATATTATTTTCACTCTTCAATGAGCGCATTAAAATGATGGTTAAAATAATATTCACAATCAAACCAATCGTTGCAATGACAAGCATTAAACCACTTTCGACGGTTTGCGGAAAAATGATACGCATAATGGCTTCATAAAAAATCCATACAGAAATCACTGCGAGTGCTAGCCCATTTAAAAACGCTGCGAGAATTTCAAACCTTAAAAATCCAAATGTATAACGTGCGGTTGGTCGGCGGCTCGCAAAATAAACCGCGACCATCGATAAACCTAACGCAATGACGTCACTCAACATATGAAATGAATCTGATAACAGTGCAAGTGAGTTAGAAACGAGTCCCCCTACAAACTCTACAACTGTAAAAAAAAGTGTAATGATGAGAGAAAGCCATAATGTCGTTTTCGAGTGTGCCTGTGTTTTGCGATGCTCAACATGATGAAAATATGTTCTTCTAGCCATAAAAGTACTCCTTTGATAATATTTCTCAGTTCTTATAAACGACGCGAGGTGAATACGACCACTGCCGCATTCACCTCATGAGTTCTACTTGCTATATGTTATAAAATCGTCATTCACTAAACTTTCGTCTACTTGATATTGTCGATCAGTTAAACACGGGCGGACTGCCACAGTCAAGCCTCCATGTTGATTTTTATTTTATCATACCCTATCACTTATTGCTTATAAACATACTTTATCTCTCTGCTAAAAAAACTTTACAATATGTTATAAAAGTTCAAAAATAAAAAACAAAATTTAGAATAAATCGTTTTGACATTTTTTTAAAATTATTATATTATTACATTGGATTGACGAAAACCCTTACAAATATTTAGGGTGCCACTTTTAAAGTAAAGGGGGGATACGTATGTCAGCGATTTTAGCTAAAATTTTCAGCTTTTTACCAAGACTTATTATTAATATTTTTGTATAACCATTACAACTTCAACTCATTAAAAAAAAGAGGTGGAAAAATGAAAGATCAAAAACAACTTTTTAGTATTCGTAAATTTAAACGCGGTGTCTCATCAGTCGTTATCGCATCTTTGTTTTTCACAACCTTATCCATCACACCCGCTTTAGCCAATTCAGAAACGATGCACCCTTCTTCTAAAAAAGCACAAGAAACAGCGCGATCTTCAGTGAATAATACATCATATGACACATTACACTCCAAAACAACAAGCAATGTACAAACACTCAATTCTGAAAATAAAACGTCATCCCAGGTACAAAATCAAAACATCACCACTCAACAAGTCAAAACACAAGACGGTCAAAAAGCCAAACAAAACTTTTACAAAAACAGAGACCCGATTGTTTTAGTCCATGGGTTTAATGGATTTACAGATAATTTACTCCCATCGGTTTATCCACATTATTGGGGTGGAGAAAAACTGAATATTAGGCAAGATTTAGAAGAAAATGGCTACAACACATATGAAGCCAGTGTGAGTGCATTTGGTAGTAACCATGACCGCGCCGTTGAACTTTATTACTATATCAAAGGTGGTACTGTCGATTATGGTGCAGCTCATGCAGCGAAATATGGACACTCCCGTTATGGCAAAACATATGAAGGTATCGACAAAGATTGGAAACCTGGTAAAAAAATTCACTTAGTCGGCCATAGTATGGGTGGACAGACCATCCGCCAACTTGAAGAATATTTGCGTAATGGAGACCCAGAAGAAATTGCTTATCAAAAAAAGCATGGAGGTAAAATATCTCCAGTCTTCAAAGGCGGTCACGATGGTATGATTTCATCGATTACAACATTAGGTACACCGCATAACGGTTCACATGCATCAGACAAACTCGGTAACGAAGCAATTGTACGTCAAATCGTATTTGATGCCGCACAATATCTTGCTAAAAATAAAGGGCGCGTAGACTTTGGATTAAAACAATGGGGTCTTGAGCGTAAAGAAGGAGAATCACTCGATGCTTATTTTGAGCGCATTTTGAATAACGATCAGTTATGGCGTACAGAGGATCAAGGTTTCTATGACCTCACACTAGAAGGTTCAGCAAAATTGAACAAAAAGACATCATTGAACCCCAATATTGTTTACAAAACGTACACAGGTGAAGCGACACATCCAACACTTTCAGGCAAACAAAAAGCGGACTACGACATGTTCTTCTTATTAACAGTGACAGCCAATGTTATCGGTAAAACTGCTGAAAAAGATTGGCGCGTCAATGATGGTGTCGTCTCTGTTGTTTCTTCTCAACATCCATACAACCAAGCCTGGGTGGAGGCAACAGATGAAATACAAAAAGGTGTTTGGCAAGTCATGCCTGTACAAGAAGGTTGGGACCATTTAGACTTTATCGGCCTAGATACGAATGATACGTCACGATCACAAGATGAATTAAAAAATTTTTGGCATAGTATTGCTGAAGATCTCGTTAAGTCAGAAGAAACAACAAAATAAGGAGGTGGTGTAGATGGCAGGAACACCTTTAGAACTTTTACTTTCAATTTTTAAGTTACTAAGAAATATTTTCAAATTTTAATGCTATTGATGCAGTATTTTTATTAAACTTGCCCTCTCCCTAAGATTCTGGTTTTTGATTGCCCTCATAGCTTCCCTTTCCTAGAGGCTGAAGGGAGGTTGTGACAAAAGCGCTTAGGATTTGAGCAGAACCGAGCGATGAGCAAAATTGCTTTCCAAATTTTGCCGAAATCGCGGGAGTTCTGTCGAAAATCCTGCTTTTGGAACACCGTTTATTGATTCCCAGCGCACCCATTCATTGTGGATTTTGGGAGCAGTACAGGAATCACATGTGTAACAAAGATTTCGTCGTACTGCCCCGCAAGGCTGACTAGACTTCTCAAAAAGCATGCGCATTGAGAAGTCAGACAGCTACTGCGTTAAATGGTAGCCACTTTTAAAGTTAAATGACGTTGTTTAGCCTTTAGCTGATCCCTCAGGAGTCTCAGCCTTCTGGGCAATCTTATATCGAATTCAGAGAACTGAGGGCAAGTTTTTGAAACCTAGCAAAACAATAGCATCAATTTTTTACCTCATTCACTCTAGTTTTCCAACTGCTTTAAAATCAATTAACCCATCAAAAACCTATGCATGGATTGAGGCTGGGGGAGCATATCATCATATCCCAGCCCTCTCTTTTTGTTATGCTCAAAAAATTTTAGACTTCATATTGAACGTCAAAATTAACGCCACATTCCCCTTCAAATTCATGTCTCAGAGCATTTAAAGTAATAAAATAAAAAATCAAATTTTGAATTAATCGTTTTGACATTTTTTTAAAATTACTGTATCCTTACACCAAATTAATGAAAACCTTTTCAAATTATATTTTCGGTTTTTCAATATAAAGGGGGGAAAACTAATGTCTGCTATTTTAGCTAAAATATTCGGTTTCTTACCACGTTTACTGATTAACATTTTTGTCTAAACCCTATTCATTTAATTTAATAAACAAAGAGGTGGAAAAATGAAAGATCAAAAACAACTTTTTAGTATTCGTAAATTTAACAGCGGTGCCTCATCAGTCGTTATCGCATCTTTATTTTTCATAGGTTTATCTCACGCACCTGCTTTAGCCGATACTGAATCAACGGCCCATTCATCAGAACAAAAGTCTACTGTACAAGCGACCAATCAAGAAGCGCCTGCGACCAAAGACGCTACACAAGCAAAATCGACTGCTGAAACAAATCACGCACAAGAAGATACACCCGCTTCTCCTCAAGCTAAAGAAGCATCGACACCAACATCCGAGAAAACAACAAAAGATACATCCGTCATGTCATCTACAAAAACACCTTCTGCTCAACAATCAACCGAAACAAAAGATTTACATACTGACAAAATGCAAGATGACACGGCCTCTGAAACAGATCAAGCATCATCCAAATCAGTAGCAGAAGCACCTAAAGAAACAGCTGATTTGAAAGAAACTTCGGAACAATCACCATCGACAGCAGAAACAGTTATTGATTCCGACGCACAAGTGGATAATGACGCACAAAAAGACGTGCTAAATACAGTTCAAACTAGTGAAAACAGCGCACAGCAAACAGAAGAAACTTTATCTAAAAATGAACCCACTCACTCACAGAAGGCACATTTACCATCTGATGAAAATCGTGTACCTACAACAATTGATTTATCTGCTGACGAAACACATCAACGCCAAGAATTGACAGAACAGTCTGATAATAATACAAAAACGTTCAATGCACGCGTTGCACCTCGAGCAGTGACAACGAAAAGCGTGGACAAAAATACGCTCGTGAATACAAAAGCGCCAAAACCTACAAAAGATGATGTGAAAACACTAACGACAGCCAATGTAGCGACGACACAACCACAAAATCAACAACGTCAAGCTGAACAAGTGAAGTCACAAGCAGATAAAAAAGCGAAACAAGGCTTCTATAAAAACAACGACCCTATCATTTTAGTGCACGGTTTTAATGGCTTTACAGACAATATAAACCCTTCTGTCTTATCTCACTATTGGGGTGGAGAAAAACTGAATATTAGACAAGACTTAGAAGAGAACGGTTACAACACATATGAAGCAAGTATTAGTGCATTCGGTAGTAACTACGACCGTGCAGTAGAACTTTATTACTACATTAAGGGAGGTACTGTGGATTACGGTGCAGCACACGCCGCAAAATACGGTCATTCACGTTACGGTAAAACATATGAAGGTGTTTACAAAGATTGGAAGCCAGGTCAAAAAGTTCACCTTGTCGGTCACAGCATGGGTGGACAAACGATTCGCCAATTAGAAGCGTTGTTACGCAATGGAAATCCTGAAGAAATTGCCTACCAAAAGGAACACGGTGGCGATATTTCTCCACTGTTCACTGGTAATAACGACAACATGGTATCCTCTATTACAACACTCGGCACACCACATAATGGAACACACGCATCAGATCAACTCGGTAATGAGCCGATTGTACGTCAAATCGTTTTCGATGTCGCACAAGTTCTTGCTAAAAATAAAGCACGCGTGGACTTTGGCTTAAATCAATGGGGGCTACAGCGTAAAGAAGGCGAGTCATTGGATGATTACTTTAATCGCGTTGCAAATAATGACCAATTGTGGCGTACCGAAGATAACGGATTCTATGATCTAACACGTGAAGGCGCATCAAAATTGAACAAAAAGACTTCACTCAATCCAAATATCGTCTATAAAACGTACACAGGTGAAGCCACACATCCGTCACTTTCAGGTAAACAAAAAGCTGATTACAACCTGTTTTTCCCATTCACACTCACAGCCAATATCATCGGTAAAGCTGCTGAAAAAGAATGGCGTGAAAATGATGGTCTCGTGTCAGTCGTTTCATCACAACATCCGTACAACCAAGCATGGATCGATGCTACAGATGAAGTGAAAAAAGGGGTATGGCAAGTGATGCCTGTACAACATGGTTGGGACCACGTCGACTTTGTGGGTCAAGATACGAATGATACCGCACATTCACAAGACGAACTTAAAGAATTCTGGCACAAACTCGCGGAAGACTTAGTCAAATCAGAGGATCAAACAGCATAAGGAGGTTAGGACAATGGCAGGAACACCAATAGAACTATTATTATCCATTTTTAACGTCATTAAAACGATTTTCAAATTTTAATCCTATTTAATATACACGGCATCCGGACACAAAAAATTTTGATGCTATTGATACATTATTTTGTTTAACTTGCTTTCCGTATGATTTGTGGATTTTGATTGCCCTCATGGTTACGCATTCTTAGGGACTGCTCCTTCAAGAGTCTTAGCCTTCTGGGCAATCTTAGACCTAATACACCGAGACAGAGGGCAAGTTTCTGAAATGATGACGACCAATATCATCAATTTGTTATGTTCAATCCCTCCCTTTATTTTAATACTGTTTTATAATTATTAATGAATCATAAATCTATGAATAGATTGAAATCTAAAATTTTCTATGTCTCCCTCTTTCATTGTTTAAACCGCTTCAAAAATGTAGTGCAATACAAAACCACTCTTACTACTTCACACTCAACTCCCTACGCGACGATAATGATGAGATTCATACATTCACCTGTTAACAGTCAGAAAACCAAAATAAAGATTGCTAGAACCTTTCTTCTCTCACAAAATCAATAGCCTTTATTCGTTTGCGAGCTAGGCGAGACTCCTGAGGCATCCAGTCGAAGCGGAAAATCCACCTCTGCTACTGTCAAATCAAGCGTTGGTTAGTTGAAGCGAGGCACCTAGGAACGCGAAGCCCAAAACAACAATCTATAAAGGGTTAAATGATTAAACTGAGAAAAAAGGTTCAGCAACCTGTAAGATGCTCACCTATATTTTTAAAATAAATAATTTTGAAACACTTCAGCATCACCAATATGTGGGGTTACTTAATAATATCAATCAACTCTTTCTTCGCTGCGGCACGTGCGGGAATCCACCCAAACACAATCCCAATCAAAGTTGACACACCGACGGCTAAAATAATCGAACCTAAACTCACAGCGCTTTGAATATATTCAGGTGTCACCACATCGACCAATTTCGCAATCAAAATACCGATGACTAAACCGATAATCCCACCGATTAAACAAAGCACGACACTTTCGATTAAAAACTGAAACTCAATATCTCTTGCTTTTGCACCGAATGCACGTCGAATGGCAATCTCTTCAGTACGTTCTGCTACCGAAATATACATCACGTTCATCACACCGATACCTGCAATAAAGAGTGAAATCCCTGCCACCGCTGCGACAAAGTACGTAATAGAGTCAAAGATTTTACCGATACTCTTCATCAACGCTTCAGTATCTGCATATTCGTAACTGCCTTGCGCAACAGCTGAACCTCGTTGATTCAATTGATCCGCAACTTTTGTCGCTATTTCTTTTTTATCCGCATCTTCACCAACTTTTAACATCAATTGTGGATAGTCAGATTTCAAGTTAGGTAAATCCGCTTCAACTGTTTTTGTCGGAATTTGGACAGCATTCGGAACCTGTGCCTTTTCTTTTACACCGACGACTTCAAAACCGATATCGTCAATATACAGTGTTTGACCGACTGCATCACCTTTAAATAACGTTTCCGCCACTTCCGAAGATACCGTTGCCACACGCTGTTTCAATGCATTGTCTTCCTTACTAAAACCTTCCCCTTCGTCTGGTTCCGTGACAGTTTCACTTTTAACGACGGCCACATCCGCTTTCTTTTTCACAGTGCGCGCTTCAGCCGTTAAGCCGAGTGTATCATCTTCTTTAATACTCGCATCTTGAACCCCTTCGACTTGACGTGCAACCTCAATATCTTCAGTCGTAAAAGGCGGTTCTTTCACTGTATCAAAATTATTTGGTAAAAAGCTGACCAAAGCACTATCTTTCGACGCACCTGCATCACTGAACTGTTCGTCGGCTGTCTTTTTAAAACCATTTCCTAATGACATAATCGTAATTACGGCCGCAATCCCAATAATAATCCCGATCATTGTAAAAATATTACGGCGTTTATTTTTCATAATCGAACGTAATGAAACGTGGAGAATGTTAGCGATGTACGCCATGCGACAGCACCTCTTCTCTTTGAACTCGGCCATCCAAAATGTGAATGACACGATCCGCTTGTGCAGCGACTTTTGGATCATGTGTCACGACAATCATCGTTGTGCCTTGATCTTGATTCAACTCCATAAACAACGCCATAATATCTTCAGACGTTTTCGAATCGAGTGCCCCAGTTGGCTCATCGGCAATAATAAATCGAGGACGGTTCACAATCGCTCTAGCAATCGCCACACGCTGTTGTTGTCCCCCTGATAATTTGTTAGGCACTAAATTTTCTTTATCATACAATCCGACACGATGTAAAATGTCCAACACACGTCGATTACGTTCAGCTGGTCGCATTCCGGCATACAATAACGGCACACTGACATTTTCTAAAATCGTGTTGTTTTGTATGAGTTTAAAATTTTGAAATACAAACCCTACTGTCCGGTTACGAATCGCTGCCAATTCATTATCTGACGTTTTTTGGTAATTCTCACCATTAAACAAATAGTCCCCTTCATAACCGCGATCGATAAAACCTAAAATATTGATAAGTGTACTCTTACCTGATCCTGAAGGGCCCATAATCGCGACAAATTCACCTTGTTCAATCCGCAACTCGATATCTTTTAAAATGTGATTGGTTTCGTTCCCATTTTTAAAATGACGATTGATCCCCTTCAGTTCAATCATTTGGTCACCTCAACTTTCTCACCATCTTTAATTTTAGCGTCAGGATGGTTGATGATACGATCGCCTTTTTTAACACCTTTTTTCACGATTAATTCACCATTCTTTTCGTCATACGTAATTTTCGTACGATGTGCCACACCAGATTGATCTACAATATAAACATGATGATCTTTCGTTAGCACAGATTTTGGAATTTTGAGTGTTTCTAACGGAATCATTGCCTCTACGGAATAGCCGTTACGCGCATCAAAATCTAGTTCACCAATAGTCATTTTATATTTCGATGTTTCTTTGTCGCTTTCACCTGTTGGATGCGATTGTACAGGATTATTCGTTGTTAATGAATCAGCGCCTTCACTCCCTTCACCTACAACGGGCGCACTACCAGCAGCTTCTCCTTTAGCATCTTGTTGATAGCTCGTCGGAAGTTGTGAAATGTGCGTGATTTTCCCTTTACCTTCTTTACCGGTACTTGTTACTTTAATATTGACCGTATCGCCGACTTTAATCTTCTCTAAATCAAATTCCGAAATCGTTGACTGAATTTCTAACTCATTCGCAATTAATTTCAAAATTGGTTCACCTTCACCGACTTGACTGTTATCGACGAAAGATACTGTTCCATTAAATGTCGCATTTACACTGTTATTCACTTGACCGTCATAGCGATTCAATTGTTTCCAAGCTTGGTTAATCGCTTGTTGATCCCCACTTTGTTGCGCGTCCGTCAATTGTTTGACTAACTTTTGGCGTTGCGTTGGGTCAATATCATAATTCAATAATGGCGTGCCTTGAGTGACTGTCTGTCCATCTTTCACTTGAACATTTAAAAAAGTCCCCAGTTGTGCATTATTTAAATATGTTTTAATCGTCTCCGGAGAGATCTTCCCCGTCACACGCAGCGGTTTTTCAGTTTTTACAGTATATGTATCGTAAGCAGCTTCATTTTTTTGGCCTCCGACATCACCAAATGTTTTCACCAAAAATGCTATTCCTGTAAGTAAGATAACGCCTATCAGTGATGACACAATCAAAGTTTTTTTCTTCAAAATAAAAATCCTCCTTAATGGCATAAGATACTTTGGTTGTATTATAACATTAAGAAGGATAAATTCTCTTTAAAAAAACAATAAATTTATATATATATAGCAGACCGTTACAATTCTCCGGCTAAACTGAGTATCGTGTCTTCTAGAGCCGCTGAACCTAACGCCAGTAATATCGTCAATGCAATGGTTAACAAGCCTAGAGTCAAAGCAGCGCGTAAAGACAAACGACTTGTCGCATAATAAACGATAAATGTCACATAACCTTTGAATATCGTTTGTACATCAAAAGCAGCTAGGTACATATTCCCTGGTAGAAATATATTCAAGCTTGTAATGTTATATGTAGGAAATGGTAAATGAAAGATCAGTTGAATACATACAAATACTAGAGCAACCGTCGTCACAATAAGCGAATGACTGAATGAGGCAGATAATATCGTTTGGGCCGAAACATCGGAGTGCAACAGTTTAGAAAACATCATAAATACAACAAATGTAAACAAAAAACTAATCAATACCCCCATCAAACTACTCATCGTATCAGCGAACCAATGAATTTGATGGAACTCTTCAATATCTTGTTTTGAATAACCAAAACCTTCTAATAACGTTGTATTATCCGTATCAATTTTCAACAAAAACGCATGAATGAGTGTCACAACCATCATTAAAATTGCTTTCACTTTCCATGTCGGGTGGTTGCGCAAGTCTTCAAAATGTTGGAATAGAGGTGGATTTGTCTTGACCAACTTTGTTTGCCTCCTCAAAAAGATTATCTTAATATTATCACATTGTTAGAGGCTTTTTTATATTTCAAGTAAAAATTCTAAAATATGACAAAAGCTTATACAAATATCGTGATTCAAGTATAAAATTATATTATTTAATGCTATACTATTTTTAATACTTTTATGGGAGGCAGGTCTATGGTATTTTCAAAACCACTGTATATAGAAGCTTTTAACAGAGATAGGACACAACCTCATTTATGGAAGAAAATTTTATTACTTCTAGTTTTAATCATCATCCATGCTGCACTCGCTACTTTCACGGTAGATTACACTCAACAGCTCACTGAACAAGGATTAACGGAAGCACAAGCACAACAAGCCTCACCTATCGTCATGGTGATCGGCATCATTGGTGTCATCATCGTAAGTATAATTTTTGTCGGGATCACTTTCGTCATCACATTGATCATTTATAAGATTTTCAAGAAAGCACTCTCTAAAAAAGGGATATTCGGTGGCGTATTACGTTACTACAATACGGTATTATGTGCCACTATTATTATCAGTGCCATCCAACTACTATTTCATTTGGATATCACAACAGTTAAAATTGATTCGCTAAATATTTTCGCACCAGATAACGCGCTTTTAAGTGCCTTTAGTTTAACGAATTTGTTGTCAGGTTGGTTATTCGGTGTCATGCTTCATTCAAATGGTCATTTACCTGCCAAGTGGTCTTGGCTATTAGGCATCGCAGTGTTCATCCTAAGTGTCGTATTTACCGCAATCGCTGCATAAAGCATACATAAAAAAGAGAGAGGCTGGTAACTTAAACTCAGCCTCTTTCTTATCGTTGTTATGCTTGATTTCGTTTAAAGACATGGACGATACGAGTGACCAATGTCAATCCGATGGCGAGATACGCAAGCCACATGAGCCAAAACGGTATCCCTTCTTTACCATTTATCGTACCAATCAGATACACCATGTAAAGCACCCACACTGTCAACTGTACGATAACTAAAGTGTGCAATACATCTCGACGTTGTGACCGACTTTTTTCAACGGTTGCCCCTTGAATAGTGTGTTCCCATACTGGCGCATAGTGTAGCAACAAAGATAGAAAAACCCAGATAACCAAAAATATCACCGGTAAAATCCACAATTGACTTTTCGCACCCCATCCGTCTACATCACCATTGAAGTTCAAATGTGTCCCCACTTGCGCAGGGAGTTGCGTATAAAATAGCGCTAATATGACGATCGAAACCAACCACAAAATTGGAATACAGCGATTAATTTGCTTCATCTACAATTTCCTCCATCGTGGTTCTGACACTACCTAGATACATCGTGCCAAACTTCACTAAATGGACGAGCAATAAATACAACTCATAAAATCGAATGCGTAACGTCGCCCCTTCAGCGAGTGGATAGGCTGTATCATAAGCTTCATAAAATGCTGGACTAAATCCACCAAAAACTTTCGTTGCTCCTAAGTCAAATTCGCGGTCGCCGTATAAAGGTGCAGGATCAAACAGCGCGGGACGGCCATCAGTTAAAAACATATAATTGCCTGCCCATAAATCTCCGTGTAACAAAGACGGTAGGCTCTCATGTTGGGCTAACGTGTCTGCCATTAAGCCGTATACCTTTTCAAATAACGCATCATCCGAATCAGACCACAATTGACGCTGACGAATCACCTCAGCAAGCGGGTCCATCCGTTGTTTTAAAAATAATGTTTGCCAATCGTCTGCCCACCTATTATCAAATTGAATATCCCCACCTTCATAAGGCAAATGAAATCCAAATCGACCTTCTCGTTCATGTGTTTGATGCAATTGTGCAACCAATTTTCCGAGCGCTTTTTGACTGCCACTTTGTCCTTCGTCTAAATAGCTCAGTAATAGGTAAGCATCTTGATCAACCTGTCCTTGATCAATCACTTTCGGCGCCGTCACACCCGCTGCTTCAAACGCTTCGAGACCCGCGACTTCTGCATCGAAAAATGACGCTTCACGACCTGGTTGAATCAGCAAAAAGTAAGGACTTTCATTTGTATTGATGCGAAAAGCTTGATTGACATCACCACCACTGACCGGTTCAATCGACTGGATATCGTCGAGTGGTAAGGTGTGATACCATTTTTCATTCATGACATTCAACCCCTTTTCTCTTTTGAAATTGAATCCAAACAAAC
The DNA here is from genome assembly GCF_034042775.1 of Staphylococcus pseudintermedius. Taxonomy (NCBI): domain Bacteria; kingdom Bacillati; phylum Bacillota; class Bacilli; order Caryophanales; family Staphylococcaceae; genus Staphylococcus; species Staphylococcus pseudintermedius. The sequence goes on along the minus strand of NZ_CP120150.1, from coordinate 345,876 downwards.
TATTTTAACGTCGATTTAAAGTCATCTATACTATAATTGTATGATACTACTTAAAGGAGTTGCAACAAATGGAAGATAAACGCCAAATGTTACTAGATACATTTAATTATCGCTTTGCTACAAAACGTTTTGATGCAAGTCGTAAAATTGACGACGCTGATTTCGATACAATTTTAGAAACAGGACGTCTGTCACCGAGTTCACTTGGGCTTGAACCTTGGAAATTTTTAGTTATTCAAGATCCTGAAATGCGTGAAGCACTCAAATCGATTAGTTGGGGCGCTCAAGGACAATTAGACACAGCGAGTCATTTTGTATTAATTTTAGCTCGTAAAAATGTACGTCCAGAAAATGAATATTTCCAAAAATTATTACGCGATGTGAAGCAATTGGATACGGATATGATTGAACAAATGAGCGAGAAAACATCCGCATTCCAAAACGACAATTTACATCTTTACGAAAGCGAACGTGCATTATGGGACTGGGCAAGCAAACAAACCTATATTGTACTTGGAAACATGATGACATCTGCAGCATTTTTAGGCATCGATTCATGCCCAATTGAAGGTTTCCAATACGATGAAGTATCACGTATTTTAACTGAAAAAGGCTATTTCGATGATGCAGAGTACGCACCATCAGTTATGGTGGCATTTGGTTATCGCGAGGAAGATCCAAAACGTGCCAAAACACGCCGTAGCAAGGAAGAAGTTATTGATTGGGTTTAATCGCCATCAGTCAAACATGAAGGATGACTGACATCAAGATTAATAGGCTGTATAAATACGAATCTTTAGCTTAATATCTGTTTATAAGGAAGCCAACATAATAAACACTAATCCCCCCACTGCCGCTATTAGTGAGGGGATTCTTTTTGTCATCAACTTCTTCTCACACTCTTTTATCATTAAAAGCTGCTCTCCCATCTTCTTTCAAACTTTGATTGATAACCAAAATCAAAATAATGTTGACAATAGTATATCATTTGAATCCAACCTCTATAATTCTGAATATTATGATAAAATATAACTAATTGTCACATACAAAGGGGGTATGGAGTTATGCGAAAACTCGTGACATGTTTCATGGGCCTTGTGCTCATTTTAGCAGCTTGTACGAATAACGACAAAGACGACAAACCTCAGACGTCAAGTAGTCAAAAATTTCCTAATGGCACAGTAGAAATTATTGCACCTGCTTCACCTGGTGGGGGCTGGGATGCGACTGCACGCGCTATCCAAAAAATTATGCAAGATGAGAAATTGACTGATCAAAATATTACAGTCGTCAATAAACCAGGGGGTGGTGGCGAGGTAGGCTGGCAATATCTCAGTGAACGCCAACCTACATCGATTGCAATTAATTCAAGTTTGTTACTTTCCAACCACGAACTCGGTTTAAGTGATTTGCGTCACCAGGATTTTACACCGATTGCAATTTTAGCGACGGAATGGATCAGTTTATCCGCTTCTAACCAATCTCATCTGTCTTCTGGTAAAGAAGTAATGAAAAAGTTAAAAGCCGATCCGAAGTCATTAACGATTGGTGTAGCCCCTGGTTTAGGGAATAACGACCATCTTGCTTTTGTACAAGCCGCAAAAGCATATGGCGTCGATGTGAAACATTTAGACTTTCTCGTTTATAAAAGTGGCGGTGATTTAGAAACCGCACTCCTCGGTGGACACGTGGATATCGCTTCAACAGCCGTTTCTGAAGTGAAAACGCAACATCAAGCAGGCAAGCTTAAAGTATTGGCAACCACTTCTGATCAACGTGTGAAAGGTTTAGAAGATGTTCCAACTTGGAAAGAACAAGGTTTAAACATGGTCTTCCCACATTGGCGTGGCGTGATGGGACCTAAAAATATGACAAAAGAAGAGCGCGCTTATTGGAATGACACCATGAAAAAAGTCGTTCATTCAAAGCAATGGGAGACCATTCGCAAAAACAAAAACTGGGATGCTTTTTACAAAGACAGCTATGAATCAGAAAAGTTTTTAAACGAACAACAGAAAAAATATAAACAACTGATTCAAGACGCTGGTTTTTAAACAAAGGGGGAATCAAAAATGGTACGACTTATTGCGCCTATCGTTTGTTTCGTTGTTGGCGTCATCTATTTACTCCTCTCTCTCAATTTACCGATTTCTAGAATTGGTGATCCGCAAAGTCCAAAATATTTTCCAATTCTTATCGCGAGTTTATTGATTGTGATGAGTATCATTTACTTTTTTCAAATGCTTCGTGATAAAAATGTGTCATTCAATGAATTCAAAGCATTTTTAACACCTCTCGTTCTGAAACGCATTGGACTGACATGTTTATTTATCCTTATTTATACAATTATTTTTGAACGTATCGGCTTTTTAATTTCGACAGTATTGTTTCTCGCAGCAGTGATGTTTCTAGTCAATGGCTTTCAACATTGGCTGAAAAATTTAATCGTTGCTATCGTCTTTTCAGGTGTCGCATGGTATACCTTTGCACAGCTGTTAGACGTGAGTTTGCCATAAGGAGGCGGTCATATGGGTATCGATATCAATAGTTTCTGGGAAGGGCTCTCGACCGCCTTCCAACCGATGAATTTATTGTGGATTTTAGTTGGCGGCTTTCTCGGTACAGTCGTAGGGATGCTGCCTGGTTTAGGGCCTGCGACGGCGGTAGCTGTACTGATTCCCGTCACATTTGGGATGAATCCGGTCAGTGCGTTAATTTTGATGATTTCGATTTACTATGGGGCAATGTATGGTGGCTCCAGAAGTTCGATTTTGCTAAATACACCAGGAGACGGATCAGCCATTGCTGCGACATTTGATGGTTATCCGATGACACTCAATCATCAAGCCGGTAAAGCTTTAACAATTTCTGCAGTTGCGTCACTGTTTGGCGGTCTCTTTTCAGTCATTGGCTTTATTCTTCTTGCCAAGCCGTTATCCGAATTTGCTCTACACTTTGGACCACGTGAATATTTCGTCTTATTCTTATTCACATTGTCCATGGTTGTCACATTATCGCTCGGTAAAATGGTCAAAGGGTTTATTGCCATGTCTATCGGTTTAATGATGAGTACGATCGGCGTCGACCTACAAACCAGTGTGTATCGTTTCACTTTTAATGTGACGCATTTAAGTGAAGGCATTGACTTTCTCGTAATCATTATCGGTGTCTATGCTGTTGCTGAAGTCCTATACAACTACATGCATTTAGATACATTAGTGCCTCCGAAAAGTGATTTAGGCTCGATGAAATTAACGAAAGAAGATTGGAAACGGACGCGCTGGACGATGTTAAGACAAAGTCCTATTGGTTTCCTTATCGGGGTTTTACCTGGTGCGGGTGGGTCAGTGGCTTCCCTACTCAGTTATGCGACTGAAAAACAATTTTCTAAAAATGGTAAACTGTTTGGTAAAGGGGCGATTGAAGGGGTCGCAGCACCAGAAGCTTCGAACAATGCCGCTTCAGTCGGTTCACTCATTCCGCTATTAACGATGGGTGTACCCGGTTCAGGAACGACAGCCGTGATTCTCGGTGCAGTTGTGATGCTTGGTTTACAACCTGGACCACTCCTATTCGAGAAACAACCCGAAATGGTATGGACACTCGTTAATAGTATGTTTATTGGCAATATTTTCTTAGTCATCATCAATATTGCGATGATTAGTCTGTTGTTGAAAATCTTAAAAACACCACCAAAAACACTTTATCCAATTATTTTAGTACTCGCCTTTCTCGGTACGTACACATTAAGTTATAGTGTTATTGACTTCTACATTTTATTAATTTTCGGCATCATTGGCCTGTTATTAAAATTATTAGATTTTCCAATTGCACCACTCATTTTAGCGTCCATTATCGGCTCAGATATGGAACAAAACTTCCGTAAAAGCTTAATTACGAGTCACAATCAACTCGGCGACATTTTCTTCGGTTCACCGATTGCGATTGTTTTAACCATGATGACTGTATTAGCATTATTCTATCCATTCATCATGAAACTGTTGAAGAAAAAAACAGCTTCAAATTGAGGTTAAAATGAAAAAAAGAGGGCACTCATTGTGAGTTCACCCTCTTTTTCATGCATTTAACGCTCTAGTAACGAATAAAACTCTTGGATGGTTTCTTCATTATATGCAACAGCATCAAACTTCGTATAATCTTTGTTCGTACCATTAATAAATTGCTCTAAACCTTTAGCAATGTCAACTTCATTCTTTTCTACTAACATCCCGTACTTCTCATCTTCAAGCACATAACGGTTAGCGATAATGTCTGAAGCAAGTACATTCGTCCCTACAGTCAACGCTTCTAAAATCACCATAGATTGTCCTTCGTAATGAGAAGTGAGTGCAAAGACATCCGCGCGTTTCACAATAAAAAACGGATTACGACGCTGCCCTAAAAAGTAAACATGATTTTGTATACCAAGCTGCTCGACAAGGCTTTTCAACGTCCCCTTCAATGGGCCATCTCCTAGAATGTATAACTTTAACTGTGGATATTTCGGAGCCAACTCAGCAACAGCTTTAATAAGTAAATCAAATCCTTTTTCTGGTGATAAGCGACCTACCGATACAATTTTGAAGTCATCTTGAGAAAATTCAATCGCTTCCATGCCATGTTCTGTTAATGTTGGTAATACAGGTGTCCCATTTTTTTCAAACAAGTCGCTATCATCATCAACCAGCTGATTGATCTTTTCAATATTGATTGTATTTCTTGAAGCAATATGACGATTTTTCAACTTCAGACCACCAAAGTTAGACTGATTAAGTTTTTTCGTTGCTTCTGAAACACTCACTAATTTATCAAAATACGGATAAAGTGAAATAACACCTTTCAAGTTTTGATAGTGTGGACGCTTCCCTTTCACTGTTCTCTCCATATCCGACTTAATATCACTATGCAATAAGATATATTTCTTTTTAGCGCCACTCGCCAAAATAAGATTTGACCAGAACATCGCATACCCACTGTAATCAATCGCATAATCAAATTGAGAGTCTCCAAATATTTTTCTAAATTCACGTTCGAAAAGTGCTTTCGGGTATAAACGTTTTTCAAAAGACTTGTAAATCCCTCTTTGTCGAACAAATTCATTTTGATAAAGCTCTTTAAACGTAGCAATCATCGGACCTCTTCTTAACACAATCCGTACATTGTCATTTAAACTCTGTAAGTTATTTAACTGTTCAACGTTATTCGTGTTATTCGTAAAAACTGTAACATCATACTTGTCATAGTTAATATTTGCTAATAAGTTAATAACAGAAGTCGTAATACCATTATGCTTCATTCCACCTGGGTACAGTAATATTTTTTCTTTTTGATGATGACTAGCATTTTTAGATGATGTGTCTTGTTGATTTAAAAATACGCTTTCGATTAAACGTTCAGTCACCGAGCCATTTTCATAATTTACAAAGTTATGCTTAAATTTTGCATATTTTTCCTGAACATCAGCATCTTTGTAACTTTCATTACTCACCAATGTAATCACGTCTTGAATATTATCCGCGACAGGGCCCGGTAAAGCACATAGATCTATATAAACACCACGCTCATTTTGATACTTGTCTAGATCCGGTACATAAAAGACAATGGGTTTATCCGTCACGAGAAAATCGAAAAATATACTCGAATAATCAGTAATCATCAAATCAACAGCCGGCATCAATTGATTCGTATCTAAAAAGTCTGGTACTAAATAAGGTTTGAGTTCTGGCATTTCTTTAGCCTTGCTGTAAACAAATGGATGTACCTTAACTAAAACTTGATGAGGTAGCTTTTGATTTAGTAATTTAATTTCTTCAAAAATATTTAGTAAACTATTTTCTGGGTCATTAACATTCTTCCCTCGCCATGTCGGACAATAAAGTATGATAGGGTTTTTCTTTAAGTTAAGATGCTCAGCTAAGTATTCGCGGGCTTCATTTGCCGTCGTATTAATCGTTAAATCTATTCTCGGATAACCTATTTCTAAGATTTCGCCACTATATAAACCATCCAATTTAAACGCATGCTTAAAAATATTCGTCGTATGCGCATTAGGACTAATCATATAATCTGATGCTAAAAAGTTTTTCATCGTATTTTGAGAGCCTTTTAAATTATTTTTAACATCAAATCCCATATGTTTGAGTGGTGTCCCATGCCAGGTATTAATATACACTTGTTCAGGCTTTTTTGTGAAATAAGCAGGAAAAGTCGCATTATTAATCAAAAATTTACTTTCGGTTAACGCTTTAAGGTATTCATTCGATTCCTTAATCACAAACGAGACATTTTGAAAGACTTTAAATTTTTCTTGATAGAAAACTAAAGTATCGGGATGATCTACTACCCAAATGTGTTGGTAATTAGAAAACGTTTCATGGGCATTTAAACCTAGAAAAATTGCGTAAGGACTGTCTGTGATACTTTTACCGTCTCTCACTTGATACAAAATTTGATGCGGTTTGATTGAAGTCGAATGATACAATTGCGCATATTGATTCACTTTTTTCTGATATTTTGATTTCGCCCTTTTTAAAATAGGTGACGCTATAAATTTATATTTTCTAGATAATTGATTTGACAGTATTGTCTTGATACTTTTTTTCATCATCTTTTCCTCCTTTAAATAAAATTGTAGATAATGACTCTTTCTTAGTACATCCCAAATTCATCACGCCTACTATACAAAAATTCATAAATTGTGATAATCATCACATAAAAACTGTGCATTAACAAAAAAACAGTCTTAACATTGTAGTTAGGACTGATAAATCACAATTTGATAATCTTATCTACAAATATATAGAAACGATACTTATGATAAAGGATGATACATTTCATAATTTAAATATTCATTAAGTCCTTCTTCTAGTGAATATTGCGTTGAAAACCCCAATTGTTTTAATGGTTCAATATCCGCATACGAATACTTCACATCGCCTTCTCTTGGGTCAGCAAATTGCGTTGGAATTTCTTTTTGATACAAATGTTTAAAAATTTCATATATCGATAATAAAGATGTGGGTTGCGACGTCCCTACATTGTATACAGCACCATGCGAGGTATGTTGTTGAATCACAATTTGAATAGCTTGAACGATATCTTTAACATAAACAAAATCTCTTGTTTGTTCACCATCACCAAAGAAAGTAAATGGTTCATCTTGATCAAAACAGTGTTTCATAATGGAGAGTACCCCTGAATATTGAGATTGAGGATCTTGTTTAGGACCGTAAACATTAAAGAATCGGAGTGCCGTCGTCGGTAAATGATACAAGTCATGATACAACTTTACATATTGTTCACCACTATATTTTTGAATCGCATATGGAGATTCAGGTTGAATATGACTCGTGATACTTTTAGGTAAAGTCGGATTATTACCATAAACTGCCGCTGAAGACGCGAAGATAAATTTTTTAAGATGAGGTAAGTGTTTTCGACTTAATTCAAGTAAATGAACAAGTGCTGAAATATTGACCTCATTAGACACTTCAGGATTTTCTATTGTCTCTACGACGCTGACGACTGCTGCCAAATGGATAATGATATCGTATTGATGCGTTTGTATGATATGCGCCACTGCTTCATGATTTCTAACATCGATATGTAAGAAATGTTCGTCATCAATAAAAGGAATATTCTTTCGATAACCCGTACTCAAATTATCCATAACATAAACTTCATCATGTTGGTTGAAAAAATATTCTGCCACGTGTGAACCAATAAATCCAGCACCACCAGTTATCAATATCTTCATTTTGTAACCACTTCCTTAATCATATCAAACAAAATTCACTTCATTACTAAAACGCGTTTTAAACTAAAACATTTTATTCTTTTATAAATCTATTTTAGAATGGTTAGTGTCAATTGTAAATAAGGAAATCTTTTCTAGTGCCTATTGGTGAATACGATAAGATACGTCAACCGGGTGGGATATAAAGATGATTGATGCTATTGTTGCAATATTTTTAACTTGTCCTATTTTTAAGGTTTATATTTTTTGATTGCCTTCATGGCTTCGCGTTTCCTAAGAGCTGGCCCTACAACGCACTAACGCTTGATTAAACTGCTACATTGGTTGAAGCGTTAGTGGATTTTGGGAGTAGTACAGAAATCTCACGTACAACAAAAATTTCGTTGTACTGCCCCCGCAAGGCTGACTCGGCTTCTCAAAAGCATGCGCCTTGAGAAGTCAGACAGCTACTGCGATAAACAGTGACCACTATTAAAGTAAAGAAGTCGTTGTGAGCAATATGCACGCATTCTATCAGGAGTCTCAGCCTTCAGGGCAATCCACATCACATAAAGTCACTTAGGGCAAATTTCTAAAATGAAGACATCCAATAGGATCCATTTTTATGTCCAAATCCTTCTTAATTTTTCGGTGGTTTAATCACCATTTATGAAAATCAGTTCATAAATTGAAATAAAACTGGGAATACATAAGCCTCAGTCCCCCTTATTTCAATATGAATTAAAGTGCTACACGAAAAGTCAATGTCATCGAAAACTTAACGTAAAGGGCAGTTCCTATCATCAGTCCCCCATTTTTGTATCCGCTTGGGGTGTACAACAAATAGGCATCACATTATGTTGAGACACCTTAAAACAAATATATTTAAAAAACGAGATTGAGACACGCAGCATCTCAACCTCGCTTATTTATAGTATGAAGTACAAAAAATGAGACTTTCAATAAACAATCGTACTCTTTATCATTAAATGATTATATTTTGCATCGATGGCTATTGCATGATTTTATTCCACTGACTGAAGGAGCGCTGCATATTTTTCTTCTGCATGCTGTATGCCAAACCGGTCATCTAACTTCACGTCAGTAATAGGATGCTCTGTAATTTTCATCATTTTATCTGCTAAATCTTCAATATTTTGTGGTTCTACAAGGTAACCATTTTCACCACTTTTAATCATTTCTCTCGGTCCATAACGAATATCGTATGCAAGTACTGGACATCCATTATTAATACTTTCCATCACAGCTAACGAAAAGCCTTCAAATTGACTGGTAAGCAATGATGCAGCGTGTTGACTAAACACTTTACCCGGTTGATTCGTTTTGCCATGAAATTGAACTTTATCCCCAAAATTAAGTTCACGAATATACTGTTCCATTTGCTTTACAGGGCGGCTTTCTCCATGACCATAAATATCTAAACCGTAATCATATCCCGCTTCTTGATAAATTTTAAAAGCTTTTAAAATATGTGAGAGCTGTTTATTCTCATCAATACGACCAATATATAAGAAGCGTTGTTTCCTTTCAACGTGTTGCGGCTCATGAATCGTCATAAAATGTGGCAAGACTGAGATCCGTTGCGCCGAAATATTAAAATCTTCTATCATATCTTGTTTTTGTTGCTCTGTTAATACGACAATTTGATCAATTTCGTCCACTCGCTGGTTAAAAATTCCGAAACTTTTCTTAATACTATCATCAACATTTTTATGACTACTGTGAATCATAAAAATATTCTTAATCGGCTGTGATACATTTAAAATCGCACGGTCCAACAAACGCGCATCATTGAACACTTTAGAATTGGCTTCAATAACATTTTCAAAAAAATAAGTAAAAAAATCTTTCTCATCATCAAATGCATGCGTAATATTTCCATTTTGATACAAGTGAATATGAGAAACTTTATTCCCTTTAAAATGACGAATACAATAGACTTCACCATCACGGTCATACAATGTTTCACTTAATTTAAAGTTATCTTTTTTATCATACAAAATGACACGATGTAAATAACCAAATTCATTGTATTCTCGACGCTCTACTTTATGGTTTTGACTCGGCAACATCACATCTTCAAAATGCAAAATGCCTAACTCGATGTCATAGTATTTTCGATACAACATATAAGTATCCTCTTTGTAATAACGGAAAACTTTAGCATCTTTTTTACTTTGTTGATAACTTAAGCCTTTAATTTCAATCGGTGTTTCATGATATTTAGGCTTCTTTTTAAATTTCGTATATGGGAATTGCTCAATTTTTCCATTTGTAAACCATTCATAAATGTTCACAACTTTTGTATCTTCACTTAAAATTTGACGCTCTCTAAACCGCTCCATCACTCGCGGATAATTTGGGTTATAATTCGTAGTCAAAATCGTATGTGATTCTTGGAAATGATTTTCCATAAACTGAATTCTTTTTAATAGTGATTTCGTACGTCCACCATGAACTTCCGGTAGCGTCGATGTAATAGTATAAAGCATAGTCGCCTCCTCATTCCTTTTGTACATAGCGCATTGATAAAATTCATATTACTCTCGTTAACACGGTTCTGTCATATGATATTCCTTCCCTATGACATAAAAAGAAAATTGAGTAACAGTCATACCATTGCTCAATTTATCTGTAGTTTCTGTTATGAATATCGATATCATTCATTGCTATCTCCACATACCAACCATATATTGAGTGCACAACTACAAGTTTTCATTCGATGTTAACACTAGCGCTGTTTTTAGTTTTAATCTCGTCATCTCTTTAACTCAAATTTCACGAGTTCCCCTACAACTTTTCTACCTTTCAAAACATCAATAAATATATTCCCCAACTAGAATATTACTTATATAAACCCTATTTTACATGATTTCAAACACGAAACATATAGCATTTAAAATAGTAGTTTACAATTATCAATTATTATTCTATTTCGGATTACACCCCATCATTGTATAAAATGATTATTCTATTCATTCTGAGAAATTTTAAATTTATTAAGCTAAGTTTGATTTATTGCTACTTTTGATTAAATGTTAATGATATAATACCAAATGTTAAAAGATTACTGAAAGGATGATCCTTATGCATGCACTATCCATTATAGTGCCATTTTACAACTCAGAGGAGTACATCACAGAGTGTATCAGTTATATTAAACGTCAACGTAATCAAGACTTCGAGCTCATCCTTGTCAATGATGGTTCCACGGATCGTAGTGAACCTTTACTCGATGAAGCTTTAGCAGATTACGATAAAAAAGTAAAATACATTAAATTAGAAACAAACCAAGGTCATGCTCATGCGCGTAATGTAGGAATGCAAGCTGTTGAAACGCCTTACTTTATGTTTGTTGATGCTGATGATAAATTGGCTACTTATGCGGTTAACTTTTATTTAAAACATATTCAAAGCTTTGACGGCCTCATTGCACCTGTACACGAATTTACATTAAATATGCCACAATTCGTCGATCAAGACCGTGTACAAATTAAATATTTAGATACAACAAGTAACCCTAATTCATTTTTAAGAAAAAACACAGCATGTAATATCATCTTTAAAACAGCAATCGTTAAAGGGCACAATCTTCAATTTAACGAATCATTAAAAGTGTATACAGATTGGTCATTTATTTTAGATTATGTTCAATATGCAGAACATTTCATTCGTGTGATTAACTTCCCGTTCTATTTTAAAGGCGAAGTGTATGATCCGTTTGAAACAAATACTTTGTCTGAACAAAACTTTGACTTCTTATTTGAAGACTATGCCAAAAGCTTTATTGATGCGTTGTCTCGAGTGAAAAATAAACAAACACGCACATTTATTAAACAGCGCATGCTCAATACATTACATAACGACTTTTCACCGAACTTACGTGAAACTGCACAGCGCTTTGCGACACATCAAGACGCACTCGCTCAAGTGGTGCGCCACCTTGGTGTAGACATTCTGAAAGAGCATAAAATATTGTTCACTTTAGAAACATTCGCTTTAGCATTTAGAAAAATAGGGTGGGCTTCAAGTATTAACCGATTGCGTTTTGTGACACGTCATGCAAAACGTGTCGCGTTACGTCAAAAAGGGAAAGAACTTTCTCAATATTTCTTAACGGACAAAGATGAAAATGTGAATAATAAAACGGTTGTCTTTGAATCGTTTGGCGGAAAAAATTATAGCGACAGTCCAAAATACATTTATGAATATATGAAAGATCATTATCCTGAATTGAACTATAAATGGGTGTTCAAACAACCAGAATATAACGTTGTCCCAGGAGAAGTTGAGAAAGTTGAAAAAAATTCAAAAGCGTATTATCAAGCATATTCAGAAGCAAAATTCTGGGTATCCAATGCACGTATTCCATTGTTCTTAAATAAAAAACCGAACCAAATTTACATTCAAACTTGGCACGGCACACCTTTAAAACGTCTTGCCAATGACATGAAAGTTGTCAGAATGCCAGGAACAACAACGGCATTGTATAAACGAAATTTCCATAAAGAAGCCTCACGTTGGGACCACTTAGTGTCACCGAACCGTTATTCTACAGAAATTTTCCGTACTGCATTTTGGATGCCACCGGAAAAAGTATTAGAAATCGGCTACCCACGTAACGATATTTTAGTGAATCGTGCAGATGATACAGCGTTACAACAAAGCATTAAAGAAGAACTCAACATTCCTGAAGACAAAAAAATCATCATGTACGCACCGACATGGCGTGATGACGAATTCATTAAAAAAGGTCAATATACATTTGAATTAAAGATTGATCTCCCCCGTTTACAACAAGAATTAGGCGATGAATATGTCATTTTATTACGTATGCACTATTTGATTGCCAATGCCCTTGATTTAAACGGTTATGAAGATTTTGCGATTGATGTGTCGAATTATAATGATATTTCGAAGCTGTACTTAATTAGTGACTGCTTGATTACAGATTACTCTTCAGTGATGTTCGACTACGGTATTTTGAAACGACCACAATTTTTCTTTGCTTATGATATTGAAAAGTATGATAAAAATTTACGTGGTTTCTACATTGATTACCATAAAGATTTACCAGGTCCAATTTATACAGAGCCGGGGGCATTAATTGAAGGATTGAAGCAATTAGATGCGGTTGAAGTGGAGTACAAAACTCGAATTGACGCGTTTTATAATCGTTTCTGTTCAATTGAAAATGGACGTGCGTCACAATATATTGGCGACATGATTTATAATGAAATTCAAAAAAACATAGACTAATATTCAAAAGATAGAGTCATTGCGATGGCTTTATCTTTTTTTTATTTACGAAATATTTTTATACCTACATCACTCTATCATTTTCCATTATTTTAAAATAATAATGATGTTTCATTTTAAATTTAGTATTGCAATCGTTTATTGTGCTAAAATAAGTTATGTAGCCACACAGGGTTTGGAGGGATGATTGAATAATGAAACTGAGTATTATAATTCCGTTTTATAATGAATCGGATCACATCACAGATTGTATCAATGCAATTAAAAAACAACGTAACCAAAATTTCGAATTGATTCTGATTAATGACGGCTCAACAGACAATAGTGAAACATTGTTAAATAAGGCAGTCGCTGATTATGATAAAAAAGTGACATATATCAAGTTTAAAGATAACCATGGACATGCGCATGCACGTAACGTGGGTATTCAAGCTGTGACAACACCCTACTTTATGTTTGTAGATGCTGATGATCAACTCGCAAGTTATGCCGTCCATTTTTATTTAAAATATTTGCAACAATTTGATGGCCTAGTGGCGCCAATTGATGACTTTTCACTTAACCCACCACAATATGTGCATCAGGACCAAGTGAAAATCAATTACTTAACAGTGGAACGTGAACCACAGGTGTTTTTGCGACAAGCTACAGCCTGTAATATCATTTTTAAAACGAGTATTGTTCATGCACATCAAGTTCAATTTAACGAAAACTTACGCGTCTATGTCGATCAATCGTTTATTTTAGATTATCTACAGTATGCTGAACGTTTTGTTGAAATCAGTCATTTTCCATTTTATTTTAGAGGTGAAGTGTATGACCCATTCAATACAACGACACTTTCTGAACAAAATGCTGATGTTCTATTTGAAGATTACTGTCATAGCTTTAGCGATGCACTTTCACGTGTACAGAACAACACATTGCGTCAATGGATTAAGCAAAATATGATCATACGTTTACAACAAGAATTTAATCCTAACGAAAGTGACACTGTTGAACGGATCAAAATGCACCGAGACAACCTTTCACAAGTCGTCCATCAGCTCGGTTTCTCGCTTTTAAAAGAGAAAAAGTTGTTGTTTTTAATTGAAATGTTAGGTTTAGTAATGAACAAATCAGATTTCGTATTAAAAGTGAACCGTTTTCGCTTCATTACACGGCACGTAAAAAACATCATCCGACGTCATCGCCTTCAAGAGCGCTCACGTTATTTTCTCACTGATAAAGTAGATAATGTGAACGCAAAGACGGTAGTTTTTGAATCGTTCGGTGGTAAAAATTATAGCGATAGTCCGAAATACATTTATGAATATATGAAAGATCATTATCCTGAATTAAACTATCGATGGGTGTTTACAAATCCAGAAACAAATCGTGTGCCTGGTGAAGCGCTCAAAGTGAAGAAAAATTCAGCAGCTTATTATCAAGCGTATTCAGAAGCAAAAGTTTGGGTTTCTAATGCACGTCTCCCATTATTTTTGAATAAAAAGGAAAATCAAACTTACATTCAAACTTGGCACGGGACACCTTTAAAACGGCTTGCGAATGATATGAAAGTCGTCAGAATGCCAGGCACAACAACGTCATTGTATAAACGAAATTTCCATAAAGAAACGTCGCGTTGGGATTACTTAATCTCACCTAATCGATATTCATCTGAAATTTTCCGTACTGCATTTTGGATGCCAGCTGAGAAAACTTTAGAAATCGGCTATCCACGAAATGATATTTTAGTCAATCGTGCGGATGATGTTGCATTACAAGCTGAAATTCGTGAAGAACTCAACATTCAAGAAGGCAAAAAAATTATCATGTATGCACCGACATGGCGTGATGATGAGTTTGTTAAAAAAGGCAGTTATACATTTAAGCTTAAGATTGATTTGGCACGTTTGCAAGAAACGATAGGCGATGACTACGTCGTTCTTTTACGTATGCATTATTTGATTGCCGATGCTTTAGATTTAAAAGGTTTTGAAGATTTTGCGATTGATGTATCGAATTATAATGATATTTCAAGACTATATTTAATTAGTGACTGTTTGATTACGGATTACTCTTCAGTCATGTTTGATTATGGCATTTTGAAGCGTCCGCAACTGTTCTTTCCTTATGATATTGAAAAATATGCGACGGAATTACGTGGCTTTTATATCGACTATCATAATGACCTGCCAGGCCCTATTTATACAGATCCAGATGCATTAATTGAAGGATTGAAAAATATTGAACTGATTCGCGAAACATATCAAGACCAGATTGAAGCCTTTCACCAACGTTTTTGTTCGATGGAAAATGGGCGTGCGGCTCAATATATTGGTGACATGATATACAATGAGATTCAGAAAAGTTCAGATTAATAAAGTTCCCACATTGATAATAATAAACAATTGCTATTTTGGGCTCGCGTTCCTAGGGGCTGCCCTTCAACTAACTAACGCGTGATTGAACTGTTACATTGAAGGAGGCGTTGGTGGATTTTGGGAGCAGTACAGAAATCTCATGTGCAACAAAGATTTCGTCGTATTGCCCCCGCAAGGCTGACTAGACTTCTCAAAAACATGCGCCTTGAGAAGTCAGACAGCTACTGCGATATACAATAACCACTGTTAAAGTTAAATGACGTTATTTTGCTTTTTACATAATCCCTCAAGAGTCTCGCCCCTTTTAGCAATTTGACACTTAAGTATGATAGACAATGCGGGCAGACTTTTAATTTGAAGATAATCAATTTTTTTATCTTTTGTTAATCTAAGTTAAACTCATGTTCTCATATTCTAACTTCCACTTATAAAATACAAAAAGCTGAGATGACGTCATTGTGATCTCAGCTTCTTTCATGTATTTCAGTTTTCCTCTTAATTCATTTTAACGACATCCAACCACGGTGAATGAGTTGATCATACGTAACGCTTTACCTGACGCATCGGCATCTACTCATAAATCGACAACAACGCTTTCGTATAATCATCGCGTGCCTCATCAAACAGCGCTTCTATTGGAAAAGCATCGACGACACGCCCTTGATACATCACTACAATTCGTGAGACCCATTTTTGTAAAAAGGCCAAGTCATGGGAAATGACAACCATGGCACAGTGTGTCCGTTCGACATGTCGTTTTAATTGCTGAGCCATGCGATGTTCTGCAATGACATCTAAATTTGCAGTAATCTCATCACAAATTAACAAGTCTGGTTGCAACATTAATGTGCGAATGACATTGAAACGTTGCAATTGTCCTCCACTCAATGCATTCGGATACCGCTTCATCAATTCATGAGACAATCCCATCGACGCCATCAATTCATCACGATAATGTTGATGTGCTTGACGCTGTGATGCCTCATAAGCTAACGCCTCATTTAATGCACGCGCTATGGTCATCTTAGGATTAAATGCGTAACTGGCATGTTGTAAAATCGGCAGGACACGTTGAAATGTCGATGTGACCTGACCTCGTTGGGCGCGCAATTCACCTAACATCACGTGCGCTAATGTAGATTTTCCAGACCCACTTTCACCGACGATACCCACGATTTCATGCGGGCCGACTGCTAATGACACATCATCTAAAGCGGTCACCTCTTTATATTGCACGGTGATATGTTCTAATTTAATCATATGATTCACCTTGTTTTAACTGACTTCGATGTTCAAATAACAACGCACTGTACGGATGGATGTTTGCTGATTTGAAATAGATATCGTCACCATAGTCCACAATACGCCCATGTTGCAACACATACAGATAATCACTGAATCGTTTCACATGGGTTAAGTTATGTGTCACGACCCATAACGTCACGTCGTGTGCTTCAGCAAGATGATGCAGTAACGTCATGATTTGCTGCCCTGTCACAGCATCTAATGCGGCAGTAGGTTCGTCTGCGATAATGAGTGTCGGTTCTAACATCATGACGCTCGCAATCAGGACGCGTTCCAGTTGCCCTCCTGACAGCATGAAGCGATACCGTTTGCGCAAATCGAGGTGGTCTAATCCCACCCATTGCAACGCTTTTTGAACTTGGTGCGCCGCTTCTTGACGCGACACCTTGTAATGCTGACGATAAATCCCAATGAGCTGCTTCCCAATCGGCGTATGGTCATTAAAACTATGTGTATAATCTTGTGAAATATACCCGACTTGTTTACCTAAATACGGCTTCAATGACGTGACCCTTTGTCCTTGATAATGCCATTCATCGTACGTCATTTCAAAATGTTCCGGTAAAGCACCGAGTAGCGCCTTAATCAATATACTTTTCCCCGCACCACTTTCACCAATCAAGACGTTCACTTTTGAAGCATAAAGGGTCATATCGAGACTTTCTATGACATGACGTTCACCTTGGCGTACTGTTAAGTTGTTTAGGTTTAATAACTTATTCATGTCCACGATGCTCCTCTTGTGTAAAATGATCGCGTAACGCATCGCCAGTCAATTGGAAAATTAAAATTGTCACGGCTATCATCACGGCAGGCGCAAACAGCAGTATCGGATTGGAAGTCATAAAATCACGACCTGCATTTAACATCGCGCCCCATTCAGGTGATGGCGGTTGTGCCCCTAATCCTAAAAATGATAGCGATGAAATATAGAGAATGTTTTTCCCGAAATCCACCGTCGCTACCACTAAAATAGACGGCAAAACATGTGGAACAAAATGA
Source organism: Staphylococcus pseudintermedius (assembly GCF_034042775.1). NCBI lineage: Bacteria > Bacillati > Bacillota > Bacilli > Caryophanales > Staphylococcaceae > Staphylococcus > Staphylococcus pseudintermedius. The sequence goes on along the minus strand of NZ_CP120150.1, from coordinate 328,188 downwards.
TGTAACATCATGCGATACGTTGGAACACGATACAATTTCGCCATACGAATATAATCCATATGACGAATACTCGCCACAATCGTACGGGTCAATCTTGTATACGTCATCCAACGTAACAACACCATCGCCCAGACGATATTCCAAATACTCGGTTTCAACAAACTTGCCATTGCAATAATGAGCACAAATTCTGGGATACTGAGACCGATATCAACAATGCGCATGATTGTTTTTTCGACTTTCCCTTTTAAAAAGCCCGCAATCATACCGATAGGCACACCGATAACAACTGTCATGACGATTGTCACCAAACTCACGAGTAGCGTATAGCGTGCACCGATAATAAGGCGTGCGAACAAGTCACGTCCATAGTCATCTGTCCCTAGCCAATGCATCGAACTGATCGGTAAAAACTGGTCGCTCAACTTCACTTCTAACGCGGCTTGCATGGAAACAGAAAATTGTGCAATGATGAGTACCACGACGTACAGCGCACATACCCATACCATTTTCGGTAATTGTCGTAACTGTTTCATCATTGCGACACCTCGTATGTTGACGTTGACATGTGTGCATCACCTTTGTCAGTTTTCAGATAGCGCTGTTTCGGATCTAAAAAGAGGACAATCGTGTCACTCATCAAATTAGACAGCACTACGATTATACCTAACATGAGTACAATCCCTTGAATGACCGGATAATCTCTTGCCCGAATACTATCGACTAAAAACCGCCCAATCCCTGGAATACCGAACACATTTTCAATGACGACTGTACCACCGATTAAGCTCCCAATAGAAAGTCCTAAAATGGTTACAACAGGGACGAGTGCCGGCTTTAAAATGTCAGTCATAAAAATATAACGCTCCGATAAACCTCTTAATCGTGAGGCGGTCACTTCACGACTACGATATAAATCCATGACATTGGCACGCATTAAACGCACGTAATACGCACTCATTCCGATGCTCATCGCAATGACCGGTAACACCAATTGTGCAGGTGAACCGAAACCTGACACGGGTAAAGTTTTAAAATGCAACGCAAAAATGTGTAGTAAAATTATTCCTAAAAAGAACGACGGAATACTCACTGTCACCGATGTTACGGCGCGTATTATCCGATCAAGTTTACCATTCGGATGACGTGCTGCGACAACCCCTAGAGGAAGCGCAGTCACCATCACCACGATAATTGTGAAGAACGCAATCGTAATCGTTGGCGGTGCATAAAAGACAATTTCTTGAAGGACTGGACGACCTGTTTGATAACTTGTCCCAAAATCGAACTGTACAATTTGTCCTATCCAACGAAAATATTGAACAAACCACGCATCATTCAAACCATATTGTGCACGTGTTGCCTCTATAGTCGATTGTGAAATATTGGATTCCCCAACATGCAAAATTTGATTGACTGGGTCGCCTGGCGTACTTTTCATCAAAATAAACGTAATGGTCGACAGCACCCATAGGATGATGATCATTTTTACGAAAGCGCGCACGAAACGCTTAATTTGCATCTTGAATATCAACCTTATCATCGACTAAATAAATGCCTTCTGGTGTTGCCTTAAAGTGCGTCACATCTTTATTCATGCCATCTACTGTATCGTTATACGTAATGTAACTTGCTGGAATGTCTTGTGCAGCTTTATCAATAATGTCATTTGAGAGCGACTCACGTTGCGCTTTATCTACAGTATGATTCAATGTGTCGATCATTTCTGTCACTTCTTTATTTTTGTATGCCCCTTTATTGCTTGAACCATCTTCATGGAACGCTTGATTGAAGAAGTAACCTGTATCCCCACGTGGAATCGTACCAAAACTATACATCGTCGCATCCCATTGTGAGCGATCTTCTAAGTAGCCTTCAATATCATCGACGTTGCGAATTTCAATATCAATATGTGCTTTTTTGGCATCAGATTGAATGACTTGTGCCATTTTAGGAAGTTCTGGGCGACCTTCATATGTTGCAAGTTGAATTTTGAGTGGATGTGCATCACTATAACCGGCATCTTCCATTAACTTTTTTGCACCTTCAATATCTTGTTTTTTCACTTTATGATTATCAATAAAATCTAAATCATCATTAAATGGGCCCGTTGCAGGTTTCGCATAACCATTTGACACATCTTTCGCCAACCCTTTACGATCAATAATTTTATCCATGGCTTCTCGAACATCATGCGTCATTTTGTCACTATGTAAGTTGTAAATCACCATTTGTGTACGGTAGCCAGAAACGTGCGACACTTTTGTATCACCTTTCTCCTCAAGTTGCTTCACTCGATTTACAGGGACGTCCGTAATTAAATCCGCTTCACCTGATTGTAAATGACTGACACGTGCATTACCATCTTCTTGATAAGTCACAGTCACCCCATCAAGTTTAGGTTTTCCATGCCAGTAATTATCATTACGATCAAGCGTAATCTTTTGAGCGCGTTGATAATCTTTAATTTGATAAGGGCCTGTACCGACTGGCTTCGCATCAATGTCTGTTTTTGCATCCGCATCGAAAATAGCGACGTACGGATTGGCGAGTTCAGAAGCGAGCTCTGGGTAAGCCTCTTTCGTAGTAATCGTTACTTTTTGACCAACCGCTTCAATAGATTTAATCGGTAACGTTGATTTTACAAAATCGCTCTCTTTCAATGCTTGTTCTAAACTTTCTTTCACTTTTTGTCCTGTTAATTTTTCACCATTTTGGAACTTTACATCATCTTTAACCGTTAGTTCCAATTTTTCAGAAGAGACCTGTTTAAAGTCTTTAGCCAACCAAGGCTGTACTTCTCCCTCTTTGGATACTTTGAATAAAGACTCTAGTGCACCCGCTCTAACAGGGACATCTGTTTCATATGGAGCAATCGATGTCGTTTTCAAAGGCATCTCAATATCTAACACCTTTTCGTCAGCATTGCGGTCCCCCGATTCTGTACCACAACTTGCCAACAATAATGATGTTGTTGTTAAAACAGCGAGTGAATATTTCAATTTCATACGATAAGCGCCTTCTTTCTCTATAATTAGCCTAACTCACTATCACCGCTCATATTATATCAGAAAAATTTTCGTCATATAAAACTATTTATTTTGGTTATCCTTAATTTTTATTTTCTAAATGTTCTAAAAATAGCTTTGCTTGTTGGTTAATGGTTTTGAAATCAATACCTTGTTGTTGAGCAGCAAACACACAGCCACAGTAACATTGACGGAAAATGTCATAATCTTGACACATCGTAATTGAACGTTCATAGCCTTTATTTTTCTTAAAGTCACTCGGTAAATATTTCACATCATACAATTGTTGCACGTCTAAACCAATTTCATTAATCAACTGTGCATTTTTCTTCGGTGATAATGTAATCGCACTACCAAAATAATCATAGCCAAGTTCTACCGCCGCTTCTGCCACCATTTCTAAACGCATACCAAAACATGCCGAACATCTCGCACCGCCTTCAGGTTCTTCTGTCAAACCACGAGATTTCGCCATTTTCATAAATTCATGCGGCTCATATGGCGCTTCGATATAGCGGACATTGTTGCCTGTTCTTTCATTAAAGTCATGCACAAACTGCTCTTGGACACGTGCACGTCGCAAGTATTCATTTTTGGGATGTATGTTCGGATTCGCAAAATAAATGGACACATCCGCGTATTCCGTTAAAAACTCTAACGTATAGGTACTACATGGTGCACAACAACTATGTAACAAAATGGAAGGACGCTCATTTTCACGCTCCCAATTGACAATCATCTTACGTAAAACTTTGTCGTAATTGATCTTTTGATTTTTCATTTTTTCTAAAATGTGTTCCGCTTGAATCATAGGACTCCCCCACTTCGAAATCTTATCTCTTTTCAATAAAACAAATATATCACAAAATTTCTTACAATGTATGGCCATTTTCATCAACAAAAAAGCAGTCATCCAACACGACATCGGATCACTGCTATACTGATAATGCGAGATATGCCACACTAACCAGTTCAAATATTCATATTACTCAACATCCTAAAACGTGATACGCACACGCCATGCAAATGTATTCAATCGTTCAAATTCAGCTTTGCCACCCACTGCTTCAACAATTGAAGTGAGCTCATCTTTAAAAGGATAGTATTCCGTCTCTAAATCCTCGACTAAATTGACATAGCCCTTATCACGATACGTCTCAATCATACGCGCTTTGTCCGCCTCAGACTCAAACAGCGTATCAACGAGAATCACTTGACCCTCGTCTATTAAAAATGACTTCAAATAAGTCAGCGCCTCTCGTTTACTAACATGATTTAAGTGATGAAAGGCGAATGTAGACACGATTGTATCGAAGTGTGCGTCAACAGGAATATTCAAAAAGTGGCCATCTAGCACATGTATGCCTTCTTTTTGATTCGCAATCGTCCGCATGTCTTCTGAAGGATCAATGGCTGTGACATCGAACTCCTGATGGATAAGCCGCTGTGTTAAATTACCTGTGCCGGCACCAATCTCAAGTACACGTCCCGATGATAATGCAACCACGCCCTCTAACATTGCTGTGTAGCCGTCAAACACATCTTCATACTCATTGTCATTACCAGTGTTAAATACCGTTTCATCATAACGCTCTGCCCATTTTTCAAACACGTCCATAAACTCCATGATTATCCCCTTTTCAATTCCTAGTATTTCGATATGTATTATATACTAATCAACAACTATTGCCAACCTCAAAAAGAAGAAAATACAATTAACTACAAATTCTAAAAATAAAAAGCACAGTGCAAAAGGGCTTCACAACCTTTGCACTGCACTTGCTATAATGAAACATTGACGACTCAACAAAGAATCGTGTTTTGAAAGATCACTGTCATACAAAATCTTTGTTGCACATGAGATTTCTGTACTGTTCCCCAAATCCACTAACGCTTCTTTTATAACAGTTCAATTAAGCGTTAGTTCGTTGAGAGATCGGCGTCTCGGAAAGCGCAGCACGGTTCAGCAATCGTAATTACCACCAAAAACCACATGCCTGATTTCAAAAACATTATTCCAATACGTCGCTCTTCTCGGCCTTTTCCGCTAATCCTTGTGCTAATGGGTCTAAATACGGCTTCCCTATCAAGCCCACTAAGAAGAAACCAACACCAAATACAGTAAGCATCGTCAACTTATACGTTAAAATTTGTGGCACAGGTCCACCCACTGCTTCTCTCAATGCATCAATACTGTATGAGAATGGCAAGAATGGGTGAATACTTTGGAAAAATTGTGGTGTCACTTCAATTGGGAATGTTCCGCCACCCCCAGCGATTTGTAATACAAGCAAGACGATAGCCAGTGCTTTACCTGGATTTCCTAATACTGATACTAATGTATACACAATCGTTGTAAATATCAGTGCAGAATACATACTAATCGCAATAAAAAGTGGCACTGATTCAATCGATGCTTTCAAAATCACAATATCCCCAATAGAGACGATCGTCGCTTGTATGATATTCATTAATAAGAAAAGTCCCATTTTACCTAGATATGTTTCGCGAATGGTCAAATATGGTTTTAACTCTGGATGCTTATTGTGCACTGACAACAAGCTGACAAGTAACAATGCGCCGACCCAAATTGCCAATGCCGTATAGAATGGTGTACTCGCTGAACCATAATCTTTAACTGGGAAAACATTCTCTTTTTGTAGATCGACTGGACTGGCAATGACACCAGCTTGTTTTTTCAGGTCATTCCGCAATAAGTCAATTAAATCTTCTATCGTGTTCTCTTTATCGAGTTGTTTAAAAATACCGTCTGCCTTTTGCAAATCTTCTTCAACTTGTGGCAAATCATTTCTTGCAAATTCTGCCAAACGATGTAATGTTTCTTTCGCTTTTGGTTGATTTGTATCTAAAATATTGCGCAAACGGTCATATTGTGCGAATGCTTCTGGTAATTTTTCATTCACTGTGGCAGTCGCATCAGAAACTCGTCCTTCCACTCTTGGTAAGTCATTTTCGACAAAGTTGGATGCTTCAGCGACCTTTTGACGAAATTGTGGAAAGTAAGCTTGGGCTGCTTTCATCGCATTAATATATGCTGCTTCCACGCGAGGTAACGTATCACTTAATTGGTGTAAGCGTTGTTGCCCTTCAGTTAAAAATTGCTGCCCTTGTCGTATCGCACTGTTTAACTGATTCAGGCGCTGTTGTACATTGTCTAAAGTCGTTGCCCCTTGATTCAATGCTGCGCCCAATCTGTCAGAAATATCCCGTAGTGTCTGTGTAAAATCTCCTCTAAGGTATTTTCCAACAGCGTTTAACTGATCTTTTGCTTTAGATAGACTATCCAATACATCTGCAGCTTCTGCTTGACCAGAGTTGCCTGCTGAGATAGCATCCTTTAATGCATTCAAACGTTTTGTTCGTTGTTCAATATCTTCTTGCACTGTTTTGAGTCGTGATTGGGCATCTGAAAAATCGACACCTTCACTTTTTTCAATGTTTGCTAAATAATCTCTATAATCACGAATCGTTTTCGTCGCGTTATTCATACGTGCAATGAGGTGGTTTAACGGCGATTCAAATTGTTTTGGATCTTTGGCGCTCAAAATACCGTAACTTAAGTTTTCTGCCGTATCTAAATCAGCGGACGTCGCTTTAAGTTGTTGTGTTACCGCTTGATTCACTTGCTGCAATGTATCCCCATAAGCCGTCGTCATCGTTTGCGCATCTGTTGGTGAAATGATGTGACCCGCTGAAACGTTGGTACTATCTCCTTGTGTCGTCGTACTCATTGCTGCCGTATGATATGCCGTACCTCGTGTACTTTGCGGTGTGGTTGTAGTCGCATTTCGCGCATTTTCTCCTACAGCTTGATTTACTACTCTTCCACGGTCCACGCCATTTTGAAGTACATTCACACGTTGTTCTACTGCAGGCAATAGCTGTTGAATTTCGTTCAGTTTAACAAGTGCTTGATCTGTACCTGCAATGGCACGGTCCACCCCATCGTTAATCTCTGGGAAATGATTAGGCACACCACTTGCCACTTGGAGCACACGCTCAATGTCTGGCATCGCTTGATTTAATGACACAATAAGTTTGGCACGCTCGTTAATGGCTGGGATGCTCGCGTTCAGTTGATTTAAACGCTCGGTTGCTGTCACTGCATCATCTTTATATTGATCTAGTGCTCTAAATTTGTCCGCATATTGATCGATTTGGTCTTGATTTTCATCTAAATAAATCAATGTTTTACGGAACTTTTCGATTTTTGGCAATGCATTATTCGCCGCATAAATGCCATCTCTGACTTTGTGATAGTTGGGCAATTGGTCTTCTAGTTTAATGCCAATACGATTTGCTTCATCTAATAAAGCTTTCGTCACCGTCTCGTTAAATTTTTTGTTCGCATTTCTCACTATTTCACTTGAGCCAGCATCCGTCATTTTAGGTGCAATCGCGTTCAGCTTCTGATTCACTTTATATTCGACTTCAGCTTGTTGAGGGTCTTTACGCACAATTCCAGTCACTTGATGCGTGAATTTTTCTGGAATATAAATCGCCGCATAATATTTTCCCATTTTTAATTCCCGATCCGCCTTTTCTCGACTCACCATTTGCCAATCAAAATGGTCATCTTTACGCAAAGTCTCTTCTATTTGATTCCCAACGTTAATTTTTTTATTGCGCACTGTATCGCCTTTATCCTCGTTGACAACTGCAATTTTAATGCCGTCTGTATTCGAATACGGATCCCAAGTCGCTTCGAGGTTGAACCACGCATAAAAAGAAGGCAGTATCGCTAACCCTAAAATCAGCACCATCGCTCCAGGTGTTTTAGCAATTTTTTTAATATCCGTCAGAAAAAGTTTGATGGCATTCTTCATTTTTTCACCTCAATATTTTGTGAAACACTTTATTATTTACTTTCATTCATGTAATATAAAATATGTATAACAATTGCAAAATTTCGTTATTTTTATTTTTAAGTTAACACGCATCAACGAAATGCAAGACATCTTTTAGTATAACAAGTTCTTTAGCATTTTGTATACCTTTGTATAAACGGAATGCTTTTGATAGTGATGAATCAAACACGTTAATCTCACATCACGTCACTTCCCCTTGTGACCCGAGTCGTGCCATTATCATTGTGCATTTCAACCCTATTTTACACATCAATCACTGCGCTTTTTTTAAGAAAGGAGTCTTAAATTGAATAAGAAATTCATTTATACAGGGTTGTTAAGTACTGCATTGCTCATCCCTTCTGTCACACCTCAATGGGCTGTTGCAGCAACACCTCAAACTGAAAATGGACCTAAAAATCCAAAAGTGGATAATCATGATCAAGATGTCGCGTCAGACGAAACACGTGACGACCGTAAAAAGCAATCTCAATCATCAGATAAAAAAGAAACAACGAAACGAGAATCATCGAAAACAAGTGAGAAAACAACTTCGCAACAACATGATTCAAAAAAGGCTGACCTTTTCGACATAACATCCCCTTTGGATTCACAGTTGAAATCGTCTTTGTCGCCTCATACAGATTGGTTTGGCCAACTGTTTCATTCTACATTAAATGAAACAACAGACGCGCCTCAGCATACATATCCAGCACCAACAAATGACGCGACATCAACGCCAACACAAGCGCAATCATCGACGCCTGAAAATCGAGACTTTTTCGAGCAACTTCAAGCGATTCTGAGCGGTGGTGAAGACAGCAAAAATGATACGACAACTTCAACTGATGACGCATTATCATCAGACCAAGCAACAACGGCATCACCTTCAACTGAACAGCGAGACAATGACCAAGAAAATGTTACACCTTCACACAACACGGATACTTCGAATGAACAGCCCTCAACTGAAGATGCGACAACTTCAGAAAAAAGCAAAGCTACATCAGAAGGCACATCGGAAGTACCACCTGTGAATGACGATAGTACAACTGAAAAGCCATCAACAACGGAAGATGCACCGGATACCGAAGATAAACAAACAGAAAACCATGCGCCATCAACTCGTGACGACGCGACTTCGGATCAACAAACTAAAAAAAATCAAAATGATGCGGTGATTGATGCACTGTTAGACGAATATAGCGAAAAAGCTGAACAAACGCATCATGCATATCAACAACAAAAAGAGGCTAATGAGCCATCTTCAACGTCAAAATCGCAAAAACATGAAGCGCAAGTTTCTGACCCTGACACTTTCAAGTCATCACGAGAACAAGCGCCGAAACAATCCTATCAAAACGAGGCAGATAGAAAGCAAACACGTCAAACGACACTGTTTGAAACAATGCCCGATTCTGATACGTCTACAAATGATGCAGGAACAATGCGTGTCGTCCCGCAATCATCAACACGTGAGTTTATTAATGACATTGCGAAAGATGCACATGATATCGGTCAACAAGAAGACCTCTATGCCTCTATCATGATTGCTCAAGCGATTTTAGAATCTGACTCTGGTAGAAGTGAATTATCACGTGATCCTTATTTCAACTTGTTTGGTATTAAAGGCAGCTATCACGGAGAAAGCGCACATTTCAAAACTTTGGAATCAGACGGCAAACAATTGTATGAAATCGATGCTGCTTTCCGAAAATACCCCGATCACAAAGCGTCCTTACAAGATTATGCAGATTTAATTAAAGGAGGCATCGATGGTAATCCGAATATCTATGAAGACGTTTGGAAAAGCCATAGTTCTAGTTATCACGATGCCGCTTCAGCACTCGTTGGTACATATGCGACAGATCCACAATATGACCAAAAGTTAGAAGCTTTAATTGAAGCGTACGATTTAACGCGTTTTGACCAAGATGACATGCCAGATTTATTAGCTGAGAAAGATGATAACGAAACTGCGAAAAGCGATGGCGGTGCTTTCAAACCATTTGCCATATCTGCAGACTCACCGTATCCGTATGGACAATGTACGTGGTATGTGTACAATCGTATGGCACAATTTGACATTCACATTTCAGGTACAATGGGAAATGCCGCTGATTGGACTTATTCTGCACTTACACAAGGTTATAGCGTATCAAGCAAACCAAAAGTACACAGTGCAGTAGTATTTAATCCGAATGAATTAGGTGCAGATCGTTATTACGGTCACGTCGCCTTCGTTGAGAAAGTGAATCGTGATGGTTCCATCGTTATATCAGAATCTAATGTCAGAGGACTGGGTGTCATTTCATTCCGTACAATTGATGCAAAAGATGCCGCACAATTAGATTACATTAGCGGTGACTTAGCAACTGAATAAAGAATTTTACTCATGCTGTTTTATTTAAAAAGTGGTAGAGGCAAGGACATTAAGTTATCCCCGCCTCTACCACTTTTCAGGTTTTGCTTTATTTATATTTATTAAACAGTCAAAAAATAAGGATGAATTGGACATAAAAATTGGATACTATTGGTTTTCTTGATTTCATAAACTTGCCCTCAATTTCAATATTTTAATATCAGATTTCCCAGAAGGCTGAGACGCCTGTGGGAATACGTGCATACTGCTGACAATGACCTCTTTTCTTTAATAGCGGTTACTGTTTATCGCAGTAGCTCTCTGACTTCTCAATGTTTACACTTTTGAGAAGCCGAGTCAGCCTTGCGGGGACAATACGACGAAACCTTTGTGACACATGATATTTCTGTAATGCTCCCAAAATCCATTAACAGCTCAACAAATGTACCCGTTTAATCAAGCGTTTGTGCGTTGAAGGGGCACCCCTTTGGAAAGGGAAGCCTTAATGGCAATCAAAACCATAAAGCATTGAGGACAAGTTAAACAAAATATCGTATCAATCTCATCAAAAATTTTTATCTCTCCTCCACTTATTTATGCATAGTTTTCGTGCTTATTGTTTGCGTGTTTTTTTATGAAATCTCACCGTTAAGATCAGTACACCGATTGCAACGACTAAAATACCCAACGGTAGCCAAGTCCGCTTCACTATTTCACCTGTATTCGGTAAATTGAAATCGCCATTTTGATCAAATAAACCATCTAAAAAGCCGTGTGATGCCGTTTGACTATTAATCGCTTGATATGGATCGATATTCGGCTTTGGCGCAAAATCATGTTTGAATAAATCACCACCACGACCTAACAACGAATGATCACGATTTAACAGTTGCTGCAATTTGTCATTCGTACGACCTGAAGAGTGAATGTCGTCACGATTTAAACCACCACCGAGAATATTTGCAATACGACGCAGCGGTGCAAACAAGTCATTCATATCTGTTTGCGTATTGTGACGGATTTGTTGCAATTGCTTCCGTAACGTTAACAATCGATTCGCTTGCGCACTAAGTTCGTCTTCAATCGCCTTTAAGTTTTGATGTGTTTTCTTTTTATCTTTCTGTACACGGTCGGCAATCAATTTTGCATTTTCTGCATTAAGACGGCCCCCTAGAATTGATTCAATCACTTCAGCATCTGCATCCGTATTATTAATTAACGCATTTAAAATATCATCTCCACTCGCCTTACCATTCGCTTTAAAATGGTCTTTCAAGCGGTCGAGTATCGCTGCATTTGAAGGCTTGCCTTGCATGATTTCGCCGGCAATTTTGTGCGCTTCTTGTTTGTCAAAGCGTGTTCGTAAAATGCTTTCCACTAGACCTTGTGTATTTGAATTATTTTCCAACATTCCTAACAATAAATCATCACTCGACGTTTTGATAAGTCCGTCCGCTTGTTGATGAATTTCGTTTGCCAATTGTTGATCTGTTTTACCTTTAACATCTATCTGTTTCGCACGTTGAGCCGCTTCTTGTGCATTAAAAATCTCACCTAATATCGATTCAACTGCTGCACGTTTATCGTCATGCTGTTGAAGTTCAGTTAAAATCGTATCATTTTGCGCGTTCAGTTGGTTGGCTACCGTTTTCGCATCATCAAGCAAAGTCGCCTTCTCAGTCCCAGAAATGTCCGTACGTTTTTTAATGTCTTGTTCAAAGTTTTGTAAATGTTGACGTTTTTCTTCAAAATAATTGTCAGACTTGTGATCCACGCTTTCTGAAACGAAATGGTCAATGCGTGTGATTGCACTGTCAATGCCCTGGAGTGGTGTCACTTGCTTGTCTTGCGTTGCATAGTCTTGTTTAAGTGTATCGACATCGTTCTTAATATGGTCTTTCAGTGCGCTCACATCTTGTTGACCATGATGAGGTGCTACAATCGTTTGTGCTGAAGATGACTCCTTTACTTTGCTCTCGCCTTCAGTGGATGGCTCTCTTCCTTCTGATTCAGCACTCTTTGTCTCTGTTGACGTTACATCTTGACGCGCTTCAGTTGATTCTCGTTGACCTTCATCAACCTTTGCCTTTAACGCGCTAATTTTTTCATCAATGGCATCTAATTCAGGTTGTATTTCATCGTCCGATTGAGCGTCATGAGCTAGACGATTGGCTGCTTCTGCTTCGTCAACAACCACTTCAATATTTTTTGACGACGTATCATATCCACGAATTAACGCAAGAAATTCATTTTTATAATCCGTATTTAAATATTGTAACGCTTTCACTTTTTTATCTGCATTTTCACGTAATGTTTTCAAATCATCAGTCGCATCTGTCTGAGCTATCGCTGTCATTTCGTGTGACAATGTTGAAGGCATTTGCAGTCCACTACCAACCAATAAAAGGACAGTACCAGCTTTGACTAAACGATGACGCATGTTTTGAGATGAAGGGGATTTTCGTTCTGTCATGCCATCATTCCTTTCTATAACATGTGTCTATTATAGCGCGTATTGAACACTTTTTAAATAAAGATAAGTTCTATTGCAAATTGAAAATAAGCAAAAAGCAAGAGACTGAGTCACGCCCAGCCTCTTTAAGTCCCAGTTATGCTTTGATGATACGTTGTAATGTCTCGTATAATTCCGCTTCATTCGTTGTGTCTAACAATCGTTGTCGTTTGTCATCATGCATTAAGTTTTTCGACAGTTGTTGCAACACTTTTAAATGCGTATCATGACTTTGTTCTGGTACAGCAATTAAAAAGACGAGTTGTGGCAATGTACCGTCTAAACTTTCCCATTGTACCCCTTGATCATGTTTAAGTACACCAATAATCGGTTGACGTATCGCATTTGTTTTCGCATGGGGCATCGCGATGTGCATACCGAGGGCTGTCGTCGATTCGGCCTCACGTGCGAGTACAGCCTCTTTTAACACCGCAGCATTTGCCACATAGTTTTCACGCACTAAACGATTAATTATCGTATCAATGGCTTTGTCTCTATCCATAGGCGTTGCTGTTTGAATCATTGCTTGTGGATTCAACATATCTTCTACGTCTGTATCGTCATTTGCCTTCACTGTGGATATTGATGTTCTAGATATCGCTTGAGTTGCTGTCGGTTGCTTTTTAAATGTTAACACGAGTGCTGTCGTGACAAAGCTACCGACTAATACTGCGACGATAAACATGAGCACCCCATCGATGCCTCCTAATACCGCAACAATAGGTCCACCGTGCGCAACTCTATCACCGACATGACCCAGTGCAGCAATGACCGAAGCCACCATCGCACCGATCATATTCGCCGGAATAATACGTAATGGATCTTGTGCCACAAATGGAATCGCACCTTCTGTAATCCCGAAGAGTCCCATCGTAAATGAAGCTTTCCCCATTTCAATTTCATTACGGTTGAATTTACGTTTTTGAATAAATGTCGCAAGTCCGAGTCCAATCGGCGGCGTACAGACTGCTACTGCGACCATCCCCATGACGCTGTAGTTGCCTTCTGCGATTAAAGCCGAACCAAATAAAAATGCAACTTTGTTCACTGGACCACCCATGTCAAACGCAATCATTGCACCGATAATTAAAGCTAAAATGACAATGTTTGCCCCTTGCATCCCTTTCAGCCAAGTCGTCAAAGATTCAAAAACTGCTGCAATGGGCGCACCTAAAATGAAAATAAAAATCATGCCGACGAGGACCGACGCAATAATTGGAATAATAATAATCGGCATAATCGGCGCCATCGCTTTTGGCACTTTAATATTTTTAATCCATTTCGCAATATAACCTGCTAAGAAACCGGCAACGATACCGCCTAAAAAGCCAGCACCCGCAGTACTACCGTAAAAGCTACCGTCCGCTGCAATCGCACCACCAATCATCCCTGGCACGAGACCTGGCTTATCAGCAATACTCACCGCAATGTAACCGGCCAATATCGGTACCATAAAGCTAAACGCTAATGCACCAATTTTTTCAAACGGTTTCCAAAATGAATCATCGGGAATCACTAAACCTTGTGTCGCTGTTTTTTCACCACCTAATGACAATGCCAATGCAATGAGTAACCCACCGACAACGATAAATGGCACCATAAAGGAAACCCCATTCATTAAATGTTGATAAACCATTTGCATGCCATTTTTGTTATTCTCGCTTTGGTGTGAAGATGTCTCACTTGCTTCAGCTTGCCCTGTCGAATGATACACCGGTGCTTCCCCCTGCACCACACGTTGGATTAAGGCTTCCGGTTGATGAATACCTGCTCTGACACTTTCTTTCAGGAGCGGCTTACCATTAAACCGTGATAAATCCACTTGTCTATCTGCGGCAATAATAATACCCTCTGCAGCTGCGATTTCTTCAGCTGTTAATACATTTTCTGTACCGACACCCCCTTGCGTTTCCACTTTAATATCAATACCGAGTGACGCTGCGGCTTGTTCTAACTTTTCTTGTGCCATATATGTATGCGCAATACCGTTTGGACAAGATGTAACTGCAAGTATTTTCATACGAATGCTTCCTCTCTTCACAAAATTCATACACCTCCATCTTATCCACTTCATCCATGCAATTCAACGTGTTTTTGAAGCGCTTACAAATTTTCACAGCCGATGCACATTCCATTTTAAAAACGAGACAAAAAGCAAGTGCGCAACATTATCAGACTCGCATGTCACGCACTCAATCCTCATTATTTAATTGGTTGTATCGTAAATTTCTGTACAATATCCTTTGAAGCCACAGTTCGGGCAAGTCAACAGTCTTGTTTGAGACGTATGCGGTGCAAATAACCATGTTCGATATGGCGGTTTAAACTGCTGTTGGCAATTTGGACACATGTAACTGACTTGCTGATAGTACGTATGTGTCATTTTTTGGGCTACTGTAATTGCACTTCCAAATCCTAAAACGGCTGGCCATAATTGACGATATTTCCAACTCAAGCCAATACCAATCACTTCAAATAATGTGGCTGTCGTTCCCATCAAAAACATGTGTTTCACGAGACGTTGATGTTGTGGTTTTTGTTTCATCGCATCTTCAATGTCAGATAGATTTTTAACAGGTGCACGTGATGAATCCAGTATCATCTGTTGCATTTGCTTCATTTGTTTCAGTTGCTGTTGTTGTTGTCCTATTTCCGCCTCAGTTTCTTCTACTTTTCGTGTCACTAAAGTACGTACCGTTTGAAGTGTACCATCCACTGACAACATTTGCTTAATCTCTTTAAGCGTGAGACCTAATGACTTCATCACTAAAATTAGGCGCAACTGTTCCACCTCATGCTCTGTATACATGCGATATTGATTATCGTCTATATAGGCAGGTTTTAAGATGTGTTGAAGATCATAATACTGAATGGTTCTTTTTGTAAGTCCAAACATATTCGCAAGTTCACCTGTCGAATAATGTGACATCGATTTCACCTCCATACTTCATGTATAGCCTATGACGTCACGTGACGGTCAACAATTTCATGCATAATTTCGATCATTCTTTCAGGCTCATCGACAAATGGGGCGTGCGCAGTATCTTGAAAAGCGTAAAAACGTTTTTCTGCAGAACCGACATGCTCAAAAAAAGCTTTACTGTCTTCGTATGTCGTCTGCATGTCGTGAACCCCTTGTAAAACATAAAATGGGACCTTTATTTCCTGGGCAATATCATTCAAATTCGTATGTGCCATTTCACTAGTTAAATGTTCAAACGTGGACAAACTACCTCTGACAATATTAATTCTTTCTATCAAACGGTAATATGGCGTTTGCATCATCACACGAAACATGCGCCAAACGGAATAGCCACGACTTGAAAAACCGACATGATAACGTGCCGTATAGCGTTGTCTTGCCTTTTCATATTGGCAATCTTTGTTAAAATCACGCGTTAAATGGATTGCGCTTAATCGTTTGATTGCACGTTGATTGCGTTCTTCATATGCTAGAAAGCGTAAATGCTGCAAAATACATTGCTCATTATGAAATACGTCCCCGAGTTGCCCCATCCCAATGTATGCTGCAATATATTCTGGATAGCGATGCGCGAGATGTGTTCCAATAATGGTACCGAATGAGTGACACATCAAATACACTTGTTCTTGTTGAAAATGATGCCGTAAAAATTGAATCAGTTGATACGAGTCAGAGATTAAATCCGCCATTTCAACTGTTTCACGGGTATAAGACATACCTGTGCCACGTTGATCCCAAAATACAACTGTATAACGATCAGTTAAGTCAATATGATGTGCTCTAAAAAAGGAATAAAGCGGAAATCCTGGCCCGCCATGGACTACGAGTAATATCGGTTTAGCTGTGCCTCTTGATTCAATAATGATTCCTTGTCGATGGCCATTTAATGTCAAATAGTGTTTCTGAATTGTACGTCCATCTCGTTCTATATATGTTTTCATTTCTACACCTCGCATCTTTAGATATCATTATAATCTATTTTGAGCGATTTGTAGTATTTCTAGGTTAAGGAAAGGACAATCATACAAAAAATCAAAACACAAAAACAGGCTAGGACATTATTTTCCTAGCCTTTATCTATTCATTAAAGATTATCAAACAGCATAAAAAAGAAGATGAATTGGATAAAAAATTGATGCTATTGCTTTTCTTAATTCCATAAACTTGCCCTATGTTACTGTATTTGATGTAAGATTGCCCAGAAGGCTGAGACTCCCGAGGGATAAGTTAAAGGCTAAACAACGTCATTTAACTTTAAAAGTGGCTACCGTTTAACGCAGTAGCTGTCTGACTTCTCAATGCGCATGCTTTTGAGAAGTCTAGTCAGCCTTGCGGGGGCAGTACAACGAAATCTTTGTTACACATGAGATTTCTGTACTGCTCCCAAAATCCAATTCGGCTACCACCAAATGTACACTATAATCAAGCCGAATTGAGTTGAAGGGCCAGCCCATAGGAAAGATCAGCCATAAAGGCAATCAAAAACCAATCGTAGCGAGAGGCCAAGTTAAACAAAATGTTGCATCAATAGCATCAATTTTTTTATTCCATTCCCTTTCCATCTATCTATGCATGTGCTTTTTCATAATGATAACCAATTTGATATGTAGACACTTTATTCTTCAAAATCGGGCTTTCTTTCTCTTCATGATGCTGCCTAACATTTTTATGTGACGCTTTAAACACATCTGAGCCTAACCATTCACGAAATGCAGCCTCAGATTGCCAAACCGTTAAAATTTTCACTTCATCATATTCTTTTAAACCATTCGTTTGTGTTACATACATTTCGATGAATCCATCAATCGTCTCAATACCTTGACGACGGTGGAATCGCTTCATTGTTGCCTCAGCTGTACCTTTTTGTAATGTCAACTTGTTTTCTGCCATAAACATTGGACTTCATCTCCTTTTACGCATTCGCCCTGATTGCGACTGCACCCTTATTGTATCTATCTCCAAATGAGGTACCTTGATTGTCAATTCGATACAGACCCACTGTTCAATTGATAACTTCTTTCATTATAATTGATAAAGATTATCATTATCAACTGGAATTTTGTGATTTACCTATTTTTAAATTTTTTTGTCAGATAATGCAACCCGATTGAATATATGATAACCCAACAGAAAACACCTATAATGAAAACAACGGTATAAAAATGATACAAATAAAAGCCTAAGCTCCAAACAAATAATATAGCTATCATCATTTCCGTCCAAATCAACCATCGTCTCCGAACAGTATCACGATAGCGTTCATCAATTTGTTCAAAGTCGATATTGGCAATCAAAACATCTAATTTAAACATATGAATCACGAGCAAAAGTATAAAAAGAAAACCTAAAATGGCAAGTAAAATAATCATTGAGCTACTCCTTTTTTATACGATTTTAGTTAATAAAAGCATAACATAAATAAAGAATTTAAAGGAGGATTCGATAATAAAAAGACCGGAAGATATGTTCTCCCAGCCTTTAGTTGATTCAATCAATCGTTATTTAGTTTTTGTACCGATTGAGAGGTATTTAGTCTCTAGATAAGGTTCGATGCCTTCAATACCACCTTCACGGCCGTAACCACTTTCTTTCACACCACCAAATGGCGCATGCGGTGCGGATGGTGCACCGTCATTCCAACCTACGACACCGTAATGTAAGTTGTTGTAAATATAAAGTCCTGTACGATAATCGTTTGTGAAGAAGTAAGATGCCAATCCAAATTCTGTATCATTCGCTAAATGAATCGCTTCATCAATATCAGCAAAACGCATTACAGGCGCTACTGGACCGAATGTTTCTTCGTGCATACATTTCATATCATGGTTAACATTCGTAATGACTACTGGTTTTAAGAAGTTACCACCTAGCGCTTGAATGTCCTCTAATTCACGTGATAATTGACCGCCATGTTCAACCGCATCTTGAATGTGATCGAGTACTTTATCGACGCCTTTTTGGTTAATGAGTGGTCCAATTTTCACATCTTTCTCCATACCGTCCCCTACTTTTAAGGCATGGACTTGTTCAATGAGTTGTTTTTCGTATTCTTCTGCAATGTCTTCGTGTACATAAATACGGTTGGCACAAATACAAGTTTGGCCTGCATTTCTAAATTTTGTTTTAATCGTTTGTTCGACTGCATGTTCAATGTCGGCATCTTTATGCACGATAAGTGGTGCCAGACCGCCGAGTTCCATTGTGACATTTTTTACAGATGCTGCTGATTGTTCGATTAACTTTTTACCGACGGGTGTAGAGCCTGTGAATGTCACTTTGTTGATCAGTTCATGTTCAGTGAAAATTTTCCCTGCTGTTTTACCACTTGCTAAAATGTATGAAATCGCATCTTCAGGAATGCCCGCTTCATGTGCTAATTCGACTAAACGAATCGTCGTCATGGGCGTTTGTGTCGCTGGTTTACATACGATTGTACAACCTGCTGCGAGCGCGGGTGCCATTTTACGTGTAATCATTGCAGCTGGGAAGTTCCACGGTGTAATGGCCCCTACAACCCCAACCGGAAATTTATCCACTAAAATTTTCTTATCTGGCGAATTAGCCGGAATCGTTCGACCGTAAATGCGCTTCACTTCTTCAGCATACCAATCCACATAACCAACAGCGTAATCCACTTCACCTAATGCTTCTTGATAAGGCTTGCCCCCTTCAAGTGTAATCAATTCTGCTAATGCTTCACGGTTCTCTTTAATTAAAGTTGACCATTGCCATAATAAACGTGAACGTTCATGCGCATCGACTTCACGCCATGATAAATACGCTTCATACGCACGTTCAATTTTATGATGAATTTCAGCTTCTTCTGTAAATGCATAAGTTTTAATAACTTCTCCTGTTGAAGGGTTTTCTACATCAAACTTTGTCATCTTCCATCCCTCTTTCTTTTAGTTAGTGACCGTATGACACTTCATTGCGTCTCATACAATTATCGTAACATGTCGTTAAATTTGTTACATACTTTTCACTCAGAATGTGTTAGATTAGATTTATATTTTTAATGAAAGTAGTTGATTCTAACATGACAACCGCAATCCCAAACTGTCCGCAGTGTGATTCTGAATATACTTACGAAGATGGCGGACTTTACATTTGCCCGATGTGTGCGTATGAATGGACAAACGATACACTCGAAGCAGCTGCTGAACAAGCCGTCATCCGTGATGCAAATGGTAATCCACTTCAAGATGGTGACACGGTGTCAGTCATTCGCGATTTAAAAATCAAAGGCAGTTCTCAAATGATTAAACAAGGAACGAAAGTAAAAAATATTAAACTCGTTGACCCTGAAGACGGCCACGATATCGACTGTAAAATTCCTGGTTTTGGACAAATTGGTTTAAAATCTGAAGTTGTGAAAAAAATTAAATAACGTTAAAAAATAGGACAACATTGTCGTGCGATACGCGCTCAAGCTGTCCTATTTCTATAGATGTTATTAAAATGCTTCGTCGACAGATGCAATGGCTTCATCTATCGTTTGACCTGTCGATAAGGCAACTGCCGCAATGAAACTGCCTTCTACAATTGGGGCATCCACTTTTTCAATACGATGTGTCCCCGTATACATTTCAATCGCCATATCCAAATTCATTTCTGATGAACCAATATCAAAAAAACAAATCGCATCATCGTTTATATCATTTAACACTGCGGAAATGTCATCAAAAGACGTACCAATTTCACCTTCGATCCCACCAATCGCAACGACATTCACATCTTGTGCCATTTGTGCTAGGAGTTCTTGTGTACCTTCTGCAATTTTATCACTGTGACTCACTAAAACGATTTGTGTCACGCTTCATCAGCTCCTATCAGTGCATTTAAAATGTAAACACTACTTTGTGCACCAGGATCAATATACCCGATTGAGTCTTTTTTAAAATATGAAGCACGGCCTTTCGTCGCTTCGATATCACGTGTCGCATCCGCATATGATTGTAACGTCGCTAAATCGACAGTCTCACCTTGTTCTACCGCTTCTCTCGCACGTGCAATGACGTCATACATTGTTTTTTCATTTAAAGTTACTTTACCGCGTTGGGCTACAGCTTCTTCAAATGCTTTTAACAATTCGACTAAGTTGTCATGATCAATCTCATCATTTGCAACTTGCGCCATTTTAACAAAACTAAAACCGTATAATGGTCCAGACGCGCCGCCCACTTTTGACATGAGCGTCATACCTGTCGTTTTGAATAAAGCTTGCATCGAGCTGTCGTCTAATTGGTCAGGAAGCGCTTCAAAACCACGTCGCATATTCACGCCGTGGTCCCCGTCACCAATCGCACGGTCTAACTCTGTCAAAGCCTCTTCTTCTGTTTCAAATGTTTCTTTTAATGCAAGTAATCGTTCTTTTAAAGTTGCTACGTCCATCTTGGAAACCTCCTGGATTATGTTAAAAAAATCGACTTGTTGTAGGTGCGCGAAATGCTGATAATATGTGTTCATCATAAGGAACAAATGTTAATGAAAAGCCTTGCATATCGAGTGATGTCATATAATCACCTACAAACCATCCTTTTACAGTCTTTCCTTCTTGTTCTAACTGTAATGCGACATATTTCGTCACAATATCTAATTCTGATAATGGTGTACCGCCCATGCCATTGACCATGACAATCAATTCATCGCTTGCCACTTCGGCTTTCAATTGTTCAATCAAACGTTGCACAATTTGTTCTACCGGTTCAACTGGTACACGTTCTAACCCACGTTCACCGTGAATACCAATGCCGATTTCCATTTCACTCTCTTCAATATCGAAACCATACTTACCTGTCGTTGGTACAGCAGGCGGTGTTAATGCCATCCCAATCGTACGAATTTGATCAATCAATGCTTCGACTTCAGTTTTCAGCTCTGTTAATTTCTTACCACGTTCTGATAAATAACCGGCATATTTATGAACAAAGACCGTTCCCGCAACACCGCGACGTTTTTCAACATCATCAATCGCAATGTCATCACCTACGACGACCATTTCGACTTGAATGTCTTCCATCGCTGCCATATCTTTAGCCATTTCAAAGTTCATGACGTCACCTGCGTAATTTTTAACAATAAGTAATACACCGTCTCCATTGTCCACCGCTTTAATAGCTTCTAACACTTTATCCGGTGTCGGCGAGGTAAACACTTCACCACATACCGCAGCATCTAACATACCTTCACCAACATAGCCTGCATGTGCAGGTTCGTGACCACTGCCGCCACCAGAAACTAATGCGACACCAGACGTTTTTTTATGCTGACGTACAACGACCGTATCTGCAATGACATCAATGTTCGGATTTGTAATTTTCAACCCGTCTAGCATGTCTTGCAAAAAGTGCGTCTTATCCTGGATTAACTTTTTCATTTGCTCACCTTCTATCCTATTTTCTTCTATTATAAGTTTTACAATGAAAACGTTCACGCAAAAACTATTGTGATATATTTGACAATTCTGTATACAAAAAAGTTGTACAGACGCGCATTCCAACTTACACGTACTGTACAACATTTTTTATGCTATTGAATTGTGTCTAGAAGAAGATAAGTGTCAAAATCGGAACAACTGCTACAACGACAACCCCAACCAGTACAATCGCGATGCTCGCCATTGACTCCTCTACTGGTCCTAATTCTTTTGCTGCCGCTACACCTAACGTATGTCCGCTCGTTCCTAAAGATAAGCCTCTCGCAATCGGATCATCAATGTGGAACCATTTCAATAATTTATTACCTAACGCATAAATAATGACCGCATTTAAAATAACCGCTAATGATGTCAACTCTTTAATACCGCCAATGCCTTCTGATACAGGTAGTGCAATCGCTGTTGTTGCTGCTTGCGGAAGCATGGATGCGATAATGTCACTACCGAATTGAAGTGCTTTTGCGACAAAGAAAATACCAACAAGTGCCAATACAGTACCAATCCCAATACCGCCGATAATACGGTGCCAATGTTTCACCAAGACATCACGCTTTTTGTATAAAGGAATCGCAAATGAAATTGTCGCTGGTCCGAGGAAGAAATTAATGATATCCCCACCAATTTTATACTTTTCATATGGAATACCTGTAAAGTGTAAGAACGCTACTCCGAAAACCATCGCAACAAAGAGTGGTGCGAATAAGAAAAAGCCATTTGTTTTCTTAAAAAGTACAGTTGCGATTAAAAATGGAATCACTGATAATAAAATACCGAAATACGGTGTGTCTATAGCGAGATGATTAACCATGTGAATGCGCTCCTTTCACTTTCGCTTTCGTACGCGGCGGTGTTGCTACTTTATCTTTCGTCGTCATACGCATTAAAATTTGTGACGCAAAGCCTGTAAATACAAGTAGTAGAATTGTTGAAATAATAATCAAGCCAATAATGAGAATCGGACTTGCACTAATAATGTCTAATGAATTTACAACTGAAATCCCAGCAGGCACGAATAAAAAGCCAATATTATTCGTTAACGCTGTGCCTACTTTTTCAACTTGACCGAGCTTGATCACACCTGTACATAATAAAACGAACAATAATACGAGCCCTATCACTGATGCCGGCATAGGAATCGGCATAAATGATTCAATAATACTTGAAACAAACAACACTGATGCAATCACTAACACTTGATGTAAAAAACTATACGTTTTCTCTTCTTTTTGTTTCACTTTTACAACCTCCCGTGCGTCTCTGATTGACTTCATTATATTATGAAAAAATTCACATATACCGTTTTCATCGCGAAATGCAAAAAAAGGGGCGTGAAATACAAAATCACACCCTTGTCCAACAACCACACTATTTAAATGTCATATAGTGGCGCAAAGCATACTTTTTTAAACTCACTCAACTTTCAGCAATCCGAACCTGTTCCCTTTCACTGAACACTATATATGAGGGGGTAAATAGTTGACCGGTGTCATCGCCTCGGAAAGCGCAACACGATTCAAGCTCTCGCACTATCCTTTCTCTCCTCGAATACTGAAGGGGGGCTTTGTTTCATGAGGTGCAGTTTCGTTCTAATCATTTCAACCCACCATTGACCAGCTTGAGGCACTTACCCAGACTGCAAGAATCGTGCAAGACTCCCGAGGGATAAAATAAATATCTAAATATGATTTCTACTCTTTAATAGTGGTTCCTGTTTATCGCAGTAGCTGTCTGACTTCTCAATGCGCTCGCTTTTGAGAAGTCTAGTCAGCCTTGCGGGGGCAGTACGACGAAATCTTTGTTACACATGAGATTTCTGTACCGCTCCCAAAATCCAATTTGGCTTCCATCCTGCGTACATCTCAATCAAGCCGAATTTAGTTGGAGGGGCAGCCCCTTGGAAAGCGCAGCACGATTCAGCAGTCAACGATTACCCCAAAACCACAAATGTATCTTCAAGTATTTCTAAAATACCACTCATGAAATCAAAGAGTGAGACACATCAAACCGACTGTCTCACTCCTCATCATTCCACTCACAGCTTTAAACCCATCGCCTGCTTAAACTTCTTCATATACGACCGACTCACCTGCATCTTCACCCCATCCGTCAAAGTCACCATGTACGTCGAATTAAACCAATGCTCAATCGCCTCAATATGCTGTCGATTGATCACATTCGACCGATGAATCCGAATAAACTGTGCCTCATCCAATCGCTTCTCATACGCACTCAATGGCTCATGTGTCTCATACTCACCTTGCGTCGTATAAATCGTGGTCACACCTTGATTGACCGAAATACCAATCACGTCAACAGGGTTCAGCATATGAATACGCTCACCAATTTCAATCGGTAAAGGTTGCGTTACTTTCACAGCTGAATGTGGCACATGCATGTCTTCGTACTTTTCCTGCTGTGCACGCACTTTTGCCACAGCTTGCGCAATGCGAGATTGATCGAATGGCTTCATAATATAATCTGTCGCATTCAGTTCAAACGCCTGTACCGCAAATTGGTCATGCGCTGTCGCAAATACAATCGCAGGCGGTGCTTTCATCTTCTGTATTTTTTTACCTAATTCAATCCCATTTTCATTCATTAAATTAATATCTAAAAACACCAAATCATATTCGTTTACTAATAACGCTTCAATCGTTTCGCTCACATTTTCCGCTTCATCTAAAACATCAAATCCTCCGATACGATTCAATAAATATATCAATTCATTACGCGCGAGTGGTTCATCATCAACAATTAATGCACGCATGACTTAATCCTCCTTCTGTTGATAAGGTAACGTACACCATACGCACGTCCCTGTGTCATCACTATCAAAATGTAGCGCGGCTTGCTCACTGAACAAACCTTTTAATCTTAAATTTAAATTTTCTAAAGCACTACCCGTTCCTGACTCTGACTCGACCACTTTTTGGCCCAATTGCGTCAATTTATCTGGTGGAATCCCACGTCCATTGTCACTCACTTCAATATAGAGTTGTTGCGCATCTTTTAATCGTGCCCCGACTTTAATTGTGTTGCCTTTTTTACGGTTTGGAAACGCATGTTTGACTGCATTTTCCACTAAGATTTGAATTAAAAATGGTGGCACAGATGCTTGTTTCACCTTTTCTGGCACATCAAAAGTCACATCGAATCGTCCTGGAAAACGCGCTTGTTCGAGTGATAAATAAGCCGTCACTTGACTTAACTCTTTCTCTAAAGTGATTGTGTTTTGACGCGAACCTTGTAAATTTGAACGAAAGAAATGGCTCAACTCGAGTAATAATTCTCTCGCTTTTTCACTATCAATACGTACTAATGCTGAAATCGTATTCATCGCATTAAAAAAGAAATGCGGGTTCACTTGTGCTTGAAGGGATTTAATCTCCGCATCTTTCAACAACTTACTTTGCATCTCTGCTTCTCCCAGTTCGATTTGACTACTAAAAATCTCCGCCAAACCTTCTGCTAACTGTCGTTCGACAAACGTTAAATTGGTCGGATTCGTAAAGTACATTTTTAACGTCCCTGTCACTTTCCCGTGCATTTTAAGTGGAATCACTAGCGCGGCATGCAGTGGACAATGCGGATGCGTGCAACCAATTTCCTCTTTCGTATGCACTTCTTTAAGCTCACCAGTTTGTAGTACCGCTTTAGATAAATGCGTAATAATTTCTTTTTTAGGAATGTGATGGTCACTCCCCGCCCCCACATGTGCCAAAATGTCATGTCGATTCGTAATAGCGACGGCCGATACTTTCATCAAATCTTTAATAATCATCGCCACGTGTTTTGCGGAGTCTTCATTGAGCCCCTCTTTAAAATAAGGCAACGTTTGATTGGTCAATTCTAATACATCATGTGTTTGAACGGCACGCATTTGTTCTTCTTGCTTCAAAGTTGAACTGATGATAGACATAAAAATCGCTGTACCTGCACTATTAACGACAATCATCGGCAGTCCAATCAAAGCAATCAAGTCCATCGCATACTGTTTGTCTTGGGCGAACGAAAAAATACAAATCATCTGGACAATTTCCATCATACCACCGATCAATGCACTTCTCGCAATCGTTGGATATTGGTGTTGTTCGAGCGCTTGACGTCCATAATATCCAGAAATAAGTCCAATAAATAGGGAAGAAATTAAATATGTATATGCTTCTGCACCACCCATATAAAGGCGAAAAATACCAGATAAAATGCCGACAAACACACTGACAAAAGGTCCTCCTACCAGTCCTGCGACACCGATTGTCAGCACACGTGTATTCGCTAAAGAAACATTATCATCTAATTGAAAATAAATGCTCCCCGCTAAAATATCGCCATTTTTAATGACGATACCCGTAAAGTTAGACAACAGCGCAAAGAGGCTAAAGACGATACACAATTGCCACTTTGATGCCCATGCTTGTCGCTGTTGCATCGTATGCTTGAAGTATTTTGAGTTCATTAATATGTACGCCAATATAATAATGAGTCCGACACGCTCCAAAAGTAATATCGTTAAATTAAACATCGATTTTGGCTCCTTTTGCAATGATGAGACTTTTTGAAACTTTATTCTAGTTTATCACAACACAACAAACATGCCCGATAGATAGAATGACTATTTTTTTACAGTTACAATGATTTAATATAGAAAAATACGCCACGATCTAACTTTTGTCAGATAATGACGATGCTGTATGTGTAAGTGTTTTTTTATAAAAGATGATTAAGCAGGGGTTTCTACATGTTTTGTACTGTGATGCCTTCCAGTTGATGTGTTTACAATGGGGATGTCAACTTCCTTCAATCCTTACTGCCGTTAAAGATATTCCTTTTAAAACATTGATTCCTACCATATTAACAAAAATATAAACGATTGATAATATAATAAGTGACTTTGTATAAATAAAGTTCAAGCCGGTAGTTCACGTCCATTTAACACTTAACATTCAAAATAAAAAAGCAGCCGACACCTATTTACAGGTATCAGCCACTTCTCTCAATTATTTCAATTCATTTAAATAGCTACGTCCAAACTCAGGCAATGTTACGCCAAAGTTATCGGCAATTGTTGCACCGATTGAACTAAATGTTGTATCGCCTTCTAATGCTTGTCCGCCTTTAAACTTCGGACTATACATGATGACTGGAATGTACTCACGTGTATGATCTGTCCCCGGTGCTGTTGGGTCATTCCCGTGGTCCGCTGTAATAATCAATAAATCGTCTTCATGCAATGCATCCATCAATTCTGGTAAGCGATTATCAAATTCTTTAATCGCTTGTGCATAGCCTGGCTTATCACGACGGTGGCCATATAATGCATCAAAGTCAACTAAGTTTAAAAAGCTTAATCCTTTAAAGTCTTTGTTGACGATATTCATGAGTTGATCCATGCCATCCATATTACTTTTCGTACGTACGGCTTCAGTTACACCTTCACCATCATAAATATCGTTAATTTTACCAATCGCAATGACATCATAGTCATTTTCTTTTAACGTATTCATCACTGTTTTACCAAATGGCTTCAAGGCATAATCATGACGGTTACTTGTACGTGTGAAGTTACCGGGTTCGCCAACATATGGACGCGCAATGATACGTCCAATTAAATATTTCGGATCTTTTGTCAGTTCACGGACTTTTTCACAAATGTCATACAACTCTTCTAACGGAATGACATCTTCGTGTGCAGCAATTTGAAGCACAGGGTCAGCAGAAGTATAGACGATTAAGTCTCCTGTCTTCATTTGATGTTCGCCCCACTCGTCAATAATTTGTGTACCCGATGCTGGGCGGTTTGCGACAACTTTACGGCCTGAAAGTTGTTCGATTTCTTGAACTAACTCTTCTGGAAAACCTTCTGGATACACTTTGAACGGTTGCATAATGTTCAAGCCCATAATTTCCCAGTGGCCTGTCATCGTGTCTTTACCGACTGACGCTTCACTTAATTTTGTATAATACGCTAAAGGATGATCAACAGCGTCAATCACTGGTAATGGCGCAATATTCCCTAAGCCTAACTTTTCAAGGTTTGGTAACTTTTGATCAAATCCTTCAAGCGTATGTTTTAAAGTGTGTGAGCCTTCATCGTTAAAGTCTTTAGCGTCTGGGCCCTCTCCAATCCCAACTGAATCCATCACAATTAAATGAACGCGTTGAAAAGGTACTGTCATCTTAATCACTCCCACATTTATTGAATTCTTTGATTAATAATCTGAATCTACTTCTAAACCTTGCATAATTTGTACGCCGGCACTTGCACCGATACGTGTTGCACCTGCATCAATCATTGCTTTGAAGTCTTCTAAGTTACGTACGCCACCAGCTGCTTTCACTTCTACTGATTCGCCGACTGTATCTTTCATTAACTTCACATCTTCAGGTGTAGCGCCACCCGTAGAGAAGCCTGTTGATGTTTTCACGAAATGGGCACCTGCTGCTTTAGTTAGTTCAGATGCTTTTACTTTTTCTTCTTCAGTTAAAAGTGCTGTTTCGATAATGACCTTAACTGTTTTACCTTCTGCAGCTTTAACGACCGCTTCAATATCTTTTTGCACGTCATCATAACGTTGGTCTTTTAATGCACCAATGTTGATCACCATGTCAATCTCATCTGCGCCTTTACGGATCGCATCTTCTGTTTCAAATACTTTTGTTTCCGTCGTGTTCGCACCTAATGGGAAACCGATCACTGTACATACGAGCACATCTGAATCTGCTAATTTTTCTGCAGCATAAGCGATGTGTGTTGGGTTAATACAAATCGATTTGAAATGATATGCTTTTGCTTCCTCAATAATTTTGTCAATTTGTGCACGTGTTGATTCTGGTTTTAACAACGTGTGATCAATATATTTTTCGAAATTCATACGGAACGCTCCTTATTGATATAATTTCTTGACCCTCTCAATTATACAATTAGATGCTTCAAAATACGATTTTTTTATTTTGAGTCGATTGCGATAAATTGGTAATGAATATGTGCAACGCATGCTCGTGCTTGAACCATTATGGCATGGCATATTGCCGTGTACAAATCGAACAATTTTGAGACAGTCTGATGATGATGACGGCAAGTAGCCGAAACTAAAAATAAAATATTCAGAAAAATGTGTTGAAATCTGAAAATCTCTGTGCTACCATTGTCATATTCTATTCAAATACTTTAACTTGGTAGAGAACGAAAGCGAGGGTGGATAATGGGACAACCTTTCATACAAAATAAACAATATGAAATTGACTTTTTAAAGTTAGCAACAGCCAATGATTTCGAACCAATTGAGACTGCTTTTATCGAAACACTCGTGTGGGATGAACTGTCTCCAGATGATTTAAAACAAATGAAAGAGCGCAGTGTGTGGCAGGCAGATGATACTTTGTTTGCTTTACGCAATGATTTCACCGATCAACTTGTGCGCTATTATCAACATTATCAACTTAATCATTCCGCTGTGGCTTATACGGGGCCGATTGTGCGACACCATCAAGTCCAAACACAACTTGGTCTGGAATGTTATCGCCCACATATTCAAGAAATGTACCATGCTTTTGAGACGTTCCAACAATTTATCTCGCAACACTTACAAGATGAAATTCAATATGTCGTGATTGGGCATTACCAGCTCATCGATTTATTGCTTGAGCATCAAGCTGAACGTGAACAGCTACTGACATGGGTTGAACAGCGTAATATTTCGGCACTCAAATCCGCTCTTGGCATGAGTCATCCGCTCGTACGGTTATTACTCACACCGACACATCAGCAACTGGAACTTTTAAATACGTTATATCCACATGATCACGTCATTATTCGCAGTTTGAATCGTTGGCAAACATACTTCAAATCGCTTCACATCGACACGATTCATCTGGATATTACACCGCAAGCTCCACGTTCATACTATAAGGAGGCGTTTATTCATGCACACCTTCTAAACAGTGGTCGAACGCTATCAGGAGGCTATTATAACGGGCCGCTAGAGGGTTTCGGTTTAGGGTTAACATTATAACGAGGAGGAATCACTGTGCTTACGATCGCATTAGCTAAAGGTCGCCTGCTCAAAAGTTTTATCGCCTATTTAGAATCACAAGGTCAAAACGATTTGGCAGCACAATTAAAGTCTAGAGAACGCCAGCTTCAAATTAAAGTATCGCCTTTCCATTTTTTATTCGTCAAAGGCAATGACGTCCCTATCTATGTCGAACAAGGCATTGCTGATATTGGCATTACAGGCAGTGATATTCTCAACGAAGCGCAATACGACGTCAATCAACTGCTTGCACTTCCTTTTGGCCAATGTCACTTTTCAGTCGCAGCATTTGACGAGACAACGGACTATCGCAAAGTCGCAACTTCTTTTCCTAAAACAGCAAGAGATTATTTTAAAGCGACAGGACGTGATGTCGAACTGATCGAATTATCCGGCTCTATCGAACTTGCTTGTGTGATTGGCATGGTCGACGGCATCGTTGACATTGTTCAAACAGGGACGACATTGCGTTCGAACGGGTTAGTCGAAAAAGAACATATTACAGATATTCAAGCGCAACTCATTACGAATCGACAAAGTTTTTTCACCCAATCATCAGAAATTGATGCATTTATTAACATGTTAGGAGTGTCGCTCATTGATCGTTAATAGCCAAACCTTTTTACAACAATTCGAAACAACAGAAACATTCAATCCTGAAATTCACGCACAAGTCACTGCCATTTGTGAACGCGTGCGACGTGAAGGAGACCTAGCATTACATGACTATAATCAACAATTTGATGGCATCAAGGTGGAGGCGTTGGAAGTGCCACAAGCTGACATTGCAGCAGCGTACCACAATATAGATGAAGATTTACGTCACGCACTTGAGCATAGTTTCCGAAGAATTCGCGATTATCAAACACAAATCAAATACGAAAACCAATACGCGACACCTGAACTTTATGAAGTGTATCACCCGATTGAACGTGTCGGTATATATGTGCCAGGCGGTAAAGCGAGCTACCCTTCCACTGTATTAATGACGGCCACACTCGCGAAAGTAGCCGGTGTGAAAAACATCAGTGTCGTCACGCCGCCTCAGCAGAATGGTGTTGCACCGAGTGTACTCGCAGCATGTCATATTGCTGGTGTGGATCATGTGTATCAAGTCGGCGGTGCACAAAGTATTGCAGCACTCGCTTATGGTACAGAAACCATCCCGAAAGTCGATAAAATTGTCGGTCCAGGTAATCAATATGTCGCCTATGCGAAAAAAGCATTGTATGGCGAAGTCGGTATCGATCAAATTGCGGGACCCAGTGAAATTGCATTGATAATTGATGATACATGTAACTTAGAAGCAGTTGTCTATGATGTATTTGCTCAAGCAGAACATGATGAAATGGCGCGGACATTTGTCATTTCAACAGATTTGGCATTGCTCGAAAGTTTAGAAAGCCGTATCCAACAAACACTTAACGGTGCACCACGTCATGACATTTTAAAAGTCAGTTTGAAAGATAATCACTATCTCATTCACGCGACTGATTTTGAAGACAGTTGTCATGTGATGAATACTATTGCACCAGAGCATGCATCAATTCAAACCGCGCAGCCTGAAAACTATTTGCCACATATTCACTATGTTGGCAGCCTATTCTTAGGTGGCTATGCGCCGGAAGCGATTGGAGACTATATTGCGGGACCAAGCCACGTTCTACCTACACAACGGACAGCCCGCTTTCAACACGGTTTATCGGTCAATGACTTTTTAACAAAACATACGGTGGTTCACTTATCAGAAGCAACCTATGAAAAAACGTATCGAGATGCAGCACGTATCGCTCAAGATGAACAACTGTATCACCACCAAAAATCATTAGAAATTAGACAAAGAGGTGACAACGCATGATTCGTATGAACAAAAATGAAAGTCCGATCAAACCACTATCGACAGAAACATTAACCAAACTCATCGAAAAGTGTGACTATCACCTCTATCCTGACGTGGCGTATGATCGTTTTCGTAAAGCTTATGCGCGATACTATGGTAATACTTTCACACGCGAACAAATCACTTGTGGCAATGGCTCTGATGAACTGATTCAAAAGTTAATGCTCATCATGCCAGATGGACCATGTTTAACGCTCAACCCCGACTTTTTCATGTATCAAGATTACGCGCGCCAAGTGAACCGCGATATTCAATTTGTGGATGCTACACCAGAGTTATCTTTTCCAGTTGAAGCCGTATTGGACAAGATTGAAGCGGTACAGCCGAGTTTCTTCATATTAAGTAATCCACACAATCCGACTGGTCACCGTTTTGATGAAAGTTATTTGCTGGCCGTTGCCAATCGCATGAAACAACTCGGAGGCTATCTCGTCATTGATGAAGCGTATATTGATTTTTCAACACCGCTCGATATTGCGTTAGAAGATCACATTTTGGTCATGCGCACATTGTCGAAAGCTTATGCGATGGCTGGGTTGCGTCTCGGTGTGTTAATTGGCACAGAAAAAACGATTCAACTTGTTCGACAAATTGAACACCCTTACCCGCTCAGTGCGCTCACAATGGCAATCGGTATTCAACTATTCGAAAACCAAGCAGACACTGAAGCATTCATTGCACACCAACGTCATTTAAGCTCACGGTTGAAAGCTATATTACAACAATATGCCAGTCCACATATGACGATTTATCCGAGTGAGACCAACTTTGTGCTAACTGCTGGACCTCAAGCAATGGTACTCGGACGCCATGTGGAACAACACGGCTTTCTCCCACGTTTTTACAATGACCCATCTGAAGCAACGATGGCAGGATTTGTCCGCTATTCCATTGCGACAGAAGCCCAGCTAGACCGTTTTGAACAAGTCGTCAAAGAATGGAGTGAACGTCATGACATATCAAATTAACCGTGAAACGAAAGAAACTAAAATTGCCATTGAACTTTCAGAAGCGCAAGAAACAAGTCATATCGATACAGGTGTCGGCTTTTTAGATCATATGTTGACACTACTCAGCTTTCACAGTGGCCTGTACTTCAATATTCATGTCGATGGCGATACGTGGGTGGATGATCACCATACAACTGAAGATATCGGTATCGTACTCGGTCAATTATTGTTACAACTGACGCGCGATAAAAAACATTTCGAGCGTTACGGCCAACAATATTTACCAATGGATGAAACATTAGCCCGTGCTGTTGTCGATATTAGTGGACGTCCTTATTTAAACTTTAATGCGTCATTCAGTAAAGAAAAGGTCGGGCAGTTTGATACAGAGTTAGTTGAAGAATTTTTTAGAGCGTTAGTCATCAATGCGCGACTCACGGTACACATCGATTTACTGCACCAAGGCAATACACACCATGAGATTGAATCAGTATTCAAAGCGTTCGCCCGCGCCTTAAAACAAGCATTGCGCCCATCACAAGAAGCACGTATCCCTTCGTCTAAAGGTGTGATTGAATCATGATTGTCATTGTAGATTACGGATTAGGCAATATTTTAAATGTCCAACGTGCCGTACAACATCTCGGCTATGATGTCGTCGTCTCACGTGATCCTGCAGTCATTGAACATGCCGAACAGCTCATTTTACCAGGGGTCGGTCATTTTAAAGACGCCATGCAAGCCATTGACCGTTATGAACTGGCGCCATTATTGAAACGACAACAAAAGCCCATTATTGGTATCTGTCTCGGGATGCAATTGCTCTATGCTTTTAGCGATGAAGGTCATGTCCCTGGGCTCGGCTTTTTCGAAGGTCATGTTCGTGCGATAGACACGCCTTACACAGTGCCTCATCTCGGTTGGAATCAGTTAAAAAGCGACGTCCCGAGTTTAGATAAAGACGTCTATTATGTGCATACGTACCAAGCGCCGATGAATGACGATGTTGTCGCCTATACAGATTACGGCACTCAAATTCCTGGTATCGTCCAACGCGGTCCATATATCGGCATTCAATTTCACCCTGAAAAAAGTGGGAATTATGGCTTGGACATCTTAGCACAAGCATTAAAAGGAGGATGGCAACATGATTAAAATTTGGCCTGCCATTGATTTAATTGAAGGTAAAAGTGTGCGCTTGACCGAGGGAGATTACAGCACTTCAGAGGCGATGACGAGAAGCGCAGAAGACAGTATTCAATTTTACAATCAATTCGAAAGTGTCGACCGCATTCACATTATCGACCTCATCGGCGCCAAAGCACAACGCGCGATTGAAATGGATTATATTCAACAACTCATTCAAGCGAGTGATAAACCAATTGAAGTCGGGGGTGGCATTCGTGATGAGGCTACGTTGCGACGCTATTTTGATTCAGGTGTCGATTACTGTATTGTCGGCACACAAGCAATTACGAATACAGCATGGCTCGCTGAAATGAGTCAGTTATTTCCTGGGAAAATTTATGTATCCGTCGATGCATATCGCACAGCAATCAAAATTAACGGTTGGACAGAAGATGCTGCGTTAGACT
The DNA here is from genome assembly GCF_034042775.1 of Staphylococcus pseudintermedius. Classification (NCBI taxonomy): domain Bacteria; kingdom Bacillati; phylum Bacillota; class Bacilli; order Caryophanales; family Staphylococcaceae; genus Staphylococcus; species Staphylococcus pseudintermedius. Next base: position 293,517 of record NZ_CP120150.1, on the reverse strand, counting down.
TATTTGACTACGTCGCTCAAATCGAGACATTCCCGTTAGGTGGCGTTATTTACACAGATATTTCGAAAGATGGTAAATTAGCAGGTCCGAACTTTGAAATCACCGCTCAACTTGCACAAGCGACATCGTTACCTGTCGTCGCATCAGGAGGCATTCGTGATCGACAAGATCTTGAAAGACTTGAAGCTTCAGGTGTTACTGCTGCAATTGTCGGTAAAGCTGCAAATCAAAGCACATTTTGGGAGGGATTAAGTTGATTAAAAAACGAATCATTCCTTGCCTCGATGTGAAAGATGGCCGCGTCGTAAAAGGCATTCAATTTAAAGGTTTAAGGGACATCGGTGATCCCGTTGATCTAGCCATGTACTATAACGAAGCCGGTGCCGATGAACTCGTCTTTTTAGATATTTCCAAAACTGAGCGGGGCCATGCTTTAACGTTAGACATTATCCAACAAACTGCCGAGCAACTGTTTATCCCATTAACGGTCGGGGGCGGTATTGCTTCACTCGATGACATTTCTGATTTGTTAAAGCATGGTGCCGACAAAGTATCACTTAATTCAGCAGCACTCAATAACCCTGAACTCATCCGTCAAGCGAGCGAAAAGTTTGGACGACAATGCATTTGTATCGCCATCGACAGTCAATATGATCCAAAGTTAGATGATTATTTCTGTTGTACACACGGCGGTAAAAAGCGCACTGATAAACGGGTGTATGATTGGGTCCAAGAAGTCGAATCACTCGGGGCTGGTGAGCTTCTCGTCACAAGCATGGATTTTGATGGGATGAAACAAGGCTTTGACCTTAAACATTTGAATGGGATTGCTGAACGCGTCAATATTCCAATTATTGCGTCGGGGGGTGGTGGCAAGGCACGTCACTTTACCGAACTTTTCACACAAACCCCTGTCTCAGCAGGACTTGCGGCAAGTATATTACACGACAAAGAAACGACTGTTCACGAAATCAAACAAGAACTCGAAAATGGAGGTGTGCCTGTCAGATGGCCTTAAAACCAGATTTTTCAAAAGGATTACTCCCTGTCATTTTACAAGATGCCGATACAAAACAAGTGTTGATGTTAGGTTATATGAATGAAGAAGCGTTCCAAAAAACGGTAGAAGAAGAAGTCGCTTGGTTTTATTCGCGCTCCAAAGGTCGTCTATGGAAAAAAGGCGAATCTTCAGGACACATTCAAAAAGTTAAAGATATGTATTTAGATTGCGATCAAGATACATTATTGCTGTTTGTCGAACCGATGGGCCCAACATGCCACACCGGTGCACAGAGTTGTTTTGGAACAGAAGGTGGTTTTAAAGTGCAACAACTTGAAGAAACGGTTGCAACACGTGCACAGGAAGCAGATAGTGGCTCGTATACACAGTACTTACTCAATGAAGGTAAAGAGAAAATTACGAAGAAGTTTGGTGAAGAAGCATTTGAAGTCGTGATTGCGGCGATGAAAGATGATCGTGATGAATTGATTGCGGAAAGTGCGGATTTATTGTATCACTTGTTCGTATTACTTCAAGCGCAAGATGTGACATTTGCAGAAGTGGAAGCGTTGTTGGGGGAACGGCATGAGAAACGTAATAATTTTAAAGGTGAACGTCAAGATATTGAAGAATGGTAGGTTGCGTACATTGTCGTAACATTCAGATTGCTGAACCATTCTGCGCTTTCCGAGTCACTGAAACCTCAACTCAATTCTGCTTGATTGAAATGTTATAAAAAAGTAGTGGATTTTCGGGAGCAGTACAGAAATCTTTGTTACACATAAGATTTCTGTACTGCTCCCGCAAGGCTAACTAGTCTTCTCAAAAGCATCATCATTGAGAAGTCAGACAGCCACTGTGTTAAACAGTCACCACTATCAAAATGAAAAACAATGACTTCAGATATCATCTATCCCTCAGGAGTCTCGCTCACGTTCAATCGCATCATCCCCTTTTCAAAAAATACCTACTTTGATTTAATGAATAGACATTTATATCTTATTTTTCACTACAATATATAAGTCTTTTCCCCAGACCTCTTATATAATAAAGTCGCCACCTAATATAAGCGACGACCAAAAATATGAAAATCAGTATAGTAATTAAGCTCTGTTAGGCTTACGAAGTGCCAAATATGCTCCTATACACGCAAGAACTATACCTATCAATAAATTCATATTCAACTGAGATTCTCCCATAAATACGCTTGCTGCACCTCCAATAGCAGGGAACATTGCAACCATATATCCGCTTTCAGAGGCCCCTATATTACTTATTAATTTCAAGTAAAATAACCACGCTAAGAATGATGCAAACACTGCTAAATATATTAATCCAAACCAAAAATTTATTTCAGTGGGTATTGAGTAACTGTCGCCATTGATATACGTATAAACAATTAAAAAGATAACCGCTACTGACATGCCAATTACATTAGCTATAACCGGATTAGTCTTCTTTTGACTATTGTAAGCTGATAGGACATCCCCTATCGAAGTTACAACTGTACCTAACAAAGCAAATAAAACGCCTATATAAAAACTAGACGGCAACTTATGCAAATCAGGATATATTATTATAAATACACTTAATAGCCCTAGTATTCCACCAAAATAAATTCTTTTAGATACTTGTGTCCGAAATACGACACTAATAAAAACAGGAGTTATTATTGCTTTCATAGAAAATATTAATGTTACTATAGCTGCAGAACTATAAAATGTTCCATAATACAAGAGCAAATAACTTATAGTAAAGTTACACAAACCGAAACTCACAACAGTCAAAAAGTTTATGTTTTTTAAATCAATTTTTTTGTATATTAAAGATAGTAAAGCTAAAAATAGTAGTAATGCTATAATAGATCTATAAAGTAACGCAACTTCTAATGATACACTGTTACCTTGTATTTTGACTGCAATAAAATTCAATCCCCATATAAACATGCAAAACAAATACATCAAATAATTCATTTTACTAATACACTACGTTTAATATTTAGTTGATCAAAAACAAAAACAATGGAAGAAACTAAAAGATCTATTTGTTCAGCTGTATGATTAGGCGTAACGTTAATTCTAAAACGTTCCGTCCCTTTCTTAACGGTAGGTGCATTTATTGCCTGTACATAAATATTGAAAGTTTCAAATAGCATTTTAGCGGCCTCTTTGCATTTTTGAGAATCTCCTATTATTACTGGGAGAATGTGTGTAGTACTGTCTTTCAACACCTCGATGCCATTGGCTTTAAGTTTTTCTCTAAGTCTCTTCGTATTAGTGTGTAATGCACTTATTAAATCATCCCTCTTTCTTACAACTTTAATACTTTGAAGGCAGCCAGCTACTATTGCTGGAGGAAGAGCAGTAGTAAAAATAAAGCCCGACGAATATGATCTAATAACGTCAATCATCCCTCTCTCTCCAGCTATATACCCACCAATTATACCAATACCTTTAGCCATAGATTCTATGACGCTTTTATCTTGCGACATTCCTAAATAATTATTACTGCAAAATACTATAATTTCTTGTCCATACTCACCTTTCGCTAATGGATACTTAGAAGAAACCCGGTTTACTTCCGTGAATTCTCTGTAATTACCATTTTTTTTCAATTCCGAAATCTTAGAATAGAATAATTTCTTGTACATAGTTTTCCCCTTCGCTTTATGTATGAGTCTTTAAATGAAACCAATAGTATAACAAAGACACGATTATATTTATGCCTTCTTATTTAAGACTTTGTTTTTTTGTACCACTTTATGTTAAGAATTACAAGTTATAAACATCTTTTTAAATAAGATGAAAATGAAATTATAGAAATAATTAATGTTTATTGTACTATCAATTCTTATAAAATAAATAGACGATCTAGTCAAAAATTAAATTACCTTCACGATTTTAATTCCCCTCAAATAGAGCACTTTAGGAAGCGACCTAAAAACATTTCTTATATTAAAATTATATACATTAATTTTATATTATATATTTTATCTTTCAGCTTATTTAATGGTTTGCATCATCTACAAGTTCCGAAACAACAAAACTTACAAACTCTTATAGATTCTTGGACAAAATAGATACATAGTTTCATTTACTTTTCTACTAATTCATTCTTCTAGTTAAACTATATATGCTATTAATAATAGAACCACAGATACTTTAAGTTTTATATAGCCTACGGGAGTAATCTTTTAGTGGATGGCTATTTAAGTTCTACTATGCAAGTTATAGGACAACAATTATTCTTTTTTGCTTAACAATATCTATCGCTCGGAGACTTTTGTCTATAACATCAATAATTAAATTGATTATTTCAATAATTTTTTGCATGACTTTTTCTTGAGGGCTGTACCTTTTTGGGAACTTTTTGCTATTAGTAATTGTGGAACTGCTAATAATATTTTTGGCCAACAATACTTGAAAGTTACACAAACAGTAGCTTTTTCCTTTTACTCCAAAACCACAGTAATATTAATATATTTATTGCTCTTTCAACGGAATATCTTCTATAAATGTCGTCGTGGCTAGATTTACATCCAACTTCTCTGTATACAAACTATGAAACTTATCTAACAAATCTCGTGCCTTTAAATGGTCACGTGGCTTAATAGGCACTTCTACTAACTCAACGTGTTCATTGTAAATAAGGTTCATACGTCCAGTGTCTGGATTGCATTTAAATATATTTTTCTTCACTAATACATCTTTCGTTTCAGTCCCATCACCTGTTACTGATTGCTTAAATAGATACAATATTTTTTAGCTGATAAAATCACATCACCCATAACCTTATTTTTTTCACTTTTAATGTACTCATTCGTAAAACGTACTTTTTTAAGCGATAATTTATTCTAGTACCTCCATCGCTTTATCTAACAACTTCCAAACCGTAGTCTTACAGATTCTGAGGAACAATCTAAAACTTTGCTGATGTCTTTGTAGTTACGTACGTTCATTCATAACTTTTTTAAATACGATTAAAACCCAATCCAATGCGGTTCAATACATCGGATTGGATTGGGTTTTTTATTGTTCCTTTTATCTAAAACAGGTCGCCGAGTGTTGCAGCCATAATCGCTTTGATCGCATGCAAACGGTTTTCTGCTTGTTCAAAGACAACAGAGTTTGGACCGTTGAATACTGAATCTGTAATCTCTAACGCTTCTAATCCGAACTGGTCATAAAGTTTTTGACTCGTGGTCGTTTCTAAGTTATGAAACGCTGGTAAACAATGCATGACGATGAGGTCTGGGTTGTCTGCTTGAACAAGAAGCGTATCATTAATTTGATAAGGCAACATGTTTTCGATGCGTGTGCCCCACTCACTTTCATCTGTCCCCATCGATACCCAGACGTCTGTATAGAGTACATCCGTATGATAGACGGCTTGTTGGACATTTTCAGTAATCATGATATTCCCGCCTGATTGCTCTGCATACTGGTGGGCAATGGTTTGAACATCAAGATGGGGTTGTAAATTTTCTGGTGCGGCGATATGAATATTGACGCCTAATATTGCCCCTGTCACAAGTAAATCATGTGCCACATTGTTTGACGCATCACCGACATACGTTAATGTGCGATTTTCTAATGCGCCAAAATGTTCTTTGATAGTCATAAAGTCTGCAATCATTTGTGTCGGATGCCATTCATTCGTCAAACCATTCCATACAGGCACACCCGAATGTTGACTTAACTCTTCTACATCTGACTGGTGGTAGCCACGAAACTCGATACCATCATACATACGTCCGAAAACTTGCGCTGTATCGGCAATCGATTCTTTGACCCCTAGATGAATATCCCCTTTTTCATAATAATCCACATGTGCACCTAAATCATGTGCCGCTACGCTGAATGCTGCTCTTGTTCGTGTAGAGGGCTTTTCAAAAATAAGCGCAATGTTTTTCCCTTTCAAAAACGGATGTGGCAAGTGATGCTGCTTCTTATGTTTTAACGCCATCGAAAAGTCAATTAACGTCATTAAAGCCTCAGCATCAAAATCCTTTGTTTTCAATAAACTTTTCCCTTTAAAAGCCTTCAGTTTCTTTAAAGTAGTCGTGTACGTCCCATCTTCATCACACCTTTTATGATTATTTATTCTTTATATCGCATTATTATACATTTAGAACAACTCTAAGTCAACCGCTTTTCTGTATCAGAAGCGTTAGTATTAGCGATTGAAATTTAAGCGCTCTGAAAAGATTATCCCAAAAAGCAGAATCTTATACCTCATATATTCAACCATAAAATACGATAGTTTTGTGATTATTGCTTTTACAATAGAAGAAACTGAAAATGTTTAATCCTCTTTTTCGTTTCCTACATAAAAAAGCGACTGATCTTGAAATCGTCGCAACAATCTCAAAATCAATCGCTATTATGATCATCTCTTAATCAATCGCACCTGCATCTGGATGACTCTTACCATGAATATAATAATCTACATATTCAGGTTCTAATGGTTGTCTACCACGGATGATGTCAGCTGCTTTTTCCGCCAACATCAATACAGGTGAATGAATATTACCATTTGTCGTAGTTGGCATTACAGATGCATCCACAACACGTAAGTTTTCCATACCATGAACTTTCATTGTTAATGGGTCTACCACTGCCATTGGATCGCTCGCTGGTCCCATTTTCGCACTACATGATGGGTGTAATGCTGTTTCCGCATCACGACGTACCCAGTCTAAAATTTCTTCATCTGTTTGTACACTTGGTCCTGGTGAAATTTCGCCACCGTTAAATTGGTCTAATGCAGGTTGTTTTAAAATGTTACGTGCGACACGAATGGCTTCAACCCATTCACGTTTATCTTCTTCTGTTGATAAGTAGTTAAACACGAATTTCGGCTTCACATAAGGGTTCGTTGACGTAATTTTCAAACTACCACGTGAGTTAGAATACATCGGACCAACGTGTACTTGATAGCCATGTGCAGTTTCTGCTTTTTGACCGTCGTAACGTACAGCTAATGGTAAGAAGTGGAACATTAAGTTTGGATAATCTACTTCATCATTTGAGCGCACGAAGCCGCCACCTTCAAAGTGGTTACTTGCCGCGGCACCTGTACGGCGTGTGAGCCATTCTAAACCGATGAACGGCATTTTTAGTTTATTTAGACTTGGTTGCATCGATACAGGTTCTTTACATGTATGTTGGATGTAAACTTCTAAATGGTCTTCAAAGTTTTCACCCACACCTGGTAGGTGAATACGCGGTTCGATACCCAGTGAACGTAAATGTTCTGAATCACCAATACCTGACAGTTGTAATAATTGTGGTGTATTGAATGCACCGCCAGATAAAATCACTTCTTTCGCGAGCACTTTGTGTAAACGGCCGTTACGTTTATATGTCACACCTGTAACCGTATTACCATCGAAATGAAGCTTTTCTACAAATGCGCGTGTTTTTACCGTTAAATTCGGGCGTTTCATGGCTGGGCGTAAATACGCACGTGAAGCTGATACACGACGACCGTTATGAATTTGGCTGTCAAATGGACCAAAACCTTCTTGACGGAAACCATTCACGTCTTTTGTTTTGCGATAACCTGCTTCAACTGCCGCATCGAAAAAGGCGTGGAATAGTGGGTTATCAGCTGGACCTCGACGTAGTTTAATCGGGCCATTTAAGCCACGAATCGGATCATCAGCATCTGCGCCGAATGTCGTCTCTAAACGTTTGAAGTAAGGTAGACAGTGTGCATAATCCCATGTGTCCATGCCTTCAGGTTGCCCCCATTTTTCATAGTCTAACGGATTACCCCGTTGATAAATCATACCGTTAATTGAACTTGAACCACCTAACACTTTCCCACGTGTGTGGAATACTTTACGGCCACCCATATGCGGTTCACCGTCTGTTTCATATTTCCAGTCATAGAAACGATTGCCAGATGGATACATTAAAGCGGCAGGCATTTGAATTAATAAGTCCCATGAGTAGTCACTACGTCCTGCTTCTAGGACCAACACCTTTTTATCTTTGTCTTCGCTTAAACGTGCACCTAAAACAGACCCTGCACTACCGCCACCGATAATGATATAGTCATACATTTTATCGTACGCTTTACTCATAACAAAAACTCCTCCACAACTTTATATTTTCTCATCTTTTTATGTACAAAAAGTCATGAACTGTCGTGGTTGTCGGGACGTGATGTTAATCATGACCTTCTTCGTCAATCTGTTCAACATTCGTGTATTAAGATTGGCTAAACCATTTCACTGGTTCAGGGTTAGTATTCATTAAAATATGTTTCGTTTCTAAATATTCTTCTAAACCTTGATGCCCGAGTTCACGGCCGATACCTGATTGTTTGTAACCACCCCATGGGGCTTGTGCGAAATAAGGATGGAAGTCATTAATCCAAACGGTACCCATTCTCATTTTGCTTGCGACGCGTTGGGCTTTACCGATATCTTTCGTAAAAACACCACCCGCAAGACCGTAAATAGAGTCGTTCGCTAAACGAATCGCTTCTTCTTCTGTCTCAAAGCCTTCCACTGTCACAACAGGACCAAATACTTCCTCTTGAACGATACGCATCGATGTATCACAATCTGTAATCACAGTTGGCTCAAAGAAAAAGCCATTTTGTAGGTCTTCACGTTCTGGGCGTTGACCGCCAACCGCAATCGTAGCGCCATCTTCTTTCGCGACTTTCATATAATTTTCAACTTTCGCACGATGTTCTGCTGAAATCAATGGTCCGAGTTCGGTCGACTTATCAAAACCGTTACCTAAGCGGATTTTTTTCACCGCATCGATTAACGCTTTTTCGAATTTGTCTTTAATAGAATTGTGAACGATAATACGTGAACCTGCTGAACATACTTGACCAGCGTGGAAAAAGCCACCATTCAACGCTTGGTCTACCGCAAGATCAAAGTCTGCATCATCAAAAATAATATTTGGATTTTTACCGCCTAATTCAAGCGCGATGTTTGTCACATGATCGGCAGCTTTTTTCATAATGTGTTTACCTGTTTTAATACCACCTGTGAATGACACTAAGTCCACTTCAGGGTGTGAAGATAAAACATCGCCAATTTCAGAACCTGCACCTAAAACTAAATTGATGACACCCTTTGGAAAACCAACTTCCTCCATTAATTCAAAAACACGAATGGTCGTTAAAGGTGTGATTTCACTTGGCTTCATTACAAGGGAACAACCTGTCGCTAATGCAGGCGCAATCTTCCATGATGCTTGTAATAGCGGATAGTTCCACGGTGTGATTTGTGTCACAACACCGATGGGCTCTTTCACAACTTTGCTTTCTGTGTTTTCAATCGGTGAGTTAATCAATTCGCCACCGTCTTTATCTGCTAAACCTGCAAAATACATAAACACGTTATGAATGTCATCCATGTCAACTAATGACTCTTCATACGTTTTACCTGTATCTAATGTTTCTAAATAAGCTAACTCTTCACGGTTTTCTTTAATTTTGTCCGCAATCGCACGCACTTTTTGGCCTTTCGTTTCACCCGTTTCGTTCGCATAACGCCCTTCATCAAATGCGCGACGAGCTGCAAGGATAGCACGTTCAACATCTGCTTCAGTTCCTTCTGCCACCTCTAAAATGACCTCTTGATTGTACGGATTAATGATTTCACGTGTTGCTTTATTACTACTCTCGACCCATTCACCGTCTATATATTGGCGACGAGATAATCGGTTTACAGCTTCCATCAGTATCCCTCCGTTAAGTTTGTTAAGTTTTTATTTAACGAATTTCACAAATTTAACTTTAACATATGAAAAATGACACTGTCAACTGCTAGCGATTGCTTTACACCTTCCTACAAAAAGCGTTAAATTGATAAAGAATGTTACAAATTTTTTTAATTAATAACTCGCTTTTCTCAAGTTAAATGTTAAAATGTTTTATGATGATAGGAGGTGTCGTCATTATGGCACGTGCAAAAACATATGAAGCCAAATTAGAAGAAGCGAAAGATATTGTCATTAATTCTATCGCTGAGACGATGGACCTTTATGGCATTAATCGTAGCGTTGGAAATTTGTATGGCATTATGCTTTTTAAAGAAAGTATGACACTCGATGAAATGCGCCAAGAGTTACAGATGAGTAAGCCGAGTATGAGCGCAGGTGTGAAAAAGTTGCAAGAGTTTGATATTGTGAAGCAACGCCTAACACGCGGCAGTCGTAAACAACATTTTGAGGCTGAGAAAGATTTCTTTGAGTTTTTCTGTAATTTTTTCACGCAAAAATGGAATCGTGAAATTTCGATTAATTTGGCTGCGTTGAAAGAGTCTGAGGCAATGATTGATGAGATTATTGCGGCAGATGCTGTGGCGGATGCGGTGAAAGAAGAGGCTGTTGAGATTAAGGCGCAGTTGGAAGATTCTCGTGTGTATTATTATTGGCTTGAGTCGATTACTGATGCGTTGAAGAGTGGGAAGATTTTTGAATATTTTCCGATTCCGGAGTCGAAGGAATGATGATAAGGGCTTTATGCGATGTGGTTTGAATGACATGCATAAAGCTTTTTTGTATAGAAAATATGCATTGGATAGCAATCTCAGACCGATTGCAGAATTTGCCCTCGCGTTCCCAGAGGCCTTGTCTCAACTAGCTAACGCTTGATTAAATGATACATAGGTGAAGCGCTAGCGGATTTTCGACTGCGGTTGATCCCTCGGGAGTCTCGGGCTTTCTTGCAATCTGGGGTGTGAGCAAGCTTTATTTTCTATCAGTACTTATAAACTTACATCACTTCGACTTTGGGAGATGGATAAAATACTTCTCTAAAACCTTTTCCTCTTCTTCTCGACCCGATTTGAGAGTGGGTATAGTGAGCATTCTGACTGGCATTTAAAAAGTGTTGTCTCTTCTTTATCGTGGTGCTATAATTTGATTATCAAAAAACACCTAGCAAGTTGGTTAAACTTGAGCTAGGTGCAAAAAATAGCAACATATTAGTGAGCTGGTAACTCAACGTATGTTAATCATTATAGCCTATGATGAGGTGCTCTCGTTAGTGGTGTAACGGGAGCCTATTTTTTTTGACTTTTTATACAAAACAATGGTCATGCATAAAGTACCCATCATCGTCAAAGATATTGGTATATAAACATCTAAATTGATTATGATTGTCATATGCTATCACCTCATATCATTATAAATTTCATAGGTGAGAATGATTGACATATGACTAATAGGCTTCTATGTTTTATGCAATTGATGATACTCAGATTTCCCTCCCATTAAAAGTACTAAAATTTCACTTTGGCTGATGTATGATGCTTCTTTAAAAATCATTATAAAAATGCATATATGTTCACCTTACGAATTAATTCCACCCTACTCATTCTCACAAAAAAGTTTTCAATTCACGACAGCCTAACAATTATTAGACCAATCCTGATTTATGAATAAGTTCCAAATAACAATGTTTATTGAAAATCATATAAAAATGGTGTAGAACATTAAGACCTCGACGTTGTGGTTTCTGTCCTACACCATTATTTTGTATCGTTATAAATTGTCGTCTTCTTCGTCTTCACCGACACGTAAAATTCTTAGTGAGCGACGTTCGATGCGCTTAAAGCGATCGGCACGGCTTTGTAAGGCAATGCGGTCTCCACCTAAAATCATCATAAAGGAAATCATGATGATGATAAAGATGACAATCAGTGGTACACCTGCAACGATAGAAGCAGTTTGTAAGATTTCTAATGCTTTTTCTCCACCGACTAACATGAGTGAAAACGGAAGTAAACAAAGCGCAAATGCCCAAAATAGACGATTTAGCTTAATAGGTTCCCCTTTAACGCGTGTTTGCGTAGCTGCCGCAACAATGTATGATGCTGAGTCAAATGTTGTGACTAAGAATAAGAACGCCGACAAGATGAACAGTCCGATAATGATTTTTGAGAATGGCAGTTGACTAATGACTTCGATGATTGTCGCTTCCGTACCGTGTGAATTTAAAAATTGGATGACATCGAATTGACCTGAGATTTGTAAATACACGGCGAAGTTACCAAAAATACCGAAGAATAGAACACATCCGAATGTCCCGTAAACAATCGTACCTAAAATGACCTCTTTTAATGTACGTCCTTTTGAAATACGCGCAATGAATAAACCGATAAATGGCGCGTAAACTATCCACCATGACCAATAGAATATCGTCCATTGTTGTGGGAAGTTCGTCTCTTCACGTCCTCCGATACCACCGAATGGTTCGAGCCATGTCGCCATTTGGAAAAAGTTTTTCAACATGTTCCCAAAGCCTGTCACTGTTGTTTCCATAATGAAAATAGTCGGACCAACGACAAAGATAAAGCCTAATAAAATAAATGATAACCAGACATTCAAGTCACTTAACACTTGAATCCCTTTTTTCAAACCTTGGTACGAACTATAGGCAAATACAATCGTGATACAAATTAACACAATACTTTTGACGACCATACTTGACCCGTCAAAGCCGAATAACTTTTCAAGACCTGCAGAAATCATCGGTACACCTAATGCGAGTGACGTCGCTGTACCGCCAATGAGTCCGAAAATGAATAAAATATCTACAATTTTACCTAATGCTTTATCTGTCTGCCCTTTTAAAATCGGACGACAAGCTTGGCTAATTTTGAAAACCGGTTGCTTTTTGACGAATACTAAATATGCGATCGGTAATGCTGGCAAAACGTAAATCGCCCATGCTATAGGTCCCCAATGAAACATTCCATACATTGTCGCATAGTTTAAAGCTTCCTCAGAAAAGGGTTTCGCACTGTGTGGTGGCGCTTGAAAATAATACGCCCACTCAATGACACCCCAGTACAAAATATCTGAACCGATACCTGCGCAAAACAGCATCGAAGCCCACGCAAAGTCACTAAATTCTGGCTTGTCATTGGCACGACCTAAAGTGACCGAACCATATTTACCAAAAGCTATGTATAATACAAAACAAAAAATCGCAAGTCCCAATACGAGATAGATGGCGCCCATTTTAGATGTAACGAACCCATTCATCGCGACGACGACTGCGCGACTTTGTTCAGGAAACACCATCATCGGTATGACGGCCATCAATAATACGATTGCCGTACCGATGAACACGACCCAATCCATCAATTTATTATTTTTATGCAATTTTAAGCACCCCTTATTCTTTTTAACTCCTTTTCTGTTGATTCTTGATGCTTAACGTCTTGATACAAGCAATAGGTTATCGAAAATTAAATTTTAATGCAAATTTCATACATTCAATTTAACTGTCCGTTTTGAATATATATAACTTTTCAACAACCAAAATATTGTGAAAACGCCTTTATAAAGTACATAAAGAATGTTAAAAATTTATTTAACGATTTGAATTTTGATTATTTATGCATAATTTACGAATATATATTTATTTATAGTGGGTGTGCGCCCTGAGAGCAAAAAGAAACATATTAAAACAATCTACTCGATTCATTTCACATTTTTTTAAACAAAATTAAGGGCCTGAACAATGCATGTCCAAGCCCCCGACTTAACCGTATTAACCAAGTTCTCCAAAAGTCGCGTAAATAAGATAGATATTCAGAATTGTTAAGATAATCGCTAATGCCCACGCAATGAGATTGACCCAACGTGGATTGGTAAAGTCTTTGCCCATAATTTTAGGATTATTCGTCGCTATGACTAATGGAATAACACTTAATGGTAAGGCTAAACTTAAAAAGACTTGTGTAAAGATGAGTAGATTTTCGATTTTTTCAGTACTCGAACCGTATAACCATAAACAGAAAAAGACAGGAATCACCGCAATAATACGTGTCACAAAGCGTCGAAGCCATTGTGCCATTTTCAAATGAACGAAACCTTCCATAATAATTTGGCCTGATAACGTGCCAGTGATTGTGGCGTTTTGTCCTGAAGCTAATAACGCTACCGCAAACAATGTACTCATCACCGCACCACCAATTACAGTAGATACTTCCGAATGTGTCAGTGCATCATATAAATCATAAAAACCACCAAGTGCTTCACCGCTTCCAAAAAATAGTGTTGCCCCTAAAATTAATAATAAACAGTTAACGATAAATGCGAGTGACAATTGGACGTTCGAATCAATCGTCGCATAACGAATGGCTTCTCGTTTTTCTTCATCTGATTGACGTTCATAATTTCGTGATTGGACGATAGATGAATGTAAGTATAAGTTATGTGGCATAATCGTCGCACCGATAATCCCTAATGCGATATATAGAGCACCCGGTTGTGTCACGACGGAAGCCTGTGGTAAAAATCCACTGAACACATCGCCCCATACAGGATCTGACAAATAAACTTCAAAGACGAAAATGATAAATACAGTTAACACTAATACCGTAACGAGTGCCTCAATTTTACGAAATCCGAGTTTAATAATGGCTAAAAGTAAAAAGACGTCTAATACTGTCACCGTCACACCGATCCATAATGGAATATGAAAAAGTAAATTCAATGCAATCGCACTTCCGATAACCTCTGCAATATCCGTCGCCATAATCGCAAGTTCTGTGAAAAGCCATAACACGACTGCTACTTTTTTAGAAGTCATTGCACGTGTGACTTGTGCTAAATCCATCCCACTCGCGATACCTAAACGCGCACACATGCTTTGGAGTAACATCGCAGCTAAACTCGAAATTAAAATGACCGATAACAGGATATAGCCATATTGCGCACCACCTGCCATCGACGTCATCCAGTTTCCCGGATCCATATAACCCACCGCTACAAGGGCACCCGGTCCGAGAAAGAAAAACACTTTTTTCCATGACGGTGCATCACGATGATATGCGACCGTTCCATTAATCTCTTCTAAACTTTTTCTCATTTTACTCTACCTTTTCCTCTTCTATCTCTATCATTAAATGTCATATCTATCCATTAAATTAGGACCACCTAAATTAATATTGTTATTATATATGAATTGAGACAAAATTAAAAGCGACGCATATCGCAATCGCTTTTGAAAAATAGTATTTGAGTTGAGAGTTAGTGTTCGACGATATAACGGTAAATATCGTCTCGAACAGGCGTTTCTAAGTTAAAATGCATTGTGACAACAGGTTCTCCAGATTTCATCGTTGTTTCTTCCACGGTGCCTTCAATGACATGCACACGCCCTAAATAGTAGAAGTTTTTACCTTCTGCATCTTCTTTTTTCACAAATAGATATAACGGAATGTTGCGCGCTTGATGATGAACAATATCATCTACTTCTGAAGATTTAAGTGAACGATTGGAACGGGTATACCATTTAAATTCACTTTGACTTATAAATGTGTCGCCATACTGTGTAGATGTCGTAATATCTTCTTGTTTATGATAAGTGACAAAAATAGGTACCATATGATGCCTTACTTGATAACCATATATCGTACTCGACACATCTTTATCCCAATTCATTATTTTCACAAAGTCTTTACGGAAATACTTTTGATAGCGTATGAACTCATTTTGACCTTCAAATTTCATCTCATTGTTATATTGTCCAAGGCGAATGATGTCCTCAACATAACGTTGAAACCGTTCATTTTTGAGTTGGTGTTGAAAATGTGCGGCCAATTCAATGACATCACCTTGTCGATGAATGACTGGCGGACCGTACGACTTTTCAATATCGTTTTTAAAGTAGCTAAAATCCAAAATTTTCAAGGTCGTTTCAATATCTGCTACGGTCACTGCTGAATCAATCTGTTGCATGTGTTCTAATAATTCTGCTATTCTCGCATCGCCTTCGATCAAACGTTGCAAAATGAAATGTTCTGTGTTTTTTAATCCTGGTGCAACTTCTCTTGATAAAAATGTGAGATTTTTAAAAGCATCTGGCTCTAAAACTTCTGTTGTATAACCACGTTTTTCAAGAAACTCATGATAGTTTTTGTATTTCTCTAAAATAATCAATGGATCAATCGCATTCTGGTCATTAAAATCCATCAGTAAAGGTTGACGACCAATCCGACGCGCAACATTTTCATAGGCATCATCTAAAATTTTGACACTATTTAAAGTTGCTTTAGTCAATGACTCGAAAATTTGTTTTTTAGCGACTTCTTCAAAATTAATCGTAGAAACGCCATTTAACACAGCCGGATTTGTTAAAAATTGGCGATAGTTATCTTTGTGGTAACTTGGGTCTCCAGATAATGCAATCGGGATTAAGTAATTATTTTTATAGTTACCAATAAAATCTATCACTGTTACATACTCTTTATTACTACTTTTACGGAGACCTCGACCGAGTTGTTGAACAAAAATAATACTCGATGTCGTCGCTCTGAGCATGACAACTTGGTTCACTTCAGGGATGTCGATACCTTCATTAAATAAATCGACTGTAATAATATAATTCAGCTCACCTAAACGCAACTGTGCAATCACTTCAGCACGGCGTTGTTGCGCATCATCACCCGTAAGCGCCACTGATGGATAACCAAAAGCCGATAACTTTTCAGCTAACGCATGCGCTTCATTTTTACGACTTACGAAAATAAGCCCCTTCAGTTGATCACCAGAGTAACCGTAATATTCGGTACGTTCAATGATATGTTGAACACGGGCGTCTGAAGCAAGCTTTTGAAGTGAAATCGTATCGTCGCTAATGATACCGTCCACCTCATAATCCGTGACACCAAAATAATGGAATGGACATAAGATGTCATTTTCCAATGCTGCTTGCAAGCGAATTTCATAAGCTATGTTGTAATGAAACAGTTCAAAAATATTTAGTGTATCATTACGTTCAGGTGTCGCTGTCATACCTAAAATGAACTCAGGTGTAAAATAATTAAACACGCGCCGATATGAAGCGGCAGCTACACGGTGCGCTTCATCAAATACGATGTAATCAAAATGTTCCCGTGAAAACTGTTCATAAATATCAGGTTTCGAAATCGTTTGAATCGTTGAAAATAAGTATTTTGCAGTTGTTTGCTTATCATTTCCAGTTAATAACCCAAATGCATCAGCAGGTTCATCTGCTAACACACGTCGATAATCTTCCATCGCTCTTCGCAAAATCCCTTCATTATGTACGACAAAAAGGAATTTTTCTGGTTGTACCTGTCTCACGTCAAGTGCAGAC
Source organism: Staphylococcus pseudintermedius (assembly GCF_034042775.1). Classification (NCBI taxonomy): domain Bacteria; kingdom Bacillati; phylum Bacillota; class Bacilli; order Caryophanales; family Staphylococcaceae; genus Staphylococcus; species Staphylococcus pseudintermedius. The sequence goes on along the minus strand of NZ_CP120150.1, from coordinate 276,404 downwards.
ATGATTGTTTTTCCTGTACCTGTCGCTGAAATGATCAAGCTTCTACTTTCTCCTTGCTGTCTAATCATTTCCAGTTCTCTCAATGCTTCTTGTTGCATCATGTTCGGTATGATCGCTTGAGCAGATTGTAATTGTCGTTGTTTTTCAATTTGCGCTTGTTCTACTTCAAATATCGCTTGTCTCGTTTTCGGTTGGTACAATTTACGATAGCTTTCAATCCACGACGCTGTTAATGGCTCACTTGCTTCCCATAACTGTTCAAATTGATTTTTAACTTTATGTACGATATCACCATTGCGATGAGATGAAAACATAATATTATGTTCGTAATTTACTTTTAATGCATGAGACGTCAGATTAGAACTGCCAACAATCATCGACGTATAGTAATCATGATCAAAAATATAGCCTTTTGCATGAAAACCATTCACATTTGTGACTCGCACATCTACATTTTCTAACTTCATTAACTCTTCATACATTTTAGGTGAATTAAATGATAAATAGTTAGAAGTTAAAATGCGGCCCCTAACACCTTTCAGCTTCAATTCATAAAGATGTGTTTTCAAACTGGCTAAACCACTCTCAGTTACAAATGCGACAGAAATACTAAATGATTCACAGCGATACAACTCATCAATAATCGTCGCTAATACATTTTCTTGTGCATTATTAATGAGAAGTTTAGGCAAAAAGTGACCTTGTTTTTCAATAGAACGATCGATAAAACCTTTATGTAACGAATTTTTAAAATCATCAAGTAAATGGTCCATCTCGTTACGCCTCGTTTACTATGATATCTACTGCTGGAATATCAGCTGGCGCCCACTCCAAACGATACAAATCTTTGCTATCTAACCATTCAATCGCTCGGTGTTCAGTAAGTGTCGGCAAGGTGTCTTTCAATGTACAACGGTAAGTCGTTAACACGATGACAGCAAAATCATATTCATATTCAGTCGTTGTGACTTTGTCGCCCACTTCTAAATCACACTTCATTTCTTCACGAATTTCTCTCTTTAAAGCTTCAACGTCCGTTTCTCCTTGCTCAATTTTGCCGCCTGGAAATTCCCATAATAAAGGTAAACTCATACTTTCACTTCTTTGCGCGCATAGCACTTTATGTTGATCAAAGATAACAGCACCTACGACATGAATCGTTTTCTTCATCATGTATGCCCCTTCCTCAAGTTTCATTATATATATTATAAATGATCTCATAAAATGTTTGAATGTGCATTATTTACTGCAAAAATTAAAAAAAGACCAGGATAATGCAATGATATCCCAGTCTTTGTACCTTTATTTTTCCTTATTCACTTCTACTGCTTAACATCCCCAAAAAAGTTGAAGATGTTTTTCGCGTTGTCTGTATTATCGATATTACCCTGGAACTGATCAGCGCCAGGTCCAAATGCATAGGTGTTCACGTCTTCACCTGTATGACCGTTTGTTGTCCAACCTGTATTGGATTTTTTGTTAATCGGTGCTTGAATGGCGTCTTCCAGTTTTTGTTGTTGGGCTTCATAGTCGTCACTTTCTTCGTCTAACTTCTTCAATGCATCCGCTTCTTGTTGAATGGCGTTCAACTCTTTCTCACTCAAGTCAAATCCATATCCTGCTTGAATCGTTTCTTCTACACCTTTACCGTCAGCAATTTGCTCTGTCATCCATTTGCCAGAATGTTTCATTTGTTGAATCGGCTCTGGGTTCCATTCGTATGCACTGCCTTGTCCCATACTTAAACCACCTGTTGAATGGTCAGCAGTCGCAATAACGAGTGTATCCGGATGTGATTTGGCGTAATCAATCGCGTTCGCAAATGCTTTTTCGAACCCTTCCATTTCGGACATGACCCCTGTAATATCGTTCGCATGACCTTGTTTATCGATAGACGCTCCTTCCACCATTAAGAAGAAACCTTTATCATTTTTAGAAAGGCGCTCAAGTGCAGCGTTTTGCATGTCTAACAATTCAGGTTGGTCCTCTTCTGCATCAATCGCGAGCGGCATATTTTTATCCGCAAACAATCCTAGCAATTGCTCTTCACTCGCGTTCTCTAATTGTTGGCGATTAGTCACCACACCATAGCCATCATTTTTAAACTGGTCCGTGATGTTTCCATTTTCCTTGCCAAAATATTTCGCACCGCCACCTAAAATGACGTCGACTTTATGTTGGTTGTTAATACGTTGATCATAAAATTGATGGGCAATCTCATCTTTTTTATCACGGTCATCAACATTTGCAGTATAAGCAGCGGGTGTCGCATCTGTAATTTCAGCAGTTGAGACTAAACCGGTTGATTTGCCTAACTTTTTCGCACGTTCGAGTACAGTTTCTAAGTCATTTTGCTTTTTATCTACACCAATTGCGCCATTATACGTTTTATGGCCAGAACTAAATGCCGTTCCTGCCGCTGCAGAATCGGTAATGTTTTCTTTATCATCATCGGAATACGTTTGTTGTGTCCCTACTAAATAATCATCAAAAGCTGTGTTTTCCACTTCTTTTGTATCTGGATTATCCGCAAAATAACGGTATGCTGTGTTGTACGCCGGTCCCATGCCGTCTCCCACTAAGAAAATCACATTTTTAGGATGGCTCGTGTCACCGTACATCGTCGCTTGTTGCTCAGGACCTTCACCTGCACTTGATGCGGATGCCACATGTCCCGCTCCTAATGTTGATGCGATCAGTGCACTCGCGATGGATAATTGTGCAAACTGCCTTTTAAATTTCATAATTGTCATAACCCCCATAGCAAATATTCAATACACTGCCATTGTAATGAAATAATTTAAATATGGTGTGAGGTTATGATTAAAAGTATGTAAAAAAAGGAAGAGCAGCACCTCTCTCCCTACTCAGTCCCCTGTATATAAAAACAAACCTAACATCACTATAAAAATCATCATAAAAGGAATGAGCCACTTAAAAAATTGAGAACGTAGGGATAGTGCGGTTAATTTTTATTTTTTTATAAATGACAATGATAAAAGTCAATGCTACATGCCAACTAGTTCTTATTTTGTGATTATCATACGAAAAATGATTTGAATTGCATTGGAAATAGATGAGAATGTTTATTTGGCATACAATTTTTTCGTTATATTTTGCCTTTTATAGTTGTTTCCAATTCTGCAACTACTTATAATGACAATATTAAAAGAAATAAAGGAGGTTATTTTTTGAAAAGCGACCTCACGTCTCGTAAACATAAACATGCTCATCCATCACATCAACAACGTCAGCCCAAGTATGAACCCTCTCCATCATCTAATCCGAAATGGCTCATTGCACTCATCATTTTACTGATTATCATTGTACTTGGTGGGATGATATATGGCGGTTACCGTTTGTCTCAAGTAAAGCTCCATTTGAACACTACAGACAATCAAGCGACAACCACTCAAAGCGAGCAAAATACAGCAACCGTTCACCTCGATGTACTGTCATACGACTTTAGCCAAGACTTCATGCATAGTGATCACATTGATGGTTATCAAGACTTTCATATCGGAGAGACGCGTAAAGATGTCGAGGCAACCCATGGCCCTCCAGAAAAAACTGTTGAAATTGATGGTCGTGACGCGGCATCATATGGCGACCTTGCTGTCAGTTATAATGCACAACACCAAGTCGAACATATTTATGTCACACCACATCAAGTCACAACAGCACAATTTATCGATGTTCATCAAGCGCCTAACATGACAGATGGCAATATATGGTATTACGATAGTCGCCAAGACAACCCCTATACCATCAAAGTATACACACAAAACGATCAAGTCATTGCCATCGAAAATATTCCGCAAATTTAATTGCTAATAAAGTGTCTAGGAACGCGCAACATCGTTCAGCCATCGGTGCAAATGTTAAAAACAAAGCAAAAAATCACGGTCACACTTCAAACAACGAAGTATGGCCGTGATTTTGACATTACTTTAAATGCCGTCGTTTCACATGAAACATCCTTATGCTTCAACTTTTTCAAATGTCCCCGGATTAAACTGAAGTTTCGCACGTTCTAATGGCCAATATCTCACAAATGCTTTGCCTACAATACGCTTGTGTGGCACGAGTCCTACTGTATACGAACGACTATCGATACTGTTCATGCGATTGTCACCAAGAACGAGATAATGTCCCTGAGGTATCATTGTCCTTCCCTCTGAGCCCTCAATATCCGATACATCAAAGTTTTCGGTTAAAAATTCAGCTGCCTTTTCTTTTTTATTCACTTTTAAATAAGGTTCCTCTACCTTTTGACCATTAATATACAATTGATCATTTTCGTAAGCCACGCGATCACCAGGTAAACCTATAATGCGCTTGATAAAATCACGTTCCGCATCTTCATGGAACACAATCACATCCCCGTGAGTTAGCGTGTTGAGCTTTTTTGACAGTTGATTCACAATGACACGGTCACCTGTTTCAAATGTAGGGTGCATAGAGGCCCCATTGACCGTGTAAGGCGTGAAAATCAACCATTTAACAAAACCGACAATCACTAGGACGGTTACAATTACTATGATGATATCTTTAGTTTCCTTTCGCATTCTATGCCCCTTTCATGCACTCATCTCTATTCCTATGTTATTTAATTTTTCATAACTCTACAATGCGAGGCAGTCTACCGGCACGCTTACCGCAGACTCCCTTCACTATTAATATTGGATGGTCGCCGTAATTCTTAGCTCTTCACTTGTTTGATTGCGATACGTATGCGCTGTATTAGCATTAAAACTGATGGCTTGGCCCGCTTCAATTTCATAATGTGTGTCTCCAACAGTGAGCGTTAAAGTACCCTCGTTCACAATAATGTATTCTTTCGCGCCTTCTTGATGTGCATCTGATTCAAGTATACTGTCCGCATCCATACGCATACAAAACATTTCAAACGCATGTGCCGCCTCATATGGAAAGTACGGAAAAACGACGACCGAGCGATTATCATTATAAATCGGCTGTATGTCTGAGCGGTCTATTTTTTGAATCGCTTCATTTTCTTCACTAATTAATGAGGTCAACGGAATACGTAACCCATTTGCGATTTTCCACAACGTATTGATACTTGGATTCGCTACCCCTTTTTCAATTTGACTAATCATTGTTTTACTAATACCGGTCAACTGTGCGATTTTATCTAAACTGAGACGATGTGCTTGACGGTAATATTGTAAGTTTTCTGCAACGACTGTGTTAATATTTTCCATTTTTGAGCACCTTCTATTTACAATATAGTGAACATCATGTACGATATACTGTGTTCTTTATATAGAACGTTTCGTCAATTATATCAAATATAGAGAGGAGTTGACACCTTGGAACAACAATCTAACCGTATTAACTGGTTACTTTTTATCGGTATTATGCTTATTGCCGCTAATTTAAGAGCACCTATTACTTCAGTAGGCGTGGTATTACCCGCGATTAAAGATTCATTAAACTTATCCAACACAGCCGTCAGCTTTATTTCCATTATTCCTCTATTAGCTTTTGCGATTATTTCATCACTTGTCGCTAAAGTCAGTCACCGTTTCGGGATGGAGCGCTCACTCTTTGTCGCTTTATTATTGATTCTATTCGGTGTCATATTAAGAAGCATTACAGAGGTCAGTTTATTATATATTGGGACAATACTGATTGGTGTCGGGATTGCATTTGGGAATGTTCTTGCGCCCGGTATGATTAAATCCAAATTTCCGTATCGTATTGGCATTATGACAGGTTATTATACTGTTGTGATGAACATCTTTGGGGCACTCTCATCTTATGGTGCCGCACCGCTACTTAAACATTATAATTATAATGTTGCATTAGGCAGTATTGGCATCGTCGCGTTCATTGCTGTACTCTTATGGACGTTTCAATTACGTCATCATGCAGCACAAAAACAAGTCGACCTCTCAGAGGCTGTCAATGTATGGAAATCGCCACTCGCTTGGCAAATTACGCTACTCATGGGTGGACAGTCTCTTATTTTCTATTCACTGATTAACTGGCTACCAGAATTTTTATTATCGTATGATATTCCGGTCTCACGTGCAGGCCTTTATTTATCGCTATTACAAATTGCGATTATTCCATTAACTTTTGTTACACCGATTTATGCCGCACGACTTAAAAATCAAGTCTTACCTATCGCATTCACTGGCGTTCTCTTTACTGTAGCGATTTTAATATTAATGTTTGCGCCGCGTATGGCACTTGTTTCTCTGATTATCATCGGAATCGCACTCGGCATCGCTTTCGGTCTCGTGAACACATTGTTTAGTTTACGTACAGAAAGCGGTTTGACAGCAGCAAAATTAGCGGGTATGTCTCAAGCAGTGGGCTATTTATTCGCATGTATCGGACCCATGTTCTTTGGTATTTTACACGATTGGACTGGACAATGGATCGTGTCGCTATCAGTATTACTCGTGACAGGTCTTGCGATTATGACAATTGGATCAAGATCAGGACGAAACACAACTATTGAAAAGACATTAGAACCTTAACGCTTGATTTGACTTAGCATATTTTCAAGTTTCTCGAGTTGTTCTTACATTCTCATCACTTTTCATCCAATTTAAAAGACAGGCGTGGTTTGAATGATTTTTCAAACTGACGTCTGTCTTTCCGTTTGCTTAAAACGTTTTTTTATCATGAAATTAACCCCATCTTTCTTCAAAGCGGCCGACTTTCCACACGACCATCGCAATAATCCATGAAAGTATGAGCACGACGACTAATGCATAGCCGAGCCAACCGAAATCTAGTTGGGTCACCCAGCCGAGAAAACCATTTTTCCAATGCCACTTTTCACCCAGTAATTGCATGATTTCTACGCCACCGATTAGTAGTGCGGCAACGACTGAAATGGCTGTCATCGTAATGTTATAGAAGATTTTACGTGCAGGTTTGTCAAATGCCCAATGATACGCGTTTGTCATCAATACCCCATCCAATGTGTCTAACAAACTCATCCCCGCCGCAAACAATATAGGTAACGCGATAATCCCTAAAAACGGTACAGTATGTTGCGCTGCCCCCGCTGATAATGCGAGTAATGACACTTCACTCGCATTATCAAAACCAAGTCCAAATAAGAAACCTAATGGGAAAATGTGCCAACTTTTTTGAATAAACTGGAAGAGTGGTCGAACAAAACGCATAACTAAGCCACGCGATTCGATGAGTTCATCCATTTGTGCGTCTGTAATATTTCTTTGACTTAATTGACGGAATAATTGAATCAGTTGCACTAAAATGACTAAGTTTAAAATACCAATTAACAATAAAAAGACACCTGAAACAATAGTACCGATTAATCCACCTGTCGTTTGAAAGCTTTCCATATGACGTTGTGCCCAAGTCACCGCAATACCTAGAGCAGCGGCCATTAAGAAAACAACGGAGGAATGCCCTAATGAAAAGTAAAAACCTACACCCATTGGATTTTGTTTTTGTTGGAGTAATTTGCGCACGGTATTATCAATCGCCGCAATATGGTCCGCATCAAACGCATGACGCAATCCGAGTGTATAAGCAATCACCCCCATGCTCATTAATAACGGATATTGCGCGCCTCCAATCCACATTAATACAATACCGACAATATGTAATAAAATGACAATGCCGAGATAAGGATAGGCATGTTTGATATTTTTTGTGTTATTCATTTCATTTTCACCTATTTCTATTTTGAGATAATAAAATCATACAACTTTTTCCCATAATTTCAAATTTTTAGCTGTAATACATCTATAGAAAACATTTAGAGAATAATGATATTTTTTATATAACACAAAACTTGTATACCTACCAAACAAGCAAAAATAAAATGAATAGAGGCTGGGAAAACTATATTGATCCCACCCTCTTCCTTATTTCGATTAATGGTAAATCTTACTTCCTTGTGCTTTAAATTCTTCAGCCATTTCTTGCATCCCTGCTAATTTTTCTTTATGCGCATCACGGATATTGTGAGAAATACGCATTGAACAGAATTTCGGTCCACACATACTACAGAAATGCGCCACTTTAGCTGATTCTGCCGGCAATGTTTCATCATGAAAAGCACGTGCGCGTTCAGGATCAAGCGATAAGTTAAACTGATCTATCCATCTAAATTCAAAGCGGGCTTTACTAATCGCATCATCTCGATCTGTCGCACCCGGTAACCCTTTAGCGATATCAGCGGCATGTGCGGCGATTTTGTACGTCACGACGCCATCACGCACGTCCTCTTTATTCGGTAAGCCGAGATGCTCTTTAGGTGTCACATAACATAACATCGCTGTCCCATGACTCGCGATTTGAGCTGCACCAATCGCTGATGTGATGTGGTCATATGCCGGTGCAATATCGGTTGTTAGCGGTCCGAGTGTATAAAATGGCGCTTCTTTACAATAAAAGTCTGCCAACTCTTGGTTTTCTTTAATTTTATGCATCGGTACATGCCCAGGTCCTTCTATCATCACTTGGACATCGTGTTCCCAAGCAATATCGGTCAATTCACCTAACGTTTTCAGTTCAGCAATTTGACTTTCATCATTTGCATCATAAATCGAACCCGGACGTAAACCATCACCTAATGACACCGCAATATCATAACGGTTCAATATTTGACAAATTTCATCAAAATGCGTGTATAAAAAGCTTTCTTCGTGATGGGCCAAACACCATTGCGCCATAATTGAGCCACCACGAGACACGATGCCTGTTAAACGATCCACTGTTAATGGCACATAGCGTAATAAGACACCTGCATGAATCGTAAAGTAATCCACACCTTGTTCAGCTTGTTCAATTAAAGTATCTCGATATATTTCCCAGGTTAAGTCTTCCGCGATACCGTTCACTTTTTCCAACGCTTGATAAATCGGCACCGTACCAACTGGAACTGGCGAGTTACAGATTAAATACTCTCGTGTCGCATGAATGTTTTTTCCTGTCGATAAGTCCATCATCGTATCAGCCCCCCAATGAATCGCCCAGACTAACTTTTCAATTTCTGCTTCAATAGAGGACGATACAGCAGAGTTACCGATATTTGCATTAATCTTCACTTGAAAGTTTTTACCGATAATCATGGGTTCTGATTCAGGATGATTGATGTTGTTCGGAATAATCGCGCGCCCTCTCGCAATCTCATCTCTGACAAATTCTGGACTGACATTTTCACGTGCTGCAACGAACTTCATTTCTTTAGTGATGATACCTTGTTTCGCATAATACATTTGTGTCACGCGTTTCCCCTCTTGTGCACGTCTCGGTTGATATTTGAATGGATGTTCAACAATATTTTTATGCGTTGCTGAATGGTAACCATTGTCGATTGATTGCACACGACGGCCTTCATAATGTTCGACATCTTGACGGTCTTCAATCCAATTTGTGCGCAGTGCCGGAATGCCTTTCGTAACATCGACTTCATATGTGTCATCATGATAAGGCCCCGCTGTATCATAGACGATGAAAGGTTCATTTTCCGTTGTCCCTTGTTCAGTTACTGTTTCAGACAATGCGATTTGGCGAAATGGGACTTGAATATCCGCATCTTCACCTTGCTTAAAAATACGTTGACTTGCTGGAAAGTTTTTCTTTAATTCAATTTGTTCTTGTTTCATTCCATTAACCCCCTCTGACTTCACTAAGAGGCATTAACAACACTGAAAATAATAGGCAAAATAAAAACGCACTCAGAATAATTCTAAAGTGCGTACGAAAACGAACGAATCTATTAAAATGCGTCAAAAGTGAGTCCAAATCATGTATGTTGCATCACAACACGATTTCGCCTGACAAATGCGCACCAGTCAGTCATGAAGGTTTCGTTTGCTTCCCTACGCTAGTATGATCTAGATCAGGTTCAAAGGGTTGAGGCGTTCACCTCTTTCAGCGCATTAATGGCACCCCTAGCAAGTTCAATTTTTAGTTTTACAACAGTATCGTATCACTAAAAATGTAAAATGACAATTACTATCATAAAATTGATTGAATTATTTTATTTTTGTCATTTGATTATCAAATTAAGTAGAATATAGTTTTCTATATATTGCTTTTATATACTTCTTCAATATAAACAAAAAGTTGATCAATGTGTTATCTAAATAACCACCAAACGATACCTTGCATATATGAAATATACACATCCATCAAATTTGACGTAAAATATTCTGACATCCATAAAAATTCGGCTATTTGTTTCTTGGCTGTATTTAACGCATGATTGGCATCTGGGTGAGACTCCCGAGGGATCAGATGGCCCGGAAAATCCACCAACGCGTCGTCTCATGTAACTGTATAAACAAAGCGTTGGTTAGTTGAAGGGTCAGTCCCTGGGAACGCGAACCTTTGATGACAATCGTAATATCAAGTTCAAATACAAAAAAAGTTTATAAAATCGGGGACAGTAGTTTTGCGATAGACTGCTTGAATTTCACCCAATTTGAGCGGGCCGCATAACGTTCTGGTGTCAATTTTTTCGACACTTTCAAATCTTCTTTAAACGCTGCTATTAATGTTTGCGCAATCTCTTCGTTATACATAATCGCATTGACTTCAAAGTTCAGTTTAAAGCTTCGTTCGTCCATATTCGCTGAACCGACCGATGCGACTTCACCATCAATGACCATCATTTTAGAGTGAATAAAGCCGTTTTCATACGTGTACACATTGACGCCATCCTTCATCAGTTGCGCGACTGTCGTTAACGTCGCCCAGTGCACAAACGGTTGATCTGGCTTATTAGGGACGATCAGATGAATGTCAACGCCTGCTTTGGCGGCAATACGTAAGGCATTCACATAACCAATGTCTGGCACAAAATAAGGTGAATGCATGTAAATGGTGGACTTCGCATTCATAATCATTTTCAAATATGCAAATTCAAGTTGCGGCCACTCTCTGTCTGGTCCGCTTAAACCAAGTTGCAATGCGACGTTTCCATCTTTACGTGCATTTTTAGGGAAGTATCGAGATATGTATTTCAATTGTTCGTCTTCATCTACTTGTGAGTTCCAATCATGAATAAAACTCAATTGTAATGCGTCTACCCCGTCACCTTGAATGCGCAAATGTGTATCACGCCAGTAACCCATTTTCTTGTCTAAACCGAGGTATTCATCTCCAATATTAAAGCCACCGACATACCCAATATCGCCATCAATGACAACATTTTTACGGTGGTTCCGATTGTTCACACGGAAATTGATAAATGGAATGATTTTTGCATGGAAAAAGGCTTCCACTTCAACACCCGCATCAACCAAACCTTTTAATTTTGACTTTCTCAGTTGTTTAGAACCGACCGCATCATACAACAACTTCACTTCGAGGCCTTCCCGAGCTTTGTCTTTCAATATTTGAAGTATCTCAGTACCTAACCCATCCATATTTAAAATATAAAACTCCATATGAATGTATTGTTGCGCATCTTTCAAGTCTTGTTTCATTCGATTAAATAATTCATGGCCATCTGTAAAAATGGAGACATGATTGTTTTCACTTAAAAAGCTCGCTTCTCGTGTTAACATCATTTCAACCAAATCAGATTGCTTCTCTACTACAGGATTATCTGTACTAAATTGTTTATTTTTAAAGTTTTCTTTTTGGTCTTTAACACGTGTCCTTGCATCTTCTACCTCTTTACTTTCATCATAACGTGTTTGTTTCAATTTGACCGCCCGACCAAAGAAGAGATACAACAAGAAGCCAAATGTCGGCATAATAAAAAGTAACAGTAACCATGCCCATGTCGATGTCGCATCCCGCCGATCTCTTTCCATAAAAATAATGACGAACGCGAGCACAATATTCATAAGAAAAACGACGCCTAAAAAGATGCGATAAATCGTATTCACAGCAGGATCAAATATGAGTTGCATCGCGAAAACCTCCTTTACACTGATTTCAATCATATATTTTATCAATCACATTCATCAATATATCACTTTTGAATTTATCTTCATATTCTTTCACGTTATTGTTATTTTAGTATACACTGAAGTAAATCAATAAGGAGGTTTTACAATGAATTATATCAAATATATTTCTTCGCATGACGGCACGCAGCTTTATACGAAAATCAATACCGCTGACGAATTATTCTCTTTTGGAGATGAAACAATTAATGTGATTATTGTACATGGTTTAGCTGAACATCTTGATCGTTACGATGAATTAACTGATTATTTGGTCAATTATGATTACAATGTCATTCGTTACGACCAACGCGGTCATGGGCGTTCTGAAGGACCAAGAGCTTATTATGACAATCAAGACCAAATCATTGAAGATTTAACAGCCGTAGTAGACTATGTGAAAGCTCATTTTGAAGGTAAAGTGTTCTTAATCGGTCATAGTATGGGCGGTTTCGCTGTCTCTATGTTTGGTACACGTTTCCCGGGTCGTGTCGATGGCATTATTACTTCTGGTGCAGTGACACGCGACAATAACCAATTATTTGAAGAAGCATACGGTGAACGTCAAATTCCAGCCGATACGTATTTTCCAAATGACATGAGCGACGGTCTATGTTCAGATCCACGTGTCGTTGAAAATTATCAACGTGACGACCTCGTATTAAAAGAAGTGTCGATGGGCTTAACTTATGCGATTATCGATGGTGTCATTGAATTAAAATCTAGACCCAATGACTTTGTAGACGATGTACTCATTATGCACGGCACAGCAGATGGCCTCGTCAACCCCCAAGATGCTTTACAATTTTATAGTGAAATCGCGTCAGAACATAAATCATTACGCCTATACGACGGTTTAGAACATGAGCTTTTCAATGAATCACATTACAATAACGTCATTTTTGAAGATGTCGCAAGCTGGATTACAGAAATGGTCGCACGTAAAAATTAACTTTAAAGGTTATATCACTTGAAGATGGTTGACGGAGTAGCATCTAATACATCATGCCATTCTACGCAATCATCTTTTTTCTTCTTAAATTTTCGACATCTCAATTAATGTATTGACTTGCGGATGTATACGAGACATTGTACATTTTAGACAGAGCGTGTGAGACGACTCAATTTTAATTTGAAGGAGAACAACATGAAACCAGTTTATTTCAATCATGATGGTGGTGTAGATGATTTAATTTCGTTATTTTTACTTTTACATATGGATGATGTGCAACTTATCGGTGTGAGCGCTATTGGGGCAGACAGTTATGTTGAGCCTGCTGAAAGTGCTTCACGAAAAATCATTAACCGCTTCTCAAAATATCCGCTAGATGTGGCAGCGTCGGAAGAGCGAGGTAAAAATCCGTTTCCGAAAGATTGGCGTATGCATGCCTTTTTCATGGATGCACTACCAATTTTAAATGAACGTGTGCCGGTACAGTCTCGTTTGAGAGACATTCATGCTTATGAAGATATCATTGAGCGTATCGAAAATGCCCATCAACCTGTAACTTTATTATTTACAGGACCTTTAACGGACTTAGCGAAAGCGTTAGAAGTTGCGCCACACATTACGCAAAAAATCGAACGCCTCGTGTGGATGGGCGGTACATTTTTAGAACGTGGTAATGTCGAAGAACCTGAACATGATGGTACAGCGGAGTGGAATGCATTTTGGGATCCTGAAGCTGTGGAAACTGTGTTCAACAGTGACATCGCGATTGATATGGTCGCATTGGAAAGTACGAATCAAGTCCCATTAACATTAGATGTCCGTCAAATGTGGGCAGATGAACGTCATTATCCAGGCGTGGACTTTTTAGGTGTGAGTTACGCTGCAGTTCCACCACTGACACATTTCCAAACGAACTCCACTTACTTTTTATGGGATGTATTGACGACAGCTTATATCGGTAAACCTGAACTCGTTAAAAAGGAAAAAGTGAAGGCGTCTGTTGATACGAAAGGACCGAGTCAAGGCCGCACATACCTTGATGAAGTACATGGTCGTGAAATTCAAGTGATTAATCATGTCGAACGTGATGACTTTTTCCGATACATTACGGATTTAGCGAAAAAAGTCGGCACGGATTTATAAGTCACTTTTAATAAAAAGAGGCTATGGATTTCTGATATGCTCCCTCCAAAGTTTTCATTTTTTCAATGTCCACTTCGGAGTGAGCATATCAGAATGTCCCCGCCTCTTCTTCCTACGATTTGTCAAGGGTTCAATAATTAAAATTGACATTACTGAACTAGACCGTCCAATTTTTACTTTTTTGAATAAGGTGTTATGATGTATATGATTATATGGTTGCGTTAGTGTGGTGCTTTCTGATAATCATATAATTTATTATTGACTATCAAGTAGTGAATGGTCTTTAATAAGCGATTGATACTCGCTATTACGGCAGTCTTGTGGGTTTTCCCATGAGGCTGCTCTCTTAATTTATAATAATAATCCACAATATGGCTTTGATAATGATTTCTTCCCCTAATAATGTTCATAATGATTAAGTACAATAAACGTCTTGCTTTTTTATTTCCTCTTTTGTTGATCGTATCCCTACTTTTTGAAGTTCCTGATTGATACCGTTTAATATCAATACCTACAAATGCATTCAATTGTTTATTTGTTTTAAATTCTCTAATATTACCAAGTTCCCCAATAAGCAATGCAGCTGTGAGTTCTCCGATGCCAGGAATTGAAATAATGTTTTCAAACTCAGTTGTATTTTTAGCTAAGTCAATCATTTCCTGATCAAATTCTTTCATTTCTTCTATCCCAATAAGCAGTTTGTCGCATAAGTATTGGACTTTTTGTAGGAGGAAAGAAGACTTGTCCACATTCGGAAAACTATTAATCTGTATTTCAATTAATTTTTGGACATACTTGTGAGCTTTATTAACTGAAATGCCTTTATCAGTTGAATGAAGTACTTTTTCCACCAATTCATCATGAGTCAAAGTACTTACAAAATCAGGATGAGGAAATGCTTTAGCTATACTTAATGCGATTTTTGAATATCTGTTAGTAAATAGCTTTTCTAACCCTGGAAATGTTTGATGTAGTGTTTCGACTAACTCAACTTTGAGACGATTTTGGTTTATCTCCATTTCTAAGTGAAAGCGCGCACGTTCTCTCAGTTCAAAGTAAATCTCTTCAGACTGACGTTGTACCTTTGAATCTTTCATTCTAAAGGCAAGAAGTGCAAGTTTATGTGCGTCTGACTTATCTGTTTTCCATGATCTTAATGAGCTCGTTTTGAACTTGGCTTCTAGGGGATTCATTTCTAAGTAATCTATTTTGTGAATTTCACAAAAGCGTTTCATGCCTCTTGAATAAATACCTGTTGATTCAAAGAGGATAAATAGAGAATCAAGATGCTTGATGTAATTTTTAAGATAACGATAGCCATTTTGATTATTTTGAATGACCATTTCTTTAACCAAAACTTCATCCTTATAATGTGCGACCACACTTTCTGACTTACCTATATCAATACCTAAACAGTTGATAAAAATCATACCTTTCTTTATTGAATTGAGAAATCTTTAACTTTACTTAGCCTTTTTCATTTCATTTTCCTATACACGGTTTCTAGAACCCAACATACTTCAATCGAATTTCAAAAAGGGAGTAAAGCTGATCAGTTTTTTTACGGATTCAAAGATCCACGAGACTGCGCGATCTACTTCTCTCTACAACTATAAAAAATAGCTGTGAAGAAATCTATCGTCATAAATTTCTTCACAGCTAATCTTAGTATGTTTTTTTATTCTGTTATTGAAGTTTGTTCATAAAATTTGAGTTTAAAGTCAAAGTGATAATGTTCTTGTAGTAATCGGTACTGCTCGGGTAATTCCGGTCCACAACTATTCGTGCCGATACCGCTCTGTGCTGTATCTATATGCAAATAACTCACGCCTGTTTCTTCTAATTCATCATCATGATGTGCCCCGGTCAACATCGCATCGGAATATGGTTTAGCATTCATACTGAGTGGCGTCTCTGACCAAACGGCACATGTATAGTTCCCATCATGTAACCCTACATAAGTGGTATCGATATGCGCGCCGACCTCTTGAGGGAAAATAGGATGTTCATATTGATCACGAATAGTGGTATTGAACACAGATAAATAACTCGCTTCTTGCTTATCTTGATAGCTTTCGTATGGACCTTGTCCGTAATACGTCAGTGCTTGGAAGCGGTCCGGCAAGCCGAATGTTACACCTAATCTTGGTAAGCTCGGCATGCGCACGTCTTTCTTTAATTGATGTGCCACATGAATCGTACCGTCTTCGGATATCGTCCATGTCACTATCCCTTCAACTAAACGCGGACGTGAGTCTTCCACCATGCTCATATCAAATGTGATAATCACATGGTCCTCTTGTTGTTGCACATGCGTATGGTACACTTTCGGATAAGCTGTATCATACTTCGCTGTACGCCAACCTTGTTGAATTTGAATATCATTGTCTGTCGGCGCACGCCAAATGTTCAACTGGCTACCTTCTGATAGTAACATTGTCTGTTGATGAGACACTTGTTGTAAGTTTGCTGTATGCTTATCCAATATATAGCACCATCTCCCGCGCTTCACTTGAATAGTCGTTTCCGTCTCATTCAAATACAATGGGATTTCCGTTGTCTCCGGTACAAAATGTGTACTTTCGATACGCTGAAAGACGACTTGATCATGACCTATACGTTCTCCCGGAGTCAATAAAGGATGATCTGCCTTTAAAATATATTGGATCGTACATGTGCTCAAGTCCTTTATGTCAAGATGAACATATGGCGCAATATCCAACTCACCTTGCGCATGTGGTTCAATATAAGGGGCATCCACTGTAAATGTTGCTGTCTCACCTGTAATCGTTGTCACCATTATTTGAAGTGTTACATAGTCATGAATATTCGTAAAGTCCAATTTGTTTTTAAACGTTAAACGCGTGCCTTCACGTGCAATGAAAACGAGCGGACGATGCACTTGTTGAAATTCGTAATAACCTGCATGTGGGGTGCGTTGAGGACTCACAATACCATCTACACAAAAATGGCCGTCATGCACCTTTTCACCAAAGTCGCCACCGTAACGATACATTGGACGCCCCTCTTTCATCCCTACTTGTATCGCATGGTCACACCATTCCCACACGAAAGCACCAATAAAGCTATCATAACGTTCCATCAACTCATGGTACGCCTTTAACCCACCTGGAGAATTCCCCATCGCATGGGCATATTCACATAAAACAAACGGCTTATCCAAGTTCGGTTTCGTTAAATAACGCGTTTCAATTTCTTCAGGTGACGGATACATGCGTGAAATCATATCTAAATTTGAACGATCATGATGTGACGCGGCATAATGGGCCCCTTCATAATGGAGTGGGCGAGATGCATCCAACGCTTTCGCATGTGCGAGACCACGTTCCATATTACAACCATAGCCAGATTCATTCCCCATTGACCACGAAATAATCGAACTAAAATTTTTAAACGGGACTATCGATGCATCAATACGATCAACAACAGCTTGTTCATAGCGGGGATCATCCATGATTAGGTTGAAATCATCTAAATTTTCATCGCCATACAAAAGCACAACGCCATGTGTTTCTAAATCCGCTTCACTCATCACATAAAAGCCATATTGATCGGTTAATTCATAAAAGCGAGGACTTTTCGGATAATGTGCCGTACGAATCGCATTGAAATTCGCTTTTTTCATGAGTGTTAAATCTTTGATGAGCTGTTCTTCCGTCACCGTATACCCCGTTTGTGGGTGGCTATCGTGATAATTGACCCCGCGCAGTTTCACAGCTTGTCCATTCATCCAAAATTGTTGTTGCGCAATCTTCACTTCTCGAATACCGACGCGTTGTACGAAATATTCACCATTCGCTTCAATGATCAGCGTATACAAATCAGGATGTTCAGCACTCCATAGTCGCGGTTCCGTCACAGAGATGCGCGTCATCCTCTCATTCAGCGTCCCTTCAGTTATGCTACGTTGGTCCGGATTCAGTAATTGATAATGAAGCGTCACACCTTCTGCAACATCTTGTACAGTGACATCGATATAACCGACACTGTCACCGATCGCCGTATGAATTTGGTAATCATTCAACCGTTCACGCTGACGCGCAACAATATACACATCACGAAAAATGCCTGAATGACGGAACATATCTTGGTCTTCAAAATACGTCGCATCAGAATATTTCAATACGAGCACTGCAATATGGTTATCACCTTCCGTCACCCGTTCAGTAATATCAAACTGAGAAAGTGCGTGCGAGACTTGTGCATAACCGACAAACTCTCCATTCACCCAAATATAATGCGCACCACTCACACCTTCAAATGTTAAATGATAATCCAAACCCTCTTGATAATTTTTAATCGTAAAAATCTTTTCATAATAACCACACGATGTATTATCTGGCACATGGGGTAAATCAAATGGAATCGGAAATTGCACATTACAATATTGTAGTTGGTCATAACCTTGTAAATTCCAAACACTAGGCACCGTGATGATACCCTTTTGCGCATATGATGAACGCTGACGAAAGTGATCGAGTGATGCAAAATATTGAAAATCCCATTCCCCATTCAGTGACGTCACACGATGCATGTGGTGACGCTCAGGATTCGTTTGATATTCCTCTATACTTGTGTAAGGGAGCTTGTATGCTGTTCGGGGTAACATGTTCACATGTTGTATGTTGACATTCGTATGAAAATTAAATTCCATAAAAAAGAACCTCCTCATAGATTACATCTTACTCGTTTGAATTTAATTGTTGTTCTCTTTGACGTTTAAAAGTTAGCGTCCGTTCGATATCTCTTAAATAATCACCTTTAAGATGGAATGCTTTATGGTATAACAACGCACTGATGAACACTAAAATAATAGGCGCTACAATCACCATGATTCGCAAACCATTTTGTGTCGCAATACTTTGTGTTTCATTCGGTACAAAACCTAAAATAGATAATCCTAATCCGACAATTAATGCAGAAATGGCTTGTGAAGTTTTCGTCAAAAATGTATTGGTTGAAGTAATAATGCTTTCATTACGATGACCGAACTTCACTTCACCATAATCAATCACATCCGCAATCGCAATCGTAGTTATCCCAATCATAAACCCCGTACCTATTCTTAAAATCATCGCACCGATGATAACCCAAATCAGCGCTTTAGGATCAAACCAACCGAAAATCAGAATCACCGTTAAGCCACCTACAATGGCGGTAATCGCACTATTAAATGCAACTTGACGACCGACTTGCCTAATCCAAAATGGTAACATCAATAATCCTGTCATTTCAGCTAAAATCATTGCATTAAAGTATGAAAAAAAGTGCGGCATCGCAACCACATATTTAAAATAGTAGATGATTGTCCCATTGAGGGTTTGTACACATAAATTAAATGTTAACAAAACGCCCATCATTGCCAGTAATTCTTTATTTTGAAATAAGATACGTTTTATATCTCGAAAACGGACTTTAATCCCTTCTTGCTCTTCCATTGCGCGATCTTCTGGTACGACAATGACTGTTATGGCAATAGTTAGAATAAAAACTACACTACAAACCACAGCAAATATAAAAATCCCAGTCGATGCATTGCCATGACCTAACAGCTCAATGAAATACAACCCGAATGTCCCCACCGTAAATGCCGCAAGACTTGCAAAAAAACGCGGAATCACGGATAAAGCTTCCCGCTCTTTTGCTTGATGCGTCAAATTTGGCAACCAAGACCAGTACGGAATGTCCATCATCGTATACGTCATCCCCCACAAAATGTACATCACTGCGATGTAAACGTACATCCATATACCAGGTAAATCAAAATGGGTAAATAATAAAACAGTTACGACGGCATTAATAACTGTGCCAATCACTAGCCATGTTTTGAATTTGCCGAACCGGTTATGTGTGTTGTCGACAATCATACCCATAAAGGGGTCATTAATCGCATCCCATATTCTTGCTATAAAAAAGAGTATACCTACAAAAGCTGGCGAAAGACCGACAATATCGGTGATGTAATACATAAGATAAAGACTAACTATGTTGAAGATCGCATCTTTGCCAATTGCGCCAAAGCCAAATGAGAGTTTTTGTATTTGTGATAGTTGTTGCTTCAAATACGAACACCTTCTTTTCTTTTTTTAAAACGCTTTCATACACAAATAAAATATCATGTTTCTTGAAGGTGTAATATTGTTCTATGGTGATAAATCATGTCAAAATGTTTCCTGTTTACTAATTTATAAGAAACATTTTATCGTTTTCCATGAACAAACGTCATTCTCTTGAAATCATCCACAAGTCGCAATGCAAAATGACAACATTCAACTTTTATGATTAAATAGCACGTTTAAATGAAAACACTTAAGGTTAATCGTGCAAAGATATCATTTTTTACACTTTTAAAAATATGGACTTTAAAAGAAATACTACAACTCAATCGATATAGGAAGGTTTAATAAGAAAAATCACACCTTTAATG
This sequence comes from Staphylococcus pseudintermedius, assembly GCF_034042775.1. Taxonomy (NCBI): domain Bacteria; kingdom Bacillati; phylum Bacillota; class Bacilli; order Caryophanales; family Staphylococcaceae; genus Staphylococcus; species Staphylococcus pseudintermedius. The sequence continues at coordinate 255,940 of NZ_CP120150.1, read as the reverse complement.
TTATTAACAAACAAAATACTCCAATTTTATTTTTTAAAATGTTGCCAATCATAATTTTATTATAATTAATTCTATAGGTATATAATTCGTTATTTTCATAACCTTAAATTTCGCGTATAATAGGAACATCTTTACCATTTAGGAGGAATCCATTTGAGAGAAATACAAGATCTCAGAATACATGGTTATCGTCAATTAGCATTAGGGATGATAGCACTGTTTATCGTTATTGCGTTAGGCCGTTTTGCTTATACACCGATCTTACCTTTTATGCAGTTGGATACTGGACTGGATAACAAAAGTGTCGGCCTGTTAGCAACATTTAACTATTTAGGTTATTTAATTGGTGCTATGTTACCTATTTTTTACATAATGAAAAATAAAGTTTTCGATTTGAAGTGTTATCTTTTATTAAATGTCGCAACGATGTTATTGTTTGGGGTGACAGATCACTTTGTCATTTGGTCGCTCCTTCGTTTATTAAACGGGATTTCTAGTGGTGCTGTATTTGTACTCGCATCTAATATTGTATTGGAAGCTTTACATTTAGCGCGTCGTGAAGGAATTGCTGGTCTGTTATATAGCGCAGTCGGTCTCGGTTTATTTTCGAGCAGTTTATTTATTTTCCTATATACAGATGTGACCCATTGGCGCGAAACGTGGATTTGGTTAGGCAGTGCCGCTTTCATTTTAACGCTCATCATTATCGTGTGTTTACGTGAAAACCCAACATTACCCGAACCTGCATCTCATAAGGCACATGGTCCCGAGAAAGTGATACGTTATTCTAAAAAGTTTTATATTCCCTTTGCGATTGCTTATTTTTGCGAAGGTGCCGGTTATATCATTACAGGGACTTTTCTCGTTGCAATTGTTAAAACGATGCCCACGTTATCGGAATATGCGGCACTCAGTTGGATGTTTGTCGGACTTGGCGCCATTCCAGCTACTGTCTTATGGTCAATGATTGGTCAGCGCATTGGCATTTGTCTTTCAGTCATACTCGCCTTTTTATTACAAATTGTTGCGGTACTGATGCCTATCTTTACAGTCAATGCCTTTGCGATTGCACTCAGTTCGATGATTTTCGGTGCGACGTTTTTAGGGCTAACGACCCTTTTCATGTCGAAGTCGCACCAGATTACATTTGAAACGAAAGGCAACAACTTAGTCGCAGTAATGACATTGATTTACAGTGTCGGACAAATGATTGCTCCTTACATTTCAGGTATATTAATCGAACGTACGCATAGCTACAATGATGCACTGATCTTTGCTGCCGCGATTTTAGTCGTCGGAATATTGAGTAGTCTGTACAGTAAACGCTATGCCCATCCAATGTAACGTACATTAATATCAAAAACACCCTCAAGCTATCCGCATTTGATAGCTTTGGGGGTGTTTTTGATATGTCTATTGATTCATTGTCCTCTTACGTTAAAACTTCCACAACTCAGAATGTGTAGCACGGTTTAACAATCCAAATCTTTCACTTTTCATTACATGCCTAAAATCGTCTTAATCGTTAATCCTATCACTACAGTTGTTGTAATTAAGAAAAAGCCAGGAATTAAGAAGCTCGTTACTTTTGTTGAACGCGTTTCATCTACATCTACCGCAAATAAAATCGTTGGCTGTGCTGGAATCACAAAGTTGACATTTAACGTTTGCACAATCGCAATGAAAAACATTGGCGGAATGCCTAAACTCAACACAATCGGTACCATAATCGAAGCAGTTGCAGATTGAGAAATGACAATCATTGCTACTAAACCGACTAAGATAATAATGAGCCACGGTGCTTGAGCAATGAGTCCACCAATCCCGTCTTCCATCATGGCACGGTTCGAGGGTGCACTGAATATCGTTGCCCCTAACCAACCAGGCCCTAATACCGCAAAAATTGCACCAATCGCGGCCTGTGTAATATGCGTGGTCAATATTTGGTTCGGTTGGACTTTGACGAGTAGTAGATTAATCATCGCACTCATATACATAAACAATTGCACTAAATCCGTCATTTGAAGTTCGACGACTTTACCATCTACTTGGAATTTCGGTCCAACTTCTGGGAAAATACCGAAGAGCAAAATAAAGCCAACTGCGACGATAAACGCAAATACACCTAACTTCACACGTGTATCATACTGTTTCGTCGTTTCTTCTTGGTCCACAGCCATTTTTTGAAGCATCGTTTGTGCATGTTGTTCATCAATCTTAGTACGGCCGACAAATGTGTTAAAACAACTGAGGACTAACATGCTCAATAATGCAGTCGGAAGTACGATAGAAAGGTATTGCCCCATTGAAATGCCTAAGCCTGCAAATTCTGAAATCATATAGGCTGTTGCTGAAGCTGCTGGACTACAAAGCAATGCAATGTTGGCCGTCAATACAGAAGCGGTCAATGCTTTTTTAGGTTGAATACGCGCCTTTAATGCTGTTTTCGCAATAATCGGTTCTAGTGATAATGCAATATTCGTTGTACCGATACCGAAAACAAACACAAATACAATCATTGGTGCAATAAAAATAATAGATTTCGGAAAACGTTCTATCATTTTGGAAGCGAGGTGCACTAAGTAATCAATCCCACCTGTCGCTTGTAATGTTCCACCAGCAATACCGATAGATAAAATGATCAATACTGCAGTGACTGGTGCTGAGCCCGGTGGTAAACCAAAACCGAAAATCATTACAATTTGGGCTACAAGTGCAAAAATCCCGCAACCGAGTGCCCCAGCAGTACGGAGGCCCAATACAATCGCGAGAATCATTATTAAAATTTCTATCGTAAAAAGAAGCATCTTTTTCTTCCTCTTTTCTAAATTTTCATGTGAACATTCTAACACAGTTACGTTATCACTTTAATATGTAAAACTGCAAATTCATGTCTAAAATAGAACAATTGCATCATATTATTGTCTCATATGAAAAGAACTCGATAGTCACTTTAAATAATTTTTGCATTATTACAATATGTGTTCAACTTGTTATCATTGCACTTCTTTTAAAAATACACGAATTTCGTCAGCCATTTCTGCATCACGTAAAGCAAATTGAATCGTTGTTTTGACGAAACCGACTTTTTCACCCACATCAAATCGCTCACCTTCGAAACGGTAGGCAAATACTTGTTGCGACTGATTTAAACGCTCAATCGCATCGGTTAATTGAATTTCACCGCCAGCTCCCTCTTCTTGATTTTCCAAATAATCGAAAATATCCGGTGTCAATACATAGCGACCCATAATCGCCAAATTAGATGGTGCTGTACCAAAGACTGGCTTTTCAACAAATTGCGTCACTTCATACAAACGTTCTTGTTGATTTTTCGGGTCAACAATCCCGTAACGATGCGTTTCACGTTCAGGCACTTCTTGCACACCGATGACGGATTTACCTGTGCGCTCATATTCTTCCATCAGCTGTTGAATCGCTGGCGTCTCTGATTCGACAATATCATCACCTAGCAATACCGCGAAAGGCTCGTCACCAATAAATTGTTTCGCCGTCCAAATCGCATGCCCTAACCCTTTTTGCTCTTTTTGACGGACGTAAAACATATTCGCCAATTGTGTCGCATGTTGAACCTTTTCTAACAAATCATCCTTGCCTTTTTCAGCCAAGTTCATTTCGAGCTCGATTTGATTGTCAAAATGATCTTCAATCGCACGTTTATGTTTACCAGTAACGATAATAATATCTTCAATGCCCGCACGTACCGCTTCTTCCACAATATATTGAATCGTCGGCTTATCTAAAATCGGCAACATCTCTTTCGGCATAGCTTTCGTCGCAGGTAAAAAACGTGTACCTAAACCTGCTGCGGGAATCACAGCTTTCGTTATTTTCTTCATTGTGAGTTTCACCTTACTTTTCTATTTATTTAACACTCATCAAACTCTAGTCAACTTAATACTTCTCTTTATAAAGTCTATATTGTCATTAGTTTATCATTTCTTTTTTAATAAGCCTAACGTCCTTTAAATGAACATTAAAAATTTCTTACTTCTTGTTCCGCATATCTTTAAAATAAACTTAAAATTTGAGGCCTACTCATGCGTATCACACCGCTTTTATATTTACATGCCCCTGTGACTGTTAAATAACTCCACCAATCTAAATTTCAATCATCCAAAATCATAAGAAAGTCATAATATTAATTTTTTTCTCTACAAATTAAATAAATATTGGTAAGATAAATACAATACTTGAGATAGGAAAGGATTATACGAATGAAAAAATGGTTATGGTGTCTACTCATTATACTTCTTTGTGGTTGTCAACAAGATACATCGAATGCGAACGATACATTAACCATTTATTCCCCCTATCCGAAACATTTGATTCAACCTATACTCAAAGACTTTGAACATCAAGAAAATGTAAAGGTAACAGTCATTGAAGATTCGACACAAGTTTTATTATCAAAAATTCATCAGACGCCGAAACATGGACGCGGAGATATTTTTGTAGGTGGGGTATTAAGTGAAACTATCGAGCATCCCGAAGATTTTGTGCCTTATAAAGCACCAGATCTATCGAAGTTTCGTATTTCATTATCGGACCAACCTATCGTCACACCGTTTATATTAATGCCGACAGTAATTGTTGTGAATACAGACTTACAAGGTGATATTCACATCAATGGCTATACGGACCTTATGCAACCGGCACTCAAACAAAAAGTCGCCTATTCGAACCCTAAAACGACAACGACAGGTTATCAACATATGCGCGGGTTATACCATATTCATAACAATACTGACGCAATTCATCAATTCCGCCAACAAGCAGTGGCGCTTTCTAAGTCTTCTGATGTCATTGCCCAAGTAGCTCAAGGACGGTATTATGCTGGACTCAGTTACGAACAAGATGCGCGCACCTGGCTTCAAAAAGGCTATCCGTTAAAAGTCATCTATCCGGATGAAGGTACAGTGCTCAATATAGACGGTATTGCGTTAGTGAACAGTCAACACCCGCACCCTAAAAGAACTGCACTCATACATTACTTAACAAGCTACACTGTACAACAACGGTTAGCCCAGGAAAATGGGGTAAAACCGATACGTCGTGATGTCTCAGAAATCAAAGAACCCGGAATTGCTCAATTACGAGATATTCCAGTCATCCCTGAAACTGCATTGCCACATGAAACTCATCAAAAATTTTTGGAGCGTGTAGAATGAAAACGTATCAACCTTATCGTTATCAATTGCGTCGTTCGCTGTTTATTTCGACGATTTTGCCTGTTTTCCTTGTGATTTTACTTGGACTCGTCAGTTTTTACACTTTATATATTTGGGTGGAACATCGACACATTCACCAACATTTGCACGAAGCTGAACATGATTTAGCGCATACTGAAAATCAAATAAAAACGACCCTTCAAACCGAAAAATCGACATTGAAACAACTCGATTTATCCAAAAAGTCTGATGTGACCACTTTCAAACGTCTATTACTTGAACTTGTGCATCAACAGCCAGGTACGGTCTATTACGTGGTCGATAATGGTAAGACATCTATTACGAACAATTATGAAAAGAAAGATGTCCATCAGTTGTACTTAATGCATCAACAACGTATTCAACTGTTGCACGAAAGTGTCGCACTGTCTTTCTACCTTGCTCAAACGCCACATATAGAAGAAATTCAAGACCGCTATGGTCATACAACTTTGATTTTGGATCGCTTTGATAATATTTTGTATTCCAACTCGGAACATTTTCACGTTGATGATGCTTTTCCACCCCCACCATTCGGCTTTATATCAGAACGTATTCGCCTGAACGATAAAGGTGAACAAATGATTCAATTTAAAGATATCCACGATGCATTAGAAGATGGTCTACGGTTGTTAGCCATTATTTGTATTGCTTTCGTGCTGTTAATGATTTTTGGTTTTATGAATGCACATCGCATGGCCAAACGCCAAACACGTGATATCGAATTAATGATTGATCGTATCAACCAAGCACAACGTCGTGAACTCGGGGCATATCAACCTTTAGGCCAACCGAGTGAACTTGAAGATATCAACACTTATATTTATGAATTAGTCGAATCAAACGAAACACTCATTCACTCAATTGAACAGACAGAACAGCAATTACGGAAAATACAATTAAAGGAAATCGAGCGTCAATTCCAACCCCATTTCCTCTTTAATACGATGCAAACGATACAGTATTTAATTACACTGTCACCGCATCAAGCACAAAAAGTTGTACAACAGTTGTCACAAATGTTGCGTTATACATTGCGCGTCAAGACGGACAAAGTGCCATTAAAAGAGGAGCTTGCTTATATTCAAAAATATGTCACCATTCAAAACATCCGCTTCGATGACAGTATTACGTTAAATATAGATATGGACCATCGTCTTGAAAATGAGCTGATTCGTAAAATGATGATTCACCCTTTAATTGAAAATGCAATTAAGCACGGTCGTGAATCCGAACCTTTAATCATCACGATACGTATTAAGCAAACTGCCAAATATTTACGTATTTTCGTCCATGATAATGGGATGGGTATGACAGTGGACAGACGTGCGCAAGTGAGACAAATGTTGCAAGAAAATGTATTTGATACGTCACATTTAGGTTTGAATCACCTTAACCATAAAGTACAAATTCAATATGGTGTACGTGCAAGATTGAGAATTTTTTCAGCTTATCAACAAGGGACATTAATCGCATTTCAACTACCAAGAGAGGAGCAAACTGATGTATAAAGTGGTCATTTGTGATGATGAACGTATTATTCGTGAAGGACTGAAGCAGGCAATCTCGTGGGAAGACTATCATTTTCATGAAGTTTGGCTCGCTAAAGACGGCATCGAAGGGTTGTCACTGATTCGAGAACATCAACCCGACCTTGTGATTACAGACATTCGTATGCCGCGTATGGATGGGGTCGAACTGTTAGAAGCGATTAAAGACTTGCCGTGTCAGAAGATAATTTTATCGAGTTATGATGATTTTGAATATATGCAAGCAGGGATTCATCATCACGTGTTAGATTATTTATTGAAACCGATTGATTCAGAGCAGTTAAATCAACGTTTGGCGCAATTTGTTCCACATGCACACGAGCAAAAAACAACAATGACGACAACATTACCTATATTTCAACCGTTAATGAAATTAGAGTATCCTGACTATTACGTCAATTACGTTGTTCAACATATCCATCATCATTATGATCAAAAATGGCAAAGTAATGCATTAACCACAGAGCTCGGCGTGAGTGAATCTTATTTGATGCGGATTTTTAAAACCCATGTCGGAATTACGATGTTAGATTATTTAAATCGTTATCGGATTTATCAAGCGATGTCATTGTTGCAAAGTGGGGATAAACATTATGAAATTGCCCATAAAGTCGGTTTTTCTGATTACAAAAGTTTCAGTTATCATTTTAAAAAGTATTTGAAAATGTCACCACGAGAATACGTGAATTCAAAATAATGTATGAACACTGAGTATGATTCACCACTTCATTCACTGATGACATCTACTTGCACAAAACTTTTTATAAGTGATTCGTCGTGACTCGAATGCAGGCTAACTTCTGTCATATTAAACATGTAAAGTTATGTAAAAGCACATCTATTAATCAAAAAAACTAAGGGGCTTAGACGATTGAACGTCTAAGCCTCCCAATTGTACATTAAATATTTAAACTTCTAATTTTCTTTTCTTCAAAATAAGCAACAAAACCGAGTAGAATAATACCTATAAAGAGTGCGGCATAAAAGACGATAAAGACATCTGTCCAACCACTTAATGTATAACCAAATACTGTTAATCCGTTGCGCTGAGGATCTGCAATCGCTGCAAGTCCAACTTTCGCCATTGAATCACCAAATAAATACGCAAATGAGCCGGTCATCCCATTCGCTACACTAATCGCATTTTTAGGTACAAAGCCTGTTAATGCAACACCAATTAATAATTGCGGTCCGAAAATAAGTGCACCTAAAGCGAATAATGAAACGTTAACCATTGTCACACTTGTTGCATGAGTGTAGAAATGCACAACAAATGTAATTAAAAACATACATCCGATTGCTACAACGGCACGACGTCCTTTGAGTAAATCCGACACATAACCCCATAATAAACTTGCGACTAATGCGCCAATTTCAAAGTAAAATATCGTATTTACCGCATCTGCCTTATCAAAATGAAGGTATTCCGATACGTACAATGGCGCCCAGTTGTCGATACCAATTCTTACGATATAAACAAATACGTTAGATACACACAAAATCCAAATCACAGGATTCTTTAAAATATATTTCGTGAAAATTTGCCATTTCGTCATGTCTTGTGCATCAATATTTTCTTGTTCGACAGGCTCTTCCCAAATCTCTTCTGCACGATTCCAACCGAGTTCTTCAGGATCATCCTTACCGATAAAGAGTGTCGCTATCCCAATTATCAACGCGATGACTGATGGGAACACAAACATTCCAATGACACTACCATGGAAGAAAACGTTCGCTCCCCATAACGCAAGACCCCCTGCAATGGCACCACCAATATTATGTGATGTATTCCAGAAACCTAAATAACGACCGCGCTTTGTACGTGGTGCCCAGCGTGATATCGTTGAGTAACTTGCTGGCCCACCGACCGATTGGAATATCCCATTTAATCCCCATAAAACAATTAATAAGCCCATTACAGAACCGAAGTAACTTAATACAAATCCCATAATTAAAACGACTGTTGCAGATAAAACAAGTAAAAAGGAAATGATTTTTTTCGTATTACGACCATCTACAAAATAGCCGAGTAATGTCTTCCCTAATCCATATGTAATACTAAATGCTAAACCGATATACCCGAGTTGTAACGTCGTCAATCCAATCTCTTCTTTAAGTAAAGGTTGCGCCGCCTTAAAGTTATTACGAATCAAGTACATCGCCATGTAAGCGAAAAACACAACGAAGAAAGCTTGCAAGAAATAACGTAGCCAAAGTTTACGTTGCATTGAAAGCGAAATCCCTTTGTTAGGGATCTTTTGAATGTCGAAAAAGTTCATGTGGTTCACCTCTGTCTTCATTTGACTTCACTATAGCACCTGATGAAAGCGCTTAATATCCTAAAAATTATCGTTTTATCCGAAATACTGAACAAAGGCATTGAACTGAATGCGTTAATCTACACATTGGGCTTTCTTGTAGCAAATTTCAATATTTCATCACATATAATACTAATTTTCGAAAGTCTCTGTAACTTTTTATTGACGGATACAAAAAGTGAAATCTAAACTTAAGTTGTAACTAATTTTATATAAGGAGGCATTGTTTTATGAAAAAAATTGCTATTGCTGGTGCAGGGGCTATGGGTGGACGTATCGGGAGCCAAATTAAAGAAGCCGGCTATGATGTGAAATTGATTGATATGTGGGAAGAACATGTGAATACAATCAATGAAAAAGGACTTGAAATCCAAACAGAAACCGATACTTACACGCTAGAGATTCCTGCTGTTTTGCCACACCAAGTAAACGAAACATTTGATTTAGTGATTATTTTGACGAAATCAATGCAAGCTAAACAAATGTTACGTACACTATACGACAACAAAGCAATCAATGAAGATACCGCTCTATTGTCTATGATGAATGGTTTAGGTCATGGCGATCGTCTCTCTGCTATCGTTCCAAAAACACAAATTTTCTTAGCAGTAACAATGTGGACAGCTGGTTTGCGTGGACCAGGTCAATTGTTATTAGAAGGACAAGGTTCTATTGAATTCCAACGTGCTGATGGTCAAGCGGATGAACGTACAGAACGTATTAATCAAGTGTTTAATGATGCAAAATTAAACGCTAAAATTAGTGACAATGTATTTAAGTCAATTTGGAGTAAAGCGACATTAAACAGTGTTTTAAACCCGCTCTGTACGATTTTAGACAAAACCATTAATGAATTCAGTCAATATGAAAAAGCACGTGACATTGTCGAACCTCTCATTGGAGAAATTGTCGCAGTTGCAGAAGCGCGAGGTGTCTCACTAAGTGCAGCAGCATTGCTTGATAAAATTGAAGCGGCGTATCCAAATGAAGCACAAGGTTTACACTATCCTTCGATGCATCAAGATTTGTACAACGGGCGCTATACAGAAATCGACTACTTGAACGGTCAAATCGCAAAGTACGGTCGTGAGCTCGGTATTGCTACACCGAATAACGAAATGCTGACGCACTTGATTCATGAATTAGAAATGAAACACGTGAAATAATCAACGACATTTTAACCATCTTGAATGAGGTAAGTAAGTTGGCCAAGGCGTTCCTCTTTTTTTACCCCAATAGGTCAACATACTTACCTTTTTATACTTTATTATTTTTAACTCTCTCTAAAATCTCACTGTTGAAATTCATATGAAGCGGTTAAAACATATTGCGTTGGATTTTGTACACTCGACGCATGAAAATGGTTCACACAACTACAGAAATGTATATAATTTTTAGTTCAAATTTTGACATTAAAAGCCTGATAATCAGCGCATTATGCCATTGCCAGAAAATTTATGTCATTTTTTTCAGAAAATTATGTTGATTTTTTTACTGCCGGCGTTTATACTCTTTACATAGCAAGCAACAAAATATATTTTAAAATCTTATTCGTCGACGAAGCGCTTTGCTATCTTTGGCCAATGAGGCACAGTATTAAAATAGGAAGTCTGCGATATTTCAGATTGTATTGAGAAATAAAAAGGAGGCTGATCCAATGAAAGAATATCGTCACTATATTCATCAAGTTGGCACGATGAAATCATTATTAGAAGGTCACCTAGAGAGTGAAGTCACGATTGCTGAACTGTTACGTTACGGTGATTATGGCTTCGGCACATTGAATCATGCAGATGGCGATTTTGTGATTATTGATGGTCAGCCCGTTCATATGAATCAGTTTGATGAGCATCACGGACTTAATGGTAGAGAGAAAGTACCGTATGGCGCCATTTACCGTGACCGTGCTCAATTGACTTTTGACATCACTGACATGCATCATACCTATGTTTTTGAAAGAATCAAACAAAAGTTCGAAAGCAATCAGTTGTTTTCCATAACAAGAATACACGGTGACTTGAGTGATTTACATCTCAGCATTTATGAAAAACACCCAGTCATCGAACCATCATCTCAACACATACAACCGATTACTTTATCCGAAGTTGAACGTACAATTCGTGAAATCAAAGGCACTATTTTAGTTCTATTTACACCCCATGAGCTGAGTGGTATTCATCCGCCTGGGTTTAGCGCCTATTTCGTTTCAGAGCACCATCATATCGTTGGAAAAGTGATGAGCTTTAACGTTGTAGCTGCGCGTGCATCATTCCAAAGTTTTGACGGTTTCTCAGTAATCTGTCCAACCGTTGAACCATTGTTTATTCCATATTTCCCTGAATAAACAAACATTAAGTATTTGACACGATATCATATGACGCCTTAGCAAATAAATCATAAGAAAGATGAGTTTCCACCAAAATCGATGCAGTGAAAGTATTCAAAATTTATTCCATCATCAATGTCAGATGACTTGTCTTGAATTAAATGAAATGCGCAATTTTAGACGTCAGCCATGTATCCGCTGCTGTACCATGCATATTCCAACAATGCGTGGTGCAGTGGTTTTTTATTTCCTCACATTTACCTTTCTTCAAAATGTTCACTTTATAGACAAAATCCTCTGGTGCCTGCTATGACAGCGTTTTATCGCTACTTTTTTCAATTTTTAGATTTCTCATTTCATTTGAATCTGTTATCATAATTCGTCATACTAGATGTAGAAAAATGTTTCAAGGAGGAAAGTCAGTATGAATCAAGAACAATTTGATAAAATTAAAAATGGAAATGGTTTTATCGCAGCCCTTGACCAAAGTGGTGGTAGTACACCTAAAGCGTTACGTGGCTACGGTGTTTCAGAAGATCAATACACTAATGATGACGAAATGTTCAACCTCGTTCATGACATGCGTACGCGTATTGTGACTTCTCCGTCATTTACTGCAGATAAAGTGCTTGGTGCGATTTTATTCGAACAAACGATGGATCGTGAAGTAGAAGGTAAGCACACTGGTGAATATTTAGCTGACAAAGGTATTGTGCCTTTCTTAAAAGTAGATAAAGGGCTTGAAGATAAAGAAAATGGCGTTCAACTCATGAAGCCTATTCCTGAATTAGACAGCTTATTAGATCGTGCGAATGAACACAAAATCTTCGGTACAAAAATGCGTTCTAACATTTTAGAATTCAATAAAGAAGGTATCGACGCTGTTGTTGAACAACAATTTGGGATTGCACGCCAAATCATTTCAAAAGGTCTCGTGCCAATCATCGAGCCTGAAGTGAATATTGATGCAGAACAAAAAGCCGAAATTGAAGCTTATTTAGCTGAATCTATTCAAAAACAATTAGACAAACTTGGTTCTGAAGATTATGTGATGTTAAAGATTACCATTCCAACTCAAAAAAATCAATATCAATCATTAATCAACCATCCAAATGTAGTTCGTGTGGTGGCATTATCAGGGGGTTACAGCCTTGAAAAAGCGAATGAGTTCTTAAAAACAAATCACGGCTTGATCGCAAGTTTCTCACGTGCATTAATTAATGACTTACGTGTGAGCCAATCTGACGAAGAATTTGATCGCTTATTAGGCCAAACGATTGATGCCATTTACGACGCATCAGTCAATAAAGTCTAAGTGGTATGGCTCAGTTTTTAACTCATCCCTAAAACTCAATTATGGATAGCGCTCATTTTGCTTAATGTTGAAATGATGACGTTATCCATATTTTTATTTTACAAATTGGCTACAATTCAAAATATACTCACACGCATTAACGCGCTCTGCCATCTCATTTTCAGTGTATGACATCCGTTTTAAAAGATTATTGCTATATTCAAATTATCTTGTATTTCATCCTATCAATTTTAAAATTTGATACAGTTACATACAGAAAAAGCAGGATGATATTTTCATAATGAAAAAATGGATAGCGGCTTGTTAATATGCAGTCAATCCAACAGAGCTATTCGAGCCAAAAAAAGCATAAAATTAAACGATAGAGAAGAAGCGGCCTACGTTAAACAATCAGTCTTTCTTGTTGCTCAATGTAGAAGCAACCCAACCACCTCAAACATCAAAAGAACCAGAAGAGATACACGTCTCGTCCGGTTCTTTTATTAAATCATATTAATGCTCTAACATTTCATCTTTAACTTGTTCTTTTGTAAGATTAGCTGGATAATATGTTGGCCAATTTTCTAACTCTTTCAATACTTTCTCACGGTCATTTCCTGTAAAGATATGGAAATGTCCTGTTTTCGTAGGCGCAATGTTATGATCGCTAAATTGTACATATTTTGGTAATCCTTCTGACGCGTCACCTTCAAGTTTGAAAGTATAACGCACACCACGGTTGCCACCCTCATATTGCAAAATGTCTTTACCATCATACGTATATGTGCCTGTCATAGACTTACCATTCTTTGTAAAAGTAATTTGATTATCTGTAATCTTAATCTTTTCTACATCAGTTTTGTAACCTTTATCATAATAAGCTTTGTACTCTTTTGCAGATTTGTCACCTTTGTCTTCTGCTTTATGTTCAAAAACTTCATCGAGCGTACCATCTTTTAGTAATGGATAAACTGATTGCCATTCACCAGCATAGTCAGATAAATCACGATCTTTCACTTGATCGTCTTTGAAATAGCCATCTTGAATCGCTTTGCTGTGTTTATTTGCTGCTTTATCGTCTTCTACTTTAATTTTGTCGTTGAGCGCTTTTTCAATGTTTTTCACATTTTCTTTCATCAATGATTGATAAGTAGCATCTTTCGCTTGGTCTTTAGATACAGCTTCCATATTATTAAATTTCAATGGTTTCGCATCTGTTTCTTTACGAATCGTATCTGTCACCTTGTTTGCAACGTTTTCTTCGTAAAGAATATATTTCGCACCCGTTTCATTAATTTCTTTCACAATTTCAGTCAATTCTTTTTGTGATGGGTCTTCAGCATTTAAACTTTGAACGCCTTTTTGTACAAAACCATAACGATCAGCTAAATAACCTAATGATTCATGTGAAATAAATACCGCATGACCTTGATGATCTTTTGTCACATCTTTTAACTCTTTATCAATGCTGTCTAAATCTTTTAATACTTTGTCTGCATTTTTATCATATTCTGCTTTATGTTTAGGGTCACGTTTGCTTAAATCATCACGAATTGCAGATACGAATTTTTTATCTAATTGTGGATCTAACCATACGTGTGGATCATAACCCCCATGATGATGGTGGTGCTCATGTTCATCATGCGCTTCACTGTGCTTGTGTCCCTCTTCCCCATGCTCTTCATGTTCACCGTGTTCTTCATGCTCACCATGTTCTTCATGCTCACCGTGTTCTCCATGCTCACCATGTTCTTCATGCTCACCGTGTTCTTCATGTTCACCATGTTCTTCGTGCTCACCATGTTCATGTTGGTCTGTTAATAAAGTGGCTTTATCTAAACTACTTTCTAATGATAATTTATGATCATCTTTCTTAATCGCATTTGCTACTTTTTTCGCTACAGGGTCTAGATCATCACCAGTATAAATGAATAAATCAGACTTGCTTGCATCGATAATATCTTTTTGTGTCGGCTCAAAGCTATGCAAGTCTGCCCCTTTCGGATAAATAGAATCTACTTCAACATGCTCACCACCAATTTGTTTAACAAACGATTGTAATGGGAAAACCGTCGTTGTTACTTTTAATTGGTCGTTTGATGATGCTTTATCGTCACCTTGACCACAAGCCGCTAACATAGAACCCGACAATACCACAGTCGCTAATAATTTGAAACTTTTTTTCATGATGTGGTCTCCTCCTAAAATAGTAATGATTTCGATTTAAAATTATACGCTAAACATTTCATAAGCGCAATATGCATTTTTAAAATCATTATTTTCTAAAAATGAGAAATTGCAAGATGTATTGTGTTTAAAGTGTATCTTTTTCATTAAAATCATCACAGGTTAGGATGGTCATATTTTTACGACAAGATACTAAAAAAGTGAAATAAAAAGCCGTTTGAGTGGCTCTTTTATTTCACCTCAACTCTTTAAGTCCTATTCTAATTTTTTTGTTTTCACTTCACATCTAATCTGAGTTTAATTGCTTCACCTACATCACGTGCTGACGCTGGGTTTTGTCCTGTAATTAATTGTTCCTCTTCAACGACAAAGCTTTTTAATGGTATGATGCTTTTTTGGTAAAGTGCGCCTTTTTCTTTTAATGCGGTTTCTAACTGATATGGTACTTGTTTTTTACGTCGCGCTATACTTTCTTCTCGATTTGAGAAACCTGTCAACTTCTGACCTTCTATAAGAAAATGATCGTTTGGGCGCTTAATTTCAAGTAAAGCACTCGTACCATGACAAACTGAAGAAACGAGACCCCCACGATCGTAAATGTCGTTTACCGCACGGGCAATCGTATCATGTCCTCGGAAGTCATACATCACACCATGGCCACCGGTAAAATAAATCACATCATACTGTGTCACATCTGCTTCATCAATGGATGGTGAATCGTGTAATTTTCGCATAAAAGTTTCATCTTCATAATATTTTTTGGTCAAACGATCTAACGTCACTTTATTCATACTGACAGGATCTATTGGCGTTTCGCCTCCGTTGATATTGTATATATCCAATTGATAATTCGGATTATTTTGGAATACATCATAAAAATGCACAAGTTCGCTTAACCATAAACCTGTTGGTAAATCAAAGCCATCAAATTGATCATAACTCGTATTCACAATCATTATTTTTTTCATTTTGAACACATCTTTCGTCTTTTTCACTATTATAACGAACTTTTCTCTATGCACTTAATACGATGCTTAACGACTATGATTTCAGACCTCATGACGGCAGTGATTAGAGTGAAAAGCACCTGAGATTCAATAAAAAGAACTGTAAAATCTTTTCTAATCATCAGATTTTACAGTTCATCGCTATGTGTTGTCTGAATACGTTTGTTGGCATTTAACGTTTGCTTAGTTGTAGACTACTAATTTTTCTTACTCAACCATATAATTTGCAGTGTTGATGAATTTATATGCTTACCACTGAACTCTTTTACCAATCAATACAACTCAAGAGAGCAGAGAGATTTTAGATGATATTTTTCTTGTCATATTATAAGTCTCCATTCAAGAATTGCGCCTCCCCATTGAAAAAGCTCCAATTCTCATCTGTGTTTTCTACAAGAGTAATGATTACGTCTTCTTTTCGAATGCCTAATTTTAGATGTAATATTTCTACTAGCTTGCGATAAAAAATCGTTTTTTGTTCTTGCGTTCTTGGGCGCGTGATAAGTGTAAAAACTAACACATCCGTCGTCCGTTCTACGCCTAAACCTGTATCTAAGATTTGCATCTCATACGCTTCGTGTTGTGTCACAATTTGATAGCGATCCCCTACTGGTGCATGAAAGGCTTCTAGCATCACTTCATATGAAATATCCAAAACCTCCTTAATATAATCTTTGCTTTTTCCTTTAATCAAATCAATTTTAATTATTGGCATTAATCATTCTCCTTTTCGTCATGATTTGAGTAACCCCATTTTAATGCGAGAAGTAGTCCAACAAATATCCCTATATAACCATATAGCCAAATGGATAACATTTCATTTACAAACATTATGCTTCCCCCTTATCTACAGAAAGTTGGCTAGCACGATGGTGCATGACAGATGACATCACTGTAATTGCCAATATGCCTAATATTGTTGCGATAGCCCCAGCAGACATTGTACTTGGGATGACACCACCAAAATAAATAACGAGATAGGAAACTAAGCCTACAACCATCGATAGTTCTGCTGCACGGCCAGGTGCTTTTCGTTTCGCATATACCGCATGCAAAATAGGACCCATTGTACCGGCTGCAATACCCGAAATCCCAATCCACATGAAGTCACTCATATAGAGCGGTGGCTTCAAAACTAATAAAAACGATAAAAGTCCTACAACCGGCACAGAAACACGACTAATGCGAAAAGCAATTCGATTGGCTTTCTCTTCTTCAAGACTCACCCACTTCTGTTTGACAATCAGTTTTAAAAATAAATCATTCGCAAACACTGTAGAAATTGAAACAAACAAACCATCTGTAGTTGACATGGCTGCTGCCAATATAACGACACCGAATAAAGCAACAATGCCAGCAGGGAATGCCCACTCAATATATTGTAATAGGGCTAAATCTGAACTCTCAACTTGCCCACCTAATGCCACACGACTGAAAATACCGCCAAAAAGAACAAGTAAACAGATTGACATTACAAAAATATAAGTTCGAATCATGCGTCCTAAATCTTTTTCACTTTTTAAACCTAAAATTTTATTAAATAAGTGGGGCGCTGATGCAAAAGCCCATTGAATAATAATCGCGCCGATAATCATTGTAAAAGAGTGAAAGTGAA
Organism: Staphylococcus pseudintermedius; assembly: GCF_034042775.1. Classification (NCBI taxonomy): domain Bacteria; kingdom Bacillati; phylum Bacillota; class Bacilli; order Caryophanales; family Staphylococcaceae; genus Staphylococcus; species Staphylococcus pseudintermedius. The sequence goes on along the minus strand of NZ_CP120150.1, from coordinate 238,412 downwards.
CAGAGTCAGGATTAAAAACTTGGACTAAGTAATGATTTTGGTGGTTTAAGTTTTGTACAATACCCGAAAACGTATCATGGATGCTCCCCTTCCAAAATAGCACAATGCCAGAGATAAAAATGGTGAGACCAGCTACTGCCATCATGATAACTTGTAAGGCATCTGTATAAATATCTGCAAGTGCACCACCTACGTATACATAAAGCACAACAATGACTGTGATAACAATTAAACTTGAAAAGTAACTCATACCGAGTAAATATTTAAAAATCAAAGCGCCTGCGACAAGCTGACTTGCGATATAGAAAATATTAAATAATAAGATCATAGCTGTCCCAACACGTAAAATAGAACTGTCATAAAAATCGCCCAACCAATCTGGTAGTGAGAGGGATTGTTGTGTTGTGTTTAATGATCTGACTCTTTTAGCGACCATTAAAACGCCTGTAGGTCCACCGATAAACATCGCTAAAAATAACCATAAATTATTGAGGCCCCACGTATACGACCATCCTGGATAACCTAGAAAGGTTGCAGCACTTAAATACGTCGCTGCAAAAGACAAGCCTAGCGTACGTGGTCCAATCCTTCCAAAGCCCGTCGCAAAATCTGAAATACTTTTCATCTTTCTAGAACTGACAAAACCTACCGTAATCATGAGCGCCATAAAAACAATAAAGCCTATCCATGTATACACTTTAACGTCATTCATAATCATCCCCCTATATTTGTACTAAATTGACTTTTTTATTTCGCGCGGGATGTGTCGGTTTCACTTTCGTATGGCCTTTGCCAAACATGTTTTCACGTAAAGTTTCACCTTCATATTCTGTACGATATATACCTCTTTTTTGTAATTCAGGGATGATGAAGTCCACAAATTCTTCAAACGTACCTGGAGAATAGGCTTGTGCAATATTAAAACCGTCTGCACCGCCTTCATTCGCCCACAATTCCAATTGATCAGCAATTTGTGTTGGTGTGCCAATGAACTTAGCCGTCCCATTACCGAGCCCGTGGTTTTTCACCGCTTCCCGCAATGTCCATTTTCGATGTGGATCTTTTGTATACAAATTAAGATTGCCTTGCATCGCTTCTGTCTCTATATTTTCGATATATTCATCTGGATCATACTGAGAAAAATCAATACCCGTATGTCCGCTTAACAATGCGACTGAACCTTCATAACTGACTTCATTTTGCAGTGCTTCATATTTTTCATAAGCCTCTTCTTCAGTTTCACCGATAATAGGTAAAACCATTGGAAAAACAAGGATATCTTCACCATTACGGCCAAATTGTTGTGCCCTTGTACGAATGTCTGTGACATATGCTCGTAATGATTCAATAGAGGTATGTTTAGTAAACACAGCCTCTGCATGCTTCGCAGCAAACGTTTTACCTTTTTCGGAGGCACCAGCTTGAAATAAAACAGGTGTTCTTTGAGGGGAAGGCTCTACAAGATGCGGTCCAGGTATATCGAAAAATGTACCTTTATGGTGAATCGCATGAACTTTGGAAGGATCAGCATACGTATCTGTCTCACGCGTTTTAACAACTGCATCGTCCTCCCAACTGTCTTCCCACAGCTGATAACTCACTTGCAAGAATTCGTCAGCACGACTGTAACGCAGCGCTTTAGGCAAGCGTTCTTTTAAACCTAAGTTCACTGCCTCGCTTTCTAAATAAGACGTCACAACATTCCAACCTAATCGACCATTTGTCAGATGATCGAGTGTAGACAATTGACGGGCTAGTTTATACGGTTGTGCATAAGTAGTAGAAACAGTAGGTGCAATACCAATATGCTCCGTTACTGCTGCAATAGCAGAAACGAGTGGGATAGGGTCGTGTGCGGGGAGTTGAACTGCGTGTTTCACTGCGGCGTCATGGGACTGATTATAAACACTATAAGTACCTAATACATCAGCAATAAAAATACCATCAAATAAACCACGTTCTAAAGTTTGAGCTATATTCGTCCAATATTTTAAATTGTGGTGTGTCGCTCCTTTATCTTTTGGGTGTTTCCATAAACCTGCAGCATGGGGAGCGGGAGAGTTTTGGACGAATCCGTTAAAATGAATTTGTTTTCGTGTCATGAACATTACCTCCTAAAAATAGGAAGATAAGGCATAGTGAAAGTTGACTTATCTTCTAGCAATTGTGCTACTGGAATTGGCACAGTGAATCAATTCCTGTTGCCGAGATTTCATTGGGCCAGTCCCTCCATCTCTCTTGATAAGACGATGATGTATATTCATGGGGATACTTTTTAATTAATGAAAGGTAAAATCATGGCGGTAGAACAACTGCATCTTCCATATGAAGTTTCATTGTTTAAAAGCATTCATTTCAATCTACCGTATCATGAATTTCCCTTTATTTTGTGCGACGTTTAAAAATTAAAGTTTAGCAAAGCCTTTTTCCAAATCCGCAATAATATCATCGATATGCTCAAGGCCTATAGAAAGACGAATCGTTTCAGGGGCAATACCTGCTGCTGTTTGTTCTGCCTCCGTCAATTGTTGATGTGTCGTTGATGCGGGGTGGATGACAAGCGATTTGGCGTCTCCTACATTCGCTAACAAAGAAAATAATTCTAAGCCTTCAATAAATTTTTTGCCAGCTTCGTATCCACCTTTGACACCAAAGGTAAAGATGGAACTTGCGCCTTTTGGTAAATACTTCTCTTTTAACGCATAATACTCACTCGTTGGCAAGCCAGCATATTTAACCCATGCGACTTTGTCATGCTTTTCAAGATATTGTGCAACTTTTTCAGCATTTTCTACATGACGTTCTAACCGTAATGAAAGCGTCTCTAATCCTTGCGTTAGTAAAAATGCATTAAATGGTGAGATTGCTGCTCCTGTATCTCTTAATATTGTTGTTCGAATTTTAAAAGCAAGTGCGGCTTCACCAAACTTTTCACTGAATACTAAACCATGATAAGATGGATCGGGTTCACTTAATCCTGGAAACTTGCCATTATCCCAATTAAAATTACCTGCATCAACAATGACCCCGCCCATTGATGTTCCGTGTCCACCAATAAATTTGGTTGCAGAGTGAACAACAATGTTCGCGCCATGTTCAATCGGACGTGAAAGATAAGGCGTCGCGAATGTATTATCAACAATAAGTGGAATACCTTGTGCTTTTGTAATTGTTACAAGTGCATCAAAATCCTCAACATTACCTTCTGGATTACCAATCGTTTCTACAAATAAGGCCTTCGTATTGTCTTGAAGCGCATTTTCTATATGACTAACTTCTGTCGTATCGACTAATGTGACATCAATCCCATATTTCGGTAACGTATGTGTGAACAGTGTATGTGTCCCGCCATATAATGTAGAACTTGCTACGATATGATCACCCTTTTGCGCGACAGCTTGAATCGCATAAGTAATCGCTGCCATACCTGAAGCAACCGCTACACCAGCGACACCCCCTTCAAGTTCGGTTACCCGTGTTTCAAGAACGTTCGTTGTAGGATTCATCAGACGTGTGTAAATATTTCCAAGTTCATCTAAACCGAATAAATTCGCCGCATGTGCTGTATCGTCAAAAGTAAAAGATGTCGTTTGATAAATTGGTAAAGCACGTGAATGGCTACTTTCGTCGACTTCTTGTCCTGAGTGCAATTGCAACGTTTCAAATTTAAAATCACTTCTCATTTGACATTCCTCCTAATCATAAAAAATAAAAGCCTACCTGATAAAGATAGACTTTTACTAGAAGACTTATCTCTCAGGTAAAATCACCTGCAGGAATTAGCACCTAACTGAATAGGTTGCCTGGTTTCAAAGGGCCTGTCCCTCCACCAATCTTGATAAGTATGATTCAATTGTTAAAATGCAAGATGTATCGCGAAAATAGAACGGCCAATGCAATAACCGTGCGGGTGTTTTACTGGCTTTTAATGTTACAACAAGTCTATCTAACATCCTTAACGATGTCAATATACAAATCCGAATTTTCTTGCAAGTTGCAAAAATTCGAAAAATTATATTTATGAGAATCAGCACGCATCTGTTTATTCAATGTAAATCGACTGGCTCATCATCTTAGTTTTAATAAATTGATGAACATCAATGACACGTTGGTTTAATGACCCTTTATAGGGCAAATTAGGTTGATATAATTTTTGCATGAACATGCCGTCTACAATCACATCAGTTTGTTTTATGATCTCTGTCCGTTGGTCATTAGCACGCCATAAATATTCGAATAAATATCCCGTCCATATCCATAATGACTTTTCACGACCGTATCGTGCACGAAAAGCTTGAACAAGTGGCGCAACAACTTTCAAATTGCAAAAAGGTTCGCCTCCTAAAATACTTAATCCAGCTATATATTCTGGCGCACACGCATCAAGCACTTCTTCCATCACCGTATGCGTCATTGCTTCACCATAGCGAAAATGTTGGGCTGCTTTATTGTAGCAACCTTGACATTGAAATGGACAACCAGAGACATAAACACTACATCGGACACCTTCACCATCGACAAAACTTTGGTATTCGATTTTCGCAATATAACCGGCACCAGTGCTTACATCTAATACACTCATGATTGACGTACCTTCAGATGTTTGACTCGTGCACACATTTCTTTATGGCGGCCTTCAATCGTCGGACGTTGCACAGGATTACCAAGATAACCACATGTCCGCTTCACCACATCCACCGTTTCTGGATTTTGATTGCCACATTCCGGACAACGATAACCTGTCTCAGTCGTATCAAAATCACCTTCAAAACCGCAATCATAGCAATGGTCAATCGGAATGTTAGTCCCTAAATAACTCACTCGGTCATACGCATAATCCCATACAGTTTCGAGCGCTTTCACATTATGATCTAATTTAGGGTATTCACAGTAGTGGATATAGCCACCCGATGCTAAATAAGGGTAGTCTTTCTCAAAATCTAACTTTTCAAAGGGTGTGACATCTTTACGCACATCGTAGTGAAAAGAATTTTGGTAATAACCTTTATCTGTAATATCTGGTATGTCACCAAATGCTTCTCGATCCAAGCGACAAAAACGGTCCGTCAACGACTCGCTAGGCGTACTATAGATGCTAAACCATACATCATATTGATCTGTCCATTCAAGTTGATAATTTTTCATTTGTTTTAAAATATTTAATGTAAAATCTTTCGCTTCAGGATTCGTCTCCCAATTTGGACCAAAGAACACAGTCGCTGCTTCATATAATCCAATATAGCCCATCGAAATCGTTGCGCGTCGTTGGTTGAAAAATGTATCGACCGGATCTTCTTCATTAATTCGGTGTTTGAAAGCGCCACGTTTGTATAATATTGGTGCATTGTTCGGTACAGCTTCTTTCACACGCTCGATACGATAAACGAGCGCATCGTGTAGGACTTGCATCCGCTCATCAAACAAATCCCAAAAACGCGTCATATCACCAGCCGACTCAATCGCTATACGTGGAATGTTTAGCGTGACCACGCCTAAATTACAGCGCCCATTATTTTCAAACTCACCTTGTGCATTTTGCCATGCAGGTAAAAATGAGCGACATCCCATTGGCGCTTTAAAGTCACCTAAAAGTTCTACAGTTTTATCGTAATTCAAAATATCTGGATACATCCGCTTCATCGCACATTGTAACGCCAACTGTTTGATGTCATAATTCGGGTCTTCTGGTGCAAAATTAGTCCCTTTTTTAATGGAAAACACGAGTTTTGGAAATATCGCTGTAATGCGGTCTTTACCGAGTCCTTTAATCCGTGTCTTTAAAATTGCTGTTTGTACTTTGCGACTAAGCTCATCTATGCCTAATCCAAACCCTAATGTAACGAACGGCGTCTGACCATTTGAAGTATAGAGCGTATTAATTTCATATTCTAAACTTTCGACCGCATCTGCAATATCTTGGGTTACCCGTTTATCTACATAGTCATCAATTTGATCACTCTTAACAAATTCACGTGCAACCTCACGATGTTTCTCTTCATTAAACTTTGCATAATGACTCAATAATTCATCAACACGATCAATCGTGCAACCACCGTACTGACTGCTAGACACATTCGCAATAATTTGAACAAGTTGGGCCGCGGCAGTTTGAATTGACTTTGGAGATGTCACTTGTGCGTTCCCAATTTGAAAACCATGTGCCATCATTCCTTTCGCATCGATGAGACAACAGTTCGTTAGCGGTTGGAATGGATGGTAATCTAAATCATGGAAGTGAATTTCTCCTTTTTGATGCGCCATCGCAACATGCGGGGGTAATAAATGTTGTAACGCGTATGATTTTGAAACGACACCTGCCGTTAAATCGCGCATTGTTGAAAAAGTCTCACTATCCTTATTAGCATTTTCATTTACAATCGTTGGATCTTTTGTCATTAAACCTGTTAATTGTTTTTCAAGTTGTGTCAAAATATCACTCTTTTCTATATGTAGTGTCTATAAACAATCATAAACACCATATATAGTGATTTTCAAATGATATCTGAATCATTAACCGATTTGTCATTTCTTTTTTAACATTATGTGAACAAAGCGTTGTGAGATAGAAGGTGTCAAAAGGAACTTCATCGTACGATTTTTTTTAGTTAAATCACGTGTATCGTCGTTAGATTTGTTGGGGATGGATTTTAAATATGAGGAATATCTCTATGTATTATCGCATTGTGAGAAACGAGTCAGATGAGAAATAAGCGATAATAAAAACCCCCTCACTTTGAATAAAAAGTGAAGGGTCGTGTGTGAAATCTTAAAGCAATACACACTCACTGTTCTCAGTAGGTGTACCATTGCTTTGATTGTCCATTGGCTATGAAATAAAAATAACGGTAAAAAAATAGGCGATTGTAGCCACACCATTAAAAACCCCTCTCACTCTGGTACAGTGAGGAAGTGAGGTGTAAACCTATTGTAAAATTTTACATCTTTATTATAACCTTTCTTTATAAAAATTGTAACTCTATTGATGAAAACTAAATTTACTCTCATATGTTTCTAGGCGCTTATCACAAAATTTTTAAAAGTGACGTCAATGAACGTCGAACAATTGAAGTATCACGCGATGTGAGATTGACTTTTAAAAAAACAGAGAACCATTCATCAGCAGAAAAACAATAAACGACTATTTTTATATTATAACTTTATTTTTGCATTTATAATGTTATATAATAGGGTATCGCCTATCCTTTAGGTGTCATTTTGGCATAGAAGGGAGGTGTAGACATATGTGTGAAATCTTTTTTCACTATATAGCCACTACTTTAAGTGGCTGTACTGTTGCTTTATTTGCCTATTGGCTACACAAAAAAGACAACAGAGACAAAAATAGGCGATTGTAGCCACACCATAAAAACCCCCTCACTGGTCCAGAGTGAGGGGGTTTGGTGTAGTACATGTGTGAAATCTTATGACACTATTATAGCGTCTCTTTAAGAAAGGTGCAAGTTTATTTTAAATGCAGATGCATTAAGACTTTGTCGCTTCTGAAACTGTACGACCGCGCTTTTGTAATACAATCGCGACGGCAACTACAATGATAATACCTATGACCAGACCCACAATGCCTAAATATTTGACGATATTACCAAATACAATGCCAACAACTAAAAAGTCAGTATCTGAGAAGGTCGTTGAAGCGAGTCCTAAATCTCCTAAAAACGGTAAGAAGAGTAAAGGTAAAAACATGATCAGTAGACCATTTAATGCTGACCCTGCAACAGCCCCTTTAATGCCACCGCGTGCATTACCAAACACACCTGAAGTCGCACCTAAGAAGAAGTGTGGGACAACACCCGGTAAAATCACTACACCACCAATTAAAAACATCACAAACATACCAAGTACACCTGTTAAAAAGCTAACGAAAAACCCAATCAATACTGCATTTTGCGCATAAGGGAATACAATCGGACAATCTAATGCTGGCTTCGAATGCGGAACCAACTTTTCTGAAATACCTTTAAATGCAGGTACAATTTCGGCCAAAATCAAGCGGACGCCCGTTAAAATGATAAACACCCCTGCCGCGAATGTAACCCCTTGAATGAGTGAAAAAACGATAAAGTTTTGATCTTTACTAATTTCATCGTGTACATAACCGACACCAGCAAATAAACTCGCAATGAGATACAGCAAAATCATTGTTAACGAAATACTAATCGTACTTTCTCGTAAAAAGCTCAAACCTTTGGGAAAGTTAATCTCTTCCGTCGATTTAGAATGGCCTTTAAATAATTTTCCTACTTCACCTGCTGCCCAATAACTCACTGTCCCAAAATGGCCTAATGCGACTTGATCATTACCAGTGATTTTACGCATCGTCGGTTGTGCTAATGCTGGAAATACAGCCATAATCAATCCTAAAATTAATGCACCTAATATAACCGTTAACACACCTTTAATATGCCCTACCGTTAAAATAATGGCTAAAAATGCGGCCATATAAAACGTATGATGCCCAGTTAAGAAAATAAACTTCAAATTCGATACGCGCGCAATTAAAATGTTCACTAACATGCCAAATACCATAATGAGTGCTGCAGTTGTCCCATATTTTTCTAAAGCTATCGAAATAATCGCTTCATTGTTTGGAACGACCCCTTGGACTCCGAATGCATGTTGGAAAATCTTTCCGAATGGTTCTAATGATTGCACAACCACACCGGCGCCAGCACTTAATACTAAAAAACCTAGAATCGTTTTAATTGTTCCGGATGTCACTACTGACACTGGCTTTTTCTGTACAACTAAGCCGATGAATGCAATTAAAGCAACAAGTATCGCAGGCTGGCTCAGTACATCAACTATTAAATCAAGTATCGTTTGCATAGACAACACTCCTTATTTTTAAATGACATCTAACGTCTCGAATTTATCTATTAGTTTTCCTTCTAACTCTGCCTTATCTAAAATATTGTCTAAAATGAGCACATCCCCGAGTCGTGCCGCATTTTCTTCTAAGTCACGTCCACAAATAAACAAATCAGCCATTTCAGGACTTGCACTCATAATGTCACTATGTTCAACATCGACAGCATCTTTTAGCGTCAACTGTTTTAACACTTCTTGGACATTCATTTCTACCATAAAACTACTTCCTAATCCGTGACCACATACCACTAAAATTTTCATCTTTGCTCTACCCCTTTGATAATTGATAAGATTTCCTTTTCATTTTGACTTTGAATTAAATTTTTTACTATTGCTACATCTCCTAAAATCTGTGCCAAACTCTGTAAAATATCCAAATGTGAGTGCGTATCCACTGCACTAAATACAAAAACTAAGCTGGCATAGTGGCTCTTTTCACCAAAATTGATATGCTGATTGAGCTTCAACAAACTGATCCCGACTTTGTTCACGTTACCATTCGGACGCGCATGGGCAATCGCAATCTCCGGGGCAATGACAATATAGGGACCATGTCGATATACACTATCTATCATCGCGTCGATATAACTTTGACTAATATACTCTTGTTCTACGAGGGGTTGAGACGCTTCTTTAATTGCTTCCTCCCACGATGCCACACATTCTTTCACATTGATCTTATCTTCTGTCAGCATTTCTAAGGACATATTCGGCCTCCTTTACAAACACGCTAATTTATTTTTCAATCCCGTCAAATCTCCATTTAAGAGTTGGACACGCATGGTGTCATCCATCAATATGTCACTCAGTTCTTTCAAAGCAGTTAAATGTTTTTGCGGTTCATCGGTCGCTAAACCAATCATCACCTTGACCGGATCAAATCGCTCATGTCCAAAGTAGACACCTTGTTCAAAATGAAACAATGTCATGCCTACTCCCTTCAACGCAAATTCTGTACTGCCGTGAAGTAACGCAATATGCGGACTGATGACCATATATGCCCCAAACTCATCCAACTTATTGATAATTTCTTTTTTGTACTGTGCATGAATCATGCCTGCTTGCTCTAGCGGTCGCATCACTTCAGCAATCGCTTCATTTCGAGACATCTTTTGGTGAATCGATCCCAAAAATTCAGATTTCATCACTTGTTTCAATTGCAAGCCTCGTCTTGATAGATGATGTACAAAGCGTTCCCGTTCTTTATTAATGATGTCATTAAGTTTTTCTCTATCTTTCTCGTCCAAAAAAGGTGTCACTTTAATACATTCAATGGATTCCAATTCGATTGGTACTGTCGTAATGACATAATCGACGTAACGTTTTTTCAACTGTGTTTCATCAATTTGATACAACGAATAAGCATTTAAAATATCAAACTCTGGGTAAATTTTTCGTAACTTCTCTTTTAATAATTGTGACGTTCCAATACCAGAGCCACACAATAATACAATTTTGATTTTTCGACCTCTATGCTGTGTCAATCTTTCAATTGCCGAAGCGACATGAAGTGTTAAATATGCCATTTCATCATCTGTAAATTCAACCTCGTATAATTCTTCAAAAATCCAAATATTGTCGGTAATCACTTCTGTTATTTCCATGTACTGAGTATAAATTTCTTGTTTAATAGGATTATGTTGAACGAAACGATATGTTAACCGATTGAGTGCAGGAGCCAAATGTAGATAGAGATTATTGAGCAATTTCGTGTCTCTAATCAAATCAATGCCCAAGCTCGCACTCATCCTTTCGACAAATTGGTGAATGAGAATTTTAAGTTCTTCAGTGCCAACATGATCATTTTCAATTTTTAACTTTTTAGCACTCAATAAATGAAGTGCTATGAACATCGTTTCTGATATCGGAAACGCAATGTCATCATGTTGTTCGACTTCGACTGCAATCGCTTGAGCAACTCGGAATGCATCCGTCTCTATCAATGCTGTGAGTGCTTCTGTCGGCGGTTCCATCGTAAATTGTTTTTTAACACGCTGTATCGCAATGAGCAAATGAATCACTAATCCATCAAGCGCAATTTGAAAGAGTGGATACCCCTTTTCTTCTAACGTACGAATGACCATTTGTCGCATCCACTGCATATCTTCATTTTCAAATAATGTCTTGCGTACTAATTCATTTGTCGACTTTACATAATCGTGAATAATGAGACCATAAGCCTTGCGATAACTCCCTTCATCTCCATCAATGACAAACCCTTTATTTTTCATATAACGTAAAGTTAACGCCTGCGCTTGAAGCCACTCTGTCACATCTTTCAAATCATCTACAATCGTACGTCGCGACACATTAACCAAAGTAGATAACATCCGAGAATTAACAGGTGCTTTCGCTTCAAACAGATGTAATAAAATTTGTAAATGCCGTTCACTTTTCGTAAAATGCACATCTGGAAAAGTCGCACGATTCATCTGCCGAATTGCACTGAAATTTTCACACTCAATTTTAATGCCGTTACTTTTACTCCTTTGAATTTGTAATTGTAATGCTTCCTTCATAAACTCAATGTACTCAATATCATATTGAATCGTTCTTTCGGAGCGTTCAAATTCATTTGCCAATTCAGCAATGGAAATGAAATCTTGAGCTTTGATAACTTTGTTTAAAATTTCAAATTGTCTGTTCGTTAGCAACGTTCAACCTCCTATGTCATTATTGTAATAGCTCCAGTCGTTTTATAGATGTGCAATTCACTTCAGTTCTCAAAACGAAATTTTGCATATGCAGCTCGAAGGAAACGACAGAACTCACTACACGCGCATCTTTGCACCACACTGTAGTTGTCTTTATTAAAACCTTAAACGATTCATAATCAAAGCGGTTTCAAAAACATAAAATCATGATTAATATAAAAATGGATAAGTTTGAACATATAGGAAATTGAAATAAAGAAAGAAATCATCAAGAAATAACACCTATTTATGGGCATTTTTAAAGTGGTGAAACAGTATGAGAGAGATGTGCAATTGCAACAAAAAAGAGACGGAGGTGAGATGAAAGAATGTGAAGAGAGAAAGCTATATTTCTGAACGTTTAGCTTTCCATCCATCAAAAAAGACGCTAGGACTATGCCTAACGCCTGTAATATCTATCTATATAATTTATGAAAGGTTTGAGAAGTACTGAGTTTGAGAATTATTATTTATATTTAACATACTTTTGGAGGGAAGTATAATGTGATTGCTGTCCCTTGACCATATGTGCTACTCACTTCGATATGCCCATCCATTTGATGCGCTAAAGTTTTAGCAATATATAAACCAAGACCAGAACCACCTGTATCTTTATGTCGAGAACTTTCTACGCGAAAAGTTCGTTCAAATATATTTTTGATATCTGATTCCATAATACCCATACCTTGATCAATGACGGAGATGGCAATTTCATCATTTTCTTCAAAGACCTTCACGGCTAAGGGCGAACCGTGGTCAGAAAATTTCAGCGCGTTATCGATGAAGTTCATGAGGATACGTTCTATCGCGCGTTGGTCTTGAATAAAAGGTTTGATATTAGGATCTATTTCTACATCAAGCTGTCTGTTTTCATGGTGTAATTTTTGTGAATAAATTTCAAATATTGGGATAAGCAATTGATCCATATGAATGAGTGTTTGTTCGCTTTCTTGGTGGTTGACTGTGATGACGTCTGTCAAATCGTCGAACATTCTCGACAACCGATCAGACTGACTTATAAGAATGCTGTATGCTTTCTTCGTATCACATTCACTATGGATAATGCCGTCTCGCAATCCTTCTGAATAGGACTTAATACTTGCTAAGGGTGTTTTTAAATCATGGGCAAGATTTTGAACTAAATTCATCTTTTCTTCTTGCTCTTCTTTGATAAGATTCATTTGCTCTTGAATTTTATCGACCATTTGATCAAAAGATTCACTCAATTGTTGTATTTCTTTTGGGGCATGTATTTTTGTCTTTTCTGTTTCAAATTGGCCATTCGCTATTTTTTGAGTTTTGTGGTTCAGCCTTTCTATCTTTTTAATCATGGGGACTGTAAAAAAGATACCGATAATGAGTGTCATCATACCAGAAAGAAATGAACATAGCGTTAATAGAATCGTTAACGGTCCATCAAACCACATCAATTTATATAGCGTATAGAATAAAAAGGTCGTTGTGATAATTGTGACGATAAACGAATAAATTAATTGCTTGCGTATCGTCATTTAAAGCTGCCTCTGAAATTTATAGCCCAATCCCCATACCGTTGCAATGATATAGTCATCGTAGCCATATTTCTCTAGTTTTTCGCGTATACGATGAACATGAACATTTAGGGTATTCATGTCTTCGTAATACTCGTAACCCCAAACTTGTTCTAGCAAATCTGTTTTGGACAAAGCGACTGATTCATGGTTTGCAAAGTACCATAGCAATTCGAACTCTTTGATGCGAAAAGGGATCACTTCCCCTTCTAATTCTACGGTTTTGTTTAAGTTATTTAATACGAGTCTGCCACAATGAATCGTTTCTTGTGTTGAAGGACTTGTGACGTTGACACGATTCATTAAATTTTTCACTCGTATAACTAACTCACGGGGACTGAAGGGTTTCTTGACGTAATCATCTGCCCCTAACATTAAACCGAATATGGTGTCTTGTTCGCTTGTCTTCGCAGTTAAGTAAACATATGGGATATCGAGTCCTTGATTTTTCATCTCGCGTACCACTTCATATCCATTCATCTCAGGCATCATAATATCAATTACCATAACATCAACATTCGTATTTAATAAATCGAGTGCCTCTTTGCCATTTGATGCTGTGGAAACGTGGTAGCCTTCGTATTCAAAATAGGTTTTACAGATTTCTCGGATGTCTTGCTCGTCGTCAACTATGAGTATGTGCGTCATGTTCATCATTCCTTATATTTTTACGTTTGATGAAATGATTTAAACTCAATGATGCTAATGTTTCTCTATTCATTAATAGAATAATGAAAAACAACAATTGAAGTGGGTACGTAAAAATCATATCAGCTAAAATATAATTTAACATAACAAACACACCAAAGAAACTCGCAGTATATGAGAAAACACCTAAAATGAGACCTAAACCAATTGCAATCTCACCTATTTGAACCATCCATTTGAAAAGCTCCAGGTGGTTTGCAACTGCAAACTCAAAGAATGTCTTATACCATTGTGGGGAATCTTGGTTGTCACGGATTACTGAAACAAGTCCATCAATCGCAAAACCACCCGTTAGTTTTTCAAAGCCTTGCATCAGGATATAAAAACCTGATCCTAAGCGAATAATCAAAATTAAGACTTTATAAGCTATCGCCATATGTTACTCTCCTTTCTTCATGATGTCGATTCCGTCTAACTATTTAAGTTCCGCAGAACCAAAAATAACGTGTGCTTTGTCACAGTAAATTGTTACTGTATCATAGTCTGCTGCATTGACATCTTTAAGGTCGAAAGTTTGAGTTGCTTCGTTATATTTAACTGCATCTAACTTCACACCGTTTTTGATGACATTACCTTTTGTTAAGTAAACATGTAAATCTGGACCTTTTGATGATTCGTAGTCAGTTAACATCAACTTACCATCTTTAATCTCAGCTTTACCTTTTACCATTTCGTTGTTTTCACCTTTGAATGTGCCTGTTTTCATTACTTTTGAATTATCTACTTTAGACTCATTCGCTTTTTTGTCGTGCATTGAAGATTCAGCTTTGTTGTCCTCTTTTGCTTTATCTGCGTTGTCGTTACCACAAGCACCTAGCAAAAATGTTGTCGCTAAAGCACCTGAAACTAATGCCATTTTCATGTTCATAACAAATTCCTTCTTTCTTTTTGGGATTACATGTATCATGATATATGCTTGAAACAGCAATTAACATAAACTACTCATTAATAATTCTTAACTAAATATTAACAACCATTTACTAATTAGTTTTTATTAATTTTAAGTTTATTATCATACGTTTGTTGTAGACGTCAGTGACAATATGCACACTTTCTTTTATATTTCATTGGTTCAGATATAGATATAGTCCGTCCGATATCCTGCCTCATCGCTGTCACATTATTCTAAGAAGTCTATTCATCCGCTTGCATACTCTATGCAATTAAAATAGAAATCGTTGTTCGTTGCATCATCTCTTCACTGATATATCAAAAAACATAGAAACACATTAAAATAGACCGTTACACAAAATTTTTAGGCTAGCCTAACTTTTTTGTTTACAAAACCTATATGATGTGTTATCTTAAAATTGTTCAATTCGATAAACGTATATCACATGTCATTCTCTGTAATGGCTTTGCTTTTTCATAGCGATTCATCTGGTCTCAAAGGCATAACTTGAGCCCTATGCGTACACTGTGATGACCGTATGAACGATATGAAGGCTTCTCTGATATTTTCGTTTTATCATTGAACAATTCAATTAAGGCAACGTCGCATTAGCCCTGCACAACTTGTCTTAATTGATGGTGGAACGTAATGTTACTTGATATTTGTTATTGTGCGCACACTCATATCTATGTTTTACATTACAAAGTAACAATGCTGATACCTATCTCAACATTGTTCGCATTTCAATCAAATCCGTTACTTGAAGCCAAGGGTCAAGAATCATACACATATCAGTCATTCCTAAAAAGACTACAGTAAGCAAGCATTCATATTTCCCTTAATAAGTAAAAGCCAAGTTGGACAATCTCAGCATAGTTGATAGCAGATTGTCACAACGGAAATGTTTATCCTCCATAACTAAAGTAAGATTGAACAGCAGGTATGAATCCTATTAAACAGTTGAAGGTTCGCCTATGTTATCCCTCTACTACATAGAGTGAAACGATATCGACTGTAACATGTTAATATATGCCATGATATAAATTAGCCCTTGATATTGTGACATGTATTGGGTAGTTACGTTATACCCCTAAAATTGCGTAACACCTCCAAAATTACAACTTGATTCTATAGTTAAGGTTGTTGGTATAGTGATACACTCCCTTTCATCTATAGCAACATACCGACATCTTGTATCATTTTTACAACTCTAGATAATTAAAAAAATCATCTTAAAATCTTAAAACCTTTAGACCCCTGATGTGCTTCATCTCACATCAGGGGCATTTTTTGTGGTGTGATGGATGTCGTGTTGTTTTTGGGTATTGGGTGATAAAGACGTTGTTTTAAATGGTTGGTTGCTTGCCTCGGGACTTTTCTCTTTGTGGAACATTTGCTCATTTCACCCTCTGTTACATTCAGTCTCTCTTCATGACATGTGTGGAGAGGAAATACAGCAAAGCCCCCGTTTTAATTTTCTTCCCTTTAAATTGTGAGACATCATAAAAACAGACGTATGTGAGATTTCTCCCAAACATACGTCTACTTTTGATAAATATGTGGTTTAATTACTCATTGATTTGTTTCAACAGTGGCTAATCGTAGTCGCTCATTCGTATCAAGGTGATTCATGAGCTCTTGAAATTTTGATGGTCTAGGTAGGGCACCGTTGTCACCCCTTAGAAAATCACACCACTTTTTAAAATAATATTGGCATATGGTGTTGCCTCATCTGTTCGAATAATTGCTTTCGCATGGCGTGTTTGTTTTTTAAATTTTTCATGTGAAACCATTTCAAGCGTTGGAAAACCGTTTTTAACTTTTTGATACAACGCTTCATTTTCCTCTACCATTTCTCGAGCTACAATGGCTTGTTCCACGACCATGTGATACATAAGCGCTTCATACACTTCTTGAAATGATGGCGTGCCTTTTTTCAATGCGATATCAATACGTTTGACCCCTTCTGGAATTGGGAGTCCACAATCCGCAATAACGATTTCATCTGTGTGACCTCACCTGTTTAATGCACGCGAAATTTCACTGTTTAATGTTCCAAATCTATACACCTAATTCACGTTCCAAATCCGCAAAATACGGCATGCCGCCTTGTGCCCCCATACCTGTTACTGAATAACTTGCTGCTAAGTTGGCAAATTCAATCGCTTTAGTTAACGAATAATCTTTTTGTAATCCGACTGCCAAGGCGCCGTTAAACGTATCTCCTGCACCCGTCGTATCTTTGACCGTTCTTTTGAAGCTTGGGACCTTAACGATTTGTTCGCCGTTATGATACATTGCCCCCTCCGAACCAAGTGTCACAATGAGTTTATTTGGATATTGTGCCGTGACTTCTTCAATGGCCTCACCTTTAAATAGATGCGCGCTTTCCGTTTCATTAGGCGTAATATAATGCGCTTGTTCGATGACTTTTGCAGGCACTTCACGATAAGGTGCGGGATTTAAAATAGATACAATATCATGTTGCGCGCAGTAATCTATCACATGCGCGACTGTTTCTGCTGGAATTTCTTGTTGAATCAGCACAATATCTCCCGCTTCCATACGCGCTAAGTACGGCTGAATCCGTTCTGGTGTCACATAACCATTTGCTGATGGCACAACGATTATGCGATTGTCTTGCTGTGATAATGTAATATGAGCTGTTCCAGATGATTCACCTTCAATCACTTCAATGCCATCTATTTGCACACCATTGTCTTTAAAGTTTTGTTGAATTTGCTCGCCGAATGTATCTTCACCGACACAACCGATCATATGCACTTGTTCACCGAGACGTGCTGCCGCAACAGCTTGGTTCGCACCTTTGCCTCCAGGTGTTGTAAAGAAGTCCTCACCTAACACTGTCTCACCTTGTTCTGGTACCACCTGTGAAGATACCACTAAATCCATAGACATACTTCCAATGACATAAATTTGACGCATCATTGATTCCTCCTTGTCGTTTCTCTTTCTATTAATGTGACATCTAACAATGTTTTGCGTTCTATGTTGCTTTGCCCTTCAATTTGGGCGATCAATTTTTGCGCTGCGCGTTCACCTAACGTATACGCCGGTTGTCGCACAGTCGTTAATCCAGGCACCAACCATTCCGCTAGTGGCATATCATCATAACCGACAACTTGCACATCTTCCGGTACCCGCTGTCCGTCATAATTGAGCCATTTTAATACACGAAATGCAGCTACATCATGACTACAAATGACACTGTCAATGTCGTTTGCATGAACTAAACTTAAAAATTGTGCCTCAGTCATAGCTAAATCTGATATTTCAAACACTGTACAGCCCGCTTCTTGCAACACTTTGCGTGCCGTTTCATACCGCTGTTGAAATGATTGATAACTTTGATCTTGATACACAATCAACACGCGATGGCCCTCGCCACGGAGCACCACTTCCGCTTGCAAACGTCCCCCTTGTTGATGATTGGCTTCAACACAAAAGTCATCCTTCGTCACTCGATCGATAAGTACATGCGGTCGCTCGTCACTTTGAAGCTGTTCAAAGGCATGCTCTGTCGACAGTTGGGATGCGATAATACCACTACAATGATTCGCTTTAAAAGTCGCTAAATAATTCAACTCTTTATGCTCATTCATCGCACCATTTCCAATCATAATGTGATAACCGTGCGCCATCGCTGTATCTTCAACGCCACGTGCTACTTGTGTAAAGAAAGGGTTGCTCATATCTGGTAACAGGAGACCGAGCACTTTAGATTGTTTCATATTCAAAGTCCGTGCCACTTCATTCGGTGCATAGTCTAACTGTTGAATCGCGGCTTCAATTTTAGCTTTCGTCGCTGCTTTAACATAGCCACTCCGATTCATCGCCCGAGACACAGTTGCTACCGATACACCAGCCAAAGCAGCCACTTCTTTAATGGTCGCCATCACACACCTCCTATTATGGAAACGTTTACATATAAATTACCACGAGTTTCACAAACGTGCAATATAAAGTGTTTCATCTCTTGTTAAAACTAGGACTTCCCGCACATTAACGGTAGTATAAAAGTCATTTTCTGTTCAAAAATTACTTTATTTTTTCTTTACCACAAGCACACTACTTCGCTGTTTATCACAACAATGCTATATTTGAATTAGCAGAAATATCTTAACAGTATATCCATATTAAAGAAAATAAAAAGGAGAGAATAACAATGGCAGAGTTTACATTAGGCGATCAAATGCCGAACTTTCAATTGAACGCAACAGATGGAACAACATTCGATTTTCACCAATTCCAACAAACGCATCCGAGCCAATGGTATTTTGTGATTAATTTCCGTGGCTCTTGGTGCCCTGTTTGTATGGAAGAGCTCGATAGTTTAATTAAAAATGTAGGTTACTTTGAAAAGAAAAATATTCAAATCATTTTAACGTCAAATGATACAGCAGAAAATCTTCGTCAAATGGTTGAGGAAAAACAAGTGCCTTATCCAGTGCTTGTCGATGAAAACAATGATTTTGCGAATACTTACGGGGTTTATAGCCATCCAGATGATTCGATTTATGATGACCACGGGACGCACAATGAACCTGCATATTTCTTAGTTTCTGAAGATAATCGTTTACTTTATCAACAAAAACAAACAAATCCATTTGGCCGCCCAAGCATGATTGAGTTAAGAAAGATTATTCAATATATCCAAAAAAGTTATAAAAAGGCTGAATAGTAGAAAAAGAATCGTTCTATTGGAGATGTGGTTATAACTTTATTAGTAGTGTAAATAAAACTAAGGCGTAACACTTTATTTCATCACTGTATGATCACATTTTTATTCAAAGTTCAACTCCACGTATCATTAAACCACATTGATACTGCGATAATTTACTGAGCATGAAAAGAACCCTTAACTCAAATTTCAGAAGAATGTCATCATCGCATGAACCATTATGCTGAACATTCAACGAGATTTGTAATAAGTTAAGGGTTCAAAACCTCAATCGAAATCATTTTTATTAAATTCGATTAATGAACAAGGCGTCGTTAAAATCATTTTGTTAAGCCTTTTCATCTCCGCCACAGTTCACAATGGTCGGCATGAGGCTGATAAATACACAACAGACGCGCTGTTTTATGACGCTCATACTGCCAAATATAACGAATGAATTCCCAACTGATAATATCTGGATTGTCTCCGGTTTGAGGATGTATTTTACTCATCACATAGCGACGGATGACACGCAAAATGCAGCGCCAACGTGAGTCTGTGAGCCATATTAACAAATCTGCGCGCGCTAATCTCTCGTCTAATGTGCCTTCATACGTGCCATCCATTATCCATGCATCTGTTTTCACAATTTCAATGACATGTCGTTGCAACACCTCTGCCGGTACAAGCGTGTCGCTCTCCCATGCATAACGATCCAAATGATATGTAGGTATATGAAGCGCCTTTCCCAATTTCGCACACAACGTCGATTTTCCCGAACCCGGCATTCCTAAAATAACGATACGTCGATACATATACATCCCCTCCTTTATTCACATTTACTATTATAAACCATCTTCAACCAATGATACGCCTTCCGATAACATTTTTCATTATTAATAAAATGATTCAACACCGCACAATTCTATAGATTTGTTTCTTGTTTATCGAAAAATTCTGATTTATTTTCTAATAATCCCTTGTATTCTGATAGGAATTAAGGTAATATGTCCATATTAAAAATTGTTGGAGGTACTGTTTATGTCATTATTCTTATTGGAAACTCAAGATTTATCATTCGCAAAAACGCCAGCAGAATTAGAAGAAAAGGTGCAATCTCTTTCTGAACAAGCAGGTCCAGAATTGATTGAAGTACAAGTCACTGAAGATTTATCACACGGTTATTTTATCGTTGAAGGTCATAGTGAAGAAGAAGTAAAACAATTTTTAGAAGATGGGTCTATTCAAGTGAGCCTAGTGAAAGAAGTCCGTCTCGTGGGTAAAGATTTAGACGAAGTGAAGCAAGGTGACGTATCTATCGACTATTTAGTGACTTGGAACATTCCAGAAGGTATTACGATGGATCAATATTTAGAACGTAAAAAGAAAAATTCTGTACACTATGAAGAAGTACCTGAAGTTCAATTCCAAAGAACTTATGTTTGCGAAGATATGACAAAATGTGTATGCCTCTATAACGCACCCGATGAAGATTCGGTGCGTCGTGCACGTGAAGCTGTGAATACACCTATTGACGGCATCGAAAAAATTTAACGTCATTATTGTTATGGCGTCAATGCACAACGTCACATTTGGGAGCGAGAAATGAGTAGTCAGTCAGCTATTTGATTTTAGAATATCACATACTGTCGATACCTCTTTCTCGCTCTTTCTTATCATTATAATCCCTAGTATTTTAATAAGATTTAAGGAAGGGTGATGCAATGATTGAGATTAAAATGCTACATCATTATTTTGGAGAACACCATGTCATTCAAGACTTTAATTTAACGATACCTAAAGGAAAAATTGTCAGTTTTATCGGCAAAAGTGGTTGCGGTAAGTCGACACTACTCAATATTATCGGTGGCTTTTTAACACCTACCTCGGGTGACGTTGTAATAGATCAAACACGTAAGACAGCACCGTCATCGGATTGTTTAATGTTATTTCAACACCATAACTTGTTGACTTGGAAGACGATTAACGACAATATTAAGCTCGGTTTAACGAAAGATGTATCAAATGCTGAAATCAATACATATTTATCAACGGTCGGTTTAGCACATCAAGGTACCCAATTCCCTGCCGCGCTCTCAGGTGGAATGCAGCAACGTGTCGCCATTTGTCGTGCACTCATTCATCAACCGCGTGTCGTACTCTTAGACGAACCCCTCGGCGCACTGGATGCTTTTACACGTTACAAATTACAAGATGAACTGATCAAATTGCGGACACATACCGATGCTACACTCATTCTCGTGACGCACGATATCGACGAAGCGCTCTATTTATCTGATGAAATTGTGCTTCTCGGGGATGGGGCTCAAATTCTCAACCAATATACCATTCAGCAATCTCATCCGAGAAATCGCAGTGATGAAGCATTACTATCGATTCGGCGTCAAATTATGGAAGATTTCGCACTCAATCATCATATGGCAGAGCCGGAATATTATTTGTAAAGGAGCGAAATTTATGCAAAAAAGAGCACTGATCTTATTCATTATCGCCCTTTTCATTGTTACAGGATGCACGCCAAATTCTCAAAATCACGTCAATCAAGACAAAAAAGTACTTAAAATTGGTTACCTGCCGATTACACATGCCGCGAATTTGATGATGACGAAAGAAATCAAACAGAATAATCCGAATTATGATATTGAATTAGTGCGTTTTAACAATTGGCCTGACTTAATGGATGCACTCAATAGTGGACGGATTGATGGCGCTTCTACTTTGATCGAACTCGCAATGAAAGCAAAATCAAAAGGTTCGCCAATCAAAGCCGTGGCACTCGGACATCACGAAGGCAATGTGGTGCTTGGTCAAAACGGCCATGACTTGCATGACTTTAACAACGACAATAATTATATGTTTGCCATTCCACACCGTTATTCCACACATTATTTACTGTTAGAAGAAATGCGCAAACAGCTCCATATCGGCCATGATCATTTTCATTATCACGAAATGGCACCTGCTGAAATGCCTGCCGCACTCAGTGAACAACGGATTGATGGTTATTCTGTCGCAGAACCATTTGGTGCACTTGGTGAACAGCTCGGTAAAGGGCATCTGTTACAACATGGTAGTGATATTATGCCCGATGCGTATTGTTGTGTCCTTGTTCTACAAGAAGATGTCATTCAACACCATCATCAAGCTGCACAACAATTTGTAAGTGACTACAAAAAAGCAGGCTACCAATTAGATGATAAAGCCAAAAGTGTCGACGTTATGTCGAAATACTATAAACAAGATCGCAAAATACTGGAACAATCTGCAAAATGGACGTCTTATGGTGATTTAACAATCCAACAAGAGGGCTATGATAACATTGCACAACTCGTAAAAGCGCATCACTTGTTTGACGCCCCATCATACGACCAATTTGTAGACAACTCATTATATAAGGAAGGGTGATTCACATGACCGCCAAACGATTCAAAAAATATTTACGCCCTTTCTATACATTCGCACTCTTTTTATTACTTTGGCAATGCGTCATTTGGATTGGACATTACCAACCTGTCTTATTACCTGGTCCAGTTCATGTCGCACAAAGTATTGGCAATTTCATCATTACCGGGGAAATATTTCTACACTTAGGCATTAGTTTATATCGCTTTATCGTCGGTTTTCTTATTGCGGTGATGCTCGCTATTCCACTCGGGATTCTTTTAGGGCGCAATCGCATACTTTATCAAGCCATTGAGCCGTTACTTCAGACGATTCGACCGATTTCACCGATTGCATGGTCACCGTTTATCGTCCTTTGGTTCGGTATCGGAAGTTTGCCAGCCATTTTCATTATTTTTATCGCTGCCTTCTTCCCTATCATCTTCAACACGATTAAAGGTGTACGCACGATCGACAACCATTATTTAAAAATTGCTGACAACTTGAACTTACACGGGTGGTCATTATACCGTGACATCATTTTTCCTGGCGCATTTAAACACATCATGTCAGGCATTCATGTCGCAGTGGGTACGAGTTGGATTTTCTTAGTATCAGGAGAAATGATCGGCGCGCAATCAGGACTCGGCTTTCTCATTGTCGACTCACGCAACATGTTAAACCTTGAAGATGTGTTATCCGCCATCTTTTTCATCGGTATTTTCGGTTTTCTGATCGACCGTATCATTAGTTATTTAGAAAGTCTGATTTTAAAACGCTTTGGAGAATCTTAATCAATAAAGGAGCTACACTATGACAACGATTGAAACTTTAATTGAACAAGAATTGAACCCTTACTTAGTCGAAATTGATAACGGACAATATTATGCACAGCCATTCATTCAACATTTATTTGAAAACGGCCATTTTTCAAAAGATAATCTAAAACAAAATGCGCAAGTCGTTGAAAAAGTGGCCTATTCATGCCTGACAACAGCGTTTTGTTTATGGTGCCAACTCGCCTTTTCAACGTATTTAAAACAGGCACAACAAGCGGCATTACACGAAGATTTACAACAACAAATTTTATCCGGCCAAGCTTTAGGCGCAACAGGCTTGTCTAACCCGATGAAGTCGTTCAATGCATTAGAAACATTCAACTTAACGCATTACTATGAGGGCGACCAATTGATCGTGAACGGTAAATTGCCAGCAGTAAGTAATATCGGCTATGACCATTATTTCGGTGCTATCTCACAAAATACTAAGACGAATGAACTGGTGATGTTTATTTTACAAGCGAATACAGATGGCCTCACACTTGAAGAAAAAACGAATTTCTTTGGTGTCAATGGTTCAGCCACTTACAGCATTATATTCGACAACGTAGCAGTACCCAAATCACAAATCATTACGAAAGACGCTGAGAAATTTGCGGCAACCATTCGCCCACAATTCGTCGCATTACAGATTCCTATCGCATTAGGATCTATTCAAAGTTCGCTCGATTTAATCGATCAATTTTCAAACGCACAAAACGGCATTAATGCGTATTTGGAATATGATGTTAAAAATTACAAAAAACAGTTTGAAACGTTACGTGAACAATATTATGCGTTATTGGACAAGGCACAAGGTGATTTAAACGATCATTTACTCGAAGTGATTCAATTAAAAAAAGCGTTAGGTTATTTGTTACTTGAAGTGAACCAAGCGTCAATGGTGAATGGTGGTTCCCGTGCCTATTCACCCAAAGCTCCACAAGCGCGTAAGTTGAAAGAAGGCTTTTTCTTTGCAGCACTCACACCAACATTGCGTCATTTAGGAAAACTGGAAGAGACACTTCAGATGACGTAAACAATTCAAACGCGTCACCCAATCAAAAGTGAAATCACCCTTTTACAAAATAATACTTTTCCTCGGGTATGCCTCAACTCCCCCTCATTTGTTTGACTATCATACAAAAGTGTGGGGGAGTTGAGGCAAGTCTTTTGGAAAATGCAGACCAAAGGAAGTCATATCCCGTGAAGCAAGTATAAGGTTCAGCAATTTGTAATACTCCCGGTTTTTATACAACAATGTATGCATCATTGTGCTCCCTCCCGTTCTTCCAAAACCTCTTATTTAACATGTCGCATACGATGTTCTATACTAAGTACATATCAAACTTACTTCTATTGCCGACAAAAGGTGGTCCTATTTATGCAAGAAAAACTTTGGTCAAAAGACTTTATCTTCATCACTTTGATCAACTTTTTAATGTACATGATTCACTATATGTTGATGGTTACAGTGACAGTCTTTACCATTCATGAATTCCATGCCTCTGAAAGTATCGGTGGTCTCGCATCCGGTATTTTCATTATCGGTATGTTATTGGGACGACTCGCATCCGGACGTATAGTCGATTCGCTCCAACCTCAAAAAGTGCTCGTTTATGGCGTTATTTTTTCAATTATTACAGTGGCACTTTATTTCGTGATTCAAACACTCTCACTATTATTAATTGTGCGGTTTATCCATGGTATCGCATTTGGTTTTTCTTCTACAGCGACAGGTACGATTTCTTCACGTATTGTACCGGAAGCACGTAAGGGTGAAGGTATCGGTTACTATGCTTTAAGTGTGACAACTGCTTCTGCTGTCGGACCGTTTTTCGGTATTTTATTCAACCAATCATTCGGTTTCCGCTCCATTTTTACACTCAGTTTAGGAGTAATCATTGTCGCATTTGTTCTCGCACTTGCCTTGAAACCATTACCTAAAGTAGAAATATCTACAGAAAGCGAACCGTTGAAAGGCATTCGCGCATTTATTCAAAAAGATGCGATTCCCGTCTCTTTCGTCTTAGCTGTCATTGGCGTCGCATATTCAAGTGTCCTGTCATTTTTATCTGTGTATACAGAATCGATAAATTTACCGACTGTCGCGAGTTACTTTTTTATCGTGTATGCAATCACCTCTTTTATCACACGACCTTTTACAGGGAAAATCTTCGACCAACGCGGGCACAATGCCATTATGTATCCTGTCATTGCTATCTTCGCGATAGGACTTTTCATATTGAGTAGCGCGCAAAGTACATGGCTCATCACGCTGTCCGCTATATTTATCGGTATGGGTTACGGAACGATTGTGCCAAGCGGTCAAGCTATCGTCGTACAACAAGCACCGCGTCAAAATGTAGGGCTTGCGACATCGACATTTTACATTTTCTTAGACTTCGGTGCAGGTTTCGGTCCATTTTTATTAGGCTATCTCATTTCATCATGGGGCTTCCGTGCACTTTACATTGCGATGGCCGTATTAGCACTTGTCGCACTCGTAATCTATTATTTCGTACACGGACGCCATGTCGCACAACATTCAAAATAAACATCAAAGGACTCGCCATTCAATGGTTGAGTCCTTTTCATTTGGAAGACCGTTTTCTCTTCAATCTTACGTTTCCATTCCTATACCGAATTGCCCAATTGAAAATTTTTTCATCTCCCATGTAAACGACTGAAAACAGTGTGGCCACTCAATTTATCATACTTTAAAAATTGTCTAATCTTTGTCTATTGTCTGAAAATACAAATTTTTTATTTTTACAATCATTGTAACTGTGTTATATTTCATGTAAGGGCTTACATAAAAAGTGTAAAAGGAGGCTCTGCAACATGAAAAAGTGTACATGGGCAGCGATTCCGTCACTTGTTAAAACGGGTGATGTGATTGGTTTGGCCGCACTGACCGTTTCCAACTTGCCCGCAGCACTACTCTCATCGTTAATTGAACATTACAATCAACATCACGAACCGACACAATTGACGATGATGATGGCGAATGACATTAGTAGTCGTGGTCTGGCAACCGAATTAGATGACTTTGTTGAGCGGCACATGGTAGACCGTGTCATTATGAGTATTATGACCGCTTCTCCTCGCACAGCTCAAGCGATTAAACATAATGAGTTGGAGGCGTACTTTTTACCTCAAGGGGTTATCGCAACACACTATCGTCAAACGAATGCGATTACGCCAGGTGTCATTACAAAAATTGGTTTGAATACCCATATTGATCCGCGCTATCAAGGTGGGCGCGTCAATGATAAGACGACTGCATCCCTCGTCTCATTTTTGAACATTGATGGCGAAGATTTTTTGCATTATCAATTACCACCATTAGATGTCGCATTACTTCGAGGCACATACGCGGATGAACAAGGCAATATTTACATGGACGAAGAAGCACATCTCGGTGAAAGTTACAGTTTAGCGCTCAATGCAAAGTCCAATGGTGGCACGGTCATCGTACAAGTCAAAGCTATCGTTGATAAAGGTCAACAAAAACCGAACCACGTGTATATTCCTGGATCACTTGTCGATTACGTGTACGTCGTTGAAGATACATCACAGCATCGTCAAGTTATCCAAACGATGTATCAACCAACGTTATCCGGACAGGAACGCATTGACATCATACCTGAACCGCCACTCCCGTTTAACGTCCGAAAACTGATGTTGCGACGTGCAGCCCAATTTTTAAGTGTTGGGGACACGATGAGTATCGGTTACGGTATCAACAATGAATTGACAAACCTTCTGCATGAGGAACACGTCAATGATTTGGTTCAGCCGATTATGGACATTGGTATTTTCGGTGGTTTTATAGGTAGTCGTGAACATTTCGGGATGAATTACAATTCCGATGTGCGCATGCGTCACGAATTAACATGGGACTATATCTACAACGGGGGTGTCTCAATTGCATTAATGAGTTTTGCGGAGGTCGACCAACATGGCAACGTCAACGTCTCCTACTTCGGCAATCGCATGAATGGTTGTGGTGGCTTTATCGATATTAGTCAATCTGTACAAAAGCTGATTTTGACCGGCACACTCATCGCAGGCGCCAAGCTCAGTATAGAAGACCAACAATTGTCCGTAGTGGAAGAAGGTCATACACAAAAGTTTGTTGAGACAGTGAGTAACATTGATTTCAACGCATCGTACGCCAAGTCATTACATCAAGAAGTCTTTTTCGTCACAGACCGCGCTGTATTCGAATTGCAAGAAGACGGCCTCACCTTGATAGAAGTGGCACCAGGACTAGACATTGAGCAAGATATCATTACTCAAATGGGCTTTACACCAAAAATTTCACCACAATTAAAAGAGGTAGATCCCACGATGTATCAAGCAAAATGGGGGCAATTACGACAGATGATTCAGTCAAACAGAATAGTATAAACAAGGGGGTATAAAGAGATGAACTTCGATTGGATTAAAACGCGTGCAGATTTTGATGTGGAGAAGCCTGCAGTCATTGATCACCTTAAAGGGACACAATGGTCATACCAACAGCTGAATATTCGTGCAGATCATATGGCACATTATCTGACAAAACAAGGCATTCAAAAAGGCGATGTCGTCGGTGTCCTCGCACCAAATGATGTCGCATTATTGGATTTACTGTTCGCCTGCTTCAAAACGGGAGCTGTTTTCTTACCGATTAACTGGCGTCTCAATCCTAAAGAAATTGCAGCAATTGTCGAGGATTCAACTTTGAAACTATTGTTTTACGCTGAAAAGCATTTAAGTTCACTGAATGAGGTCAACCCAAAATACTTGCATATGGATATTGATTCCGATGCGTATAACCAAATTGTTGACCCCTCACAACATTCTGTATTTAAAGCTATTAACGTAGAGTCAACCGACCTTGCCGCTTTAATTTACACAAGTGGAACAACTGGCGTACCTAAAGGGGTCATGTTTTCGTATGAATCCTTCGTGCATAATGGTGCCAATATTGAACTGACATATAAATTCAACTCAGACTACCTCACTATTATTTCAACTCCGATGTTTCATGTTTTAGGTTTTAACGATACAGTGTTACCGACTCTAATGGCAGGCGGCACGCTCGTCTTACAACGCTATTTTAATGGAGAAGAACTTAACAACATGATTGCGCAATATCACCCAGACTTTCTCATTATGATTCCAACAATGTATTACAGCACACTGACACAAGACAATTTCAATCCAGAACATTTTAGAGCTATGAAATATGTGATTCAAGGAGGATCGCAACCATTACCGAGCATTCAAAAAGCATTCAAAAAGCACGGCATCAACATCATTAACGGTTATGGTCTCACTGAAGCACCGCTCGTGTTGGTTAACACGCCAGAAAATGCCCGACAAAAACCTATGAGCATCGGAAAAGCAGTGATGTTTGTCGATGCGAAAGTGTTAGATGATAACAAAAACGAAGTCGGACTTAATGAAATTGGTGAACTAGCCATTCGCGCCAAAAATGTCACACCTGGTTATTGGAATAAACCTGAGGAAACGGCCAAAATTTTTCACAATCAGTATTTACTGACTGGTGACTTAGCTAAAAAAGATGTAGATGGTGACATTTTTATTATCGATCGTAAAAAAGAATTGATTATTACTGGTGGCGAAAATGTTCTTCCATCAGAAGTTGAAAATGCACTCGCGGAGCATCCACTCATTGATCGCTGTGTTGTCGTCGGTTATGAACATCCGAAATACGGCGAGTCTATTGCAGCAGCGATCATTTTAAGAGAGCAACCTGAGGACTATGTTGACCAACTCGACCAACATATGCGTGAGCGATTAGCTGGATACAAAGTGCCACGTATGTATTTACCGGTCACACACATGCCACTTAATTCAACACAAAAACCAGATAAATTAGCTATTACGAAAATAATGAATGACAAAGCACAGCAACAAACATCTGAGCAATAATCAGCTCATCATATCACTATTAGGAGGTTTACTTTTATGACTACAGATAAAAAAAACACATTAAAACAATTGTATCCTGAAGATATTTTAAGCATTGCGAAAGGTTTAACAGACGGTGAAGTGGCATTATTACAGCAACTCAATGACCTATTAGAAAGTAAATATCGTCAAGACATCAATCAACATTGGGTCGATGCGACGGTTCCTGAAGACTATTTTCAAGATATTGGAAACTTGAACTATTTTACAAACCCACTTCTTTATCAAGGGCGTGAAGAAGCTAAAACACCGAGCCAATTGTTTCAATTTTTCATGTCGTATACGATTGCACGCTTTGATGTTTCTTTAGCGACATTGCTCGGTGTACACCAAGGTCTCGGCCATAATACATTTTTATTCGGGGGCAGTTCAGAACAGGTCGCAAAATACGTGCCTAAACTTCAATCTCATGAATTACGTACATGTTTTGCCTTGACTGAGCCCAATCATGGTTCAGATGTCGCGGGGGGACTTGAAACAGTCGCTGAACGCCATGGTGATGAATGGGTCATTAAGGGTGCTAAAAAATGGATTGGTGGTGCGCATGTGTCTGATGTCATCCCGGTCTTTGCCGTCAATAAAGACACAGGTAAACCACATTGCTTCGTAGTTAGACCTGATCAAGAAGGCGTAGAGATTGAGGTCCTTCAACATAAAATCGCACTACGTATCGTGCCAAATGCTGAAATCCGGCTCAATCATGTCAAAGTGAAAGAAGCTGACCGCCTCCAAAATATTACAAGTTTCAAAGACATTGCTAAAATTTTATACTCCACACGTGCCGGCGTTGCTTACATGGCAACAGGTGCACTTGCTGGTACATTACGTGCAACTCTCAGTTATGTGAAAGAACGTCAACAATTTGGAAAATCAATCAGTCAATATCAACTTATCCAAGAAAAACTCGCTATGATTCAAGGTAACTTAACTCACGCGATGGCTATGAGTGCGCAACTTGCTCGGATGCAAGAAAATGGTGAATATGATGAAGTAGCGACCTCTACTGCGAAAATGATGAATGCACTCCGCTTACGTGAATCAGTCGCAATGGGTCGTGGCATTACTGGAGGAAACGGAATACTCGCTGGAGAACACGATATTGCACGCTTTTTCTCTGATGCTGAAGCAATCTACACGTATGAAGGCACACATGAAATGAATGCTCTTGTCATCGGCCGTGCACTGACAGGTGTGTCCGCATTTGTATAAAAAGCAATTATAAGCCAAAAAGCGAACTATGGGAGGAATATATGATGACAATTAGAAAAGTAACAGTCCTCGGTGCAGGGACAATGGGGGCACAACTCGCTGCGCTCCTTGTCAATGCAGGACTCAAAGTAAAACTCTTAGATATCGTCATTGATCACAACGACCCGAACAAAATTTCAAAAGCAGCATACGATAAAATCACACATCCGAAAAAACCGTTACTATTTGACCTTGCACTTGCGTCACATCTCACATACGGAAATTTTGAAGCTGACTTAGCCAATGATGATGCGGATCTTTATTTAGAAGCCGTGAAAGAAGATTTAGAAGTTAAACATCAGTTGTGGCAACAAGTCGCACAAACTGCAAAACCAGAAGCATTATTTGCGACGAATACGTCTGGGATTCCGATTGAAGCAATTGCTAAAGCGTTTGGTCCAGAAGATAAGAAGCGTTTTTTCGGTCTACATTTCTTCAATCCCCCACGCATTATGAAATTAGTCGAGCTCATTCCAAACGCTGAGACCGACCCGACGCTCATTGACAACGTTCAAACATTCACACAAGAAGTTCTCGGCAAAGGGGTGATCGTTGTCAATGATGTCCCAGGATTTGTAGCGAATCGTATCGGCACGCAAACGATGAACGATATTATGTATCGTGCAGAGCAACAAGGTTTCTCAATTACAGAAATCGACGCGCTCACAGGTAAAATTATTGGACGTCCGAAAACAGGCACATACGCGTTATCTGACCTTGTTGGCTTAGACATTGCAGTATCAGTCATTCGAGGATTACAACAAGTGCCTGAAGAACAGCCCTACTTCCAAGATGTCAAGCTTGTCGACACGCTCTATGAAGCAGGTGCACTCGGCCGAAAAACAAAACAAGGTTTCTACAAAAAAGCGCGCAAACAAAAACAACGTCTTGTCTATGATGTCGATGAACAAGATTATGTTCCCCTAACACAACCAGAGTTACCTATTCTCACCACTTTTACTAAAGACTTAGCGCACAACTTAGACGTGATATTCAATGCAACAGACAGAGCTGGTCAATTTTTATGGGAAACGCTGCGCAATAACTTTTATTATGCAGCACGCAATGTTCCAAAAGCAACCGATGATTTTCAAGACATCGATCGTGCACTTGTTTGGGGATTCAATTGGAAGTTAGGCCCTTTTCAATTATGGGACTTGATGGGATTTGATCGTGTAAAAACGCGCATTGAAGCAGAACTTGGGACTTTACCTGAGTGGATTCAACAAATAGAAGATGGCTTTTATGGAGAGTGTGAAACAATTGATGTCGTTACACCTATTGAGCATCAACTTGATAAAATTCTTTGGCAACGTAAAGACTCACAACTCGCTATCGTGAATGCACATCAACTGTTGCTGAAGCTTAGAAGTTACAATAACGTCATTACTGATGCTTTTAACGATGACTTGGTCGAAGCGATTGATATGTTGGAAAATGAACCTTATTCAAGTATGGTGATTTATGCTGACGGCCCACATTTTAGTGTTGGTGCTAATCTATACGAAATGAAAAAAGCATACGAAACGAATCAAATCGATAAACGGATCGCACCTTCAATTGATCGGTTACATGCAAGTTTCAATCGATTAAAATATAGCGAAAAACCGATTGTCACTGCCATTCATGGTCGTGTACTGGGCGGGGGTTGCGAACTTGCCCTCCACTCTCCATTCATCGTAGCAAGCAGTGAAACATATATGGGCCTTGTTGAAGCAGGGGTCGGTCTATTACCAAGTGGTGGTGGCCTCGCAGAAATGAGTGACCGTATTTTAAAAACAACACATATGATGAACGACAAACAAGCAAGCATGACACAACTTCTTATGACAGTAGGCTTAGCGAAAGTGTCAACCAATGCTTTTGAAGCACAGCGTTATGGCTTCTTACGACCAACAGACACCATTATTTTCAATCAAGAACGCCGTGTCCAAATCGCTTTACAACGTGCACAATACGAGGCAGATGCACATTATATGCCAGCGACTGAAAGACAATATCTTGCACTAGGCAAAGATTTTCTCTCACTCGCCCAAGGACAGCTTGATGCCCAACGCCTCGGCCACTATATCAGCAAACATGATTATGACATTGCGTTACGTATTGCAACAGTTTTATCAGGTGGTGACTTACCACGCAATACGTATATTCAACAACGTTACATTCAACAATTAGAAAAAGTGCATTTCTTAGAACTTATCAAAACTGAAAAAACGTATGACAGAATCACATATATGCTCGAAAATGGAAAACCGTTACGAAACTAATTTAAATAGAGAGGATGATTGGCATGAGAGAAGCTTATATCGTCGCTTATGGCCGTTCTGCAGTCGCTAAAGCAAAAAAAGGTGCGCTTTTTCATGAACGACCAGATGATGTTGCAGCAGAAGTATTAAAAGGGGTCCTCAATCGTATAGATGGCGCATTTCACCCTGATATGGTTGAAGATGTTATAGTCGGTAACGCATTCCCAGAAGGACTACAAGGTCAAAATATTGCAAGAACCATTGCGTTACGTGCTGGCCTTCCTAATAGTGTACCTGGCCAAACCGTTAATCGTTATTGTTCATCTGGATTACAAACGATTGCACTCGCTGCAAACCAAATCATGGCTGGTCAAGGCGATATTCTCGTAGCAGGTGGCATTGAGTTCATGAGTGCTGTACCCATGGGTGGAAATGAACCAACCAACAACCCTACATTACAACAACAAGATGTAGGGGCGTCATATCCAATGGGACTCACTGCTGAAAATGTTGCTGAGACGTACCAAGTAGCAAGAGAAGACCAAGATGCTTATGCTGTTCAAAGTCATCAACGTGCAACAGAAGCACAGCAAAAAGGGAAATTCACAGATGAAATCATCCCCATTCGTGTCAACAAAGTCAGTTACGATGAGAACGGTCCACGTGTCGATACAGAAATATTTGATACCGATGAGCTAGTGAGACCCGATACGCATATGGAAGCGCTATCACAATTACCGACTGTATTTAAAGCTGATGGTACCGTGACAGCTGGAACATCAGCGCCATTATCAGATGGTGTCGGGTTTGTTGTACTCATGTCTAAAGAAAAAGTAACAGCATTAGGTGTCACGCCTATCGCAAGGTTTGTGGGCTATAAAGCAGTGGGCGTCGATCCAAAGTTGATGGGGATTGGACCTGCTTTTGCGATTCCTGAAGTACTAGATTTAACACATTTAACCATTGACGATATCGATCTCATTGAACTAAATGAAGCTTTTGCATCTCAAACTATCGCCTCTATGCGTGAAGTCGGGTTATCTGAAGAAAAAACGAATGTGAATGGTGGTGCCATTGCTTTAGGACATCCGTTGGGCGCAACAGGTGCTATTTTAACAGCAAGATTGTTGGCTGAAATGAAAAAACGCTCAAATGTGCGCTATGGTATGGTGACGATGTGCATCGGTGTCGGTATGGGCGCAGCTGGTGTTTTCGAACTGGTTTAAAAACTACTTATTAGGAAAGGGACTGGACAACTCATTGTTTGTCCTAGTCCCTTTTATCGTTTTAAGCTTTGAATATTTGATTAAAGGCCTCTATTGTCGTTTCATTAGCATGATCTTGTTGATATTGTAAGCGTAGTTTAAAATAACGCTTTTTGAGATTGATATCTTTTAAAGCTTGTATTAAAGCACTGGCATCCTTTTCTTTTTCAAATAAATTTTCAGGTGCTGTGAAACGACGATTATGTGCAATGTCACTATAACCTAAAATGAGCATGTTAAAATCAAAGGCCTTTTTGACGGCATTGATAATTTCTCCACCGTTATTAATATCTAAGTAAACATCACATTTACGATAAACTGTTTCGACAGTATCCAATTCAATCGCTTGGTATAAATGCACATTCGCGTAACGCTCAAATGCTGTCAACTTAGATGACATCTCTGTTACCGCACCAATATGAAACTGAGCGAATGGGCAAGATTGTACAATCGCTTCTAGATTTTCAATTTGATCCGAGTTAGTCATAGTTAAAATGTTCATGGTGTAATTATTTTCTGATTGATAGTTGTATAAATAACCACTGTGCGCAATAAATTGACGTTCTTCATCTGTCAATTGTGCATAGATGTTTTCATATTCTTCACGCTCAGGTATTAAAATTCGACAATGACGTGGTGTGTCTTTTTCAAGAATCACACGCATATTTCCAGGAATTTCGCCATAAGATGTTTCCTGCCAGAATAAAATATCATTTCCTGGTATATCTAATTGATACAGTATCAAAAATGGTGTACTCAGCGAATTGATAACAATGTTTTCCAAATTAACATCAATTGCCTTTAGGAAAAACGTATAAAAATCGATACTATCGCTAAAATGATACTGCTCACCTTTCCACGTTAAAATTACACTTGAAGCGACAAAATTTTCATAAATCACTTCGTTGCCTTGTTGATCCAAATAGCGGCGAAAAATCATATTTCCTGTCAAATCGTATACTGTTTGTGCATAACGAAAACCATGTTGATTGTAATGATCAACATACTGAAGTTGGCCTTTTCGATTGAGCCATTCCACATGACTGACAAGGCGACGTTTCTCTGACGGATGAAAATATATCATCGCCCGTCGATCACTCATATCTTTAACCCACGCTTCATCATTGTTCCCTTCAATCTCCCAAAAGCGTGGCACAGGAACTTCGTTAAAATATCGTGCGCGCTGTTTGTCAGGGACTTGATAATTTGCAAAGAATTGATACGGTGAACGAATGCCCTCTGGTAAAAATCCATCATCAACTAAAACAATTGTCTCATCATGGTGACCCGATATCCTTAACGTTTCGTATAGTTCACGTGTATCACTGTTAAAATACTCAAATAAATTAACCATGTAACACCTCTTCTATTAATTCTTTCCATTTTTGTCGCGTATTCTCTATTAAATATGGCGTCGCAATCGCATACGATGTTTCATGAGGGTCAACAGGTCCATCATTGAAAAAGCGAATGATTGCTTGAGCTAAACTGTCAATTATTTTTTCATTACTATCTTCTTTAACTTCTATAGGCACAAGATAACCATTTTTTCCATCTCTAATAAAGGTTGGATTGCCATAATTCACATCAAAGCCAATCATCCCTAAACCTGAACCGACTGCTTCCATAAGGGTAAGGCCAAACCCCTCACTTGTTGAAGCCGCAACAAACAATGGATAATTCTTATAAATATCATCTAGTTTCTGATGTCCCAGCAACCGGATATAATCGTGTGCGCCCAGTTTTTCAATCCAGTTTTCAATGGACTCACGTTCCCCGCCTTCACCATAAATATCAAAAGTGAGTTCAGGTACCTCTTTCTTCGCAATACTCGCAGCACGAACCAGCCAATCAATATGCTTTTCACTTGCTAATCTTGAAGCAGTCACCATGCGATATGCATGTCGCGGTGACGCTGGCTTGTTAAGTTGATTTAAACTCCCTACTGGTACTGTATAAATCGGTGGCTCAGCGTTGAGATATTGCTTGAATTGTTGTGACAATATCTCATTTTGACGTTCTGTAGCAGTAATATAGAAATCAATCTCTTTTACATTTGTAAATTGATATTCATAATAATTGTTCCACAAAATGTGATCCTCGTCCGTCGCATTTTCACTGAAGTGTTCCGCATGCACTACAACGCCTACTTTACTATCCCCTTTATTTTGGAGCATCGCTTGTCCTACTTTAGTTGCACGATCATAAATGACAATATCTTCAGATGTTAGCTTTAAGTTTTGAATAAAGTATGCGACAAATTCCTCTTTTGTATAAAATAGTTGATCTTTAAACGCATAAACATGAGTACCCTCATCAATATACTCTGTGTAAACAACCGAACCATCTTCATTATAATAATGTCTCATGTATAACTTAGCTTTTTGGTCAGCCGGAGCATAATACTCTGAAAAAGTTCGTGTGTAGCTATAATAATCTTTTCGTACCAATTTGTTATTAATCACAAATTCTGCGCAATCCACATAAGGTTCATCTTCATTCTTTAAATAACATGTAATAAAGCTGCCCGGTTGTTCTAAATATAACCATCGCACAGAACCGTCTACTTCTTCACGAACCACTTCTTCATGGATAGAAGACTTTATATCGTCAATTGTATATGTGGTGGGTGCAATTTTAATGTCTGTAAAATATTGATATAGCCATATCACTTCATCATCTTGAAAACCCAAATTGGATGTTAAAGTTTGTATGTTTTCTGAACTCATAAAATCTAAAAATACAAATTTCAAAGGAACATCAAGCCCGCGTAACGCTTCAGCGCGATACTTTTGCGCATATTCTACTCCACTACTTGCCCATCCAATACCGAAATTAATATTATAAATTGTCATGCTCTCATCACCTCTCTAATTTGGAAAATGCACGATTAAATGTCGATCATCTTCTTTTTCCGTTATACTTTGACAAAGGTACTTTACAATGTCTTTTTTAATAGCATCTGTCATCAGTTCAAATGATTCTAATGCGACTTTGTGATACTCGAAAATGGGATTACGCTTACCATTTTGTCTGGTGTTCACACTATTCTTTAACCTTTGTAAATGGTCAACTTGTTTAATCCAATTACTGTCTATCGCTTTTAATATCGCTTTTTGCACAAAGTACGTGTAAAAATAGTCATCTAGATGCTGTCTTTGATATGCTAATTGCTGTTTAAATAATTTGAGAAGATATTGAGTTACCGCGTTAATATCTCTCAGATCTACACCTTCTAGTTGTCCCTTATATTGAAAACTTAAATTTTTATAAATATAGTCCACCCATTCAGAAACAGTGAAATGTGTGTGTTCAAATGCTTCTTCAAAAACTTCTAACGCAAGTTGCTCTAACTGGATCTCTTCCAAGCTTTTAAATTGCAACACACGATTACGCTCTTTATAAACCAGTTCTCTTTGGACACTAATACTTTTTTCATGTTCATTCGAAGTTTCTCTTACTTTGATGCCCTGTTCTTCAGAAAGTCGCTGAGCACGTTTGACAATTTTTCTTACATGCTTTTGGAAAAGACGACTGTTTTGTAACGTATGGGTATCGAATTTTTCTAGTCGCTTTATCCGTGATATCTGATGATCCGACCACCTTTTGACGAGGTAGTCTTCTAAAGAAATATAAATTTGTGTTGTCCCTGGATCACCTTGTCGTCCTGAACGTCCCCGTAACTGACGGTCAATACGACTATTCTCCATATGTTCACTGATAATGACTGCCAACCCGCCTAGCTCAGGAACACCTTCAGCTAATTTGATATCCGTTCCACGACCTGCCATACTTGTTGCTACCGTTACAGCACGCAACTGTCCCGCTTCAGCAATCATTTGCGCTTCTTTCGCAACGTTTTGTGCAATGAGTAGATTATTAGGAATATCGAGTGCAAACAATGCTGCTGAAAAATACTCAGCACTTTCTGCAGTACGGGTAATCAGTAGTACAGGGCGTTGCTCTGTATAAAGCGTTTTCACCCGTTCAATAATCGCTTGGTGTTTATCTTCAATATTTTTAAATACGCGATCAGGATAGTCAATGCGTTGTATCGGGCGATGAGTCGGAATTTGAATGACAACTTTTGAATATAAATCTAAAAACTCTTTTTCACCAAGGTGACTTGTGGCTGACATTCCCGCAAACACATTAAATTGCTTGAACAAGTTTTGAAAAGTAATCGTAGCCATGACACTCATATCCATAGACATTTCTACATTTTCTTTCGCTTCAATAGCTTGATGTAAACCTGATTGTAATTTAGTGCCGTGCATCATTCGCCCGTTAATTCGATCTATCAGTACGACTTCTCCTTGATAAACAAAATAGTCCATATTATTTTCGAATAAAAACTGTGCACGTAAACATAGATTAATGTTACGAACTAAGTCAAAATAAGGCGCATCATAAATATTGTCCACGCCAAAATAAGCGTTTGCTGCTTCAATGCCATCAGCTGTTAACCAAATCTCTTTTTTTGTTTTTTTCATCTTAAAATGACGTTTGTTTTCGAGTGTTTGAACAAATGTATTGACTACCTGAAACAAGTTAGATTGCACACGTGGTGCACCTGAAATGACGAGCGGGGTTTGAGCGGAGTCTAAAATAATTGAATCCACCTCATCAATGATGCCATAGTTCAATGTAGGCAAGAACTTACCTTCACGAGATTCTGCTAAATTATCGATTAAATAATCAAACCCCAAACGCCCTCCTGTTGTATAAATAATGTCATGTTGATAAATGGCTTGTTTTTCACCTTTCTCATATTCATAATCAGGAATATCCACAAACCCTAAAGCAATAGTAAGTCCCAACCATTCGAAAAGGGGCTTCATCTCCATGTAATCCCTTTTTGCTAAATAATCATTTGTCGTGATTAAATACGCCCCTTTACCAGTGAGTGCATTTAAATATAATGGCATCGTCGCAGTCAATGTTTTACCTTCACCGGTTTGCATCTCTGCAATATTTCCTTCGTGTAATACAATTGCCCCAAGCACTTGAACATCTTTAGGAAACATACCTAAGACACGTCGACTCGCTTCACGTACAAGTGCATAAGCTTCAGGTAAAATGGCTTCAAGTGTCGTCTCTTTTTGTAATAATTGACGCTTAAATGCTGCTGTTTTTTGTTGCAACACATCATCTGGTAGCGTTTGAAATGATTTTTCATATTGCTGAATATGTTTTAAAATACGCTTTAAACGTCTCAACCGCATCTTGTTAATTGTTTTATGCAGTGACTGACTCATTCAATCTGACCTCCATTCAACCTTTGTACATTGAGTCCTCGTAATTGATGACTCTTATTCAATACAGCATCTAACCACTGACACGACTGAGTAACCGTTTCATTGCCCTGATAGATGACTATTGTGCTGTCTTTTGCATCATGGATATTTGGCGCGTTTTCTTGAGCATTATCTGTATCAGAAGTCACAAAAATCGTTGCTTTGAGATGGTTACCAATCAGTTTCGCCATCTTATTTGAACGTTTATCATAACCAACTAACTGACAGCGATAGCCCTTTGTTTTTTCTTTGATCATTTCAACTAAATGCGTGATTTCATATGTTGATGCTTTAACATCCCACCCTGTCACAAGCATACAATTTTGGATCCCCTTGATTAATTCAGAGTCCAAACCTTCTTTTGGTGCAAAAATCAATGTAGTCCTAGCCACATTGACATTTGGATTTTGCATACTGCTGATTCTAACCCCATCTTTTCGATGTATTTCAAGCCGAGCTTCTTTAATAGTAATTTGACGGAACAACAATTGTGTTGATGCAGCATTTATCATTTGTATGACATATGAAAACGTATCT
This sequence comes from Staphylococcus pseudintermedius, assembly GCF_034042775.1. Lineage (NCBI taxonomy): Bacteria > Bacillati > Bacillota > Bacilli > Caryophanales > Staphylococcaceae > Staphylococcus > Staphylococcus pseudintermedius. The sequence continues at coordinate 198,201 of NZ_CP120150.1, read as the reverse complement.
TCAGGGACCGTCACATCTGCCTCATGTGTTTTAATAATTTGAAAGCCACATGTGGTGCCATTACGTCTTTTAAAAATCACTTTGAAATAGATACTATTCTCAGGTTGTACATCGTAATCAAAATAAAAATGGTAGGTACAATTCTTTTTTAGGATAGGTAAGTCTGGAACATTCACGTCTGTTTGAAAATCTGTCATCATTTTCCATTCATGAATGACAATCCCAGAAGGCATTAAAGCATTTTCAAATAAGGCGCCTGTCGAGGACCATTTCAATTTTGTACCGTACATAAATGTGTCTTTCGTGACATGAGTCCACCGAATATTAAATGGATGTTTATCGCTCATCTCTCACTCTCCCAAACTGGCTTTCCATAATCATAAAATAAAAGTGACTGAACCAACTTGTAATCGTAGGGGTATCATCATTATGACGCCCTGGCGTACTTCGACTCATCACGCGCGCACCTTGACGAGATAAAGCTGACAAAAGATTTTGGAATGCATACAAATCGTAATCATCATGTTCCATATAAGAAATCGCAAAGAGTGTCTGGTCGATTTGATTTTGATTCAGTGTGGTCCAAAATTTTTGATTCAGTCGTTCAATGGCTTCATCATCTAAGCCTCTTTCATTTGTCAACAAAATATCAAGCGCGGTACCGAAATCTTCTGGTCGCATTAACCTCATATTTTCAGCTATCCCTCCTATATTGACGAGGGGTTTTCCCACTACAATGGCGGCTGGATTGAGTTGTGCACCATAATAGAGTGCACCAAAAGAACCCATTGAGAGTCCAGACATGATCATTTCATCTTCTTTAAAACCTAACCACTCTAATGTGTCTTGGATGACCTTTTTAATTTGATTCTCAAAGGCATCGTTTCCTAAATAAAATCCACCACCCTCCAATCTCAAATCACTAATCAGTAAAAATGGCGCCTTAAATTTCTCCATCATATAGTAACCTTCAAACCCTTCAGCAGTACGGTAACCACTAAAGTAAACATTTAATGGCGGCTTTAAATCACCTGGATGGAAAAAATGGATGAATTCTCCTCTATCTTCACTACTCCACCTTTGTCCACCTAAGATAAACTGCCCATGTTCCATACGAGACCATCTCTTGTGAATATTACCTACTTTGAGCGTACCTTCCCCTTTTGCTTTTGCAGTCACAAAGATATAGGCATCTTTGTCCATGCTCGGGATGGCAAAAGGCTCTATCAAACGCTCGCCTTCCAACACAAATTCGCGAATTAAGTTGTCCATATTAAGATTTTCATATAAGCGTAATGTATAAGACACTTCGACATGGGGTGATGATGTGTACTCGAGCCATATTTCATTGACTTTGTATCTGTCGTAATAAAGATACATGTTCCAACTCAGAATCGGCGTGTACGTCTCACCAAAATTTCCTTTTAGCACAAGTTGATGCCTTCCCTCATAATACGTCTCTCCTTTAAAAAGTGGATTGACTTTACAATGAATAGGGTGAATCCGATCCCCATATTGTTTACTAAAAGCAAGTGCCATTAATCGTTTGATACAATCTTCTTCTGAATCATAAGAAAAACAACGAATAAAGCGTGTACGAACAACCTCTTCTGCTTCAAAAAAACTATTCCAAAATCGTTGGTCGACATAAGTGTTGTAGGGTTGACTGACTAATCTGAATGCTTGCATTAACATCTCTGAATAAGGGACCTGAACAAAAACAAAATCAAATTGTTCTTCTTCTTCTACTAACTTTTTTAATTCTTCCAAATCTGATAATGAATCAAGTGGCATAGAGGTCCAACTCACTTCATCTCTGTCTTTAAAATGTGAAGCATAATTCTCCCCACCAATTTGTAACATTTTATAACGTTGCTTCATGTGTTTCACCTTCTAACCAATCGTCCAACATTTTCAAAATTTCATTCGATTCATATGCCTTAGCAAGCTTCATTGCGTACGCATAGGCGTGATTCCAATGTTTTAAGTAGTCTAAAAAATAAGCAATCCCCTCAGTTAAGTCAGCATCATTTGAAATCACATAGCCATTCCTACCGTGTTTGACATAATCTGTTTCCATACGGGAGATTTGTGGTAATCCTGCACCAAGACAACAAATCTGTAAAAATAAATCCGGCTCTTCATTCAAATCTATGACTAGTCTTAATGTCGAAACAGCCTCAGCAACATCGATCTCAAATGGTACAGATTTCAATGAAGCATAAACGATACTGTCACGCTTTCCTTTTTGCGGAAATTCTTGCAACACCTTTGATTCAGTCTGCCGCTCTTTAAAAAAGTTTTGTATTCGATTCACTTCTGCTTGTATCCATTCAGGGACCTGATATTCTTCTCGTCGTGTAAGAAAAACCACACGTGTTTGAGGACGACATTCCAGTTCATTGATGAGGTAATTCACAATTGTTACCAATCTTCCTTGGTCTATACCATCAATCCATACTCCTATTAGACTTTCATGTAATTGGTTGCTGACATTCGGAGTGATACGTACATCAAAAGGTGTAATACGAAGCCTTTTCTGGGTCTCCGAGGATAAAATACCGCAATCCGCTATACGTCGCTCATTTTCCATTGTGTCTATTAAACAATATGGACCTTCTTTGATAGACGCCATACCTTCATCAGATAGTGCATTTTCTCTTTGTTGGTAGACTGAAAAGCATAGTCGTTGCGTTGAAAAATGACGTGAAATGATTGGGTTATGTCGGACATCTGATGCTGTAATAATGACATCTTTACTGCTTATTTTGGTTTTGTAATGGTTTATATATTCATCAATAAGCGCTGGCATATTGTCGTAATAGGCATATTTAAAACGATGAGCATAATCCGGATGAATAGTAACACCACCTAATAACAAGTCTTCTTTCATAATCCAGTCGCCATTCGCTGTCATGTAGTAATGCTCCGCGAATTGACCATGAGCATCACATGATAAAAAGCTTGAAAGAAAGCCACGATCGTCAAAGATACAACGATTTTTTTGAACACCCTTTTCAAAAGTTTCAATCCACAAAAGATACCCTTCTTGGCTGAATTGGATTTCTGAATACATATGTGGCCCTGTAAGTGCTCTAATTAAAAATAGTGAATGTACAAATTCTGTACCATTCGGCCAATTAAATTGACGATAATCTATAGGACGCGGTGTTTGATGCGTAAATCCTTGAATTTCATCAAATAATGACCAGTATGTCGCTTCAAATAGTTCCTGCCGATGTAAAAACAAGCGTAAATTTGGTGAATAATTAAGCACCATCATTTCAAATGGAGCTTTATTTTTTAAATGAATGTTCATCAGACTAATTAATTCATCAAACTCATTCACTTTTAACGTTCTATGAAAAGGAAGGGCTTGACTCCTCCACCAATCATCAGTTGTGTACCAAGCAGGTATAAAATGTTTCATAAAATGCTCCTTACCAATATTGATTTAAGAAGGCACCGTATTTATCGAAATATAAATAGGTCCTCATCGTTTCAGTAATATTCATTGCCAAATACACCATAATCATCAGTTGCACAGCAAAATAAATATATTCTGACAAGTCTGGAACCAGCAATGAAATGTACAAAGGCACGCCAATAATAGCTGTAACAATGGTAGTTCCGAACCAACAAAGACGCTTAGCTAAATGATTTAAATAATTTCCTGTATCTGCACCCGGCCTAATTCCAATAAAGTAATTACCATTTTTTAAAAAGTCCTTGGTATTTTGTTTGGTGTTTACGATTAAGCGTGATAACAAATAACCTAAGACGGTTTGAAGAATAAGGTAAATCGTAACACCCATATAATGCCCAAAAGACAACCATTGTAAATGAGGTGTTTTCCCAGTAACCATATTAAAAATAAGATTAATCGTACTCGTTAAAAGCAAAAATACAGATAAACTAATCATGATTGAAATACTTCCACCAGGGTTGATTTTCCATGCTAAATAAGTCGGTTGCCCTGGAGTTGGCATTTCAATAATGTCTCGATAGTGAATGCGATACTCAATCAATTCAGTCAAAAGTAATATAAATAATGCGACAATTATTAATATCACCATTACTACTAGCATCAAAATCTCAATAGATACAATTGGCAAACTTTGCGTAAACATTGATTTAATCACGCTCAACAACACAATAGGCATCGGCCCCGCAATTCCATAGCGCATATTCTGATCTGCAAGCCACATCATTAACATGGCACCTGTAACGAGGATAAGTAGAAGTAATAACTCAGTGAATCTCTCAGCATCTGTATGTCGAACGAATTGATTAATAACAAAATAACCTTGTATGATGCTTAAGCCTAGCGTTAAAAACTTTTCTTTATAATGTTTTTCTGCTCGTGTTTGATGCATGGCTTTTTCCATATTTTTATAAGTTATCAAACTGATGATAATCATAGCTGTCAACCACGGTCCTAATCCCAATGAAAATACATTTAATTGATGTATATCTCCACCCATATTAGAAACAGCTAACTTGTAAAAAGCGCTATCGTGTTGACGCATGGCGTTTTCATCAACAATGGTTATTTTACTGCCTAATATGTATATCAATAATATAAGTATTGTGAATGCTATTCTTTTGTAAAAAATCTTGTATTCATATTGATTTATAATTTTTGTGATTCTGTTATTTTTCACTTTAACCCTCTTTTTTCAAACATGGTGTCAAAGAGGCTAACTATCTCTTTGACAAATCATGTTATATAAACATGAAGCTAGCCTCTTTAACCATGCTTAAACTATTTATTATTCATGTGATGATGTTTCTTCATCTTTTTGTTTTCTTGATTTTTTGAGTAAACCAAGGCCTGTAAGTAAAGCACCTACTCCACCCAATAAACCAGTTTGTGTCGTTGATTGACCTGTGTCAGGTAATTTTTCAACTTTATTTGTAGCGTGCTGTTCATCTTTAGAAACTACTTTTTGAACTGTCGCTGAATCGCTTGATGACGAACTTGAAGTAATTTCTGATGGCGTTGATGCCGATGTTGAAAGAGAACTACTCATAGAAGAGCTTACCGAGTTAGGTTCACTTGTTGATGCACTTACTGAAATAGAGTCACTCACTGACACACTGTTTGACACTGATACGCTCATTGAAGCACTTGTTGATGCGCTCACTGACATTGATACACTGATCGATGCTGACTCGCTTGCTTCTGTACTTACAGCTTCGCTTGTTGATGTCGACGCTGACGTACTTGCTGACGTTGACGCACTTGCTGATGTACTCATTGATCCGTGTACTGACTTCACAACTGATTCAAATTCTGATGGCGTACCATTGTTCGACGCTTTGTCTTTCAATGAATCTACTGTGGATACGAATGTGCTTGCACCTTCTCTTGTTGTGCTACCGTTCGATGCTTCACTGCTTAATGAGTTCACTGCTGATACAAACTCGCTTGCTTCTGTACTTACAGCTTCACTTGTCGATGTCGATGCCGACGTACTTTCTGATGCTGACACACTTGCTGATGTACTCATTGATCCGTGTACTGACTTCACAACTGATTCAAATTCTGATGCTGTACCATTGTTTGATGCTTTGTCTTTCAATGAATCTACTGTGGATACAAATGTGCTTGCACCTTCTCTTGTTGTGCTGCCGTTCGATGCTTCACTGCTTAATGAGTTCACTGCTGATACAAACTCGCTTGCTTCTGTACTTACAGCTTCACTTGTTGATGTCGACGCTGACGTACTTGCTGACGTTGACGCACTTGCTGATGTACTCATTGATCCGTGTACTGACTTCACAACTGATTCAAATTCTGATGGCGTACCATTATTCGATGCTTTGTCTTTCAACGAATCTACTGTGGATACGAATGTGCTTGCACCTTCTCTTGTTGTGCTACCGTTCGATGCTTCACTGCTTAATGAGTTCACTGCTGATACAAACTCACTTGCTTCTGTACTTACAGCTTCACTTGTCGATGTCGATGCCGACGTACTTTCTGATGCTGACACACTTGCTGATGTACTCATTGATCCGTGTACTGACTTCACAACTGACGCGAACTCTGATGGTGTACCATTATTCGATGCTTTACCTTTCAACGAATCTACTGTGGATACAAACGTGCTTGCACCTTCTCTTGTTGTGCTGCCATTCGATGCTTCACTGCTTAATGAGCTCACTGCTGATACAAATTCACTTGCTTCTGTACTTACAGCTTCGCTTGTTGATCTCGACGCTGACGTACTTGCCGACGTTGACGCACTTGCTGATACACTCATTGATCCGTGTACTGACTTCACAACTGACGCGAACTCTGATGGTGTATCATTGTTCGACGCTTTATCTTTCAATGAATCTACTGTGGATACAAATGTGCTTGCACCTTCTCTTGTTGTGCTACCGTTCGATGCTTCACTGCTTAATGAGTTCACTGCTGATACAAACTCACTTGCTTCTGTACTTACAGCTTCACTTGTTGATGTCGACGCTGACGTACTTGCCGACGTTGACGCACTTGCTGATGTACTCATTGATCCGTGTACTGACTTCACAACTGATTCAAATTCTGATGGCGTACCATTATTCGATGCTTTGTCTTTCAACGAATCTACTGTGGATACAAATGTACTTGCATCTTCTCTTGTTGTGCTTCCGTTAGAAGTTACTTGACTCAACGAGTCTACTGCTGATACAAATTCGCTTGCTTCTGTACTTACAGCTTCACTTGTCGATGTTGATGCTGACGCTGACGTACTTGCTGATACACTCATTGATCCGTGTACTGATTTCACAACTGATTCAAATTCTGATGCTGTATCATTGTTCGATGCTTTATCTTTCAATGAATCTACTGTGGATACGAATGTGCTTGCACCTTCTCTTGTTGTGCTGCCGTTCGATGCTTCACTGCTTAATGAGTTCACTGCTGATACAAACTCGCTTGCTTCTGTGCTTACAGCTTCACTTGTTGATGTCGATGCTGATGTTGACGCACTTGCTGATACACTCATTGATCCGTGTACTGACTTCACAACTGATTCAAATTCTGATGCTGTACCATTGTTTGATGCTTTATCTTTCAGTGAATCTACCGTTGATACAAACGTGCTTGCACCTTCTCTTGTTGTGCTGCCATTCGATGCTTCACTGCTTAATGAGCTCACTGCTGATACAAATTCACTTGCTTCTGTGCTTACAGCTTCGCTTGTCGATGTCGATGCTGATGTACTTTCTGATGCTGACACACTCACTGATGCGTGTGTTGATTTCACTGCTGACGCAAACTCTGATGGTGTACCATTATTTGATGCTTTGTCTTTCAACGAATCTACTGTGGATACAAATGTACTCGCATCTTCTTTCGTTGTGCTTCCGTTAGAAGTTGCTTGACTCAACGAGTCTACTGCTGATACAAATTCGCTTGCTTCTGTGCTTACTGCATCACTTGTTGATGTCGATGCTGATGTTGACGCACTTGCTGATACACTCATTGATCCGTGTACTGACTTCACAACTGATTCAAATTCTGATGGTGTACCATTGTTTGATGCTTTATCTTTCAGTGAATCTACCGTTGATACAAACGTGCTTGCACCTTCTCTTGTTGTGCTACCATTCGATGCTTCACTGCTTAATGAGTTCACTGCTGATACAAACTCGCTTGCTTCTGTGCTTACTGCATCACTTGTTGATGTTGATGCCGACGTTGACGCACTTGCTGATACACTCATTGATCCGTGTACTGACTTCACAACTGATTCAAATTCTGATGGTGTACCATTGTTTGATGCTTTATCTTTCAGTGAATCTACCGTTGATACAAACGTGCTTGCACCTTCTCTTGTTGTGCTACCATTCGATGCTTCACTGCTTAATGAGTTCACTGCTGATACAAATTCACTTGCTTCTGTGCTTACTGCATCACTTGTTGATGTTGATGCCGACGTTGACGCACTTGCTGATGTACTCATTGATCCGTGTACTGACTTCACAACTGATTCAAATTCTGATGGCGTACCATTGTTCGACGCTTTATCTTTCAGTGAATCTACCGTTGATACAAACGTGCTTGCACCTTCTCTTGTTGTGCTTCCGTTAGAAGTTACTTGACTCAACGAGTCTACTGCTGATACAAATTCGCTCGCTTCTGTACTTACAGCTTCGCTTGTTGATGTCGATGCTGATGTACTTTCTGATGCTGACACACTCACTGATGCGTGTGTTGATTTCACTGCTGACGCAAACTCTGATGGTGTACCATTATTTGATGCTTTGTCTTTCAACGAATCTACTGTGGATACAAATGTGCTTGCATCTTCTTTCGTTGTGCTTCCGTTAGAAGTTACTTGACTCAATGAGTCTACTGTTGATACAAATTCGCTTGCTTCTGTACTTACAGCTTCACTTGTTGATGTCGATGCACTCACAGACTCTGACTCAGAAATAGTTTTTGACAGACTCGTAGATTTTGAAGTCGATGCACTTTGTGATTTCTCATGACTCATTGAAAGTGATTGTGAATCTGATACAGAAGCAGAGTCACTCAATGATGCTTCCTCAACTTTTGAAGTTGATGTACTTTGAGAAGCTTCTGTTGATTGATGAGTAGATGCTGATTGACTGTTCAAGATACTTGTTGATAAAGAATCTTTTACAGACGTACTTTCAGATGTACTCACTGAAGCTGATGTGCTTGCTTCACTTTCTGATTCACTTAATGAAACAGATAATGAGTTCGAAATACTATCAGATTTTGCGATACTTGTTGATTCTGATTCACTCGCTGATTGACTATATGCAATAGATTCGCTTTCCGAAATTGACGTCGAGTTACTGTCTGACACCGAATGTTGTTCAGATGTCTCTTGACTAATAGACACTGAGTTACTATCAGAGTCACTTTCTGAATGCGATATTGATTCCGATAAGGACTGTGATGTCTTATCTGATACACTTAAAGATTGCGATATGCTTACTGAACCTTCAGATTGCATTACTGATAATGAATCGCTCGTTGATTGTGCTTCACTCATTTGTACCGAACGTTTAGACGATGTGTAACCTGAACGATTTGCGCTAATTGAGATTGATTCAGATGTCGACGTTGATGCCGAGTCGCTTTCTGACTTCACTTTAGACGTTGATGTCGACTCACTCACTGATACACGCGTTGATTGTTCTTTACTAGTCGATATTGACAACGATTCATATGTTGATATGCTTGTTGACTTCGATTCACTCGCAATGACTTTAGATTTCGAGTTAGAGATAGATGTCGATGCTGATGCACGCTTCGAAGCATTTGTACTTGTATTCACTGAAGCTTTTTCCGATGCATGTGTTGATTTCAATGCACTTGCTGATTGTGATTGATACACCGACAGAGATGCTGATGCACTTTCTGAATCTTCAACACTTGTTGATGCTGAATCGCTTAATGACTCATTTTCTTCTAATAATTGACTTGCTGAAGCACTTTCTGAATGATTTCTCGGTTTTCCATGAGTTGCTTCAGATACGCTGAGTGACGTTGAAATAGATTCTGACGTACTTGCTGATGCTTTACTACTTGTGCTTGCTGATTGGCTTACCGAAGCATTAGACTCACTTAATAGCTGTGATTCAGAGGCTTCAGATTTTGCAACGCTCATAGATGCACTACGCGATGCTTTTGCACTCTCTACAAAAGACTCTTGCATAGATGAGATATTTGATTCTTCGTTACTTACTGATACTGACTCTGATTGAGACTCAGATTTGCTTGTTGAAGCCGATGCACTCATTTCTTGAGATAATTCAACCGATGCTGTCGATTCAGATTGAGAATGACTGTTGGCATGCTCTTCGCTTGTCGAAGTAGACATACTACTTGATGCCTTAGTACTGATCGATGCGGAATCACTCATAGAATACAGCATAGAGTCTTCATCACTGATTGACGTCGAAATCGATATAGATGTTGAATCACTTTCTGACTGATCAATAAGTGACATACTTTGAGATACTGACTCTGACAATGATCGACGCATTGAAGCGCTTGTTGATTTTGAATCTCTTGACACTCGTGAGTTGCTCGCTGATTCAGATACCGATTGTGATTGACTATCTACTTTTGATTGAGACGTAGATATCGATTCAGATACCTTAGCAGCACTTTCTGATTTCATAGCCGATACTGACGCACTTGTTGAAATGCGTTGTGATTGTGATGTTTGCTCTGATTGTGATAATTCTGCTGATTGTTGTTGTGATAGTGAATGACTACCTGATTGTAATGTTGATGTGTGCTCGGAAACGCTAATTGATTCAGAGTCTATTAACGCACTATCTGATTCTGATAATGACGTTGACACTGATGCCGAAGCACGACTTGAATCTCCACTACTTAATGATGCAGAAGTGCTTTCTGATACATGCTTATCATGTAACGCGCTTGCTGAAAGTGATGATGATTTCGAAGTTGACGCGGACGTACTACTAGAAACTTCGCCACTAATTGATGCTGAATCACTTAATGATGCATTTTCAGAAGCAAATTGACTTACTGATCCGGATGTATCTCTATCGTTAGATGCACTTAAATCATTTTCAGAATGTGTGACAGTTGTCACTTCGCTTACAGAAGTACTTGCTGATGTACTAAGTGAAGCTGAGCTACTTAACGACGCATTAGTTGAATTTGAGCCACTTGTTGATGTAGACTCAGAATTTTCAATCGATTTGGATGTTGAAGCAGATAAACTACTTGATTGACTCGCACTGATTGAAAGTGATGCAACATTTGCTAATTCTGTCGATCTCTTCGCTGTACTATCTTTATCCACACTTGTTGATTGGCTCAATGAAACCGACGTACTATCCGATACTAATGTCGATGTTGACGCACTGTCTGATTCTCTTGTTGACGTGCTTGTCGACTTACTCAATGATGCGGAATCGCTATCTGATACTGATGTTGATTTTGACGCACTGTCTGATTCTCTTGTTGACGTACTTGTCGACTTGCTTAATGAAGCTGAATCGCTATCTGATACTGACGTTGATGTTGACGCACTGTCTGAATCACTCGTTGATGTACTTGTCGACTTACTTAATGACGCGGAATCACTATCTGATACTGACGTTGATGTCGATGCACTATCTGAGTCACTTGTCGATGTACTTGTCGACTTGCTTAATGACGCGGAATCACTATCTGATACTGACGTTGATGTCGATGCACTATCTGAGTCACTTGTTGACGTGCTTGTCGATTTACTTAATGATGCGGAATCGCTATCTGATACAGATGTTGATGTCGATGCACTGTCCGATTCACTCGTTGACGTACTTGTCGACTTGCTTAATGAAGCTGAATCGCTATCTGATGCTGACGTTGACGTCGATGCGCTATCTGAATCACTTGTTGACGTGCTTGACGATTTGCTTAGTGATGCGGAATCACTATCTGATACAGATGTTGATGTCGATGCGCTATCTGAATCACTTGTTGACGTGCTTGTCGACTTACTCAATGAAGCTGAATCGCTATCTGACACTGATGTTGATGTCGATGCGCTATCTGAGTCACTCGTTAACGTACTTGTCGACTTGCTTAATGAAGCTGAATCGCTATCTGATACTGATGTTGATTTTGATGCGCTGTCTGAATCACTTGTCGATGTACTTGTTGATTTACTTAACGATGCGGACGTACTGTCTGATACCGACGTTGATGTCGATGCGCTATCTGAGTCACTTGTCGATGTACTTGTCGACTTGCTCAATGATGCTGACGCACTATCTGAATCACTTGTCGATGTACTTGTTGACTTACTCAATGAAGCTGAATCGCTATCTGACACTGATGTTGATGTCGATGCGCTATCTGAATCACTTGTCGATGTACTTGTTGATTTACTTAACGATGCGGACGTACTGTCTGATACCGATGTTGACGTGCTATCTGATACCGATGTTGATTTTGACGCGCTGTCTGAATCGCTTGTTGACGTACTTGTCGACTTGCTTAGTGATGTTGACGTACTGTCTGATACCGACGTTGATTTTGATGCACTGTCTGAATCACTTGTCGATGTACTTGTCGACTTGCTTAATGACGCGGAATCACTATCTGATACTGATGTTGATTTTGACGCGCTGTCTGAATCACTCGTTGACGTACTTGTCGACTTACTTAATGACGCGGAATCACTATCTGATACTGATGTTGATGCGCTATCTGAATCACTTGTCGATGTGCTTGTCGACTTACTCAATGATGCAGACGTACTGTCCGATACTGATGTCGATGTTGACGCACTATCTGAATCGCTTGTTGATGTACTTGTCGACTTACTTAATGATGTTGACGTACTGTCTGATACCGACGTTGATTTTGATGCACTGTCTGAATCGCTTGTTGACGTACTTGTCGACTTACTTAACGACGCGGATGTGCTATCTGATGCTGACGTTGACGTCGATGCACTATCCGAATCACTTGTTGATGTGCTTGTCGACTTGCTTAATGATACGGACGTACTATCTGATACCGACGTTGATTTTGACGCACTATCTGAATCGCTCGTTGACGTACTTGTCGACTTACTCAACGATGCGGAGTCGCTATCTGATACCGACGTTGATGTTGACGCACTATCTGAATCGCTTGTTGATGTACTTGTCGATTTGCTTAATGAAGCTGAATCGCTATCTGACACAGATGTTGATTTTGACGCACTGTCTGAGTCACTTGTTGACGTGCTTGTCGATTTACTCAATGATGCTGAATCGCTATCTGACACTGACGTTGATGTTGACGCGCTATCTGAATCGCTTGTTGACGTGCTTGTCGATTTACTCAATGATGCTGATGTACTATCTGAATCACTTGTCGATGTACTTGTCGACTTGCTTAATGATGCTGAATCGCTATCTGATACCGACGTTGATTTTGACGCACTATCTGAATCACTTGTTGACGTGCTTGCCGACTTACTTAACGACGCGGATGTGCTATCTGATGCTGACGTTGACGTCGATGCACTGTCTGAATCACTCGTTGATGTACTTATCGATTTACTTAGTGAAGTAGACGTACTGTCTGAATCGCTTGTCGATGTACTTGTTGACTTGCTTAATGATGTTGATGCGCTATCTGAGTCACTTGTTGACGTACTTGTTGATTTGCTTAATGAAGCTGAATCGCTATCTGACACAGATGTTGATTTTGACGCACTGTCTGAGTCACTTGTTGACGTACTTGTCGATTTACTCAACGATGCGGAGTCGCTATCTGATACTGATGTTGATGTTGACGCACTATCCGAATCACTTGTTGATGTACTTGTTGACTTACTTAATGATGTAGACGTACTGTCTGAATCGCTTGTCGATGTACTTGTTGACTTGCTTAATGATGTTGATGCGCTATCTGAGTCACTTGTTGACGTACTTGTTGATTTGCTTAATGAAGCTGAATCGCTATCTGACACAGATGTTGATTTTGACGCACTGTCTGAGTCACTTGTTGACGTACTTGTCGATTTACTCAACGATGCGGAGTCGCTATCTGATACTGATGTTGATTTTGACACGCTATCTGAATCGCTCGTTGACGTGCTTGTCGATTTACTCAACGAAGCTGAGTCACTATCTGACACTGATGTCGATTTTGATGCACTATCTGAGTCGCTTGTTGACGTGCTTGTCGACTTGCTTAATGAAACTGATGTGCTGTCTGATACCGATGTCGATGTTGACGCACTATCTGAGTCACTTGTCGATGTGCTTGTCGACTTGCTTAATGAAGCTGAATCGCTATCTGATACCGACGTTGATGTTGACGCGCTATCTGAGTCACTTGTTGACGTACTTGTCGACTTGCTTAATGATGCTGAGTCGCTATCTGATACTGATGTTGATTTTGACGCACTATCTGAGTCACTTGTCGATGTGCTTGTCGACTTGCTTAATGAAGCTGAATCGCTATCTGATACCGACGTTGATGTTGACGCGCTATCTGAGTCACTTGTTGACGTACTTGTCGACTTGCTTAGTGATGCTGATGTACTGTCTGAATCACTCGTTGATGTACTTGTCGACTTGCTTAATGAAGCTGAGTCGCTATCTGATACAGATGTTGATTTTGACGCACTATCTGAGTCGCTTGTTGACGTACTTGTTGACTTGCTTAATGATGCTGAGTCACTATCTGATACAGATGTTGATGTCGATGCGCTATCTGAGTCACTTGTCGATGTACTTGTCGACTTGCTTAATGAAACTGATGTGCTGTCTGATACCGATGTCGATGTTGACGCACTATCTGAGTCACTTGTCGATGTGCTTGTCGACTTGCTTAATGACGCGGATTCACTATCTGATACTGATGTTGATTTTGACGCACTATCCGAATCGCTCGTTGACGTACTTGTTGACTTGCTTAATGATGCTGAGTCGCTATCTGACACAGATGTTGATTTTGACGCACTGTCTGAGTCACTTGTTGACGTACTTGTCGATTTACTCAACGATGCGGAGTCGCTATCTGATACTGATGTTGATGTTGACGCACTATCTGAGTCACTTGTCGATGTGCTTGTCGACTTGCTTAATGAAACTGACGTGCTGTCTGATACCGATGTCGATGTTGACGCACTATCTGAATCGCTTGTTGACGTACTTGTCGACTTGCTTAGTGATGCGGACGTACTGTCTGAATCGCTTGTTGATGTACTAGTCGACTTACTCAATGAAGCTGAATCGCTATCTGATACTGATGTTGATTTTGATGCACTATCTGAATCACTTGTTGACGTGCTTGTCGATTTACTCAATGATGCGGACGTACTGTCTGATACTGACGTTGATTTTGACGCACTATCTGAATCACTTGTCGATGTACTTGTCGACTTACTCAATGAAGTAGACGTGCTGTCTGAGTCACTCGTTGACGTACTTGCCGACTTGCTTAATGATGCGGACGTGCTATCTGATACCGACGTTGATTTTGACGCACTGTCCGAATCACTCGTTGATGTGCTTGTCGATTTACTCAACGATGCGGAGTCGCTATCTGATACTGATGTTGATTTTGACGCACTGTCCGAATCACTCGTTGATGTGCTTGTCGATTTGCTTAATGAAGCTGAATCGCTATCTGACACAGATGTTGATTTTGACGCACTGTCTGAATCACTTGTTGACGTGCTTGTCGATTTACTCAACGATGCGGAGTCGCTATCTGATACTGATGTTGATGTCGATGCGCTATCTGAGTCGCTCGTTGATGTACTTGTTGACTTGCTCAATGATGCTGACGCGCTGTCTGAATCGCTTGTTGATGTACTAGTCGACTTACTCAATGAAGCTGAATCGCTATCTGATACAGATGTTGATTTTGACGCGCTATCTGAGTCACTTGTTGACGTACTTGTTGATTTACTCAATGATGCCGACTCACTTGCTGCTACTGACTGGCTTCTTGAAATCGATTGCGATTTTGCTACACTTGCTGATCGACTTAATGACGTCGATTTCTCTGCACTCACTGAGTTACTGAGCGATGTGCTCTTCGACTTACTTAGCGATGCCGACTCACTCGCTGCTACTGATTGGCTTCTTGAAATCGATTGCGATTTTGCCACACTTGCTGATCGACTTAATGACGTCGATTTCTCTGCACTCACTGAGTTACTGAGCGATGTGCTCTTCGACTTACTTAGCGATGCCGACTCACTCGCTGCTACTGACTGGCTTCTTGAAATCGATTGCGATTTTGCTACACTTGCTGATCGACTTAATGACGTCGATTTCTCTGCACTCACTGAGTTACTGAGCGATGTGCTCTTCGACTTACTTAACGATGCCGATTCGCTCGCTACTACTGATTGGCTTCTTGAAATCGATTGCGATTTTGCTACACTTGCTGATCGACTTAATGACGTCGATTTCTCTACACTCACTGAGTTGCTTAAAGATGTGCTCTTCGACTTGCTTAATGATGCCGATTCACTTGCTGCTACTGATTGACTTCTTGAAATCGATTGCGATTTCGCCACACTTGCTGATTGGCTCTGCGCAATCGACTTTTTAACTGATAATGACTTTGACTTTCTTACCGAAATAGCATGTGACCTTTTCGCCGAATTAGATTTTCTTACCGAAAGTGAATGTGACTTTCTTACTGAAGCCGCTTTTGACTTTTTAATCCAGTTAGACCTTTTCACCGAAAGCGAGTGTGATTTTGCTGCACTTTCAGAATTACTCATCGATATTGACTGCTTTTTAGACAATGATATTGATAGACTCTCTGATTCACTCGCTGCTACAGATTGGCTATTCGCAATCGACTGACTTCTTGAAATCGACTGTGATTCCGCTACACTTGCTGATCGGCTATGTGCAATCGACTGACTTCTTGAAATCGATTGCGATTTCGCCACACTTGCTGATCGGCTCTGCGCAATTGACTGACTTCTTGAAATCGACTGTGATTTTGCTACACTTGCTGATTGGCTCTGTGCAATTGACTGACTTCTTGAAATCGACTGTGATTTTGCCACACTTGCTGATTGGCTCTGCGCAATTGACTGACTTCTTGAAATCGATTGTGATTTCGCCACACTTGCTGATCGGCTGTGTGCGATCGACTGACTTCTTGAAATCGATTGTGATTTTGCCACACTTGCTGATCGGCTGTGTGCGATCGACTGACTTCTTGAGATGGATTGCGATTTTGCCACACTTGCTGATCGGCTGTGTGCGATCGACTGACTTCTTGAGATCGATTGTGATTTCGCCACAGATTGACTTCTCGAGATGGATTGCGATTTTGCTACACTTGCCGAATGACTTGCGGCTACAATAGATTCACTCTCAGATATGGACTGTGATCTTCTAATAGACTCCGATTGTATGAGCGATGTCGATCTCGATTCACTTGCTTTCACCTGAGAAATAGAGTGCGAAACTGAGGCTCTGCCTTCCTTAGTTTGAATATATTTGTAATATGGGTCATAGTCTCGAATCCATACATTTTCAAAGTAGTCAGTTTTGCCACCAACTCCGTCCTGTTGACCGACAGGATGGAATTCCCAATTAAATCTTCCAGAAGGGTTAACAATAGGAACTGTAATTTCTGCTGTGATTCCTTCTCCCTTCTCTCCATGTCTCGGTGCAAGTACAGCAGCTTGCCAGTAAAAACCATTTGTACGATCGCCTGAAACATATTTCGTTATAGGTGTGCCAACCCAGCTACCATAATTCGGTCTAGTTTCTCCTTGTATAACTGTTGGTTTGCCGAATGCCGACCCTAACTTTAATTGCCCGCGACCAGGACCTGCATCCCAAGTATTATGAATACCAAATCGTTTCTGTCCTGCCCACCTAGGTTTTTCAACATTAGACGTGTTTGGATCATCTTGACTCAATGTATAGCGGATCTTCATTTCTTTGCCATTACTTGTAACGACAACTTTGTAGAAAATATTATATTTAATTCTACCTCTACCTCTGAAGCTTCCTTGCCCTGTGTAGACTTTTGTCGTTGGTGTTGTTCTTGATCTTGGTACATAGTAAGCCGCTCTAAATCCTGTATAACCTGAGCTCAAATCTGCTGAACGCATCGTATGTTCTTCATGAAGTTTGATGTTTTGATTTTGAGATAACTTCGAAAGGTTTTTTGACAATTCCCCTTCTTTAGTTTCCTTCAATGATGTATTTGAAGTCGACGTTTGGCTCTCAATAGATAGGCTCGTAAGACTTTGTGCAGTGTGTGGTGTTGATTGCTCGTGGTTGGAAGAGCCATTTACCTCTTGACTTGTTGACTGATGACTATCTGATTGACTATCTTGAGTTTTAGTATGAGAATCTTTTGATGTTGATTCTGATTCCTCTACTGAAGTTGATATTGATTTGGAAGTTGACGTTGAAAGACTTGTTGACTCTGATGTTTGATGCTCAGATAATGAGATACTTTCAGAATCGTGTTTACTTTCACTTTCTGTTATTGGGTTCGTTGATTGATCTGACGATGTAGACTTTTCAATAACAATTGATGTTTGATCGCCAATAGTTTGACTTTTGGTTGCCAGTTCAGAAGTTATAGGTGCATCCGACGCCGCAAATGCTTGTTGGTCATGCAACATATTAACTGTGAACATTCCACCCGCAAAAGCAGTTGTTCTTAATGCATTTTTCTTCAACTGTTCCCCAAATTGTGTCGTTACTTCTCCATTTTCATCCTTTACAATGTCATGGCTTAAAAAAGATAAGCCTAATGCTTTTAATAACTGAAATTCTTTAATTCCAGCTTTAACCCAGTTTTTACCTGACTTGTAAAGTTTCACTCTTGCTTTTTCTTCACTTAAACTTTTCTTAAATTCCCTAAATTTTCTTGTCATTGCAAAACTCCCATATGATAAATTTCAAAAGATAAAAATTCCACCACTGCATTAATAGATAATAATACGATTCTAAGCGTTAGGCAACTTAATTTTAATCATTATAATGTTGGTTATATAACGAATTTCATTATTAGAATTTACTTATATTAAATTATGTTTTTATTTTGTTATTAGGATTTTTGCATTGATGTAAAAAATAGCAAAATCGAAAAGAAAAGATAGCTTAAATCAAGGGAGTTTTTTTTAAAAAGCATAAATAAAAGCACATGTAGCACTACCGTTAAGTTTTATATTTAACAAATTTAATATTTACGATAATATTTTTGTGATAACAAATAAACATAAAAATATTTATTCTTCAGATCACTAAGTCAGTGTCATTCCATATATAATGGGCATTTCATGAACTTTATACTGTTGAACAACAAGTGTAAGACGACACCTTTATGACATAAATAAAAGTGATGCATTGATTTGACTTTCACCTTCTTTAATATAAATTAAAAAACTCGTAATTTATTTATTAAAAATTATTGCTTCACCCCTTTAACACGGGTTATTATTATTATAGTAATGCGAAGTATGATTGTTCATTTTGTTTACAATCTTTACAAAGTGGTATCAGTTCTGTCACAATTCAAGCGCTTCATTTTTGTTAGTATAGAAAATGTACTATAATAGTTAAGAAGTGATGCAAGGGACTTGATTTCCTATCATATTCCGCAATATACAACAAACGAAAGGTGATTATGTATGCCAACTCAATCAGAACCTAAAGACATTGTCATTATTGGTGCCGGTGTGCTAAGTACGACTTTCGCTTCAATGATTAAAGATTTAGAACCAGAATGGAATCTTAAATTATATGAACGCCTAGACAGTCCAGGTGTAGAAAGTTCAAACGAGCGTCATAATGCTGGTACTGGCCATGCTGCACTTTGTGAATTGAACTATACAGTGAAACAACCTGATGGCTCAATTGACATCGAAAAAGCAAAAGAAATCAATGAAGAATTCGAAATCTCAAAACAATTTTGGAGTCATCTTGTTAAAAGTAAAAACATTGATACACCAAGAGATTTCATCAATCCTCTTCCACACATTAGCTTCGTACGCGGGAAGAATAACGTTCAATTCTTAAAAGATCGTTATAATAAAATGAAAGATTTCCCAATGTTCGACAATATTGAATATACAGAAGATATTGAAGTGATGAGAAAATGGATGCCGTTGATGATGCAAGGTCGTAGTGCTAGCGACATCATGGCTGCAAGTAAAATCGACGAAGGTACTGATGTTAACTTCGGTGAATTAACTCGTAAAATGGCTAAAAGTATCGAAGCACATAAAAATGCAGATGTACATTATAACCATGAAGTTAGAGACTTCAACCGTCGTAAAGATGGTAAATGGGAAGTTACAGTGGTCAACCGCAATACAGGTGAGTCACATGTACAACTTGCAGACTATATCTTCATCGGTGCTGGTGGCGGTGCGATTCCGTTGTTACAAAAAACAGGTATTCCTGAAAGTAAACATTTAGGTGGTTTCCCAATTACAGGACAATTCTTAATGTGTACAAACCCAGATGTTATCGAAGAACATGGTGTGAAAGTATACGGTAAAGAGCCACCTGGTACACCACCAATGACTGTACCTCACTTAGATACACGTTATATCAACGGCCGTAAAGCATTATTATTCGGACCTTTCGCAAGCATCGGTCCTAAATTCTTGAAAAATGGTTCGAACTTAGATTTATTCAAATCTGTAAAACCATACAATATTACTACTTTACTTGCCGCTGCGGTGAAAAACTTACCGTTAATTAAATACTCAATCGATCAAATCTTAATGACTAAAGAAGGTTGTATGAACCACTTACGTACATTCTACCCTGAAGCTAAAGATCAAGATTGGGAATTATATACTGCTGGTAAACGTGTACAAGTGATTAAAGATACTGAAGAATACGGTAAAGGTTACATCCAATTCGGTACAGAAGTAGTAAACTCACAAGACCATACTGTTATTGCTTTATTAGGTGAATCACCAGGGGCTTCTACATCAGTGTCTGTGGCACTTGAAGTATTAGAACGCAACTTTGCTGAATACGTACCTGAATGGACACCTAAATTACAAGAAATGATTCCTTCTTATGGTAAATCATTAATTGAAGATGTTGATTTAATGAGAAAAATACGTCAACAAACTTCAAAAGACTTAGAATTAAACTACTACGAGTAAAGGAGTTGCTATCATGAAAAAATTATTAGTCGTTGCAACTGTACTCACTGCAGCTTTCGTTGCTTTAAAACGTTATCAAGAACACGTCAACAAAGCACCTAATATTGAATATTAAAGCATGCAAAAAGCCCGACATCTCTATTATAGAGATATCGGGCTTTTTCAAAATATCTTGCCAAACTGGACTGATGCGCCATATGAACTGATGTCAGCGTCGTTATTCAACATCACTCAACATATATACTAAGAAGTAAACTGTCACACTTAACGATAGAAGCTTCAACAATAGAGTAGTAACAACGCTTTAACCGAAATAATGTCACTTTTAAAAACATACACTCCATTGCTTTCTCAGACATTCACGGTATTGTAAAACACGATTTTTAAATCATGGCCTTGTTCTTATTCACTTTTAATCATGTTGTTTCAATATAACTCACTATCAATGCTTTCACAGCACTTATTTACATACCGCTCACTCATAATGTGACCAAGCAGAAAAAATATAAACTTCTCTTTTTTCATCATCAACCGTATACACAACTCTATGTTGATGATTCAGACGCCTTGAATATCGAGCTGAATGCTTCGGTTGTAGCTTCTCAAAAGATTGACTAGCTTCATAAGGGTTAATCTTTAAAACTTCAATAATTTTTGAAAATTGCTCTTTAAGAAGTGGCTTTTTAATTTTTTTTAAGTCATTTTTGGCTGAATTCTTAATTAAAACAGAATAATTACCCATTACAAATTATCCCAATCTATATCGTCAATATTGGTATAACCACTATCATCTTTTTCACGTGCTCTTACTTTATCCATAGTACCAGTGTATTCGAGAAATAACGTTTCTTGAATACTATCCCAGTCTTCCTGACTAACAATAACTGCATTGTTTTCACTTTTAGAACCACTTATTATAATAGGCTCATGATTATCATTAACTTGTTTTAACAACTCGTAAAACTCTTTTCTAGCATTTGTAGGCGTTTTAATAATCATTAACATCACTTCCATTACTAGTATAGTTATATTATAACGTACGTTTTTACGTACGCAAATGATATGACTTTCTCAATTCTGATTAAAAATACAAACAACATATTGACCTATGTTTAAAGTATTTCATTTCAAGTTTACGTATGACTATTTCACAAATCATCAACCCTATTGTATGGAACCTTTTTTCACTGCGCTATACTTCTTCTTTACGTACTAAATCTTCTACTAAACGATGATAAAAGTTTTGCAACTCCGCACCGCTTCGTCGCCAATCCAGTACATCTTTACCAGTAAAGTCAGTATGGTCCCATCCCTTTAATGTTGGCGTGACTTGCCAGATCCCTTTGACAGCTGGCGCAGTAAAATCGACAAACTCAAACGCTTCATCTTCAGGGTGCTGTGATGAAATAACTGAAACGAGGCCATCATTCTCTCTCCAAGCGGGGTTCTCTGTCATACCGATTAAGTCACCAGTCAAGACGTGCGCAATATTCATGTAAGGATGTGCAATTTGTGTACCAAAAACCGTTTCATATGTGGCAGAGCCTGTATACGTCTTGTAATAAATATTAGGATTCAAATCTGTACGTGCGTTAAGTTTTTTCGCTCCTTCACGAGTTAAATCGTACAATGCCGTATCTTGAGATGTAAAAAGAGGGCTTTTGCTAGCACGTTTTGCATATTCAGCGTAGGTTTCCCCTTCACGTTGCTCTAATCCCCAATGCTTTAAGCCATAATCTATAGTCTGTCCTGTACGCCCTGCGAATACATTGTACTCATATAGCAAGCGTTTAATGATTTCTGTATTACCTAAATCATCTGACGCAACAGTCCCATCATGTGGCGTCGCAATTGTCGTAATCGAAGTAATTCTATTATCTTGATTACCTTGGAAAAGTTCACTGATTGTGCCACCGTGCTCTTTTTGGTACGCCATTTCTTCTAAATCTCCGTTACGCAATAATTGTTCTAAAAGGCGAATCGTTTGTCCGCCCATACTATGACCTACTAAATGTATTTTTTGATCTGAGTGCCAATTAGGTAAAATACCTTCATATGTTTTACCGTAACGTTGATGACCGTATTTTGCTGCGTGCGCCGCCCCGTAGTCAACGATACCGCCTTTAATATAAGCGTATAATTCAGCAGCACGTGCCCAGTTACTTCCAAATGCACTTACGCTCGCTTCAAATACGTTATAACCCGCATGACGCAGTTCTTCAATCATTTTGTATTTTGTCCCGCCCCAATAATTCGAACCTTTCGGCGCATTATCACCTACTAAGCCAGAAAAGCCATGAACAAAAATGATTGGATCTTTATGCTTCCACTTGTTTTCAACAGCCGATTTATCAAGTTTTGTTATAGTCGGTGCTGAAGTTGCTTGTGTTTGACTGTGTGTGGTTAGACGCGGTGAGGGGCTGTTTATTTTTGAATCTGGTACAACGCCTTTATTCCTTTTATCAGCGTCTGTCGGTGCAACGTCTTCTGTTGATGCCTCTACCACTTTAGGAGCCTGTTTAATCTCTCTCGTAATATACTTGTCTTTATGTTGTTGTTCTACTACCGAAAAATCTGACTCTGGTCGTTGTGCATGTTTTGTTTGTTCTTTTGCTTCTTTATTGTCATTTTCAATAGCTGAAAACTCAGAATCTAACTCTGGCTTTTGTGTTAATTGAGTATGGCTATCTTCTGTTTTTACAGGCGTGGCTTCGTTAGATTGATCTTTAGGAACTCGCGGTGATGGTGGAACTGTACCATATATTTTTTCATTGTCGAGTTCTTTAGATACAGTTGTTGTATCTAAAGAGCGTGTATATGTATGAAGGTGGTCAACAGAAGCTTTTTTTGTCGTTTCTCGTTCATGATTTACAACAGTCGGAGCATCATGACGCGTGGGTTCATCTCCATCTTTCTGTTGGTAGAGTGATAATTCCTGTTGTTTGGCTACAACTCCTACGTCTTGAGATGCACTTCTTTCTGCTGCTTTTCCGTCGTGCCCTGCGAACATCAACAACCCCGATGCAATTAAAATCGATGAAACACCCATTGGTCGTTTTCTCAGTGCAAAAGTGTTACGTTTATTAATTTTATGCAATTGTATTTCCCCTTGAAATTTAATGGTGACACTCCCAATATAACAAATCCATCTGTATATAGTTAAAGTTTCTCCTAACTGTATTATTTCTATGCTTAACTGTAAATCTATTTTATATTTTAAATTTTAGATTTGGCATTATAATTTAATTTACACAAAAGCTCAAGTCCTATATATTTAATAATTAGTTAATAGTAATTGTAAGTGTGAAACTATAAAATGTAAGGATAAATTGATTTTATTTCATTGGAGGAACACCATGGCTTTTATTATTTTATTGATTTTCTTTATCATTCGTCTTTTTAGCCTTGCTATTTCTATCAAACATTCAAAACAACTTGTACAGCAAGGGGCACAGGCATACGGCGAAAAGAATTCGAAATGGTTGGCCATCACACACATTTTAATTTATGTTGGTGCAGCAATCGAAACATTATTGAACCATGATACATGGAGCATAGTAAATACTGTAGGTCTAATCATCATTGTACTGGCTTACCTCGTTTTATTCCATGTCATTAAAACACTAGGACCGATTTGGACTTTGAAGTTGTATATCTTACCAGACCACCCTATCATTCGCTCTGGTTTATACCGCGTCACTAAACATCCGAACTACTACTTGAATATTATCCCTGAATTAATTGGTGTTCTGTTACTTACACATGCGACATACACAGCTATCTTATTAATTCCATACGCTTACTTCTTATTCGTTCGTATTCGTCAAGAAGAAAAGCTGATGTCACTCTAAAACAAGAGCACATGTTGAAAGCTTTCTTTTTTCATTTCGACATGTGCTGTTCTTTTCTGTTGCCTTCACTAATTACAACAACTTACATAGACTTGAGTCATACCACATTTTGACTATTATATACTTCCTATTTCTCCAATTCCTGTATCAATTGTCCCCTTTCTCGACGTGATCCATCAATTACTTGTACCAACGATATGATCTAGGTCTATTTTCCTTTCAAAATGCAAAAAAGACCTAGAACGATGACGCTCTAAGTCTCTTGAATCAATATTGTTTTGATTTACCATCTTTTACTTTTCCGTTGATGTCTTTTCTTCACTTTCTAAACGTGGAATAACAATATCCATATCGAAATACTTTTTCAAAAAGTGTCTATAATTGTTAGATGTGACAGGTGTTTTGTGTTTCCCTTTTTTGTCTGTCACTGTTAAATTACTTTGAGACATCGTCACACGTCCTGTCGAAGTAGGTTTTGTCACAATTAAGTGATTCACAAATGGAGAATCTGGATGATGTTGATTGTATTCAAGTTTATCATCAAAGTCAGATAATGATCTGGGCTCAGCACTTGCTACAAATGATGTTTCCCAATGATCATCTTCAAATTTTTGTATTTTAATGTCATCATCCACTCTCAATGCTCGATATACGCCACTTTTATCTTCTACGGTCTCACTTCCATCATCAGTGACACGCATCGCTTTGACTGGAGATGCCCCACCAAAACCGACATCAGCAATATACATCTCTCCATCCAACATCACACCAAGCGATAGATGCGCACCCGCAATACTGCGACCTCCGTCTGGTGTATGCACAGTTGCAGAAAGGTATTGCGTTTCATAACCTTTAGCCTCTATATAAGCAGCAAAAAACGTATTCAATTCATAACAAAAGCCGCCACGACTTTGCTCAACAATTTTTTCAAATAATTCATTTAAATCAGTAGAAATTTCCACACCATTTTGAACAGATATATTCTCAAACGGGACATGATGCATAAATTGATACATATATTCATTTAACGCTTCAACACGATTGAACGACAGCTTTTGCGCATCTATCTCTATTTTTTGATCTACTTTTTGTATATTCATCATCATCCTCCTACTTGTTCTTATGTTCCTGTTATTTATATTCCCTTTTGATGAACATGCATTCATGCTTTGACCACCTCAATATCAACTTGATTCAAGAAAAAATGTCACGTTAGGCACAACGCATCCATCATCAATCACACTGCACCTTAAAAAGCACGCATCGATAGCCGACACGTGCCACAACACATCACTATACATTAAACAAATCGTTGAATGATTCAGCCATCGTCGGATGTGTATAGATGTTATCTCTCAACACTGCATACGGCAACTGTTGATCAATCGCTAATTTCACAATATTGATAAGCTCCTCAGACTGCTGACCATACAATGTAGCGCCTAACACTTGACCTGACTTCGCATCGACCACCGCTTTGAACAGACCTCTCGTGTCATTGTTTATTTTATGACGTGGCATTGTATTCACAGCAACTTGATTTTCAAGAATATCATACCCTTTCTCACGTGCTTCTGTCGCAGTCATACCGACACGTGCCATCGGTGGGTCGATAAACATTGTATACGGCACCACGCCTCGTTGTGCGAGTGTACGTTTACCATCGCCAAACAATTGAGATTTCACAATTCTAAAGTCATCCAATGAAATATACGTAAATTGCAAGCCACCATGCACATCGCCAACTGCATAGATATGGTCAACAGATGTTTGTAATTTGTCATTCACAATAATTTCTCCACGTTGACCTAGTTGAACACCTGCTGCTTCTAAGTTTAAGCCTTCTGTATTCGGTTTGCGCCCTGTTGCCACAAGTATAGCATCCGCTTCAAATGTGCCTTGGTTTGTCACAACTTTAGTCACATCAGCTTCATCTTCAATCGCTTCAGTTTCAGCATTATAAATGAATTGAATGCCTTTTTGTGTTAAATCTTCTGTCACTTGTTGTGCAATCACTGCATCTTCTCTTTTCAAGATTTGATCAGATCGCTCTAAGACAGTCACTGTTGTACCGAAATTCGCAAAAATTGACGCAAATTCAAGTGCAATATAGCCTCCACCGACAATCACTAGACGTTTCGGTTGCTGCGTTAAGTCCATAATTGCTTTTGAGTCATACACACGTTGCGATGTATCGATACCTTTAATATTTGGAATGACTGACTTCGCTCCTGTGTTAATGACAATATTTTTCCCTTCAATCGTTTGTACCGCTTCACCTTGTGCATTCAATAAGTCGATTGCATGTGCGGACTTGAATGATGCTGTCATATTTATCACATCTACTGTCTCTTCATCTGCAAGATTGTGATAGTTTTTACTGTTTAATGCATTGACTACATCGCGTTTACGTTGCATCGCGTCGTTAAATGATGCCGCTTCGATTCCGTCATGAACTAATACTTTTGATGGAATACAGCCGATGTTAATGCATGTCCCTCCATACATTTCAGCAGACTTTTCAATGACTGCGACGCTCTTACCTTGTTGTGCTGCAAATTTTGCCAATGTCTTCCCTGCCTTACCAAATCCGACAACAATTAAATCATATTGATTCATTTATGCTTCCACCTCTCTAATTTGGTTCAAAATATCACCTATCGTTTGACCTTGGTAATAATTTGCAATGATTTCTTGTTCAATTAAATAGTGGCCATACATGACTTGTTCGATTTTTTGTGAGATTTTACAGTGCATGGAAGGGTTTCCTGTAAATAAGCGTCCATGGTTCTCAGGGCGATTGAATAAACGAAAAAGTGGTTCTAACTTAATCGCCAATCCATCTTCAGTAGCAAGGTATCCCCCTTTTTGACCACGCACCACTTTAACATCACCTTTTTGTTGCAACTTTGACATCACGCGTCTTAATTGCACAGGATTGACACAGACATTTTCAGCGAGTGCTTGGCTATTAAACACTTCCCCTTTATGTTGATTTAAAAATGTGAGTACGTGCACGGCAATATTAAATTCAAGATTCATCATTGCACCTCTTTAATGTAATTATTATAGTTACATTAAAACACATCTTTACTAAAATAAAAACCCTAATCCTTTAAATATTGTTTCTACTTTTCTGTAAGCACACCATCTTTCATTTCAAATACCTTGTCACAGTATGCCGTTAGCCGCTCGTCATGTGTCACAATCATACACATTTTGTTGCGTCGTTTAGATTCATTTTTTAAAATCTCCATCACCGACATCGCATTTTCAGTATCAAGAGAAGCTGTGGGTTCATCAGCTAAAATGATATCTGGATTCGTATAGATCGCCTTGGCAATAGCGACACGTTGTTTTTGTCCACCCGATATTTCACTTGGTAACTGATTCATGACACTTTCTAAACCTAACTGTTGGATAAGTGCATCAAAATCTTGTTGTGCCATCACGTCTTTTTTTCGCTTTTTCAAGAGTTGAAATTGCTGTTTGACTGTTAAAAATGGTACTAAATTTGACGTTTGTAATATAAAGCCAATTTGTTGCATGCGGACACGTGCCAATGCTTTTTGGCTTAAATCTGTTATTTTTTGTGTGCCGATGATAATATCTCCGGATGTCGGCTTTTGCAATGCACCTGCCATTGTTAAAAATGTACTTTTCCCTGAACCAGATGGCCCTACAATCGCTATAAGTTCTCCTGGACTAAACTCTAGTGTTGTCGGTTTTACCGCTTCAATAACCTGTTGGCCATCTTTAAATGATTTTGTGACATTTTGAAATTTCAACATACCTTTTACCTCCTAACCGATTGCTTTCAGTGGATCAATTTTGCGTATCGTCATTATTGAAAATAAACTGCCCAATAGCGACACTAAAATGAGCACAATACCAAAAATTATAAGCGTGAGCATCTCAAATTTAATCGGTACGGCAGAAGGTAAAAATGTACCTGTCACGAGGGTTAATATTAAGCCAATAACTGTCCCAATCAGCGCTAATACAAATGTTTGAGATAATACGACTTTCACTAAATCTCCATTTGTAAATCCTTGTGCTTTCAATACGCCAAACAATTGCGTCTTTTGTAACGTAATGACATATAAAAAAACACCAATGACTGTAGCCGAGATAATAAATAAAAAACTAATCATAAAGTTTAAAGTTAAATTTTGCGCTTGATAACCTGGCAGGTTTTCGATAAATGTATTGATATCTATTGCTTCAAGTGTCGAGTCTAGTTTTTGATGTTGCCAATGACTATCTTTTACAACGACGGCATTCGTTTTATCCCCAGTTAAAAGAGGATTTATTTTTTCAATCGTTTGATCATTCCCAAAGAGAACAGGAGAGGCATTGTATTTTGCTGATTCGGTAAATCCTACAATTTTGAGTGTTTCATCTGATTGAGAAAGTGATAACGTGTCCCCGAGTTTGAATCCTTTTTCTTTCAATGTACCGTCAGCTATGACTTCATTATCTGCAGTAAACGTACGTCCTTCTGTCAGTTGAGGGACAATAAACGCATCTTTTTGCGTTCCATATAGCAATGCATTTTCTTCAATTTTACCGTTAGAGACAATGACTGCTGCTTGTTTCAATGTGGCTTGTTTATCAAATTTTCCATTCACAAGCGTTTTGTCAAAGCTTGATTGCTGAACTGTTTGGTTGGCATCCTTGTTTAACACAATCGCATCTGCCTCCCAACGATTAATACCTTCCGTATTCATATTGATAAGTCCTTTCGCCAATCCAGACAGTAAAAATAATAGATAACTGATGAGGATGAGAACACCAATAATGAGACTGAATTTAAGTTTGTTCCGTTTGATTTCATTCCATGCTAAAAACATAGGCACCTCCTGAGATGATATAGGTTATATCTTCCCTAAATCCATATATTTTAAGCCTCATTTCAATAAAAAAGAGCTGAGACGATATTAACATCTCAACTCTCTTCATATATCTTCCATAAAATTAGTGTCTAAAGTAATAGAATCCACGTTATACTACCTAACAAAATGACGCATGCAAGTGATGTCAGCATTTGACGTGCAATCATTTTACCCCCTTCACGCCACCCTAATTGTCGCATGACCATCGTCATTGTAACAGAGCAAGCGGTAAATGTTGAGCTGAAAAAGACGAGGAGTAACACTTGCCATGATGATAGGTTATGGATAAACTGTCCATCTCCGATATTAAATAACAACATGCCATCTTTACGAATCATCGAGAAGAGTATACCCGGTGATAGTTCATGTGGAATGTGTAATAAGCTAAGGAGTGGAATAAACAATTTTGAAATCATTTCCATTATTGGCGTCAATGCCAAGGCACTAGCAATCAAACAAATGGTAATAAATATTGGTAATGCTTGAAATAGAAACATCTTAACACTTTCTCCCATTTGGGATAACACACGCCCTAAAGATGGCCATGTTAATGACTCATCCAACGTCGTCTGTATAGGCATAAACTGTTGCTCTGTGCGATACCATAATCGGTTATGCAATAATCCTCCTACTAACACAAGTAATAAATACGGGATAAAGAGCCATGTTTGATGTGCGACGTTAAATATTGAAAGTGTCGCACCAATTTGGTAACTACATGATGTCCCAAAACTGATAAGACTCATACAACGCGTACGGGTACATAAATGACATTGATGACCTGCTTGTACAATTGCCGCAGCATTGCATCCAAAACCTTCTAACAATGGAATAATATCTGTTGCATCGAGTCCCACCTTCCCCATTGTGGGCGCAATCGACCAAATGATATATTGTTTCAAGTGCGATTGCTCAATTAATGCAGTAGACAAACTCAGTAACACAACAACCGGCAATGCCCAAACAAGTGAATACGTGCCCAATGATAAAACACCGTAATCACCAAATAAAAAGGCGTGGATGAGTGATGGACGAAAAAGCGGATGTTGTGCAACTGAATCAATCCAAGGTGCAACAAACTCGCTTTGTAACCAATCAGAAAAATGATAGGCAACATAAACAGGGACAGCGAACATTAAAAAGACGCACAACCACCCTAATAACGTATGTAAAGGGCGTGGGCGTTGCTGATGATGAACACGCCAAAATGATTGCAATTGTGCAACATGTTTTCGTGTTTCTTCCGTCGTACAATGGACAGCTTGATTGAGCGACACCGCTAACCGTTGTTGAATCACGAAACGCTTAAACGCTTGCTGTTCATACGGGGTCAGTTGTTTCCATCCACATACTCGAAACTGATGTGGTTCGTTAGGAATATCAGATACACGACCGCTGACCAAATGATATGTGACTGTTAGCATGAACAGTTCACTTCACAACAACTATAATCATCTAAATACATGTGATTATCACGGTAACTATCAATCACTGCTTGATCTACAGAGAGGCCTTCACGCTGCATCATCGTACGTGCCAATACTGCAAATCGCGCTCTAAACTTATAGATATAACAAAGTATCGCATCAGCATGTCTTACGGTCGCGCCTATTAGAAAAACATTGGGATAACGTGTCGATTCATCTAAATCTGTTAATTGAACTTCTCCATTTCTTACTGTAAAGAGTTGTTGAATAAGTGGGTTTTTCGTTACATCAAAGCCTGTCGCGATAATCGGCTCCGTCGTACTGTATACGATGGCACCATTATCAAAATGGATTTCATACTGGCCATTGCGAAATATAATAGACTCCGCACGATAGTGAACGTTCATTTCAATTTCTGCACCTTGTTGTACCGCTTCTCTTAGACGTTGGTGTGTATATGGAGACAAACGAATACTTGGATCAGCTTCATCTGCATCAAAGCCTGTTGAACTCGTATAAATGGAGACTTGT
Source organism: Staphylococcus pseudintermedius (assembly GCF_034042775.1). Classification (NCBI taxonomy): domain Bacteria; kingdom Bacillati; phylum Bacillota; class Bacilli; order Caryophanales; family Staphylococcaceae; genus Staphylococcus; species Staphylococcus pseudintermedius. The sequence goes on along the minus strand of NZ_CP120150.1, from coordinate 166,870 downwards.
GCACCTCGTTTAGCGAGATGGATAGCGGCATCGAATGCACTTTCATTTCCACCTATGACTGTAAACGTATGACCAGGTAATGCTTTAAAATCATCTACCTCACTATAATGAATCCCATGATCGAATGGTTGATTTGGAAAGGCAAAGTCACCTGTCGCAACGTAAATATAATCTGCGGTATAAGTGCCTTGAGATGTATTTAATTCATAAACGCCATCGACAAATTGAACATCTTCTACTTTCGTTTCTGTCCGTATATCGATGTCATAATGTTCGGCAACAACCGTTAAATATTCTGCAAAGGTATCACCCGATAAATGTTCTTCATTAAATGTAAAAGCAGGTGATGTATCTTTAGCAATGGCATTCATGTCTGGCATACCAAAACCGTTTGAAGTAAAGGACGGGGTAATTGTGCGTGTGGATTTCGGCCAATTTTTAAAAGATTGCCCGATTGCGCCAGCCTCTATGACACAAACATCTTCAACATGAAGCGTCTTCATCGTTATCGCCATGCCAACACCTGCAGCACCTGCACCAATAATAATGACTCGGTGATGTTGTTTCATTACAATCCCTCTTTCTAAATCGAAATAATTACGATTTATTAATTGTAGACCATCTACTGAGTGATTGCAATATGAACAACTTGACGATACGCTTGTCATTATGATCCATAAGACATAAAAGAAAACGAGGATGGATATAAAATTTTGATATCCTAACCTCGCCATGATATGAAGCGTGACAGCCTATTTGGCAATGTTCAGCACGATACACGACTTGTGCCACTCCAATGCAAACACCTATCAATCCAACGTGTCATTCAACAAACGCTCAATCGCCAAGCCCGCTTCAAATCGTTGCACATAGGTGTTAAAACTTTCGATATCACGCGCTTGTGGTGCCATCGTTTCAGTCTCAACGTCACGAAAGCCGACATGCTCTAAAAACGCCGCTAACGTGACATTGTTCTCTAACATATATCTTGCTAACATTGCCATGCCCCATGCGCCGCCCTCATTCGCATTCTCCATCACTGTGACTGGACTTTCTAACGCCGCTGCTAAATAACGTTGTACCACTTGTTTCGTCGCAAAAACTCCGCCGTGACCTGTCATGCGATCTATTTGCAGTTGCTCCCGTGTTTTCAATCGATCAACACCTATTTTGAGTGTACTGAGCATCGTAAAAATATGGTTTTTCATGAAGTTTTGGATATTAAAACGACTGTCTTGTTGCCGTATAAATAATGGAAATCCTCTAGGAACATCAGTCATGTATTCACCTGAAATATAGCCATATGATAACAGTTTTCCTAAGTCATCGTCTCCATCTAATGCACTTTCGAATAAACGTGTCCATAACGTCGTCTTATCGTATGACATATCCATAAGTTGAAAAACCTCTTCAAATAAATGTACCCAATGATTCAAATCTGACGACCCATTATTCGCATGAATCATCGCCACTTCATCTCCAGCTGGCGTCGTCACAATATCGACCTCCGGATATACGGCTTGCAGTGGCTGTTCGAGGACAATCATAGCGAAAATACTCGTTCCTGCCGATACATTTCCGGTTTTTGGTGCAATACTGTTGGTCGCCACCATACCTGTACCCGCGTCGCCTTCTGGTGCACACATCGGACATCCCGACGTTAACGTGCCAGTTGGATCTAATAAGCGTGCGCCGTCTGCCGTCAAAGTCCCCACTTGCTCACCAGCCACGTGGACTGTCGGTAAAATGCGCTGTATGTCTTGATCATATCCATTTGTTGCCATTAATGTATCGAACTGTTCACATAAGTCTTTTCGATATGTGGCAGTCTTGGGGTCGATAGGAAACATCCCCGAAGCATCACCAATTCCGAGCACTTTTTCTCCCGTTAATTGCCAATGAACGTAACCCGATAACGTCGTCATGTACGCGACATCCTTCACATGTGATTCTTCTTTCAACGCACTTTGATAATAATGTGCAATACTCCAACGTTCAGGAATATTGAACTGAAATGCTTCTCTTAACTGTTTACCTGCTTCATGTGCGGTATTATTACGCCACGTCCGAAAAGGGACAAGCAGTTGACCTTGTGCATCAAACACTAAATAACCATGCATCATCCCGCTAATCCCTAAACTTGCCATGTGCGTGAGTTTCACCTCATATGTCGCTTTTATTTCCCGGGTCATCAAACGAAAACTCTCTCGAATCCCTTGCCAAACTTCATCTAAATCATAGGACCAATATCCGTCAGTCAGTTGTTGTTCCCATTCATAATGCCCAGTCGCAATCGTGCGTGTCGTCGAATCAATAGCGACAGTTTTGATGCGCGTCGAACCTAATTCGATACCTACTGAAATGTTCCCCGCTTCGATTTGTTGACGTATCGTTTGCTTGTCCATCCTATCACCTCGTTCGTCTTCTTACCTTTTATTGTATAAAGATTGTTAAATGAAACCAAGACATGTTGCTCACGAAAATACCCCATATACGTCTATCAAATGATACTGGGTGTTCTTTGTATTGCACAGTCGAGTTGAGACCTTTCACGCTCGCATCTCTATTTTGTCATAGTTAAAGCGCGCATGAGATAAACCATCATCCCATACGCGCTTTAATAATTGTTATGCTTGATAATATGATAAGAAACGTTCCAATCGATTACATGCTTCCTCGATTGTTGGCATGTCACATGCAAAGGATAAACGTACATAACCTTCTGCAAAATCTGAAAATGACTTGCCCGGTACGATGGCCAACTGTTCACGTTCTAACAATTGATTACAAAAACGGAATGAATCTTGATCGTACGCCGACACATTCGGGAAAATATAAAATGTCCCTTGTGGTAAAGTGACTGATAGGCCCATATCTGTCAAACGTTGGTAAATATAATCACGACGTTCACGATACGCAGCATTCATCTTTTCAATATCGGCAGCCCCTTCTTTCAATGCACGAATCGCACCGTATTGACTAGGTGTCGCCACACAAATTGAATTATATAAATGGACGGTCGTCACTTCTTCAATCAATTCAGGGGTCGAGAGCACATAGCCGACACGCGCACCCGTCATCGCATGTGATTTCGATAAACCATTCACGACAAACAGTTGCTTGCGAATCTCAGGAAACTCCATAAATGAACGATGTCGTCCTTCAAATACATTTTCACTATAAATTTCGTCCGTAATAATGAAAATATTCGTCTCTTTCAATACTGCTACAATTTCCGCAATATTTTCATATGATAATGTCGTCCCAGTTGGATTCGTCGGATAGTTAAACATAATTGCTTTCGTTTGAGGTGTGATGGCCGCCTTAATCGCATCAGCAGTCGGCACAAAACCGGTATGTGAGGTATCAATCCATTTCACCTCAGCACCTTGTAGTTTGACAATCGGCTCATACCCTAAATACGTTGGCCCCGGTAAGATGACCTCTTCTCCTGGATTTAAAATCGTTCGTAAGATGTCATCAATCCCTTCTGATGCCCCGTTAGTCACGACAATTTCTGTTTCAGGATCATATGTTACACCAAATCTTTCAGCTGTATATTCTGAAATCGCGGTACGTAATTCCAACAACCCTTTATTGTGTGTATATTTCAATCGCCCCTCTTGAATTGCTTGAATCATTGCGTCTTGCACATATGAAGCAACAGGGAAGTCAGACTGCCCGAGCGTTAAATCTAAACAGTTTGGGTATTGATCAACCTTATTCGCAAACTGACGTGTTCCAGGTACCTCAATGTCTTTAATATGATTGTTTAGTAACTCCATTTCATAGATGCCCCCTTAATAATATGTGTATGGTGCAATATAGATAACTTCAACACCACATTTTATGCTTCTTTTTTACGCTGAAATTGAGACATGATGATTAATATTATAGCATTAACAAGTATTGCATAAAATATTGTCGCAGTAGATTGTGGTCCTGTGATGGCGATACCGATAAAAATGACGATCACACTTGCGATAATGGCGTAAAATGCCGCTTGTGGTGTAATGCGTTTCATGAATAAGCCTAAAACGACTGGCATAAAGATACCTCCTGTCAAAATCGCATAGGCAATATCTATCGCAACGAGAACTTCTTTCACCCAAATCGAAATGACTATTGCAATGACTGCGAGAATGCATGTGGTCAAACGTGTCAGCCCTAAAAATTGATGATCTTCCATATTTTTAAAAACATAAGGTTTCAACAAGTCATTCGAAATAATCGTAGCTGATGCAAGTAATGTCCCTGATGCTGTAGACATAATTGCCGCAATTAAAGCAGCAAAGACGATCCCTAATAAGCCATTCGGTAATATTTCAAAAGCCATATGTGCGAATACGTTTTGCGTATTTTGGATGTTTGGAAATAATACATACGCACACATGCCGACAATGACCATCACAATAGAATAAAGTGCGCTATACAGACCCACCAACACTCCTGAGGTCTTTGAGATACGCTTCGTCTTCCCTGTAAAGAAACGTTGCCAAATGTCTTGTCCAACCATGACACCTAGTGTATATGTCACAAAGTAATTCACAATTTCCCCAACACCGATATTGAAAAAACTTAAATGTGACGCTGGCAGTTGTTCAATTAATGTCGTCAATCCTCCAACACTATGTAAACTCATCGGCAACATAATACAAAAAATACCTATAGTCATCACTAAAAATTGAATGACGTCAGTAATCGAGAGTGTCCACATGCCTCCTAGAATCGTATACACAAAGACAATACTCCCACCAACAAGAATCGCTGTCATCATAGGCCAATGAAAAATTTGGGACACGACGGCACCCATCGCAATGACTTGTGTCACACAAATCATAAGCGTATACATTGCTGTAACGACTGCGCCCATCACTCTTACACGATGGCCAAATAATCGATATAACAGTTCACTAATCGTAATCACTTGTAAATCCATAATGCGATCAAGTAAAAACAAGCCAAATATCGTAATACCGACACCCAGTGAAAATACAAACCAAAAGCCTGAAAGACCAATTTCATAGCCTAATTGTGAAGTTCCGATAGTAGAAGAACCACCTAAAAATACAGCTGTTAGGCATCCAAACAACATCCATAGCCCTAAATTACGGTCAGCCACCATATATTTTTCAGATGATTTTGCTTTTAATACACCAATGATACCCACTGAAATGAGTGCTGCAAAGTAAATGATAAATACTATAAAATCTATTGTTTTCATTTTAATCAACTCGCTTTGTGTTTTGTTGTTTATCCTTTTTGTACATGGTGATGCATTACCGAAACCCCCATCATTTTCAGAATAATCCTTCGCGCGAGTGTCATCTTAAGTTTGTGAATCATACATTTTCGGGCGATCGTTAAACACCCTACTCTCGCCCTACAACCCCCTTTCTTTTCCCATGTATCCACGTCAAGTATTCTCATAGCTAGCCTGAGAATCTAAGCACCGTAATAACGGCAATGTCCCTTTACTTTGATACATTAAAATCTACCCCTTTGTCATATTTCTTTATTTTCTAAAAATTATAAACTTTATACATCAAATGTAAAGTATTAATCGTTTTCGACAAAAGAAATTCTTATACTATAAAATAGACAAGCAAGGAGACATATAGTAATTTATATAGATAAAAGGCAACGCACACCATATGCATTACCTCAATGAGACCGTTAAATAGACGATGGCTTTGTTAAATATAAAAAATAACTATTTAACTCGTCCAAAGTTAGAAATGGTTATTTTTTTGACATTAATAGCAATAAAAACGACTAAACAGATGCGCGCTACGATAAAATTACCGAAAGCAAAGATCAGCATGCGCACGTCTATCACATTGATTATTCACGGCCTCTCCTTTTTAAAGATTTCGTTGATGCGTGCATAGGCATCACCTCACTTTATACTAAGTTAGCCACTATCCATCTAACTTTCTCACTCCCTCATTTTATAGTCCAATTTAAATTTTACGTATAATTATATTTAACTTAAATTTTATTTCATTTTTCATTTAATAGAAGTATCTAGCCTAAGTTCTCAGCTTTCTGATGTCCCATCTCTTCAATTTTTCAAGCTTTTATCTCCAACTTCAAAATAAAAATTTGGTGATAAAACAAAAAAGACTCGAATCATCATTGAAATAGTTACACTATCTCAAGACGACTCGAGTCTCAAATCACCAAATGAATTAACCAATATAAGCTTTCAACATCCAAATGTTATGTTCTAATTCTGTCGCAATTTCGATAAACATGTCTGCTGAACGATCATCACCAGCGTCTTCTGCGTTACCTTGCGCTTGTTTTAATTCTTTAACCACTGTTTCGAAGTCTGTAGCTAATTGTGCAACCATTTGCTCAGCTGAAATATTTTTCTCAGCTTCTTCAATACTTGAAACTTCTAAAACTTCTTTCATTGTACCTACTGGATTACCTTCTAATGCAAGTGCACGCTCAGCAATTTCATCTACATAGACAGCCACTTTGTTATAAAGTTCTTCAAATTTTTCATGTAATGCAAAGAAATTGTGACCTTTAACGTACCAATGATAGTTGTGAATTTTAGTCCATAATACTGTGAAGTTTGATAGTTGTAAGTTTAAGTCTTCAACGACTTGTTCTCTGCCTTGAGCCATTTATAATCTCACCTTTCTAGCTTCCATTCATTTATATTTTTATTGAATTATACATGTATATTTTAACCGATATAGGTTGTACTCAAACACGAACAGCGAAATGTTCATGTGTTCTTCACATTTAGATTTTAGAGTGTAAATACTCCGACATCGCTTTCACTTTGTCAGCGTCACTCTCTTCTAACGTGAATACGCCGTAGTCAAATGTGATTTCCAACGCGTTATCTATCGTTTTAATTCCTTTGATTTCACTAAATTGGATATTTCGGTAATAAAATTGACCATCCATATCCACATTTAAAATCAGACGTTCATTTGTCGCAACATATGCTGCTTCAAAACGTTTTGTCATGTCTTTCATTTGGTAAGGCATGATCCCTAATACAGACGTTTCAATATGTTCTGTTGGAAATAAGTCGTCTGGGTTGATTCTATCTAATATCATTTCAAAAACCTCTCGAATTTTAAATTTAACAATCGCGCATATGATTTACCGTGTGTGAGACAGTGGATCATATACGGCGCATCAAAGGCGATCGTCTTCAAGATGCAGTATGTGCGCGCTATCAAATCAATCGCCTTTAATGATACCGTGTGTTAAACGGGAGCTGTAAGGGTGATCACAGCTTGATTATTTAATTATTGATTAATGGGTCGACATTAGATTTCAGCGATAATACTTGCTAATTGATCTTCCATACCTAATGCTTTGGCCACACCTGTACCGTAGTTTACGTCAGCTTGGTAACAGTTTTTGATATGACGGCGTTTTACTTCATCAGTTGTTCCTTGCATTTCATTTGCAGTATTTTGGAAGATACGTTGTTGTTGTTCAGGTGATTGTAGTCGGAACAATTTACCTGGTTGTTCGAAGTAGTTGTCATCGTCTTCTCTGAAATCATACTCATACGCCCCGCCCTCTATTTCTAGTGGTGGACGTTTGTATTCTGGTTGGCTTTGGTGTGCACCATAACTATTTGGATAGTAGTGTGTTTGGCCACCTTGGTTACCATCTAAGAAACGCATTGCACCGTCACGGCTGAATGGGCAAATATTTTCTACACCAACGCCTTTTGGTTGGTTAACTGGAATTTGCCAGTGGTTTACACCTAGACGATATCGTTGTGCATCGCCATAAGAGAATAAACGACCTTGTAACATTTTATCTGGTGAGAAATCTAAACCAGGAATAATGTTTGTCGGTGCGAATGCTGCTTGCTCAACATCCATGAAGTAGTTTTCAGGGTTACGATTTAATTCGAATTCTCCTACTTCAATTAAAGGATACTCTCCTTTGTACCATACTTTTGTTAGGTCAAATGGGTTGTCTTTATGGTTTTTCGCTTGTTCTTCAGTCATGACTTGAATGTACATTTTCCATTTAGGGAAGTCACCTTCCTCAATGGCATTGTACAAGTCACGTTGTGAAGATTCACGGTCATTTGCGATTATTGCTGCCGCTTCATCAGGTTGTAAGTTTTCGATACCTTGTTGTGTTCTGAAGTGGAATTTGACCCAAACACGTTCATTATTAGCATTAATCATGCCATAAGTATGTGAACCGAAGCCGTGCATATGTCTGTAACCTTTTGGAATACCACGGTCTGTCATTAAGATAGTGACTTGATGTAAGGCTTCAGGTAATGATGTCCAGAAATCCCAGTTATTTTGGGCACTTCTCATGTTAGTACGTGGGTCACGTTTCACAGCATGGTTTAAGCTTGCGAATAATTTTGGATCACGGAAGAAGAATACTGGTGTGTTATTACCTACAAGATCCCAGTTCCCATCTTCAGTGTAGAATTTCAATGCGAAACCACGGATGTCACGTTCTGCATCTGCTGCTCCACGTTCACCAGCTACTGTAGAAAAACGTGCGAACATTTCAGTTTTTTTACCTACTTCTGAAAAGATTTTCGCGTTTGTATATTTTGTAATGTCATTTGTTACAGTAAAAGTACCGAACGCACCTGAACCTTTCGCATGCATACGACGCTCAGGAATGACCTCACGATCAAAGTGTGCCATTTGTTCTAAAAAGTACCAGTCTTGCATCAATAAAGGACCACGTGGACCCGCAGTCATCGAGTTTTCACGGTCACTGACAGGATGGCCAAATAAGCCCGTTAATTTTGATTCATCTCTGTTCATATATTCACACCTCTAGATTAGAATTATTTTAATTTAGTATATCATTAGTTTAAACTAATTACAAAGTGATTCCTCTAAAAAACTAAAAAATTTTGTTATTTACCAACTTAAAACATTCATTAAACGCCGTCCTATCAACATCGAAATAACTATAGCTGATTTATGTCAAGGTGAAAGAACTTAAAAATATCACTTCTTCTCTTCTTACTCCATTTTCAACTAGATACATCTATCATCAGTTAAAAAGTCAAAGTGCATCATTCACTTCTAGTTCTCCTAAAGCAATTTGAATATGCGCAAGATGATGACGTGCATGCCATGATAACTTTGCAACTGTTTCCCCCACCGTTGTTGCACCACTGCCCTCTAACACAAAATCTCTTGCCAGTTCTTTTTCTGTTAAATGTTGACCTATTGCAACGACACGTTGATTAATCGCATCAAGCATTTGGATAGATACTTCTATTGGTAAATCTGAATCAGCCAACTTGACCCATTCATCTTGGGCAAAATTGGACACTTTAGGATGTGTATCAGTCAAGGCCAATTTTAACCGCTGAAACATATTCATCTGTGAGTCTGCAATATGATGGACAAGTTGTTGTACCGTAAAGCTTCCCTCTCGATAGGTCGCCTGCAAATCTTCTTGGCTCAAATTTGCTACTGTTTTTCTTAAATTTTGTATATATTGCGCAATTTCTTCTAGCCAAGAATCGATGTGTCTACGCGTCACAGTTGCTGGCACTTCTAACCTTCCAATCGGATATCTTACATCCATAATGACCCCTCCATTCATAGTATAAGACACTTTAATCATATCATTTCACACTACATATGTAATTCGATACGACTAATCAAAAAGCATATCCCATTGTTCTTTTTCTAAATCCTATTATTATTTTTACCCTTTACGATTGCATACTATGCTTTTATTTCACTCTTTATATAGTGCAATAGTAACAAAAGTTGTCCCCCAACCTTTGACCTTGACTAACTTTGACTATTGATATATACTTTAATTACAAGGAAGGATTGGGATATCAAGTTTTGCTAGCCTCATTCTTACGATTTATAGATTTACGACTTATTAATGATTTGATAACTGTCGGAAAACGAAATACCATATCAACAACATCAAAATTTTTGTGTCCCATTTCCGAAAATTTAAAGTCGCGTTAGAGCTATTCAAACACTAACGTAATGAAGGAGAGATGTATTATGGCTTTTGATATGAGACCTTTTAACCATTCATTTTTCAATATGGAACCTAGTGATTTCTTCAAAGATTTCGGTCGTCACATGTTAGACGAAGCATTTGCAACACCTCATATTAGAACAGATATTAAAGAACTAGATGATGCTTACGTGATAGAAGCAGAATTGCCCGGTATGGATAAAGAAAATATTCAATTAAAATTTGAAAACAACGTGTTAACTATTGCTGCACAAAACACTGTAAAAAATCATAAAGAAGATGAAGAAGGACACGTCATTCGACAAGAACGCCACTTCAGTCGTATGCAACGTCAATTTACTTTTAATAACGTAGATGAAAGCAATATTAAAGCTTCTTATCAAAATGGCATGTTAAATGTGACATTAAACAAACGCACCCCAGGACGTTCTTCAAACTCTGACATTCCTATTGATTAAAACATCACACTGCTATATGAATGTCATAATCTTTCTATGTTGAGCGCATCTTGTCCCCTCACATGATGCGCTTTTTACATATCATCAACGCTTTTATCTTCTTACTGTTCATTCATATCCCCAGGAATTATCTACGGTACGTCTTAACTCATAAAACTACATTGAAATTCCATGACACGAAAAGCGTTGTACAGTTTGGCTACACCCTATTTGTTAGATTAAACAAACTTTGACGCTATCATATTCATCACATCGTTCAACTTATATGCTCAAACATTAAACAAATATTAACTATTATTAAATACACTTAATAATGCAATATTTATCTATTTTTATGTTATAGTTGTTCTAACAAAACAAAGGAGTTGTATAATATGAATAAAACATTAATTGCTGGTATAACAGTAGCCGCTTTATCGACAGGAATTTTTGCCACAGCCACGGGACACGAGGCACACGCTCAAGTGACGGCACAAAATGGTATCGTTTTACATGATGATTCCAAATTACTTGCTCATGAATTAGAGTATGTGGATGTATTGATTAATCCAAATACGGACCCACAAACAAAAGCACAACTTCAAGATTATTTTGCTAAACAAGGTTTAAACTCTGTAAGTGACATCGTTCAAAAAGCAAAACAAGACGGTCTCGACACATCAAAATACAATCATTTAATTTAACATATAACGCTTATACACTTTCTAACGCTTAATCTATTATGCCATCACCTTATCGCTATTTGTAGGTGATGGCTTTTTTATGACCAGCCACTTTATTTTTTAATGTGGGTCGCCCACCTCACTTCATAAAATAAGGTGATTCCCTTTGTCAATGTTACTCTCTAACTTTTTAATATTCAGTCCATCTTTTCTTTAGAATCATACCTTATGGCTTCGTTATCATATTCATATGAACTAACAAGCATATTGAGGAGGCAGTCGTATGGACAGAGACATCAAAAGTACGCGCTCTGAATGGCGTCATATTATTTATAATGAAGTTAAAAATTTATTAAACAAAGAGATGAAAGATTTACCTGTCGCACTCAAACCAACAGATAGCATGATAGCAAAATATCAACATATGAAGATTCCAAAAGAAGGAAAAGGTATTGAGGCAGTGATGGATTTATTACATACCGAGGTTTTAAATTATAACTATCGTTCGAATCATCCCCGCACATTTTCGTTTGTTCCCGGACCAGCTTCACAATTATCTTGGCTTACTGATTTTTTAACGAGTGCGCACAACATTCACGCTTCAAATTTTGCGAATGCACCACTTCCTATTGCAATTGAACATCGCTTAATTCGCTATTTAAGTGAAGAAATAGGTTTCGATTCCGCATTGTCTGGCGGTGTCTTTGTGTCAGGTGGTTCGATGGCGACGTTGACTGCGATTACTGCGGGTAGAGATGCGATGATTCCACTCTCACAAATGTCTGAAGTAACGGTATATTTAACAGCTCAAGCACACTTTTCTGTCGCAAAAGCATTCCACATTGCTGGTTTTGCGCAAACACAACTCCGCTATATTCCGACTGACGATTTTTATACCATGGACGTTAATGCTTTAGAGCAACAAATTGAATTAGACATCACTAATGGCTATCGTCCTATTATGATTGTCGCAACGGCAGGAACTACCAATACAGGCGCCATTGATAATTTAACGCATATTACACGTATTGCACGTCAACATCAAATGTGGGTTCATGCTGACGGGGCTTTTGGTTTATCACACATTTTCACTGAAGAAGGTCAAAAATTACTAAAAGACATCGACAAAGTAGACAGTGTCACATGGGATGCACACAAGTTGTTATTTCAAACATACAGCTGTGCTATGGTTATCGTTAAAAATAAAAATCATCTCCTGTCTACTTATGGGGTTGCAGCAGAATATTTGGATGATATCACTTCAACAAATGAACATATCGACCCAGAAAAACTAGGTATAGAATTAACACGCCCGCCTCGCGGATTAAAGCTGTGGGTAACGTTACAAGTACTCGGCGAAAATGAAATTAAACGACGTATTGAACATGGGCAAGAAATGGCGCGCTATGTCGAACAACAAGTTCAACAGATGAAAAATTGGAAAATCGTCACAACCTCACAACTTTCTATTATAAATATCCGCTACGAAGATCCAACAAAGACACCGGAAGAAAATGATCAAGTGATGCAATTTGCTGCTTCACGTATCATACAATCAGGTTATGCCGCTACGTATACTACAGAATTAAGCCATCGCCGTGTTATTCGTTTTTGTACAATTCATCCAGAAACGACACGCGCTGACATTGATGGTACATTACAGCGTCTAAATAACTATGTCCAAGAAGCATCAAGCCAGCCACAAACTTAAAGGTCTAGAATACAAAAGTGATATACGGGGCTGGGATATCAGTTGTCCCACCCCATGCTTTATGTTTGATTCTAACGTTTCATGTCAATCCTTCTTCACTTGATGTAATACGATAGATGTGTTGAATTCTGCAATACGTTCCATTTTCAAAATCAACGCATTTAAACTCGCAATATCTTTTGTATATCCATGTATGATATATTTTTCAGTTCCAGTCACAGCATAGTATTCTCGAAAATCCGAAAATTGTTGAAGGCGTTTTTCAAATTCTGAAATTGCAATTTTAATTTCGGTCACTTTCATGAAAAAACCAATCATGTAACCTAACTTTTCATTGTTCACATCTACATTAAATCCGTGAATCACCTTCGACTCTATCATTTTAGAAATTCGATTTTTAACACTGGGTTCTGATAACATCACTATAGAAGATATGGTTTTCACTTTCATACGTGCGTTTGTTTTTAGCAGTTTTAATATTTTTAGATCAATATCATCCATCAAATGACCTACTTTCTCTATTAATATTGACTATGACCTCGAAAACTTCGCTTCAAAGTGAACATTGCAGTACTTACTCTTATTGTTTTCATTATATAAATAGAAACTTGTCACATTCAATTTTAACATGATACCCCTTATCGCCTTTTCTATACTAAATTGTCATACTGATACACATTCATCTCTTTACACAACAGGTAGAAATGACCTATTTACACGATCCCCCACGTAAATGAGAAAAATGAAAAACTTAGACACGTATCAAATGCCCAACATACTTAAAATTTGAGATACTGAATTAATCATAATGTGAAGCGCTACTGCAACTAAAATATTGCGTCCTGAAGCGATATAGATGTATGTCATCGCAATCCCTCCAACCATATAGGGGACAAATGTCCATATCGATGTAAAATGAAGGAAATGCGCTGCACCAAAAGCAATTATAGAAACGACTGCCATCCATCGAAATCCCCATTTTTTTCCGAGTTCACCAATAATGAGATGTCGAAATAACAATTCTTCAACTATTGGAGTTAAAATGCCAATCGTCACAAAACTTAGTGGTATTGTAATTAAATCATCCTGTATCGTCATTGGAGGAATGACACGCTGATAAATAAAAATAAAGCTAACTAGCAATAAATAAACGATGATGATACGCCACAAATGTTGACGCATACCAATGAGTTGCGTTTTGATCCTAGCAACAACATGTTGGCGATGTAACAACATAAAAATGGCGATAACAATCACTTGGGCCAAGCACATCATCACATTAAAAAGAATGTTGTAGCCTGATGGTTGTAACGTATAATCAAAAAGCCTCTCTAATAGATTCGGGAAAACTTCTTCTGCTAATAACGGAAAAGTGTATTGCAATAAAATAAAGACAGGGACAATGATAAAATCACGATAATAAATAGGTTTCCCCGCAGTTGGTAAAGTTGTCATGTGAATACTCCTTTATATGTGTCACTTTAATCACGTCAATTCACTATACCAATAACAGTACACCTTTACAATAATGCACCGATCCATTTACTTTCCCCACTAAACCTACCCTGTCCTTATGATGCTTTTTTTCCATAAATAGAAACTTTCACGAAGCATTCCAAAAAAAATTACGAATTCGAGGTTTTTTTGTTGATATATTTTTTATACCTGTTATAATAACATTATCAATTCTTGAAAAAAGGAAGGAAATCATAATTATGGCTAAATTACTTTATATTACAGCACACCCTCTTGACGAATTACTTTCAGCTTCAATGGCTGCCGGTAAAACTTTTAAAGAAACTTACGAAAAAGCGCACCCAGAAGATGAAGTTGTACACATCGACTTATTCAAAGAAGATATCCCACAAATTGATGCAGATGTCTTTACTGGTTGGGGTAAATTACAAAACGGAGAAACTTTAACAGAAGCTGAAGAGAAAAAAGTAAATCGTTTAGGTGAAATCGTTGATGAATTCATCAATGCAGATAAATATGTATTCGTTTCACCAATGTGGAACTTATCATTCCCACCTGTACTTAAAGCATATATCGATGCAGTTGCAGTAGCAGGTAAAACTTTCAAATATACTCCAGAAGGTCCTGTTGGTTTATTAACTGACAAAAAAGCTTTACACATTCAAGCACGTGGCGGTTTCTACTCTGAAGGCCCTGGTGTTGACCTAGAACACGGTGACCGTTACATTAAAACAATGATGGCATTCTTTGGTGTACCTTCTTATGAAACAATTATTGTTGAAGGACATCATGCTGCTCCAGAACGTAGTGAAGAAATTAAAGCACATTCACTTCGTCAAGCTGAAGAACTTGGACACAACTTCTAATATTGACTTTAACCTTAAAAAGGCGCTTACCATATCCTTTATGGAAGCGTCTTTTTTGTAGTGTAATATATGCTTATGTTTTATTGTCTGGTGCATTTCTTTAGTCACATGATTAATGTAATTCCCCTCTGCCCTCAAACCATTTAGAAAGAAGCTATCACATTTCAAATTTGCACCGTCAACTTCACTTCCCACTTTTAAGCTATACCTCTATTGTCCGTTACATAAAAAATAAATGATATTAAATTCATCTAATTTGTGAACATTGTCACATTGATATTGTGCAATGAGATAGGATTGTATATAATAAATTCAGAAGTATAAAAAGTATACTTACGAACAATTCAATGCATTTACAAATATAATGAGGAGGCGTATGTCTAATGATTAGATGGTTACAACAAAGTACAATAGCAAGTATTTTATTGCTTATTTTCCGTATTTACCTTGGATACGGTTGGTTTATGGCAGGTCTAGGAAAAATTACGAATGGCAAGGGGTTCGACGCTGGTGGTTTTCTACAAAACGCTGTGCTTCACCCTGTTATAGGTGTGGATGGTAGTACACAATACCCACTATTCACTTCGTTTTTAGAACATATTGTGCTACCGATGACACCATTTATTAATATATTAATACCAATTTCAGAGATTGTTGTTGGCCTACTATTAATTTTTGGCCTATTCACTCCAATCGGGGCATTCATCGGTTTAGTATTAAACTTTTTATTCTTATTCGCTGGAACCGTTTCAATCAATCCACTCTATATTTTAATCGGATTTTTCATCTTTGTCGCTGGTTACAATAGTGGACACTTCGGCGTGGATCGTTTCTTAAAATCACTTTTAAGCAAAAAGTTTTTCAGCATCTTTAACTATCATCCAGAAACTAAAGATACAAGCGTTTAAACTTTTATTTTGACTATCAACCAGGGCGCACTTGTGTGGCAGTTCAACTGCATGATATCACAAGTACGCCCTGGTTTTTTATGTTTTCATATTGCATTACCATACATCACTTTCAAATTTCAGCAATGATTCAAAAATTTATTAAACTCTCTATTTATCGCTTAATTCGTGCCTATTATATCGTGGGTTTTCATCAAACACTTTAACACAACAGATTTATCTTACTTAAAAAGAGTCCCATTTTTTGAAACATCACTCACTAAGAATTCAACGGCTTCTCTACACCTCGCACTGATTCTTCCATTCAATATGTCCATCAAAATTTAGTAATAGTATGTTACTTATATCGGATTAAATTACTATTAGCACTGTATTTATGTCACTTTATTTTATAATTAATCCTCAATCTTTATTAAATATATACATCACGATGACATAATTTGTCCTTTAAGATATTCGTGTAAAGTGTTTGTTACCTATTCTTTAAAAAGTGACATTGAATTGAAACTAAGTTGTACACATAAATGTCCCAAGCATTACTTATAATACAGTAAAAGAGAGAAGGTGAGGCATTGAAACGAGCTCATAGGTTATTAAGTATATATACACGGTTAATTCATCAACAAAAAATTGACAAGACACTTTTAGCTGATGAATTCAATGTGAATGAAAGGACAATCAAAAGAGATATTCAAGCCATTAGAAATTATTTTTATGACAATGAAGAATGGGTGATGAAAAAGGATATTATTTTTAACTACAAAGATAACAATTATCTTATTCAATCTAACCATCAAATGAAAGATTTGGAAGGGCTTGAAATTTTACTCATTTATTTAGTGGCGAATAAAACAGTCATACCTAATAGTATGAAAGAAGCATTAAAATATATGATTAATGTATTGTTTCCGAATGATAAGCAAAAATATGAAACTTATCTTAAAGCCATTAAAAGTACGAACCAGTTTATGTCACATAAAGTTTTACTCGTGTTATATCATGCGGTTGAGGAGCGACAATTGCTTAATATTACAACAGAAGAAGGATTCATGATACGCTTACTTCCTATTAAGGTCATTCATTTTAAAGAAGACTGGTATCTCGTATATCGGGGAATGGATTTACAAGAACAATACTTACAAATCAAACGAATTCACCAAGTAGAAATCGATGATCAAGCACCACAAACCTTATCCAATAAAATGGAAGTAACGCTTGAAATGGATGTAACTGTATGGTCACATATTAAAGATTTATATAAAGTGAATAAAATTATTTCTAAAAAAGACAATCTTTATACAGTCATCTTTAATATTGCATTTATCGAAGCATTCGAATTATGTCTCCTACACAGTCCTCATATTAGAATTATTGGTCCACCTCGCTTATACAAAAAATTTGTTACTTATATAAATCAACTTTGCCAAGTTTATTTATTTCAAGAAATACAATAGTTTAGTTTGATTCATATTATCTACCTAAACAATATATAACAACGCTCCTCCCTTCACTCTTATGATTTAGGAGGTTAATTGTTATGGATATTTTACTGATTCTGCTGTTATATCCTTTATTTATGTCTATTTATTGGATAGTCGGCACACTGTTTTATGCTCTTTTTTATGAAATAAGACTAAAAAAGGCGCCGAATAAAAATATTGGGAAGGACGGTATTTCATTTTTAATTCCATGTTTTAACGAAGCTGATACGATAGCTGATACGATTAAAAGTATTGGAGCGTTAGAATTTCCAAATAAAGAAATCATCGTGATTAATGATGGGAGTTCTGACAACTCGGCAGAAATACTTTATCGACTTCAAAATACATTAGATTTTATTTTTGTTGATTTGCCAGAAAATAATGGAAAAGCAAATGCATTAAATCAAGGACTAAAATATGCAACATATGATTATGTAATGGGGATTGATGCCGATACGATGATTGATAATGACGGACCGTATTTTATGCTGGAACATTTCAAAAAGAATCCAAAACTCGCTGCAGTTACAGGTAATCCGCGTATTCGCAATAAACGCGCATTGTTAGGAAAAATACAGGCTATTGAATATGCCAGTATGGTCGGAAGTATTAAAAGGGCCCAGTCTATTATGGGGAAAATCAACACTATTTCTGGTGTGTTTACATTATTTCGTAAAAGCGCAATTGAGGCTGTAGGGCGTTGGGATATTGATATGATTACTGAAGATATCGCAATTTCGTGGAAGTTCCATTTGCACGGCTACCACATTAAATACGAGCCACGTGCTCTTTGTTGGATGCTTGTCCCCGAAACAGTTTCAGGTTTATGGAAACAACGAATACGGTGGGCACAAGGTGGGCAAGAGGTGCTCATTCGCGATGGTTTAAAAGGACTGAAATCGATGAACCCCGCTTTATATATGCTTGTATTCGAGCAATTTTTCTCGCTCATTTGGGTGTATTGGATTGTCATTTCTTTATTGTTGGCATTTTTGAATTCTAATTTTCTAGATATTTATTATCTTCAATATCACTTTTCAATCATTATTTTATCGGCACTTATTTTAACGTTTATCAATATTGTGCAGTTTACGGTGTCTTTAATCATCGATTCACGTTATGAAAAACAAAATATGTTTACACTATTTTATTTAAGCTGGTACCCCACTATCTATTGGGTTCTCAATGCACTTGTAGCGATGTTAGCATTTCCGAAAGCATTGCTCAGAAAGAAAGGTGAATTTGCAACATGGTCAAGTCCAGACAGAGGAAAAAAAGATTGAAACATAGCATATTAAATTTAATTCGAGAAGTCATTATCTTTTGCTTCTCTATTTCATTGTGGCTTTATTGCTTGATTGCATTTATTTTAATTATCGGTTCATTATTACGTATTAGCGCACATTCGGTGTTATTAATACGAACGGTGCTCAATATTGAACCAGACTCAATGAATCAGATTTTTGTAAAAATGGCGAGTTTTATAGTGATTGTCACAATGATTTTTACTACAAGTATATGCGTTCATCTATATCGCAATAAGAAAGAAGGCATTAACGATGGTAAATTTCTTTAAACTTTTCATAGCCATAGGGTGTGTCGTCTATACAATGGCTATGGCACTTTTCCCAACGAATCAGGCAGAAGCAGAAACGCACAAACTTAAAGATGACGGCGATAAAACCGCACTGGCCTTAAATTACCATAGAATCAGAAATGATGATTTTTTAGATTTATTTTTATTCATTTTTTCTAACAGTAAAGAAATTTCAACTTATAGTGTGAGTAAAGCCGAGTTTGAACGACAAATCAAATGGCTCAAAGCACATGATGCACACTTTTTAACGCATGAAGAGTTGATTCGCTATAAACGAGAAGGCCACTTTCCGAAACGAAGCGTCTGGATTAATTTTGACGACATGGACGAGTCTATATACAAAAATGCATTTCCCATCTTAAAGAAATATCAAGTTCCTGCGACAGGATTTGTGATTACTGGCGAAGTTGGGGCTCAAAACTTTCATAATTTGAATTTATCTACTATAGACGAACTCGAAGAAATGGAACGCTCAGGCTTATGGACCTTTCAATCACATACACATGATTTGCATTCATTAGAAAAAACGAAATCTAAAATGTTAACAGTGAGTTCTAAAGTACTGAAATATGATTTGCAAACAAGCAATGATTATCTCGATCAACATTTCAATCGTAAAGAAACAGCCATTGCCTATCCTTATGGGCAAGTGAACGATGAAGCGGTAGAAATAATTAAAGATAGTGGTATCTCATATGGTTATACGTTGGAAGAAAAAGCAATGTCTGTCGATGATAAAAACTACTATATTCCACGTATTTTAGTGAGCCAGGACGCTTTTAATGAATTAGTGAAAAAATGGGGTGCTTTCAATCATGACGCGTCGTAAAACAAAGCTAGAACTCGTCTATTTTCGAGCATTCACCTGCATGCTTATCATTCTGACGCACATTTTCACTGAATTTATGCGTCATCTTGATACGAGTAATCTTGCTGAACTGAAACTGATTTATTATTTGCAACATATTGTCATTTTCGGTACACCAAGTTTTATTATCTTGTCTCAACTGTTGACAACATTAAATTACGAAACTGTCAATGTAAATTATATATGGTCACGTGTGAAATACATTTTGCTGCCTTACTTTATCGTGGGTACATTTTATTGTTTTAGTGAGAGCAGAATTACCGCAACATCATTTACACATCAACTGTTCGAAAATTTATTGCTTGGACGTTGGCACGGTTACTTTATTATCGTCATTATGCAGTTCGTCTTACTAAGCTATGTCATTTTTAAAGTATCCCCAAAAATATTTGATAGTAAAATTTTGCTCGCTCTTTCCTTTATCATTCAGTTTAGTTTTTTACATCAATTTGATACGAATCCTGCATTTGCCGAAAAATTTATGTCGATTTATCCATTAAGCGAAAACACATGTATGCTCGGCTGGATTTTCTTTTTCTTTTTCGGGGCTTATATTGGTAGGAGGTATAATGCAGTTATCAATTTTTTACGTCAATACGTCTTTATTATTATCACTTTAGCGATTTTATCATTTGGCGTGTTTGTTATATTTCAACAGCATGATTATGGATGGGTGACAAGCTTTAATGAAAATTTGATGTTATACCATACACTGATGTTCTTGTTGTTGCTAAGCCTCTGTCTTCATTTCAAACAAATGATGTTAGGTACAATCAACTTGATTAGTGCATTTTCATTTTTCATTTACTTGTTCCATCCCATCATTTTGAGCACACTGTATGAATACTTTTTGAACTTTGCAGATTTAACATTTGTTTTTATCGCGATTTCACTTCTCTATACACTTGGTATTTGTATAGGTATCGGGTTATTTTTACGAGAGTTTCGCATTTTTCGATTCGCAATTGGCAAACAGCCCTATAATTTAAATATTCAACTGTCTTAATTTTGGGTTAAATACGTTTTGATGAGTGGTTGAAGTTGTTGGAGTATTTCTTGTTGTGACAACGTCTCCGCATGCTCACCCCAAAATGACAATGCAGAACCTTGAATATTCGGTTGGGCGACGACATGATGTGCATCATTAAAATAATTAAATCGATTGTCAGCATAATAACGTTCAATAAATTGTTGTTGCTGTTGAATCGTTTGTTTAGAATGTTGAGACGATGGTAAAAAATATAAAGTTGATGCATTGTAGTTAAACACAGAGATATTTGCTTTTACCAAATCCTCTACATGTGCTTGCTGACGATGTGTGGCTTCGTGTTGATTCCAATATAAGACAGAAACATGTGCATCTAACTGCTGAACACCTTGCTTTGTAAGGCTATCATTCCAAATTTGGGGTTGGTAGCCTTTATTTTTTGCTGTTTCAGCTAATTTATTCATGAAATGTACGAATGCTTTTTGATGGTCCATCGCTCCAGGCACCTCATCTCCTCCAATAACAATTCGTTGTTCTCCTTTAAATTTTGGCTGTTCAAACAACGACATCACGTCTTTTAAATATTCGCTGCTCCATTTGACTGCTTCTTGATTATCAAAATAGTCTACAGTGTTCGTACTAAAATTGGACACGACCGTTTTATATCGAGCTTTATCTTGTTTTTTCAACTGTTGTAGCAACGCACCCGCATGTGACGGGAAATCAATATCGGGCACTACCATAACGTCACGCTTATTGCTATATTTGATGAGCGTTTTAATTTCCTCATATGACAATGTATCCCGCTTCATTGGTGACATGCCTGGTAAATCAACCGCATGGTGTTGATCGTCAGCAAAGTGCAACTGTAAATAGTCCCCATCATATTTTGCTATCGTATCAACAATCTCTTTAATTGTCTCCAACGAATAATCTTTACGTGCAATATCAATATTCACCCCTTTTTGAAATTTAGGTGCGACTGCTTCACTTTGAAACGTTGTGAAGATGAGCATTAAACTTAACCCTATTGAAAACCCCCACTTCATTTTTACAACCTCCTTTATGCATGTTTTCCCGGGAAATGTTAAGATGGCAGAAATATCGTGTCTCGACGTCTACTTTTTTATCTCTTTATTACGTTTACGCAATTGAAGTAAAGACAATATATGTCACTTTTCAAATCAACACATCCACCCATAATACGCAATCCATTCCGGTTATATTTCCCCTCTTTATCGAAATCAAACCACGCATATTTTTATATAAAAACAAGGGTCACCTCCCTTTTTCAAAAGAAAAGTGACCACTTTTTGCTATTGTTCATGGCGAATGACTTGTTTCGGTTGCTGTTGTAAAAATGAACTATAAGAATCAATAGATAAGGCATCATCAACAAAAATAACGCGACCGCCAAAACGTGTACCTGTAGGCTTAATATGATGTAAACGATAATAACCGCGGTGTGCAGAGGCAAAATAGCCTGTCGTGTAATGTAAATCATCCGATACACACAATTCCCCTTTCACTTGTGCGAATGCTGTAATACACGTCGCTATCGTCAAAGCATCTTGAATACGTGAACTAACAAGCGGTATACGCGCATGATCTTCAAAGCAAAAATGGGTCACCCGAACACCTTTTTCTCCTGTTTGATCTAGACGCTCTCCCGTTTGAGCAGAGACGATGATTGCCCCCCTATATTGCGTGTCATCAAAAATATATCCCATTCCTTTGTCAAGCGCCTCTTTCGTAATCCCATGCATTTCACACAACGCCTCTAATGTATGCGTTGTATCTTCAATAATCGGTAAAGCCTCAAGTGTGTGCAATGGTTCCGTAACCTTTTCAATTTTTAAATTCAAAAAATCGACATCACCATTTTCATGTTGAAATCCTTTGTCAAAAAATGTTTGCAAGACTGCCGGAATCTTTTGTGCTTCACAAATTGTTTCAGCGCCACTGATATGAACGCCCCCCTGATTCGCTCTCATTTTAACACTGTACATCATTACACCCCCTTGCAACGTGCAAGCAATAATTGCTCAAACAAATATTCCAAATCATGGGCATCGTGAAATAATGAAAGTGACACGCGCAATATTGGCCGTGTAACAGTCGGATATCTAAAATAGCTCACCCATATTCCTTGTGCCAACAACGCTTGATAGACACATTCGATCTCATCATCATCAAAAGAAATCCACTTAATCGGCGTCCTTGAGTGGCCTTCGTATGGCACGCCAAAGTCACGTTCATATAACTGATTGAATGTATCACTTAATTGATGCAATACTTGTGCCTTTTCAGGTTGCGCCAACATTATTTTCAAATTTTCGTATATCTGAGCTAACTGAAGTTGTGGTAATGCATTAGAATAAATGACTGGTCGTGCGACATTAATGAGCACTTGTTTAAAAAGTGCTGAACATAAAATCGCGCCACCATGCGCACCTACACCTTTGGATAAACTGGTCGTTAAAATATCAATATTTGAATAATGTGTATGCAAGCGAAGACCAAAAGCGTGTGCATCATCTACAACGAGCCATATATTCGGTATATTTGCTTTTAACTGAACAAGTGCGTCGAGTTTCGCGAAAGCACCATCAGTAGAAAAGACGCTGTCTGTCACGATAACTTTGGTCAACGTTTCAGGATATTGAAGTAATGCTTTTTCCAACGCTACGACATCATTGTGCGGATAAATAACTTTCTTAAGCCTACTCAATCGTATCCCATCAATGATACTCGCATGATTGGCCTCATCAGAAAACACCACCACCGTTTCATCTTGAAAAGCTTGCATTACCGCTAAGTTAGCATCATAACCACTCGTCGTGACCAATGCATCTTCAAAATGAAAGTGTGTGCTTAGCAACCGTTCAATCTTCGTATATAGTGCTGAGTTACCACTCACTAATCGTGAACTTGCGAGATGCTTTTGTCCCTTTTCTGACATCCCATCAACGTGTGTCATTTGTCCTAAACCTAAATAGTCATTCGAGGTAAAATTCAAAAAACGACGCCCTTGCACCGTTAACCACTTACCATCGACCGCTTCCACTTCACGCAATTGACGTAATTGACCCTTAGCTTGGATTGCATCTAATTTGCGCTGAAGATCCATCACTAACGCTCCTTTAAAACATGATGTAATGCCTTTTTAAATATGCGAACCATCTTTTTAATTTCACGATTGGACATACTTAGGACAGGCACAAAGGTGATAATATTTTCTAAATTTCTAATCATCAGTCCTTCTTGCTTACATTTCGCAATCATCGCCTCCACTTGTGCAATATCAAGAGGTGTCTTGTCTGAACAATTTTCTACAAGCTCCACAGCGTACATTAACCCTCTCCCACGTATATTACCTACATGCGGATGCGCACTCAATGTCTCTAAAGATTTACGTAAAGTAGTCGACGTCTTTTCAATATGATGGATGAGATGACGTGTTTGAAACAGGCGAATATTTTCAAGCGCAACAGCACAAACGACTTGATTGCCCGTATATGTATGGCCGTGGAAAAAGGTCTGTTTCGCATGTGCATCACTTAAAAAGGCATCGTAAACCGCTTGGGACGTTAATGTTGCGGCTAATGGGACATAACCACCTGTCATGGCTTTGCCTAAACACATCAAGTCAGGTTGGACGTCTTCATGCTCACAGGCGAACATTTTGCCAGTTCGACCAAATCCGACCGCAACTTCATCCACTATGAGTAAAATATTGTACTTTCTACACAGTTGTTCGACTGCTTTCAAAAATCCCTCTGGATGTACATAAAGTCCTGTTGCGCCTTGAATCAGCGGCTCGATCACAAAGCCTACAATTTCGTCTGCACGCGCTTGTAAAATAGCCTCAATTTGTTTTAATATGTCGTCCACCATTGTTACTTCAGATGCATAGTCACTATGGTAAAAAGACGGGCATGGTACTTGAATGTTCTCGAAAATCAAGTCTTTGAAAATGCGGTGAAACGTATCAATCCCACCAACACTGACCGAGCCAATTGTGTCGCCATGATACGCTTGATGCAGCGTCAAAAACTTATTTTTCTTGGCATATCTTTCCGCGTCCAAATTTTTCCAATATTGATAGGCCATCTTAATCGCAATTTCCACTGCTGCACTTCCTGTATCAGAATAAAACACTTTTTGTAAGCGTTCAGGCGTCATCGTCACCAATTGTTCAGCAAGTAAAATGGACGGCACGTTAGATGAACCGAGTAACGTTGAATGCGCAATCTGATTCAGTTGACGCTGTATCGCACGGTTGAGCTGTCGATTTTGGTGACCATGGACATTTACCCATAACGACGCGTAACCATCTAGATACTTGCGACCTCTCGTATCATACAAATAGCTTCCTTTCCCTTTTTCAATGATGATAGGATCTTGTTGATTATACATGCCCATTTGTGTAAAAGGATGCCATACATAATCACGGTCCTTCTGTACTAAAGTTTCATGTTTCATATGTTATCACTCCTTTAATTTGATCGAACAACGTTTCAGAAAAATCTCTATCCGTACCTGCTTCTGGAAATACTTCGACATGACGTCCCGTTATTTTTTCAATCGTTTGATGGTTATCCTGCTCAATGGGTGTATCGGTGTATCGATTCATTACATATAATCCTTTAGGGAGTTGCATCGTCGTCAAATAATGATGATGAACGAGCGCATCACTAATCGCCCCTAACTGTGAAGGCAAAACGCTGATGACACCATCCGCGACGTCACGAATGAAATCTGCTGTCATATAAAATGTCGTTTCATCTTCATATAATGGTACCCCAATGCCTCCTGCGCCCTCTATGAGCAACACATCACATTGCGCATGCCAAGTCTGAACCCATGCCTTAATTGCCATACGATCTAGTTGTTGATGTGGTTCTAACTTGAATGCCAAATGCGGTGATACTGGTGCTGCAAACATATAAAAAGACGTATCAGCATACGACAGACCACACATTTTTTGATAACTTTCTAAATCAGGGTACTTGCCATCAGGTAACACTTCCGTTTGAAATGGCTTAATAATATGCACCTTTAACCCTTTGCGTGTCAGGTAATGATACAGATGGGTTGTCACGTATGTTTTTCCGACATCCGTATTCGTACTTGTTATAAACAATTTCATCGCTATCACCTTATTCTTGTCGTTGTATACTGTTCATATGTTACTGCTTTCAATCCTCATTGTAAACATATTTTATATTTAAGTTTACATTTTGAATTTGTGGCCATATTTACTACAGATACTATGATGTGTCGCATTTATTCTCAAAAAAAGTTACATTCTATTATTATTAGTCTCTCAAAATAAATGATTTTCATATATACAACGCTTACATGAGTTTTCACATATCAACTCATGACACAGACAGTGTTTAAACCTTTAATGAGACGATTAGCTTTAGTTTCTTTTTGTGAAAAAATGAATTAAAAATTTATGTGTAATAGTAAAAATTGTCAGAAATGTGACAAACAAAAAGATACTCGAAAAAATTTGATTGCAATCTGTAGTAAAAACGCTTACAATTCAATCGATACAGTCATCTAGTCATAAGATGTCTATTAAGGGAAAGTTCTTTAGGGGGTCAAGAAATGAATACTTTATTGATGCTTGTTGCATTAAGTGCAGTCATCACACCATTTATTTGTCTTGTTTTGTTAAGGATGTCCGCGCTCGTTGGGATGACAATTAGTGCGATCGTCGTAACATTGCTAGGCTTTTCAGTGTGGGGCATTGAAGCAGGTGTAATCGGGGCATCTTTATTACAAGGTGCACATAAAACATTAACGATCATTTTAATTTTATTTGGCGCATTAACGCTCTTAAATACATTACGTGAAACGAATGCCGTCGCACGTATCAATGCAAGTTTCCAAGGTGTATCCAGTGACATGCGTATCCAAGTCATTATCGTTGCATTTTTATTTGGTTCTTTAATCGAGGGGGCATCTGGTTTTGGAACACCTGCCATGGTGACTGCACCTTTGATGGTTGCACTCGGCTTTAGACCGCTTGTAAGTGTGACTACTGCGTTAATTGCCGACAGTATTTCCGTTTCATTCGGAGCAGTCGGAACACCCGTCATCGTCGGGTTAAGTACATTAAAAAGGGCCAATGAGCAACTATTTTCCGAAACTGCGATTCACATTACATTAATTGACTTATTCAGCGGTGTGTTCATCCCACTGATTATCGTGACAACAATGATTATTTTCTTCGGGAAATCTAATAAATTAAAAGCCGTATTAGAAATCTTGCCATGGACATTACTCATCGGTGCCGTGTACGCAATTGTTGCTTGGATCTATGCTTCACTTACTGGTCCTGAGTTCGTCTCCATTTTAAGTTCATTGACAACATTAATCGTTGCTGTTGTAACTGCGCGTAAAGGCTGGCTCGTCCCTAAAAATGAATGGACAGAAGCTTTAACAGATGACTACAAAGTGTCAGACTTATCACAGCCACATGAAATGAGTTTACTGGCTGCATGGTCTCCTTACATAATCGTAGTCGTACTCTTATTATTAACGCGTATTGTAGCACCGGTCAAAACATTGACAACAACTGTACTCGACTTATCTTGGACTCATATTTTAGGTTACCCAACCATCTCATCTAGTTGGCAATTACTTTATTCACCAGGAACGATTTTATTTATCGCAGCCATTTTTGCGATTCTCATCCAACGTAAATCATTCCGTCACTTTTCAAAAGCATGTAAAGATTCGGCCAAAACAATTAGCGTGACAGGTTTCACCCTCATTGCCACGTTAGCGATGGTACACGTTTTCAGTAACTCAGGCCTCAACAGTAAAGATTTACTCAGCATGCCTGAATTTATCGCGAATGGGATGGCGCATACATTTGGTGATATGTGGCTATTCGTCGCACCGTTTTTAGGCGCACTTGGCTCATTCATTACAGGAAGTGCGACCGTTTCAACATTAACATTCGCACCTGTCCAAGCGAACATTGCAGATGCGATTGGTGCTGACCTGTATACTGTCTTAGCCGCCCAAGTTATTGGGGGTGCAGCAGGAAACATGATTTGTGTGCATAACGTCGTAGCAGTGTGTGCCGTTGTAAATATGGCAGGCAAAGAAGGTAGTGTCATTCGTAAAACGCTCGGACCTGCATTATTATACTGTGCACTTGTCGGTATCAGTGCATTTGTATTCGCAACATTTTTCTTATAACATATCAAAAAAGAGTGCTCAGGCTATGAAAGTCTTCGGCACTCTTTTTTTATTATTTGGTTTAAGGAGAGATAACGCTTTACGCCATAAAGTAATTATGTGAAAGGGATAATGTAACCCTTTAAAACATCTGCTTCAGCTGTTTGCTTTTCTTGTTGCATAAATTTTTCGAATAGCTTTTGACTGATATTTGCTTTTTTATATAAAAATTCAGGCTCAACTTGCAAGTTATTAAGTAGGCTTTCAGGTGTCAGTACTTTTTTGGTAAAAAGCATATTCAATAAGCTATTGATTTTTACTGGCTTAGGTAATTTGATTTCTGCATCTAACGGTTCTCTTTTTTTATAACCCTTTTTATTAATTAATGACCAAAAGTAACGATATTGCGTATCTGAAATGAGACCTAAATAATAAGCACGCATCGCCATCGCTTGAATAGAAACATACCATCGTTCTTTTAACATCACGAAATGATCAGGATTTGATTTTTTTTTAACTTGATTAAAAGACGCGATAAATTGCTTTTCGGGTAATAAAAATTCAGCCGCAAAAATATCTGCTTCTTTTTCGATACGTTGAAAATCTTCGTGTGACAACATATCAAATTCAATTTGACGATGAAGTAACAAATGACCTAACTCATGCGCTAAATCAAAATGTCTTCGTACAGCAACACCCTTGTTATTAGACAAAATAATAAATGGTACTTGATATTTTGACCAAAAACTATACGCGTCGGCATCATCAGTTAAATCTTTTTCATAAATGTAAACCCCAAACTTTTCTAATGCTAATAACAGCTGATGGTTCGATTGGTCACCGAGTATCATTTTCCGCGCGTCATTTGCTATCAATTGAATACGCACTCTTGCATCGATATTCTGTGAAAAATAACGGTCAATCTTACTTACTAAAGTTAATATCGGAAGATGAGGTTGCTTCACATATGCCGATAAATGACTAGTCAATTGCGCATAAAAGTTTGCTTGTGCATGGTTCTGACTTAAAATTTTCGTGCTTGTCCTTTGATTTTTAGACCGAAAAGCAATCGAGTGCGTATCAACTGCCGTTATACTAAATAATTCTTGTTTTGGTGAGAAGAAGAACTTTGTTTTTACATTGAATTTTTGCGCCAAAGTATATATTTTGTTGATTTCAGGCATCATGCTTTGTTCTTCATACTGCCAAACTGCTTGTTCTGAAACTTGTAATACGTCTGCTAATGATTTACGACTGTATCCTTCAATCATTCTTAACGCTTTAAGGTTCTCACCTTTAAACATAATATTTCACGCTTCCTTTAATTATAAATCACTTTCTTTGATTTCTTCAATTTCAAACCCAAACACTTCTGTATCTATCCATTCTACATCTTCTCGGTCTTGTTTTAAAACTTCAATTTCCTCTTCATTGATTTGATAGTGTTCATCATTTTTTATAACATCATTCATTTCTTCTGTTAAATTTAAAAATTCGATAGCACTATAAGTCATTGGATTTGGTATCCAAACCTTTACTTCTTTTAACATTTTTGATTGGTGATCAACATCATAAGTAATCATAATAAATTTGATTTTGTCGCTTGAGTCATTGTTTATCATATCGAAAAGCATTTTATCTGCATTAAGTTGATGGTTAACATGTAATGATTGGTTTAGCTTTTCAAAATCAACACCGCGGTTCAACTCTATTAATTCAGTCAAATATTTCTTTTCTGGAGGTTCACCACCATTATGAATCAATCTTCTACCCTTATTGACTTTATCCTTATTAAAAGTTCTACCACTTACTACTACAAAATGAAAAATCTTTTCGTGATGTTTGTCGGTCGGGCTAAATAATAAAAACCTCCATGAAGGTCCTGCACTACGTCTTGTATTTTCCACAAAATTCTCGGTATGAAGCGCAACGTGGTGATCAATATAATTCGCTTTAGTAAATGCATAACCATTACTTACTTTTAATTTTTTATGCGCTTCATTTCTTACTTCTACATATTCCTTATAGCCTGCGACAATTCCTTTTACAATAGATAGCTTCAATTGATGATTAAATTGTGACATAAAATCAACGCCTAATCGATAACTAACTTAATCATAATCGAGGTTTTTTGTAAAATCAATAAAATATTTAAAGTAAAGTAATTAAAACAATGACAACTTTAAAGTTTGGTGAAAGAATATCATTATTGTTGCTCATTAAAACTAACTAGATTTGTAATATATAATCATAACTTCCCCCACGAAAACGAACTGTTTCAAACTGATGAACGTTCTGTGTCTTTTATGTGAATTTATTCACAATATAACTGAAAATGCGTTGAATAATCATTTTGAAAGCATATAATATAGTTATAAATCATGTAAATTTAATATAAATTTTTCGCACTATTATTGACTTAATTTATAGAATAGTGCGAAAATAAAGATAGATATCCTGGGGAGGAATGTTAAAATGAAAGCACTTGTTTATCGTGGTCCTGGAAAAAAAGAATGGATCGAAGTTGAAAAGCCACAATTGCAAAAGCCAACAGACGTTATTGTTAAAGTAGTGAAGACAACAATTTGCGGAACTGACTTACACATTTTAAAAGGTGACGTCCCTGCTGTAACTGATGGTCGTATTTTAGGGCACGAAGGTGTAGGGATTGTTGAAGAAGTGGGCGATTCAGTAACACAATTTAAAAAAGGAGACAAAGTGATTATTTCAGCGGTGACAGCTTGTGGATCATGTTACTACTGTAAAAAGCAACTTTATGCGCACTGTGAAGATGGTGGCTGGATTTTAGGTCACTTGATTGATGGTACGCAAGCTGAATATGTGCGTATTCCACATGCAGACAACAGTTTACACCGTGTGCCAGATGGTGCGAATGATGAAGCGCTTGTTATGCTGAGTGATATCTTACCAACAAGTTTTGAAATTGGTACATTAAGCGCGAACGTTAACCCTGGTGACACTGTTGCGATTGTAGGTGCAGGTCCAATCGGTTTGGCTGCTGTTCTCACTGCACAATTCTACTCACCTGCTGAGATTATTATGATTGACCTTGATGACAATCGTTTACAAGCTGCTAAAGATTTAGGTGCAACAGCTTCTATCAACAGTAGTAGCGAAAATGTCCTCGAACGCATTCATGAATTAACTGGTGGACGTGGTGTCGATGTCGCAATGGAAGCAGTGGGAATTCCAGCAACATTCGAATTATGTCAAAAAATTATTAGCCCTGGTGCCCGTATTGCTAACATTGGTGTTCACGGTACAAAGGTTGATTTACACCTTGAAGAATTATGGATTAAAAATATCTCTATAACAACAGGTCTTGTAAGTGGATACTCTACACCACTCTTACTAAAAACTGTAGAGTCGGGTAAAGTGCAACCTGAAAAGCTTATTACGCACCACTTCGAAATGGATGACATGTTAGAAGCCTATGAAGTGTTTGGCAATGCCGCTCAAGAAGGTACATTAAAAGTGATTATTTCTAACGACAAATAGACTGACATTCTTTTACATTCAAAATAAAAAGAGTAAGGACATGCACTTCATGTGTCGTCTTTACTCTTTTCATTTTCAACCACTTCAACTGTGCCGGTAGTGTTCGGGTAGACATCCCGCACACTGCCTTTACCCCTCTCGATAAAATCGGCTCACTTTCCATAAATAACCGAATGTATTGTAAGCAAACAATACAATCATGAACAAAATACCTAAAAACTGATTGATACCTGTCACTAAAGAAAAGAATGAGAGCAATACAACACCGATGATAATGAGTGATAAATTCATATGATACACCTTGTAGAGTGACACTACAGTAATATGACGCTCCCCTTCATCCATCATTTCAAAAGTTTTTTCCGTATATTTTGCCTCCCCCATTTTTGGAAAGCGACGATCAAACTTTCTTTGGAAAAAACCGACCATGATTGCTGGGATAATCGTAAAAAGAAATGGGATCAATACTGTTATTAATGCCTTATCCCCTTGATTCCCTAACGCTAGGATGAAAAAGTAAACAAAACTAATGAAATATTGTACGTAAACGATGATACTGACTTTTAAAAATTTCATATTCGCTTGGTTTTCTAGTGTATCAGTTTCCTCAATTTCTGTCTGATGATCTACGCGAGACTTCAGTTTTAATGCTGCTTTTTGTGTTTGATATTGCCATAATGTCAGCCCAATGATACATAGCGTGACGATGACACATGATATCACCATAAATTGTTGATCCATAAAATCGATGTGCTCAATGAGATGTTGAAAGTCTATCCCACTTATCAATAATGAAACGAAAACACCGACGATACCGCCAAGAAGTACAAACGATAAATAACGCCATACTTTCATAGATCTTCCTCCTCTATGATAAAGACATTCTCTACCGGTTCTCCAAATATACGCGCAATTTTAATCGACGTGAGTATCGAAGGTGTAAATCCATTGCGTTCGATTAATGAGACCGTTTGACGTGAAATGCCTGCCTTTTTCGCGAGTTGTGTCTGGTTGTAGCCGTCACGTGCCCGCAGCTCCTTCAACCTATTTTTCATGCCTTCAACTCCTTACTTCATTCAATATATATGCTATTAGTCATTTTGACAAGTATGTTAGTCAAAGAAGAAACAATAGCATCTATTTTTACGTCCAATTCTCCTTATTTTTCGAGAGTTTAATCATCATTAATCGATATAAGTCCATAATAATGAAAGAAACTGGGAAAACTTAATGTCCCAGTCTCTTATCACTATTAAAATGACGTCAAACATACTACACGATGAACTGTTTTCTTTATTACAAATGGATGCAATCGCTCATCTCGATATCCAATAACCGATATCTTGCAAGTAATTACTCGCTTTTGTTGCTTCTTCAAGGAGCGTTTCTTGCATCACATCCAATCCTTTATGTTCTAAGCGACTGACTGGCCCTGAAATACTCATCGAAGCCTGAATAACGCCTGATTCATCTCTAATCGATGTCGCTATACACATCAAACCGTATTCATATTCTTCACGATCGACCACGATATCTTGGTGAGGCCGCGTCGCCATATCATATTTAAAAGCTTTAGCCGTTGTCACCGTATGAATCGTACGTGATGTCGCCGTCTTAAAATAAGTTTCCAACGCCTCATCTGAAAATGTATTTAAAAACCATTTTCCCATCCCTGAACAATGCAACATTGATGTAGGACCGAGTTGTGCTTGTAATGTATACTGTTCCCCATATTCCGTGTGCAAAATACACACTTCTTGATTGACCAATATGCCCAAATTAATCGCTTCTCCGGTTTTTTCCACCAGCCGACGCATAAACGGCTTGAGATGGTGAATCAATGAGTCCGTTTGCTTCATATGATTTTGATATTTTAACATTTTATAACCGAGGTAATAATTTTCATCTTTATCTTGCGCAACGACATTCAAATCCACTAAAGTTCTTAAATGACGATAAATGGTACTTTTCGGTAACATCGTCAATCGCGCCATCTCACTGACTCCCATTTTTTGATGTTGAGACAATATATCTAAAATTTCAAATGTTTGAATGACAGTTTTAATAGGCGTATATTCGGCCACATCGATTCCCCACCTTTTCTGTGATTTCATTTAGAAGAACAGTTTCACAAATACGATAACAAACGGTAATGCAATGAAAGTGCGTTGTAAGAAAATAATAACAATGTGCGAAAACTTTTGAAGCGCATTCGCTGATGTGAGCAACGTTGCAATTTCGGATAAAAAGATCAACTGCAAAATACTCATCATCGCAATCACGACTTTACTTGTTGACTCTGTTAAATTCGCACCTAAAATGACAGGTAAATAGTTATCCGCAAAGCCTGACATAATTGCACTCGCTGTGACAGCCGCTTCCGGTATGCCTGCGAATTGTAAAATCCATTGAACTGGGTAAGACACCCAAGCAAGTAAAGGCGTATAAACGGAAATCGCAAGTGCTAATGTTCCCCAACAAACAATGATGGGCATTAACCAAACAACATAGAACATCATATTGTCTTTTTTACTAATAAAATTGTGTGCTGTCACTTTCGCTGCACGTTCAGTCGCTTGTGTCGTCGCTATTTTAAGTTTAGATAGTTGCGTTGCTGTTTGGACTTCTTTTAATGGTGTCCCGTCAACATAAACATCTGGATAACGAGAAATAGGCGGAATACGTACACAGATAAATGCAACAATCATGCCAATCACTGTAATCCCTAAGAAAATCATGCCGAAATCATCGACAACACCGAGCACACTACACACGAGAACGACCCAACCAATACTTGATGTCGAAAATTGACTACCGAGAATCGCTGTCTCTTTCACTGTATAATACCCTTTTTCAAACAATTCCTTAGAAGCCAGTATCGCCGCATTCCCCGGTCCGACCCAAGCACTAATTGCACTGACTGCACAGATTTCAGAGATTTTAAAGACCGGCTTAATTAAAAATCCTATGAGTTCACCGATAAATTCCATCGCACCAAATTCTAAAATGAGTGTTTGGAAAAGCAACATAATCGGAACAATGACAGATAGTTGAACGGCTAAATTTACCATCGTCATCCCTGTCTCTTCCGAAGTTAAAAACAATGGTCCAACTTGAAATAAACACATTAAAGTAATCAACGTACCGAGTATCCGGTTTACCGTATAAAATGGTGTTGTCGAAAAAAGAGGTTTCAGCGTCGTGTTGTTACGAATCCAATCCGGCTGCCAAATTTGGTCAATCACGGCCATTACTGCACTAATACAAAAAACAAGCGCAATCAACCAAGTGATCGGTCCTTGAAACGTTGAAACAAAGGTCTTTATGACGTGAAATAAAATTGTATCGACACCACTCGCAAAAGAAAATGGAATGAGTACAATGATAATCCCTAAAAGTGTCGCAACAATAAATTTAATCAAGTTTTTCATATCTACTTTGTCAGTTGTCGGTTGTTGTAAATTATTTTTCATCATCAAAACTTCCTTGTCATTGGTCTTTACTTCATTACAAAGTCAATTGTTGAATATAGTCATGCATCACTGCGCACGAAGCGTTCAATTGTGCTTCCTCTTCTGCATTCAGTAATTCAGGAAGCATTTGTTCAACCCCTTGTTCACTCACAATACTTGGTAGACTAATATAAACTGTCAAACCCGTTGATGTTGTATATAAATTCGACACTGGTAATATACGTCGTTCTGGGCTTAGCAGTGCTTCTACCAAACATTGAATTGCATTCGCTACACAATAACAATTCGGTCCTTTCATTTTCCATACATCAAAAGCTGTATCTTTCACACGTTGTGCCATCGTTTCTTTGAAGTCATCTGGTAACATCATATTTTGAGATGCGGCAAATGCCTCTAACGGCAGACCACCGATACGGACATGACGCCATAAGACGACTTGCGAATCACCATGTTCCCCGACAACAGTCGCTTCAATACTTTTTGGACTCACGTTAAAGTAGTCACTCAACAAATATTTCAGACGTGACGTATCGAGCAATGTGCCTAAACCAATGACATCTGAAGGTGCCTTGCCACTGATTTGATAAGTCGTATACGCTAAAATATCGACCGGATTGCTCACTGTTACGATTTTGGCATTCGGACTATACGCTGTCATTTTCGGCACAATTTCTTTTAAAATATCTGCATTTTTCTGCAGTGGAATCAGGCGAGACTCCCCTACTTTTTCCGGTACGCCAATCGTAATAATAATGACATCCGAACCTTGTGTCGCTTCATATTCTCCTGCAATGACACGTTTCGCTTGTGATACACCGACACCATGCATCATATCTAACGCTTGCCCTTGAGCCCGGTCCCGATCCACATCGACCAACACAACCTCCTTTACCCATGGCGTTTCAGATAACAAATACGCAGCAGTCGAACCTACTGCACCCGCACCAATAATACTCACTTTGCTCATATCATTTCACCCTTTCAAAATGGAACGTGTTTCATTTTTCGATTTAAGCATACCCCAAACTTCATGACGAAACAATAATTTTGTGAAATAAATCACAAATATGTCACAACTTAAAAAATAAGCCGGTGCGATCGCCTAAGTTACGTATTCATGAGACTTTTGGGGAGACAAAAGTAGTTGAATTTCGCTGTAAATGAAAGAGGTGTGGATACTGTATATCCAAAAATGAACATATCCGTTTAAATGATGATATAGGAAAGTGATAACTGTGCATCAAGACAAATTGAGTTGAGACATCAGTCCTTGAGAAAGAGAAAAAGCGTCAAAGCAATCTATTTATCATCAATCCAAAACATTTGTGTTCAAAATACACAAAAAAGGTGCCCTATCAGCATTTACACAAACACTGATACAGCACCTACTATCATTCACACTAACTGTTATAAAACAGTGAATACTCTTTGACCTTTCTCAACTTCCTTAACGTCTTCTACTTCAATTTGACGCTCTCCTAAGTTTGTCACAATCATCGGCGTCACAATACTTGGCGCATGTTGTTGCAGATATTCTAAATCCACTTTCATCAACAATTGACCTTCCGCCACTTCATCGCCGACTTTAACGAAACTTTCAAAGCCTTCTCCATTTAATTTCACTGTATCAATACCGATATGGATCAGCAATTCTACCCCGTCTGTTGATTCAATACCAATCGCATGTTTTGTTGGGAATAAGGCTTTCACTTTACCATGGAATGGCGCGACAATTTCAGACTGACGTGGGATAAAGCCCACACCGTCACCCATCATACCGCCTGAAAAGACTTGATCAGGCACTTCTGATAACGGTATCACTTCTCCGTCACATGGCGCAACAATCGTCACACTTCTCGAACCATCAATATGCACAGCTTCATCTTCCTCAGAGACCGTCGTTTGACTTGGACTCGTAATTTCACCTTTCATAATGAGTGCCATGTCATGCTTAATTTGATCAGATTTCGGTCCAAAAATGGCTTGCATGTTGTTGCCGACTTCAAGCACACCTGCGGCACCTAATTCTTTCAATGCGTTCACATCAACTTTTGCTTTGTCCAAAACTTCGACACGGAGACGCGTAATACATGCATCTAAATGTTTCACGTTGTCTTTACCACCCATCGCATCAAGCACATCAAATGGTAAGCGCTCAACTGACGTATCTCTCGTCTCTGCAACTTCATCTTCACGACCAGGCGTTTTTAAATTCATATGCTTGATGACAAAAGTAAATAAGAAGTAGTAAATGATAGCGTAAACAATACCTACTGGAATCACGTATAAGGCATGGGTGCGATCCCAATTCAGT
Source organism: Staphylococcus pseudintermedius (assembly GCF_034042775.1). NCBI lineage: Bacteria > Bacillati > Bacillota > Bacilli > Caryophanales > Staphylococcaceae > Staphylococcus > Staphylococcus pseudintermedius. Next base: position 129,362 of record NZ_CP120150.1, on the reverse strand, counting down.
AAACCATATAAAATATAATCAATAAAACCACCTGAGAATGTCATTCCAATCTTAACATCTAATAAATGCATGACTAAGAAAGATGTCCCTGCTAACAATACGTGTAATACGTATAAAATCGGTGCAACAAATAAGAATGAGAACTCTAATGGTTCTGTAATACCTGTTAAAAATGATGTTAATGCCGCGGATAACATCAAACCACCAACAATCTTTTTACGCTCTGGTCGCGCTTGTCGATAAATCGCATATGCTGCCGCTGGTAAACCAAACATCATGAATGGATATTTACCTGTTGTGAAAGCACCGGCTGTAAATTCGACGCCATCTTTCATTTGTGCCATCCAAATACGTTGATCTCCTCGAACCACTTCACCAGCTTGATTCACGTATGAGCCAAATTCAAACCAAAATGGCGCATAGAAAATGTGATGTAAACCAAATGGAATCAACGAACGTTCAATAATTCCAAAAATAAATGTCGTTAATACAAGGTTTTTGTTTAATAAGAAGTTTGATAAATCATTAAGGCCTTCTTGAATCGGTGGCCAAACAAATGCCAACACAACCCCCGTAACAATCGCAACCAATGATGTCACAATCGGTACAAAACGTTTACCAGCAAAAAAACCTAAAAACTGTGGTAATGTAATGTTATAAAATTTGTTGTAACACCATGCTGCTAACGCCCCCATAATGATACCGCCGAATACACCTGTTTGTAATGTTGGGATACCTAGTATCAAGGCATGCTGTGGTAACTTATTCGCTTGACTTAATGTTTTTGCGCCATCAGCAAAAGAAAAGATTTGATCGATACTAATATGCATTACTTTACCTATCGTTGCATTCATAATTAAGTAACCGACCAATGCTGCTAATGCTGCGACACCATCACCGCCTGCTAAACCTAATGCTGTCCCCACTGCAAAAAGTAAAGGTAAATTATCGAATACCACTTGACCTGCTGATTCCATAATTGTAGAAAGAATGACAAATACTTCATGCTTCAACCATGGTGCCAAGGATACGAGTTGCTCATTGTGCATGGCATTACCTAGTGCAAGTAAAATTCCGGCAGCCGGCAAAATGGCAACCGGAAGCATTAACGCCTTCCCTACTCTTTGTAACTGTCCAAAAAAAAGTTTAAAAATCATTAAAACACCCCTTTAAAATCATTGAGTCATATAAAAAGGCATGAGCAAATAAAACCGTTATAAAACAGTTTCTTTTTGCTCATGCCTGATTATCAGTAACACGCTTTATATCGAATTAACTTTATTGTATTACATTGAAGTTTGCAATACAATGTTTTTTTTAATATTTATAAACATAGCTTTAAAGCTCACTTCTATATGCAATAAAATCCTTGCAACCTCCTTGCAAAATCACTTTCTTTGACGAATCGTACTCACTTCTTCAAAATAGTAGTGTAACTATCGCAAGACATATTTTAATGTTAAAAATCTTTTTGCTTTACAAAATACGAACCTTTTGGTATATTTTTTATATCATATAACTAATTAAAAATATTTTACACGGAGGGTCTTTCTATGACTAACCTTAAATTCGATCCAGTACACAGTAATTTGGAGTTTTCAATCCGCCACTTAATGGTTTCAAAAGTTAAAGGAACATTTCACGATTACACAGTTGACGTGACAGGAGATATTAATGACTTAAGCTCATTACAATCTGTTGTAACAATTAATGTCAACTCAATCGACACAAAAAATGCTGATCGTGATAACCATTTAAAAACAGCGGATTTCTTTAATGCGGAATCTCACCAACAAATCGTTTTCAAATCTAAAAAAGTAACAGAAAACAAAGTTACTGGTGATTTGACAATTGCCGGTCAAACAAACGAAGAAACATTCGATTTTGAAAACCTTGGTGTGAGCAACAACCCACTTACAGGCGGAAAAGTTACTGGTTTCACAGCATCAGGTACAATTGACCGTGAAAAATACGGTATGAACTTCAACCAAGCTTTAGAAACAGGTGGCGTTATGCTTGGTAAAGACGTTAAATTCGAATTCCACGGTGAGTTTTCTATTGAAGATTAATAAAACTCAGATTTCGCTAAGACAATACCATCTTAGTTAAACAAATATCCGAGATGTTCGTCATTCATAATGATGTACTATCTCGGATTTTTTGATGATTTTATTGAAGTACAAAAATACTTCAACATAATAAAGACGATAGCTTATGGTGTTTCGCCCACTTGCTATCGTCGTATCCATGTACTACTATATGATGTTATGCACACGCCCCATTTTTATCGTTTGATACACGTGTATGTCATCATCTACAATCACAAGATCCGCATCCTTGCCTACAGCGATACTGCCCTTATGGTCATCAATCCGCAATGCTTTCGCTTGATTCAAGCTAGTTACTGGCCATAATGTTTCTAAACTTTCTCCCGTAAATTGAATCAAATTGCGTAAACCCTCATTCATTTTCAAGACACTACCAGCTAACGAACCCGATTCCAAGTGCGCCTCGTGATCTTTCACAATCACTTTTTGGCCTCCTAATTCATAGTCACCCTCAGGCATTCCTTTTGCACGCATCGCATCCGTAATCAGGTACATTTTTTCTGGTCCTTTATGTTGATACGCAATTGCGACTGATTGAGGATGTGCATGGACACCATCGACAATGACTTCTGTACTTAATCGGTCGTTTGTCCAAGCTGCACCAAACATACCTGGATTTCTATGATGGAAACCGACACCCGCATTGTATAGGTGTGTGACGTGTTTGACACCCTCTGCTGCTGCTGTGTTCGCTTGATCAAAATCGACTTCAGTATGACCCATTGAAAAGATAAACTCATCTTTTAACGTTTGAATGACTTCACTTGCACCTTCAACTTCGGGTGCAATTGTCACAATTTTAATGAGTCCTTTAGCTTTCTCTTGAAAATGTCTCAACAATTCCACTGTGGGTCTTTGGATAAATGCTGGATTTTGTGCTCCGATTTTGTGCTCAGAAATGAATGGTCCCTCTAAATGCACACCACCTACTTCGGCAGCATTGGTCACATCCTGTTTCTGATGATAAACACTAATATTGTGTAATGCCTTTTCAATCGCTTCTTGAGACTGTGTCATTGTCGTCGCTAAAAAGGTCGTTGTGCCTTCTATTAATAGATGTTCCGCTAAATATTTCAAGCCATCGTATGAGCCGTCCATCGCATCTTCACCATAACCACCGTGGATGTGCACGTCAATGAAACCGGGTAAGATGTGACGTCCTTTTGCATCTACAACTTCTAAGTCCCCAGTATACACACCCGTTTCAATTGCTTTAATTTTACCTTCTTCCACTATAAGGTAACCGTCTGAAATCACACCGTCTTCTGTATAAATGACGCCATTTATAATTACATATGTCATAGTATACCTTCTTTACTGTAATTTGATTGTTTTATTCATCATCATCGTCATCGTCTTGATTTAACAGCGCGTTGATGTGAATGATACCTTCTTGCGCTTTTTGCACATAGTCAGGCTGTTCACCAATCATTTTACCATTAATATAGCTTATCACCATTGGTAAACTCATCCCTACATAAAGATTTAAGTCTGACCCATTCATGATTTTTTTAGAAACGGTATTCGCTGGTGTACCGCCTAATAAATCTGCAAAAACTGTCACTTGATCGCCTTCATCAATGAGTGCGTCTAATGCTTTTTCAAAATCTTCAGGCCCCATTTCTGGTGTCAATGCCGCAGTATGAATGTAATCTTGAGGCCCAAGAATCATTTCTACACTGTCTTTAAGCCCTTCACAAAAAGCGCCGTGACTCACAAGGATTAACTTTTCCATAGTCCAAATGCTCCCATCGAATTAAATTTTTGAAATAACACCCAACGCTGACAAAATAATTGAAACGATAATCACAATAAAGATTGCACGTGTTGAGTTCATTTTTTTACGTCCTAATAACCAGTAAATGGCAAATACAATAATCAAAGGTAGTAATCTTGGTAAAATCATGTCGGCATTGTTTTGGATGTTGACTGTTAAATCACCAATTTGTGGTTTCCAAGCAAATTGCACACGAATCATCGTAGCGACGAGTGCACCGACCATGAATACCCCGAGCAATGTTGCTGCATTCGTTAATGATTCTAAGCGGTGTTGCATCGTTGTCACAAGTGAAATCCCTTCTTTGTAAGCGAATTTCAACTGTTTCCATCTGAATACGATGATAGCTAGCATTGCGACAAACCAAAGCAATGCACCGAATGGATTACCGTCTTGCGCCATGTTTGCTGCAATGGCACCGAAAATTGTAGGAACTAATGAACCGAAAATCGCATCCCCTACAGCCGCAAATGGTCCCATTAAACCGACTTTAATCCCTTTGACAGATTCTTTTGATGCATAGCGTTCTTTTTCTTCCATCGCAATATCAATACCCATAATAATCGTGTTAAAGAAGTTACTTGTATTGAAGAATTGCGCATGTGTTCGCATCATTTCTTGTAATTCAGGTGAATCGTCACCATAAATTTTACGTAATTGTGGAAGGATCGTGAATAAATAACCAGACCCTTGCATACGCTCGTAGTTCCAACCCCATTGGAAGAACAATAAGCTACGTATGTTCATTTGTCTAAAGTCTTTATCAGTCAGTTTATAAGGTGTTTGCGGCATTGCACCTGTTAACTTTGAATTTGCATCAGCGTTTTGAGAAATTTGTGTTTCCGTTTGATTATAATTCGTCATCGTCAATCTCTCCTTCATCATCCGCATCTGTTGCTTGGTTTTCTCCATGATTTGCAGCTATTGTTTTAGATTGTGAGCTTCGACTGTATTCCATTGCCGCTAAAGCAAAACCAATCGCTGCAATCGCTAACATTGGTAATGATGAGAACGACATTGTAAAGTTTTTGTCTAAACCTGCAACTGATGTCCCTATACCTGATAAACCGTTAAAGACTGTCACCATTAATGCTGTAATGATAAAACCTAAAATAAAGTAAGGATAATGTTTTTTCAAAGGTAAGTAACGTAACAAAATAGCGAAACCGACTGCTGGTAATACCGCACCTGCCACTGTTAAACCGTCACCTAACCATTTTAAATCACCGTTCAAGTAGTCAACGATTTTACCTACCACGCTACCACCGAATACAAGTGCTAAAAATACTGGAATCGCACGAGATAATGCCCATGGAATCGCACCGTATAAGTAGTTACGTTCAATACCTTTGTAATCCATTTGTTCAATTTTTTTATCAATACGATGTGCAAAGAATGTGTTTGTGAAACGTGCTAAAATATCTGTTTGAATCATTAAGCTCGCTACAGGTACAGCAAGTGTCGCAAGCGCTTGTTGTGGATTCATTCCGAGTGCTACTGAGAATGCAACCGCTAATACCGTACCAGAGTTTGCATCGATTCTTGATGCACCACCAAATGTACCTACCCCTAGAATTGTTAACTGCATCCCTCCGCCGATAATTAAACCAGTAGTAACATCGCCCATGATTAAACCTGATATAATCCCTGCAAATACAGGATGTCCGAAAATATTAAATTGCAAATCATCTAAAATTTGATAACCTGCGTACAGCGTTAAGAGCAATACTTGCCACCATAAAATATCCAATAGAAACGCCTCCTGATAGTTCTATTCTTTGATTAATGACATAAAGTCAACTGATTTATCGTTTGGTACCATTTGTGAGATAATGTTGACGCCTTTTTCTTGTAATAATTTGAAATTGTTTACATCTTCGTCAGTAATGTTGATTGAGTTCGTCACTGAACGTGTTTCATTTGTTTGTGACATGTTACCTACATTCAATTCTTCAATTTTCACACCATTGTTCACAAGTTCAACAAATCGGTCAGGGCGTTTTGCGATAACCATCACACGTTGTGAATCATATTTACCGTTGTTGATGTTGTTAGCTGCTTTTTCAACTGGTAATACACTTAATTTAATTCCTGCTGGTGTCGCAAGTTTTAATGCTTGTTTGTCGATATCACTTTGAGCGACTTCATTATCAATAACGATGAATCGTCCAATGTTTAATTTTGTTGCCCATAAGTTTGCCACTTGTCCGTGAATTAATCTCCCATCGATTCTGCTTCCGATAATTGCCATAATAAATCCTCTCCTTATACTTCAGAAAATTTTGGTGTTTCGATCAGTTGGATACTTTCTGGATATTTTCCTTCTGAGTCAAACACGATAATTTCATTTTGTCCTTGTTTCAAAAATGCTTTAGGAATGTAGAGCGATTGTGACGGTCCAATTTCCCAATAACGACCGATGTTGAATCCGTTGACGAGTACAACACCTTTTCCGAAACCGCTTACATCAATATGCGTATTGTTCGACTCTGCTAAGTCAAATGTGTATTTGTAAAAAGCAGGTTGTTGTTCAGACCATTCACGTTTGAAATGATTCGCTGTTAAACGGTCGAAGTCGATATCGAATTGTTCCCAACCTTGTACAAAATGAAGATCTTGCATGAGTCCTTGACCTAAACCTTTACGTTGTGTCGATGCTAATAATTTGTAGCCGTAGTTGACACGACCCATATTTTCAACGAGCACATCGATTTGTGGTTGGTCAGACGTTAATGTGACTTCAAACTGATCTCCAATTTCTTCTTGATACGCTGTGTAGACATGTTGTTGGTCTACAAAACAGTGGACACGGTCTCTTGCATCTACAATTCGTAATTTTTCTTGTTCTGTCGCTTTATGGATACGCGTACGATATACCATATAACCATAGCCAGAACCCGCTTCTTCCATCGTTTGTGGGTAGAAGCTTGTCGTTTTTGTTGAAATGTCTTCAAGTACTTCGAATAAATTCACTTTGGCTGCCAATGGAATAGCTTTCATTGACATAAATGTTTTCGTTCTTGGCTCATGTTGCTCAATGTCAGGCATTTCTTCTTTGAGCATCTCTTGTAAAGCAAAGTATTTTTCTGTTGGATTACCCGCCTCATCTAACGGCGCATGATAGTCATAAGATGTCACTTGTGGTAAATCTTTCGTACCACGTGCCGAGCAACCGTTCCAAAAACCAAAGTTTGTCCCCCCATGGAACATATATAAATTAAGTGAGCCTAATTTCACTGCATCGCGCACTTCTTCAGCCAAATCATCACTGTCTCGTTTAATCACAGGTTCGCCCCAGCGATTAAACCAGCCATCCCAAAATTCCATACACATTAACGGCCACTTTTTACTAAATTCTTGTTGGAACGTCTTTAAGTTTTCGAAATTTTGAACTGTACGTGAACCAAAATTGCCAGTCGGTAAAATATCGTCTTCAATGAGACTCCCCGCTCTTAAACATTGATCCCAAGCACCGTCTGATGTGAAAAATGGTACTGTCACTCCTTCTTCACGCATCATGTGAGCAAGTGAACGTAAATAGTCGTGATCTTGACCGAATGAACCGTATTCATTTTCGACTTGCATCATGATAATCGGGCCGCCTTGATCAATTTGCAATGGCGTTAAGATTTTAAACAGTTCATGATAATATTTTTTCACTTTTTCTAAATATTTCTCATCTCTCGAACGGATGCGCATTGTACGGTCATTCAATAACCATGCTGGAAATCCACCGAACTCCCACTCCGCACAGATGTAAGGAGAAGGTCGTACGATGACGTAAAGTCCAAGCTTTGCTGCAAGTTCGATAAAATGTTTTAAATCTTTATGTCCTTTGAAGTCGTACTCATTTTCAATCGTTTCATGAAAGTTCCAAGGGACATAAGTTTCCACTGTATTAAATCCGAGTGCTTTTAAATTGTATAATGAATCTTCCCAGTCATCCTTTGGTATTCTAAAGTAATGGATGGCACCGGACAATATTTTGATTGGTTTGTCATCTAATAAAAATGTATCGCTTATTTTGAAACGACTCACATCATCACCTCATTAAGATAGAATTGGTGTTGCTGTTTTTACATTTACTTCGTTAAGCGCTTTCAAGTTATCAAGACCTTCGCTTTCCAACCATGCTTTCGCTTCTTGTTCACCTGCGTCTACAAGTGCCGCTGTTGCACCTTTCCATGTTGCACGACCACATAAAATACCGTTGAAATGTGCACCATTATCAGCTGCAAATTGGAGTGAATCCATAAATAATTGCGCAGATACGCCACCACTTAAGTAAATATAAGGGATGTTTGTTGCTGCATCTTGCGCTTTAAACGCTTCTGCCGCTTCTGCTTGCGTCATCACTGTTTTGTCTCCAAATCCCTCAACAAAGTTCATGTTTACAGGAATTTCCACTTTCAATGTGTCTACTTGGAAACGTGGTTCACTGAATACACGCATCGCTTCGTTCACTTTGTGTGGACGAACTTTCGCAAATGCTTCACCTTTTTCGTCACCAATGCTGTCATCGTATGTTAAGATTTCAAGTAAGAATGGGACGTTTTCAGCTTGACACTCTGTTCCTACACGTTCGATCATCGCTTGTTTCTTTTGATTGATTTCGTCTGATTCATCTACATCATAGTAAAGTAAGAACTTCACTGCGTCTGCACCTGCTGCAACAAGACGACGTACGCTTTGATCTTCAATTAGACGTGGTAAACGTCCAGGCCGAGACTTATCATAACCTGTTTGTTCATAAGATAAGATTAAGCCTGCTTTTGCATCTTTCGCTTTTGCAGCATCTAAACCATATTCAGGGTCTACTAAAAAGCTAGAACCATGTGACGTTAACACTTCTGCTACCAATTTTTTAAATAATGACAAGTTTTCAGGTGTTCCTGTGTCACCTAACAATTTTCTTAATGCGCCACGTTGGTCTACTGCCACTGCTGCATAGATTCCATTTTCATCTACTAAACGACTTAAATCTTTTACCATTCAAACCTCTCCACTTCTATTTCATTTTTAATTTCAGCGACTTGGTTGACATCAATAAAGCCTGTTTTTTCTTGTAAAGCATTCGACGTCCCACATGCTAAGGCTTGACGAATTAACGCTTCTGGCGCTAAACCTTGATCCACACTGTAAGCAATACCTGCAACAGTCGAATCACCTGAACCGACTGGATTAACAATATCCTTATGTGGCAATGTCGCACGATAAACATCTTGCTTCCACTTCACAAGCGCACCGTCTCCACCTAGTGTTAAAAAGACGTCGCAATTGCTAAAATACGCATGTGTCTGTAACAAACGTGCACAATCATCAATCGTTAACTGTGTTTCACCGACTAGCATTTCAAATTCAGATTGATTCGGTTTAATACAGTGAATCGGTAACTTCGCTTCTAACAGTGCTTTTAACTCGCCCGCATGCGTATCGACAATATTGTACGTATGTGGGAATGCTTTTAAAATGCGTGCCATATGGTCAAACTTCGAATGCGTTTCGAACTGCGGTGAACTGCCGCTGATCGTCATCACTTTCGCATCCGCAGCATGTTGTGTGACATTTTCAAAATAAGCTTGTTGTTCGCTTTCTGAAATCGTTGGCCCTTGCTCAAGGACTTCCGTTTGGGCTTGGCCATCATTCAACGCTAAACTTTGCCTTGTCTGTCCTTGGATTAACGTAAACGCACTTGTAATTCCCATCTCTTTCAACGTATCGGCCATCCACTGACCATTGGCGCCGCCGAGATAGCCAAACGCACAGTGTGCCGCACCTAATTGATGTAGTACTTTCGTCACGTTAATTCCTTTACCGCCTGGATTTTCGATTTTCTGTTTGACACGATGGACTTCACCAACCACAAGTGGATCAATCTCGTACGTAATGTCTACAGATGGATTAAATGTATGTGTTGCAATCATAATTCCTCACCCTTTAACTGGATAAACCGTTACCCCTTTAACGACACGGTTAATGAAGCCGTCTGGACTTGGGTTATCCGGATTTAAACCTAATGCATTAGAACGTTGCGCAGCGAGTAACTGGCCAAACATTAAATATTGCAATGCGAGCTCCATATCTGATAATGATTCAGATTGTGGTAATTGAACAGTATGCTCACTTGCATCACTTTGACCGTCTAAAATATACATTTTGTAACGATCTTTCACTTGGCCCACTTCTTTAATCAAGTCGTCTTCGTATTGACGATGATATGTACCATTACTACGCATCATAATGAAAATAGCGTCTTTGCTTAAACCTGCTTTAGGACCGTGTCTGAAACCTAACGTTGTTTCACGTGCGATTTCTGTTTGTCCTGCCGTTAATTCGTTCAGTTTTAAGCTCACTTCTTTTGTTAACTCACCAATCAAACCTGTCGCTACATAGAACACTTTTGAAAATGTCATTGCGTTCACAGCTTGAGCTTGTTGTTCGAGCCACTCAAAGTTTGATTCTGCAATCTCGAAAAATTGTGGACTCACTTCACCACCGAAGAGTAAATAACTTGCAAATAACATAGATGAAAAGCTGGATGTCATTGCGAGTGACTTGTCGTTTGTTTCTTCAGGCAAAATCACTTTGAACACATTGTCTTTCTCCGCTTCGTATGCCCCTAAGAAGCCATCTTTATTATTTGTAATGAATAAGTGATACACATGTTGAGAAAGTTCATTCACAAATTCGACTGTCGCTTTCGTTTCTGGACTGTTACCGGAACGCGCAAACGATACAACAAGATACACTGTTTGGTTATCAATATAAAGTTGTGGATCGGTCACAAAATGTGTTGTCGGTACAGACTCAAATTCAAAGTTTGGCATTACAGAGGTGTTGCGTGCCATACGTGCGACATCTCCGACATAAGCGCTTGATCCTGCGCCTGTGAAAAGTACTTTTAATTTTTTCCCTGAATGTGTTTGTTCGATTTGATTCACAAATTGCTTGAATGCCTCTTGTTGCCCTTGAACAATATCAAACGTTTTTTTCAAAGTTTGTGGCTGTTGCTTTATTTCGCGATAAGTATCTGTTTCATGTAACACAATACTACCTCCCATATCATTTTTATGGTTACATCAATTGCACGGTGTATTTATATTTATGTCCACTTGCAATGCTTTGTGTAAACTCAATCAAATCTTCATCTACATAACTAAAGCGTTCAATAAACATGCAACTATCATCGACTACACCATTCAACAATTTCGCATGTTCTTTACTCAACTTACTTGCCGTCAAATTCTCACAAGCATTCGTTATCTGCAAACCGTAATGATAATTGAGCGTTTCATAAAGAGAGACACGATTAAAATCAAATTGCTCGAGCCCTTCACAAAAACGCATCGGCAAATAACTCACCTCGTATATGAGTGGGACATCATTCGAAAGTCGTAAGCGCTTTAATTCATAAACATATTGATAGGGTTTCAAATTCATTTTTTCTTGCAAAAACGTGGTAGATGGGATGAGTTTAATGCTTAACATTTTTGTACTCGCCTCATCACCATTTTTTTCTATCTCATCTTTAAAACTATAAAGCTCGTTCAAAAACTGTGTATATTGACTACCGAGTACAAAGGATCCTTTGCCGTGTTCGCGTTTAATGACATGATCTTTTTCTAAGCGATCTAAAGCTTCACGCACAGTAATTCGACTCACGCCAAACTGCTCACACAGCTTGCGTTCTGATGGTATTTTATCGCCTTCTTTATACTCACCAGCCTTAATACGACTATGAATGCCCTTGTACACTTGATAGTACAATGGTAATTTTTCAGACATGATATGATTCACCCCTACTGGTTATAACCACCTTGAATTATAAAGACTCTTACTATTTTTGTAAAGACTTTAATTTTAATTTTCGCCTTTTAAATAAAACGTTTACAACATTGTCCATGGCAACTTACAACACTATTGTTGCACTTTTAGAAAACCCTTTCAAAATCATTGCTCAAAAAAATTTTTTCTATCGTTTTTCTGGTTATAACCACTCTAATTTTTTTTTAGTTTGCGTACTATTGAACAATCGTAACAAACAATGTCGCTGTGTACATTTCTTGCAATTCCAAAAGCGCTGCATAGCGATAAAAAAGTGGTATTATTTTCGACTCTACAATCTGCCAAAAGTACGATAACACCGGATTTGTAAGGGTTTACAAAGAAGTATAAAAATTATATATTCTATTCAATTAATCTTATGAGGAGTGCATAGACAAATGTTTAATCAACAAAAACAACACTATGGTATCCGGAAATATGCAATCGGGACTTCATCAGTATTATTAGGCATGACATTATTTATCACACATGACGCAACTGCATCTGCAGCTGAAAACAATACACCTGCAAAGACAGAGACAAATCAAGCAGCAACAATTTCTTCTCGCACTTCGCCAACCGACGTCGTTCAACCTAATGCAGACACGAATGCTACAACGGCGACTAAAGAGACAACACCACAATCAGATTCAACAGCATTACCGCAAGCAGCAGCGCAACCTCAAACGGGCCAAACAGCATCGAAAGACACAGTAGATACAAATAAAACGCAAACAGCAGATTCCACAACCGCTCCTCCTGTGACAGACGCGCCAAAAGCTAATGACGACACAACACAGCCAGAAGCTGCGACTGTAGCCAAAAAAGAAGATGCTCAGACACCATCGACTGCAGACCCTACACCACAAGCGCAACAACCGCCTCAGTCAAAAGCACCTCAAGAAACGCAACAACAATCAACAGTTGAAGATACAACGCCACAACAAAACGCATCAACTGAAGCACACCCTAAAAATGTAGATACCGCTTCAACAAAACAACAACAAACAACGCCAGCAACGGCACCGACACCTTACACACAACAAGCAGACGAAGCAATGACAGATGTCACAACAACCAGTGTCGACAGCAACGTACAGCCGTTAGCCCCTGCAGAAGATCAACCTAAAAATACGAACACAGCTGACAAAGCAACCGTTGCGACACCACCACGTGACAATGCTAAGACTGCTGATCCGAACAAAAAAATGACACGTGCAGCAACGACACAACAAGATGATGCCGTCGATACATTGAAGTCAAAAGAAATGACAGCAACGATCGATAAAAGTTTTCCAGCCGTTAAATATTACACATTGAAAAATGGTAAAAAAGTCGATGCACAACTGACGGATGCACGTCAAATCATCGTCAATGGTGAAGTCATTACACCAACAGTCAAATACAACAAAATTGATGATCATACGGCTGAATATGACTTAACAGCACAAAATGATTCACGTTCGATTGATGCCAATTTTAAATTCCGTTTATCAGTTGAAGGTAAGACCGTTGATTTACAAATGACAGATTACACGAACAACAACACAGAGCCACAAAACGTCATTCGCAACTTTAGCTTTGTAAGTCAATCGCTCGTATCTGTAAACAATCAACAGAAAAATGCCAAACTGCAAACATCGAAACTGTCTACAAATACAATGAAAAGCGGCGATAAATCATATCATATCGATGAAAATTTCAAAAACGACTTCAACGACTTTATGATGTACGGTTTCGTGTCAAATGATGATTACAGTGCAGGATTGTGGAGTAACGCACAAATTGGCGTCGGTATTGGTGAACAAGACTTCTTACGTGTCTACGCACAGTCTACACAAACAGATAACGGGGTCGCTGTCGGTTTAGGCTCAATGCCATGGTTTATCCAAAAAGACACTGCACATCCAGATGCGAAAAATCAAGGACTACTCCCACATGTCAAAGTTGCAATTGCGGAAGATGAAAATCAAGATGGTGAAATTAACTGGCAAGACGGTGCAATTGCTTATCGTAGCATTATGAACAATCCATATGGTGCCGAAGAAGTACCTGACCTTGTTGGGTACCGTATCGCGATGAACTTTGGTTCTCAAGCGCAAAACCCATTTTTAAAGACGTTAGATGGTGTGAAAAAATTCTATCTCAATACAGATGGTTTAGGGCAATCCATTTTATTAAAAGGTTATAACAGTGAAGGCCACGACTCTGGTCATTTAGATTACGCGAATATTGGTCAACGTATAGGTGGCGTGAAAGACTTTAAAACGTTACTTCAAAAAGGGGCAGATTATGGCGCACGTTTCGGTCTTCATGTGAATGCATCTGAAACATATCCAGAGTCTCAAGCATTCAACCCTGCCCTCTTACGTAAAGATGCGAATGGAAACTATATGTATGGCTGGAACTGGCTCGATCAAGGCTTTAACATCGATGCAGATTACGATTTAATACACGGGCGTAAAGAACGCTTCGAAGCACTCAAACAAATTGTCGGTGATGACCTCGACTTTATTTATGTCGATGTATGGGGGAATGGACAATCCGGCGACAATACAGCTTGGCCATCACATCAATTAGCCAAAGAAATCAACGACTTAGGATGGCGCGTCGGTGTCGAATGGGGTCACGGTATGGAATATGACTCCACGTTCCAACATTGGGCAGCCGACTTAACGTATGGATCGTACCAAAATAAAGGGATTAACTCAGAGGTAGCACGCTTCTTACGCAACCATCAAAAAGATTCATGGGTCGGTAACTATCCAAAATACTCAGGTGCAGCTGACTTCCCATTGCTCGGCGGTTATGACATGAAAGATTTTGAAGGTTGGCAAGGTCGTAACGATTACTCTGCTTACATTAAAAATATTTTCAATGTTGATGTACCAACAAAGTTTTTACAACATTATAAAGTGATGCGTATTGTCGATGGTGAGCCTGTTAAAATGACTGCCAATGGTCAAACGATTGACTGGACACCAGAAATGCAAGTCGATTTACAAAATGAAGCCGGTGATCAAGTCACTGTTAAACGTAAATCTAACGACTATGAAAACGACATTGACAACTACCGCTCACGTACAATCGAATTGAATGGTCGCACAGTACTCGATGGCGATTCATACCTTTTACCATGGAATTGGGATGCGAACGGCCAACCATTAACTGGCGATAACGAAAAATTATATCACTGGAATAAAAAAGGCGGTTCAACGACTTGGACACTGCCTGAATCATGGGATACAGACCAAGTCGTGCTATACGAATTATCTGAAACGGGTCGTAAGTCACCACGTACAGTGGCAGTGAAAGACCATCAAGTGACACTCGATAATATTAAAGCAGACACACCGTATGTCGTTTATAAAGTCGCACAACCAGACAACACAGATGTGAACTGGAGCGAAGACATGCACGTGAAAGATGCCGGCTTCAACTCACAACAACTGACACCTTGGACAATCGAAGGCAATCAAGATAAAGTGAGCATCGAAAAGTCGACAACATCAAATGAAATGTTGAAAATCGATAGTCCAACAAAAACAACGCAATTAACGCAACAATTGACAGGTTTAGTGCCAGGACAACGTTACGCTGTCTATGTTGGCATCGATAACCGCAGTAATGCAGCGGCGCATATTGCAGTGACACATAACGGTAAAACGCTCGCAAGTAACGAAACAGGTCAATCGATCGCGAAAAACTATGTGAAAGCAGATGCACATAGTAACAATGCTGCGACGTTTAAAAATGGCGGTAGTTACTTCCAAAACATGTACGTGTACTTCGTTGCGCCAGAAGATGGTAAAGCAGACTTGACGATTCAACGCGACCCAGGTGAAGGTGCCACTTATTTCGATGATATTCGTGTGTTAGAAAATAACGCGAATCTCCTTCAAAACGGCACATTCAACCAAGACTTCGAAAATGTACCACAAGGGTTATTCCCGTTCGTCGTGTCAGAAGTTGAAGGCGTTGAAGATAATCGCGTTCACTTATCTGAAAAGCACGCACCGTATACACAACGCGGATGGAATAATAAACGTGTCGATGATGTCATTGATGGCAAATGGTCACTTAAAGTAAACGGTCAAACAGGTAAAGATAAAATGGTCATCCAAACGATTCCGCAAAACTTCTACTTCGAACCAGGAAAAACGTATGAAGTGTCATTTGATTATGAAGCAGGTTCTGATGATACGTATGCATTTGCGACAGGTAGTGGGGACATTTCTAAAAATCGTAACTTTGAAAAGACACCATTGAAAAATACAGTCGATGGTGGCAAAGCGAAACGGGTGACATTTAAAGTGACGGGTGATGAAAATGGTCAAACTTGGATCGGTATTTACTCAACGAAAACACCAAATGATCCACGAGGCGTGAAAAATGGCAATCAAATCAACTTCGAAGGGACGAAAGATTTCATTCTAGACAACCTTTCTATCCGTGAAATTCACGCACCGAAGCCTGATGCCACACAAGAAAGCGGTGATAGCTCACCAATGAATGAAACAGATGAGCGTAACGTCAATTCAAACGGTACATCAGCCGATCATAGTGAGACAACTGATGTCAATGTCAGTGCAACGACAGATGATACAGCAGTCAAAGGCGAAATGACGACAAACGGAACAGATGCACCAACTGTTACACTGCCTGAAGCAACGATAGTAGATGAAGGCACGTCAAACCCTGTCACTACAACACCAACGAATACAACACAAGCTATGCCAAATAAGGCTGATGAGATGCCACAAGCGATGAACAATGTTCCTTTAACTGGCATGGCTACCGATATGATGCAGTCTCATGCGGTGGGTTCAATGTCAACAACACTAGCAGCTACAAATCAAGTGGCGGCACCTGTGCATCAAACAGCAGGACCTATGCAACATGGTATGGACAGTGCTTCAACGCAACACGCACCCGTACAAGTTGACAATGTCACAGCACCGCCATTACCAGATGAACAGTTTGCCGAATTACCTAAAACTGGGGATACGACTCCAAATACACGTGGACCTTTAATGGCGATGATAGTTGGCGCAGTCTTAACAGCATTCGGATTCAGACGCCAACGTAAAGAAAAATAGAACAAATAGGAAGAGGCTGGGACATTACCCTCAGTACACATTGTTATCCAATTTTTGACTTGAGTTGCGCTGCGAATACCATATTTGATCGCTAAATCATATGAAGACAAATCAGAATGTAAGTATTCGTTAATGATATTGAGTTTTAATTTTTTAGAGTAACAATTTCTTTTAGTATTCGGTAAAAGTACGTCAATGCCATGCGCTTTATAATCCCTATACTTATAAGAAAGGGTTTGTGGATTAATATCAATGTTTAAAGCGTTGATAATATATTGAAATGAATATCCTTTTTCATAAGCTTCAAAAATATGAAGATATTGATTAGCATTAAGTTTTTTAATAAAAGACATAAAAACTCCCTCCAAAGCTTTCATTTTTTAATATCCACTTTGGAGGGAGCATATCAATCATAATTCTTTGTTAGATATTTGTAGAGTACTTATAAAGATCGAATGTAAGAATATGTGTTCAACTCATAAACTAAATAGTTTTTCTAAAATTTTGATTCTATATTTACTCACTTAGGTAATCAGACAATATATACATAAAATTAATTTTGTAAAGTTTTTAACCTCTCATTCAGAGACCACACCTCCCACAACTACATTAACAATTAAATTATGTTTGGTTTTTAATATTGTTGTTGACATTATTGATGCTTTTTATTATTTTATAGCTATAAGGAGGCAAAAATTGGGATTTATAGAGACTTTCAACTATTTAATTTCAGTAAAAATTAAGGTGTGATGGTTTTTATTATTACCTTAGTTCTTACTGTAATAAATTTTGAGGTACACAACTAAAAAGTTTGAATGTATATTGCTATCGTGTGCAATCATCATAGTCACTAGTTTTTTTATTTTGGGATTATGCTAATGTCTCTTTTAAATGACAATAGCTTTTTACACTTTTATTTATATATGTTTTCTATAAATTTCATAATATCTTTTGTAATAATACCAACAATTTTTATGAAATTAATACTTAATACCAGTTTAGTTTCTTTATTTCAGGACGTTTTCGAATTTAAAAGGTTAGGCGTACTTTTTACAATCACATCTTTAATATCTTTATATCTAGTTAAATTAGATGCCACAGTAGAATATGCTGTTGTTGCTTTGGGAGAAGAATTTTTATTCCGTCATTTAATATTCATTTTATTAATGAGGTCATTCAATAATAAAGAATCTATTTTAATAGGATCTTTATTATTTGCTTTGATAATTCATCTAAACGGCAATTTATTTATTAATTTACTAACAAAATTTCCTTTCAGCATCATTTTGTACTACCTAACAAATAAATATAGACTACAAGATGCTGTTATAGTTCATTGGTTACACAATGTATTAGTCTATAAATTTTCTTAAATATCTTTTTATCGGGGTTGTTTTTATTGTTTTCAAAACGAAAAGTTCTTTTACTTTCTCTCATATCGAATATTTTGTTATCTATTGTAATGTCTGTCATCAACGTAAACTTAGGAATTATTACAATGATTTTTGGAATTATTCTTATTCCTATATTACTTAACTTTACACTTTTATGCCTTAGTAACAAAGTTTATAACATAGCAAGTATTTTTTTTATGAGCTTCTTTAACTTGATTTATTACATAATTTCCGCTAAATCTATACAGAACAATCCAAAATTTTTAAAGCTTGCCTCTACATATACACATCAAAGCAACGGTTTTTATGTTGAAATGAATACCAATCTATTATCATTTACTCAAATTGTTTTTATAATTCTTTTCTATTTTACTTTAACTTTTCTAATTATGATATTTTTTAAGAGGAGAGTTAATCACCATGCTAAAACTAAATAATATTTATAAAACATACAAAAATAGTGATAAAATAATATTAAATGATATTAATTTAACCGTTGCAGAAGGGGAGATAGTTGGTTTATTAGGTAAGAATGGTGCTGGTAAAACAACACTTATGAAAATAATTGCAAAATCAAAAAAACCCACTTCTGGCACAGTATATATCAACAATATTAATATCTTTAATGAATTTAATATTCTCGATAATGTTGGGATTATGATTGACACCGTTTATTATGACCACTTATCTGCAGAAAAAAACTTACGCTACTTCTTGAATGTTAATAATAAAACAGAGTATATAAAAAATATCAATCAAGTACTTGATATGGTTGGACTGTTAAGTGTAAGTAATAAAAAAATTAAACATTTCTCGTTTGGAATGAAACAGAGATTATCTTTAGCAATGTGTCTTATTATTGAACCAAAATTAGCAATAATGGATGAACCTTTTGTTGGATTGGATCCTAACGGTGTCCAAAGCTTAATATTATCACTTAAGAAATGGGTGAAAATTAAAAACACCTCTCTTTTAATATCTAGTCACCAACTCAATGAACTAGAAGCTGTTTGTGATCGATTTGTTTTTTTGAAAGAAGGCCAGTTGCATGAAATTCAATTGGATGAATTTCAATTCCTCAAGATTATAGTTGATAAAGAAATTGAAAATGAGCACATACTTTTATTCAAAAGAGAGTTCCCTATAATTAGTAAAATAGAAAAAAATGTTATATACATTCCAAATGACGCTCGTCATTACAATGCATTATTAAAATTTGTACTTTCACACTATAATCTTGTTCATATTGATACACCAAAACAAGGATTATATAGTGCATTCGATTACTTTGAAAGAAATGAGGAATAATATGTTACAAAAAAGTATATTTAACAATATGCTATCACTTACTTCATCTAAAATTTTCCTTGCACTTTCTTTATATCCTTTTCTTTACCTAATCACTTTATTCCTTCCAACTAATTTCATGCAAATTGGTGGTATTGACAATGGTCTATCTGGATTAGATTTTTATTATGGTATAGTAATTGCACAATCACAATTTGCAATACCACTAATAATGATGTCTTACTTTGTTAGTAAGCTTTTTTATGAGGAACACAATACTGGTAAACTCATTATTTATAAAGATATCAAGAGATCTCGTTTATTGAACGCAAAATTGCATACTTTGCTTTCATTCTATGGTTTATATTTAATCTTATTATTTATTTCATCTGAAATTCTATATTTCAGTTTTATCAAAAATTTTAATTACGCGTCAGGGAGTTTTCTACCCGCAGATAAAACTATAATTTATAATGATTTACTAAATATAATTGGACTTTTTGAAATTTCTTTTATCGCTATTTTTTTTGCTATATTGTTATCTATGAGATTTTCATCTGGATTTACCATTTTAGGTGTCATCCTCCTGTTTATGATTATCTCTATCGCTCCATTAATCAAGGGGATGCAGTATATTTTTCCAAACAGCTATAACAACGTTGTTGATTTAAACGATTTTTTTATTAAACTATTTTTTTCAATTCTTATAACTTCCTTTTACTCACTTTTGTTTTACATTTTGAGTTTGCGAATTTTTAATAATCTGGAATATTGAATTGAAAACAAATAATTGTAAAAAAATACTATCTATCAATATAAAGTGGCTGAAAAAGCTACTTTATATTGACACATCTAAACTAATATTTAATCATCAACTAAAATTTGAAGATGTCTCCTCTAAATTTTTAGGTGTATATGCAATACATTTATATGAGTCTAGTGCCATATTTTTCTTAAATGCCAAATAAGCACCGAAACAAGCTAAAACAATGCCTAAAACTAAACTGACACTCAATTGAGATTCACCTAATAATACACTTGCGATTCTCCCAATAGCCGGAAACATCGGCACCATGTAACTACTCTCCGAGGCGCCGATATTTTGAATTAATTTCAAAATAAAACAGCCACGCAAGAAAAGAAGCTAAAACTGATAAATAAAGGAGACCTATCCAAAATTCACGTCTGTATGAACAGTATAATGTCGGCCTTGGATTAACTTATAAAACAGTAAGAATAGAACAGCTCCCACCATACCAAACGCATTTGCAAGAACCGGATGCATCCCTCTGTTACTATTGAACAACGACAAGACATCCCCTACAAAAGTGATAGTTGTTCCAAAGGTTGCCATCACAATGCCCATAATGAACTCGCTGGACAAATGGTTCAAATCGGGAGACAAAATCACCATGACGCTGAGAATCCCTAACAAACCTCCGATATAAATTTTAGGGGCTATAGACTTTTTAAATACAATGCTAATGAGAACTGGTGTCAAAATAGATTCCATTAAAAAAATGAGCGTCACAATGGCTGCTGTACTATAAAACGTCCCGTAATAGAGCAACAAATAACTCACAGTAAAATTGCAAAGGCCGAAACCTACCACTGTTAACCAATTCACATTGTTTAATGCAACACGTTGACGTAACCCCCATAACAACACACTAAACAATACTAACGCAATTATAGAGAGATAAAGGAGTGCCACTTCTAAGCTGATACTTTCCCCTTGTATTTTAACCGCTATAAAATTAAGACCCCAAATCAGCATACAAAAAATATACATAACAGCGTTCATCGTCCCACTCCTATATTTCTTTAATCAATTTCAAGAGGTAACTTCGCTTTGATAATGTTCAATTTCTAACTTCACTTAACAATCCCAGTCAATTCATCAATAAATGACTGAAAAGCATGTTGAGTGACATTCAATTTAACCGCTACACCCGAATCTGTACCTGTATTTGAGCACAGCATCCCCGAATCATAGTGCACGTAAAGTATGATTTCGTCGTCCTCAAGATGAATCACAGACAAATAGAGACCTGGTTCTAAAAAGGAAATGTCAGTCATACCCGTTTTTAACTCAAACTGCTGTAGCTGCTACATATCACTCTCAAATAGCGCTAAATCTGTGGAAACATTTTGGTTTTCAAACGTGCTCGTTACTTTGTAGTTGAAAATTTTGTCACCTTTTTCATCTGTTATTGCATCCAATCAGAATCATAAAAAGTTATGACACCGTACTGAAAGATCGCCATTTCATTATTATGACGTTCGGTTTCAGTATATTGATGATGGGGGAACTTTCCGCGTCTTCATACATTGTGATACGGTTGAAAGAGATCTTCAATCCTATCCATCTTGCATATTTAAACATTGATGGCGTTAAAATGTTTTCTATACTGATGATTGTAAACACGGTCATTGTCATTTCTTGTACATATATCATTTCTAAGTGGTCCATGTCGTACAATCAAAAATATATTTTGTTACTTGGCATGGTCATGGACGTCGTCGGTTATGCGAATGTGACCCATTCGAAGCATCACCTTCCTGTATACCCTAATTTATTGAATCAACAGTTTAAAGTATCACAACCTGGCAGCGTTTGGGTGGCGGATATCACGTATGTATACACGAAAGAAGGATGGCTCTATTTAGCAACTGTCATGGATTTGTTTTCCCGTAGAATCATTGGCTAGGCGATGGCACCTCGTATGACTAAAGCACTTGTGATATCAGCTTTAAACAAAGCGTATACAATTCAAGAACCTAGAGAGGGATTAATCCACCACTCAGACCGAGGAAGTCAATATGCCTCAATAGAATATCAAAATTTACTACGTGAAGAAGAGATTCAGAGCAGTATGAGTCGTATAGAAAACTGTTACGACAAGGCATGTATAGCATCTTTTCATAGTATCATCAAAAAGGAATTGATATATCATCAGAACTATAAAATCAGGAATGGAGCGATGTATAGCATTGTGGCGTATCTCCTTACTTTTTACAATTCTAAAAGCGTGCATTCAACGTTAAATGATATGAGCCCCATTGAATTTGAGAAGAAATACGCAACAAAATCACCTAGCCCAACATGTACTTTTTAATTTTCAAAAGTACATGTTGGGCTAGGCCAGCAAGCGAAGCGCGGTAGAATTCTCTCTTTTCTGTGTCCGGTTTCTTGACATAGATCCAAATTAAAACCTGCCATTTTTATGGATTGAATACTAGTTTAATAAAATATGGTTTATATTAACTACATCCAATTCATGGCGTATTCTCTAGATTGCAAGAATCTATTCTGTCCATCTCCAAGATGATAACCGAATGTATCAATGTCTTCCTCAAACTATTCGAAAACCTTTTCTCATAATGAAACTAAAATAGATATAAAGTACCATGATTAAGACCGTAACAATGAAATAAACGACAGCTTGATGATGGTTCAACACGACGCCGAAAAACAACAGTGCAACGGGGTATGATATGTCTAGCAGTGTCTGTTTGAATGTCATCACATACCCTCGATACTTTTCCTCAATAGCCTCTTGCAAGTAGTTCGATGTCGGTATGATCGCTAATGGTTGCGATAAGCCCATCAAGCCGTTCAATATGAACAATAACAGCATGGCGACCGCTGTATTCATTTGAAAGACCACCATGATGCCTAAAATCAACACTGTGACACATTGTAATAACATGGCACGTTCATAAGTCGACTTCAAATTGTCTTTCTCAGAATTCATGCCTAGCCATACAGAGACAGCCACCATTCCAACTGTAAAGCCAGCAACAACGACGCCATATTGCGGTGCAGATAACTGCATGGATTGTACTGCTGCAATCGGCATACCAATTGAAAAGACAGCGACCAAAAAATGCAAGGCTACCATGATAATGAAGAAATGTTTCAACGCTTTTTGCTGCTTTAAATAACGATAACCTTCTCGCAAACTTTTCTTCATCTGCTTATTTTCAAATTTCACTTCTTTATCTAATGGCAAGTTTAAGACAAAGAGGACCGCCAGAGCTTCTGTAATAAGGTTGAGTAATGCTAAAGTTTCGATATTAAAGAAAGCAATCATCATGCCCCCTATGATTGGAGCAAGGAAATGAATCGCCGTATTAGTTGTTAATGTCAATGATGTATACCGTTCAGCGTCTCCTTTAATAATATGATTGACGTTGGCATCGATGAACATTCGGATAGTGGCATCGGTCATATTGAGTATAATGCCTAAAATGATGATGTAGTTAAAGAACATATCAAATACGATGGTGAATACAAACAGAAAAATCACATTAAGCAATTGTATCATTATGACCATCATTTTATTATGATAGCGACCCGCAAAGAGACCTAACAATGGTTCCGTCACAAGTGTAGAAATGACAATCGCTGTTAAATAAAGGGTAAAAAGGGCTGTACTGTCTGTGTGTTGTAATATGTAAAATGCGCATGCAAAACTAAAGATGCGCGAACCTACAGATGAGACGCTATTGAATAAGAGCAAGCTCGCAGTTTTAATACTCATGGTGTTTCTCTCCTCGCTAAAACCTTATACTATTTATCCCACAGCCCTCGAATTTTGTCAAAAATGTAAAAATTAAAATTTGATTTAGTAAAATTTATTATTCTATTTTTTATACGATTGGAAAGTGAATGATTTTAAGCGCATAGTAAAAAGCCAACGAAAATCCTGATATGCGCTGATTTTCATTGGCTTTCATATTCATTTCAATATACTGCTGGCCTTCACCTAGTCTAATTCAGGAAGGTTCGCTAATAATTGCTCTCTTTGACTTTCATATTGAGGTGGCAACATAATCTTTTGACCTAATTGATCTTTTGGTTCGTCACGATCAAAACCTGGAGGAATTGTCGCAAGTTCAAAAATAATGTGACCACGTTCTTTAGTGTAGATCGCTTTGAAGTAGTTACGATCTTTCACTTCTGTCACGTGATAACCTTGTGACATTAAATATTTTTGCCATGCAAGATGTTGTTCATCATTATCTACAGACCATGCGATATGGTGAACTGTACCAACACCCCAACGACCTTCTGGAAGTGGCTTTTTAGGGATAATGATGTGATGCTTCAAATCTCCTGCTGTTTCAAAGTGGAAGTGGTCTGCATCATGTTCTAGTTCTGTTAAGCCTAAATCATCCACAAGTTCTTTTAAAGTTTCTACAGGACGTAATGATAATAATACAGAACCGTGGAAACCTAGAATTTTGTTTGTGTCACTTTCTTCGTCGCTTTCAACTAATGCGAGATCCAAACCATGAATGTCTTCAAACTCGATTGTTGGACGACGGAAAAGTTCTGTTTCTGTCGTTTCAACATTATTATCGTTTAAATGTTGAACCCAGTAGTCTTTGGAGTTTTTAGGGATTCTGAATGCAATACGCCCCACTTGACCGCTACCAACTCGACCTTTATAAGCATTCGCCCATGGGAAAAATGTCATAACCGTACCTGGATCAACATTATCATTTGCAAAATACAAATGGTACGTACCCGGATCGTCAAAGTTTACTGTTTTTTTAACCAAACGTAAGTTAAGCACTTTTTCATAAAAATCTTTGTTTTCTTTTGGATGTCCTACAATTGCTGAGATGTGATGGATATGTTTAATAGATTCCATACTCTCTGCCTCCTTTTATTTTTCAAATTGTTCATCTTGAATCGGTTTGTAAAATTGTTCCTTGTCGCCTTGTCCGCTGAAACTCTTACTATAAAATGGTGGATTGTCCGTATTCGATGCGTCACTCGTTAAGATGGCGCGATTTAAATGCATCACTTCGCCATTATGAACCAGTGTAAAATCTCCATACATGAAAATTTCACCGTCATCACCATAAGCCACTCTTGTTTCTGGGTGTGTTTCTTGTTGATTTGATGGAAGCTCGTATGTTAATGCACCACTCGGACATCGTTCAACCACTTTGATGATGTCTTCCACAGCCGCATTATCTGGTTGAACCCAAGGACGCTTCTCCACATCGAACACTTCCCCTAAACCACGTATACATTCTGTTGCATGTACACATCGTTTAGGTTCGAAATAAACATTGATATTTTCGCCCGTATATTGCTTTACCATGTTCCCCACTCCAATCTCAAGACTGTATTCGTAAGTTTGACCATTCACAGATTAAAGACTATAATTTAATCATATCAGTATAAATATTATACTCATAAAACAACAAAAGAGTAAAGTAAACAACCTTTTATAGAGGAGGCTTAACATGGAAGGACAAATCATTCCAGGTGTAGGAACAAAATACAGTTTGACAACTGCTAATAATGATATCGTTCATGTCATTTTACATTACAATGGTAAACGAGAAATTTACATCACTGATGAAGACGAAGATGTACTCGCGAACATTGGATTAAATGAAACTGAAGCACGTGAAATCGCATTAAAATTAATGGATGTCAATCACGATACAATGGAAAAGCAAGCTTTCGAGCGCTTTTCATTATTACGTAAACAAATGCTTGTAGATTGGATTAAAGTAAGTCAACTTTCACCATTAAAAGGCATCAATATCGAAGAAGCTGAGCACCGCGTCCCAAACGGAGTCAACATTGTAGGGATTAGTCGAGGTTCTGACATTATTGCTAAACCAGAATCGACCGAATTGATTCACGAAGGCGATATCCTCCTTGTTATCGGATACAATGAAGCCGTATCAGAATTTGAAGCAGTTTGCCGACCGGAAGGATAGCCATAATGCATTTATTTGACCTGTCTGAACTCTTGCTCAGCGGACTGCTCATCTTTTTGCTGTTCATCAGTGCTTTCCTTGCCAATCGCATCTCTGCACCCGACATTATCATCTTTTTGCTAATTGGGATTGTACTTGCTTTTTTTGTAAGTCATTCAGAAATATTAGAATTTGCTGCTGAAACTGGTATCGTTTTGATGTTCTTTATGTTAGGGATGGAGTTTCCTATCAAACAACTCAAAGATCTTGCATTAAATATTTATAAAGCTGGATTACTAGATCTTTTACTTTCATTTGGTGTTACAGTCATATTAGTGTTAATCATGGGACAACCTATCGAAATTGCTTTACTCTTAGGTGGCGTGGTCTACGCAACAAGTTCTTCGATTACCGTCAAACTACTCGAAAAAAACAATCGTATGACGACCAAAGATTCCAACTTTATACTCGGACTACTCGTTTTTGAGGATATCGTTTCGCCTTTACTTGTAACGATTATCGCTAGCTTGTTTATAGGGGAAGCGTTATCTGCCACAAGTTTATCGTTTGTATTTGTAAAAATTGTCTTATTACTTGTTGGTGCAATATTATTAGGACAAGTCGTCTTTAAAAAACTGGGCGCCTTTGTTGAAAAATACGTGAGCGAGGACTTCTTTATCTTATTTATGGTGGGCTTAAGTTTAACGTATGCAGGGATTGCAATACAGCTTGGTCTCTCGGAAGTATTTGGCGCCTTTTTAGCAGGTATTATGGTAGCAGAAACGCGTAAAATTAACCTATTGCAACAAAGTGTCCGAAATTTACGCGATCTTTTAATGCCTATCTTCTTTATTAATTTTGGATTGTCTATTCAACTGACTTCAGGTATTTCAATGGTCAATGTATTACTTGTACTTATCGTCTGGTCAGTCATTTCTAAAATCATTGTCGGATACGTGGGGGGTAAGCAATTCGGCCTTAACAATGTGCCTGCCATGCGCGCTGGGCTTTCTTTCACACAGCGCGGAGAGTTTTCAATGATTATCGCCGGTTTTGCATCTACACAAATTAAAACATTAAGTGGGGTGTTCATCCTTATCTCTGCTATTATCGGTGTCACACTCTTCCAATTTGCCCCCAAAATTGCAAAACGTCTGTTTAAAAAGGAGAAAAAAGCATCTCTTCCAGGTAGTGTATAAATTTGCCATATGCTTTAAAAGTTTGATTGCCTGACATGAAATATTTTAATCAAATTGCCCTCATTGATCACAGTTCAAGTTTTCATGGTTGCCATTATGGACTGAGAATCAATGAGGGCAATTTTGTGCTCAAAAGGGTTCTAAACAATTATTTTTATAGACTCAATCCCCTTCTTATTGCATTAAGTTTCCATAGTCTTATTACCACTGATCATACTAGGAGTGCGCTCTGCCCTAGCTTTTTAATCATCACGGGCACGCATGCTTTCATCCCCTTTCTTTCATTAAAACTTCACGCGGACTTTTCTTTCATCTTCCCTACATCTCACCTCAAAATGTAATCGTTTTCAAATTTGAATTGACAGGAGCAGAACTGGATTATAAACTATTTGTAAACGATTACAAAATTTAATCTTCACAGGGGGTATAGCTATGCCTGAGTTAAAAATGTCACATGTCAAAAAGGTTTACGATAACAACAACGCAGTCGTGAAAGATTTCAATCTAGATATTTCCGATAAGGAGTTCATCGTCTTTGTTGGACCATCTGGTTGTGGTAAATCAACAACATTACGTATGATTGCAGGGCTTGAGTCCATTACAGGGGGAGATTTTTACATTGATGGGCAACGTATGAATGATGTCGAACCTAAAAACCGTGACATTGCGATGGTGTTTCAAAACTATGCACTTTATCCGCACATGACGGTTTATGAAAATATGGCATTCGGGCTCAAACTGCGTAAATTCGACAAAGCTGAAATCGACAAACGTGTCAAAGAAGCCGCAGAGATTTTAGGGCTTACTGATTATTTGAACCGTAAACCGAAAGCACTTTCTGGCGGGCAACGTCAACGTGTCGCATTAGGTCGTGCGATTGTGCGTGATGCCAAAGTGTTTTTAATGGACGAGCCGTTATCGAATCTAGATGCCAAATTACGTGTTCAAATGCGCACAGAAATTTTAAAACTACATCATCGTCTGAACACAACAACGATTTATGTCACACATGATCAGACTGAAGCTTTAACAATGGCCACACGTATCGTCGTATTAAAAGATGGCCACATTATGCAAATCGGTACGCCGCGTGAAATTTATGATACACCTGACAATATTTTTGTCGCACAATTTATCGGCTCACCTGCCATGAACATGATTGATGTGACAGTCACTGCTCAAGGCATTCAAATCGGTACAAAATTATTCAAATTAGCACACAAAAAATTCGAAAAGTTAAAAGAAAAAGGCTTTGAAAACCAAACTGTCACATTAGGGATCCGTCCTGAAGACATTCATGAAGAACCTATTTTTATTCAGGCGTCACCAGAAACAGCTTTCGAATCTAAAGTCATTGTCTCAGAATTGTTAGGTTCTGAAATTATGGTGCACACACAATTTGAACAACATGAAATCGTCGCGAAACTCGACGCACGAACAAAAGTGTCAGCAGGCGAAACACTCACACTCGCTTTTGATATGAACAAATGTCACTTCTTTAATCCAGCTACTGGAAATCGCATCGTATAAGGGGGGATTCGCATGAACAAGATGTTAAAAGCAGCACTCTTACTCATCACCGTGCTTGTCGTCTTAACGGCTTGTGGTCCTAACCGTTCGCAAAAAGACATAGAATCCGCATTAAATCGTGATAATAGGAAAGAAAAACCGGAACAACTCACAATGTGGGTCGATGGTGATGCACAAATGGCCTTTTACAAAAAAATCACTGTGGCCTATACGAAAAAGACAGGCATTTCAGTTCGTCTCGTTAATGTCGCGCAAAATGACCAGTTAGAAAATTTATCCTTGGATGCGCCAGCTGGTAAAGGACCTGACCTCTTTTTCCTCGCGCATGACAATACAGGGAGTGCCTATTTACAAGGGCTCGCTGCCGAACTGGACTTTACAGATGAACAATTGAAAGGCTTTAATAAACAAGCTTTACGTGCACTCAATTATGATAATAAGCAACTCGCTTTACCGTCTATCGTTGAGTCAACAGCGTTACTCTATAACAAAAAGTATGTCAAAACGGCGCCTAAGACGATTCAAGAAGTCGAAGCGAATGCAGACCGTATTAATAAGCCTGCTGACCATCAATATGGCTTTTTATTTGATGGCCGTGATCCGTATTTTAACTATCCATTTATGTTTAACAGCAATAATTACGTATTTAAGAAACATGGCGACCAGTATGATGTTCACCAAACTGGCATTAATGATCCACAAGTCATTAAAAATGGTAAACGACTACAAAAATGGTACGAGAAAGGCTACTTACCGAAAGCAGCGAATCATAACATTATGATCGGTTTATTTAAAGATGGACAAGTCGGTCAGTTCGTGACAGGACCATGGAATCTGACAGAATTTCAACAAACACTAGGTGACGACCTCGGTGTAACAACGTTGCCTTCTGATAATGGGATGAAGATGAGACCTTATCTCGGCGTACGTGGTTGGTATTTATCTGAATATAGTCAGTCTAAATATTGGGCGAAAGATTTGATGTTGTACTTAACAAGTCGAGATACACTTCAAAAATATACAGATGAACGCAATGAAATTACAGGGCGTCTCGATGTCAAATCGTCAAATCCAAACTTAAAAGCTTTTGAAGAACAGGCGAAAAATGCTGAACCGATGCCAAATATTCCTGAAATGAGACAAGTGTGGACGCCAATGGCAAATGCAAGTACGTTCATTTCAGAAGGTCAAGATCCAAAACAAGCATTAGAAGATGCGAATCGAGACATTCAACAAAACATCAAAATTTTGCAACCGAACGATAACGAATAGAAAGGAGTTCCCCTATGAATCAACGAAATGCTAAATTAGCGGCAATGCTATCCATCATTCCAGGCCTCGGACAATGCTATAATCGTCAATTTGTCAAAGGGATCTGTTGCACCATCTTTTTCATCAGCTTTATTTCTGTGTTCTATCAGTTTTTTAACATTGGCTTTTGGGGACTCTTCACACTCGGAACTGTTCCTAAATTAGATGATTCACGTGTGTTATTAGCACAAGGGATTATTTCCGTATTACTGATTGCATTTGCACTCACACTTTACATTGTGAATATCATCGACGCGTATCGTACAGCTGAACGCTTTAATCGTGGTGAAGAAATTAAAGACCCGAAAGCGCGTCGTATCGCAGCGTGGGACAAAACATTTCCATATTTATTAATTTCACCCGGGATGTTTTTACTCGTATTTATCGTTGTCTTCCCATTATTATTTATGGGTGCGGTTGCATTTACAAACTATAACTTATACAATGCACCCCCACGTCATACATTAGAATGGGTCGGTTTTGACAACTTTAAAACTTTATTCACTATCGACATTTGGCGTCATACATTTTTTAGCGTCATCACTTGGACGATTGTATGGACCCTCGTCGCAACGACATTACAAATTGCATTAGGACTGTTTTTAGCCATTATTGTGAACCACCCACTCGTGAAGTTCAAACGCTTCATTCGTACAGTATTAATTTTACCGTGGGCTGTTCCGGCATTCGTCACAATCTTAATCTTCGCAGCATTATTTAACGATGAATTTGGAGCGATTAACAATACTATTTTACAACCATTATTAGGTGTCGCACCCGCTTGGTTGAATGATCCGTTTTGGTCAAAAGTCGCATTGATTGCTATTCAAACATGGCTCGGCTTCCCATTTGTTTTCGCCCTGTTCACAGGTGTATTACAAAGTATTTCGCCAGACTGGTATGAAGCCGCAGACATCGATGGGGCGTCCAGTTGGCAAAAGTTCCGTCACATTACGTTACCGCACGTCTTATTTGCGACAGCGCCATTACTCATTATGCAATATGCCGGAAACTTTAATAACTTCAACTTAATTTACCTCTTTAACGAAGGGGGGCCGCCTGTACCAGGACAAAATGCAGGGAGTACAGATATCCTAATTTCTTGGGTTTACAGCTTAACATTCGAATTCAACAACTTTAATATGGGTGCCGTTGTATCACTCATTATCGGCTTTATCGTCGCGATTATCGCATTTTTACAATTCAGACGTACAAGCACATTCAAAGACGAGGGAGGGATTTAATATGAACCAAAAGAAAAAAGTTTGGAAAGCAATCGGTATCTATGGCTTTATCGCGTTCATGTTTGTCGTCATTTTATACCCATTGCTTTGGACATTCGGCATCTCGCTCAATCCTGGCACAACGCTTTATGGCGCTAAGATGATTCCAGACAATGCGACCTTTGCCAATTACATCTATTTACTGACAGATGAAAATAGCCAATATTTAACATGGTATAAAAACACTTTACTCGTCGCATCGGCAAATGCATTATTTAGCGTGATTTTTGTCACACTGACATCTTATGCATTTTCTAGATACCGCTTTGTAGGACGAAAATACGGCTTAATCACGTTTCTCATCTTACAAATGTTCCCTGTACTCATGGCAATGGTGGCGATTTATATCTTGCTCAATACTATCGGTCTACTCGATTCTTTACTCGGCTTAACATTGGTGTATATCGGTGGTTCAATCCCGATGAACGCCTTCCTAGTTAAAGGTTATTTCGACACGATACCGAAAGAACTTGATGAATCGGCTAAAATTGACGGTGCGAGTCATATGCGTATATTCTTCCAAATTATGTTACCCCTTGCAAAACCAATTTTAGCAGTCGTTGCCTTATTTAATTTCATGGGGCCTTTCATGGACTTCATCTTGCCGAAGATCCTCTTACGTAGCCCTGAAAAATATACGTTGGCGGTCGGATTGTTTAACTTTATTAATCACCAGTATGCCAATAATTTCACAGTCTTTGCAGCTGGAGCCATTATGATTGCCTTACCTATCTCAATCGTGTTCCTATTCTTACAAAAGTATTTAGTTTCCGGTTTAACGGCTGGGGCAACAAAAGGCTAAACGTTTACAAAAAACAAGCAGAGCACGCATACTCTGCTTGTTTTTTCGTGATTAAAGGCCTTTTACCATTGAAGCCTCCCTTTCTGACTTAATCTCATCGGCTAATCCTTGTAATTTTGGGAAATACGTATTAGCAAAACCAATAATCAGTTTATTTTTCACAAAAAGACCCATTTCTCTATCTTCAGGAATCGTGTGATCTATCAAATCTAAAATCTCTTGATGCTTGATATGCTCTGAACCTACTTTATCCAAATACTTCAATAATGCTAAAAAGAGTTGCTCGAAAGTTTCATGTTCAAAATCAAAATCGAGTAACAATAGGCTTACAGAAATCGTCTCTAACTGTTTATCCCCAAGTCGATCTGCTATTTATCTGATGGCTTGGTATAATTATCTAGAGCTTTCTTTATCTTTTAACATCATTTTCACCTCATTAAATTTACGACGACATATAGAAAATTCATCATATACATTTAACACTCGTAGATCTTATTTAAACTTGCTCAACGAAAGTGTATAAAAAGGCCAGGAATTTCACTTCCCGGCCTCAATCACATTGTTATGTTAAAGTTCAACGACACATGCTTCATAAGGGCGCATTGCGTTAAAGTCCACTGCACCTTCATGATTATGGAGTAACACTTCTCCTTCATTTAACTTCAAATCTGTATTCAAACTTGCAACTTCTTCCGATAAATTGCCAATGATTACTACAGTGCGACCATCCAAACTGCGTGTATAAGCAAACAACTGTCCATTATCGGCATCGACCAAATCAAATTGCCCATACGTATAAATGTCATCTGATTTCTTCAACCGAATGAGCTCTTTATAAAAGTTTAAAATCGACTTCGGATCCTGTTCTTGTTGTGCCACGTTAATATCCACATAGTTCGGATTTACTGGAAACCATGGTGTCCCAGTCGTAAATCCTGCATGTTCATTCGCATCCCATTGCATCGGTGTTCTTGAGTTATCACGACTGTCCATTCTCAATTTCTCAAGTAATGAATCAACATCGCCACCCGCTTCTTGCACAATACGATATTCATTTTTAACGGACACATCATCAAATTGTTCAATATCAGTAAACGGATAGTTCGTCATTCCAATTTCTTGGCCTTGATAAATAAACGGCGTGCCTTGTTGTAAAAAGTAGACGAGCGCATGACTGGTCGCGGAAGCATACCAATATTGTTGGTCATCTCCCCATGTCGACACACGGCGCGGTTGGTCGTGATTTTCAATAAACAATGCATTCCACCCAATATTTTCTAACTGCTTTTGCCAGCGATTCAGCACGTGCTTGTATGCTTTAATATCTAGACGTGATGCTACATTATCCCATAACCCGAGATGTTCAAATTGGAAAATCATGTTAAAAACACCTTTGTCACTACCGACCCAGTTTTCAGCATCATCCGGGTTTACACCGTTTGCTTCACCGACTGTCATAATGTCATAGTACGACAGGGATTTGGCCTTCATTTCACGTAACCACGTTAAAATACCTGGTTGATTCATCGCCACGTCAAACGCAGGGGCATACTGTTGACCTTCTTGTACAGGAAGGTTGCCTGCTTCAAATGATTTCTTAATATGCGTAATGGCGTCGACACGAAAACCATCAATCCCTTTATCAAACCACCAATTCATCATGTTAAACACTTCATCGCGAACTGCTGGATTTTCCCAGTTCAAATCCGGTTGCTTCTCACTAAATAAATGGAAATAGTATTGATTCGTTGTTTCGTCATATTTCCAAGTCGAGCCGTTAAAAATGCTTTCCCAGTTATTCGGTTCAGACCCATCCGTTGCGGGATCTCGCCAAATGTACCAATCACGTTTTGGGTTGTGGCAACTTTGCTTAGACTCGATAAACCATGGATGCTCATCAGACGTATGATTGACTACAAGATCTAAAATCAATCTCATCCCACGTGCATGCACTTTTTCAAGCAATTCATCAAAATCTGCCATCGTCCCGTATGTTTCACTAATCGCTTGATAATCACTAATATCATAACCATTATCTGCATTCGGTGATGGAAACATCGGACTTAACCAAATGACATCAATACCGAGTTCCTGTAAATAATCTAACTTTTCAATGAGGCCTCTTAAGTCACCTATTCCATCCCCATTCGAATCATTAAAACTGCGGGGATATACTTGGTATGCCACCGCTTCCTTCCACCATTGTCTGGCTATTGTATCGCTCATTTTGAGACCTCCTTCACTTCCCATGCTGTTATGCTTAAGCCCACCACATATCGGGCGCTTGATCGTAGATATTAACTGATTTTAAATTTTCTACAGCTTTATGAAACCCTTCTTCTACTGACATAATCGGATCCTCATGTTCGATACTGAGCACATAATCGTAGCCATGAATTCTTAATTGGCTAATCATTTCGCCCCATTCGTAAGGACTATGACCATAGCCGACTGTACGGAATGTCCAAGCACGTGTCGCAACTTGTTGATACGGTTGCATATCTGTTAAACCGTACATATTCACGTTGTCTTGATTAATGTATGTATCTTTCGCATGAAAATGATGAATCGCATTCGCTTGGCCTAAAATGCGGATCGCTGCGATAGGATCAATGCCTTGCCACCATAAATGACTCGGGTCTAAGTTTGCGCCGATATATTCATTTGTGGCTTCTCGTAGCCTCAACAGTGTATATGGTGTATGTACGAGAAAACCGGCATGCAGTTCTATTGCAATTTTGACATCGTGTGATTTCGCAAATACTGCTAAATCTTGCCAATATGGAATGAGCTTTTGATTCCATTGATAATCATAAATTTCAGAATAAGCTGTTGGCCAAGGGGTTACCGGCCAGTTCGGATATTTTGCACTGTCATCAGAACCTGCAATACCTGAGAAAGTATTCACGACAGGGACACCGAGTAACGCCGCTAATTGAATCGTTTTGCGCAACGTTTCATCGGCTTCTTTTGCTTCTGCTTCATCCGGAGCAATAGGGTTGTTATGGCAACTGAAAGCACTAACCTCTAGCCCACGTTGATGAATTTTATCCATAAAGATTTGTCGCTCATTTTCGTCTGCTAGCAGTGCATCAAGGTCACAAAATTTATTTCCTGGATTGCCCCCTGTACCGACTTCAATCATATCGAGGCCTGCTGCAGCAACATCATCTAACATCTGTTCAAAATCACGATCATAAAATAATACTGAAAATACACCTAACTTCATATGGAACACACCTTCCTATCCTTGTATTGTGATACTTTGTCGTTCTCTATCACTTTGATAAATCGCATCAATCAATTGTGTCACACGTCTTGCCTCTTCAGGTTTGACTAATGGTTCTACCTCCCCAAAGCAACTGCGAATAAAATGATCCATCTGACGGGATGCGGCAACACCTTCATTTAAGCTGACATCTTGTTCCAAAATATGATAACCGTCTGATTGTGGTGCATACATTTCAAATGGGAATAATTGTAAGCCACCCGCATCACCTGAAATGCTCACGTCTAACTTGTCGTGATGAATATTCGCTGCCCAAGAACATTCAAATTGCATACTCGCACCGTTTTCAAATGTTACATAACTGGTCGCATGGTCTTCCACATCAAAAGTCTTGTAATCAAATGTCCCCCACTCATTCAATTGCTGCGGCTGACGACTTAAAGCATTGTATGTACGGCCTAAAATTTCTGTCGGTTGCGCATCTTCTAACAGCCACAATACGAGGTCGAGCACATGACAACCATAGTCGATTAAACAACCGCCACCTTGCAATGCTTTATTCGTAAACACGCCCCATCCAGGCACTTTTCGACGACGTAACGCTTGCACACGGGAGACTACCGGCACACCGACCGCACCCTGCGCGACGGCTTGTTTTGCTGCTTGTGCCACATCCGTAAAACGGTAATGATATGCAATCGTTAATATACGCGCATTGCGTTGTGCAGCTGCCATCATCGCGTCACATTCTGCAGTCGTCATCGCCATTGGTTTTTCACATAGCACATGTACACCTGCATCGAGCGCAGCAATCGTCAAATCTGCATGAAACTTGTTCGGTGTACAAATGATCACTGCTTCTACTTGTGCTAACAATGCTTCTAAAGTCGGCGCAACGTACGCAATCTCAAATTGTGTCGCAACTTCTCGTGCGAGTGCTTCATTCACGTCATATACACCTATAAGTTCTGCACGTTCATGTTGCTGAATGAGTGGAATATGGCGATCTCTAGCAATGCCGCCAGTTCCTATTACACCTATTTTTAATGGTTTCATCGTGATGTCTCCTTCGTTGTCTTAATCAAAATAAACGGCTTTTCCAGTACGGGCCGACTCATAAATCGCTTCTAATATTTGTGTAACGACAAGCGCTTCTTCAGGTTTTACACGAGGCGGTGTATCATTTTGAACACAGCTTATCCATGCCTTTGCTTCTTCCAACGCTTCATCCACTGTCTCGCCTTCATAAAAATCGACACCTTTATTGTCCAGTTCGATGTGTTTCGTATACAATGTACCCAACTCTTCGCCGTGAATACGTAAGCCATCTTTCATATCCGCGCCGCCCTTTGTTCCTGATAACGAACATTTCGCTTCATCTACGTCTAAAGAGTTAAGTGCCCACGCGGACTCTAAAATAATTGTGGCACCATTTTTCATTTTAATAAATCCGAATGCTGAATCTTCTACAGTAAAGTCTTTCGGATTCCACGGTCCCCAAGCATTGGCGGCATTTTCTTGCTGACTCAATTGATGGAATGTAGACCCCATGACAGCAGCCGGTTCATAATTGTTCATCATCCAAAGTGTGAGATCTAACGCATGTGTCCCAATGTCAATTAACGGGCCTCCACCTTGTGCTTCTTCATCTAAAAAGACGCCCCAGTTCGGCACGGCACGACGTCGAATGGCATGCGCTTTACCAAAATAAATATCTCCTAAATCCCCACGCGCAGTTACTTGATGCAAAAATTGACTGTCAACACGAAATCGATTTTGGTAACCAATCGTCAGTTTTTTACCTGTCCGTTTTGCCGCATCTAACATTTGTTGCGCCTCGACAGTGGTTTTGGCCATTGGTTTTTCACACATGACATGCTTATTTGCTTCAAGTGCATGAACCGTCATGTCACAATGAAGATAGTTCGGTGTACAAATATGTACGACATCAATCGTTTGATCTTTTAATAATTCTTGATAATCTTGATACACTTTTGCATTAACCGTTCCGAACGTTGTGGCTGCTATCTTTGCTTTTTCGATGTCAATATCACAAAATGCCACTATTTCTACGTCATCGATTTGTGCTAAACTCGGTAAATGTTTACCATTCGCGATGCCCCCACAACCAATGATGCCTACTTTAATCCCCATACAACACACTCCAATCTTTGATGATATTTCCGTCTCTTTCAGTTCGATCGTGTTTCTATATTTTGTAATCGATTACATTTTAAAATATAACAAAAATGCATCCTATTGTAAACGGATTCACACAGGATGCATCAACTTATTTTACTATCATCAACGCGCATTAATCAGATACATTTGAACTGTTTTAAGTCGATTGACGTATTAACAACTCACCTTCCAGTAAAGTATCGCGTTCTTCCAAATCTTCACCTTTTAATAGCACTAACAATTTTTCCATCGCACGTATCCCAATTTCAGTTGCAGGTTGCGCGTAAGTCGTCAAACCTGGGTCGACAATTTCTGACAAAATAATATTATCAAATCCTACGATCGCCATATCTTCAGGGACGCGTTTCCCATGCTTTTTCAACTCTTTCATAATGCCAATCGCCATTTCATCATTGGCGACAAATAATGCAGTCGGCATTTCAGCTTGTTCAAGTAATTGCTTGCCAATGCGATAACCCGACTCTAAAGAAAAGTCCCCTTCTATCACCCAATCATCACGTACCGTTAAACCATGGCTGTCCATTGCTTCACGAAAGCCTTGCAAGCGGTACTGACCTAAAATACCATCCAATGGGCCTGTAATATGTCCCACTTTCGTATGTCCAGCTTCTATTAAATGGCGTGTCATCAATGCAGATGCTTCAATATGATTAATTGAAACAGAAGGCACATTAATTTCTTTAATTTGTTCACAAGCGAGCACAAGGGGGTATTGCGCACTGACTTTTTCTAAATTTTCAAGATCAAGATAGGACGTGAGCACGATCATGCCATCGACTTTCTTTTCATACAAATAAGAAAAATATGTATCACCTTGTTGATTTTGCGTATCTCCGAGAATCACTTCATAGCCGTGTTCTCGTGCAATATTTTCAATGTTTCTGAGTATCGCTGAGAAAAATGAATTGGTAATATCCGGTACAACGACAAGAATCGTCATCGTCTCCATTTTACGCAGTTGTCTCCCGATATTATTCGGATGGTAGCCAAGTGCTTTGGCGGCTTCTAACACGCGTTGTTGATTTTTCGGCTTGACCTTCCCCGTATTACTGAGCACCCGTGAAACCGTTGCTGTCGATACATTTGCTAACTTTGCGACATCCTTTACACTTACCATAGTCCTTCCCCTTTTATGTCTTCGTAATAAATTAAATATAACACAAAAAATACACCATCGCTTGTTTCTTCTAATCCCTGTATAACTATTATCCCATTTTAAAAATATGCGATGACTTAAACCCTTCTCACACTTTAACTGGTATTCCCTCATCTAATACTTCATCATTTTTACTATTTGTAAATACTAAAATAACGCACAATATATGACATTGCGCATTATAAAATGCTTTGAAAATGTCTGACTATTTTAGTATATTTAATACTATATGAAACAAAATAAAGAAAGTAGGGTTGACATGTACTTTACGCAATTGAGTGTTGATGATTTTGATGCCTTTGTAACAAACCATTTTTCACATTATACGCAAGACGCAGGTCACTACCATTATAGAAATAAATATAAAAATGATGTCCATTTAGTCGGCGTTAAAAACGACCAAGATGAAGTGATTGCGGCTTGTTTATTAACCGAAGCACGTGCACTTAAATTTTTTAAATATTTTTATACACACCGTGGTCCAGTGTTAGATTACAACAATCTCGAACTCGTCCAATTCTTTTTTGAACACCTCACACAATACTTAAAAAAACAGCGTTGCCTGTATGTGTTAATCGATCCTTATGTGCACAACCACATTCGTGACGCAAAAGGGAATATTACGCAACACTTCGAGCATGCTCAACTTTTCAAAACATTAGATCGTCTTGGCTACAAACATCAAGGTTTTCCAATAGGATACTCGAGTCACAGTCAAATACGTTGGCTTTCTGTACTTGACCTAAAAGATAAATCCGAACAGCAACTTTTAGAAGAAATGGATTACCAAACACGACGTAACATTAAAAAGACATATGAAATGGATGTCCAAGTCAAAACTTTACCTATCGAAGAAACAGAGCGCTTTTTTAAACTTTTTCAAATGGCCGAAGAAAAACATGGCTTTACTTTTAGAGACTTGCCTTATTTTGAAGAAATGCAGAAAATGTATGCGAAAAATAGTATGATCAAGTTGGCGTTTATTGATTTAGATGGCCTTTTGAAGAAGCAAACTGAGAAATTAGACACATTAAAAGCAACAATTGCAGAAACTCAAGCGGCGTTAGAAAGTCATCCTAACTCTAAGAAAAACAAAACTAAATTAAAACAAACTGAACAACAACTACAAGCACAAGAACGCAAAATTGAAAAAACGCGTCAATTAATCGTTGAAGATGGCGAAATATTAGATTTAGCTGCGGCGATTTATATTTACAACCGTCATGAAGTGTACTATTTATCGAGTGGATCGAATCCTAAGTACAATGCGTATATGGGCGCCTATCGATTACAATGGGACATGATTCAGTTCGCCAAACAACAAGGCATTGACCGTTATAATTTTTACGGTATTACAGGTGATTTTACGAAGCATGCAGAAGATTACGGTGTACAACGTTTTAAAGAAGGTTTCGGGGCACATGTAGAGGAATATGTCGGTGATTTTGTTAAACCAATCATGCCGATGATGTATCGATGTGCTCGATTACTGAAGCGCTAACACCACATTCATACACGTTATTAACGAGAAGTATTAAACCACCTCACTCCTGGATAACCGTGCTAGGTGGTTTATTTTGTGTATATGAAAGTCGCTTAAAAAATTCAGTTACCCTTTTCCACATCATGTCAAGCCTTAGTACATGAATTTGGACCCCACTTAAATTAAGGCCTGTGTAGGCTTATGTGTACCTGTCATCTCACTACCGAACTCGCCTATCCTGATTGAACTATCTATGTGATGAGCTTTTGTTACTCACTTACTAACATTAGGCTGATTTCATGACATAAATTCATATCTATCAAAATCATTAAACTACTTTTATCTTTTTAAATATCCTACAAATTGAGAAACACTTAGTTTTGCTGGAATACTCACTAGCATGTGTATATGATTTTTACATGCTTCGCCTTCTATTATCTCTACGCCTTTTCTTTCACATCGCCGTCTCACATATTGCTCATTATTCAATCACTTCTAGTTTCAATAATAGATACATGACAATTAAATCAAGCACCGTCAAACCTATGTAAAGTAACAACATGGTTGAAATACGTACGGGTAAAATAATGACAATGATAAAGTAAACCAGACTTAAAACTAGAAAAGATCTTCCTGTTAATATATTGGTACGTGCCTTGTCTGGAAAAAAGAAAATAATAGGTTGATGACGATTAAAAATAATAAACCAAAAACCCGTTAATAAAATCAAAATCGTAAAACTAATACCTACAACATAACTCATTTCATACACTCCAATCCCTCTTTTTCTCTATTTGGCGGATGAAATAATCTCTATCAAAACTATTATAAATAAAATAAATGTAATAAGTAAACTATATTTCATAAAACTACTAACTTATATATTATCATTTAAAAGGTCAAAGTGATATAAGTGAATTAAAAAAGACCTGCCCTCGTATTTACAAGGACAAGCCTTCATTGATTAATCTTTCTTTGGTTTGCGACGTCTGCCGAATAAAAGTAAGCTACCCATGAACGCAATAAATCCACCTAATAAAACACCTGATTGTTCGTTGTTTTCACCCGTTTCTGGTAGTTGTTTAACTGTTGCTCGCGCTGAAATTGATGGGAGTCGAGTTGTTTCAACATGTGGTCTAGCCACGATATCCGTCGCTTCTTGCTCACCCTTTACCACACCTGTCATTATTGTAGACACATGTGCAACTGTTGGGATTGTCACCTCTTCATCATGCACTGATTGGTTCTCTTTTGTTGTTTGTACACTTGTTTGATGACCATGAGATGCCGCAGTTACGCTTGATAAATCATCTGTAGTTGTCACATTATCCGCACCCACTGTTGAATCGACTTTACCCTCTGATAATTGATCGTCATCTTTCACAGTAACTTTAGGTTGTTCACCACCTGCTGGATAGTTATGATTTTTCTTAGTATCTGTCATATCAGTGCCTGTTACCGATATACCATGTATTTTCGTCACAGCTTTACTGGCTTTTTGATTATCTCGTTGTTGATTGGTAAATACTGGGACAGTGATATGATCCTGAGTACCATCCGGATACGTCACTGTGACTGGAATATCCACTTTACCTTCTACTGTGCCATCCGGTAATTGACTTTCATCATCCGCTGTTGCGATTGGTTGTTCGCCACCTGCTGGATATGTTGGTATTTGGATTGACTTTGTCACATCGTTTGCAGTTGTAGGATCACCATAATCTTTAGTTACTCCTAATGTGATTGGATCGTATTTTTCATTTTCTGCTTGCTTACCTGTAAAAACCGGAACTGTCATGAGATCTTTTGTGCCATCCGGATACGTCACTGTGACTGGAACATTGATTTGACCTTCTTTTTGACCATTTGGCAATAGTCTAGGATCATTTACCGTTACAATA
Source organism: Staphylococcus pseudintermedius (assembly GCF_034042775.1). Taxonomy (NCBI): domain Bacteria; kingdom Bacillati; phylum Bacillota; class Bacilli; order Caryophanales; family Staphylococcaceae; genus Staphylococcus; species Staphylococcus pseudintermedius. The sequence goes on along the minus strand of NZ_CP120150.1, from coordinate 87,045 downwards.
GGTTGCACGCCATCTACTGGAAAATATGGAATTCGAACTATATCTATCACTTCATCCTCTGTCGTAGGGATACCGTACTTTTTCGTGATTCCGTTAGTTGTTGGCTCATATTTTTCATTATCTGGTTGTTTTTCCGTTACGACTGGAACTTTGATATGATCCTTTGTTCCGTCTGGGTATGTCACTGTTACATCTATATCCTTGTGACCTTCTGTTGTTCCATCTGGTAATTGTGTTTCATCATCCACTGTTACTGTCGGTTGTTGCCCTTCCAATGGATAGTTCGGTACTTGAATTGAATCTGTTACATCAGTTGGCATTACTGGGATTCCAAATGGTTTCGATACCCCAGTTGTTATTAGGTTATATTTGTCTTTATCCAGATGCTTGTTTGTCCAAACTGGAACTGAAATGTGATCTGTAGAACCATCTGGATACGTTACTGTCACATCAACGTCTACTTTACCTGGCGTTTGCCCATCCGGTAAAGTATTTGGAACCGTCACTGTTACTTTTGGTTGTGTTAAGTCTGTTGGATATTTCGGTATCTCCACTAATTTTATAACGTCTTCCTCTGTTGTTGGAGTACCAAACGGTTTCAAGATACCTGTTGCGACCGGATCATATTTATCACTATCTAATTGTTGTTCCGTTACGACTGGAACTTTGATATGATCCCTTGTTCCGTCTGGGTATGTCACTGTTACATCTATATCCTTGTGACCTTCTGTTGTTCCATCTGGTAATTGACTTTCATCATCCACTGTTACTGTCGGTTGTTGCCCTTCCAATGGATAGTTCGGTACTTGAATTGAATCTGTTACATCAGTTGGCATTACTGGGTTTCCAAATGGTTTCGATACTCCAGTTGTTATTGGCTCATATTGCGATGCCATTGGTTGTTTTTCTTCAACGGTCACAGGTGCAAAGATTGTGTTTTTAGAACCATCTGGATATGTCACAATCACTGGAATATCATACTCACCCTCTGCTACTTTTTCTCCAGGTTTTACTGTAATCGAGCCATCACCATTCACTAAAGCCCAAGTTGGTACGTGATGACCTTTTTCAAAAGTTGTGCCATCTAGTAAAGGTTTGCCATCCATATTCTTAGGTGCTGGAATCGTTACTCTTTGACCTGATTCTACTGTTGTCGATGGGTATATCGGATGATATGTCGCCGCTTCTTCATTGACATGTACAATAAGAGAGTCCGAAGCTACGATATGATTACCTACCACGAGTTGTACAGTATACACTTCGCCTGATTTTGCGCTAGACGGTATTACAAATTCCGCTATATGTTCAGCCTCTTCTTCCGTAAAAACAGGACCACTATCCTCAACAATACTGCCCGATGAATCTTTCCATTGTACACGTGTAAGTAATGAAGTTTTAGGCATACCTATGATATCAATAGTTGCTGTTTGCCCACGATGCGCAGGGTTAGAGGTTGCATCAAATTCTTTTATTTCGATTTGAGATTGTGGTGCTTCAATAACCGCAAAATTAACATTGACCCATGCACGTCGAATGGGTCTATAATAGGGAGCTGTTTGCGGTGTAACGGTCAAATTATAATTCGGTTTCCGGAACTCTGGTGAAGTAAAACTTGAATAAGTTTTTACAATTTCACCATCAAAATCCAATACGTAACCGTAAAGATGGTCTTTGTTGAATGTGCCTTTAGGGAAACGCAATGTATATCTCCCCCACTCATTCGTTATCCCTTCTACAGTTGCTGCGATATATTCTGGATGTTTTATTAATAATTGACGTGCTGCTTCTGCTCGATCTTTCTTCGGCAAGCGATTGACTTGCGCATCGTAGGCTTTAGCACCTTGATCTGTTAATGATGACATGACCACTTTGTATCCAGAGGCAACGACATCTTTCGCATTGTGGTTTGGACCTGTCGCTGAGTTCACATAATCTCCAGCACCTGTTTCTATCCAAACTTTGCCGCTCACAAAGTTATTTTCAATTATCGTGACGGCTGGATTTGCTGCAGCACCTTTTGTATCTTTCACGTAATGTTTTGATATTAAATATTGTTCTGAAGGTATCGTTGTCATAAAGATACCTGTACGTTGCATATTTGTACCAATTAATGGAAATTGGCCCATATTGTTGTATGTCACAGAATCCACGTACGTTCCGGGAACATATCCTCCTGCAACACGTAACATTGTAGCGATATTACCGTCTTTAGTTCTAAAATCATTGATCCATATTTTATAATATTGACCCTTTACTGCTCTATATACGTGGTGTTTTCCTTTAGCATCTATCCAACCTGTGCGTAAATCGAAAGCATAAGCACCTGGACCCACTTGATTACCATCCGCAGCGCTTAATCTACTTGTCGTTTTTGCTGTATAAATTGGCGAAGTGGCACCATCTTGATCTATCCACCGCAAATAAACTTTAGTGCCCTCTGGAACAGGTGTTAAACCATTAGCTATTGTCGTTGGTGTTCCGCGGTCTAACATCCATGCACGTCCAGATAACGTATGTGCTTTATTGGTCACATCATTTACAGATTTGATATAGCCATTTTGAATTGCATCAGCAAGTATCTCTACTTGATTTTCTGGAACAACATCACTCGGCCATGCTTTTGTTTTAGAAGCCGTCTCTTTGTCAAATTGATTTCTTGTTGTCACGTACATACTTTCGAAAGTTGATTTTTTTAATAGATTGTCTAATCCTTCTGCCAGTTTGGGTGCTTCCATTGTTGGTGGTTGTGCCCTGTTCGTTTGCGATTGATTTGTTAGATTTTCTAAAGATGGATATTCTTGTTTCTGTGTAGGCATATCTGTTGTAGACGTTGCTGTTGTATAGGTTTCACTTGTTAAATATGCTGTTGTTTTTGCATTACGCGCTGATATTTCATTGTTTGCTTCGGGGTCAGTATTATTTTTCGGAGTGACATTGTTACTTTCGTCAGTCGTTTGTGCATCATTCGATTGTTCTTTCATAGGGGCTTCGGTTGAATTTTCTGTGTCATTAATAGGTGTTGCTGTAGGTTGTACTGCATTATTTTGTTCTACAGTTTGTAGTGATGTTATTGATGGTCCATTTCCAGTTGCGCCTTTATCTCTCATTTCTTCAACTGATGAAAGATTTTTTTCTGTTGGCGTCACTTGTGCTACCTTTTCGTTCGTCTCTGTTAAAGCGCCAAAAATAGCGGAAGCATCAAAGAGGTTTTGCTTTGCTTCAGATGTTTGATCTTGTTCTGCAGCAGATGCATCACTCGTATGGACACCTAGCAAGAAAGCTGCTCCTACAAGCACTGACACAGTACCAGCTGAAAAGTGGCGAATAGCATACCGATTCTGACGTTTTGATAAAAAATTAAAATGTTTAGTTCTTGATTTATTCATGAAATTATCAACTCCTCATTATCAATCTTAAGTATTTAAAAAGCTTTTATTACAACTCCGGTCATTCTATCACCGAAATTAATAATGTCATAAATATTTGAAAAATCTTTACATGCGCTCGTAATAAAAAACGCCAATCCTTTTAAAAGAATTGGTCTGACCAACTCAATAAGGACAAGCGTTGATGTAATTTATGATTAAAAATCGCTATATTTTATAGATTGGACTGTTGAACAAAGTGGTATACTTTTTATCCCACTGGTTTTACTCTAATAAATGAGGATAAGCCTTGATATGACATGATACTTACTTCAAATGACACAAATCATTTCATATGTTCCTTTAAAAATCCAATAGTTAAAATAGTTGACGATGTTCATTTTAAATTGATCTGGTGCCTGTTTAAAGTTTATTTTTAATAAGGCTCGCTAACTGAATCGTTGTGCATTTATTGACAATATGTAAAAATTAAATCATTTTGTAATCAAAACGTTAATTGTCAGCATATTTATTTTCTTTTTTTGCGACGTATTAACTGAATAATGTAATCAAGTTATCTTTATAGATTTCGATGTCAATGCGCAATTCTCTTAAAAACTTGCTTAACATCAAAATTAAAAAAGCTCATGATAGTCAACACTACCATGAACTTTTTATTAATTAATTTAAACGGTCAACATACGCATCGAACGCATTCACAAAACGTTTCATGTAAGCAATCGTACGTTCATCTTCAATTGTTCCTGCTTCTGTAATTAACTCGTGAACGCGACCAACAATCAATTTAGGCCCTGGCATAATGTGCGCATTCATCGCTGTTAATGTCTGTCTTAACTGTGCTTGTGATAGCGCTGATCCTGTAGCACCTGGTGAACAACCCGCAATCGCAAACGGACGGTCTATTAATGGGGAACGATCCCCTCTATTTTTAATACGAGACGCCCAGTCAATCGCATTTTTCAATGGCCCTGGTGTACCTGTATTGTACTCTGGTGTAACGATGATAATGCCGTCTGCTTCGCCTAATGCATCACGAAATGCTGTTACAGCTGCTGGCTCTTGGTCGCCTTCAAGATCAAAGTTGTAAACGGGAACATCTTTAAATGATACCTCTTTAATATTCCAATTTTCAGGAACTTGTTGCATCATTTTCTCCATATAAATGCGGTTGTAAGAACCTTTTCTCAAGCTACCACAAATAAATACAATATTTTTCATCTTAACTCTCCTTTAGATAATCATTTTTCAAATCTGCTTACGACTGATATTAAATTTGGTACTATCATAACACAATTTTTTACATTTTACTGACTGTATGAATTCATTATAACTTGATTAATCTTTTTCAACATATTTGTTTATGTTGTATCTTCCAACTATATTGATGAACGTTAAAGGGCCTCCCTACTGCAAATCACATGGCATTAAAGTTACATCCATACGCTCTCGTTATAACTTTTGGTCACAAACTCGATTGAACTTTGTGTTTCACGCCATTTTTCGCCATCAAACGTTCAAAATTATCCTAAAATAATATATTGATAAAATTTTCACATATCGCTATACTTTGAATATCTGATACAATGAGGAGGTCCTGATAATGAGACAACGACAATGGGGTATGTTGCTCTTTACAGGTATAATTGGAGGTATATTATCTGGAATCGTTAAACTCGGCTGGGAAGTCATGTTTCCACCGCGTACACCAGAAAGAAATGCGACAAATCCACCGCAAGAATTGTTACAACAAATGGGATTCAGTCATGATTTCACACATCAAACTTATACATTTTCGCATATGGACTTGCCGTGGGTGAGCTTTATCGTTCATTTCAGTTTTTCAATTGTTATCGCTGTAATTTACTGCATGTTAGTGAAAAAGTATGCAGCCGTCGCTATGGGTTACGGGGCTGTTTTCGGGATAGTCATTTGGGTGTTCTTCCATTTGATTTTAATGCCACTGATGCACACTGTTCCTGCACCATGGAATCAGCCTTTCCAAGAGCATTTATCTGAGTTATTCGGACATATCGTTTGGATGATGACGATTGAAGGTGCCCGTCAACTTTACTTTTATAAGCATCAATCTGAACTTCAATAAAATAAAACACGGGCTAGGACATCTTGACGTTTTCCTAGCCCACTCTTCTTATTCTCATTCTTCTTTATCAGTCACAACTTCGTGATCTTCCATTTGCTCATAATGATATTTCACTAACTCAAAGAATTTTTCCATGTTGTAATTCCATCTATTATAATACGCGATAGGGTCTGTATGCGTTGTGCCGCCCCAATATTTCATAATCGCATAATGACTAATGACTGAACCTACCCCTTCTTGATCATCCGCGAGTGTTGGTTCAATATTTTGTTGTTTCAACATGTATGCTGCGAGCCATGCTTGGTTATTTACTGATCTTGCAAAGTCATCAAAGCTGTATACGCGTACAAGCTCAATATGATAAAAATAGGGATTGGCTTGTTTCCCCGCTCCCCAAGCTAGATAGTTAGATGGTGCAGTGAGACGAATTTCTTTTTCATCTACAAATGCGTGGACAAATGCGCGATCATACGTTCGATACATACGGTCCACCCATTGCGGTAACGTGCGGTCATCTTCACCGACTTCATGGATAACGACACCGATATATGTACCATATTTATACGGAATTTTAGGGAGTGTGTTCATACGTGCATCTTTTACAACTGGAGAATGAGGGATATGATTTTTCATAATGTATTGGTTGACATCGGGATAAGGAATTGGAGGAAACACTTCTGACGATGAGCGCGATTGTTGCTGTTCACTTTGAAGGGTCAAGTTTTGGTGGTTCGGCATAGGTTGAGGGTTTAGTATAGTAGTCTGCAAGCTAGTTGTTGATGCAAAAGCCGTTGTAAAAAAAGTTCGTGCAACATTTGTTGTGGCAAAGCATAATGTACTCAGTGTCATTACAGTAAACAATGCCATCGTTGTAAAACCTTTAAGCATTTTAACCACACCTTTCTATCTTTTTAATTATTTAAAATATAGATAATCCTATAACACTTTTATATAAAAGATATAACGCCGTTCCTTGTTAAAGTCAATACTCTATCGATTGTCGATAAATTATTTTATGTTGAGATATCGCTCATTTTCCTTTCTCATCGTAGTTTTTATGTTATTTTCTCCATTCGTTTTTGTAAGTACACTGAGTATATGATTGTTCATCTGCACGTTTGAATTTATATACGCCTCTTTATCTTTGGTGTACTTCGGATTATGATTTTCAATGACAAAAGTTCAACACGCATCTTAATAAGGTCACCCTTACTATCAAACAAAATATGATATTTTTAATCCATTCCGCTACAGTGCTAAGTATTTTCCATTATTATGATTAATTGATACTTTAAACTAAGGCTCCATTTTGATATCAACAACTTTGAGGTGCAGTTCACATCAAAACGACTCACTTTTGAGGAAACGTTTAACAGACGCGGTAGTGTGGAAAACATAAAAGGTATATTTTGTAAAACTCTAAAATAATCATCTCAATCCAAAGAAAGTTATGATTATAATGACAAAAAGGAGAGTGACACAATGTCAACGACAACAGAAAAATTATTAGCTTTTCTTTCATATTTTAGCGTATTTTTTGCACCGGTGTTATTTCCATTGATCGTATGGTTGGTTGCACCACAGCCTGTGTCTACACATGGAAAGAAAGCATTGATTTATCACATTTTGCCGACTGTATTTTCCATCATCGCTTTCGCTTGTTTCATGGTGCTCTTTAATACAAGCGGTGCGGTGCTGACAACTTTACTCGTGATTGTCATCATTATTACAATTGTCGGTTCTCTCTATTACTTAGTGTATAACTTGTATGCTGGCATTAAAGTATTAGTTGTTGACCAACTTTAATTGATGTCTCTATACACATTCTATTGGCGACAATAATTGAGACTTTTACTTGCTTTTAGGCTCGGACATTGATTTGTTCGGGCTTTTGATTTCCACTTTAACCTCTTCATCTCGCTTCCACTCCAAATTAGTGACAAATGTCATATGAATCTCGTGACAAACTTCACTACTACGCGCGCAACTACAAACATACAATAAACATAACCTATCCAAGGATGTGATTTATATGATTCGAATAGCGCATTTAACCCAAACCTATCACCAAAAACCTGTTGTGAATGACGTCTCTTTTCCAATTCGTACCGGCCAATGTACCGCACTTATTGGTCCAAATGGCTCTGGAAAAACCACGCTTATTGATATGATTATCGGTGACCGTCATCCTGTACAAGGCACGATTGAAGATCCTGACCATCTTTTAACCTCTGAACGGTTAGGCGTGCTGTTTCAACAAAGTCACTTTCCAGAACGTATGAAAGTCATTGAACTGTATCACTTGTTTGCACATTGTTATCCGTCGCCCTTACCTTTTGAAGAATGGGTGGCCCTTACACGGTTTACAAAAAAACAGCTCCACCAATTTGCGACTCAACTTTCAGGTGGGCAGCAACGCATTCTTGACTTTGCGTTAACACTGGTCGGTCAACCGCAATGTCTTATTTTAGACGAACCGACAAGTGCAATGGATGTCGAAATGCGCCAACATTTCTGGTCCATTATTCGTCAGTTGAAAGCAAATGGACGTACGATTTTATATACGTCTCATTACATAGAAGAAGTGGAGCAAATGGCAGATCGCGTCATTGTACTCAATCAAGGATGTTTAGTGATGGATGATACACCTCAAAATATTAAACGTAAACAAGGCCATTCCATCATCACATTACCGATACCACCATCTGAAGCACTGATATTACAGTTGTCTCACATCAAACCCATGCCAACAAATGATGGTCAACTTCAAATTGAAACAGCGGATGTGCAGCAAACATTAATCGAGTTACTCGCACTCCATATTCCTTTGCAACATATTGAAATTCATCACCATTCACTACTCGAGATTATATTCAAACAGGACCAAGGCGGTGTATCACAATGATCAAACATTATTTTTTGACAGAACTCCGACTACTCACGCGACACAAAACACGCTTTGTACTTGCCGTTCTATTGCCAGTCACATTCTATTTATTATTTACATCCATTCTTGACCTACCTCAACCTATCATGGCAAAGTTTAATCAAGAATATATGTACAATATGACGACATTTAGTTTAATGAGTTTTTGCTTGTTTTCTTTCCCTTTTGACATTATTGACGAACGCACACGCGGATGGTACAAGCGACTCATGCGCACACCACTTACACCCGCACACTACATCGGTATAAAAATTGGTAAAATAATGTGTCAATTTGCACTGTCGATTGTTATTATTTTTACAATAGCTGCACAGTTTAAAGGCGTACAAATGGCGTGGACGCAATGGGTGAGTTCAGGAGTTTTAATTTGGTTCGGGGCGAGTCTCATGTTGAGTATGGGGGCATTACTTGCACAGATGAATGATGTCCAAAAGGCGAGTGGGGTCGGCAACATTTTGTATTTAGCTCTAGCCGTTCTCGGTGGTCTGTGGTTTCCAGTGTCACAATTTCCGACCTTAATGCAACATGTCGCACTAGTCACACCGACCTATCACCTTAAACAGTTGTCTTACACGGTTAGTTTGCATCAATCTTTTCCACTGACATCTTTAATCGTATTATTGGTATATTGTATAATTTTCTTAACACTTGCACTCTATATTCGACAAAGAAGTGAAACGATATGATTAAAAAGTTAGATTTACATTATTTGAATTTATCCAGTTTACTTTATTTACTCTTTCCGATACTTAACTTATGGAATCCATACATTTTGGGGCGTCACGATGTTTTAGTCGTTGTGACTTGCCTCTTTGTCATTGTCTATACGACCCTTGTAGTGTGCCATCCATTACTGTCTTACGGTCTGATGTATACGTTACTCGTCCTTCAATATGCAGGTGTTATTTATTTCGTATACGCGCTTAACCCGATGAATGCACTGTTTTTGTTTTATAGTGCTTTTGCGATTCCTTACGTTTTTAAAGCAAATGTATGGTCCAAAGAATATGTGACGTTCATTACTACGATGGTGCTTTGTATCATTGTGTCGCTTATTTATTATCCAGATTATTATTATACCATCGCCTTATTAATCTTTTTCACTGTGATTAATTTAATGATGTTTGCAAACTTTAAAAAAATTGAGCAAGCACATTATCAACACGAAATCGAGGCTAAAAATAAGCAGTTGAACTTTTTAATTGCTGAACAAGAACGTAACCGCATCGGGCAAGATTTACATGATACACTCGGACACGTTTTTGCGGCATTAAGCTTAAAATCCGAGCTAGCACTGAAGTTGATTGATACGAAGCCAGACCGTGCAAAAACTGAGATACAAAGCCTAAACGACATTTCAAAGGAAACACTCAATCAAATACGTGCCATTATTAATGATTTAAAAATCCCGTCTTTTGCGGAAGAAGTGGCATCTGTAGAGACGTTGTTAAAAGATGCAAATTTGGAATTTCATTTTGAAGGCGTACAATTCGCATATGCATTGAATCCAGCAAAACAAGGATTACTCGCGATGGTACTCCGCGAAGCGATGAACAACATTATTAAACATGCCGACGCGACAACAGTCCATGTGGCTTTATCCGAAACGACTGACGGATTGCAGCTCGACATCCAAGATAATGGTTGCGGCATTCGAGACAAGTCCCCTATTCATCTCCAAAGCATACAAGCCCGTGTCGAAGTATTAAAAGGGCAATTACATATAGAAAATAATGAAGGACTACACATACAAATTCTAATACCGAGGAGTGTGGCACTATGATTCGCGTCGTGTTAGCTGAAGATCAAACGATGTTACGTCAAGCGATGGTCCAACTGATGCAACTTCATGACACTATTCATGTTGTGGCTGATGTGGGCAATGGACAAGCTGCACTAGAAACCGTCCAAACAACACCTGTTGATGTGATTATATTAGATGTCGAAATGCCTGGATTAACCGGCCTTGAAGTATTACAACACATTCGTGCACAAGCCATCGACGTGAAGGTTATTATTGTCACTACATTTAAACGTCCAGGCTACTTCGAAACAGCGGTGGCACACGATGTCGATGCATATGTATTAAAGGAACGTTCCGTCGATGAGCTCGTTCAGACGATACATCATGTTATAGCAGGTCAAAAAGAATACAGTGACGCGTTAATGACCTCGCTTGTGACAGAGCGCAATCCTCTCACTGATAAAGAACAATTGGTATTGAAAGAAATTGGCAAAGGGCTGACGAGTAAAGAAATTGCGCAAACCTTATATTTATCAGATGGCACTATACGCAATTATACATCGACCATCATCGACAAACTCCAGGCAGACAACCGCTTCGATGCATGGAAAAAAGCGCATGACAAAGGATGGATATAGCACGAGACTATACTTTGGCACATACCTACTATGCCTTCACCTATCCTAAAAAACGACCACGCACATCTTCCTATACGTGCGGTGGTCGTTTCATGTTCATTCAGTTGTCATCATTTTCAAATGCATTTCACAGTGATTTACCCCACAAAAATTGAATCAGTTCACGCGCAACTTTTTCATTATCATGCAATTCACTATGTTGCGCACTTGGACCGACATATTCAGATTCACGATACGTTTTCGCACTGCCCCCAAGTAGATACTTCAATGAACGAGAAGACGTATTCGATACACTGCCGTCAGAGTGCGTACCGTCTTTTAAGTCTCCGTATATGTTGAGGACATCAATATTCTTCCCTTTATACACATCTTTTAATACACGTAAATCTTGATAAGGTGGGTTCATACGACTAGGTTTGCCCTCCGCATCAAGCGTAATTTCATTCACTTCTTCATTCATATGCAGCACGCCGTTAAACGTCCCAGCGATATTCACTTGACGTTGCAACTGTGGCAATGCGGTATCTTTACCATACGTCGCCATATACTGCGCAAAAGTCATATTTGCCATTGAATGTCCGACAAAATTAAAGTTTTTAATGTGATATTTTGTTTGTAAAGCAACTAACACATTTTTAAACCATTCTGCATTCACATCTGGGTCTACTTCTTTATTCTCTTTCAATACGACTTGTACAATAGGATTAATCGCGTCACTATCCAAATGTCCTTTTAATTTCACTTCACCCGCTTCGTTGACGTGCGCGGTAATGACGTCTTGCGTGACACCTTGATTTTCCGCTTCCTTCACTAAAAACTTTTCAGAGTTCACCGTCCCGCCGTAACCATGCAAAAATAACGTCGGTGTTGCGCTATCAATGTACTTGGCATGTTTTGGATTATTGGCGATAGATGTATTGCGGTAGATGGCTATATACGTCACCCACACGACAATCAATAGTATCACTATACCAATACTCCATTTCCAAAACTTTTTCATGGATGTCACCTCTTTATACGCCCTCGATGCACTCTCATCGATGTTGACTAAATTTACCTGATTCTATTGCAAAATCCATGAAAAGTCAATTTTGTGCAATTTTCCTATATATTAGGACTAGTGTTTCACATGTGGCGTTTCATACGTTTGATCGAACAGTTTGTAATGTACAAATTTGGAAAGTTCATTCGAATGCGTAATCACTAAGATCGTATCATTACCGCCTATCGTCCCGATCACTTCTTTTAAATTCATTTGATCGATATAAAAATTCACCGTTTGTGCAAAACCGGGTGTCGTTTTAATAATTAAGTACGTATCTTTAATACTGAGGGAAATTATCTCCTCTTGATACAAATCAATGAGTCTTGCTTTCGCTTCTTTTGGTGCATTGTCGTTATATTGTCTGTAACATCGTTGTTGGTTTTCTGATGGCATTTTATAAATCTTCAACTCATTTAAATCTCGGCTAATCGTAGCAAGACTGTATCGGATGCCAAAATGCTGTTCAATATAATCTACAATTTCTGCTTTCGTATGAATATCGTATTCCTTTACAACCATCGATACTAAGTCTAATCTCTTACTCTTCTTCATACTTTTAAACTCCTTAATCTGATGATAAGTCAGTCAGACAACCATACACATCATTATCATAACAAAATATGATATTCTCAGATGTGAACTTTTTGGCACCTCTCAAAACGCCCTTTTCATATTCATCAGACGCACCTCCCCATCAAATGGATATCCATACATCATATTGAATGAAGCACCATCTTTCATTGCGCGCCTCACGACATATTCAATGATTATTCATTCTTATGGACCATTCAAGTACTCAGCATGTATAATCTATCAATTTTATGCATTGAATACATGATTTATATGAAGTATTAGACATTATTATTGAGAAAAAATTCACAACACATATAAAGAAAGCGCTTTATACTTTGGGTGTATTAAAACAAAGGAGGCGCAACAATGGAAAAGAATCCTATTCAAGTCAATAGTGAAATCGGGACATTAAAAACGGTTTTACTGAAGCGACCTGGCAAAGAATTAGAAAATCTTGTGCCCGATCATCTAAGCGGATTACTGTTTGATGATATTCCTTATTTAAAAGTGGCCCAAGAAGAACACGACAAATTTGCACAAGTATTAAGAGATGAAGGTGTCGAAGTCGTCTATCTCGAACAATTAGCCGCTGAGGCAATTGCTGACAAGGCTGTACGCGAACAATTTATTGATGATATTTTAGCAGAATCTCAAAAAACGGTGCTCGGTCACGAAAAAGAGATTAAAGCACTGTTTAAAAATTTAAGTGACCAAGAACTCGTCGATAAAATTATGGCCGGCGTGCGTAAAGAGGAAATTCAGCTCGAAATGAATCACTTAGTGGAATATATGGACGACAGATATCCATTTTATTTAGACCCTATGCCGAATCTGTATTTCACAAGAGATCCTCAAGCTTCTATCGGCCGAGGCATGACGATTAATCGCATGTATTGGCGCGCACGTCGCAGAGAATCGATTTTCATGACGTACATTCTCGCACATCACCCTCGCTTTAAAGACGCAGATGTTCCGGTTTGGTTAGACCGAAATTGTCCATTCAACATTGAAGGCGGCGATGAGTTAATTCTTTCAAAAGAAGTGTTGGCCATTGGTATTTCAGAACGGACGTCAGCACAAGCGATTGAACGGTTAGCCCGTCAAATTTTATTCGATGACCAATCAACATTTACGAAAGTGTTGGCGATTGAAATTCCAAACAGTCGTAGTTTCATGCATTTAGATACGGTATTTACGATGATTGATTACGACAAATTCACGATGCATGCCGCTATTTTTAAAGAAGAAAATCAAATGAACATCTTTACGATTGAAAAAGATGAGACAAAGCAAGATATTCGAATTTCACATTCAAGTCAATTAAAGCAAACACTTGAAGATGCGTTACATGTCGACAATATCCAATTCATCCCGACAGGTAACGGCGATGCGATTGACGGTGCACGCGAGCAATGGAATGATGGTTCAAATACATTGACGATTCGTCCTGGTGTTGTTGTGACGTATGACCGCAATTACGTTTCCAACCAACTATTAAGAGAACATGGTGTCAAAGTAATCGAAATTACTGGTAGTGAATTAGTGCGCGGTCGTGGTGGCCCAAGATGTATGAGTCAACCTTTATACAGAGAAGACATTTAAATATTTTATCATCTTATTATAGAAAGGATTTTCAAAATGACAGACATTCAAAAACCATTAAATTTAAAAGGCAGACATTTATTAAAAGAAGACGACTTTACGAAAAAAGAATTCTCAGACTTAATAGACTTTGCGATGACATTAAAATCCTACAAACAACAAGGAATCCCTCACCGCTATTTAGAAGGTAAAAATATTGCTTTATTATTCGAAAAAACATCGACACGGACACGCGCCGCTTTTACCGTTGCTTCTATTGATTTAGGGGCACACCCTGAATTTTTAGGTAAAAACGACATTCAATTAGGTAAAAAAGAATCTGTAGAAGATACTGCTAAAGTGTTAGGCCGTATGTTTGATGGCATTGAGTTCCGTGGCTTTTCACAAGCGACTGTAGAAGCATTAGCAAAATATTCTGGTGTCCCTGTATGGAACGGACTCACTGACGCTTGGCATCCGACTCAAATGTTAGCCGACTATATGACCATTAAAGAAAACTTTGGACATTTAGAGGGGATTCAACTCACATATATTGGCGATGGCCGCAACAATGTCGCTAATTCACTTCTTGTGGCAGGTCCGATGTTAGGCGTCGACGTGACGATTTGTACACCAAAATCTTTATTCCCTGCGCAAGACTATATTGATATCGCTGAACGTCGCGCTAAACAAGATGGCGGTTCAATTAAAATTACTGACAATATTGATGAAGGTGTTAAAGGCGCAGATGTCATTTATACAGACGTTTGGGTGTCTATGGGTGAAGAAAGTGAATTTGAATCACGTATTCAATTATTAAAAGATTATCAAGTGAATCGCGCATTATTCGATAAAACAGGTAAAGACGATACGATTTTCTTACATTGTTTACCTGCATTCCACGATACGGAAACGGTCTATGGTCAAAAAATTAAAGAAGAACACGGGCTGACTGAAATGGAAGTGACTGATGAAATCTTTAGAAGTCCTCATTCCAAAGTCTTTGATCAAGCAGAAAACCGCATGCATACAATCAAAGCTGTAATGGCCGCAACATTAGGATAGTTCAATAGATTTGATATAATTCAAAAGTCCAGACATACTTATTACAATGAAATAATATTAAAATCATTTAAAATAATATTAAAACTGGACTTTTGATTCTATCTAAAGGAGACATGACATATGGGCGGAACAGAAGAAAATAAATTAAATAAAACCTCCTTAATTGGTTTAGTCATTGGCTCAATGATTGGTGGCGGTGCATTCAACATCATTTCAGATATGGGCAGTCACGCTGGCGGATTAGCGATTATTTTAGGTTGGCTCATTACTGCAGTCGGTATGATTTCACTTGCCTTTGTCTTTCAAAACTTAACGAATGAGCGACAAGATTTAGACGGTGGGATTTACAGCTATGCCCAAGCAGGTTTTGGTGACTTTATCGGCTTTTCGAGTGCTTGGGGCTACTGGTTTGCGGCGTTTTTAGGTAATGTGGCCTATGCGACTTTACTCATGTCTGCAGTCGGCAACTTTTTCCCAACCTTTGAAGGCGGCAACACCCTTCCTTCTATTATTATCGCGTCCTTATTATTGTGGGGTGTGCATTACCTCATTTTAAAAGGCGTCGAAACTGCTGCACTCATCAACAGTATCGTAACGATTGCTAAGTTAATCCCTATTTTACTTGTCATTGTATGTATGATTGTTGCCTTTAATTTTGATACGTTTAAAACAGGACTGTTAGGAATGACAAGTCACCCATCACAAGGATTTAGTTGGGGAGATACACTCTCTCAAGTTAAAAGTACTATGCTCGTAACGGTTTGGGTCTTTACTGGTATTGAAGGTGCCGTTGTCTTTTCTGGACGCGCTAAAAATAAAAAGGATGTCGGTTCAGCAACCGTCATCGGATTAGTTTCTGTATTAGTCATCTATTTCTTAATGACCGTCTTAGCACAAGGTGTCATCCAACAAAATCACATTTCAGCACTTTCCAATCCTTCTATGGCCGCTGTGTTAGAACATATCGTCGGACATTGGGGAGCTGTACTCGTGAATATCGGGCTGATTATTTCGGTTTTAGGTGCATGGTTAGGTTGGACACTGTTAGCCGGTGAATTACCGTTCATCGTCGCAAAAGATGGGCTATTCCCGAAATGGTTTGCAAAAGAAAATCAAAATAAAGCACCGAGTCATTCATTATTAATTACGAATATATTAGTTCAAATCTTTTTAATCAGTATGCTGTTCACACAAAGTGCGTATCAATTTGCGTTTTCACTTGCATCCAGCGCCATTTTAATTCCATATACATTGAGCGCGTTTTACCAAGTGAAGTATACCGTTCAAACGAAACAGCGTGCGACAACAAAGCAATGGCTGATTGGTATCATCGCATCGATTTATACAATTTGGCTCGTCTATGCAGCTGGATTAGACTATTTACTATTAACCATGTTGCTTTATGTACCTGGACTGGTCGTTTATACGATCGTACAAAGAAACAATCAAAAACCTTTAAAACAAATCGATTATATCTTTTTCATGCTTATTTTATTATTAGCGATTATCGGCATCGTCAGACTACTCACTGGTGCCATCGATGTATTTTAATGAGGAGTGATTTTTATGCATAAAAAAGTTGTGATAGCTTTAGGTGGCAATGCAATTCAAACGACAGATGGATCTTCAGAAGCTCAAAAGAAGGCGATACGTGCGACGATGCAAACACTGAAGCCATTATTTAAGACCGACTACGATATCGTTATCTCTCATGGTAATGGACCGCAAATTGGTAATCTTCTTATTCAACAACAAAAAGCGGATAGTCCTGAAACCCCTGCGATGCCACTCGATACATGTGGCGCGATGACACAAGGGATGATTGGCTTTTGGATAGAAACCGAGGTGAATCGTGTATTAGCAGAGGTGAATCGCGACCGTAGAGCAGCAACCGTGATTACACGTGTGGAAGTGGATATCAATGATCCGAGAATGGCGCATCCAACAAAACCGATTGGCCCATTTTATACTGAAGCAGAAATAGAAAAAGTTAAAAACGAAAACCCTCAGTCCATCTATAAAGAAGATGCTGGAAGAGGTTATCGTAAAGTGGTCCCTTCCCCGCTCCCTGTATCCATCTTAGAACATCAACTGATCAGTACGTTAGTTGAAAACAACAACATCATTATCGCTTGTGGCGGCGGTGGAATTCCCGTAGTCAAAAAAGATGATACGTATGAAGGTGTGGAAGCCGTCATCGATAAAGACTTCGCAAGTGAACGTTTAGCACAGCTTATTGATGCGGATGTACTGATGATTTTAACGAATGTTGAAAACGTCTACCTCAACTTCAATCAACCTGATCAAAAACAACTGACTCAAATTGATGTCGCCAGTTTGAAACAATATGCATGTGACGGTAATTTTGCAGAAGGTTCAATGCGCCCTAAAATTGAAGCGGCTATAAATTTTGTGGAAAATGGAGAAGGGCGTCGTGCTGTGATTACAAACTTAGACAAAGCCTACGAAGCCTTTAAAGGAAAAGCCGGCACACAAATTTATCAGTAGTCATAAGGTGGTGCTTATATGGGGGAAAAGTCATACAATTACACAATAATCGATACCTCCCTAATTCAAAATGACATTCACACATTTTTAGAACGATTCGCTGCCTTTATTAATATTCCTTCGATTGTCTTACAACCTTACAAAAATGAATTTATCGTAAGACAGTATAACAAAGGCCAAGTGATATATTATTCATCAGATGAACTGACACATATTTATTTTTTAATCGATGGTTATATCGCACGAGAACATTACAATATTCATGGTGACCTCTATCGTGTGATTAACAAAGATCAACAATTATATCCGCTTCACAATCTATTTCAAGATAAAGTCACACATGAGATTTGTTCTGCGCTCACCGACTGTATTGTAATGACCATCCCTATCGATTTGATAGAATATTTATGCAAAAACCATCACAAAGTGTTCATTCAGCTGTTTAAATATTTATGTGAAAGTGAACAACAACTGACTGAATACAATATGGCACTCACTGCTAAACATGCCAAATCTCGTGTGATTAAAGTGCTCATTTATTTATGTCATACCATTGGCGACGATCATGACGAGTTTTACGAAATCAAGCCTTTTTTAACGATTCAAATGGTGAGTGACCTTGCAAGTGTTTCACGCGAAACAACCGGACATATTATCAATGCGTTGAAAGCAGAAAACTTGCTCATCAAAAACAAGAAAAATTGGTTGTTTAGTAAAGTACTGGTTGATCAACATGAAGATGATTGAAAACTAAGATTGAGACTCGCACTAAAAATTGAGCTGACTTAACAATATTATGTATCCTTGTCCTCATAATATGCATACTATATTTTTATGATGGCCTTCATGGTTTCGATTTCCAAGGGACTTGCCTCAACTCAATTCGGCTGCGTTTGATCCCCTAGGAGTCTTAGCCATTTGGTCAATATTTCATCAAATAGGTAGGATAAGAATAAGTTTCTGAATGGAGAAAAGCAAATTTTTTACTACATCATCCATATTTACTTTCAATCATTTGTTTAATCTAAAATGAAGACGAGGCTGGGATAGCATGATTTCCCGGTCTCTTTCTGTGTTGAAATATATATGACTGTCTCACTACTCACCTTGAATTGTCGGTACAACGATCGTTCGCACCCCCTGCGCCTATTTTGTTGTGATATGACTTTTGATAAAATGAAAGTGACATTGATAAATGGAGTGATTCAACTATGGCACATCATATCGATCAATTAAAACATATCATCGACCACTCAGAACGCATCGTATTTTTCACGGGTGCAGGTGTATCAGTCGCAAGTGGTGTCCCGGATTTCCGTTCAATGGGTGGTTTGTTTGATGAAATTTCAAAAGAAGGCTACTCACCGGAATATTTGTTGAGCACCGATTATTTAGAAGATGACCCAATTGGTTTTATGCGCTTTTGTCACAAACGTTTACTCTTGGAGGATAAATTGCCGAATCCTGTTCACAAATGGATTGCCGAATTAGAGCAACGTCAACACTCATTAGGTGTCATCACGCAAAATATTGATGGCCTTCATAGTGATGCAGGAAGCCAACATGTCGATGAATTACATGGCACACTCAATCGCTTTTACTGTCCGAATTGTCAGCAACAGTACACGAAAAATGAAGTCATGACACATCAACTGATACAATGCCAACAATGTGGACATGTGATTAGACCGGATATCGTCCTTTATGGCGAAACGCTGGATCAAACGACAATGTCCAACGCACTTCAGAAAATCACACATGCTGATACATTGATTGTGTTGGGCTCATCGCTCGTCGTTCAACCTGCAGCTGGACTCATTTCACATTTTCAAGGTGGACATCTTGTCATTATTAACAAAGACACTACCCCTTATGATCAACAAGCTAATCTGGTTATTCATAATGATATGGTCTCTATTGTTGAGGAGCTCATAAGAAACGGATGACCTTATGATACCTATTGCGGGGGAATATGGCGCATTGATTATGATTTGAAAACACAACACTTTTATAGGTGTTATGTTCGGTGATGGCGATCTTTCATTAAATCTATGTGCCATAACCATTGTGATTTCTAAAATATACAGTATCAATGGCTTTTTAACACGCTATCGATATTTTCTCATCAATACATCTGGAATATGACAATAATCATTAGGATATTTATCAAGGTGATCTTGATGGACGTCCGCACTTGGAATATAGTTTGTCAGAGGTGCCACTTCTACCATAATGTATTCGGCATCAGCTCGGTTTTGAATATATTGTCGGGCTTCAATTAAATGGTGAGACTGCTCGCTATAGATACCTGTACGGTATTTCGGCCCAACGTCTTCACCTTGTTGATTGAGGCTATACGGATCTATGATTTCAAATAAGTCGTCTATTAGGCGAGTCACATCAATTTTTGACGGATCAAATATTGTTTTGACACATTCAACGTAGCCATCATACGGCCCATCTAATGTCGCACTGTACCCATTAGCACGACCCGCTTCTGTCATAACGACACCCGGTATGGTTTTGAAAAATGCTTGTACGCCCCATAAACATCCGCCTGCAAGATAAATGGTTTCCATCAGTTTCACTTCCTCTCTAAAGATTCATTAAAAAATGAGCATCAAATCTGAATGAGAAAGATTAACGCTCAATTAAATCATCACACACTACATAAGATGCACGGTCTAGGCGCCTCATCAATTAAATACTCAAATCAAAATCAGGCGCATTGTAAATCGTCATCCTCTCCACAATACGCCTGAATGAAGCCATTATTTAATGCTCCCACATACATGAAGCGCGATTGAGTATACGCTTTTTCAACCTTTATTTTTCATCATTCAAATAAGTTGTAAACATTTCCTGATATAACTGAATAAAAGTTAAATAAACGTCTTTTTGGACATATTCATCAACTTGATGGGCTTGTGATGTTTCACCAGGTCCAAAGGTTATAAATGGAAAATGAATATCTTTATCTTTTAATAAAAGCGATGCGTCCGTAACCCCCGTTGAAGCAATCTTTTTAACTTTTTCGCCAAAGTATTTTTCGCTGATATCTTGCGCAAGGTTAACCAGACGATTTTCTCCTGTAGTGACAACAGGTGAGCGGTCCCCATATGCTTGGAGTGTGAGACGATGATGATCATCGCTTACACGTTCTTGAATCGATTGAAATAACGCCATAAAACTTTGACTATTGTATTCTGTCACTGTCCGTACATTGAATAAGGCTGTTGCTTTGTCTGGAATAGAGTTCACCTGATCCCCACCTTGGATAACCGTAGAGGCCATTGTTGGCGGGCCTATGATATGATTACGTTCATGGACGTGTTGAAACGCCTCATTCAAATGATAAATAAAGTTTACAACAGGTGTAATAGCATTGATCCCTAACTCTGGCATAGAGCTGTGCGCAGATTTACCTCTGGATGTTAATTCGAAATGCATAGACCCTTTATGTGCGTAAAACATACCATTTTGTGAAGGTTCTGCAATCAATAAAGCATTCAAATCATCAGTATAACCTTGTTCTCTTAATTGCGCTGCCCCTTCACTGGCAATTTCTTCACCAGCCGTTGCTAATAGACGAATCGTCCCTTTCTTCAATAATCCCGCTTCTTTAATTTCAATCATACTTATTACGAGTGCTGCGAGACCTGCTTTCATATCCGCTGTGCCACGACCATGTAATCGGCCATCTTCATCCTCCGTTAGCTGAAATGGTTCATATTGCCACGTTGTTATATCTCCTACATTCACTACATCCATATGACCTGAAACACCAAGAACGGGGTGCCCTGAGCCAATTTCTGCTACTAAGTTCGCACGTGTCTCACTATTTTCTAGTTTTAAAATTTGAGCATTAATTTGATATTTATCAAACAAATTTTTTAAATACTGAGCCACTTCAACCTCATAATCGTTAACTGACTGGATTTCGATGATGTCACGTAAAATTTGAATTTTTTCATCTGCACTTAAAACTGACATATCCGTCACATCCTTTCAAAAATGCGTTAAGTAGATTCGTCTAAAATATTGTTCACTGTCCTCCCAATCTTAACGCTTATGATACAAACTTATTGTCTCAAAAAGGGGGATGAATTACAATTTGGGGCGCTTATCTAACTAAATGTATTCATGTCACTTTCTTAATTCACCTTTGAAATTAAAAAAACACTTCTATACAAGATGAGCCAAAAAAGAGTTGGCTATATTAATAATTTTACCTTCCTAACAACGTTTTAGCATTTTTAAACATGAATTTTTCTTTTTGTTCATCCGCGATAAAGTCTACTGGCAAAATTTCACGCTCTCAAACAATTATTCTTAGTTCATAGTCAGCAATATCATCATTTACATTACAACTTCATCAGTTAATTTGCTTTCCGATAAAAAGACCCCACATCACTCTTAACGCAAAAAACACGAAATTTTGCGTTAAGAATATGCGGGGTTTTTATCAGTTGTTTTGAGAAATGCTGTCATATCAACGTTTTTAAGTATTTAGCTCCTTTTTTGAATACTTACCTTATACACGAGCCCTTGTGTTAACTTATCTAAGAATTTGGAGTAAATTACGATTCTTCATAAACGATAATGTCGCCGGGCTGGCAATCTAAATATTTACAGATGGACTCTAAAGTACTGAAACGCACGGCCTTTGCTTTTCCAGTCTTTAAAATAGATAAGTTCGCAATGGTCGCCCTTGTCTTTCGCTAACAGTCCTACTACCAAGCCTGTAACGGACTTTCACCATCAAGATGTTATCCATTCCAGGCGCACCATAAACAACCCAGGAAATGTATTCGACATTCATTTCCCGGGTTATCCCATTGACTTGAAATTAATTATTGGTGTTTTCAACCTATACGCGTATAGAAATTGGCCATTGCACTTCTAAAGCCACTTTGCTAATTTAATTGCTACAAATTGTAGTGGTAATCGAATGACATGTTGAATGACACTGCTAGATTCATCTTTATATGACATTCTCTTTCTTGCTGCATAGATATTCGCTGGGAAGACTAACCACAAAAAGCCTTGGACAATTTTTCTCACTGCCCTTCTATTTTTTCCTAGTAATACATACACAGCAATCATTAATTCTAATATTCCTGAATATTTAACAATAGCTCGCTTAAATGGTAAATAAGAAGGTACGATTTTTAAAAACATCGCTTCCTTTTTAAAATGTGAGACACCACTTAGATAAAATATCATACTAAACAGTACACTTACGACTAGTCTTTTCATATAATCGCCTCTATTCTTCTGCTACTTTGACAATTTGTTTTCCAAAGTTCTCGCCTGTAAATAATTTTCTGAATGCAGTAGGGATTTGATCAAATCCTTCATCTATCGTAAATTCAGCTTTGATTTTCCCTTCTGTAATCCATTGGCTGAGCTGTTCTTGTGCTTCTTTAAAGTAATCTGAGAATTGTGCAACAACAAATCCTTGCATCAATGCTTGGTTTTTGACTAACGTTCCTTGAATACGTGGTCCTAGTTCTTCTACATCCGCATTATACGAGGAAATAGCGCCACATACGGGAACTCTCGCAAATTGATTCAAATGTTTAAATACTTCGTCTGACACTGCGCCACCTACATTTTCAAAGTATACATCCACACCGTCTGGGACAGCTGCTTCAAGCTGAGTTGCGAAATCACTACTTTTATAGTCGATTGCCGCATCGAAACCGAGCTCGTTTGTTAAATATGCTGTTTTCTTTTCACCGCCAGCGATACCTACTACTCTGGCTCCCTTGATTTTAGCGATTTGCCCCACAACAGAACCTACTGCACCTGATGCTGCCGAAACAACCACCGTCTCATTCGCTTGAGGTTTCCCGATTTGAAGTAGTCCTGTGTAGGCAGTCATTCCTGGCATGCCCAGTACGCTTAAATATAAATAGAGTGGCACATCTCTTACATCTAGTCGTGTCACTGACTCTCCAGAGACTGTATTAATTCTTCTCCACGGTAAAATACCTGTAACATAATCTCCCACTGAAAATTGTTCATGGTTTGATTGTTGTACTTTCCCTACGATATGTCCTTTTAATGGCTCATCTAGTGCATAAGGTTGAATGTAGCTTTTCGTGTCATTCATTCGACCTCTCATATAAGGATCTACTGAAATATAAATAGATTCGATTTGAACTTCCCCCGCTTCAGGGGCTTTCACATCAATGGTTTCAAAACGAAACACATCATCTTGTGGGACTCCTTTGGGGCGGGTTGCAAGTACAATTTGTTCATTATTCATAGACTATTCCTCCAAATATTTTTGAATCGCTTCAGTTAATGGGAGTTCACCGTTAATGATCTGGAATTCGCGACCTTGCAATGATTTATCACTTAATACAGATACAAGCACTTCTGCCACGTCTTCTCTCGTAATCGTAGGATGTTGCACCCCTTTAAATTGCTCACTAATTTGAAACTTTTGCGTCTCTGGCTCATTTGTTAGTGCGCCAGGGTGAACAATAGTATATTTTAAATTCGTTTGTCTTAAATAGACATCTGCATAATGTTTTGCAATTGTATAAGGTTTTAAATCTCCTGATGCATCAAATGCTTCTCTACGTGAGTCGTAAGTAGAAACCATGATGAAGTGCTGATTGCCAACCTGTTCACTCGCTTTAATGGCCTTAATAGCACCATCTAAATCAACAATCATTGTCATATCCGCGCCTGTACTTCCTCCAGATCCAACAGAGAAGAGAATTTGATCAAACTGTTTAAATTGGGTTGCTAATTCATCGATAGATTGTTTCTCTACATCAATGTATACTGCGTCGATACCTTTAGATTTCAATGTTTCCACTTGCGACATATTTCTCACACCCGCTGTAAAGTCCATTTGACGCACTTTTAACTTACGTACTAAATGTTGTCCTACGCCACCATTCGCTCCAATAATTAATGATTTCATAAATGTTCTCTCCTTTAACATTGATTATTTTGTTAATAATTTCAACACATTTTCTGCAACTGCATGCCCAGATTGCGGATTTTGTCCTGTTACAATGCGACCGTCTATCACTGCATATGACTGCCAATCAGCTTCTTTTTTGAATTGTGCACCAACATGCACCAACGCATCTTCTAATAAATATGGCATGTATGGCGTTGTGCCATTCGCTTGTTCTTCACTGTTTGTAAACCCTGTTACCGCCTTTCCTTTAACAATATTTTCTCCATTTTCTTTAATATCTATTAGACCGACAGCACCATGGCATACCGAAGCAAGAACACCATTGTTGTTGTAAATACTCAAAGCAATTTCATTCAATTGTGGATTGTCTCTTAAATCCCAGACCACCCCATGACCACCTGCAAAGTAAATAGCACTATATTCATCAGGGTTCACTTCTTCAGGAGAAAGCGAATGACCAAACTGATTCATATAATTTAAATCGGTATAATATGCCCAATCTTCAGCTGTCATCATTTCAGATTTGAGACTTGCCGGATCTAATGATACATAGCCGCCTTTAGGACTAACCAAATCTACTTCATAACCAGCGTCATAAAAATCTTTCGCAAAATGTGTTACCTCCGAAAACCACGCACCTGTAGCTCTCTCTGTATCAGGATATTTCGAAATATTTGTAACTACAATTAATGCCTTTTTCATTGAAATGCCTCCTTATTCGTGTTTATATAAAGTAGAATAACAGTTAAACCTTAGTTTAATTGAAAGGATATGCTTACATGGATCAATATTATATAGAATACGTTTCAACTCATTGCGATATACCGAAAAGTAAACTGCGCTATTATGAAAAGAAAAATATATTAAAAAATATTAAAAGAGACGCCAACAATAAGCGCCTCTATACAAACGATGATATTGAAATGATTAAATTCATCAAATGCTTGAGTCATCTCAATATGCCTTTAAAAGAAATTGAAAAATATACCTCCATGCTGTATCAAAATAAAATAGATGTCAAAACCATTTTAGTGGCACATTTAGAGTTTTTAAATCACCAACGCAACCTTATCAGCACGCACATTGACTTAATCGAGCAAGAATTGAAAAAAGAGACTCATTCAAAATAGCATCTATATCTCTAAAAACCTTAAAAGACATAAAAATTCACATTAACATTAGTGCTTCTAGTTAAAAAGCACAAGGAGGTCATCATATGCACTTAGGCGTCATACTAAACAGGGTTTTTAGAATCAATCATAACCCTCTTCTTGATTATGTCATTACACATCAAGACGAAATAAAGCAACTATATTTGATATTACCTATAGAAGATTTGAGTGATGCGGCCACAGTAAAACGCGAGGATTATCATCATGTCGTAAAAGGGTTTGTAAGTACCCTCATTAAACACAATATACACCCTTATATTGTTGATTATAAAAATTTGGATACATTAGCGAATGCGTTATCACTCTCTCACGTATTGATGGCCAAAGACATTATGAGTTATCACAGAGCAAGTTATGACTATCCTCATATGAAAAAACGGTTTGAAAAGCATCACATTTCGGTCATTGGTCAACGTGTCAATCACTACTTTCAGCCATCAAAGACTTTTAACCAGCAACACCAACCTTATCAAATATTTACATACTTTTATAAAGCCAATCGCCAACATCTAGCTCATACACCTCAAAAAAGCACGCAACTGAAGCAATTAGCACAATATGCTGCCAAAGGAATGAACCAAAGTGATTTAAAATTTGACAAACACACAGATGAAGAAGCCTATGCACGTCAATCCTGGAATCATTTTTTGAATCATGAGATTACCCTTTATTCTCAATTAGCAGATGATATCACCCGAGATAATATCAGTGGTTTAAGCAGGTATTTAGCTTATGGTTTACTCGATATTCGAGAAGTCATCAATCATTTACTTGAAGGATATGACAGTGATGAAAATAGTTATGAGTCTTTCATCAGAGAACTCATGTTTCGTGAATTTTATTATGTATTAATGACACAATATCCAGATGCCGCGACACAATCTTTTTCTGTCAAGTATCGGAATATGGAATGGTCTGAGCGTCAGTCTCATTTTGAAGCTTGGAAAAATGGAGAAACCGGTTATCCTATTATCGATGCAGCAATGAAAAAACTCCTTCGTACAGGGTATATGCATAATCGCTTACGTATGATAGTGTCTCAATTTTTAACAAAACATCTATTTATGAACTGGACTTGGGGAGAAGCACATTTTAGACACTATTTGATAGACTACGATAATGCTTCGAATGTACATGGTTGGCAATGGTCTGCATCTACCGGAACAGATGCCGTCCCTTATTTCAGAATGTTCAATCCTATACGTCAAAGTGAACGTTTTGATGCAATGGGTGATTTTATTAAAGAACAGTTACAAATATTGAAAGACGTAAAGCCTAAGTATATTCACAATCCCTCTCAATATGTAACAGCAATACAACAAAATCATCAAATAAAAATTGGAGAAGATTATCCAAAAGCCATCGTAAACCATAAAGAGAGTAGAGATTATGTGATGCAACAATTCAAGCAATATACAAACTATAAGAACGGGAATCATCATGAAAATGACATTAACATTGATTTTTGACATCGCAATGATCATCGCAAGTATCTTGTTTTGTTTTAAAGGATTGAGTATCGTATCTACTGAGCACTGATTCCTGCCTCGGTCACTTTTTGTAGCTTGATTTTCTTATATATGGAGTTCAAAAATGGAAATCACGTAATGATGAGCTACCAATCTGACAGTTAATTGCCCTGTATGTACTGTTAAATAACAGAGTAAAAAACATTTCAAATCAATTTACAGATTATGGGTTTGACTTAAGCATATTTCAAATAAAAAATGTAGGGAAATGGCAAATATATTGACCACTTTCCTACATTTCTGTTTTCACCATATTACGATTTTAAAATTATTCTTTAATTCACCTTACTATGCTTTTTCTTTCGACGTAACAACACTACTGACCCAGCAACAAGAAGGAGAGGAATCATCATGGAATGACTTCGAGAGGTTGTCCCCGTATCTGGTAGTGCTTTTGTATGGTGGGGATCCTTTTCTTTAACTTCAGATACCTTCGTATTCACTACTACTGTGTTAACGTGGTTCTTTGTGTTTTTGTCTTCTAAAGTTGGCTGAACGCTAACTGATTCTTCGGCCTTTGGAGTTTTTGTACTTTCTACCAAGTTACTATCGCCTTTCTTTTCGACTTCTTGGTTTTCCATGATTTCTTCTTGCTGAGGTTGATTCTCTGTTACTTCTTCTTGAGGGCCTTGGTTTGCTCCACTCTCTTCTCCAACTGCTGTATCTTCTGTCATTTCCACCAAGTTGTTTTCTTCAATGACTTCGATGTCGTGGTTTTCCGTAATTTCTTCTTGAGGACCTGGGTTTGCTCCACTCTCTTCTCCAACTGCTGTATCTTCTGTCATTTCCACCAAGTTGTTTTCCTCAATGACTTCGATGTCGTGATTTTCCGTGATTTCTTCTTGAGCACCTTGATTTGCTCCACTTTCTTCTTCCAACGCTGTATCTTCTGTCATTTCCACTAAGTTGTTTTCTTCAATGACTTCGATATCGTGATTTTCCGTGATTTCTTCTTGAGGGCCTTGGTTTGCTCCACTCTCTTCTCCAACTGCTGTATCTTCTGTCATTTCCACCAAGTTGTTTTCCTCAATGACTTCGATGTCGTGATTTTCCGTGATTTCTTCTTGAGCACCTTGATTTGCTCCACTTTCTTCCTCCAACGCTGTATCTTCTGTCATTTCCACTAAGTTGTTTTCTTCAATGACTTCGATGTCGTGATTTTCTGTGATTTCTTCTTGAGCACCTTGATTTGCTCCACTTTCTTCTCCAACTGCTGTATCTTCTGTCATTTCCACTAAGTTGTTTTCTTCAATGACTTCGATGTCGTGATTTTCTGTGATTTCTTCTTGAGCACCTTGATTTGCTCCACTTTCTTCTCCAACTGCTGTATCTTCTGTCATTTCCACCAAGTTGTTTTCTTCAATGACTTCGATGTCGTGGTTTTCCGTAATTTCTTCTTGAGGACCTTGATTTGCTCCACTTTCTTCTCCAACTGCTGTATTCCATCCTATATCAATCACATGGCTATCTTCAATAATATCTACTACATCAGCTTGAATTTCAGGTTCTGGTTTTGGTTGTTCAGGTGGTTTCGGTTTCAACTCACCGCTTCCACTCGCACTATTTTCGTAAAACTTCACACCGTTCATTTTTTGGTAACTGAACGGATAGTAACTGTTTAATGACTGTATATATGTTCTATACAACAGCGTTTCAGCTTGCGCATCATATGCCCCTTCATAATAGATGGCATATTTTTGATTCTTGCTAGTATCCAGATTCAAGCTATAACCACCATCATATTTTCTTACCATAGTATCGTTTATGCTGATTTCTTCCCACATATTAGGGTCTATAGTAATACTTTCAGGAGGAACACCTTGTCCTTTATATTGATATACACGCACTGTAGGTTGCATTAAGTCTTTCGTCGTACCACTGACCACTTCACCATTAACTGCAATTGTCCCCCTGCCATTTAAATAGCCATTAGGGTTAATGTATGCTATTTGTTGAAATTTAGCTTCTTTTTTGTTCACTTGCGAAATACGTCCATCTACATAATGACTATTATCATAATAAACGTAAATATTGGATTGCGTTGAATGATTACCGATCATCGTCGTGAATGTTTGTGTCCCAGTAGTCAAGACTTTTTCCGGACTAACGAAATAACTCACTGATAACTCAGCAGTCAAATTTTGCTTGCCATTTACATAGTCTTTAAATGTATATACGATGGTTTTACCATCTTCCAACACTAGACCTTCAGCAATTACATCCGTCGCACCTTCAGTATTTTTAGCCATGATTCTCGGTGCGGTTCTTTCTACAGAAACACCATGTGTATTGATATTGTCAGATAATTTTATAGTAAACTGATCGCCTGATTTTACATTACTAGGAAACTTTAATTGATAATTCAACCTGCCACCTTGTCCCTGATGAGGTCGAATAGTAGTTTCGCTGTTAAATCCTTTGATGTCACTCCTATCCACTACAACCTCATTAGAGATATCTTTACCACCTACATGTTGTTCAACGTCTTGAGGGGATTGCATCACTTGAGTATTTTCTTCTTTAGACACTTCCTCCGCACTCACAACATTTTTGGCTTCAACTTGTTGTTGCTGAAGCATAGTCTCATCTTCTTTGCGGCTAAATGATACGGGTTTTTGCTTATCCTCGTCTTCAGACTGATGTGCTGCTTCACTATTAGGTTTAACTGTCTCAGCTGTTTGAGGATTCGCATAAGCTTTCTCCTGCTTGAATTCTGAAGAAACACCATCAGTATGACTACTTTCTTGTGCTTGTAATGCATCATCAGCATGTGCTTTAACATCGGATACACTTGCAACATCTTCTTGTGCTTGCGTTGTCGTATTCGTAGGTACTTTTACAGCGGATACATTTACATTATTGCCTTCTTGAGGTACTGCTTCCACTTGCAAATGTTGCTCAGAAGCTTGCGTTGTCACTGAATTTCTCCCAGTTGTTTCAGTGACATCTTCATTCGCTTGAGCTTCATCATTTCCCAAAACACCATACATGAGTCCCCCAACAATGACAGATGCGGCTCCTATAGATAACTTTCTTATTGAATGCTTTTCTTTTTCATTTTTGTACACAATTAATAACTCCCTTTCTAATAACTCATAACAATATAATACGAGAACCTTTAGTTGTCTACTATTTTGTTTTTCAAAACTTATTAGAAAATTCTATTTATCGGAATGTTCAGAAAAATAAATGGTTTATTTTAACCTCATTTATAAAAATAAAATATATTGTAATAAAAATAATAAGCCTTAACAAAATAAAACCGAAACTTTTGGAAGCAATCATAAAAGCATCGGTTTATATATGTTTTTAAAATAAATTATGAAATTTTAATATACATTTTTATAGCAAGGGTTTCTCCTAGCCTCTCACATACATCTATAATTTGGATTTCAGATCTTTTGAAAGTACTTATGTCTCCAAAACTACTCCTACCCTTGAAAATTAAATCATAGAAGCGATGTCCAAAACAAATAACAAAATCATATCAACCACAACAACTTTTTCATCTTATACTCGTTCTTTTAATTGATCCAACATTAATATTGCCCATTCGAAAATTTGCATGCTCACTTAACAAATTGAGATGATACCTTGTCTTCATAATGATACACACCTAGAAGCCATTTCAAAACCTTTAACTTCTCCTTGTTCAAAAGATTGAAACGATACATCGTCGCCTTATGTTGCATACGTATCGTACTCCTCACATAACATAAGTATCTTTTCCAACCGTTTAACATTTTAACGACTCTCTTTCGTTAATTTCCTTTACAAAAGACGAAAAATGTATTTTTGTCTTCGCAATACTAAATTTAAATGAAGCAATGCCTCTCGATTAAAGTGAATCTAATTATCAAAAAATGTACCTTTCAAACCAGTCACAACCAACCAAAGCATGCCTTTTCACATACTTTTTAAGTTATTCACCTAAATCTTTACCATTTGTTTCTATCACTTTTTGGTACCAATAGAACGAATCTTTCTTCAACCTTTCTAATGTCCCTCGTCCTTCATTGTCCCTGTCCACATAAATCAGACCGTAACGCTTTTTCATCTCTCCTGTCGTAAATGAAACGATATCGATAATACCCCAGGGTGTATAACCAATTAAATCCACGCCATCTTTATCAACCGCATCAATCATTGCTTCTATATGTTCTCTCAAATAATTAATACGGTAATCATCATGAATTTGGTTGTTTTCCACCTTATCTATCGCACCAAAACCATTTTCTACAATGAATAAAGGGACTTGATAACGTTCATATAGAACATTAAGCGTATAACGTAGCCCTTCTGGATCGATAGCCCATCCCCACTCACTTATTTTAATGTGTGGATTTTCAACTGAATTAGGAAGACCACTATTGATGATATTATTACTAACACCAGTCTGTGTATCATGTTTTACGACTGTAGACATGTAATAACTAAAGCCAATGTAATCGACAACACCTTCTCGTAAAATCTCCTCATCTCCATCCTGCCATCCAATATGATACCCTTTTTGTTCGAACATTTTTTTAGCATAGCTCGGGTAATAACCTCTTACTTGTACATCAGGAAAGAAATACCTTAATCGATTCTTAATTTGTGCCTTCATCATATCTTTCGGATGACAAGAATATGGATAAATGGGTACATAAGAAATCATACTACCAATTTTGAAGTTCTGATTAATCATTTTACCGATTTTGACAGCCTTTGCGCTTGCAATCAATTCATTATGTGCAACTTGATACAATACTTCTTCAGGATTATCATTGTCATTTAAACTTACACCCGAGTTTGTCCATAAAAAAATCGGATTACCCGTATCCATTTGATTATTAATTTCGTTAAATGTCATCCAGTACGTGACTTTATCTTTGTATCTTTCAAATACAACTTGTGCGAAACGAGCAAAATAATCCACTACTTTACGGTTACGAAAACCACCATATTCACGTGCTAAATGTAATGGCATTTCAAAGTGTGACAATGTAATAATCGGTTCGATATTATTCTTGAGTAATTCATCAAAGATATTATCATAAAATTGGAGCCCCTCTTCATTAGGTTCTAACTCGTCACCGTTCGGAAAAATACGTGTCCAAGCGATTGACGTCCGAAGGCATTGTAATCCCATTTCTTTAAACAGGGCAATATCTTCTTTGTAACGATGATAAAAATCAATACCTACGTGATTTGGGTAATATTTATCCGCTTCCACTGACATTGTTATTTCTCTCGTTTTTCTATGTGCGCCTCCTGTCATCACATCGATAACACTTAACCCTTTCCCCCCTTGATCATAGCCGCCTTCAAATTGATTGGCAGCTAGAGCGCCGCCCCACATAAAACTTGCTGGTAATTTAGACATCATCCATTGCCTCCTTTATTTTTTTAATAGTTCAAAATTGATTTTCTTTATTTATCTGTTTCTCTTCTGTAATAAGAACGCCTTCAAAATCTGTTGAATTCGTCACATCAATAGGAATTACACTTTCATAGCCATTATATTCAATTTGCTTTTTTGAATTTTAAAAACTGCTACCCTAGTTTGACATTTTCATTTTCTTTAAAAAACTTCAAAGTCTTCAACGTCCATTATAATTGTACCGGTTCAATTTGTCCATAACGATACAAAATAAAAAACGACACATGTTATAATAAATTATCTAGAAATTGAAATGAGGGCTTATTGTTGCTGAAATACGAAAAAATCGCTCATGATATTCATACATTCATCACAAACCATCAATTTAGAGCAGGAGATAAATTGCCGAGTGTCACGACTTTAAAAGAAAAATATGAAGTCAGTAAAAGTACGATTATTAAAGCATTAGAATTACTTGAACATGACGGCATTATTTATCAAGCACAAGGCAGTGGCATTTATGTAAGGAATGCGAGAAATGACAATCACATTAATGTCTTCAAAACAAATGGTTTTTCAAAAAGTTTAAATGAGCACCAACTAACAAGTAAGGTTTTAAAATTAGAAGAAATCACTGATATTCCTGAGACAGTCATGCAAGAACTGAATTTATCAAAAGGTGATAGTGTTTATTATTTAGAAAGACTACGCTATGTCGATGGCAATGTGTTATGTATTGAATATTCTTATTACAATAAAGAAATCGTCAAATATTTGAATACTGAAATTACAGAAGGATCTATCTTTGATTATTTAGAACAAAACATGCAAGTTAAAGTTGGGTTTTCCGATATTTATTTTAATGCTGATCAACTCAACACTAATGAAGCACAACTCTTAAAACTCGAACCCAATGACCCGTGCTTACGTTACCACCAAACTTTTTACACTACTACTGGTATACCATTCGACGCATCAGATATTGTTTTCCATTACAAAAATGCCCATTTCTATATACCGAGCAAAAGATAGAAATGCCGTAAAAAGCCGGTAATATGCACATCTCGTGAATATTATCGGCTTTTAAGTACTTTGCTTCAGGTATTAAGTTAGCCCGGACACCTTGACCCCAGTTTGGATACAACAATGTCGACATCATATAAACATTGTGCGTTGCGAGTTTTAACTCTGGGTCAACGTGCTCTTGCACCGCTTTGACGGTTCGCTGATTGCATACTAAAGTGCCCACGATAATTAAAAAAACAACTATGACTAAAGACATGAACTGCTTGAATCCTATCATTCTTTTCATTTTATCCCTCCTCGATTATATAATATATTGTAATTTTATTCATACATTTAATTTATTATTAACTATATATTAAATAATGATTAAAAATGTTTTAATAAAATAATGTAGATGACAAGGAGGGTTTTTCATAATTCATTTGTAATTTGAAATGATTTTTAAAACTTCTGAGGAGCTAGACAATTGAAACTTTAAATATTTTCACTGACTTAGTTAGTACATATTTTTAAAATAAAAAACTGTGACGTAGCAACTCAATGCTACATACACAGTTTTTTAATATGATTTATAAAGATGTTAACACTGTTCTTTTACAGTTTGTGGTCTCATCTTAGTTTGTTTTTCTGCCACGTCCTAAGATGTATAAACCTAATGCTAAGCTAAGACCACCTGTAAGTGATGTACCGAATAATGCCATATCGTTTTCTTCACCTGTTTCAGGTAAAGCTTTCATTTCGTGGTTTGCTTTAGCTTCTTTGCTGTCTTTCATTGCTTTTTGGTTGTCAACAACAAGTTTTTGACCTGGTAAAATCATGTTTTTATCTTCTAAATGATTATCTTTAGCGATTTGTTCTACAGTTGTGTTATTAGCTTTAGCAATTTTTTCTACTGTTTCACCAGGTTGAACGACATGCATTGCATCTTTCGCTTTGTCCATACCTTTGTCTGCAGCTTTGCCTTCTTTGTTGTCTTTGTCTTTAGCTTTATCTTCTTTGCTGCCTTTATCTTCAGCTTTGTCTTCTTTGCTGCCTTTATCTTCAGCTTTGTCTTCTTTGCTGCCTTTATCTTCAGCTTTGTCTTCTTTGCTGCCTTTATCTTCAGCTTTGTCTTCTTTGCTGCCTTTATCTTCAGCTTTGTTTTCTTTGTTGCCTTTGTCTTCAGCTTTGTTTTCACCTGAATTATTGTCTTTTACGTTGTTGTCTTCTTTAGGCGCTTGGCTGTCATTTAATTTCTTAGCTTCAGCAAGAATATCACTACTTACACTCGGATCGTCTTTAAGGCTTTGGATGAAACCGTTACGTTGTTCTTCAGTTAAGTTTGGAAGGTGTAAAATTTCATAAAATGCATTTTGTTGCGCTTCACTGTAATCAGGTTTTGCTTGGCTGTCATTTAACTTTTTAGCTTCAACAAGGATATCTTTACTTACACTTGGATCGTCTTTAAGGCTTTGGATGAAACCGTTACGTTGCTCTTCAGTAAGATTTGGTAAGTTTACAATCTCATAGAATGCATTTTGTTGCGCTTCATCGAAACTTGGCGCAGGTTGTGTAGGTGTTTGGTTAACATTCATATTTTTAGCTTCAACAAGAATATTAGCGCTTACACTTGGGTCATCTTTAAGACTTTGAATATAGCCATTGCGTTGTTCTTCAGTTAAGTTTGGAAGGTGTAAAATTTCATAAAATGCATTTTGTTGTTCATCACTGTAATCAGGAGCAGGTTGAGATCCCTCTTGACTATCATTTAATTTTTTAGCTTCATTAAGCACATCTTGACTTGTACTTGGATCATCTTTAAGGCTTTGAATGAAACCATTACGTTGTTCTTCGCTAAGGTTAGGTAATTTTACTACCTCAGAGAAAGCGTTTTGTTGCGCTTCTGCGTTATTATCTCCTTCTTCTGCGAAACTTGGTGTATTCACAAGTAAAGAGCTCGCGATTAAACATGAACCCACCCCAATTGATAATTTACGAATGCTGAAAAAGTTTTTGTTTTCCATTGATTACAACCCCTTATTTATTTGTATTATGTATTGCATCATTAACTATAATGCTACATTATTGAAAATTAAAAGTAAAGTGCAATTTTTGATTAACCTAAAAATAGAGCGGTTTAATTTATTAAAGTTTTAAATATAACATGTTGCAAAATTTTAATTGATGGATTTAAATTTATAATGCGTTAATGAAAGTAAAATGATATTTTCAGAAACATATTTCCTACACTTTCCTTATGAATCATGCATCATAATCTTTTGTGTATAAATCAATATTTTAAAAATTCCATTTGCTTAAATTTTCAGAAGTTTTATTAGGATATATTAATTTTTTTGTTTAAAAGTACACTTCTTATCATTATCAAGCATTGGGCAATATCTAATACCACTTTTCAATATGAAGAGGTAAAAATCAATGTAAAAACTTTTTAATTTATAGCACTAACTTCTAAAATATTCTTATATTTAGATGCGCTTTCTACTTAATGGCAAAATAAAAAACTGTGACGTAGCACTTGAACACTACTATCACAGCTAATTTTTTATAGTATAGAAAATTTTAGTCTTAGCTAGTTTTTCTGTTTCTTCCTAATAATAATGAACCTAAAGCGATACTTACGCCACCCGCAACTGTTGTGCTGAATAATGTGATATCATCATTTTCACCAGTATTAGGTAAAGCCTTCACTTCATTTTTCGCTACAGCTTCTTGTTTTCCTTGAGTTGCTTTTTGTTTATCAACAACAAGTTTTTGACCTAGTTTAATCACATTTTTATCTTTTATTTTGTTATCTTTAGCAATTTTATCAACAGTTGTATGATGATCTTTAGCAATATTATCTAAAGTTTCACCAGGTTTAACAACATGTGTAGCGTTTTTCGATTTTGCCTTATCTGCTTTGCTATCTTTTTTGTCTTCAGATTTTTTGGCTTCTTCACCTTTAGCTTTATCATCTGCTTTCGCTTCAGCTTTGTCAGTTTTTTTAGCTTTATCAACTTTAGGTGCTTGACTATCATTTAACTTCTTAGCTTCTGCTAAAATTTCTTTACTTACACTTGGATCATCTTTAAGGCTTTGGATGAACCCATTTTGTTGCTCTTCAGTTAAGTTTGACAAATGTAAAATTTCATAAAATGCATTTTGTTGTGCTTCACTGTAATCAGGTTTAGCTTGAGTGTCATTTAACTTCTTAGCTTCTGCTAAAATTTCTTTACTTACACTTGGATCATCTTTAAGGCTTTGGATGAACCCATTTTGTTGCTCTTCAGTTAAGTTTGACAAATGTAAAATTTCATAAAATGCATTTTGTTGTGCTTCACTGTAATCAGGTTTAGCTTGAGTGTCATTTAATTTCTTAGCTTCTACTAAAATGTCGTTGCTCACACTTGGATCATCTTTAAGACTTTGGATGAATCCATTTTGTTGCTCTTCAGTTAAGTTTGGCAAATGTAAAATTTCATAAAAGGCGTTTTGTTGTGCGTCATTAATGTTCGCATTATCTGTTTCTTCAGCAAAACTTGGCGTGTTTACAAGTAAAGAACTCGCGATTAAGCAAGAACCTACACCAATAGATAGTTTACGAATACTAAAAAAGTTTTTGTTTTCCATTAAGTCCAACACCCTTCAAATAAAATATGTTATGTAACATTTAAGCTAATAATATAATATAATATAATATAAAGTATAGAAAGTAAAGGACAAAACACGATATAGATTTAAATATTTATTTACATGCACACCGCAATGATTGACCCATAAGAAAAGGACTAGGAACATTACCCTAGTCCTCCTGTATTTATGATGCAAAAACATTTTCTAATTTACGAATTTCATGAAATTTTGGTCGTATTATCCAACATCATCTTTTTGATTAACTATGATGTCCCCAGGTTGGCAATCAAGATAATTACATATCGCTTCTAAAGTACTAAATCGTACAGCCTTAGCCTTTCCTGTTTTTAAAATGGATAAATTTGCAATCGTTACATTAACGGCATTTGATAATTCAGTAAGCGAAACATTTCTCTCTTTCAATACTTCATCTAATTTTATTTTAATCATAGCATCTCCCTATATCGTGAGATCATTTTCTTCTTTTATCTTTTGAGACTTTTCATATATTGTGGCTAAAGCTAAAATTACAAAACCTATGACTATAATAAGCAAACTCCCCATATCCAAACTATTTAAGACTTCCTTGTATTTTACCTCAGCATTAAGTAAGTGATAGAAATTAGGCATCACACCATACATAAACAGTAACATCGCAATCACAACAATCAATGTATGATTACCTTCTGAATAATTAAAATGTCCATATATATTGCCTAGAAGTTTAATAGTAAGGATGATGATAGTGCATAAAAATATTAATTGTAATAGAAAGAGCATTGCATAAACTTTATAGGCATTATCCGCTTCAAATATTGATGTGTCAAATAAGTTATTATAATCAATTAATGATTTTATGGCATTTGTTAAAGAGAGTAACAACAAGAAACTTAACATAAATTATGTGAATCGCAACATCATTTTGACATTCATCTCTATCCACCCCTTATTGATATTCGATAAAAATACACCATTTAATTTATCGAATATCAATAAATTATAGCATCTTACGATAAAATCTCTTCCATATCATTCACACCTTCTATTAAAACAAATTAAACAAAAACAGACTGCCTAACATCAAAACAACCGACACTGCGACGAATACTACAACAATTAATGTTTCCTCTATCAACAATTTCTTTTTTTCTCTTGTATCGTTATAAGTCTTTGCGCCATACTCCATGTAATCCACTATCTCTTTATACGTTTTGACATCATACTTTTTCTTCAAACGTTCAATCTTAATGGCATCATACATTGAAAACGCCCAAAATATAAATGGAATAAATAAACCGTACCATCCGTCGCTGAATTTCAAAACTGGTCCGACTGAAATCACCGCAATAAGCATAAAAGCAAGCATCAATTTACCATATCTGTCCATATTATAGTGATCGATGATGTTCTTCATTTCTACTACATCTCCTTTTACAAGTTGGTCTAGAGAAACGTTGAATAAAGAACTGAGAACAATCAAATGATACAAGTCAGGATAGGTTCTCTCATTCTCCCAGTTAGAAATCGTTTGGGTCGATACATCAATTTTCTCTGCTAACGCCATCTGAGATAATTGCCTTTCTTTTCTATAAATCCTAATTTGATTGCCGACATCCATATCCAACAGCTCCTTCATCACTGACGATAACCTGTAATTAAATGCTATTCTATCAAATCTTTTTATAATGTAACTATAAACTTTTTTATCGTTATATTTCCCGGGTTATACTCTTAAGTTTTGTGACTTTTCCTAAAAAATGCCACCTACTCAACCCAAAGTAGATGGCATACACGTTCACCCTATTCCAACTTCAATGTAAAAGCATTAATAGCAACGATAACAGTACTGAGCGACATTAAAATCGCACCGACAGCTGGCGATAATATCAAGCCAATAGATGCTAAAATTCCAGCTGCTAATGGCACTGCAACGATATTATACCCTGCACCCCACCATAAGTTTTGAACCATTTTTCTCATTGTCCGTTTTGAAAGTGTGAAGAAATGAATGATGTCACTCGGATCACTCTTAACAAGGATAACATCACCAGAATCTATTGCCACATCTGTTCCTGCTCCAATGGCGACACCGATATCAGCTCTAATCAGACTCGGCGCATCATTGATACCATCCCCTACCATCATGACTTTCTTACCTTGTTTTTGATAATCTTTTATCATCCTCTCTTTGTCTGCTGGCATCAGTTGTGCGTGGACATGTTGGATGCCTAACGCTTCAGCTACCGCTTCTGCCACTGCTAGGTTATCCCCCGTAAGTATGACCGGTGTTACCCCTCTGACTAATAACTCTGTCACCATTTGTTTTGAACTTTCTTTAATTTGATCTCCTTGTGCGATAATCCCAACGGCTTGTTGCTCATCGATTAAATAGCTGATGGAATTGCCTTGGTTTGCTAATTTGTTAAACAACGCTTTATCATAATCAAACCCATTTTGTTCAAGGTAGGAAACATTGGTGATTTTATAAGCTTGACCGTTAATTTTCCCTTCTAATCCGACACCCGGGATATTTCGAACGTCTTGAGATTGGACATACGAGATATTTTTATTTTTAGCGAAATCCACAATACTCGTCGCTAATGGATGATTCGATTGACTTTCTAATGAAGCAAACAAACTTAATACTATCTCATCACTCACACCCGCTTTAAAGCTCTCATAATGATTGACTGAGAAGTGACCTTCAGTGAGTGTACCTGTCTTATCCATCATGACATAATCAATATGTTGTGCCGTTTCTATTGCTGATCTATTTTTAATCATCAAACCATGATGCGCTCCTATTGATGTCGAACGCGCAGTGACTAAAGGTATGGCCAACCCTAGCGCATGTGGACAAGCAATGACTAGCACCGTAACGAGTCGTTCTAATGCGAAATCAATATGATTGTCTATCAACATCCATATAATAAATGCAATCATGCCGACACTTATGGCAAAATAGAACAGATAACCCGCCACTTTATCAGATAATAACTCTGCTCGAGACTTGTCATTTTGAGCTTGTTTTATAATATCCATCACTTGCGAAAGGTAACTTGCTTCTCCTACAGCAGTCACCTTCACTTGTATCGTGCCAGACCCATTGATAGAACCACCGATGACTTGATCATTTGGCTTTTTCTGAACTTTTTTAGACTCCCCGGTCACTAACGATTCGTCTATCGCAGTCTCACCTCGAACAATCATACCATCTGTCGGAATACTTTCTCCCGCTTTCACTT
Organism: Staphylococcus pseudintermedius; assembly: GCF_034042775.1. Lineage (NCBI taxonomy): Bacteria > Bacillati > Bacillota > Bacilli > Caryophanales > Staphylococcaceae > Staphylococcus > Staphylococcus pseudintermedius. The sequence continues at coordinate 46,565 of NZ_CP120150.1, read as the reverse complement.
CAACGATATCATTTAACGCAATATCCGATATTTTAACTTCCTCACGTTGATTATTCGTAACTTTAATCACCTTATCCGGTAACAGTGCTGCCATTTTCTTCAATGCATCGCCAGCACTTCCAACCGCGTTCATTTCAACCCAATGACCCAACAACATAATTAAAATTAATGTCGCGAGTTCCCAGAAAAAATCCATCGTATGACCTGTTGCATCACTGAAATGATTCAAATAAAAAGCATATAGACTGTAAATGTAAGCAACTGAAATACCTAAAGTAACGAGCGTCATCATGCCCGGTTTTTTCGAAGCGATTTCACCTTTTGCGCCAACCAAAAACGGTTGCCCACCGTAAATAAATAAAATGGTCGCAAGGATTAACACCATCCAGTCAGAACCTGGAAATGTGAATTGAAATGGCAATTGTACGCCCATCATTGGAGAAAAAATGATAATCGGTATCGCAAAAATCAATGACACAAAAAACTTCATTTTAAAATTCCCGTGATGGTGATGTGCATGGTCATCGTGATGCATATGATGACTATGAGGGTGGTGACTTTCATGCATATGTTGGTGATGATGGTGCTCTTGATTATTTTTCAAAGATAACGCCTCCTCTGTCTATCACGCTATAATTCAATATAACTTTATCATAACATATACCTATACGGGGTATGAAACGTAGAGATTATATGACGTGACTGTTCAGCAACAAAATGTTGATCGTCACAATATTAAAGAAAAATCCGAGACATTTTCGTCATGAACAACGAAAGTCTCGGATCAATAATAATCAGTGTCAAAATCTTATGAGTAGGTGTTTCATTAGATTTTTAATGTTTTCTTTTGATAATAATAAATCGGAATACCTAACATTGTGACCCCGATACCCGTGATTGCAAGGAGGGGCTGTGTCAATAATGTATTCAGCAAGACAAACGTGCCTGCTAGTAATGCAATCATAGGTATGACGGGATACAACGGGACTTTATATGGACGGTGTAATTCTGGCTCCCTTTTTCTAAGAAGAAATACCGCTAAGAAAGCCATACAATAAAATGTCCATATGACAAATATCAACATATTCGTAATCGTGTCAAAAGCACCTAATAGCATCATGATCACTGCGATGACAATTTGAATCATGCCACCGAGCCATGGTGTCCGTGAAGGCAATAAGTCTAAAAATAAGCGCTTGAGTGGCAGTTGATTACGTTCTGCCATGGCATAAGGGATACGCATACCAGTCATTGTATAGCCGTTCATGGTACCATATACAGATATTAAAATACCAATAGTGACTAATTTCCCACCGCCTGCACCAAATAAAATTGAAGATGCTTCGCTTGCGGCGTTCAAGTTACCTTCAATTTGGTGAATCGGCAGTGTCATTAAAAACGTCGCATTAATCAGTAAGTAAACAACCATGACCAAACCGATACCGAGCGTAATGGCGCCTGGTAAGTCTTTTTTAGGGTTTTTCATTTCCCCGGCAATATTACCGACATGAATCCAACCGTCATACGCAAACATTGTCGCAAGAAGACCTGCACCAATCGCTTCAAACCAACTCGAATTTGTACCATTCACAACGGGAAAGAGAGAAAATGATACGTCACTCGAATGAAAGAAGCCGATAATGACAATGAGTGCAATAGGGATTAACTTAATCACAAGCGTAATGGATTGTAAAGTTCCGCCTGCTTTAGAACCTAAAAAGTTAATCAGTAATATCGAAACGGCACTCAGGATTGCAATGGGAAGTAACAATGTTGTCGATAAATGAAATAAATTAATGATTTGCGTTCCAAAAATAATGGCTAAAGCTGCAATGTTAGCTGGAAAGTAAATAAACGCTTGTGCCCAGCCTGATAAAAATCCCCAAAAGTCTCCATAAGTGTATTCGATATACTTAGTGAGTCCGCCAGTTTCAGGAATGGCTGCAGCAAGTTCAGCACCGGTCAAACCGGCACAAATGGTCATGATACCGCCAAGCAGCCAAACAAAAAGTGCCATACTCGTTGAACCGGTCACTTCCGTTACACTTGAAGCTTTGAAGAAGACACCTGCGCCAATAACCGATCCCATAACAAGTGAAAGCGATGCAAAAAAGCCGATGTTTTTCTTTAGAGATGTATTTGTACTCATTGCCGTTGCCTCCATTTCATTTCTCAGATGGGCTAACCGACCACACCTTCACTCGTATCAGCGGGTTTCAATAAATCATCAATAATATGTGAAACACGTGTGAGGTCAACATTCCCCCCTGATACTAAAGCGACAATATTTTTGCCTTTAATCCAACGTGGGTCGATTTTACCACTTAATAGTGCAGCAGTTGGTAATGCGCCTGCACCTTCAGTAATGATTTTAGTCCGTTGCATTAAATGACGCATGGCATTTGCAATTTCATCTTCTGAAACTAATACAAATTCATCGACTAATTTTTCAACAACAGCATATGTTTTATTACCAGGAATGGTGACTTCCGTGCCATCTGCAATGGTATGTGCTGTAAATTGTGACGTAATTTGGCCTTCTTTAATAGATTCTGCCATACCGTGAACATTTTCAGATTGCACACCGATAATATGAATAGATGGATTAAATGATTTTAAAGCTGTTGCTAAGCCAGCAATCAAACCACCACCACCAACAGGTACTACTACTGTATCAATGTCCCAGATTTGATCTAATATTTCTAAGCCAATCGTTCCTTGGCCGGCCATCACCTCAACATCATCATAAGGGTGTACAATCGTTTTACCTGTTTCCGCGGCCAGTTGTTCCATATACAGACGAGAGTCATTAAACGTTTCTCCTTTAAGGATGACCTCCGCACCATAACCACGTGTCGCTTCTTGTTTAGAAATCGGTGCTTCTTCAGGCATGACGACTGTTGCATCAATACCGAGCAGTTGTCCAGTCAATGCGAGACCTTGCGCATGATTACCCGCTGAAGCAGTGATAATCCCTTTTGCTTTTTGTTCATCTGTTAAGTGTAAAATTTTATTAAGTGCACCTCTAAATTTGAAAGATCCGGTGTATTGCATGTTCTCAAGTTTTAAATAAACATTGCCACCTGTAATATTGTTACTCAAAAACATTGATTTAATAAGCGGTGTTTCCCGTACATAATCTTGAATTTTCATTTTAGCTTCTTTAATGTCATGGATATTACAATATTTTTCAGTTTGTATCATTACAGCATTTGTTGCCATCACGATCATCCTCTTTTCAAATTGATATTGTACGAACTAGATTAAGTCTGCTAACTTTTCATAAGGCATATCATGGGATTGTGCCAAACCTTGATTTGTAATGTGTCCTTGATAAATATTCACACCAGAGGCTAAGACTGGATTATCTTGAATTGCGCGTTCGATACCTTTGTTGCTAATTTCAGATAAAAAGTCAATGTTACCCGCAGCCAACACCATTGTAGACGTGCGTGGTACAGCACCGGGTTGATTCGGCACTGCATAATGGATGACGCCGTCTTCAACGTAAATCGGATCACTAATCGTTGTTGGACGAATACCTTCAACAGTTCCGCCTTGATCAATCGCAATATCTACAAGTACTGAACCTTTTTTCATGCTACGTACCATATCTTTAGTGACCAATTTAGGTGGTTTAGACCCTGGAATGAGAATCGTTGAAATAAACACATCTGCTGTTTGGATTTCTCGTGCTAAATTGGCTTCGTTCGATTTCACAACAGTCACATTGTCATTTTTAAAATGCGATTCGAGCCAAGCAATACGTTCATCTTTTAATTCGATGATGACGACTTCTGCTTGTAAACCTAACGCAATCGTCGCCGCATTGACACCCGCAGAACCTCCACCGAAAATGACGACTTTACCAGACGGAATCCCCGAAATCGCATCAATACCAGAAATCAAAATCCCTTCACCTTGATGTTGTGCCTCCAAGTAATACGCACCCATTAACATCGAACGACGCCCAGCAATTGCGCTCATCGGCTCTAATAAAATGGCTTTCCCGTCTTGTTCGATTGTTTCGCCACCAATCGCTGTCACACCCGCTTGCTGCATCATCTCAACCGTCTTTTTAGATGACGCCAAATGTTGGAAGCCCCAAATCACTTGGCCTTTTTTGAAATATTGGAATTCGCTTTCGTGAGGCTCTTTCACTTTAATAATTAAGTCCGCTTCCCAACACTTTTCATGTGAAACAAGTATCGCACCTGCATTTTCATAGGCTTCATTCGTAAATCCAGAGCCTATACCTGCATTGTGTTCTACATAGACTTCATGTCCTTGATCTTTAAGAATTTTAGCATTCTCAGGTGTACAACCTACGCGTCCTTCACCCGGCTTTAATTCTTTAACAATACCAATTTTCATAACAAACACTCCTCATTAGGTGATTGAAATTGCTTTTCATGTTGATATCAAATCAATCTTATTTAAAAATTAAAAAAGCATTATGAAGTGTCTATAGCTATAGAGTTTGTGAATTAATTCACTAATTATGTTAGCTTCAAACTGAAACAAAGTCAATCGAAAATGCAATAAATTCAAAATGAAAATATTGTTAAAACAATCCGAATATTGTCACTTTTTTGGTGTTTTGATGTTATTGAGAGGAATGTATACAACTAGATACATCGACCATACGATCAACCCTGAGGCATATACTGCTATATAGACGAGGCAGTCTAAGGGGAGTCTTATTCTCTAGATAGCATCATCGTTACAGGCGTTGACAGTCACTCAAAAAATCATGGGCAGTCCTCGATTTAAGAAACAAGATTTGGATGTATCGTCCTATCGCAAAATAAAAAGCGACCTATTAAAAGATCGCTTTGAACTTAATTTTTCTTTCTTATTTCTTTCAAATTAATGATACCTACAATAATCGGTACAAATGCAATGATAAAACTTAATAAATACCCTGCATCAAAAACAAAGTAAAATAGCACAAATGCAAGAATTCCTATAACGATTAATACAATATTAAAAATTTCATTATGGGCCATTTGAGGCTTTTCAAACATTCTTCATACCTCCTTAGAAACAACTTGCTGCAGCACCAAGCAGCCTGCAGGATAGTGGTGAAAATAATAATAGAAAGCATCATTTTTGATATGTTACTTTGAAGAATGCCCATAATTATTTGAGGTTAAGATAACAACTTTTTGTTTATTTCAGCCTTCTTATTCTATCTCCAACTCTGCTTCTTAAATGTCCAATATGTAAACACTCTTAAAACGTATTCTAGTGGTCCATAACGTAAATACTTCTGATACCAAAATGCGATGACCATTTGAATTAAAAATAAAATTATAAAAATAATAACATTGTAAAAGAGTGTATCTTTTCCAAATTGACCAAGACCAAAACCATAAAATATCAATACACCGATAATACTTTGCGTAATATAAAACGTGAGGGACATCTTCCCTAAACTTTCTAAACTACGGAAAATAATATGCTGTGTGTACTTTTGATAGAGATATTTAAAAAGTGCTATATAACATAATGCTAGGAAAAGGCCGAAAACAAAATTAAACGTACCTGTAATATTTTCATTATCAAACCATAAATAACTTGATTTGAGCAATAAAACTACTGGCGTTAGGTAGACAAACAATTTGTTCGACCAAAAATCATTCGCATCCATTTCAAACCAACCGCTTTTCGATAAATAGATACCAATACCAAAAACCAAACTTTCAAAAATAATCACGCATAAAAGGAGAATACCCGGAGAAACCCCAAATACCGCTTTTAATTGTTCAAAATATGGATCACTGTTATCTGGTGACTCACTAATGATTTCGCTGTAACTTCCTTGTTGATACAAATCTTTCGTTTCTTGAACAAAAGTTTCTTCCTTATGCGTATCATGCGGTATATCTGTGTCATCGAAAAATGAAAATACAACCATGATGATGAACGTGATCGCAACAAGAACTGTTCCCCACTTAAAGAAGCTTTTAGTAAGTGAAATAAAAGGAATGAGCAACATCATAGAAAGCGCATAACCACTTAAAATGTCACCTTCCCATATCCATATCGTATGAATTGTACCAATTACAAACAGGAGAAAAGCTCTTCGATAAAGCTTAATTCTCGGACGTTTTATATTTTTACGTTTCATCGATTGATACATTTTGTCCAATGAAAAACCGAACAATATCGCAAATATAGGCATAAAACTACCTTCAATGAATATTTTAATAAAATGAAAAGCACCCGTATTCACTGCATTTAAATGATAAAATTCTATGTATTCTTTCCCTGAGAGACCGTATTGAAAGATTAATAAATTTGCTAAAAAAATCCCAGCTAAACTTAAACCTCTTAATGCATCCGCTACTCTAATCCTCTGCAATTTTTTCACCTCATCGTATATCTTAACACAAACCATCATCAATTTATCGATTTTCCAAAATAATAGTATTTTATTGTATTATACTTTTGATTCAATTTGGGGTAATCATTGAAGAGAAATGGCATGCATTGCAGCTTTATTAACTAACTTATAGGGTTGGTTTATTCACTAATTTTTTGAAGGTTTATATTATTTTCAAGAGATGGAAACTAATTGTTATAATAATCAATCAAGGTAATTAAAAAGTATACACAAAATTTGACTAACTCCCAATAAATGCTAAGATATAATTGCCTGTAACTATAGGTTGCAGAATATAATGTTTGAAAGAGTCAAGAAGCAATTTGCTTATTAGATTTATTAAGATGTACGTTTCTGTGTAGCAATCTAAGTTGTTACTAGTGTCTAATGTGAATTGTAATATTAGGGTTAATTTGATAGTAATTTCTATTAGTCCTTTCTTATGCTGCTTTCTTTTATTATAACAGATATGTTATTCATCCTGATCTTATACACAGAAAAGGTAATTAAGTGTGTATATAGTATAGCCTAGCGTGCAGAGAGAGTTTTTATTGTCAGAAATCAGGTCTGCCAACTCTTTCTGCTCCACAAATGAGTTGTTAAATATGAAATATTACCCTAAAAATTATTTACATTTTGATAAACCCATATCATTTGATACGGTTGAAAAATATGTGAAAGATCCATCTAAAATTGCTAAACATAGCTTTTTGCCCCTTATACAGTTTATTGATTCTTTTGAAAGATATGACAGTAAAAATGCACCTAATAGTAGACCAGTTAAAATTAAAAACAGAACTATCATGTACTCTGGACATTTAGATAGTTATATATATAGATATTATGCTGATTATTTAAATACTAATTATTACAATCATGTCTGCAAGGAACTTTTTATAGATCAATGTGTCATTGCCTATAGAAATAATAAACAAGGAAAATCAAATATAGATTTTGCTGCAGAAGTAATTAATCAAATAGTATTATATGATCAAGCTTATATATATGTAGGTGATTTTACTAACTACTTTGATAAAATAAATCACTCACTTTTAAAAGAAAATATAAAAAGAGTTCTGAATGTCAATATGTTAACAAACGATTGGTTTAATATTTATAAATCAATTACTAAGTTTGGTTATTATGAAAAAAACTTTTTAGAGAAAAATATAGATAGTGAAAAAAATTTACGTTCACAAAATAAACGAAGCTATTTTAATAATTTAAAAGAATTTCGGACTTTCCAAAAAAACAATAAAACAAAATTCAATAAAAATGATTTCGGCATACCTCAAGGGACTGCAATTAGTGCTGTATTCGCTAATATATATGCTTTAAATTTCGATTTACAAATGAACCAGCTTGCTTTCTCGCACTCTGGTATGTATAGGAGATACTCCGATGATTTCATATTAATAATCCCTATAAGTAGTAATATTAATAACTATACAGAAATCGAAGTAATAATTAAAAATATAGCTGAAGAGTGTAAAATTAATATAAAAGATGAGAAAACAAATACTTTTCTCTATAGTCAACATAACTTAATAAATTTAAACAATAAAAGCAAACAAAATATGGACTACTTAGGTTTCAATTTTGATGGAAAAAACGTTAAAATGCGTAATAAAAGTATTTATAGATTTTATCGTAACGCAAAAAAGCTTATAAACTATGCAAATTTTAAAAAAAACAATAATCAATTAGAAAAGTTACCCTATCGTAAGCGTATTTATAGGTTGTATACAGATCTAGGAGAAAGTAGAAGCGGGCGTAACAGCTTTATAGACTATGCCAAAAAAGCACAAACTAAATTCGATTATTACTCACCTCATACGAATAATATGATGATGCAGCAAATTAAAAACAGAAAAAAGAAAATTGAAAAATTATCAGGTATACAACTTCACACAAAAACATAGCATTCAGGCTGGGACATACCTCCTTTTGTAACTTCTCTAACAAAACAATGTTTATCAAAACTCCTATCACTTATGATACGCTTTGTATATCCAGCACATGGTCGCGAAGCTGAATTAGATGCTGAAGCCCAAGTCAAATTTTCTAATGAAAAAGATAGTACATCTAGGGAAATCACACCAGAAACTGGTCAAGATTTATTTGATTTTGATGATAAAAACAAATAGCAAATTGAAGATTTTACAAAAAAAGAAATTTAATAGAGGATTATCAAGTGAAGAAGAAAATCAGAACGTTAATTGAACATGTCAATCATATAGTAGTGACACACACCAAGAAAGTACTACAAAAAGTAGCAACGATGAAGTAATCAATGAAAAAGCTTAACAACTTGAAAAGGGTCATGTGTAAATGGCGGTTATAAAATGTAGGAAAATGGCGGAATGAAAATGCTGTTTTTCCTACATTTTTTATAAAAAACAGCTCAATCTAATCTATGTAGATTGAGCTACTTTAATTTAAAAGTATGACTGACTAACTTTATGATATTGAAATTTTTAAAATATTTTAATCTATACAAATTATATCAGTTAAATTAAATCTCAAATTCTCTAATAATCTTTTTTTCTTTTTCTGCTAGACAAAACAAATCCATAACAAATTCATCAACTTGTGAATTAAGAGTGTCGATTAACTCTTGATTACCATTCTCTTTCCTAATCTCTTCCATAAGTGCATCTACTTTTTTAGCAAGTTCTAATTCTTGTTCATCAGTAGCGTCTGGAATTGGAAATTCTTTTATTTGAGTCAATCTCATTTGAGGGAATGTATTTCTCTGTAAGAAATTAAATTTTTTGATAGTATAGTAAGATAATATTTTAGAATTAAGAACCCCAATTAAAAATAGTGGATTAGATTTTATGTTACAAATACTCTCAATACTTTGTTCATGAACATAATTACTTGAAACAAGTGTCGCTCTGAATGAGTAGCTAGATTTCACTGGTATTCTGGCTATTAATATTCTTTCTCCTTCAAAAATTTCAGGATTTCTTGGCGCAGCTAAATGTTTTCCATATTTTAAATATTGGCCACTCCAATTTATCTTGTATCTTTGTAAATCTCTACCAGAAAGAAACATGCGATAAGAGTCATCTTTTTTTTCTATATCAAAGAACGGTTTATTTTCTTTAAATAAATCAAATTCATTCTTATCTTCAGGCTGTTTTGGTGTGCCTTTTCCTCTTTCAAATACTTTTAATCCGTCTTTAACATTAGCATAATTTCCTTCCAATACTTTTGATTTTTTTTCTATTTGAGGTAAAATATTAATGTTTTTGTTATCTGAAACTACTATAACATCATTTTTGAGGAGAGTATCTGCATCAGTTTCTGTTAATATAGTAACTTCCCCTGATTCAATTTCACCTAAACCTATTTTCTTTGTTCCATGAGTATACATATCAATTATACAAACATCTACTGAAGCTTCATCAAAGATCCGTTCTTTAGAATTAATAAATGTCAATTCATTAAAATTATTTAATATATAATGTCTTAATGTTTTATATTGATTAATCATTAAAAATGTATTTGGAATAATAAATGAAATTCCGCCACCTTTTTTGACTAATGAAAATGCTAATTCCAAAAACAAACCGAATGTATTTGCTTGATAATGATTCATTGGATAAGTTTTCATATAATAAGTTTTCATTTCTTCGGTAAACGATTGATTTTTTGAGAAAATATATGGTGGATTCCCAATTAAAAGATCAAATCCTATGAATTCTCCATTATCTCCAAGTATTTCTGGAAATTCCATTCGCCATTCCATCCCCCCACTATACATTGGATTCTTTAAGCGAACTCCAAGTTTTTTTTTCGCCTCTTTCACCTGTTTTTGGACTTGTTCATATCTTATTCTTTCAATAGTGTCATCCTCAAAAAGGCTAATCTGGCTAGCTTTTTTCAATTCTTTTTCAAGTAATTTTAATTGTTTGAGTTCAGGACTTGAAACAATATCATCAAAAGAACTTTTAATTTTTTCAATTTTTTCCCATATATCAGTTTTTATCCTCTTATTATTTGTAGACTTATATTTTTTTACCAAAGCTAAATATTCTTTAAGATCCTTACGTCGCATATCAAACTCATAGTTTATATCAAATTTATAAAGTAGACTATCACCCACTTTGATATTAATATCTATATTAGGTAATGTTGTCAACACTTGTTTTTGAATTACTTTATCCTCATAATAATATGATGACTTCAGAAGTTCAATCCACAATCTTAAACGACAGATATTAACAGAACTTGGGTTAATGTCAACTCCAAATAGACTATTTTCTAATATATGACGTTTCATATCAAAAATAGCTTTTTGAATCTGTTCGGATAATTTGTTACCTGCCTGATAAATAAAATTATTACCAAGCATGTCTTGAATAATCAATTCATCATTTATAACATAACATTGAATCAAATTTCCAATATAATTTCCATCATTATCAAAAAGAACATTCAGTTCGCTTTTTAGAGCAATAATCTCATTAAGAATAGAAACTAAAAAATGGCCCGAACCAACAGCTGGGTCACAAATTTTCAAATTATCTATTGCCTTGCTAACTTTTTTTGCTACCTCAATATTTCTAATTTGAAATTTTATATCCTCAATTGAATTACAAGACCATCCAAGGTGCTCGTTTATTTTTTCTACTATAGTTGTTCTTATTGCTTTCTTCGACATATACATTGTAATATGACCAGGAGTGTAAAATGAACCATCTTTATAACCATTTATTTTTTCAAAAATTAATCCAAGAACTGAAGCATTAATCAAAGCATTTTTGGACTTTTGCTGATGAGAAATAGTGGTAGAAAAGTCATAGGAGTCGAGAAATTCAAATAAATATTCTAAAAAATTAATTTTCCCCTTTTTTCGTTTCTTATCCATACCCTTTAATATTGTCTTGTCAAAAATATAAATATCTCCTTCTGGCAGACGATCAATACCAATCCCATCTCTTGACATTTCCAATTCTGTTTCTTCAAAAAGAGATGAATTTAAATAAGGAATATAATTATATTTTTCTTGAATTCGATTATTTCTATCAGGAATTTTCTTAGCTAAAACTGCAAAAAAGAGATTATAAATCTCTTCAAAACTATTTAGTTTTTTAAAATTTAAAAAACGATAAGAATCATCCTTATTGAAAAGAACTAGCTGTGATTCTAACAATTTTAAAAATAATATTCTATTCATCCAAATAACAGTTAATTGGATAGCAATCTCTTCTTGTTTTTCTTTAGAAACATCTTTTAATTCTAGTTTGTTAATAATATTTTCAACAAAAGAAAAATATTGTCGTTTATCAGGCTTTAATCGAGAGATAATCTTAGACGTTCCTTGTTGTATTTCTTCTAGTCCCATAAGATAAAGTAATTCATCATAAAATGCTTTATTCAATTTGTTAGAATCTGTAAAAATTTCTTTATTCAAAAGATTTTCTGCAGTAAAAAAACGATATAATTGAGTTAGATTATTTTTTTTAATCTCAATTTTGTCACCTTGTTTTAGAGCATGTCTCAAGTCAAAATGAGCAATTGTAATACCTTTTTCAATAGACTTATCAATTTCAGGTGCTATAACTTCTGAATACAAAAAATCTGTTTTATTACTTGATAGTTGATTATTATAAAATTTAGTAACTAAATCAATAAGATTCTTATTTTTGAAAAAATATTTTTCTATTTCTTTAGCTTCAATAATAAACCATGATAATCCGTTAGTAATAATTACTTTTTTAATTTCTAAATTTTTGTAAATTAATCGCTCATTGAGATAATAAGCGATAATTTCCTGAAAAGCCTTAGTATTAAGTTTCTCCTTACTCATCATTTCAGATTTATTTGTTAAACTTTTACATTCGAAAAGAACTCCTAATGAAGAATTAGCACTTTTACCATTATAAATAGCAAGATCAATTCTATTTGAAGTATTGATAAAATTATTAGGCAAAGTCTTTTCTAAAAGATTTTTCAAAATATTTTTCTGATATTCTTCACTCTCATTTTTATTGTCTCGAAGATGTGTTAAATAATCTACAAGCCTTTGATTAAATATTTCCTTTTCTTCATCTAAAGGCATGATAGTTTGAACAAACTTATTCATACTATCTTTTAAGCCAATTCCTTTAATTGCCATATTGTATCCCTCTATTCAATTGCTAAGAGCTATAATTATTAAGAATATTCTCCTTGATTATGCCAATCCACTCTTAGCTTATTTTCATTTTATATTTTGTTATTATTTTTGTTGTCTTCAAATATTTCTAAAATATAATCACAAATTATTATGGCTGAATTCATCACTAATTTTGCCTCACGTCTATTGATATTTATTCTCTTAGAACCTACACCATGACTATCACTATTCTCATTTCTCATTTTCCCTATAGCATCATTAATTTTATTTAGACCAGATAATAATTCATTTATCCGCTTATCATAATCTCTATTATTTTTCATTTTTAATTCTGTTTTAACCATAGAATTCAATTTTTGTAAATTTCCTTTTGCCGAATTATAGTCTTTATTTGAGTATTCTAAAATATGTATATATACTTCTTCTAATAAAGTTCTAGATTGCGTAATAACTGTGTCGTAATTTTCATCTTCTAAATTATCCTTTAATCTGAATGGGAAGTTCCTTACATAATCAAAATTAATATGTTTATCAATATCATGTGTGACTTGTGAATCCTCTATTAAATCTATAATTTTATATTTCTTATTTAAGTATATTAATTTTTTATCTGAAAAGTTCAATATATTATTTATATGATTAAAATAAGCTTCAACCTCTTTAAGGGTTTCTTTTTTTAGTTCTTCATTTGTATATATAGAAGTCTCTTCTCGCTTATTTGGTATATATCGGGTTACATCTAAAAAATACTTTAATAACTTATTCTCTTTATTTAATTTATAACACTGTTCTATCAACCATGCCATTTTATTTAATCTATTGTAATCACTAACATTTTCAATATTTGTAATCCCAAATATAGGTGCTAGTGCGTTTATATCACTATGAGTCATGTAAGGCATTGTATATCCGTTTGATTCAAATTTATCATCAGACTCACTATTTACTCTTTTATCACCCAAAAATAAATCCACTATTTCTTTACTTGCCAATTCATACAACTATAAGTCCTCCATATCTAGGTTTGTATCCTCATGATTTTCTAATAATTTTTTAAAATGTACATGTACATCGATATTTTAAGATATCATATTTACTGTTTTCATTAAAAATTTCTTTATCATAATGCCACTAATTCTGAATTTTCTAATGTTAATTCACCTTTGTAAACTATTGTAACCTTCTTTCTTAATAAATTACAGTCTTATTAATATCTCATATAGAAGCTAAACGTAGGTAAAAACCTCATCATTTATGATAAGCTTCGCCCCGCATGATCTTAAATGCTCTATACACCTGCTCCAACAAGATGACGCGCATCATTTGGTGTGGAAAGGTCATTTTACTAAACGACAACGCAAAATCACTGCGTCGTAATACGGCCTCGTGTAGCCCATGTGAGCCGCCTATGACAAAGGTGAAGTCACTTGCGCCCTGTGTCATGCGCTGATCCAGTGTTTTGGCCAAATCTTCAGAACTCAACATTTTGCCAGCGATTTCTAATGTGATGACGATGCTCTGTGGTTTGATTTTACTTAAGATCCGCTGTCCTTCTTTTTCTTTCACTTGTTCGATTTCTTTTGCACTCATTGTTTCGGGTGCTTTTTCATCTGGAACTTCGACCACTTCTATTTTGGTGTATGCGCTGAGCCGTTTGGTGTACTCTGCAATGGCGAGTTTCCAATATTTTTCTTTTAATTTCCCTACTGTCAAGATTGTTATTTTCATTTTGCCCTCCTATGTGTATCAATCCAAAGTTATCCACATGTTATTCAGTTACCCACATCTTTATCTCTATTATACCGTTTTTGTATCTCGTTTTCACACAGAAATTTAAAAATTGATTACTATATTTGGGGATAAGTCTGTTGATATGTGGATAACTTTGTTAGTAAATTGGTTATTAACATGTGGATTGTTTATAACTTGCTTAATTTGTGCACATACATGGGGATAACTCAATTGATTCGAGTATTTTTATACACAGTTATTATTGATATCCGTAAAAAAAGAGGTCAGACATCTAACTGTCCAAACCTCTTAAATTTATTTATATTTTGATGAAACATGTCATTGATAGATTACAAGAATAATGATTTAGTTGGACATTCGTTATTCTTTTTGAATGCCAATCTGGGCGAGTCTCCTCAGGGATATGTGAAAACTGTTAACAAGCTTCTTTTTAGCTTAACAGTGGTTACTGTTTCACGCAGTAGCTGTCTGACTTCTCAATGTTTTACTTTTGAGAAGCCCAGTCAGCCTTGCGGGGGCAGTACTACGAAATCTTTGTTGCACATAAGATTTCTGTACAGCTCCCGAAAATCCAATTTGGCTTCTTTCAGGTTTCCCTTTCAATCAAGCCAAATTGAGTTGAGTCAAGTCCCTAGGAAACGCGAACCCAAGATAGCTATCAAAAAAAGTAAATTCTGATACTTCCAACCTACAATGTATAAATCGGTGTTGGGATGGCTTTATCTGTATCACACAGCTTCACTTCATTCACTGTATCGATATCATGCGCCTGCAAGATTTGACTGACACTCATACGGGCCAAGTCTTTCATATTATTGTCTTGTGATAAATGAGACAAATAAATGCGCTTCGTTTGACCTGTAATCACGTCTTTCATCGCGTGTGCTGCATCTTCGTTCGAAACATGACCCATATCACTCAGAATACGTTGCTTCGTCTTCCATGGATAGCGGCACATACGCAACATATCGACGTCGTGATTGCTCTCAAACATGAACGCATCACTGCCACGAATCATCCCTTTCATACGCTCTGACACGTAACCAGTATCTGTAATCATCGTAAACTTTTTATAGTTATTATGAAAAATATAGAACTGTGGGTCAATGGCGTCATGAGACACGTTAAATGATTCAATATCAAATCCTGCGATAGATTTCGTTTCATGTGGATTGAATACAAACTTTTGATCTAGCGGAATTTTAGAGTCTTTTTTATCAATACACGTCCATGTTTTTTCGTTCGCATATACAGGCAAGCCATACTTTCTCGCAAGGACACCTAAGCCTTTAATATGGTCACTATGTTCATGTGTCACAAGAATACCACTAAGATCTGAAATTTTTCGGTCGATTTGTTCGAACAGTGCCTCCATTTTTTTACCTGTGAGTCCTACATCGACCAACAAACTGCCTTTATCACTTTCTACATATGTCGCATTGCCGGTACTACCGCTTGCGAGTACACTCATTCGTATCAAGAGACCACCCTTTCTATTGTTCAATAATTTGTGGATTGGACGAAATTGCCTCTACATAATACGTATGTGTGCCATTTGCGTCTTTCACTTTAATTTCCCAGTTGGCTTGCAAAACTTGAATATTCGTCTCTTTGACCACTGTATAATAACCGAGTCGGATGTTTTCGACTTCTTGATCATGTTTTAAGTACTGATTATAATAAAGCGCTTCGATAGCTTTATGGGCACTAATGACTTGTCTAGGTTCATTATTCGACCCTTTAGACGGAAGGATGTCTTCCATTGCAGACTGCTCATACGATTTAACTGTATCGTCTTTCACATCAAAAGTCAGTTCTGCACGATTGTTATTCATAATCGGGAAGCCTTTATACGTCTGTTCGTATTTAATTTTGCCATCGCTCGTATCGTGATATTGATACTCATTGCCTTTATAGATATTTTGATCAATGTACGGTTTCAAATGTGAAATAGGGTCCAATTTCACATTGACACTTTCACTCATTTCTTTGTCCAATGTGTGCCCATTATTTCGTGCTTCTGCTTTACCACTTTTTTCCGCTTCATCTTTAAAGTCTTTCGAACGTGCCGTAATGAGCTGCATTTTGACATGGCTCACATCAGGCATATTTTTCGGCAATTTGATATTTTCTTGTTCAAAGTTGACCGAATTTTGCTGTTCTGCATCGCTAATTTTTGATTTACTAATTTTATCATTATACACAAAAATTAAACAAATATTAACGAGGAGAAACACGACGATGAACAATGATTTTGCACGTTTCCAGTTCATGTCTCAATCAACTCCCCGTCTTTATATTCGTACCACTCGTGATCATATTGAATATACCACGTCGGTATAAACTGGCTGCCTTCTTGTATTTCGATACTATTTTCCGGTCCTTTAATTGGATTCATGCGATAACCGATAACCATTTGTTGGACTTTGGTAAAATCAATATCACCTTTACTAGCCAATACAGAACGCACGTCTTCCAAATCTGGTAACGACTCAGGTTTTTCACCGTTATCAATCGTCACGTTCGTTTTTAATAAACCGCGACTGTATTCATATAACCCCCGTTCGCCCCACAAAACACGAATTTCGTTCAATTGATTCGGATAAAAGATGGGACGTCCATTTAGAAACATTTGATAAATAATATGGCCACGGTCATTGTTCGCACTAAATAAGCGAAAATCATCTGTAAAGCCACCATGTTTATTAATAAAATCAAACGCACGTGGCAAGTTGACATTCATATTCCGCGTACTATGCTCATCTTCTGACAAATTGGTATAGTCATACGTTTCACGATTCGCATTGTAGTTCACGACGCCTGTATTGTTGTTATAGGTCGTGTTCCCACTATTCGTGGTACGCACAATTGGCGTATTATCAAACAGAATTGCATTCAAATCTTCTACGTTAATACGATTAAAAATAGTCCGATATGCTTTTAAGTTTTTCGGTGCTTTCACGGCATACATATACGTCGCCTTATTAATCGTACTGCGGTTCGTCACAACATTGGAGTACGGTTCCAAGTCCGCTTTCATCTTCTGAATGCGCTGTTGTACATATTTCGTATTCAAATTCGTTTCTAACTTAATCGCCCGTTGATGATTCGGCTGCATGGCATAAATGATCACATGTTGAGCATCATCGACATCTAAAATCAGTCGGTTAAATTTAAAATTTGTCGGCACTTTCGCAGGGATTTCAATGACTTCATTCAAATACATCGACAGCGGGATGTCTGACGGGTAGTCTAACACGACGAAATGATTGCTCAAATTACGCAATAACACGACATCGTCATTTTGAATATCTTCTACTTCAATAATGCGGTGTTTTTGAAATACAGTCATTAATGCATTCACATCTTTATTCGCTGGCATACCTTTCACATCATCATTTTCGATATGCACGAGCTGCAGAGGCGTCACCACCTGGCTAAACGCTTTATCGTAACGCGTCCCGATTGCCTCTGTCGCATCTTTCGTATGCACATTATCTGCATCCGTTAAATCCGGCGAAAAGTTCCAAATCATGACTGTCAATACAATACTCGATAGGACGAGGAGCGCTAACACAATTGACTTAATCAATTCTCTAGTTCGCATCCCAATCACCTTCCTCAATTTTCTCACAAGGTAATGTGATGAAAATGGATGTGCCTTGTCCTTCCACACTATTCGCCCAAATACGGCCGTTATGCGCTTCTACAATTTCTTTAGAGATGGCAAGACCCAGTCCTGTCCCTCCCATCTTTCTCGTACGTGCCTTATCCACACGGAAAAAGCGGTCAAAAATTTTGTCTACTTTATTAATCGGAATCCCAATCCCGTTATCTTTAATTCGAATCGTTAAACGACTGTGGACAGGATTATGTTTCACGTGGAACTCGACACGTTTCTCACCACGCGAATATTTCATCGCATTCGTAATGACGTTGTCGAACACTTGCGTCATCTTATCCGGATCCACTTCTGTAAATATCGTCTCTCTCGGAATATCACGCACGAATGTCGTATCTTTCGCAGCCATTTCATGTCGATTAATAATTTTGTTGATGAACATATTAAAGTCAACAATCTCTTTCGTAATCGTTTCCGTTTCATTATCCATTTTAGACAAGTGTAACAAGTCATTGACGAGACGAATCATCCGCTCTGTCTCTTCACGCGTCACGGATAAAAATTGAGGAGCAATCGACTCATCACGCCAAGCGCCCTCTTCCAAAGCCTCAATATAACTATTCATAGACGTTAATGGTGTCCGTAATTCATGCGAGACATTGGCCACAAACTCGCGACGTTCTCGTTCAATTTGTTGTTGCTCAGTGACATCATGTAGCACTGCAATGTAACCTGTCACAAAGCCAGTATCTTGCACTATCGTACTAAAGTTGACACGTGCAATAATACCTTCCTCTTCATTAATATCAATGAGGACACTATCATTATTTTCATTTAATTCTTCAAGTGAAAACTCATCTTGTAAATCTAATACATCAAAAATAAAGTGCCCGGAGACTTCCTCTTTAGACTTCCCTAGCATTTTCAGCGCCATATCGTTAATAATACGCACACGGCCTCGTCTATCTGTCGCAATTACCCCGTCACTCATATGGGTAATGACCGAATCTAGACGCCGCTTCTCACTTTCCGTATTCGCCTGTGCTTCTTGAACACGTTTCGACAAGTTGTTAAACGCGAGTGCCAATTCACCAATTTCGTCATTACCATAAATTTTCACACGTTGCGTATAGTTACCTTTAGACATCTCGACTGTCTGATTTCGCATATCAGTAATCGGCTTCGTAATCGTACGCGCAATAAAGAAACCGAGAATCACTGTAATAATGAGCGAAATCCCTGTACCTACGATGAAAATTTGGTTAATGTTGCTTAACTGATCGTACACCTGGTTAATATTCGACTCGATATAAATATCACCAATCATACCATCACCAGTCACTACCGGCATATTTTTAATCCATACACGCTGCTTACCTTCACCGTAATCTTTTAGCACTGTATCCGAATTTTCTTGCCCTAGCGACAATGCCTTTTGAATAGAACTATCATTCGCTTTTTGGTTAATAATCGTACGGTTCGATTGTTTTGATGTCGCAATAATGATTTGATCTTTATCAATAAAACGAATTTCTATCATTTCATTACGATTGGCATATTCATTGAGTAAATTTTGAATATCTTTTTGTGTATTACCAGAATCATTACCATCTGCATATATTTTTTCAATACCGAGCTCGATTTGTTTCGCATTTTGAGAAATGTTTGTCTTAAACGTCTCAGTCATTTCTTTTTCAAGGCTATTCGTAAAGTACAGACCAATAATTTGCATACCAATAATAATCAACAGGACATAGACAATAACAAGTTTCGTGTGAAGGGATTGAAATTGTTTTAACCACTTCATATTTGCCATCCTCTAATCATGTTGTTGTAAGAAATATCCAACACCACGACGCGTCACAATATAGTCTGGATGAGAAGGATCATCTTCAATTTTTTCACGTAAACGGCGAATCGTAACGTCTACAGTACGGACATCACCGAAATAATCATAACCCCATACCGTTTGGAGTAAATGTTCACGCGTCATCACTTGTCCCATATGTTTCGATAAATAATGGAACAACTCAAATTCACGGTGCGTCAAATCAATATCTTCACCGCGTTTTTTAATAGAGTAAGCATCTGGATAAATCACAATATCTTTAATTGTAATTTCATTCGTCTGCATGTGATTTTCTTGACTCGGTTGTGTATAATGGCGGCGTAAGTTAGCTTTCACACGTGCAATTAATTCACGCGTACTAAATGGTTTTGTCACATAGTCATCCGCACCAAGCTCAAGACCGAGGACTTTATCGATCTCTGAGTCTTTAGCCGTCAACATAATAATTGGCATTTCGAATTTTTTACGCACTTCACGGCACACTTCCATACCGTCTTGACCAGGCAACATAATATCGAGTAACACGATATCAGGTTCTTTTTCATAGATTAAGTCGACCGCATCGTTGCCATCATATGCGACAAATACTTCATAACCTTCTTTTTTCAAATTAAATTCTAATATATCCGCAATTGGTTTTTCATCATCGACTACGACTACTTTTCTTGCCATAAAAATGACCCCATTTCTTAATAAGTACATAATATCGGTTGCTAACTGGCATAATCCTATACCTTATAATGTATCACTAATATAAAGTGAATTCTATCTATTTAACCCATTTTCATTTGTATCATAATGGGCAAAATCCAACCATTCAGTTTATGTATCTAGCTTTTTATTGACTTTGAGATAAACGGCCAACAATATACCTATGAGCACTATCGCTTGTGTCACCATCGAAGCTACAAATAGCACATCGTTGTCTAAAACAATGAGCACGATATCCAAGATACATAATAGGATTGAACATAAAGCCGTATAACCAGAAATTACCTTCAGTTGATGGGCGAAGGCGACTTGAGCGATTTCCCAATTCTTTTGATTTTTCATCGATTTCCTAGTCCGAAACCCAATAAAGTAATTGATTTCTTGAGGTGGGTTATGTTGGAACGCAATCGCTAATAAGAATAAGAACAAACAACTTGAAAACAGTATCATTTGCGTTATTCACTCCTTAATTTAGTTGTACCATAATCATAAACAAACGGCTACACTCACTTTTAAAAAAGGTATAGGCGCGCTATTGAGGAACAGAAAAATGGGGGATGACATTGTCATTCATTCTCTAAAAAGCATAAAAAAGACTCTTTACATGTCACCTACGCAACACGTAAAGAGTCAGTTCACACTAGTGCTTACCACCAGATACGAAAATTGAGAGTAATAATTTAATGAATTCAATAATAGCCTTCACCATTAAAAACACCTCCTCTACACACTTTCAGTATATGCCTGTTGACTGTAAAAAGAGGTATTTTGCCTAAATTATAATTAACACTGCATAGTTGTCATAACAACGTATTACAATCATCAGTTAGGCAAGCCTAACTGTCTTAAAAACAAAAAAGTGCTCACCCTATTGGATGAGCACGTTAGCGGTCCCGACGGGAATCGAACCCGCGATCTCCTGCGTGACAGGCAGGCGTGTTAAACCGCTCCACTACGGGACCATATCATGGTGACTCCTACGGGACTCGAACCCGTGTTACCGCCGTGAAAGGGCGGTGTCTTAACCGCTTGACCAAGGAGCCTTTCTTAAACACAAGAATGATTATAGCATCACCCAATCGGGTTGACAAGATTTTTTTCGGATTTTTTTGTATAATTTTTCATATAAAGTTGTTCAGGGGGTCATTTATGGAAATTCAAGCAGAATCGAACGTTGCTTACATCAAAGAGAAACCTAAAAAGCCACGTCAATTTTTCAAGAGATTTTTCTTTATTACGTTAGGCGCAGTGTTGATGGGAGTGGCACTGGAGCTTTTCTTAGTACCGAATCAATTGCTCGATGGAGGCATTGTAGGTATTTCAATTATTCTGTCCCATTTATTAGGATTCAAATTAGGGATATTCATCTTTATACTTAATTTGCCTTTCTTCTTTTTAGGCTATAAACAAATTGGTAAAACTTTTGCAATCTCTACTTTGTATGCCATCTCTATCTTATCCGTTACGACTATTGTGTTACACCCTATCGATCCAGTCATTAACGATAAATTTTTAGTTACGATTTTTGGCGGTGCAGTCCTAGGTATTGGTGTCGGCATTGTGCTACGTTATGGTGGCTCATTAGACGGTACAGAGATTTTATCGATTCTCGTTCACTCAAAATTGCCTTTTTCTGTGGGCGAAATTGTGATGTTTATTAATTTCTTCATATTTGGCATTGCTGGCTTTGTGTTCACATGGGAGAGTGCATTATTTAGTGTTGTTGCTTATTTCATCGCCTCAAAAATGATTGATACCGTCCTTTTAGGTTTTGATGAATCCAAAGCGGTATGGGTTATTAGTGATGCCTATAAAGATATTGGTGAAGCAATCAATTCTCGTCTCGGTCGTGGTGTGACGTATTTGAAAGGTGAAGGCGCGTATACTGGAGAAGATAAACGTGTCATTTTCTGCGTGATTACACGTCTTGAAGAAGCAAAATTGAAAGATATCGTTATGGAAATCGACGAAAAAGCCTTCCTCTCAATCGGTAACGTTTCAGAAGTACGCGGTGGAAACCATCGTAAAAGAGATATTCATTAGTGATGTCATATTGGTTCCTCTTTTTAGGATGCACGATGTTGTTGTTTAAAGCCATGCGAGTATTTTGTGTTATCCAACACACATACTGAAAATAAAACAACATTAAAGATAAATCATTATAGGCCAATAAAAAAGACCACCAAATCATTTTGGCAGTCTTTTTTATTTTAGGTCAGTCTTACCGAAGCGTTGCCGGAAGACTCCCCTCAGTTATTGTATTACCATAATTTTTCTACAACATTTGTTTGATTACGATCTGGACCTACAGAGAAGATAGAAATGTGTACGTTACACAATTCAGAAATACGCTCTAAGTAACGACGTGCATTGTCAGGCAATTCTTCCATTGTACGTACGCCTGTAATATCTTCTGTCCAACCTGGTAATGTTTCAAAAATAGGTTCGCAACGTTTTAAGTCGTTTAAGTTCGCTGGATATTCTGTGATTTCTTTACCATCTAACTCATAAGCTGTACAGATTTTCACTTCATCTAAGCCTGTTAATACGTCGATAGAGTTAATAGATAAGTCAGTAATCCCGCTCACACGACGAGAGTGACGTAACACCACTGAGTCAAACCAGCCGACACGACGCGGACGACCTGTTGTTGTACCATATTCGCGACCTACTTCACGGATATGATGACCTTTTTCGTCAAATAATTCTGTTGGGAACGGGCCATCACCTACACGTGACGTATACGCTTTACATACACCGACAACTTTTGAAACGTTTGTTGGGCCAACACCAGCGCCTACAGTGACGTTACCTGCGACAGGATTGCTTGATGTAACGAAAGGATATGTGCCGTGGTCGATATCTAACATCACACCTTGTGCACCTTCAAATAATACACGTTCATCTGCTACGAAAGCATCGTCTAACACTTTTGCAGTATCTGTGACGTATGGTGCAAGACGTTGACCAGCTGCATAGTATGTTTCAAAAATGTCTTCAAATGATGGTGCATCTTGTTTAAACATACCTTGGAAGTAATCATTTTTATATTCTAAATTTTCTTTTAAGCGTTGTTCGAAAACTTCTTTGTCTAATAAATCTGCTACACGAATACCCATTCTTTGTGCTTTATCTACGTATGCTGGGCCAATACCTTTCTTCGTCGTACCAATTTTGTTGTCGCCACGACGCGCTTCTTCAAGTTCATCTTGTTGAATGTGATAAGGTAGGATGACGTGTGCGCGGTTTGAGATGCGTAAGTTATCTGTTGCAATGCCTCTTTCATTTAAGCCGTCTAATTCTTTAAGTAATGCAACTGGATCAATCACGACACCATTGCCGATGACAGCAAGTTTGTCTTTATAAAAAATACCAGATGGCACTAAATGCAATTTGTAAGTTTCACCGTCAAATTTGATTGTATGACCTGCATTATTACCACCAGAAAAACGTGCAATGACATCTGCTTGTTCCGCTAAAAAGTCTGTAATTTTACCTTTACCTTCGTCTCCCCATTGTGTCCCAACTACTACGATTGATGACATAAGAGCACCTCCAAGTTTTCTCAATTAACCAAACTGTATTCTACCAGTATCACATCATGAATGCAAATCAAAAAACGAACATTGAAAATTAGATTGTGCGTCACGCCATTCGAGCCCCTCTAAAATAGACGGACCCTTACAACCACGTGTTATACGAGTGTTATTAGGCTCTTTCGCTTATATCTAAAATCCTAACTTACATCAAAATCGATAAGTTAATTCAAAGTAAAAACCGTACATTAAATAGAATTTGTTATATAACATACGTATTTAAAGTTTAAAATTATTTTTTCTTTTCGGTTGTTCCATGCAATATCACAAATAAAACGGTTGATGATTCATAACACCAACCGTTTCAAGCACACGTTCAATTATCCCATATCCGCATGAGCATAATCGATATCTGTAAACTTATTATATTGTTTCATAAAGTGTAGCTTCACTGTACCGGTCGGGCCGTTACGCTGCTTCGCGATAATGATTTCAATTTCACCATTTTCATCATTTGTTTGTGGTTCGAATCCACCATCATCGTCATCATCATCTCCATCGCCACGGTTATAGTAGTCATCACGATATAAGAAAGCAACGATATCGGCGTCTTGCTCAATCGAACCTGACTCACGAATATCACTCATCATCGGACGTTTATCTTGTCGTTGTTCAACACCACGTGATAGCTGACTTAACGCAATCACCGGACACTCTAACTCACGGGCAATCGCTTTAAGCATACGTGAAATCTCTGACACTTCTTGTTGACGGTTATCCGATGCACGTGAACCACTTCCTTGAATCAATTGTAAGTAGTCAATCACAATCATATCCAGTCCATGTTCTTGCTTTAAACGACGACATTTTGAACGAATATCGGTAATCCGCACACCTGGTGTATCATCAATAAAAATTTTCGTCCGAGACAGTTTACCGACTGCCACTGTAAATCGATTCCAATCCTCCTCAGTCATCGTCCCCGTACGTAAACGGTTCGAATCGACATTGCCCGAACTACAAATCATACGTGTCGCCAATTGGTCTGCACCCATCTCTAATGAGAAAATGCCGACCGTATATTGATCTTCATGTGTGGCTACTTTTTGCGCAATATTAAGAGCGAAGGCAGTCTTACCTACTGAAGGTCGCGCCGCTAAAATAATCAAATCATTACGATTAAAGCCTGCTGTCATCTGGTCTAAATCGCGGTAACCTGTCGGAATGCCTGGCGTTTGACCACTATTCTGATCCAATTGTTCCGCATTATCATAAACTTGTCCTAATACGTCACGAATATCTTTAAAACCGTCACTCTCACGTGTAGAAGACAGTTCCAAGATACGACGTTCTGCATCATTCAGCACGGTATCTAAATCTAATTCATCGTTATAGCCATCATTCGCAATACTATCCGCAGTGTGAATGAGCTTACGTTTGACTGCATTTTTGAACACCACGTCTGTGTAGTATTGAATATTTCGCGTTGTCGGTACATTCGATGTAATTTCAGCAAGATATTGGGGACCTCCCGCTTCATTCACGACCCCTTCTTGTGTGAGTCGATCCAAAACAGTCACAATGTCAATATCTTTACCATCTTCATTCAGGTCCATCATCGCACGGAAAATATGCTGATGCGCACCACGATAAAATGATTCAGGCAACAAAATTTCTTGCGTGGACGACATCAATTCTGGGTCGAGAAAAATCGCCCCCAGTACAGATTGTTCCGCCTCATGACTGTGTGGCATTCGATTATGTTCATACATTTCATCCATGCCAATGACCTCCTCACTTTCATGACATATACTTAACATATTCTATAATAACCTAAACCGAATCACAATACATGATTCAGCATGTTCAAAAATGTAAATTGCTGATATACGCACATGTCTTAAAATTCATGAATTTAACATACACATCATACGCTTTATGACTTCCTTTTCTTTATCAAATATAAGATGTAAATCACCACAGTTGATAAACCAATAGAAGATAGCACCACAATGATAAGTGACATGATTATTTCAAAAAGACTGTCTTTAGGTAAAACTCTGATAATGAAGGACATTGGAATCATAGAGATCATATAAACCCACACATATCTTTTTAATTCTTTAGATATATTCTCCATTTTATCAAATCCTTTTTAAACCGCTTTTACTCTATAGTATTACAAATGATATATGAAAAAAGCCGGTGACCTCTGCACCAGCTTTCTTCACAACCCTATCATTATTGCTCTACAGTATGCACACGAATCGTACCTTCTACCTCTTTATGCAGTTTCACAGGCACATTCGTATAACCTAACGCGTGAATACCGTGTGGCAATTCCATTTTACGTTTATCGATCTTAATATCATGTTGCGCTTTCAATGCTTCAGCGATTTGTTTCGTACTAATAGAACCGAACAATTTACCGCCTTCACCCGATTTCGCTTTCACTTCAACTTCAAGCGCTGCTAAACGTTCTTTTAACGCTTTTGCATCTTCAAGCTCTTGTTGTTTGTCTTTTTCAATACGTTTATTTTTTTGTTCTAATTGTTTCAAGTTCCCTGGTGTTGCTTCAACAGCATAACCATTTTTGATTAAGAAGTTGTTCGCATAACCGACTGGCACGTCTTTAACTTCACCTTGTTTCCCTTTACCTTTAACATCTTGTGTAAAAATCACTTTCATGATTCGTCACTCCTATCCAATTGTTCATTAATCGCTTGTTGTAACTTTTCGATAGCCGCTTCAACAGTCACGCCCTCTAGTTGCGTTGCAGCGTTTGTGAGATGACCGCCACCGCCCAACGCTTCCATAGTGAGTTGGACGTTGAATTCGCCAAGTGAACGGGCAGACATACCAATGAGATTTTCTTCACGACGCGCAACGACATACGCCGCTTCCACGCCATCAAGACTCAACAATTCATCTGCTGCTTGGGCTACGGTCACAGGATGATAGATTTTGTCATCCGGACCATGTGCGATTGCGATACCATTCTCTTGTAATTTCACCGTACGAATCAACTCTGAACGGTTAATATACGTCTCAATATCATCTTTTAAGAAATGTTGCGTTAAGATTGTATCGGCTCCATGCGCACGGAGATAACTTGCTGCATCAAATGTACGCGAGCCTGTACGCAATGTAAAGTTACGTGTATCAACGATGATACCTGCATACATCACAGTCGATTCTAAGCGTGTTAAGCGTTGTTCAGTCGGTTGATACTCGAGTAGCTCTGTGACAAGTTCTGCGGTAGAGCTTGCATATGGCTCCATGTAGACGAGTAACGGACTTGAGATAAAGCTTTCGCCACGACGGTGATGATCAATGACCACTTTACGATTGGCTTTATTTAAAATGTTCTCGTCAATGACCATTTCCGGTTTATGCGTATCAACGACGACAAGTGTTGTACGAGATGTCATCATATTCCATGCATCATCGGACGTCACAAAGCGCTCCTTCAATTCAGGCTTTTCATCGATTTCATCCATCACACGACGTAATGTAGGGTCGATGTCAGACTCATTTAACACGATATACGCTTCCAAGTTGTTCATCATCGCAAATCGGGTCACACCAATCGCCGCACCAATCGCATCTAAGTCTGGGCGTTTATGTCCCATCACGATGACTTTGTCGCCTTCTAATAGGATATCTTTCAACGCATGGGAAATGACACGCGCTCTCACACGAGTACGTTTTTCCATCGGGTCAGTCTTACCGCCATAAAAACGGACGTTGCCATTCATATTTTTAATCGCAACTTGGTCACCACCACGACCTAACGCGAGATCAAGACCAGATTGTGACAATTCACCCAGGTCAATTAAGTTTTCTGAGCCTTCACCGACACCGATACTTAAAGTGAGTTGTGCGCGATAACCGACACTTTTTTCACGAAGCTGGCTTAAAATATCAAACTTTGTCTCTTCTAATTCACGTAAAATACGACGATTCAAATAAGCAATAAATTGATCGGAACTATAACGCTTGAAATACACATTATGTTCTTGTGCCCAACGACTAATGACACGTGTCACCATCGAGTTGATTTCAGAACGTTGTGTATCGTTCATATTTTGCGTAATTTCGTCATAGTTATCTAAAAACAATGTCGCAATAATCGGCTGTTGATCATCGTACGCTTGTTGGATGGTGGCTTCTTCCGTCATATCTATAAAATACAAAATATGTTCTTTTTCTGAATAACGGACACGATAGGCATACGCACCATCTGCTATTTCGATTTCTTTCGCCTTTTCGAGTTGCTTTAAAATATTCGGGTACACTTCATTGATTGGATCTGAAATGACATTCCTTTCAATCCGCTCTGACATGAAAGGGTTGACCCACTCAATTTGGTCATTTTCATTTAACACAATCAAACCTAGTGGCATTGTTTTGACTGCACGATCACTACCTACTGATATTTTGCCACTCAAATCATCTAAATAACGATCTAAATAACGATAGAAACGTCTAAAAATAAAGACACTGATAATGAGCATGACAAATAACAGGATAGCAGCGATAAACGCAAGCCACTGATTAAAGAAAAAGGATAGACCTACAATGATGATTGCTGTAACGGTAATCACTAAAAAAGGTACGATCAACGCTTTCTTCATTGAATGACGATTCATCTTGTCACCTCTTATCGTTTTTTATCATACGTTTTAAATTCAACCCCAAATCGAGTAAACCAATGAGGCGTGTCATTGGATAAAACAGTACACCGACAATCACTAAAATCACTTTTAACACGCCGGGCATTCTTTTAATAGATGCAAAGAAATGAATAAAACTTAAACCTTGAATCACTAATAAGAAACCTAAAACGATTTGGAAATTAATGCCAATGCTGTTCGGTGTAGTGGCAGGTTGTGTTGTAATCGTTGTTAATAATGCCAATGCATACATAATGAAAACTGAACGCTTCATTTGCCAGAAAAATAGTGGGCGAAATACAGGTGTTGCCACTTTGAACTTACGTAAAATCGGGAAAATGATGAGCAATGTAATGAACACGTAAATAGCAATCGCTACTACAATCATCCCCGGCAACTGTATTGCGAGTTGTTGAATCGAATTGTTTAAAATCTCTTGAGCTTGTTGATCTAAATTTTCTAACTCTGCAGCTTGATGCATTATTGCACGATACGGTTGCAATAAGTCGTCAGCATACGGGATTTTTTTCAAAGTTTGTAAAATCATCATCGCACTTAATGTTAAAACACTTGCCACGAATGTCGTTAAATATAAGATGCGCTCTTTAGATGCACGTTGGATTAATAACTGACTGATGACCATACTTAAAACTAAAATAATGATTAAAAATGTCATCACAAAAACGTTGCCTGTGAGCGTTGAGAGAATAATCGCAATAAGTGCGACTAAGCCAAACGAATGCTTAGATTGGTACCATAAAACGATACCTGGGATTAAACTAAAGCATGCCAAAATGATTGCTAATCCAGGCATAACATGTATAACTAAAGTCACCACTAACAACGCCACAATGCTGATTAGGGTTGCTTTAGGATTAATTTTCGAAAACAAAGACGCCACTTCCAAACTATTATAGTCTATAAATTCTATTTTACAGGCTTTGTAATATGAATACAATTTGCGCCACATGATTTCACGCGTCTTACAATTGAATTACAAAACGTCACTTTCTTGAACACATTAGAAAAGCTATATTTTAGCTATTATCCCTAAAATATAGCTTCTTGTCTAGTATTCTTAGTTGACGCAATTATAACAAAAATGTAACGTTTTCGTCTAAAGTTAGCGTCTAAATCGTGAAACTTTTAGGAAATGATACAGGTACGGCGCCCAATCATTAAAATTCAATAAAAAGCCATCATGTCCTACATTATCAGGCACAAAGAAATGGCGATGATATTTGAAATAACAGCCTAACGCAGCAACTTGGTCATCTGGATACAGCAAGTCATCTGTAAAGCCGAGCGTGAGAACTTTCGTGTCTAATGATTGGAATACGTTTGCGACATCATCTCTACCATGGTGAATGTCATGACTGTCTAACACATCAAGAAGTGTTAAATAACATTGCAAATCAAACTGTTCTTTAAATTTATCGCCTTGGTGCTTTTGATATAACACGACTTCATCAGGTGTGAAGCGGGCGTCATAACTTTTAGAGGACCGGTACGTTAAAAAGCCGAGTTGCCGCGCGATACTTAATCCTTCTTCTCCTGCTAAATGGATGGCTTGTCTCGCTATTTCATTAAACGCCCGACTATAAGAAGATGTCTTTTCAGTAGCTGCTAAAATGACTGCCTTTTTCACTTCGAACTTTTGATTGTAGAGGAGCTCCATTACTTGCATGCCACCTAAAGAGCCTCCGATGAGAATGTCTATTTTTTGATGACCGAGTGCTTCAATGCCTTTTTCGAGAGCACGCACAATATCTCGCAAGGTGAGTTTTTGTGGGAAGTTGGGATCTGTTAGACGAGAACTCGACCCAAACGGACTACCAATGACATTAAATGTCAAAAATTGGTAATCATGAACTGGCATGTATCCCCCATCAATAATCTCTCGCCACCACCCTGGATTGTCTTCTGTCCCATAAGTGAGATGGTTACCTGTCAACGCATGACATACGACGACGAGTGGCTGGCCAGGATAACCTACATATTCATACTGAAGCTTCAAATTTTCAATCGTTTCACCTGATTCTGTCGTAAATGCACCTAATGCTAATGTGTCCACGCGATAATTCACCATTTCAGTCTGCCCTCCCTCTAAAAATTAAAAAAGCTGTACAACCTTTGACGGCTATACAACGTTTATAAGTCAGTTTTTAAATGAACTTATCATCCACATAACGTGGTTGGTTGTAGCACCGTACTTATAACGATAAGTGGTTGCTGAAGTGTCACTGGGCCAAATCCCTCAACTTCTCTTAATAAGCTTATTTTTAATAAAGTTATGTTGTGTCTTTAATCATACCGCAAACCTATCACGTATGCAAATGATTGTTAGAATAATCCGATAATTCTCAACAGTGCCACACTTACCATACCGACAATAACTGTTATCGTTAAACGTCTCGTCCAAAAAGCAATGATAAGCGTCGGAATGAGCGCGATGATAAAGTGCCAATTCAATGTATAACCCATCACGCCTTCTTGTTGCTGAATGAACCCATCGACCACTAATGCAGTAAATAATGTAATCGGAATAAACGTCAGCCACTTAAGCATCTTGTCAGACAGTTCCATACGTGAAATCATGACAAAAGGTGTGATTCTGATAAGTAAAGTCCCAAGTCCTGCTAAAAAAATCGTCCAAAATACGTACATGCTCATCGGTCAATCACCATCCCTATCGTCGCACTTAAAGTCGATGCAAGTAAAATTGCTAAATACGAAGGCAAAAACAAACTGAGTAGTAACATCATAACAATGACGATTGCAACTAAATAGAGATACACACGTAATTTCGATTTCGTAATGCCCTCAAATTGTGAAATTGCTAAAAAGATAAACATCGCAGTGATCGCGTAGTCCAATCCAAATACTTCTGGATGTTGGAAAAAGTCACCTAACAATCCACCGAGCACAGTAACCAATGCCCAAAATAAGTAGGCCAGTAGATTTAAGCCATACATCCACTGATATGTCATCGTATGTCCTTTCGAATAAGGCGTGATTGCAACAGCAAATGTCTCATCCGTCAACAAAGACCCTACCCCTACCCTATGTATGAAATGATCATGTTTGAAATTCGGCGCCAATGTCATGCTTAATAAAAACATACGGCTATTGACAATCATCGCAGTGAGCACAATGACCCAGATCGGCGTTTGTACGGCAATGAGCGCAATAATAATAAATTGTGCTGCCCCTGCATAAACAAGTAATGAGAGCAGTAATATTTCTAAAATGTTGAAGCCTGATGCGACACTCACAATTCCAAATGAAAAGCCTACCCCAGCATAGCCTAGTACAGTAGGGAGACAATCGCGGATGCCTTGTTTAAATGTAGTGTAAGGCATTGAGACTCACCCCCTTGAAAATTATTCTTATTATAGTACAACATATACCATCTTGCTATAAAGTAAGTCTCACCTCATTCATCCCTCAGTCTAACCTACCGTCTAGAAATGATGATATTATGGCTTTTTATGTTAATTTTAGAATATTGAGATAATAATTGATGAGGTGCGTCTTATTTTGTTATTTTGATTACTTTTTACCCCCCTACCCTCTTCACATGCTAAAAAAACAGGAGGTCACATATTAAAAATACGACCTCCTGTTTTGATTTCAGCTATTCTATATTGGGTTGTTTGTAACGTCCATTTTATCTTAAAGCGGTTTGATAACTGTTTGACCACCCATGAATGGGACTAACGCTTCAGGCACTGTAATCGTACCATCTTCATTTTGATAGTTCTCTACAATCGCCGCAAATGTACGACCTACTGCTAAACCTGAACCATTTAACGTATGTGCATATTCAGGTTTGGCATCTTTATCACGTTTGAAACGGATATTGGCACGACGCGCTTGGAAATCTACACAGTTTGAACATGAACTAATTTCTTTATAGTCACTGTAGCTTGGTAACCATACTTCTAAGTCATATGTTTTACTTGCACCGAAACCAATATCGCCTGTACATAAAATCACACGACGGTATGGTAAGTTCAATGCTTCAAGAATCGCTTCTGCATTTGATGTCATTTCTTCTAAAGCATCCCAAGAATCTTCAGGTTTTTCAATACGCACCATTTCAACTTTATTGAATTGGTGCAGACGGATTAAGCCACGTGTATCACGGCCAGCTGATCCCGCTTCACTTCTGAAACATGCTGATTGACCTGTAAACTTAGCTGGTAAGACCCCCGGCTGTACAATTTCGTCTCTATAGTAGTTTGTCAAAGGCACTTCAGCAGTTGGAATTGTGTATAAGCCTTCTTTTTCTACTTTAAACAAATCTTCTTCAAACTTAGGTAATTGACCTGTACCGTACATCGCTTTAGCATTCACCAACTGTGGTACCATCATTTCGCGATAACCATGTTGTGTCGTATGCATCGTAATCATAAAGTTCATTAATGCACGCTCTAATTTAGCACCGTCATTCGTTAAATAAACGAAACGTGCACCAGACACACGTGCGGCACGATCAAAGTCTGCCATTTCTAGTGATTCTACTAAGTCCCAGTGCGCTTTTGCTTCAAAGTCGAACTCACGTGGTGTTCCCCATCTTTTAAGTTCTACGTTATCAGAATCATCTTCACCTTCAGGCACATCATCGTGAATAAGGTTTGGAATACGTGATAAGATGTCATTTAATTTCGTATCCGCTTCTTTTAACTGTGCATCGATATTTTTAATTTTTTCTCCTACTTCACGTTGCGCTTTAATCGCATCATCCGCATTTTCTTTATTACGTTTCTTTTCAGCAATTTGTTGAGAAGCTTTGTTACGTTCTGCTTTTAATTCTTCAGTTTGTTGTATGTAATCACGGCGTTGTTGGTCTAACGCTAACACTTCATCTACAACTGATGGATCCATTTGACGTAACGCAATTTTCTCCTTAACTCTCTCTGGCTCATTTCTAAATAATTTAATGTCTAACATAAGTCGACTTCCTTTCATAAAGTAATTTAAAAATTTAAGGAGGATGACTCAAAATAAAAAACCACATCCCTCACACAAGGGACGTGGTTTGACGTGTTGCCACCCTATTTAACAGACAGAATATGCCTGCACTCTCACAAAAGTTAACGGTTTCACCCGAATTGTTTTCAAAACGTGGGTAGATTTCGTATAGGTCTGTACATTTGTTTTCACCGACCACAAACTCTCTAATTCCATTGCTATACTACTTAATCCACAAACAATTATTTATTTCGATTTCACATTTAATATAACAAAGAAAATTTCGAATAGCAAGCTTATTTCTGATACGCCAGATTCTTTAAATATTTCGCCACATTTTCAATATCTTGATGAAATGGTCGGTCTTCTTGAATCGATGGCACGATTTTACGCAATGCTTCATACTGTTCACGTGTTTTGGGTGACAATTGTTCAACCCCTCTTATTTCGACTGCTTGTGACGCAATAATCGCTTCAATCGCAATGACGCGTCGTGTATTTTCTAAAATTTGATAGCCGTGGCGTGACGCAATCGTCCCCATTGATACGTGGTCCTCTTGATTGGCGGATGAAGGAATCGAATCAACACTCGCCGGATGCGCCAATGTTTTATTTTCTGATACAAGACTCGCTGCCGCATACTGCATAATCATCGCACCACTTTGCAAACCTGGTTCTGGACTTAAAAAAGCAGGGAGACCCCCATTGAGTTGCGGATTGACTAAACGTTCAAGACGACGTTCCGCAACGTTTGCCAATTCACTTGTCCCAAGCTTTAAGAAATCCAAAGCGAATGCGACAGGTTGACCGTGGAAGTTACCGCCAGAAATGACCAATGTCTTATCACCTTCATTAAAAATAAGCGGATTATCATTTGCTGCGTTCATTTCAAATTCTAACTTTTCACGAACGTATTGAAACACTTGGAAGCTTGCACCATGGATTTGTGGAATACAACGCAATGTATAAGGGTCTTGAACACGCATTTCCCCTTGACGTGTCGTGAGTTTGGATCCTTCAAGCCAGTCTGACATCCGTCTTGCTACAGCTGTCTGTTCTTCAAAGTTACGCACTTGGTGAACCGCTTCATGATAAGCATCTGTAATACCATGTAACGCTTGATGTGTTAACGCGGCAATCCATTCTGCTTGGTATGCCAAATTTTCAGTTTCTATCCATGAAATGACCCCTTGTGCTGTCATCGCCTGTGTACCATTAATCAGTGCCAATCCTTCTTTCGCTTGTAACGTTAAAGGCTTACGGTTCAACTGTTTTAAGACCTCTGAGCTATCTAAAACTTCACCTTGGTATTCAACTTTACCTTCACCAATTAACGCTAAGGCAAGGTGTGACAATGGCGCTAAATCACCCGAAGCACCGAGAGAACCTTGTTGTGGGATAACAGGAATGATACGTTGATTGATGAAAAACACCAATTGATCCACTAATTCCATCGTCACGCCTGAATGCCCTTTCAGTAAAGTATTTAAACGTAAAATCATCATCACGAGCGAAACATTCGATGCAAAAGGTGCACCGATACCACACGCATGTGAACGTATTAAATTGACTTGTAATTGATTATACTTCTGTTGATCAATCAGTACATCGCTAAACAAACCAAATCCTGTTGTAATCCCATACACGGTCTCTTTATTGGCAATAATCCGTTCCACAATCGCACGACTTCTTTCCACGCGCACCTGTGCTTCCTCAGTCACTTTTACTTTATCCTCATATGCTAAAAACTGTCGTATAGCCTCAATCGTCAGCTGCTCGCCTGTTAAACGTAATGTCATTGTAATCCTCCCATCTCCTTCATCACGTGACACACAAAATGTCTATTTCTTTCAAGTATAGTTTTAGGATATCGTTTTCACAATACTTTCAGCCAAACTCGTAATATGGTATCAAATTAACCTTTTAACGTACTAAATGAACTCACTTAAACAAATATCGAAATTTAAGTTACTTTTTCAAAAAAATAAAAGGGCTACAAAATAGGGGAACATGCATAGTCGCTCACGTTTGCGTAGCGCTATCACAAAGGGTCACATTGAAACCTTAGAATGCCTAT
The DNA here is from genome assembly GCF_034042775.1 of Staphylococcus pseudintermedius. Lineage (NCBI taxonomy): Bacteria > Bacillati > Bacillota > Bacilli > Caryophanales > Staphylococcaceae > Staphylococcus > Staphylococcus pseudintermedius. Next base: position 10,847 of record NZ_CP120150.1, on the reverse strand, counting down.
TGACGAACGAGCAAACCAGGTATAATATATCTTGTTGTAATAATGGAAATTCCAGATAGGAGGTCTCAAACGTGAAAACATTGTCAGCTGTTCACATTCCTAAACGTAAGGATGACACACATAAAGGTGACTATGGACGTATTCTGTTAATTGGGGGCAATGCCAATTTAGGTGGCGCAATCATGTTAGCAGCACGCGCTTGTGTATACAGCGGAAGTGGCTTAATTACAGTCGCAACGCATCCAACAAATCATGTCGCATTACATTCTCGTTGTCCTGAAGCAATGGTCATTGACATCAACGATACGAAAAAACTAACGAAAATGATTGAAGCTTCTGATTGTATTTTAATCGGACCAGGTTTAGGGTTAGATTTTAAAGGTAACAATGCAATGACATTTTTACTGCAAAATATTCAACCCCACCACACTTTAATTGTGGATGGTGATGCGATTTCAATCGTAAGCAAGCTTAAACCTGAAATTCCAGCTTGCAATGTCATTTACACACCACATCAAAAAGAGTGGGAGCGTTTGAGCGGCATTCCGATTGAGGAACAAACATATGAAACAAACCGTGCAGCAGTTGATCGATTAGGTGGTACGGTCGTGCTCAAAAAACACGGTACAGAAATATACTTTGAAAATGACGCATACAAGCTTGAAGTCGGTAGCCCAGCGATGGCAACAGGCGGCATGGGTGATACACTTGCCGGCATGATTACAAGCTTTGTAGGACAATTTGACAACGTGATTGATGCAATTACAAGTGCAACTTATACGCACAGTTATATTGGCGATAAGTTGTCAAAGGATATGTATGTCGTACCCCCATCAAAAATTATTGATGAAATTCCTTATGCGATGAAGCAATTAGAAGAAAAATAATATTTTACAAATCGTAGGAAGAAAGACTCGGAAACTTCAATGTGATCCGAGTCTATTTGTTTTAATAAGGAAATCGATTGGTTATTCATGCTTCTACTACACATGTACAATTCAAACAAAGCGATGGCTAGTTAAAATGCTACCCTTGGGAACGCGCCGCATGATTCAGCAATCTAACGGTAACAAGGTAACTAAAGAAAAAGACGATGATCTCTAAATGACATGAGACCATCGCCTTTTCAATTTATAAGTTATTCATCTTCATTTTCAATATCTTCATTCACGCGATCCATAAAGTCTTCTCTCAATGTTTCACGTTCTGATGATACTTCTGGTTCTGGGGCTTCCGTGTGAATCGTATCGCCAGGAGTCACATCATCGACAACAACTTCTACATCATCACTTGCCTCTGATGCGGTTGTATGTTCATCCGCTTCGATGTCTTCTGGCTCTTTCTTCACTTTTGCCACTGTCGACACATATTGTTCTTCATCTAATCGAATGAGACGCACACCTTGCGCCATACGACCGTTGACAGAAATATTAGAGACTTCCATACGAATGATCACACCCTGGTTTGTCACAACCATTAAATCCTCGTCGCCTTCTACAGTTGTAATACATACGAGTCGACCATTTCGTTCTGTCAGTTTCGCTGTTTTCACACCCATACCGCCACGGTTAGATAGACGGTAGTCTTCTATCGATGTACGTTTACCGTAACCTTTTTCTGTCACGACTAGAATTTCATCTTGATTGTCATCGTCTGCAACGTCTAAACCAATGACTTCATCACCGTCTCTTAAACGGATCCCTTTCACCCCTGCAGCAATACGGCTCATCGCACGTACGTCTGTTTCTTTAAAACGAATGAGTGACGCTTGGGCTGTACCGATAAGAATATGTTTCTCGCCATCTGTTAGACGCACGGCAATCAGTTCATCATCATCACGGAATTTGATAGCAATTTTACCGTTACGATTAATCCGGTTGAAGTTGCTTAATGCTGAACGTTTAATTAAACCTTTTTTCGTTACGAATACGAGGAAGTCTTCTTCAGAGTCTAGGTCTTTCACCGCAATCATCGTACTAATCACTTCATCTTGATCGAGTTCAATCACATTAACAATTGGAATCCCTTTAGACTGACGGGAGAGTTCCGGCACTTCATAACCTTTCAGTTTGTAGACACGTCCTTTGTTTGTAAAGAACAACACATGATCATGCGTGCTTGTCGTCACTAACTGACTTACGAAATCGTCATCAAGTGTATTCATGCCTTGTACGCCTCGACCGCCACGATTTTGCGCACGGTATGTTGAAGCAGGTAAACGTTTAATGTAGTTGTTATGACTCAATGTGATAACGATTTGCTCTTCTGGGATTAAATCTTCATCTTCTAATTGATCAATACCACCGAGTTGAATTTCAGTACGACGATCGTCGCCAAACTTCTCTTTAATCTCAGTCAATTCTTCACGGACAAGTTCTAATAGCTTTTCTTCATCCGCTAAAATCGCTTCTAATTCAGCAATATACGCAATTAAATCATTATATTCTTGTTCAATTTTGTCGCGTTCTAAGCCTGTCAGACGTCTTAAACGCATGTCTAAAATCGCTTGTGCTTGGCGTTCTGACAGAGCAAAGCGTGACTGTAAACTTTCCATTGCTACTTTATCTGTCTCTGATTCACGAATGATTGTAATGATTTCATCAATGTGATCCAGGGCAATTCTTAGACCTTCAAGAATGTGGGCACGGTCTTTCGCTTTACGCAAATTGTATTCCGTACGACGACGTACAACTTCTTTTTGATGCTCTAAGTAATGATAAAGGGCTTGCTTCAGGTTAATCAATTGAGGGCGTCCATTGACTAAAGCAATCATGTTCACCCCAAATGATGTTTGAAGTGGTGTTTGTTTATATAAATTATTTAAAATGACGCTCGCATTCGCATCTTTACGCACATCAATCACGACACGCACACCTGTACGTAAACTCGTTTCATCACGTAAATCCGTAATGCCATCGATTTTTTTATCACGGACTAATTCCGCAATTTTTTCAATCATACGTGCTTTATTGACTTGAAATGGAATTTCTGTCACGACAATACGATCACGACCGCCACCACGAGATTCAATTTCAGCTTTAGCTCTCATAATGACAGAACCGCGACCTGTTTCGTATGCGCGTCGAATCCCACTTTTACCAAGAATTAATCCGGCAGTTGGGAAGTCTGGGCCTTGAATGTCTTCCATCAATTCACTAATCGTAATGTCTGGATTATGACTTAGACTCAGTACGCCATCGATCACTTCACGCATGTTGTGTGGTGGGATATTGGTCGCCATCCCAACCGCGATACCTGAGGCACCATTGACGAGCAAATTAGGGAAACGCGATGGCAAGACGCTCGGTTCACGCTCATTACCGTCATAGTTGTCGATAAAATCAATCGTGTCTTTATTGATGTCGCGTAATAATTCTAGTGCAAGCTTTGTCATACGTGCTTCTGTATAACGCATTGCCGCGGCACCATCACCATCCATCGAACCGAAGTTACCTTGACCATCTACAAGTGGATAACGATAGCTGAAATCTTGTGCCATACGTACCATTGCTTCATAAATTGACGAGTCACCATGTGGATGGTATTTCCCCATGACATCCCCTACGATACGGGCAGATTTTTTATACGGCTTGTCAGGGGTCATCCCTTGTTCATTGAGGCCATACAAAATACGACGATGTACAGGTTTTAGACCATCTCTTACGTCTGGCAAAGCACGAGATACGATAACACTCATCGCGTAGTCTAAAAACGATTCGCGCATCTCTTTGCTGATATTACGTTCATTAATTCTTGATTCAGATGTTTCAGCCATCAAGATATCCTCCTTCTCATTTTCCAATTCTCATTCTAGAAATCCAGGTTCGCGTATACGGCATTATCTTCAATGAACTGACGACGATTTTCAACGACATCGCCCATCAACATTTCAAAAGTTTGGTCTGCTTCAATCGCATCATCCAACGTCACTTGCAACATCGCACGGTTTTCTGGATTCATTGTTGTCTCCCATAACTGATCCGCATTCATCTCACCTAAACCTTTATAGCGTGCAATAGACCATTTTGGCGTAGGATTCAGTTTTTCTTTTAATTTATCGAGCTCACGGTCATTAAACACATAATACTTTTGCTTACCTTGCGTCAGTTTATACAACGGTGGTTGTGCAATATACACGTAACCCGCTTCAATCAACGGACGCATAAAGCGATAGAAGAACGTGAGTAACAACGTACGAATATGCGCACCATCGACATCCGCATCGGTCATAATGACAATCTTATGGTAGCGTGCTTTCGAAATATCGAATTCGCCGCCAATGCCAGTACCAAATGCCGTTACCATTTGACGAATTTCATTGTTGTTTAAAATTTTATCTAAGCGTGCTTTTTCAACGTTTAAAATTTTACCACGCAACGGTAAAATCGCTTGTGTACGTGAGTCACGACCTGATTTTGTAGACCCCCCGGCAGAGTCACCCTCTACTAAGAAAATCTCACTTTCAGACGGATCTTTACTCGAACAGTCAGCTAATTTACCTGGCAAACTTGAAATGTCCAAAGCAGATTTACGGCGCGTGACTTCACGTGCTTTTTTAGCAGCAATACGTGCGCGTGATGCCATAATCCCTTTTTCTACAATGATGCGTGCCACCTGTGGATGTTCATATAAAAAGCGCTCAAAAAGCTCTGAGAAGACACGGTCAACAATTTGACGAACTTCAGAGTTACCTAATTTTGTTTTCGTTTGACCTTCGAATTGTGGATCACCATGTTTAATCGACACGACTGCTGTTAAGCCTTCGCGTGTATCTTCACCTGATAAACGATCCTTATCTTCTTTAATCAACTTGCTTTGTGTACCATAATTGTTCAACACTCTTGTCAATGCACGTTTAAAGCCGTCTTCGTGCGTCCCACCTTCATACGTGTGAATGTTATTCGCATATGTCAGTAGATTTGTTGCAAAACCACTGTTGTATTGTAGTGCGATTTCCACTTCAATATCGTCACGTGTTTGATGAACATAAACCGGCTCATCATGTAAAGGCTCTTTATTTTCATTTATAAGCTCCACATACGACTTAATTCCACCTTCATAGTGATAACTATCCTCACGCACATTTTCTTCGTCACGTTCGTCTGTGAGCGTAATACGGATGCCTTTATTTAAAAATGCCAATTCACGAATACGTTTTTGTAATGTTTCATAGTTATAAACTGTTGTCTCTTGGAAAATCGTACCGTCCGCTTTGAAACGGATGACTGTTCCTGTTTGATCTGTATCGCCTACTTGTTTTAAATCAAAAGCAGGGACACCTTTATGGTACGCTTGATGATGAATACGACCATCTCTGTGCACATAAACCTCTAATGTGTCACTTAAGGCGTTTACTACTGATGAGCCCACACCATGTAAACCACCTGAAACTTTGTATCCACCGCCGCCGAACTTACCACCCGCGTGTAATACTGTTAAAATAACTTCAACTGCAGGACGTCCCATTTTTTCTTGAATATCAACAGGAATCCCACGTCCATTATCCGTAACTTTAATCCAATTATCCTTCTCAATGACTACTTCTATGTTATCAGCATATCCTGCAAGTGCTTCGTCAATACTGTTATCGACAATTTCCCAAACGAGATGATGCAGACCGCGTTCTGAAGTTGAACCAATATACATACCTGGTCGCTTACGTACCGCTTCAAGACCTTCCAATACTTGAATCTGACTTGCGCCATAGTTTTCTGAGTTGTTCACATCAGCCAAAACTTCCACCTTCACTTTCTGCCTATTGCTTTATATTTCCTTGTGTAATCCGATATACCTTTGCATCCTTCATAATTTCATGATCAATACCATCTACTGACGTGGTCGTGACAAAAGTTTGTACTTTATGTTGAATGGTGCTCAAAAGATGTGTTTGACGTGCATCATCCAACTCACTTAAGACGTCATCAAGTAATAAAATGGGGTATTCCCCCACTTCCTGATTCATTAATTCTATTTCTGCTAATTTTATCGAAAGTGCTGTTGTGCGTTGTTGACCTTGAGAGCCGTAAGTTTGTGCATCCATGCCATTCACTTGAAATGCTAAATCGTCACGGTGCGGTCCATACAAACTCACACCTCGCTCAATTTCACGTTCCATATGGTGTTGCACATCTTCTAGCACTTGTTGAATTAAGACGTCCTCAGACTGCGAGACGTCTTCTATTTTGATGCTTGGTAAATATTGCAGTGTCAAAGTTTCACGTTCATTCGTAATCCCAGAATGAATCGGCGCGGCAAGCAATTCTAACTCTTTAATGAATTGCTGCCTACGCTGAGTCACTTTAACCGCATATTCTACAAATTGATGATTCAATACTTCAAGCATCGTCGTATCTTGTGTCTTTTTGAGCTGCAGTTGCTTCAAATAATGATTACGTTGTTTTAAAATGCGTTGATATTGAGATAAATCATTCAAATACAAGCGCGAAATTTGACCGAGCTCCATATCAATAAAACGCCGTCTCACTTGTGGTGCACCTTTGACGATACTTAAATCTTCCGGGGCAAAGAGGACGACATTCAAATGGCCAATATACTGGGTCAAACGACTCTGTTCTAAATGATTCACCTTAACTTTTTTACCTTTTTTCGTAATAAACATCGTGAGCGGCATCGTGCCATGACGAAAATTAAGCTCACCTTCTATTTTAGCATACTCAGCATTAAAGCGAATCAATTCTCTGTCATTCGTCGTACGGTGGCTTTTAGCGAGTGCCAAAGTATAAATCGATTCTAATAAATTGGTTTTCCCTTGTGCGTTTTCTCCGATTAAGATATTGACCTCGGGATGACAATCGAGGCTTATCTGTTCATAATTGCGATAATTTTCTAGTTGGAGTGTTTTGAGTTTCATTGCTCACCGAATTTGATGATGTATGAACCTACTTCAGGAATGTCTAATTGATCGCCATCTTGCAGTTTTTTGCCACGACGCGTTTCCAATTCGCCATTTAAGAAGACCTCATATTCGCTTAAGAACCATTTCGCTTGGCCCCCAGATTCAATAATGCCTTCATAGTTTAAAAATTGTCCTAAAGTTAGTGCGCCATCAACGATTACTTCCTCAGCCAAATTCATCACTCCATTCATATTTATTCACTTATATATTATACATTTTTATTACGAAAATTTCATGCTCTAGAAAGGAATTTTCACGTAAAAGTTTCATGTGGAACATGTGAATCTGTTTCAACGGATGTACAGCTATTTTATTGTTCAAGCGCTTTGTCGATTTCGTTTTTAATCGCGTCGAAATCTGTCTCGTCTTCAACCTGTTTACCGTTCACATAGAGTGCGGGTACGTATGGGACTTCCTCTTTTTTCGCTAATGCATGATCTTCTTGCGCGCGCTTAGCTATCGCTCCTTTTTCGTCACGATAAGCTACCGTAATTTGTTTACGTTCTTGCTCACTCAAATCTAATTTTTGTAATTGCTGTTGAATTAAATCGTCTGTTAACCAATGTTGACTCCCAACATCATCTTTATTGTTAGGTTGTTGTTCAAAAAGTGCATGATGAAATTGCCAATATTTGTCAGGGGCATATTGATTCACCGCGAGTGCTGCTTTAGCGCCGAGTTCAGATTCCTCCCCATGGATTAATACGTTGACATAACGAAATTCAACTTTGTTATTGTCGATATATTCTTTTTCTAATTTAGGTTTGATATTACGTTCAAAATCTCCGCAATACGGGCATTTAAAGTCTCCAAATTCTACGAGTAATACTTTAGAATCTTTTTTACCTTGTGTCGGTTGCTTTTGTGTCTCTGCTGCAAGTGTTTCATCTGATCCGCTATTTCCTTTCTTCGATGTTTTGAAAGTGGCTAAGCTAAAAAAGATACCTGCAACGAGTATGACAACAATGAATATAATCAACCATTTATTTTTCTTTAACATAGGTCCATTCCTCCATTCATTCGTTATATTAATTATACTAAAGTTAAATCACTTTGAATAATTACACGTGTAAGTTCAGGAAATGACTTTAAAATTTTGTCATTTTTTTGCAACACATTGAAATGGTGACACCGCTGAAATGCTGGTGGATATTGCTTTTAACTTTGTCTCTGAGAAGTTTCACATATTTTGTGCAAACTATTAGGAAAATCTTAATGTTTTAGCTAAGCATTAAAAAAGCAGTTGGTCTGGTAGCCAACTGCTTTTTATAGGTGCGCCGGTTTAGTACGTACGGATTGGTAAAATAAGTTGTGTCACAGTGTCGTCATCTTTCGGTTTTAAAATAAATGGTTTCATCGTACCGAAAAATTCTACTTCAACTTCTTCGTTATCGATAGCCTTCAGTGCATCCATCATATATTTCGAGTTGAAAGAAATCTTTAAGTTGCCGCCTTCAACATCATTGGCAGTCACTTCTTCTTTAACCGTACCAATTTCTGGTGATGTAGAAGACAATTCGATTTGCGTATCACCTGTGCTTAATTTGATGACATTATTGCCACCTTCACGCGCAAGTAACGACGCACGATCAATCGCATGATAAAAATCAGAGTTATTGAGCCCTAACTTAATTTCGTAGTTTTCAGGGAATAAACGAGATGTATCTGGATAATGTCCCTCTAATAAACGTGAAATAAAGTTGACATTGCCTACTCTAAATAATACTTGGTTCGATGCGAAGAAAATATCAATATGATCTTCACTGTCAGTCATAATTTTGTTTAACTCTGCTAATGCTTTACCAGGAATGATGACATTTTTATCTTCAATCTCTTCTTCAAGCTTCAACTTTCTTACAGCCAAGCGGTGTGAATCGGTCGCAGTGCATAATAATTCATTTTGTTGTATAAGCCAGTTCACACCTGTCAATACTGGGCGTGTTTCTGAGGTGGACACTGCGAAATTCGTTTGTGCAATGATGTTTTTCAGCACTTTTACTGGTAATTGTAGTGCATCATCACTTGAAACTTGTGGTAAAAGTGGGTACTGATCTGGATCAAGTCCACTTAAGTTGAATTCAGAATGTGCTGAAGTAATTAATGTTTGAAATTGTTCGTTTGTTGAAAGTTTAACTTCTTTACCTGGTAGCTTTTTAATAATGTCCACAAAGAAGCGGCCTGGTAACACGACTGAACCTGGTTCAACCACGTTAATAATTTCTTGACCATCGACTTGGTTAGGAATTGTGATTTCGATTGAGATTTCAGAATCAGATCCTGTTAAAACAATACCTTCATTCGTCGCATCTATTTTAATCCCCGTTAAAATGGGTAAAGTTGCTCTTGGTGAAATAGCTTTTAATGTGTCATTTAATTGAGTGATAAAATAATCTCTTTGAATAGAAAACTCCATCATCTATAAACTCCTTTCAGTCGTTTATATAGTTATAGTTATTAATAAATTAGTAATCATAGTCATAGGTGCTGTGGATTAGTGGATAACTTTAAAAAAGTCGCGAAAATAAAGGTTATTCACATGTGGATAACCTGTGTATCATGTGTACAACTTTTCCACGTTATCCACAAATTAACTTCGGATATCTTTTTCCAAACTTTCGATTTCTTGACGTAAAGTTGGGTCATTTTCGATATCTTTTTTAATTTTATCATGTGCATGGATGACTGTTGTATGGTCACGACCACCAAATTCTTCTCCAATTTTAGGTAATGAAAAATCTGTTAGCTCACGTGATAAATACATTGCGATTTGTCGCGGATATGCGATAGATTTCGTTCTTTTCTTAGCTACAAAGTCTTCAATACGCACGCCATAATATTCGCCGACAACCTTTTGGATATCTTGAATCGTGATTTTTTTAGTTTTAGTCACTTGAATAATATCTTTTAATGCATCGGCAGTGAGTTCTGTTGTGATGGGTTTTCCTTGAAGTTTTGAATAGGCTAAGACACGTGTCAAAGCACCTTCAAGTTCACGAATATTCGTCTGAATCTGATTGGCAATGTAAGTTAAAGACTCAATCGGAATATCGAGATTTTCTTCTTCAGTTTTTTTCTGTAAGATCGCCATACGTGTTTCGAAATCAGGTGGTGTAATGTCCACGATAAGTCCCCATTGGAAGCGTGATTTAAGACGTTCTTCTAAAGTTGAAATTTCTTTTGGCGGGCGATCACTAGAGATGACGATTTGCTTCTTGTTTTGATGTAAATCGTTGAAAGTGTGGAAAAACTCTTCTTGCGTCTGTTCTTTCTTTTGGATGAACTGAATATCATCAATCAATAGAATATCGATGTTACGATATTTTTCACGGAATGACTCAGTATCATTGTTTCGAATCGATTGAATGAATTCGTTCGTAAACTTTTCACTTGACGTGTAAAGCACTTTCGCATCTGGATTATTTTCTAACACGTAATGTCCAATTGCGTGCATAAGATGCGTTTTTCCTAAACCTACGCCCCCATAGATAAAGAGTGGATTGTAGGCATTGGCAGGTGATTCCGCAACAGCAAGACTTGCAGCGTGCGGGAAGCGGTTACCAGGTCCAATTACAAACGTTTCAAAAGTGTTGTTTGTATTGAACTGCTCACCAGACACAACGGGTTCAACAGGTGTCGAATGACCTGATTGATGAGATGACGAAGCGACATTAAGTTCTTGTAGATCCTCTTCAGTAATGAACTTAATGGTGTTAATGGTTTGTTGCGTGACAGCTTCTAAATATTGCTTAATCAGCTTTGTATAGTTAGTAGTAAGCCAATTCGCAATAAAAGGCTGTGCTGCAATAACGATAGCTTCATCACGAGATAGAGCATAGAGTGTTGTGTCTTTGAGCCAAGTGTCATATGAAACAGTAGTGACATTTTCTTTACATAAGCTGAGAACGTTATCCCAAATTTCTTGTTCTGACAT